>NZ_CP184844.1:0-3115374 GCF_051122755.1 Haloarcula sp. NS06
TACGGAAAGCCCACTCGGGAGAGATTCCTCTCCTGAGTGGGCTGTGATAGGTATGAATGGTGGCGGCGAACCGGATTTCCCAGAGGCTCGCGCACTCCAGTACTCCCCGGAACGCTGGTGGGCTTATCTTCCGTGTTCGGGATGGGTACGGGAGGCAACCCCACCGCTGTGGCCGCCTAACGTCGAGTCGTGGAATCGAACCACGAGGATACCAGTCTCGATCGGTCTCCACCGTGTGATTACGTGCGATCCAGTTTGCGCCTGGACTCGTTCAGCGACGAGTTAAATCGTCGGTGAATGAGTCACAGTGCGTATGAATGATGGCTTTGGTCTGTTAGTGCTCGTGGGCTTAACGTCTCGTTACCTCAACGCGCACACCCCGAGTCTATCGACCGCGTCTTGTACGCGGGACCTCAGCGGTGTCTCTTTTCCAAGTGGGTTTCGAGCTTAGATGCGTTCAGCTCTTACCCCGTGTGGCGTGGCTACCCGGCACGTGCTCTCTCGAACAACCGGTACACCAGTGGCCACCAACCGTAGTTCCTCTCGTACTATACGGTCGTTCTTGTCAGACACCATAACACACCCAGTAGATAGCAGCCGACCTGTCTCACGACGGTCTAAACCCAGCTCACGACCTCCTTTAATAGGCGAACAACCTCACCCTTGCCCGCTTCTGCACGGGCAGGATGGAGGGAACCGACATCGAGGTAGCAAGCCACTCGGTCGATATGTGCTCTTGCGAGTGACGACTCTGTTATCCCTAGGGTAGCTTTTCTGTCATCAATTGCCCGCATCAAGCAGGCTAATTGGTTCGCTAGACCACGCTTTCGCGTCAGCGTTCCTCGTTGGGAAGAACACTGTCAAGCTATCTTTTGCTCTTGCACTCTTCGCCGGGTCTCTGTCCCGGCTGAGATAGCCATAGGGCGCGCTCGATATCTTTTCGAGCGCGTACCGCCCCAGTCAAACTGCCCGGCTATCGGTGTCCTCCTCCCGGAGTGAGAGTCGCAGTCACCGACGGGTAGTATTTCACTGATGTCTGGGTGGCCCGCTAGCGCGGGTACCTCTGTAACGACTCCTACCTATGCTGCACATCGGCGACCACGTCTCAGCGACAGCCTGCAGTAAAGCTCCATAGGGTCTTCGCTTCCCCCTGGGTGTCTCCAGACTCCGCACTGGAATGTACAGTTCACCGGGCCCAACGTTGGGACAGTGAAGCTCTGGTTAATCCATTCATGCAAGCCGCTACTGATGCGGCAAGGTACTACGCTACCTTAAGAGGGTCATAGTTACCCCCGCCGTTGACAGGTCCTTCGTCCTCTTGTACGAGGTGTTCAGATACCTGCACTGGGCAGGATTCAGTGACTGTACGAGTCCTTGCGGATTTGCAGTCACCTATGTTGTTACTAGACAGTCCGAGCTTCCGAGTCACTGCGACCTGCTCCGTTCCGGAGCAGGCATCCCTTCTTCCGAAGGTACGGGACTAACTTGCCGAATTCCCTAACGTTGGTTGCTCCCGACAGGCCTTGGCTTTCGCCGCCATGGACACCTGTGTCGGTTCTCGGTACGGACACTATGCTCGTCTTTTCATGGGCCCCAGGTTGAATCACGTTTCCCTATACCGCCGTTCGTCCGCTTCGTGCCATTACGGCTTCCACGGAGTTGGACGGTTCGACCGGGCGAATGCCCGGCGTGATCGACCCCAGGGCGTCAACTTTCACTGCATAGTGGCACGGGAATATTAACCCGTTTCCCATTTCGTCTCAGTCGAGTTGCGGTGAGACTTAGGACCGGCTAACCCTCAGCTGATCAGCAGTGCTGAGGAACCCTTATCCATTAGGCCGTCGGGGTTCTCACCCGACTATCGCTGCTACTATGGCCAGGATTTTCGTCACTAATCGGTCCACAGGAGCTCTCGCCCCCGCTTCCATCCAATTAGAGCGCCAATCTACTCGATTACCAGTATAAGTGGTACGGACAGGTCTCGGTGGTGGATTTGAGTCCCGATCATTTTGGGCGCCTCAAACCTCGGCCGGTAAGCTGTTACGCTTTTCTTAGAGGGTAGCTGCTTCTAAGCTCACCTCCCGGCTGTCTAGGGCTCGAGACCACCTTCAGAGGATTACACTTAATCCACACTTGGGGACCTTAACCTATCTCTGGGTTGTTCCCCTCCTGGTACACAGGCTTACCCCGCGCACCGGAATCCCCGCGTCAAACAGCGTCTGTAAGTTTGGAGTTTGACAGGTGTGCCGACTCCTCTCGGAGGCGGACACACCAATCGGTCGCTCTACCTCACAGACTACCTCGGCGGAGGTCATGCTTCGACATGTTTCGATTGGAACCAGCTGTTGCCGGACTCGATGGGCCTTTCACCCCTACACATAGATCACGAGAGGGTATTGTAGGACACCAACTCTAACAGACTTCCACGTGCCTTTCGGCACGCTTCATCTTGTCCATGCGTAGATCGTCCGGATTCGGGTCGTGTCCGAATGGCTCCCCGCCCTTGAAGACGGCGGCCCTCGGGCAAAGCCCTGCGGCCATGTCGGTTTCCCTGTGCCTCCCCGGATACTCCGGTTAGACTTGCCATACAGACACACTCCCTGGCTCGTTTTTCAAAACGTACGACAGAACATCGGCTTCCCGTGAGTCTTACTAGAGACTCGCGTCTCGGTCATTCGTCATGGGACCTTGTATGCCCTGTCGCTCGATTGCCAACTGATTTCATGCTCTATTTCGCCTCCCTTCTGAGGGTACTTTGCAGCGTTCGTTCACACTACTTGTTCACTATCGGTCTCAGGTTGTGTTTAGCCTTCGCAGTCGATGCCTGCGTTATTCGCGAGGGATATCCAACCCCCGCTACTCTGGCACTACCGCACAGCGTACTGGTCTTCAGTACGGGGTTGTCACCCTGTATCACGCTCTATTCCAAGAGACTTCGTGAAGACGGTCGGCTGATGAGAGGTAGCCCTGACACCACATTGCCCGTGAGGGCTTCGGTTTGGGCTGTATCGCGTTCACTCGCGGTTACTAACGACATCACATTGCGTTTTCTGTTCCTCCCGATACTGAGATGTTTCAGTTCTCGGGGTTCCTCATTGCGCGAAGCAATTGTTAGAGAGATTCTCATTCGGAAATCTGTGGTTCTTCGCCTCCGTGCGGCTCCCCACAGCTTATCGCAGCTTGGCACGTCCTTCATCAGCGCCTGAGCCGAGCAATCCACCAGCTGGCATAGTAGCCAACGTCGTTGTGACTCGTTCAACTGAACGAGTCCAGTGGACGCCTGGATCGCACGTACACACGGTTTCATACTCGCCCCCAAGGTGGAGATGGTGGGCGAATCGACCCTTCCCAGGCGCGGTTTCACCCGGCCTGGTGCATCTGTCGTCGTATCATAGTCGAACGCCGTCCCACACTTAAGGGGACGGATTCGATTGCGATACGAAGTACGGACCCGTCGGGAGTTGCACCCGACATCCCCGAGAGGGGATATCCGCCTCGGATAGGTCTTGTGAGCCCAGCGGGCCCATGCAGTAGTCGGCGCTTGCCGACTCGCGGTGACTTGTGGTCACCAGTCAGTGTAGGTGGGTCAGGGCAGAGCCCTGATCCCGGTCAGTAGGAGGTGATCCAGCCGCAGATTCCTCTACGGCTACCTTGTTACGACTTAAGCCCCCTTGCGGAGCCCAGATTCGACCGTCGCATGACGGCCTCATCCGGACCCCACTCGGGTGCTTTGACGGGCGGTGTGTGCAAGGAGCAGGGACGTATTCACCGCGCGCTTCTGACACGCGATTACTACCGAATCCAGCTTCATGCGGGCGGGTTTCAGCCCGCAATCCGAACTACGACTACGTTTGGAGATTAGCTTCGCCTCTCGGCGTTGCATCCCACTGTCATAGCCATTGTAGCCCGCGTGTTGCCCGGTCCATTCGGGGCATACTGACCTACCGTTGCCCATTCCTTCCTCCATTTTAGCAATGGCAGTCCTCCTAGTGTACCCAACCACCGCAGGGGTGTTGCTGGCAACTAGAAGTGTGGGTCTCGCTCGTTGCCTGACTTAACAGGACGCCTCACGGTACGAGCTGACGGCGGCCATGCACCTCCTCTCAGTAGCGTCGAGTAAAGTCGTCAACCTGACTGTCATTACTACTGTCGGGACCGGTGAGATGTCCGGCGTTGAGTCCAATTAAACCGCAGGCTCCTCCGGTTGTGGTGCTCCCCCGCCAATTCCTTTAAGTTTCATCCTTGCGGACGTACTTCCCAGGCGGCTCGCTTATCGTCTTCACTACGGCACATCACGTGCTCATGGCGCGTGACATACCTAGCGAGCATTGTTTACGGCCAGGACTACCCGGGTATCTAATCCGGTTCGAGACCCTGGCTTTCGTCCCTCACTGTCGGGTCCGGTCTCTCAACGTGGTTTCCCCATTGGTGGTCCGTCCAGGATTATAGGATTTCACTCCTACCCCGGACGTACCCGTTGAGTCTCTCGGCCCCAAGCTGTGTAGTTTCCACCGGACGTCGACCAGTTGAGCTGGTCGATTTCCCAATGGACTTACACAGCAAGCTACGGACGCTTTAGGCCCAATAATATCGGCCATCACTTGGACTGCCGGTATTACCGCGGCGGCTGGCACCGGTCTTGCCCAGTCCTTATTCTTGTACCACCTTACGGTACAGAAAAGCGAGGGCTATATGCCCTCACACTCGGAGTCCCCCTATCGCACTGTCGTGCAGTGTAAAGGTTTCGCGCCTGCTGCGCCCCGTAGGGCCCGGTATCTTGTCTCAGATACCGTCTCCAGGCTCTTGCTCTCACAACCTGTACCGATTATCGGCATGGTGGGCCGTTACCCCACCATCTACCTAATCGGCCGCAGCCACATCCTACAGCGCCGGAACGTTTCTAACTCTCGGCACTCCAGCGTGAGAGTTATATCCGCTATTGGCCTCAGTTTCCCGAGGTTATTGCGGTCTGTAGGGTAGTTTGGCCACGTGTTACTGAGCTATATGCTACGAGTCTAAACTCGTGCAACTAGGCATGGCTAAATCGGACTCCGATAGCAATGGCCTCCGGCAGGATCAACCGGAATGTGCTGATATACATCAGCGGCGGAAGTGGTTGCACTCCGTCGGAAGCAAACACATTGGTTCCTACACCAATGTTGACTACTGCATGGGTCCGTGGGCTCACATCAGATTCCATCTTAACGGCGGACCGCAGGGGTGGAATCCTCATTGGGTGGATCTCGCCAGCCCCAGAAGGGGAAGACGAGATCCGTTCGTGGCTCGGACCGACCCAGGTGGCCGACCGAGCATGCCGACCCGGGCTCGCTGCCCGGTGCGACCTTCGCATTAATTCAGAAGACGGGGGAACATATAAATGAATCGTCTCAGGCTCGCCCTGTGCAGAACACACACGACGCATACGTAACGTGATGCCGTGACACGCATAACCGCAAGACTGCGACAGGATGTATATAATCCGACGTGTCCTTATATTTGAACTCTGACATAGAGGTCAGCGGCCGGAGGCCAGTAATCCATTATATATCAATCGGGAGGAGTACGAACCTGACGGTAGACAGTCGTAGTGTACCAGACGCTATGCCGAAACAAGCGTCGCGACACCCAGGAAGCTAGCAGTCAGAACAGAAACCAGCGCAGGTCGCGATAAAGAATTATCTCAAGGTCGTTGTGAACCAGGACGCGGGTACAGTGGTAAAATTAGGCGGTCAGCGAGTCAATGTGGCCTTCCGAACGGAGCTGGTCGGCGTCTTGCCCCTTGTAGCGCCATTCGATGTTGGCCTTCTCGTCTTGCCAGTCCCACGGTTCGGCGAGAACGATGTCATCCTCGTTAATCCAGGTCCGGAACTTCATCCGACCTGGAATCCGGCCAAGCCGGGTTTCGCCGTCCTCACAGCGAATGCGGACGTGGTTCCCGCCAAGGTGCTCTGTTACCACTGCAAACATCTCGTCGTTTGTAGGCATGCGGAGATTCCGCCGCCCTGAATCGTCGCTCACAACATAAATACGGTCGCCTCCCGTATAAGTTGTTTGAGAGGCGGGATAGCGTGTACCATGCGACCGACATAGTGGCCGTGTCACGGTAGGAACTGACCAATAGCTATCGGAAGTAGTGAAACGATAAGAACGACTGACGACAGTCCGTCGATTCAGTCGGCAGTCAACGCCTGCGGTTCGTCAGCTTCCTCGGCCATCGCATCTGTCAGCCCGGAAGCGAGCGCAAATACTGCTTCCTTGTGATCTGTCTTTGATTTGTGAATCGATGTCGGTTTGACACCAAGGTCAGCGTACAGATCGTGCTCAACACTTGTGTCCGCTTCGTGTTCGTAGTGGTGTTGTACCTGCGCGAGAAGACTGTGAAGGTGAATGAGTTCTTGCTTCTTCATTAGTATACAATCTTATGACGTGGAGGGTAATAGTACTACCTTGCCAACGACTCACACGTAGCTGTCGTTCGGATGCAAAGCCCATCGATCTTATGTATAGATATAAAGGCGGTTATCGGTGTGTAAGCGTCTGTACCCTGAGTTTTACCGTAGTCCATAATATTCTAATTTTTCGCACTAATATTAAACACGGTAGTGAATAGCAGTTGTGACTAGTTTTCATCATTATCGGCTAAAGAGTATTGATTGGGTTATCGACCTGTGAAAGGCTCTCAATCATAAAAGACCACGCAATATATTAGCTATCGAACACTTCATGCCTACTGAGTACGTACCTGTAGTCGTAATGAATTGGAAGCACCCACGAGACAAGACTGCGGCTATGGCGAAACAGGAAGAAGCAAACAGCGGGACGAAGTGGTCATTCATCGCGGCGCTGATGACTGCTGCATAAGGACTCTCTCATCGTTCGGGACTGGACTCCATAGCGACGGGTCTGTGCATCGCTGACAGGGACGGTTAGGAGACAGTGCGGATATCGACTGTCGTATTATGGAGGACAGCGCGGCTGATGCCTGTACACTGATACGTGTGTGGTTCCGAATGGTCCGACCAGTTTGATAGTTCCTGCTCAAATAGGCGGTGCCACGCATCTGGGTACGCAGTCTCCGAGACGTTGATCGAGACGGTTGTAGCAGATGGCGGCTTACCAGCCTGTGGCGAAACGAGCGTCTTGTTCTGGACGGTAGTCTCGATTGTGACGCGACTCGACGACGAGAAATCCGTCTGTCCGTCAAGCGAGAGGACGGAGAGGTATGCGCTGCCGCTATCGGGGGTACACCGAAAGCTAGGTTTCCGTGAGACGACCAGTCCCTCCTGCTGGACCCGGTACACTGCACCACTGGTGTAGACGATATCGGTCCCCGAATCAGTCTCCCGGATGAACGCTCCGGCTGAGATATTCGTTGACTGTCCATCAACAGTTACATTCAGCGTTGACGCCTGGATGGAGAGCCCGTGGCCCTGGAGTTTCATACTCGTGGTCCGCCGTGGGGCGCCGCCCTGAATGTGGTCGCCCGTAGTCTCCGCGAACCCGATCATCGACGTTTCGGCGACATCAGTTGTCGCCCCCTGTTGAATAGTATCGAATGCCCCGAGTCCACCGAGCGTCACCAGCGCAATGCCGGTGATGATGATACTGAACGTGAGTGTAAACGCCAGCAGATCAGACACACCACGGTCGTGACCGTCTTGTCTTGACAGTGGCGAGATCATCCACGTGTCACCTCCATGCAGTCGGCCGACGCATTGTACGAGACGGCCAGTGGCCCGCTGGAGACAACAGACGGACAGACATTAGTTTCATTCTCAAATCGGACGACAGCGTATCGATTCAGTCCTGATGCGTTTACGTACACGCGCGTTCGATATGTGTCTGCAGCAACCTCGACGTTGTACGACTGGTCAGCGATCCGCTCCGGATACGTCGCACGAAACGACACTGTCGAATTGAGAGACTCAGTGTCGAACGCATCCAAGCGAATCAGGTCGCGCGCGATACCATCGCCGACGTTCTCCAGCGCTTCCTCTGTCACGCGTTCACGCTGTGAATCGACCATCTGGCTCCCGCCGATGAGAAGGCCGGTCACCAGCAGCGACGTGATGCCGATAGTGAGCGCCTGCGTGACCGCGGGCGAGACGCCACGGCTGTCAGACAGGAGACGATCGAGGTTCATCCGTCGTCCACCTCCACGAGGACTGTTCGGTTGTAGCTCGCAGATGGTGTGTCATAGGTCGTGTCTATGGCAGGGACGACGGGATACGGCGCGGTATCTCCGGAATCATAGCTCGTGCTTGGGAAGGTCCCGATGGCCGCAAAGCGGTAAGTACCATCGGCTTTCTGACCTTTGCTTATATTAATGATGTAAGGTGGCTCGGTTACATCGCTGAATGTTTTGAACCCACTCCCTTGGTTACATGTTCCGGCAACAAGATTGACGCTCAGGTCTTTGGCACCAGGTCCGGAGTTCGGGACGGAACAGACAGGTGTATCCGACCCCGGAGTACTATCCCGAATAGTTACTGTCTTGTCTCTAATTGGTCCGGTTCCGGTAAGTGAAACTTCTAACGCCCACCAGTTACCGTTACTGCCTGTCACGGTAATGTTAAATGGAGTTCCCTTGTCATGTCCTTCAGTGAAATTAAAATTGAAGACAGCGATGCGACTGACATTCTTGGCCACAACCCACTCGTTCGGCTTTGAGCCTCCGTTCGGGTCGTCAATCTCACTGGCCGAAGTCTGACTCGTCTCATTGCCAAGCGACGCCGATTCGTTCAGCGTCGCGTTGAGATAGGTGCCGCCACTGCTTGCGACAACTCGGTTGTGTGTCTGCGTGTAGTTCTGGAGCGCGTTCTCGTATCGCTTCTCAAATCCATCAAGGTCATCGCCCCGCGTTTGGGCCGCAAGTCGTCCAAAATCCCGCTCAACAGAGGCTTCTCGGTCAGCTGACCGCTCGATAGTGTTTGCACTTCCAGTGGTCGTGATACCGTCGGTGACAGCGAGACTGTGGGCAAACAGTATCGTACTGAACACGACGATAGCGATGGCAATGCCACCGACCAACAGCAGTTGTCCGCGCTCGTTGGCTACCATACGACCAGACGCACCTCCACGACGTTGTAGACGATAGAGTCGGGCTCTGCATCGGGGGCGAAATACCCGCTGACGGTCGAGAGACGGGCCGGTGCCGCTGCAGTCGCCGATTCGGGTGGGCATATCGTCGGACAGCGTCACCGTTTCAGTTGCAACGGCTGCATCAGCCGGCCGCTCGGCGACGTTTTCGTCTGATTCCTGCGAGACGAGGGTCGTCTGGCGTGCACCTGAATCCGAGTAACTGAAGTAAAGATTGTACTGTTCTCCCTGACGGTCGAAAGTCCGGTTCAACATCAGCTCGAACTCGGTGGAGCTGCCCGTCTGGTTACCGTTGAGTGTCGGTGTTCCGACGCTGTAACACGCCGTCGCGTTGTGCAGCGCTCCGGTTTCTGCTGCCAGTGATAGCGTGTCGCTCGCGCGGGTTTCCAGTGACGCGGTCCGCTGCTGGGCGCCGGTCTGGAACGGACCGGTGTCGACTGCCGACAGGCCGTAGACGGTCGCTGTCACAACGACGATAGCCGCGAGAACACCTTCTAGCGTGTAGGCTTGGCCACGCATCGTTACCACACCCTCACGACGAGCCAGCAGACTGGATCGCACTGGCCGGTTGCGTTGGTCAGTTTCACCACGCGGGATGTCATCGCAACGTTGTCTCGACTGGCGACATCAGGCCCCCAAGCGAGTCGCTGGCCATGGTCATCGACTGCCGGGTCCCGTGTCCCTGCTTCGAGCGATGACGCATTGACGACGGTTACATTGAGTGATGCGTTTGTCCGGCGTTGTGTTGCGGTGTTGAGGCCGGCGTTCGATTTCAAGCTACTAAGCGTGCCGCCGTGGTTGGCGTTATCCTTGTTGAGGGACTCGTTGATCCCACCGCTCGTGTTGTAGCGAATGAAGTTCCGCGCCCCCTCAACCGAGTGGTTTTCGACAAGGTACGTTGCTGCCCTGTCCGCAATTGGTTGGTTACGCTGTACATCTGGGGATTCGTACACGCCGATCGCACTACCTTGTACGAAGGCCAAGACCCCGATTATCGTCACGAGCAGGACGCTCACCCCTACGGCGAAGTCCTGCGGTGTTTGTGCTCTTGTATCCATGTCCC
This sequence comes from Haloarcula sp. NS06, assembly GCF_051122755.1. Classification (NCBI taxonomy): domain Archaea; kingdom Methanobacteriati; phylum Methanobacteriota; class Halobacteria; order Halobacteriales; family Haloarculaceae; genus Haloarcula; species Haloarcula sp. NS06. The sequence continues at coordinate 10,163 of NZ_CP184844.1, forward strand.
ACACACCCTGTTTGTTATCTTGTACGTCCGCCATCGAGCCGCGAAAGGGGCCGCTATCCCACGGCGATCCACACCACCAGTGCAATCGTCGACAGGACGACTGCGAACTTGACGCCTGCGACGAGCTTCACTTCCCGAATATAGCCGGCGATGAACGACGACAGCAACGCCTGCAGCGTCACTGCGTGGAAGAACAGCATCGACAGCAGTTCCGTGTCGACGCTGCCGCCGAATCCACCGCCTGGCGCGCTCGAACTACTTGACCCGGAGGCCTGCGTCGCCAGTCCCGACATCACATCGAGGAACTGTGTCTTCAGCAGCGCCATTACGCCGAGCAACGTCAGGTACGTCATCAGGATGATGACCGTCTGCATCCGCGTCCGGGACTTTCGCTCCCGTTCGATGTCGTCTTGATTCTCCGAGGCCTGGGCAGCCGTCGAGAGCACGTCCTGAATCTGGCTGGAGGCTTCCTGTGCCTCTGCGATGAGCTTGACTGTCCGTGCCAGTCGTGGGACGTTGTACTTGTGAGCCTGTCATAGAATCCATCTCATAGCTTGAGCTTCTCGCGGCCAGGGTTATCGCCCCGCTCAAAGCTGGTGATTGCAACGACGAGCCGGAGACACAGCGCAACGAATACTTCTGTTCGTGCGTGGACGCGGCCTCGGGCGCGGACGTGCCCGAGGCCGCAATCCTTGACTGCGTCGTTAGTTCGTTCGACTCCTGTCCGGCTGTTATACGTCTCGTCCAAGATAGATTGTTTCAGCTGAACGTCCTCGCTGTGTTCCTCGATTCGGTCTTCGACCCTGTACTCGATGTCCTTCGGGTCGTCAGTGTTTCGCGGATTGTATGGAGCGATTGGCACGACCCCTGCGGCCAGCAGGTGGTCGTGCCAATCGAGGATGTCGTAGGCGCTGTCTCCGAGCATCCAGACCGGTGTATCGACGGCGAGCGCGTCACGCGTGACGCGCATCGCCGTCTCTTGATCTGCTTGTTTAGCCTGTGTGAATTCCGCCGCAATTGGGATCTTCGCGCCGGTTGAGGCGATTGTACAGCCGAAGCCGTAGTAGTACTCTTCGGCTGTTGGATCGTAGTTCCACGATGCGGCGTCGTTGTGTTGGATCGCTTCGACGTGAGTCGAATCGATGGAGTACGTGGAGTCGAGCAGGCCGCGGGCGGCGGCCTGCTCGACGAGTCTGTTGAAGACATCGTCAACGACGTGTTCGAGATCAGTGAGAAACCGGTCAATGGTGTCTCTGGATGGCGGTTTGTCGAGACCGCAGTAGTACCAGACAAGGCTGTGTTGGAGTTCTCGTGTGACTGGACGAGTGCCGTAGACATCCTCGTAGTAGCAGTGTAGAAAGCCGCGAAAGAGGTCTGGTGGTTTGTGAACTCGTGTTCGCCCCCGCTTCGAGGGGGCGAACACGTCGTAATCCAGCAGAAACTCGAACTCAAGATGCTCGAACAGCGGTACCGTCTCGGTAGCCGCTGCATTCAAGAACTCGTTGACCGAAGCTACGTTTTGCAGGGCTTTGGAGCTGGTGGACACAGTTTCCAAACCCTGCTGCTTCGCACGTGACGCTTTCTATGACAGGCTCCTTGTTGTTAAATTCCCGGAGCGCGTCTTTCAGGCTCGTTCCGTAGTTGACCTTTGCGTGGATGGTCTCGAACTCCTCGGAGAGCTTTCCGGAGGACGTCTCGGAGACCACCTTGACCGACTCTAGCAACGTCATCCCGGTGTCGTTGGCTGATGCGAGCTTCCGGAGGTTTTCGGAAAGTTTCCCGATGATTGCCTTCCGAGAGCGCTGGTTCCACTCGTAGAAAATCATCAGCGGGATGAAGTTGAGGTACATCGGGACATACACCCAGAAGAACGTCGAGCGAACTGGGACAGCGATCATTCCGTCCAGCGATAACGGGGCCCAGCCGATGACGATAGCTGCGACGACGGCAAGGATTGACAGCGGCACCGTCAGCCACAGCACCAACAGCGGATGGTCACGGAAGAACAGGTCAGGCCGTGTGAGGATGGCGAGGAGTTCGTGGGTCCCCTCCCGGCTCTTGATCCGGTCGAAGACGCTGTAGGTTCCCGTGTAGCTCTCGATGAGCCCGAGGTTGAACACGCCGACACCTTCGTCGACAACGAGTTCCTTCTCGCCGGGGCTTGAACGCAGATAGCCGTCCCCGATTGAGTCTTGCGTGACAGTCGAAACGAGGACGAGAAAGCCCAGGCCGGTCAGTGGAATCAGCCCGTACACCGTACCGTAGATAAGCGACTGCTGTGCGTTCCCCATCATCGACATGATGACCAGAATGATGATGAGAAGCAGTGGGAACAGCGAGAGCGTCATGTACATCTCGCCGAACAGTTCCAGCGTCTCCAGCATCTTCTCCTGTTCCTGCCGGGCGGTTCGCATGTGTTTTTCCTTCTGGTCTTCGAGGAAGGAGGTCATGTCCCCGCCGGAGTTAATGATAGAGAGCATATCCGTCAGGAACTGGGACAGTTCGTCCGAGGGTGTCTGGAGCGCCTGGTTCCGGACAGCGGTCCGGTAGTCAGTATCAAAATACTCCGTCTCCAGCACAATAGACTGGAACTCTTTTGCAACCTCACCGTACGTGTCTTCGGCCTTCCCCATCGACTGCAGAATTTCAAGTTGGTTGAGCCCACCCACGGACAGCGCATACATGAACGAAATCGAGTCGGACAGTAGGACGTTGATTTCGCGCTCGCGCGCGCTCGCGCGGAAGTACGGAATCGAGACCAGCGACCCAAACCCAATACCGAATCCAATGGCGCCGAAGACGAAGCCGGTCACGATAACGAGAAATGGGAGTTTCAGCATGGCGAGAATCTCTGAGACGCCCTCGGACACCGGAATCCCGATGAGCGTCGGCGCTTCCCCACCGGCAAACAGCAACTGGACCAGCAGATACCCGAGGAACGTGCCGACGAGCCACAGCGCCAAGCCGGCGATGACACCGACCGCAAGTGCGCGTGCGAGGAACATCTCAACGTTGTCGGCCATCCGGGCCTCCGCGAGTTTGTTCTCGACGCTGTTTACGAAGTCGCCCTCGTCGTCGAACACCATCTGGTACGCCGGGTAGAACGTGTCACCGAGCGCACCGCCGCTGCCGACCTGTTGCTGACTCGGTGTATCGAGGCTCATTCGCTATCTGCCTCCGCACCAGCCTTCGGAACGAACTGGCCGAAGTCGATGCTGTCCTCGTCAGCGCTCTCATCGGAATCGTCCATCAACGCTGAGACAATATCCGGGGTTTCGCGGCTCTTGTAGGTGTTGAACAGTGGTTGGGCGTTGTCAAGCACCTGCTTTGTCTCCTCGACCATTTCCGGCGGCGCGTCCGGCCGGGGCACCATCTCCTCTTTTTCCGGGTCGATATCGATCTTGACAGATTCCATCTCCCGGAGGTCCTCAAGTGACAGTTCGAGCTGGTCGTTGGCGATGAGCGTGAGAATGGTGTCGGGGTCGTTGATGAACGCCTGGATGGTCGCCGCGACCTGCGTGTAGGTGTTCAGCCCCTTCTCGATGAGGTACGCGAGTACGACCTTGCGCTTGAACAGCTCCTCATCGAGTTTCTCCTGGGTCCACCCGCGGTCGAACTTGATCTCTTCAAGTGTGTTCGAGTTCCCCATCTGGATGTACTCATCCGTCTCGGCTCGCCACTCGTACACGTCCCGGACGTTGATCTCGTCGTTCTCGGCGGAGTATTCGTTGATTTCAGTCAGGGACTTGTTTCGGCGAACCTTGTTGCCGTCGACCCGGGTCTGGGTCTGAATCGACACCAGATCCAGCGCCGTAAACAGCGTCTTCGAGACGTTGATCGGTTCGGTGGTGAACCGCTTGATGACCTCGCCGACTGAGTCGGCGTGGAAGGTAGTGTAGGTGGTGTGCCCAGTCGACATGACCTGGAACAGCGTCCGGCCTTCCTCACCACGGATCTCACCCATGACGATGTAATCCGGACGCTGACGGAGCGCGGCCTCCAGCAGGTCGAACTCGTCGACATCACCCTTGTCGTCCTCACCGAAAGAGGGACGTGTGACGCTTGCCACCCAGTTCCGCTGTGGCAGTTCGACCTCACGTGTGTCCTCGATGGAGACAATCTTGGAGTTTGATGGGATGAACAGCGAGACAGCGTTCAGGCTGGTCGTCTTCCCCGAGGCGGTACCGCCAGCGAAGATGAGGCTCTTGTTGTTCTCAATACAGAGCCAGAGGAACGCCATCTCGTCCAGCGAAAACGTGTTCCAGTTGATGAGATCGATCGGCGTAAAGGGGACATCCTTGAACTGCCGGATAGTGTAGTTTGTCCCGTGGTCGGACACCTCCCGACCCAGTGTCAACTGGGCACGTGACCCGTCCGGGAGCGTCGCATCGACCTGTGGCTGACGCTTCGAGATACCCTTCCCGGACCGCTGTGCGAGCTTCACGACGAAGTCGTCGAGTTCCCCTTTGCCGTGTTCGACGTTCGAGATAATCTGCTCGTAGTCGGTGTGATAGACGAATACCCGAGAGTTATACCCGTCACAGGAGATATCCTCTACGTTGATGTCGTGTTTGACGCCATCAATGCGGGCGTAGCCAACGAAGTCCCGCTTGAGCATATACAGCAGCTTCTCGACCTGATACTCGTTTAGCTTCGGGTCGTCGTCTTGGAGGATAGCCGGTTCGGGACGTGTCGAAATGCCGGAGAGTTGTCCCGCGGTTTCACTTTGTGTTTCCTCGTCCAGTCCGAACAGCTCCTTGACCTGTCCGAGAACGCTCTCTTCGCCGCTACTGGATACTGAGCCGTTGTAGAGGTCGTACCGTGAGAGGAGTTGTTCGGCCTCCCGCTGGATAACCTGTGCCCGGTCAGCGTCAGTCCCCTGAACGATCACGTCGTCCTCAGAATACTTGATTGCGGTCTTGAGTTTGCCCGAGAGAAACTCCCGAAGGTCGATCTCGATATCTGTGAGATACGGCTCAATGACGTAGTATTTCTTCTCGTTCTCTTTCCGTGAATGGAAGATGATAACGCAGGCGTATGGCTTGTTGACCCAGTACCGCTCCAGTTCGTTGAAATGAGATTTCTTCGACTGGGGAACGGCTTTTTCCAGATCGTAGCGGTTGACGACGGTTGTGTGGCCATCCCGTGTCGAGAAGAACTCGTCTTCGTCCAGCTCCGGGTTCACGTCGACGGTGTTTTGATCGACGTACTCGTGCAGTTCACTGGCGATATCTTCGGCGGCAGACAGCTTGTTTTCCGTGTGTTCGGGGTCGAAGTTCAGGTACTCGCTTGCATCAAACGGGATGACTTCACCGTCACTGTCACGGGGGAGACTACCGTCCTTATAATAGTACTCCTGTTTGAAATGCTCCCACGTGTAGATGTCTTTCGCGACTGGTGTCGTGGTTGGGTCGAGATACGCTTCGAACGGCGCTTGCAGTGTTTTACCCGCACTCGCCGCGTCTTCGAGTCGCTGACTGAGTTCTCTCGGCTCGAATCCGAGGTACACACTTCGGTCGAACCGCCCCCCATCGTGTACCTCTCGCCGGAGATCGTCCCATGTGTATTCGCCGACCCGTACAGGCTCGTCAGTCAGGGCCCCCCCACTGTTGACCTGCTCTGACTCACCTCCCCCAGTATCATCGATAGCCATTGTTATTCATCTCCCGTTAGGCAGGAAAAAAGTTTATCCCCGCTAACTGTCGCTGAAAAAGAGTTTCCGGCTGTTCGTATCACGGTCTCCTTACGGTAGTAAGTGGACCATACTGAATGTTTCGCCGACCATAATTGTCAATCAAGGAACGACTCAATCCGGGCCATCGCCTCTTTGAGATCGTCGAGACCCGTGGCGTAGGACACTCGCAGGTGGCCTGACCCACCCTCACCGAATGCGGTTCCGGGGACTACCGCGACCCGTTTTTCCTGAAGCAAACTCTCGGCGAACTCACCGGCATCGTCCCAGGGGCATTCCGGGAACGCGTAGAACGCTCCGGCCGCTGGGAAGCAGTCAAGTCCCATCTCTTCGAAGCGCGTGAGGACGTACTTCCGTCGGCGGTCGTACTGCGCGGCCATCTCCGTGACCTCGTCGCGGCAGTTGTCGAGCGCCTCGATAGCGGCGTGCTGGGCTGTCGTCGGGGCCGAGAGCATCGAATACTGATGGATTCGGTTCATCGCCTCGATGGCCTTCGGCGGGGCCATCGCGTACCCCAGTCTGAACCCTGTCATCGCGAACGCCTTCGAGAAGCCATTGAACACGACGGTCCGCTCACGCATCCCAGGGAGGGTAGCGATAGACGTGTGATCGTGTTCGTACGTGAGGTCGGCGTAGATCTCGTCGGCGAACACGAGGAGATCGTTTTCGCGGCAAAAGGCCGCAACATCCGCCATCTCCTCGGCTGTCATCGTTGCTCCGGTCGGGTTGTTCGGGAAACAGTACACGAGCGCGTCAGCCTCCGCCGCACCGGACGATTCCAGCACTTCTCGGGTGAGCTTGAACTCGTCCTCTGCGCGTGTCGGAACGTCGATAACGTCGATGCCGGCGAACGTCGCACCAGGGACGTACGAGACGTAGCAGGGCTGGGCGATAGCGATTGAGTCGCCGGGATTTAACAGCGCCCGAAACGCGAGATCCAAACCCTCGCTCGCACCCGCCGTGACGAGGATTTCCTCATCAGGGTCGTACTGCAGGTTGTGCGTCGCCGCTTCGTAGTCCTCGATGCGTTCTCGGAGCTCCCGTTTCCCGCGGTTGGCGGTGTAGGAGGTCTGGCCGCGTTCGAGCGACGCGATAGCGGCTTCACGAGCCGACCATGGGGCCGAGAAATCCGGTTCGCCGACCCCGAGAGAGATGATGTCGTCCATCTCCTCGGCCAGTTCAAAGAACCGTCGGATGCCCGAGGGCGGCACGCTATCGACTCTGTCTGCTGGCTCGAACGTCATGGTGAGACAGACAGCCGGTCATCGTCGTCGTGATCGTCGAACTCCATCCCCTGCTCCTTGTACGACTCCATGATATAGTGGGTTACCGTCTGCGTAATCTCGGGGATCGGCGCGATTTTGTCGCTGATGAAATGCGACACTTCGCGCATCGAATCGCCCTCAACCTCTAGGTCGAAGTCGTAGTCACCGCTGACGAGGCGCAGCGAAGTCACTTCCGGGAACTTCGCGATCCGGTCAGAGATATCGTCGTAGCTGGTTTCACGATCCAGCGTGACGTTAAGTTCGACAGTTGCACGGACGCGTTCCTCGTCGCTCTCGACCGCGTTCCAGTCGACGACTGCTTGATAGCCGCGAATGATACCTGCCTCCTCGAATTCGTCGATGATCTCGGCTACCTCGCTCTCGGAGTAATCGGTCAACCGAGCGATGTCCTCGGTCGTGTAGCGAGCGTTCTCTCGTAGCAGGTCGAGTATCTCGCGGCGACTGCTCATACAGTGCCAGCGGAGTGACGCGGACAAAAGCCTTGCTCAATAGTGAGAGGAAGTCACATCATTCGGGTGGAAATGCACCAGACAGTTTTAGTATCTCTGCCGGTTAGGTGTCGATTAATGTTCGAAGAGGGTGGTCAACGGGCTGATTCTGACACAGGATGGGCGCATGTCGCGAACCACGACAAGGCGGCAACAGTTATCGACACGATACTCCGCCTCGATGTGGACGAGACGTATACGAAAACGGCCCTGAGCGAGGCTGCCGGCGTGCCGCTGAAGACGCTATATCTTGATGGGACGCTTGAAGAGCTGGTGACAGTGGGGCTGCTAGAAAAACACGAAGCAGAGGGAGAAGAGACGCTATTCTCCGTCGATGACGGGAGTACAGCGTTCGAGGCAGCGAAGGCCTTCGATACCGCGGCAGCGACATCCAGCGACGTGGACAGTTGAGCGAAAAGCGACGATCACAGAAGTCAGCATATAGTAACGATTGACACGATGTACGCACCAATCGCACTGCAATCGTGCGATCGGGTGTTCATTACCTCTCAATGGCTACTATAGTGTCCGTGGACTTTTAGCGGCGACAGTCGTAGCGGAAGGCGATGGTTTCACTCGATTCGGAGTCCGACGTGCTCGGACGTGGGGACGAAGCACCGACGTTCGAACTGCCAGGAGCGGATGGGGCAACATACTCACTGTCGGATTTCGTGGACAAGGACGCACTACTGGTCGTGTTTACGTGCAACCACTGTCCATACGCGAAAGCGAAGATTGGTGAGCTAAACCGCCTCGCGACGGAATACGACGACCTTGCTGTCGTCGGGATCAATGCTAACGACCCCGAGGAGTACCCCGACGACTCCTTCGAGCGGATGCAGGAACTCGTCGAACGCGGGGAAATACAGTATGACGCGTATCTATTCGATGAGTCTCAGGGCGTCGCAGCCGCGTACGGCGCCCGGTGTACCCCTGATCCGTTCCTGTTCCGGAACGACGGTGGGACGTTCAAACTGGCGTACCACGGTCGCCTCGACGACGCGCCAAATCCGGACGACGAACCAAGCGAGCGGGAGATGGCCACCCACGTCGAAACGTTGCTCGATGGCGACCAGATTACGGCGGCTGAGAAACCGTCCAGAGGGTGCTCGATAAAGTGGAAGTCCGGTAACGAACCGGCCTACTGGGATGTCTGATTGGGACGGCCCGGCGTGAGCAAGGGCACGAGACGAGTGCGTTGTCCAGAGTGAACGTGGCCATACGCAGACGTGTTCCGAATGGGGATGATCTATTTGCGAGTGCTTTCATAATAGTCAAACACTCGTCACCAGAGCCTGTAGAGAAGTCTAAAATGTAGTTGTTCTAGCGACGTATCGTAAAAACGGTTCCCGGCGAGCGGTCTACTGAAACCACGCTCTGACTATCCGGGCTGCTACACCCGATGTTAGATTTCGTCCAGCGATTCGAACCCGCTCCAGCATTCACAGTCGAGGTCGTCGATAGACGTGACTTCGTCCGGGAGCGAACTTATCGGCATTCCGTCGTCAAACTCATCACACTCCTCTATGTGAATAGAAAAGTCGCTACTCGACATGATTGGCATAGTCGATATTACGGCGTAGCATCGCAAAAATCCTCGGACTTGGGACGGTCTGGAATGTGCACTAGAGGCTATGTACGGAGAGAGCCGAGACAGGCACTGTCTCATGTTCAAGCAGTACTCATCAAAGGTTACCGTATGTCAAGGGAACGCTTATTTGTTGATGGCTTTATGGTTCCAGATACGATACAGTACGCAATGAACTCCGGGAGTGGGACAGTGGACCAGCCTCTGGAAGAGGCTACGTCCGTATTAGTGCTGGCACGCGATTCAAGCGACGCCGAACGAGAGGGGTGTGCCGGGTTCCTGGCTGAGCAGGAGGTCAGTAACTCGAAGGCAATCTGTGTCACGGTGTCTGAATCCCCAGATTCGCGCCTCTCGCTGTGGCAACAGCACCTCGACGACGAGATGCCCGAAGAGGCGATCATCGTCGACGCCGGCAGCGAGTTACCGGCGACCTCACAGGCAGCAGCGTCTGGCGCATTTCCCTCATTGACGCTTGATACCCTTCCTGCGACAGTGGCGCCGATAGACATCAGCACGACCGTCTCCCGCCATCTCGGTCGGCTAGAACAGGCAGATACGCCGCTGCTTCTGTGCTTGCATTCTCTTACTGGGCTGCTTGAGTCTTGGGAGCGTGACCGCGTCATCGCGCTGGTGACAGCGTTGAACCGGCAATGTGCCGAGATAGACGTCTCGAGCCACCACCATATGGACCCGGAGGCCCATACCGAAGAGACAGTCGAGATGTTTCGGCCGCTGTATGATGTCGTGTACGAGTATCTCCCGGACCACGGCTGGACCGTCACGGCGTCGCAAGACGCAGAGGAGACGCCGACGTTTCGGGATACCGTCACCCCACCCGGCGGCGTGAAGAAGGGCGACCCGGAGGAGCCAGAAACGATTCCGATACCGTACTCGTTTGATCAGGTCCTGGAACTGCTCTCCGCTCCGCGGCGACGAAGTCTCCTGTATCACCTGAAAGACCGGTCAGACGCCGAGGTCCCGCTGGACGACCTCGTCGACCGCGTCTACGAGCGTGAGAAGGCTATCCCAGCCAGAACGACGCCAAAGTCACGCGACGAGGTGGGCGTGTCGCTGGCACACAATCACCTTCCGCGTCTGGACGATCTGGGGATTCTCTCGTACGAGACAGCAGACAATAGTGTTGAGTACTACGCCAATCCTGCGCTGGAATCCGTAATTCAGTACGTCGAACGCCTCGAACTCGGCTAGTTCCCGGTCCGGACCCACTCGTTTATGTCGCCGCTACCGGCATAGCCTGATATGGACGAAACCCCGCTCCCGAGAGTGACAGAGCAGTTCGCCCGTACACTGGCGCCAGCCAGCGATGCAATCATCGATGAGATGGACGCCAAAGCCGACCGAGAAGGATTTCCGACAGTCGGTCCCGCAGTCGGCGGGTGGCTCCGCCTTGTCACCCGGATGGTCGACGCCGACCGCGTCTTCGAGTTCGGCTCCGGCTTCGGCTACTCTGCGTACTGGATGGCCCCTGCCGTCTCCGACGATGGACAGATTGTCCTGACCGAGATCGACGCCGACGAACTCGAAGAAGCCCGCGAGTTCCTCGACCGCGGCGGGTTCGCCGCACGGGCCACATTCGAGCACGGTGACGCAATCAAAACCGTCGAGAACTACGACGGCCCGTTCGACGTGGTGCTCATCGACAACGAGAAACACCGTTACGTGGAGGCCTTCGAGGCAGTCCGGGCGAAAGTACCGGTTGGTGGGGCCGTGGTCGCTGACAACATGATCGAGGCCGGGCCGCTGGAGTTCGAGGCAGTACAGGCGTTGCTGGCTGGCGAGGACATCGACGCCAACGAAACAAGTCGCGGTATCGCTGCGTATCTCGAACGCGTCGGCGACGACCCGGCGTTCGAGACAGGACTGTTACCGCTCGGTGAGGGCGTTGCTGTGAGCGTCCGTGTGGAGTGAGCAAGCGGTATCGACACGCTCCGATTCTCGCTGACGAAAATGCGGGTGCATAGCTTATGTATGAGGGCACACAACTCAGCGGCAACGCTGGTCCTAACGAATGAGTCTGATGATAGATATTCGGAAGCTCGGGTTGTTCAATCAGATGGCTAAAGAAGGCGGTAACACCGTTGCGAACCACCTTAGCCAGATGACTGGGATGGAGACAGAGATGGAGATCACGAAGATCAACTTCATCGATATCCCGGATATCAAAACACACGTCGGCGACGAGAAACAGATCGGTATCAGTATCGAAATGGTCGAAAAGCCCCACGGGCACATCCTGTTCCTGTTCAACGCCGCCAGTGCGAAGGACCTCGCCACCGGGATGATCGGCGACATGGGCGAGACAGACCCCAACGCGAGCGGCTTCACCGACATGGAACGCTCGGCGATTCAGGAGATCGGCAACATCATGACCAGCGGCTTCATCGACGGTTGGGCAAACGTCCTCGATACCACCATCGACATCTCAACGCCGAACTTCACGTTCGGCCCGGGGAGTGGGATGGTGGACCAGCTCGTCGGCGACCGAGAGAACGAGATGGCGCTGATGTTCGACTCCCGTGTCCACGCACTGGAATCCGACATCAACGTGAAGGTGTACACATTTCCGGAACTCGAAGAGCTGGTCGACCTGATGCAGGAAATCGAAGTGTAAACGGTCCGAAGTTATTCTAGCGGCGGGAACTGCGGATGAACTGCTTGTCCTTCATAAAAGATTTAGCAGTGTTTCTTGTACCGTGGGCCCTTCCATCATGATATGCCAGGAGGCAGCCCGCAAACTCTACGACCGTTCCTGTGGCGTGCAGAAACACTGTATCCGGACACAGAGGTCGTCTCTCGTACCCACGAGGGTATCGTCCGCCGCGACTACGCCGAATCTGTCGAACGGACGGCACAGTTAGCGAACGCGATCGAGGAAGCCGGCTATGGCGACGGCGAACGACTCGGGACGTTCTGTTGGAACCACAGCCGTCACTTCGAGACGTACTTCGGGGTACCCGGAACCGGTGCGCAGCTACACACTATCAATCCGCTCCTGCCCGACGAACACATTCAGTATATCGTCAGCGACGCACAGGATGAACTCATTTTCGTCGACGAGTCGCTCCTCCCGAAACTCGAGGGTGCCGCCACCGATGATCCCGAGTCCTTCGAGACGGTCGAGCAGTTCGTCGTCATGAGCGAGTCTGTTCCGGACACGGAGCTTGATGCCGTTGCCTACGAGTCGTTCATCGCCGACCAGCCGACGGAGTACGACTGGCCCGAACTGGAGGAGGACCGCCCCGCCGGTCTCTGTTACACGTCCGGCACGACTGGGCGGCCGAAAGGCGTCGAGTACACCCAGCAGATGCTGTGGAGCCACACAATGGCGATTCAATCACCACAGGGGATCCCACTCGACGACGACGACGTGATGATGCCTGTCGTCCCGATGTTCCACGTCAACGCGTGGGGACTCCCATTCTCAGCAACTGCCGGCGGGGCCAAGCACGTCTACCCCGGCCCACAGCCGGAGCCGGCGGACCTTGCGAAGCTCATCGAAGAGGAGGACGTCACCGTCACTGCCGGCGTCCCGACCGTCTGGCTGGGACTGATGGAGTACATCAAAGAGAACGATGTTGACCTCTCCTCGCTTGAGCGTCTCATCGTCGGCGGAAGCGCCGCACCGGAGGCGATGATCCGGTTCTTCGACGACCGCGACGTGGAACTTGTCCACGCCTGGGGGATGACCGAGACGGCCCCGGTGGGTGCGGTGGCGTCCCTGCGGAGCGACCTAGAGGACGCCGACTATCAGACGCAACTGGACAAGCGCTCGAAACAGGGACTCATCACGCCCGGGCTGGAGTTCCGTGTCATCGACGACAACGGCAACGAGGTCCCGCACAACGGCGAGGACTTCGGCGAACTCCACATCCGCGGGCCATGGGTAACGACAGAGTACTTCAAGCGACCGGAAGCAAACGAACAGGAGTTCGAGGACGGCTATCTGAAGACTGGCGACGTGGTGTCCGTCGACGAGGACGGCTACATTAAGATCGTCGACCGGGCAAAAGACGTTATCAAGAGCGGCGGGGAGTGGATCTCTTCGCTCGAACTGGAAAACGAACTGATAGCCCACGACGACGTGAACGAAGCGGCAGTCATCGGTGTCCCCCACGAGCGCTGGCAGGAGCGCCCGCTCGCCATGATCGTTCCGACGGCCGACGCCGACGAGGAGACGCTTGGCGATGAACTCCGGGAGTACATTCTCGACTCCTACCCCAAGTGGTGGGTCCCGGATAACTTCGTCACTATCGACGAGGTCCCGAAGACGGCAACTGGAAAGTTTGACAAAAAGTCGCTCCGCGACGAGTACGCCGACGAATCGCTCGTCGAGGGCCGCGTCCCTGACGACGCCGCGCCGGAATAGGGGGAGTGCGAGCGTCTCCAGCGAGCAGTATCGGTGACCGGACGCCAATAACGGTTACTGGACGCCAGTGACAAGATTCCGAACTTCGGTCCGGTAGGCATCGGGCTGGAGTCCGAGATCGACATCGACGGTGACCGTGATTCCATCACTCAGGTCGTTTTCAACGACCTGCTCGAAGTTCTGTGCCGGGTACGCGCCCCCAGATATGATGACGAAATCGCCGTGATGCCAGACGGCGAACATCGCCGAGATGTCGATATCGCTGGCTGGTATCTCGACGGCCTCGTCCTCGGTCACGTCGAAGGAAATCCCTTCGAATGGGTACACAGCGGACAGTTCCACCGTCTCAGCTGTCTCACCGGTGTCAACATTGATTCTCCCTTCACCGGATTTCTCGATGTCGGTCAGCCCCTGTGCTTCCATCTGCTGTTCGAAGCTGTCGCGGGCATTTGTTCTGACTTCCGCCAGCAGTTCCTCGCGGCCCACACCAGCTGGGAGATTATCGAGATTCGGACTGAAGTCCACTCGCGTGGCAAAAAACACGGAGAGCGCGGTCTGGACTTGGTCAAGGGTTCGGTTGGCGACACGCTCCTGTAGTTGTTCGTCGACATACTGGACCGTACTGGAGACAGCCTCAACCGAAACCGGGCCATAGCTTCGGTCGAACACTGTCTCCGAGGACTGGTCCGTTTGCGTCCAGCCACCATCGTTCAGTTGCGCTGTCGGAACATCCGGTGGCGGTGCCTCGGCTGCGGCCAGAAACGAACATCCCGCAAGCCCGGCGGTTCCAAGGGTTGCTCCGGCAAGCAGGTAGTCTCGACGATTCATGCCCGAGGAAGGCCATAGCCATGCAAAAGCGTGCTGGCCGATTATCAGCGGTTTTCGGGAAACAACTATGACGGTGTTTGGCAGAGTTCCACGGAGTATATGAGTACACAAACCATGATAATTCCCATGGATCTGCTATCCGAGAAACTCGTTCCGGAACACGCACACGAGGTCAAGGAAGAGGCTCGGGAGTTCGCCGCGGAGCACATCGAGCCAGTCGCGGGTGAGTACTACGCGTCCGGGGAGTACCCCTGGGATGTACTCGAAGCGGCAACGGAGGCTGGACTCGTCGCACAGGATATCGGCGAAGAGTGGGGCGGGAGCGGCTACGACCTCCAGCAGATGCTTGCGATGGCAGAGGAGTTGTACAAAGCCGACGCAGGGATCGCGCTGACAATCCAACTCGCCAGCTTCGGGGCGGAGATCGTCGAGGACCACGGCGCAGACTGGCAGAAAGAGGAGTTCCTTGAGCCCGTCGCCGCCGGCGATCAGCTTACCGGTCTCGCCGTCTCCGAACCGGAGACGGGGAGCGACCTCGCCGGGATGACGACGGCCGCCGAGAAAGACGGTGACGAGTGGGTGATTAACGGCGAAAAATACTGGATCGGCAACGGCGTCGAGGCGGACTGGGTGACGCTGTACGCCAAGACCGGTGACGACCCGAACGACCGCTACGGGAACTACTCGATGTTTATCGTTCCGACGGACGCCGACGGCTACCACGCCGAGCACATCCCTGAAAAGATGGGCTTCCGGGCGTCCAAGCAGGCCCACATTGTGCTCGATGACTGCCGGATTCCGGAAGAGAATCTGGTCGGCGTGGAAGGGGCCGGCTTCTATATGCTCGCTGAGTTCTTCAACCACGGCCGCGTCGTCGTCGGCGGACACGGCCTCGGTCTGGCCGCGGCAGCCATCGAGGAAGCATGGGAGTTCGTCCACGACCGCGAAGCCTTCGGCAAGACCGTCGACGAATTCCAGGCGGTCCAACACAAGCTGGCCGATATGCAACTCAGCCTCCAGTCCGCCCGGACCCTCACCTGGCACGCGGCTGAGCGCGTCGCCAATCAGGAGAACTCCGGCTACTGGGCCGCATTGGCAAAGACCAACGCGACCGAAGCCGCGATGGACTGTGCGGAGAAGGGGATGCAACTCCACGGTGGGCGATCCGTGCTGACAGAGAACCGCATTTCCCGCGTGTACCGCGACGTGCGGATTCCGGTCATCTACGAAGGAGCCAACGACATCCAGCGGAATCTCATCTACAACCAGGCACCGATGTAACGGCGAGAGGTCAGTCACTCACTGCCGATTGATTGCGTCGCAAACGACGTGTTTTTCTGGGGTACACCACCCTTCGAGTGTTCTTTGTGGAATTTGGCTGGCTAGCTATCACTACGACAGCAGTACACTACTGGACAGTCTGTACAGCCCGGAGAGACCAGACAGACAGGTCATTATGCTCCTGTACGAAGTCCATGCGAGTGATACCGAGTCGGTACACCACCCTACAAGTGTTCTGACATCACCGGACAGTCGACCTGACACCCTCATACAAGTGTTCTACCACCACCCTGCAAGTGTTTCCAGTTCGACTACAACTGGACCAGAACGGTGAACACGTGTTCACACACCACCCTGCAAGTGTTCGGACGGAAGGTGTGTGAGCATCTGAAATGTCCGAAAACACCATGCTGCAAGTGTTGTTGTGGCGTTGTTTGGAGTTCTGATGCGACCTTGCACACCACCGTGCAAGTGTTTCACGCACTGATTGAGGTAGGTGAGAATACGCCGAAACACCACCCTGCAAGTGTTCCAAAACGGCCGTTTTGGGCGGTTTTTCCGTCAGATCAGGGTTCACACCACCCTGCAAGTGTTTTCGAAACGGAATACCGTCGAGCTGTGGTAGGAACGGGTGAACACACCAGTCTGCAAGTGTTCTACACACTGCAGCGGGGGACAGATACCAGATAACCACCTGTATGTACTCCTCTTTCACTGTCTATTGTGGGGACACACACCACCCTGCAACTGTTCTGGACGCCACAATAGAGAGACCGCCGCTGGACACACACACACCACCGTGCAAGTGTTCTGGCGTGTGAGCCGACGGGGGTGGCTACGTGAACTGCCAGAGGTTCTGTTGCTCGTCGTCAGTAGTGTCCGGTGCCTCGAACTCAGTCGCCTCGTCTTCCAGGTAGTGTTCGAGAATCCCGTTGACGTTGCTCGGTACGGCATCGCTGTAGGAGGACTGGAGTGCAGCGTTGATGATGTCGGTCGGGTCATCGGTGACCTCGTAAATGTACTTGCGGCCGCCCTTACGACCGAGATTGCGTTCCGCAGAGCGGACCAGCCCCTGCATCGAAAGCTGGTCAAGGAACTCGTAGATCTTCCGCTCGGATTTCACGCGGCGACCGCTCGACTCCGCAATCGAAGAATAGAGATTGTAGATCCGCTTCGTTGACGCCTCGTGTTTCGGCTCGATAAGTGCGAGCGTCGTCGCGAGATAGGTCAGCGCCTGCTGTGAACTCAGATCGTGTTCGAAGTAGTCAAGCAGTTCGTCGGTTTCGATGGTGTCTGTTGCCCGTCGTGTATGCGCTTCCGTCACACCATCTGCACCCTCCATCCGCGCGTACTCCCCAGCCTTTTCGAGGATTCGGAGTCCCTGCCGAACGTCACCGCGTTCTTGTGCAGAGAAGGCCGCTGCTAGCGGGACGACGTCTTCGCCGAGCACGTCCTCCCGGAACGCAATGTCAGCGTAGTAGCCCAGAATGTCGCGAAGTTCGGTCGCGTCGTACGGGCCGAACTTGATCTCTCGCTCCCCCAGCGTTGATTTCACCTTGGGTTCCAACACGTCAACGAACTTGAGGTCGTTCGAGATACCGATGAGCCCAACCTTTGCATCGGTGATCGGCGTATTCTCGTTCGCTTCAGCTCGCGGCAGTTCGTAGAGAAAGTCGTTCCGTGCGTCCGCTGGAATGTTGTCAATCTCATCCAGAATTATCAGAACGTTCCCGCCCACAGCCTCTATCTCTTCGTAGAGGAACTCGAAGACGCTGTCAGTGCTGTAGCCACTCTCCGGGAGCTGGTTCTCAGGATCCCGGAACTCGTTGACGAGCGTATTTACCAGTGCATACGCCGACCGATAGTTCCGGCAGTTAATCGGACCGACAACGGTGAGCGGGATATCCTCAGCCTCGGCTTTCTCTTCGAGTTTGTCCCGTACCCACTTCGTGACGGCAGTCTTGCCGACCCCTGTTGGACCGTAGACGAAAACGTTGTTGGGGTCGTGGCCGACGATGACGTCCTGAAGCGCGTTGATGTAGAACTCGATCTCTTCGTCGCGGTGGAAGATCGTATCCGGCGTGAACGTATCTTTTTTCAGCGGTTGCTTTCGTTCGAAGATCGCATCAGTCCCATCGAACGGGTTCTCGTTCACGTCGACCATCGTATCCCATCTTTTGAGTGACTGTATATAAAACCAGTGACCACCGTTCAAGTGTTTCAAGTGTTTTCACGTCGGGAAGTCACACACCACCCTGCAAGTGTTTCTCCGATTCCACTCGAAAACAGCCACGAGCAGTCTGCTACACCGATATCTGACCTAGCGTACTTGACTCCTGCGATTCTTCATTCTCTGGCCATAGAACAGATCTAGAACTAGAATATAATCTTATATCTTATGGTATATGAAATTTTGTCTGGCTAATGTTGGACAGCAGATTCTATAGAACCTAGACTAAGGGCGCTCTATAGCGTCTAAATCTGTATATAACTGTCTTGACTCGATCACATAGTCTCGACGGGACAGAACAATCTTCCGTTTATTTAAGTATGGCCAAGTGGCTCCACCCCTCCCCACCCCCCACCCCTGCAAACTCCGAGAACACTTGCAGGGTGGTGTGTGTGGGTCCTGCTCTGCCACGAACATTTTAGTATAAAAGCACCTCGATGTCTATACGGCATGAAACCCCATTCCACAGCGTAACGCGGGTGATGCATCAGGCCAGCCCACTGCACATGGCACCGTCTTTACTTTGTGACAGTCCGTAGACATCGTATGGACGACCTCGCAGTGACATCCGTTGACCGGGGCCGCGTACAGGCTGACCGAAACTTCGTCGTCGACGGATACAGCGTCGCAACGGCCTCGCACCGCAACCCGGAGCACGAGTACGAAACGTACGTTGTGTGGAACCTCGTTATCGAAACACCGGAGCTAACGGTCCTCTGGGACACCGGCTCTCACCCGGAGGCCGGCGACGGGTACTGGCCGACCCCGCTGTACGAGGCGTTCGCACACGTCAATGCCGCCGAGCATCCTTTGCCAGCAGATCTCGAAGACGCAGGCTACAGGATCGACGAGATCGATGCAGTCGTGATGAGCCACCTGCATCTCGACCACGCCGGCGGCCTGCGCAACTTCGCGGGAACGGACGTGCCGATCTACGTCCACCGCAAGGAACTCCCATACGCGTACTACAGCGCCAACACGGACGACGGCTCTATCGCCTACCTCGCCAGTGATTTCGATCGCGACCTGAACTGGGAGATCGTCTACGGCGACAGCTATCACCTCACTGACGGTATCGAACTGCTTCACCTCCCCGGCCACACGCCCGGGCTCATGGGTGCATTCGTCGACCGTCCGGACCGGCCGCTCCTCGTCGTCGGCGACGAAGCCTACGTTGAGGCGAACTACGCAGGACAACCCATGGCGACGAGTCTCCTGTGGAACAACGGCGCATGGAAGGAGAGCCTCGAACGGTGTCGCGACCGCCAGCGTGCCACAGGGGCTGAAGTGCTGCTCGGACACGACCTTGCGGTGTTTGAGAATGTATCCGGCACGACGGACTGAGACGCGGCCCGCATCAGGTCAGTCCGAGACAGCGACGAGCGTCCGGCGCTCCCCGTCATCGGTCGCCACGATCCATTGGTCGTCGTGACGCTCGATAACGGCCCAGACGCCCAAAAGGAGGTGTAAATCCAGTTCGAGACCGTTGACGCGCTCCCCAGTCTCTTGGATACAGAATTCTTGGGACTCAGCAATGTTCGTCATGTCACAGGCGAGACGGGAGCCAACGGCGAGCCGTGATAATGGTCGTGTTGCCCGGTTCGAACGCAGCGTTCACTGTTCGAGATAGCCGTACGTCTCCTCCAGATAGTCGATGATCCAGTCGACCGTGGACTCGTCGTAGGTCCAGAAGCCGTAGAACTCGCGCGGTTCGCGCTCCTCGGCCAGCAGGGCGCACTTCTGGGTTGGGTCACCGCCGCCGTCGAACACGACGAACCACGAGTCGGCAATCTCGTCCGATCGTTCCAGATGCAGCGAGAACGTACTGTACTCGGGCGGCTCGATGTCGGGGACAGCATAGGCGTGAACGTCCACATCGGTCTCGCCAAGCCGTTCGTAAAGGTCGAGTTCGCCCTGAAGCGTAGACAGCGTCTGAAAGCCGGCATGTAACGTTCCCTGCCCCACTCGCCACGCGCGGTCCTCGATTTCGCGGGACGCGGCGGTCATCCGCTGGATTGACCATGAAGTGAACATGGTCTCGTCGAGGTGGTCGAGAATCGACACGTACGGGCTGTTATCGCGCGTGATGTACTGTCGACCTTCGTTGAGCGAGTCTGTGAACGAGTTGAGGCTCGCGGCCGCGATGACTTCTGTATCCTCGCTGAGGGTGATAAACTCGCCCGGTCGCCCGCTCTCAGTCTGCTCGGTCTGAACGTGGACATTACGGTCCGCGAAGCGCTCGCGAAGGTCTTCGGCCGCTGTCGGCCCAGCGTTAAAGATAGTCAGCGTCTTCTGATGGTCCTCGACGCCGGTGATGAGTTCCGTTAACGACATCCTCGACTGTACATCGGTATTCACCGTGTTAGTCGTTGCGGGAGGGAGTTACGCTACTTACTAGTAGTGGCTGACACGTGCGGCTCAGGCGGAGATATTGACCCTGTGAATATGTCCCAACAGTGACGAACCCCCATTTCGAAAACGGCAATCTGAGGTGCCTGAGACGAAAGATAACGATTAATGAGTGGTTACATAGTGGAAAATCTTTAGTCATGGCCCCCCAACGGAATGGTACGGCACCAGAGCTGGGGCCGAGGATTTCACAATGACAGACAACGAACTAATCTGGCGAATCGCCGGTGGTTCCGGTGACGGAATCGACTCGACAAGCCAGAACTTCGCGAAGGCCTTGATGTGGTCGGGGCTGAACGTGTTCACACATCGTCATTACCCGTCGCGTATCCGCGGCGGCCACACGTACGTAGAGGTACGTGCGAAGGACGAACCGGTACAGTCTCGCGGGGACGGCTACAACTTCCTGCTCGCACTGGGTGACTCGTTCGCCCGGAACCCGCAGGAAGAGGCCTACTACGGCAAAGAAGAGCTGAAACCGCTGTACGAGAACTTCGACGACCTCCGAGAGGGTGGCGTTCTCCTCTACGACGAGGGACTGCTCGACGACGAGGACGTCGACGAGATCGGTCTCGAAGAGGCCGCCGAGGAGAACAACTGGCACGTCGTCCCGATGGACCTCCGCGGCATCGCCAAGGAGCACGGCCGCGAGATCATGCGGAATACGGCCGGTATCGGCGCGACCGCAGCCATTCTCGACATCAGCACCGACGAGTTCGAGAAGCTCATCAAACAGAACATGAGCGGCGACATGCAGGAGGCGAATCTTAACGTCCTGCACGACGCCTACGACGCCGCCAGCGAACTCGATGTCGACCACGACATCGAGGTTCCTGAGGACTCCCACGACGAGGAGCAGGTCATTCTCTCGGGCTCGAACGCCATCTCCTATGGCGCAATCGACGAGGGCTGTCGCTTCATCTCGGGCTACCCCATGACTCCGTGGACCGACGTGTTCACGATCATGTCACAGCACCTGCCCGCGTTCGGCGGGATCTCCGAACAGGTCGAAGACGAGATCGCGGCCGCCGCACTGGCGCTCGGTGCGTCCCACGCTGGCGTGAAAGCCATGTCCGGGTCCTCCGGTGGTGGCTTCGCGCTGATGTCCGAACCGCTCGGACTGGCAGAGATGACCGAGACGCCGATCGTGCTGGTCGAAGCGATGCGAGCCGGCCCCTCGACGGGAATGCCGACCAAGCCCGAGCAGGCTGACCTTGAGCACGTCCTGTACACGTCACAGGGCGACTCCGCCCGCGTCGTGTTCGCACCGGCGAACATCCGCGAGTGTTACACGCAGACACGCTCGGCGTTCCGCATCGCCTACGAGTACCAGATCCCGGCTATCGTCATCTACGACCAGAAGATCCAAGGCGAACTCCGGAACCTCCCGGCCAGCCACTTCGACGAGGAACCGAACGCCGACCCCGGATCGGTCCTCACCGAAGAAGAGATTCAGGACGCAGCACACCACTCCTCCGGGAAGTTCCAGCGGTTCCTTCACGAACCCGAGGACGGCTCGAACGTCAGCCCGCGCTCCGTGCCGGGCCAGAAGGACGGCCGTTTCCTCGCGACGGGCAACGAGCACAACCCATCGGGCCACATCAGCGAGGACCCCGAGAACCGCATCGCCCAGATGAACCGTCGACTCAACAAGCTCGACGACATTCGTGCTGATCTGGACGAGAACACGTCTCACCAGACCTATCACGGACCCGAGGACGCCGACTACGGCATCCTCGTGTGGGGCAGCCAGCAGGGGACCGTCTTCGAGGCCGTCGACCGACTCAACGAGAACGGCCATTCCGTGAAGGCGCTTGGCGTCTCCGACATGGCCCCGTACCCGAAGGAGGAAGTCTCCGAGTGGCTCGAATCAGTCGACGAGGCGCTTGTCGTCGAGATGAACGCGACGGCCCAGTTCCGCGGTCTGACCCAGAAGGAACTCGGCAAGTACGGCGACAAGATGTCGAGCCTCCTGAAGTACAACGGCAATCCCTTCGAGCCCGCCGAGATCGTCGACGGGTTCGAATCCAGCATCGACGGCGAGGAACTCGCCGCGAGCAACATGAAGTACGTACCCGCGGCAGGTGACTAACCTATGAGTGCATTCTCAGCAATCAACGAAGAACGCGAAATCGAGCGCGACGAGTTTACACCCGGCATCGAACCCCAGGCGACCTGGTGTCCGGGCTGTGGCGACTTCGGCGTCCTCAAGGCGCTGAAGCAGGCCATGCCGGAAGTCGGCAAGAACCCCGACGAGGTCGCGCTGTTCACCGGTATCGGGTGTTCGGGGAAGCTCAACAGCTACTTCAACAGCTACGGCTTCCACACCATCCACGGCCGCTCGCTGCCCGTCGCCCGGGCCGCGAAGCTCGCCAACCCTAACCTCGAAGTCATCGCAGCCGGTGGGGATGGCGACGGCTACGGTATCGGTGGGAACCACACCATCCACACGGCTCGTGAGAACCACGATATGACGTATATCGTGTTCAACAACGAGATCTTCGGGCTGACAAAGGGCCAGACATCCCCGACATCGCCGAAGGGCCACAAGTCAAAGACACAGCCCCACGGCTCGGCGAAGTCGCCGATCCGCCCCCTGTCCCAGCAGCTCAACGCCGGCGCGACCTACATCGCCCGGACCGCGGCTGTCAACCCGAACCAGGCAAAGGAAATCATCGCGGAAGCCATCGAGCACGACGGCTTCGCACACATCGACTTCCTGACCCAGTGTCCGACCTGGAACAAGGACGCGAAACACTACGTCCCGTACACGGACGTCCAGCAGTCCGACGAGTTCGACTTCGACGTCTCGGACCGCGCGGAAGCCGCCGAGATGATGCGAAAGACCGAGGAGCGACTGTACGAGGGCGAAGTGCTCACCGGTCGGATGTATATCGAAGACGAGCGCCCGTCCTACGGCCAGGAGAAGCGCCAGATCGGTGAGATGCCAGAGGAACCGCTCGCAGAGCGGTACTTCGACGAGGACGCCGAGTGGGAGCGGACCTACGACAACCTCCTCGAACACCACAAATAACGCTCGCTGCCGGACTACGGATACCCCCCGAACGTGGGTTTCTGGTTCGGAAGATATTTTTTCATGCACCGAAAAGATTAGTCCATGAGTGCCGAGTCTACGGAGCGTCGAATCCTGTCGGTCCTTGAAGAGGACGCACAGGCCTCGTACGCAGAAATCGCGGAGCGAGCGGAGGTATCGAAGCCGACAGTCCGGAAATACATTCAGAAACTCGAAGAGGAGGGCGTCATCGTCGGCTACTCCGCCGATGTCGACCCGAAGAAGCTGGCGGGCCAGTCGATTGCACTGGTTGGGATCGACATCGCGAGCGACTGCTACGTTGAGGCCACGCGGAACCTCAAAGAGATTCCGGAGATGGAGGAGCTGTACACGTCTAGCGGCGACCATATGCTGATGGCAGAAGTTCGGGCGATGGATGGGGACTCGCTGGCGGACGTGATCGAAGACAAAATCCTCGCCCTTGACGGCGTTACCGCCGCGCATCCGTCGTTTCTGCAGGAACGGCTGAAGTAACGGGTTTTTAGACGCTCCAGTGCTGACTGCACGGTATGCTTTCTCGGCTGGTGCTCGGACTCGGGCCGACGGCCGCGGACCTTCTCGACGCGATTAGCGACGCCCGCGGCGAGCTGGCAGTCGTGACCCGGGATGAGCACCGTGCTGAAACGCTCCGGGCGGACGGTATCAACGTGCTCGAAGCCGACCCGGCCGACCCGTCTGTTCTCGCCAACCTCGACCTTCACCCCGAGAGCGTCATCGTCGCTAGCGAGGATCCCGAACAGAACGCCGACACGACAACGGCTGCCCGCGACTGCTTTCCCGACGCGTTCCTCCTCGCATACGCCGGCCGCGGCGCGACAGCCGACCAGCGCGACCGACTTGACAGCGTGGCGGACCGACTGGTCACACCGGAGGCCGTCGTCACCGGCTACGTTACCCAGTCGGTCGGTGACGAGGGAACGCGGGCCAGACAGCTCCATCAGGTTCTCCGGGACATTGACGACCATCTCGCTGTCGTCACGCACGACAATCCCGACCCTGACGCGATTGCCAGCGCTGTCGCCCTCGGCGCGCTCGCTGAACGAGCTGACTGCGAGGTGACGCTCTGTTACTACGGGGAGATTTCCCATCAGGAGAACCGGGCGTTTGTCAACCTCCTCGAATTCGACCTCCGGAACCTCGATGCCGATTCACCGGACGAACTGGAAGCGTTCGACGCGTTCGCACTAGTCGATCACTCCAGAGCCGGTGTCAACGACCAGCTCCCGCCGGAGACTCCCATCGATATCGTTATCGACCATCATCCGCCACGCGTTCCGATCGAAGCCCGCTTTGTCGATCTTCGGAGCGGCGTCGGGGCGACGAGCACACTGCTAGTCGACTACCTCCAGCGGTTCAACGTCGACATTCCAACACACATCGCAACGGGCCTGCTGTTTGGTATCCAAGTCGACACGAAAGACTTCCGGCGGGAAGTCGCTGCCGCGGACTTCGAGGCCGCCGCGCATCTTGTGACAAACGCCGACATGGCGACGCTCCAGCGCATCGAAGACCCGAGCGTGAGCCCGGAGACGCTGTCGGTCATCGGCCGCGCGATTGCGAACCGTGACCAGGAAGGGTCAGTGCTTCTGACCGGCGTCGGCGAGATCAGTGACCGGGACGCGCTCGCGCAGGCGGCTGACAGGTTACTCGACCTCGAAGGC
Organism: Haloarcula sp. NS06; assembly: GCF_051122755.1. Lineage (NCBI taxonomy): Archaea > Methanobacteriati > Methanobacteriota > Halobacteria > Halobacteriales > Haloarculaceae > Haloarcula > Haloarcula sp. NS06. The sequence goes on from NZ_CP184844.1 coordinate 35,086, forward strand.
GTCCAGGCGACGATGGTGTACGGCGTCGTCGATGGGACGATATACGCATCTGCTCGGGCACGTGGGGCGGATATCGACCTTGGCGAGGCGCTGCGGGATGCCTTCGGACAGATCGGGTCCGCCGGCGGTCACGCCGATATGGCGGGTGCACAGATTGATCTAGGGATGATCACCGTCGACGACCGCGAGGAATCGCTGGAAGAGATTGTCCGCTCTATCGTCTCAAATCGGTTTCTCGACGCGATCCAGTCGCGGTCCCACCGGCTGCTCGGACGTGTCTATGCCCGCGCTGACTACGACGTGGCCGCGTTCACGGAGTCGACGGCGCTTAGTCAGGACAGCGAAGACACCCCAGCGACGGCCGAAGGTGCATCTGGGGAGTCTGGCGACGACAGCACAGCGGACTGGAACAGCGATGTGATGTTCCTAGAGAACGGTGACGAGGGCAGTGGCGGCGAGTCAAAACAAGCGGATGACGCGGCTGATCCGACGGACGACGAGACAGAACAAGGAGAGGACAGCCCGGAAACACTCGTCGAACCCGACGACAGCGAACCGCTGTAGGCGAGCCTTTTTTGCTGTCGGTTGAGAACTCCGTGCCGATGGAGGACTCGAATCGGCCGACGGTCGGAGACTATATGACACGCGAGGTTGCCACCGTCGAACTCGATGACACCGTCGGGGAGGTCGCCCGACGAATCGCCGATAATGACCACTTCAGCGGGTTTCCGGTGACTGACGGTCGCCGTGTTGAGGGGTTCGTCAGCGCGCGCGACCTGCTGCTCGCAGAGGACCATGAGCCGATGTTCCGCGTGATGACCGACGACATCCTTGTCGCGCACCCGGACATGGCCGTGCAGGACGCAGCGCGCGTTATCCTGCGGTCGGGTATCCAGAAACTCCCGGTTGTCGACGACGCTGGCCACCTCGTCGGGATCATCTCAAACGCCGACGTGATCCGCTCGCAGATCGAGCGGGCGACACCGGGCAAAGTAGACAAGCTCGGCCGGACGCTCGAGAATATCCACGGGATCACGACACACGAAGGCCGCCGTGAGGTGGACCTCGATGACCTGACGCCAACACAGACAACTGTGTACGCCGACGAACTCGAAGGCCGGGTGTACGAACTGGAACGGGGACTGGCGGAACCACTCGTCGTCATCGACAACGGCGGAGACCTCCTGCTGGCGGATGGCCATCACCGCGTGAAAGCCGCTGCTAGACTCGACATCGACGAGATGGACGCCTACGTCATCGTCCTCGACGAGACGGTCGAACTGGGGATGGCCGAGACGGCCGCAGACTCCGACCTAGAGTCAATCGACGATATCGAGGTCGTCGACTACGCGCACCACCCGCTCGTCCAGACGACAGAACGACTCCAAGACTAGTCCCCAGCGGTGTGACTGACGGTAGCATCCCTCGTTGCCCGAACCTTCTTACTAAATCATGACATACACCGCAGTATGTTCGACGAGTCAGACCTCCAACGCATCCGCGAGCAGAAAGACGAGTGGGAAGCCGAGACGCTGGACCCCGTGCTGGACGCCTACGGCGAACGCAAAGAACAGTTCGCAACGGTATCAAACCTCGATGTAGACCGGCTGTACACGCCACGTGACGTGGATGACCTCGATTATGAGGAAGACATCGGCTTCCCCGGCGAGGAGCCGTTCACACGCGGTGTCTATCCGACAATGTACCGCGGCCGGCAGTGGACGATGCGACAGTTCGCGGGCTTCGGGACCGCTGACGAGACCAATGAGCGGTTCCACTACCTCATCGACGAAGGCCAGACCGGGCTCTCGACGGCCTTCGATATGCCGACGCTGATGGGGATTGACTCTGACGACGTGATGGCCGACGGCGAGGTGGGCAAGGAGGGTGTTGCCGTCGACACGCTTGCCGACATGGAGCGACTGTTCGACGGCATCGATCTCGGGGAGGTCTCGACATCGTTTACCATCAACCCCAGCGCTCCCGTCATCTATGCGATGTACATCGCGCTGGCCGACCAGCAGGGCGTCCCACGCGAGGAAATCCGTGGGACGCTCCAGAACGATATGTTCAAGGAGTTCATCGCACAGAAGGAGTGGGTAATTCCGCCGGAGCCGTCGCTGAAGCTCGTCACCGACACCATCGAGTTCGCCAGTCAGGAGACGCCGAAGTTCAAGCCCATCTCGGTGTCGGGGTATCACATCAGGGAGGCCGGCTCGACAGCCGTACAGGAACTCGCGTTCACCCTCGCGGACGGCTTCGCCTACGTCGAGGACTGCTTGAATCGCGGGCTTGAGGTCGACGAGTTCGCCCCACAGCTCTCCTTTTTCTTCAATTCGCACAACTCCATGTTCGAGGAGATCGCGAAGTTCCGCGCAGCCCGGCGTATCTACGCCCGCGTGATGGACGACTGGTACGACGCGGAGGCCGACGCGAGCAAGCAACTGAAGTTCCACACCCAGACCGCCGGACAGTCACTGACCGCCCAGCAACCGCTGAACAACATCGTCCGCGTGACGATTCAGGCCCTCGCTGGTGTGCTGGGCGGGACCCAGAGCCTGCACACCAACAGCTTCGACGAGGCGCTGGCGCTCCCGTCCGAGCAGGCCGTTCGCGTCGCGCTCCGGACACAGCAGATCATCGCGGAAGAGTCGGGGGCCGCCGACATTGTCGACCCGATGGGCGGCAGTTTCGCCATCGAGTCACTGACCGACGAGGTCGAAGAAAAGGCAATGGCCTACATCAATCATATCAGAGACGAACTCGGCGACGGGTCGGTCCGCGACGGCGTCATTCAGGGAATACAGGACGGCTATTTCCAGCGTGAAATTCAGGACGCCGCCTACGAGTACCAGCAGCGCGTCGAGAGCGAGGAAGAAGTCATGGTCGGCGTCAACAAGTACACCGTGGAAGAGGACACCGAACCCGAGATTCTCACCGTCGACGAGGACGTACAGGAACGCCAGCGAGACAAGCTCGCGACGGTCAAGGCAGAGCGAGACGACGCGGCCGTGGAAGCGGCCCTCGACGAACTGCAGCAAGTGATTACCGACGGCGGGAACGTCATGCCCGTCATCATCGACGCGGTGAAAGCCTATGCGACGATGGGCGAGATCATGGCTGTCTTCGAGGCAGAATACGGGAGCTATCAGGAGACGGCAAGCGTCGCGTGACTGTCAGATCACACGCTCCACTGTCGCTTTAACCACTGTTTCAAAGGATGAAGTGACCCTTCCATCATTCCCTTTCACGCACACTGATACGACCCGAGCTGTTCCCGGTCAACGGATTCGGGTCCGCTCAGGTTCGTCGACTCGGTCAGGAAGATCAACTCCACGCGTTCCATCGTGTCGTCGTGGCTTTGATTCCACCGGGAACACAGATACGTTGCGAGCGACCGTCGAAGACTGGGTTCGTGACGGGCTGTCCCGAGGAACTTCTTCCAGCGCTGGTTCGGGAACCGGTCGGACACCTCCGGCGGCCGAGAGAGATTGACTGTTTCCCCGGTAAGCGCATCGACCCGGTTCCCGGACTCCAGAGGTGCCGGGGCCGCGTACCACCACGTTTCCTGTGGTGGATCTGGCGCGAACATATTCCAGCTCCGGTCCTCGATTCTGTCCGGCGTCCCCGTCGGTGCGGCAACGAAGCCGACCGCGACAGCGTTGAGAAGGACAATCGCGACGATACCGAGCACCGCTAGCGACTGTGTCGTCGTAGGGAACCAGGCCTGCGGGGGACCTGTCGCGGACTCCGGCCACCGCGGGCGCAATGCTTCGATAGCGGTGGGCCAGCGATCCGCGAGCGCGTCCCAGAACGACGGCGGAAAAAACAGGACCAGTCCGAGAATCGAGACGAGCGGGAACACGCCAAGAAGGAACGAGAGTGCGATACAGATATGGGCGGTAACGAACGCCACGACCAAGCCTGTCCGATATCGCCCGGTCCAGATGAGCAACAGCGGGGACCCAACGAGCAAGCCGAGCCAGAGCCAGTTCCCCAGTACCAGCGCCGGGTCCCAGCCCGCGACCACGTCACCGGCGCGGACAGTGAGATGATCCAGTTGGAACACGTACCGTACCGCAGTGCCACGGTGCCAGTACGTACCGCGAAACTTTATCAGGCTGTTCGTCACGTACACGGCCAGCACTTGCAGGAGGATGCCTGCAGTGCCGGCGGTGGCGACCCGTGTCGCAGACTCTGGCAGCTCATCGTCCCAGCCACATCCGAGCGGAAGCAGGAGACTCCAGAACAGCAGCCGGCGAAACAGTGTATCGCCGGCATTAAGGACGACGGGGTTCCGAAGCTGTATTGAGACGAGCAAGATGAACGCGATGCCCGCGCTCAGGCGAGGGCGGTAGCCGACAACCAGCGCCACTCCTGCAAGCGCCGTCAGTCCGAGGGCCACCAGTGGGAGCCAAGCAGCCCCCGAGACAGCAAGCGGTGACATGTCTCCCAACACCGGATACAGTTCAGTCAGTGTTGAGCGTGGGAGCACGCCGCTATCGGTGTAAAACGCGCCGAGATCCGACCACCGCAGAGCGATGTCGGCGAGGAGACACAGCCCAAGCGCCACTCTGAACGCTGCGAGCGCACGTCGGTCGATAGCGATTCGGCGGGCTAGCCACTGGTGGAGGGCAAATTCGGGACGCATCTGTGGGGAGGGCGACGAGACACCGACTTGATGTCTCGTAGCTGACTAGGAGCCGATTATCAGTCGTATTAAATTAAAGTAACGGAACATAGGAATCAGGCAGCAGAAGGCCGGAAAAGGGTACTATCAGTCGCTTATACAGCAGCGTATGATGTCACACCGCCCCTCAGGAACTGGCTGCGTCGTCAATTCGCTCGGAGACGTACACGACGAGGCCAAGCAACACGCCAAGGACGATGCCGATAGTGACAAATCCGTAGATAGCGACGCCAAACGGCGTCGGTGGCAGTGCGATCACACCGAACAGTTCCGGTTCGAGGTCTTCCGGTCGGATACTACCGAGTACGAATCCCATCACACCGGCAAGAACAACAATCGCAACGTACAGGCGAAGGACAATTTGCTGCCCGGATCTGGCCTTGACTTGGTCGCTCATGTGAGAACAACGGTTCGGAGACGATTAGCCTTTTTCACTTCCACGCCGTAGCTATCCTATGTCACAGAAGGAGCTACTGTTTCTCGTCTTGACCGGAATCGCGCTCATGATGTTCGTGACGGCTATGGTGCTTGTTTCCGGGGCAAGCTAATAGGTACTGTCAGTTCGGTTGTGGCTACGAACGAAAAGAAGCAGGCGAAAACAGAATTTGGGACGCTTACGAGTCGTCTTGTTCTTCCTGGCCGCCGTCAGCAAGCAGCGACGGGTCCTTCTCCGGCTCCTCAGCTTTGAGCTGCTCGTCGAACCACTGGAACTCGCGGTCCAGCATGCCGTCGCGTTCGAGGTTCCACGGGTCGCCGTCCTCGACCTTCGGGCCCTCAAGCCAGGACTGGACGATGTTCCAGACAAAGAACAGCTGACCGATGAACAGGATGAGCGCACCGACGGTCGCCAGCTGATGGAACGTCGAAACCTGCGTCAGCGGTGCGATAGCACCGTCAAACTGGTAGGTGGCGTACCGCCGTGGCATTCCCAGGTAGCCCAGTGCGAGCATTGCGAAGAACGTGATGTTGGTTCCGACCATCGAGAACCAGAAGTGGGCCTTCCCGAGGGTACGCTGGTACATCCGACCAGTGAACACCGGGAACCAGTAGTAGATGCCAGCGAAGGCCGCGAATCCGATGGCACCCATCACGATGTAGTGGAAGTGACCCACGACGTAGTAGGTGTCGTGCAGGATCAGGTCGACAGGGATGGAGGCGAGGAAGACACCCGTCACACCGCCGAGGATGAAGTTCGAGACGAAGCCGATACAGAACAGCATCGGCGTCGTCAGGCGCAGGCGGCCGTTCCACATCGTTGTGATCCAGTTGAACGTCTTGACTGCACTCGGTATTGCGATAGCCAGCGAGACAGCCATGAACGACGCCCGGAGCCGCGGGTCCATGCCCGTCGAGAACATGTGGTGAGCCCAGACGCCGAAGGACAGCACGCCGATTGCGAGCGTCGAGTAGACGACGAACTTGAAGCCGAACAGCTTCCGGCCCGAGAACTTCGGCAGGATGAGGCTAACCAGTCCCATCGGCGGCAGGACGAGGATGTACACCTCTGGGTGGCCGAAGAACCAGAACAGGTGCTGCCACAGTAGCGGGCCGCCACCTTCGACGGCGAAGAACGTCGTCGCGAGGTTCCGGTCCAGTAGCAGCATCACGATTGCGCTCCCCAGTAGTGGGAAGGCGAACAGGATCAGGGCGGACTGGGTGAGAATCGTCCACGAGAAGATGTCGAGATTCGCCCAGTTGACCTCCTCGTCGCGCTCCGTGAAGATGGTCGCGATGAAGTTGATCGCCCCCATCGTCGCTGCAACACCCGAAAGGTGTAGCCCCAGAAGCATCAGGTCGACACCAGGGTTCGCCTGCTCAACGGACAGCGGCGCGTACATCGTCCAGGCCGTCCGGGCCGGTTCGATCATGTTGTCGGTTACCGGCGCGAGGAAGAACCCTGCCCAGATTAGGAGTGCGGCCGGCGGGAGAAGCCAGAACGCAATGGCGTTGATACGCGGGAACGCCATATCGTCAGCCCCGATGAGCAGCGGGATGAAGTAGTTCGCGAACGCCGCGATGATGGGCGTCCCGAACAGGAACAGCATCGTGATACCGTGACTCGTCAGGATGGAGTTGTAGGCATTGTTGCTGAGGATGGCCCCTCCGGGCGTAACGAGCTGGAGGCGGATGAGCATCGCCATGATGCCGCCCACGGCGAATGCGATGACCGCGTACACTCCGTACAACAGACCGATATCCTTGTGGTCGACAGTTGTTAGCCAGCGAATGATACCTGCGGGTTTCTCACGGTTGATGACTGCCGCCTCGTCACCCGTGACGGCCCCGCCACCCGCGAGCGGCGTATACGAACGCCAGTTCTCGACACGGGTGAGAAGCGCGGCGACGCCGACGAGGAGGACGGCCATCAGCCCCGTCAGCACAATATCTCCTGCTACCATAGTCGTTCTTCAGGACTGGGACATTATCAAAGGGTCGATTCCTGCAGCAACGACCATAAAATACGGCTCCCATCCAGCATTACAGCTTCAGAAATAAGGGACCACTCACACTGCCGTCTGGTGTCAATAGCGGTCGGTCTTCGAAACGGTCCGTCTGAACCTATCTGCTCAGTCTTCGTGACCCAGTTCGCCGCTCTCTTTCTCGGCGTTCTCGACCGCCTTCCCCGCGTAGTAGGTCAGGACAGCGAGCAGCAGGAACATCGAGATAATCAGTGCGAACTGCAGCCCGGAGAAGACGGGATCGGTTCCGAACGCCGGGAACGCGGCGAACGCGACGATGAAGAAGAAGAGGATCCCGAGCGGGATGACGTTCACGGTGAGGTCGAGCAGGGTATCTTTTTCGAACCCGAACAGTGCCATGCCTGCTCGTTAGAACAGGCCAGTAAATAGAGTGTTGGTTTCCGAATCGGGCTAGTGCCCGTCTCAGGCCGCGGTCTGTTCCATAACTGAGGCGACGCCGCCCATTGCGATCATCACAGCACCCGCCGCGGCGACAGCCACTAGCCGAGTGAAGAGTGGCCCGGTCCCAACGTTCGACAGCGCGATATCACCGACCGGAACCTGCCAGAGTGTAAACGCAACAGCGAGGACAATGAGAACGACGCCTACACCCAGCAGGGTTGGCCACGGCCGCCCCACATACCCAGACTCTGTGAGGATACCGGCGATACTACCGCCAAACAGTATCAGCCCGAAGACGGCCACTGGAAAGAGTCCGACGAACACGCCGATCTCTGACAGTGCTAATCCCAGTGCAACGAACAGCGGCCACGGACTTGCAGTCGGATACTGGTCGCTTAGTCCCGGCTCCTCTGCCATACCTATACTTCGGTTCGAATCATCATATGTCCATCGGACCGCGCCCGTGGGCACAAACTATTTGTCCACCATCCGGCTTGGTGGGAGTAATGAGTACACGCACGGTCGAACGGGTCGATGGCTGGGAGTCGGTTCCGTTCGACGGCGGGTTCGCGGGCCTACGGGACCTCGCCGGGCAGGAGTTCTCCGGCGCGGTCATCGCGGGTCCGACGCGCCTGTTCATGTTGAACGGGACCGTCGTCGGCGTCCTCGACGGCACCATCGATGATTTCGAGGACGCGTCGGGAACAGCCAAGCGGTCACCGCACGAGGCGTTGCCACTGCTTGCAGTGATGCAGGAACGCGCCGACGAGGTGAAAGCACAGTACTACACCGAAGACACGGCGCTTGCAGAAGTCGACCAGACGCTGTCGAGCGGTAACTTTACCGGCTTTATCGAACTCTCCGAGAACGTCCTCTCGGGCGACTACTACACCGTCTACCACCAAGGCCGCTCGATGAGCGTCGCGTGGGTCGGCAACTCCGACAACCTCATCACCGACGACGAGGCGTTCGACACGGCCAACGACGAGGTCGGCATCTACGAAGTCATGCCGGTCGACATTGAGCCGATCGAGATTCCGGAACCGCCGGAAGACGACACGGAGGAGCAGTCAGCGGACCCGGCGGCCACCGGCGTCGATCCGCTCGACGCTGGCGACGAGACGGCTGTCGCCGACGTACCAGCCGACGAAGGTGCGATAGACAGCACGCCGACAGATACGGCGGCACCAGACGAACCGACACCACAGGACGATGCCAGCGACGAACTGGCGGACCCCGTCGGAGATACCGAAACCGATGGAACCCACGCTGCTGGACAGACACAGGCCGCAGCAGAGTCGACACCGGACCGCGACCCTGCAAGCAGCGGACCGCCGGGATCGAAAGCCGCCGGTGCGAATCCGGGCCGGTCCCGCCGCAGTTCCGAACCGGACGAGCAGCCGAGTGTGGATGACCAGCCGAGTACGGACAGCCGGCCAGACAGCGGAGTGACCGACCAGGCGACGGTAGACACCGACACCGCGACACAGACGGAACCCGACCACGACGCCACTGAACGGGAAACCAGAGTGCGTGAGACTACCGGGGAGACCGAGCCGAAACCATCGGCGACTGAGCCATCACGGAAACAGGAATCCCAGCACGCCAGCGCTCGAAGCACCCCGGCACAGAGCGATCAGGCGCCTTCGGCAGACCGTCGCGCCGAACCGGAAGACCAGAAATCGACACAGAACCCCGAGCCACAGCCGTCCCAGACACAGTCCGGGACTGGAGTGGCAACGCCGACGCCAGAGACCGGTTCTGGCGGGTCAAGTGCGGATCTGGAGACGCGCTCGGTGCCGTCGCTGGACCCGAACAAGTCCGGCGGTGCGCAGGAAAGCACAGCCACCAGCGTGTCTCCCACGCAGACGCCGCCAACAGGTGGGAAACAGGCATCGACACCGCGACGTGACCAGCCGACTCAAGACGACTCGGCACCGTCGACGGAATCCAGCGTGCAGGGACCAGCACCGGCTCAGGAGAGCCATAGCGCACCTGCGAAAGACCCACAGCCGGGCGAGACGCCGCAGTCCCAGCCGTCGACAGGGGATCAGCGACAGCCGCCTACCGGCGAAGAACCGACACCGCGCGAGCGGGAGCGTGTGGCAGAGCTCGAATCCGAGCTCGAACAGCGAGCTGAGACGGTGTCGGAACTCGAATCCGAACTCACGGATCTGGAGGCAACGAACCAGGAGCTTCGGGACGAGCGCGACCGTCTGGAGTCGGAGCTAGCCGACGCACGGGCCGAAATCGACCGGCTGGAGGAGCAACTCGACGAGCAAAACGACGCCGCCGCAGGTAGCGCCCGGCTCAGCGCCGGCGAGGCGATAAACGGGACGAACCTCTTCGTCAGGTACGACTCGAAGGGCAAAGCGACGCTGGAGGAAGCCAAGGACGGCGAGGCGAGCCGCGAAGAGGTCGAGGCGAATCTCAGGCTGGAGTACCACACGCAGTTTGAGGCCGAGGGAGCCACGGTCAACGGGACGCCCTTCGAGGAGTTCCTCGAAGACAGCATCCAGTACCGCTTCGTCAACTGGCTCATCCGGAACCTCCTCTATGAGATTCGTGACACCGGACACGCGGGGGCGATGAAAGACCTCTATGAGGGCCTTCCAGCTATCGACCGCGCCGAACTGAACGGCAACGTCACGGTGACCTACACGGAGGACGGCCAGGAGAATCGCTCGCAGGAACGGTTCGACGTGGTCGTCCGCGACCGGATGGGGAACCCGCTGGTCGTCGCCAACATCAACGATTCGCGCGAACCGGCCTCCGAGGGACAGATGTCTGACCTCATCCGGAACGCAGAGCGGGTCGGCAACGCCTCTGGGTCGCTTGCGTCGGCGTTTCTCGTCACGAGCAGTTTCTTTGAGCCGGGCGCACTCGAAACCGCCGAAGAAGCCACCTCTAGCGGGCTGTTCAACCGCGATAAGCGGAAGAGCTTCGTGAACCTCTCGCGCAAAGAGGGCTTTCACCTCTGTCTGCTAGAAGCGAGAAACCAGGAGTTCCACCTGGCGGTCCCGGAACTCTGAGAGAGAAGCTTAACCTTCGATTTCGGCCGCGTCTTCGATCTTCATACCTTCGAGCTTATCGATGATTTCGTCGACCTTCTCGTCGAGGTCGTCAACGAACTCACCGGTCTGTTCGGTCGTGATTGCGCCCTGGCTGGAGGGCTCGATGAGGTTCTCCTCTTCGAGAACGCGCAGGGAGTACCGCACCTTGTGGTGCGGGTAGCCGGTTTCGTTGGACATCTTCACGATACCGATAGGCTCGTTCTCAATAACCATGCGAAGCACCTGCAAGTGGCGCTCCAGCATGTCAACTTCCTTTTCAAGCCTGTCTATCATGGCAATTGTTAACTTGTGTTTGCGGTATTTAAAGGTTCTCCCTCGGGTAATCGCTACAACGTTGATACGTTTGAACAGGGGTGTCTTAAAACCGTCGTAACGGTTCACATGGGTACTGCTCACGAGCGTAAATTCCGGACCGTAATCTGTTTATCACGGTGGCTGGAAGGTGCGTGCGATGACCGTAACCATCGTCGGCTCACAGCTCGGCGACGAAGGGAAGGGCGGCATCGTCGACCTGTACGGCGACGACGTAGATGTCGTCGCGCGCTATCAGGGCGGCGACAACGCCGGCCACACCGTCGTCCACGAGGGCGAGGAGTACAAGCTCTCGCTAGTTCCGAGCGGAGCCATCCGCGGCAAGGTCGGCGTCCTCGGCAACGGGTGCGTCGTCAATCCGCGAACGCTGTTCGACGAGATAGACACGCTCCAGGAACGCGGCCTCGACCCGGACGTTCGCATCGCCGAACGAGCACACGTCATTCTCCCGTTCCATCGCGTGCTCGACGGTATCGAGGAAGAACTAAAAAGCGAAACAGATGACGAAGTCGGGACGACGGGCCGGGGTATCGGCCCGACCTACGAGGACAAGGCCGGCCGCCGCGGCGTCCGCGTCGGCGACCTGCTCGACCCGGACGTACTCCGAGAGCGCCTCGAATACGTCGTCCCGCAGAAGCGGGCCGTCGTCGAGGACGTGTACGACCTCGACGTCGACGAGCTTGACGACCCGGCTGCCTTCGACGTGGACGCCATCTTCGAGGAGTTCCGCGAGTTCGGCCGTCGCTTCGAGGCCGAGGACATGACCGTCAACGCCGGGGCCTTCCTCAGCGCGACCATCGACGAGGGCCAGAACGTCATGCTGGAGGGTGCACAGGGGACCATCATCGACATCGACCACGGGAACTACCCCTACGTTACCTCCTCGAACCCGACGGCCGGCGGCGCGGCGACCGGGACCGGACTCAGTCCCGGCGTCGTTGGCGACGGCGAAGTTATCGGGATCGTGAAGGCGTACCTCACTCGCGTCGGCAGTGGCCCACTGCCGACCGAACTCGGCGGCGTCGTCGGCGACACGCCCGGCTACGACGAGCAGGGCGAGGGCGAAAACGAGGAGCTGGCGAACTACATCCGGGAAGAAGGCGGCGAGTACGGTACCGTTACCGGGCGGCCACGACGCGTCGGCTGGCTCGACCTGCCGATGCTGCGCCACTCTACGCGCGTCTCCGGCTTTACCGGCATCGCCATCAACCACCTCGACGTACTCGCCGGCCTCGATGAAGTGAAGGTCGGCCACACGTACACGCTCGATGGCGAGGAGCTGGCGTCGATGCCTGCGACCACCGAGCAGTGGGCCAAGTGCGAGGCGAACTTCCGGTCCTTCGACGGCTGGCCGGAGGTCGACTGGGCAGACGCCGCCGAAGAGGGGTACGACGCACTCCCCGAGAACGCGAAGGCCTACGTCGAATACATCGAATCCGAACTCGACACACCGGCCTACGCCATCGGTGTCGGTCCCGGCCGCGGCGAAACTATCGTCCGCGAACAGCCGTTCTGAGCGGCTCTTCTCTCGGATTCGGCGTTTAAATACTCACGTATCCCTATCCAGCGATGGGGCCATATTACTGGGAGAGCGGCAGACTTTTGCGACCGCCGGTCTTGGTCGAATGTATGAAAGAGGACCTGATGGAAATTATTTGCTGCCCTCTGGACAAGCACGACCTCGACCTCGAAGTGACGGAGCGCGACGACGGCGAGATTCTGTCGGGCGAACTCACCTGTACCGAGTGTAGCGAGACGTTCCCCATCGAAGACGGCATTCCGAACCTGCTTCCGCCGGACATGCGCGACGAGGCACCGGCCTGAACCTTTTTTTCCTCGCCCCGCGGAGTCACGTCCGTGCCTGACTCCCTGCCCGTGCACCTCAATCGGACGGACATCCACAGCCTGGAGGTTCCACACGAGTTCGACGCGACAGGGAGTTTCGACGTACAGCTAGTCAACCACGGCGAGGCGCTGCACGTCCATCTCCACCTCGACGACTCGCTCTCTTCGGTCGCGTCGCTCGATGCCACGAACCATCACGTGCGGGCCGAAACCGACCGATTGGCCAGAGTGACCGTCGACGGTGACGGACCAGTCCGTGGCAAGCTGAAGGTCGTGACTGGATACGGTGCCGAGACCCGATACATCGATATTTTCATTCCGGAAGGCGGGACGGAGAACGACCCGGTCATCGTCGACGAGGAACTGTCGAAGCCACAGCCGAAACCGGCCACGGAATCAGAACCCGGTCTCGAAGATCTGTCTTCGGGACCGATACTGGCGGCTGGCGGTTTCACGGCTCTGATTGCGGGACTCATCACGATAATACTCACTGAAAGCATGCTGCTGACCGTCGGTGCCGTACTCGCGGTCACAATCGTGCTTGGACTCCTGTTAGTCGCCCTTCGCTCGTCCTGAAGCCCCGTTACTACTCCGTCTCGACGCCGCCGAGGTTCCCCTCGTCGTCGAACAGCTTCGCCCGCAGGAACCGTGCACGGTACCGATTGGCTCCCTCGTAGATGTCTGCTTCACGGATATCGTCTGCCTCGCCGTCGGCGACGGCATCGATAATGGCTTCCAACTGTTCTTTCTCGCTAGGTGTGAGTTCGAACTCGTAGGTCTGGCTCGTCTCGCCCTCGAGTTTCGTCCACTGGCGTGCGCCGGCGATGACGAGCGAGCAGGGTTCACGGCAGGGGAATTTCCCCGAACCGCCGTCAACATCGAGTTCCGTCTCGTCGTCGTACTGCCACTCCCGGCGCTTGAGACACTGAGAGTCGTCACAGCAGGCTTCGGCGACCCAGTTGACGTGTTCATAGCCGTCGCCGCGGTCCCAGGTCTTGACGACGCCGTAAATCCCGGTCTGTCGGTCAACGGTGTCGCGCCAGTGGCTCACGTCCAACTCGCCCTCGCGCTCACGGTGCCAGTTCGAAATCGTGGCCGGATAGAAGAAGTCCACCGTCTGGACTAGTTCCGTCGGCTCGAGTTCGGGAAACACCCAGCCAGACTGGAGAGTGGGGGCTGTTTTCAGCGGGCGGTAGCGGTCACGGTCGTCGTGTTTGGCGAGGGTACGAGCGTCCAGTGGGTCGTCGTACGCGTCCAGCGAATCGGCGTCTGTCCCTGCGTCGTCGACGTGGCGGAGGTCGTATACCCGCTCGTCGTCCTCGTCCAGTGTCACGGTAATCGAGAGCTCACCCCACGTCGTCGTCAGCCCCGCTCGTAACTGGTCGTATCGGTCCGGAATCGGCGTCGACTCGGCATTTTCGAGCCACCGGAGATACGCCCAGCGAGGCTCCGCCTGTGGCGCTTTTGCGTGCCAGAAGTACCAGTTCGAGATGTACTCGGGGTACGACGCGGCCAGGCCATCGAGGTCCGCGATACTCGTAGCCTCTGACTCCGCTGTCGTCTCGACGGCGTAGCGTCCACCCTCGATCGCTGCCTCGATACCGTCGAACGCGATACCGTCCGACGCTGCCTCGGCGAACGCCTCGACATGGGTGTCGTCCATACCGCCGCCGTAGGTGTCGCACCGGGAAAAGTCGCCTGTTCCGGCAATCGGAGTGAAGATAGTTCCAGATTCGATAGGATTATATTTTACAAGAATAGTAAGTGATTTATGATGTCTTGGTGGGGGCAGCCTGTGCCCGGAGGTGGACGCTATGGACTGGCCAACTGACCGAGGGTTACAGGTCCGAATGGCGACTGCTGTCGTCCTTGTGGCTCTCCTCCCGGTGGGGTTCGTCTACGCGGGCCTTGCAGTCGTGAACACCGCTGGAATATGGCTGGCGAAGCTGGCCACCGACTGGGTGCTGGCCGGCAAGTTCTACATCAAGCCGTGGCTGGTCGCTGGTGCCGTCGTGCTTGGATTCGCCACGCAGTTGGCCGTTGGCGACACCATCGCCCTACAGGCGCTGGATGCTCGCCCTGTGGGTCCCGACGACGAACCCGGTCTGGTTGAAAACGTGGCACGGCTGGCGCAATCAGTGGACCTTCCGGCACCGGCAGTCGCCATCGCGGACAGCGACGCGCCGAACGCATTCACCGTCGGCCGGAGTCCCGACAGCGCCACGCTGGTGCTCACGACTGGACTGCTTGACGCACTCGACGCCGACGAGCGCGACGCCGTCATCGCCCACGAACTCGCTCACATCAAGAACCGCGACGCGACTGTGATGTCGCTTTCCTACGTGCTCCCGACGCTAACCTACAGCCTCGCAGCCAGCACCCTCGGCCTCCTTCAGGCCATCCCCGGTGCCTTCACTGGCTTCCGACATACCGACAGCGACAGCGCCCGTGGCCTCTTACTCGGTATCTTTATTTTGACAGTCAGTGCCTTATTGACGCTCGCTGTCTCAGCCGTGTTCTGGCTCGCCAGTTTCACGCTGTTTCGCGTGCTCTCGCGGTACCGCGAGTACGCCGCAGACCGCGGGGCCGTCGCTATCACCGGCGACCCCGCGGCGCTCGCCAGCGCGCTGGCGACCATCGATGACGAGATGGCGGCGGCCCCGGACCACGACCTCCGGGCGCAAGACGGTGGTCTCGACGCGCTCTACATCGCGCCAATCGACGAGACACAGTTCGCAGACGCGCCTAATTTCGTTGCCAACGACGTGCTCCCCGAGACCCATCCACCGACCGAGGCGCGCATCGAACGACTGGAGGCGATGGCCACGGGGGACCGACGTGACGGAGTACAGCCGCCGAACGGTTCTTACGGGCCTGACCGGCGTTGTCGGGTCGCTCGCCGGGTGTGGCTATCGCCCCGGCCCGGGCGACAAGAAGTGGGAGACGGCTGATGACGGCGGCCGGCTGGTCACGCTGGTGGATGAGACGCTGTTCGAAGTGACGTTCGATGCGACGCGCTTCCTTGACGACTACCCGGTAGGCGCTGTTGCTCGATACACACTCGCTGATGGGGCCAGATTGGGTCGCTTCGAGTTCAAGGGCGTAGCTACGGACTGGGCCAGCGACGGAGCCCACCTATACGTGGGAACGGAAGCCAGCCGCGTCGTCGCGGTGGCCGGCGACGGACGAGCCTGGACCGAAACCGTCGACCACCCAGTAGCCAGTGTCGCCGCCGCTGACGGCCACGTATACGTCGGGACCGACGGCGGCGACCTCATCGCCTTCGACGGCGAGAGCGGCGCCGAGCGGTGGTCGAAGTCGCTTCCTGTCCCCGCCGACCCATCCAAGAGCGACCTGCCGACAGTCGGTGCGGGACACGGCGGACTCGCCGTCGACTGGGGGACCAGCGAGGAGTACCGACTCAACGTGTACGCCCCAGACGGTTCGGTTCTGTGGGACCAGACTCTCCAGCGGAGCCTCAACGGCCGGCCGCACGTGCGCGGCGACACGGTTTACGCCCGCTCGGAATACCTCCAGGCGTTCAACCGCGACTCGGGGACGCGCCGCTGGGTCACCGAAGACATTACCACCCCGGATGGACCGTTGTGGTTCAGCCGTGACGGCGAAATCGTCTACATTCCCGATCGCAACGCCCTGATAGCGATTGCCACCGCCGACGGCGAAGAACTGTGGCGGTTCAATGATGAGCGGTTGGCGGCCATGGAGCGAGGGCGAAGCGAATTCGACATAGATCTTGGGGCAACGGGCGCGGTCCCGGCCCCGGACGGCGGGTCAGTGTTTCTCAACACGAAGCACCACGGGCTGTTTCAGTTTGGGACCGACGGCACTCTCCGCTGGCACGAACCTCGTCTCGACTTCAGTTTTCTCTATGCAGTTACCGAGGACACCATAGTCCACTCGGGGACCGAAGCACTCGTCGCTCGCTACCGCTAGTCCCCAGCGGCAGTAGTGCCCCCGCCGGTCTCCTCACGCACCTGCTCGATGGCGCTGCTCACATCTGCGCCCGCGTCGGCGGCCCGTTCGAGCACCACATCAGCCATTAGCGGCTCCGTCCCGACCGCGCCGGCGTACCAGATATCGTGGCCTTCGACGGTGGTCGGCACGTCGTAGCCCGTCCGGTAGTCGTCGGTCAGGCCCATGTCCTCGGGGATGTCCTCCTGCGTGTGGAAGCCGTCGGCGATGAACAGCGGGACGACGACGATGTCGTCGCTCTCGAAGTAGTCCGCGACGTCGTCGACCTCGGGGTCCTCGTCCATGAACAGCGACTGCACCTCGTCAAAGCGGTCCCGGTCGCGGATGCGGTCAGCGTGGTACTGGATCGCCTTCGCGGAGTTCTCGTTTCGCTCGGTGCCATGGCCGACGACCGCGAGGCCGAATCCCTCGCCGACACCGGGGTCACCGGTGACGGACTCGGCCCGCTGGACGATGACATCGCTCATCGAATCGTGCGTTCCGACCGGGCCGCAGTAGTGGACCGTCTGGTCCGTGTCCTCGGCGGCCAGCGTCGCGTTGGTCGCGCTCGTCCCGTCGGAGTTCCACAGCTCGGGGTCCCAGTCTTCCAGTCGGAACTCCCGGGGGATGACCTGCTCGGTGAAATAGCCCTCCGAGATGAACAGCGGGATCAGATACACCTCGTCGGCGTCAACGGTCCGCAGCGCCTCCCGGAACGACGGTTCCTCCTTCCAGAAGGACTCACGGACCTCAGCGAACGCGTCGGTCGCCCGAATCGTGTCCGCGTGGTCGTAGGTGGGCGTACTCGACTCGGCGTTCAGATGGGAGCCGTGAGCCGCGATAACGAGTGCTTCGTCCATACTTACCGGTTGGTGCGAGCCGTCCTTAGGGCCTTCGTTGGTCTGTCCGGCTAGCCGGCAGGCTGTGTAATGGGAAGCCGCGAAAGTATGTCGTTGCCGACCGATTCCACCTAGTCACAGCCCGAACAGGAGGACGTAGAACAACAGTCCGGCGGCTGCCAGCAGTGCGGCGTGTCCCAGCGCGCCGGCGACCACGACGAGGCCACCAATAACTCGTTCCGCCGTTTCTAGGGGCTGTCCGAACACTTGCCGTTCACGTTGTGCAATAGCCATTGTCCTTCCCTCACGTAGAGAGTGAGCGTCCAGAGGGACAATCCCCCTGACTGTTCTCACTTGCTGGGAGCAGTCCACAATTCTGCGGGTTCAGCACGTCCGTAGAGTGGGTATCACGGGGCGATGTGAGGCTTGCAGCTAACTGTCCAGTGGCACCGCGTTCCCTCGTGCCTGATAGAACCGCTTTTGCCCGCGCCGGTCGTGCCTGCCGCCAATGTCACTCGCAGCCGCGACCAGAGACGCCGTCCGCGAGCGCCCGTTCCTCTACGACGCACTTCGGGCCGGCGTCGTCAACTACACGGCCGCCGCACGCACGCTCGACATCGAGGGTGAGGAAGAAGCGATCGCGACTGCGCTCCGTCGGTTCGCCGAGGAATTGCCTGCCGGCTCGCCACACGACAGCGACGCCAGAGTCTCGATGCAGAGCGGGCTTGGGCGGGTCGAATCATCCGACGCGGAGTCAGCTATTGTCCTCGAAGTCGCGGACACCGCCTTCGCCGAGGACGCTGGCTCGCTGACAGCCGTCATCGCCACGGGTGACCTTGCTCCGGCGGCACTCAGCGAGGTGCTGGGACGGCTACGAGCAGCGGATGTCTCCGTCGACGCTGCCGGTGTCACCGACGACGCACTCGTCGTGGTGGTGAGCCGCCGTGCGGGGCCTGACGCGCTCCGAACAGTCGAAGCTGCAGTTCAAAAGTGAGCCGGCTTCCGACGGCTTAAAGCGGGCGGACACAGTTCTCCCGGGTAATGACGCTTCGTGTGACGAACACGTTGACCGGTGAGAAAGAGCCCTTCGAGCCGCGCGACCCAGACTCCGTGTTGCTGTACTACTGTGGGCTGACGACCTCCGACCCGCCCCACCTCGGCCACGCGCGCGGCTGGATCCACGTCGATGTGATGGCCCGCTGGCTCGACTATCTGGGCTATGATGTCCACCACGTCGAGAACCTCACCGACGTCAACGAGAAGATCGTCGCTCGGGTCGGCGAGGACGGCGACAGCGAGGCCGACGTGGCCCGCCACTACGTCCAGCAGGCCATCGACGATATGCGCTCGCTCAACCTCGGCCGCGCGGAGGTGTACCCCCGCGTCTCGGAGCACGTCCCGGAAATTATCGACCTTGTCGAGCGACTCGTTGAGCAGGGCCACGCCTACGAGCAGAACGGCTCCGTCTACTTCGACGTGACAAGCTTCGAGGACTACGGGAAGCTCTCGAATCAGTCCGTCGACGATATCGAATCACAGGGCGCAGACACCGAAGGAGAGAAGCGACACCCTGCAGACTTCGCGCTCTGGAAGGCCGGCGGCGTCGACCCGGCAGACATCGCCGAACATCAACATCCCGAGGCCGCACCCGCCGAAGAAGCCTGCCAGACCGCTCAGACATGGGACTCGCCGTGGGGCGAGGGGCGACCCGGCTGGCACATCGAGTGTTCGGCCATGTCGATGGCTCACCTCGACGAATCCATCGACATCCACGTCGGCGGGCAAGACCTTGTTTTTCCCCACCACGAAAACGAGGTGGCCCAGAGCGAGGCCGCGACCGGCCAGCAGTTCGCGAAGTACTGGCTCCACGTCCGCCTGCTGGAAACCGAGGAGGAGAAGATGTCCTCCTCGCTTGGAAACTACTTCACCGTCGCCGATACCGTTGAGGAGTTTGGCTCCGACGTACTCCGAACCTTCCTGCTGTCGACGGCCTACACCTCGCGGGCGACCTACAGCGACGAGACCATCGCGGAGGCCGAAGAGCGCTGGGACCGCCTTTCCCGTGGCTATGAGCGCGCGGTCGAGGCCTGCGATGACGTGGATGCCTACGCGAAGGTGGCCGACGAGACGCTCCGCGACGCTGTTGAGGACGCCCGCTCGGCGTTCGAAGCGGCAATGAACGACGACTTCAATACACGGGAAGCGATGACCGCACTGCTAGACCTGACGGCCGCAGTGAACTCCCACCTGGATGCCCACGAGCAACGGGACTACCAGGGGCTCCGCCACACCGTCGAAGTGTTCGAGGAACTCGGCGGCGGCATCCTCGGACTGGCGTTTGGCGACGACAGCAGCGGTGACGTATCGCTGGCGGGTGATGTTGTCGACCTGGTCCTAGCCATCCGAGAGCAGGAACGGGACGCTGGAAACTACGAGCGCGCTGACGAACTCCGGGACGAACTCGAAGCGCTCGGTGTCGAGGTGCAGGACACCGACGATGGGCCAACTTATCGGCTCTGAAGCGGAAATAGATCGCTTCTGAACGCGTACCGACTGCCTTCTGTAGTTCGGCTAACACCTTGAACGGC
Organism: Haloarcula sp. NS06; assembly: GCF_051122755.1. Lineage (NCBI taxonomy): Archaea > Methanobacteriati > Methanobacteriota > Halobacteria > Halobacteriales > Haloarculaceae > Haloarcula > Haloarcula sp. NS06. The sequence goes on from NZ_CP184844.1 coordinate 55,267, forward strand.
CATGTATTTTATATATTGGACACAGTGTAGGGACAACAATGCGAAAGGGGATACTCATGTTTCTTGTCGGGATACTCGTCGTCTCGTCGGGCTGTACCGGCCTGATAACCGGAGAGACGGTAGAGTTCGACTCCGCACCGGCAACAGTCAGCGACAGTGCGCTCGATGAAACCGGCTACGAGCAGTCAATGGCAGACGAACAGACAATTGAGCGGACGGTCACCGTCGCTGGTCAGGAGCGGACTATCCGCGTCACGAACCACATCCGACAGTACCGGCGCGGCCTTGACCTCGGGCCGGTCGGTGAGGTCAACGCTGGCCGGTTCATCGTCTTCTCGACGCCCAGCGCCAGTGTGGCCGGACAGACACTGAACCCCGCCGCAAGTTGGTCCAACGAACGCCTCGTCGAGGAAGTCGCCAGCCGAAACGACCAGATCAATGACGTTCAGTCCGAGCGTAACCGCACGGTGGAAGCGCTGGGCGAGTCCCGTGAGGTGGCTGTGTTTTCCGGCACGACGGCTATCGAAGGCCAGAATGTCGATGTCCTGATCCACCTCACGAGCTTCGAACACGAGGGCGACGTGGTCGTCGCCGTTGCCGTCTACCCTGAGCGACTTGACGACAGCGAAGGGCCGCGCGTCGATACGCTGCTCGGCGGCCTCTCGCACTCGGGCAACTGACTGCGGGGACACTGTTTTCTTTCGGGCCAGTGATGACGGAGGCATGAATCGGCTGTTTGTCGCCGGAGTGGTGCTCACGCTTGCCGGCATCGTCGGCTACGCCGTCGGGACGAGCGTCGCCTATCCCGGCCGGTCTGTGTCAGTGACGGCGGTGATGGTTGGGTTGACTGTGGTTGCCGTCGGCCACGCCGCGCCGACGGAGGGCACGACGTGATTTCCGCAGTGGTGTACGCCGACGGCCAGGCGATAGAGCACGAGGACCTAGCAGCCGCCCGAACGGCTGACGGAACGACGTGGGTTCACGCCACCGACGTGACCGCCGATGAGGTCGAGGCCGTCAGTTCCGCCTTCGACCTCCACTCACTGGCTATCGAGGACATCAAGAACGATGTCCGGGCGAACGTCCAGGAGTTCAACGCTTACACGTTCGTACTCGTCAAATCTGCGTCGCTTACGCCCGGCGATACGACGTTCGATAAGGAAGTGAAAACAACGTCGCTTGGCCTGTTTGTCGGCTCCGACTGGGTCGTAACGCTGTCGACAGGCGCCGTCCCGTCCGTCCAGCGCGTGATGGACGCTGTCGGCCGCGGGGATGAACGACTCCTCCATCGTGGCCCGGATTTTACTGCCTACCGGGTCATCGATGTCATCGTTGACGCGTATTTCGATCTGCTGGACGAGATCGAGACTGATATCGAACAGATCGAGGAAGAAGTGACCACTTCCACCGATATCGAGACACTCGAACGGATCAACGACGTCCGGCGCGACCTGCTGTCATTTCGCAAGCAGGTCTGGCCGGCACGGGAGGCGATTGGCGTGCTCGCCCGTGGCGACCCCACACAGATTCAGCCACAGACGGAGAAATACTTCCGGGACGTGTACGACCATCTGGTCCAGATTGTCGACCTGACCGAGACCTACCGCGACTTGGTGGCGGGGGCGCGGGACATATACTTGAACACAGTGTCCCAGTCGACAAACGAGGTGATGAAAGTGCTGACCGTCGTCGCGACGATTTTTATCCCGCTGACCTTCGTCGTCGGCGTCTACGGGATGAACTTCGCCGACAGCCCGTACAATATGCCGGAACTGGGCTGGGCGTTCGGCTATCCCGCGGTGATGATCGGGATGGCGATTGTCGTCGGTATCTTGCTCGCTCATTTCCGCCAGCGAGACTACCTATAACGCCAGCGGGACGAGTAACACCCCCATCAGGGTCGCCCGGCGGGACCCGAACCGCGGCGGGAGATGTCCGACCAGTGTGGCGGCTCCGAACGCTCCGATACCAACGAGGCCGGCGAAGAGTGCGGAGAGACAGACGAGGACTGCAATCACCGACAACGAGAGGTATGTCGGGTCCAGTCGGCCGACAATTCGGAGGTACCGGTCGCCCAGTGTCGGGACGAGTATCGCGCCAGCGACGGCAGCGATGGCGACCGCGGCGAGCAGCGCTGGAAGGATCAGCGGGACTTCGGCCCGGTCGAGCGCGACAAGGACACCGGTTCGGGGCGTCCCGAGCGAGATGAGCGCGAACAGTGCAAAGACTGCCGTCGCCGTATTGACGCCACTCGTCGTCACGATGAACGCCCGTGGCCCACGCTCGGCGACAAGCCCCAGTGCCAGTGTGGCCGCGATGGCGCTGGAGACGCCCGGAATGTAGCCGACAGCGCCGCCACAGAGGGTCCCGACACCCGCGAGAACGCCGACTGTTCGCCGCGGCGTCGTCACAGTCGCGTCGGCTTGTGGCGGGACGCCCTCTCCCCCGATAGCCGCCAGAAGCACCGGTGCGCCGAACAGCCCCGAAAACAGTGGGACCAGTACGTCCGACACAGGCAACGCGCCGGTTACCGGCGCATTTAGCAGACCGATGCCGAGCAGCCCGCTGGCGGTGAGTGAACACGCAGCGCCGACCTGCTGGCGGCGGCCACGTTCCGTGATCACGAGCAGGATGGCGACCCCAGCGAGTAGCACCGACAGCCACGGCCGGAGTAGCGGGTACACACGCTTCATTACGAGCGTGAGCGGAACCGCGAGCGGGGCGGCAAACGCCACGGCCAGCCCACTCCCCAGCGCCGATAGGCGAAGCGCCTCCCGACCGCGGCCCTCGATGACCAGCTGGTGGCTCGGCAGCGCACTGGCGGCCATCGCCGGGTCGGGCACACCCAGTGCCAGCGCCGGAATCACGTCGAGAAAGGTGTGTGTCACGCCGGCCGCCAGCATTGCGACGCCGACGTAGAGCCGCGGCCCGGGCAAACTGCTCGCCACCGCGGCGAGCAAGAGCGCAAATGTGTTGGCGTGTAACCCCGGAACGAGCCCGCTGAGCGTTCCCAGTCCGACCCCTGCCCCGATCGCTGTGAGGAGGGCGAGCGTCGCTGTCGGGTCAGCGGCAGGAAGTCCCGGAAGCACACTGAGGCGTGGTCCCGTTCCCGTACTTGAACTTCCGCGACGCGCGGCCCGGCTAATCTTCTACAGCGTGGTGTGGCCCTACTGGGCCGTGTTCGGGGCAGGTCCCAGCGATAGGAGTGGCGTTGAGACAGCAGTGCCGGCTGTCGGTCGCAACCAGTCCTGTCGAGAGTTCGCTCCCGCAGAGGCGACAGCGCAGGTCCGACTCAGCCATACGTTCGCTTCCGACCGAAGCCCCCTGAATCTGGCGAGCTTTTTGGTGTGCCGGCCATTCGTACACATATGAGCAACGAGTCCCGGAAGTCGGCCGGGTTCAAGGACCGAACCCCGGTAACGACGGCCAGGGAGACGCTGCTGGACGCAGTGTCCCCACACGGACGGACGGAGCGTGTCCCGCTGCGCGATGCCGACGAGCGCGTCGTCGCGGGTGAAATCACTGCCGAGCGAGCGGTGCCCCACTACCGGCGGGCGGCGATGGATGGCTTCGCTGTCAGAGCCGAAGACACGTTCAGCGCGAGCCAGCGGTCCCCGGCATCACTTCGGGTCGATGAGGCGGTGACAACGGGCACAGCGGCCCGCGTGCACACGGGCAGCGAACTCCCGGCGGGTGCCGATGCTGTCGTGATTGTTGAGGAGACCGAGGTGACCGGCGACAGTGTCACGGTGTTCGATGCGGTCGCTGGCGGGGAGAACGTCGCCCCTGTCGGCGAGGATGTGGAGCAAGGGCAGACGCTGTACGAGGACGGCCACAGGCTCCGTCCGTCGGACCTCGGATTGCTGAAATCTGTCGGGAACGACACTGTCGAGGTGTACGAGCGACCGACTGTCAGCGTGATTCCGACCGGGGAAGAGCTGGTGCAGGACAACCCTGACCCGGGGGAGGTCATCGAGACGAACGGCCAAACCGTCACGCAGTACGTCGAGCGCTGGGGTGGCGACGCGACGTACCGCGACATCGTCACTGATGACATCGATGCGCTTCGGGCCGCCATCACGGACGATCTGGACCATGACCTCGTCGTGACGACCGGCGGGTCCTCCGTCGGCGAGCGCGATCTGCTGCCGGAGGTCGTCGACGGAATCGGCGAGGTGCTGGTCCACGGCGTCGCGCTGAAGCCGGGCCACCCGGTGGCGCTCGGCGTAGCCGAGGGGACGCCGATTCTGATGCTTCCGGGCTATCCGGTCGCCTGCATCGTCAACGCAGTCCAGTTCCTCCGACTGGCGCTCCGGCGGGCCGGCCACCTCCCGCCGACCGACCCACCCACGACCGAAGCCGAACTGACGCGGAAAATCGCCAGCGAGCCGGGGACCCGAACATACGCGCGGGTGGAACTACACGACGAGGGCGAGCAGACGACCGCGACGCCGACGCGGGCCAGCGGGTCGGGCGTCCTCTCAAGCGTCGCGCTCGCCGACGGCTGGGTCGTCGTGCCGGAATCTGTGGAGGGGTACGACGCCGGTAACACCGTGGCCGTCGAGGACTGGGAGTGGTCACAGTGAGTGACCGCCGCGAGTTCCGCGATCTGGCCTCGCCCGAGGAGGCACACGAGGTCGTTGCGGGCCTCGACGTCGACCCCGAACCTGAGAGCGTTCCCCTTGCGGACGCCCGCGACCGCGTGCTCGCGGAGCGGATCGACGCCGGCATCGACGTGCCGGGGTTCGACCGCGCGAGCATGGACGGCTATGCCGTCCACGCCAGAGACACCTTCGGGGCTGACGAGGCTGACCCGGTAACGCTGTCAGTCGCCGGGGAGGTCCACGCGGGCGAGGAGCCCGACGTAACCGTTGAGCCGGGTTCACTCGCCGAAATCTCGACCGGCGCGGTGATGCCCCCCGGCGCGGACGCCGTCGTGATGGTCGAGCGAACGACCGAGACTGACGACGGGGTCGAGATACGCACGTCCGTCGCACCCGGAGACAACGTGATGCTCGCCGGCGCGGACATCGCGGCTGGGGCGCGCGCGCTCGGTCCCGGAACGCGCATCACACCGCGCGAAATTGGACTCCTGTCGGCGCTGGGCGTCGACGAGGTCCCGGTGCGTGGCCGGCCACAGGTCGGCATCCTCTCGACCGGTGATGAACTCGTCCGTCCCGGAGACCCGCTCGACAGCGCCGCCGGCCAGATTTACGACGTGAACAGCTACACGCTGGCGGGCGCGGTCGCGGAGGCCGGCGGTGACCCGGTGATGTATCCACACGCTGGCGACGACTACGAGGAGATGGAGCGGCTGCTCCACGAAGCAGCCGACGAGTGCGACCTCGTCCTCTCGTCAGGGTCGACCAGCGCCAGCGCGGTCGACGTCATATATCGCGTCATCGAGGAGCGGGGCGAACTCAGGCTCCATGGCGTCGCTGTCAAACCCGGCAAGCCGATGCTCGTGGGCACTATCGGTGACTCGGCGTACGTTGGTCTGCCGGGGTATCCAGTGTCGGCACTGACCATCTTCCAGACCTTCGTCGCCCCGGCAGTTCGGGACGCCGCTGGTCGGGACCCGCCACAGACAGCAACGGTATCTGGCACGATGGCAGTTCAGGAACGCTACGGCGAGGGGCGCAGGCGCCTCATGCCGGCCGGGCTGGTCGAGGACGAGACGGGGTCGCTGCTGGTCTACCCCGTCGACAAGGGCAGCGGCGCGACGACGAGCCTCGTCGACGCCGACGGCTTTGTCGACGTACCGCCGGGGACGGACTACCTTGCCGAAGGGGAGACGGTCGACGTGACGCTGTTCTCTCCGGCAGTCAGGCCGCCGACGCTCTTGGGAATGGGTGAGGACGACCCGCTCCTCTCGCGCCTGCTCGACACGATCGGCCGTCCGCGGTATCTCCCGCTCGGGTCTACCGAGGGACTCCGCCGTCTCGGCAACGGCGTGCCCGATGTCGCCGTCGTCGCAGGGCCGGCCGCAAATGACCACGACGCGGCCGACATCGGCGGCTGGCGGCGCGAGTGGGGGCTGGTCGTCGATGCCGATGCTGACGTAGCCGGCCTGAGCGACCTCATCGACGGTGACTACCGCTTCGTCAACCGCGACACCGCCTCCGGACTGCGCCGGAGCTTCGACGACGCGCTTGATGCCCTCGGCGAGGACCGGGGCGTCAGCCGCACCGAAGTTATCGATGCTATCGATGGGTACGAACTCACGACAAAAGCCCACGAGAGCCCCGCTCGGAAGGTCCTAGCAGCTGATGCGGACGTGGGTCTCGGCCTTCGCGCCACGGCAGCGAAACTCGACCTCGGGTTCGTCCCGCTCGGGACCCAGCCGGTTCGGGTGCTCGCGAACCCGGATCGACAGGAGAAAGACAGCGTCGGTGCGCTCGCCGAGGCGCTCAAGGACCTCGACCCACTACTTAGCGGGATGGCTGGGATGGAACCGCAGTGACGGAATCGGCTTGAACGCGCAGACTTCCGTCAAGAATACGCTACCGTCCTGCAATGGACTGCCACGTGCCCGCGCTTGCAGGTGACACCGAAAGCGCAAGTCGTGGCGATTGGCGGCTCTGGCAACCTGAAGGGCTAAAGACGAGCAAGGCTGAATAGGTCACAGCGATGGCTGACACACCGGTTGCCAACGACCCTGAGGCCCCGTTTCGGTTCGAGTACGACCCCGCGACGCTCCGATACGCCCCTGACGCCGTGCGGTCGCTGGGTGCGGAATTGGACGAGCAGGGCTACGACCGCGCGCTGGTCGTCTGTGGCACTACCGTCGGTGAGACGCCGGCCGTGATGGACCCTGTTCGGGACGGACTCGGTGACCGACTTGCCGGTATCTTCGCCGAAACAACGCCAGCCAAGCGGCTCGGCACTGCTTACGACGGGCTCGAACGTTTCCGCGAGGCTGACGCCGATTGCCTCGTGGCCGTTGGCGGCGGGAGCAGCCTCGACGTGGCAAAGATCATCAGCGTCCTCGCGGCGACTGACCGCGACTCGGCCGCTGTCGGCCAGGCGTTTGTCGACTCCGGAACGATAGCTGTCCCCGAAGCAGAGCTGCCGCCAATTATCGCCGTCCCAACAACGCTGGCCGGCGCTGACCTCTCTATTGTCGCCGGGGTCACGGCCGCACCTGACACCTGCACTGTGAACGAGCCTGTCAGTGGTGGTGTTGGCGATCCGAAGCTGATGCCTGCTGCCGCCTGTTACGACCCCGAACTGATTGCGACGACGCCGCGGTCGGTCCTCGCAGCGTCGGCGATGAACGGCTTCGACAAAGGCACCGAGACGCTGTACGCGGCCAACGCAACCCCGATAACTGACGCCACAGCGTCGCGCGGCCTCGGTCTTCTCACAGAAGGCCTGCTCGCGTTCGGTAACGATGACGACGACCCGTGGGTGTATCAGTCGATCACGCAGGGAATCATGCTCGTCCAGTACGGCATCTCACGGGCCGACGGGACGACACTCTCGCTGATCCACGCCCTTGGCCACGGACTAACCCGGACATACGAGGTCCAGCAGGGCGCGGCCCACGGAGTCATTGCTCCGCACGCGCTCTCGTACCTCTTCGAGCAGGTCGACGGTCGGCGGTCGCTCCTGGCTGACGCACTCGGCGTCGGTGATACTGACGACCCCGGTGCTGCAGTCGTTGACCGAGTCAGTGAGGTGGTGACGACGCTCGGACTGCCGACACAACTCCGGGACGTAGCCGGCCCCGACCGGGAGGAATTTCCCGAAGTCGCCGACGCCGTCCTTGAAGACGACTTCATGGCGAACGTCCCGCCGGGGCTGGAGCCAACCAGAGGGGATATTGTCGGTGTGTTAGAGTCTGCTTGGTAGCGACCTGCAGAGGGCAGCATATGCCAGTGGCTATGGAGAGAGCGGCAGACACAGCATACCGCGCGAGCAGAGCGAGCGCGGTTTCACTTCTCGCGACCAGCGGGAGCGAGAAGGTCGTTCTTAGCGTAGATTTTTGCGAGCCGAGCGGGACCCATGGTCCCGCTGGCCGTGCGAACGGGCCATCCGGCCCGTGAGAAGAGAGCCCTCCCGCAGCGCCGGCGGCGCGAGGAAGGGCGACGAGGTAAAAAGGTCCTTTCTACATGTCAGGCCAGGCCTTGGCGGCCCGACCGACGCCAGTAACATCGTTGATCCAGCGGGCGGCGATAGCCTTTTTCAGCAGTTTCGCGGGCATCCCGCCGAAGGTTTCGATCGGCATGTTCACCACGTCGTGGGCGACGGCCTTCTCGCCAACCGAAACGACCGTACCCTTGTCCTTGTGGGTCCACGTCTTCAGCGGCTGGCCGCGCACGGCGCGAGCGAGGTTCTCGCCCGCGACTTCGGCGGCTTGCCAGGCGGCCTGAGCGGTCGGCGGAGCGGGCTGGTCGCCCGGCTGGTCGATCAGTGCCGAGTCGCCGATCGCGAAGACGTGTTCGTCCTCGGTCTGGAAGTTCCCTTCCGCGTGGACGCGGTGGTTGCGCTCGTCCTTGTCCAGATCGACCTCTTGCATGCAATCGCGCCCGGTGATGCCGCCCGTCCAGACCAGCACGTCGTAGTCCAGTTCGTCCTCGTCGCCGATATAGACTGTCTCCTCGTCGACTTCGCCGATGAACTCCCCGCATTTGATGTTCACGTCGGCGGCTTCCAGACGCTTGCGAAGGGCGCCCTGGAGTTCCGGGTCGCTGTTTGGCAGGACCTGGTCGAGACCTTCGACAAGGTGAATATCGATTGGCGCGTTGTGTTCGTCACGGAATTCGGCAACCTCGCCGGCGGTCTGGATGCCGGAGAGACCGGCGCCACCGATGACGATCTGCGCCGGGTCGTTTGTGGAGGCTTCACGAGCGGCTTGCTGGATCTTGTCGTGGATTTTGAGGGCGTCGTCGAGGCTCTTGAGCGTCAGCGCGTGCTCTTCGAGGCCGTTGATGCCGAAGAAGGCCGTCTGGGAGCCCAGCCCAACGAGCAGGTAGTCGTACTCGACAGCATCGGAGTCGGCGAGGTCCACTTCCTGGGTGTCGGTGTCGATACCAACGACCTCGTCCTGAATGAATGCGGTCGAGGGCTGTTTGATTTCGTGGACGGGGATGGCGATATTCTCCTGCACGCTCGGGTCCCGGATGCAACGGTGGGACTCGTGTAGGACCAGATGATAGTCCGTCTCAGAAATCCACGTAACATCAACGTCCATCTGACCGTCTAGCTCGTCCTCGAAACTCTTTATTGCCCCCGCGCCGGCATACCCCGAACCGAGCACGACCACGTTCTCTGTCATAGGGCACTCTCCGAAGTCATTAGATACAAACCCTTTGGAATCGGTCTACGGCTCCGCTGTTGTCCTCGCATACTGACTCACGGTCGTGACTCAGGCTCCTAAGTTTGCAGTCGCCTTCGCTCACCCTGACAGGCGAAAACAGTTCCTACTGTTCCTGAAAACCCCTCCTAATCGTCTATGCACTGATTCAGGCCGTCGCTTCCAGTAGGTCAATTGAACAGGGGACAGGGCAGCCGGGGCCAATATGCACTACGACGGTTGTACTGCTCGTCAGGGCTGTCCGGCGCAGGGGCGGCCGGGCTCATTTGGTGCGGCCCACGTAACGGCGTTGTGCAAGAGCTTCTGGACGACTGGCTGGTGGTACACTGGGAACGTCTCGTGGCCGGGTTGGAAGTAGAATATCCGTCCTGCATCACGGTAGTAACAACACCCGCTGGGAAACACTGTGCCGTCGTCACACCAACTTACAGTCACCAGGGTGTCCGGTATCGGCAGATCGAACCCCTTTCCGTAGATCTCGGCACGTTCGAGTTCGAACTCCTCGGGCAGTCCGTCGGTAATGGGATGGCTCGTTTCGACGAACCAGACGGACTCGCGCTCGCCCTCTTCGCGCCAGCGCAGGGTGCCAGTCCCCCATGAGCACCTCGAACGGCTTCGACTCGTGACTTGAGTGGAGCGGGATAAATCCCATCCCGTCACGGACGGCCTGCTCGATGCGGTTTGCAGTCGCATCGCTGACAAGGTCATGCGCGACATCGCCCCACCACAGTAACACATCCGTTTCGGCGAGTACCTCTTCGGTTAGTCCGTGGGCTGGCTCATCGAGAGTCGCTGTCTGAGCGGTGTGGCCGTACGAAGCAAGCGCCTCAGCCAGCGTCGTGTGGATCCCGTTGGGGTACATTGCCTTGGCCGGGCCTGTCGCCCGTTCGTGATGGTTTTCGTTCCACACGGTGACTGCAACCATACAAGAATGCACTGAATAACCGGAGAAAAATATGCCTACTCGCTCCTAGCGTAACCGCGCCACAGGAAATAGTGGTGAGGGACACACCTTGGCGCGGAGACCGATAGTTCTGGGCAGGTGTCAGTGTGCGATATCGGACTGAGTTTCTCGTTGTGGGTTCCAAAAGATGGATTCCGGCTACCCGCACAGGGGTAGTTATTAGCCGACAGCGACCGAAATCCCGACAAGATATGAGCGATTCACCGGAGAAGCTCTCCGTCTGGTGTGCCGGCGAGGACTGGTGTCCTATAACCACGACGGCGTCGCTTATCGGGAAGAAGTGGCACCCCGTTATCATCCACCGATTGCTTGATAACGGCCCCTCAGGGTTTAATGAACTCAAAGAGAACGTCGATGGAATTTCGTCCAAAGTGCTCTCTGACAGCCTCGAAGACCTGCAGGAGAAGGGGCTCGTCGACCGCGAAGTAATCAACGAACAGCCGTTTCGCGTCAGTTACTCGCTCACCGAACACGGGGAGTCACTGGAGTCCGTGATCACCGAAATGGCAGCGTGGGGCGAGACCTACCTGCAGGAACCGACAGAGGCCGACGAGCCCGCAGAGTAGGTAGCAGGCAATCCCTTTTGTTGCTGCCCGACAAACCTTCGTGTATGCCTGTTACTTCGGACGCCGAACTCCGAGAGATCCTCGAACGTGACCGTGTCGCCGTCGTTGGGTGCTCAACCAGCCCCGGCAAGGATGCACACGAGATTCCGAAGTACCTCAGCAAGCAGGGGTACGAAGTGATTCCGGTCAACCCCTTCGCGGACGAGATATTCGGGCAGAAGGCCTACGACTCACTGGCAGAGATCCCCGGCGAAATAGACATCGTTGACGTGTTCAGGCCGAGCGACGAGGTCAGCGACATCGTCGACGCGGCTCTGGAACGCGACGACGACGCCGTTATCTGGCTTCAGCTTGGAATCCACGACGACGAAGCCGTCGAACGCGCCGAGGCGGCCGGCCGTCAGGTCGTTCAGGATCGCTGTATGAAACCGACCCACCAGCAACTGATGGGGTGAGTCGACGGAGGGCTGTCGCGGACTACGCTGCTCGATGTGAGAACGGTGTCCGCCGGTCCGCTATATGTGGCGTCAGTCCGGATTATTTCTGCGCGCTGGTGGCGTCTTCGACATGACCTTCCCCCACTTCGAACGGTTATCCGCGACCTGTCGATAGGCCCGCTCACGGAACCGTTCGTAGTCCTCGAACTGCCGGAGGAACGAGACCAGCGGCCGCGCAGGCTTCCCAAGCTCGGTGTATGTAAGTGCGGTTTCGATGGACTCTCCGCAGGAATACACGTCTTCCTCGGTCACCAGATGCGAACAGGACTCGTAGTCGTCTGGGAGTCGCTCCAGCAGGTCGTCGCCGAGCTCAGAGAAGCCGACGATTTCGAGATCGGACCGTTCGTCGATGAAGTCCGCCCACCACGTACAGAAGCCGCAGTCGTCGTCGTAGACGAGCGTTGCGTCGCTCATATTCGATCTACGCACCCGAGGCACAAACACCTGTGGTTCAGCCGGCAGAGATTGACAGCCGGTGGCCGCGACGCCAACTGTTTTGCCCGCCGCTCTCTTCAGAGCGCGTATGGACGAAGATGCGGTCGCCGAACTAATCGAGGAAACGCTTCCGGAAGCACAGGCGATGGTCACCACACCACGGGACCCCGACGACGACAAACACTACGCCGTACGCGTGGTTTCGCCAGCGTTCGAAGGAGAATCGCTGGTTGACCAGCACCAGCTCGTCCACGACGCGCTGGGGGACCATCTCACCCGCGACATTCACGCTATCGAGCTGACAACGCTGACGCCCGAGGAAGCCGAGTAGTCAAGTCCCGGCGGCGTGGCTCACCCCGTCGGTACGTCTTTATTCCCGACCCCATTAGTGATGGTATGGCATTCGAGCCCGAAGAACTCTCACCAGAAGAGGTCACGGACCAGGTAGACAGCGTCATCGAGGACAACGAGGTCGTGCTGTTCATGAAAGGTAACGAGCTGATGCCACAGTGTGGCTACTCGAAGAAGGCCCTCGCACTGCTGCAACAGCACCGCGACGACATCGAGACAGTGGACGTGCTCAAGGCCACCGATGCCTATCGAGAGGCGCTAGAGAGCCACAGTGACCGTGAGACGATTCCACAGACGTTCGTCGACGGGGAGTTCATCGGTGGCAGTGACATCCTCGAACAGCTCGACGAGCGCGGCGAACTTGCACAAAAAGTCGGCCAGTAAGCTCGGCCGGAAGTGGCGGCGTGGTTACTCCTCGTCTTCGTCTTTCATGTCGCCGAGTTTGTCGACGAGGTCGCTCGTGGTCGCCTCTGTCTCGAAGGAAACCGACCCGTCGTGGTCGTTCTCGTGGACCGCAACACCCTCGCTGTCGTCCGCGTCTACGTCGTTGTCCTTCTGTTCGGATTCATCGTAGCTACCAAAGCCCATACAAATACAACTCGCAGTCGCACACTAAAATTCGCCGGTTCTCGCCGAGACACGACTCTACAGTGACATAGCGAGACAAGCAAAGGTTCTTTACCATGCTTGCACTCCCGCTAGATAACGGCAGTCGAGAGCCGTGGTTTTACCGACGGCTATCGGGCCTCCATCTCCAAACTTATGAGTTCCGCAGACGAGACACTTGATAGAATCAAAGCACAGGTCGAAGAAGAGACACCGGACGACATCGAAATCGAATCCGTCGCGTTCGAGGGACCGGAATTGGTTATTTACACGCCGGACGCGCAGACGGTCGCCAACCGCGACGGCATCGTCAGAAACCTCGCACAGACGCTGCGTAAACGAATCAACGTTCGCCCCACGCAGGAAGCCCTCGTCCCGCCAAACGAAGCCCGGTCTCGAATCACGCAGACGATTCCAGAGGACGCCGGTGTCCAGAATCTGGATTTCGATCGGCAGACCGGTGAGGTGTTTATCGAGGCGGAAAAGCCCGGTCGCGTCATTGGCCGTCACGGGGCGACGCTGGACGAGATCTCCGCCTCTGTCGGGTGGACGCCCGAAGTCGTCCGGACGCCACCGATGGAGTCTTCGACTGTCTCGAACGTCCGGAACTACCTCAAGCAGGAACGCGAAGAACGGCGGGACATCCTCCAGCGCGTCGGTCGCCAAATCAACCGTCCCACCACGAGCGACGAAGACTGGGTTCGGCTTACCACGCTCGGCTGCTGTCGCGAGGTCGGGCGCGCCGCGTTCATCCTCTCGACGCCGGAGTCCCGCATTCTCATCGACTGTGGCGACAAGCCGGGCGCCGAGGGCGAGGTCCCGTACCTCCAAGCGCCCGAGGCGCTCGCCGCGGGGCCGAATTCCCTCGATGCCGTTGTCCTAACACACGCACACCTCGACCACTCCGCGCTCATTCCTATCCTGTTCAAGTACGGCTACGACGGGCCGATTTACACGACCGCGCCGACGCGAGACCTGATGGGCCTGCTCCAACTGGACTACCTCGACGTGGCCTCTAAGGAGGGCCGCACCCCGCCCTACGAGAGCCAGCAGGTCCGAGACGCGCTGAAACACACGATTCCGCTGGAGTTCGGCAATGTCACCGACATCGCGCCGGACATCAAGCTCACGATGCACAACGCCGGCCACATTCTGGGCTCGGCGGTGTGTCACTTCCATATCGGTGAGGGGCGGTACAACGTCGCCTTCTCCGGAGATATCCACTACAAGGACACCCGTCTGCTCGATGGCGCTGTCAACGACTTCCCGCGGGTCGAGACGCTCGTGCTGGAGTCGACCTACGGCGGCAAAAACGACTACCAGACTGACCAGTCTGACTCCGAGCGGGTTCTCAGGGACGTCATCAACGAGACCTACGAGAACGACGGCAAGGTGCTGATTCCGGCGTTCGCCGTGGGGCGGTCCCAGGAACTCATGCTCGTCCTCGAAGAAGCGATGCGAAAGGGCGACATTCCGACGATGCCGGTGTACCTCGATGGGATGATTCGGGAGGCGACAGCCATCCACACCGCGTATCCGGAGTACCTCCGGGACGACCTCCGCCAGCGCATTCTCTACGAGGACGAGAACCCATTCCTCGCCGAGCAGTTCGAACAGGTCGACGGCGGCGACGAGATGCGACAGGACATCGCCGACGACGAACCGGCAATCGTCCTGACCACCTCCGGGATGGTCACCGGCGGCCCCGTGATGTCCTGGCTCCGGCTGCTGGGTAGCGAGCCGGACAACACGATGGCCTTCGTCGGCTACCAGGCAGAAGGAACTCTTGGCCGCCAGATCCAGCGTGGCCAGGACGAGATTACCCTCGGCGACACGAGCGGGCCACGCGCCGAGCGGGTGAGCCTCAGGCTCAACGTTGAGACGGTCGATGGCTTCTCCGGCCACGCCGACCGACAGGGGCTTGAGTCGTTCGTCGAGACGATGCACCCGCGACCGGAGAAGATCCTCTGTGTCCACGGCGACGCGTCCACGACGAACCAGCTCTCCTCTGCGCTGTACCAGAAGTTCAACATGCGGACCCACAACCCGAAGAACCTCGAAACGTTCCGGCTGTCCTGAACGACGGACGGCGGTTCAGTCCTCTTCTGAGAGATTCAATCCGGCAAACAGCCGCGCCGAAATCACTTGCTCGACGATATCGACAAGCACGGTGTCGTCGCTCGTGTAATCGGCAAAGATGCCAAGCGGTACTTCGCCGCCGGCCATCTCGCGGTGTCCCCCTGCGCTCCCCACATCGCCCAAGGACTTATCGAGAACGTCACCGATGTTGACCCGGGAGTCCGTCGAGCGGGCGCTGAGCTGGATCGTGTCCTCGACGATGCCGAAGACAATGGCCGTCTCGACGCCTTCGAGCGTCGCCAGATAGTCAGCCGACTGCGGCAGGGCGTCCCGCTCGGGCGTCCGACCGACGTGTGAGATCAGCACCGACCCGCGGACCGTCCGGTTTCCGATTGCGTCCGCGATAGCGTCGACGGTCGCGCCGCTGATAGACGGCGATGAGAGCTGTCGCAACAGGTCAGAATCGGCAGTGTCCGTCAGAAAGCCGGCCGCCCCGTACTCGTCCGGCGTCACGCCGCGCAGGAATCCGAGCGTCTCCCGCCGGATGGCAAACAGTAACGCCGTCGCCAGGCGGTCATCAAGTTCGATGTCGAGGTCCCGGAGGTACTCGGTCAGTATCGTCGCCGTCGCGCCGATCTCAACACGGTGGTCAACGAACCTGGCCGCGATGTCCTCGGCGGGGTGATGGTCGACAACGATATCAACCGAGACATCGTCTGGGACCCGGTTGTTCGCTCCTGGAATCGAGTGGTCGACGAAGGCGAGTAGTTCCGAAGGGTCCCGGTCCATCACGTCGGCTGTATCGAACTCCTGAATGTCCATCTCCAGCAGATTGACGAACGATCGGTTCTGCTGGTGTGATATCTCGCCGCTATAGAGGATGCGTCGTTCGTCGATGCCGACGGCAGCCGCGATGCGACCGAGCGCGAGCGCGCTGGCCAGACAGTCGGGGTCGGGGTTGTTGTGACAGACAATCGTGAGTGACTCTGCCTCTCCGAGCAGGTTCTCTAGTTCCGTTGCGGGACGCATTTATCGGTCGACACTTCGGGCTCCTGCTACAAGCGTGTGGGGGCCCAGCCACTGAGTCACAGTCGGGCACGCAATTGCTGGACGAGCACGCCGAGAACGAGCGCGAGACCGAGGTTGATGAGCACGCCGACGACACCGATTGCCGTAACGACTGCCAAGTCATCCGTTCTGGAAACTCCGGTCCAGCCCAGCTGGAGCGCGATCAGTACCAGAATGACCCCAAGTAGCGCCGTTGGATAGGCCGATATGACGCCAACGGCGAGGAACGCAGTCAGCACGTAGCCCGCACCGAGTATCAGATTCGCGCCGGGCGTTCTGGCCCCGAAGGCGTACTTCCCGGCAACGCCGCCGCTCCCGTGACACATCGGGAACGCACCGAAAGGGACCGCGACCAGATTCATCAACCCCATACTGTTCGAAAGCTGGTCCGCGGAGACGTCCCGGTCGAAATAATCGGCGAGCAGAACCGACGTGGCGAGGGCGGCGTTGCCGACCGTGACCGCTATCTGTGCGAGGACGGCTTCGCCCGTCTGTGCCGACAGTGTCATGCTTGGGAGCATGAACATGGCGTCAACCGCTGGAACGGCCGGCGTCGGAATCCCGGTCTCCGCGAGGGCGATGGCGGCTCCGAGGACAAAGACGACGAAGGCGCTCTGCCCGCTGTGGCCCAGGAGCGCGAGAACGGCAACAATGCCAACGGCGACAGCCACGAGTATCGGGTCGTTGAGTCCGAGACCGATGCCGGTTTCCAGCAGGACCAGCGCGACCCCGAGTTGCACCCCCCGAACGACCGTATCGTCAACGTATTCATTGACCGTTTTGAGCGACCGCGTCGTTCCGAGCGCGAGCAGAACGACAGCAATCAAAAGCCCTGCGACAACAAGTTCGCCAGTGGAGATGGTCCCGGCGATGACCAGCGCGGCGAAGGCTTTCATCGGCTCTACCGATATCGGAACGCCGTAGTACAGCCCCCAGACGACCTGAAAAACGCCGAACCAGACGAGCATGACCGGGAGCGAGAGCTCCGTCAGCACGGCGACGGCGACAACAACTGGGAGTACCGTCGCCGAGTCCCCGATTGCGCCGGTCAGTTCATTCCACGAGAGCGTTATTGTCGTTTGCTCGCGGAACGTGAAACTCATCCTGCGCGGTTTTCACGACGGAATAGTAAGAGCGTTTGCCCGCGGCGGCCGCTACTCCGAGTACTCGTAGGGCGCACGGTCCCCGTCGGTGTCGATGTACTCCTCGTTTATCTCCCACTCGCCGTCCTCGGTTTCGACCATGTACTCGCCGTAGTAGGGGACGCGGGTGTCGACCGTCTCGCGGAACGCGGCGCGCATCGACTCCTTGGTCGTGCCGATGTCACGCAGGTCATCGTTGCGGTTCAGACAGCCCTTGAGGTAGCCGTCGTGGGTGAGCCGCACGCGATGACAGTTCGCACAGAAGTTCTCGTTGCCGACGGGGTCGACGATTTCGACCATCCCGCTGTTGCGGTTGTTGACCGGTTCCGTCCGTATCCCACCGTCAGACGCGGCCAGCGATGTGGTGGGGCCACTGCCTTCGACCGCCGCGTCGCTGCTGTGTATCCAGTAGCGCCTGCGGTCGTGCATCTCGCGATGTTCGACCTTGTCGGCGCGGTCCTCGAGCCAGTCGTGGACGCGGTCGATGTCGATGGCCCACTCCGGGTGGCCGGCAAGTTCCGGCATGTACTCGATGAGTTGGAGCTGGAGCCCGGGGTTCTCGGCAACGTGATCGACCATCTTCGGGACGTACCCCGCGGTCGGCTCGAAGACGACCATGTTGAGCTTCACGGGTTCGAGACCGGCGTCCAGCGCCGCTTCGACGCCTTCGAGGACGCGGTCGTAGGCCCCGCTCTGGGTCAGTTCGGCGAAGGCCTCACTATCGAGGGCGTCCTGCGAGACGTTGACCCGCTCGAGACCTGCGTCGACGAGGTCCGGGGCGCGGCCGGGGAGGAAGGTGCCGTTGGTCGTCATCGACACCTCCATCTCGTCGGGGGCGCGCCGGACGATTTCCTCTAGGTCCTCCCGGAGCATTGGCTCACCACCGGTGAACTTCACCGAGTCGACGCCGAACTCGGCAGCGACTTCGAGGAAGGCCACGATGGTATCGGCCGTGAGTTCGTCGTCCTGTGCCTCCATCGGGCCCCGCGTGTCACCCAGCCCCTCGTTGTGGCAGTAGACGCAGTCGAAGTTACACCGGTCGGTGAGGGAGACGCGGACACCGGAGACCTCGCGACCGAAGTCGTCTTCGAGCATATCCTTGCTAACTGTTCACAGCACAGCCTCTTAAATGACGTGACTGATCCGGTTCTGTCATCGGGCACACTGGGGTAACGGTTAATCAGACGACCGCCGTGCACTGCGTATGGACATCGTCGATGCGCTGGACGCGCGACACGGGACCATCTGCTTTGTTGGCGCTGGGGGCAAGAAAACGACGATGGCAACGCTCGCAGCGCGACTAGAACACGCCGTCGTCACCGCAACGGTCCGGATTCCCATTTTCGACGGCTGGGTCGAGGAGGTCGTCGTGACGGAAGCCCCACGGACAGCCATCGACGCGGCGTCTGCGTGGCCGCTGGGCGTCGTGCCGGCCCAGGAGCGCCCGGACCGCTACCGCGGCTACGACCCGGCGACCGTCGCCGACTTGGTTGACACCGAGCACCCGATTCTGGTGAAAGCCGACGGTGCGCGGATGCGGGAATTCAAAGCGCCAAGCGACCGCGAGCCACAGCTACCTTCGACGGCATCGACAGTCGTACCGATCGCCAGCGCGCACGTCGTCGGCGAACCTTTGACCGACGACATCGTCCACCGGGTCGACGAAGTTACCGCGATTACCGGGCTCGCTCGTGGTGACGAGATTCGACCGCAGGACGTCGCCGCGGTCCTCGCCCACGAGCAGGGTGGGCTGAAAGACGTGCCAGCAAACGCGACCGCGGTTCCGCTGCTCAACATGGTCGATGACGCGGGACTCGAAACGAGCGCGCGGGCCATTGCCGAGGCCATTCACAACCGAACCGACGTGCCTCGTGTCGTCCTCGCTGAGATGCGGAGCGACGACCCGCTGGTAGCAGTCGTCTGAGACCGAGCCGACACCGGCCCCGCTCGTTCAAAACCGTTCGGCCGCGGCATCGAACTCCTCGCGGGTGTTGAGGTTGTTGAACGTCTCCAGTGAGGTGCGTTCGAGCACATCTTCGCGTTCGATGACGACGTAATCGAGGTCGAACAACGGTTCGACGATTTTGTGCTCACCGCGCTCCAGTGCTCGCTGACAGGCGTCGTACATCGCGTCGGCGTGGTACACCGCCTGTGTCGTCTGAAACCATTCGTCCGGACGCGGAACTGCGGCCTCGTGGGACGCCGCCTGCTCGAACAGGTAGTCGACGAACGTCGGGTCGACAAAGGGCATATCGCAGGCCACCACGGCGGCATACTCGCTGTCGACGGCTCCCAATCCGGTCGCGATGCCAGCCATCGGTCCCTGGTCGGGGTCCTCATCGATCGCGAACATCGGGTCGAGCGTGTAGTCCGACAGCGCCGTGTCGATGGCCTCGACCTGGTCCTCGCGGCAGTTCACAACGAGTTCGTCGACGGCTCCGCCGAGGCGGTCGGCGACGCGTCGGACCATCGGCGTCCCAGCGAGGTCGGCGACGGCCTTGTCGCTGTCGCCGAACCGCGTCGACCGGCCGCCAGCGACGATGACACCTGCGCGCATACCCCGACTTCTCGGGTCTGGCAGAAAGGTGCTTGGTGCTGTGGGTAATCCTTTAGTCGACAGACCGAAGAGTGAGGTATGATGACAGTAGCCAACCGGGACCGAATGCTCCACGTCGACCTGTCGTCGGCGTCGGTCGAGAGCTGTCCGGTTCCGGCGGCCTGGCGTCGCCAGTTTATCGGCGGCAAGGGGCTCGGCGCTCGGTACCTGTACGATGAACTCGACGCCGGTACCGACCCGCTAGGCCCCGAGAACGTCCTGTTGTTCATGCTCGGGCCGGTCTCCGGGCTGCTCCCCGGCGAGACGCGCTACGCGGCGGTCACAAAGTCGCCCCTGACAGGTGGCTTCCTCGACTCATACGCGGGCGGGACGTTCCCGGATACACTGGCCGGCGCGCTGCAGGACCACACTGGGATTCTTGTCACCGGGCGTGCCTCGGAGCCGGTCAAACTCGTTGTTTCGGACGACGACGCGACGGTCGAACCTGCCGAGACGTGGGGGCAGGATACGGCCGAAACCGACGCAGCGTTCCCCGAGGCTGCAGTGGCGTGTATTGGCCCGGCGGGCGAGCAGGGTGTCGCGTTCGCGACGATCGCTTCCGACGCCGGCGAACACCACGCGGGGCGGGGTGGTGCTGGAACGGTGATGGGTGCAAAACGGCTGAAGGCCGTCGTCGTCCGGGGTGAGCCGCCGACGGACCTCGCGGAGCTACGAGAGCAGTACGCAAAGCGGTACCGCGAGGGCGACACCGGCCAGTGGCTGCACGCCAGCGGGACCGTCGAAACGGTCGATTTCGCCAATGCGATCGGTGCGCTCTCGACCCGCGGCTGGGAAGACGGCCAGTTCGAGGGGGCCGACAGCGTCGGGATAGAGGCCGTACAGGAACTTGCTGCGGGCCGGGAGTACGACGATGCGGACAGTCCCGGCGGCTTCCGCGTCCAGACGGAAGATGGCGAGACCGTGCCCCGTGGGGCAACAGCGATGAGCCTCGGTGCCGGGCTCGGCATCGACGACTTCGACGCCGTGGCAGCGCTGGGCGAGACGTGCAACCGACTGGGGCTCGACCTCATCAGCGCCGGGAGCGCCGTCGCGTGGGCGATCAAAGCCGGCGACGCCGGCCTGCTTGCGGAATCGCTCGATTACGGGAGTCCCGACGACGCGCGGGCGCTCCTCGAAGAGATCGTTGCTCGGGAAACGACACTCGGCAACGCCCTGGCCGACGGCGTCGACGCAGCTTCGGCCCGCCTGGGCGGGGACGACCTCCTGCCGACGGTCAAGGCCATGGAACTGCCCGCGTACGACCCCCGCGGCGCACGGAGTATGGCGCTGGCGTACGCGACCAGTGACCGCGGAGCCTGTCACCGGCGGGCGCTCCCCATCGAGCAGGAAGGGTTCGACGGTGATTGGAGCCCCCAGCGGGCGGCCACGGCCGTCATCCGCGAACAGGACCAGCGCTCGGTGCTATGGTGTCTGGTCGTGGACGACTTCGTCGGCGACGCCTTCGACGACCTCGGCGCGGAATGGCTCGACGCCGTCGGACTGGACACGGATGGCGACCTCGCGACAGTTGGCGAGCGGGTCTGGACGCTGACGCGGCTGTTCAACGTCCGCGAGGGCGTTTCCCGAGCCGACGACGAACTGCCGGCGAAACTGCAGGAACCGCTCGATTCGGGCCCGAACGCGGGCGCGGCAATCGACACCGAATCCTTCGATGCGATGCTCGACGAGTACTACAGTCAACGGGGCTGGGACGCCGACGGCAGGCCAACCCCTGAGACAATCGAGCGACTCGGTCTCGTGGACGCCGTCGACCAGTCAACAATATCAGCGGACACGACACTCGGAGAATGACAGACGAAATCGACCTCGACGAACTCGACGTACAGGACGAGGAAGAGACGCCGAATCGGGGCGACTGGTTCTGGAGCGACGAGGGCGACCCCAAGGATGAACCGGACCCCGGGACTATGTCGGTGCGGCCCGACAGCGACGCCGAGACTGGGAGTCTCGACGCGGCTGCACGTACGAGTCCCGACGCGGACACTGATATCGAGGGGAACGACGGCGATGCCGCCAGCGCGGACCCTGGGGCCAGGCGGTTCCCCACGTCCCGCGGGAGAACAAGGACAAGCCGGTCGGTATTCCGACAGACAGCGGCGGCGCGGGTGGCGCAGCCGCGACCGACACTGACCCGGCCTCGAACGTCGCCGAGGACCCCGCCGCTGGTGAGGAGTCTGTTGAGGCGAGCGGCCCGCACGGCGGCGGCATCGACGACATGACGATGGCCGTGACCTACGACGCGGCCCGGCAGTTCGCCGACCCGAAACTGGTGTTCCGTGAGGCGAGGGGATGGGCTGACTGGGTCGGTATCATCGGCGACGTGGATGCATTCGTTATCAACAAGTTCCAGCGCGACCACGGCATCGACGCCGATTTCTTCAGCGGCGCTGGCCAAGAACCGGCCGAACGGCTCGCCGATATCGACGAACACTCGATGTTCTATGCCGAGCGGATGGTCCTCGTCGGCCGCCCGGACGACGAACCGATCGCCAACCGGACAGGGTGGGAGTTCATTCCGCTCACCGACGCCGCCGAGAAGGCGGAGTGGGACCTCGCGACGGAGTGAGTGCTACAGAGCGTTAGGTGCCCCTATCGTCAATAATTATGTGCCCTGTCAGAGCAACAGCTGTCATGAACGAATCCGCCCGAGCGCGACTGATCGGCGGTGCGATGGTTCTCGTCGGTCTCGCTCAGGCGTTCATCGGGACCAGACAGGGCGATACGATCTTTGCTGGTCTCGGCGGAGCATACGCCCTCATCGGAGTCGCATACCTCTATGCCCACGGTCGCGGGCCTTCACGATGACCGATGACCAACGCCGTATGTTTATAGTGCTTGCTGGTCATTGTCATACACGATCAACAATGACACTTCGAACCGCGATCCAACAGTCGAAGATACTCACATTCGTGGTACTGGGTGCCTTCGTCTGGCTGTTACTGACACTGTTCGAAGTCGCGTCGACCATCGACTTCGCGACCGGCACAGCGACGTTTGTCGGCCAGAACGCGCTGGGCGGCATCGCTGGGGTGTTGGTGTTGACCACCGTGCTCGGAGCGCTCGTGGTCCTGTACTCCGAGATGACCGAGTCGGACCCGGCCCCACAGTCGTGGCCGCCATCCGAAGAATGACCTACTACAGTTGCGAGGAATGCGGCCAGATGATAGATCTCTCGGCGTTCGAGGGGAAGCCGCGCCGACAGGAGTGTCCAGTGTGTGAGGAAACGACGCTGTGGACGCCAGAGTTCGAGGGCGAGGGGGTGTCGTTTTGACGCTTACCTTCGAGGTGAGTGACCGGCTGTATGAGGCCGCCCAAGAGTGGGCCGACCGGCGATTAGAGGATATTGACGAGGCGATGGAGACCAAAGTCGAGCAGGCGTTGCTGGAGATCGAGCACCTCGTCTCACAGTCCCACGACGTGGAATTCAATGTCGACGGTCGCGAGATACGGTACGAACCAACCGAGGAACTGGCTACGTTACTCCGTCAACAGGCCGAAGAGAGCGGAGTCGACGAGAGCGCGGTCCTGAAAATGCACGTCGACCTCTACGCCAACGCGTTCCTTGACGAAGTGACGGACGAGCAGAAACCACCGGGAACGCCGTCTGAGTGACGGCATCAAAACTTAAGCCCGGCCACTGCGACAGATGATATATAATGTCACACGAGAAAAGCGAGTGGAAACCTAAGGGTGCGACAGAGACGTTCAACAACTTCGAGGTCTGGGACCACGGCGTCTGGCCAGGTGACGTGAACCAGAACGACACGACAACGGACGACGACGAGGAGTGAACGCTATCGGCGTCAGGTCTTGTACTATTTTCGTGGCCCCACTCTCACGTGAGCAACAGCTATGGGGCCGGGAAGGCCCGTTTGTCACGCGGCGGGACGTAGAAGTTCGAGCGTGACGCAACCTCGATAAATTCCAGCAGGCCGTTGTTCTGCCGGTCCCGGAGTTCCTCGTGTTCTTCGCGGAGCCACCAGCCGTTCATCGCGTCCCGGACTTCCTCAAAGTCACGCGGGCGTTCCTGTAATGAGAGGAAGTGAATCCCGGCCTGGCCGCCGTCAATCGTATTGAAGTCGCGCCGGAGGAGAACCGGCTCCCCGTCCTTACGGGCGCGGGCCACCTTCTCGAAGTGGCCGACCGCTCCCTCGCTGCTCGCGTGTTCACGGACCATGTCGGAGAAGGGGAGGTCACCTCTGTCGATGTCCTCCGGGAAAAACTCCGCCGAGAACAGCCGCTTGACGCGGTCAGACTGGGCGAGTTCCCACCAGTTGTCGAAGGCCTCGTTGATTCGTGAGAGGTGTATCGTCGTCCCGCCGGCGTAGGGGTCGTCGTCGATGGTGATGCGGTCCTCGCTGGCCTGCGTGCCGGACCGACCGGCGAAAAAGCCCGAGAACATATACGATTCCGCGGGAATATCGGCGGGGACGCCTTCCGCGTCGGCGTGGGCGGCCGGGAGTCCCCCGCCGATGAAACCGCCGCGGCGGTCTGCCACGGAGAACACGTCGCCAAGTCGGCCCTGAATTTCCGCGTCCGCAAGCGTCGGCCGCGTGTCGAACATCGCCGACTCAGCGGCGGCGAGATTCGACGGAACGTCGCTCGCCAGAACGAGCATTGCGTCGAAAGCCTGTAGATCGGGATCGTCTGTCCGGGAAAGAACCCGCGGGCTGCGTATCGGGGACGAATCAAGCGACCCGTAGGTGTCGAAGTAGCTCGTCCCCCATCCGAGCATATGCAGGAGCCCTGCGCTGTTGAACTCATAGGCGTCTTCCAGTGTTCGCATCGCCAGTTCGACGGTCTCCGCGGCCGCGTCAGATGGTTCGTCGTCGAGGTCGAGCATGAACAGTCGGAAATGACGTGGCAACAGGTCGTTGCCAGCGGCATCGCTTCGAAGGCGCTCGTTCCAGGCGTGTTGCCGTATCGGGAGTTCGTTGGCCCGCGGGTTCGGGTCGAGGTCACCCGTCGGCGACTCCGCTTGCCTGGCTAGCAGGGATGAACAGCCGCTGAGACCGGCCGCTCCGGTGAGTGTGGAGAGCCGGAGCAGTAGCCCGCGGCGCGAAGGCATGGTATGTTATTACAAGGGTAGGGGTACGCAGAGAAAAACTTTGTCGCAGAAGAACAGGTCATAACGGTTTTTTACTTGTCAGTCCGTACCACGACCCATGTTAAATATACTCATGCATGCGGAATCGGGGCTGGACCTCCCGTTTCCACCCGACATGGGCGCGGCGGTCCTCGGTGTCGGGCTGGTTGTTCTCGCCGTCATCACGTACGATGTCTATCAGCAGCACTGGACCGGAAAGGGTACCTGATGGCCACCGAGCAATCGAACTCCCGGCTGACCGCCGTGTCACTTCTCGGTTATCTCCGAATTCTGGTTTACACCCTCGCTACGCTGCTGGCACTCTCACTGCTGGTCGTCGGTACAATCGGCCTCATCGCCGAACTCAAGGGGAGCTGGCACTGGCAGATTCACCTCAAATCGACTATCAGCTACATCGGGCTGTTCGTCAGCCGTCTGCTAGTCGTCCTCGTTCCGCTGTTCGTGGTCCTCGTCGTCGGTCGACGGGTGGTCCCCGATGCGTGAGCGACTGCATGTGAACCCATTCGGTGTCATCGCGGCGGCCTCGGCCACGCTCCTCTGCGTGCTGGTCGCGGGCGCGGGCGCCGTCGCGGTCATCGCACGGTCGGTCAACTCCTGGCGGTCGCTCTTTCTCATGGAACAGGCGATGGCATTCCTGCTGCCTGCTGTAAAGGTTCTGATCATTGTCGGGCTCATCGCAAGCGTCGGGCTCGTGCTCCGAATCCGGTAGCCGCCCCGCTACCCGATCTGGGCGACGATTTCGTCCTCGAAGCGGACGAGCCCTTCACAGATGAGCGCCGCTGCGAGGAACAGTCCGTCATCGGCCTCGTCGCGCATCTCGTCAGCGAATTCGACAACCCACTCGCTGAGGTGTTGCTCAATGAACACTCGTTCGTAGCCGACCGTCTCCTCGTCGCCCTCGCGCTGGCGTTCAATGAGATACCGCAGGAATGCCAGCTCGACGGCGACGAAGTCGTCCTCTTCGGGGTAGTCCTCGGGCGGTGCCCACCCCGCCGCAGCGTAGCTGGCATCAACCTCGGCGAGTCCTTCGCCGATGAACTCCGTGTCCTCGCGGTAGTTCGTCTCGTGGGGCAACACCGGCGGCCGCGGGCCGACGAGCAGGTCCGTGTACTCCCGTTCGAGGTCGTCCTGCACCGCCGAAACCGACCGGTCGGCGTTCTCGTCGATCCACGTCGCAAGCATCTCGAAGCCCTCGTCGAGCTGGTCGTTGATCGAATCTTCCGGCAGTTGCACCTCGCCGCTCACTAGCCGCTCGACGAACGCTTCCTCGGGCACGTCCCAGAACACGTCGATGACGAAATCCACCAGTTCGAGGCGGGCCTCGTAGACGGCTGCGTCGTTCATCGCTTCTCCCCATGATCGAACAGCAGACGACTCCGGCAGTCGCTACAGTACTCGAAGACGGAGTGGTCGGCGTCGGGAGCCAGCCCCTCGACCTGGTCGCCGACCTCCTCCTCGATTTTGTCGGCGGAGGCGACACTGGTGAACGGTTTCCCACAGCGGACACATTCCAGCATATCGCCCTCGTGGACGGTTATCCAGGCCTCGCCGCCCCTGTTCTCGGGGAGCAGGGAGAGGTCCAGCCCGTCGTGCATCGTAATCGCCGTCTCTGGACAGCCCTCCTCACAGAGACCGCAGTTGACGCAATCTGCGTGGTTGAACGCCAGCTCGCCCTCGCCGGTCCGCTGGATGGCATCGGTCGGACAGAGGTTCGTACAGGTTGGTGTCAGCGTACACGCGTCGTTGACGTCCATGACCCCGAAGTCTTTCAGCCCGCGAATCACCTCGCGTTCGGGTTCGACGTGTTCGAGGATGGTCCGAACGCTCTCTAGGGTCCAGCCATGGCTGTCGAAATCGGGGTTGGGGCGAGGGTCCTCACGGTCCGTGTCGCTTCGGCCGGTCGCCTCGTAGCCGCCGGCCGGCATCGGCGTCTCGTCAAGCCCGAACTCGACAAACCCGGACAGCGACTCGACGAAGGCCTCGGGGTTGCCGGCCTCGGGCGCAAAGAAGCCGACCCGGTCACCGAGCCCAAGGTCGGTCGTCGCCTGATTGAGCCGGTCGACCAGCTCTTGCTTGGGGTCCGGGCCGGAGTGCAGACACGAGCCGCCACAGCCGACGATGGCGACGCCGTCCGCGCCGGCCGCGAGCGCGTGCATGACGTGTGCTTCGCCAACCGTGTCCGTGCAATTGACGGAAACGGGGAGGATGGGCGGGTAGTCGAGGTCGCCCGAGCGCACCGCCTTGCGACCGTGCGCTCGAAGGCGTTCCATCGCGTACTCCGAACAGACGAACGCGATGACCTGAGTGTCGATACCTGCGCTGTCGCCCCGCGAGAGCAAGCTCTCGTCGGAATCGTCTTGCAGTAGTGCCTCGACTTCGCGCGCGAGCCGTCGGTTCGAGGGCTCACGGAGCTGTGTTGCACCCGTTGGGCAGGCACTCGTACAAGCTCCGCAGTTCTCGCAGGCGGTCTCGTCGAACTCGACTGAATCGATAGTCGGCCGGTCGACCGCGCCGTGTGGGCAGGCGTCGACGCAGGCCGTACACCCTTCTTGGCTGGACGCACCTGCCGCGCAGACATCCATATCGAGGTCGAGGAACTGCGGTTTCTCGATGCCGCCCAGCTGTGATTCGACTGCGGCGATGGTGCCGGCGTCGACCGGCCCGGTGTAAAAGCCCAATCGACCGCCGCGGGCGTCGTCGCGGCCGCCGGGGTAGATGACCTGGTCGACTTCAACGGTGCGGGTAACGCCGTTCAGGTCGATAGCGTCGGTCGGACAGATGTTCGTCCACTCGCCGTCGGGCGCGTCCGGATGGATGTCGACAGGGAACTCCGTCACCATCCCGTCTGGCCCCTCGCGCACACAGTCCATGCAGTCGATGCAGTCATCGGTGACGCGGGCTTCCAGTGTGAGTTCGTACTCGCCGTAGGAGCCATCGATGTCAACGACGCGCCCGCGCTCCATCGTCACGTCGCCGAGCCCTTCCACGTCGGCGAAGTCCCGCCCGTCCGCGATGAACGTCACGTCGGCGTCGTCAGTCAGCGACCGCGCCGCGCCGGGGTCGCCCACGACAGCGACGCGGTTCCCGGCGTCTTTCGACACCGTTCGTGACGGTGCTTCCTCGCGGAGGCCGGCCTGTTTTGCGTTGATTAGGCGGGCCGTCTTGTCAGTGGCCGATGCCTCGTCATGGACCCAGGCGCTGGTTTCCCGATGGTCGACAAACACCGACGCCTCGGGATGGAGGTCGTGCTCGTCGGCAAGCCCGCGGATGCGGTCCTGACATGACGGTTCTGGCGTTGTCGCGATGACCTGATCGAGATCGTACTCCTCGATGACCTGTGACATCCCGGCTAAGCCGTCCTGGCAGAGTAGTTCGGAACTGGCCACGACATCGACGTCATCGACACCGTCCCGTGCCGCTTCGAGGTCGATGTCACACGATCCCCCACAGGAACACACGAAGGCGCCTGTATTCATTAATCATGCAAAATCCTGTCGCAGTAATAGACCTTGCGGAGTGTTCACACATCTGTTCATGAATTCAACCCCAAATATTTGGACGGCCGGAAAATTACAGGGATTATGACACCTAACTATGTCACATTTTATCATGGATGACATCGAATTTGTGCCACGTCTAGACAGACAATGACAAACCAGATTACGTGGCAAACACGGACAGCACCGGTAATGGGTGGGCACCATTCACGATGAGTACACAACAGGAACCGGTCTCACTGGATCTCGACCGGCGCTCGTTCATGAAGGCGAGCGCCCTCGCGGGCGGGGTCGCCCTCGGCGTCAGCGGCGCTGGTCGGGCACTTCAGGAGGACGGCGAGGAAACGGACGGGACAGACACGGACACGGAACTGACCAAGACGATCTGCAACTACTGCTCGGTGGGCTGTGGCTTCCGTGGTGAGCGGGAGGGGAATTCCTTCGTCGGCATGGAACCATGGCATGAACACCCGATAAACGCCGGATCACTCTGCTCGAAAGGGGCCGGCATCTACGAGACCGAACACTCCGAGAAGCGTCTCAAACACCCGATGATACAGGAGGACGGGGAGTGGCGCAAGCTCGGTTGGAACGAAGCGTACGACCGGCTGGCGACAGACATCCGGGCGCTGTGGCCCGACGACGACACTTCGCCGGACGAGGCTGTCGACGTCGACGCGGAGCACAGCCGCGAGAGTGTGATGTTGCTCGGCAGCGCCCATCACTCCAACGAGGAGGCCTACGCCAGCAGGAAGCTGGCGGCGTTCATGGGCACGAACAACATCGACCACCAGGCGCGGATCTGTCACTCCACGACAGTCACGGGGCTGGCAAACACCTGGGGCTATGGCGCGATGACCAACACCGTTCAGGACTACCGGAACTTCGACCTGAACATCATCATCGGCCAGAACCCGGCTGAGGCACACCCCATCGCGATGCAGCACATCCTCGAAGGGCAGAAACGCGGCGGGACCATCCTCAATCTGGACCCACGATTCACGAAGACGTCGGCTCACGCCGACGAGTTCATGCGGTTCCGTCCGGGCACCGATGTGGCCCTGATGATGGGGATCATCAAAGAACTCCGTGACAAGCACGGGCTCGCGATGGACCCCGACGCGGACGAAAGCGGCCAAAATATGCTCACTGACCGCGTGCAGGGCTGGGAAGACGTCGACGCGGAACTCGACCAGTACGACAAGGGAACCGTCGAGGAAATCACGTGGGTGTCCGCCGAGGACATCGAGCGCATCGCTGACATGATTGACGAGGCCCGACCACACGTCCAGATCGAGTGGGCGATGGGCGGGACCCAGCACAACAACGGGACCCAGAACATCCGCTCGTACGCGATGGCGAGTCTCGCCTCCGGAAGTGCGGCCAGGAGCGGCGGCGGCCTGCAGGTCATGCGTGGACACGCGAACGTCCAAGGGGCGACCGACCTCGCGGTCGCCAGCCATATCCTGCCGGGATATTACGGTCTGTCGGCGGGGGGCTGGTCGTGGTGGGCTGAAATCTGGGACCGAACCCCCGAGACCAGCGGCGACACGTCGTTTGCGGACATGTACAACCGGTTCGAGCTGATGCCGCCGGACAAGTACGTCCGACAGAGTCCGACGTATGAAGGGAGTGAGGACGCGGACTCGCTGCCGCCGAACGCCGACCACGGGCCGAACAACCCGGCAGAGAACTCGATGATGTTCCAGAACGGGCTGACTGTGGCCCGCTGGTTCGAGTCTGCCCTCGACAAGGAAGACCGGTATCAGGAAACGCCGATCTACCAGCCCGACCAGACGAAGATCGCGGTCTTCTGGGGGCACTCAGCGAACTCCATCAGCGAGATGGAGCAGATGAAAGAGGGCATGGAGAACCTCGATCTGCTGGTCGTCGTTGACGTGTTCCCTTCGGTTGCGAGCGTGCTGCCGGATTACGAGGACGGCCCGCCGGTGCTGCTGTTACCGGCGTCCAGCCAGTACGAGCATTACCGCTCGCTGACCAACACGAACCGGTCGGTCCAGTGGTCCGAACCGGTCCGCTCGCCGGCGCACAACTCCAAGCCCGACCTCCAGATCATGCAGGAACTGGCTGGCTATCTGGGCTTTGGCGAGCACTTCGACTGGGGCGCGGGCTCGGAGCTCTACAACGGCAAATCCACATACGAGGGCGTCATCCGCGAGTTCAACCTCGGAACCAACACCATCGGCTACCGACAGACGCCCGAACGGCTCCAGCAACACCTAGAGTACGACTACGCGTTCTCCAACGAGGACCTCAAGGGAGCCGAAGGAACGCCTGTCGCCGGCGAGTACTGGATGCTCCCCTGGCCCTGTTGGGGCGAGGACCATCCGGGCACCCCGATCATCTGGAACGACGACCTGGACCCCAACAACGGGGGCCAGGACTTCCGGACTCGCTGGGGCGTCTCGGCACCGACCCCGGAAGACTGGGACGCGATGCCGACAGACGACGATTACCCGATGCAGCAGACGCTCAATGCAGTCGGCGACCGATACGAGAGTCAGGAGGACGCGCTTGATCTGACTCGTGCGCCGTACAACCCCCAATGGGCCGACGACGCCGACACGGCTGCGGACGGCATGATCCACGGCATTCCGGAGTACCCGGGCTGGAAGGTGACGCCACCACAGAGCCTCGTCGACCCGACTCAGGAGGTACAGCCGGACGAACTCACCATCCCACAGCAGTACGCGCTCGACAATCAGGAGTCGGTGTACACCGCCGCGCAGGCGTTGAACAACCCTGACACCGGAAGCCCGGTGTTCGACGAGTACCTCGAAACAATGATCGGGGAAGGCGTTGAGCCCGAGTTCTACGAGCAGTATGACTTCAAACAGCCCGACGCGCCAACCGGACGCGGCCGGGCACGGGCCGTCGTCTGGAGCTTCCTCGACAAGGTGCCGGTGCACCGCGAACCCATCGAGGGGCCGGACACGGAACTGCTGAACGAGTGGCCGGCGAACGGCCAGCAGCGGAACTTCTACCGGCTTGACCAGAACAACCTCGAAGAGCAGGAACGGGCCACGGACATCATCCACAATCAGGACGATGGGCCAGATCTGGACACGATCATGACCAGCGGGCGGCAGGTCGAACATCAGGGCGGCGGTGCGGAGACGCGGAACAACATCCACACCGCCGACCTTCAGCCGCACATGTACGCCGAGGTCCATCCGGACATGGCGGAGGACCTGGGCATTGACGGCGGCGACCTGATCGTCATCGCCTCGACGGACCGCGGGTCCGTCTTGGTGAAGGCGCGGGTGACGAACCGACCGAACCCACAGGAAGTGTTCCTGCCGTACCACTGGGGTGGCGTGTTCAAAGGCCAGAGCTTAGAGGACAAGTACCCCGACGGGCACGTGCCCTACGCGATCGGAGATTCCGCGAACGCGATCACGTCACGTGGATACGATGTCGAGACACAGATGCAGGAGACGAAGGTGTCGATGGTCGGCGTCTACCCGGCGACTGAGCAAGTAATCAACGAATTCAACATGGATGTCGACCTCGACCTCACGTTCCCGCAAGACGAGAACGACGTCGGGACGCAGAAGGACTTCGACGTCCGTGACAACTCGACGGTGCAATGAGGTGAGCTGAGTATGTCAACAGGCAACGAAGTGATGCACGACGGCGTGATGAGTACCGGCGAGGATGCGCGTATCTTCCCGGACGTCGAAGCGTGCATCGACTGTGGCGGCTGTGTCGTCTCCTGTAAGCGTACGTGGGACGTCCCACGAGACGAACAGCGAATCAGTATCGCGACGATGCTCGAAGGCCAAGAGGCCGCATCAGGGCTCAACGCCAGCAGCGGCCAGGCGATGGGCCAAGGTGAGTCACCAGGCGAAACCGCGGTGCCGATGCAGTGCTATCACTGTTCGAACGCGCCGTGCGTCTCGGTATGTCCGACCGACTCGCTCATCTCGAAGGAAAACGGCTTCGTACGGGTCCGTGACGACCTCTGTATCGGCTGCCAGTACTGCCTCTCGGCGTGTCCCTTTGGCGCGCCGCAGTTCCCTAGCGAGGACGAGGGGGTCGCCAATCTCGTCGGCAGCGGTGGCAACATGGACAAGTGTACCATGTGTGAGGAGCGCCAGGACGTCGGCAAGGGGCCGGCCTGTGCCGAGGAGTGTGCCACCGACGCCATCTTGGTCGGGACGCCGGCCCAGATCTCGGACGAACTGGACAACAGGGACAGCGGCACGTTCTTCAACGACGTGGCTATGGACATCATCTTTGGCGAGGACGCCAGTGAGTTCCAATGACGAACACAGAAGACCTTCCGGAGGTGAACGGCTACAGCCGCGTCTCAGTGCTCGTCAGCGCGGCCGTCGGCCTCGCTGTCGCGGGGCTGGCGCTGTTCTGGGCACAGGGTTTCAGACTCGGCTACGAATCGCTGTACCGGGTCAACCCGAGCGTCGAGGGCGGCGGTATCGGCGCGGACTGGGTGTTCGGCAACACCATCCCCGCGCTCGATTTCCTCATCGCGCTCATCCACGCGGCCGACGTCATCCTCGGTGCGTTCATTCTCGTGATGGTGTTCATCCACTGGGCGGCGTTCCAGCGGCTGGCAGGTGAGATGCGCGAACCGGGTGAGGACACAAACGAGGCCGTCGCGGCCGACGGCGGGTCGCCGACCGGTGGCGACAGACAGGGGGGTGACGGCGCATGAGCAATCTCGACCACGGAAAGTTCACGCGTGTGACGACCCTGTTCCACTCGCTGCTGGGGCTGGACGTGTTCTTGCTGTTTTTCACCGGCTACGCCATCATGTTCAACGACGAACTGTGGTGGATGCTGACGCTGATGGGCGGGGCCTCAGGCGTGACGGCAATCCACCGCATCACCGGCATCGGGCTGGTTGCACTCGTCATCTTCTGGATTACGCTCCAGATTATCTCTTCAACCGGCCGGAGCAACTTCTCGAAAATCCTCCCGGCGAAAGACGACGTCGATGCGTTCATCCAGGACATCCAGTTCGTCTTGGGCCGGGCCGACGAACGCCACCCGAGCGCGCGACAGTTCGCCGGCTACAAGGCCGATGAGGTCCCGTTGCTGTCCTACATTGGCAAAGGTGTCGTGGCGATCTTCTCCATCGAGCTGACCCTGCTTGCGATTTCGGGGCTGCTCATCTGGAGTAAGACCGGCCTCGCCGCAATGTTCCAGACCAAAGCGGCCGCAATGGCCTTCGTCACGTTCCACGGCCTGCTGGGCGTCATCATGCTGATGGGGGTCATGTTCCACATCTTCGAGCACGGGATGCACCCTGCCTTCTACCCCGTCGAGACGAAGGCGTTCATTCCCCGAAGCATGGTGCCTGAGCACCACGGCGACGACGATGAGGAGCCGGACACCACGGGGATCGAACGCCTCTCGCTGTCCCCGTCCTGGCGAACTGTCTCGACGATTTTCGGTGCGATGACCGTCATCGGGATCGTCTCCGTGCTCATCGGAAGCATCTTCGACGAGGGCTATCCGGTGCCCCGCGAACTCGCCATCGGCGGCGGCCCGTCGAGCATTCTGTTGACTATCGGTATCAACCTCGGCATGGTCGTCCTCGGTGTCGGGCTCGTGCTGTCGATGTACGGGAACGTCTTGCGCATCCGCTGGGAACAGCAGCTCGAAGCAGAGCGAGAACCGCCGGCCGCGGCCGACGGGGGCGAGCCCAAGACCGACGGCGGCCAGCCTGAATCAGACGACAGCGAGAACTGAACCGACTGCGAGCCGTTTTTCGTGCAGCTACGCGATGAGTGCCTGTCCTTCCGGCGATAGCTCGACGTCGACGTCCTGCCGGGTCTGTTCCTGAATCTGGTTCAGGTTCCGGGTCAGGACCTGGAGGATGTCCTTTGGCTCCGGGTAGACAAGCATATTGCCGTCGCCGTCCTCCATGACCAGTTGGGTATCTGAGAGCGCGACCTGATCGCCCTCAATGCTGGCGACGATGACATCCAGTGCTTCCGCGCCGCCGGGGTCACCTTCCGTCACCTTCGTAATATAGAGTGCATCGAGCCCAATGAGGTCCTTGTACTCGCGGACCTGTTCCGCACAGGCGACCATGTCCTGTGTCACCGCCGTCTTTTGATCGTTCCCATGGTCACCCTTGTAGCAGTGTTTACAGATTCGCAGTTCGAGACGCATGCCCCTGTCTATGTGATTGAGTCTCATTACCGTTGTGGGGACGGCCATTTGACCACCAATGTTTACTGTACTGCTGTGGAATGGTATCACATGGCATCAACGCTCAACGCAGTGTATCTGGCACTGGTCGTCGTCGTCGGCATCGTCGGAACGCTGTTCGTTGCAAGCATCAGGTCCGCCGACGTGCGGTCCCGGTGGCTCGAACTGTCATCGATCGGGGTCGTGGTACTGTTCCTGCTGGCTCTGGGTGTCCAGTTCCTCGCGTAACTGTGCAACCCAACTTGTCGAGAGATACTGCTGGAACAATAGCTGCTGCTGTGTGTCTACCTGAGCAAGATCTATCGTCGAATAGTTCATTCGCTGGCTTAGCATTGACCAAATATAATCTCCTCTGCCCAAAATTATAGATGTATTTTGCAATATCGGTTCTTCAGCACCTGTGATAGCGCCATATTAGGCAGTATTGTACACAAAACCGATATTTGGACATATTACGTATACAGCCGGTTGGTTTCGCTACTACTTAGAACACAACCAGTGATAGGGAGCGCATAATCGATATGTCCCGTCTGGAGTAACAGTAGTACATCCATTATTGAGATTGGGACCGAGTCAGGGCCGTAGTCATATCTCGTACCGAATGGTGTAAGATGGCGATGAAAAGCCGTTCACTCATCATGAATACTACGTATGGACACCGTCCAGCGGCCAAAGCTATGAACTGGCATTTATCGAGTGCAAGCAGGGACTCATGCGTGTTGTGGAGCTAATACGTGCTGCAAACGATTTCGATACGCACTTTGAGTACCCCCTGCCTTGTCTGTCTGTTCCGCAATCACCGCCCGCGTACGGCGCTATTGTCGAAGATCAACTGTTCAATTATCGCCTCCAGAAGACTGTGATACCGTTCGCCGCTTCTGAACACTGGTGTCACGAATAGGTAACGTTCAGTTCGATAACGTTGGCGACTTCCAGTACTTTCTGTGGGAATTCTTCGCGGAACCGGTCGCCACGGAATCGATTTGTCGGCCCCGAAACGCTGATCGCACCGATAATTTCGTTATCGTGGTTGAGCACCGGAGCAGCGACACAGCGGAGCCCTTCGAGACGCTCCTCGTCGTCAAAGGCGACGCCGCGCTCCCGAACGTCGGCTAGCGCTTGCTCCAGCTCCGCTCTGCTACTGATCGACTTGCTGGCCTCCCCGCCGAGTCCGTGGCGGTCGACAATCGCATCAACCCGTTCGGTCGGCATGTGTGCGAGAATCGCTTTTCCCAGCGCTGTCGTATGAAGCGGAACGCGTGTTCCGACGTGGGCCTTGACCTGCACGGCTTTGTCTCCCCGAGCACGGTACAGGTACGACCCGCGGCCGTGTTCTTCGACGAGAATATTCGCGAGCTCGCCGGTTTCTTCCGCCAGCCGGTCAACCTCTGGCTTCGCAATCTCGAACAGCTTTTGCCGGTGGCGGGCGTACGCCCCCAGTTCTAGGAATCGGAGCCCTACCTCGTACACACCGTTTCTATTGACAACGTACTCTTCTTGCTCCAGCGTGCTCAGATAGTTGTGAACGGTACTCTTTGGGATGTCGAGGTACTGGGCCAGTTCGGTGACGCCGGCTCCGTCGAGATCTTTCAGTGCGTCAAGCACCTCGAACGTTGTCTCGGCGGATTTAACTGGGTTTTGAGCGGTCTTTGCCATACCCGGTCATGCACGCCCTCATACTAAACAGTTGTTCAAACATCTGGGACAGAGCCGCGGCCTCTACGGCACACTGGTTTTTCTCACGGCATATCGATAACAAACCACCGCACACTGAGGCACGTACGGTCCGGCCAATTGTCGTAGGTAGATATATCCGTGGAGCGTGCAGTCAAACGGAGGGATGGCATAACTTCGTCGGCGCAAATCCCCCACAGCAGACCGACACACAGGCACGCAATCGAAACTAGGTGAGAGCCGAGCACGGTATCACGCTGTGAAGCCCTATGTGAAGCGGCTCCCAGAGGGACCGCAGTCCCACCCCCGGGCCGATAGCCGCTCAGACGACCGTAACTGAATTTTTCAGTGTTCCGATGGACTCGATATCGATGGTGACCTCGTCCCCCTCCTGCAGCGTAAAATCGTCGTCGGGAACGAGCGAGGTCCCGGTAAGTAGCACTGATAGTTCGGGGACCGCATTGTGCGCGGTGTAGTACGAGACGAGTTCCTCGCAGGTGCGTTTCATCTCGCTGGTGTTGGTCTCCCCGTGGTAGACACGGTCTCCGTCGCGGTGGATCGACATCGAGAGCGCCAGTGAGTGCGGGTCTTCGATGTCCGTGACGACGGCCGGGCCGACCGAACAACAGCGGTCGTACACCTTCGCCTGAGGGAGGTACAGCGGGTTCGCCCCCTCGATAGACCGACTGCTCATGTCGTTGCCGACGGTGTAGCCGACGATTTCTCCCTCGTAGAGAACGATCGCGAGCTCTGGCTCGGGCACGTCCCAGTCAGAGTCGGCTCGGATGCCGACCGCTTCGCCGGGGCCGACAGTCCGATTCGGCGTCGATTTGAAGAAGATCTCCGGTCGCTCCGCGTCGTACACGTCAAGGTACATCTCCGGCGTATCGCTTTCCTCTGTCCGTGCTTCTTCGCTGATCTGGTACGTGACGCCAGCGGCCCAGACTTCGTCGGCGGTGACGGGATCGGTAGCAGTAGCTTCGAGTCGCTGTTCGGACACCACCGTAGCGGCATCAAGGTGGCGGGCGCTGAGTTCATCCGGTGCGGTATCCGCAATCGAGGCCGACTTGAGGAGGTCACGGAACGTTCGAAGCTGCGGTTTGACGCTGGTCAAATCGTACACACCATCCCCAGTCTCGACCGCTAACCGCTGTGAGTTCCCGTCACGTAGCTGGTAGTACCTCATACAGAGTTGCAAACTGCAACACTACATGAATCTTGTGCTGCCAACAGTCTGCTTCCTGCCGTCGGCCGGCAATCTGTTTCCCCTCAGGCGAATTGCCGTTCAGTAATACGGAACATTACGGATGACAGACGTACATACGTTATTCTGCTATCCCAGTGGGCATATCGTGAGACACATACTCACCGCTCCCAAGCCCAATTCTGTAACGGAGGGTGCTGGTTGTAGTACGGTTCCGTGTAAGACCGCCGTTCAGTAGTTCAGCTCATATCCGATACACGATTATTGAACTGAGATCAATGCGACTCCCGCTCTGTTACCATCCGTTTAATATGCATTTCTAAGAGCCACAAACCACATCTGGATTGGCACATGATTTTGCACGCACCATCTGTGTTTTACAACCACACTCGACCTTTTGGCATCCAATCTCGTATAAGTGGGTATATTTTTCAGCTTCTGTCCCCGAGAACCCTCTATACAATCCTGTCTCTTCCAACTTCTATTCAGACGCCTGAAATATGCGAACAGTGTCTCGCTTTCCATCTGTCGAATCTACTTCGGTAAGGCCACAGTCTGTGAACACCGCGTTCCAGTCCCGGTAATAAAGCGGGACGTTGTCGTCGACGTAGTTTACTTCACCCGGGTCGCCGCCTTCGTTCTCGACGGTGATCAACAGGTCATCTACGATCCGTGCCAGTTCCTCGAACGCCCAGTCGACGTCTGGATGGAGGTGCTGCAGTGTTTCGACAGAGAAAACGACATCATACGTGTCGTCCGCGACATCTGTAACGAACTCCTCGATAGCCATCGCGTGGAACGAGCCGGTGGCTGCGAGGTCGGGGTACGTCTCAGCAAGGACGTCTAACGCATCGGCGTTGATATCGACGCCGGTCAAATCCGAGTAGCCAGCGTCAGCCAGCGCAGCGAGATGCCGCCCGGAACTGCAGCCAACCTCCAGCACAGCCGCGTCCTGCTCGACATGCTCTGCGAGTATTGACTGCACCAACTCACTCGTCTCGTCCGCTCCATAGTAGGCATAATACGCGGGAGAGTATTCGCCGGACCGCTCGGCCCATTCCTCCCGAATGTCGGTAGAGTCCACGGTGAAGTCGGGAGGGGAAGACGGAAAGTTCTGCCGGATCGGGTGTGGCGACGGTGGTTCGACCGAAAGACGCAACAGCCACCCAGGCGACCGGTATGCCATGGTCTGGACAGTGATGCCGGACTTCGAGGGGTACGACGAGGCCCGCGAGCAGTTCACCTGGGACCTTCCGTCGTCGTACAATCCGGCAGTCGATTTTCTGCACAAACACGATGACTCCGACAGGGTGGCACTCGAACAGGCGTATCCCGACGGACGGCGCGAGCAGTACACCTTCCGCGAACTGGACGAACTATCGGACAGACTTGCGGCGGGATTGGCCGGGCTCGGCGTCGAGGTCGGTGACCGGGTCGGCGTCGTCGTGCCACAGAAGCCACAGAACCCGATCACACACCTAGCGAACTGGAAGCTGGGAGCCGTGTCGGTTCCGCTGACGGTCCTATTCGGGACAGACGCGCTCCGGTATCGGCTGGACGATGCTGGGGTGACCGTCGCCGTTATCGATCCAGCCGTGCGCGACGATATCGATGCGGTCCGGGACAACTGTCCGGCGCTGGAACACGTCATCGAGATCGAAACCGACGCGCCGGCTGGTGATGTCAATGCCTTCGAGGACGTGCTCGCCGCGTCGGAAAACACCGATATCGAACCCTACGACTCCACGCCAGACACCGACACGGCGATACTGTACACGAGCGGCTCGACGGGACCCCCGAAAGGCGTCCGGCACTCACACGCGCTGTGGCTCGGACGAGCCGCGGCGGCGTACAACTTTTTCGACCAGGGGCTGGGACCGGACGCGACGGTCTGGACGCCCGCGGACTGGGCCTGGGGCGCGGCGCTCGGGGGAACGCTCTTCGCGACGTGGCATCACGGCGGGACCATTGTCGGCTACCCCGCCTCGGGGTTCGAAGCCGAGGCGGCGTTTAGCCTCCTTTCCGAGTTCGATATCACCCGGTCGTTCATGCCGGCCACTGCCCTCCGAATGCTGATCGACGTCGAGAACCCAACGGCGACGTACGACCTCGCCATCGAGACGTTTGCCGTCGGCGGCGAGTCGTTGACGCCGGAAATCGTCGACTGGGTGGCGGAGACGTTCGACTCGGTCACCATCAACGAGTTCTACGGCCAGACGGAACTGAACCTCGTCGTCGCCAATAACTCGAACTGGTTCGACACCGAACCCGGCAGCATGGGCAAGCCATTGCCAGGATACGACCTGGCGATTCTGGACCCTGACGCCGCCGACCGCGGTGTTGCTGAGCCTCTTTCGACCGGCGAACTCGGCGAGATAGCGCTGCGCCCTCACGACCGTTCGGTGTTCTTCGACGAGTACTGGAAGCTGCCAGAAAAAACCGCAGCCAAGGAAGTCGAGGGCTGGTTCGTCACCGGCGACCTGGCCCGGCAGGACGACGACGGCTACGTCTGGTTCAAATCGCGCACAGATGACGTAATCATCACCAGTGGCTACCGCGTCGGGCCGATGGAGGTCGAAAGCGCGATTCTCAAACACCCCAACGTGGTCCAGGCCGGCGTCATCGGTGTTCCGGACGACACGCGGGGCGAAATCATCAAGGCGTACGTCGAGACGTCCGGAGACGGGCCGGACCACGAGACGCTCCGGACAGAAATCCAGTCTGTCGTCCGAGAGACCCTTGCCGAGTACGAGTACCCTCGCGAGATCGAGTTCGCCGAGACGTTACCACAGACGACGAGCGGGAAGATCCGGCGAACGGAACTGCAGGAGTGGGACGCCGACGACAGTGCCGGCGAGTCGTAGCCTCCGGTGCCGTCATCGGTAGCTGTATACTGGCCGAGGTCAGTGAGTTATTCTGGTCTTCACTCACTTCAATGAGAAACCGACCTCAATATGCGAGACTGTGGGGTATATTAGGCCGGTATCGAATTTTGGACCATATTTGAGTTATATTTGACCCTTTTACAGTTATGAATATCGAGAACATAGAAGCAGATAGCGAAAGGTAATTAGAAATCACCTTTTCGGATCGCTGCTGGACTCTATCTCGCTTCGAATATCTCTAATACCGTAGTACCTCAACAGGCGATAGGAACGTCAGATCCCTTCAGCGACCAGGATCAAGCCTGCGCGGCTGGAGGCGATCGCTTTCGGCGAAAACACATATAATACGACTGTTTGCGGGTCGTAACTGCAGGTATGAATGGAACGGACAGCCAGGATGGCCCGGCGTTCGGACGCGGGTAATCCCGTTTGCCTCCTCCACCCCGCGACCCCACGAGCGACGGGTGTTCGATGGTCCGCTGCTCACTTCCGTGCCTGGCGGAGTGCCATCGTTTAACCACGTGGGCGCACCCCTGCAGGTGCGACCACGCCGACCGCCGTCCCCGTGGGACGAGGCTTCCACGTTAGCTCACGGGGTCCACGTCCGTCAGACCGGACGCCCCCGGTGTTCGGTCCCCGCTCAAGACCACAGTGCGGGCAAGGAGGGGGCCTAGCCCCCGACCTAGTCCATCTGAAAGTCCGCCGCCGCCCCATAAGGGCCTTTCGGATGCGCCCACAGACCGCTGGACGACGCGCCGGTGGACAGACCGGCCTACAGCAGGTCCAGCGCCCGCGCGAACCACGTGCCCCCAACCGGTATGAGCATGCCCGCGAGGACGACACCCCAGCGATGGTACTCCATCAGCGTTGACTCGGTCAGCCCCAGCACGAGGCTCTCGGGGACGGTGACTGCCCAGAGAACACTGAGGGCGACGATGAACACGCCCATACCGATGCTTGCGCCCGCCGCGACGCTTGGGTCCGACCGACCCTCGCGGCCAGCCGCCAACACGATGATGCAGACCAGCGCGAATACGCCTGGCAGCAGCGGGGAGAGCGCCCCCGAACTGTAGTACGCCCCGACGGCACTCGCTGTTTCGACGAGGCCGTACGGGACTGCGAGCACAAGGAGATACAGAACACACCCGACGATGCCGATAGTCGGAGCGAGCCGCAAGTCGTCCATATCGTCGCTCGGTCCGGCGGCGTCTTAACAGCGACGTTCGAGCGAAACGAGGAAATGTCGCCTCGCCGTAGCCGTGGCCATGGGACTGGGTTCCACCGCGAAAAAGATACAGAAGGTCGCCGACATCGCTGAGGATCTTTACAAGAAGGTCAACGAGCTGAAGACACAGCTCGAGGACTTGCGGAGCACTGTCGACGAGACGAATACTCGCGTCGACGGAATGGAGCAGGAACTGGCCGAACAGCGCGCGCTCATTGAGGCACTCGCCGAAGAACGGGGCGTCGACACCGAGACGGTCGTGGCTGAGGTCGCCGTTGACACCGATAGCGACACAGCTGAAGCGGTTTCAGAGTAATCCCCTGACTGCGGCACCATCGCGCGGCGGAACCGGTTGGTTTAAACCATAACGTCATCATACCATTGTACGTAGGGCGCTTAGCTCAGCTTGGACAGAGTGCTTGGCTTCGGACCAAACCGTCGGGGGTTCAAATCCCTCAGCGCCCGTGACTTTTGCACAAACGACAGTGAGTGCTGAGGAGCGTCGGCTGAGTGATTTGAACCCTGGGAGTCGAGCGAAGCGAGTCTTCCTCCGGTTCAAACCTTCAGTGGCCGTTTCTCTTGCTGCGAGCGGTTCGTCAGCAGCAAAGGTACCATCTGAAGAAGTCATTTCTACGCGAACAACAGTGAGGTGTCCGTCCTGCTTTGCGGGAAACGAATACGGAAAGAACCGGAACGGAGATTCCGAACCACGTGTAGCGTCGCACAGACCACAAAATGTCGGTGTGTTGCGAGCTTTCGCGATGGGATTGCGCCAGGTGGATCAGTCGTCGGCCGGTTCCACGACGCCTTCGAGTCCGGCCATCTCCAAACCGCCGCCGATGGTCCGGTTCGGGTACGGGATGTTGATGTCTTCCGCGTCGAACCGTTCCTTGACCGTCTTGACGTATTCGGCGCGGGTCTTGACGAAGTCCGCCCGGTTCGGGTCCTCGATCCAGATGCGTGACTGGAGGCCGACGGAGGAGTCACCAAGTTCGACCAGCCGAACGGACGGTTCGGGGTCGTCCATAATCTCGGGGTGGTCTCGGGCCTCCTCAAGAATTATCTCCGTCGCCTTGTCGATGTCGTCGTCGTACCCGATGCCGAACAGGAACTTCAGTCGAAGCTGCTCCTTGGCGACAGGGTTCTTGATGACGCCATCAGTTAGATTCGAGTTCGGAACGGTCAGCAGTTCGTTATCGAAGGTCCGGACGCGGGTAACACGGAGGCTAATGTCCTCGACGACGCCGGAGTTGCCATCCCACTCAATCCAGTCGCCGATCCGGAACGGCTTGTCGGTGTAGATGAACACGCCGGCGACGAAGTTCTGGAGGACGTCCTGCATCGCGAAGCCGATAGCCAGCGTCGCCGCTGCGGCGATGGTTGCCAGCGACTGCAGGAAGTTCCCGTATTCGGCCATCCCGAAGGCGACAGAGATGGCGACGAACACGATACCGATGCTGACGACCTTTTTCAGTGGTCGCCGAGCGTGGGTATCGAGGTCGCGTGACTTGAGCGAGCGGTCGACTATAGGCAGGACAATCGCCTTCCCCAGAGTGTAGACGAGGACGAAGACGACGACGAAAACCACCGCTGAAGCGATGGAGCCGGCGGCTGGGACGCCGAATCCGTTGAGCAGGTCCGCGAGGGGCTGGACTTGCATCATTTCTCAAATACCGCGGTGTGACCACGGACCTGAATCACGGTAGCGTTGACCATCTCAGCTAGGT
The DNA here is from genome assembly GCF_051122755.1 of Haloarcula sp. NS06. Taxonomy (NCBI): domain Archaea; kingdom Methanobacteriati; phylum Methanobacteriota; class Halobacteria; order Halobacteriales; family Haloarculaceae; genus Haloarcula; species Haloarcula sp. NS06. The sequence continues at coordinate 98,431 of NZ_CP184844.1, forward strand.
CGTCAGCGAGTTCCTCTGCTGTTGTGCCGCCCCGGGACGACCGGAGGAACTTCACCTTCACGAGGTCCGTGTTTTCCAGTTGATCGTCGAGTTCGTCCGCGACGGATTCGATGCCGTGTTTGCCGACGCGGAGCGTCGCGTCAAGGTCGTGTATTCGCGACTGTCGAGAAGAGTCACTCATGTACACGGTTTAGCAAGGACAGCCCCTTAAAACCAGTAGTCGTAAAGAATCCTCAGTCGTACGGGTAGCGGGACTGTGACCCACAGTCACACGTAATGACGACGTGGCCGGACTGGGTTCGAGACCGGGCGTTGTGTCCGTGCAAGAGGTACGTGTCGCAGGCGTCACACGTCGACCGCTCGAACGACCGCGGCAGGCGCAGGCGGTGGCGTTCGGCGACACGCCGAGCGCGCCGGACGTACGACCGGGCGCGTTCCTCGTTACCGGCTTGGACGGCCTCGCGAGCGAGCGACTGAAGACGCTCAATCCGCTCGCGGGCGATGGTCGCCTCGTCCGTCATTGGCGGTACTGGGTCGGCGGCGGGAAAATGCCTTCCGAACGAGCTAGCAACTTCGATATCACGCTCTGGGTACTTTCTGGCTGTTCTGAACTTTTCTTTGGGACGCAAATACTGCCAATCATGTCCCCTCACAGGGAAAGTCGATAGGATTTTCGGCCCCGACGGAGTTGCCCGAGACGTGCGCGTCCTGAATTATCTCGAACTGGCCGACCGCCTCAATCGGTCGGGCATCGGCACCGCCGTGAACCACCAGCGCGCGGCGCTGTCCGAAACCGACATTGAGGTCGAGACGACGCCATGGCAGGAGGGACATCCGGCGTGGGCACTTGGTGGCAATCTCGCGTTCAATGACCCGATGTTCCGCGAGTTCGATATCGCCCACTGCAACATGATCGGACCGGGCTCCGTCGCTGTGGCCCGGTACGCGGCACAGGCGGATATCCCGCTTGTCCTGCACGCCCACGTCACCCGAGAGGATTTCCGGGATAGCTTCCGCGGGTCGAACCTGATCGCGCCGGCGCTGGGCCGCTACCTCCGGTGGTTTTACTCGCAAGCCGACCTCGTACTCTGTCCCTCCGAGTACACGAAAGGTATCCTCGGATCGTACCCAGTCGACGCGCCGATACGGCCGATGACAAACGGCGTCGACATCGACGCGCTGGCGGGCCATGAGGACATGCGCGGGGACTACCGGCGGCGCTACGATCTGGACGGGATGGTCGTCTTCGCCGTCGGCAACGTCTTCGAGCGCAAGGGGCTGACGGCGTTCTGTGAACTCGCACAGGAGACGGAACACGACTTCGCGTGGTTCGGCCCCTACGACGCCGGGCCGCAGGCCTCCAAGACTGTTTCCCGGTGGGTGAACGACCCGCCCGAGAACGTGACCTTTACCGGATGGATAGAGGATATCCGCGGTGCGTTCGGGGCCGGCGACGTGTACCTGTTCCCGACGAAGGCCGAGAACCAGGGGATCGCCGTGCTGGAGGCGATGGCCTGCGGGAAGGCGGTCGTCCTCTCGGACATTCCGGTGTTCCGGGAGTACTACGAGGACGGCCACGACTGTCTCATCTGCGCCGACGAGTCCGAGTTCCGCGAGGCGCTGGAGCGACTCGCCGAGAACCCCGACCTTCGTGAGCGGCTTGGCGAGAATGCCAAGGAGACGGCTAGGGAGCACAGCTTAGACCGGGTCGGCCGGCGGCTGGTCGAGACGTACGAAGAACTGGCCTGAGTGGCGTTCGAAGCCGGCAGTCGTTACGCTGAGATCGGTTCCGTTTCCACAGATGCTGACGGCGAGCGACGCCAGACGACCGCGACCAGCGACGCGCCAACCAGCACCAGCGCGCCGGCGACGGCGAACGCGAGCAGGAAGTCGTAGCCGCCGAGCCAGCCGCCGAGTATCGACCCGACACCGCTCGCGAGCCCGGAGATAGCGGTGTACAGCCCGAGCGCCTCGCCGCGAATCGCCGCCGGGGCAAGCTGAGTGACGACGCTGGCCGCGGTAACGGCGATGACGGCCCAGGCGACGCCGATGAGGGCGAACACGACACCGTTGACAACTGTCCCGACGAGCGTCGCCGACAGCAGAAGTCCCACGACGGCGACGGCCGGATGGAGCGCCGCGCGGGCGAGCAGACTCCCGACTTGGAGCCCGCTCGGGTCGTACCGCTCGGAAAGCGCACCGGCGCGGCCGTACCACAGCGCCGACCCGACACTTGAAATGAGATACAGCGCGAAGACGAGTCCCGATTCGTAGCCGAGCGTCCGCGAGAGATACAGCGGTAGCGGTCCCCAGAACACGCCGAAACCGGTACAGAAAGCGATGACGGCGACGAAATAGATAGTCAGCGACGGGGAGAACCGAGCCGCGACTTCTCGGGGGTGTATCGACCGCGTGAGCCAGTACAGCCGGCCCGGACCGACCGGGAACGTCGCGCTCCGGACCGGCAGCCGGCGCGACCGGGCGATGGCTCGCGCCACCCGACTGGCCCGCGGCCGGTTGAGTTCGTCGGGGTCAGCCGGCAGCCACTTCGCCGCGAGAAACGCTGACAGACCGACTGCGGCCGCACACAACCACAGTAGCGACTGCTGGGCGGCAATCTCGCCGAGTGGTCTAGAGAGCAATGCCGTCCACACAAGTCCGAGGACCAACCCACCAGCCCAGCCCCAACCCTGGTAGCGGTTCAGGATGGCGAACCGCGCCGGCCAGTCCCGCTCGACGGTTCCGGCGGTGACAAGCAGTGTCAGCACCGGTGCGGCAGCGCCAGCCGCGAACCACAGGAGACCGTTACCGACGATGACAAGCCACGGCTCCTCCGTGAGCGAAACGAGCACCAGCGCGAGGGTCGCCAACCCCAGTGTGAGGAGGACGAGCGACCGACGCCTCCCCGTTTTGTCGGCGATGCGGCCGAAAATGAGTGCCCCCGGCGCACCCGCAGCGGCGGCCACCCCGGCGAGGACGCCTAGCATGAACGTCTCACCGCCGATAGCGACGAAATACAGCGGCACGAGCAACGAGCCCGCGCCCAGCGCGACCGATGTGAGGGCCCAGGCGTATAGCCAGCCGTCCCGATCCATTATCCACAGTCCATCACGGTCCCTGAAAAGAACTCTGGCACCTGCCGGCGGGTGACAGCTGTCTGACTGGTGGCTTGCCAATGGCAACGGTTTAACGCCTGGTCCTGCTACGCCGCGGCGATGACACTGCCGCACGTCGCGACGTTCACCGACACGTACTTGCCGACCGTCAATGGGGTGACCTATACGGTCCAGACGTGGCGGGACCGCTGGCGCGACCGCGGCGGTCGTATGGGCGTGGTCTATCCGAAAAGCGACCACGACCCGTCCGAGAACGAGTACCCCGTCCGGAGCCTTCCGTTCCCGTTCTACGAGGGGTTTCGGCTCGGGATGCCACAGATACCGAAGGGCGTCCGCGATGCCGAACTGGTCCACGCCCACACGCCGTTTAGCCTCGGGATGGCGGGCCAGCGACTCGCAGGAAAGCTCGATATCCCGTTCGTCGCGTCGTATCACACGCCCACGAGCGAGTACGCCGAGTATGTCTCCTTCAACGGCGCTGTCGAGTCAGCGGTCCGCTCCAGCGCCGAGAGCTACGAACGCTGGTTCCTGGGCCGCGCTGACACCGTTATTGCGCCAAGCGAGCGCGCAGCGACCCACCTCCGGGAGTCTATTGGTCTTGATACAACGGTGACGGTCGTTCCGAACGGCGTTGACACGACCGTGTTCGAACCGGTCGACACGACCGCGTTCCGGGACCGCTACGCCCTCCCCGACGGCCCTATCGTCGGCTACACCGGCCGCCACGGCTACGAAAAGTGCCTCGAAGACATCATCACCGCCTGCGAGGGACTGGACGTGACCGTCGTACTCGGCGGCGACGGTCCGGCCCGTGAATCCCTCGAAGCGACAGCCGAGCACAGCGACGCCGACGTGCGCTTTCTCGGCTTTCTGGACCGTGCGGAGCTCCCCGAACTGTATTCGACGCTCGACGTGTTCGCGTTCCCCAGCCCCGTCGAGACGCAGGGGCTGGTCGCGCTGGAGGCCAACTGCTGTGGGACGCCCGTCGCCGGTGTCGACGCCGGCGCACTCAGCGACACCATCGAGGACGGCGAAACCGGCTACTCCTACGACGAAGGCGACATCGATGGCTTCCGCCGGGCTATCGAGCGCGTCCTCAACGAGCGGGAGCACCTTCGAGAGCGCTGCCTTGCCCGGCGGGACGTTATCAGTGTCGAGCACGCCATCGACAAACTGGCCGACGTGTACAACGGGGTGCTGTAGCTGTCGCCGGCACAGCGCCTGAGTCGCCCATCTCAGGCCCGCGAGTGCGACCAGCCGATACCGAAGGCGAGCCCGTTGAGCGTTCCAAGCAGTATCCCGAGATAGAAATCCCCCAGTGACACGGCCAGTATCAGGCCGGCCCCGATGCCCAGCGCCAGCCCCTTCAGGACCGTCGGCCAGTGGAGCCAGCTCAATCGGCCGTCAGCAGCGTCGCTCATACGCCTTCTCAGGCCGCCGTCGAGTAAACTGTACCCCTTCGTCACGCCTGTTCGTGCTGGTCGAGGGTGGACTGCCGCTCCGCCAGCGCATCGATTCGGTCGTCGACAGCTGGATGCGACCGGGGTAACACACATTCGGTGACTGTTCGCCAGCGGTGAGCAAGGCGTTCGGCCCGTCCCTCCGGCGGGGTCCGCTCGTCGGCCGCAATGGCGTTCGGGACCACACAAAGCTCTCGGACACCGGTCTCGGCGGTTCGGATGTCTGTGTCCGGGCGCTGGTCGTCTGTCAGCGATTCCAGCGCGCTGGCGAGTGCCGCCGGGGAGCCACAGATGGCGACGCCGCCCGTGTCCGCGGCGTACTCCCGGATCCGTGAAAGGAGTCGATAGCAGGCCGTGCTGGCGAGATACAGCGTTGCCGTGACGGGTATCGCGATGACAGCAAAGAGCAGCATCACGATTTGAATGTTCCCGCCAGCGAACCACGTCCCGTCCCGGTCGTCACCGCCGAGGAACCAGTGACAAAGCCCCGAGTACTGCACTGTCTTCCCGAGCGTGCGAGTAAACAGCGCGCTGACGGTTGGAAGAAACGCGGCCGCAGTCATGACGAACGCGTCGCCGTTCTTGAGATGGGCCAGTTCGTGGGCGATAACGGCGTCGAGTTCCCGGTCGTCGAGTCGGTCCACGAGCGCCGTGGTCACGAACAGCGTCTGCTCGCCGGGCCGACTGGCGACATAGCTGTTGGGCGTCTCCGAGTCGATAACTGTCACGTCCGGTGTCGCCATGTTCGCGGTCTGTGCCAGCCGGGCCACCCGTTCTTCGATGCGGTCGGCGGTTTCGCTGCGCCGTATCTTCGCCCGCATCTCATGGACGGACTCGGGATCGGATGCTCTGGATTCGGTTGCGCTCGTCCCAGCATCCCGGAGCGTCATCCGGTAGCCGTAGATGGACTGAACGGCAAGGACGAGCGGCGTCCCGACGAGGACAACGGGCCACAGCGGCACGATATCGAACCCCATTGTCCAGAACAGCGTCCCGGTGTCGTACCCGACCAGCGGCAGGAGGCCGACCGCAACATGGCCGAGCACGTATGCGACACCGACAGCCACGGCGTCGAAGGCAACGAGCACCACTATGAGCGCGATGAGACGTGCACGGAGGGACCACGTCGTGGACTGGAGGGGAGGCATAATTGTCTGTTCGTCATGACGAACAAAAAGTGTACGGAGGGTTCGGGCCCGACCTCAGGCCACCGGCCCGGGTGATTGCTCACTCGCGTGCTTATGCCAGTGCGCTGCCGGCCCGGATGATCTCACGTTCGCCGAACGCCGGCCCCACCAACTGGAGCCCGACTGGCAGTCCGTCGTCGGTTTCGCCGGCCGGAACGGAGATCGCCGGAAGGTTTGCGAGGTTCACCGGCGTCGTGTTGGCGTCGGCCAGATACATCGTGAGCGGGTCGTCGAGGCTTTCGCCGCGTTGCATCGGCGGGACGGGCATCGTCGGCGAGGCGAGCACGTCGGCGTCATCAAGCGCCTCGTCGAAGTCCTGCTTGACCCACGCGCGAGCGTCTTGGGCCTTCTTGTAGTACTTATCGTGGTAGCCCGCCGAGAGGGCGTACGTGCCGAGGAGAACCCGGCGCTTGACCTCCTCGCCGAAGCCCTCCTCACGGGCGTTCGCGAAAGACTCGTTCCAGTTGCCGTCGTAGCCGCCGGACTGTCCGTACCGGACGCCGTCGAACCGCGCGAGGTTCGAGGACGCCTCGGACATGGCGATGACGTAGTACGCCTCGACAGCGTGTTCGACCGAGGGAAGGTCGACCTCGTGGTAGCTCGCACCCTGGGCTTCGAGGTCGTCCATGGCATCCCAAAACGTCTCGACGACCTCCTCGTCGGCCCCGTCGAGCAGTTCCGTCGGAACGCCGATAGAGAGCCCATCGACGTCGCCGTCGGCGGCCGCCGCGTAGGGGCCGTCGCTCTCGGGCGCTTCCTGCGTTGTCGCGTCGTGCTCGTCCGCCCCTGCGATGACATCTAGCAGTTCCGCAGCGCCTTCGACGGACGGCGCGATAGGGCCGATCTGTTCGAGGCTGTTAGCGTAGGCGATGAGGCCGTACCGGGAGACCAGCCCGTAGGTCGGCTTGATGCCGACGACGCCACAGAAGGCGGCCGGACAGCGAATGGAACCGCCGGTGTCGCTTCCGAGCGCGAGGTCGGCATCGCCGGCGGCGACGACGGCTGCCGACCCACCGGAGGAACCGCCCGGAACACGACCCTCAGCGGCGGGGTTCTCGACGGCCCCGAACGCCGACGTTTCGGTGGTCGTCCCCATCCCGAACTCGTCCATATTCGTCTTGCCGGGGATGGTTGCGCCGGCATCTTTCAGTCGCTCGACGACCGTCGCGTCGTACGGCGGCACGTAGTCGGAAAGCATCGCCGAGCCACAGGTCGTCCGGACGCCTTCGGTTGAGATGTTGTCCTTGACTGCGACGGTCTTACCCGCCAGCGGACCGTCGTCTGCGCCCTCGATGGTCTCGTCGGTGACGTAGCCGTTGTACGCCGTCATTTACGACACCTTCGGCCCTTTGAACTGCCCTTCTTCGGTATCGCTGGCGTTCTGGAGCGCCTCTTCCTGTGAGAGGCTCTCCCGTGTTTCGTCGGGGCGCATCACGTTCGAGAGTTCGGCCTCCCGCTCCGTCTCTGGGACATCGTCGAGCGCTTCGAACGCGTCGAGAATGTCGGCAAATTGCTCAGTGAACCGTTCGATCTCGTCGTCTGCGAGGTCGACACGGGCGAGGTCGGCGACGTGCTTGACCTCCTCGGGATCGACGGCGGGGTCGCTCATGTCGGGCCCGAGTGCTGGATGCGCGGTAAGCGTTTCGAAACACCGGGCATACTTATAGACCTATTAACAATTAGTGAAGGGAATACACAAGATTTGCCAACTCTTGTTTTCCGTTCCGAAAATTGGACTTCTGAAACAGACAAAAGTTTTAAGTCGCCGTAGATACAACAATTGGTTACAACACGTTTTTCGGGTACGATACCCGGTTGTCCCACCCCCCAACAAATGACCGATACCAGCATCCGCCGATACTCGAACGAGCGCGAAACGGAGACAGAGCAGACGGAGGAAGAAGAGTCGGAGACACTCGTCTGTCCGGAGTGTAGCGGGGCGTTACTCTCCGACAGCGAGCGCGGTGAAACGGTGTGTGAAGACTGTGGGCTGGTGGTCGAGGAGGACGAGATCGACCCCGGTCCCGAGTGGCGCGCGTTCGATTCGAAGGAGAAAGACGAGAAATCACGCGTCGGCGCACCGACGACGAACATGATGCACGACAAGGGCCTGTCGACCAACATCGGCTGGCAGGACAAGGATGCCTACGGCAACTCCCTGTCCTCGCGCCAGCGTGAGAAGATGCAGCGTCTGCGGACCTGGAATGAGCGGTTCCGCACCCGCGACTCCAAGGAACGCAACCTCAAGCAGGCCCTTGGTGAGATTGACCGGATGGCTTCGGCGCTCGGGCTGCCCGAGAACGTTCGTGAGACGGCCAGCGTCATCTACCGTCGCGCACTTGACGAGGACCTCTTGCCCGGCCGCTCCATCGAAGGCGTCTCGACAGCGTCGCTGTACGCCGCCGCGCGACAGGCCGGCACACCCCGTTCGCTCGACGAGATTGCGGGCGTCTCCCGTGTCGAGAAAGACGAAATCGCTCGTACATACCGCTACGTCGTCCGCGAACTCAGCCTCGAAATACAGCCGGCTGACCCCGAGAGCTACGTCCCGCGGTTCGCGTCGGATCTCGACCTCTCGGAGGAGGTCGAACGGCGCGCCCGCCAGCTCCTCCAGAACGCCAAGCAAGAGGGTGTCCACTCCGGGAAGTCACCAGTCGGCCTCGCCGCCGCCGCCGTCTACGCTGCCTCGCTGCTCACCAACGAGAAGGTGACCCAGAGTCAGGTCAGCGAAGTCGCCAACATCTCCGAGGTCACCATCCGCAACCGCTACCACGAACTGCTGGAAGCAGAGGACAACATCCACCCCTAACTGGTATCGTAACCTAAACCACCGACTGTACCGTTCAGTCGGTATGGAGACCACTCGGCATTTTGTCGCGACAGTCTACGCCGTCAGCGACGGTCGCGTCGCGTTGCACGAACACGATAAACTGGATATGTGGCTGCCCGCCGGCGGCCACATCGACCGCGACGAACTGCCCCACGAGGCCGCGCTCCGCGAGACACGCGAGGAACTGGGCCTCGACGTTGACCTGATCGCTCCACAGCAGGACATCGAGAGCGAGACGGTCCGTTCCATCCCACAGCCACAGCACTTCCTGCTCGAAGACATCAACGTCAACGCCGAGGGCGAGGTCGGCCACCAGCACATCGATTTCATTTTCTACGGCCGGGCAGAGAGCCGCAACATCACACCGGGGACGGGCGAACAACCGGCCGACGACTGGGAATGGTTCTCTGTTGACGACTTACAGAAGAGCGAGGAACTCCCTGCAGATGTCGTCGAGGTCGGCCAGCAAGCAATCAATGCTGTCGAAGAGTGACTTACGCCTCAGCGACGCCCCAGTCGATGTTGGCCCAGAGCCGTTCCCACACGTAGTACAGGGCCGTCTTAGCGATGGCCGCCGAAAGCCCGATTTTCGCAGACGAACCGATTTCACCGGTAAACAGGAAGGCGATACCGAACACGACGCTGGTCGCGAACAGTCGGTAGCTCACGGCTTTGGCGACTGACCGCCGGTGTTGCGTCATTATCGTTCACCCCACTGTACTGGCGGAGATTCGATAGGGTGGCGTCCAACCCGCATACTTGTCATTCAAAATTAACTATCTGGGCCAGCCACTAAAGTATAATTACATATCATTACTTCTCGGTAACGACTTCGGTGACGGCGTCTGGGTCAGTCCGCGAGCGATTCGACGTACTGCGTGACGTGATCGTCCATCCGGCGCTTGTAGCCGGCCTGTCGGGCTAGACGGTCGAGTTCCCGAGCGGCCAGCGAGCCGTACTGGGCGGCCTTCTTGTCCCGGTCCGCAATCTCGTCCGGGAGCGAGTCCCGGGCCGCCGCCCGGAGCGCGACCTTGCGCGTCTCGCCGTCGACGAGCAGGTCGCCGTCCAGTCGAAGCGCGGCGTCGACGACGCGGTCGTGCAACAGCGGCGTCACAGGCTCGACGCCGGCGGCCCGCAGTGCAAGCACGTCCCGCTCTAACTGGTCGGGGAGCGAAGCGACGACCTCTCGCTGGGCTCCGCGGACGGTGTCGGCCTCCACACGGGGGTCTTCGGGAGCCTTGGCGACTTTCGCGTAGCCGCCGAACAGCTCGTCGGCCCCCTGTCCGAGCGCGAGCCGGTCAAAGCCATCCGCCGCGACCCGTTCGGCGGCGAGGTACAGCGGGAGCGCTATCTGCACGTCCATCGCGTTCACCCGGTTCGTCGCGCGGGCGATCTCGGGGACCGCCCGCTCGATGGCGTCGTGGGTGAGTTCGACCACGCGGACCTCGGTTCCCAGCAGGTCGGCGGCCGACTGCGCCGCCTCGACGTCGTGGCTGTCCGGGAAGCCGGCGACGTACAGCGGCGCGTCGAGTCGTGCCGCGAGCAGCGCCGAGTCCACACCGCCGGAGAACGCGATTGCGAGGTTCTCGGTGTCGACGGCGTCGATGCTCGTCTCGACAGCAGCACGGACCCGCTCGACTGCCGTTTCGTGGGTATCGAACGGGTCCGGCGACGGGAGCGAAAAGCGGCGTCCGTGGCCCCCCTCGTCGCGGACGTACCCAGCGGGAAACGACTGCGGGTCGGCCAGTGCCGTCGGGTCGTGGCTCCACTGCTCGGGGTCGAGCCGCTCCCCGTCAGAAACAGCACGCTCCACGAACAGTGGGTACCGCCCGAGAACGTCACGGACGAGCGTCCCGTCCAGTTCGCCCGCGAACCCGCCAGTACCTGGGAGCGCGTCGCCGCTCGCGAGGGCGTCGGCGACGGTGTCCGGATCGGCTCCCTGCATCACTGTAGGAGCTCCGCGATGCCGTTCTTGACGCGCCGCTTCGCCCCGCCGGCGGCCTGCCGGAAGCTGATGCGCCACGGCGTCCGCTTACCCTCGACGGTCGTCTTGCCTTCACGGATGGCGTCGAGGATTGCCTCGACCGTTTGCTCGTCCGTACCAACGTTGGTGACCGCCTGCCCGACCATCTCCGCGATGTGGGCGTCGCTGCCGGCGGTCATCGGCAGCCCCTTTCGGCGAGCGAACCGCTCGGCCTGCCGGTTCGACCGCCCGGTCAGCAGCCGTGAGTTGTACACTTCGATAGCATCGGCGGTCGCGAGTTCGGCCTTCGAGATGTGTTCTAACACGCCGTGGCGGGACTCCTGAAACGGATGGGGAACGACCGCGAGCCCGCCCTGGTCGCGAATGCGGTCAAGCGTCTCGTCGAACGGGAGGTGTGGCGGAATCGCCTCCTGAATCCCCAGCGCGAGGACGTGTCCGGCGGCACACGTGACCTCCATCCCGGGAATTCCGACGAGGCCGTACTCCGGGGCGAGTTCGGCTGCCCGGAGACTGGCGTCTATTTCGTCGTGGTCAGTCACGGCCAGCGCGTCCAGCCCGACGCCGCTGGCCTGCTCTAAGAGGAGCTCGACCGGGTCCCGGCCGTCGTACGACAGCGACGAATGCGCATGTAGCTCAACCGACTGCACAGGTAGCGATAACGGGGGCAGGGCAAAAACGCCCCGGTCCGCCCCAGTGCTCACAGAGAACAAACCGGCCGCCGTGTCCATGGCGGCCGAATGCCCGAAGGAACGCCCATCTGTCCCACGAGACTGAGCGTGTGTTTCCCGACGATACGACCGTCAATCGACGGTCGCATGTAGCAATTACCGGTACGCAGGAATCAGTGGTCCCCCCAGCTTGGCGGGGATTAAAGTAGGGCTGACCGCCCCGGCTCAGTCAGCTGAACTCCCGCTCGCCACCGAGTTCTCACCGGTGTCAAATGGCGGCGGCCCGTGGACCTCAGTGTCTTCTAGGTAACACTGCGGGTCCGGGGCGAACAGGTCGTCTTCGATGGTGAGCGCCCGGAGCCGGGACGCCCCACGGCAGACCCCGGCATAGCGGCAGTCTGCACATTTGCCTGTGAGATGCTCTTCGCGGTTCCGGAGCGCCGAAAGCAGCGGGTTCGACTCGTCCTCCCAGATGTCGCCGAACGAGCGGTCGCGGACGTTCCCCAGCGAGTACCCCTGCCAGAACTGCGTGAGGTGGACGTTGCCCTGGTAGTCCACGTCGGCGACACGTTCGCCGGTCGGGTCTCCGCCGTTGACCCGCAGGTACTCGTATACCCGCTGGGCCTGCGCATCACTCATGTGCTCGCGGGCGTACTCCACGAGGTAGGCCGCGTCGGCGTAGTTCCCGACCAGTAGCGTCTCGATTTCCTCTCCACGGTCGTGGTACTTGCGGGTCATGTCACAGACTCGCTTCACCGCCTGTCGGCGGTCCTCGGGTGTGAGGTCGGCGTCGACAATCTCAGTCCCGCGACCGCCGTAGTCCAGATGGTAGAAACAGAAGCGGTCGACGCCCACGTCGGTCAGCAGGTCCACGACCCCCTCCAGATCCGCGGCGTTGCGCTCGGTGATGGTGTACCGGAGGCCGGTCTTCAGTCCCGCGTCGAGACAGTTTTCGATTCCCTGGACTGCGCCCTCGAACGCGCCGTCAACCCCACGGAAGTCGTCGTTTCGCTCTGGCAGGCCGTCGACGGAGACGCCGGCGTATTTCAGCCCAGCGTCTTTCAGCGACTGGGCGCGTTCTTCGGTAATGAGTGTCCCGTTGGTCGAAAGCACCGGTCGGACACCGACCTCGTTCGCGTAGGTGACCAGTTCTTCGAGGTCGTTGCGGACGAGCGGCTCGCCGCCGGAGAACAGTACCACCGGCGCGCCGTCAGTCCGCGAGGTCCTCAAGCAGCGCTTTCCCTTCCGCGGTCGAGAGTTCCCCGTCGGCGATTTCCGTGTCCGCGGCGGCGTAACAGTGGTCACAGTAGAGATTGCACTGCTTGGTGACGTTCCAGACGACGACGGGCCGGCGTTGCTTTTCGTCCCTGATCTGGCGTTTGGTCGACTCGTTTGCCGCGTCGTACCGGAGACCATCCCCTTCGGCGTCGAGGTCACAGAGCAGTTTCGAGACCGAGATCATCGGTTTTCACCCCGGAGCGTCTCCGACTCCATTTCGTCGACGCTCATGGTTTCATCGGCCCCCGTTTTCCCCGCTCCGAGCGTCGCAGCATCCGTCTGGTAGCGGTGCGTCTCGTCGGCGGGACACAACCACAGTGTGACGGCCGTGCGCGCGAACAGCGACGCTGCTTGCTCTCTGGCGATGTCGGCGGACGGCGCACTGACACTGCCGACGTGGGTGAGTGGGTCCGCCGTATCCTCACGGACGAACACCTCCCACTCGCGACTCGTTGCGCCGCGTGGGGCGTCTACCTCGTGGTCGAACTCTTCCATATCCCCCTGTTAGACTCCCCAAGAAAAACGGGACTAGCGTGTTCTCAGCTACTGGGAACTACGACAGTCCTCGCGGTTGTGAAGCGGCGATAGCCCCATTCGAGAGGATCAGAGAGCAAAACAGCACAGCCCGGTGTCCGAGCCAGGCGGCCCTCACTCGGCTTTTTCGGCGTTACAGAGCGTCTGGGTGTCCACGCCCCCGAGACGGTGGGTGGATGGACAGACCAGCAATTCGATATAGCAGTATCTGATTTATCGCGGGGTCGAACCGGTGCCCTGCGAAAGGAGCACAGACTTTCGACTCCGGCCGAAACGTGCTGGGAAAAGACCGGTCAACTCACTCAGCTATCGAAACGCCGTCTTATGCTTCGTAGCCGGCGTAGTCCATCAGCTGTTTGAAGATATCGGTGTCCATCGCCTCTTTGTAGACGACACCAGTGATCATCCCACCGGGGTAAGAGGTCCCGTTCATCGCGTGGCTCACCTTGTGACAGTGCGCGAGGTAGATACCGGGGTCGGCGTCGGCTTCGAACTCGATCGTGTGCCGACCGGCGGGCGGGATGCTGGTGACGTCTTGTTCGTGGCGGGCGGCTTCCGGAATCTTCCCGCCGTCCTTGTGGGTCACCTGGAAGCGGTGGTTGTGGATGTGCATCGGGTGATCCATGTACCCGTTATTACACATGTGGATGCGCACCGTATCGCCCTGCTCAACGATGATCGGCGAGCCATCCTCCGGGTGAAGCGTCCGGGGTGCCGACTTGCCGTTGACGGTGAACGTGTCGGGGCGACGGTTACGAACGTCGTAGTTGGCGTCCATGCCGGCCATCTGCCGGTTCAGCCGGGAGTCCCACTCCTTCAGCGTCATGAAGTACTCCTTGTCGGCCGGTTCGTACCCCTTCGGGTCAACGCGGAAGATGCCGTACATCCCCATGTCGATGTGACGATGGGTCTGGTAGTGGCAGTGATAGAGATGCGTGCCCGTCACGTTCGCGGGGATGGTGTAGGTGTGTTTCTCGCCGGGGTCGATTCGGATACCCGTCGTCGTCGGGACTCCGTCGTCTTCCCACTGCTTCTGGACGGCGTGGAAGTGGACCGTGTGCGGGCGCATGCCGTCTGTGTTGTCGAAGGTGACCTCCATGTCCTCACCCTCCGTCGTCCGGAGAATCGGCCCGGGGACGCTCGGTTCGCCGTCGTCGGCCTTGAACGCCCACACCTTGGGCAGTTCGACGGGGCCGCCCATCGACCCGCCGGGATGGGCTTCGTGTTTAGCTGGGACAGAGGAAAGCGTCACTTCACCACCCTGCTCGTCGACGTTGACGATCTCTGGCGGCGACGTGGTCGGGAGGTCGCTGTCGGATTGTGCTGGGGTTGTACTGGTGTCGACTGACTCTTCGGTTGGAACCTCACCTGGAGCGGTACAGCCCGCAAGCGCGACCGTGCCACCGAGGCCGGAGGCTTTCACGAAGTCACGACGGGAGATGCCCGATCCGGGTGCGCCGATCTGATCTTCCATAAGCAATTGGGGGTAAGACACCACAGTATAAACCCCCAAAGGCAGTTCTCAGACCGGCAGAAGCGTTCTCAGTTACTGGGAACCAGGCCACGGTTACAGATAAGTCCCCCATATATTGCGTGCTGTGTGGCGGAAACATCGGCTGTGTCGGGCGGTAAGCGCTCCGAAGTCGGTTACATTAAACGTCTTGGGCGGGCAGTGTCGGGCAAGGATGGTCCGGGACCCCTTCGCTGACGAGGAGACGCCGGAGTTACAGGCGGTCCTCGACGCACTCGACGATGAGGACTGTCGCGCCATTGTCAGCGTACTGGAGGAACCGTTGACGGCGAGCGAGATATCCGACCGGAGCGGCGTACCGCTATCGACGACCTACCGAAAGCTCGAACTACTGACGGAGTCCTCGTTGCTGTACGAGGGTGTCGAGGTCCGGTCGGACGGCCAACACGCCAGCCGATACGCGATTGATTTCGAGGAGGTCGTCATCAGTCTCGACGAGGAACTGTCGCTCACCGTCGACATCTCACACCGCGCTCGGACGCCGGACCAACGGCTCGAAAACCTCTGGTCTGAGGTGCGAAAGGAGACATAACCATGGTACACATCCCAAGTTCACAGATTGGCATCGTCGTCTCGAAGACACTGATTCTCATTCTTGGTGGACTGATTACGTACTACTCGTATCAGGCGTACAGCCGGACGAAAAGCCCCCAGCACAAGTGGCTCACATACGGGTTCGGGGTGGTGACCCTCGGTGCGTTTGCCGGCGGTGTCCTCGACATCGCCGTCGGCAGGTATCTCGGTCAAGACCTGCTTCCGGTGGGCGTCTTCACGTCGAGTTCGCTGACGGCCATCGGCCTGGGTATCATCCTGTACTCGCTGTACGTTCGATAGCGACTACGTAGCGTATCTGCGCGGCGATCTCTTCGTCTCTTGTGTCTCGATTTTGTCGGAGGAGGCAGCTTCCGTGTAGCGTCGTGTCAGTGGTATTCTCACCGACTGGAAACGCTACGGACGGTATATCTATCGCGACGTGTCAATCAGAGCCATGCTTGGCGCGAACGCAGTGTTGTTAATCGGGATAAAGACAGTCACGCTGTTCTGTGGTGTGATACTGACGACGTTGACCTACCGCGCATACCGCCGCACGCAGGCACCGGCGATGCGGGCGCTCTGCTTCGGAATGGGGTTCGTCACACTCGGCGCAATACTTGGTGGCAGTCTCCATCAGCTCGTTGGGATGCCGGTGACACAGAGCGTCACCGTCGAGGAACTGTTTACCGCTGCTGGGTTCTCTATTCTGACTTACTCGGTGTACACTGACCAGCCGACGAAATCCTGAGTCACGAGTCCTCGGTGAGCGTGCGTTCACGACCGGTCAGCAGTGTTGACAGTGATTGTGGGCTATGCGCAACGAGGACAGCGACGAGGTTGCCCGCGAACAGTATGGTCCCGAAGAACGCGAGCATCCCAGCGACCAGCGCCGTGCCGTCCGGCGTCGCAAGCCACTGATTGCTCACGAGGAGGCCGTACGCAATTGTCAGTGTCATACCATCTATTGCCACGATTCGGTGGTCGTACAGGTCATCGACCATCGGCACGTCCTCGAAGCCGAGACGGTCGCTGTACCGGTGGACCCAGACGATGAACGGGACGACGTGATACAGCGTCCCGAAGACAACAAAGCCGACACCGCCGACGAGTAGCACTGTCGACGGCTGACCGAGCAGCCCAGTGTAGGCGAGCGGGTCGTTCCACCACGCAACCATCGTCAGCCCTGCCCAGAGAAACAGCGACGATGCCGCGACGCTGTAGCGGGTCAGCATCGGTGACCACTCGACACGCGCACCGACGAGCTGTCGCGCCAGAAGCACTGCCACCACGCCGAGACCAGCAGCGACGAGAACTGCGCCGAGTCGGGCCAGAATGGGTGATCCGACCAGACGACCGCTGGCCAGCGTGAGAACGCCGAGCGGATAGACGGCCGTTTCAGCCCGCTGCATCGCCGCGGCGATTCTACCGGTGTCCGCCTGCGTAAACATCGGGGCGAGCTGTGCCAGTGCGCCCACGACAGTCGTCAAGACCGCGCCGAACACGGCGAGCGTCCCATGTGCCAATAAGAGTCGGTGTCGGCCGATTCCTAGCAGCGGGAGGATGCCGGCAGCGTGGTCCAGAGCCAGCACCATTCCGGCGGCCGTCACGAGGGCAAAAAACACCAATGCCCAGCCGAAATGGATTGCCGTGACATCGAGCGCTGCAGCGAGTAGCGTCCGACCGATATTGTAACAAAGGGTCCAGACACCGATCAGCGCGACCGCTCCAGCGACTGGTAACAGAGCAGGAGTCGCTGTCAGGAACGCAGCCGCCAGACCCGCGAACCCGACCGCGGCGAGTGGTAACTGCGCAGCAGCGAGGCGGTGGGAGTGGAGTTCGATTCCACACCAGACCGGAACGAACTGTGTCAGTGCGCCCATGATGGTGAGACAGACCCACCCTGCAAGCAAGAGGTGGACCTGCGCGAGGTGGCCGGCCCGCCCCTCAACGACGCCAACAGTGACACCGGCGACTAGAAACGCCAGCGCGACAACGAAATGACGGAGCGGAATCGTCATCGGCGGCGCGGCGTCTGCGTCCACGTCGGCAGGTATTCCACTCATTGTCGTCTAGTATGACCCTGTCCCTGCTGGCAATGTGGCCGAATATGTTCGGGAAAACAGTCGGCCTGCTCACACCCGAACAGGAATATATGACGTCGAACCACCAGCCAACAGCGCAAACCGCGGCCCTGGTTTCGGAAACGGATGCACCCGATGACACACCGACGGAGCGGCTTGATGTTCGGTCGCTCGGGCCGCCGAAGCCGCTCAAGCAGACGCTGGAGTTGCTCGCGGACTTGGACGACGACACTGTCCTTGTCCAGTTCAACGACCGTGCTCCGCAGCACCTCTATCCGAAGCTCGAAGACAGAGGCTACGATTTCGAAAGTGTTGAGACCGAGGACGCGACAGTAACAGTCATCTGGCGCAGATGAGTCGGAACACAGAGCCACCTGTCGACGTGGAAGAAGCGATCGCTCGGATCGACAGTCGTGGAGCGAAGATTCAGCGGGAGCAACTCGAACGAACGCTGTCACAGCTACAGCAGGACGGCGAACTGACGGCTGACCAGCGGCTGGCGGTTGAAGAGCTGAGCGAACGGCTCGTCGACCGATTGCTCGCTGTCCCCCAAGCAAGTCTACAGGACGCGGCGAAGAGTGCGGACGACGAGCGGATCGAAACGGCGATCTCCCTGTTCGAGTGAGCCTATTCTGACGACGACGCCAGAACGAGCAGTGCATCGCTGTCCGCCGTTGCGGCGGGGGAGATGTCTTGGTCACCCTCAAACCGAACGATGTCTCCCGGCGAGAGCGACATCGTCTCGTCGCCGAGCGTCAGATCCACGGCGCCCGACCGGAGGAGGAACACGATATCCCGACCGGGATGCTTGTGAGCCGGAATCGACTCTCCCGCATCGAGTGTCAACTGGATGGTCTTTGGCTCCCCGTCGAACACCCTCATCCGGCCGTCCTCGTCGCCGTCGAGCGTTGCTCGTTCCGTTTCTGCGGCTGTCGATTCGCTCATTGTTTCGGAAGGTCGGCGACGTACTTCTGTGGGCCGTCCTGCTCGCACTGGTAGTTCGCCGCGTCGAATGTCTCAACCTCGGCTTGCATCTCGTAGAACAGCGGCTTTGGCTCGTGGTCGTTGATAATCCGAAGCGTCTCCCCAGCGGACAGCGCCTCAAAGGAGTCATGTATCTTCGAGTGTCGCTCCGGCGGCGGCGTCTCGCGTAGGTCGAGTGTGGTTGCTGGCATCACCTGAACGTTTGCCGGGAGTCGGGGAGGGGGTTCCCCCGAACACGTTCGGGAGTAAGTCCTGATGTACGCCGCCCGTTTTGTTCAATATGAGCTTTCTCTCCGGCCTCCGTGGCGGCTCAGATGTCGGGTTCGATAGCTACGGGACGTTCGTTCCCGAACACAACCCGGATCCCGGCCCGTTCCTGTCTGAAACAGCGGTACTGACCGGCGACGATCACGCCGCGTTCCACCGTCTCACGATGGACCTGTTCGACGAGCGCGGCGTGTACGACATGACGTTCGGGTACAACCTCGCACGGCTAAATCTCGACCACCGGCACCCTGACGCTGGCTTCCGCTACGGCCGTGAAACGGACGATAATCGTGTTCTCAGGGCGGAGTTCACGCCGACGACAGAGTTCTGCCCCCAG
This sequence comes from Haloarcula sp. NS06, assembly GCF_051122755.1. Classification (NCBI taxonomy): domain Archaea; kingdom Methanobacteriati; phylum Methanobacteriota; class Halobacteria; order Halobacteriales; family Haloarculaceae; genus Haloarcula; species Haloarcula sp. NS06. Next base: position 117,222 of record NZ_CP184844.1, read on the forward strand.
AGCGACACGCTGACTGTGGGCGCGTTCCGCGCCTGGAACGGGCTGGCGGACCGCCACGAGTACGACCTTGTCCGTGTCCGCGTGAGCCCGGATCACCACCAGAGCACCAGTATTAACGACAAACTCCAGCAACTCGAAACGCGGTACCGGCAAACCGGGCAACTCCGGCCTGACGATGAAGACGAATCGTCCGACGATAGCGCCCTGTTCTGACAGTGGACCGTCTCGGAGTAGTGCTCTCTGTGCACTCACGCCGATACAATCACTGAATAGGTGTGCCGACCCGGGCAATCACACTGCCACAATACTGCGGGCATAAACAGCCCATTTTGACGGTTGAGGACATGAAAACCATTATACGGTTTGCTGGGCGACATATCGTATACTGAGCCGACTGGGTGGGATATCGGTGGCTTGGTGAGATAGTGGAGAGCCCTCCACAACAAAAAGCAATAACGTGTCAAAAGAAGATGATATCGGGTTACTTCCGGCGCGGCGTCGCAACTGCTTGGAGGCGGAGCTGAGATGAGCAGCGGCATCTTTCGGGATGCGGACGGCACCTACAACAAGCGGTTTCTGGGACTGGTTCTTCTCGTTTTACTCGCCGTCATCGGTGCTGGCGTTGGGACGCTTGGTCTTACCGACAACAACGACTCGGCACCCGACCAGCCCGCCACCGAGATGACGCCAAGTCCGACAGAGTCGACACCAACAGAGACACCGGACGGAGCTGACGCAACGCCGACTGAAAGCGGCGGCAGTGGCTCGCCACCCCCGAGTGCGCTCCTGTCCGAAACCCCAACAGAGATGCCGGCTAACAATCAATCGGACGAGACCACCGCCAGCAACACGACGGTTGAATAATCCGGCAGCAAAACAGTGGGTCCTCAGGAAAACAGTAGATTGAGGTTGAATCCAGTCACGACGAGTCCCAGCACTGTCAGGAGCGCCGGCGGGCCGTAGTAGAGCAGCGGGTCCTCCTCCAGCACGCCGCCCCAGATGCTCAGGCCGAGACAGCAGTAGATAACAAGGAGTTTGAGGCCGAGGAAGCCGCCCCCGCCGAACGACTGGATCGCCCACCGGATCGCGGGATTCGCCTCGGTGAACGTCGGGACGAAATAGACGATGGCGATCGTGGTAACCACGTCACCGACGCCGTAGGTCGCCAGCGCCACCGCCCACACGCTGGAAAAGGACCGGCCGGAGAAGGAACTCCCTTCCAGTGTCAGCCAGTCACCATCGGCAGCACCCATACTGCATTGGGGTATGGTCAGCGGTCATATATACTCCGAGCACCAGTTATCGTATTTGAAATCTACATCTCGATGTGATCCCTCCGAAGATATCGAGTCGGAGCCTTCGTATAGGCACTCAAAGGCATATCGTAGCCTAATGAAGCCCATGGGCGATAATCAGTAGCCACTCGTATTCATCTGTGAATCTCAGGTACTATGAGTAGGTGTCGAGTCGTTGGACAGGCACGCCTCAACGGTCGCCATTCGCTGAGTTGCCGACGCGAGGGTACGTGTGCTGCCGACGCGGGTGCATGGAAAGGGACTTATCTTGTGGGCGGCCACGACGAGGTAATGAGCCTGTCCGACGCGGACCACGAACTCGTGGTCGAGGAGATCGGTCGGGAGCCGACACGGGCGGAGGCCGCTCTCTTCGAGAACCTCTGGAGCGAACACTGCGCGTATCGCTCCTCTCGCCCCCTGCTGTCGGCGTTCGACTCCGAAGGCGATCAGGTCGTCATCGGCCCCGGCGACGATGCAGCCGTCGTCTCCCTGCCGTCCCACGGCGACGGCGATGAGATGTACATCACGATGGGCGTCGAGTCCCACAACCACCCGTCCTACGTCGACCCGTTTGACGGGGCGGCGACGGGTGTGGGCGGTATCGTCCGCGACACGCTGTCGATGGGGGCCTACCCCATCGCACTGGCCGACTGTCTGTACTTCGGTGACTTCGACCGGGAGCACTCCCGCTATCTCTTCGAGGGCGTCGTCGAGGGTATCTCCCACTACGGGAACTGCATCGGCGTCCCGACTGTCACCGGGAGCGTCGCCTTCCACGACGACTACGAGGGCAACCCACTGGTGAACGTCTCCTGTATCGGCCTGCTGGAGCCCGAGCGGACCATCACCGCCGAGGCCCAGGAGCCGGGCAACAAGCTCGTCCTCGTCGGCAACGCGACGGGGCGGGACGGGCTCGGCGGCGCGTCCTTCGCCAGCGAGGACCTCGCGGAGGACGCCGAAACGGAGGACCGGCCGGCCGTTCAGGTTGGCGACCCGTACTCGGAGAAGCTGCTCGTCGAGTGCAACGAGGCGCTACTGGACGAGGAACTCGTCGAGTCGGCCCGCGACCTCGGGGCCGCTGGCCTCGGCGGCGCATCGTCCGAACTGGTCGCCAAGGGTGGCCTCGGCGCACGTATCGAACTCGACCACGTCCACGAGCGTGAGCCCAACATGAACGCCATGGAGTACCTGCTCGCCGAGAGCCAGGAACGGATGGTGTACGAGGTCACGCCCGAGGACGTCGACCGCGTGGCCGAACTCGCTGAGCGGTTCGACCTCGGCTGTTCGGTTATCGGTGAACTCACCGAGCCGGGCACGAACTACGTCTGCACGTTCGAGGGCGAGACGGTCGTCGATGTGGACGCGGAGTTCCTCGGTGACGGTGCGCCGATGAACGACCTGCCCAGCGATGCGCCGCCGAAACCAGAACGGGACCTGCCGGCGGTCGAGTTGGAGGAAGCCTTTGAGGAGGTCGTCGGTAGCCCGAACTGCGCCTCGAAGCGGTGGGTGTACCGCCAGTACGACCACGAGGTGCAGGTCCGAACGAGCGTTCTGCCCGGCGACGACGCCGCACTGCTCGCCATCCGCGAGGCCGGGACCGGACTGGCGTTCTCTGCCGGCGCGGACCCCAACTGGACCGACGCCGCGCCGTACGAAGGCGCACGCGCCGTCGCGCTGGAAAACGCCACGAACGTCGCCGCGAAGGGCGCGACACCCCACGCGGCCGTGGACTGTCTGAACGGCGGCAACCCCGAGAAGCCCGACGTCTACGGCGGCTTCAAAGGCATTGTCGACGGCCTGGCGGACATGTGCAGCGACCTCAACGTGCCGGTCGTCGGCGGCAACGTCTCACTGTACAACGACTCACAGGACGGACCGATTCCGCCGACGCCTACGCTCGCGCTGGTCGGGGTCAAGGAAGGCTACGACGCCCCGCCGCTGTCGCTGTCCGGCGAGGGCACGCTCGTCGTCGTTGGCGACACCGCACTGGAAGGTGAGACTGATCCGCGACTCGGCGGGTCCGAGTACACCGCGCAGTTCGGGGTACTGACCGCTTCCCCGCTCTCCAAGCTGACTCGACAGAGGTCATCGAAACCATCGCCGAGGTCGCCGACGCCGACCACGTGCTTGCGAGCCACGACGTGAGCCATGGTGGCCTCGCGGTAACGCTGGCTGAGATGGTCCACGAGGACGCCGGCGCGTCGGTCGAAATTGAAACGGCAGAACGTGGCACTCCGAACCGGCTCCTGTTCAACGAACGACCTGGCCGCGTGGTGTTCGAGACCACCGACCCGGCGGCGATCCGGGAGGCCTTCGACGACGTGGCTCCGGTGACAGAACTGGGCGAAGCAGACGGTTCGAGCGGACTCGATATTACGGTCAACGACGAGACGCTGGCGTACAACGCTGCGGACATCGCCGACCTGCGCTCGGTCATCGAAGACGAACTGGCCTGATTACCAGCGGACATCGAACCGCGCACCGCCCATTTCGCTCTCAGAGACTGTGACCGACCAGCCGTGCGCTTCAGCGATGCTCTGAACGATTGACAGGCCGAACCCTGTCCCGTCCGAGTTCGTTGAGTAGCCGTGTTCGAACACCAGCGCACGGTCGTCCGGTGGAATGCCAGGGCCGTCGTCCGCGATGGAGAACCCGTTTTGCTCGTGGGACTCGGGCGCGGAAACGACAACGGTGCATTCCGCGCCGGCGTGCTCGATGGCGTTCCGGTAAAGATTCTCGAATAGCTGCTGGAGGCGCTCTGAGTCCGCCTCGATGACCGATTCGGTTTCGACCGTGAGCGTTGCCTCCTCAGTTTCCACCTGTTGCCATGCGTCGGCTGCGACGATTTCGAGGGAGACGCTCGCGGTCTCTCCAACGACCCGTCCCTGCCGAGCGAGCGTCAGTGTGTCATCAAGAATCCGTGCCATCCGCTCGTGTGCCGCAGCGACCTCCTGTAGCCCCTCCTGCACAGCCGTATCCTCGATGTCATCGAGCAGGAGATGGGTGCGGCCGGATGCGACGTTCAACGGATTCCGAAGGTCGTGGCTGACGATACTGACAAACTCATCAAGGCGCTCGTTCTGGTGTTTCAGCTGTTGTTCGCGGCGCTTTCGTTCAGTGATATCGGTATATATGCCGTACCCTTCCAGCTGGTTGCTGTCATGAGTGACAATGGTGCTCCGGAACAGGTAGGTCCGGACTTCCCCTGATGCAGTCATCCGTCTGACCTCTTGCTCTGACTGGCCGGTCTGTTCCCACCAGTCTGCCCTGATAACTTCGGCGTCGGCTCCAGGCGGCGCGAGGAGTGCCCGAAGCGCTGTTCCGACTGCATCTGTCCGGTTATAGCCGAACGAGTCCGCGAACGCTTCGTTGATCGACTTGACGTATGGTTCTCGCTGCTCAAACTCGACGACGACAGCCGGATTAGGGATGTTCCCCAGGAGCGCATCAAACCGTTCTTGTGCCGCCAGCTGTACGCGGAGTTCACTCGCGACGAGCGCGATATATCCCTCGTTGTCGTGTTGAATTATATCACAGATGTCCTGTGCATCCGTGCCGTCTATCTCCATTTCGCCACCAATACCGAGGTCAGCCATCGCGTCGTCGACAATAGCCGATGCCTTTTCGATACCAACCGTTTCAGCGAACTTTGAAACGAGCCCTGTTCGATTCATCTGTTACTCCGGCAGTGCAAAGAGCACCGTTGTCGTGTTGTGGAAGCCGCTGAGCTGTCCAGCCTGCATACACAGTTCCCCGTACGTCTCGAACCCAGCAACTGGGGCCGAGAGGGTCGATGTAATCCCATCGACAGCCGATGAAAACGCGTCGTCGAAGAGAATTTGGCGGCACGCACAGTCGTAGACGAACGCGCCAGCGATATGACCGTCACACAGCGAAACAGCGTCTGCAGCAGCCTGCTTGGCGGACGCGATCTGGTCCGCTCTGTTGCCATGCATTATACGGAGGACAGTCCCCTCCGGAATATCGACGGCGAACTGCAGTGCGCCAGTCTCTTCAATCGCAGTCCGGGGCCAGCGGATCTTGTAGCTCTCGCCTTGGTCGATGCCGAACAGATATGCGACCATGAGCTTCCTGAGTTCCGCTGAACCGACTGGGACATCATCGACCGTTATTCCTGTTGTCTCCGCAACGTGGTCTCGAACAGCGTCTTTCCACACGTCAAACGCTGGTTCACCGTTGAGTTCGTGCACCACGTTTCCGGAAACGTCGGTTACCTCCCACGGCTCTGAGATAGGGGTGTGACCGTGGTTGACGGTAATTACCGGTCGCTTTTCGCCGGAGATGAGCACGAGAACGACTGCGTCCTCGACAACCGACTCATCGCAAAACACTGGTGTCGACTCCATTCGGAGACCGTCAGACGCCGCCCCACCTGCGAATTCGACATAGGGGCCAAGCCGCCGCTGGACCGACAGCGACAACTGTTCACCGACGCCTGCGAGCCCGTCGTGGAGCACGAGCGCTGACTGATATGGTTGATCAATGTTTTCGGGAAGCGATCGGACAGCGTCTCTGACAGCCCCGCGGGTGTTCTCGCTGAGACCAGTGGCGAGGGCCGTATCGAACCGGAACGAGTCACTGGTAACGAGTGTGACTGCCACGCCGGCGTCCATCGCTCGCTCTTCGGTGAACGTGCCGCCAGCCGTACAGCCGACAACGGCTGTCTCGTCGTCAACGAGCGCATTCACGCCCGCCAGAACGGCTTCAGCATCGAATCCTGAGCCAGCAAACACTTGACAGAAATCCACCCGCTCGGCGTCCAGTCGGTCGCGAGCAGTGCTGGTCGCCTCCTGGCCAGCGCGCCGACCAGCGGTCGCCACTGACGTTCCTGTTGCGACCACCGTACTCACCTCCGACTGGGACGGCATAGTACAACAGTTGTTAGCGTGGAAACCTATATACTCTCCCCAGAAGTATCAGATATGATATTCATGCTGGCCGCCGTGGTCATGTCAACCTGATCAGGCAAGCGCCAGCGCGATGCCGAAGGTAAGCACCAGTCCGACCAGCAGTACGCCGAGCCCTGTCCCGACTTGAGACATCGTGAACGGGCTCTGTGGGGCCGTCGACCGAAGCGGCGGTTCTCGCGCGGGCAGTTCGACGTGTTCAGGGTCGTAATCCGGCCGGTCCTCCTCGTGGTGGTCGTCTGCCATAGCCGGTCTTTCCGGGGCGTCCTACGTGTAGCTGTCGGATTACCACTGCGTACTCGACCAGACACTTGCACCAGTCGAAACGGTCAAACGGCGTTGCGTCGAACCCACAGGTATCGAATGACGCTCACGAAACGGATCATCCCCTGTATCGACGTGGACGTGGACGAGAACGGGGACGCGGCGGTGTACACGGGAGTCAACTTCGAGGATCTGGAGTACACCGGCGACCCGGTGGAGATGGCCAAGGCCTACAACGAATCCGGCGCTGACGAGTTCGTCTTTCTGGATATCACCGCCTCCGCTGAGGGGCGTGAGACGATGCTCGATACTGTTTCGGCCGTGGCCGACGAGGTGTTCATCCCGCTGACCGTCGGCGGCGGTATCCGTACCCGTGCCGATATCAAAGAAACGCTCCGGGCCGGTGCGGACAAGGTATCCATCAACTCCGGCGCTATCGCCGAACCTGACCTCATCAACGAGGGCGCGGCAGCCTTCGGGAGCCAGTGTATCGTCATCTCCGTCGATGCCCGCCGTCGCTTCGATTCGGAGGGCGAGCACTACACCGAGGTCGACGGCGAATCCTGCTGGTTCGAATGCACTGTCAAGGGCGGCCGAGAAGGAACCGGACTGGATGTCATCGAATGGGCCACCGAGGCCGAAGAGCGCGGTGCGGGCGAACTGTTCGTCAATTCCATCGACGCCGACGGGACGAAAGACGGCTACGACATCCCGCTGATGCAGGCCGTCTGTGACACCGTCTCGACACCGGTCATCGCTTCCTCGGGCTGTGGTAGCCCGGCGGACATGGAGGAAGTGTTCGTTGACGCCGGCGCAGACGCCGGTCTCGCCGCCTCCATCTTCCACTTCGGCGAGTACTCCATCGCCGAGACCAAAGAGTATCTCGACAGCAAGGGGATTCCGGTCCGACTGTAACGCCGTCTCCGACTTAGGGTCGAAATAGTAAATACCCGTACCTGTCTATTTCTTTGTATGACGCAGTTTTCTCGGCGTCCCGGATGGCCTCGGTTTTCTCCGCGTCTCGGCGTTCGATATCCGTTCTCGGTGGCGCGCACATCTCTTTCAGTCACTGGCAGCACCTGTCAACGGGATAGACAGTCCCCGACGAGTCAACTGACCGAGCGACCGTGGAGGGACACCGCTGGAGAACCGCAGCACTGTGGGCTAGCATCGGACAGGTTTTATCTGCACAACACGGAGCATCAACAATGAAATGGCGGTGTGAATGGTGTGGCAAACCCCACGAGGAGAACGACCCGCCATGTGACAATTGCGGCCACGGTTCCTTCGAGGAGGCAGTGACGCAGGTCAACGAAGAGGTCGTCGAGGGCGGGCCCAGATGGGTCTGTCTGGACTGCGGTCGCCAGCACCAGAAGAACTCCCCGCCCTGCAAACGCTGTGGTGGGAGTAACTTCGAGCGGCGGATGGGACCACCGGAAGACGATCCGCTCGATGACATACAGACCGGCTGGCTGGACGTGCTTGAGACGAAGTACATAGTCGGCTACGCCGCCGTGGCGGTGTTGCTCGGGCTTATCGTGCTCGCTGCTGTGGGCGGTATCACGCTGCCCGGCTTCGCCGCCGAAACCCCTGCCGGCCCACCGCCCATCGCGTCCCCTGCCGGAAGCGGTGACACCGTCAACTCGCTCTCGATTGCCGATGTTGAGGATACCTACATCGACGTGTACAACGTCCGGCGGTCGGGCGTCGGCGGCGGGACGGTCTCACGGAACGCGACCATCGACGACGCTGCAGCCTACTATAATAAGGGCCGTGTCGATGCGAGGTACGACAATGCGGAGCGGCCCACGCGGGAGGGCGTTTCTCGGTTTTCTCTCCCCTGTGAGCGCCCAGTCGTAGTCAGCTACGAGGTGGCCTACGACCGAACGCCCCAGTCACTCGACCAGTTCCAGAACGAGACGGCGCTGGCGACTGCACTCGTCGACAGCTACCTCGAGCGGGGCAACAGGATTCAGCGAGCGGACGCCGGACTGATTGGCCTCGATATCCACGTCGGTCCGGACGAACGTGTGTTCGTCACGTATGTGCTCTGTTAGAAGTTACGCGGCGGCTTCGAACGCGTCAGTGAAACTGTCAGTCTTCTCGATAACGGCGTTGGTCCCGTCTTCGAGAGCCTCGAGCGCGTCAACGCCCTCCTCGGTCTTGATGGTCAGGACCGGGTCCGTCTGGCCACCGGACTGTTCCGGGTTCACGTCGTAGGTCGCCGCCGTGACGCCCTCCGTCTCCAGTAGCGCTCCCTTGATGACGTTCATGAACGTGTGGTCCTCACCGGCGATTTCGATAGAGAGTTCCGTGTCGGATTTGTCGATAACGCGAAGGTCCATATCCACTGTTTGGTCACCTGCGACCCATCAACGCTTCGCTTCCCGTCCGTTGTGTCGGTGACACCGTGAGACCGGGCGCTACACGAGCGCGTACACCATCAGGAAGCCAAAGTAGATGAGCACGAGTGCTCCCAGTGCCTGGAGTCGGAACGTCGAAAGCGACTCTTCCTCCTCGTCGTGGGCCGCCCGGAAGGCTTCGACCTCCTCGTCGTCGAGTTCGTTGGGGTGGGCCAGGCCGCGGTGGAGCGCGAGCCATGAGTCGCGGGCGAACGGCCGGCCGCAGTACGAACAGCTGTAGGCCGTGGCGTCGGCCGGGACATCGTAGGCTGCGTCGTCGTCGGTACGTGTCGCTGCCGTATCAGCCGCTGGTTGGGTTGCTGTGTCAGTCATAGATGTGGGAGTGCCACCTCCGGTTGGGAGACGACCCAGAGGCTCGTCATCGTGTAGAACACCATAACCGCGATGAAGGGGTACTGCGACCGAATCGCCTGCAGTCGCGCGGGAAACAGGTCGTACGCGGCGGCGTGGGCCACCCAGATTGCGACTAGATGGCCAATGATGACCGACGCGAGCGCGACCGCACCGAACCACGCCGGCAGGTCAATGGTCGGCACTACTGCCGGGTCCGCAAAGGGCGACGCGAGCGCGACGGCCAGCGACGGTGCGAGTACGAGGAAGTACCCGAGGTAGTGCGCGAAGTGGTAGCCGACGGCGATAGCGACGAGCGGCGGCGCGAACCGCTGTGCGAGAACCGCCGGGGCCAGATACGTCTCCGACATATCGCGGGAGAGCCGGACCGCGAGTCGATACACGCCGAGGAAGCCGGCGAAACCGACGGCGAGCGCGACCGGATACAGGAGGTGCGGCGGGACACTGGCGTCGACGATCGGCGTCGTCAGGTCGCGCCAGGCCGGCGTCGTGACCAGCCCGTCGTAGGTCGTAACCCACAGCAATGCGACCACAAACGCCACCTCGTCAGGACCGTCGACCAGCCGCGGCGTCGAGAGGTCCATGCCGGGGAGCCGAAGTCGGAGCCCGTTCTCGTCGCGGCCGATGGGCGCAAAGCGGCCGTAGTATCGGAACACCCGTTCAACCGGGTCAGCGTGAGCAAACCAGTCATCGGGACCGAACACGAGCGCGCCCGCAAGCGTCAGCACGGTGTATCCGGCGACGACCGACGCGAGCAGGCGCGGCTGGTCGGCGAGCGGGCTGACGACTTCCAGCCACACCAGCACGAGCAGGCCGCCGACGGCGGGCCACGACCCGACGCGGTCTGGGTACGGACGGTCAAGCGTCGGTAAGAGTTGGGCGAGGGTCTTGAACGGATTGAGCGTTGCCCAGCTGTTACCCACGAGGTATGTCGTCATCGCCAGCCCGGCCCACCAGCCGACCCAGACGAGCAGTATCGCGAGGTTCGTTCGGGCGTTCGTCGGTCCGAGGAAGCCGACGACGAACACCGCGGCGAGTCCGGCGAGCCCGATGAGTTGCCCAGCGCGCCGCAGGATGCCTTCGAAACCGCCCGACAGCGGACGGCCCCAGTCGTGGATACGCTCCACGAACGTCCGGTCGGTGACGAACGACGCCAGCAGGAACGACGCGCCGACGGCCGCACCACCGGTACTCAGGAAGAGCCACGTCGGTATCGTCAGCGATTCGCGGCCGCCACCGGCGAGACTGCCGCCGTGTGCGCTCGCCGTCCCCGACGCGGCCAGCCAGCCCAGCCCACACACCACCAGCGCGACCGTACGACGCCTCCCAGATGTCATCGTCGGCAGTTGGGTCTTCGCCCCCGTGTAGCTTCCGGGATGTCGGCGAGTCACCCGTCGGACCGGGCTGGCGGCGGCACACTCCGCAGGGAATTGGATGGGCTTTTAGTATTCCGTTCGCAAGGGCCCTGGTCTGAGTGTCTCCGATGAACACGCGGACGACGGGCACGGGGAACACCACCTCCCGGCGACGGAGGACTGGCCCCACGGGTTCGGCGAGGCCAGCTGGTGGCCCTTTGTGACGGCGATCGGTGGTTCGGGCATCTACGTCAGCGCGGCCCTGCTCGTGCTCTCGATGGGCGAGAACGCACTTGTCAGCCAGACTGTCGGGGCGGGAGCAATGGCCGGGAGCGTCGGCCTCTTCCTCGTCGGCATCTACGGCTGGCTGTACCACGCCTTCGTCTCGGACTTCTGGGAGCGCGGGACGGACTACCACTCGGACAAGACGCTGAAGTTCGCGATGCTCCTGTTCCTCGGGAGCGAAATCGCTACCTTCGGCGCTGGCTTCGTCTACTACTTCATCGTGCGTGGCGGCGAGGTCTGGACACAGGCGGCCGTTCCTGAGGTGTTCGGCTCACTCGTAATCATCAACACGCTGATTCTGGTTGCCAGTTCGGTGACGCTGCACTACAGCCACATCGCACTCCGCAACGGGAACCGGAGCCGGTTCGTGAAGCTCCTTGGCGCGACGCTACTGCTGGGAATCGTCTTTATCGGCGGGCAGGTGTACGAGTACTACGAGTTCATCGTCCATGAGGGCTTCACGGTCGGTGGCGGCATCTACGGCTCCGCGTTCTACGGCCTGACGGGGCTTCACGGCCTCCACGTCACGATGGGTGCCGTGCTTCTGGGTATTGTCTTCACCCGCGCGTACTACGGTCAGTACTCGGCTGAACGGCACACCTCCGTCTCGACGGCATCGATGTACTGGCACTTCGTCGACATCGTCTGGATTTTCCTCGTCGTCGTGCTCTACATGGGCGCGAATCTGGTGTAGGCCGCCGACGAGTTTTACACAGCCGCCGCTCGTTTCACACGCATGGACCAGCTAGACGTCAGCGGGAGCTTCGACGTACACGAGTACCGACACGGGCTCAAGCTGCTGAAAGACGACCGCGGGACGATGACGCTGTCGAACCGGAAGGGGTTCGCCTGTCCGGCCTGTGGCAACGAATTCGAGACGCTCTTTATCAGCGACAAACGGACAAACACCTTTGGAGACCCCGGATCGCCATTCTGTCTGGTTCGGACAGACGACCAACTACTGGTCCTGACACATTGAGTCGTATCGACCCCGGTAACAAGGCTTATGCCACCCCATCCGATTCGGTGAGGTATGCATCGGATTGTCCCTGCCATCGGTCTTGCTGCTCTGGTTGTTCTCTCCGGCTGTGTGACAGCAACGGTTGACTCAACAGTGACCGCCGACGGCGCTGTTTCGGAGTACGACCTGACCCTTGAAATGTCCCCATCGGTGTACGACGGCCTGCAGAATCAGGCCCAGCAGGAGGGCTATGACTCGGTCGAAGGATATCTCCTGGCTGACGTGAACACCAGTCGAATGTCGAACTACACGTACGAGCAAGAGCTGGAAGGCGAGAACGTTACACTCTCGATGACGTTCGCGGACTGGAACCCCGGCCCAGAAAGCGACGTATCGGTCAACGCGAGCGAGGGCAACGTCACGTACGAAGACCGGACGTTCGTCACTGCGAACGAGGACACTGACGTGGCCTTCGGCAACGGCGTCGCGGTCGAGTACCAGGTGACGATGCCTGCCGATATCTCGTCTTCGAACGCTGATATCGTTCAGAACGAGACCGCCGTCTGGGAGTACGCTGCTGACGAACCGGTCGACGAACCGATCCGCGCGACCAGCCCTGCACCGTCGTCGGCCTTCGGTCCCGGAATGGGGATTCCCGTCGCCGTCGTGGCACTGCTTGGGGCCGCACTGCTGGCCAGTCGGGACTAAGTAGCTGCAAGCGTCACCACACACTGTTTTTTGTACCCGAATTCAGCGTCCACAGACGCTGGCTGGGTAGCTATTACTCTTCCAGACAGTGACACGAGCGATGTCGCTAATATATCTACTATTTTATAATGTGTGTTTATTGCCGTTTCGTCCGGACACAGGACGATGCGCGCAGCCAGACTCCACGAGTACACGCACGATATGTCGAACGGGCTCTCAATAGACGAGGTAGATGCGCCGCAGGTCGCATCCGGGGACGATGTTATCGTTGAGGTCGAAGGGGCCGGCTGGTGCCAGACTGACAATCATATCATCGAGGGAATGTGGGAACAGTACGTCCCGCAGGACCTCCCGATGACACTGGGCCACGAGAACGCCGGTACAGTTGTTGAGACGGGCAACGATGTCGACATAGTCTCGGAAGGCGACCAGGTCATCTGTCATCCAGTCCAGACCTGTGGCACCTGCCGACCGTGCCGTCAGGGTGAGACGATGTACTGCGAGAACGACGCGTTCAACGGGCTGACAACTGACGGCGGCTTCGCGGACCAGTTACGGACCAGCGACCGGTCGGTCATTCCATTACCCGAGGGCGTCGACCCGGCCGACATCGCGCCACACGCCGACGCCGGCATCACGGCCTACCACGCGGCGAAGAAGGCTGTCGACGGGCTCAACCCGGGCGACACCGCTGTGGTCATCGGCATCGGCGGCCTCGGTCACATCGGCCTCCAGTGTCTCGACGCCATGTGTGCCGCCGACCTCGTCGCCGTCGACATCAAGCAGTCCGCCCGCGACCTCGCCGACGACCTCGGCGCACACTCCACCATTGACCCCGAAAGCGAGGATGTCGCCAGTGAGGTCGAAGCCATCAGCGACGGTGTCGGTGCCGCGCAAGTGCTTGACTTCGTCGGAGCCGACGAAACGACGGCGCTCGCGCCCGACATCTGTGCTGCGGGTGGCGACCACCACATCATCGGCTACGGCGGCCACATCCACGAACCTGCTCAGGCGCTCGTCAACGGTGAATTCGCCTATCAGGGCAACATCGTCGGTCAGTACACTGAACTACAGGAACTGGTCGCGCTCGTCGACCGTGGCGCGGTCGACCTCCACACGACCCAGTACGACCTCGGCGAGGTGAACACCGTCGCACAGATGCTGGAAGACCGGGAGATCGACGGGCGAGCAGTCATCACGCCCTGAACGTCCTGTGTTGCGGTGTCGTATCGCCGGATAGAACACTCCTCTTCCGGCTCACCGCCCGTCGGCGCGAGTCTGTTCCGCTTCGTCAGCTAGATCGTGATAGCGTCTAAGAAACACGTCTCGGCTCACAGTCCCGGCACCGGCCGCTTCGAGTCGGTCTTCCAGCCCGGTCCGGCCGAAGTGACAGTACTCCCGATAGCAGGGCTTGCACAGATACTCGAAGGACTTGTCGTCGCGGTCCCAGCGGTTGCCATACTTGTCGTATTCTCGGGCATCCGACCGGGCAACCGTTTCACCGCAAGCGATGCAACAGACCTCTTCGTCGGTGGTGCGGTGCCAGGCGTTTCTGAAATCCATCAGAACCACGCTCCGTCTGACTGCCCGTACGTGTGTCCGTTGGACCGCTCTCCCGGGCACACAGCAGTACACGCCGGCAGTCTATACTGTGTGATCATCGTTTACAGACGGAAATCCTACCCAGAAGCCCGTCGCCGTATCGCCTCACTGACGAGGGTCGTTTTTACCCGGCTCGCGGGACACCGCCAGACCAGCGACGCAGGACTATGGCTGCTGACAGACCGTCTTCGGCATGAGACATACTCGTCAGAACGGCACTGGAGAGCGGAAGCCGGTGGAGGATTGTGAACCACGGTCGGAGCAAAGCTCTTCCCTAGTTCAAATCCCTCAGAAGCTTTCGCTCGTCACGTTTGTTCCTCGCAGAAAGCCGGTGGAGGGATTTGAACCCTCGGCCTAATCCTTACGAAGGATTCGCTCTGCCAGTCTGAGCTACACCGGCGCGTCGCTCGCGTACATCAGTTGTTGGACGCATAACCGCAATAAGGATTGCGAATCGGGGCCACCGAGAGGAACGTTCTCACTCCTCTCGGGACCCGACGACGGTGACCGGGTCGTCCGCCTCAAGCAGGACCTGCTGGGACACGCTCCCGAACACGGCCTTGCCGGTCGGCGACCGCTTTCGCGACCCCATGACGATCTGGTCGGCATCGAACTCGTCGGCCAGCTCGATGATGCCGTCCGCTGGCGGCTGCTGCCCCTCGGCTGAGTTGGACATCGACGTCGTGGTCTTCGAGGTAGTCGCGAACGAGTCTGACTGTCGAGATCCGCTCGACGTTGCGTATCTCCTCGGGCGCTTCCGCCTCTTCTTTGGTCAATGCGTGCGTGATCACAGCCTCGATCTCGGTTTCAGCAGCCGGTAGCTCCGAGACGAAAGCGGCCTGGCCGCGGGCGCGGTCCTCATCGGCGTCGACGGGGACAAGTATCGTGTACATATTTTACCCTCCTAGATACAAGCGTCCGACTTCCTCGTCGTTAAGCAGTTCGGTCCCCGTGCCGGTGAACTTGATTTCGCCACTTGCAAGCACGAAGCCGCGGTCGGCGATAGAGAGCCCTTTCTCGGCGTTCTGTTCGACGAGCAGGATGGTGGTTCCGAGGTCGTTGAGTTGTTCGATGCGCTCGAACACGTCGTCAATAAACCGCGGTTCGAGGCCGATGGACGGCTCGTCGAGCATCATCACGTCCGGTTCGACCATCAGCGCGCGGGCCAGTTCCAGCAGACGGCGCTGGCCACCCGAGAGGGTGCCGGCCGACTGGCTCCGGAGGTCGGCGAGTACCGGGAACTCCTCGTACAGTTCATCGGCGCGGGCGGCGGCGCGGTCGTCGTCGTTGAACACGTAGCCGCCCATCAGCATATTCTCGTGAACGCTCATCCCAGGGAAGACGCTGGCGTCCTGCAGGACGTAGCTCATTCCATTGGCGAGGTTCTGCTGGGGCGACCGGCCGGTGATGTCCTCACCGCGGAACGACACCGCCCCGGTCTGGACGTCCGCAAAGCCGTAGATGCTCTTCATCAGCGTGGACTTCCCGGAGCCGTTCGGGCCGATGAGACAGGCGACCTGTCCGTCCTCGACGGCGATGCTCACGTCATGTAACACCGTGGTGTTGCCGTAGCCGGCCGTGACGTTCTCCATCCGGAGCACCGGGTCCTCGGTCGGTTCGTTCGTGGCGTCTGGTGTGGATGCCATACTCACTCCCTCCCGAGGTACGCGTCGAGCACGCGCTGGTCGTTCTGTATCTCTTCTGGCGTTCCCTCGGCGATGCGTTCGCCGTGGGCCAGAACGTAGATGCGGTCGGCGATATCCATGACGAAGTCCATGTTGTGTTCAATGAGGAAGATGGTCGACTCCTGCTCCTCGTTGGCGTTGCGGATGTAGTCGATGAGATTCCCCAGCATGGAGGGGTTGATGCCGCCGGCTGGCTCGTCCATCAGCAGGATTTCGGGTTCCGACATCAGTTCCATCGCGAACTCAAGCAGCTTCTGCTGGCCGAAACTCATCCGGCCAGCGCGGGTCTCCGCGAGTCCACCGAGGTCGACGTAGTCCAGCAGTTCGTCCGTGCGGGCGAGCAGGGAACTGTCCGGGCGACGCATGAGGCTGGAGACGTCAGCGCCACCCTCCTGGGCCGCAAGCAGCAAGTTTTTCCGGACGGTCATGTCTCCGAAGATACGGGTCTCTTGGAACATCCGGCCCAGGCCGGCCCGCGCGATCTTGTGTTCGGGCCAGTCCGTCACGTCCTCGCCTTGGAGATAGACCCGCCCCTCGTCGGGCGTTAGTGTCCCGGTGATACAGTTGAACAGCGTGGACTTGCCGGCCCCGTTCGGCCCGATGAGGCCGACGATTTCGCCACTGTGGATCGCGATGTCCACGTCGTCGACGGCGGTCAGGCCGCCGAAGCGCTTCGTGACGCCGTCCGTCCGCAGCACCGCACGACCGCTGTCCGTGTCGGGTGCCGGGCCGCTCGTTGCCTTACTCATCGGCACTCACCTCCGAGCCGTCGTCAGTGTCTGTGGCGGCCATGCCGCCGTGTTTGTAGTAGTCCATCTGGCTCGCGTATTCGCTGAGCGTTCCGACGACACCATTGGGGAAGCCAATGACCGTGATGATGACAGCCCCACCGAGCAGAACGAGCTGCAACCCGACCGCGTACGTCTCCACGAGTTCGATGATGGTGTGGAGGCCGAACGCGCCGATGACGGGGCCGGCGACAGTGCCGGACCCCCCAGCAGCGCCATCGCGATCAGTTCTACGTTCCACGCGCCGTTGTAGGCCGTCTGGGGGTCGATGAACGTGTTGAACAGGCTGTACGCGGCGCCGGCAAAGCCTGTGAACAGGCCGGCCAGCATCCACGCGGCCGTCTTGTAGTAGGTGGTGTTGAACCCCATCGCCGTGGCCTTCTCCTCGTCATCGCGGATGGCGTTCAGGACGAAGCCAAAGCGCGTCCCCGAGAGGTAGTACACGAGCGCCATCTCGACGACGAGAACCCCCAGGAAGAGGTAGTAGAAGGTCTCACCCGACGGCGTCTGGAGCAGAATTTTTCCGCTGGCCCCGCCGGTGATATCGAGGTTCCGGGAGATCTGCTGCGCGGCCAGCAAGACGCCGAGCGTAGCGATAGCGAAGTAGTGCCCGCGGAGCCTGAGGACGATGACGCCGATGACGGCCGCGAAGGTCACCGCCAGCAGGCCGGCTAGAAGGAACGCGACCGGGAACGAGAGCGCGAAGTCTTTTGTTAGAATCGCTGTCGCGTACGCCCCAATACCGAAAAACGCCATGTTCCCAAAGCTCGGATAGCCGGTCTGTCCGCCGACGAGGTCCCAGGACAGCGCCAAGATGGCAAACAGGAACATCTCGGTGAAGACGGTCATCCGATAGCCAGCCTCCAGCCCCAGTAGCGGCAACGCGGCCGCGGCGAGCGTGCTGACGGCCAGCAGTTGCCAGCCGTAGGCGTCACATGTACTGAGGAACCGGTCGACCTGTTCGGGCGGAAGGACCGACCGGAGGACGCCCCGAGACTCCTCGTCGCTCGTGCTCATTGTTCAGCCCCCTGTCCGAACAGACCATTGGGTTTGACGACGAGCAACACGATGAGCGCAGTGAACGTCACGGCGAGTGTCCACTGCGAGGAGATGAACCCTGCGACCAGTTCCTCAACGGAACCCAGCAAGAGCCCGCCGATGAGCGCGCCGGGGATACTTCCAACACCGCCGAAGACGACGATGACGAAGCTCTTGAGCGTGTAGATGAGTCCCATCTGTGGCTGGATGTTCAAGATGACGGCGATGAACGCGCCGATACCGCCGGCGATAGCCGAGGAGACGCCGAAAGTCACCGCTCGGGTGTGTTCGACGTCGATGCCGACTAGCGCCGCGGCCTCGGGGTTCTGTGAGACGGCCCGTATCGCTCGTCCAGTCCGTGTCTTCTGGAGGAACACGTACAGGAGTGCAGTGAGGACGAGTGCGCCGGCGAAGGCAACGAGTTTCATCTTTGGGACGACAATGCCAGCGAGGTTCATCGACGGGTCCGCAAAGCTCACCTGAATCGATCGCGGGTTCGCCGACCACGCCTGTATCGCCAGCTGCTGGATGGCGATGCTCGCGCCGAAGGTCACCAGCAACGTGAGGAAGATGTCAGTCCCGATGACTCGTGAAACCAGTATCCGCTGGAGCGCGTACCCGATTCCGAACAGCACGGCGATGGCAACCGGGATGGTCGCCAGGAACAGGAGCGGCGACCCCTCCGCATTCCCGGTGACCAGCGTCAGCACCCAGTAAGAGGTGTAGCCACCGAGCATCACCATTTCGCCATGGGCGAGGTTGATGATGTCGACGACCCCCCAGATGAGCGCGAATCCGACCGCCACGCCTGCGAACAGCGCACCGACCAGCAGGCCGTTGACGACGAATTGGGTGGCAGCCATCGCTCTCAGCGCTCGCTCCAGCCAGGCATCGGGTACACCGGATCAGACTGCGCCACGTTGTCCGGGTACACTATCTGAAGGTCGGACTCAGGCTGCCACTGGTAGACCAGCATGTTCTTGTCGATGACGCCGCTGTCATCGAAGGCGACGGTGCCGTACACTGTCGAGAACTCGGTCTGGCGGATGTGGTCCCGGACCGCCGTCGGGTTGAGTTCGTCGACGTTCTGGAAGGCGTTCATGAAGGTGAGGATGACCGCCTCGCCAGCCGCACTGTGGTAGTCCGGCGTGTAGTCGTAGTTCTCCTCGATGCCGGAGACGAAGTCGCCGGTTTTGCCGAACACCGGGTCGTCGAAGTCCGCGTTGACTGCCCACGAGGATGGCCCGTACATATAGTCGCCGTTCGCGCCGGCCTCATCCTTGAACGAGTCGTTGAGGCTCCCGACGGTTCCCATCGCCGCATCGACGTTGACGTCCTGACTCTCCATCTGGTTGGCCAGGATGATGTTGTGCTTCTGGTGGGCACACAACAGGAGGATATCTGCGCCACTGTCCCGAACCCTGCCAAGGTTCGTCGAGAGGTCAGACGTATCCGACGGGAACGTCTGGTCGACGACCAGTTCTAGATCTGTGTTGCTGATCTTGTTACGTGCGCCCTCCGCGGTCGACTGGCTGAACGTGCCGTCCTCGGCAAGAATCGCGATAGACTCAGGTGCCGAGTCCTGCGCGAGGCACATATCGATGTAGCTCTTGGCGTACTTGTTCGCCGTCGGCAGGAGGCCGAAAATCCACTCGTTACCCTGTGCGAAAATCTCCGGGCTCGCACCACCGCCCTCGACCATCGGCTTCTGGTTCTGTGCGGCCACGGCGCTCGCGGGCAGGGTGACCGTACTGGAGTACGGCCCGAGCAGGTAGTCGATCCCCTCGCGGTCGATGAGTTCCTGATAGATCGACTTCGACTGGGAAGCGTCGGTCCCGTCGTCACGGAGCACCATATCCAGTTCGTACGTGTTGCCGTCGCCAGCCTCGATGCCACCGGACTCGTTGATGCGCTGGATGGTCAGTTCGTAGGCGTCCTTGTACAACTGCCCGAGGTCGGCGTTGTCTCCCGTGAGACTCATCGACCCGCCAAGGGTGATGACGTTCGTTCCACTACCGCTTTCCCCGGTAGAGCCACCGTCACCGCCACCACTTCCATCGCCCCCGTCACTACTACCGTCGCCACCGTTACCGGAACAGCCAGCGAGCCCCGTCAGTCCGAGAACACCTGTGCTTCCTGCCACCTTCAGAAACGCGCGTCGGTCTTGTTTTCCAGTCATAGGTCGTTTTACGCCCGTGTATCAATGATACACGGCCTGTACGTCCCGTTGTGACATACCCTATTAAATGTTAAGGATACTGTGGCGGACGGAGGCGTGTACGTACAAGTACTCTTTCAGAACGAGCTACACCGAAAAGCGGCCTACCAGAGTATGTGCGGCCAGAAGACTGCGAAGGAAACGAGAACGAGCCCTGTCAATACGAGCGTCATCAGGATGTTCAGCACGACACCGGCCCGTATCATATCTCGTTGCTCTAGGTGGCCGCTCCCGAAGACGATGGCGTTCGGCGGAGTCGCGACTGGGAGTGCGAACGCGAAACTCGCCGCGATAGCCCCGGTAACCGTCAGCGTGATAGCGGCCTGTATCGGTTCGACGCCGAGCGTTCCAGCAAGCACACTACCGAGGCCGATGAGGATCGGTGCGAGTATCGTCGTCGTCGCCGTGTTCGAGGACAGTTCCGTCACCAGCACGGTGAAGATGACGACAGCGAGCACGACGAGGGCCAGCGGTGCGCCCACCAGTGTGTCGAAGACAGTCCGTGCCAGCCACGTCGTCGCCTCAGTCTCAGCCAGCGCGTCCGCCAGCGAGATGCCGCCACCGAACAGGATGATAGTCCCCCAGTCGATGTCGACCAGATTCTCCCAGTCGTCAGCCCCCGACAGGACGAGTGCTGGGATTGCGAGCAGCCCGACCACCACGAGGTACAGGACGCCACGATGGCCTG
Source organism: Haloarcula sp. NS06 (assembly GCF_051122755.1). NCBI lineage: Archaea > Methanobacteriati > Methanobacteriota > Halobacteria > Halobacteriales > Haloarculaceae > Haloarcula > Haloarcula sp. NS06. Next base: position 137,811 of record NZ_CP184844.1, read on the forward strand.
TCAGACCGAATATAGTCTCGCCCGCACCGCCAAACAGCGTCACAAACACTGGTTTGGGGAGAATTCCTTCGAACAGGAATCCGAGCCCACCGAGAATCCACAGGCCCGCTGTGGCTGCGAAGATGTACGCCGCTCGTCGACCACTCGCCGACAGTGGTCCCTCTTCCTCAAGATATGCTTTCGCCTGTGCCTTCGCACCGCTCACGTCATCGACTTCCGGGGGGTACAGCCAGAACGTCAGGACATACCACGTCAGCGGGAGGGTCAACACGACGATTGGAAGTCCGATGGCCAGCCACTGCACGAACGATATCTCGACGCCGATGAGTCTGTCGAGAAACGCCACGGCGACCACGTTTGGCGGCGTCCCGATAAGGGTCCCAACTCCGCCGACGCTCGCCGCGTAGGCCGTTCCGAGCAAGGTCGCGATTCGCATATTCGATGCCTCGCCATCGGGCACATCTCGGCCGACGACCTCGGCAAGAACGCCCAGCGCGACAGGCGTCATCATCGCCGTTGTTGCCGTATTCGATACCCACATCGAGAGAAAGGCTGTCGCGACCATGATTGCCAGAATGAGCAATCGTGGTGAGCGCCCCATCCAGCTAATGAGGCGCAGGGCGATGCGGCGGTCGATATTGTGTGTCTGGAGCGCCTTCGCAAGCATGAATCCTGCCACAAACAGGTAGATGAGTGGGTCGGCAAAGCCCGAGAGCGCGGCCTCCATCTCGGTGTAGATACCGAACACTGTCAGTAACACCGGTATCAGCAACGCCGTCACCGGGAGCGGCAGAGCGTCCGTCACCCACAGAGTTGCCGCGAAGGCCATCGTCGCCAGCGCGTATTGTGCGGCGATATCAAGGCCAGTTGGTGTTGGGGCTGCGGCTATCGCGGCTGTCGAGACGAGGGCGACGGCAATCGCCGCTGCCGTCCGTCGCGGGTGCGTTCGACCCGACCAGGTCATGGCCGGCCCCGCTGGTCAGCTGCCGCGTCTCGGCGTCCATCGACTGTCGGTTTGGTCATGGTTAGAAGTTCGAAACCAGCACACGCACCTGCTCGGTGGTCAGCTCCGAGCGGTACAGTTCGAACAACACTTCGAGTCGTTGCTCCGAAAGACTCCGGTTGTTGTTCTCTAGCATTGAGATGTGAGCCTGCATGATGTCGTCGATTTCCACCTCAACCTCTCGCTGGCCAAACCCCGCCGCGACACGGAGGAGACGCCACGCTGTCGGCGAGATGTCGTGGATGCCGATGTCGTCATCCTCGCTCACCTCCATCTGCTACTATTCCTCACCATCAGACGAGTGGACATAATTGTTCGTTTCAGCGCGTCAGTCGAACGTCGAGAACGACGTTGTGTTCCTTCGGGGCATACGACCGGACAGTGTGTCGCGTTTTGACCGTCACGTCGTAGGCTGACTCCGCAGCCGCCCGTATCGCTCGCTCGCCGGGTCCGAACAGGTCGTCCTCGTGCTGGATATCGTAGTAATGAAGAACGCACTCATCGGCTGCCAAGTGGACAGCGGTCTCCAGAAATTCATCGGCGCTATGAGGAAGGTTCATGACGATGCGGTCAGCCCAGCCCTCATACTCGCTGGCAACCTCACGGACGTCACCACAGATACTGGTCACGCGGTCAGCGACGCCGTTCCGCTCCGCATTTGCTCGGAGGTACTCGATCGCTGTCTCGTTGATGTCGGTCCCAACGCAGGTTGCCCCGCGCTTGGCGAATGGAATCGCGAACGGGCCAACACCAGCGAACATATCGAAGGTCTGCTCGCCCTCGCTGACCTGCTCGGTAACGCGATGGCGTTCCGTCGCCAGACGCGGCGAGAAGTACACTTCTGCGAGGTCAAGGTCGAACGTGCAACCGTACTCCCGGTGGGTGACTTCTGTTCCGCCACCAGCGAGTACGTCCCAGTCGCGAACCCGCTGTTCGCCTTTGATCTTCGATGCGCGATTCAACACCGCTCGCACGGGCAGGTCCGAATCCATGATCGCATCGGCGATCATCCGGGCCCGCTCGTCGTCGTCTTCGTCGACAATCGCGACGTCGCCGATGCGCTCATAGCTTGGGTCGAAGTCGAGTCCGTCCGCCGGCATCGTCTGGCCCTCGCGGACCGGCGGGTCTGCCTCCACGACGGTGAGGTCCGACGGCACCGCCGTGGGGTCGGTGACAGGAACGTACAGCTGCCCGTCGGCGACTGTGATATCGTAACCGTCGTCGACAAGGTTTGCCTCGGCGAGGCGCTGGCGCGTCTCTTCGCCGGCCTCGCGGGGAACGCGAACGCAGGGAACGCCCATACTCCCCCTCCCCGACCACGGGCGGTAAGCCTGACGCTTCGCGCCCTTTATCCCCGACGGCGACCCACTCCGGATATGCTCACATTCGTCGGGCTGGGCCTCTATGATGAGCGCTCGGTCACGGTCGCGGGGCGCGACGCCATTCGAGACGCCGACCAGGTGTTCGCCGAGTTCTACACAAGCCGGCTGATCGGTACCGATATCGAAACGCTGGAGGATACGTTGGAGACGAGTATCGAACTCAGAGACCGGGCCGGCATTGAGCGAGACCCCGAGCCGATTCTCGAAGCCGCCGAGAGCGAGGACGTCGTCTTCTGTACCGCCGGGGATACGATGGTTTCGACGACACACACCGACCTCCGGCTTCGGGCTGCGGACCGTGGTATCGAAACCCGAATCGTTCACGGGACGACTGCCCAGACTGCCGCCGGTTCGCTGACCGGCCTGCAGAACTACCGCTTCGGGAAGGCCACGACGCTCCCCTTTGAGGACGCTCACGGCGGTGATGGTGTCCCGGACAGCGTCGTCGCTACTATCGAGGGCAATCGGGGCCGGGACCTGCATACGCTGGTCTACCTCGACATCAAGGTCGACGACCCACACTGGGACGAGAGTGACGACACGTACATGACCGCCAGCCAGGCCGCCGCCATGCTGTCGGAGCCATTCCCGGACACACTTGGCGTTGTCGTGGCCAGGGCTGGCAGTCCAGACCCGTTGGTGGTTGTTGACACGCTCGACGAACTCGCTACGCAGACGTTCGGCGACCCGCTACATCTGCTTGTCATTCCCGGCTCGCTCCACCCACTTGAGGCGGATGCACTGGAGTCGGTTGCTGGAGCCGACCTGGAATAGCGGCTGTCGTTTCCACGACGCAGTTCAGTCGTCGCCAGCGGTCGCGGGACTTGACTCCGGCTGGTCTTTTTCGAACGTCGTTCCGAGGTCGTACTCGGTTCCGGTCACCAGAAACAGGAGGTCCTCAATAATAACGGTGAGCTCCGGTAGCTCCCGCATCAGCACCCACGTCAGCCCAACGAGGACAATAACGGAGCCGAACTGCGCCAGCATCCGGTCGACAATGTAGTAGGACACGAGCTGTGCGTCGCTGAGGCCGAAAAGCGCCATGATCGCTCCCGGGAAGAACTGCGCCTTCTGGAGGCCAAAGGCCAGTGCGATCCCAAGATTCCGAATGAGATTCAGTACGTAGATGATACCGACGGCCCCGACCAGCACACGGAGTTTCCGTCGCCACGGTGCCTTGACTGCCAGTATTCCGCCAGCGAAGATAGAGATACTGCCGATACCTGTACAGGCCAGAATGATAGTGTACGTTATCGGTCGCTCGTTCCCGTCGAACCAGAACGTGTTCTCATAGGGGTACTGCTTCGATGCGATATCGATGCCGTTGTGTGAGAGCCCGCCAACCACCGTCGGATCGTACCCGATGAGCGTCATCAGGAAGGCGACCTGATCGGTGACGACCTCGATGATTGTCTGGCGGAGCGGCCCGATAGTGAGGAAGGGCACGTAGATGACGCCCATGATACCGATGGCACGGGTCAACACCAGTAGCGACTCTCGGCCGTTCCAGAGTAAATAGCCAGTGTACAGCGACAGCGGGACGGCAATAACGCTTCCCAGTCCCTCGACGACGCTCTTCTGTATTAGAATGAAGTGCGGAGCCAGAACGAGCCAGTACGCTGCGAACAAACCCCAGCCGACCGTTCCGACTGGCCGGGCCAGTCGCTTATCGTACTGGGCGACGGCTACGGTTCCCAGAAACGCCGCAAGAACGAGCCACATCAGCGGTTCCGAGGCCGTGACCGGGTCGAACGACAGTCCAGCAATGTTGACGCCCGCCTGCAGGACTGTCTCACTCATTGCTCGTACGTTAGCCAAACCGGCCTATATGTTTTGTCGTTGCGCTACTGTGCGGTGTCGTCTCAGAGTGAGTCGACGGAAGCGCCGCCGCTACCCACGTAGCGCGCGAAAGAAAGAACGGTGTTCAGGGACTGGAGCGAGTCCAGTTAGTTGTCGCGTCGGACGGCGAGGAGCGCAGCGGCGACGAGCGCGATGAGCGCGATGGCTGCCGTGAAGCCGGGACCTTCCTCTGCGGTGGTCTCGGATTCCTCGGTTGCCGGCTCATCGGTTGCCGGTGCGTCAGTTTCCTCGTCGGTTGCCGGCGCGTCAGTTTCCTCTTCGGTTTCGGTTTCCGTTGCCGTCGGCTCTTCCTCGGTGCCAACAGTCACGTTCGCACTGTCCGTAACGGCGGAGCCGTTGGCGGTGTACGGACCGTCAGCGTCCGGGAAGTCGTACGCTTCGTTGCCGTTGGTGTCGAGGTGCGGCATCGCGACCGCGGTGAAGTCCTCGTCCATCGGCTCGTCGAGCGTGATCGGAATGTCCTCGTGGCTGCCTGCCTCGAGGTACTCGGAGTTCCCGACGACATCGCCGGATGCGTTACCGGCGTGGATTGCGATGAAGCCACCGGCGGACAGCTGTGCGCTGTCGACGACGACTTCGCTACCGTCGGATTCCTGGTCACTGATACTCACAGTGGACGTGTCAGCATCGGTGATCTGTCCGTCTTCCTCGTCACCGAGGTTGTCACCGTCGACATCGAGCGTCTGAGCGGTGAAGTTCGTTCCTGCCGAGTAGTCACTGAAGTCAACCGTGGCACTGAACGTACCGTCAGTGGCGACAGTCGCTTCAGGTCGGTCGAGGAACGGGTTGGAGTCACTCTCGGATTCAACTTCGACCTCAAGCTCGGAGCCAGGCGCGACCGAGGTGGTTCCGGTGACCTGCTGGTCAGCGGCAGCCTGAACCTGCACAAGACCGTTGGCCGTGTTGAGAGTTGCGTCACGGTCAACGATGCTGTAACCGTCTTCGATGCCGTCGTTGTCCTCGCTTAGGCCAGTGTCCTGCGACACGGTGAAGTTGGCCGTGATCTTGTCATCGTCGTCCTTGTTACGGATCTGCTTGCCGCTGGAGTAGTTCGCTTGCTGCGTCTTCACAGCGACGAAGTACGTGTTGTTGTCAGGGTCGTCGACAACAACAACGTTGGTGCTGTTGAGGTCAAGCGGGTCCTCATCTGCGTTTGCACCGACGTTAGTACGATTGACGCTGAGGTTGAACACGTCGTTGTTACCGGCGCCACCAGTAGTCGACTGGAGGAACGCCTGGGTCGTGCTGGAGGCACTGTTGACTTCCTCTTCGTAGGCAAGCGGGCCTTCGACACCGGACGCAACGATCTGGTGGACAACGATGTCACCATCAGCGATGTTGTTCGATTGGGTCAGGTTCTGGCCGATACGATCACGAATGTCGATATCGTCATCGTCGAGCTCAGCGTCCTGTGGGGCCACCCAGCTACGCATACTCTCAGTGGAGCGCTCGCTCAGTCGGAGCGTTCCGACAGCGTCAGCGCTCTTGCTCTGGGACGTCCCTGCAGTGACGTTCAGGTTGTAGCTGGAGGCTTCGATCGTCTCGTCGTCAAGGTTGCTTCGGTTGAAGGAACCGTACTCGTCGACACCAGTGATCTCGTCGTCACCATCAACGTAGAGGATCTCGCTGGCGGAGATACCACTGATACCGCTCGTGCCGGCGAGGTAGCTGTTGAACGAGACAGTGACTTCGCCGTCACCGTCGTCGTCCTCGATGGTTCCGGAAACCGCGTAGTTGTCGTCGTCGTCGTCGCCGACGAAGATAACGGCTTCATCGGTGTTGTCGAGCTGGTAGGTGATGTTGACCACGTCACCACGCTCGTCGTTGACAACACTGCTCTCGAAGCTGGCGTCACCGTCTTCAGCTTCGGAGACGTTGATCTGGTCGGTACTGGCTGTGACGCCAGTCTGGTTGTCCGTCACGTTGATCGTGTACGGACCATCATCAGCGTCGAAGCCGTCGTAGCTGCTGATGTTGTCGAAGATGAAGTCCGTCTCCTCGTTGCCGGAGAGACGGTTCTTGACAATCGTGTCGACCTTGTCGCCGTCATCGGAGAACAGGGTCGCGTTGGCTGGCTGGCCACCGCGAGTGATCGTGACGTTAGCAATGACATCGTCCTCGTCGGTGATGTCATTGTCGTCAGCCTCAACATTCAGGTTGAGGTTGCTGAGCTTGAAGCCAGCTTCACCAGCAGAGTCGTTCTGTGGCGAGACCGAGACGTTGTAGCGCTGACCAGTATCGAGGTTTTCCGTGTCGACAGTGTAGACCTTACTGTTGTCAGCGTACGTGTCGTCAGAGACAATGCTACCCTGGTCTTCTTCGACGAAGACATTGCCACCGTTGGTGTCGTTCACCACGGCAACCGTTTCGCCACGGTAGACGTTGACGTTGTACGATCGATTCTCGTCACTCTTGAAGGACTTGATCGTCGTTGACGTGACGTCGATGTCTTCGGCAACGACCGAGTCACCGCCAACATTACTGACTTTGACTGTCAGGTTGCGGTTCGGCGTAACGTCGTTGCTCAGATCGATCTCAAGGCGTCCGTTCGACCCGTCATCTGAGCCGACCGTAGCGCCCGTGTCCTCTTTTCCGTCAATGAGGACCGTGACGTCATCGTTAACAACAGTTCCGGCGGAGCCATCAAATGCCAATTCAACTGTACCGTCGTTATATTCGACTGCCTGATCGACGGAGACGTTCGCGGCGGCGGCTGCGCCACCGGAGAACGCGACGGTCCCGGCGAATACCGAGAAGACCATCAGCGCCGTCAGAAACAGGCTGCGGATTTTTTCGCTTGTATCTGTCATGTGTTGTGTTTGCTATCGGGCGACCCCAGCAGTTTTCCACGTGGTCGGAACGCGGCCACCGAGGCCACGCATAGACCGAACCGGCGTACTCACTTCTGGCGTCATGGGTAGGGGTATCGATACATTGCCCGAAGTGTGGTAAATGCTTTGTGGAATAAAGTTGGTAAGTATATTACAAGTAATAGTCACTCAGTAATGTTTTTGAACATACATTTGGGTTTGATATGGACGTTTATTTGACTTGTTCAATAATTTGACCGGCGACACTTCGGTTGAAACACGTCTTCATCTCCTGATTTGAGCGAAGTGCGTTCCACCGCTTGACGACGAATGAGGGACCCGATATTGCTGTGATCTGCGAGCGATTCCCCGGCATTACGAACGTGAACTAGAATCGGCTATCAGTGATTGGCAAGTGAGTAATATACAGTTGAGATTAGAACAGATAGACAAGAGGCTGATGTAGCTGTATGAGCGGCGCAAGGAGCGTCACAGATCGGCGTGTCTCACTTGGAGGTGAAGATCAATGAGTGAGCCAGCGAACAGGCGATTCGGGCACAGGGATGCCGAGGTTAGCGCAGACAAACAACCAGGGAAGTTCACCGCATGCTGGATCTCGGAGAGAAGGTCGGACAGCGATAGAGACAGTCACGGACCTGAATGCCGAACGCTTGGATAGGTGGGGTTTGATGTTCGAAACACCCTCCAAACAAACCTTTCAGGAGAGCTATACGCGCTGATTCTCGACGCTGCAAGCGACTGGGACATCACGAACGTCCCGACCGAAGTCGTGGAACTGCTCATAGACCTGATGCAGTGATTATCAACCGCAACGGAACGAAACGCAGGTCAACCGATATGCACGATGAGCGAAACGGGTACCGTAGGGAACGCCGTCCCGAGAAATCTACGAATAGCAAGGGCAGGCGATTGCCGAAACCGCTCTCACAGTGACGGAAATCAGGGGGATCTCTGGCAGGTGTTACATCACTACTGCATCCCCCAGCGTTCGACTGTGGCCAAGTTGTGACTGCGGACCAGTAATTGGCCGTCTAGAAGCGAACTGAATAGCACTCTACAGCGGGCCTCGGGTCGTTTTGTAGTCTGTCGGCACTGTTTGCGTACGCGCGAAAGAAAGAACGGTGTTCAGAGACTGGAGCGATTCCAGTTAGTTGTCGCGTCGGACGGCGAGGAGTGCAGCAGCGACGAGCGCGATGAGCGCGATAGCTGCCGTGAAGCCGGGACCGGACGCTTCCGTGGTCTCGGTTTCAGTGTCTTCCATCGTGTCCGCAGGCGTGTCCTCAGGCGTGTCCTCAGGCGTGTCCTCAGGCGTGTCCTCGGGCGTGTCCTCGGGCGTGTCCTCGGGCGTGTCCTCGGCAGCGATGGTCACGTTCGCACTGTCCGTAACGGCGGAGCCGTTGGCGGTGTACGGACCGTCAGCGTCCGGGAAGTCGTACGCTTCGTTGCCGTTGGTGTCGAGGTGCGGCATCGCGACCGCGGTGAAGTCCTCGTCCATCGGCTCGTCGAGCGTGATCGTGATGTCCTCGTGGCTGCCTGCATCGCGGTACTCGGAGTTCCCGACGACGTCGCCGGATGCGTTACCGGCGTGGATTGCGATGAAGCCACCGGCGGACAGCTGCGCGCTGTCGACGACGACTTCGCTACCGTCGGATTCCTGGTCACTGATGCTCACAGTGGCCGTGTCAGCATCGGTGATCTGTCCATCTTCCTCGTCACCGAGTTCGTCACCGTCGACATCGAGCGTCTGAGCGGTGAAGTTCGTTCCTGCCGAGTAGTCACTGAAGTCAGCCGTGGCACTGAACGTACCGTCAGTGGTGACAGTCGCTTCAGGTCGGTCGAGGAACGGGTTGGAGTCACTCTCGGATTCAACTTCGACCTCAAACTCGGAACCGGGTGCGACTGTGGTCGTTCCGGTGAGTTGCTGGTCAGCAGCAGCCTGAACCAGCACGAGACCGTTGGTCGTGTCGATAGTTGCGTCGCGGTCAACGATGCTGTAATCCACCTCAGCGGCGTCGTTGTCGTCGCTCAGGCCAGTGTCCTCCGACACGGTGAAGTTGGCCGTGAGCTCGTCATCTTCGTCATCGTCGCGGATCGCTGTGCCGCTCTCGAAGTTCGCGTTCTGCGTCTCCACAGCGACGAAGTACGTGTTGTTGTCAGGGTCGTCGACAACAACAACGTTGGAGCTGTTGAGGATGAGCGGATCTTCATCTGCGTTTGCACCGACATCGCTACGGTTGACGGTGAGGTTGAACACGTCGTTGTTATTATCGCCGCCAACAGTCGACCGGAGGAACGCTTGGGTCGTGCTGGAGGAGCTGTTGACTTCCTCTTCGTAGGCAAGCGGGCCTTCGACACCGGACGAAACGATCTGGTGGACAACGATGTCACCCTCAGCGATGTCGTTCGATTGGGTCAGGTTCTGGCCGATACGATCACGAATGTCGATATCGTCATCGTCGAGCTCAGCGTCCTGTGGGGCCACCCAGCTACGGAAGTTCTCAGTGGAGCGCTCGTTCAGTCGGAGCGTTCCGACGGAGTCAGCGCTGTCTTCCTGAGACGTGCCTGCAGTGACATTCAGGTTGTAGCTGGAGGCTTCGATCGTCTCGTCGTCAAGGTTGCTTCGGCTGAAGGAGCCGGCCTCTTCGACACCAGTGATCTCGTCGTCACCATCAACGTAGAGGATATCGCTGGCGGAGATGCCACTGATATTGCTCGTGCCAGCGAGGTAGCTGTTGAACGAGACAGTGACTTCGCCGTCACCGTCGTCGTCCTCAATGGTGCCGGAGATTGCGTAGTTGTCGTCGTCGTCGTCGCCGACGAAGACAACGGCTTCATCCTCATTATCGAGCTGGTAGGTGATGTTGACTACGTCACCACGCTCGTCGTTGACCACGCTGCTCTCGAAGCTGGCATCACCGTCGCCAGCCTCGGAGACGTTGATCTGGTCGGTGCTGGCTGTGACGCCAGTCTGGTTGTCCGTCACGTTGATCGTGTACGGACCATCATCAGCATCGAAGCCGTCGTAGCTGCTGATGTTGTCGAAGATAAAGTCCGTCTCGTCATTGCCGGAGAGACGGTCCTTGACAATCGTGTCGACCTTGTCGCCGTTATCATCGAACAGGGTCGCGTTGGCCGGCTGGCCACCACGGGTGATCGTGACGTTGGCGATGACATCGTCCTCGTCGGTGATGTCATTGTCGTCAGCCTCGACATTCAGGTCGAGATCGCTGAGCTTGAAGCCAGCTTCACCAGCAGAGTCGTTCTGTGGCGAGACCGAGACGTTGTAGCGCTGACCGCTGTCGAGGTCTTCCGTGTCGACGGTGTAGACCTGACTGTTGTCAGCGTACGTGTCGTCAGAGACAATGCTACCCTGGTCTTCTTCGACGAAGACATTGCCACCGTTGGTGTCGTTCACCACAGCGACCGTTTCGCCGCGGTAGACATTGATGTTGTACGATCGAGCCGAGTCACTCGTGAAGGACGTGATCGACGTTGACGTGACGTCGATGTCCTCGGCAACGACCGTGCCGTCGCCACCAGTAAGATTGCTGACCTTGATGGTCAGGTTGCGGTTCGGCTGAACGTCGCCGTCAAGGTTGATTTGAAGGCGTCCGTTCGACCCGTCGTCCGTACTATCAACACTAGGGTTGGAGCCGGAGACGAAGTTGCTGGGGTTTTCGTTGCCGTCAACGAAGACTGTGACATCGTTGTCATCAATACTCCCCGCGCCGCCATCAAATGCCAATTCGACTGTTCCGCTGTTATATTCGACTGCCTGATCGACGGAGACGTTCGCGGCGGCGGCTGCGCCACCGGAGAACGCGACGGTCCCGGCGAATACCGAGAAAACCATCAGCGCCGTCAGAAACAGGCTGCGAATCTTATCTGAATTTCCTGTCATAGTTTGTGTTTGCTATCGGGCGACCCCAGCAGTTTTCCACGTGGTCGGAACGCAATCACCGCGATCGCGTGTAGACCGAACCGGTGTACTCACTTCTGGCGCCATGGGTAGGGGTACAGTCTATACGATAGGTGTCTGTTGTAAATGTTTTGTGGTAAGAACATCTGCCTGTCATGAATATTCAGGTTAGAGAAGCACTGTCTGTGTTGATTAGATGTGACATAAGAAGCTTGTAGGTCTAAAACAGGATCGTCAGTCGGGTGTCCGACGCCCCAGATTCACATCTCGGAGATGGTTTCGATGGCCTGAGAATACAGGGCTTCACAGACTCTAACTGCTGGCTCAGGAACGACTCCGCAGGAGGCTTGTCCCCCTGACTGTGTGAGAATAGATTCGGACAGACGGTTACTACCGACCAGTACCGTCAGTTCGTCACGATTTCGATTTCGCGGCTGTCGGGGTCTTTGGTGAACGCATAGCGGTCGTCACAGCTCTTGGGGTCGCGGTAGTCCTCGGCGTGGCGTCCCATCAACGTCTCCCACGCGCCGTGGAGGTCATCGGTTTGGACTGCGAGATGCCCCCACGCATCGCCGAGTTCGTAGGACCGGCCGTCGTAGTTGTAGGTGAGTTCGACCGACATCGCTTCGTCGGGGGCATCCTCTGGTTTGAGGAAGTACAGCGCGAAGTCATCGAACTCCTCGCGGCGAAACAGTTCGTAGTCGAGCTTCCGGACGTACCAGCCGATAGCCTGCTCGGCGTCTTCGACACGGATCATTGTATGGTCGAGCGACCACTTCGCGCCGTGGTCTCGCTCGACAATCTCGATTTCGTGGCCGTCGGGGTCTGTGACGAAGGCATAGGAGCCGCCACAGGAGTCCGGATCGCGGTAGTCCTCAACGCCAGCGTCCATCAGCTCGTCGTAGGCATCGTACACGTCGTCACAGCGGACAGCGATGTGTCCCCACGCGTCGCCCATCGTATACGAGCGCCCGTCATGGTTATACGTGAGTTCGAGTAGTGCACCCTCGTCGTGGACATCCTCCGGACCGAGGAAGACATTCGTGAAGGTGTCGGCCTCCCAGCGGCTCTTCTCCTCGTAATCGAAATGCGTCTGGTACCAGTCAAGTGAGGCGTCTAGATCCTCGACGCGTATCATCGTATGATCGAGTGACCACATACGCGCTATGTGGTTCGAGCGAGCGAAAAGGCTACCGCCAGAGGCGGTTCCGTCCGGATTCGATACCACGGGTCACCGTGTCGCCGTGTCCGCCCGGATGGCCGGGAGATAGTACCACCAAACCAGGATAAGTAGGACGAGGGAACCGACCGGGACAGCCACGTAGTTGAGCCGCCTGTTGAATCCCAGAAACACGGGAAACTGTGTCAGGCCCGCACCTACGAGTGCGAGAGCAGTCACTCGAACGTCCTCACGCCAGACGACACCGGCAACGGCGCTGGCCAAGGCGAATGCATACAACAGGACGCCCGAACCCCACGATTCGATAAACTGTGGCAGTGCGCTGGTAAAGCGGATGAAGTAGCTGTAGACCGAGAGCAGTTCCGGTGGGTTCGTATTGAACAGGCCAAAGGAGAAGACGAGCGTCAGTTCCTCTCCAATCAGCACCACTGTCCAAGGGATGAGGCCAGCAACAACGACAGCGAGAAGACGGCGTCGGGGACCGCGGTCCATAGTTGGTAGCAGGGTTCCAGGTCAATGAACGCATCTACTCAGTTATGTGGTAGCGGTGCTCCACGGAATAGTGATCCTTGATGGAATATCATCCTTCCTTGATGGAATATCATCCTTAGTTGTTCGCGTGCACGCGAGAATCGCGCGCGACAATCTAGCGATTAGCGATGATTCGTAGGATATCCTCGTCCGCGAGTTCGTGGTCGCGCCCGACCTGCTGTTCGTCGTGCTTGGCACTCGGGCCGGTCACGCGAGCAAAGCGGAAGCGCTCATCGAAGCTACCGCCGAGTTTCTCGCAGGCGTCGTCAACGGTGTCGCCCTCGCGGAGTATCAGCGGTTCCTCGCGGTCGACACCGCGGCCCGGCTTGTCCATGTAGATCCGGATCAGGCCGAGTTCCTCCCAGATGCGTTCGGTGAGGCTATCCAGCCCTTTCTCTTCCTCAGCGCTGATGAAGATTGCCTCCTCGGGGTCAATGTCCCGCTCTTGGAGTTCGTCTTCGACCTTCGGAAGGTAATCGGGTTCGATGAGGTCCGCCTTGTTGATGGCGACGAGGGACGGCAAGTAGACCCGGTTGTCCATCACCCCGTCGATGAGCTGGTCGATATCGAGCTGCTCGCCGATGGTCACGTCGGCGTTGACGTAGCCGTGTTCGCGCAGGACGGCTTTGACCGTCTCGTCGTCGAGTTCGACGCCGGTGGCCGTGTTAACCGAAATCCCGTCTTTGCCCTTTTTGCGGACGTTAACCCACGGTGGATCCTGATCGAGGCGAATCTTGTTCTTATACAGTTCTTCGCTGAGTCGGTCGTATTGGTCAATCTCAAAGACGGAGATGAGGAAGACGATGAGGTCCGCGGTCCGGACGACGGACAACACTTCTTTCCCACCACCGCGGCCGCCAGCAGCCCCTTCGATAAGTCCGGGAACGTCGAGAATCTGGATGTTCGCGCCCTTGTGCTTGAGCATTCCCGGATAGACATCAAGTGTGGTAAATTCGTAGGCACCGGTTTCGGACTCGGCGTTAGTGAGGGCGTTCAGCAGCGTCGACTTCCCGACGCTGGGGAACCCGACGAGCGCGACGGTCGCATCGCCGTGTTTCTCAACACCGTAGCCACCGCCGCCGCCCGAAGAGGCCTGTTGTTCGAGCTTCTCCTTTTTCTCCGCGAGCTTGGACTTCAGCCGACCGATATGGGCCTCTGTAGACTTGTTGTAGGGAGTGCTGGCGATTTCGTCTTCGAGTTCCTGAATCTCCTCTTCGAGCCCCATTAGATGTATGTCGGCCCCTCGCACCGAATAAGGCTTTCCTCCCTCGCCGACGCTACCATAGTGGCACGTGCCATGGGCCTCCTTACCGTTCAGAATAGTCAAACTCCACTCATGTAATTCGACACACCTATAGGCTGCCCTCCGTCATATGTCGACAATGGGAGCAGCGAGTCGGTTCCGCGACAGCACACAGATACTGCTGCCAGTCGGTGCACTCGACGGCATTCGTGAAGAGTTGGAACAGCGGTTCACTGTGAGCGTTCATCAGGACGGCGAGCAGATTCGGATAATCGGCTCGCCGGTCGAAATCAAAGACGCGAGCGATTTCCTTGCTCGGAATGGCGTGACGTTCGCCTGAACTGACGAGGGTTCTATTCTTTGTCGTGCTGACCGTCCGATGATGAGTCAACGGTGAGTGTTCGTGCGTGTGGGAGCCTCACGCAGGTATCCGTGAAACGCAATCCTTTAAACTGCCGCGAGGATTCCACTATGTATGGCTGGAACTATCGAAGTCCTCGTTCCCGGTGGGGAGGCCAACCCTGGCCCGCCACTCGGTCCGGAACTCGGCCCGACACCGGTGGACGTGCAGGCAGTCGTACAGGAGATCAACGACCAGACCGCAGCGTTCGACGGTACCGAAGTCCCCGTCACCGTCGAGTACGACGACGACGGCTCCTTCGAGATCGAAGTCGGTGTCCCACCGACAGCTGAACTCATCAAGGACGAGGCCGGCTTCGAGACCGGCAGCGGCGAGCCCCAGAGGACTTCGTCGCTGACCTCTCCGTTGATCAGGTCAAACAGATCGCCGAACAGAAGCACCCTGACCTGCTGTCCTACGACCTCACGAACGCCGCAAAGGAAGTCGTTGGGACGTGCACCTCCCTCGGTGTCACTATCGAAGGCGAGAACCCACGCGAATTCAAGGAGCGCATCGACGCAGGCGAGTACGACGACGCGTTCGCGGCCGAAGCACAAGCGTAAGTCGGACTGGCTTTGCTGTGCGACTGCGTGTGTTTTCCCTTGTTTTTGACGCTTCTGAGCCACTGCACAGTCGATGGGACCCCTGTTATTGACTGGTCCCTGAGAACCGGAAACACGCCCGTCAGCGGTCCTTGGGCTGGTTCGACGGGTTTAAGTGTCGCATTGGCGTCTACCCGCACGAGACAGGCATCCGCCTGTTTCACTGACCCGTAGAAGCCGATTGGCGTACTACGGAGGTGAACAATGGCAGATCAGGAAATAGAGAACGCAGTCTCGCGCGCACTCGAGGACGCACCTGAGCGGAATTTCCGCGAAACGGTCGACCTCGCTGTGAACCTGCGCGACTTAGATCTTAACGACCCGTCGAACCGCGTCGACGAGTCCGTCGTGCTTCCTGCTGGCACCGGCCAGGAGACCACTATTGTGGTCTTCGCCGAGGGCGAAACCGCCCTTCGTGCCGAGGAAGTTGCAGACGACGTACTCGACGAGGACGAACTCGAGGAACTCGGTGGCGACGACGACGCCGCCAAGGACCTTGCCGATGACACTGACTTCTTCATTGCGGAGAAGGGACTGATGCAGGACATCGGTCGCTACCTCGGGACCGTCCTCGGTCCGCGTGGGAAGATGCCGGAACCGCTCGACCCCGACGACGACGTCGTCGAGGTCATCGAACGCATGAAAAACACCGTGCAGCTCCGCAGCGGGGAACGGCGAACGTTCCACACGCGGGTCGGCGCGGAGGACATGTCCGCCGAGGATATCTCGGACAACATCGACGTTATCCTCCGCCGTCTGCACGCGGACCTCGAGAAGGGCCCGCTCAACATCGACACTGTCTACGTGAAGACGACGATGGGGCCTGCGATGGAGGTTGCCTGATATGAGCGCCGAATCCGAACGCAAGACCGAAACCATTCCCGAGTGGAAGCAGGAAGAGGTCGACGCCATCGTAGAGATGATCGAGTCCTACGAAAGCGTCGGCGTCGTCAACATCGCCGGGATTCCGTCCCGGCAACTGCAGGATATGCGACGTGACCTGCATGGGGCCGCCGAACTTCGTGTCTCCCGGAACACGCTGCTTGAGCGTGCGCTCGACGAAGTCGATGACGGACTCGAAGACCTCAACAGTTACATCACCGGGCAGGTCGGGATTATCGGGACCGACGACAATCCATTCTCGCTGTTTCAGGAACTCGAGGCCTCCAAGACACCCGCACCCATCGGTGCTGGCGAGGTGGCTCCGAACGATATCGTGATTCCGGAAGGCGACACGGGCGTCGACCCCGGGCCGTTCGTCGGCGAACTCCAGAGCGTGGGTGCCGACGCACGCATTCAGGAAGGCTCCATTCAGGTCCTTTCTGACTCGACGGTGCTTGACACCGGCGAGGAAGTCTCTCAGGAACTCGCGAACGTTCTGAACGAACTCGGCATCGAACCGAAGGAGGTCGGTCTCGACCTTCGCGCCGTCTTCGCCGACGGTGTGCTGTTCGAACCCGAGGAACTGGAACTCGACATCGACGAGTACCGGAGCGACATCCAGGCGGCTGCCGGCCGAGCGTTCAATCTCTCGGTCAACGCCGACTACCCGACCGCGACGACGGCCCCAACGATGCTCCAGTCCGCTCGTGGCAACGCCAAGAGCCTCGCGCTCCAGGCAGCCATCGAAGACCCCGAGGTCGTGCCTGACCTCGTGAGCAAGGCTGACGCACAGGTCCGTGCGCTCGCCTCGCAGATTGATGACGAAGAGGCACTCCCGGAAGAGCTCCAGGGTGTTGAGGCCGACGTGGCGACAGAGGAACCGACTGACGACCAAGACGAGGACACCGCATCCGAGGACAACGCGGACGCCGACAACGCGGCCGAAGAGGCCGACGAAGACGACGACGATGATGGCGACGCCGGCGACGCACTCGGAGAGATGTTCTAACAACACACACTACAACAATGGAATACGTATACGCTGCACTCATCCTGAACGAATCGGGCGAAGAAATCAACGAAGACAACCTCACCGACGTGCTCGACGCCGCGGGCGTCGATGTCGAGGAGTCCCGTGTCAAGGCCCTCGTCGCCGCCCTCGAAGACGTCGATATCGAGGAGGCCGTCGACCAGGCCGCTGCGGCACCGGTGCCGGCAAGCGGTGGCGCGGCCGCACCCGCAGAGGGTGACGCTGACGAGGCCGACGAGGCCGACGAGGAAGCTGAAGAAGAGGCTGCCGACGACGGCGGCGACGACGATGACGATGAAGACGACGAGGCAAGCGGTGAGGGCCTCGGCGAACTCTTCGGCTAACTCGGTTCAACACAGCTCAACTTTTCTTTGCGTACGCCTGACCGGTGAGAGACATCGCTGACGTTCGAATCGCAGAAGCCAGCCTGTTGCCCTGCCCGTAAAATATTGTCCAATGAAAAGGCGACTGCAGAGGAGTGTCGCCGCGACCGCTTAGCTACCGAGTGTCACCGTGTCTGAGTCGACCGTAACCGGTGAATCGTTACCGGTCGCGCCGGTTGCGTCGACGTTCTTGAGATATATTTCGCCTGTTTCACTATCGGCTTTCTTCTCGCCTTTGGTCTCGTTGTACACTGTCACGTTGTACGTGTAGTAGCCGGGGTCGAGATCGACATCGTAGCCCGCCCAAGCTGGGTACGGCTCGGTATTAGTCAGGTCACCGCTCCCGACAGTGACCATCTTGGAGCCGGCGAAAACGGTGGATCCATCGCTTTTGTTCTTGATTGTGAGATTCACTTCCCGCTCGTCGCCGACGGTGCCGTCATTGCGCACCTCTACAGTCATCCGCTGTGCGCCGCCGCGACGCTCGATTAGCTCTGAGGTGTTGTAGGTCTCCGCGCCGATGTTCACTGACTGCGTCTCGTTGACGACAACGTTCGACTCCCCCACGAAGAACGACTGCTTCGGGGATGTGGAGTTCGATGTTTCAACGTAGTAGGTGTAGTTGCCGCGACTGGTCGGCATATCGAGCATAAACTGCCGCGTTTCACCAGGGTCAAGATTCGGTGACATGGTCTTCGAGTCGATCGTGGTGAACGACGGGCTCGCGTCGTCTTTGTTTTTCGCACGTAGGACAACAGTATCTACGCCAGCTTGGCCACCGACGTTGGTGATGTTGACAGTCGCAGTCGTGGTGTCGTCGTTGTCGATGGCACTCTGTACCCGGACTGAATCGACTTGCATGAACTGCTCTGGCGTACTGCCAACACGTACGTTCCCGCCTGCCTTCTGCTGTGTGCCGGCAACAGAGACCATGTACGGATAGGTTTCTTCAGACGCCTTTGAACTAGTCGGAAGCGTGAACGTGACGGTCTCGGTCTCACCGGGTCCAATTGTCGTCGAGTTCGTTCCGATACTGTTGCCATCGAAACTGGTCTCGAGGGTAACTTCACCGCTCTTTCCGCCGCTGTTCCTCACTTCAGCGGTCAGCGTCGCATCGTTTGTCTCGTCAACCCTCGGCGGTGCGGTAACGTCTGTGAGGTTGAATTTCGGGCCCGTCTGCACGTTCTTTTCGATTGCGTTGACTGTGAACAGGACGACAGCGTCGTTATAGTCCGGGTCACCGTCATTCGATGCGTTAGCCGGGTTTGCGCCCTCTTCCGAGAGTTCATACAGGAAGGCGCGTTCCCCGTCGCCCAGTTGAAGATACCCGGTATCGTTCACGCGGCTACCGAGCGTGTCTTGGATGTCTCGCTGGTACCACTGTGCCTGTTCGAACGATGGGAGTTCGTCACCGTTGTTCAGGATTACAAGATTCTGCTGGTTCTGCGTCTGACTGACAGTAGTCGTATCATATCTATCCCAATCGCTACAGTACGCTGTAGCATAATTCTCATCTGCGAGTCTGATTAAGGGGTCGGTGAGAGCATACCCGTCACAGCCATAGGCTGTTGCGAAGACTGAAACCTCCGTCCCGGGTTCGAACGAAGCGGAGTAGTAGTACGGGTTCTCGTGCTCGTCAGAGACGAGGCGTTGCTCCGCGTGTGGGCCGTTGATGTTGCCGTTCTCGTACCCTCGCCAGAGTCCAACCGACTGCTGGCTGGACCCGTTATCGACGTATACCGACATCTGTACCGGTGCGTGGAATATGTACGAGTAGCGCTGATTGAACCCTTCTAGATCTGCACCCTTCAGCGCAACCGAAGCATTGACCGACTGCTGGATCGTGACTGTCGAGCCGTTCCCTTCAAGCAGCGAGTCCGGCTGTACGTATAGCGTCGCCTGTCGCGACCGGTTCGCCGTCGAGAACGTTAGCAAGTACTTACCAGGCTTTCCAGGCGCTGTGACAGTCCGATTGAGCGTGACGCTTTTTCCGGGGGCGAGCCGTTCGTCCTCCGCAATGTGAGTCGTTCCGTTATACTCGACACCCAGTGTCTGCTTCCCTTCTGTCCCACCAGTGTTCGTGACAGTAAGCTCAACGCTCGTCTGGTTGCCCGGCGTGACCGGGCTCTGGACATCCGCAGCAGTGATCTCGAACAACGGTGGGGGTGAGGAACCGACGACGAAGGACCCTTGCTGGGTGTCGTCCGGTGTATCGACAACATAGGTGTAATGCTGTGGTGATCCGACTGTTAGCTGGCCACTGGTCACTGAAGCAGTCCCCGACTCAGCCCCCCGACGTGAACCGTCGAGAGTGAGCGTTGGGTCCTTTGACGCAACAACGTTGCCAGATGTTGCGTTCTCGATACGAATTTTGACCTCGGCGGATTTCCGAATGTCACCGGTGTTTTCGACCGTCGCTTCAACGGTCGCCGTATCCCCGCTTTTCAGTCCACCCGGCGGCGAGACGGACGTTATCTTGAACACACCTGTGTCGCCGACGGTGAAGTCGTATGAGTATGTATCATCCGCTGTTTTGACCTCTATATCGTACGTGCCGTTCTCGGAAGTCGGCATCGACGGACCGAAATCGAGGGTCCGACTCTCTCCCGGGTCGACCAGCACGCTTCGCGTCGCGTTCACGGAACCATTTACCAGAAACACGACCTCCTGATCTGCGGTCATTTCCCCATTGTTCGTAACCGTGACTGTCGCCGATGGGACCTGATTCAGCCGCGCCGTTGCCGGCATCGAACTGCCTGTGATATCCAATGACGGTGTGCCGGACACAGTCGTATATACGATTCTCTCATAGGCAGTATCGTGGTCTGACTCGACAGTGAAGTTATGTGGCTTCGCAACTGCGATGTCGACCGTACCACTCACAGTGGTAGACTTCCCGCCGCCAAGCGTGACTGTCTGTGTCGC
Organism: Haloarcula sp. NS06; assembly: GCF_051122755.1. Classification (NCBI taxonomy): domain Archaea; kingdom Methanobacteriati; phylum Methanobacteriota; class Halobacteria; order Halobacteriales; family Haloarculaceae; genus Haloarcula; species Haloarcula sp. NS06. The sequence continues at coordinate 157,982 of NZ_CP184844.1, forward strand.
CTCGTTCGGCGCCCCCGAGCGATTGTGTTTCAATGTGACGGTTTGAGTGTCTTTCAGCCCGCCGGCGTTGGTGACCGTTGCGGAGACGGTCGCCTGGCTGGGATTCGAAGGGTCTGACTGCACGGTAATGTTATCTACTGCGAACTTCGAATCGGACACGTCACCGAGCGCAAAGCGTATATGAATTGTTTCACCCGGCTCAACCGAGGCTGGTTTCACAGTGACATGCTGGTCATCGTAGGTGCTTCGTGCCCAATCCGCCCACGCGCGGGCATAACTACTGTTTTTGATAGTCAGTGTCGCGTTAGCAACCTGAGACGGGGTACACTCATAACTGGGTGACGAAAATGAGCCGGTTCGTGCGTCCTCGTAGGATACGTCAGTGAACAGGGCCATTTGTAGTGCTGCTTCGTGTGACCGCTGAGCCGTCGCATTCGACCGAATCGCAACCGAACTTCCTCCGATCCGCTGTCCGGAGATATTCGCGAACGATACCGACAGTGCCCCCTCGTCGTAGCTCACTGCTGGGGGCGACGACATCGTTGCGCCCGATTCGGTCATCCGCCACACACCCCCACCCTGGTAGCCGACCTGTTGGCCGTTCTTCTGGTACTGAATCGTCTGCAACGAACGGTTCCCCGTTGAACAGGCCGAGCGACCGTTCAGCGTCAGGTTGTACGCCGCATCGTCAGAAACGGCGACATCAGACCGAACCCGGTCTGGGACCTCAACTGATTCGTTCGTATCTGACCGCTGGAAGCTCTGGTCAACGGACAGTAGTACCTCTTCAGCGAGCTCAACGTTTGCGTCGTCATTGGCATCTCCGATAGTCTGTTGCCCCACCTGAACGATCAGTACAGCACCAATGATGACTGCACTCGCCAACAACACCACGCCCAGAACGTGCGATACACCCCGGTCTCCAGCCCCCCGGCTGCCCCACTCGAACATACTCAATTACATACCAACTATTGCACATAAGTGTACTGTTTCAATCTATATCAATAATGGTTCTATCAGGGCCCGCCGATGTTGAACAGATATACGCCTTCTCAAACCAGTACGGGTCTCAGTATACCTGATTGGCTTGCTGCGGTGTGTCTGCATCATGTACAGCAGCAACTCGGTAATCAGTCAGAAATATATGCTATTGTATATCTCTCCTCGTCCGATGGGATAGTTATCGTCGTTCCCGATCATATATAATCACCTGCTGGATTTTGTCTCCTTACTATTTGTATCTGGAGGATTAGAATATATCTACGAAGCGCGGACTGGAACCAGTTCAAGTTTTAATTGAACCAAGATATAGACGCACGATTATTGGACTACTACCCTCTATAACTGCACATATCATTGTATTTTCCTCTAATTCTAAACTATACTTAATTATTTCTTTTATTATAAACTCTGCTGGGCTACATGGTTGATCCGTCTAACAGCGGTAGTGTTTAGTTTGTAGCATTATGCCAGCAAGCGAAACTCTGCAACCAGTTTTCGGCCGTTTCCGGGTCGACGTGACTGAAGCAGTTCGAAAACGACGAGGTTCGACGCTTCAGTTCTCGAAAAATCCGTTCGACAGCGTTCCGATTTCCGTGGCGACACATCTGAAATCGGAGTCCAGTTCGTTGCAGTGCAGTTTGGAGGTGTTGAGCGCCATCGACGAGAAAGACAGCAGTTTCGACATCGTGTTTTTGCCGAAGTTCGCGTAGGAAAATTTCCGTGAGTGTGGTCGTAGTCGTCGCAAACAGCCGGACGTGAAGCAGTTCGTTCGATTGCGGATCGGCGGCGGCGTACAGCCAGAATTGCTGATCGTTGATCCGAATCACTGTTTCGTCGAGCGCAATCTGATTCGGAGATTTCCCAGAGTCGGGCTGTAGGTCGGCTTTTTGAACCCAATCGTGGACGGCTTTGCGACTGCGTTGGACACCCAGACAATCGAGTAATTCAACGGTATTCGATAGCGAGAGTCCCGCAACATGCGATTGAATACCCAACGCCATCGCTGGCTCGGGTGTCCGCTCGCGCTCCACAAAATCCAAATCAATCCAGTCTCTATGTCCGCTGAGGCGGCTGATTTCTGGCATAGGCACCAAGAAATCTGTCCGCCTCGCTTTTCACGCTTAACTAAACACGACCCTAACAGCGATGGTAACTCCTTTACCATAGCAGTAAAATTCGGATGGACTCGCCGGGATTTGAACCCGGGGCCTCTCCCATGCCAAGGGAGTGATCTACCCCTGATCTACGAGCCCTTGTGTGCATTGTCTGCTTTCCGATGGGATTGCTTAAACCCATCGAAGCACCGGGACATAGAGAACCGGCCCCACGATTTCGGTTAGACCAGTATTGCATCGACCCCGCAGGGTACGCAGCGATCTGGTAATTGGAGTTACAGTACGGCCATAATGGCTATAACGCCTGAGACCATCGCTACAGTAATCTCAGCGTAGTGACTCAGGCTAATGAACCGTAGGAGAAACAGGACGCAGTCGACCAACCGGCGTGTCGGCCGGTCACTCTGGATCGAAGAGCACCAGCGCGGGCAGACGACGCTGGACTTCGCAATCGGGATGAGCCTGTTTCTGAGCGTTCTGATATTCATATTCCTGTTCATTCCGGGACTTTTGTCGCCGTTTTCTGCGGCGGTACAGGAGGAAACGGTCACGACTGACAGAGTCGCCGATGGACTCACAATGGGGATGCTCGGGTCGCCACAGCAACCGTACGTTCTGGACGAACACTGCACGCGAGAGTTTTTCGCTGGGAACACGCCACCGTCAGGCTGTGGCTACAACTCCGGCGGGAGTACGGAGGAGCGGGTCGGTCTCGACCCAGCTCTGGAGAACGTGAACGTCACAGTCAGAGGAAACGCGACGGCGACAGCAGCTGCTGATGAAACGCTCTGCTGGGATGGAGCAAACAGAGAACTCGTTGCGGCCAGTGGTGGCTGTGGGACGATACTCACGACCGGTGGGAATCCACCGACAAACAACGATGCATCGGTCACTGCGCTGCGAGTGGTTTCGCTGAATGGGCAGGATGTCACAGTTCGTGTGGTGATGTGGTAGTATGCGCGCGCAGGCCCACACGCTCGAAGCTATCGTCAGCGGAATGCTGTTACTGGCAAGTCTGGTGTTCGCGCTACAGATGACAGCCGTGACGCCGCTGTCTGCGAGCACGTCGAGTCAACACATCGAGAACCAGCAGCAGGCAGTCGGTGACGGAGTACTCGCCTCCGCGGCGGCAGAGAGCGCACTGAAACCGGCTGTGCTCTACTGGAACAACAGCACGGCACAGTTCCATAACACGGCCGGCGGTCGAGAGTACTACACGAACGGGCCGCCGGACAATCGGTTCGGGAAGTTGCTAGAGCGCGCGTTCGACCAGCGGGGAATCGCATACAACGTCTATCTCAGGTTCCAGAACACGCAGGGAAGAACTGTCACGACACGCTACGTCTACAGCGGCGAACCGAGCGATAACGCGGTACGTGCGAGCCACACAATCACGCTCATGGACGACGACCATCTGCGAGACGCGGACGGGACGCGTAACAACACGCGACTTGGTGAGCCGACGACCGACTATACGGTCTCGGACACCGGGAAGAACGTCTACAACACGGTCAGCGTGGAGGTGGTTGCGTGGCGCATCTGAACAACGACGAACGCGGACAAATAATCCTTATCGCTGCGTTAGCTTTGGCGGTGACATTCATCGGTCTTGCGCTGGTCGTCAACTCTGCAATTTACACGCAGAACCTCGCGAGCCGGGGTGAGGTCGCCGGGAGCAACGACGCGCTGGAGATGCGGGCAATGGTAGAGACGAACGTCGGGCAGGGCATCACCGCGGCCAACAGGTACAATTATTCGACCCAAACAACACTCGAAACCGGTGTCCGTGAGAGCATCCGAACCGTCAGTACACAGACGGAGCGCCAGCGGGTCACGAGTGGGACACTGGTGAACGTCACACTCGCCGGCTCGCCAACCTACGGCACGCGAATCGTCCAGAACGATACGTCGGTGTTCAACTCCAGTGAAGCGACACCGAGCGCCAATTGGATGGTCAGAGAGCGGGTCACGCGCCCGGGTGACGGAACGAACGCAACCAGGCGGTTCGTCATCAACGCGACACAGCTCCCCAGTTCGGGAAGCGAGTTCGTCGTCATAGCGAACGGCACCGGTGGCAACCCGAAATGGACGATGCGCATCTGGGGCGCCGTCGGCCCCAGCGGGACGGTCAACGTGGAAGTCGATACACCGAGTGGCACACAGACCTGTGCTGTCCCTATCGAGGAGCCGTACGCCCATATCGACGTGACTGGCGGCACGGTGCAGGGCGAGCCGTGTCTCGCGCTCCAGGGCGGGAGCTTCGACGGGCGATTCGCCCACGGCGTCGGCGACGAGTACAATATCACCTACGAGTCAGGCGATCAGATCAGGGGGAACTACTCGATGGTCGTCCGCGATAGCACGCCGGCCAACACGCTCGATACAGCGCCCACGTCGCCGTTCAGCACGACCGCGATCTACAACACGACCGTCCGCTACCGCTATGACACGTCGAACTTACGATACGAGGCAAAGATACGGGTGGCCCCGGGTGAGCCAGATGCCTCGTAACCGGGCCGTCTCAACGACGCTGAGCTACACGTTGAGTCTGGCTATCGCCTCGATTCTGGTGTCTGGCCTCCTCATTGCTGGGGGCAACTTCGTCGAAAGTCGGCAGGAACAGGTCATCAGGGATGAACTCGAAGTCATCGGACAGCAGGTGGCCTCTGACATCGCGCGTATTGACCGGCTGGTGGTCGCTGCCGACAGCGACCCGACTGCGCGGCTGAATCACACGTTCCCGGCACGGGTGAGTGGAACCGGCTATCGGGTCTCAGTTGACTCCACCGCCGGTGAACTCACGCTTGAATCGACTTCCCCGGAGGTGTCGGTGACTGTTTCGCTCACAACCCGGACAGACCTAGGCGACTCCACCGCCGGCGGCGGTGTGATAACCGTATTCTACGACGAGTCGAGCGAGCAACTGGAGGTCCGAGATGGCTGATCGCGCGGTAAGTGAGGTGCTGAGCTTTGCGCTGGTGTTCAGCCTTATCGTGGCGTCGATCATACTCGTCTCTGTAAGCGGCCTGGGGGCGTTACAGAACGCTCGGGACGCAGAGCAGATGGAAAACGCTGAACGGGCATTCGATGTGCTCTCGGACAACATCGCGGACCTCCACAGACAGGGCGCACCAAGCCGGGCGACCGAGGTCAGTCTCGGTGAGGCCTCGCTCAGGACGGGCGAAAACACGACAATATCGGTGCAAGTCCACGACGGGACTGCGCCCAAAGACGTCGGGACTTGGGAGATACGACCGATCATCTACGCCGGCAACCAGGAGCGAGCACTCGTCTACGAGGCAGGGGCAGTGTATCGGACGAACCGGGACGGCGGGGTGCAAAAACGAACGCCGCCGATAGTCGTCTCAGATGACCGCGTACTCATCACTGTGGTCGGCACGACCGCCAGTGACCAGCAGAGCCTGGGCGGGTCGACGGTGCTCGTCCGGACAAACCACCGACGCAGCAACGTCTCATTCGCCGATACCGGTGGCAACATCGAACACGTCAACGTCAGCGTCGACTCGGACCCACAGCGCGAGGAACTCTGGCAGTCGTACTTCGAGAGTGAAGGGTTCACGTGCGCGGCCAACGGCTGGTGTAACTTCACGTCGTCCTCCGGCGACATCCAGCGGACGTACGTGGTTTATCACGACATTGCAGTCGAGATTGACCAGTAACCAGTTGTCTACCCGCTGGTCACGTTGATCCGGTTTTTCGAGACGTGGAGGTACGTCAGCCGGATAATGTTCGTGTCCTTCGGCACGGCTCGCTCGTTTCTGAGCGCCCGGTCGTAGTGGACTAGCCCGCCGTTATCCACCGTGACTGACCCAGCAACGAGTCCACCGTACAGTTCAGCCTTCTTGAGGGAGACACTGCTGGTCCCGACGCCGCTGGCGGGTGCGTAAATCACGCCCTCGAACTGCGGGGTATCAGTGTCTCCCTCGATGACGGCGTCGAAGTCAGACTGGCCGTACACCCAGAACTGCTTGGCGTTGTTGGCGTTGTCGATATCGACATCCCCGGTGCGATAGATGTGGAAGTGGTGGCCGCTGGCGGACGTGGCTTTGCCTTTGACGTAGAGGCGGACCTTCCCGTCACCGTTGACTTTGATCCGTCCGTTGTTCTTGATGTAGACGTAGTCCCGGACCGCGATGGTCACGTTGTCACCACCTGTGTTAATCGTCAGCGTCTCGCCGTCCAGCGTCAGGTCTTCGAGGTAGTATGTGCCCGCGTCCAGCGTCTGGTCACCGGCGACGAGCTGATCGCCCGAAATGCTGCCGATCGCGCCGTTGTCATTGGTGTCGCTTGCGTTGGCGACTCGCCGGTTCACCAGGCCATCGATGGCGCCGGCTCCTTCGACACCAGAAATCTGTCTGACATCCCCGTTGACAGTACCTTTGATGTGCTTCGTCGTCGAGTATTCCACGTCACGGGTGACGACACCGCTCCCTTTCACCTCGACCCGGTCACCGGACCGAACAGCGCCGTCCACCTCGCTGTTCCCTTTGACGTACACGTCACCGGCTGTAGTGATTGTGCCGAACGACCCCTGTGAGGTCGCGTAATCGCCGACAGATGAGTTGTAGCTGTCCGTTCGGGCAGGGTCGGTGCCACTACCGGAGAGCGTAATCTGTCCGCCAGCAGACGTGGCCGCGACGGCGCTTGTCACTTCTCGTGGCCCCGTCGGCACGACCAGCGTCGTGGTCACGCTGTCGTTTTCGTGGTCGTAGTACGCGTCGCCGTCGGTCCGCTCTTCGAAGTAGCGCCCCCAGGACCGGTAGTAGTCGCTCTTGACGGTGATGTTGACCGTCCCCGTATCCAGCGGATTGATGTTTCCGGCCGCCTGGTCGGGATACACCTGCGTCGTGCTGTCCTTCGAAACACTCGCCCGTGAGCCAAGTGAGTGGTCACCGCGGACGGTGATGAGCGGGAGCGTCAGCGTCGCATCGCGGTAGTAGAACTCCGGCGGTGAAACCATGACACTGCCACTATCGGAGCGTCGCCACACGCCACCGCCCTGATAGGCCACCTTCTGGTTCCCGTTTTCGTAGACGACTGCGCCGAGTTGCTCATCCATCAGCGTGACTGTCGTTGAGGGCGAAGCCGAGTGGTTGGTGATGTTGACGGTCATCCGACCCGCAGTGCCGTCGATTCGGTACGTCGATTTGTCCGTTCCAACGAGCGACACCTGCTGGCTGTCTGCGTTCCCAAGCGCCACCAGCGCCGCCTGAGAGTCCAACTGGGTCATCCCCGTCTCTGCCCGGGAGACATCAAGCCCAGCCTCAGTATCGACCAGCGCCGTCGCTCCTAGGCTGACAACGACACCGGAACCAACGATGACAAGACTGAGGACCAGTATCAGCCCAAGCGGGGCTGATTGGGCGCGTTGCTGACCCCAGGGGTAGTTCATTATCCGACAGTAGTTATCATGGCTGATAAGGTTGCTGGCCGGCCGCTGATAGTTGCTACCAGCGGCGGTTTATCGCGGACACAGCGAAAACAGACTGACGGCAAGCGCTACTACTTTTGATAGTGCTGGAGTGAGTGTGTTGGCTGTCAGTTGGACGTGATATTGACGTCGTTCGTCGAGATGTGGAGGTAGGTGATCGCAACCACGCTCGTGTCTTTGGGAAGTGTTCGCTCTTGTTTGAGTGCCTGGTCAAAGTGGACTCTGCCACCTTTTTCCAGTTCGACTTGGCTGGTGACTGCACCGCCGTAGAGTTCGCTCTTCCAGATCTCGAACGTGCTTGTTCCGGTCTTTCCCCCTGGCGCGTAGATGACACCAGTGACTCTGGACTTATCTGATCCTTTCTTTTCCATCCGGGCTTGAAGGGTGTCTTTGCCGTAGATCCACACCTGTGTTGACCGCTCACTGACCGCACCGGTTGTCCTGATCTCGCTCGCCCGTGTGAAGAAGTGATAGCCGTTGGCGCTCCCGCCAGACGCGGGCGATTCGCCTTTTATGTATATCTTGACCTGATTCGGGCCGGACACCGTGATATCGTTCCCGGTGTTGAGGCTCACGTAATTCTCGACGCCAATGATTACGTCTCCGCCAGTCGTGTCGAACTCGACATCGTTGCTCAAGTCGATTCTGTCGATGTGATAGCTGCCCGCAGACAGCGTCGTCGTCCCCTCTGTCCCGTCGATAACGCCGTCGTCGGCTATCGTTCCCCCGTTATCGTTCGACGACGATAGGTCGTCGACCTGTGTGTCGACGTGAGAGTTGATGTTGGTAGTCTCGCCGAACGAACTGATCTGTTCGTCGGAACAGGACCCTGTACACGCGCCGTGTTTGTCGTCGAACGCGTCTGCCCATTCTACTCGGTCGCCGTTGAACGTCATCGAGTTACTACTGAATTCGACGCGCCCGCCCGAGGTGATGTTGCCGTTCAGTTCCGCACTCCCGGTGACGGTGACATCACCTGCCGTTGTGAGATTGCCGCCATCACCGGCCTCAGAGGCGTCGTACCCGTCCCCATCCGTCGAAGTATAGCTGTCGGTAAATGCGTCGTTCCCGCTCAGTTTGATCGAGCCGGAGTCGCTCGTTGCGGCGACGGCGTTCCGGACCGTTCGTGGCCCTGCAGGGACCTTGAGAATGATCGAGACACGATTGCTATCGGGATGATACGTCACGTCACCGTCCGTTCGCTCCTCGAAGTACTCTCCCCACGCACGGTAGTACTCGCTCTGGACGGTAACGTTGACCTTCCCGTTTTCAAGCGGGTTCGTGAAGTTCGCGTTGCGCGTGCTGTTGGGAAAGTGCGACGTTGTTCGGTTGTGGGAGATCGACGCGCTGTCTCTGATTGCTCCGGACCCACTCACCGTTACGAGCGGCAGCGTTAGCGTCGCGTCTCGGTAGTGGAACTCGGGTGGAGACACCATCACCGATGTTCCGTCGCCGCTGGTCCGCCAGACGCCGCCCCCCTGATACGCGAGTCGCGTCTCATCACTGCCGTGATACGCCACCCCACCCATCGATTCGTTGAAGACGGTCGTCCGACTCCCGGACGTTGTATTCTGATAGGAGACGTTCATCCACCCGGCATCCTCATCGATTCGATAGGTGCTCGAACTGCTTGTGGGAAGGGAAACCTGTTGTACATCCGTCTGTCCCAGTGCCACGAGCGCGGTTTTGGAGTTGAGTTCCGTCAACGACTTCTCGGTTCGTTCCATGTCGAGTTGCGTCTGCGTGCTCGTGATTGCGTCAGCACCCAGTGCAACAACCGCCGTCGTCGATATAATCATCACCGCAAAAACCAGCGCTAGCCCGAGCGGAGCACTTTGCCCACGGTTTCCGAGGCTCCAGCCAGCGCTACCCATACTAGGCATATGTACCCCAGCAACTGATTTAAACAAGACGGGCAAGTTATCAATTGTGATACCGTGAAGGAGTCTCCTTGCGGTACGAATTCGTGGACGGTATCACTGGTCAGAGACCGGGCGTGAAGCGGAACGGTTTAGTCGCGCCCTCTCAGACAGTGAGATGGGAACAGCACGACCGCAAATCTGACTCGCTGTGGACTTTCACAGCTCGGGATTGCGGCCGTGTTCGGCACTGTACAGTGCCAATACGCCTCGTAACGAGAGCGGTTCGTGCGGTTCCAACCAGATTACAATGGCACGAATGCATACACGCCGTCGCGGTTCGTCCGACTCGGACAAACCGGCGGCAGACGAACCCCCGGAGTGGAGTGACGTCGACGAGGACGCCATCGAAGCGCGCGTCGTCGAACTGGCCGAACAGGGCCACTCGCCCAGCGAGATCGGCCTGAAGCTGCGCGACGAGGGCGTCCAGGGCACGCCGATCCCTGACGTCTCGCTCGCGACCGGCAAGAAAGTCACCGAGATTCTCGAGGAGAACGAAGCCGAACCGGAGTTCCCGGAAGACCTTCGGAACCTGCTCGAGCGGGCCGTCCGCCTTCGCGATCACATGGACGAGAACCCCGGTGACTACCAGAACAAGCGTGCGCTCCAGAACACGCAATCGAAGATCCGACGCCTCATCGACTACTACCGCGGTGACGAAGTCGACGAGGACTTCACCTACAGCTACGACAACGCCGTCGAAGCGCTGGGTCTCGAATAGATGTCGGCGACCGGTCGGGAACCGACGCCAGCCACGTCGCCCGGTGACCTCGCCGGGTCGCTGCGGGAGGCCGCCTTCGTGCGCCTCGTCAGCGACGCGACCGGCGAGGCGCTGGCCGCGACCGGCCTACTGGCGCGGGCACTAAACGACACGCCGTTTCAGGCGAGCGTCGTCCGCCCGTTCGAGGACCCCGACCGGACCACGGAGACCGACATCACCGTCGCAATCGGTCGTACGCAGCCGACCGCTGACATAACGTTGACCGACCGTGCCGCCGCGACTGCCTTCGAGACCGCCCGCAAACTCGGTACGGCCGACCCCGCGCTCGCCCTAGCTGGCACGGTTGCCGCCGGGGACGTTGACGGGACCGTCGCCGAAGCCGCCGAGCAGGCGGGGCTTGACCAGCGGCCCGGCGTCGCAGTGCCGGGTACAGACCTCGCGGACGGGCTGGCCCACTCGACGCTGTTCGTCGCGCCCTTCTCGGGCGACGCCGACGCAGCGCGGGCCACACTGGCGGAGCTCGACATCTCGCTCGACGGACCTCCGTCGGCCGACGACCACCGACGCCTCGCGTCGCTGGTCGCGCTGACTGTCACTACGGACGCGCCGCCGCGGGCCGCCGACGCGGTCCAACGCGCGCTCCGTCCGACGGCGGGCGGCCCCTTCGAGACGGTCGGTGGCTACGCCGACGTGCTCGACGCCGTCGCCCGCGAACAGCCGGGCACCGCCGTCGCGCTCGCGCTCGGCCACGAGGCCGTCCGCGATGACGCCCTGGCCGCCTGGCAAACGCACGCCACGCGCGCCCACGAAGCAGTGTCCGAGGCGACCACCGGCCGGTACGACGGCCTGTTCGTCGCCCGCGGCGACGCAATGCCGACCGGCACCGTCGCCAGACTGTTCGCAGACTTCCGCGCACCGGAACCGGTGACGCTCGTTGTCACCGACGACCGGGCCGCGGCCCGCGCCACGGACGGGCGGGACGTAGCCGAGACGATGCATGCAGCTGTCGAAACGGTCGGCGGCGACACCGTCGGGACGGGCGACCGAGCGCACGCCCGGTTTGACGTTTCGACGGCCGACTTCATCGAAGCGTTCCGGGAGGCAGTATGAGGCGGGCCGAGATTCGGACGACACACGACTCGCCCGAACGCATCGCACGCGCGGTGCGGCCGGATAACACCGACGAGATGACCACGCGCGTCGAGGGCGATGCCGTGGTCACGACCGTCGAACGCGACTCGACCGGCGGCCTGCAGGCGACTGTCGACGACTATGTCGTCAACATCCGGGTTGCAGCACAGCTCGCAGACCAACACACACAATCCAACCATGAGTGAACGAAGCGTTTCCAAGCGCACAGAACAGAAACGGTGGTACACCGTGCAGGCTCCCGAGCAGTTCGACCGGGAGGTTCTCGGTAAGACACCGGCAGAGGAACCGGACAAGGTGCTCGGACGCACCATCGAAACAACGCTCGGCGAACTGACCAACGACGCCAGCGAGAACAACACGAAGCTGACCTTCAAGATCAACGAGGTCGCCTCGGACTCAGCGTACACGGAGTTCATCCGCCATGAACTCACGCGGGACTATCTCCGCTCGCTCGTCCGACGGGGCTCCTCGAAGGTCGAGGCCTACATTACCGTGCTGACCACGGACGACTACCGTGTCCAGATTCAGCCGGTCGCCGTGACGACGAAGAAGGCCGATGCCTCCCAGGAGAAGGCTATCCGCCGAACGATGATCGACCTCGTTCGCGAGACGGCTAAAGATCGCTCCTTCGAACAGCTCATCGACAGCGTCGTCGAAGGGCGTCTCTCCTCGGCCATCTACGGCGAGGCCAAGGACATCTACCCGCTCCGACGCGTCGAGATCAAGAAGACAACGCTCGAAGCGCGGCCCGAAGAAGTCGCCGCCGAAGAGGAGACGGCTGTCGACGTGGACGAAGAAGACGTCGACGTCGAAGCCTAACACGTTCCAACACCGACGTTCGATTTTTCCGCCCCACTAGAGATCGACATCTGACAGCGACGCGGCAGACATGCGTCTCTTCTGTGACGTTGTTGCCGACGGTCGGAGTTAGCGACTGAGAATGCAAAATAGCGCGCAGACGCTCCACTCAGCGCGGACGAGAAAAAACTCGGCAAAATCGACAGTGCCGCTACTCGCCGCTTGTCGCCGTTTCGGGGTTTTCGGTTACGACGACAGTCCCGACCATCCCGGCTCGTTCATGCGGGATACAGAAGTAGGCATACTCGCCGAGTGTCTCGAAGGTGTGCGTGAAATCGTCACCCTCGAACATCGTCCCGCCGGAGGAACTCCCCCAGTTGTCGCGGGCCGCCTGTTCGGTGTCAAAGCCGCCGGAGGCGAAGTAGTCGGCCTCGTCGGGGATCTCGTCCTCGTAGGCCGTGACCGAGTGGCCCTGTTTGCTCGTATTGAGCCACCGCACGGTCGTCCCCGGTTCGACGGCGATCCGAATCGGACGGTACGCCTTCGCGGACATCCCAACGTCGTAGTCGGTGTCAGCGCTCCCACCGCCGAGGCAGCCGGCGAGCCCTGCGACTGCCGCCGGACCGGCCGCACGGAGAAAATCCCGTCGCTCCATACTGCGACTCAGGACCGCATAGTCAAAGACCGCTCGGTTCCGGATCGCGACCGGTCCGTGGCTCCCGCCTCAAGAGTCAGCCAGCGGCGATCACTCGAAGGTCAGTCCGTCACGGAGTTCGCGGGCGTCGGCGAGCAGGCCGTCCGGGTCGTCGGCCGTCACTGTCACGTGTCCCATCTTCCGGAGGGCGTACACTTCGCGCTTGCCGTACCAGTGCAGGTGTGCCCGCGGCGTCTCGAGCACGCCGTCTTCGCCCCGTAGCTCCGCCGGCTGGCGCTCGGTCACGTCCCCGAGAATGTTGGTCGACACAGTGGGGAACCGTTGATCGGTCGACCCCAGCGGCTGGCCGGTGACAGCGCGGAGGTGTTGCTCGAACTGCGAGGTATGGCACCCTTCAATAGTCCAGTGTCCGGAGTTATGCGGGCGCGGCGCAATCTCGTTGAGCAGGATCTCCCCGTCGGTCGTCTCGAAGAGTTCGATACCGAACACGCCGCGGCCGTCCATCACGTCAAGCACGTCGTGAGCGACATCTCGGGCGCGTTCGCGGACGGCTCGTGACGCTCTGGCCGGCGCGACGGATTCCCGCAGAATCTCCTCGCGGTGAATCGTCTCGGTGACCGGGAACGTGTCCCGCTCGTCCGCGCCGCAACAACCCATAACGGCCAGTTCCCGCTCGAAGTCGACCATTTCCTCAACCATCGCTGGGCCGGCAATCTCGTCGACAGCGTCCTCGACATCATCCGGCCCCTCGACGCGGATGTTCCCGCGGCCATCGTAGCCGCCGGTCCGGGCCTTGAGCATCGCGGGGTAGCCCAGTTCCTCGCAGGCCTCGCGGAGGTCGTCGGGGGTGTCAACGGCACAGAACTCGGGGACTGGAACGCCGGCATCCGACAGCCGGCGCTTCTGGACGAGCTTATCCTGAATCGTCCGGAGCGTCTCGGGAGCGGGATGCACAGGCGTCCCCGTCTCCTCGGCGACCCGTTCGAGAACGTCCGGATCGGCCAGTTCGATCTCGAAGGTGAGGTAGTCGGCGCGCTCTGCGAGCTCCCGCAGGGTCGCCGCTTCGTCGAAGTCCCCGACGATCTGGTCGCGGACGACTGGCGTGGCCGGGCAGTCCGGCGTCGGATCGGTCACAAGCAGTTCGAGGCCAAGCGGCGCCGCCGCCTCGCCCAGCATCCGGCCGAGTTGGCCACCGCCGACCACGCCGACGGTCGGCCCTGGTGACGTGAGCGTCATACCGCGCGCTTTCACAGCAGCAGGGTTAACGGTTCGGTTCTCGGCCGTAGGATTCGTGGACCCACACCGTCATGTCGTTCGAGCTGTACTTTGTCCGCATCCGGTGTGTTTTGGGTACGTACCCGGCGGCTTCGAGCTGTTCGGTAGGGACTGTGTTGTCGATCTGCTGGGTGATGACTATCGGCGGCTGGTCCGCCTGCGCCTGCTCGGCGAGCGTGTCGGGCCGGGTCTCACAGGAGACGTTCACGTCGTCGGCCGCGTAGTACCACGGCAGCGGCAACGTGTTGTGCCACTGCAAGCAGGTCGGTCTGGTGTTCCACCACGAGTCGTTCCACTGACCGCGGTCTTCCTTGACGTACGCGTCATCGCCGTCGTAGGCGTCGCCGCGCTCGCCGTGGTACATGACGACATCGGTGCCGTTTCCGTTGGCCGTCGCGATACGGTCCATCTCCGCCAAGTCCGCACGGAGCGACTCCTGTGGCTGGGCGTACTGGACCAGCGGATTCCCCTCCAGATGCTCGTTGGTGTACACCCGCGTTGCGGCAGTGTTGACGACGAGTGCAGTAACGAGCAGGACGATGGCGGCGGCGATGGCAGCGCCGGTCACATCGTCGATCGACAGCGATTCGTTCCCCCACCGGATCACAGCAGCGAGTCCGACGGCAGCCGGAATCGACAGCGGGACGACGACGTGGACGGCGAGCCACGGCGCGCCGATGTCGGTCCCGATGGGGTAGCCCAGAATCGAGACGTAGCCGCCGTAGGCAGCGAACGGGATGAGGTGGCGCGGCTCGACGGTTCCGAGTCGGTCGAGCGCGTACCCGAACACCGAGAACAGAAGCAGCGGTGCCGCGGTGTAGCCAAGCGCTTTCAGCAGTACCTCGTAGTGGCCGTCGACGCTCTCGTAGAACGTCTCGATGGATCCGACGAGGCCGGTTTCCGTCGTCGTGGCCTTCTCCGAGGCTGGCGAGAACCACTCGCTGTACTGGTCGGCGACGCGTTCCCAGGTGGTCTGGACAAGTTCCGGGAACAGCGACGGGTTCGTCACGCCGGACCAGAAGTTCATGTCGCCACTCGCAACCGGCGCTGGCGGGTGTTCGATGCCCGCGACACCGGCCCCACGAGGAGCATAGAAGAACAGTGAGACGAGGCCGAACACTAGCGCGGCGAGGACGATGTGGCTCGCGTACGCTGCGAGGATAGAGGCGGCGCTGTCGTGGCGGTCGCGGAACGAGCGAACGGTGTTGACGACGAGCCTTACGCCCGCCCGGACGCGACCAGCGACTCGGCCCCAGATTGCACCGATGCTCGGGACGCTACGGAGGAAGCCAAACGCGTCGCGGTAGCCGTTCGGAAGGACGAGCACCTTTGCCAGCAGAAGGCCGGTCGCTCCGAGCCACGTCAGTACGTAGACGATGGCGTTCTCCTTTGAGGCGAACCCGAGCGCCATGAACGCGGCGACGCCGTAGAGATAGCGTGCCTTCCGGGTGTCGACAAACCGGACGAGCAGGCCGAAGGCGGTGAACATGAACGCTGCGACCAATACGTCGCTGCGCATAAACCGCGAGAAGTACAGCAGGACCGGATTGAGTGCGAGAAAGGCGGCCATGAGGACTGTCTCGTCGGACCGGAGGTGTTCGCGAAAGAGCAACGCCGTTAGCGGGAGCAGGCCGCCGACAATCGCGACCGGGAGCCGCATCGTGAAATCGGTCGGCGCGGCGACGGTGAACAGCCAGGCGTCGATGTGCTGGATGAACGGGCCGTGAATGATGTAGCGGTACGCGAACGACCCAGAATCGCGGAGGTGCAGCGCCCAGTAGGCCACGCGGCCCTCGTCGAAGTGGGCGACGCGGCTTCCAAGCGCTACGACTCTGAGGATGAGTCCGAGAAGCGTCACGGCAACGACGAGCTTCACGGTGGCGCGGGGGTCGTCCGCGAACCAGGACCGGCTCCGGTCCCGAAGATCGTGGAGGGTAGACAGCAGGGACGACTCAGCCATACCTGGCTCAAGCACATGGGGCATTAGAATCCTTCTGGTTTCCAACAGATGTTGCCGGACTGACAGACTGTGGAGGACGCTGCGGAGAGCGAGACGGAACGGTAGTTCTTTAGTCGCCCCTGCCCGGGTGTCAGGTATGGTGCAGCTTGGGCTGGTTGTCGCCCAGTATGACAAACACGGGGCCGTTATCGAGGAGATGGAGCACGGGGCTTACGAGGCCGCTGCCGACAATGACGTTGAGATTGCTGCGTCAGTCGATGTCCCGGGAGCCTACGACACGCCGCTGGCCGCCGACCGGCTGGCGCGCCGGTCGGATATCGACGCCGTGGCCGTCCTCGGTGCGATCATCAGCGGCGACACCGACCATGATCAGATCATCGGCAACGCCGCTGCGCAGGGGCTGACCGACGTGTCCCTCGACCGCGATACCCCCGTCACACTGGGCATTATCGGCCCGGGCATGAGCCAAGACGAGGCCGAGGTCCGAACCGACAAGGGGGCCTCAGCCGTCCGGAGCGCAATCGAACTCGCCACTGAACTCGAACAATGACTATGGACTTCGCATCCCGCGTCGAACGTGTAGAACCGAGCGCGACCCTCGCGATCAGCAACAAGGCCGCAGAACTCGAAGCCGAGGGGAAGGACGTTGTCGACCTCAGCGTCGGCGAACCAGACTTCGACACGCCGGAAAACATCAAAGACGCCGCCAAGGACGCACTCGACGCCGGCCACACTGGCTACACGTCCTCCAACGGCATTCCCGAACTGAAGGAAGCCATCGCCGACAGTCTCCACGACGACGGCCTCACTCAGTACGGCCCGGACAACCTCATCGTCACGCCGGGCGGCAAGCAGGCGCTGTACGAAATCTTCCAGACCATCATCGATGACGGCGACGAAGTCGCCCTGCTCGACCCGGCCTGGGTGTCCTACGAGGCGATGGCGAAACTCGCCGGCGGGACGCTGACCCGTGTCGACACTGCCGCCCACGACTTCCAGCTCGAAGGCGCGCTCGACGACCTCGCCGACGCCGTCTCCGACGAGACGGAACTGCTCGTCGTCAACTCACCGGGTAACCCCCACGGCGCGGTGTACTCCCGCGAGGCGCTGGAGGGCGTTCGCGACCTCGCCGTCGAGCACGATATCACGGTCATCTCGGACGAGATCTACAAGGAGATTACCTACGATGGCGTCGAAGCCGTCTCGCTTGGCACGCTCGAAGGCATGGAAGACCGGACCATCACCCTCAACGGCTTCTCGAAGGCCTACTCGATGACCGGCTGGCGGCTGGGGTACTTCGCGGCCCCGGAAGAACTCGTCTCACAGGCCGGCAAGGTCCACTCCCACTCCGTCTCTTGTGCCGTTAATTTCGTCCAGCACGCCGGCGTCGAGGCCATCACGAACACCGACGACGCCGTCGAGGAGATGCGCCAGGCCTTCGCTGAGCGCCGCGAGTTCCTCATGGGCCTGTTCGAGGACCACGGCGTCCACGTCCCTGAGCCACAGGGCGCGTTCTACATGATGCCTGAAATCGCGCCGGATGGCGACGATACCGAGTGGTGTGATCAGGCAATCTCCGAGGCGCAGGTCGCGACCGTCCCCGGAACCGCGTTCGGGACGCCCGGCTACGCCCGCATCTCCTACGCCAACAGCAAGGAGCGACTGCAGGAAGCCGTCGACCGGCTGGCCGAGGCCGACCTCATCTAAGCGGCCCGTCACGACTTGCCCTCGTCGACGTTCGGTACCGGAACCGTCCAAGCCAAAAAAGTGGGACGGACTGTAGGGTTGGTAGTTTTGCTACGTTACGACGAACACTGTCACCAGCGTGAGGATGACGAGCGTCTCGGGCAGTACTGTGAGGATGAGCCCTCGTCCGAACATGTCGGGGTCCTCAGCGATGGCACCCACCGCCGCCGCACCGATACCGCGCTCGGCGAACCCGGAACCCAGCGCCGCTAACCCGACAGCAAGGGCCGCGAGTCCCCCGGCGAGGTAGCTGGCGGCCTCGGCGGATATCGCGGGCCCGCCAGTCTGTAACACGACTGCGCCTGTAGTGGCTGACATGGCTTTGCCGTTCGGCGGCGGCGGAAATCACGAACCCGATGGATTCCATCCCCCGGTATTCATGGTCGTCTTTTACAGTGACTGCCGGAGAATAAACACAGATACACAGTTTTTACGCGGACCGTCTCTGAACACTTGAACCGGACGCGCTTCCGGATCGACCCCGTGCGAACCGTTTTCACTCGGCCGCTGGAACAGCCGGTATGCGAACCCGGAGAGCGGTGCTTGTCCTCTCAGCCGGAACGATCTGTCTAGCCGGCTGTGGAACTCCTGGCGGCGGGTCGGATGGGGGTCTCACTATCGAAGCGGGAGACGCGACTGCCGCGCCCGGCAAGACGGCGAACATCGAGGTACAGGCTTCGTCGGTCGGCGTCCTGACCTGGCAACTGGCCGAGATTCCCGAGAGCTGGCAGGTGACACACGAGGACTTCGAGCCGGAGCCGACTGCCGTGCGGGAATCCTATCCGCCGGAACTCGTCTGGGACCCTATCGCTGACTCGGTGACCGGCAGCTTGGCCGTCGCCGTCCCGGACGGTGCGACACCCGGTGAGTACATGCTGGCGGTCGAGGCCGGGACGGATACCTCGGACGAGCGCGTCGTCTCGGAGGCGACGGTCACCGTTGAAGCGTAATCACTCGCTACGTTCGTCGAGAATCCGGTCGATAATCCGGCCAGTCGACAGGAGCCGGTCAGCCGCCTCGGCTTCCAGCGGGCTGGCCCGGCGGATCTCACAGTCGATTCCACGGGCGGACAGCGCCGCTTCCAGTTGCTCGTCGTCGTGGTGCTGGTCGTATCCCAGTGCGATGATGTCCGGTTCGATTCGCTCGATGGGGACGAAGATGTCCTCTGGATGCCCCAAGTGTGCCTCGTCGACCGGTTTGAGTGCGCTGACCATCTCTCGGCGTTGCTCGTCCGGGACGACCGGCGGCTCCTTGTGCGTGACGTTGACCGAGCGGGCCACGATGACGTGCAGTTCATCGCCCATGTCGGCGGCGTCCTGCAGGTAGTGGACATGGCCCGGGTGCAGAATATCGAACGTTCCCTGCGCGACAACGCGGGTCACTGATCGAACTCCTCCTCGCGTAGCTCGGCGTCGATATCAGCCTGGTCGAAATCGAAAAAGGACTCCTCCGGCGGCTCCACATCGAGTACCGGAAGGTCGACCGCTGTCCCGTCGCTGTCGAACGCCTTCCAGTCATCGCGGCCGTACGGGTAGCCGACAATGATGTGGACGTCGCCGCGACCGAACGTCGCAAGGTCCGCGTCGCTGGGCTTGAGGACACCGTTCGGGTGCGAGTGAATCGACCCCGCCGCTCGCATATCGTTTGGAACCATGCTCGTCTTGACGGTCGCACTGACCGGGTTCGACTCTGTCCCCGGAATGACCAGAACATCGGTCAGAACGGTGCCGTCGTCGTCGAGCCCGAGCTTGCTGGCGTCATCGCCCCGGAGAAAGCCCATATACTCGTTGGGATGGGCCTCCTCGGAGGCTGCGAGCGCGAACTCGAGTGCAGACTCCGCGATCCCGAGTATCCCGCTCGTTCGGAACAACCCCATACCACGCTGTCGGGTCGGACGCTTTTTACGCGTTGTGTTCGTCCCTCCGCGGATTCCGAAGAGTACAAACGGGGGAGCACCGAAGGATTGACAAATGTCTTCGCCAACTGGCACCGGTGACGGTGCGACGGTCCCCGACGGCGGGACCATCGTCTACGATCTTGCGGACCAATGTACGTCCGATGATCTCGAAGAAGGCGCACTGTACCACGCAACTGTCAACGGCACCGTCGAATACGGCGTGTTTGTCGATCTCTCCGATGCTGTCTCCGGGCTCGTTCACGACTCTAATCTCCTGGGCCAGTACGACGTGGGCGACGACCTCATCGTCGAACTCGGCGAGATCCGCCCCGATGGCGATCTGAGCTTCGAAGAAGTACGGGTCGCAGACTACGAGGAACAGCGTGTTGCCCACGGCAACGCGACCACCGTCGCCGACCTTGACGATGCGACTGGTGAGACGGTCATCATCGAGGGCCAGGTCGTCCAGATCAAACAGACCGGCGGCCCCACCGTGTTCCAAGTCCGTGACGAAACCGGCATCGTCCCGTGTGCCGCCTTCGAAGAGGCAGGCGTCAGGGCACACCCTGACGTCGAAATCGACGATATTGTCCGCATCTCCGGGCGCGCAGAGGAGCGTGACGACGGCTTGCAGATCGAAGCCGAATCGCTGACAGTCCTCGACGGCGAGGAAGCTGCCGCCGTCGAGAGCGACCTCGACGCCGCACTGGCCGAAGCCGCCGAACCAGCTGACGTCGAGCCGCTGGTCGAGTGGCCCGCCTTCGAGAAGCTGTGGGATGACCTCCGGGAAGTTGCGACGGAACTCCGAAAGACGGTGCTCTCGGGTCGACCGATCCGCATGCGTCACCACGCCGATGGTGACGGGCTCTGTGCGAGTGTCCCGCTGCAGGTCGCACTGGAGTCGTTTATCGCCTCCCAATACGAAGATGCCAGCGCGCCCCAGCACCTCCTCAAGCGCCTCCCGAGCAAGGCCCCCTACTACGAGATGGAGGACGTGACCCGGGACCTCAACTTCGCATTGGAGGACCGCACCCGACACGGGCAGAAGCTCCCGATGCTGCTGATGCTCGACAACGGCTCCACTGAGGAAGACACGCCGGCCTACCGTAACCTTCGGCACTACGACATCCCGGTTGTCGTCGTCGACCACCACCATCCGGACCCCGAGGCTGTCGAGCCACTCATTGAGCAACACGTCAACCCGTACCTCCACGACGAGGACTACCGTATCACGACGGGAATGCTGTGTGTCGAACTCGCCCGGATGATCGACCCCGACCTCACCGAGGACCTCACGCACGTCCCCGCCGTCGCCGGCCTCTCGGACCGTTCGGAAGCCGAGGCGATGCGGGACTACATCGACCTCGCCGGCGAGAAGAGCTACGACGAGAGCGACCTTCGCGACATCGGCGAGGCGCTTGACTACGCGACTCACTGGCTACGCTACAACTCCGGCGAACAGCTCATCACCGACGTGCTGAACGTCGACTGTGACGACCGCGACCGCCACGCGGAAGTCGTCGACTTCCTGGCCGAGCGGGCCGAGCGCGACGTCGAAGACCAGCTCGACGCCGCCATGAGCCACGTGGACCACGAGCGCCTCGACAACGGCGCGCACCTCTACACAATTGACGTGGAGAACCACGCCCACCGCTTTACCTACCCCGCGCCGGGCAAGACGACGGGCGAAATCCACGACCGGAAGGTAGCGGAAACTGGCGACCCCGTGATCACCATCGGCTACGGTCCGGACTTCGCCGTTCTGCGCTCCGACGGCGTCCGTCTGGACATCCCGCGGATGGTCACCGAGCTCAGCGAGGAGATCGACGGCGGCGGTGTCTCCGGCGGCGGTCACCTCGTTGTCGGCTCCATCAAGTTCGTCAAGGGCCGCCGCGAGTCAGTCATCGACGCTCTCGTCGAGAAGATGGCCGAGGCCGAGATCGACGAAGAACTCGGAAGCTCGACGGCGCTGCCCGAAGAAGTGTAAGCTGCTCGCCACACAATATCCGTTTTCTACGCTTCGAACGAAACCCGACGAGCGGCGAACCCGGCGACTACGAGAAGACCGAGTAGGGCCACGAGTGCCCCGACCGGCATGTCAAAGTCGCCGGCGTCCCAGTCGGCAGCAAAGACAGCGCCGAAATAGTCGGCTGCGTCGCCCCCGTGAAGCACCAATACGACCTCGCGGTTGGCTGTCGCTGCCTGTTCGTTCCAGTTGAGACTGCCGACGATGACCTGTTCGTCATCGACGACAGCGCCCTTGGCGTGAATCTTCTCGTAGCGACCGTCGGGGTCCGCCACTTTCGCCGTCAGCGGCGCCTCGTTACGGTCGGCCCACTCTCGAAACCGCTGTGCTGTCTGCGTGTTCTCCTCGCGGACGTACCACGCGTCACTCAGCAGTAGGCGGACCTCGACGCCACGCGACGCGGCTCGACGGAGCGCCCGGAGGAGTGGGCTGTTCCAGTCTCCGACCGTTGGCTGGATGACGTCAATGGAGTCGTCCGCGCCGTCTATCGTCGTGACGAGTTCACCCTGGGCGTTGTCCGGGGTAATCAAGAGGTCCGTCCGCTGAACGGGCACCGATTCAGCCCGGAATTCAGTCGGATACGTCCCGGTCGCTGTCTCGGCCCGCTCGAACTGTCGGCCCTGACGGTACTCTCCCCACGGCTTGCTGTCCTGCCAGCCGGTATCCGACTGGAACGTCTGATTCAGCCCGTCGACGACTCGTGGCTGTGCCGTGACCACCCCCCAGCCGCGGCTGCTGTTGCCGCCCGTGCCGGCGGGCTTCCAGTTCTCCGTCAGCACGACGGCCCGCCCGTCGGCGACGGCGTACTTCGCGTGGTGGTAGCGATATCTGGTACGTGGACCTGTCATCACCCGGACGGAGACGCCGGCCCCGGCCAGTCGGTCAAGGGTGCTGGCCTCTGCGGCGGTGCGGCTGCCGACCGGTTCGCCCTCAAGCAGGACGCGAACCGTCGCACCGCGGCGCTGGGCGGCGATAAGTGCGTCGGCGACCCTTGTCGAGGAGAGGGTGTACCCGGCCAAGTATACCCGCTCGTCCGCGTTTCGTATCGGCCGAATCGGAGCAGCAGGTGTATCCGGCAGCGCGAACGCGCGGACCTCACCACCGGCGGCCCTTACGACCGGGCGGTCCGTCGCACCCAGCGGCCGCCAGCGGATAACCGATCCGTTCACTATGCCGAGTTCCCCCTCGACGGCCTCGGTGTACCGGACGGCGTCGACAGTCTGATTAGCACGCTGAAGGTGAACCCGCTCACCGCCGTTTGCCAGTGCAAGATGTCCGTCGAGGCCGACGACCGGCCAGTTGGTGAGCTTTCGCGTCCGGTTCGGTGCCGTCGAGAGGACGACGCGCCCGCGGGCAGTGGTGTTCGGAACACCTGCAGTACCGGCGCCGTCGGTAATGGTGTACTGCCTGATATCGGTCCCGACGGGGATGTCAAGGACGACGAACTCCCCCTCATCGCCGCCGGCGACGGGGTCCGGATACACTGCATGGATCGACGGTTCTGTGGGACCTCTGGTTGGTGTTACGGCTGAAGTCGCCTGACCAGTGGCGATACATGGGCTTATCGCGGCGAAGACAAACACGCAACAGACAAGTGGGGCGAGCGACCGCATCGGGCCGTCTGGCCGCCCGCTCGTATAAAAAGGTACCCTGCTTCAGGCGCTGGCTGCCTTTTCCGCTTCGGCTTGGACAATGTAGGCACGGTCGTCCGTGTAGCGGGCAGCTTCATCGAGCGCCGTTTCGGTTCCGATCTGTCGGAGCGCCCACGCGGCGGAGGCGCGAACGGAATCGCTGTCGTCGGATTTGAGTATGTCGCCGAGCGGCTCGATAGCGCGGGTATCACCGAGCAGGCCGAGGGCGCGGGCCGCGACCGATCGGACCTCCTCGCTGTCGGCGTCGAGACGATTGGCGACCGGCTGGACCGACTCCGCACTGCCGATAGCGCCCAGTGCGCGCAGCGTGACTTTCTGGAGCGCGGGGTCGCCGTCACCGTCGATGTAGTCGTGCAGCGTCTCGGTTGCGCGCTCGTCGCCGATTTTCCCCAGCACCTCGATCGGCCCCTTGTCGCGTTTCTGTGCGCGCTGGTGCATCGCGTCGAAGGCCGGTTCGGCGTCGCTCCCGAGGTTGTACAGGAGGTCAACGATGTACCCGTCGAAGAACTCTGACCCGAGTTTGTCGTAGGCGAACAGGACCTGCTCGAAATCGCCCTCCTCAGCGTGGAGCTTCGCGGCGTTCCACTCCGGCGGGAAGTCCTTCCGGTTCTCGTTGGTCAGGATGTCGTAGAAACCGCGGGCGTCGAGTTGCTCTTGTACCGTGAGGTCGTCCCAGACTTCGGCTTCGTCCAGCCCTGTTTCCAGCGCTTCCGCCGCTTCGAGGAGTCCTTCGATAGTTTCCGTATCCTCGTCAGGGTCGAGGTTTGCCGCTTCGATGGCGTCGGCGACTGTATTCAGCGCATCCCCGGCAGCGACGAAATCGCCGCTCGTGTCGGCGTTGTGGTCGACGAACTCGGCGCTTTCGTCGAGGAACGTTTCGACGGCTTCCTGTGCTTCACCCTCGCCGTCGTCGGTCCACTCGCTGTCGGTGACGGTATCCGCTGCGTCAGAAACGATAGCGACCACGTCATCGGCATAGGGGCCGCGCTGTTCGTCAAGGTCGTCGCGCAGGTCCGACAACTGGGACTCCAGTTCCTCGCGGGGGTCTTCGGCTTCGTCGTCGTCCTCGTCGGGTTCGGGCAGGTCGGCGGCTTTGAGGTCGCTCTCGATGTCGTCGAGGGACGACTCGACGTCGTCGAGGTCGGCCTCGGTCTCTGCGGCCTCTAGCGCGTCGCCGGCCTCCGTGAGACGCGATTCCAGTTCTTCGGCGGTCACGTCGATCTCATCTGCTGCCTCGGCGTCGTCCGACGCGTCAGCCTCGTCGTCCCCGTTGCTCATGTCCAAGACTGTGTCGGAGCGGGCCAAGAGCGTTTTCCTTTCGAGGCGAGCGGCTGCGTCCCGTCGGCGCCGGCCCAACGAGCAAAGAATATGTATCGGGAGTTGCAGTGCCATGGGTAGCGAGCATGACTGACGCGACACCGCCCGATGACGGCCAGAGCGCGACCACACCGGAGGAACCGGAAACCGCCGGCTTCGTCGAGTACGGCATTGACGACAAGCCGCCGCGAAAGCAAGCGATACTGCTCGGCGTCCAGCATTACCTGACGATGATCGGCGCGTCCGTCGCGATCCCGCTCGGACTCGCGGGTGCGATGGGGATGTTTGAGGCTGCGCCGGACCAGGTCGGCCGTCTCATCGGGACGTTTTTCGTCGTCTCGGGTATCGCGACGCTCGCCCAGACGACGCTCGGGAACAGATATCCGATCGTTCAGGGCGGGACGTTCTCGATGCTTGCGCCCGGGCTGGCCATCATTGGCGTGCTAGCCCAGCAGGGCGCGAACTGGCAGACCATGCTCGTCGAACTACAGGGGGCTGTCATCGTCGCCGGCATCGTTGAAGTGGTGATCGGTTACAGCGGCCTCATGGGAAAGCTGAAGCGATATGTCGGCCCGATCGTTATCGCACCGGTCATCGCGCTTATTGGACTAGCGCTGTTTAACGTTCCACAGATTGCGAACCCGAACTTCGGCGACCCCGGGACCGGGCAGAACTGGTGGCTGCTTGGGCTGACGATGCTCTCGATTATTGCGTGTTCGCAGTACCTCGACCGACGCCACCGCGCGTTCAAGCTCTTTCCCGTGCTTCTGGGTATTCTGTTTGCGTGGACCGTCGCGGCTATCCTCTCGGTCACTGGCGTCTTCACCCCGGGCTCGGTCAGCTACGTCTCGCTCGGTTCTGTCACGAGCGCCCCGCTGGTCCAGCCGATCTACCCGTTCCAGTGGGGGCTCCCGCAGTTCACGCCGGGCTTCATCGTCGGGATGTTTGCCGGGATGCTCGCCTCTGTTGTCGAGAGCTTCGGTGACTACCACTCCGTTGCCCGCATCGCCGGCCGCGGTGCGCCGAACAGCAGCCGAATCAACGACGGTATCGGGATGGAGGGGGTCGGCAATGTGTTTGCCGGCATTATGGGCACCGGTAACGGCTGTACGTCGTACACTGAGAACGTTGGCGCAATCGCTATCACCGGCGTCGCCTCCCGATACGTCGTGCAAATCGGTGCGGCGGTGATGATTCTGGTCGGATACTTCGGACCGGCGGGCCAGCTGTTCGCGACCATCCCGTCGCCGATTATCGGTGGCCTCTATATCGTCATGTTCGGGCAGATCGCCGCAGTCGGGCTCTCACAGCTCAAATACGTTGACCTCGATGCTAACCGAAACGTCTTCATTGTCGGTTTCGCACTCTTCGTCGGCCTCGCAGTGCCCGAGTATATGAGTCAGGTCGGGCAGGGGATGGATGTCGGCGGCTCGACAGCCCTCCAGCAGGGTCTGGCAGCTGTCCCGGTCCTTGGAGGCGTACTCGGGACCGATGTGGTTGCGACCACGCTGTTTGTCATGGGCGGGACCGGGATGGTCGTCGGTGGCATCGTTGCCTTCGTCCTCGACAACACCGTGCCAGGGACCCGCGAGGAGCGCGGACTCGCAGCCTGGGTCGCGCTCACCGAAGATGACAATGAATACGTCTCAGCGCTAGACCGTATCCGCGGCCGCGACAGCGACCGCCCGGCCGCAGTGAGCGACGACTGACCGTGGACAACGACAGCGACGGCACGACCGGGGACACCACACCGCTTGTTAGCGACGAGCGGTACGCCGGCACGCTCCGAACCGGCGGGACTGTCATCATCGGTGTTGACCGTCTTGTAGTTGACCGTGGTGACGAGCCGATGGTCGTTGATCTCGACGACGTAGTCGAGGTGAGTCTGCAAGACATCGACTGGTTTCTTGCGGTGATGAGCGTCGCGCTAGTCGGCTTCGGGTTGCTGTCACTCGACCGGTCCATCCTCCTCGGCGGGGCCTTCGCTGTCGCTGGTGCTGTCAGCCTCGCACTCACCTACCGCAAGCGGTACGCACTCAGGATACAGGTCACCGGTCGTACCGACCCGCTCAAGTGTTTCCCTGCGGACCCACAGGCACTACTTGCCGAACTGGAAGCGGCGCTGGCCGACTGACCGGAAATCGCCTACACTTACCCCGGTCCCCGTTCCAGTCGGTTGTATGTCCGCAGACAACGTGCAGTCGCTTATTGACCAGTTGCACGAAGAGGCCGAGATGGACCGACCGAACGACCTAACGCCCGATGTCGGCATCATCATGGGATCGGATTCAGATCTACCGACGATGGCAGGCGGGCAGGGTAAGCGACCGGGGGCCTACGCGGCGCTCGCCGACGAACTCGGCTTTGAGGAACAGACGGACTACACCGACGCGCCTGAGAGCCGCTTCACCTTCGAGACGTTCGTTTGCTCGGCCCATCGGACGCCCGACCTGATGTACGCCTACGCAGCGACGGCCGCCGAGCGCGGCATCGACGTGATTATCGCCGGCGCTGGTGGCAAGTCCGCAGACCTGCCGAACATGACCGCCAGCATCGCCTACCCGCTGCCGGTCATTGGGGTCCCAGTGCAGGAGAAATCCGTCGACTCGGTTATCGGGATGCCACAGGGCGCGCCGATCACGGCAGTCGACGCCGGCAAGTCGTTCAACGCTGCGCTCTCAGCGGTACAGATTCTCGCGCGGCAGCACGACGAACTCTGTGACCGGCTTGTCTCGTACCACGAGGGGCTCCAGACCGATGTCGGCGAGGCGTCACGTGACCTCCACGAACTCGGGACGCCCGGATTCAAACGCGAATACTGGGACGAGTGATACCCGAGGGGCGCCACACCCAGGGAGGTGGATGCAGATAACTTTCCATCCGAAAGCGCGTCGGCTCTTAAAGACCTGCAGGACGGAAAAACCGAACAATGAACCCTTATATGCGAGTACTCCTAACCGGCAGACGATAGGAGATACCGGAATGAGTAATCCATGGATCGCCATCGGCGCGCTCGCGGTCGTGGCGCTAGCCATCCCAGTGACGATGATGGCAGTTTCGAGCCTCTTGCGGCCCAGCGTGCCGGAACAAGGCAAACGCACCACCTACGAGTCCGGTGAAGTGCCGACTGGCAGCAGTCGACAGATCAAGTTTAATATCCAGTACTACATGGTCGCGCTGCTGTTCGTCGTCTTCGACATCGAGACCGTCTTCATCTTCCCGTGGACGGTCATCTACAGCGACGCAGCCGCTGAGTTCGGGATGACCACGGCACTGCTACCGATGGTCGTATTCATCGCGATTCTCGCCATCGGACTCGGTTGGGCCTGGCGTAACGGCGCAGTTCAGTGGGTGCGCAGTCCGCGCGCCACGAAGGGGGCAGACACATATGAGTAGTGACCAAACACCACCGGCCGTCGAAGACGTATCGACACAAGAGGCCCGCATGGGTGACGGGGCCGACGACCGCTTCAACTCGACGCTACGCGAGGCGTTCGGGTCGACGCCGTTCATCCTGACCAAGTTCGACAAGTTCATGAACTGGGTCCGGGGCTCCTCGATGTTCATGCTACAGTTCGGGATCGCCTGCTGTAGCATCGAAATGATCCACACCTACGCGATCAAGCACGACCTCGACCGCTTCGGTTCAGGGGTGCCGCGTGCGTCCCCGCGTCAGGCAGATGTCATTATCATTCCGGGGACCATCGTCTCGAAGTTCGCGCCGCGGATGAAGCGCGTCTACGACCAGATGCCCGAGCCGAAGTTCGTTGTCTCGATGGGTTCCTGTACCATTTCCGGCGGCCCGTTCCAGGAAGGATACAACGTCATCAAGGGCGCGGAAGAGGTCATCCCGGTCGACATCCACGTGCCGGGTTGTCCGCCACGCCCCGAGGCACTCATCTACGGCGTCGCCAAGCTGCAAGAGCGCATCGCTGAGGGCGAGTCCTCGCCAGTGACGGTCAAACCCTATGAACTGGAGCAGTTCGGCGATCTCGAACAGGACGAGCTTGTGGACAAGCTCGCTAGCGAAATCGACGAGGAAGACCTCGTTATGCGGTACAACTGGAACGACTCCCCCTAACTTGCCATGAGTTTAGAAAAACCATCACGCGATACGGCGCTTGACGTCGGAGTCACCGAGGACGGCCTCGATTACGACGCGCTTGCGGACCTGCTCGGGGGCCACGTCCTCGACCGTGAGGAGCACGTCAACGCCGAGGGGTTCGTTATCCGTCCCGACGAGGTTCAGGACGTCCTCTCAACGCTGAAAGAGGAAGCTGGGTTCGACCACTGCGCCTGTGTCACAGCACAGGAGTACGACGACCGGTACGAATCCATCTACCACCTGCGGAAGTACAACGACCCGACACAGGAGCTGTCGATTGTCGTCCCCTCACCGAAAGACGATCCGCACAACGAGTCGGCCGCTCGCGTTTATGACACCGCAGACTGGCATGAACGAGAGGCCTACGATTTGGTCGGCATCGACTACGACGACCACCCGGACCTCCGGCGCATCCTGCTGCCCGAGACCTGGCAGGGCCACCCCCTGAGCCAAGACTACAATCAGGACCAGCCACAGATCGTCTCGCTGCGAGAGCACGCGAATCCGCTGGAAGACGACAAGCGCAGCGAGGACGACCCGGACACGATGTTCGTCAATATCGGTCCGCACCACCCGGCAACCCACGGCGTGCTCCACGTCGAGACGGTGCTTGACGGCGAGCAGATCGCCGACCTCGAACCCGATATCGGCTACCTGCACCGCTGTGAGGAGCAGATGTGCCAGCAGGGAACCTACCGCCATCAGATCATGCCGTACCCCGACCGATGGGACTACATTTCCGCTGGCATTCTCAATGAGTGGGCGTACGCGCGCGCTGCCGAGGACCTCGCGGATATCGAGGTTCCCGAATACGCACAGGTCATCCGGACGATGGCGGCAGAGATGTGCCGGATCGCCTCGCACGAACTCGCACTGGCGACGTTCGCGCTGGACGTGTTCGGTGACTTCACCGCAGTCTTCCAGTACGGGATCCGCGACCGCGAAATCGTCCAGAACCTGCTCGAAGATCTGACCGGCCAGCGGCTGATGTTCAACTACCTCCGACTGGGCGGGGTTGCCTGGGATCTGCCAGAGCCTCGCGAGGAGTACTTCGAGAAGATCCGCGACTTCCTCGACGATCTCCCGCACAAGCTCGAAGAGATCCACGACCTCGTCACCGGTAACGAGATTTTCCAGATGCGGTGTGTCGACACCGGCGTCCTCTCCCCGGAGCAGGTCAAGCAGTACGGCGCAACCGGTCCCGTGGCACGCGGCTCTGGCGTCGACTACGACATCCGGCGGGACGACCCATACGGCTACTACGACGAACTCGACTGGAACGTCGTCACCGAGCAGGGCGGCGACAACTTCAGTCGTGTTCTCGTCCGCCTTCGTGAGGTCGAGGAGTCGGCCCGCATCATCGAGCAGTGTGTCGACCTGCTGGAGCAGTGGCCGGAAGACGACCGCGAGATTCAGGCTAACGTCCCGCGGACGCTCCGCCCGGACCCCGACAAGGAGATCTACCGCTCTGTCGAGGGCGCGAAGGGTGAACTCGGCATCTACATCCGCTCAGATGGGACAGACAAGCCGGCGCGGTTCAAGATCCGCAGTCCGTGCTTCTCGAACCTGCAGACGCTGCCGGAGATGTCTCAGGGCGAATACATCCCTGACATGATCGCCTCGCTCGGGAGCCTCGACATCGTACTCGGGGAGGTGGACCGGTAATGCAGTCGGCGCCGTTACCGGAAACGCTCGCGAACCTGCTTGGGCTTGACCCCAACAGCACGGCCGTGATGATCGTGATGAGCCTCATCGGCGCGGGGCTCATTGGGACGCTCATGATGACGAACACGGCGCTTGCTGGTCCGTGGGCGAAGCGAAAAATTACGGCCGCGTTCACCGACCGCATCGCTGTCGACCGTATCGGCCCCTACGGGCTGTTCATCATCGTGGCCGACGCCGTCCGCCTGCTCTCGAAGGAACTCATCGTTCCCGAAGGCGTCGACCGGCCGGCGTGGGACCTCGCGCCGCTCATCATTGCTAGCACCGCGCTGCTCGGGTTCGCTGTTATCCCGATGGGGAACGGCATCCAGCTCGCCGACCCCGAGGTCGGCCTAGCGTACGTGTTTGCGACGGCCTCGATGGCCTCCATCGGTCTGGTAATGGCCGGCTACGCATCGAACAACAAGTACTCATTCCTCGGCGGGCTGCGTGCTGTCGCGCAAAACCTCGCCTACGAAATCCCGCTCATCCTGACGGGCGCGTCGGTCGTCATCTTCGCCGGCTCGCTCCAGATGAGCGAGATCGTCGCGGCCCAGCAGCAGTCGCTGATCGGTCCGCTGCCGTCGTGGTACGCGTTCGTGAACCCCTTCGCGTTCGTGCTGTTCATGATTGCGAACCTCGCAGAGGTCGGCCGCAATCCGTTCGACATCCCGGAAGCACCGACCGAGATTGTCGCCGGCTACCAGACCGAGTACTCCTCGGTGTACTTCGTGCTCGTCTACCTCGGGGAGTTCATCCACATCTTCCTCGGTGGGGCGATCATCGCCACGATCTTCCTCGGCGGCCCGGCCGGTCCGGTTCTGCCGGGCATCGTCTGGTTCCTCATCAAGATCTGGGGCGTCTTCCTGTTCACGCAGTGGGCCCGCTCGGCGGTCCCGCGCGTCCGGATCGACCAGCTTATCGAAATCGGTTGGAAGGGAATGTTGGTGCTCTCGCTGGCGAACCTGCTGCTGACCGCGGTTATCGTCGGGGTGACCGTCCAATGACGGCCACGCGAACCGACCCACGAGCGACTGGAGGAGACCTGTCATGATTGGAATCCTGAAATCAATGGCGACGACGATGAAACACGCCCTCGACGGGGAGACGTTCACGGTGGAGTACCCGGACGTCGCCCCCGAGGTGAGCCCCCGCTTCCGCGGCGTCCACAAGTGGAGCCAAGAGCGGTGTATCTGGTGTCGGCAGTGTGAGAACGTCTGCCCGAACAACACCATCCAGATCGTGATGGACGAGCAGCGCAACGGTGAGCAGTACAACCTCCACATCGGCCAGTGTATCTACTGCCGGCTGTGCGAGGAAGTCTGCCCGACCGACGCGATCCTGCTGACCCAGAACTTCGAGTTCACTGCGGACACGAAAGACGAGTTCGCCTACGACAAGGAACAACTCAAGAACGTGCCGTGGTACAAGGATATCGACCCACTGGAGTCACGCGAACCCGACCGGGGCGCGTGGATCGGCGAGGGCGACGGCGAAGTCGACTACCAGTAATCCTTCGACGGATTTTCAGCGGGTTTGTATCAATGCACTCGAAGCGACTGCTCTGTTCTTACTAGCGCGGACTTCCACAGAACAGCCGCATCCGCTCAAGGAGATTGGCTTTCCAGTGTCGATTCGAGAGTGGTGTGACAGTACGCGGCACCGAAAATGATTGTTTTCTTATATATGTTCGCACGTAAGACGGGAGTGCCCCGAAATATAGAGTCCATACCGGCAAACAGTGGCTCTACTGGCGAGACGAAAGAGGAATCTTCAAAGGGACGCCGCAAAGAGTCTCCAAGTAAGATGGCACTGGCAGAGTCAATTGCGTTCGCGCTGTTCGCTATCGTAACAGTGGGCAGCGCTGCGGGCGTCGTGTTAGTCCGGGACGTCTGGCACTCGGCGCTGTTACTGGGCGTGTCCCTTATCAGCGTCGCAGTGTTTTACGTCATGAACCAGGCGGCGTTCGTCGCAACGATGCAGATCCTGGTGTATGTCGGCGGCGTCCTCATTCTCATCACCTTCGCGGTGATGCTGACCCGCGAGGACGAGTCGGTGATCGAGGTGACACCATGACCACAAAGCCCGAACTACAGACGGAGGGGAGTTTCGTCGCGGGACTGGCCGCAATCGCCCTGTTCGTCGTCCTCGGTGCAGTGTTCATGGGCGTCTCGTTTCCCGCGCCAGCGGGCTTCGGTGAGGGAGCGGCAATAACCAAGAGCCTCGGCGCGGCGATGTTCGATATCGCCCCGGGCGTGATTATGGGCAAGGGTGAGACGGCCGTTCCCGGTGAAGGGTTCCTTGTCGCGTTCGAGGTTATCGACATCGTGCTGGTGGCCGCACTTGTCGGCTCCGTCATGCTCGCCCGACGCGAAGTCGCTGGCGAATCAGTAACACTCGGTGTCGAAACCACGGACGACGACGACATGGCCGTTGCCGCTGACGGTGGTCCGGGAGGTGACGACTCGTGATTCCGGCTGAAACGTATCTCCTCCTGTCGGCGGCCATATTCTGTATCGGCCTGTTCGGCATCCTCACCCGACGGAACGCGCTCATCTTCCTGATGTCCGTCGAGCTGATGTTGAACGCTGCGAACATCAACCTCGTCGCGTTCTCACTGCAACACGGGAACCTCACCGGCCAGGTGTTCAGCCTGTTCACGATGGCACTCGCCGCCGCGGAGGTCGCCATCGGGATCGGTATCGTCCTGGTCCTGTACCGCAACTTCTCAGACGTGGACGTGACGAAGGCGACGACGATGAGGTGGTAACAGATGGCTGCATTCACATACGCTCCGGCGATTGTCCTGCTGCCGTTTGTATCGTTCCTCGTCGCGCTGTTTGCCGGCGACCGCATGCCGAAAGGCGGCGCGCTCGCAGGCATCACCGCGACGGGTGGATCGCTCCTGCTGTCGATCTGGGTCGCGCTGACAGTGGCCGGCGGTGAAGTCCACAACGAGATGCTGTACACGTGGACCGCAAGCGTCGAGTCACTCCGGCTGAACTTCGGCCTGCTACTTGACCCGCTGTCGGCGCTCATGCTGCTTATCGTCTGTCTCATCTCGTTCCTCGTCCACATATTCTCACTTGGCTACATGAACGACGAGGGCGAGACTGGCCTCCCGCGCTATTACGCCGGACTCGGCCTGTTCACAGCAAGTATGCTCGGGTTTGTTGTCGCCAACAACCTCCTGATGGCGTTCATGTTCTTCGAGCTGGTGGGCCTGTGTTCGTACCTGCTCATCGGCTTCTGGTTCCGTCAGGATGGCCCGCCGAGCGCCGCGAAGAAAGCGTTCCTGGTCACCCGCTTCGGTGACTACTTCTTCCTCATCGGCGTCGTCGGCATCTTCGCTACGTTCGGGACTGGCCTGTTCGCCCCGATTACGCAGGGCGGCGAAGTGGTCGCCGAGAGCTTCCCGATGCTGGCCGAACACGCCATCGTTGAGGGCGAGGTTGAGGGCATCGCGATGCTGGAGACGGTCGGCATGGGCCCACAGGCCTGGTTCACCGTGCTCGGCCTCCTCGTGCTTGGCGGCGTTGTCGGCAAGTCCGCGCAGTTCCCGCTGCACACGTGGCTACCCGACGCGATGGAAGGTCCGACGCCGGTCTCAGCGCTGATTCACGCGGCGACGATGGTCGCAGCCGGTGTGTACCTCGTCGCGCGTATGTACGGCTTCTACGCGCTCTCGCCGACGGCACTGGCCGTCATCGCTCTTATCGGCGGCTTCACCGCACTGTTTGCGGCAACGATGGGCCTGGTCAAACAGGAAATCAAGCAAGTGCTCGCGTACTCCACTATCTCGCAGTACGGATACATGATGCTCGCGCTGGGATCGGGTGGCTACGTGGCCGCGGTCTTCCACCTGACGACCCACGCCGTGTTCAAGGCGCTGCTGTTCCTCGGTGCAGGGTCGGTCATCATCGCCATGCACCACAACGAGAACATGTGGGACATGGGCGGTCTGAAAGATCGGATGCCGGTGACCTACTGGACGTTCCTCGCCGGCTCGCTCGCACTGGCCGGTATTGTTCCGTTCGCCGGCTTCTGGTCCAAGGACGAGGTGCTGTACGAGGCACTCATCCACGGCTTCGGCACTGAGGGTGGCCTCGGCACGGTCTACCTCGCCGCGTACGCGATGGGGCTGCTGGCCGTGTTCTTCACCGGCTTCTACACCTTCCGGATGGTGTACCTGACCTTCCACGGCGACGCGCGCTCGGACACCGCACGTGACCCCGAGCCAGTCCGCTGGAACGTCAAGGGCCCGCTGACGGTGCTTGGCATCCTCGCCACGACGATCGGGTTCATCAACATGAAGCCCGTCGCGGAACTGACCGGTGCGCACATCGACTTCCTGCACGTGTGGCTCAACGGCCCTGAAGAGGGTGGCTGGCCCGCGGCGCTCAACACTGGACTGCACCACTACGAGACGCTCCTGCACGACGTGGCTCACGTTGCAGCGGGCTACCCGCTCGGTGAGACAACGACGCTGCTCGCCTCTGCGGGGGTTTCGCTGGCTCTCGCACTTGCTGGCGTGCTCGTCGCGCGGAGCCTCTATGCCGGTGCCGACCCAGTCGAGCATACCGACAAGCTTGGCGGTCTGAAGACGCTACTCATGCACAACTACTATCAGGACGAATATCAGGTGTGGCTCGCGACGGGTGTCACCTACCCGCTCGCCCGTGTGATGAACAAGTTCGACCAGGGTGTCGTTGACGGTGTCGTCAACGGCATCTCCAGCGTGAGCCTGTTCGGCGGCAGCCGCATCCGACGCATCCAGTCCGGCGTCGTCAGCAACTACGCGACGCTGCTGACGCTTGGACTCGTGCTCTTGCTTGCTGCCTTTGGCGTCATGGGAGGGTGGTTCTAGATGTGGGTCGCCGCGCTCCTGCTTGTGACCCTGCTGGGAACCGGGCTCGTGTTCCTCTCGCCTGACCGGTACGCCGGAAAGCTCGCCGCAGCCGTCAGTGCGGTGCCGGCGCTCGGTAGCATCTACATGTACTGGGTGTACCTCACGCAGTACGGCGGCACGGGGAATGCCCTCCTGTCACCCGCTGACATCGCGTTCGGCCAGCAGATCCCATGGATCACGCTGGGTGAACTGGAAGTGTCGTACTACGTCGGCCTCGACGGCATTAGCATGCCGCTGCTTGCGCTGACGACGGTCCTGACGACGCTCGCCATCGTGTCCGCGTGGACGCCTATCGACGAGCGCCAGTCCCAGTTCTACGGACTGATGCTGTTCATGGAAGTGAGCCTCATCGGCGTGTTCTCCGCGCTCGATTTCTTCCTCTGGTTCGTCTTCTGGGAGGGCGTCCTCATCCCAATGTATCTGCTCATCGGTATCTGGGGCGGCCCGCGCCGGAAGTACGCCGCGATCAAGTTCTTCGTCTACACGAACGTGGCGTCGCTGGTCATGTTCGCGGGCCTGTTCGCGCTCGTGTTCAGCACTGACCTCACGTCGCTGTCCCTGCCCGCGATGGCCGAGGCGTTCCGTACCGCAAGCGGACTCCCGACCATCGCCGGCGTGAACCTGATGACCATCTCCTTCATCCTGATGTTCTTCGGGTTCGCAGTGAAGGTGCCCGTCTTCCCGCTGCACACGTGGCTCCCTGACGCTCACGTCGAAGCCCCGACGCCGGTGTCGGTCATGCTGGCCGGCGTCCTCCTGAAGATGGGGACCTACGCACTGTTGCGGTTCAACTTCACGATGCTCGCTGACACGGCACGTCAGCTCGCGGTTCCGCTGGCGATTATCGGCGTTGTCAGCGTTATCTACGGCGCAATGCTCGCGCTGGCACAGCGCGACCTCAAACGCATCGTCGCCTACTCCTCGATTTCGTCGATGGGTTATGTCATCCTAGGTCTCGTCGCGTTCACGCCCTACGGCATGGGCGGGGCGACCTTCCAGATGATCGCCCACGGCCTCATTTCGGGGCTGATGTTCATGGCTGTCGGTGTCATCTACAACACGACGCACACGCGCATGGTCGGCGATATGTCCGGCCTCGCGGACCGGATGCCTTGGACGGTCGGCATCTTCGTCGCCGCCGCCTTCGGCTACATGGGCCTGCCGCTGATGGCCGGCTTCGCCGGGGAGTACTTCATCTTCCAGGGTTCGTTCAACGCGCCGACGCTCGGTGGGGCTGCACCGGTACTGACCTCGCTGGCGATGTTCGGCATCGTCATTGTCGCCGGCTATCTGCTGTGGGCCATGCAGCGCACGCTGTTCGGTGGCTTCAATCTGGAGACGGACTACGAGGTCAGCCCGGCCGCGTTCCACGATGTCGCGCCGCTGGCCGTGTTGCTCCTGCTAGTCATCGCACTCGGTGTCGCACCGGACCTCTCCTTTGCCATGATACAGGACTCGATATCACCAGTTCTCGAAATCGGAGGTGGTGCATAGATGGTCGCACTCCCTGACTGGATGGCGCTCGCCCCGGCGCTCTCGCTGGGCCTCGCCTCCTTAGTGCTGCTGCTAGCGGACTCGATTAATCCGGACTCGACGAACACGGGGCTGCTGGCCGGTATCTCGGTACTCGGCTCCCTGCTTTCCTTCGGGTTCGCCGGGTGGTTCATCACCGCCGGAACCGGGATTGCCGATAGCACTGGCGTCGCTTTGTTCAACAGCCAGCTCGTCGTCGACCAGATGGCCCTGTTCTTCATGGCCATCGTCGGTAGCGTCACGACGCTGGTCGTGCTCGCGAGCTACGACTACATCGCTGAACACAGCTACCAGGCCGAGTTCTTCGCACTGGTCCTGCTGTCCGCGACTGGGATGAGTCTCCTTAGTGCGACCAACAGCTTGGCAACGGCCTTTGTCGCACTCGAACTAGTGTCACTGCCGTCCTACGCGCTCGTTGCCTTCCTCAAGGAGAACAAGGGCAGCGTCGAGGCGGGGCTGAAGTACTTCCTCATCGGCGCAGTGTCCTCGGCGGTGCTGGCTTACGGTATCTCGCTGGTGTACGCTGCGACGGGTGTGCTTCGATTCGACGGCGTCGCGACGGCTATTTCCAGTGGCACGGTCCAGACCATCGTCGACGGGTCGATACAGGCCCAGTCTGGTGACCCTGCTGTCCCGATGGCAATCCTCGGCGTCGGTATCCTGATGATTATCGGCGGCGTTGCGTTCAAGACTGCCTCCGTGCCGTTCCACTTCTGGGCCCCCGAAGCGTACGAAGGCGCGCCAGCGCCGATCTCGGCGTTCCTCTCCTCGGCGTCGAAGGCTGCCGGTTTCGTGCTGGCGTTCCGCGCCTTTGCCGTCGCGTTCCCCATCGGTGACCTGCTCGCCGCTGGCGGGGCGATCAACTGGGTGATGGCGTTCCAGATCCTCGCCATCGCGACGATGTTCATCGGGAACTTCGCCGCTGCGACTCAGGAGACGGTCAAGCGAATGCTGGCTTACTCCAGTATTGGCCACGCTGGCTACGTCCTCATCGGACTCGCCGCCGTGTCCAGCTCCGGCGAAGGGCTGAGTTTCAGCATGAGTGCGGGGATGTCCCACTTGCTCGTCTACGGCTTCATGAACACGGGCGCATTCCTGTTCATTGCGCTGGCCGAGTACTGGGGCGTCGGTCGCCGCTTCGAGGACTACAACGGCCTCGGCAGGGAAGCGCCGGTCGCCTGCGCGGCGATGACGGTGTTCCTGTTCAGCCTCGCTGGCCTGCCGATCGGCGGCGGGTTCTTCTCGAAGTTCTACCTGTTCCAGGCAACGCTCAACGTCAGCGCGTGGTCACTGGCCGCCGCGCTCATCATCAACAGCGCGCTTAGCCTGTACTACTACTCCCGCGTCGTCAAGGCGATGTGGATCGAGGAACCGACCGGCAGCCGGACCATCGAGTCGTACCCGATGGGGCTGTACACCGCTGTGGTGGGTGCCGCCATCGTGACGGTGCTACTCGTCCCCGGTTTCAACCGCGTCTCCGAAATCGCGTTCCAAGCCGCACAGTTGCTGTAACAGACGGCTGCCTTCCGTTTCTCTCGTTCGTCCAATACGACAGCGGCTTACGCTGACTCGTAAACGAACACGCCGCCGCTCTCGCGTTTTTTAACACGATCAGTGACTTCGAGTACGTCCAAGTGGCCGACAGCCTCGCTCATCCCGGCGAAATACTCCGTTGCAGGCAAGTCGCCGAACAGCGCAGTCATCACGTCGCTCGGCGTCGTCGCCCCGCCGGAAACGATGTCGGCGACCTCCGCGGTGCGCTGGTCGTGTTCCGCGAGGATATCGTCAATGCGTTCCTGCGGTGATTCAACGGGCTCGCGGTGACCGGTGAGAAAACGGTCGTGGCCCTGCTCGCGGAGCCATCGCAGCGAGTCATTAAATGCCGGTAACACCTTCGGGCGCGCTCCGCTTTCGTCGGGCACCTGAAGGAATGGATTGGGCGTGATATCAGCTAGCACGTTGTCGCCGACGACCGCTTCACGGCGGCCCTGAAAGTCATACGAGAAGATGATTTCGCCCGCAGAGTGGCCTTGCACGGTGTCGACCGTGAGTTCTGTATCGTCGACGGTGACGGTATCACCAGCTACGAGCGCGTGGTCGGTGTCGACGCTCTGGGCGTAGGGCAGGAAGGCTTCCGGTAGCTGTGTGACCGTTTCGGCAGTCTCGCGTGAGACACCACACCGCTCGAAGAAATCCGCGAAGTAGGACTGTTCGGTGTGTAGTTGTGCCGCAAAATCGCGCATGATTTCTGCTCCCGGTTCGCTGGCGACGATACGAGCCCCCCGCTCGGCGAACCGGTTCGCCATGCCGAAATGGTCCGGATGCGGGTGTGTGACTAGCACCTGCTCAATGTCATCCGGAGACAGCTCCCGCGCTTCAAGCGCTTCGACCAGACGCGACCACGCTTCCTCGCTGTCGGGGCCCGGATCGACGATAGTTCGTCGCGCAATGTATGCATTGACCGGCCCGACCTGAAACGGCGTCGGAATTGACACCCGTGTGAACATATCTCCTCGTTGCAGGTGGTGGCGCAAAACAGTTCGTACCCGCACGACACGTTTACTACCGTGCCTGCTCGTTGTCCCTCGGTTAGCCGTAGTTCCCCATTGTTTTCTGGGCACAAAAGATATATTCGTCCTTCGCGTAGGGACAGATATGAACAAACACTTCGAAGACGCACGATATTACCTGAAGCGCGCCGGCAAAACCGCCACCAAGGGCGTCAAAGAGGAACTCGAACCGGTCGAGGAACGGTTCCGAGAACTCACCGGGAAGGAAGTAGAGCCAGAACCCAGCCGACTGGAGGCCGTCAAGGCCGACCTGAAGGAACTGCAGGGAAAAGCAGAGGGCGAAGCCGAGGAAGCGCTCGCTGACGCACGCAGAAAGATCGGCGAATACCGCGGCAAGGAAGAGCCGGAAGCGTAGTCGGAAAGCAATTCTTAAGGGATGCGCTCGAATAGAATTGAGTGCGTCGGGTTGGTGATCTAGTTCGGTTATGATACCTCCTTCACACGGAGGAAGTCGGCGGTTCGAATCCGCCCCAACCCATCCGTTCGCTTCCCACGTTTCTCAAGGAACGAATCCTGAAATCGTACAAAGTTTTGTCCTTTTGCCGGACTGCTTTCCGCGTCCCCTCACCGGGCGTGTGCGAGCGCATAGTAGGTAATTCCGCACGCGAAAAATTTCTGGCTTTCAGCCAGACTCTTCGTCACACAATTCACTACGAAACGTCTCACTTAGGCTTTCGAAGCCCACGCCGGGGGATGGACGGTCGTCTGTCCCCGTTCAGTGAATTTGAGACTGACGGTCACGGTCACTGGCCGCCCATCACGACTCGTCGCGTAGGAGACGTGGTACTCGTGGACGAACCCCTCAGGGCTAATGAGCGCCGAAAACTCATAGTTCGAGGCGTTCGCATATGCTGAGGAGGTGTCCGGCTCACCGACTGACTCCACCCGGTAGAGCGTCGTACCGTTGCGTTCAATCGTCTCCGTAACCGTTGTATTACTTGCAACCAATTTTGAGTAGACGTCCCCGTATCGTTCCTTCCCGGGTGTCGCTGCCTTCTCCGCGCCAACGTGTGCGACCGTTCCATTCTCGTAAACCGTTCGTTGGACGAGCATTGAGTCGTTCCGGAACACGGTTATCGCACGAATCGAGTTCCGTTCGGAACCCCCAATGTGCAACTCATAGAGGTACTGCCCACCGTGGCCGCGTTTCATCGTCGTCGAGTGGTTTTGGAGAAGGGTTCCATCAGCGCGAATCGACCGATAGGAGCGCTTCGTGTACGTGGTGTTCGTAAAGTGGTCGCGGTGGGCCTTCGTCAGCGCCCATGCGTCAGTTACGCCTGATTCGGTAAGCCCGGGTGCGAGTGCTGATGTGTTCTCGCCGCTCGTCGGTGACGGTGTTACGGTCGGCGACCATGGTGCCCCACTACACCCCGCAAGAACGATGAAAACGGCGACGAATACTGTCGGTCGAATACGCCTGGGCAAATCCACTCTTAATTGACATTATTGCATTCATCACCGATATGATTTAGGGACATAGAGACGACCTTGGAGTTCTCACATTCGTGATAGGAAAGCGTACGACCGTTTGGACCATTCTGGTAATGAGGAATTGCCACACAGTAGGCAGTGAATCTACCCAAATCAGCCTCGGGGAACGCATCGCGAAGCTGTTACCGTCCTCCTAGCGCTGCAGAGGTACAGATAGCGGTCGGTTGCGCGCAGCCCGACAGTTTTTACCGCTCGGTAAACAAGGGAGCGTATGACCGAAAGTGAGTCGCAGGCGTCGGCTGACGGGCCGCTATCCGGAGAGATGGTCCGGCATGGGACGGGCGTGAATTCGAACCGTGCGTTTCCAATGGAGAGCTATCCGTCCAATCTGGACCCGTTTGTCCTGTTCGAGCAGTTCTACATCGACCCCGACAAGGGGTTCCCGATGCACCCGCACCGCGGGTTCGAGATCGTCTCGTACATGATCGAGGGTGGAATGGAACACGAAGACTCTCTGGGCGTTGCAAACACCGCATACGAGAACGACGCGATGCGTATCACGGCCGGCAGTGGGATACGTCACTCCGAATTCCCCGCCGACGGGCAGGCTTGTACCGGACTCCAGCTCTGGGTGAATCTGCCGCAGGCGGAGAAGGACGCTGACCCGGACTACGTCGACGCGACATCCGACACGCTGCCGACGGCGGAACAGGATGGCGCGACGGTCACGACAGTCATCGGCGAGGGCTCACCGATCAGCCTCCATACGCCGATGGAGTATCTTGATGTCGCTGTGGCCGACGCGTGGACGTGGTCGGTTCCGGAGGGGTGGTCTGGGTTCCTCTACGGTGTCGCGGGTAGCGGGACGGTTGAGGGGTATTCGTTCACTGACGGTGATGTCCTGCCGATCACTGACGCGCGGTCAGTGGCACTCCGAAGTGATGACTCACTCCGTGTCGTCGCCGTCTCGGGTCGCCCGCACGGCGAGCCGATTCGACAGCGCGGCCCGTACGTTCTATAGGTTGGCGGTGCGGGGTGGTTCAGGGCCAGACGTGAGGATTCGACTATATTTTACCAGATGGTAAAACTCTTCTGTGGTCGGTCCATGACTCCTAATATGGCAGATGTAGCAGTCGTCGGCGGCGGCCCCGCCGGCCTGAGTGCGGCACAGTACGCTGCGAAGAACGACCTCGAAACGATCACCTTCGATACGGACGAGTCGTGGATGCACAAGGCGCACCTGTTCAACTACCCCGCAGTGCGCTCCATTAGCGGCGAGGAGTTCCTCACAATCGCTCGCGGGCAGGCCGAGGACCGTGGCGCGACGCTGTACGAGACAGCAGTCACGGCCATCGAACAGACTGATGACGGATTTGTCCTCACGACGGACGACGACGAGTACACCGCGGAGTACGTCGTCCTCGCGACTGGTGGCGACCGGAGCCTCGCCGAGGACCTCGGCTGTGCGTTCACCGATGAGGATGTCGTCGACGTGACCGTCGATATGGAAACGTCGGTCGAGAACGTGTACGCGACCGGTGCGATGGGTCGAGCAGAGAAGTGGCAGGCGGTTATCGCGGCCGGTGACGGTGCTGCCGCTGTCCTCGACATTCTCTCGAAAGAGAAAGGCGAGTACTACCACGACTTCGATATGCCGTCAGACGTGCCGGAACTCTAACGATGCAGCCAGAATCTACTACCACAATGAATCCCGCTACTATCTCGAATCGGACCGTTGGAAACGCTCGTGCGGTCTCGGTGGTGAGTTTGTGATGGCGCCCGAACTCAACGTCGTGTTGCTCGTCGTCGGCCGCGTCCTCTTTGGCGGCGTGCTCGCATTCACCGGGCTGAGCCACTTCACACAGACAGAACAGATGGCCGGCTACGCCGAGTATAAGGGCCTCCCGGCGCCGAAATTCTCCGTCCTCGCGTCCGGCGGGCTTCTCATCCTCGGCGGGCTCGGTGTGACAGTGGGCGTCTTCCCGGTCGTCGCAGCGGTCGCCCTCGCCGCGTTCCTCGTCGTCTCGGCCATCGCGATGCACGACTTCTGGGCCGTGCCGGACGAGGACCGGCAGGACGAACTGAATAGTTTCCTGAAGAACGTCACGCTCGCTGGCGGTGCACTCGTTGTCGCGGCATCGGCAACCGGGACGTGGGCGCTCAGCGTCGGCATCAGCCCCCTCTGACGCTGTCTTTTCAGGCCGATCTACTGCGGTGGGTACAGCGAGTCGAGAATGAAGTCGTTGACGGCGCGCTTGGCTTCGTCGGGTGCGTCTTCGTGGCCGAGCGCGATCCGCCGGCCGCGGGCCGCGTGAATTACGTCCGTGATGAGCTGGCCCATCAGTTCAGCGTCGACATCGCGAAACGTACCCTGTTCGATCCCGTCCTCAATGACGGTGGAGATGCTTTCACGAAGGCGGTCGTAGTGCTCGTTGAACAGCGCCCGGTGCTCCTCGTCGTTTTGCGCGTAGGCGTACAGTTCGTGGTACACTTTCATGCGGTCCCAGTGCGAGAAGTCGTCGAACTCCGGGCCGAACAGGCATCGGTCGATGCGGACCTCAAGCTCTGTTCGAGGGTCGGTTTCGTCGTCAACCTCGACGCTTCCCTCGTACTGGTCGATAATGTACTCCAGAAACGACGAGATCAGGTCGTACTTGCCGTCGAAATGATAGTGGATCACCTGCCGAGACATATCCATTTCCTCGCCGATGTCCCGGACCCGCAAGTCCTTGTAGCCGTGCTTGCTCAGCGCCCGAAAGGTGGCCTCCATAATGACTTCCCGGGTGTCCTGTGGCGTGCTCTGCCCGTCCGATTCGCTCATGGCCTGTTTTATCGTGGTAGGCACATATCGGTTTCTCCATCCGCACCGGGACCGGTAAGCCGCCGTTGGCCAAGGCGTGTTCGCTTCCGCTACTGCTGACGCTCACTTCACTCAGGCGCGTTCAACGAACCGAGCGTCAGCGGAGGTGTGGCCCCGGTTGAACGATAGCACCTTCGCTCGGATCACGTCACCAGCTGATACTGACGATGGCACGTCTTCGGTGAACAGGACGAAGCCCTCGACTTTCCCAACGGCGACGCGGTCGCCGGAGTGGTGGTCGCTAAACTCAGTGATGCCGAACTCATAGGTCTCCCCGAGCTCGACCGGCGGTTCTCGCTTCTTTGCGGTCTCGTGAGCGCGTTTCGACGCACTGCTGGATGAGCGGCGGGTAATTGCAAACGCCAGTGCGAGGCCCACGGCGAGGGCGGCCCCGCCGGCAGCGAGCCAGATCGGTTCCATGCCAGAGATTGCAGGACGAGCGGATTAATACCTTTCAGAGTTCGGCGACAGCGCTTACAGTCCGAGGCGGTCCAGAATTCCGCCGCCGGAGTCCGGGTCCCCGCCCGCGGAGTCCCACTCTGTCGGTAGTTCGGCCGCAAGCGACGTGACCTCGTCGTCACTGTAGCGGGGGTCCTCCGTCGCGTCGTCAAGCCAGTCCGCCCACTCTTCGGCCGTCATCTGTCCGTGGGAATCGACCTCCCACTGGTCGACGAGCGCCTCCCGGTCGTGGAACGGGATGTCCATGCCGCTGTCACCCCAGTACAGTGGGGAGAGCGCGAACTCGTGGGTGTCGTCCTCCAGCCAGACGAGCCGGTAGGGGTAGTCGTTGTAGCAGAACACGTCATCGGGCGAAACGACATCGCCGTTGGGGAGCTCCAGGGTCTGAGACATTGTATTACAGTTGGGGCTACCCACGCTTCAGGGTTATGTGTCGGTAGAACTACTGGAGCAGCTAGATGCCCGCCGCTACGCGAGCGGGTCGCACAGCG
The DNA here is from genome assembly GCF_051122755.1 of Haloarcula sp. NS06. NCBI lineage: Archaea > Methanobacteriati > Methanobacteriota > Halobacteria > Halobacteriales > Haloarculaceae > Haloarcula > Haloarcula sp. NS06. The sequence goes on from NZ_CP184844.1 coordinate 202,728, forward strand.
CCCACTCGTCCGTCTTGGGGTCGAGGTTCGAAGGTTCTGCGCCGCGGTCGGTTACGATGCCGGCGTGGTAGTAGATCGCCTTCAATTGGAACACAGTGGGGGCGTGATAGACGCTGCCGTCGGTGAGTTCCGAACGGCGGAGTTCACCGTCGCCAGTCAGAACGCGCTGGCGGACCGCCTCGTCACCACGGAGGAACAGTTCGACGGTGAACTCGGGGTGCAGCGCGTGGAGGTACTCGACAAACTCGACGAGCGACGGGGACTCGTAGCTGTCCCGGTGGCAGGCGTAGAGCCCGTCAACGAGGAGTTCCGTGGCTGGGTAGTCGGAGACGACGCGACGGACGAGCTGGCCCCACTGTGGTGCGATGTCGATGAACCGCCTTCGGGAGCGCTGCCAGTCCTCGAACCTGCAGAGTGCGGCGTCGATGTCGCCGACCGTCCGGAGCGCGAACCGGACAACCTCCCGACCCAGCGGCGTCAGCGTGAGCGTTCCCTGTCCGGTGTCGATCAGGTTCAGAAACGCCGCACCGGCAAGAGCGCCGTCAACGGCCCCAACGACGTGGGAAGAAAGCAGATCCCGTGCGTCGCAGTCGTGGTGGACGGCCAGCGGCACCGCGATGTAGTTTTTCGGATGATTGAGTCCGAAGTTCTGGCCGGCGACGCCCTGGGCGCTGGCCTGGAACCGGATGGCTGATGCGGCGTCCATCGACCCGTGGCCGACCACGCGGGGCCGTTCCAGAACTGCCACTGAGCCGTCTGATTCGACGCCCAGCACGCCGACGTTCAGCTCACGGGCCATCGTCCGCGCGGCGGTGGAGATACCGCTCCGGGGCGCGGTCAGGAAGGCCACGTTGGCCTCGTTAAGCCGGTCGTGGGCCTGCACGACTCCACGTTCGGCGTCGACGCCGCCGTTGCCCGTGTAGCCCTTTGCCTCGACGGCGATCAGCGGCGGCCGGTCACCGAGTCGGTCGACGGACAGCAGGTCCGTCGAGAGCGCCTGTACGCCGACGAGGTCGGGATAGCCTGTTCCGACACGGACGTGGTTGAACGGCGCGAGCGTCGCCTGTACGGACGCCTCGATGGGCGTGTCGTCCAGCCAGCGCTGCTGTGCGAACTGCGTGTCCGCGACGACGTAGGCGTCCTCGCAGTCCGTGAACAGCCGGTCTTTCGTCCGGGCGAGTACCTGTGGCTCGGAGAGCCCCGACGCCGTTGTGGCCATAACCGGCGTTCACACAGGGCGGACATGAGTGTTCTGTCCCCGGACGAGCGACAGCAGGCATCTGGTGCAGTGCTACACCACCCGACGGCGGTATCTACCATAGCACAGTAACAGGACGAGATGACAGCGATGCGGTCGAACAACCGACAGGGCGGATGCGAAAAATGGGAATGTCTCTGCTGGTCGTCAGTACTGGTGGAGCGGCTGTTGGCGGATTTTGGCCCGTAACTCCCCGATTGAAGGGTCGCCGTCACCGCCGAACTGCTGTGTTACGGAGTGGACCTCCTCGCGGGAGATTTTGACGTTGCCCTGCTCGATGACATCGGCGGGTCGTTCGCGGAGTTCACGGATCGTGCCGACCGCAAGCAGGAACGGAATGGCCCACGCTGAGAGGGTGTTGCCGCGGGTTTCGGGCATGGCTTCGAGCCACGCCTGCGCGTCGTCGAGATAGCCCTCTGCTCGCTCGGTCACCTGCTCGATGACGGGGACCAGCGAGTCGACATTGTCTGTGTCGCTCACGTCGCTGTGGTCAAGGCCCTGCTCGTGGAGCAGTTCAAGCGGGAGGTAGACGTTGTTTTCTTCTTCCATGTCCGTCGCGGCGTCCTTGGCGACGTTGACGAGCTGGAGCAGCAGGGCAAAGGAGCGGGCGTTTTCCTCCATCTGGGCGATCTGCTCGTCGGTGGCTTCGTGGGAGACCAGCCCGGTCACCAGCGTCCCGACGGTACCAGCGGCGTACCAGCAGTACTCTTCGAGTTCGTCGAGCGTCTTGATTCGAAGCCCACCGGCATCGGCGTAGCGGTCGACGAACATCGCCATCCCATCGACGAGTTCCCGGACCGGCCCGCGGATGGTCTGCGTGGAGTGGTCGTCAAGCGTCTGAAACACGTCGACGATACGGCCTGCGTTCTCGACGACTTCCCAGTCCGCGTTCGTCGTCGTGGGTATCCACTCCCCGACGGCGTCGTGGAACGACGACACCGTCGTCCCGCTCGACGGTTCGAGCGAGCGGCTGTACGTCTGTAGGAGTTCGGTCTGTACCGCTGGAGGGAGGTGACCGGCGTCCTCAATCGTGTCAGCCACACGGCAAAGTAGATAGCCCAGACAGATGTCCCGGGCCATCGGTTCGTTGAGTTCCGAAATTGTGAGACTAAACGTCCGCGACACACGATGGACAGCATCGTAGCACCACTCGATGTCTTCCGAAGACGACCGGTCTGTGTGGTTCTGAGACATTCCCGACATCCGGGGTAGGGCATACGATGATAAAAATGGGACGGCTACGGTGTCGGTTCCGTCCCGGTCACGGTTCGGTGTTCCGACAGACTCAGGAGTGTCCGAGCCTAGTTTACCGTATGAATGGCATAGTGACCGGGAGGGCACAACCGTGAACAATCAGGACGCAGTAGTGTTGGCGCTGACGGTCGTTGCTGCGATCATCCTCCCGGGCCTCGCAAACTGGGGATTCAGCATGCTCGGCTACCCCTGGGTCGGAAGCGCTGTCTGGGCGCTGGGGTACGGTCTCGGCGTCGTTTTCATCTGGTACGAGTGGGTCCGGCCGCTCGATATCACTGGGCCAGAAGGAACCGGTCGAAGTGAGGACTCGGGCGAGTAACCCGCTGCTTGACTTCGCTTGACTACCAGCTATCAGTTTTTCCTGCCAGTTCCGTCCGAAGAATACAGTTGTTGAAAAAACTTCATACAACACCCGTGGTACCCTCTCGACAAGCTTTATAGCCGTGGTCGGCCCAACGTGAGATATGACAAACGAGGCGCTCGGCGAGAGTCGTCCCGGAACGAAGGGGCGCGCCGGCTGGACACGCGAGCAGGCGAGTCGGATCAAGCGGACCGACGACACCGTTGCTCCCATCGTCTACCCACCCGAAGCCGAGCAGATCCCCGAGGTCCATATCTGGGACACCTGGTTTCTCCGTAACCGCGACGGCACGCTGGCGACGGTCGACGGCTACCGGGTCTGTTTCTCGCTGACCGCCCCATCGGACCTGTTGCCCGGCAAGCGCCACGACGTGGCGACCATCCGCTGTTTCTACTCCGACGACGGTCGCAACTGGCACAACGCCGGCCCGGTGTTCGAGGACGCGCTGGGCCAGCGCCAGTGGGCCGGGTCCGCACTGCATGACGACGACGGCAGCGTCTATCTGTTCTACACTGCGGCCGGCGAGGACGGAGCCGAGGACCTGACCTACACCCAGCGTATTGTCGGTGCAGGCGGCGGCAGCATCAACACGACCGACGGGTTCAAGCTCTCGGGTCCGTGGACTCGCCACGAACTGCTCCAGCCAGACGGCGACCGCTACGAGCGCGAAGACCAGTCCCGCGGGATGATCTACACCTTCCGGGACCCGTGGTTCTTCGAAGACCCCGAAACGGGCGAGACGTGGCTCCTGTTTGAGGCGAACACACCGGTTCCGGAGGGCAGCGACGTCTGCGGTGGCGACGCCGCACTACAGGAGTTCAACGGGAGCGTGGGCATCGCTCGCTCGCCGACGGGCGACCCGCTGGCGTGGGAGCTTGAAGACCCGCTGCTCGACGCTGTAGGCGTCAATCAGGAACTCGAACGGCCGCATATCGTGTACCGTGACGGCCTGTACTACCTCTTTATCTCCAGCCACCGCCACACGTTCGCGCCGGGGCTTGCAGGGTTCGACGCGCTGTACGGGTTCGTCGCCGAGGACCTCCGCGGCGATTACGTCCCGCTAAACGAGTCCGGCCTCGTCGCCACCAACCCCGAGAACGCGCCGTTCCAGTCCTACTCGTGGATGGCGTTCTCTCACGACGACGAGGTGCTGGTCCAGAGCTTCTTCAACTACTACGATTTCGACGGTGACACGCTGGACGAGATCGCTCATCTGTCCGAGTCCGAGCAGATGCGCCGCTTCGGCGGCTCGCTCGGCCCGACGCTCCGACTCGACGTGGAGGGGAACCGGACGCGCATTATCGGGTCGCTCGGGCACTGGCACATCCCGCTGGAGGGCGAGACGCTCCCGCTGACTGACCGAGAGCTGATTCGGCGCGGGAAAGGCAACGATACCGGTGCCGGTGGCTACGGCGCCCGAACCGAGGCTGAGCGGAAGTAGGGCGCCTCGAAGCGGGCTTTTTGCAGGAATCCGGCCGAGGCTGTCTACCAGACGGCATCCAGTTCCCAGACGTCCAGCGACGCGATAGTCGCGCGACCGCCGTCGGCCGATAGCGAGATGCCGGTGGCGTCCTCGCGAGTCGGATACACGCGGCTGGTCAGGCAGTGCCGTTCGTTGGCGAACACCTCGACGACACTCCCGTCGACGAAGACACGCAGCGACAGCGGCGCGTCATACGGTCGGACCCGCATCGTCTGGGTGTCGCCGGTCGCCTGCGGATCGGTGCTTGAGGCCGACCGGTCGACGGCGATTTCGCTCTCATAGGAGTACCGAATCGGTGTCCGCTCCTCGCTGTCCGGCGATTCGAGAACAGCCAACTCGACAGCCTCCGCGTCCTCTAGCCGGACGGTTGCGCGGAATTCGAACGACCGGCTCTCGACCGGCAACTGCTCGGTATCGCCCGCATCGAGGCGCACCACGTCGTAGCTGGTGTTGTCGCCACGTAGCTCTGTGAGTTCAGGAGCTGGCCGCTGACACAGGCCACCGTCATCGGCCAGTGACAGCTCCCGAGGCAGCGACATCGTACCAGACCAGCCGGCGTCCCACTGTCCGCTCACGTCGCGGGCCTCAGGGAGCCATCCCCATGTCAGGATGCGGCCATCGTCGGTCCACATCGACTGCGGAGCGTAGAAGTCGCCGTGGTCGAGCTTATCGCGGCGGTCGACGTCGAACTCGCCGTCTTCGTAGGTGCCGAGGAAGTACACCACGTCCTCGTAGTTCGAGATATGGAGGAGCTGTCGGTCCCCGAAATCGAGCAGTTCCGGGCACTCCCAGACGGTTCCAGCGGTGTCGCGGTCGCCAGCGAGTATCGGGCCCTGATACTCCCAGTTCCGCAGGTCTGAGGACTCGTACAGCAGCGCAGCGCCGCCGCCGCCCTCGATCCCGGCCCCGATGAGCTGGTACCAGATCCCGTCCTCGCGCCAGACGCAGTGGTCCCGGAACTCCCCTTCCCAGTCCTCGGTGCGGAGCACTTCCGGCTCGGCTGGCAACTCCTCGATGATGGGATTGGCCGGGTCCTTGTCCCAGCCCGTGAGGTCGTCATCCGCGGCGGTGGCGATACAGGGGAGCTGGCGCTTGTCGCGGCCACCCGTGTACAGCACGGTCGGGACGCCATCGTTGTCGACCGCACAGCCGGACCAGCAGCCGTCCCGGTCCGGGCCGTCGGGCGACGGTGTGAGTGCGACGGGGCGGTCCTCCCAGTGGACGAGGTCGTCGCTGACAGCGTGGCCCCAGTGGATCGTGTTGTGGAACGGCCCGGCCGGGTTGTACTGGTAGAACAGATGATAGCGACCGTTCCAGTGGATGAGCCCGTTCGGGTCGTTGAGCCAGTTCGCCGGCGGCGTCACGTGGTAAGACGGGCGACTCGGGTCGTCGCCGAGCCGGTCGCGCAGTTGCCCGAACGTGTCGACGTCCTTCGGACGGCCGGTCAGCGGGTGCCGTTCGTCCGACGCCAGAAATTCCAGCGTGTTCTCGATGAGCGTCTCACGGTTGCCCCGACACACATCGTGGGTCGGCTGGGCGAACGCAACGGACGACCCGATGCCCAGTACCTGCCCGTTGCCGGGCTCCCAAGAGAGTATTGCCATCTGTTTGACTACGTCGGTGTCGCCCCGGATTGTGCTCGCGAGCACGTCCCCTGACTGGGGCGCGATGGACTCATATCTCGCGTAGGGAATCGTGACACCGGCACCGCGGGTGTGAACGCGAAGCGTGTCGTAGTCCGCATGGATCGGGTGGTCGTCGTACAGGGCCTGCCAGAGGTGGCCGGTCGGCTCCGGGACCTCTTCCCAACCGGTGGCGTCTGGCGCGACCTCCTCAAACCCGAGCGGTTCGACAGCGGAGAGCGCGCTCAGCGTCAGCAGGAGCGCCCCGCCGTCGCGGACGTACGAGGCCAGCGTCGGTGTGTCAGTTAGCGCGCGCTCGTCGAACAGTTCGTCCCGATGCCACCAGAGGACGTCGTACTCGGTCGGCTCAACCGAGGAGAGTGCGCATCGCTCGGCATCGTCGACTGTCTCCTGACACCAGTCGTACGCTGCCGCCTGCTCGTCCGTACAGGCGTCGACGTAGAGACAGCCGATACGTGGCGAATCTGCCATTGCCCCGTTATCCCCTCGTGAAATATAAAAACATTCGGCAATCGTTTCTGAACGAATATGCACACTCTTGTGGATACCGTCGTTGATGTGGGCAGCAAAGCGCTCGACAATCCATTGGCGGCTTATACGGGAGCGTCAGCGCGGGCCGCTGTCGAAGTCGGGAGTGGCTCCGTAAAGAGATACAATAGCCAGAGCAGTGGCTGACGGCGGACTATCGATGAAAAAGCGGGCGGAACCGGTCAGTGAACGCGGGCGTTGCGGGCCTCGGCCTTCCAGTCGATGACGGTTTCGTGACAACTGGGACAGACGAACTCGGTGAGTTTTGTCGTCTGATCGTTGTATGACATCCGCGTGCCACAGTTGGTGCAATCCATTATAATTGTATATATTCTACTGAAGGATATAAATTTTCTCCTGACCATAGTCGGGCCGGGCGGGAGACAGGCTGTAACACCCGTTTAGTGGCAGTACGTCACATGAGGGATGGTAAACAGCCACAATTAATAACGAGGGTAGGGGTTCTCCGCAAGTGCCGTCGAGAGCAGAGAGTGGGAAGACACAGTCGGAGAGCCCGTTTCGTGTCCGTCGGCCGGCAGACGGCTGTCTGACTTAGCTTTAGATATCAGGCCCACGTAGCCGAGCATATGCCACGTACCCGACTCGGCGGGGAGTCGTCGCAGGAGCGACGGGGTGGTGGTCTCTCAACCGACGCAACCAGCCTCGGAATCGACACTGACGTATTCGAACTGCTCTCGACCGACCACGGTCACGAGATGGGACAGTCCGAGCCCAGAATCGAACGGTGGCTGGACTGCTGGCTGAATCCCTAGTTGGTTTCGACGAGACGCGCCGCGATCCGTTGCGCGCCAATGGTCGGCGCGATGTCCGGTTCGTCAGCAGCGATGACGTCAATATCGCGGTTCAGCTCCGCACTGAGTCGTTCTTCGAACTCGTCAACAATGCCGGGGATGCAGGCCATACCACCGGTGATGGCGATCGGGCGGTCCAGCGCGAGCTGGTACACTTTCATGTAATCGTTCGCCAGCTCCGGCAGGAACGTGTTCGCCAGTTCGTCGACGGCGTCATCGAGGTACTCGTTGACTGCGTCCATCACAGAGCGCTCGATGGTGAATTCGTGTGAGCCACCGCCGGGCTGCTGGATGATGTCCGTGAACGGCTCGAAATCGACGAAGTCGGCGTGCTCTTCTTTGTATTCACGGGCAGTCTGATTGTCGATGTTGACACGGCCTTGCGTTTCTTCCTCGACGTAGTTGGCGATCATCCGGTCGACTTCGTTCCCGGTCACCGCGCCCGTCGTGAAGGGGGAGAGCTGCTCGCCGCGACGGTACGCGGAGGCTTCGAGGTTCGTCGACCCCATGTTGACAGCGACGAATATCTCGTCGATGGCTTCGAGGTCGTCACCAAATGCCGGGATGGAGCCACACAGCGATTCCGGATAGCTCTCGACGAGGTCCAGCCCGATAGAGGAGTTCTCGATGACGTTCTGGAGGTTCTCCAGCCCAGTCGGATTGTCGATGGTCGGGATGGCGTACACGACGCCGCTGTGTTCCGGGATGTCATGTTCGTCGATAATAGCCTCGAAGAACGTCTTGGTCATCTCGGCCCGGTCGGCGTCTTCGGGGAGCCCCGACCGAAGCATGTACTCAACGCGGTCCGGATACTCGCGGGCCGCTTCTTCGCCGTAGAGGATCTTCTCCTCGCCGGTCAGGGCGTCCTCGTACGTCGCCATGCACGTCAGTGTCTTGATGATCCGGTTCTCCGTGCCGTGTTCGCCCGGCAGGGCAATGACGGTCCGGGTGCTCCCGAGCTTGACCCCGACCGGAACAGCGGCAGCGCCGTCCGACGACACACCGGCGTCCGATTCGGACCCGGTGTCGTCGTCCGCATCCTCGTCACTCATATACGGTCGTCCTTGTCGACCGCCCGATATATATCCTCTCCCTAGTATTCAGGACTGATAGCTGTCACCTCGGGGATCTGATACTGAATTCTCCTCAATAGCAGGGATTCAAAGGAAAGAATTGGTGCTGAAAACGAACCTTATGTCATCGCAGTGAGCTTCGCAACGTAGACGAGACTTAGCATATGGTCGTCGACGCTCAGTTCGTTGTCGTCGTTGGTCGCGGACTCGTCGATACCAAGCAGATAATCCGAGAGGTCGTCCTGCACGTCCTCTGTTATCCAGTCGATCGAACGATAGTAATCGAGCGCTTCGTCCGCCCCCTTATACCCGGAGTGCATCAGCAGGAACTCAAGCCACTCGAAGACCACGAACTCCGCAGCGTAGGTCTCGGGCAGTGCTTCGAGATAGGGCTTCTCGTGGGCGTCACCACCGAGGAACGGCAGCAGTTCACGGTACAGCCCGGAGCGGAACGAACTCCCCGCAAGCACCTCTTCATCGGCGTCGTCAAGCCCCATGTCAAGGTCCGTCGGGTCCGGGACGTCCTCGTCGCCCATCCCGTTGCCCCGCTGACGAGCCATCTTCCGTAACTCGTCGAGGTCGTAATCGCGCGGGTTGATGGTCATGATACTCACCCTTCAATCTACACAATGATAAATCTTGCACACCGTCAGACGGCCGTCATGCACACGCTCGCGGGCGTTTCCGTCTCGTCCGCGTTCCGTCCCCCAGTTGCGACGTTGATAATCGGGACCACATTTTTATAGTGACTCGGAGTCGACCTGTGGATACTTGGATGATGAACCGGCAATCAGAAACCGGTCCAGCCCGCTTCTGTGTGACCAACGCGAAAGGCGGGACCGGAAAGACGACAGTTGCTATCAACGTAGCCGGTGCACTGAACGACCGCGGCCGGGACGTCCTCTTTATCGACCTCGACCCCCAGGGCAACGCCACAGAAGGCGTCGGCCTCGTCGAGGCGTACGACGCCGACCCGCCGACGCTGTTCGACGCACTGACCGGCAACCCATCGGCGCTGGGTGAGCTTATCTGTGAGGGTGAGGAGATGGACGTGATCCCCTCCAGCATCGATATGCTTCAGGCCGAGCACGAACTGACCATCGCCGACCTCATCGCCCGGGCCAACACCAAGGGCGGGGATATCGACCAGGCCGCGCTGGCTTCGTTCGCTATCAACATCACGCCGGAGATGGTCACGGGGTCGCACGCGCTCGACACGCTCGACCGGGCGCTGTCGACGCTCGATGCCGACTACGACTACGTCATCATCGACTGCCCGCCGTTCTACGGGAAGCTGACCGACACCGGCATGTACGCCGCACAGAACGTGCTCATTCCCGCACTGACCGAAGCGACCTCCGAGCGAGCCATCGAACTGTTGATGGACCAGATGGCCGCGATGGAGCGCCAGACCGACGCGTCGATCAACACGCTCGGCGTCGTCGCCAACCGGGTCGAAACGACATCCGAAGACGAGACGATGCTCGAATGGTTTAACATGGCGTTCCCGGACAGCCCCGTCTGGGAGGTCCGCAAACGGGTAGCGCTGCAGCGCGCGTTCAGCGCTGGCCAGTCTATCTTCGCGACCGAGGAATCGTGTGATATGGCGGCTGTCTTCGAGGACATCGCCGCAGAACTCGACGAGCAGTTCGGCTTTACCGACACAGAGGTACCAGCATGAGTGACGACGAACGCATGGACAGGGCGGAGCGCATCCGACAGATGCGCGAGGGGAACAAGGCAGAAACTACCGACGACACCGAGGAGACGAACGAAGCCTCCGTGGATGGGTCCGGTGAGCAGCCCGACAACGAGGGCGAAAACGAGGTGACGGCAGACGAAGCCGCCGACGCGGAATCAGCAGCCGCCCAGGGCGATGACACACTTGACGAAGCGACTGCGACCGATGAACAGGTTGCCGACACTGATGCCGACGGCGCAGCCACTGACCACGGCGACACTGACGCGATGGCTGCCGCACAGCGGGCGGCCGAGGCCTCCGCACAGGTAACTCCCGAGAACGTCGACGCCGATGGTGCCGACCAGCCGACGGATGATCTTTCGGCGTCAGCCAGCCCGATGCAGGGACCGACCGGCGTCGAATTGCCGGACCAAGAACTCATCAAGGAGGCGATGGCGTCGGACAACACCGCCACGGCCGAGGGTGGTGCTCGCGCCGCGGCTATCGACGACGACGCGACCCAGACAGAAGAACTGGTCCGGGTGCTCGAATTCGCGCTCGGCGACGAGTACTACTGTCTCGACATCGACTACGTTGAGGAGATTGTCAAACGCGAGTCGGTCACCCGCGTTCCCAACACCGACGACTACGTCGAGGGCGTCGTTGACCTCCGGGGGCAGATTACGACGATCCTCAACCCCAAGGAGATGATGGATATCGAAAGCGACGGGTCGGAGAACCTCATCGTCGTCTTTGATGCAGGTGTGTTCGAGGAACAGGGCGCGATGGGCTGGATCGTCGATGAGGTCCGGCAGGTCGTGCCTGTCGCCGAATCCGAAGTGAACACCGCCCCAGTCGACGGCGATTACATCAACGGTGTCGTCGACCGCGACGGCGAAGACGAATTTGTCATCTGGATCGAACCCGACGACGTGCTTGGGAACGCAACCGCGGACGGCGAGGACTGACGCGCCGCTGTACTGTTTTTCCGGCTCAGTTGAAATCCTTAGTAACTGATACAAATGCCGTGCTGCATACAGGCAGAATATTCGGCAACGGATGGTGTCGTTTCACTTTCCGCTGTGATTTACCAGAACGAATGGGTAAATCTATTGATGTTCGTTTTCAGAGATTGTCTCATCCATCCTGCTGAATAGAGTGTAAAATAGTTGCTACCAGCACTGTGTTAATTGTCACAGTCTGATCGAACGACCACAGTCGGTGAGGCCCCCAAACCCACGCCAACCATCACGCAGTGCTTTATTACGTTATAGCGAAATTACATATCTATGCAAACATTTGATTCTCTGGTAACCCTCCTTATGTTGATTTTGCAGCTTCTTTTGTTTTTCATGCTACAGCTTGGGGTGATGGTGGCGATAACTGGCGGCATCGGACTGGCCGGGGGCGTACTGTCCGTTCCGGTGTTGTCCGTGCTCCCGGATGTCCGCCGCTTTCTCGTCCAGGCTTCCGGTGGCCGCCCGGACGACGGGACCCCGTCTTGGCGAGTGGTCCTTAGACCCCGATACCTACTCCTGTCGTTCGTGTTCGGTATTTTGTACGGATTAACATTTGTCGCGCTTCTTGGCCCGCTCATAAGGCTGGGGCTGTTCCCGGGCCGTGGCGAGCCGACTCTGTCACTCGCGCTCCTGCCGGCGGTGTTCGTCTTGGCGAGCACGCTGTTCGCCTACGGAGTCCATCGATACTCGTCGGCGTGGACCGGAACAGCCTCAAGGCGGTCTGTGCTGGCCCAGTGGATGGTCTTTCTCAGCGTCGTCGTTACTGTCGGGACCGGTAGTGCATACGTAGCCGCCCTCGCAGAGCTGTAGCGTGATTCTGTTCGTACCACGATTATTCTAGTCCATCCGTAATCGACTCACGCCCGCTATACAGCGCGGCCGCGAAAACCGATCATCGGTTGCGGGTTTCACCAAGTTCGTGTTTCCGGTATTTCTACTCGCTTTCCGTCTCGTCCGTGTCGAGGTCCAGTTCCTCGCTAACGAGATCGACCGCGTTCTGGACGGCACCCACCGTTCCAAGATAGCCCGCACCGACAGTCGTCTTGAGCGCCAGCGCGGCCTTGCCAGTGAGGACAGAGGGGCCGACCTTCGCCACGGCGTTGTCGCCGACAGAAACGAGCCAACCTGGCACGTTGAACTGATACTGCGTCAGTCGGGGCTGGAACTCGCCGTGGCTACCCTGTGACTGCTCGATGAGTGTCCCGATGTTGTCAGCGGCGACGCGGGCCTCGCGGATGGCCGCCGCTGCGCTTGCTGGCACAGCCTCGCCGTCGCTGTCGACGACCCGAGCGGCATCGCCGACAGCGAACGTCGACTCGCCGAGTCGGAGGTCCGCCCGCACTACGGGCCGTTCGGCGTCGAGCGCCGGCGACCCCTCGATACCGCCGGTCCAGACGAACTGGTCCATCGCCAGGTCCGAGCCGTCCTCAAGCGTAATGGCGTCGGCATCGGCTTCGGCCACCCCGGTTCCGGTCCTGACTGTCACGCCGGCGTCGACCAGCGCGTCGTGGACCGCCAACTGGAACGACGCCGGGAACGCCGGCGCGATAGTGTCTTCCTGTTCGAGCAGGAGGACCTCGATATCACTGTCCTCGCGCATCTCGGCCAGTTCACCGGCCACCTGCACACCGGACAGGCCAGCACCGCCGACAACCACACGGTCGCCGTCACTGAGTTCGTGGAACCGCTCGCGGATCTCGTGAGCGTCGTCGAGGCGCTTCAATGGCGTTGCATGCTCGCGCACCCCCGAGAGATCGTAGAACGCCGTCTGCGCGCCAAGACACACCGCGCCCACGTCGTAGGACAGGGTTTCCGACCCGTCCAGGGTCGCCACGCCGGCATCCGGGTCGACATCCGTGACCCTCGCCTGTCGGACCTCACAATCGAGAACGGCGTCGAGGTCGACGGTGATCTCGTCGGCCAGTGACGGCCGCCGGACGACCCGGTGGAGTTCGTGCTGGACGAGGTGCTCTGTCTGTTCGTCGACGACGATCAGCGAGACGCTGTCGGGGAGGGTCTGTTCGAGTTTCCTGGCGAGCGTGAGTCCGGCATATCCGGCTCCGAGAACGGCGACGCGCATTGTGTCTGACCCTTGGTGCGAGACTGGGTTAACTCTGTGTTCGCGAGCCGCAGTCAGATGCGACCAAGTGCCGCTTCAGGGACCGGGAACACGAGCCCGTACACGATGCGATAGCCGATGAGACCGACACATGCTCCGACGGCTACGTCATTGATCCACTGAATACTCGAATCGTACAACAGACTCAGCCCGACAACACCCAGCAAAACAGTACCAAAAAGCACCAACAGTGTTAGTTCCTTCTGTGGTAGCGCGTTCCACGCACTGTACACCGACTCTGGGAATTCCTGGCGTTCGGAGAGATACCCGAATCCCGCAATTGCCAGCCCTGCAACAGCGATGACCGCCCAGTCCAGTGGAGACGCCGTCCCAAGCGTCACTGCTGTATCAAGAACGAAGAGAAGATTGCCGAACCCGATAGCGAAGTGGAAGGCGATGAGCCGATGTGCAGACGTCACAGCTGACCGTTGTTTGTGACAGCACAAAATAACGTCCACCCAGAGCGGAGGTGACTGCCCGAATGTGTCCGGAGTGTTTCGACAGTGGGTTCAGAACAGCGCCTTGTCCTCATCGAGGATCTGTGCGGGGCCACCGACATCCCAGACGCGGGTGTCGACGCCGCAGTCGGCGACCGTCTCTTCGACGCGGCCGACGTACTCCTCGGTCGTATTGATGTAGACACTCGCGCCGGTATCAACTGAGAAGTACACCGGCACGTCCTCGGCGTTCCGGAGCTCTCGGACCGCGTTGAATATCTCGATGGTTCGCGGTTGCCAGTACACCCAGCCGGCGGGGCCGGTCATCGTCGCGGCGGCCAGCGACAGGGAGTCCTTTTCCGCGAGGTCGAAGACGGCGTCGAAATCGCCGTCGTACAGCGCGTCGCGCATGTCCGAAATCTGGCCGTGGATGTGGGCCATCCGCGACTCGAACATGTGGCTCTCCGCGGCCTCCTTGTGCGCTTCCTCAGTTTCCTTATATGATGGGACCATCCCGGCGACGATGCGCAGGTCGTCTTCGAGGTCCGTCTCAATGCGCTCGCTCCGGCAGTCCCTGTCGTTCATCCCGGTCCGGAGGTGGGAGAACGCACCCGTCACCGCGCGCGCGGCCGAGGAGGAGCCGCGGCGTGCGACGGTCGAGATTTCGGGTCGCGTCATGTCGAGACCTGCCGCCTCAACGAGGGCCATCGCCGCGGCGGCAAAGCCCGATGATGAGGAGCCAAACCCGATGTTCGTCGGGAAGTTGTTCGCCGACTCGAGGCGGACGCCATGGTCGATACCAGCGAGGTCGCGGACATGGTCCACGACGGCATCGATACGTTCGGCCCCGCGGCCAGTGACCGTTTCGCCGTCGATGACGTACACGTCTTCCTCGCGGTCCGGGTCGAAGGCGGCCGTCGTCTTCGAGTGGCTCGGTGCGGTACAGACGGAGATACTGTCGTGGTATGGCAGTCGCAGTTCCTCGTCGCGCATCCCGTGGTACTTGACCAGCCCCTGAATCGGATATGCCTTCGCGGTCGCTTTCATACCTCACCCTTCCGGGCCGGTCACTTTGCTATTGCGAACCGCCGTCGCTAGCGTGGCGTCGAGGTTCGGATGATTCACTGCGGAAAAAAGCCCCGAAGCGTCAGTAATCGGGGTTCTCCTCGCGGACGCCCTCGCGCTTGTTGACGAGGCGGGCGAGCGTAAACAGGGCGTCCGAGAGCCGGTTCAGGTAGATGATGGCCGTCTCGTTGACACCGGCCTCCTCGGCGGCGAAGGAGACACAGCGGCGTTCGGCGCGGCGACAAACGGCGCGAGCGTGGTGCAGTTTCGCCCCCGGCTCCGACCCTGATGGGAGGATGAACGATTCGAGCGGGTCCAGTTCCGAATCGGCCTCGTCGATGAGGTCTTCGAGCGTCTCGACGTGGGACTCCTGTATCCGCGGATCGCCCTCCTCTGGGCTGGGATTGGCGAAGTCAGCCTGAACGATGTGGAGGTGGTTCTGGATGACGCGGAGCTTCTCGTCGATATCGTCGTGACCGGTCGGCCTGACGACGCCGACCAGCGCGTTCACTTCGTCGACGGTCCCGTAGGCCTCGATACGGCGGCTGTCCTTCGAGACCCGCTCCATATTCCGGAGGTCTGTCTGGCCCTGGTCACCGCGGCCGGTATAGATAGTCATAGCTCAATCTGGCACTGCCAGCGTCTTATAGCCGTGGGCGAATCCTTTGGGAGCGCGGGCGGCCGAGCCCCGTGGCGACCGTGGACCGCTGGCACCGCGTTCAGATTCGGCGGTGGACTTCCGAGAGCGCGGCCGGTGAGATATCCAGTTCGGCAAACAGCGCCTCGCGGTCGTCGTCCTCGCCGTGGCCGGCGACGAAGCCGTTGAGCCGGGCGGCAACCATCGAATCGACGAACGCGTCGCCGTAGGTGTCTTCGAGTTCGTCGGCAACCACCGGCGTCGAGCGGAGTTCATACTTCTGGTGGTAGTCTTCCGCCAGATAGAACTGGTCGAGAGATTCGATGGCCGTCTCGACGGTCTTCCCTGTCTGGGATTCAAGATCGTCTCGTGCCCGCCGGGCGGTCTCGCGTTGCTGGTCGTCGTGTGCCAACACCACGCCGCGGTACTGGCGCTTCAGGGGCGCGGAGAACGGTGCATGGTTTGCCCAGAACACGTCCAGCAGCGCTTCGTAGCTTACCACGTCGGGGTCGTACTCGACCTGCACGACCTCGGTGTGGTCGCCCAGTGAGTAGTAGCTCGGGTCCGGTTCAGTTCCGCCGGCGTAGCCGACTCGCGTCCTGACCACGCCCGGTGTCGCGCCGAACTGCGCGTCCGGGCCCCAGAAACAGCCCATACCGAACGTCGCCGTTGCTGTCGCCGACGGCGGCGGGGCCTCGGCATCGACAGCCAGTGCTGTGGGATGGGTCGGTTCGTACGCACTCGGAGTCATACTGGACGACAGGGGTTCGAGCGGTTTGCCTGCTTCGACGCCCCGCGTGGAACCGGGAAATTCAACTGTACCCCTGTGGAAACTACTCGGTATGAGCCTCGAACTCGAACACTACTGTCCTGAATGCGAAGAGTACCGCGACTTCTGGAAGGTCGCAAGCACGACGATGCATCTGGGGACCAAGGTCAAGTGGCACTGCCCGGAGTGTGACTACGGGTTCGTCCGAATCAACGGCGAAGTCGACACCGGGCAGGCGGCATAGCTCTCCGGAGCGGTATAGAGACCTCTTAGCAGCCGTTTTACACTATCCCCGAGAGATATCTACTACCGATGAGCCTCAACCCGGACGGTGCAGGGAGCGCGACCACCGAACAGGCGCAGGCCCCGCACGAGCTGTCGATGACCGTGGTTGAGTACACCGGTGAACCAGACCGCTGTACCGTGTCACCGCGGGGGCTCTCCGGCGTTGCCAAGCTATCGACGTGGATTACCGTCGACAAGCGGGTCGTGGTCGATTTAGATGCGATGCGGTGACCGAGAGTTTTTACCGGGGAACCACGGATATAGAGCCGATGAGTATCGAGGTCCTACTGGTAGACGAGGACGTAGACGTTCTGGAAATCGTCGGGACGTTTCTGGGACAGGAAGACGAGTTCGAGATAACGACCGAGGCTGACCCAGAAGCGGCACTGGACCTGGCAACTGACGGCGATTTCGACGCCGTCGTCAGTGACTACAAGATGCCCCGGCTTGACGGGATGGAGCTGTGTGCCGCGCTCCGGGAGAACAACGTTGACATCCCGTTCCTGCTGTTTACAGCCCGCGAGCACGATGATGTCGCAGATGCCGCCACAGAGCACGGCGTCACTGCTGTGGTCCAGAAAGGGACGGGCACGGAGCAGTACAGCGTGCTCGCCGACCGGATTCGCGACACTATCTAGACGTCTATCCGGGGCAGTTCCAGCGTGACGACCGCCCCGCCGTCCGGACCGCTACCAAAGTCCACCGTGCCGCCGTAGGTTTCAGCTACCCAGACGACCAGCCACAGGCCAAGTCCGGTCCCGTGGCGCAGTTGCGTAATCGGCTCATCACCAGTCACAACGTCAAGTTCGTGCTGTGGAATCCCAGGGCCGTCGTCGGCGACAGTGATCGTGACAGTCCGCTGGTCCGCCCCCACATCGATGCGGACCGACGGGTCATCGCCAGTGTGTTCGAGACTGTTTTCCAGAAGCTCGCCGAGAATCCGGTGCAATCGCCCGTCGCCCGCTGTAACTGACGTATCCGGAAGGTCTGTTTCGATTTCACCGGCGTACTCGTCGCGATACGAGGACACGATATCCGTAACGGTCGCAGGCACGTCGACTGGGTCCGTGCCGAACTGTTCGCGACGAACGGAACGCTCCATGTCACGTGCGCGCTCGCTCAGCGACGCCATCTCCTCTGCCTTTCGCTGGAGCCGATGGAGAATGGAGCGGCGGTCTGGGTCGTCGATTCGCTCATCCAGCGCGTCAGCCATGCCGAGGACGACAGTCAGGTCGTTCCGGAGGTTGTGCCGGAGGACGCGGTTAAGCAGTTTCAGCCGTCGCTCGCGCTCGCGCTGTTCAGTGATGTCGGTGTAGATACCGAACCCGCGGACGCTATCACCGTCTTGACTATACGGCACGCCCCGGAAGAGGAAGTCACGGAACCCCGTCTCGGTCATCAGTCGGAGTTCAGTCTGGAAGGGATCGCCGTCTGCCTGCCCGTCGTCGAACTGGGGTAGCTCCTCGTGCGCAGTGTCCGGTGGGCGGAGGAGGTCGGACAGAGGACTGTCGACAGCGGTGTTCTGTCCGTATCCGAACACGTCGGAAAAGGCGGGGTTGACTGACCTGACGACCGACTCGCCCGCAACTGTCTCGGTCTCGATAACGGCGTCCGGGAGCGTGTTAAACAGATACGAGAACCGGTCACGCTCATCCTCCAGCTCTGCTCGCGCCTGCTTGAGTTCAGTCAGGTCTCGGACGACGCCGACGGTGCCGCGGAACTGGTCTGCGTCGATCAGCGACACCTCGATTTCTGCCGGACGCTTCTCGCCGTGTGCCGTTTCCAGCGCTGTTTCGAGCTGGACCGCTCCGGTTCCGCCCTGTTGACAGAGGTCGCCGATACGACAGGTAAACTCGTCAATCGCGTCCTGGTCGAGAACAATGCGCGGGTGCTGGCCCAGAAGCGTCGCCCGCTCGTAGCCGAGCCACTCTGCGAGCGGTTCGGTGACTAGCTGGAACCGGCCGTCGTCGTCGAGGACGTACATCATATCACGGACATTCTCGACCACTGATTCGTACCGGAGCAGGCTCCGTTCACGCTCGACACGGTCGAACGCGGCGGCTGCATTGGACGCGAGAATCTTCCCAACGGAGACGTCCGATTCGGTGAACTCGTGTCCCTGTTGCGCAGCGATGCTCACGACCCCATGGTCACCCATCGGGAGATACATCGCCGCTGTGAGAACGTCGGAGTCGTAGTTGCCGACCCGCTCGAACTCGTTGACGACCAGCGGATCGCCGCGCTGGAACGCGTCGCCGGGAAACCCGTCGTCGGCGTCGTACACCGGACGTTCCGGGACTTTGTCGCTGGCGGCGGCGGGTCGGAGCGTGTCCGTCTCCTCGTCGTACAACCGCACGAGCGCGTGGTCGAACCCGAGGTCCGACCGGGTCGCCTCGATGACCGTTTCGGCGACCTCCTGGGGCGTCTGTGCCTGCATGAGCGACCGGGTTGTGTCCAGCAGTCCGGACAGCGCCTCGTCGCGCCGTTTCTGCTCCGTGACATCCCGGATGACGCCTGCGGTCCCGGCGAATCGCTGGTCGTCGTCGTACAGCAGCGTCATGTGGTCCTGTGCGGGGAACGAACCTCCCGACGCCTGCTGGATCTCCAGTTCGAACGTCTCCTTGTCGTCGCGGTCCTCGAATATCATCTCCTGAACGATGGATTCGGCGCGCTCGACGACATCGTCGGCCTTGATAAAGCCGGTGTACGATCCCAGCAGCTCAGCCTCAGAGTGGCCCGTCAGGTCGGTCATCGCCTGATTGACGAACTGGAAGTTCCCTTCGGAATCGAGGGCGTACACGCCGTCGTCGACCGCCTCGATGATGTTCTCGTACCGTTCGAGCTCGTCCTCGCGGTGGCGACGTTCAAGTTCGTGGTTGACCCACTCCACGAGCAGTTTCATGAACGCCTCCTCGCTCTCAGAAAATGACTCCGACCGGGCCTGTTCGTCGCCGAAACAGAGTGTTCCGTAGGGCTCGCCGTCGACCGTGATGAGGCCACCGGCGTAGCACGCGACGCCGCTTTTCCGGTACACGTCCGCCGCATGTCCGCCCTCGGCGGTGGCATCGGTAATCGCATAGAGATCCCCGGAGTCGAGCACCCGTTGGCAGTAGGTGTCCTCAAGCGGCGTCTGCGTCCCGGATTCAAGCGGGCTGTTACCGGTGACCGTCTGGATTTCGTGGACTCCGTCTTCGATACGGCTCAGGTAGCCAAACGCCATATCGAGTCGGTCCAGCCCGATTTCGATGACCCGACCGACGGTTTCGGCCTCGCTGAGTCCGTTCCCGGTGGCGAGCTGTGTCAGCTCCTGGAGCGAGTCGTTGTTGGCACGCAGCGTCCGTTCGCGCTCCTTGCGCTCCGTGATATCCGTGGCGATGGCGACGAGGCGCGGGGACTGTGCGTCGCGTTCCTCGATGACCCCGCTCGTCCTGAGCCACCGCGTCTCCCCGTTGACATCGGTACGGAACTCGGCGTCGACCCGTTCATCGCTCTCCGACACGCGCTCGAACGCCGCTTCGATCGACTGGCGATCGTCGGGGTGGACGTACTCGTAGAACGCCGAGACGGTGCCTTCGAAGGCCGTCGGCGTCGTCCCGAAGAGTTCCGCGGTCGCTTCGCCCCAGACCATCTCATTGGTTTCCAGATTCCACTCATAGACGCCGGTATCCGTTCCGTCCAGCGCCAGGTCGAGTCGCCGGTTCGTCTCTTCGAGGGCCCGCTCGCGCTCTTTCCGATCGGAGATGTCCCTGAGAACGCCCGTACAGAACCACTGCCCGTTTCGCTCGAAATCGCCGAACGACACCGCGACGGTCAGTTGGTCCCCGGAAGCGGTCACGAGCGGGAGTTCGAGGTAGTCCCAGTCGACGTTCCGGTCGCTGGTCCGGAGGTAGCGATCCAACCCCTCGAAGTGGGAGCTTCGCAGGTGTTCGGGGATCACTTTCGCAAAGTCGTCACCAACCAGTGTCCCGCGGTCGTAGCCTGTCAGCTCGGCGGCCTCGTCGTTGGCGTACACGACTTCGCTGTCGGCGTCGATTGTGACGACAGCGTCAGAGATACTGCCGGCGATGGCGTCAAAAGAGTCGGCGAGTTCCGGCGGGAGCCGCGTCGGCCGGTCATCGGTAGCAGCCGGTCGGCCGCTCTCGTCGCCGCGGCCTGTCGGTTCGTGCCCCTGCGCCACGATGTCGTACACTCGATCCGCCAGCGACACGTCGCTACGAGGGACGTACTCGGTTACGTCAAGTCGTGTCGCGCGAGCGGCAACCGTCCCGTCTGGCTCGGCTGTGCAGAGCACGACCGGGAGCGCGTCGTACTGCTCACGTATCGCCGCTAACACCTCTAGACCGGTTTCTGTTCCCGGCAGGTGCTGTTCACAGATGACGGCATCGTAGGTGTGCTCGGCCAGTTCCGATAGCGCGGCCGCCACGGTGGTGACTGCCGTGACTGAGACCGGTGCGTCAGATATAGCTGTGTCCGCGTCTTCGTCGGCGGGGCCTACGTACAACAAATGCGGCATCTCGGACATAGCGTTCCGTTGTAACTGCTATACGACGGGGTGGCATATACGCTCGGGCGGGAGTATCAAATGTCGAAACGAGCGGCTATGTGTCGTCGAGCGCCTGCCAGGAGAGCCGCGGGTTCCGGGCTGCAGTCGTCTGGTCGATGCGTTTCGCCGCCGGACGCGACGGCGCGTCGGCCAGTTCGGTGTCCGAATCACTGGCAACGGCGTTGAACGCGGCCGCAAGCTGGTCCAGCGAGCGCTTGGCCTCTCCTTCCGTGGGCTCGGTCATCAGCGCCTCGTCGACGATTTCGGGCCACTTCGTCGTCGGCGGATGGACGCCGTAATCGAGCATCCGCTTGGCCGCATCGGCGGCGTCCTGCTCGCCCGCGCTGGCGACGAACTCGTGGTGGAACGGGCCGAAGGGAATCTCGTATTCGATCTGCTCGGCGAGGTAGTTCGCGTTCAGGACGGCCTTCGCGCTGGCGTCGCGGAGTCCCTCATCACCCAATCTGGCGATGTACGCGAATGTCTTGAGCAGTACCGGCCAGTTGCCATAGAAGCCATGCACCTTCCCGATGGAGTGGTCCGGCTCGTAGTGTTCGTAGTTGCCGCCGCGCTCCCTGACGTGTGGGTTCGGGAGGAACTGGGCCAGTTCTTCACGGACGCCGACCGGGCCGGCACCGGGGCCACCGCCGCCGTGCGGCGTCGCGAACGTTTTGTGGACGTTGTAGTGCATCACGTCGAAGCCCATGTCGCCGGGGCGAGCGCGCCCGAGCAAGGCGTTGAGGTTCGCGCCGTCGTAGTACAGCAGGCCCCCGGCGTCGTGGACGATGTCGGCGACGTGCTCGATGTCGCGCTCGAACAGCCCCAGCGTGTTGGGGTTCGTGAGCATCAGCGCGGCAGTGTCGTCGCCGACAGCCGCCTCCAGCGCCTCGATGTCGACGCGGCCGTCGTCGCCGCTCGGGAGCTCCACGACCTCGTAGCCGGCCATCGCCGCCGTCGCGAAGTTCGTGCCATGTGCAGAGTCTGGAATAATGACCTCCGAGCGCTCGTCGTCGTTGTGTTCGTGGTAGGCCTTCGCGATCTGGATGCCGGTGAACTCGCCGGCCGCGCCGGCGGGCGGCTGGAGGGTCACCGCGTCCATACCGCCGATGCGGCCCAGATAGTCCTGAAGCCGGTGACACAGCGCTAGCGTCCCCTGAATCGTCGAATCGGGTCGGTTCGGGTGGATTGCGGCGTCAGCCCGTGCGGCCACGTCCTCGGTGAAGGAGGGATTGTACTTCATCGTACACGAGCCAAGCGGGAACGGCCCGCTCTCGACGCCGTAGTTCATCTGCGAGAGGCGCGTGTAGTGGCGGGCCAGTTCAGGCTCGGCCGGGTCCGGTAGTGAGAGGCTGTCCCGCGTCAGGTCCTCGGGCAGCGGCGAGTCCTCGACATCGACCGTTTTGCTCGCTTTCTCCGAGAGCAGCGGCTCGTACAGCTCGTCGCTGTCGTCGGTCCAGCGGGCCTGGTCGTATTTCACGCGAGACACCCCCGTGTCGAGCGTGACGCTCGTGGGACGTGGTTTGTCCCACGGTGTTTCGCCGAACGCAGTGAGGCGAGTGTCATTTCGCCACCTCCCGGAACGCTGCCACAAACTCGTCTGCGGCGTCAGCAGTGGTTTCGGTCACACACACCTGCACCAGGTGGTCGTCAACCGCGTGGACCGCGAAACCATCGGCTGCGAGGTCAGCAACGATGGCGCTTGCGGGCTGGTCCGTGCGGGCGAGGAACTCCCGGAAGTGGTGGCGGCCGTGAATCGGGGCCGTCACACCGACAATCTCGTCAAGGCGGTCGGCCAGGTCACGAGCGCGAGTGACACAGTCCTCAGCGAGGTCGACCAGCCCGTCCGGGCCGAGCCACGCGGCGTGCATCGCGGTTCGGAGCGCGACCCACGCCTGGTTCGTACAGATGTTTGAGGTAGCCCGCTCCTTGCGGATGTGCTGCTCTCGCGTCTGGAGTGTTAGCGTGTACGCGCGGCGGTCGGCGGCGTCTTCGCTGGCCCCGACCAGCCGACCGGGTACCTGCCGCAAGTACTCCTCGCGGGTGACGAACATCCCCAGTCCGAAGCCGTACGCCGTTCCGGTCCCCAGCGATGCGGCGTCGCCGACAACCACGTCGGCTCTGACATCGGCCGGGCGCTCCAGCAGGGACAGCGCTATCGGGTCCGAGCCGAGACAGAACAGCGCTTCGTGGTCGTGGGCCAGATCGCCGATTGCGCCGAGCCGTTCCTCGATGACGCCACGAACTGTCGGCGACTCGGCGTACACCATCGCGGTGTCGTCGCTGATCTGGTCGGACAGCGCCGGGACGTCGACGACGCCGTCAGTCATCGGGTATGACTCGACCGTGAGGTCCGGCCCGTCGGCATAGTTCGCCAGCACGGCGCGCTTGCCCTCCCGGAGGTGTTCGGGAACTAGAATCCGATCGCCGGACACCGAGCGGACGCGCTGTGACAGCGTCGCCGCCTCGCCCAGCGCCGCCGCGTCATCGTACATCGAGCAGTTGGCGACGCCCAGTCCCGTGAGCTCCACCAGCATCGACTGGAACTCAAAGAGGGCCTGCAGGAACCCCTGTGCGACCTCGGGCTGGTACTGCGTGTAGGAGGTCAGGAACTCCGACCGGCTTGCGAGGTCGTCGACAACGCTCGGGACGTAATGGTCGTAGTGGCCACGACCGAGGAACTCGGTGAGGTCGGCGTTGCGGCCCAGAAGGCCGGCGACTTCCCGGCGCGCTGCCCGCTCGCTCCGGGCGTCGATACCGAACTCGCCGTCGAAGGCGACGGACTCGGGCACGTCGAACAGCGACTCGAGGTCGTCGGCTCCGACCGCGTCAAGCATCGCCGCGGTTTCTGCGGCCGTCTGCGGTGCGTACGGACTGCCTGTCGCATGTGAGTTACTGTTACTCATTTGAGAAACACCCAGTAGCGCCGGGGTGACATGATATCGACAGCTAGCGACCGTGCCCACATTAGGTTACTCCTTTCACCCCTGTAGGGGACCGCTGCCACTGGGAGTTACTCGATCTGGTCGCGATACGCGTCGGGTGAGAGCAGGTCATTAGTTTCGCTCTCGTCATCGACCTCGACCGTGAGCATCCAGCCGTCACCGAACGGGTCTTCGTTCAGCAGTTCCGGCTCGTCGCGGAGCCGGTCGTTGACTGCCGTGACAGTCCCGGAGACGGGGGCGTACACATCGGATACAGCCTTGATGGACTCCACCACGCCGAAGTCCTCACCAGCGGTCAGCTCCGCCCCTTCCTCGGGCAGTTCGACGAACACCACGTCGCCGAGTTCATCCTGTGCGAACGCCGTGATGCCGACCTTGGCGGTGTCTCCGGCGACGCGTACCCATTCGTGTGACTCCAGATATCGCAGGTCGTCGGGAACGTCGAAGCTCATCTATCGAGGAATGGCGTGCTCCTGGTACGTGCTTTCTTCGGTTCACCGCGGACGACAACGCGGACGGACTCGTCCGGTTCGGCGTACGCCGCCGGGACGTAGGCGAGGGCAATCGGCGATCCCAGTGTCGGACTCATCGTTCCGCTGGTGATGTGGCCGATCGGCTCCCCCGCTGGCGTTGTCACGTCGTACCCGTGGCGCGGGACGCCACGGTCGAGGAGTTCGATGCCGATGAGCTTCTCTTCGGGACCGTCCGCGGCGACGCCTTCCAGCGCGTCCCGACCGACGAAATCCGTATCGAGCGCGACCGTCCAGCCGATGCCGGCCTCGTGGGGCGTTCTGGGCTCGTCAACCGGGTGGAATTCCTGGCCGGAGAGCAGAAAGCCCATTTCTAGACGGAGCGTGTCGCGCGCGCCGAGACCGCAGGGCTGGCACTCAAGCGCGCTCCAGATCGCCTCAGCACCGTTGGGCGGGCAGAGGATTTCGAAGCCGGGTTCGCCCGTGTAGCCCGTCCGAGCGATTAGCGAGTCAACGCCGGCGACAGCCCCGTCAGCCACGTTGAACCGAGACAGATCAGCGAGCGAGACATCTGTCTCGGCCGACAGCAGGTCCGGGGCCTCTGGCCCCTGGACAGCGATCATCGCGTACTCCTCAGTGCGGTTTGTCACTGTCGCGTCGAGTTCTCGTTCATCCCGCTCAGAGAGCCACCGCTCGGTCATCTCCCCGTCGTGCCCGGCGTTCGGGATGAACAGGAACTCATCGGCTGCGCCTTCCGGCAGTCGATAGACGACGGTGTCATCTAGCATAATCCCGTCTTCGTCTGTGATGGCCC
Organism: Haloarcula sp. NS06; assembly: GCF_051122755.1. Lineage (NCBI taxonomy): Archaea > Methanobacteriati > Methanobacteriota > Halobacteria > Halobacteriales > Haloarculaceae > Haloarcula > Haloarcula sp. NS06. Next base: position 227,921 of record NZ_CP184844.1, read on the forward strand.
CGTACTGGGCCTCGCCCGGGTCCAGCACGGTCACGTCGTTGGTGGTCAGCCGCTGTGTCAGCGTCGCCGCGTCCGGCCCGGCCACGGTTATCTGTCCCATGTGCGAAACGTCGAACTTCCCGGCTTCGCTCCGAACTGCCTCGTGTTCTGTACGGATCGACTCGAATTCGACTGGCATCTCCCACCCGCCGAAATCGGTGAACGAAGCGTCTGCTCGTTTGTGAGCCCCGGAAAGCGGTGGTGCCCGCAGTGTCATACGCGGACCTCTCGTACCGCGTGGTCTTACCGTTTGGCCCTCCACCGCCCGCAGGCCACCAATAAATCATATACCGCGATATCAAATCGGCGATTGCGGTAGATGGGACGACAAGACTGGGACCGAAAATTAGCTGTCGGCCGTCGTTACTCACTTCGCGCCAGCGGGAACACGAGTTCGACTCCCGTTCCGCCGTCAAGATTCTCGTCAATAGTCACGGACCCACCGAGGCGTCGGACAAGCCACGTAACCGCCCACAACCCGAGCCCACGGCTGTGTGCCACTGGCCCCTCAATCTCCGAAGCCAAGACATTGCGTTCCATATCCGGGATAGCGGACCCATCGGTATCGACCCTGACTGTCACGTGGCCCGTCGGCGTCTCTTCGGCCGTAAGCTTGACTGTTGGGTCGGGCAGGTCGCTGTATTCCAGCGCGTTTTCGACAAGGATCTCCAGTATCAGGTCGATAGCCATCCTGTCACCCGACACCACCGCATCAGTGGGCGCTGCCTCAATGGTCGCCTTGGAATGTTGCTCTGTGAGGGCATCCCGGATATCACTGAGCAGTTGCTGGAGATGGACTGTCCCGCTTCGAAGGTCTCGTTCGATGACCCGGTCGAACGTCCGTGCTCGCTCGGCTAACGAGTCGAGTTCTTTCGAGGCGTTTTCGATTCTGTCGATGTGTCCGCTGGCAGCGTCAACGGAGAAGTCAGGCGAGTCGAGTTCTTTTTTGAGGAGTCTCGAATTACCCCGTATCACCGTCAGCTTGTTCCGGATGTTGTGCCGGAGAATTCGACTCATGACCATGAGCCGCTGCTCTCGCTCTTTGTCCTGAGTGATGTCGCGAACGATGCCTCGTAGTTTCGGTGTTCCGTCCCGGACAGTTTTTTCAGCCCGGAGTCGGAACCAGCGCTCGGTTTCGTCAGCGGTCTGACGGCGTGCTTCCAGTTCCATCGGTTCGCCGGTTTCACGACAGGTCTCAATAGCATCGCGAAGTGCCGCTCTATCGTTGGGGTGGTACTGCTCAAGGGCCTCCTCAAGTGTCGGATTGTACTCTGGCATTCCGTAAAGGCGCTTCATCCCGGCAGTGCCCTCTATCAGACCCGTTTCCAGATCGAGTTCCCACCCACCAACGTCGGCCAGGGTTTCGGTCCCGACGAGCCACTCCAGCTGTTCCTCTCGCTGTTTCAATCTCGTTGCGTCATCCAGACCAACGACGACGCGCTCAACGGTCCCGTCATCACCTAGGATGGGCGCGGCATTGCTCGAAAGCCACCGCTCATTCCCGTCAGCGAGTTCTATCCAGTGCTCGAACCCAAACACAGGCTCACCCGATTCGAGCACCCGCGTAACCGGGTGTTCTGAGTCGGGAATCGGCGTCCCGTCTTCGTAGTATATGTCCCACACCGGCTGGTTGTATCGTCTTTGGGTGATTTTATCTCGTTCAAGACCGAGTAGCTCCTCGGCACGATCATTAGCCAGCGAGATTCTGCCAGATCGTTCGACGACGACGATACCGACTGGACTAACCTCAAACACCCGCTCAAGGAGGGCCTGCTTTTCTCGCCGCCGCTTACGCTGTGTGATATCCTCCGCCAGCCATAGCACGCGCCCAACGCTATCACCGCCGACCGGCGTGACACGGGCCTCGAAGTATCGCTTTCCATGCTCGAGCGATAGCTGATACTCAATGTGCTGCTGCTCACCTGTTTCTAAAACGTCCTCGATAGTCGTGTAGAACTGGTCTGCCTGTGCTGTAGAGAAAATATCCCAGAGATCAGTTCCCAGTAGTGCTTCCGGATCTTTGAAAAATAATTCCCCGTTGTGAGCATTATCGATGACATCAACAAAGACACCGTTGGCGTCTAGAACGATAGCCGGATCGGAAATTATCTCACAAAGCCCGTTTAGCACGTCTTGATCGTGTAGAGATTCTTTGCTCATGTGTCAAATCCTATGCTTGTTGCTGGCCGACTCCGCATGGAAATGCGTCCGTAGTGTGTGGGAGGTATCATCCTAAGTTTTGCGCCATGCTATTCTATATAGCGGTGAAAGGTTTACAGGCCGAAGCGGCACGCATAAGCGGCCCGGGCGGGGAAAGGGGCGCATGAAGCTGCTTCGTCGGATATTCGAGGAGAAAGACTCGCAGCAGCGCGTCGGACTGTTCGTCGACGGCCCAAACGTGCTCAGGTCTGAGTTCGATGTCGATTTAGACGAGGTCCGGGATATTGCGGCTGAGTACGGCCCGCTGGCAGTCACTCGCCTCTACGTCGACCAGAACGCCTCGCCGGGACTCATCCAGGCCGCCGAGGCTCGCGGGTTCGAGGTTCGAACCACCAGCGGTGACGTTGATGTCCGACTTGCTGTTGACGCGACAGACGCCGCCGTCGCTGGCCAGATAGACGTGCTGGCCGTCGCCTCGCGGGATACGGATTTCAAGCCGGCGCTGGAAGTAGCCGCACGGGAAGGGATTAGAACGGTCGCCATCGCGCCGGGAGAGTACGGTCGCTCTGACGCGTTACGCAACGCGGCTGAAGACGCAGTAACGCTCTAAGGATCAGCCCATGACGGCAACTGTTTTTTCTGCCAGTACCATTGAGCACGTATGGATATCGACGACACGCCGGTACTGGACAACCACCTCCATCTCGACCCGGTCAACGGTCGGAACGTCGCGGCAGCCGAGGAGTTCGCGTCACAGGGTGGCACACACTTGCTGGTGCTCAACAAGCCGTCCTGGCATCTCGTCGAGACGGCCACCAATGAAGCGATCTTCCGAAAGGGGTTTGACCTGACCGTTGAGGCCGCCGCTGCAGCGACTGAGGTGCTGGACGGTCGCGCCTGGCCCGTCCTCGGTGTCCACCCGGCGCTAATTTCGAAGCTCGTCGACGACGGCTACACGCCGACCGAAGCGCGAGACATCATGCAGGCCGGCCTTGACGTGGCAGTGGAGTACGTCGAGAACGGTGACGCGCTCGCGATAAAGTCCGGCCGCCCACACTACGATGTGGACGACGCCGTCTGGGAGGCCTCGAACGAAGTGATGTGTCACGGGTTCGAACGCGCCGCCGACGTGGGCTGTGCGATACAGCTCCACACCGAGGGCGGCGAAGACTTCGAAGAAGTCGCTCGATGGGCCGAAGACCGCGGCCTTGACCGCACGCAGGTCGTCAAACACTACTCCGGCGGCCGACTCCGTGGCCCAGTCAAATCAGTACTTGCAGACAAAGACGAACTGGAAATCGCGGTCGAGTCCGACGAGCCGTTCCTAATGGAGACTGACTACATCGACGACCCGGACCGCCCCGGCGCGGTGCTTGGACCGAAGACCGTGCCGCGGCGCGTTCGCTGGCTACTCGAAAACGGACACGACGACGCGATCAGAACGGCACACGTCGAGACACCGAAGGCAGTGTACGGCATTGACACCGAAGCGACGCTGGAGCGGTGAGCGGCGACAGGGAAGAGCGACTGGGGACAGCTATCCAAACTTGCCGGTGATGTAGTCCTCGACACGCTGGCTGTCGGGGTTCTCGAAGATCTTGTCCGTATCGTCGAACTCAACGAGTTCCCCGCCGGTGAGGAAGACGGCGGTTTTGTCGGAGATGCGGGCCGCCTGCTGCATATTGTGCGTCACGATGACGACAGTGAACTCCTCAGCCAGCTCTTCAATGAGGTCCTCAATTTTCGAGGTGGCGATCGGGTCAAGTGCCGACGCCGGCTCGTCCATCAAGATCACATCCGGATCAACGGCGATGGCACGGGCGATGCAGAGCCGCTGTTGCTGGCCGCCTGAGAGGTCGAGTGCGCTCTTGTCAAGTTGGTCTTTGACTTCGTCCCACAGCGCGGCACGCTTGAGCGCCGTCTCGACCTTCTCGTCTATGTTCTCCGTCTGGTCCTGAATCCGGAGGCCGTAGGCGACGTTGTCGTAGATGCTCTTTGGGAAGGGGTTCGGATGCTGGAACACCATCCCAATGCGTCGCCGCAGCGCCACCGGATCCACGTCGGCATCGTAGACGTTCTTGCCCTCGAAGTAGAGGTCTCCCTCGACCCGCGCCGCGTCGATGAGATCGTTCATGCGGTTGATACACCGCAGGAACGTGGACTTGCCACAGCCGGAGGGACCGATCATGGCCGTCACCTGTTTTTCCGGGATGGCCAGATCGATACCCTGTAGCGCCTGCGTCTCGCCGTAGAACACGTTCAGGTCGCGGGACTCGATGACTGGCTTCCCCGTCTCGGCCGCGGTCGCGCCGGTTCCCTCCACGTCGATCGACTGTTCGATGAGAGGATCACCGGACGGGTCGGGTGACGACGCGGCCGTTTCAGTGGTCGGTGTGGGTTCGGTACTGTCGTTGCTCGTCATCTCGTTCTCTGTCATGAATTATCCTGTTCGCTGATACCGGTTCCGGATGACAATCGCTGTCGCGTTCATCACCAGCAACACCGCAAGCAGTGTAATCACGCCGGCCGCCAGCACGCCGTGGCGGAACGCCGGGTCCAGTTCCGACGACCACGAAAAGATCTGGCGGGGCATCATACTCGCCACGTCGAAGAAGCTGTTCGGCGCGAGCCGGACCGACGCTGCCGCCCCGATCATCAACAGCGGGGCCGTCTCGCCGATAGCCCGACCCAGCGCCAGTATCGTTCCGGTCAGAATGCCCGGAAGTGCTTCGGGGAGGACGACCTGTCGGATCGTCTGCCAGCGGGTCGCTCCCATTCCGTAGGACGCCTGCCGGAACGAGTCGGGAACGGATCGGATCGCCTCTTGGGCGGAGATGATTACGATCGGGAGTATCAGCAGGCCGACGGCGAGGCCGGCGACGATAATGGACCCCTGGGGCCACTGGAGCACCCGGATGAAAAGCGCCAGTCCGAGCAGGCCGTACACGACCGATGGGACACCGGCGAGGTTCCCGATGTTGATCTCGATGAGCGTGACGAACTTGCCCATCAATCCTTGTGAGGGGGCGTACTCCTCGAGGTAAATCGCCGCCCCGACGCCGACCGGGAAGGTGGTGAGCACGATCACGATAATCATCATCACTGAGCCGACCATCGCAGGGTAGATACCGGCATCAGCGGCGGTCCGGGAGGTCGCGCTCGTCAGGAACCCCCAGTCGAGCCATGGGTCCGGTCCGGCGAACCCAAGTGCGCCGGTGACGACGCCGCCGACGACCACACCCAGTACGCCGACGACCGGGAAGGCGAGGCCGCGGACGCCCTCGCCACGACGGACCACGCCTTCGACATAGACACCCAGCGGGAGTACGGCGAACGTGACTATGAGCAGCCACACGTCAGTCCCAATTCCGAGTAGCGGTCCGGCGACGACGCCCAGTACCGCCACTGCCGTCGTCAGCCCGACGACGGCCAGGCCGTCACGCCGCGACTCGCGTCGCTGTTTGACGAACCAGCCTGCGGCGCCGGCGACCGGGAGTACGAGCGTTAGGAGTAGCATGACCCAGTCCGTGGGCACGAACGGGAGCATCAGGATCGCTTCCCGGAGGCTGATCACGCGGTAGTACAGCCCGAAATCGAGACCAAGCGCCGCGGCGGCGTCGGTGACGAACCAGTTGAATCTGGTGGGTGGCAGACCGAACACGGTGATGACTGGAGAGAGGAACACGACACCAAGACGTTCGAGCGCGGCCTTCGGCCGCAGTCGGCTGTGTGCGACGATTAGGCCGCCGGCCACGACCAGCGAGATGAGCAGTGCGAACCACTCAAGCACGGAGAGTAGTTCGATGAACAGCACCGCGAACCCGCCTGTGAGCAGCAGTCCGACGACCGGCAGTCCGCTGGTGACGTAGGCGACCTCGCCGGCCGGTTCGTCGAGACGATAGTAATAAACAGCCAGTGCGGCCAGCGGCACCAGCACCGTAGCGGCGTAGGTCGCCAGCCACCCTGCGTCGGCCGAGAAGGGCCGAAACGCGTCGTTGGCGACGAACAGCAGGAGAAGCATGACGGACACGAGTCCGAACGCGGTTGCCGCGAGACAGGTCGCCTCGAAGGCACGCCCCCGCAGGTGGTTGACGTCGCTGTTCTCTCCGTGCCAGCCTGTTTCAGGTTCTCGTGTTGCCATCAGTTCAGTCCCCCAGTGTTCATTCGTACTCCTCCCGGTAGCGCGCCGCAATTCGGTTGCTCAGCAGGTTCAACAGGAACGTAATGACGAACAGCGTCAGGCCGATAGCGAAGAGACTGGTAAAGCCCAGTTGACTGACGCTATCGGCGCTGTTGATCTGAACCATCGCCGCCGTCATCGGCTGGTACCCCTGGAAGAGGTTCGCGAGCGGGTCAGAGAGGTTCAGCATCCGTGGCCGACTGCCGGCCGCGACGACGACAATCATCGTCTCGCCGATAGCCCGCGACAGGGCGAGAATGAACGAGGAGAAGATGCCTGAGGCCGCTGCGGGGACGACGACGCCGGTAGTCACCTCGAACTTCGTCGCACCCATCCCGTAGCCGGCCTGTCGTAGCGAGTCCGGGACGGAGCTCATTGCGTCCTCGCTCAGACTGGAAACCATCGGGATAATCATGATACCGACCATGATGGAAGCGCTGAGGATGTTGAACGTGTTGACCGGGAGCCCGATGGTCTGGAGGAACGGTGTCACATACACGAGCGCAAAGATACCGTAGACGACTGTCGGGATACCGGCCAGAATTTCCAGACCCGGTTTCAGAACTGAGCGCATCTGGTCGCTAGCGTACTCGCTGAGATAGACCGCGGCCGCGACACCTGTTGGGAGTGCGATGACGGCAGAGATTACCGTCACCAACAGCGTGCCGCTCAACAACGGGAGCAACCCGTAGACGTTCCGACTGATGAGGAACTCTGTTCCGGTGAAGAAGTCGACCGGGTTCACCAGCGTAAAGAACGTAATCGCGTCGCGTGCGAGCAACACGACGATGCTGACGGTGACAAGAATTGACGCGGCAGCACACATGAGCAGGACATATCGATACATCCGCTCGCGTGCTGCACGTCCTCTCGGTCTGGACGTAATATCCGGCCCGGGCGTCTCGGTGCTCATTGTGTTGTCTCCAATAATGTATCCATGTGAGTAAGCCGACTCTGTACTGTGTTAGCCAGCGACCTCGTCCAGCTTTTCGAGGTTCTCGTCGCGCTGCTCGGCGCTCGAAGGCACGTACCCGATATCCTGGACGATATCGGTTTCGGCCTGCTCGAGGTAGAACCGAATGAACTCGTAGACCGCCTCGTTTTGAAGGGATGACTCGGACGCATAGATGAACAGCGGCCGGGCCAGCGGGTACGAGCCGTCCTTGGCGTTTGCCAGGCTCGGGGCGGTACATTCGCCGTCTTCCTCGGCCTTGACTTCGACGGCCTTCACCGCCTCAGAGTTTGAGTTGTAGTAGGCGAACCCGAAGTACCCGATGCCGCCCTCGTTGTCACGAATTCCCTGGACAATGGTCTCGTCCTCCTCGGTTGGCTGGTACTCGGTCGTGTGTTCGGTGTCCTCACCGACGACGTTCTCGTTGAAGTAGTCAAAAGTTCCGGAGGTCGACGCCGGGCCGTAGCGTTCGATCTCCATGTCAGGCCACTCGTCGCGCACGTCCGACCAGTTCGTGACTCCCGCTTCGTCGCTCCAGATCTGGCGCAGCTCGTCGAAGGTTATGCAGTCGACCCAGTCGGCGTCGTTGTTGACCGCGACGGTCAGGGCATCGCCCGCGACCTGGAACTCGACAGGCTCGACGTCGTTTCCCGAACACTGCTCAATCTCGGCGTCGCTGATGGGGCGGGAAGCCCCGTTGATATCGGAGTCGCCGGGACAGAACCAGTTCTCGAAGCCTCCACCGCTCCCCGTGGAGTCGACAGTAACGTTGACGTTTCCGTGTTCCTCCATGAACTCCTCGGCCATCGCGTCGGAGATGGGAAACACCGTACTGCTGCCCTTGATAATGACCTGCCCCGAAAGCCCGTCGGAGCTACCGTCAGACCCACTGCCATCGGAGCCACTCCCGTCGCCACGGCTCGTATTCTGGACACAACCAGCCAGCGCCAGTGTCCCGATTGCACCAGAACTTGTTAAAAAACGACGGCGAGAGAGACCACCGCTCGGTGAATCTGTCATCACCTGATGGAAGTTACAGAGCGGATAAGTACCCTACTATTAGCCCTATATCCAGATATAAACGCTATATATTTCTATATATTGTTATGTGGGGCGACCACGCTACACGTCAAAACCGGTGTAACAGGTGTCTAAAGCTGATTGCGCCCCGATCAGGACAACAATTCAGTGGGTATAATGTTGCTAGCAGACCACTTGGCTGAGCGCCTCTATCATGTGCCATAATTCCATGACAGCGCAAGTCAGAGTTCCGACCGTTGATATATAGTCACAGTATATTTTATAAATCCGCAGCGCGTATTTAGAGTACTATGGAGACGCGCAAAGTACAGCTGACGGGCGGGTCCACCTATACCGTCTCATTACCGAAGGAATGGGCGACAGAGAACGGCGTCGAGAGCGGCAGTATTGTCGAGTTTTACGCTGAAGACGACCTGCTACTGGTCTCGCCACAGCACGGCGACGACCACGTCGAGGGAACACTCGACGTGACTGGCCTCGAAAACAGGCACGAACTCACGCGGGCGGTGATGACGATGTACGTCAGCGGCTTCGATATCATCCGACTGGAGGCCGCCCGTATAACGGCCGAACAGCGGCGTATCATCCGCGATGCAACACAAGGACTGGTCGGCCTAGAGATGATTGAAGAGACGGCCGACCGTGTCGTCCTGCAGGACCTGCTCGATTCGTCGGAACTGTCCGTGCTTAACGCTATTACACGTATGCGCTTGGTCTCGTTGACGATGCTCTCCGACGCTGTCGAGGCACTCATCGAGGATGACAACGACCTTGCGGCGGACGTGATGCAACGCGACGACGACGTGGACCGCCTCTGGTACATGGTTTCGCGCGTGTTCCGAACTGTCCTTCGCAATCCGACGGCGGCCAACGAGATCGGCTTCCCACGCGAGACGGTGTTCGATTACCAGTCCAGCGCCCGGCAACTCGAACGTATCGCCGACCACGCAACCAAAATCGCCAGCCTCTCACAGGAGATCGGTGAAATCACCGGTGAAACAGCCGACCTTCTCGATCAACTGGAGACTGAGGCCATTGCTGTCCCCGAAACTGCGATGGATGCGCTGTTAGCTGACGACAACGACGAGGCCGTGGAACTGGCAAACGAGGCTCGCTCTCGTATCCCCGAAGTCGACGAAACCGCCCGTGAGGTCGATGGAAAAGTCAGAGAGCTAGACCCACAGAGCGCACAGCTACTTGGCCGCGTGGTCGACTCGCTGTCCCGGACCGCCGACTACGGCGGCAATATCGCCGAAAGCGCCCTCCAGAAGGCTGCCCCACGGCCATAGCTGCGCTGTCGCTCCGAATTCGTGAACAGCTGAAAAAGCTGATTGCGTGCCGGATTACTCGACCAGCACAGCGTTGACCTGACCGTGCTGTCCGGGGCGGGAGGTCACGCGGGCCTGTCCCTCGGAGGTTTCGAGGATTGCGCCTTTCGTGATGATGTTTCGTCGGGCGTAGTTCGGGTTCGACGGGTTCTCCACGACGTTCTCGATGGTCGCCTCGATGGTCTCTGCACCGTCGGCGATGCTTGCAACGTTGGTCTTGACCGCACGGACCTTCTGCGTGTTGCCGCGGGAGTCGACGGTCTTCAGTCGCTGTTCGCCGACCTGCGTCTCGACGGTGTCCTTCCCGAGCTCGTGTTTCTTCTTCTTGTGGTTCGGTCGTCGTCGGCCACCTGTCCGCTTGCGAGGGGAGCGTCCCTGGTCTTTCATACGGGAAGGAAGACCCAGCGGCTACTTGAACCGTTCGATGCCAACTCGCCATCGTAATCGTTACCCCCGCGCCGACCGGTTGCTCTGACGATGAGTCTGAAGACGGCCGTCGCCGCACCGTTCCGCCAGCGTGGAACCGACCGGATGGCGGAAAGCGAGTTCGTTGTCGCACTCTCGCTAGACCGGAACTGGTTCTCACCTGACCAAGCCAAGACACTGGTCGACGTGGCCGTGAGCGAGGGCTTGGTCGAACGGGACGATGACGACCTCGTCGTCGCCTTTGACGCCACACACACCGATATCCCAGACGGGTTTACGCCGGGCGAGGAAATCCTGCAGTCGCGGTCGACGTTCGAACGGGTTCTCGACGCCGTTATCGAGGCTGGCATCGAGAAACAGACCGCCGTCGCCGGCATCAATGCGCTCCAGTCCGATATCGGCGTGACACTGGAGGCCGCGGCTGTGGTGTATGCGCGCAGTGAAGGCGTTGACGTCGAAGCAATCGCTGCGGACGTTCGGGAGGAACTCTAATGGTCAAAGACAGCATTTCTGACGGTCGACGGATCGGGCAGTTGCTCGCCTCGGAACTGACAGGCCTTCAGCGCGGGCCGCTCTCTACTGTTTCTGTCGTCGATGCTGACAGGGATGTGGAACCAACACCGAAAGGTGCCTTTGCCTACCGCGTGGCAGCCGACGGTACCGAGGTCGCGGTCGTCGAGGTGACGCCGGAGACGGCCCGGTTGGTCCTGGAGCAAGAGCCCGAAACCGTGCCGGAGCGTGATGATCTCACTGTCGATGGGGCAACCGTTGTTGTTCACAGCGGCGCAGCGGTGAAAGCCGCAGTCGACGCGCTGGAGCAGTCTCTCTCAGGGTAGCGCGGCTTTTTCGAGGTGAGAAAACGATTGGATTCCAGCTGAAATACCTGCGATCAGTGACGGCTCGGCTCAGCAATAGCCGCGGACGTCCACGCAACAAAACCGGTGAGGACGAGCACGGAACCGAGTATGGCCGTCGCGGCAGCGATAGCAAGCACCAGTGATGGGAAGCCAAGCGGCGTTCCAACGGTAATGACAATCGGCGTCACGGTGATACAGAGCGATCCAAGTGCGACAGCCCGGCGCTGTGTCGTCGTCAGTTCGATACCGAGGTGGAACAGCGACCCGGGCTCCGGGTCGGGAGCAGCGAGGCCGAGACACAGCAGCGGGACGCCGAGAAACACCAGCGTCGCGGCGACAGCATACGACCAGAATAGCCACTGCCCGGTCGCTGGGGCGAGCGACAAGAACGCGCCGACGGCCACGAGCATGACACCACCGACAAGTCCAAACTGTCGCAGCCGTGGGTCGTTCAGGGCTTCGCTCAGGTCTGGGAGGGTCTCGGCCACGTGGCCGACATCCATGAAGCAATCCATACGCGGGGTTTTGCCTACGGTGTGAAATAGACAGGGGGAGAAAATATCAAATCTGATTCCACCGAAGTGGGACACGATTCGAGAAGGAAACGCTTGTATCGCTGCCAGCCGCTGCGGTATCTATGCACTTCTTCGACCGTCTCGCGGACCGCATCGCGACCGCCGACAGCGTGGTGTCGGTCGGCCTTGACCCGGACCCTGCCCGCCTCCCCGACAGCGTGCTGGACGCCGACCTCCCGCGCTGGCAGTTCAATCGCCGTATCATCGACGCGACCCATGAACACGCCGCCTGCTACAAGCCCAACGCCGCCTTCTACGAGGACCCGGACGGCTGGCGCGCCCTCGAAGAAACAATCGCCTACGCACACGGGAAAGACGTGCCCGTCCTCCTGGACGCCAAACGGGGCGACATCGGCAACACCGCACGGCAGTACGCCCAGATTCTCGACGACGAGGAGGGACCCGCCGCCGACGCCATCACGGTCAACCCGTTCCTCGGCCGGGACTCGCTGGAGCCGTTCCTCCAGCGCGCGGACAAGGGCGTGTTCGTCCTCGGGCGCACGTCGAACCCCGGCGGCGAGGACCTTCAGGACCTCGAACTGGCCTCTGGCGAAAAACTGTACGAGCGCGTGGTCCACCTTGCAGACCTCTGGAACGGAAACGGGAACGTCGGCCTCGTCGTCGGCGCGACCAATCCCGACGAACTCGAAGAAATCCGCGAACTGGTCCCGGACATCCCGTTTCTCGTTCCTGGCGTCGGGGCGCAGGGCGGCGACGCCGAGGCTGCCGTCGAGCACGGCCTCGCTGACGGCGTCGGACTCGTCAACTCCTCGCGCGGTATCATCTTCGCCGGTGAGGACGCCGACACGCGGCGTGATGACTCCGGTGACGCGTTCTTCAAAGCCGCTGGCCAGTCCGCAAAACAACTCAAACAGCGACTGAACCAGTTCCGGTGACAGCCACCGTACCATAGACAGAGAGGGACCAGGCTCGAGGACGTTGCGGCTTTCCACACGTGTGGAACACCAGCTAAGTGTGGAGACGCCGAGCGTCACCGGATTCACTCGTTCTGTTCCCTGGAAATCGACACTGAGGGGAACGAAACTGTGAGGGCCCGGATACGCAATCGTTCGGATCAACCGAAGATATTTTACTCTCACTAACTGATGAACTAAATCTAAACTAAAACCTTCTACACCGTATCTATGGAAAACTGAGTATAATCAAGAATTTACATGACATATAATCGACGTAAGGCCTTGACGTTGATCGCTGGCGGTGTGGCTGGGAGCGCCGGCTGTTACGCTTCCTTCCAAGGCCGAAATCAAGGCGTTGAGGGCAACCGTGTGCCTGAGCCACGGCGGCTTCGGTGGCGATACCAGGCTGATGGTCGCGTCGGTACAGCTGTGCACAGTAGGCATGGCCACCTCTACGCCGGGAGTGCTGACAACCACCTCTATGCATTGGCGCCGGCTGATGGATCGCTTAACTGGAAGTTCGCAACCAATGGTGAAATCTGGTCGAGCCCAGAAGTAGCTACCAATACAATATATTTTGGCAGTCGAGATACCAACATTTACGCGGTCACACCAGACGGAACAGAGCGCTGGCACTTCGAGACAGACGACCAGATCACCAGTAATCCAACTGTTAAGAACGGTACACTGTATGTGGGCGGTCTCGATAGCCATGTCTACGCAATTGATCCCGACACCGGAGAGAAGCAGTGGTCGTACATGACTCAGAACAGTGTCGGGGCTGGGCCTGTTGTACATGACGGTACTGTCTACATAGGGAGTTCGGATGGCTCATTTTACGCGCTTGATGCCATAACTGGTGAACATCTGTGGGACTTCCCAACGGAGGATAAGATCTGGGCAGGCGCTCCTGTTGATGGAAAACGCGTCTTTGTCGGGTCAGGAGACGGTAGATTGTACGCACTGAACCGTCACAACGGTAGTCTGATCTGGTCACTGGAAACTGATCTTGATATTAATTCTACCCCAGTTGTCTGGAATGAGACAGTCTATTTCGGTAATGATCTGGGAGTCTTTTATGCTGTGAATACAGCCACGGGCGATGTCCGCTGGCAGACCGAGAAGACAGAAGGGCCACTCAACAGCCTTCCAAGAGTTGCCGATGGTGTAGTGTACGTCGGCGACCGTCACGGCTATATGCGGGCCTTTGACGCCAAATCAGGGGAGCAGCAGTGGGCAGTCAAAACCGGCAACGCTGTGTTCTCCAAACCATTCATCACCGACGACACCGTCTATTTCGGCAGCAACGACGGGTACATGTACGCCATCGAACGCTGACCTCGTTCCGTATCACTCGAACGGCGGGGCGCTGCACTCGGCCTAGTCACGCCTCACGTCGGTCCATCTGTGCCTGCAGTGGCTGACGAGGTTCTCCCTCCGAATCAAGATAGTTCAGAAGCGGTACGTATCCACGCCGTCGGGCATATCCTCCGGCGACTTCCGGTCGCTCGGTTGCCCGACCTCCGCACCGCACTCGACGCACATCCCGATGTCCGCGTCCCAGTGGCGGTCACAGACGAGTCGCCCGCACCTGTCGCAGGTGTGGTCCACGTCGGGGCGCTCACAGATTTCACACAGTCCGGCTACGCTCATGATATCAAGTAGCATACCTGACTGTTTGAATGTTTGGCGGCGTGAGCCGGGAGCGGTTCGGCAAGCCCACGCCGGAACAGTCTCTTCTCGCTGGCCACGAAGTATTTCCCCGTGGCCATTCCTCTCTATAATATGTTGCCACTCCTCCAGCTCGGATCGCTTCCATCACTGCCAGCGTTACTCGTCGGCTTGCTGGCTATCGCCGTTGTACTACTGGTCGGTCGGCTCGTGATGAAAGTGGCGTGGCGGCTCGTCATCATCGCTATCATCGCCGTCGCTGTCCTCTGGCTCCTCGGAATGCTGGGCTTCCAGGTGCTTTAGAGGTCGGTGAGGAAGTTCCGGATCACGTCGTGGCCAACCGCGGTCAGGACTGACTCGGGATGGAACTGTACGGCTTCGATGGGGTACTCGCGGTGGCGGACGCCCATCACAAGTTCCGTGCCGTCCTCGGTCTCCGTCGTCGCGCTGACGACGAACTCCTCGGGAACGTCCTCAGCGATGAGCGAGTGATAGCGCCCGCCCTGGAACCCCTGTTCCAGTCCCGCAAAAACACCCTGCTCGTCGTGGTCGATGGGAAACGCCTTGCCGTGAACCGGCTCCGGGGCACGACCGATGGTACCGCCGTAGGCGTACACCGCCGATTCGAGGCCGAGGCAGACGCCCAGCGTCGGCACATCGGGGCTGACCTCCCGGAGGACATCGAGCGTGACACCGACGTCCCGTTCGTTCTTCGGGTGGCCCGGACCCGGCGAAAGGATGATCGCGTCGGGGTCGAACGCCTCCACATCGTCGAGTGATGCTGTGTTCCGGACGACTTCGGTCTCGGCGTGCTCGGAGACGTATTCGACGAGATTGTACGTAAACGAGTCGAAGTTGTCGACGAACAGCACCCGGAGGTCGTCCCTGACGGCGTCCTCGCCGGCGGGCTGTGACGCGCTCATCGGGTCACCTCCTCGGGGCCGTCGGCTCCGGTCGCAGCCTCAGCGTCGTCAGCACTCCCAGCCGCGTCGACCGGTTCCCCTTCGATTTCTTCCAGCGCCGTCAACACGCCGTCCATTTTCTGCTCGGTCTCGACGTACTCGCTTTCGGGGTCGGAATCAGCAACGATGCCGGCCCCGGCCTGGACGGTAATGCGATCCCGGTCACCCTCGTCTTCGACCGTCGCCGAGCGGATGACGATAGCGAAGTCGGTGTCGCCGTCCCAGTCGAAGTAACCGACGCCGCCGCCGTAGGGACCACGCGGCGAGCGTTCGAGTTCGTCGATGATCTCCATGGCGCGGATCTTCGGCGCACCGGAGAGGGTCCCTGCCGGGAACGTCGCGCGGGCGGCGTCAAAGGCATCCTTGTCTTCGGCCAGCCGACCCGTCACGGTGGACTCAATGTGCTGGACGTGGCTGTACTTGAGAACGTTCATGAACTCCGGGACGCGGACGCTACCGGCCTCGGAAACCCGGCGCACATCGTTGCGCGCCAGATCGACCAGCATCGTGTGTTCGGCCCGCTCCTTCCCGTCGGCGAGCATCTCGCCGGCGAGGCGGCGGTCCTCGACGGGTGAGTTCCCGCGCGGACACGTCCCCGCGATGGGGTTCGAGACGACGTGGTCGCCGGCGACGGAGACGAGTGTCTCCGGGCTCGCGCCGACGATGGTCAGGTCATCGTAGCCCAGCAGGTACATGTACGGCGATGGGTTCACAGCCCGGAGCGCCTCGTAGAAGCCCAGCGGGTCGACCTCACCATGCAATTCCCGCGTTCGGGAAATGACACCTTGATAGATGTCACCCGAGAGGACGTACTCCTTTGCGCGTTCGACAGCGTCCTCGTACTCGTCTCTTGGGCCAGCAACTTCGTCTTCGCGGCGGAAGCCGCCGGTCGAAAGCGGTGACAGATCCGTAAGAACGGCCTCGACCCGCTCGGCTTCGGCGGCCAGTTCGTCGTAGCGCTCGCCAGCGTCCTCGCCTTGCCTGACAACAGGCGTGAACACGAGCGAGACAGTGTCCTCGACGTGGTCGAACCGGACCGTCGACGTGGTGAGAACGAACTGCGCGTCCGGGAACCGCGAGTCGGGGCGATCCAGACCGACCTCATCGAGCCAGAGGTCGTAGACGGCGTCGTACGAGAGGAAGCCCACGAGGCCGCCTTCGAGGTGCTGGCGGTCCATCGCCGGGAAGTTCCGCAGCGCCACGTCGGGCATCGCCGCCCGAAGGTCATCAACCACGTCGCCGCCGTCGGTCGTCACGAGGTCGGCGTAGCGGTCATCGAATGCCTCGACCTCGCTCTCATCGCCGGTCACAGTAACGACGGCGCGCGGGTCGTAGCCGACAAAGGAGAAGCGGGCGTGTCGGTCGTCCGTCTCCGGCGCGAACGCGCCGTCGGGATCGCTGGAGGCGACCTTCTCGGCGCTTTCCAGCAGGAACGTGTAGTCGTTTGCGGCCACGTCGCTCGTGCGACCGGTCAGCGCTGCGTATGCGGTCAACGGCTCCACGTCGACATCGAGTTCCGCGGCGGTGCGGACGACGACCGGGCGGTCCGCCTTCGCGTGTTCGACGAACTCCTCGCGAGAGATATCGAGGGTCATACCGTGCCCTCCGACGCTCGCTTGGCGTTCCGAACGAACCGCCCGACTGCGTCGTGGTCTTTCGTGCCGCCAGCGGACTCCACGCCGCTCGCCACGTCGACGGCGAACGGTGCGACCGTCTCGACGGCCTCGGCCACGTTCTCGGGAGTTAGTCCACCGGCCAGCACGACGGGAACGTCAAGCGAGTCAACGAGGTCACGCGTGCGCTCCCAGTCGTGTGTCTCGCCCGTGCCGCCGCCGCCGTCGGCGTCGACCGAATCGACGAGCAGGGCGTCGGCATGGGCGGCGTAGTCTGCAATAGTCGGTGCGTCCGTCCCAACCACAGCGATGATGTCCTGTGTGACTCGGCTGTTGAGGGCCCCAAGTTCCGCCGGCGAGAGGCTGTCATGGACCTGCACCGCATCGGGTTCGACCCTGTCGATGCGCCTGACGGCCTCCTGAACCGTCGTCGGCATCGTCACCAGCACGCTCGTCACGAAGGGTGGGACGCCCTCGACGAGCGTCTCGGCTGTTTCCTCATTGACTTCCCGCGGTGTGTCGACCGGGACGCCGTGGATGACGCCGACCGCGTCAGTGCCGGCCCTAACGACAGCGTCGCGGTCCACGCTGTCCGTCACGCCACAGATCTTCACGCGCGTCATGCACCGATCAGGTCGTCGAGTTTGTCGGCCGCCGCGCCCGACTCGATGGCCTGTCGGGCCTGTTCGACTCCCGCTTCGTGCGTGTCGGCGACGTCAGCGACGTAGATGGCCGCGCCGGCGTTGGCGAGAATGATGTCCCGCTTCGCGCCGGTGACTTCGCCCGTGACGATGCCGCGAAGGTCGGCGGCGTTCTCTTCCGGCGATCCCCCGGAAATAGCCTCGATGTCACGTGTCTCAAGCCCCATGTCTTCCGGAGTGATGGTGTACTCCGCGATCCGGTCGCCGGTGACCTCTGCGACGACCGTCTCGCCGTGGATAGCGATCTCGTCAAGGCCGTCGCCGTGGACGACCAGCGCCCGCTCGACATCCAGTCGGGCCAGCGCCTCTGCCATCACGGGCACGAGGTCCGGGTCGTAAACGCCCAGCACCTGTGCGTCCGCGTCGGCAGGGTTCGTCAGTGGGCCGAGAATATTGAACACAGTCCGCATCCCGAGTTCCTTTCGCGGGCCGATGACGGCCTTCATCGCCGGGTGAAACACCGGCGCGAGCATGAAGCCGATGCCGTCTCGTTCGATCGTCTCCTCGACGTCCGGCGGTTCGGCCTCGATATCGACGCCGACCTCTTCGAGCACGTCGGCGCTCCCCGAAGATGAAGAGACAGAGTAGTTGCCGTGTTTGGCGATGGGGACGCCAGCCCCAGCAGCGACGATGGCACTCGTCGTCGAGACGTTGATCGTGTTGTAGTCGTCCCCGCCGGTCCCACAGGTGTCGACAAGCCCCTCGCGGTCGGGCCGGATAGTCCGGGCGGCGTCGCGCATCCCCTCAGCAAAGCCGGCTATCTCAGCCTCCGTCTCCCCTTTCGCCCGCAGTGCCGTCAGGAGCGAACCGATCTGTGCCTCGGTTGCATCCTCGAAAACAGTCGTCGAAACGGCCCGAGCCTCGTCCTGTGTCAGGTCATCACCGTCAGTGACGCGTTCAATATACTCTTGCATTGTATTCACCAATGAACTCTTTCGTGTTGTGATGTACAAATCCGTACATTGACTTAAGCCTATCGGGACCCCTACTCGCTGACGAGTATGTGTGGGCAATCAACAGACAACGTGGCGATACGGAATTCGAAACCTTCAATTATACCCACCGGAAACATTGTAGTGTACCTCGCAGTGAGGGTTCGTGGTCTAGGTCGGTTATGACACCTCCTTGACATGGAGGAGGCCGGCGGTTCAAATCCGCCCGAACCCACTTCTACTGTTGCTACCTCCCAAGCGAAGCGAGTCGGCAGTGACTGATGGATTCGAACCAGACGAGTTGTGTCCGCGCATCTCGACGTCCGTCCACCGAATCCACCCGGACCCACTTTCGACTGTCCTCGAGACAGGGCTTTTGACGCCGATGTCGTTTGACAGGGCCGGCATGGAACTCCCGATCCGACAGGCTCATCCCATAGTTTCTTGCCCCAACCGCGTTAGAGTCATCCATATGAGAGATCAGGTCCAGTCGGCGGACGCATTCGAACAGTTCGTCCTACTGGCGGTTGCAGAACTCGAAACAGCCGGCGAAACACCAACCCACTCCTATCATGTGACCCAGACGGCGAAGGCACATCTTGCGGATATTGACCGACAGCCGTTCGGCGGTGTCGAGCGCCAGAAAGTCATCTCGGCGCTGGGCCGACTCGCCGATAAGGGGCTGTTGCTCACCGAACAGACGGAGTCAGCGACGGGGAAAGGACGGCCGGGGTACAAGCTGGCCGGAGATCCCGAAGAAGTGCTTGAAGTGCTGTCGGCGACAGATGAGTTCGAACCGTACGTCGACGCGGTCTGGTCCTCGTAACGGATCCCACTCGTTAGACAATGCTCACGCCGCCGCGCTCCTGATCGAGAGCGGGTGGCTGGCCCGCTTCGAGACGTTCGAGACGGTCTAGGATCGTGTGAACGACGTCATCTTTCGTACAGGGTGCGACGTGGACGAGTTCGTTGCCGTCGTACTCAGCCAACCCCATGACGGGCAGCGCCATGGCGTCGTACGCCGACTCCGCGACTTCTGAATCCACGGTCGTGTCCTGATAGAACGATTCGAGCGAGACATTGTTGCTCAGTGCCCACTGTTTGAACTCGGCGACACGGTTCAGAATGTACTTGCCTTCCTCCGTCCGTGCAGCGGCCGACTGTGGCGCGATCTGCTTGCCCCAGACAATGACGTTGAATCCGTCGATATGGTCGTTCTCCTTGAGCGTCTGGAGACGGTCGATGACGTCTTCCTGCCGTTCGTGTGCGCCGTCGGGTAGCATCGACCGGACATACAGCTCGATGTGAGATGTTGGGATAGTATCACTGTACGTGTTTAGCCCCGATGAACTTCGCCACTATCTCGTAACAGGCGACCAATCGGGGGCATATGTACCCTCAGCAAGGGCTAATTGGATTTCTCCAGGGATGGTCTCCGCTCGGAGACCATCCCGGTGACCCTGCTGAGGTAACGCTGAGGTGGTCATAGTGGATTGGGATGACCTCAGTAAAGACGAACTTCTCTCACGGTTTCTCCAGATGGAAGAGCGAATTGACGAGCTGGAGGAGAAGCTTGAGCAAAAGGACGAACGGATCGAAGAGCAGCAAGAGCGAATCGAAGAACTCGAAACACGGCTTCGCAAATACGAGAATCCACATACACCGCCTAGTAAGCGACGGTCGGGGACTGACGAGTCCCCGACCTCGCAAGATGACGAAGGCGACGATGTCAGAACTGATGGCGGCACTCCTGGACGGAAGGACGGTCACGACCCAGAGTGGCGCTCTACAGCTGATCCAGACGAAGAAGTTGAGGTCACCTGTGACTGTTGTCCAGAGTGTGGCCAACACTTCGACGAGTCGGTGGGCGTCAGCCCCCGACTCGTCGAGGAGATACCGGACCCGCAGCCACCAGAAGTCACGCAGTACAACCGCCACTGCTACCAGTGCGACTCCTGTGGGACTGAGACAGTCGCTACACACCCCGACTGCCCCGATGAGGGGCAGTTCGGGGTGAACGTTATCGCCCAATCAGCACTGTCGAGGTACGACTACCGCCTCCCCTATCGGAAGATTGCAGACCGTTTCGAGCAGCTGCATGAACTGGAGTTGTCAGGCGCGGCCGCGTGGCACGCGACCGAGCGCGCTGCGCGCGCCGGTCGCTGTGAATACGAGCAGATCCGCCGTCAGATCCAGCAGGCTGACGTTGTCCACATCGACGAAACAGGCGTCAAACGGGATGGTGAGCAAGCATGGATCTGGACGTTCACCACCGAGAACCATACGCTCTACGCGGTTAGAGAAAGTCGTGGAAGCGACGTTCCCGCGGAAGTCCTCGGCGAGGACTTCGCGGGAACAGTTATCTGTGATGGGTGGACGGCCTATCCAGCTTTCAGCGACAATCTCCAACGGTGTTGGGCACATATTCTGCGAGAGGCTGAAGATGCCGCTGAAAAGCAGCCAGAAGGCAAACCGATTTACGACTCTCTCAAGCAGTTGTACGTCGCTCTCCAGACGCGACTGGAGAGCGACTTGACTCTTCGTGAGCGAGCAGAACTCCAGCGTGTTGCACGAAGAGAGCTTGAGTCGCTGATTGAGCGGTCGGTTCCCGACGGACCAGTGGCAACACTTATCAGAAAAATCGAAGGGGGCCTCGACCACTGGCTCACCTTCGTCGGTGAGCCAGCGGTCTCTCCGACGAACAATGCCGCCGAAAACGCGCTCCGTGAACCGGTGGTTCTCCGGAAACTTATCGGAACACTCCGCAATGACCGCGGGATGTTCGTTCATGAGACGGTGCTGTCCCTGCTGGCGACGTGGCGCCAGCAGGGACGCAATCCCTATGACGAACTCAAGCGAGTCTCCCGAAACAACGAGATGATCTCACGAGATCAGGCTGTGCCGGCCGTTGAGTCATCGGGGTAAACACGTACGTATCACTCATAGCTATCAGACGACACTCTCGGCTGACACATATAGATACTGTGAGAGATGTCTACATAGTTCAGATACCGGTTTCACGACGTAATATGGGAGAAATCAGCCGTTTCGGTGAGCCGCGAAACTTCCAGTCGTAACGCTGGCTCGGGTGCGGTTAACAGCTGAAAACGATATCGGATCTCTAACTATTCGCTGTTCGACCCGGACGAAAGACCGTGAAGATTCTCGTGGATACCGAGGATGAGCGCGGGAACGACGATCATGAAGATATGCTCCTCAATGGGAATCCCAAGGAGGTAGACACCGGTTCGGAGTTTGATTGCGAAGACACCGACAGTCAGCGTGTACCAGTCCCAGACGTACGCAATTGGATAGAGCACGACGATGGTCTTGGCGGCCATTCGAAGAGCGCGCGCACGCCAGAGCAACACGAGCGCAACAGTCCCCCATACCACTTCTGTGACCAGATACGTGTAGGGGCCGAAGACGCCGATGTCAGGCAGCATACAGCCACCTTAGATCCAAGGGCCTAAAGTTTAGTTCGTCTCTTGGTTTCCGGGGACTAAACCAACCTTGATAACCCCACACGTCGAATCTACGAATTGTGAAGAACGATGGATATTGCTGATATCGCCACCAGAGAATTTGTCGAGGTTGACGCCAACAAGCGCTTGGGGAAAGTCCGGTCTATCTTCGAACGCGAGAATCCCAAGGGTATCATCGTCACGGAAGACGGTGACTACGCTGGCGTTATCACGCAGAAACAGCTGGTCCAGTCCCATGTCGAGGACAACGCGAAAGCGGGGGCGATGACGCGCTCGGCACCGAAGGTCGAGCGTACCGATGACGTGCGCGAAGTCGCGCGCGTCCTCGTCGAGGGTGGTGTCAAGCTCGCGCCGGTGTTCGAGGCGGGCGAGCTCTGGGGTATCGTCACCGAGGACGATATCCTCGATGCGGTTCTCGACAATCTCGACGCGCTGAGCGTCGAGGACATCTACACGCGAGATGTCATCACGGTGTCCGAAGACACCAACGTCGGGCAAGTCGTCAATCTCCTCCGGAAACACGGCATCTCCCGGCTTCCGGTGCTCGGTGACGACGATGGCCTGACCGGGATGGTCACGCGCCACGATATTGTCGATGTCGTCGTCCGAGACATGAACAAGACGACGCGGGGCGACCGCTCCGGCGAGATTGAGCGCGTGCTCGATATGCCCGTCTACGACGTGATGAGCAGCCCAGTGGAGACGGCGAAACTCGGCGACTCTGTCGAGGACGCCGTTGCGCGGATGCTCGAAAACGACTTCGCCGGACTCGTTGTCACGCCGGAAGACGAGGACACCCATGTCGCTGGCATCCTCACGAAGACCGACGTGCTCCGCGCACTGACGTACACCGAGGAGGAACACATGGACGTTCAGATTACGAACATCAAACTGTTGGACACCATCTCCCGTGCGGACCTCCGGGCTGACATCGAAACGGTCGCGGACAAGTACGGAGCGATGCAGGTCCAGCACGCTCACGTTCGGTTCCACGAGCACAAGGAGAAGCTCCGTGGCACGCCGCTCATCCAGTGCCAGATCCGCCTGCGGACCAACAAGGGACAGGCAGCCGGCTCCGGCGAAGGCTACGGCGCTGAAACCGCGTTCAACGTCGCACTCGACAAGCTTGAGCGCAACGTGCTCGAGCTGAAAGGCGTTCAGGCCGACGAGGAGTACCGCGGCCAGCTCCTCCGAAAACTCGGCGAACTATAACCAGATAGTCGCTCTTTTCTACCGCTCGGCGACCTGCACGAGCTGCTTGCCGATGTTCTCGCCCTCGAACAGCCCGAGGAACGCGTCGGGCGCGTTCTCGATGCCTTCGGTGACGGTTTCTCGGTAGGAGATGTCGCCGGACGCGACCCACTGACCGAGCTGCTTCGTTCCTTCCTCGAACCGCGGCTCGAAGTCGGAGACAAGGAGGCCTTCGACGGTCGCCCGGGACTGGATGACCTGTGTCAGCTTGCGCGGCCCCACCGGTATATCCTCGCTGTTGTACAGCGAGATCTGTCCGCAGACGGCGACGCGTGCATCGGTGTTGAGTCGCGTGAACACTGCGTCGGTAATCGGTCCGCCGACGTTGTCGAAGTAAGCGTCGACGCCGTCCGGTGCGGCCTCGTCCAGTGCGGACCGGTAGTCGTCGGTCGTTTTGTAGTTGATACCCACGTCGAAGCCGAGGTCGTCTTCAAGGAACGAGACTTTCTCGTCGGAGCCGGCGAAGCCGACGACACGTGCGCCCTGAAGCTTGGCGAGCTGTCCTGCCACGGAGCCGACGGCCCCGGCGGCTCCGGTGACAACGAACGTATCCCCGGCGGACGGCTGTGCGACTTCTCGGGTGCCGAAGTACGCTGTCAGGCCCGGCATCCCCAGAACGCCGAGTGCTGTCGAAATCGGTGCGAGTTCCGGATTGACCTCTGTCAGTACCGGTCCGGGTGCTGTGGCGTACTCCGCCCACTCTAGCTCACCGGTGACGACATCGCCTTCGTCGAAGCGTGCACCGTTCAGATTCGACGACTTCACCGACGACAGCACCCTTGAGCGCGTCGCCCACGTCCCACGGCTCTTCATACGATTCGCTGTCTCGCATCCGGTCGCGCATGTACGGGTCGACAGAGAGGTACAGCGTCTTGATGAGTACCTCACCAGGCCCCGGTTCAGGGATTTCTTCTTCGGAAAGTTCGAACGTATCGTGGTCGGGAGTTCCTTCGGGGCGCTTTGCTAGCCTGTAAACGCGGTTTGTGTTCGGCATCACCCCTTATACACTTGTGACCCGAAAGGGGGCTTCGAAAGGAGAAACAAACACCGGTTTTATAGTTTATCTAATAATTATACACAGGTATTGTGCAGCCAGCCGAAAGTGCATCGCTGGTCGGGAACGCTGAAGTAGAAAAACGCGTTTGAATCGCAGCGAGGGACAGGAATCGAGGTCGCCGGAGTTACTGGAAGCCGATCCGGCCGCCGCTTCCGGCCTGGCGCTGCGGGCTGGAACCGCCTCTGAACTCCTCTTCCATCTGCTCGTAGTACTCGCGGATGTCGTCAGTGATGGTTGGCCGCACGCTGTCCATCGCCTGCCGGAAGTGTCGCATCTCGACTTCCTCCGCGTCGTCGTCCTCACGGAGTGCCTCAATGGCGGCTTCCCGGGCGATGGATTCGAGGTCTGAGCCGACGAACCCATCGCTGACTTCGGCCAGTTCGCGCAGGCTCACGTCGGGCGACAGCGGCGTGTCGTCCGTGTGGATCTTCAGGATCTGCTCGCGGCCCTCGATATCGGGCTCGCCGATCATCACCAGCCGGTCGAACCGACCCGAACGGATCAGCGCCGGGTCGATCATGTCCGGCCGGTTGGTTGCGCCGATGACCATCACGTCCTCCATCTCTTCCAGCCCGTCGAGTTCGGTCAGGAGCTGATTAACGACACGCTCAGAGACGTTCGACCCCATCTCGCCGCCCCGACCCGGTGCCAGCGAGTCAAGTTCGTCGAAGAAGATGATGGTCGGAGCGACCTGACGGGCCTTCCGGAACGTCTGCCGGATGGCCTTCTCGCTCTCGCCGACCCACTTGCTCAGCAACTGCGGGCCACGGACCGAGATGAAGTTCGCGTCAGTCTCGTTGGCGACGGCTTTCGCCATGAGCGTCTTCCCGGTACCGGGTGGGCCGTACAGCAACACCCCAGACGGCGGCGTCACGCCCATGCGCTCGAACTTCTCCGGGGAGTTCATCGGCCACTCGACGGCTTCCTGAACCTGCTCTTTGGGTCCGCTGAGCCCGCCAACGTTATCCCAGGACATCTTCGGGAGTTCGACCAGCACCTCCCGCATCGCCGATGGACTCACCTCGTTGAGTGCGCCCTTGAAGTCGTCCCGTTTGATAATCATCCGGTCGATGAGACTCGGTGGGATGTCCTCCTCGTCTAGGTCAATCTCGGGGAGGTACCGCCGGAGCGCCTTCATCGCGGCCTCCTTGGTGAGACTCTCGATGTCGGCCCCGACGAAGCCGTGCGTGTCCGTCGCCAGCTTCGCTAGGTTCACGTCGTCGGACAGCGGCATGCCGCGGGTGTGAATCTGGAGAATTTCTTCCCGGCCCACTTCGTCCGGGACGCCGATCTCGATTTCACGGTCGAATCGACCGGGACGGCGCAGCGCCGGGTCGACACTGTCGACACGGTTCGTCGCGGCGATGACGATGACCTGTCCGCGCGATTCGAGGCCATCCATCATCGTCAGCAACTGGGCGACGACACGGCGCTCAACCTCGCCGGTCACATCCTCACGCTTGGGCGCGATGGAGTCCAGTTCGTCGATGAAGATGATCGAGGGCGATTCCTCGCTCGCGTCCTCGAATATCTCGCGTAACTGCTGTTCGGACTCACCGTAGTACTTCGAGATGATCTCGGGGCCAGCAATAGAGAAGAAGCTGGCCGAAGTTTCGTTGGCGACTGCCTTCGCAAGCAGCGTCTTTCCGGTGCCGGGTGGCCCGTGGAGCAACACCCCCTGTGGCGGCTCAATGCCGAGCTTCTTGAATATCTGTGGGTGTTTCATCGGCAGCTCGACCATCTCTCGCACCCGCTGGATCTCGTTTTGCAGCCCACCGATGTCCTCGTAGGTGATGCCGCCGCCGGTCTTCTCGAAGCCGGAGATCGGTTCCTCGCGGAGTTCCACCTCGGTGTCTTCGGTGATGAGACAGACACCCTCGGGCTCGGTTTCGACGGCGATGAGCGGGATAGCCTGCCCGGGCGAGCGCATGAATGGATGGTTCGTCGAGGACATCACTGGGACGATGTCGCGCTCGACGACCGGCCGCTTCAGTATCTGCCGTTTCACCATCCCGGCGGCGTCAGAGCCGAACTGGACCGACGCCTCCTCGGGCGGGGCAAGCACGAGCTTGTCGGCCTTCTCGGCCTCAGCCTTGCGGATCGTGACGCGCTCGCCGATACCCACGTCGGCGTTCTGGCGCGTGAAGCCGTCAATACGGACAGTATCGGTGTTCCAGTCCTGCCGGTCGGCCCGCCACACCTTGGCCGCGGTCGTATCGCTCCCTTCGATCTCGATGATGTCACCGGGAGAGAGCTTGAGGTGCAACAACGTATCGGGGTCAAGTCTGGCGATACCGCGTCCCGAGTCGTTCGGGTACGCCTTCGCCACTTCCAATTGGACTTCGTTCATAGTAGAGCCTGCTTACAACGAACTCGGGTAGCCCCGGAGATATGCTTTATGCTACCGGCGGGCAAGACGCACGGCGACGGGTTTATATGACACCTAATAACATACCGCACAGTAGGGGCAAATAGCTCCCGGCCTGGGTGCCGGTGACACAGGCTGCCGCCATCGCCGCGTTTCATAAGGCTGGACGCGATAGCGCCGATATGGTATTTCTTGTTCCCTTCGATGGGTCACCGCTCGCAGATGCTGCGCTCGACCGCGCCGTCACCTACGCTGATTCGCTTGACGAGGATGTCGTCGCTGTCGCATTTATCCCGACCGGCGCCAACTACGCCGAGCGCCGCCGCCGCGTCGACCCGAGCGAGGACTTCGCCGCCGAAACCGCCGCTGACGACCTCCGGCGCAAGATCGAGGAGGCGACCGACGACTCCGAACTCCGGTACGACGACGTAAGCGCTCACTCCACCAGCGAACTGTCGACGACGATCAGACAGACCGCCCGCGATGTCGACGCCAGCGTCGTGTTCCTCGGCAGTGACGACACCGAGGACATCGTCGTCCCTATCGGCGAAGTCACAGACGGCGAAGACTACGATATCCACATCGTCCGCCGGACTTGAGGACGTAGCAAGAGGGCTTTTACTGGCGCGGTCTGACCCTCCGGGTATGCGAACACTCGCTTTCGATGGCCGGATGGGCGCGGCCGGTGATATGCTTCTGGGGGCGCTGCTGGCTGCCGGGGCCGACCGCGAAGCCCTGTCGCCGATCGAGGACGTGCTGGATGTCGAGTACGCCGTCTCCGAAGTGGACCGTTGCGGGATTGCTGCAACGCGCGTCGAAGTGCTGTTATCCGACACCGCCGGTGATGGCGACGATTCCCACGACCACACTCACAACGACCACTCGCATTCCCACTCCCACGATGAGGAACACGGCCACACTGGGGACGATGACGCACATTCTCACTCCCACGGCGACCACGACCACACCCACGCAGAGGGTCACGGCCCAAGCAGAACGTACGCCGAGGTCGTCGAACTCGTTGAGGGGATGGACCTACCAGCGACCGTCAGCGCGGACGCGCTGGCAATCTTCGAGATACTCGGCGAGGCTGAAGCGTCGGTTCACGGAACGGATCTCGATGACACGCATTTCCACGAAGTCGGGGCCGACGACGCTATCGCCGACATTGTTGGTGCCTGTCTCCTGCTGGATGATCTCGACGTCGAGCAGGTCGTGACGACGCCGATAGCGACGGGTGGCGGCACCGTGGAGATGAGCCACGGTACCTACCCGGTCCCGACTCCCGCGGTGGTCGAGATCGCAGAGCAAGCCGACTGGTCGCTGCAGGGTGGCCCTATAGACAGGGAAGTCCTGACGCCGACCGGGGCAGCGATTCTCGCACACATCGCCGACGGGACCGAATCGCTGCCGCCGCTCGACATCGATGCGTCGGGCTACGGCGCTGGAGGGTGGGACCTCAACGACCGCCCCAACGTCTTGCGGGCGATGGTCGGCGACGGCGCGGGGCGACTCCGCCGCGACGAAATCACGGTCCTCGAAACGAACGTCGACGACGTCCCGCCCGAGGTGCTTGGCGACCTCCAGCGCTCGCTTTCGGAGGTCGGCGCTCGTGATGTGTCGATAGTGCCGACGACGATGAAGAAGTCACGGCCCGGCCACATCGTCAAGGTCATTTGCAGGCCGGAAGACGCCGAGCGGGTCGCGCGCCGCCTCGCCGAAGCGACCGGGACGCTCGGCGTGCGCGAATCCGGGGCCGGCCACCGCTGGGTCGCCGACCGGGAGTACGAGACAGTTGTGCTCTCCGCTGATGGCGAGCAGTTCGAGGTCACGGTCAAGGTCGCAAGCGACACCGACGGCACGGTGTTCGACGTGAGCACGGAGTACGACGACGCCGCGGCCGTCGCGGACGCGACCGGACTCCCCGTCCGCGAGGTGATGCAACGAGCCGAGCGGATGGTACAGGAGTAGCGCTATCTGTTGTCAGGTTCTCCCTCGCTGGTCGAACTGTCGCTGCCGTGTTCGGCCAGTGCTTCCTCAACGGTGAGCGCGCCGGTCGCGACTTGCCTGGCGAGTTCCTCGCTGATCGCCCGGTTTGTATCGCTGGCCTCCCGCGAACGATCCTTGATCTTCTGGAGTTCGCCCGCGGTCGGCTCGATGGTTCGGCTTTCGATTTCCTCACCGTTGAGGCGGGCGATGTTGACCGCGGCTAGCACGTCACCCATCCCGCGCGCACCGGAGCCGAGATACGGCGTCGTTCCCGTTTCGTCGACCAGCTCTACCGGCACGGACTGGATCTCGTCGATGATGCGCGCGCCGACGAGCCGTGCGCCGTCGCCGATACGCACGACTGGTTCGACCGCGTCTTCGACTTCCTCGCGGACGATTTCGGTGATGTCGGCCGCGGGCACCTGAAACGCTGCGACGACCATGTCGCCATGGAGAATCGCGACGCCCGGCCGTTCGCCGGGGTCGATACCGATGACGGTGCGACCGTCGCCACCTCGGAGCGTCGAAATAACAGCTTCGACGGCGCGACGCGGTGTGTCCGGGTCCGCCTGCACGAGGTCGACATCGTCGGGGATTTCGACCGACTCCCCCGCCGCGATGACCGCGACCTCTGCCTCCTCGGGCCATTCGTCACCCGGTTCTATGGTCGTGAACGCCACGCCACGGTCGCGTAGCTCGTTGACGACACCGTGGTACACTTCGAAGTCTTCGGTGACGACGACAATCACGACTGTAATTACTCCGCAACTCACTTACGCGTGCTGGCGTGTCAGGATGACCGTCCCGACTCCGCTATCTATGGTCGGAGGCTCTGCTCTCTGCCGACGCTGTCGCGGCGGTACTCGTTGGATATGCCGGCCCGCCACAGGCAAACAGGTCGACCATTTTTTATATTTACCGTAGTCATCTCTGAGACATGTCAACAATCGCCGCCAAGCGGGCTGACCGGAGCACTGACGGCATGTTTGCCTTTGTGCTTGGCCTGTTCGTTGCGCTGCTGGCCGTCGGGCCGACGGTCACGGCGACTGCGGTCTGGGGTGGCGTCGGTGCCGACGCTGCCCTCTACATCGTCGCGCTCCTGACTGTCGCAGTCGTCACCGGCCTCGGGTGGCTCGCGACGTGGCGACGACCCGGTCTCGCGGTTGCGCTGGGGGGATCACAGGCCCGCTGGCTCCCGCTGCTTTTCGGAGCTAGCTATGCGACCGCCGCACTCTTTTTTGCGCCGGAATACGGCGCTCTGGCGCTCGTTGGGTTTTTCTTCGGAATGCTCGCTGCGGTCGTCCCTGGTCTGGCGATGGGCTTCATTACACGCTCGCGCTACACCGACGTAATTCTCAGCCGACGTAACCGAGTACGAATCGTTTACCGCCGGCTGGCCCGACCGCGCTCGGAACCGGCTGGTCCTGACGATGCTTCCGGTATTCCTCGTTGGCTGTGCGAGTTTTGGTGTCGTATTCCTGACCGAACACAGCACGTGGCTCTGGTCGGTCGGTCAGTTCCTGCTCCCGGTTGCGACGATGCCGTTTAATAGAACCCAGGCACGTACCTACACCCTCAGTGGGGCCGGCATCAAGCGATCGATCCCATTCGGTAAGACAGTCGCCACATGGGACTCATTCAATGGCTACAGCACTACCGACGAGGGGATTGTGCTTCACCGGCACTGGGACCTCGACATGCGGTTCGCGAATGAGCAACTGGATGAGCCCGACGCTGTGAGTGAAACTATCGACCGCTTTCTCCCCCGCCGGGACTGAGAGTTGCGAGCGTTTTTACCCGAACCTGCACAACCACTGCCCGTGAGCGAGTACGTCCCGACCGGGTGTGACGCGATCGACGACCTCCTGGGTGGTGGGCTGGAGCGTGGCGCGGTCACGCAGGTGTACGGCCCGCCAGCGGCCGGAAAGACTAATTTCGCGCTGTCGGCGGTGATGGAAGTTGCCGCCGCCGGCGACGCGGCGCTGTACATCGACACCGAAGGGCTCTCGGCTGACCGGATGGAGCAGGTCGCCAGCGGCCGCGCACGCGGGACGGCCCAGACTGTGGACGACCTCGCCGGCCGACTAATCATCACAGAGGCACTGGACTACGACGAACAGACCGAAGCCGTCCAGGACGCCGCCGAGTTTGCCGCCGAAGTCGAACTCATCGTCCTCGACAGCGCGACCGGGTTCTACCGGCTTCGCCGGGACGACGAAGACGGTGGCGAGACACTACGGGACGTGGCCCGCCAGATTACCCACCTCCTCTCGCTGGCCCGTAAACACGACATTGCCGTCCTGTACACGAATCAGGTGTTTACCGACCCGGAGAGTGACCGCTCGACGGCACTTGGCGGTCACACCCTGAACCACTGGTCCGGGGCAATCGTCCGTCTGGACCGGTTCCGTGGCGGCAACCGACGCGCCACGCTGGAGAAACACCGCGCCAAGCCGGCCGGCGACACGGCCCAGTTCCATATCACCGACTCAGGGCTTGTGGGCGACGACACGCCCGAAACGCCGCAGTAGGTCGCTCGATACTCGACAACGCACTCAGGCGCGCGCCGTCGCGGCGACGGCCGCGTCGCAAGCGCGAGGGACGAGTCGCACAGGCGAGCGAAGTGAGCCGAGCAACGCAGTCGGCTGGGGAGGCGTGTGGCTGTCGCGGTTTTGTGCTGCTATGGTCTGCAGGATGCATACCGCCCGAGCGGAGCGAGCGCGGTTTCACCGAGCACGGCGTGCCGTGCTCGGCCTTTTTCATGAACGTTTTTCGAGGAGTGGTCGCCTTCGGCGACCCGACGATGAAAAAGGTTCAGTAGATGAGGTCGTCGTCGTTCTCGACCATGTACAGCGTCCGCGCGGCGATGTTGACGGCGTGGTCCCCGACCCGCTCGATGTCCCGGATGGTCAGCAGGAGCCGGGAGACGTCAGCCATCAGTTGCTCTATCTCGGCTTCGCTGGAGTCGGCGTCGATCTCGCGCTCGATGAGGTCGCGCACGACCGTCTCGGAGGCCGCCTCACACCGTTCGTCGACCTCGTCGTCGATGTCGGCGATGGTATAGCACTGGTCGGCGTCCTGATCGCTGTAGGCTTCCATGGCGTTTTCGACCATCTCGATGGTCACGTCGGCGACGTCCTGAATGTCGACCTCGGGGAACACGTCGCGTTCAGCAGTGAGCGAGTACTCGCCGAGGTTCGTGGCGAGGTCACCGATCCGTTCGAGGTCGGTGATGATCTTGAACGACGCAGCGATAAAGCGGAGGTCGGACGCGACCGGCTGTTGCAGCGCCAGCAGGTCGATACAGTCCTGTTCGAGGTCGAGATACAGCTGATTGATTTCGTGGTCGCCTTCGATGACTTCCCGGGCCATCTCTTCGTCTTTCTGTTCGAGCGCATCCAGTCCAAGGCGTAGCCGCTCGAGGACGATCTCTGACATATAGAGGACATCCTCGCGGAGCGAGTTCAGTCCCTCCTGATAGGAATCGCGTGGCATAGTCCGGAATGTGCTGGTGGTATGCATCAGCCTTTCCCTTCTCCCAATATCTCCCGATACCGTCCGGCGTGACGGCAGTAGCGGGCGTGCTATGCAGGGACAGCCATACTCGACAGCGAGAAACGACTACTGTAGCACTGCCTCTGCGTCGTTACGGGGATGAATCCCAAGAATCGTTGCGTCGCCAAGTGCTGTTCCGCCCTCAACTCGTTCGACACGCAGAACCACGTCTTGTGGTGTTGCACAGCCACAGCTTACGAACTCGTCCCACTCCTCGCCGACGGCCACCGGGCCGCCATGGGTGCGTCGGAGGTACTGTTGATAGGTGTCTCCGCGGAGTTCATCGGCGATCCACTCGGTATCGACGCCGGACCACGGGTCCCCATCGGCAGTGCTGGGGGCAAACGAGAGTACGACACGGTCCGCAACGGAAGCCATACACTAGCTGAGGCGGGAGACAAGCTTAGTCCCTTGGGTACGGCTTCTTCGGAACGGCTACAATTTGTCGTTGACTGCTTCCAGACAGTCGGCGTCGACGAACACCACGACGTGATCACCGGGTTCGATGACGGTGTCACCACGAGGGATGACAAGTTCGCCGCCGCGGCTGATAGCCCCGATGACCACGCCGGTCGGCAGTTCCTGTACTGACTCCTGAATCGGCCGCCCAGCGAGGACACTGTCGGTGGATATCTCGATTTCCAGCACCTCCGCGCGGTCGGATTCGATGATAGCAACCTTTGTTGCGTCGTACTCCCGGGTGAACCGTGTAATCTCTTCGGCAGTCGTTTCGCGGGGATTGACAGCCACATCGACGCCGACAGCCTCGAACAGGTCAACGTACTCGCCCGAGTTGACGACGGCGACGGTTCGCTCTGCACCGAGTCGCTTGGCCAGCAATGTCACTAGAAGGTTCTTTTCGTCGCTGTCGAGCGTCGCAACCACGGCGTCGGCGTCTGAAACGTGTTCCCGTTCGAGGAATTCGCTATCCGTTGCATCACTCTCCAGCACGGTTGTTCCCTGCAGGTCCTCCGCGAGTTCACGCGCCCTGTTGTGGTCTTGCTCGATGAGCCGCGGCTTGATGCCACGATCCTGAAGCAGTCGTGCGGTGTGATAGCCAACATCGCTTCCGCCGACGATGAGGACATTCTGCGTCGTCTTTGACTCCGGTGCGATTTCAGTTGCAAACAGACGAACGCTTTCGCAACTGCCGATCACAATGATGTCATCGCCCTCTCTGAGAACGGTCTCTCCGCGTGGGATAATGACTTCGTCACCGCGTAACACGGCAGCGAAGGTCAGTGACTCGTAGCGGTCGGCCTCCGCGACGGTCTGGTCCGCAATTGGGCTGGATGCACGCACCTCGAACTCACCCATTTGGACCTGTCCGTCAACGAATGTTTCTACGTCGCGCGAGCCAGGAAGCCCGATTACTCGGGCGATATTCTCTGCAGTGAGCAGGTTCGTCGCAACCATGTGATCCACGCCAAAGGCGCCCCCGGATTTCTCCCAGGTCCGGAGGAACTTCGCACTCTTGACGCGGGAAATGGTGAACGGGTCAGCGGCCGTTACTGCCGTCCCACAAGTGACAATATTCGTTTCGTCATCGTCGGTGCTGGCGATGAGTACGTCGGCTTTTTCGATACCGGCCTCCGCGAGCGTGTCGAGTTCCGCGCCATCTCCTTCAACGCCGAGTACGTCGGCCTCGTACATCAGGCTCTCCACACGGTCTGGGTCGATATCTACGACGGCGACTTCGTGGCTTTCCGCGAGGCTTTCGGCGATATTCGAACCGACCTCTCCCGCGCCGACGATTACGATATACACGGCTGCGCCTCCGCCTGATTCATATGCATCAGCTTTCCACCGATGGGTGAAGTGTATTGTCATCCGGTCAGCGGGTCGGCCCCGTCGGGGCGGACAGGTCACCGAACCCGGCCGTGTACAAGTGCCGACCCGCCAGTGAACATGTAGCCTGCGACCCGCTTACGGCTCATCTCGGAGTGGCACGTCTAACCAAGGACAGAGGGCTGACCGACGTTGGAACCGTTTCGACCGAATCGAACGACTCTTTCGTCTCTTCGATCGCCTTTCGCATACTGGCGTAGTCGGTCATACGACACTCTCTCTGTCTCCCTACCGTTTGATTATATGCTTCTTTACGCCCGCTATCTTCCCGGTAGACGCGCACTTCTGCCGGTAAATTCAGGCAATTGCCGTCAAGAACTGCGACACGATAGCGACACGGGTCTTTCGTCTGCGGCCCTGTCCAACAGGCAGCGGCCGCCTGACGGACTGTTCAGTATAGTAACAGGTGACTACTATCCATCGTTGGCTAGTGTGGGTGTTACTTCCGGCGATATAGACAGGCTTAGTAACCAATTGTGGACGCAAGTATAAGGATGAGACAGTGGATCGAAACGAGTCCGAAAAGCAGTACGGTTCTGGCCGCCGGCGGACTCACGACCGCAGCTGCGCCTATCGCCACCGTCAGGACGCGTACGATGGTCTCGGATCGAAAGCTGTCGCTCGACTGGTCCTCGGTTGTGCGGGCCGCTTCGAACTGATCTCTGATAGCATCGAATCTGGGGCCTTTGCGGACCCGCTTTCGGTCCTGCTCGTACTCTACCAGTCCGACAGCGTCGAGCTTGGGCAGGTGTGTCTGACAGAGTGAAATATAGACACTGTCGTAGAGCTCGTCACTATCGGTCTCTGCATCGGCGACGACGTTCGCCACCTGCTGGCTCAGCGCACTGACAGATAGCGCTGTCTCGTGTTCGGCAAGACAGTGTAAGCATACGCGGCGGCGCTCGTTACCGAGAATATCGAATATCGTCGCATCATCGAGGCCGGTCTGGTCTGGTGGCGCAGACGTTTCCCCGGTATCAAGGACGGCGGCGAGTCCCACTGCCGGTCGCATGGGCTTATGCCCCCTCGGATGTACCGCTGTGTGCACACATCTGTCCAGTACGTAGCTTACCGCTCCGTATCGAGAGCAGCACGTAGCCGGTCAGCAAGCGACTGCGGTGCCGACAGTGAAAGCCGATGGCTCGCCGCCAGTGCTACAAATACCACGCTCACGACGAGCGCGACTGCGACACCTGACACTGTGGCCTCGCTGAGTGCGAGTCCACCGACCGCAAGCAGTGCCACACACGCGGTCCCGAGATACCGACCTGACCACCGCTCACCGGCCGACGTGTGGGAACCTGTCCGACCATGCTCAGTGATAGACTCGGCTGACGGCGTCGATTCTGCAGTCGGCGCTGACAGAAGTGATGGTTCCTCGTCGAGATATTTGTTGAAGGAGTTCGCGAGCGCGGTCGCTTCGACGAGTCCCCGGTCCTGGTTGTAGTCGATAACACCCGCATCGTCCATCTTTGGGAGATGGGACTGATACAGCGCGATGTAGACGCGCTGGCGCTGTTTCGAGCGGAGTGAGTCGACCGTCGTGTCGTGTTCCAGCGCCGCGATGTGTTCTGCGATGTCGCTCATATCAGCCGGGTCATCGCCGGGATGCTCGTGGAGGTACTTGAGAACCAGACGGCGGCGGCGACACTGGAGAACGTGGAAGAGGTCGTCGCGGGTGAGCTCGTCGTCCGATTGGGAGTCCGTAGACGACGACTCGTCTGTCGCGGACTCCTCAGCCTCGGTTGCCGTGGGTTCGGAAGTCGTTTCAGCTATCGACATGTGCTCTCTCCTTCCCCAGCACCCGACATATACTGGGTCGACTGTTCCGCCGATTGCGACTGTTTCACCGATTTAGCGGGCCGGTAATGGCTGACTTACCCTGGAAATAATACGATTGAATCACCTCGTAAAGCGCTAATACGCCTATATTGCGGTTTTTCTGCCAAGGTCTTACTTTCTATTACTGTTTCACGCACCATACCGAATTGTTTCACCGTTGCGACAGCAACTAGTATTCGAAAAAGTACAGATACGTGCTGTGGCAGATGTTGAATTTCGGCTGGTTCTACCGTTTTCCCGGCTTAGAAGGGATAAAAGTGGGAAAGAAGCGTACGTTTGCCTCTGCCGGACGGTGTTATGGGCCGATTCCCGACCATCGTGACAGCGGCGGACAGGTGTGTTTGGCGAAGACTCACCCCTCACTGTGCAGTGATGCCACTAGCAACCCGGCTACCCCGATTCGTGAGCCGGCTTATCCGCCAGGCGTCGGCGGCTTGATATCGTCCGCATGGGGTGAGTTCGCCGCTGCGGGCTTTGCCCGCTCCAGACAGATGAGGTTCTCCCTGCCGAGACGGATTTTTACGACCTCATCATCGTCGACCATCCGCGAAAGGAGACGACTCACCTTCGCTTTCGACCAGTCCGTCGCCTCAACAATGTCAGTCTGGTGCAGACGGCCGTTCTCGACTTGCAGCATCAGTTTCACGAGCTGCGCGTCAGGGGTGAGTTCCCGGTCGGCTTGCTCGAAGGCTTCAGCCGCGGTCTCAAGGTCAATGTCTGCACCGTCAGCTTCGACCACCCTGTCCGTTGCCTCGATTTCACGGTTGACCTCGATTATCTCCCGGTCCAGTTCGAGGCGGCGATAGGTGACCAGTCTGACCGCTGTGGAGAGCCTCGTGACCCAGCCACGCCTGATCGCCGCGACTGTCAGCCCGATCCCGATCA
Organism: Haloarcula sp. NS06; assembly: GCF_051122755.1. Lineage (NCBI taxonomy): Archaea > Methanobacteriati > Methanobacteriota > Halobacteria > Halobacteriales > Haloarculaceae > Haloarcula > Haloarcula sp. NS06. Next base: position 264,555 of record NZ_CP184844.1, read on the forward strand.
GGAACCCCAGTAGCGAACTTGTCACCCACGCTGGCGTCAGCATGCTGTTCGGGTTCGTTCCCCAGGCAACTTCCTGCGGGTCGGTCAGGAAGTCACCGTCTGAATCGGCCGCGAGCGGGTCCGTTCCAAGGTCCGAAACCTCTCGTCCATCGTTGAGACTGTCACCGTCCGTATCTGCGGTGGTCGGCGACGTCCCAGCCGCCAGTTCTTTTCCGTCGTTGAGACCGTCACTATCTGTGTCACTCTCGGTGGGTGCGGTTCCCGCCTCGAGTTCTGTCCCATCCGCTATCCCATCACCGTCAGTGTCTGCGACCGTCGGGTCTGTTCCTATGGCCAGCTCCCTTCCGTCAGCGACCTCATCATCGTCAGTGTCGGCCTGTACCGGGTTCGTGCCGACCTCCAGCTCCCGACCGTCGACGACGCCGTCGTTGTCCGTGTCCGCGTCGGTAGGGTCGGTCTCGCCGGACGCCTCTCGCTGGTCGGACAGTCCATCGCTGTCAGTATCGGCGACAGTCGGATTCGTTCCGAGTGCCAGTTCGCGTTCGTCCGAGAGCCCGTCGCCGTCCGTGTCGCCCTGACGTGGGTCAGTGCCCTGTTGAATCTCAGTCCTGTCGGTGACACCGTCTTCATCAGTGTCTGCGGCCGTTGGGTCCGTCCCGTGCTGGTGGACCTCGGTCCCGTCCAGCAGCCCGTCGCCGTCAGTGTCAGCGCCAGTGAGGTTCGTCCCTTGGGCCACCTCGTTGCTGTTGTTGAGCCCGTCATCGTCAATATCACCGGCACGCTGAATCGGCTGCAAAGACGCCGACTGCGTATCTAGCGTGGCGTTGGAACTCGTGTTGCGGAGAGAGATAGAGAGATCATCGAGTCCCGCCCTTCCGGGGGTCCTGAGAGCTGCAGTTCCGTTCGGACCGACCGACGTACAGGTCGCCGACTCGTTCGCACGCGCACAGACCGTGAGATTTTCTTGTGGTGAAGTAACTGTTACCGCGATCTGATACCCACTGGCCTGCTCGCCGTCTATTTGTTCCCAGACGAACGCGTTCCCGTTCGGCCCGTCCGCGGTAGCCTGTGTTGGCTCAACCGACTGTATCGCTGGCACCGTTTCGTTGCCCGTCGTTGTGTATTCAGTATACTGCTCGGCATCCGCTGCGGTAGCGACACCTACGGAGACAGACGCGACTGTCAAGAGGAGGAGTAAAGCGCAGATTACGCTCACGATTCGGTGTCTCATACAGTACGGGTGTCACAGCGGGACAATATCCTTTTTGGCACATAGTCTCCTTGTCACTTCAACTCACACTTGATAATTCAGTGATAGTTGCCTGCGTGTCCCAACGACTCACTCTCCGGATAGTCCGAGCTCCGACCCGACGACCTGATCCATTCCGCGCCGAATCCGTTGTGACATCGCTGATGGTGAAATGTCGAGTTTGTCCGCCAGTTCAGCCTGTGAGATACCACGAGGCACGTTGAAGTACCCCTCTCTGTGTGCCGTTTCAAGTGCGACCTGCTGGTCTGCGGTCAATCCGCAGCCGCCGGCGTTTGCCTCCCCGGTAGTCCAGTACAGTCGGTCAAGTCTAAATGTGATGTTCCGTTCAGAACACTCGGATCGGAACTGCGACAGTGCTGCTCGCGACCGAAACTGTGCGTGCACCAGCCACTGTCCACCCGTTCCCTCCATGTCGAGCGCCCGGCCACCGGCACGGACGAGCGAGGGCGTGACCTGAATGGCACTGTCGGCTACCTCGATTCGATAGATACGGTTCGTCTCTGTCCAGTCTAATACAAGGGACCCACACACCGTGTTATCTTTCCGCAAGTCTGTTTCGAACTGGTCAAGGCTCTCACCCGCGACTTCGATCACCAGAAAATTCGACGTGCCGTCGTTGACCATTTCCTCCGGACGGACTGTTACGTCCGGACTGCTCTCGATTGTATCGGTCAGAATCAGTTCCGGATGACTCAGACAGAGATCGACACCGAGACTTTTCTCCCGTGGCGTCCCATCTGCCTCCGATGGGCTTGCCGGCCCGTACCCAGCGCCATCGACTGGCTGGTCCGCCTCGGTCACTGACCCCTGGTCGCCGGTGTTGCGCATACGGACACCAAACGGATCACACACAAGGATATTCCCACTATACAGATAGTATTTGAACACCGATACACTATATTAATAGCCTCTTTGTGGAATCGATTGCTTGACGGCCTGTCGATACAGCATGATATCGTCTGATAGAAAATCTCTCTATGGCAACCTTGGGTGGCTCCGCCGGTAGAATAGAATCAGGGGTCGCCGGCAGTCCCTAGATACCCATAGACAAGCAGAATAGACGGCCAAGTAGGTGGTGTTCACTCAGAAAGTAAGCAAACGGAGCGCTCCGTGGAGAACAGAAATCACCGTGGCGATACATTTTAGATTAATAACTATTTCCAACCTTAGAACGGATCGCAAGACGTCACCTAGGGTTGGAACGTTGGGCTTGCACCACCTATCAAAATAACTGGACAAGTTTCGCTTCATTGGATTCTTATACTGGCACCGGGCAGGGTGCTGTCCTACGTATTCCGCCGTGTTAGCCGGTCAGATACAGTATGCGTTGACCAGGATATTTCTCTATCTAGCCATGCTCGACAGCACTCATGAACCTTGTTCCGGTGGTAATGCCCTGGGTTGGACACCCGCAGATCGACAAAGGACGGTGTTCGGTCGATTTGTCGGTCCCAATTGACTCACTCCATCCTTGCAGGTCACACGGATTCGGGAGCTATATGCTGTCGAGCAGTTGAGTGAGACTGTCCGACTCTTCAACTTCACCGTGTTGGCTGGGCGCGATCGAAGAAGCATTCTCAATCGTTTGAGACGAGAGCTACCTGTGGATTATCAAGATAGTTGATGGGGCAGCCATGCGTTTTGAAATTCAACAGTCGGGGCGGATTCGCTTCGACGACCGAATCTTGTCTACGATAGCTCTGATGCGATGCCAGAGCCGTACCGCCTGTCTGACAGACCTGTGACAACCCTGACGGAGACGCGTACCGCCTAACCATGATCAACGAGATCGTCCCAGACACCCTGATTTATCAGACCTGGGCCGCCACTACGCGACGCTTTAGCGGTTTCGACAGCTTATGATTGAACTCAATAGCGCGGGCACGCAGTGATCATCAGACCTTCGACGAGCGAACTGTTGAGGATATCGTTCGAGAAGGGTACAGGCGGTTGTGTCACGGATCATATCAAATCAGTATCTGAACGTTTCGTTCCGAGGTTGCAGCGTTGACTCGGGCGCGTATGGATGAGCAGTAGGTGGATCGGGCTTCCCGTACAGGTTCTCCTTGCCGCCCGGTAACCTAGTTGAGGCCTCTTTCAGTCCCAGTGGCTCTCTTCTGTCCACAGTGCTGTGGCAAATGCTTTTGCAACGTCTATGTGTACATGAGTGTCATGATTGACCTCCCTTGGGGCCGTCGTAGCGACACTACCGCAGGCACCGAATCCTCGGCCGAGCATCCGGACGCAGATGTTGTCTACGAGTTCCAGGATGGTACCCTGGCAGTCTACGAGGACCACATCGTGATTACGCGCGTCGCCCGCTCGAACTTCCAAGACCGGGAGATTCCAGTCAAGGAAATAATCGGTGTCGATTACGACAAAGGCATCACTATCGGCTACATCCAGATCGAACAGGAGGATGTCCCGGTCGAAAGTGGCGGCCTCTTGAGCGACCCCGTCAATCCGGACACGCTACATTTTGACCGCGGTGGCCGAGCGTGTGCGAAGAAGGATCGTGATGCGATTTTAGAGCGAGCACGAGGGTAGTGTACCCTCTATGTGGGTATTGTTATGACGGCCTGATGGCCTGCATCATGACCGATCGGTGGGCCATATCGACGCCCTTCCGAGCGTGGGTGATCCAATGCAGTCCGGAGTCGAGAACGGCCGCGGCCAAACGGCACAGCGAACAACGAAACACCCAAACCACTCGGAGGAAATGCCTACAGCATGGCAGATAGTCGTTCGTCGGCCCTCCTCGACGAGAATGGGAACCTTTTCGGTCTCGTCAACGTTGTTGATGCGCTGGCCGTCCTGCTCGTCGTTGTGGTCGTCGTGGCAGGCGCTGCGCTCGTTCTCCAGCCGGAGCCAGAGCCACCGGAACCGAATACAACCAATGTCACCCTCGATCTCGGGACGCAACCGTCGTATATCGTCACAGAAATCACCGAAGGGGATACGTACAGTCCCGGCGGCAATTCGAATCTCACCGTCACAGATGTTCACCTGACACCACAGGACGATCAGACACGCGTCATCCTTCGGGCCACACTACAGGGGACACCCGACGGTGACAGCCTCATATACGCGGATGCACCCCCTCGCCTTGGCCGGCCACTGACTATCGCGACAAGTCGGTATGAAGTAAGCGGTCAGGTACGCACTGTGGGTGGTGACAACAGTCTCTCCCAAGAGGACACGACCGTGGTTCTCAGGGACACCATGTCCACCGCCGAAGCCCGGGACGTTACCCCCGGTGACGAGATCAGACTCGCTGGTCGTACTGTTGCGACCATCGAAGACGTGGCTGCATACTCGGCTGGAAACACAACTGAACAGACCGTCTTTGTCGAAGCCGAACTCGACACCCACACACAGCAATCCGACCGTCGGTTCGGCGGTACCCAGGTTCGACGCGGCCAGACGGTCACGCTCCCGGCCGAGGACTACACGTTCGATGGCCGCATCGAACAAGTCGACAGCGGTCTCCAGTCGGCGACTGCCGACGTGCTGCTCAAGACAACCGTTGACTCCGAGACGGCTAACCGTCTCGCCGCCGGCGACATCGCCACTGTTGCCGGGTACGAGGCAGCCGAGGTGCGAACGGTCACGACGTACGCGACACAGAACCCCGACCGCAAACGTATATTTGTCGGCCTCTCGCTGGCGACGCTCGAAAGCGGCGGTCAGCAACAGTTCGGCAGCACCACCGTCCAGCGCGGGAACAACATCACCGTCTCGACCGAGAGCTACGAACTCTCCGGCACCATCGAACGCGTCGGCGCACTCGAACCACGTGGGACGCTCAGTAATCGGACAGTAACTCTGCGGATGACAGACGTGCGCGTGGACATGGCTGATGCGATCAGGCCCGGCATGACCGAAACCAGTGATGGGACGACGGTCGCTCGCGTGAGTCGTGTCAGTACTGAACCGGCCATCATTATCACGACCGGCGAGAACGGCTCCGTCAACGTTGTCGATCACCCGTATCTGCGTGATGTCACCATCACGACAGAGCTCCGAGTCCGTGAAACGACAGGCGGTGTCCAGTTCAAAGGCGAGTCCGTCCAACAGGGCTCGACAGTTGTAATCAATCTCGGGACGATTACTATCGAAGCGACGGTCGTGAGTGTTGGCCTCTGACCCACATCACAAACGATATCTTGGATCGCTCGAACCAATATATAATCGGATGTCCGAGGAATCCGGGTCGTTGAGCCCTATTGAAGTTGTCGGAGAGAAAGTCAGCACGATTAGCGACGGGTCACAGATCGCTGGTGTCGGGCAAGTGATCGGTGCCCGTGCAAGTGAGTTCCTTCGGGAGTCGTATTGCTACCGTTGGCTCACGAAGGAACCTGAGCCTGAGGTCATCGTCATCGACCTTCGTGAGACGTACGCCGTTGGGCTATTTATAGCACTACTTGACAGGCTCGTCCCACATATCGAAGACGCATGGCGACACTCGACCGTGGGGTCGGTCGCGAGACGCGCGTTCGAACAGCTTGCAGCGGACGTGTTCGACCCGCTTTCGGAGATGCGAGGCTACGAACTCGCAGTCGCTCTCTTGACGCCACCAGAACCGCCGGAACAAAAGCGTACTGACAATGACGAGTCAGAACCTGCCGAAGACGACTCGTCCTGACCTTACGACACAGCCAGGCTCCTTGCTGTATTTCATAGAGTACCACCATCAGGCCGCGGCGGTCAGAGAATACATTATAGACGTACTTCGTGAAAAGGTGGCAACGCAAGAGACCGCTGAGATCTTCAGATTCATACGATAAATTGTGTGGGCGGACGCTGTTCATGATCGTTCGTGGCCTCGTCAACGATTTGCTCCCGAAACACGCCAGTTGGGTTCCCAAAGCGGGGACTCGGGACCGGAGACGCGTTTGGCGAACTTACAGGCAATTAGACCGGACCGATGACACTACATCGTCGTGTTTGACGAGATTGACGATATGGAGGTGGACGCACGCTTCTGTATAAACTGCCTCGTGCACGAGTGAACGGTCACTCTCAAAGATAAGGTCCGGGGTAGTTGGAATCAGCAACGACTACACGTTCCGACAGACGTTATCGCGAAAGTCAAAAATACGCTGATGGAAACCGAAATCCCTTTTATCCCATAGAAGCCGAGGAACTGTGAACGATCCTAAAGCACCGAGAGGAACGTGCTTTCGTAGACGGGGCGTGTGACAGATCAGCCATCGCTCGGCGACTTCGATCTGTTCGACACCTCGTGACGACGCGTGCTCACCACGTTAATCCCTCGTAGGTGATGCCAGTTCGGCGTTCGATGATGTTCCGCTCATCGATAACAACGGGGTCCGCCATCTCATCGAGCTCCGAATCAAGTACACCGAACTTGTCCCAGTCGGTCACTACGACCACCCTGTGGACCCCTCTAATGCCGCAGCAGCACTATCAGCGTACGTCACGTCAGTGAATCGTTTGCGCATCTCGGTCGTTGCGACAAAGATGCCGGCGTTCACCGGCATTGAGCTCGACAAGTTTTTCGCGCGATGGTCGTCTGATGTGAGTATGACGTGAACGCAAAGACCTTCCAGCATATAGACAGTCGCTCTTGGGTAAGCAACTGTTGGTCGCGTCATAGTGCGGTTTGAAGAATAATTTTGAGTGCTTCGTCGCTAGATTTGCGACAGACACGCTGGCGTAACTAAAACGCTCTGAGGTAGGGGTGTGAGCTTGTCTTTGGAGACACCACGGGGGCGAGAGCCACCGTCGCACCAGCGACAAGTGGCTGTCGCAGGTGTTGAGGTATACCTTTCTATCTTTATATTCTCCTCAGTATAAACGACGCACTCCGGATTAAATGAGCGTCCTCATCAAGTGACTCTTAAGCCCGAAAGCCGTCGGTATAGACGGTCACCGACTCCTGTTTACGGTTGCCAGGCCGGAGTCGAATCGTCGATTCATCGGCAGCCTTCGCCGGGGGAACGTACGACTCTCCGGAACCGCGGTCAGTAATGATAAACAGCGGCGGCTTGCCCTCCTGATACGCTATTAACGATTAAACACCTGGCTTCGGTATTCGTCGATAATCTGCCGCTCCTCCGCTGAGGGAATTCCAAAGACGAAATACGCTATTAAGAACCCAAGCAGGGCAAAGAGATAGACTGAGAGAACCAGTTCAAACCCTCCGAGGAACGAATCAAACCCAACGTACGATATGCCAATAATTGGGAAATATACGAAGTATGTTAGCAAATTATCTGTGGTAAGCGGGGTGATTTGATAGTCCTTGTACAACCGAATCGAGACTAACGAGTTTCCGATAGCGTACGACACCGCTGTCGCGACTGCTGCCCCCACTATCCCAATCCGAGGGATGAGCCAGATGTTGAGACCAATATTAATCACGGCGTTCACCAGCGTACTGAATAAGAAGAAATCGGATTGACCAAGCATCTTTAGAGTCCCGCCATTAATCCCGAGACTGACGTGGAAAAAGAACCCGAGCGCCAGTATCACTAGTGATACCGACCCGGAGACATATTGGCTTCCAAATATGATGCGGAGAAAGACTTCGGGTTCGATTACTAGTAGAATCATCCCCGGCAACGTCAGAATGACAGTCCACCGGGCGACTATCGCGTATATTTTGGGTATCTCCTGCATTTTGTCGCTTGCTTGCAAGTCCGATATCACTGGCGGGAAAATCACGTTCATAATCATTGGTGCAATAAATATTAGCCTGCCTAATGAATATGCTGCACCGTAGAAACCTACTTGATCAGAGGTAAGGAACGCGCCGATTAGAATCGTGTCCAACGAACTGTTGATGAACGACATGCTATTAGCGAATAGCAGCGGGAGCGAAAACCTCAGTAGGTTCGTGTATTCAACGTCGGACGCGTTAGGGATCCCGAAGACAATATACACGTAGGCTGCACTGAGGAGGGCCATGAATGCATACCCGCCAACGTATGCCCACGCGATGCCAATCGTTCCGAACCCGAGAACGATTGCGCCACCGATGAACATGACCCGTGAGATCGGAAATGAAATATTCTCGATGAGGCTTTTCGATCTCGCGTCTTTCATGCCTTGGGCAACCGAGGCACCGAGCTGACCGAGAACGGCTAATGGTACGCCGACAGCGACTATATTCAGTAGGGGACCCATTTGAGGGTCATTAAAAATATGCTTGGAGATAATATCGGAAGATAAAAACAAGAGTATTGCAACCGCGACGCTCGCGATCCCAGCTAAACGGACCGACGCGGTAACGACTCCAAGCTGATCGGTTTCAGTGTCGTGTCGAGATAAGTATCGAACCACACCGGTTCGAAGCCCTAGCGACCCGAAGATTGTAACCATACTCAGAAGCGATATCACCAAGATAACCTGCCCATAGCGACTTGGATTGAAGAACCGAGCAATCAGGACCTTCTCGCCGAGCCCAGCAAGCCGCATCACGGCAAGTCCAAAGAAAGAAATCACTGCCCCCGTCAGAATATCGCGCAAGGAATCCCCGATAGATTCAGCCGTGTCGTCGGTTTTATTAGTCATAATGGCTGAAAATCACGGAAGCGGTCACTGTTCACTTCGCATAACTAATTTCACCTCAGGCAGCTTAAAAGCTATCAGTACCAATGGAAAAATAAGGATAAACACGTATTTAATTCTATTGATGGGAGAGAGGAAGCCCTGAATCAAACTCCGTCCTAGCAGGCCCGAAACCACCGCGAATAACACCACTGTCAGTGGTGTCTTCTGTATTCGAACGAACGCGATAAACGTGGTTTGTAAAAGAACGCCCCAAGCGAAGAGGCCAACCAGACCAAGCTTACCGGCGGAAAAATACAGCTTGCCGATAAATGTAGGTGGGAGAAATCCACCGTCCCCAGCAAACACCGTATCATACAACTCCTCGCCGAATGATTGGCTGTGTCCGTACCCGGGTAAGACTGAAACAAGTCGATCCAGAAAGAATTCTATCCCAAAGTATCTGTGCGTTCTCGGGAATGCAGTTAAAATGTAATTCACACTCGTTGCCTCCGACAAGAAAATCCGATTTCGAATCTGTCTCGCGCTCGCAATTAGTATATTTTCGAACGCCCCAGGCCGTGGATTCCGGATGAGCGATATTCCAAGAAAGAATGGAATGACGACCAGTGCACTCCCTAACAGTATACGCGTCATCTCGGAGTAACTCCTGAATCGCAAATAGGATATTAGGCAAATAGTCCAGATTCCAAAGTCAAGTACTGGATACCGCCGAGAGGTCAATATCATGAACGTCAAGGTAGTAATGAGTGCGATGATTCCGGCACACCATATGAGCGAGTCCTGCTGTGCGTACCCATAGACCAGCGTGAGGAGAGTAATAAACGGCAAGAAGAGTGTGATACCGACCAACGACCAAGAGTGAGTGGCAGCCCAAGCCCGGAATGAAATAGTAGACAGCAGTGGTGACCCGGAACGTAGATACACGGCTACAATCCATAATATTAGTACGCAGATTAGCGCCAGAACATATTTGTTCACATTACGATTTGTATACATTACCGGTTCTTTGCTTGCATATTTTCGGGTCTCGTTGAATGGTTCAAACTCCAGCAGGTAATTAGGGGCGACTGTCCCGAGTGCGAACGCGAAAATTGCGCCGCCCAGAATGAGAGGATGGCTTTCTACTGGAACCGCATACCATAATGTGACACCGTAGTGGATGAGAATTGTCCCAACGTATATAAAGACGACAAATAATCCATAAAAGATTCCTGTGGGGGAAACGAAGCCAAAGAATCCACTGGAACTCAAGACAATCAGTCCAGAAAGGATGACAAAGAGTATTCCAAGTACTAATTCCAGGGACAGTAGCATCTATTACTTTGGAAGGGACAATGAGTGTAAACGTTGTTGTTTTTGATGCTATGAATCCGAAGCTACTTGCAAATCCTCAAGTAGTGTGGCTGTAGATAGCGTCATATGACTGAGCGGATCGCATTAATAGGACTTGATGGTGCAACTTGGGATTTTCTCCGCGGCTGGCTTGAAGGCGGGGCCCTCCCGAATCTCAAGCGTGTCTACGACAATGGCTTATGTCCGGATAATGGCGCGAACGTGCAAATGAGCACTTACGCTGGCGAGTTCGGGGCGACACGGATTAGCGAGGAGAAACAGGAGGAGATGGAAGAGTGGCTTGTGGATATGGGCTATATGTGATCTTCTACAGAATGATTGGCTCTTTACATGTCGGGATATTTAACCCGAATACATTGTATCGGGCGAACGGCCAGTACACAACTGATGGGAGTGTATTAAATTTGTACCAGCGTTGGGAGGGTTATTTCAAGCAGATTGATATCTGTTCACCAGTTGTTCCGGGACAGAAAACTGGTTCTATTAATGTAAGCTCGGCATTTGATGTTATTCCCCTCCACCAATGGACGAACCCATGGACTTTCCGAACTCTCGAACTGCCACCTCTATTATATGATATCTGGCAGGCATTCAAAAATCATCATCAGAATTGGGATTTTGTGTTAATTCCGACAACGGATATTTTCGGGCAGGCTGTGTATTCAGTAGCCTCCTCGTTCAATATTCCTGTAGTCATTTACCTCCGTGGAAACATAATCAACGAAATTCTCGCTGGACACGAAGGAATCATAAGAGTAGTCGCACTCCTGTGGACCCAGTACTTGGATCGGGCAGTGAATCGTATTGTTCGGGACAGTGCTGTTATTACAGCCGGTGATAAATTGAAACAGGAATATAAAGAGCTAGCAGGATGTATTGAGTCGATCGTTCCCTCGCTCGTCAATCGTGACGACATCGTTACCCCGGACACACGGACCTATCCAGATGGCGAGGACCCAATCAAAGTGCTCTATCTCGGTCGCCTTGTCAAGTACAAACGCGTACAGGATGTTTTGAAGGCGATGGCCGAACTCCGCCCCCACCCACGTGCGTACGAGTTCGAAGTCGTCGGTGACGGTCCCTACCGGGAGGCACTCGAACGGACGGCCAACAATCTCGGTATTGCGGAGGACGTGAGGTTCACGGGATACGTGAGCCATGATAACGTATATGATTCGTATGACCGTGCCGACATCTTCGTACTTCCATCGAGCAGTGAAGGTTCCCCCAAGACCATCCCCGAGGCGCTCGCTCGGGGTTGTCCGGCCGTTGCGAGTGCGGTCGGGAATATCCCATCACTGCTCGCCGGCGAAACCGGCATCACCTACGACGTGGGAGACGTCGACGCACTGGTCGATGCACTGGACCGGTTGGGAACTGACGAGGAGTATTGGAGGACATTGGTCAGACGTGGTGTGGCACGGGCTAGTCAGTTCACAGCTGAAACACAGGTAAAGGCAATCGAACACGTGCTGTCGGACACGTACCCCGAACTGTGCGATTCCTGAGAGCCAACGTGGCCGTTGGACTATGGGTGTCGGGGTGCGCTCGTTCTACGTCTTGTCTATCCTTTTCTAATGTTTCCCTGAGAAGGTCAGCGAGTTTCATGGATAGAACTCACTACGACCTCCTCATTTCTCAAACTCGCTCAACTGGACAGTTTCACTACTGACTCATCGGAGGTCGATTTCATACATCAGCGGTCTTGATACGCCGGTTTCACCCACCAACTTATAAAAGACCTATCCACCGTCTCACGCTCTGTAAGAGATGCGAATAGAGCCCTGTACTTCCAAGCTTCAGCTCTGAGTACCCGACGTGCAGAGCTCCGTTGAGAGAATCTCCAGCAGTCGCTGTCTGTTCGCTTCGAAAGTCAACTGTGCCGCAGTTTTTTGTCCCTCCTTCGCGAGACGAGACCGAAGATCAGCGTCCCCCCGCACTGTTTCGATGGTGTCCATGAGTGCATCAACGTTCCTCGGATCAACCAGCATACCGTTTCGACCATGGTTGATTAGCTCGGGGAGCCCACCCACTGCCGTCGTGACGACCGGTAAGCCACGGGCCATCGCCTCCGCGATGACTCGAGGAAGCCCCTCCGTTCGTGAGGGCAACACGAAGATATCCGCGTCATCGTAGTATGCCCACAAGTCGGGGCCCTTCGGAATAAACCCATGGAATGTTACCGCGTCGGTGACACCCAACTGGGCTGCTAACTGCTTGAGCTGGGTGGCACTCGGCCCGGACCCGACAATGTGGAGGTGGACCGTATCGCCTCTCATGTTGAGTCTCCGGAAGACACGCAACAGGTCGTCTATTGCCTTCTCCTCGGAGAGCCGGCCCACGTAGAGCAGGTCTGTAGCATGGTCGGAGACGGTTGGTTCATCAACAAGCAACTCCTCGGAGACCAGCGGTGTGATTACGTGGGCGCTGTCGGCGTCGTAGCCGTAGCCCCCGATAGCGTCCGAGAGGTCGCCAATCGTCAGCAACACGACGTCATCGTTGAATGACATCCGTCCGAAGAGCTGGTCGTACGCCTTGATTGGCGTCTCGATCAGCAGGCTACGCAGTAGTGCTCCGTCGGTTCTGGCCGCGACCGTCTTGCGTTTGTCCCCTCTCATAAGCAGGAAATGGGGTTTCCCGTAGACGTAGTAGGAGATAGGCACGGTAATCGCGCCAAGCGTACTCGGTGCGACCGTTCCAATGATGTCAGCCTGACGAACCGGCTCGGACTGGACGATACGCAGGAGGCGTGGCACCACACGATGGATTGACTGGAGGAGGTCAGTCGGACCATGGTAGAACGGAAGATGGATGATGCGCACATTCGCGGGTAGGTCGAGCGTCGTTTGCCCGCTACCCTCCCCGACGGGCATACAGATGTGGAGTTCCCTGAAAACGCTGCTGGCCTTAAAAAGGAAGTCGATGAGGTTCGTGTAGTCCGAACTGTACTGGTCGGTCGCCGGGTCGTACTTGATCTGCTGATTGACGAACAAGACTGCCCGACACTCCGCGAGTGGCTTCATGAACATCACGTGACCACCTCGATATCTCGGTTCATTTCCACAGGGAACGGAACAGAGACAAGATCGGCGAGCACCGGTGAGCGTCGTCGGCACCGGGGTGGAGCGCGGGCCCGCTGGTGCCTCGTTTCCGGTGGGATTCCTGCGAACCCGTTCGTTGTGGGGTAACGAACTGACATTTCGCTCGGTTCACCCGCCCTTCAGCTCGTCCGACGAGACATCCGTTTCGTGGCCGACACTCACCGGGCTGTCGACGGACGGTTCCGTGCGGAACAGCGTCTCGTAGACGTAAGCACGAATGGCATTCGGTACGAAGCGAATCGGCACTCGGAGTGTGACGTTACGAAGCGCTTGCAACGGCGAAATGAAGCCGAACGCCACGAACTCCCGCTGGAGGCGCAGTTCTTCACGCGCATATCCCCAGCCGGAACGGCGCTCGTACATTTCCCCGCCCGTTCGTGCCTTGACCAATACCTCGGGAATGTTGGCGAACCGAGCGCCGTTGACAAGCATCCGAACCCAGAGGCCGTAGTCTTCCATGCGTTCGACGTCGCGATAGTTCCCGGCGTCGAGGGCCGCAGCCCGTCTAAACATCGCTGTACTCTGGGACACTGGCGAGCGGGTCTTCGCTAGGTCACGGATTTCCTCATGATCCCTTGGGAGCGTACGCACACCAAGCTTCTCGCCAGTCTCGGGGTCGAATTCGAGTAGCTGCGCTCCGACTACGTCAACCTCGGGATTGTCCTGCAGGTAGGTTGCCTGCCGCTCTAGCCGTGTGGGGACACAGAGGTCGTCGGCGTCCATCATCGCCACGACGTCGCCCTGGCAGCGTTCCACCCCGACTTTTCGTGCGAGTGCTCGTCCTTGATTCTCTGCCAGCGAAACGTGCCACACGAACGAATACTCAGACTCGAAGTTATCGATGATTGTTTGATTGGCTTCCGGTACTGGCCCATCACGGACGATGACCAGTTCGTCGGGGACCCGTGTCTGGGAGACGATGCTCTCGATAGCTTCCCGCAGTGCATTCGGCTCATCACCGCCGTACGTGGGTAGGACCACCGAAATATTGACCATCGCAGGTTGCCAATCGATTTTCCAAGCAGGTTTATAAAACCGCAGGTTTATTCCCTCTGAATCCGGCGGTGGTTAGCGGCGAGTATCGGCTGCATTCTAGGCAATCCTCAAATGGGTATCAGTACGTCCACCGCACTTATCAACGACGGTAGTGATGTGTCGGGTGATGACTACTCCACAGACGGTGCTTCTTCGCCACCGGGGGTCGCGGTTCGACCGGGAAGTAATCGGCCGCTGGCTTGCCGCGACGACTGATCTTGTCGGCGAGATTGTCATTGAGTCGGACTGGACACGACAGGTGAACACCCTGAAACACGAGTTGAGTCGGTCCGGCATTATTGGCCTCATCGATGCCATCGCGTATCGGCTGTACTATGATGCTGTTCTCAATAACAAGGAAATGCCAAAGATTGACGCACTTATCTCGGACACCCAAGCGGAATATCCAGACTTTTCCGTGCCGGAGTACAGCGTCGCAGACGCGAATAACAAAGAAACGGCGGATATCCTCCGAAATCTGACTCCAGATCTGATGCTCGCCCGGTGCAAGGTGTTACTCTCTAAATCGGTGTACGCGATTCCCAACTACGGAACGTTTGTCATCCATCCAGGAATCTGCCCAGAGTACCGCAACCAGCACGGCTGCTTCTGGGCGCTTGCCAACGGCGACGACGACAAGGTGGGATTCTCCCTCATCCGCATTAACGATGGTATTGATACCGGGGAGATCTTCGCCCAAGATGGGACCACGTTCAACCCTGTGGATGACGAGCACATCTACATCCAGCTGAAGGTAGTTGCGGACAACCTTCCTTCACTCACGCCAGTGATTACCGCGGTTGCTAATGGAGAGGCAGAGGCGATTTCAACGGACGACCGACAGGGAGCACTCTGGGGGATGCCGAAACTGAGCGCGTGGCTGACTTGGAAGCGGCGTGTCCAACGGTTCGGAATCGGTACGTACAATTCAACACATGATTCGTGATCTCCTCAGCTCGCCCACCAGCGGCCTGGCGCTGTTGTATCACGATATCGTCCCACGAAAGGAGACAGACACCTCCGGCTTCGTCACGGATGGCTCGTGGCGATATAAGCTCGCCCCTGAGATGTTCGACCGCCATCTCTCAGTTATTGCTGACTCAGCGTTCGAACCGGCATTAATCACTGACAAGCCTCCAAACCGTCCTGTGTACCTCACGTTTGATGATGGAGGCCAGACGGCAATGGAAGCGGCCCGTCGATTGGAGGCTTACGGGTACCGAGGCCATTTTTTTATCGTGCTTGATCGGGTCGGAGAGGACGGCTTCCTTGACTGGAACCAGATCCATACCCTAGACCAGCGAGGTCACTGTATCGGTAGTCACACAATGACTCACGCCAATCTGCTCAAGACAAATACACAAAGACGTCAGCAAGAACTAACAGAATCAAAGGCTGCTATCGCGGCAGAGCTCGGACAATGTCAGTCGCTCTCCATTCCACTGGGGGCATATAATGAAGAGGTTTTCAAGGCCGTCTATGAAGCGGGCTACGAGTATATATTCACCTCGGAACCTGTTCGGATTCCACAGGACCACCTGAACCAACGATTGGGGCGCTGGAACATCTGGTACGATACGGACCCTGATGAACTTGCGGCAATCCTCAGGGCGTCGCCACCTATCGTTCTTCAAACTGTGGTCCGCTGGTACGGCGTCAAGTTTGTCAAACAGCTGCTCGGTTATAACCGGTTCATTCGAATCCGAGATATAATCAGTTTCCAATAAATTATATTTTATATAACATCTAAATTAATTTCTATCTGTAAATGGGCACTGTCTATTTCTGGATGGCCTCAGCTGGCATTTTGCCGTCAAGCGCTTGATTCGGTCGTTGACGATTATAGTGGTGCCTGAAGCATCGTAACCACTGTTTCGCGCTGGATTGACTGGTCCTCCAATACGTGTAAAAGCGGTCGATTCGCATGGTCACAGTCAGGAACCACTTTCCATGTGGTTCCAGACTCGATAGTCGAGCCGACCGCTCAATTCCCGGCGATCGAGGGCAGTCAGATAGCCGCTAGCATCGACGAGAAACGCTGTCTCGACGACATTGTGTTTCTCGGTGAGTCGGTGCAGAAACGCCGCCGCAGGGTCGGTCCCATGGTGGCTGAATACGTCAACTTCGAGTAGCAACTTTGATTCGGTGTCGACAGCGGTGTAGAGCCACTTTTTCTCCCCGTCAACCTCGATTTGTTTCTCGTCGACCGCGACCCGCGACGGTTGGGCCATCGGCGGGTCACTCTGAGATTCGGCGAGTGTACGAACCCAATTCCGGACAGCACCGTGAGACCGCTTTACTCCCAGTACTTCTAAGATAGCAACCGTCTCCCTGATCCACAACCCCGCCGTATGGAGACGCACCCCAAACCGCCGGACGGGTGTCGAGGTGCGCTCATTCTCCCAAACGTCTTCACTGTCCCCATCTAACTTCTCGCTGAGGAGGTCTGCGAGTTGCATGAACACTTCTCGCTACGGCCACCTCACTTCTCAAATTCGCTCAACTAGACGGTGCCGCCGCAACGGCGGTCCTGCGTCCGGGTACAATGGCGACCAGCGCAGCCGTTTCCGACTGGTCCCCCCGTAGCCACGCGACCCGTCAGCCACCAACTCTGCAACTAGTCACTCGAACAATTCGTTGGCGAGGACGGTCCTGAACTGCTTGGCCCTGTTCGCTGGTCGGGCGGCCCATTCGCCACCCCTGTACTGCCAGCCGTACCGGCGTGTGCCTCGCTGAATGATCTTCTCAGTCTGGTCGACGGAATTTCAATCTAAATATATTGGTTCTAATATACATTGATAATACGCCCATATTAAATATACTAATATGGTGGTTTCGAGTTCTCCCGCAAGGATTAGCACTTAGTGCTAATTGAAGAAGTTACACGATCGTGGTTAATTCACCCAGGGATCTGAAACAGGTTCCCCTAGAAGTAGACGCCATGCATCGGATTTTTGTCTCCGGGAGAGAGCATACCCGTAATGAACCGAGAATGGGAGAGTGGGATAGTCGATGAGACCGTCAGTCGCATGATTACGATGCTGCTGGCCGGTGTCATCGCCCTCATCTCAATATACAGGTACGTCGTGTTCCGGTTTTCGGGTCGGGAGTTCCTCCACGACGCGCAAGTGTGGGCGCAAATTGGGGACGATGTGCTCGCGGGGATGGCTCTCTACGCCCAGGTCCCCGATAATAAGCCACCGCTCTGGGAGGCCGTGGTCATCGTCGCTGCCGCGACGCCTGTCCCTTTCCTGGTGATGCTCGCTGTGGTCGGAGTGGGAGGCGCTGCCCTAGTATGGAACACACACACAGACTCGTCAAGACGGAACTGCGCCCGGAAGCAACGGTCGTCGCCGTTTTCTCGCTTGCCCTTGGTATTGTGTGGATGACGAACGGTTTCATAAACAACAAGATAGTCGCACTGGCCCTGCTGACCGCGGGGCTCGCTTCTGATCGTCCTTCTCGGAGCGGGCTTCTCTACGGACTGGGATGGCTGATAGCCCAGCATCTACTGCTGGCAGCGCCGGCAGTAGCTTGGTGGGAGTGGCGCCGGCACGGCGACCGCGCCATCGTGGTGATCGGGAGCCTTGCACTGGGAACGGCGATTGTGGGGTACGTTATTGTCGGCCTGATTTGGGGGCTTGACGCGTCAGTTGGGCGGTCAGACAGACCCTGTTCGCGACGCCAGCGTACGCTGTGGCGGAATCGCAATTTCAGACCAGCGGCTCACTGCTGAAGGCTCCAGGGCGGTACCTACAGGTGGCGAACGAGCGGATCAGCGTCTATACGTTCCAACTTGTACTCGCGGCGATCGGCGCGGCATATCTGCTATCGGCCCGCCGGGCGTCCCCCGTAGTCGGCTGGTTGGGTGTAGCCCTGACAACCACTCTGGGAAGTGCACTACTGGTACGGGTTTACCGGCACTACTGGCTGCTAATTCTCCCTGGTCTCGCGATTCTGGCCGGGCTCGGTGCTGATTGGTTACTCCCCGAATACGGGGTGGATGAATAATTACTGGCGATGTCATCTGCTATACACGGCACGATCACGAGAATTGCACGCCGGAGGGCAGTGATTGTTGTCGCGCTGGTCGTCTTCGTATTGGTTGGTATCTACAGTGAGTACTGGCTGGCAATCGTCGCGAATAACTGGCCGCTCGGTTACGATTTCAGTCTCTACTACGATGCTTATTACGATGCAGTCAATGGACAGAACCCGTACGAATCACCGGCGATAGGCTAGAGCTTCATCTACCATCCGTTCGCGTTGATACTGGTTGCGGGAGTCGCCCTGATGCCCTCAACGCCAGCTCTTATTCTCTGGAGCGTTGGCAGTGCCGCGGCGTGGGTCACGACGATTGGACTCTCACTGCGTATCGTCGAACCGGATATGGATTCTAGCCGACTTGCGTTGAGTTGCATCCTGGGCCTCAGCTTTGGCCCGTTCCTCGAGACGATACACATCGAACAGATCAGCACATTTTTTATTTTGCGCTGGTAGTGTTTAGTTAGTGTCATTATGCCATCGAGCGAAGCTCCGCAACCAGTTTTCGGCGGTTTCCGGGTCGACGTGACTGAAGCAGTTTGAAAACACCGAGGTTCGACGCTTCAGCTCTCGAAAAATCCGTTCGATAGCGTTCCGATTTCCGTGGCGACACACCCGAAATCGGAGTCCAGCTCGTTGAAGTGCAGTTTGGAAGTGTTGAGCGCCATCGACGAGAAAGACGGCAGTTTCGATATCGTATTTTTGCCGAAGTTCACGTAGGAAAATTTCTGTGAGGGTGGTCGTAGTCGTCGCAAACAGCCGGACGTGAAGCAGTTCGTTCGATTGCGGATCGGCGGCAGCGTACAGCCAGAATCACTGATCGTTGACGCGAATCACTGTTTCGTCGAGCGCAATCTGATTCGAAGATTTACCCGAGCCTGGCTGTAGATCAGCTTTCTGAACCCAATCGTGGACAGCTTTTCGACTGCGTTGGACACCCAGTGAATCGAGTAATTCGACGGTATTCGATAATGAAATTCCCGCAACGTGCGATTGAATACCAACGCCATCGCGGACTCGGGTGTCCGCTCGCGCTCGATAAAATCCAAATCAATCCACTCTCTATGACCGTTGAGGCGGGACGATTTCTGCCATAGACCAGAAAGAAATTCTCCTGCCTCACTTTTCACGCTTAACTAAACGCGACCTTGCCACCAGGCCCAAACCAGAAATGGCTAGGACACCAGCACCAGCAGGCCGATAGTCAGCCAGATACCGAGTCGTGAGCAGAGCCACACGACGCGCCCCTACAGGGTCAGCGATGACTGGCTTGACTGTGACACGACGGTCGCGTTGGTGGTGGTCTTATTGGACATGTTGACCCTCCAAGAGTTCGCGAACAGCGGTGCGGACAGCTTCCGACCGGTTGGTACTCGCCGTTCTCGACGCGCTGTCCGAGCGCGGCCAGCATCCAGGCGGGCATCCGCGTGGTCTCGCGGTCCATGGTCTCGTCTTCTTTGGCCAGCCGGTCGCCGTGGTCGCGGCCTCACTCATCGTGAACACCGCCCACGAGTCCGGACAGCACTTGTTCAGCATTCCGCACCCGGCGGGCGGCCGTCTCGTTGACCGGCGACGGGGCCTTCTCCAGCTGGCCGAGGGCGATCTCCGCGGCCTCCAGCGTGACACACACGTCGTCAACCTCGCGCACGCGATGCAGGCTCTGGTAGGCCATCACGATATGCGGGCACTGGCCCGTTTCTAAGCCCACGAGTAGTCTTCGAGCCGCCGTGACGCGGTCCTCGACCGAGCGGGTGGCCTCCGTGGTACAGTAGACAGCCTGCTCGCTGGCAGACCGGAATCCGCCCATCATGATTGCCCTCCGTCGGTTGCGAGGTCGGAATCGTAGCTGACTGGGTCTTTGCCGTTGCCCTGGCGCTTCGCCCGCGCGTCTCGAACGTCTGGCCCGTCTCGAATGAGGTCCTCGCAGTTGGGACAGCACCGTGGCTCAGTCGTACCGGCGGGCTCAAACACGCGCACGTAATCGTCGGTGACGTGAGCCCCGCAATTCTGGCATTCAGGCATGCTTGACCTCCGTCAGCGTCTGCTGGTTCTCGTCGGGCCGCTCGTCGCACCACTCGTTTTCGTGGCGGTTGAACTGCTCGTCCCACGGGATATTCTCCCCGCAGTGTTTGCACTCGGGCATTAGAGCATCCCGAGCAGGTAGCTCGCAGCGGCGAGTGCAATCAGCGCTCCAGTCCGTACGCAGAGATGTCATACGGTATTCTAATAGAATATAAAAAGGCCGAAGTATAACTGCGTAATTATATTACATATGTGCGACTCCGAGGATGGAAAGATCGTAACTCTCACGAGCAAAGGTCAAATGACGATCCCCAAGGAGTTCCGCGACAAACTCCAGATTGACCCACCAGGTCGAGTCCGGTTTGATGAAAACGAGAACGGAGAGATTGTAGTGCGGCCAGTCAAGCGCCCATCCGAGCTTCGAGGCGCGCTTGCATCGGAGAGCGAGACTCATGAACAAACTGCCACCCGCCAGCTCCGCGAAAGGCGAGCGAAAGACAAGCAGAGGGCCGATGATACGCATAGCTTGTCGAAGCAGGATAAATAGCGGTTGTCTTCGGTGCCGGACTTTTCCTCGCCTTTTGATTTGGTGAGCGGGGAGCGGGCGAGGTGGAACGGTGATGGGTTCTTTTTATTTTGGACTCTCGGTTGGTGAGCGTAGTAGCGTCTCGTCGACTGAACGGCCCTGTTGTGCGTTGAAGCGGTATAATAGCCGTTGTGGCCTGGAATACTGGCGGAGAGAGTGGCGATTGGTGAAAATAGCAGTTACGCTGGCAGCTTGAGGGTGGGTGAAAGAGGTTGAACTGAACGTGAGGTGCAGAACAGAACGTGAGGTTCAGAACTGAACGTGAGGTGGAACGGAGAATATCAAATTAACCCGCTTTATCAATCTTGACAAAGAGCGCCAGAAGCGTGGTCACTAATCAATCTTGAACAAATCAGGTAACCACTCGGTCAGAATAAAGCGGATAGGACCAGATTATTTGCTGACCTATCCAAACATCTGGCGCATCATCGGATGCATCTCCATGAGCTGCTCTTCGGCGATCTCCTCGTACAGCTTGTACGTAATGGAGACCGTCAGCAGCAGCCCGGTACCGGAGACGCCGCCGATGGTACCCAGCATGTTGGCCATCACTGCGAGCAGCCCAACAAGGGCCCCTCCGATAACGGTCACTTGTGGAATATACCGCTCAAGGACCTTCTCGATGACGCCGACGTTCTGTCGGAAGCCGGGGATCTGCATCCCGGAGTTGTGGATCTGCTTAGCCGTCGCCTCTGGACCCATATCGGTGGTTTCGACCCAGAACACGGCGAAGACTGCGCCACCGACCAGCATAACGAACAGGTCGATGCCGACGCGGGTCAGGATCTGCCAGACCGGTTGCGTAGTTCCTTCCAGCCACCACATCCAGTCGCCACGGCTCTGAACTGGGGCAAGGAAGTAGAACAGGCCGCCGGTTGGCTGGCCGTTGGCGTACGTGCCGAGGAACGCCGGCATTGAACCCAGCTGGGCGTCCAGAATCCGGCCCAGGAACTGGATGTTTGCCTGCAGCGCCCGGACGAGGATCATCGGCAGGACGCTCGCGTAGATGAGCTTGACCGGGAACCGGCCACGAGCTCCTTTCACACGGGCGTTCGATAGCGGTATCTCGACCCGGACCGACTCGGCGTAGACGACCACCGAGAAGATGAGGATCGTCGTGAACAGCCCCAGTAGTTCGCCCTGGAGCAGCACGGTCTGGAGGCCATCAGCGGCCAGCACTGGCCCGGTGCCGCGCTGGCCGGTGATGAACAGGTACCAGGTGTAGATGATCCCTTCGCTGTTGCCGATAAACGGCGTTGTCAGGACGCCACCGATGAGGCGTTGACTCACGCCGGCGACGATGAACAGGCCGATACCGGAGCCGACGCCCCATTTGGAGATGACCTCGTCCATGAACAGGATGAGGACACCGCCGACGAACATCTGGCCGAAGATGAGCCACTGGACACCGGTCGTACCGATACCCAGGGAACTTGCGACCGCCGTGTCAGCCGGGAGGAAGCCGCCGGCAAACACCATCGGGAGCCCGGTGAGACAGATCATCACGAGTACCAGCAGCTTCTGGAGCCCCTGATAGAGGATCTGGTCTCGCGGGTCGTCTTGGGTGCTCAGCCCGAGCAGGTCCGCCCCACCGAGGAGCTGTAACACGATGGACGCCGTAACGATCGGACCGATACCCAACTGCAAGATGCTCCCCTGACCGGAGGCCAGAATCGACGAGAAGCGCCCGAACACCTGTTGGCTGGCGTCGATGTCCAGCCCGAACAGCTTCACGTTTGTCAGGAAGAAATACAGCAGGAGTACGCCCCCTGTCCAAGTGAGCTTGCGCTTGAACGGGACGTGTCCTTCCGGCCGCTGGACTGCAGGCATCCGGACAAGCAGTGGTTCGGCGGTGTCCTTCCAGCTCATCGTTCGTTATTCCTCGTCCGCGTCTTCGTCTGTCTCGGCCTCGGCCTGGCGCTCCTCGCCGAGGTCGGTCAGTTCGACGCTCCCGCCTGCAGCTTCGACCTTCTCGCGAGCGCCCTCGGAGAAGTCGTCGGCGATGAGCGTGAGTTCGTGGCGAACCTGGCCCGCACCGAGTACTTTCACGTAATCGGCGTCGTCGGACTCTTCGACCACATCACGGACATCGACGCGGAAGCCACCGTCTTCGACTTCAGCGACGTCATCTGCAGCCAGCAGCGTGACATTCTCGTCGATCTCGCGAACGTCGATAGTTGCGGCCTCTTCCTGCACCTTCTGCGGGCGCTTGAAGCCGCTCTTGCCGAGCGGTTCGTGGTTGTGGAACTCGTGCTTGTCACGGCCTGCAGCACCGCGACCACCGCGATGGCCGGCACCACGTCGGTTCTTGTGTGAGCCGCCGCCGTGCGTGCGCGAGCCGCGCTGTCGTTTCTTTTTGCTCGTCATTATCGCATCGCCTCCAGGAGTTCGTCGATTCCCTCGGTCTCGTGTTTCCCGAGCTGCCCGCCCTCCTTGACGGGGTGTTTGACGCCGTCGTGGCCGCCACGGGGCGGGTGGAGACGAAGCGTCGGGGACAGACCCTGCTCGCGCAGCGTCGTCTCCTCGGAGAGGAGCGCGAACGCGAGCCCGGAGATGTCGTCGTAATCCGTGTGCTCGGCGACCCACTCGTCGTCCACGTCGGCGTCGCCCTCAAGTGGCTCGGCACGCGTCGCCAGGACTGTCTCCAGCGTCTCCTGGCTCGGCTCGCCGAAGGCGACGAAGTCGTTGACCTTCGCCACCATGCCGCGGTAGGCGTCCGTCTCAGGGACGAGCGTGCAGTGGTTCACGTGGTGGATGTTGAGCATCTCCAGCGTGTCCTGGATGTCGGTATGCATGTTGACTTCGCCACGGAGCTGGACGAGCGCGTGCATCACTCGATCACCTCTCGTTTCTCGAAGGTTCGCTCGGGGACGCGCGCCTCGGCCGTGTTCTGCAGGGCGTTGAACGTCGCCTTTGCGAAGTTGACCGTGGTGCGCGTGTTCCCGCTACTGCGTGTCCAGATGTCTTCGATACCGGCGAGTTCGAGCACCTTGCGGACGGTCTCTCCGCCTGCGAGGCCCAGCCCGCGCGGGGCCGGCTGGAGCTCGACCTCGACGCTCCCGGCCTTGCCCTCGGTGCGCAGCGCGACCGTGTGCGGACGGCCACAGCCACACTCCCAGGACCCGCAGCCGCGGGAGACATCGATGATGTTCAGCTTCGCGATGTCGATGGCTTTCTGGATGGCACCGCCGACCTGATCGTCACGCCCTTCGGCGTAGCCGATGAGACCGTCGCGGTTGCCAACGGCGACCACGCAGCGGAACTTCACGCGGCGGCCGGAGTCTGTCATCCGCTGGACCATGTTGATGTCCAGCACTTCGTCTTCCAGGTCGGGAACGAGCTGGTCGACGACTTCCGATTCTTTCAGCGGGAGTCCGGAGTTCAGCGCCTCCTGCATGGAGTCGATTTCGCCCTCGACAACCTGCTTGCCGAGGCGTGTCCGTGGCTCCCATCCGTTGTTAGCACTCATAGTTCGATGTCACCGTCCAGTAGGGTCTCTCGGAGCTCGTCGAAGTGCTCCGGGAGGTCTGCAGCGTCGAAGTCGCCGCTGTACAGCGGCTCTTCAAGCTGCTCGTCGTACTCGGCGATGTGGGCACCGCGCGTGCGCTGCCAGTCCGCGAGTACGTCGTCATTGTGCGGAATGTCCAGGCCGGCGTCAATTGCGCCTTCCTGTATTGCGAATACTTTGCTTCCGGGGGTCGGGCTGTTGAGTCCGATGTCAAGCACTGCCTCCTCGATACCCGCTTCCTTCGCGCGAAGCCCGGCGAGTAGACCGGTGAGGTACGCCGAGGGCATGTTGCCCGTCGGGGCCTCCCAGCCGTACTCGGCGAGGTCGCTCGAGTGAGCGGACGCGAGAGTGTCATCGCCATTGGGGCCAAGCGTCACCAGCTGCGCCCTGACGTGTTTATTGCTCTTTCGAGCAACGAGACGTGGCTTACCGGATTTCAACAGGCGCAACCGCTGATGGTAATCGGTTCTGGCCTCGCGGCGTCGCCGCATCGGTACTTTATATCGTGGTCCTGTCGCCATTATGCGTCACCGTGGTTTGCGTCGATGTAACGTTCGAGATCGGCAACGCTGTCGAACTCGCCACCGCCGGCCTTGTCGTACAGGTCGCGGTACTGCGAACTCGAAAGCGTTCCCTCGTCACGCAGTTCGCGCAGCTTCGTCCGTTGTGCGCGGATACGTGACTCCCAGTCCTCCTTGGAGTTCTGCCGTGCGCCTGCCTTGCCCTTCCGGGAACCGGCTCCCTTCTGGTGGCCGTACGCACGCTTCTTCTGGCGCTCCCGGGCGCGTCCACGAGAGTTGCCTTTCTTGTCTTTCGCCTGAATGGCGCCCTCATCAACCAGTTCGCGAACGTCCTCACGGGTAATCGCGTCAGCGATGTCGCCCTGTCGCTCGGGGTTGAACCAGACGCGGTTCTTCCCGACGTCAAGGACGTCTGCCGCGAGTCGCTTCTGTGCGGAGAGATCAGTCATCACTCACTCACCTCGACTTCGACGTAGGTGGGGTTGAGCACGCGGATGCCCGCGTCCTCGGCTTCCTCTTCGATTCGCTCGCGCTTGCGAGCACCGACCTTCGAGGCGATCCGAACGGCCTCTGTATCGCCGTCGACGCCTTCGAGGTCGTCCACGTTGTGCACGCGAACCTCCTCGAAGCCGGACGGGTGCTTGCCGCGAACCGCGGTCGGCGAGCGGAAGCCCGCCCCGACCGTGTCGCCCTTACCCTTGATGCCGCGGCGCTGCTTCGAGAGCTGGCCGCGGGGCTTGCGCCACGAGGTCGAGACGCGCTTTTTCTTGTGGTGATCTTGGCGGTTGAACTGCGGCTTGCCGACCCGGTGTCGCTGGGTCAGTAGCCGCGCATCCTCGTCGGAGAGGTCCGGCGTCTTCTCAGAGAGCCCGCGGGCCTGGAGTTCCGTCTCCACGTCCTCGTCGGGCGCTTCCTCGCTGCCTTCCTCTTCAACTTCGGCTTCGGTCTCGGACTCGACTTCGAGTCCGCCGACGTCGGCCTTGATTCGGGCCGCCAGCGCGTTCCCGATACCGCTGACATCGGCGAGCGCGTCTTGGTCGGCACCACGAACGTCTTCGACCGAGTCGAAGCCGGCCTCGCGGAGTGACTCCGCCTTGGACGGGCCGACGCCGCTGATGTCGGTCAGTTCGGTGTACGCTTCCTCTGCCTCGACGTCTTCATCGTTGTCCGCCATCAGGCGTCACCTCGGTTCGGTTTGCGGGTGATGTACACCCCGTCCTGAAACACGCGCACGTCCTTGTCGTTGATGCGCGTGAGCTGCTCGATGTCCGCGGCGGTCTGACCGACGGCTTCGATGTCGGGACCGCTGATGGTCAGCTCCTCGCCGTCGATTTCGACGTCCGTGTCGCCGTGGATCGTCGTGCGGCGGGGGGCCTTCTCGCCCAGGAAGTTCTCGATGACGACTTCGTCACCCTCGACGTCGACCTGCATCGGGAAGTGAGAGTAAAAGACCTCCATACCGTACTCCCAGCCCTCGGTCACGCCGTGGAACATATTCTCGATGTGGCTCTGGAAGGTACCGATCGTCGACATCGTCTTGGCGTTGTCCTCATCGGATTCGATGACGACCGTGTCGCCGTCGACGGACACGTCGATGTCAGGGTACCAGAGCCGACGCGTGACGCTGCCGTTGTCCCCCTCGACGGTGATGTCGAGATGGTCCTGCTCGGCGTCCACGTCCTCCGGAATCTCCAGTTCTACTCGTGGCATTGTTAGTATACGTACGCGATGACTTGGCCACCAACGCCCTGCTCACGAGCCTCGTAGTGGCTCATGATGCCGTGGCTGGTCGTCACGACGAGGGTCCCGTAGTCACGGGCGGGGAGGAACCGCTTCTCCCACTTCTCGAACTCGTCTGCGCCCGCAGAGTAGCGGGGCTTGACCGGGCCACACTCGTTGATGGCTCCTTTCAGTTCAACTTCGAACTCGCCGGCTTTGCCGTCGTCGACGAAACTGAATCCGTCGATGTACCCGCGGTCGTAGAAGACCTCGAGGACGCTGCCGATCTCGTTCGAAGCTGGCGATACTGTCTGCTCAGGTGCCCGACGCTTTCGGCGTTGTTAAGCGCCGACAGTGCGTTGGCAAATGGGTCGTTCCCTGTCATTGTTAGCTGTACTTCCTGAAGCCCATGCCCCGCGAAATCTCGCGGAAGCACTGGCGGCACAGCCAGATGTCGTACTTGCCGACGAGTCCCTGTTCGCGACCGCAGCGCTGACAGGACTCGAGCTGGCCAGTTCGCTCACTGGATGCCGTCTCGGAATCGGGCTCGTCTGTGGTTTCACTTTCGCTCATTCGCTCACCTCCACGTCGTAGGTCGACTCGATGAAGGCGACGGCGTCCGCCGGATTGAGTCGATGCTTCGTCGGAATCGAGCGCGACGCCTTGTCGCGCTTTGCGACGCGGTAGCCGGGTCGGACGAGGTTAACCGTCACGTCCAGCCCGTAGATTCCGATGCTCGGGTCATACTCCTGGCTCGGGAACTCGGTGTGTTCCTCGACGCCGAAGCTGAAGTTGCCGGTATCGTCGAACTGACTCGTCGCCAGTTCAGCGAGCGGCAGCGCCGTCTGGAGGAACTCTTCAGCCATCTCGTCACGGAGGGTGACCTTCGCACCGATGGGGTCGCCCTCGCGGATGTCGAACTCGCCGACAGTCCGCTTGGCCTTCGTTCGTACCGGCGTCTGCCCGGTGATCTCCCCGAGGATGTCCTCTGCATTGGCAAGGTCGCGGCCACCGTGGCCGATACCCATGTGAACGACGACCTTCTCGATGCGCGGTTCGCGCATCTCGTGGAAGTCGCCGCCGGACTCACTCTCGGAGCTCATTCATCATCACCCGTGAAGTTCTCGTCGATGACGACGACGTACTCTTCGACTGTCTCGAAGCCTTCGCCCTCGTCCTGCGAGACGATCACGTTGTTCTGGGCCGAACCCGGCGTCACCTGAATCTCCTCGACTTCGCCGACTTCGCCCGCGTGGGCGCCGTCAACGGCGGTGACGAGCGCGCCCTCTTGGTACTCGAAGTGGGCGACGATTTCGCCGTCCTCGTTGCCGACGACGATGGAGTCGCCAGCATCGTAGGTCTGGTCGTCCTCGACGATGAGCGTCTCACCGTCGTGGAGACCCAGCTGGACGTCGCCACCAGAGACGTGCGTCTTGGTAGCGATCTTTCCGAGCTTGGACTGGGCCGCGTCCGGGTCGATTGCGGTCAGCGCCAGCCGACCACCCTCGCCGGGGAACACGCGGTAGTACTCCTCGCGCTCGGTGAAGGCCAGGATGTCGAACATCCCGACAGGGCGTTCCTCGTCGGAAATGGCCTTCCCGTTGATGAGGACGTTGTCCTCGTTGAGGGCGTAGCGGGCTTCTTTGCGGTTGTCGGCGTAGCCGAGCACGTCCCGAAGGACGATGAGTAGGGGAACCCCATCCTCACCGTGCGGGCCGGCGCCGGCTTTCACCGTAAACGTCGCAGTCTTGCGCTCTACGGGCCAACTGTTCGGCACCGAGAGTCGCTTCTGGTGGTTACTCATGCGGAATCATCCTCCGATTCGAGACGCGCCTCGCGCTTCTCGTCTTCGAGGTCTATGTCCGTCACGCGGACGTTCGAGGTGTCCAGCGGTCGCGGGACTTCCTCGCCGTCCGTCTTCTCGAGCGTGACGTCTTCGACGTGGATGACAGCCTTGTCGAGGTCCACGTTGATGACTTCGCCTTCCTCGTCGGCGAAGTCGCCACGGAGCACCTCGACGGTGTCACCGGCGTTGACGCGGACGTTTCGCTGACCGTACTCCTCTCGGAGGTCGGCAGACAGCGTCGCCCGGACCTGCTTGTGCCGCTCGTGAAGCGGGGCACGTCGTTGACTCTTGCGTTGTTTGTCTGGTTGCTTGCTCATGGTTCTATACAATCATCGTCGCTGCTGATGCCACACTGCCGAATCGCTGTGCGACTTCCCGTGCGATGGGACCTTTCAGCTCGGTCCCGCGCGGGTCCTCGTTCTCGTCGACGATGACGGCCGCGTTGTCTTCGAACTTGACGCGGGTGCCGTCGGGTCGACGGATCGGCTTTCGCTGGCGGACGACGACGGCTTCGAGCACCTGGCGACGCATTTCGGGCGTCCCCTTGGTGACCGAGACCGTGATCTTGTCGCCCAGCCCAGCTTTGGGGTGGCGGTTCTTCGTTCCCGAGTAGCCGTGGACGGAAATGACCTTGAGTTCGCGCGCTCCCGTGTTGTCCGCACACGTGATGAGCGAGCCCTTCTCCAGGCCTTGCGTGACGTCAGCACCGAGTGCTTCCATCAGGCATCACCGTCCTGTTCGTCGGCGACCACGCCAACGACGACGTGGCTTTTCGTTTTCGAGAGCGGTCGACACTCTGCTATCGTGACCGTGTCACCGACCGCGAGGTCGAGACAATCGGGTGCGTGAGCCGGAACGCGGCTCCGCCGCTTCATGAAGCGGTCGTATTTCGGCACCTTCACGTCGTACTCGCGCTCGACGACAACGGTCTTCTCCATGTCAGTGGAGGCTACCTCGCCGTTCAGTGTCTGTCCGCGCACGGAGAGCTCTCCGTGGAACGGGCAGTTCTGATCGGCACAGGTTTCCTCCGGTTCCTGTACGTTCAGTCCTAGCGCCATAGTGAATCTCCTGTGTTCTCTGTGCGACGAGCGGGACGCGCGACGAGTCGGTCGCCGTCGACGAGAACTGTCTCGGTCGACAGGTCGAACGCGAACGTCGCGCTGTCCTTCGGCACGTGCCACACCCGGTCGGCACCCTCGAGAGTCAGCATCTGTGTCGTCTCCATGACGACAGTTCCGCTGATACCGATGACGTCCGGATTGGACGCCGCGACGACCTCGCAGTCGAGGCCGACGAGTTCGTGTCGTGGGAGCGTCTCGGGTGTCAGTGGCATTATTCGTTCTCCTGCAGGTCGCCTTCTTCGCCCTGAATCGTCTTGATTCGGGCGATGGCCTTCCGCAGCTCCTTGATGCGACCGGGGTTCTCCGGTGCACCACCCGCGGCCTGGACGGCCCGGGCGTTCAGTAGTTCGGTCTTCAGGTCGTCGAGTTCCGCCTCGCGTTCGGCGGGCGTCATGTCCCGAATCTCTTGGACGTGGAGGACAGTCATTCGTCGTCGTCCTCCTCATCCATTTCGTCCATCAGCTCTTCGGCTTCTGCCTCGACGTCCTCGTCAAGTTCCTCGTCGACAGCGTCTTCGAGTTCGTCGACGTCAACGTCCTCAACATCTTCGTCAGTCGGGACTTCGACGTCTTCCTCGACGATCTCCTCGTCGACGAACTCCTCGTCTGTCTCGGAGTCGTCGTCGGCCCCGGCGGCCACGTCTTCGTCGAGTTCTTCCGCCGTCTCGCTGTCTTCGGGTTCGCCTTCGAGGAGTTCCTCGACGGACTCGCCGTCGGTGTCGGCCACGTAGTCCTCGACGTCGACATCCTCGTAGATCTCGAAGTCGTCGGGGAGTTCCGCGTCCGGCGGGATGATCTTGACTCGGACCCCGATGGTACCGAGCTTCATCACGGCGACGCCGACGCCGCTGTCGACGATCTCCTCTGCGGGTTCACCGTTGTGCTTGACGTAGCCACGGTTGAACTTCTCAACGCGTGAGCGTGCACCAGTGACCTTTCCGGAGAGGACGATCTCTGCGCCGAGTGCGCCCGACTCCATGATGCGGTCGATGGTGGTGTGGCCCGCTTTGCGGAAGTACCAGCCACGCTCGAGTGCGTTGGCCAGTCGGTCCGCGACGATGCGGGCGTTGAGGTCCGGCTCGTCGACTTCCTGCACGTCGACCTGCGGGTCATCGAGGTTGAATCGGTCCTCGAGTTCCGTCGTGATCTTCCGGATGTTCTTCCCGCCCTTGCCGATGACCATTCCTGGCTTCTCGGCTTTGAGCACGATCTGGGTCCCCATCGGCGTCTTGGCGACATCCATGCCGCCATAGCCAGCTCGACCGAGTTCCTCTGCGAAGAACTCGTCGATCTGGGTCCGCTGGAGTCCGTCCTCGATGAACTGTTGTTCGTCGGCCATTAGTCTTCGACCTCCGGCTCTTCGAGGATGAGTTCGACGTCGACCTGCGGGCTGTTCCACGCCGAGGCACGCCCCATCGCTCGGGGCTTGCGACCCTGCTGCTCGCCGACCTTGTGGGCGGCGACGTGCGTGATCGTCATGGCCTCACCGTCGAAGCCCTGATGGTCGGCGTTGCCGACCGCGTTCTCGAGCAGGTCGATGAAGGCCTTGCTGGCCTTCTCCGGATAGCGTCCGGCGTCCCAGCCGTCGACCTTGCGTTTGTGGCCGACGCCCGAGTTGTGCTGTTTGAACGGAACGGGCTGGTCGCCCTCGATAACTGCCTCGAGGTAGTCGACAGCCTCGCCGGCCGTTTTGCCCTTGATCTCGCGGGCGATGGCCTTGCTGTGCTTGAAGCTCATCTGCCGCTCCCGGAGCATCGCTTTGGCCGTCGTGTCCGGGTCGGCTTCGACTGAGTAACTGATTCCCATGATTATTTGAGCGGTACGAACTTCGAGGAGCGTGTCGCTCCGATACCGGCCTGACCGTGTTCGACGCTACTCCGGGTGAGCTGGAACTCACCGAGGTAGTGGCCGAGCATCTCGGGCTCGACTTTGACACGCTCGAAGTTCTGGCCGTCGTGGACGGCGAAGGTCAGCCCGACCATCTCCGGAACCACCGGCATGTCGCGCAGGTGGGTCCGGATCGGGTCGTTGGCTGTCTCCTCTTCGCCGGCCTCGCGGGCCTTTTCGAGGAGCTTGTGTTTCTCCTCGGTCAGGCCGCGTACGATACTTCGCCGCTGTCGAGCGGGGAGCAGTTCCGCGACTTCCTCGAGCTCCATCTCCTGCAGCTCGTCGAGCGTGTGGCCGCGGAAGGAGAACTCTCCTTCGTGGCCGATTTGATATTCTGAGCTCATTCGTTGCCACCTCGACCTGTTCGCTTCGAGGCGATGTCCCCGACCTTACGGCCAGGCGGGGCGTTCCGCGAGATGGACTTGGGCTTGCCGGGGTGCTGGCGTCCGCCACCACCGAACGGGTGGTCGACGGCGTTCATCGCCACACCGCGGACGTTAGGCCACTTCGTCCCTCGCGCTTTCATCTTGTGATGCTTGTTGCCAGCCTTCACGAACGGCTTGTCAGTTCGGCCGCCACCGGCAACGACGCCGATGGTGGCGCGGCACTGCGGGTCAAGCCGCTTCATCTCCCCAGAAGGAAGCTTGACGACCGCGACGTTGCGGTCGTGGGTGAGCAGCTGGGCGTTGACACCCGACGCGCGGGCGAACTTCCCACCGTCACCGGAGCTGGATTCGACGTTGCACACCGGGACCCCCTCTGGGATCTCGGCCAGCGGGAGCGTGTTCCCGGGTGCGATCTCGGCGCTGACGCCGACCTGCAGCTCGTCGCCCACCCCGACGCCTTCCGGCGCGAGGATGAGTCGTCGGTCGCCGTCTTCGAACTCGACGGCGGCGACCGGGGCCGACCGGGCAGGGTCGTGCTCGATGTCAACGACCGTGCCGGCAACGACGTCGCCGTCCTCGACCTTGCGGTGCTCCAGATCAGCCTTGTAACGGTGCGACGGAGCACGGAACGTGGAGGTCCCGCGGCCGCGCCGTTGTCCTTGGATTCGTCGTCCCATCGTTAGAACACCCCAATTCTGGAGGCGACTTCCTGGGCGTCGTCGTCCTCGGAGAGGCGAACGACGGCCTTCTTCTCGCCGTCCATCGTGTTCTGCGTGTTGACCTGTTCGACTGTCACGTCGTACTGCTCCTCGACGGCGTCGGCGACCTCGCCCTTGGAGGCGCGGTCATCGACGGCGAACTGGAGCTTGTTCTGGAAGTCCATGTCATTCATGGCTTTCTCAGTGACGTGTGGGTGTTTGATGACATCCCAGCTCATCGCTCGGCCACCTCCGCGAGTGCGGATTCCGTGAAGATGGTGAGTCGACCGGGCGCGCCGCCAGGCGCGAGGTCTTCCGTGTTGACCTCGCTGGCGGTTGCCACGTCGGCCCCCGCAAGGTTGCGGGCGGCCGTCGACGGCTCGTCGCTGGTCACGAAGAGAATCGAGGCGGGACGACGGTACTTCCGTCCACGGGCCGAACCCTGTCCAGCCTTGATCTTCGTCTCGTCGGCGCGGTCGATGTCCGCGTGGACATCGAGCGCCTCCAGCAGCGAGACGACTTCCTGCGTCTTGACGAGGTCCTCGAAGTCGTCGGAGACGACGACGGGCACTTCGTCACGGTCGAACTCGTGGCCGCGGTCGGCGACGAGGTCGGCGTCGGCCGTCGCGGCCAGCGCCGAGCGAACGGCCAGCTGCCGTTCCTTGTCGTTGAGGTCGAGCGAGCGGTCCTTCTCTGTTTTTGGCGGGTGGGCACTTCGCCCTTTGACCGCCTGCGGGACGCGGCGGGCACGACCGTCCTGCTTCGGGATGTGTGCCTGCCCGCGGCCGCTACCGAAGGACTCTGCCGGCGTTCGGAGGCCGGCGTACTCGTCGGACCCGTAGTCCTGCTTTCGGTTGGCCTGTGCGGCACGTACAGCTTTGCCGATGAGGTCGGACCGAACCGGCGTCTCGAAGACGTCCGGCAGGTCGACCTCGCCGTCTGTGTTGCCGTCCAGGTCGTAGATTGTTGCCTGCATAGGTTATCCCTGGTTCGATTCGTTGGAGACGTAGCGCACCTCGGGGTCGAGGCGCGGCTGGTCGTTCGGACGCACCGCGGGCCGGAAGCGCACCAGGCGCTTGTCCGGACCGGGCACGGAGCCCTTCACGAGCGTGTACGGCCCATCGACCTCGCCGTAGTTGACGAAGCCGCCATCGACGGTGGGCTCGTCGCCCTCGCCGATGTCGATGAGACGCTTGTTAAGCTCGGTGCGCTGGTGGTAGCCGGTCTGCCCCTGCTGGGGGACCGTTGAGCGCACGCGGGACGGGTTCCACGGACCGAGGTTGCCGATCCGTCGGCGCCATCCCTGGCGGGCGTGCTTGCCTTTCCGTTTCTGGACGCCCCACCGCTTGACGGGACCCTGTGTCCCTTTGCCTTTCGTGACACCGGCCACGTCGGCGTACTCGCCGGCGCGGAAGATGTCGTTCATGGCGTGTTCGCCACCGTCCTCGACGAGGTCGAGGGCGTGGTCGAGGCGGTCCGAAACGGACCCACCGCCGACGCGAGTCTCCATCACGTCGGGCTTTTTCTTCGGGACGCTCGGGACGGCGTCGGGGACGGTGTGCGTAATGAGTCGCAGGTCCCCGAGGTCACCGGCCTCGTGTGCGTCGCGTATCTGTTCCTCAGCAGCGTCCGGGTCGTGGTCCTCCGGAACGTCTAGGGTCCGGTCGAGTTCCGAGTGGAACTCGTCGGTCCAGACTTCCGTCAGCGGACGCTGACCGTACGGCGTGTCTTCGTACGCTCGCAGGGCGACGGCGCGCATCGGCGGCGTCTCGATGACTGTCACCGGGACAGTCTCCTCCATCCCCTCGCGGGGGGAGTTAGGTTCGTCGTTGACAAGCACAACGTGAGTCATGCCTGCCTTGTAGCCGGCGAACCCTTGGACGCCCGGCTGCCCGTCGTCAGACGGCCAGCTGTTGAAGCGAGGCGTCTCGCTCGTCGAGCGCTTGCGCGGGCCGAAGCCCAGCGAGCCTTTGCGTGGTCTGCTTGGTTGTGGCATTCGTTTACTCCGTGAGGGTTAGACAGGTGAGGGAGGCGAACAGAGCTTCTTCCGTTCGCACAACCTCACTGCCCTGGTTCGGAACCGTATTCAGCCAGAGGTCGAACCCTTCTGGTTCGTCGCTCGTCTGGTCTCCCCCGACGGCGTCCGGGGCAACGTCGAGTATCG
Organism: Haloarcula sp. NS06; assembly: GCF_051122755.1. Classification (NCBI taxonomy): domain Archaea; kingdom Methanobacteriati; phylum Methanobacteriota; class Halobacteria; order Halobacteriales; family Haloarculaceae; genus Haloarcula; species Haloarcula sp. NS06. Next base: position 299,354 of record NZ_CP184844.1, read on the forward strand.
ACGGTAACCCGCGCTCGGGTGCCCCGAAGGCGACGGTCATGCCGCCCTCGGCGTCGCGCCGCTCGGCCAGCTGGCCGAGACGGGTCGACGTTACCGGCTCGCCGTATCGCGAGGACGCGATAGTGAGCCCGGCATCGTCGCGCGAGAGTGCCGCATCGAGGTCCGCGGCGACAACGTCGAATCCCGTTGTGGGGGCGTCGACGAGTTTCGCCCGGACCGGCCGTCGCGAAGAGACCCTGACGGTCACGCGCTCCCCCTGTTCCACGTCCATATCCGCTGGGACGGGAAGGGAGATCGGGTGTTGCATGCCGCAATTGACCCGGACGCGCCCATCAGCTCCGACCTCGGTCACGATTCCCTGTCTTAACGACCCCGAACCCTCAGATCCGGAGCCGGTCTGTGAACGCACGCGGAGCGGCGGCAGGACGCCGACGTACTCCAGTTCGTCCCGCTTACCCCACATCTCCTTTCGGAGGTGCGGGGGCGTCGCGGCGTACCGCAGCACGGTTTCGACGAACCCGTCTTCCCATTTGCCCGCCCCGTCAGGGTCGGGGTACACTGTCAGCCGATCAACCCGGTAGACCGCGGCCGCGCGGGCCACGTAACCGAGCTTGCGAGTTGCCTCGCGTCTGTCTTCGGCTTCCCGTGCGAGGGAAGACGGCACGAGTACGCTGGTCGTCATGCCGTGACGCTTCCACGTCGCGCCACTAGACTGTGCCGATATCTCCCTTTCCAGGGCTTAAAAAGCCCCCGTTTCGCGTTCGCGATGCGTCGCGTTCACATGGTCCGTCATGCCGGTTCGGGACCGATGCACGCATTCACTGTTTTGCCGCTTCCGAAAGGCCATGTCTCGTGACGCCATCACATGATCCCGCGCTCAGGCGGGGCGGTGATTGCCCTCACTTCCCACGATTTTCCCCGGAAAACGGAAGGCTTTTTACTCTCACCCCCGCCAGATTTGATTGCAACAAGGCGTTGCACGCTGGCACTGAGCGACCACCGGTCGTGAAGGTCAGGGCAAACGAAGCAAGCGCTGGTAGTGTAGTTGGTATCACGTGACCTTGCCATGGTCACAACCTGGGTTCAAATCCCAGCCAGCGCATTTCTCTGATTTCAAGTCCACAAGCGATGCGTCTTATCGCGTCTACAGTGTTTACTGATGGATAGGCCGCTCAGTGGCGCCAGTGTCACTCTGTGACTGAGGCGTACCATTATTTGTTACCCCATCGACAGTCCGATTGTATGACAGACGAGACAGTCCACGAGTCACAGGAAACACGGAGTCGAAGAGGGATCGCGTCGTACTTCCGACGGCTGGCGAACAGGCTCAGCCGCGGTGAGCCAGCCCCCGCAGATGAGGAGCAGACCGTAACAGTCACGCCGCCGGCTGAATCCGAGTTCGAGGTCGAGGTCGAACGAGAGGACGGGACTGTCACGCTTGAAATCGATATGGAATGGGATGAGGACGATGGAGCGGTGGCGACCGATGTGGCTGCGAGCAAGGCCACGTTCGAGGTGTACGAGGACAGCGCCGAGCAGTACCGCTGGCGGCTTCGCCACGACAACGGCAACATCATCGCCGACAGTGGGGAGGGCTACGCCTCCAAACAGAAGGCCGAGCAGGGGCTCGAAAGCGTCAAATCCAATGCGCCCGGCGCGTACGTCGTCGACGAGTCGAAAGACGAGGATACCCCCGACGACGGCGGCAGCAAGGCGACGTTCGAGCTATTCAAAGACAGCGAAGGGAAAGCGCGCTGGCGCCTCCGCCACGACAACGGAGAGATAATCGCCGACTGCGGGCAGGGCTACGCCTCCAAGCAGAAAGCGAAGCAGGGGCTCCAGAGCGTCAAGACGAACGCTCGCGGGGCACCGGTCGAAGAAGGCGAGTAAGCGTTCCGAACAGCGGCAGTTTCTTTCCACCAGTCTGATACTGGAAACGTGACGCGAGTACCACAGCGGTTAGGTCTCGGGCGCGCGTGGAGCCAGTATGACCTGCATAGGGTTTCTCTCGGTCGCACCGGTCATCGAAGGCAGCATGTCCTCGTACGTCGCTGACGCCGTCGCGGCGCTGGAGGCGTTCGACGTCGAGTACGAGACGACACCAATGGGGACTATCATCGAAGCGGAGGACAGCAAGGAACTGTTCGCGGCTACCCACGCCGCTCACGAGGCTGTCGGCGAGCAGACCGACCGCGTGAGTACGTTCTTGAAGATCGACGACAAGCGAACCGTTGACCAGCAGGCGCGAGATAAGGTCGACGCCGTCGAGGAGCATCTGGGTCGGGCGGCCAGAAGCGACGCGGCCGAAGGCGGAGATTAAAGGGAAGGGTGCCAAAGACGGCGTATGGATAGTCTCAATCGGATGGCCACGGAGCTCGTTGACGAGGCCATCGACTTTGCCGACGAACTCACGATAGACGTACACGCGCTGGAGGGTGACGCCGCGGTGCTGGACTTCGGCGTCGAGGTCCCCGGCGCTGTCGAGGCCGGCATGCTACTCGCGGAAATCCAGACGGCCGGGCTGGCGACGGTCCAGTCAACGATGGACACCATCAGCGGCGCGCCGCTGAACCACGTTGAACTGTCGACAGACCATCCGGCACTGGCTCTGCTGTGCTCGCAGAAGGGCGGCTGGGAGCTGGCCACCGATGGCTTCGAGGCGCTCGGGAGCGGTCCCGCACGCGCGCTCGTCGCAGAGGAGGAGGCCTTCCAGCGCATCGGCTACCGCGAGGACGCCGACTTCGCTGTGCTGGCTCTAGAGACCGACGAACTGCCGGATGAGGCCGTCGCGAGCCAGGTCGCCGAGCGCACCGGCGTCCCCGAGACCGGCGTGTTCCTGCCGTCATTCGCGACGGCGAGTGTCACCGGGAGCGTCGTCGCCGCGGCCCGAGCCGCCGAACTGGCCGTCTTCCGGCTTGCCGAACTCGGCTTCGACCCGGTGTCGGTGCTGTCGGCCAGTGGTCGCGCGCCGGTCGCGCCGGTCGCCGATGACGAAGCGACTGCGATGGCTCGGACCACAGACGCACTCGCCTACGGCAGCGAGGTCCACCTCACCGTCGACGAGTCCTTCGACCGCTTCGACGAGGTTCCCTCCATCGCGGCCCGAGAATATGGCGAGCCGCTCGAAGGCGTCTTTGAGGACGTGGACTGGGACTTCGCGGAGCTTCCTGTCGAACTGTTCGGCCCCGCGGCGGTCACCATCGATGTTGTCGGCGGCGACACGCACGTCGTCGGTGAGACGAGCGAGAACGTGCTAGCCGAGAGCTTCGGCCTGTAATCAGGTATGCGCTACAAGGTCGCGCCGCCGGCCCGTTCGCGCTCGTTTCTGGAAACCGCAAGAGAGGCGCTTCCGCTTGTCCCTGACAGCGAGGCGGACTGTTGTCGGGCGATACAGATGGCTACCGACGTGTCTGACCGCGAAACGGCCCAGAAGTACCTCGTGTTCCTGCAGGCGCTGGGACTGGTTGCCGAGAGCGAACGGGGCTACTACAGGACGAGGGAGGACTTCGACCGGACGGACCTCGCGACAACGTTCAAGAAATCTGTCTTCGGCGTCGACGTGCTCCTCGCCGCTCTCAGTTCGGAGCCGAGAGATAGTGATGCTGCCTTCGGTGCACTTCGGGCTGAGATTCCTCGCTGGGAACGTGAACGCCACACCGACTGGGAAGCCGTCTGGCGGGAGCGCACGGTGAATCTACTGGAATGGGCCGTGCTGTTCGGGCTCGCCGAAAAAACGGACGACGGCTATAGGTTACCGACCGGAGACGGCGCGGATCGGTGAGAAGAGGGACTGGAGACGGCGGGTCGCTACTCCGCAGGGTCGGTGTCGGTGACCGTCCCAACGCCCTTCGAACTCCCCTCGCGGAAGACGAACTTCTGGCCCTCTTCGACGAGATAAGAGCGGAACTTGAACCGGACTCGGGTCTTGCCGGCGTCGCCCGGGAGCAACTGCCCGCCCTCCGGGTAGAAGGCCGCGGCCTCGCTGACCGTTTCGAGGTGAACCACGGGCTCGTACCCGTCGCCGATGCGGGTCGGGTGGTTCAACACCATCACCTCGGCCTCGAACTCCTGCACCGGCGACGGGTCCGCGTCGCTCGGCAGCAGGACCATCCCACGCTCGATATCCGCCTCGCGGACGCCCTTCAGCGCGATGCCGACGATGCGACCGGCCTTGGCCTCGTCGACCCGGTGGTAGTGCATCTCGATGGACCGGACTTCGACCTCCCGGAAGCTCCCGTCCTGCATCGGCCCGAGCAGCAGTTCGTCGCCAGCCTCGACTTCGCCGGATTTGATCGTGCCGGAGGCGACCGCGCCGACCCCCTGAACGTTGTACGTTCGGTCGACATACATTCGGAAGTCACCTACCTCACCGGCGGTCTTTGGCAGCGCCTCGAACATCTCATCAAGAGCGTCCAGCCCTGCCTTGGTGACGGCGCTGGTGGTGACGACGGGAACAACGGTTTCAGAAATTTCGTCGATAGCCGTGTCGACGCCGTGGCGCTCCACCCGGAGCGGCGTCTTGTCGACCTCTCGCAATGCCTGCTCGACTGAGCGTTCGACTTCGGCGACCCGTTCTCCGTCGACAAGGTCAGTTTTGGTGATGGCAACAATTGTGGGGAGGTCCGTCGCCAGCAGGATGCCGAGATGTTCGCGCGTCGTCTCGGTCACTCCGTCGTCGGCTGCGACGGTCAGAAGGCCGTAGTCGAGCTTCTGGCCGACGAGGCCGCGGATCGTCGTCCGGAGCCACGGCTCGTGACCCACGGTGTCGACGAAGGAGACGAGTCGGTCGGATTCTTCGACGACCCGCGCCCGGTCGTCCTTTCGGTGCGGGTTGTCCATGCGAATCGGCTCCCCGGCCTCGTCAAAGCCGTAGACGCCGTATGAAAGGTCCGCCGAGAGGCCTCGCTCGACCTCGTGTGGCTGCACATCCAGAAAGCCACGTGTCCCGCCTTCGCCGTCGTCGGCGTCGCCGGTGACCAGCGACCCCACGAGGGTTGACTTGCCGTGGTCGACGTGCCCGGCGGTTCCCACGACAATGTGATCGTCGTCCGCGAGGACCGACCCTTCGGAGACCGTCGCGACGCCTACGATACCGTCTGTGTCGGTCGACCCGTCGTCCGAGACGCCGTCGACGCCCCACGTTTTGACATCCTCGATGTGTGCGCCGGCTTCCTCTGCCAGCAGACTGAGTACGTCCATCGACTCGGAGAACTCCGCCGGCGAGATACCGGCGAGACCGCCATCGTCGGTGACGCCAACGACGTACGTCGCCTCCCCATCCCCGGAGAGAACGCGGTGGCGGAGTTGCGCTGTGAGGGATTCGAGTCGCCCCTCGGACAGGTGAAGATTCTCGGTGAGCCGTTCTTTGAACTCGACGCTGCCGCCCTCCCGTTCACCGCGGTCAAGCGCGCGCCGGAGGACAGCCCGGTCGGGGCTCATATCCTCCCGTTACTGTGGGGTAGACATAAGCCTTCCCCGGATTTACGGTTCCAGAGCGCTCCTGAATCCGGTGACTGAGTGTGTCTCTCACAGTAGCGGCTGGACGGATATTTATACCTAAAGGCGAAGCCAGACCGCTCGTGGACTGAGCCGCTAAACGGGGTTTGCGGTCGTGTGACGCCGCCCCGTGGATAGTAGGAGCTGTCGATGGCGTCACCTGTTCGCCAGTCCAGGTAGCGACGGTTCCAACAGCAACTGGAAACACCGAATGTGACGGGTCAGTTCCGATACGGTGCGACCGCTTCGAGAAAGCCGTCGCCGTAGCTCGCATCGGTCACCCGGTCGGCTCGTTCGAGCGCTGTTTCATCGGCGTTGGCGACGGCTACGGCCTCACCGGCCAGGTCGAACATCTGGGCATCGTTCACCGAGTCACCGACTGCCAGAAACTCTGCCGGGTCCAGATCCAGCTCCGCACACACCGCTTCAAGCCCCGTCCCCTTGTCGACGACAGGGTCTGTCACGTGGTAAGCGAAGCCGGTATCGAGGACGACGAGTCCGCGCGCCGCGGCCAGTTCCTCCAGCGGTTCGAGCGGCTTGTCGAGTGAGACAACGAGTTCCGTCTCGCGCCATCGGTTTGCAAGGTCTATCTGTCCGAAGCCAAGGTCGTGGCCCAGATCGCGATAGGCATCACCGACCGCCAGCGCCGCCTCGTGGTCGCCTTCCAATCTAAGTTCGTCGGTTGCTTCGACGAACACGACGCCGCCGTTCTCGGCAACGACTGTCCGGTCGCGGCCGAGAAACTCACAGAGCGCAATCGGGAACGGCATCGCTTTGCCAGTCGCGATGACGACGCGTGCGGGCCACTCCCGGAGGACCGGCACAACATGGGGGTCAAGCGCGCGGCTCTCGTCGGTCAGTGTCCCGTCGATATCCACGATAAGGGGCGGTGTGTCGCTGTCCATACGTTCGGGTTTGGAGCGTCGGATATGTGGGTTGCGGTCAGTCGTCGGTTAGCGTCTCGTAGGCCGATTGCACCCGCTTGAATTCTCTTTCGCTCCCGCCATCAGTGTCGGGATGGACCTCCTTGACTTTCTCTCGATAGGCTCGTTTGATAGTACCTTGGTCTGCATCCGGGTCAAGGTCTAACCGCTTGTAGGCCTCTGTCGGACTCGGTCCCGACGACTGGACGCGCTGTCGGCGTTGCCGACCGCCCGCTGTCTGGCGTCGCTGCTGCTGTCGTCCCTGCCGACGGCGTTGACCGCCCTGGGTCGCTCGTGAGCGGCGCGCTCGGCGGCCGTCCCGCGGTGGTTCCCATTCCTCCCGTGGGCCAGCCCCGAACCCGCCGCGGCGGGCGTTCCCCGTGTTCTGTGCCGCCTGTCGCTCGACCCGCTCGTAGAGGCTTGCGGCCATCTTCCCGCTGAGGTGGTAGTACATGAAATACGTCGACACCCCGAACATGAGCGCCAGAAAGAGCACCGCAGGATTGATCACAAGGCCCACCGCCGTCAGGACGACTGTCAGGCCTCCGAACACCACCGCGATTCCCTTTGTGAGCCCATCGTACTGCACGCACGTTGCTTCGGCCCACAGGCCTGTAAGCGTCCCGCCTCTCGCACTCCAGCCGGTCTGCCCCTGAAGTCGATAGCGGACAGCGTCTCGGATGGGACAGGGACAAAACAGAGTACACGAACACGAGAACGACATCGCACGGACTGATAGACAAGTTCTGTCAAAACCGCACTACTGCGGAGTGTCTGACACAGCCTCAGTACCTCCCTACGCACTGTTAGTGAGCGCATATCCCCACCCGCAAACCCCCACCAGTTTCTACTGGATATCTCACTCACGTCTGGTGGTTCACGGGGTCGGGTTTTCACTTTCACCTCGGTCTAGACAGTATTAAGGAGAGTCGACGGCATCTATTCCGTTGTACGCGGCTATCGTTTCACGCGTCACCAGCACAGTTCGTCGAACACCGTAGCCGCGACTTCGGAGATTGCTACGGCCGCCGCCGAATCGCAGACAAGAAGGATTAAACGCTATCGATGACTACGTATTCGCCGCCAGAAATGACAGGATCACGGGTAGCTACGACGAGGGGTATCGACCGACAGACGGCCGCTGTCGGGAGGAGGAGCGGGCGATGAGTAACAGCGACCTTTCCGCTGACGAGATCACGCTCCCGATCAAACGTACCGACGGTGACACTATTGAAGAGCGACTCACAGGCAACGCCTACCACAACATTCTCCCGGCTCGCTACCTCCGGAAGGATGCCGACGGTGACCTCATCGAGGAACCCGAAAACCTCTTCGACCGTGTCGCGAAGAATATTGCGCTCGCCGAGGCTGTGTTCGAGGCCGACAAGCAAGATGTTGACGTACGCGTCTCGCCCGAGCAATTGAAGCCCGACCACCCGCGGCGCGACGAACTCGCCGACGAAGTGTTCGGTAAAGGAACGTCTGTCGACGACGACGTCGAAACTGAACTCTCTGTTTACAACGTCAACAAGTTCGCCTACGAGACGGTCGTGCCGGAACTGCCCGAGGGCGTCCGCGACCACGTCGAATCGACCGCCAACGCCTTCCAGGCACAGATGGAGCAGCTCTCCTTTATGCCGAACTCGCCAACGCTGATGAACGCCGGCGACGAACTCCAGCAGCTTTCCGCCTGTTTCGTTGACTCGCCCGGCGACGACATCGACGACATCCACCAGACCGCAAAGGAGGCCGCACAGGTCTTCCAGTCCGGCGGTGGCATGGGCTATGCGTTCTGGAAGCTCCGCCCGTACGGCGACCCCGTCGGCTCGACTGGCGGCATCGCCTCCGGGCCCATCACGTTCATGCGGACCTACGACCAGATGTGCGAGACGATCGCGCAGGGTGGCGCCCGCCGTGGCGCACAGATGGGCGTCATGCGCGTCTCTCACCCGGACGTCATCCAGTTCATCCACGCCAAGAACAAGGACGTCTCGCTCGCCGAGACGCTGCGCCTGAATGACCCGGACGACTTCACGCACAACTCCTTCGCCGAAGCGCTGGAGGAAGCACGAGAACTCATCGACGACGGCGGAAAGGTGCCAAAGCACCTCCGGAATGCTGTCGAGGGTCACCTTTCGAACTTCAACATCTCCGTCGGCGTCACCGACGACTTCATGGAGGCGCTGAAAGCCGGTGAGGAATTCACCTTCACGAACCCACGGACAGGCGAAGCGCATATCGCCACCGAGGAGACGAAGGAACTGTACGATATGTTCGGCCTCGGCGAACACGTCGAGGTTGGCGAAGAACTCTCGATTCCGGCCGAGGAACTCTGGGACGACATCGTCGAGGGCGCGCACGAGAACGGCGAACCCGGCGTTATCTACCTCGAACGGGTGAACAAGCAGCACTCCTTCGACGTTGAGGAGCATCCCGACCACGAGATTCTCGCAACGAACCCGTGTGGCGAACAGCCCCTCGAGGAGTACGAGGCCTGTAACCTCGGACACATCAACCTCTCGACGCTGGCCGCCACGGACGCGCCGGACTGGCGCGTCTGGTCGGAGGCCCACGCCGACGAGTACGACTCGACGGAAGCCGCTATCGACGCGTTCCTCGAGGACGCCATCGACTGGGAGGAGTTCGACCGACGCATCGAACTCGGCACCCGCTTCCTCGAAAACGTCGTTACGATGTCCGACTTCCCGGTCGAGAAGATCGAGCAGAAGGTCCGGGAGATGCGAAAAATCGGCCTCGGTATCATGGGCCTTGCCCAGCTGTACATCCAGCTCGGCGTCGCCTACGGGACCGAGGAGGCCAACGAAATCGCCCGCCAGACGATGCGCCACATCAACCACGGGTCGAAGGCCGCGAGCCACGAACTCGCCGAGGAACGGGGCGTCTTCACTGAATGGGAGAACTCCAAGTACGCGAACCCGACAGACTACTCCGACTGGTTCGAGAAGCAGACCGGCGAGGACGCGGCGGACTGGGAAGACGGGTACCCCATCCGCAACCACAACACCACGACCATCGCCCCGACCGGAACGACCTCGATGATCGGCAACACCACCGGCGGGTGTGAACCGATCTACAACGTCGCCTACTACAAGAACGTCTCCGACGACGTACAGGGCGACGAGATGCTTGTGGAGTTCGACGACTACTTCCTCCGTGCGCTGGAGGACAACGACATCGACGTCGAGGCCGTCAAGCAGGAGGCCCAGGAGCAGATGGCCAACAACGAGTTCGACGGCGTCGACGGGCTGACGACCGTGCCCGATGCCATCGGCGAGCTGTTCGTCACGACGGGCGACCTCTCGGCGAAGCAGCACGCGGGCATTCAAGTGGCCTGTCAGGAGGGCGTCGACTCCGCCATCTCGAAGACGGTCAACGCCCCGAACGACTCCACGACCGAGGACGCCGCCGAAGTGTTCGAGTACATCTACGACCACGGCGGCAAGGGCGTCACCTACTACCGCGACGGCACCCGAAGCAAGCAGGTGCTGACGACGCGCGCCCAGAACACGGAGTTCTCGGACATGGACGCTGACGAGATCGTCGCACAGATCGAGGAGGTCTTCGGGGGCATCGAAGGCTTCCTCGAGGACGAGGCCGTCCAGGCCGCCATCGACGACTCCATCCAGCAAGTGCTGGGTGTCGCCGACGGAGACGCCGAGTACGCCGAGAAGCAGACCCGACCCGACGTGCTCCACGGCGTGACACAGCGCATCGACACCGGCTACGGGAAGCTCTACGTCAACATCAACGAGGACCCCGAGGCCGACCGGCCGTTCGAGCTGTTCGCCAACATCGGCAACTCCGGTGGCTTCACCGCCTCCTTCACCGAGGCGCTGGCCAAGACCATCTCGACGGCACTTCGCTCGGGCGTCGACCCAGAGGAAATCGCCGACGAACTGCAGGGTATCCGGTCGCCGAAGGTCGCCTGGGACAAGGGCGAGCAGATCCAGTCCATCCCGGACGCCATCGGCACGGCCCTGCGTCGCTACCTCGACGGCGATGTCGACAAGGCCTACCCCGACCAGACCACGCTAGAGGAAACCGCCGAAAAAGCTGAAGGCGAGACCGCCACGCAGACGCAGACCGACGGCGGCGCGGCCGCCGCATCCGACACGAGTGGCGACCAACAGGACATCATCGACGCCGGCGAGAGCCCGGAGTGTCCTGACTGTGGCTCGCTGTCGCTGTACTACTCAGAGGGTTGCAAGACCTGCGAGTCCTGTGGCTGGTCCGAGTGCTGACGTAGTCGTCTGACCACGCGGATCCGGATTTCACCGCGCCTGAAGGTCGTTCTTTTCGCTGTGCGCCAACTCGCTGAGGGCTGGCTACCGGAATTCCATCACGTCATACACGCCGGTAATCGTGGTTTCCTCTACAGCCGCGGTGATTTCTGTGCCTTCCTCGGCCGCCGAATCTGCAACGAGCGTCACCGGCTCGATGGGATGGCGTCGGAGAAAGGCCACGATCCGTTCGAGCCACGACGGCTTCCCGCCTTTGCGGCAGACGATGACGTAGCGTGAGTCCGCGAGCGACGCCATCTCGGGCTCGAAGTCGTAGTCCTCGTGGTCGGCCGGCGGGACGACGTGAATGACCTCGCCCGCAATCGTCTCGTCCATACGCACGGTTAGCGACTACAGCGGTATGTGCCGCTCGCTTTGCACTATGAGTACTGTTTGGAGACCCAGCCCGAGGCACCGCTAGGATACGAGTCGGTTTCTGTTTCCGGCTGCACCTCACCGCGCTGGTCGACCATCCGGACGACGACGGTGTGGCCGCCGGATGGTGGGTCGTAAGTGTACTCCCACTGTCGCCACGCATCCTCGGCGGGGCCGTCGCCACCGGCCGCCGGCAGCTGGTCCGAGAGCGTTGCGTCCGCCCACGTCTCGCCGCCGTCAGTGGAGACTTCGACACGCTGGACGCCGCGCAGGCCGGCGTAGGCGTGGCCGCCGATGCGTCGGCGGCCGTCCGAAAGCATCGATTCGTGGTGAAGTTTGGCGACCGGATTCACCGGCCCGGTCCCCTGCCAGCCGCGTTTCTCCCAGTAGCCGTCGGCCTCCTCGTCGAGGACTTCGATCTCTGAGAGCCACTTGACGTTGACTTCGCCCCAGTGGCCGGGGACCAGTGCTCGGACGGGGTAGCCGTGGCCGCGCGGGAGTATCTTCCCGTTCATGCCGTAGGCGAGCATGCCGCCCCGCAACGCGTCGATGGGGAACTCCTCGTAGTAGTCGTCGTCAGCCCGGAGCATCACGCACTCACAGCCGCTTTGGATGCCGGCTTCTTCAAGTAGTCTGTCGACGGGAACGCCGGTCCACAGCGCGGTGTCCGTTTTGTAGCCGTTGAGGCTCTCGCCGACACACCGGAGCGTGACGAACCGGTTTTCGGCGTCCATCTCCAGAATGTCTGCGTAGGTGAGCGTGACCTCTTCGTCGACAGCACCGGTGATGGATAGCGACCAGTCCGCGGCCGAGAGTTCCGGGTCGATGGAGTTGATATCAACTTCGTAGAAGCTCTCACTGACCAGCGGATCGATGTCGTCAAAGTCCAGAGCGGATTCCGCTGCGACGGCGAGCTTTTCATCAACATCTTCGAGATCGGCCCCCGGTGCATTGAGTGCGGGTGCGTCGTCACCCGTCGCAACGACTGATCGCCGGTTGCCAGCTGTGTAGCCGACCGTTGCCGCACCGACGGCCACACCGACCGTCGAGAGCGCCCGCCGTCGTTTGGAGGAGATAGGTGACATCCGGTCACCCAGTCCGTCCAGCGCCTGTGCGAGTCCCACGACGGCGGCGGCGGGCACCGCCGGGCCAGCGGCGAGGACGACTTCGCCGGTGAGAACGACGCCGACGGCCCAGGTTACGACGGCTGTTCCGACAACCGGGAGGGCACGATTGTTCGCCAGTTGGCCGGTGAGGATGGCTGCTCTGGCCGCCAGTGCGATGAACAGCCCAGCGAGTCCGATGGCGAACAGGAGATTGAGCTGTTGGCCGAGACTGCCGAGTGTCGAGATCGCGGTCGAGACGATGATGCCGGGCATCGACCGCGCGAGCGTCCGCTCGATTGGCGAGGCGATAAATGCCGGCGCGTAGCCGGTCACCGCGTAGGACCCGGCCAGGCCCGCGATAGCTGCGGCAACGCTGGCCAGCAGCCGACCGCCGGGCGAGTCGAGGAGCTCGTCAGTCATGGCTATATCGACGGCCTACCCCGCAAAAGGGATTGTTCCAATTTCGGCCAGAATCCGTTCCGAAACTCCGGAAGACACAAGCGAGCGGGGCTGCTCTACGGAATCATGGACGAGCAGCCCGGCGGTCGGCCATGTCCGCTCTGTGAGCGGGCAATGTACCACCGACACTGCAAGTACGTCTGTCCGGAGCACGGCGTCGTGTATGACTGCGCTGACACGTTCTACTGACGAGACGCTCGCGGGTTTAATATCTTGGAACAACGAACAGAGTTGTATGAGTGGTCACGGGGGAGAGATTTCGGTGCTACACGTCGACGACGACCCCGACCTTGGCGATCTCGTTGCGGTCCATCTGGAGCAAACGCACAGTAATCTCGCTGTCTGTACCGAGCGAAGTGCAGCCGATGGGTTAGAGCGATTGTCCGAGCACACGTTCGACTGTGTCGTTAGCGATCACGACATGCCGGGCATGGATGGGCTCGAATTTCTGAAGGTCGTCCGCGAGGAGTACGAGGAACTCCCGTTTATTCTCTTTACTGGCAAGGGAAACGAGGAAATCGCGAGTGATGCCATCTCCGCTGGCGTCACCGAATATCTCCAGAAAGGGATGGGGACAGACCAGTATGCCGTGCTTGCCAACCGTATTGAGCGGGCTGTCGAGGAACGACGGGCCAAGACTGCGCTCGAAGAGTCTGAGCGGATGCTGTCGACGCTCATTTCGAATCTCCCGGGGATGGTGTATCGTGCCCGGAACGAGCCCGATTGGCCGATGGAGTTCGTCAGCGACGGTGCAGCGGAGCTAGTCGGCTACAGTTCGGAGACGCTCGAACGTGGCGACGTCTCCTGGGGCGCGCTGATTAAGGATTCCGAGACGGAGCGTCTCTGGGAAACAGTCCAGACCTGTATCGCCGCCGGCGAACCGTTTGAAGTCTCCTACCAGGTCGAGACGGCCGACGGTGAGACCCGCTGGATGTGGGAGCGCGGGCGTGTCGTCGACACCGACGACAATGGCGTCGAAATCCTCGAAGGGTTCATCACCGACGTGACTGCGCGCGAGGAGCGTGAACGGGAGCTCGCGGAGCAACGGGCATTTACCGAGAAGCTCATCGACTCTGTCGACGATATGTTCTACGTGGTCGGCACCGACGGGAGCCTGGTCCGGTGGAACGACACCGTCCAGTCGGTGACCGGCTACACCAACGAGAAGTTAGCGTCGATGGGGATTGGCGACCTCATTGTGGATTCCGACCACGAGAAACTATGGAGGATATTCGAAGAGACGCTAGAGACAGGGTACGGAACCATCGAGGCAGGAGTCGAGACAGCTGAGGGCGAACGGCTCCAGTACGAGTTTAAGGGCACGCTCATCGAAGACGAGCGCGGCGACCTGTTCGGGATTGCCGGCATCGGCCGGGACATCACCGAGCGGAAGCGCCGGGAGCGAGAACTCAGAGAGTACCGGACGCTGGTCGAAAACGTCGGGGACCCGATGTACGTCCTCGATAGGGACGGGACCATAGAGATGGTGAACGAGGCGATGGCCGTCCATCTGGGGTACGACCGCTCGGAAATTATTGACTCAGATCCGGCCCGGTTCATGCCCGAAGGAGACGTCGAGAGAGGAACAGCACTCATTCGTGACCTGATTGACGACGACAATCGGACGTGGGCGGCCTACGAGATGCGGACGATATCGGCTGACGGGACGGTCCGGATCAACGAGGACAGGATCGCACCGCTGTTCGACGAGGACGGGAACTTCGACGGGTCAGTCGGCGTGATGCGCGAGACGACAGAGCGAAAGCAACGCGAGCGGGAACTCGAACGCTACGAGACGATCATCGAGGCCGTCGGCGACCCGGTGTACACCCTTGACGACGAGGGCGTCTTCACTTACGTGAACGAGGCGGTAGAGCGACTAACAGGGTTCGAACCGGATGCACTCATCGGTGAGCACATCTCCACGATTATGGCTGGCGAGGACATCTCCCGTGGCAGCGACCTTATCCGGACCATGCTGTCTGACCCGACTCGGCAGAACATGACCTTCGAAACGGATATCGTCGATCAGAATGGGAATCACACCCCTATCGAGATCCATATCGCGTTGCTTCCGGCCGAAGACGAGGAGTTCAACGGGACAGCGGGCGTCATCCGCGATATCAGCGACCGGAAAGACAGGGAACGACAGCTTACAGAGTTCGCATCTGTCGTTAGCCACGACCTTCGAAACCCGCTGAACGTGGTCAAAGGGCGAATATCAGTTGCCCGGACGTCAGGCGACGTCTCACATCTTGAGGCGGCTGAGTCCGCGGCTGACCGGATGGACGACCTCATCAACGACCTGTTGACCCTCGCAAGGCAGGGCGATACGGTCGGTGAGACGACAATGGTTGACCTCGCCGCCCTCGCAGGGCAGGCCTGGGCCGATGTCGAAACCGGCGAAGCCAGGCTTGAAAAACACGGGACAGCGACGGTCGAAGCTGACGCGGCACGGCTCCGTGCGGTGTTCGAGAACCTGTTCCGGAACAGTGTGGAACATGGGTCCGCAAGCGACCAGAAGCAGCCCGACGACGCGGAGGAGCGCGAGTGTTGCACGAACACCTCAGCCCCGATTACTGTCTCCGTCGGGACAACGGATACCGGATTTTATGTGGCCGACGACGGCGCTGGTATTCCGCTGGAAGAGCGAGATAACGTGTTCGAACGGGGCTACACCACAAGCGATACGGGAACCGGGTTCGGGCTGGCAATCGTCACGGAGGTCGCACAGGCCCACGACTGGTCGGTATCGCTGACAGAAAGCGATGGCGGCGGCGCGCGATTCGAGTTCACGACGAGTTCGGAGCGCTGACGTGGCGGTAGGCCGGCCCCGCAAGCACCAGCACAGCCAGCGCCGCGGAAAGCAACAGGACATGCGGGAGTGCGTCGACGGTGAGACCAGTGAGCGTCAGCGACCGCAGTGACGCGCCTGCGGTGACCTCGACGGCAACCCACGGAATCTCACCGAGAAACGTCCCGACAGCGAATGAACGCGGCGAGACGCGGGCGAACCCGGCCCCATAGGAGACTGGGTCCGCGGGCACCGGTGAGAGCCGCGCTGCGAGAACGCCTCTCGTCTCGCCGGTCACCTCGATGATCCGCCGGCCGGAGTCCCCCAGCCAGCCGAACATTCCGCCTTGCTCACCGGCCCGGAGTGCGAATCGGTAGGGGATGAGGCAGGTGACGAGTGCGCCCATCAGCGCGACCGGGAAGCCGTATTTGACCCCGAGGACGAATCCGACGAACGCAGATAGTGGCATCGTCGGCCACGCGAAGAACGGGCGGACCAGATACAGGCCGACGATGACGCCCGCGAGGTAGACGGGATGGTCGGCGAGGTGCATCAGCTGGGCCACCACCCGCTCGGGTGTAAGCAGCGTCGTCACGATGGCGACGACTGCGACTAGCCCGACAGTCCCGACCAGCTGTCGCTTCGCGAGGCGGTCCATCTACCCAATTGGGCGGTAGCAATCGACAAACGCTTTGTGGTATCTTTTACGTTGCTCGGGGTTGAATCGGCGATTGTGTCCGAGACGCGAGACCCGGTCGAACTCGGTGTCGAACTACTCGCCCATCTGGAACACGGGGAACTGTCCGTCGCCGACGCCCTCGACCGCATCGAGACGGTGACGACCAACCCGCAGGTCCAGCGAGAGATACTCGACACCGCAGTGATGCGCGGTCTCATCGAACGCGAGAACGGCGTTGTCCGCCCCCGATCACAGGGATCGTACGTGAACTTCGACAGCGATGTCGTCGTCCGTGACGGGGAGTTCTCGTGTCAGCGCTGTGGTGCAGCTATCAGTACGGGCCACTTCGTCCAGTTTGACGACGGCGAACTGGGCCCGTTCGGGTCAACGTGTATTCGGAAAGTGTTAGGACGGGAGTAACGAGGGGCGCGACCGAAGGGAGTGGCCCTCGGTGGACAAGCGGCGACCGAAGCGAGCCGCGAGTGGCGAAAGCGTGGTTGCTGTCACAGCGCCAGTCTCAGCGTGTAATCGAAGACAACGACCAGAAAATAGTGAGCTGTCCGAAACAGGCACCAAGGCGAAACGCGGCGGCTTAGCGACCCTGCCGGAGTTCCTTGATGAGCTGTTTGATTGTGCGCTCTTGCTTCTGGAGCTGTTCGTTCTGTGCTTCGACAGCGGCGGTCAGTTCGGCGACCTGTGCTTCGAGTTCAGCGATATCGGAGTCTGTGGCGGTGTCCGACTCGACCGAGCCAGTGTCTCTACCGGCCGTGTCTCTGGATCGTGTTTCCGTCGTGGCTTCGGTGGTGGCGCCCTGCTCATTGGTCGGTGCGGTCGCGGCCTGTGTACTGGTGCTCGTGGATTCAGCCTCGGCATCGTCACCGCCCTCCTCATCGTTGCTCACAAGCGGGTCGATGCCGGATTCGAGGCCGAGCCCGTTGCCGGCTTCGTCAGCACCCTTGTCGGGGTCGGCCCCAACCATGGCGTTGAGATCGGCAAGCGAATCCACCTCGTGGTACGCAAAGAGGGCTTCTTCGAGCGTTTTCCGGACCATCGGTGCTTCCTCGGACGGCGCTTTGATGCGCTCTGGTCGCTCGTTAAATGAGAGGACGACGGCCGTAGCGACGCTGCCCTCCTCGAACTCTAGACCGGTCACGTCGTCGAAGGAGAACGCCTCGTAGTCGGCGTCCCAGGTGACGTTGCCGATGTGCTTGAGCAGCTGGCGATCGGTAATCACCAGCGTGAGTTCGCTGAACCGGAATACGCCGGCGAGACTCTCATCGGGAGCAATGCCGCCCGAGACGGTGAGCTTCCCTTCGAGCAGTCGTTCGAGGACGGCATCAGCGCGGCTCCCGGGGACAGACAGTTCGAGCTTCTCACTGGTGTAGATGAGTGAGAATTTAGTTTTGCGCCGGCCTTCCGAAACCGTGAGCCGTTCGAAGTCATGTGGATAGCTGGCGACCTTCTCGTCGCTGAGAAGGCCCTCACCACGGTAGACGAGCGTCCGGGTTGGTGTAAAACAGGCCGCGTCTTCATCGCCGAGGTTGACACCGCCCCGGATCTCCTCGTCCCCGAGTTCCTGCTGGACGAGGTCTGGTATCTCCATACTGCCTGCATACCTGCGTGGTGGCTTAAATCCGCGGGTCGAGTATCAGCGCCGATGAGGCGCCCACAGCGTGAGACTGCTCCACAGTCTCGACGGAGATGAGAACCTTCAAGACGGCTAACGGCCAACGCCTGAATGCACCCGCGCCCGGGTGGCTTAGCTGGACATAGCGCCGCACTCATAGGGTCTTTCGACTCATGCGGCAGTGCACCCGTCATGACCCCGGGGCGCTCGTCACGCCCCAGACCTGGGCCATGCGGAGATCGAGGGTTCGGAGCCCTCCCCGGGCACTACTCTGAAACTTTACATACCCATCGGCAGAACCGTTCTAACGACGGCTATCTGACCGGCTACCCCGATAATGAATTACATAACGCAATAGATAGTTCTCCGAATGTTGCAGTGGAAACTGCGGGGTGTCAGGCATGAGCGGGCGTGTCTCCTACGACGGGCCCGCTCTGGACGGGACTGTCCAGCACATCACCGAGCGGCCGGAACTGGACAACGGCGAAACCGTCGATGTCGTCGACGATTGTCTCGATGCCGACGGCGAGGAAAGAGTCGAGAACGTCCCCCATCCCAGTGACGGCCCCGACCGACCTGACACTGACGGACAGACGACGCTCGACGATTGGAGGTGGTCGCCTTGAGCGACCTCTCGCTGCGGGAGCGTGTCGAGAACTACCTCGAACGCAATCCCGACGCCAGCATGGTCGCCATCGCCGGTGCGCTCGGCGAGCCACCGACCGATGTCGCAGAGGTCCTCAACGAGGACACCCCTGAATCTGGACAAGATTCAAGTAAAAATACGGAGGACCGCGTAAGCGGGTCACCATCACGGCCGCAGCGAGATCCCGAATGGGATCGTTGGAGCGGAGCCGACTGGGCTAACTCGGAGCCGGATGTCTACCCGCATGCGCTGCTTGAGCGCGAGCAGTGGATGGGCCACCAAAATAAGAAGCCATTCGCACCGTGGGGAGACAGTGATGCCCCCGCCGAGTGCAGCAAGGACGGCCATACTACCGCGTCGACGTGTGACTGCGACGCTCGGTACAAGTGGGGCTACGACGGCCACTACCTCGACGGCGAGGACATCGCGATGGCCGAGGTCGACCCTCGTCTCGACGGCCGGGCGTTCCTGCAACAGCCCGACGACCCGTTCGCCTACGTCGACGGCGACGATGTCCGGGATCCTGAGACCGGCGAGCTCCATCCGGCGTTCGTCGCGATGCTCGAACACCTTGGGCTGACCTACGCCGACATTTCCCAGTCTGGCGCCGGCGCCCACGCCATCTACCGCGGTGAGCTTCCCGACGGCGTCAAGCAGGCGTCGTGGCAGCTTGACGACGATCCGTGGGGAAGCAACGACGACCTCCCCGCTATCGAAGTGTATCCCGGCAAGCGCGTCTGTGTGATGACCGGCGACCACGTGGCCGGGACGCCGACCGAAGTTCGTGAGTGGAACGATGATGTTGTCGAGACGCTCGTGCAGGTCAACGACCCGGTCGCCGCCAGTCAGGCTGACCGTGTCGACGAGCCCGCCGCCGCTCGCGAAGAGTTCGACAGCACTGACTACGAGCCCACGGCGACATCGACATCCGAGACAACGACCGACATCCGAGACATCTTCCATGCCCTGGACCGCCTCAATGCCCAGCGCGTCGCCGGGCGGACCATCGTCCACCGTTGGAACGACTCAGCGTCGACGAGCGATGGCGAACGGGCGTTCGCGCCGACCTGGGGACCGAACTCCAACGGGACGGCGAACATCGTCAACTCGGAGCGATGGATGGACACCGGCGACCGGGGTGGCTACGGTGGACCCGTGGTCATGGCCGCCATCGACGCCGGCGAACTCCGTCCGGAGCAAGCCGCCGGCGGTGTGTCCGGCGCGACTTGGTGGACCGGTGTTGAGCACCTCCGCGACCTCGGCTTCGACATCCCCGAGCTCGAAGACGATGGTGTCGACGATGACGGTGATCGCGATGACGCCCACCTGCTCCTGCAGGACGCGTGGGCCCGGGACGACGACGTCGACGGCGAGCCAACCAGCGCACTACCGCTCGGCCAGCTCGAAGCACTTCCGCAGCGAGAGCGGCGCCGGGCCGCAAAGAAGCGCGGCCTAGAGTGGCCGTCGACGGACGATGCTCGCGACGAGTTGCTCGACACCATCAAGCAGGCAATGCGCCACGAAGACGAGACTGTCGTCGATGCACCGACATCGCTGGGGAAGTCCTACTCCGTCGCGACCACCCGATGGGACGCCTTTGACGATGTCACCGGCGACCAGCCGGTCGTCCACCTGTCGGCCACCCGCGACGCTCGCGATGAAGCCGCCGAGGCCGCTGCGGAACACGGTGGCGAGCACTTCGTCCTGCAGTCACGACACGAGGCCTGCCCCGTCGCTGCGGGTGACCACGATCCCCGTGAAGCTCGGGAGGCCGACGCCGACCGACAGGTTATCACCATCGAGGGCGAGCCCGCAAGTCAGTGGCTCGACGCTCAGTGCGAGGGGAAGGGCATACCGTTCTCGGCCGCCCACCAGTATCTCGCCGAACACAACGACCAGTCGACGACACTCCCCTGCTGTATCGGGTCATCAACGACCTACGACGACGAAAAGGGCGACTTTGACGAAGGCGAGTCGGCCGAGTGTCCTGCCATCGAGCAGTGGGAGGTCCTCCGCGAGGGCGACTGGTCGCTCGTCATCGCTACCCACAACTTCGCCCACGTCCCCGGACTCCGGCAGTCCGCGAACATCGTCATCGACGAGGAACCCGACTTCCAGCAGGACCTCACGAAAGAGCGCATCGAGCGCGCCATCACCGCGTTCCTCCAGGCTGCTGACGCGCCGGTCACCACCTGGGAGTCGTTCATCTCACTGGTCGACCACAACGGCTGGGGTGGCGACGCCGGCAAAGAGCGCGACCAGCTCCAACACTGTCTCGACTTCGAGCCCGACCGGGAGTGGTACATCTCCGAGCCCGACGCTCATACCCTCGCTCCAGCCCTCGCGAGGGCTATCTTCCATGCCGAAGACCGAGGAAATGGCCGCCGGGTCGGGAAGACACCCCACCAGCCACCACGACTCGACGCCAACGCCGGCGAGGGCGATGGGTGGAACCGCGTCTGGGTGACCGTCGCGATGGACGAGGACAACGACATCCGGACAGTGCGGACGGTACCGGACCTCTCACATGCCCGCAGTGTGATCGGGCTGGACGCCCACCCCGCCCAGCCGGTGTGGGCCGTCAACACAGTCCCTCACATCGACACCACCGCGGTGCTCGACCCCGAGGAGCGGCGACTCTGGCGCCGCTATGAGCGCGGACTTCGCGTCGTCCAGGTTGGCGAGGCGACCCGGCCGCTCGCGAGCGGTGAGTACTTCCAGCGCGACCAAGTCGAGACGATGGTCGAGCACCTCCGCGAGGAGTACGGCGATGGATTCCGGACCGCCATCACGACCAGCGCCGTCGAGTCTCAGCTGCAAGAAATCCTCGATGACGCCAGCGTCAACGACGTCGATGACCGGACGATGCACTACGGCGAGGAGAAGTCACGGAACGACTTCGCTCACGAGGACGTCGGTCTCGTCGAGGGATCCATCGACCCCGGCGACGATTTCGTTCTCGACCTGCTGGCCGAGCTCGACCTGGACGCGGCGCCGGAGACGGTCGACGTCGACGGTGCCCAAGAGCGTGCCCACGGGCGCGGTTTCGAGGGCCCCGACGCCGAGACTGCCCAGGCCATCCTCGCAAGTGTTCGCGAGAATCACACGGCCCAGGCCGCCGGCCGGTACGCCCGGAACCCCGACGACCCCGAGAGCCACGCGACGGTGTTCGTCCGAACCGACGCGATGCCAACTGACTTCGCCGACGTCCAGGTGTCGGGCATCGAGTGGACCTTCACCGACGCGCAGCGAGCCATCGTAGAGGAACTCCGGTCGTCGACGACGTCAAAGACGGCTCGGGAGATCGCCGAGGCCGTTGGCGTGACGAAAGAGCACGTCCGCCAGACGCTCCATCGCCTCGAGGGCATGGACGCGGTGCAGGCCTTCGAGGGTGGCGGCGCACACGGTGCGACGCTGTACGCCGATGATGGGTTGCCCAACGCCGGCGTTGTGGACCTGGGCGAGACTGCCAACGATGCCGTATTGGATACCTATACGTGGTCGTTGGCGATCCTGGACCCCACACAGGCAACGCAGAGGGTGATGTCGCCCGCCAGTACTGATGACGGTAATGAAGCGGCCGTCTGGGACTGGCAGTCACCCCCAGATACGGCGTGACATCCACATCGATGCCATCGGCGGACGCCCCGCCGAGTAGCCACGGGTTTGCTCGGAGCAAGCATCGCCCATGAAACAACCTGATGAAACCCACCAATGAGTACCGATATCAACATTATCGATCCGGATGTCGCATCGCTGCGCCCCAGCTGTAAACTAATATATATAATCTTGAAACATCACGGCCCCTGTTCTCAGTCTGAGATTCGAGCACGGACACAACTCCCAGATCGTACTGCCAGAGACGCACTTCAGACATTACAGAGTGAAGGAATAGCAAGTAATCAGAAAGGAATCGGTGGCGACGCTCGCAAGATCTCATATTACATTTCAGACTAATCTTTGACGTTCACAAAGTACAAATTAACATGTTGTAATAATCTTAGTCATGGACATAGATGAAGCATATAAATATCTGAATGTAGATGAGGATACAACACTCGAAAGTGTGGAAAGAAGGTACGCAAAACTCGCAAAAGAGTATCATCCAGATCAGGGCGGGGACCCAGAAGAATTCAAAAAATTAATTGAAGCTAGAAATAAAATAAGAGAAAACATCCGCAATCAAGATATAAGATTATACGAAGACACTGGAGTTGTCGAAACGAGCAATTCAAATTACAGTAAGAAAAAAGAAAAAACGAAGAAAACGATTAATCGGATTGAAAGAAGGCAAACTTCCAAATACAGGAGGGTAAAACAATATTTACTTCCTTTTACAGTGCTCGCTGGGGTTATATCCTTGATTAATATATTGAAATCTCTTGTGCAACCGAACATTGTATTTCCCGCGATCCCGTTTGTGAGGGGTGAAATCATGGCTCCAATTTTGATTGTACTTTGCCTGTATTTTGGTGCTATATATTGGTATCTTCGAACCAAAGTGAGAAACCTAGAATTGATGATTACCGAAATTGAAGAAGTATTGGACCAGAAATCGAATATTGTGAGGCTCCTTTCGGATCTTAATGCTGATTTTAACCAAGACAGTATTTCCGAGGAGAATTTAGAGAAGGCAATTTCAGACTGGATGGGTCAGGGGTCTTCTAGTCCGACATTCATTTTCTCTTTCATGTCTCCAAATTTGGATATGCATTCGATTGCAAATAAAATTGGAAGTGGTGATTTCAACCGTATCTTGCTGAGAAAATGTATTGAGAATAATATACTGGAAGAAGAAATCGGATCGAGAGGGTCGGAGGATTGGGAAGTATCATATAAGATCAAACTTGGTGCTGATTGAATAGATACAATACAGTCGATCCTGATACTGAGATATTTCGCAAATTGTGCGGCAAAGTTCGCAGACCATTCCACCGTGGCCCATTGTCACTATCAGGATCGAGTTACATACGTCGGAATGAAGTACTTGGCCGCCACCCAGCCGCCCGTCCATGGCGGTGACCTGCCCAGTTACGCATGTTTTCAATACCCAGTTTCGAGAGCGATATCTCGCTCGCCGTTGATGCCACCAACGCCCCCGACCAACCCGAGGACGTCTTCGAGACGCTGGTCGCAGACCCGAGCCTGTGCTGCCAGCAGTGCTACCGACGCATCCGTGCCCGGCACAATTTCGATCATAACTGGGGTCGCCGCGTTGGTGACATGTTGAGTTTCGTCGAGTACGATCTCCCGGAGGGTGAGCCCAGATGGAACACCGCCGACCGGGAGTACCACGAACAAGAGCGACTCGCTGATCGTACCGAACACGCGAACCCACCGGACGACAATCTCGACTCGTCGACGGCATGTGCGTTCTGCGGCGCCGTCGACACCCATCGGTCGCCATCGACGCGGTCTCGTCGCGAGGCTCTGGAAGCGGCGGTGGGCATCATCGCCACGCTGACCGAGTTCGGTGCCGCTCACGATCCACTCGCATTGCTCGTCGAGGTCGGTGAGCTCAAGCGGGATCCAGACTACGCCGGCGATGACTTCGGGACGTTCTCGACGGCCGTCGCGAGAGCCGTCAAAGCCGGTCGCCGGCCCCGATGATCCGCCACGTAGTCCGGCGGTAGGGTCCGCATCGCCAGTCAACCGGTCGGCCCAGCTCGTCACTCCGACGTCGACCGCCCAGTCCGGATTCAGTACGCTCGTCCCCCACACCCACTTCACGAGCGCGGGGTGCAACTCCCCACCCGGACAGTTATGATTCAGTCAAGCACCGCCAGCCGACTAACCGACCGGGCCGGGGCCCACGATGCATCATGAGTCAGACACAACGGCCCTGGTACGTCCACGATGTCCTCGTCGACGACTACTGCGAGATCGCTCGGTCGGGTGGTGACCTACGGATGCTGAAAACGCTGAAAATCCTGCGCACCATCCTCGTCAACGCTGGCATCATCGGCATTGCCCTGACGGCGCTGTTTCTCACGAACGCCGATGCGACCATCATCACCGTACTCAGTATCGCCACGCTCGGCCTCTACAACGGCATCGACGCCGCCGACTACGCGGCCCTCGCGACAGCGTTCGCCGAGGTCCGGTCGCAACAGACCACCAATCGGGACGACAACTGAGTATGCGACCACAGCAACCCTACCGAGCGCTCCGGTCTGGTATCGGCGCCCTGATCATCGTGTTCGTCGTCGGGCTGTGGGGCCACGGCCAGCTGACCGGTCAGCCCATGGGGACACTCTGGCACATCGTCATGCTCGCCATCGTCATCGCCGCCGGCATCGCCGTGTTCGGTCGGCGGACGTTCACGACGGCGCTCGACGAAGCCGAGCAGGTCAAGGGCGACGACGATGACGGATGACGACCAAGAGGTCAAACGCCGGTGCCCGGTCTGCGGCTGGTCGGGCACAAATTACACTACCTGTCCAGAGTGTGACAAAGGCACGGTGGCCTTCTGATGGGACGTCGCGGCCGAGCAGTTCGCCTATTTAAACTACAAGTGTCAGTTCGACACCCTACGACAATTTCAGTACTATGAGTAACCGAGACCGCCGAGTCACGCTGGCCCTCAAGTGGCATCATCTTGATAACCTCAGCGTCGGCGAAATTCGGGACCGTTTCGAAGCGGAGGGCATCGGCTCGTACACACGGTCGACCATCCGCGACTACCTCAACGACGAGCCGGCCGACGCGGTCATCGAGCAGATCGAGAAGGAGCACGCTAACGTCCGTCTCCAGATCGCCGAGCGCGAGGAGCGGATGTTCCAGCGGGCCCGGGAAGCCGAGGCCGAGGCCACCGAAGACGAGCCGATCGTGCGTGTCGTCCCGAAGACCGACCGCGTCTCCGACGACCGCGAATCGCCCATGCAGTGGCCGGCGTGGGAGATAGTCGAGCCCAGCGACGAAGACTGGCCCGAGTGGGCGACCGAGCGCGACGTTATCATCCGGTTCACCGACGACACGACTGACGTCTTCCCCGGCGAGGAGTACCCGCTGCGAGCTGTGGACGGGTCGCCGAAGTACACTAAGGAGTTCGACGGCCTCCGTCGCGATCAGGACGACTTCAAGGGGCAGGCGATGGCCCGTAACGAACAGTCGAAGCACCTCGAGGCCAAGGGCGAGGCGCTGGGCGTCTACAAGGACCGTGTCGAAGTAGAAGGCTCACTCGAGACGGACTCGACCGTCGCCGTCGACGACGAGACGAAGGCGGCGCTGCGGGAGGCCCTGCGTGCTCGGTACGACCAGGAGGACACAGATGAGTAGTACCACCGACAAGCACGAGCTCGACCCGGACCGCCAGGCCGAGCAGATCTGGCGCGAGTTCGAAGACCCTGCTGTCCAGCGCGATGTGCTGAACCCCTTCGACGGCTGCCCGTGGGACGTCTACTTCAACAGGTTGACCGAGGGGTACATGGAGGCCGAGCGTGACCCGCACGTCCCGATCGGCGACGTCCACGTCCACTGGGCCGAGCAGTTCGCGAGCGACGAGAACATCGGGATGCTGGCCCACCGCGACTCGCTGAAGACGACCTTCTCGCTGGGCTACCTTATCGCCTGCTTGGAGTACCAGCCCGGGTTCATGGCCCACTGGATCACGAACACCCAGGGGCAGGCCCACAAGAAGGCCGACACGGAGTTCTGGAAGATGGTCGAGCGGAACCCGTGGCTCACCAACCTCAACGGCCCGATGGAGCAGGACACCAAGGAGGCCAAGATTTGGGAGCACGGTTCGGGACTGTACGCCGGCTGGCTCTTCGGGGCGATCGAGGGCGACCGCTCGCACCAACTCCTCCTCGACGACGTCATCAAGGAGCGCGGCGACGGCGACACCGAGGAGGTCCTGCAGTGGATCGAGGGTGTCACCGTGCCGATGGTCAAGGACTCCGGGACGACAGCCGTCATCGGGACGCGAAAGAAGCCGGACGACATCTACTCGCACCTGATCGAGCGCGATGCGTACAACTTCACCGAGTACCCGGCCGTCCTCGAGGAGTGGGATCGCGAGTTTCGCGAAGACGATACGTGGCAGGAGCGCCGGCCACCGGAAGACCTCTACACGGAGGTTGACGGCAGCCCACTCGTCGACGACACTGTCCACGTCCTCTGGCCGGAGGCCCGCGGGCCGCGGTACCTCGCCGAGAAGTACGACCAGATGTCTCGCCATCTGTTCTGGCGGGAGTTCTGCATGGTCATCCGCGGGGCGTCGGGCAACCTCATCAACGAGGCAGACGTCAACAAGCTCGTCGACAATGGCGGGTGCTCGATCCGTGGGCAGGATCCACCCCGACAGCTGACGCCCGGCGCCGGCGAGGCGACCGTCGTTGCCCACGACCCGGCCCAGTCCGACACCGGGGACAACGCGGCGTTCACCGCGTGGCGCGTCGGTCGCGATGGCCGGCGTCGACTGCTCGATGCGAAAGCCGAGACGGGGATGCAACCCTCGGCGGTGAAGGCCACGCTGGCCGACCTCGACGAGCGCTACGACCCGGCCGTCGTGGTGATCGAGAGCAACGGGATGCAGCAGTACGTCGCCAACGACGCCCTGGAGTTCTCGGCGTCGCTGCGGGCGAAGGTCACGGGCATCCCGACGACGGGCAAGAAACACAGCTGGGAGAACGGCATCCCGCGACTCCGTCGGCTCGTCGAGAACGGCGGCGTTCAGTTCTACCGTGGCCACTCGGGCACCGAGGACTTCATCCAGGCGGCAATGAGCCTCACGCTGCAGGATGGGAAGCTCCAGGGCCACACGCCGGACCTGATCGCGTCGTGGTACATGGCCGAGCAGGGCATCCGGCATCTGGAAGGGATCGGCGCGCTCGAAGAGGATGACGCCGGCGACGATGGCGGCGACGACAGCTCCAGCGGAGTGAGTTATCTCTAATCATGACAGACGACACATCTGACGAGGCACGCGTCTCCCTGTCCATCTCGACGCCCGGCAACAGCGGGGCGATGTCGAAAGCCAAGGAGACAACGCAGCTTGACGAACGGCGAATCGCAACGGACGTCGGTCGGGGCATCGTCCCGCCGTATAATCCCGAAACGCTGGCCTCGTTCCAAGAACTCAACGAGACGCACCAGGCTTGTCTCCGCAAGAAGGCCCGGTATGAGTGTGGGTACGGGTTCGACATCGTCCCGCACCCAAGCGCCGACAGCCCCGACCCAGACGGGGATGCGTACAAGACAGTCAACAACTTCTGGCACGGCTCGGACTCGAAGTGGTCGATCGGCCCCGAAAACACGACCGCCGCGACGCCCGAGGAGGTACTGGAACTGTCCCGGCTCGACTACCACGGCATCGGGTGGGCGTCGCTGGAGATCCTCGTCGAGGGCGACGGCACGCCAGTCGGGCTGGCCCACGTTCCGTCGGCGACGACCCGCGTTCGCAAGACGACAACGGAGATCGAGACCGCAAACGGCGAGACACGCGAAGAGATCGAAAGTGGTCACGGATACGTCCAAATCCGACAGGGGCGCCGGCGGTACTTCGGCGAGGCCGGCGACCGCTACGGCGACGACCCGACGTTCGTCGACAAGGAGACGGGCGAGGTCGCATCTAGCGCCGAGGACCTCCCGAACGGGCCGGCCAACGAGCTGATCTTCATCCCCAACCCGTCGCCACTGTCGCTGTACTACGGCATCCCAGACTGGGTCGCGTCTATGCGGACGATGGCCGCCGACGAAGCCGCCCAAGAGATGAACCACGACATATTCGACAACCTAGGCATCCCTCACTACGCGATCAAGGTCTACGGCGGCACGCTCACCGAGGAGAGCAAAGAGGAGCTCCGACAACTCCAGCAGAACCTCAAGGGCCAGCGGTACCGGACAGCGATCCTCGAGGTCGACGGCTTCGAGTTCCAGAGCGACGACCCGCTGGCCGAGGGCGACCCAAGCGACGTCGAGATAGAGTTCGAACCGCTGGGGGCGACGGACCAGGCCGACATGGAGTTCCAAGAGTTCCGCCGGCGCAACGAACACGAGATTGCGAAGGTGCACGAGGTGCCGCCGATCCTCATCAACGTCACCGACACGTCGAACCGGTCGAACTCCCAGGCGCAGGTTCAGGAGTTCGCCGAAGACATCATCGCACCGGAGCAGGCGAAGTTTGAGGCACGGCTCTACCGTATCCTGCACCAGACCGCTCTCGGCGTCGACGACTGGACGATCGACTTCGTGCTGCGCGGCGCCGACCGGCCCAAGGAAGAGGCGCAGATGGCCGAGAAGCGTGTCCGGGCCATGCGGATGGCGGGGATCGGGACGGTCAACGAAGCCCGGGAAGAGCTCGGACTGCCGCCCCGGGACGACGAGTACGGCGACATGATGCTGGCTCAGTTCGAGGCAGAGGTCGGCGAAGATGCCACCGGGCAGACGGAAGCCAGCCGGCCGGAGGACGCCCCTCCGAAAGAGAACAAGGTCGGCACTCGCTCTGGCGTCACGGTCGAGGCGGACGACCCGCTCTCGCCCGACGAAACCCGGGTTGATATGATGCAGTTCGACAGCAGCAACCTCGTCGCCGGCCTCTACGACCGCCAGACACGGGACCTCTACATCCGCTTCCACGGCAACCCAGTCGACCGGATCTACGTTTACCTCGACGTCCCCGAGGAGACGTGGCAAGGTCTCAAAGAGGCCAGCAGTCACGGATCCTTCCACCACGAGAACGTCAAGTGGGACTTCGTCTACGAGGAGCTGACCGACACGAGTGGCTGGCCGCAAATAGGAGCCTGAAAATAATATGTGGCCAGGCGCGAAGTTCATTAACATGTCTTTCCAGCTGATTGAAGACTGGAAAAGTGCGGTATATCATCTTGAGCACAAAACGGGTTATTTTGACCCTGGAGAAATCAGACAAGATATTGCCAGAAGATTGTTATACCATCTGATTAATTTGGCTTCTATCGGGCTTTTTCTGTGGGCACTCACAACAATTTTCGAGTTTACCACTACTGATATAATAACAAACCTTCCCGGTTCTTTTGGTGCCGTGTTACTCGCAATAGCACCTCTACGGCAGGAAATACACAGCTTACACTACAGTTCTAGAGATCCAGATGGAGTAGAAAAGGAACGAATGCCTGAACCAATCGTGCGCAATCTTAAAAGGCTAATAGATCGGACACTTGGCCTTCTTTTGGTGTCTATTACATTCTTACTGCAGCTTGGTTTCTGACCTCTACTTCATTTTAAAAATCACCAATGACCGCGGGAGTCCCCGGTTCCCCGCGCGAGGCACGACCGGGCACGATTCTCACATGAGTAAGAACAGCGACAAGGAGCGCGGCGAAAAGCGCGCCGTCCTCGATACCGGTCGTGCCGACGACGAGGATGGCGATGACGCCGCCAACGACGAGGGCTGATACATGACGAACCAGCGCGACGAACAGCACTACGAGAAACGCGTCGACTACGTCCAGAAGGACGAGGACGCCCAGACCGCAACGGGTGTCGTCATGGTTCCGTGGACGGTCGACCATCACGGCGACTGGGAGCGGCCCGAGGCCATCCAGGCGTTCGCCGCCCAGTTCGAAGCGTTCGTCGACGTCGGCGAGGCGGATGGCGGCGTGATGCACGCCGTCTGGCCGTCTGACTGGATGACGCTCGAACGCAACGAGGTCCTCGACGAGGCCGAAGAGATCGGCGGGCAGACCGTCGACGCCGGCGCGTGGATCCAGACCTGGGCCTACCACGACGACGAGCTCTGGAGTCTCGTCGAGGACGATATCCTCAGCGGGCATTCCATCGGCGCGGTTAACGTCGACTGGTCGTACAACGGCGCCGACCCGGACGACCTGCCCGACGAGGTCACCGTCCCCGACACGGTCGACGTCGAGGAGTACTGGGAGCTGACGGACGGCATCATGCAGGAGGTCAGCGCGGTTGACATCCCTGCGGTGCCCGATGCCCAGATCCTTTCGGCGTCGAAGACCCAGGCTGCGACCGCCGAGAAGCGGCTGGCCGATCACCTCGGGAACCGCGACGGGTTCATCGAGGAGGCGATGGAGCGCGGCCACTCCGAAGAGGCGGCCCAGCGGCTGTGGGACGTCCTTGACCGCGGCGTCAACGTCGACGGGGCCAGCCAGCCCGGTGCCAAGAGCAAGCTGACCAGCGCGGCGACGGCGTTTCTCAACACACTGACTGGCTCCGATGACGGCAGCGGGCCCGAGGCCCTGGGTGAGTCGACATCGGCGAAGGGAGCCGACAACCACGCCCCCGGCGGCGACACGCCGGACGACGACGGTGGCAAAGACGCCACCGGTGACGACATGTCTAACAAGGACGATTCGCCCCCCGAATGGGCACAGGAGCTGATGGAACAGACCGAAGAAAACGCCGAGCGGCTGGACGAACTCCAGAATGCCGACGGCGACGACGACCCGCTAGAAGACGCCCCCGAATGGGCAAAAGCAGTCGTCGAGCAAACGGAGAAGAACGCCGAACGCATCGACGCCATCTCCAAGCAGACCGGGACAACTGAGTCCCAGCAGCTGACCGGCGCCGAGAAGGGAAGCGGCGACGGCGGCATCGACGAGCGCGCCGCGTTCTTCACCCCCGAGTCGAAGCTGAATGACCTCGTCGAGCAGTCCGGAGGTGGCCTATGAGCGCTGATGGGTACGCCGGCATGACCGGCGTCCGAAAGGCGAACGAAGACGCGCTCAAAGACATCGCACCCGCCGACCTCTCCGGTGGTGTGATGCCGCGGGACCTCTTCAACGAGTGGTACAGTCGGGTGCAGGACACGTCCATGCTGATGGACATGGTCCGGACGGAGATCCTCCCCGACCGAAGATGGAACTGGCCCGCATCGGCGTCGGCGAGCGGATGCGACGTGGCGCCGGCACCGAAGAGGGGACCTCCAACGGCTCTGCAAGCGTCAACACGGACGGCATCGAGATGGATGCCGAGAAGGGCGTCCTCGACTGGGACCTCCCACAGGAAACTGTCGAGGACACCATCGGACAAGTCGACGAGATCGTGCTGGACAAGATGGCTCGCCAGTGGGCCGTCGACACCCAGGATCTCGGGATCAACGGCGACACGACGGACACGTCTGGCGGCGACAGTCAGGCGTTCCTCACCCAAAACGACGGCTGGCTCAAGATCCTCAACGACCGCAACGCGACCAACACCTACGACCATCAGAGCGGCGCCATCGACACGAGCCTGTTCCACGAGGCCCGGGCGGCGCTCCCGAACAAGTTCAAGCGGTCGGCGACGGTCAACGAGCCCGTCTACATGATGAACCTCTCCCAAATCGAGGACTGGGAGTACGACCTCACGCAGCGGGAGGACCCACTCGGCGCCGCAGTCATCTTCAGCGACGAGGACCTCACGCCGTTCAACTACGACGTCTACGGCTTCGCCGGCTGGCCCGAGGGGACGGCGCTGTTCACCTACCCCGAGAACCTCATCTACGGTGTCTGGCGGGACACCGAGGTCGAAGTGCTTGACCAGACGGACAAGACCGCTGAGAACGACCTCTTCGCCCGCTACTTCATGCGGACCCGGGACGACTTCCAAGTCGAAGACGAAGAGGGCGCAGTTCTCATCAACAACGTCGCAACTGCCTGAGGTGGCTAGTCGATGCCAACAGTCCGGTACACTGCTGACGGCGGCATCTACCGCGTCGGCGGGCACCAGTTCGAGCCCGGCGATGCAAAAACCGTTGACGACGAGCTCGGCGCGTACCTCGCGGATCACGAGTGCTTCGAGGCGGTCGACGACGCCGGCGATGAGGCTGTCGGCCAGGAGGACGGGCCGCCCGACGCTGGGGGCCCGATCCTCGACCCGAGCGAACACTCGGTCAAAGATCTTCGCGACAAACTCAACGACATCGACGACATCGACGTGCTGGCAGCGGTCTACGAGGCGGAAGAGGCCGGCGACACTCGCGACACCGCTATCGAGGCCATCCAGAGCCGCATCAACGCTGTCAAGGAGGACTAACGTATGCCATCCGTCGGGTACTGCACGCTTGAGGATCTGCGTCGGGCGATGCAAGAGGCGTCGCTACCGGGCGACATCTCCCAAGACAAGCAGATCGCCGTCGACTCGATCACGGCCCAGACCGAGTGGCTGGAAAAGACGCTAAAGCGCCACTGGTACGCACCGGCAGGCGCATCGATCCTTGACGAAGCCACTACTATCGACATCCCGACCGGGCCCAAGAGCCGGGACGATGAGGAGGACATCCCCACGTCGTCGGCGATCGTCGTTGACGACGATGGGCCAGTCCCAAAGACGTCGCAGGGGTCGTACGCGAAGGTCGAACTTGCCCGACGGGACGCCCAGAACATCTCAGCGCTACACGTCAGGCAAAGCGATGGGACGTTTGTCGACTGGGTTGACAGCTCAGACTATACTGAAGGGTCGTGGCCGCCGTCGGGCGAGGATTACTACGTCCGGGTCAACAACGGCGGTTGGAGTCGGCTGTACATCGACACCGAAAACCTGCTGAAAGACGGCGAGGATGACGAGTACGCTCTGGACTCGTTCGCGAACGCGGTGTATCTAGAGTGGGAGTACGGCAACGAGGGGATCCCGCAGACCGTTCGCCGTGCAGTCGCGTTCCGGGCGGCCTCTGACTTCGTCGACGATGCCGCCGTGCAGATCCCCGAGAACGCCCGCGTCCGCAGCGTCGAATCGCTAGCCGACCAGTTCGAGCGCAAGGCCGAGGAGTTGTTGGAGGTGTACCGGTGACGTGGCAGACGTCTCGGTCACCATCGAGTTCGACCTCGAGCTCACCACCGACCCGCTCGGCGCGACGCTCGACATCAGCGTCCCGCGGGCGCCGTCCGACGTGGCTGAGACAGAGCCTGCTGGACGGCGTCGAAGAGACGATGGTCGGCGCCCAGGGCAACCTCGTGTACCAGAGCGTGCAGCAGGCCCACAACGCCATCGACAGCTATGCCGGTCAGCAGGGGTACGACCTTGAGTTCTTCTCGGAGACGTTCGCCGGCGTCGACTTCACGCGCGACCGGATGTCCATCCACGTCGAGTGGTCGTGGCAGGGGGACTTGCCGATGTTCTACGAGTTCGGCGTATCTCCCCACACCATCGAGGGCGACCCGCTGTTGCACTTTTTCTGGGAAGAGGCCGACCAGTGGATCCAGACGGAATCGGTTGAATGGGGCAGCGAGACGGGAGGGATCCCGGAGTCCCGTGCGGTCCGTGACAGTCTCAACTGGCTTCGACGGGAGGTCGGGCAAGGATGACTGAAGAGGTCGACTTTCTGATCAGACGCATCCGTGAGGAGTACGGCGCTGGCAGCCTCCCGGCCGGGATGGGACCCGCCGGCGAGGACCCACCCCCGCTGGCGTTGATCGACCGGCAAGACGTCGAAGACGAGGACGATATCGAACAGCGCAAGAGCGAACTGACGCGTGGCAACATCGTCTCGATCGCCAGTGTCGACGAGTCGTCGACGCCGATCGGGACCGAGTACGACCACGATATCGAGCGAGTTGCTGGCATCCGAATCGAGGGCCTGACCGCAGACAAGTACGGCTACGTCGACGAGTCTGGGGACAGCGGCGCGCCCTGGTCCTCGCTGGTCCGGGTGATCCGACGGGCGATCCTGCGTGCTCGGGCTTACCCGGCCACCGGGACGCCGAACATTGACTACACGCATCTGGAGCTGACGAACGCGGCGCCACAGAGCCAGACGTGGTCGGACTACTACCGCTACGACGTCGACGTGCTGTTCGACGGGTTTGAGCGGCTGCCAGACATCTGAGGAGCATTTAGTATGGCAAACGACACGACGGAGACGACAGACACCTACGGCATCGAGTACCCTGCGGTTGGGTACGACGCGACGCCGGATTGGGCGACGCTGTACGGGCAAGCCTTCGATCGGATCGACCAGCTGCTATCTGACGGCAACGTCGGCGTGACGACGGTCGCATCGGCAGCTGACCTGTCCGACGGCGAGCCCGGCTTGTACTATCTCGAAGATGAGGACAGCGTCGTCTGGTTCGACGGCGATACGTCCACGAATTAGGACAACAGATGGTTCAGAAACAATCAACGACTCGAGAGAGCGACGCCGACATCAGCGCGACCGGCGAGGTCCTGCGGGCAGAGACGACCGGGGACGCCCTGGTATCGCTCAACATCGACGCGACAGCCGACGCATCGTACGCCCTTGACGTCAGTCCGACCGGCGACGCCGGCGACTGGTTCAAGGCCGAAGAGACCTACGCCGCAGCCGACGTCGACGATCCCCAAGACATCCGGGACACGTTCGTCGCCGGCGACGCGTACATCCGGGTCCGCGTGACCTCCGCAGCGGCGGCCGGAGAGAACGCTGACATCACCATCCAGCAGGCACACTAACAATGGGACTATTTAGATTCCTCAACCAGTGGCGAGAAAAGCAGGACGGAACGCTCGAAGGACCAGCGCTCACTACAGACAGCCTACAGAACGTCAAGTTTGCCGATGCTGCTGACGGTGCCGCTGCCGTCCAATCGAAATTGGACGCCCTCTCCCCCCTGCGACTCTCTACGTGTTTTCCTCGTCAGAGACTGTCTCGTGGTCGGAATCGGTTCGCGTCCCGAACAACGTCAAATGCGAAGCGTGGGGAGACTTTACCATCGAGATCCCCGACTCGCACAACCTCGATTCGGAGACCGTCCGTGGGGCGTCTTACGACCTCGTTATCGCGAACAAGGACTTTAGCGGATCAGGAGCCGACGTAGCGATTGAGAGTTTCAGCGTCGACTATCAGGGCGATCCATCGAACGGGTCCTCAAAAACGCAGGACCAGAACACCGCCGCAGTCTGGCTCCACGATGTGTCCGACGGAGTTGTACGCGACTGCACGGCCCAAAACGTACTTCCAGACGCAAGCGGTCCCTCTCGGCAGTTCGGCGTGTTACTGTCTGACAGTACAGACTCGGCGGTCATCGACGGTGAGGGTAACAACACGGGATACGAGGGTGTGGGTCTGAGAGCAGCAAACCAGGGATGCAAAGCGATCCGATGTCGCGGTGAGAATAACCGCGTCCATTCGGTTCAGGTCGGATACTGGACTGGAGAAGGGGCGACGCTCGGTGGCGTTTTTGATGACATCACACTCCGAGACTGCGGCGGCGACATCGAAGTCGCCGTCCACGGCTACGGCGCTGCCTCTGAACCCTCCTCAAATATCACAGTCGAAGACTGTTCAACGACCGTCGCATTGCTGGGCCATCTCGAAAACATCGATGTTGAGGACGGAGAAGGGGGCTGTGTCGATATTGCGGGGACTGACAACGATACTGTGATTGACGGGCTCAACGTCCATCACCAGGAGACGGACAATAATGAGGCGGCGGTCAGAATTTACGATTTCTCAGGGAATGTCATAGACATCGACAATCTGAATATATCTGGCACGCATATGAACGTCGATAAGCAGGTTTTGCGCGTATACGGTTCGACTGTGACCGTTCGGAATGCGTGGCTCAGCAACTGCTCGTACAACGCTGCGGGGTCCGTTGGGTTGGTTGATGTCGGGGCCGGAGCGACCGCCGAGACTCTATACTTGCGAGGGGTCTACGCCAACTCGAACGAAGCAGTTTGGGCAACCGATACAGGGTCACTTATTCAGCGCGTCGTGTTTTCTGACTCTCACCTATCCGACACGTTCCCGACAGTGGCCTTCGATAGCGGCACGATCAATAGCGTGATTATCGACGGCAAGGGCGAGGCGGCGCTCGCTGGCGCTGCCCCAGACGCCACAAACTGGCAAACGGGAGATATCGTCGAGGATACGGACAACGCGGGGACGCTCTACTACATCCACGACGACTCGGTGAGTGGCGGTGCGAGTCAGATTGCGACGTAGGCGCTCAGAGTTCACGAAAGTTATATGTAAGTAGAATTGGCATTGAGGTACAATGCCCGCGGATCAGCTTGCAACAACGGCGCTATTCCAATTTACATTTATAACCTTCTTTGTATCAGCCGGCGTTGCTATTTACTTTCGCGATCGGTGGTATGCGCGCCAAACCTTTGTTGCCGGACTACTGGCTGCACTGTTGATTTTAGGGTTCGTGGGCTTGGCACCACTCCCGTTAGTCGAACTCCACAAATTCAGTAATGAGGGGCCTGAAGAAGGATACTTCCATCAGGTATATGTTGTTGATGAGTCTGGAAACGAACTCCAATATGATGTCCGTGCAACGAAACCGATTCTAAATTCCCGTCTAAGCACCTATGCCCTCAATATGGTTCGCGAGTACGATGAACAGGAGCGTCAAGAATCCGCCGCTTTTCTCCTCACAGAGGCGCAGCAGTATCGTTCTAATGTAGCAAATGGCCGCTCACCGATGCAATCTCTATCATTCCCTCGGCATGAGATCAACTACGACTGGCACAACAGAGATCTCAGCCAATACAGTGAGTTCGTGGGGATCCGCATCTACCTTGTAGAGTACTCAACGAGTGACGACGGGACGGAGGTTCAGTCACAATCTAAAGAACTCGTTTATGAATACTCACAGGAGCAATCCACATGACCAATTATTTCAAGAATTCAGTCCGTGCATCACCGGTTAATACAGCCTTCGCACGGGTATTATTGAGTCTGTATATCCTCTGGAAGATACATTCATATGACTGGTTGGAGCTTACCGAATGGCCGTCGTATCTGTTGCCTCATTACCTGATCACTCCGCCAAGCTGGGCGGTTGTCTCCCTCGGAGTTGCGACTGTGGCTCTCGCGGCGGTTATCGTAGGGTATCGCCTCCGCGTTAGTGCGTTTATTGCGGCGGTTGCCGTCTCGCACCTCGGAATCCTTCGAGCATCATCTGGCCTCTCGGGATCTGAGCAATCGATGCAGATTGCAGCATATATATTAGTATTTATCGCGCTCTACAGCGAGAGCGATTATCTGACGATTGACAAACTCAGACAGACAAGCGAGAAACCGCTCGCGGATCTCAATTCCCATCTTAAAGATCATCCTACCGATGATTCGTTCGCACACCCGGTATTGAAGTACGCACTGCTGCTCGTTACAATTCTATATTTCGGCTCAGGAGTAGGAAAAGTAATCAAAGGACCAATACAAGCGTGGATCCAGCCTGAAAGTTTGGCCCGATATATCGTTGCTTGGGGATTGAAGGATCAGACGCAGCCACTGATGGGCTTGTTTTTGAATAATGAGTTGCTCCTGTGGCTGTCGACGATCGGGACACTCGTCCTTGAGCTCGGATTCCTCATCGCCGTCGTAGTTGGGGTTGCTATCTGGCCATTCTTGTTAGGGATGGCTGCGATGCATGTTGTGATTGCGTTGAGTGTTGGTCCGTTCTTTATCGACCAGCTGGTCTTCCTTGGCCTGTTCGTCCCCTGGGATCGACTCTACAGCAGGTGGGCTCATGATGAGCCGCTGGACATCGTATACGACGAACATTGTTACTTCTGCAACCAGTCGCTCCACATCTTCCCGTATTTGGATATCAACGATACGGTGACGTTCTATAGCCAGTACACGGTGCCTGAGGAGTACAAAGACCGAGAAGGAACGGACTTTGAATCCGCAATGTTCGCGTTTCGCGACGACAAGGCGTACCGAGGCTACTGGGCATTCCGTGAACTCCTCCGGCAGTTCACTGTCTTTGCGCCTCTCGTCTGGCTGATGGGTTTCCCGCCGGTGGCAGCGGTTGGCGAACGCGTCTATCAGTACATCGCCGACAATCGCGACCGTCACTTCACCTGTAGTGTGGATCTGGGAGAGGAAGCAGACGATTGACACGCGTGGTCTATTGAACGGCTAATTCTCTGCTAGCTCGCTGAAACAAACACCCATGACCTGCCGGTCGCCGCGGCCGGCGGTGAGGATACCACGCGGCAGTTTTCGAGGACTAATCATGATCATGAGAGACACGTATAGCGGTGGTACAGCATGACCAGCAGCGGCTCTGGCAGCCTCGCGTTTGGGAAAGAACAGTCGTTCAAGGGCTCGCTGGTGACCGACACCAACAGCGACCCGCAGTACTGGCAGTTCGGCCGCAACGAGACGATCACCGAGCTCTCGCTCGACAACCAACTTCAGCGTCTGAGTGAGGCCGGCGCGGTTGAGAGCGTGGAATCGGTCAAGCAGAACTTCGAAGGGGCTTTCGGCGTCGAAGCAGCCATCTCGGCGGACACGTTCGGCGACGTCGAGGACCTCGTGTTCAACGACGGCGGCACACAGTTCACCCACGGCCGGCCCAACTCGGGGCGGATCTACGCCGGCGTCGACTACCTGGACGGCACGAGCGAGCGCGAGCTGATCGGCTGCATCCCGGTCGACTGCACGCCGATCAACTACGAGCAGGGCGGGATGGCGACGTTCTCCATCTCGTTCCTGTACGCGACAGAGAAGCACAGCACATCGATCACGCCCTCGAACGTGACGGCCGTCTCGACTGGGACATCGGCGCCGTCGCACGCGGTCCGTGTCGATATCGACGGCACGACGGTCACGAAACTTCAGTCGGCCCAGATATCGATCAGCAACATCTCGCGGTTCCAGTACGGAAGTCAGGGTCCGGAGCCCATCGACGCCGTCATCGAACAGCCCGAGACAGAGGTCACGACAGAGGCGATCTATTCTGGCCCGTCGCGCCTCGAGTACGCACTCGGCGATGCTGATGCGACCGAGCCACAGGACGACGTCATCGCTGTGCCTGGGACCATCGACGTCACGGTTGACGGGACGCCGGTTTCGACGTACAACTTCCCGCAACTGACGGTCCGGACTGAGGCGTGGAACAACACCATCTCGAGCGACGATATAACGGAACCGCTCACATGGAACGCAGACGGCAAGCCGGCGGTGAGCATCACATGACGTTCAACGAGACACAAATCAACTTCGACGAGAGCATCGAGCAGCTGGAACAGCAGATCGAAGACATCGCCGAGCAGCTGGACGAGTTGGACGACGACAACCCAGCCGTGCCCGGCCTACAGAGCCGGCGGTCGCGCCTCGCGACGCAGCGGAAGGGGGCCATCTGGGCCCGCGACCGTGCGCACGAGAGCGACGACTTCCCAGAGTGGGACGAGGACGTCGACGGCGTCACGCTCAGCGGTGTCCGGGCAGGGACCTTCGCCGGTATCGAGCAGGAGTCGGCCGAGCGTGGCGGCGAGGGGACAGACCTCTTGCTCATCGCCGACGGCACGGTCGAGGCCCCGTACGTCTGCGACAACGACGACATGACGGCAGCGGCCGTCGGCCAGCTACATCCGTACTATCGGGACTGGGCTAGCTCGCGCATCGACGAGCTGATGGATCCAGAGGGAAACGTGATCGGCTCCAGCGACTCGCCGAAGGAGACCTGACTGACGATGAGCTGGACCAGCAGACGGTCTACCGGTACGCCCGCGCGGTCTATATCGACCGGGGCGGCAATCCCGACGACTTCGACACGATGGACTGGACTGCAGTGCTGGACTGGCTCGCTATCCACGATATCCTCGACCTTCGCGGGACGCTGGGGTGGACGGGAGACTAACACATGAGCAACTTCGAGGCATCTGGGACACTCGTCATCGACAGCATCGAGGGCGCACAGGCCGAGATCGAGGACGCCTTTGAGGTGAGTGCGAGCTCCGCGGCGACTAGCTCCAGTCGGTCGGGCGGCCGAGCCGTCCAGAAGGCCGTCGACCACCTCGACCGCAACCTCGACCTCAACGAGACACGGAACGACCTCCTGCGGGAACTGCTGGAGTCGTCGGAGTCGCGACGCTATTCCAGACTGCGGAGTACTGGCAGCACGCTGGGAGTACTCGGCGCCGGCTTCGGGGCGGTCGGCGGGGCCATCGCCGGACTCTCGGGCGCGCTGACTGGGCTCTTGGACAGTCTCCCGTCGGGCGGGCAGGATGGTGGCAGTCAGGATTCTGGCGAGAACGAGTCACCTCCACCCAATCCTTCGCCAGGGCCAGCTCCCGACCCTTCGCCTGGGCCATCACCCGGTCCCTCGCCTGGACCAACGCCACCTTCACCCGGCCCCTCGCCCGGCCCAGAGCCCGACCCAGTCTCTGTTACTCCCGGCGACGTCATCGAGCAGGCCGCGACGGTCTCGGCAGCCGACGTCATCGGGTCAGAGGCTGCTGTTTCGGCGTCTGCACTCATCGCCCAGGCCGCGACCATCGGCCCTGCAGCAGCCATCGGGTCGCAGGCGGCAATCACTGCCAGCGACGTTATTTCGTCGACCGGCGAGCCGACTATCGGCGACATCATCGACCCGGTGACCGACATCTCCGTCTCTGACATCCTCAAGGCGCTCGGCATCGGCGGCGCAGTCGCCGGCGGGGCAGCTGCAGCAAGCCGGTTCGGTAGCGGCGCCGGCGGCAGCCTCGGCGTCGGGGGTGGCATCCCGTCGGGCATCATCCCGCCGGTCAACATCATCCCGCAGTTGCTGGACACGGCCAACGACTTCACCAGTCAGGACCTGCCCGGGTTCGGCGCCGGGCGACAGGGCGGCCAGCAGCAGGCGACCGTCCAAGAGACGACCATCAACAGCCAGCCGTCGGTGACAGTCCAGCAGGATGCGAGCCTCGATCGGCGTCAGAAGGAGGATATCATCAGCCAAACCGTCGAGCAAGTGCGCAATGACCTTGAGAGGAGGCTCTGATGCCGGCGCAGCCGTATCCGATTCTGGAGATCGAAGCGGAAATTGAGGGCACCCAGCGCACTGGACGCTTCGAGATGCGCAAGTCAGACGTCCAAGGCGGCATCCGCACGGGCCCGCTCGTCGACAGTGGCTTCTCGCAGGCGCTCGCCGCTATCTCCGAGATCATCGGTGAGCAGCAGCTCGATGGCATCACCATCAACAACGGCGCCGGGCAACGCTACTGGGAGATTGACCTCGAGGTCCG
The DNA here is from genome assembly GCF_051122755.1 of Haloarcula sp. NS06. Classification (NCBI taxonomy): domain Archaea; kingdom Methanobacteriati; phylum Methanobacteriota; class Halobacteria; order Halobacteriales; family Haloarculaceae; genus Haloarcula; species Haloarcula sp. NS06. The sequence goes on from NZ_CP184844.1 coordinate 340,629, forward strand.
CGACGAGGGCGACGACGGGCAGTGGGGATACACAGCCGACGAGTCTGTACTCGACTCCGGGAGTGCGTCCGGTGGCGACAAATACCAGAAGAAGCAGATACTCCTCAACTACCTCGAAAAGGGAGAGCCCGACTCGATGACGCCGGCGCGGCTCATCTATGGCGGCTACGCGCCGGACGGGATCATGCCAGAAGACCACGTCGACGTCTACATTGAGGATCCTCAGGGAGACCTGAACCGCAACGAGAGCAGCACCATCCCGATGAGTCTGACCTGCATCCGAACGCTTGACCTCAGTGAACCAGTCAGTGCAACGGAGCGAAACGGATGACACGGACACTGTACGCGCTTCGAGTCCCCGACTCGGCGCTGGAAAAGCCGAGTCAGTCGCAGTCGTTGCAGATCGCGAGCAACTCGCCGCTCAACAGCGACGCTCCGGAGGTCGACACCCTCGGCGCAGACCCGGGTTCGCGGCCGCTGGCTGGTGTCGTGGCAGGCAAGTACGCGAACATGCTCGCCCGCGAGTTCGAGGAGTTGTTCAGCGCCACCAACATTGAGGTCGTGCCGTGGTTCGCCGACCGCGACGACCAGACAGATGCGTATGTCGCGCTCGAGGACGTCACGCTCGAACAGTCCACGGCCCAGGAGTCACGCCTCCAGCGCTTCGACGGCCGCCTCTCGCTGGCCGGCACTCGCGACTCGCACTACCGAGCGCTGTACTGCAACCCGCAGCAGGTCGACAACCCGTGGGGTTCTGGCACTGATGCCCGCGCCGCGGTCCCGCGAGACGGCTACAACGAGATCTGGTGGGACCACGTCACCGGTTCAAAGGTCAATGCAAGCCCCAAAGAGGTTGTTTGGGGCGAGCATACGTATGTCGACATCCACGACGCCCGCAACGGGCTAGACAACCCGGTCCTGCTCTACGAGATTCCGTACGACGGGGAGTGGGAGGCCGACGTCACTGTCTGGGATACGTACAACCGGGACAGAGCTGTCAGCGAGACCGTCAACGGGGCCGTCCAGACCATCGATCCGGCGTGGCAGCGTTGCTTTGTCAGTAGCCACGAGTTCGTCGGGAACCCGGTCGTGAAGAATGAGAATCTAAAGCTCGAGTTCAACATCGACACCAGAGACTACAGCAGCCTCAACGACGAACTCTTCGCCTATCGCTGGGACGGGTCGAACGAGACGTACAGCCAGGTGTCGCTCGGGTCCTCAGACTGGCGAATCAGGTCTATCGACTTCCAGCGGATCGGCGTCGAACGAGTCACGGCCCAGACTGAGTGGCTCAACACCAGCAACGACAACACCCACCGTCTCGATATGAACGTCTGGCGAGGCGAGGACAACGCGCTCTTCACCGTCCCAGACAACGGCACAGATCCGCCCTCCGGACTGATCACTCGCCTCAACCCGATAGCTGCAGGCTACGAGTGGGTGTCCGGGCAGGTCTCTGATATCGTCGCGAAGTCGGAGGTGCGTGAGTAGTGACGTCGATAGTCCCTGGCCGCGGGTGGCACATCGAGGTTGTCCACCCCAACGGCAACGTCTGGCGTCCCGACACCGTCGGCGAGCCGACGCCGAAGCCGACCATCAACGGCCTGCCACGGCTGTCGGTGCCCGTGCGAGCGTGCGATCGCTACGCCAAGGGTGACTTCGACGGACAGCCGATGCGTGTCTGGTACAACGGCGTCCGGCTGCCCGTCGATCAGGTCGACAAGCCCCGGGCGACCGAGCGAGGCTGGGTGCTCGAGGGCCGCGGCGCTGTCGAGCTCGACGAGCGCGTCAGGTTGGAGGTCGACACCAAGGCCGCGCATCTGGTTGCCGAGGACGTCATCGGCCAGACGCCGTACACGCCTGATGTGGATGCACCGCCGAGCAACGCGTCGGGCAAACTGATTCTGTCAGCCGATACAACGAGCGAGTGGGCCGATGCCCTCCCGTCGTTCTCGGACGATGTCCCGTTGACGATCTCGAACGGGCAGATCTACCAGCACCAGACGTCGTGGCTGCAAGAGGCCGAGAATGAGACGTTCTTCGGTGGCACGGTTTCGAACTCGAACGCCAGCGCCGGCGATGCAGTACAGATGAGTTCGACAGCCCACTACCTCGACTATTCGTGGACGCCGCAGTACGATGTCCCGGCGGAAACTCTTGCGGCGACGATTCGCCTCCGTGCTCCGAGCGGGTCAGGTCCCGGGTTCGAGGCCACAATCGACGGGAACTCCGTGTATAAGATTGCTGCCGGCGGATACGGCAGCGACTCATTCCGATTCCTCGAGACAAGTGCCGATGGCAACGCCCCCGCCGTCTCTGCTGGCAGCTCGGTTGACGTCGAGATCGCGATCACCGAAGAGAATGGCGAGGTGCTCGAAGTTGACACACTCGGGCTAACCGACGACCGCTTCGATTACACATTTCCGTCGAGTGTCGACAGCAACGGCTATCTACCCGGTCCGCAGCCATATCCACGGCTGCAACTGATCGACGCGAAGGACGTGACGACGTCACTGGCAGCCGAAGCTGCGCAACTGACGGCCGTCTACGATAATACGGCGAACGCCCAGCAGATCCAAGTCTCGAACGACAACGGATCCACGTACCAACCGAACAACGGCTCAGAGAACAACACCGAGTCGATTGACGTCACCTTCTCGGACCCCTCGAGCAGCGTCCGGGCCCGCTTCGGGATCGGCCGCTACGGGAGTGGACGGACCCAGTCACCGTCGACGGGCTACCAGACGCAGTCGGTCGACTCGTTCGAGCTCTACGCAGAACTGAGCGACACGCCGCTGGTCATCAACCAGACCTTCGACGACTCTGTCGAATCTGTCTTGAACCAGATCGCGCCGCCGGGCACGGTCTGGCAGGCCGTTCGCGATGGCGACTCGTACAAGATCATCTGGACGGAGGCAGGACAGCGGACAGCAGACGAAGAGACAGACGTCTCGAACTGGGAGTATGAGCGCCGCGTCGAGCAGGCCGTCGACAAGGTCGTCATCAAGGGCTCGGTGCTGCGCCGGCGCGATGAGCGCGTGACTGTCCAGCACGACACGCCTGTCGCGCTAGATGAGGACGAACTCGTCCACGGGCGGGAGACCGTCTACGATCCCGGAACGTCGACCGAGTTCGTCGAGGGCCAGGACTACAGCCTCAACGCCCAGCCCGGAGAACTGGTCGCGCTGTCGACCGGGAACATCAGCGACGGGCAGGACGTCGCCATCGACTACGGCTACCGGCCCGTCGGGGAGTCGTCGACGAACGTCTCGGATCCCCACACGATCGTCCGTCCAATCACTGGGCTGACGACGGACCGAGAGTGTACGCTCGTGGCCGAGCAACTCGCCGGCGAGCTGGACACGCCGGTCGTCGAGGGCACGGTCACGCTGTCGGCCGACCGGACGGACTGGTCGCTTGTTGAGTCACGCAAGTTCGAGGCGCTGCCGACGCCGGAGCTGGTCGACATCCACGACGCCCAACCGTCGGCGAGCGGGACGGACCTCCGCATCGGGTCGCGCCAGCCGACCGAGGAGATCATCGACGACATCCGGTCTCAGATCTCACAGAACGCAGAGCGGTCATGAACCTGTCCGTATGGGGTCTCGCTTCAAACGATTAATTCGGCCGTAAGTTAGCTAGCACAACGCTCGTGCCGTCGTTGGTTCGAGGCACGCTGTTCGCAAGCAGGTGAGCGTCGCTCTCGTCGACATCGAGTATCCCAGTCCGGACCACACGAGGCCCGTCTTCGCGCTCGCCGGTCAGGGTGAAACACAACTGACCGTCGACCTTCCCACCGACGACGGCGATCGTTTCGACCTCCTCGGGAAACGAGATCGTCGTCCAACCCTCCGGCTTGCGGACCTGCAGTTCCATACTCGGCACTCGGCTGTGCTGAGTGATGACTCCATCGCAGAAGAGATATTCGTGCTTTGGCCAGACCTCATCGACCAGACACATCATTCTCCCGCCGCTGGAGGCAACGAGCACCCGATGTGCATCCTGCCACTACGGCTGTCCGATCACTGCGTACCGAATTGACCGAGAGCTCTACGCTAAACCCATTCCGACACTCACCGCCGCAAGTACAAGACTGAGTACGCCGATTATGGCTATAAGCAACTCTGTGTTACTCAGTCCTCCTGTTTTGCGGTTCGTTCGATTTACTGTTGTCTGTGTCCGGTTCTTGATTCCGCTGCCTTCGTCGTCTTTTGTCATTGATGACTCTGATAGAGTCCGGTCCTGTGGGATGCCAGTGGTCAAAACGGGCTCCACGGCCGGCGTATGGCTGTTTTCTGCCCGATTCAGCGGTAGATATGTAGTCATCGATAGCGTTTAATCCTTCTTGTCTGCCGTTCGACATCACCCATGGCGGTTTCTGTAGTTGTGACTGCGGCACTTGACGAACTGTTCTTGTGACGCCTGAAACGCCAACTGCGTGCGATAGAATAGAGCCGGTGATTTTCCTTAATACTGTCTTGACCGAAGTGAATGTAAAAATATAACTCTGAAACCACCAGACAGGAGTGCATCTCCCAGTCGAAACTGACGGGGGTTTGTGGATGGATAAAACCTTCTTAAACAGATGAATCTACGAGACCCGAAATAGGCTACCAGAAAAACTGGAGCCCGTTTTGACCAATATAATCTGCAACCACGGCGGTAATAAATGTATGGAATCGCTCCAAATTGAGCCTCGAGACCTTCAGCTACGTCGCGGCGTCGGGTTCCACACACCCAGATAACAATCAGAATTTGTAACTTGGCACCACCCTGCAAGTGTTTCTCACTGTGTTAGTTTACTCCGGAAACAGTGGTGTGTCTCCCGCTCCGAAACAATACTCACTGCCAGCCAGTCGCTGTGTCGGCTAGACGCTTGCGACTGTGGTCCCGACCCAGACGCCGAGTGCCGCGCTGGCGATCCCCAGTCCCAACAGCGCGTAATTCGCGAGTGGATTCTTCGCTGTGACAACATCAAGCGAGTAATGTGTATCGTCGGCGGGACGCCACGGTCGGACGCCAGCCGGCGTGAGAGCATCAGCAGCGATGTGCGACAGGATAGTTCCCGAACCAACAACGAACCCTGTCACCGCCGACGCGACAGGGCCGGCGATGGTGAGTGCCACCGCGCCCAGAGCCGTGATCACGCCGACCAGCAGTGCGAACCAGACCGTGTGGGTCAGGCCGCGATGCGTGACACCCGGCACGCGCTGGTCGAGATCGGGCACCATCGCGAGGGCGACCGCGCCGACCGCTGCCAGAAACGCGAGTGCAACGAAGCCAGTGGCGATGAGGACCGCGCCGATCGGGGCGATGAACAACAGCGCTGCGCCGTAGTGGCCGTTCTGGTACATCGGGCTACAACTCGTCCATCAGCTGCTCGGTCTTCTCGCGTCGGGCCGCGATCTCCCGGACCTCGTTCAGTCCATCCACGTTCAGGTCGACGTGCATACCGCCGCTGCGACTGTCCTTCTTGATGACCTTCCGGCGCTCCAGCTCGGAGGCTGCCTTCGAGACGTCGCTTGTCGTCGACACGCCCAGACGCTCGGCGACATCGTCGTAGGGTACCCATCCGCCCTCCTCAATGATCGTCGCCAGCACGCCCTTGATGTATCGCGGGGAGCAGGTCGCGTCGTCTTTCGCAGCATCGATAGCCGCCTGGACAGCGTCGTCCTCAAGGAACGCCTCATAGTCGGCCAGCGGCTCCAGCGTCTCCGGCTGCTGTTCGCGAAGGCGGGCGTTCTCCGCTTCGAGTTTGTCAACACGGTCGCGCAGTGCTGCAACATCGTCGCCGTCATCGGTCGAGGTCTCCGGCTTGGACACGTCGACATCCACGTCAAACGCGCTGGCCAGTTCTTGGACGTGTTCGGCGGCGCCGTCGAAGGCCGCCCGGACCTCTTGAACCTCGGCCTCAAGATCGGCGACATCATCTTGGAGTGTGGCCCGCTCTTCGCGAAGGTCGTCGACGATCGCCTCAGTCTCGTCAAGACGCTCCTGCAGGTGGTCACGTTCGGCTTTCAGTTCCGCGACGCGGTCCTGCAGATCGGCCACGCCCTCGCCAACGTCTTGGGCGGCGGCCGGCGCAGCGTCCCCGCTGTCAGCGAGGTTCTTCAGTGCATCTCCCAGACGAGAGGTGTCGGCCAACTCCTGCTCAAGCTCTTCTTTCTCTTCGCGGAGGCGTTCGTTCTCCTCACGAAGCTGTTCGAGTTCGTCTTCACGCTGGTCACGACGCTCCCGCTCGGCCTCAACCTCGCTCTGAATGTCTTCGAGGACATCGGCCAGCTGGTCGGGCGTCTCCGGCAACTCGAACGACTCCTCGCGAGGGTCTGGCGACCGACGCTTTCGAACCGTGGTCGGGCCGATGAGGTCGCCGTCGGTAATGGACGTTCCTCGAGCGAGAATCTCCCCGGTCTCCAGCGCCGCCAAGGCGTCCTCCGAGCAGCGCAGCGCGTCGGCTGTCCGGTCGACGTCCTCGTCTCCAGGCTTGTGAGCGATGTAGTCGTCGCACAGCTGGATGATGCCGTTGTGGAGGAACGCCCGACGCTGGTAGCCGTTGATGACCGAGATGCCCTTGTTGCCGCCCTCCGTCGCGACCTTGATGAGCTGCCCTCGGCAGCGCTTAACGTGTTCGTCGAGTTCGGGCTCCGGTGCAGAGTCCTTCGGTGCCATGTAGTGAGCCTCGTCGACGGCGAGGAGGCTCTTCGTCCGGTCGCCGCTGCGGTACTTCTCGTGGGCGCGGTCGTTCAGGCTTCGGACGGCGCGAGCCGCGGCCTCGTGGACGCGAGAGCCTTCCTGCTCGTAATCGGCGTATGTCGAGACATCGAGCAGGACCTTCATCCCGCGGTCGAGCACCCAGCTGCCGATCTGGTCAAGATCCTCCAGCCCGACGGCGAGGTCGACGCCCTCCTCATCGCGAGCGCCGACCACAACGATATCTTCGTCCTCGAGTCGAACCGGCGACAGCGCGCCGAGTCGCTCGACGATGAGCGTCGGGATGGCAACATCGGCTAGGTCCTCCAAGATGACGGCGAGCGTATTGCTCTTGCCGGTCCCCGACGTACCCTCAACCGAGAGGCGGAAGTCCTGCTCTTGGACGGGGTTGAACTGGACATCGCCCAGTGTGACGGTCGAGTCGGTCATCTCGTCACCGTCGAGTTGTGCTTGTGCGCTCATTACTCGTTGCCCTCATTGAGCATCATCTTCCTCCAATATCGCGTGAGCCTGCTCGTCCTCTTCTAGTACTTCGGCAATAGCGTCACGCTGTTGCCGGAGCTTCTCTACATTCCGATCTATTTCACCACGCTCTGCCTTCCTGATTTGCTCCTCGATACCGTGAATGAACTCCCGCACATGGTCAATGTCTGCCTCACTCTTTGGCCTGCGGTCTGTTTCGACGCGTGGGTCGTTGACGAGTTCGTAGAGCCCGTCGTGTATCTTACTCACATGTCCGTGTTTTACCAAGTCAGTCAGTTCCTCACGGATGTATTGCAGGCTGTAATCAGCCTGTTCCGCAACGAAGGGCGCTGTCACACGCCCCTCGCGGAGTAGTTCCAACGACTGCTCCTGTGCCGGCGACAGGTCGTCCTCAGTAAGAGCCATACCGCTGGTTGTCGCGCTCACACCATAAGCCACGTGTGCGTGTTTCTTATGCCTTGTGCCACATACCATAGATGCCAAGGCTTATGGTGCCAGCAAATAAAGTACGAAGTAGAGACGCCGGGTGCCACGTCAGAAAGTGGCCGACTGTTACAGCAGTCGACCGGTGTCCTGTGCAGGACAATGCAAGACTACATTTCCCCATCGGAAAGCAGTACCGTTCCCGACGAGGCCGCCCTCGTCGGCACTGACAGCGAGGGGCGCGTCCATTATTACATGGCCGCCAAGGCCCACGACGAGCGCGTGTTCGTCATTGACGGCGATGCTGTCCAGGTGTTCGACCTCGCCGGCACCGGCCGCGATATCGAGGACTGGGTCGGCCACGTCAACGAATGGGCCGACTGCCGCTACGGCGAGGGGTTCGGCGCGATGCTTGAACGCGGCCTGGAGGCTGGTGCGTGATGGCCGGGGAGACTCTCGACACTAACGACGACCACCCACAGCTCCACGTCGGCGCCCACGTTCACGACCGCGAGCAAGACCGTGACGCGCCGCTGGTTGTCGTCGGGACGCCGACCGCTCGCGCCGACGAGTACAAGTGCAACGATGATGCGACCGTCGCCGAGTACAACAAGGACTACCCGGCCGATGACCGCGTCGTTGAAGCCGTGTTCGCCCAGCGAACCACAGTCGATATCGAGCGCGTCCAGCGCTACGCCTACCCGCGCTCGCGACTCCAGCTGGAAACATCGGTTCATGACCAGGAGGGTGACGACTGGTGGCGATAGCTGCCACCGCCGACATCACTGCCCTCGCCCAGCTGGACGACCGGGACATCAAGGCACTGACCGAGCCGATGGATATCTACGCCGACGACCCAGCCTGTCGCAAGGAACAGGTTGCGGTCTACAACCACGGCGACCGATACATCGTCACGCCCGACGTGCCGTGCTGTGATTGCCCGGATATGCTCCACCGGCGGCCATCTGGTGGATGCAAGCATATCCGGCGCATTGAATTTGAGCGCGGTGAGCGACCCATCCCCGTCGGCGTCAACGACGACGCCATCGACGACGGACTACACATCGATAGCGGGGTGGGGCGATGACCCGCGACCACAGCGACACAGTCATGGTGCAGCGTGAGCCACTCCGCGGTCCGGCCCAGCGGGACCGCTACGAACCGCGTGATGAGGGTGGCTGGCGGCGTATCGAGGAACGGTGGACCGGCTGTCAGTGGGCCTACGTTGGGTCGGAGATCGTCGATAGCATCGACATCGAGGGCACGGAGGCTCTGGCATGACCGAGATGCAGCACGGGCAGGGCCGCGTGGACTGGGCTCACGTTGAGCTCACGCCACTGTCGTCGCTACGGCTGGGCGTGTACGTGCCGCTCCCTCGCGACCGACTCGCATTGCTGGCGTACCGACGGTCAAGCGGGATCGAGGTGGACCTCAAATGATGTCGTTCGCTGATCCGTCGACAACGTTCAAGCTCGTTTTCGAGGAGGTGTCAGTCGGCCAGGGCGGGCTGACCGTACGCCGGCCGACGGGTGAGATCCGCTGTACCGAGTGTGGGGCTGTCGCGACGAACATCGACGACTTCCCACACGAGCAGTGGTGTCCGCAGCGGTTCGTGCACAGCCGTTGGTACGCGGAGCAGTTGCAAGGCTGACCACTTTCTATTTTTGAAACCGTTGTACGTACCAATAGCGTGGCCGTTCAATATCAGCTATATGGATACAGTCAATCTGCCTGTGTGATCCGCAGTCGATACGCTTACCGCTCACGTACTGGGCGCCGCTCAGAGATAGAAAGGGAAGTATCGTTCTTACAGGTGGGACATTGAGGTTGACAATTCCAACCATCTACAAGCATACTAATCGGATTTCCCGTGTGATCGTGAAGCGGGAGATCTTCGACATGAATCATCGACGGTTTCCCGCTTCATACTCCTAGTTCTGACGGTCGAAACCGACGCAGTACAGCGATTCACCAGAGCCTAAGATTTAGTTTCTAACTATATCCGACATAGAATGTTTTCCCACACTCACTACACCCAGCCTTGGTGTCATAATACTTGAAGTTATTATTGGACTTTGCCACTTTTTGAATATCTGTATCAACACTCGGGAGATTTACCAGAGTCTCTTGCCCACAATACGGACAAGCAGTATTCCCAGTTCCCATGAAAACCTGTAGTTTTGGACATATATTAATTATTAAGGTTCAAACATTCATTAAGACTTCATTAATAGTTGCTGTTGTAAGGGCCGTGGTGAAGCGGGAGATCTTAGACATGAATCATCGACGGTTTCCCGCTTCAACTTCCTAGTTCTAACGGTCGAAGCCGACGCTGTCCGGCGATTCACCAGAGCCATTCATTCTGATAAGTCTAAGGACATATCCTCGTAGCTGCTGACAGTGGCCAAGATTCGGACATCACGCACCCATTTATATACCAGTCTACCATCAGTCGCTGACATGATTGCGGATCGGACAGTTTTCGACGACGAGTACCCTCCACAACGCCTCCGCCACCGCGACGCAGAAGTAGACCGGCTTACCACCGCCCTCGCCCCTACCAAGCGTGGCCGACAGGCTGATGACCTTCTCATCGAGGGGTCGCCCGGCGTCGGCAAGACTGTCCTTGCCCGGCACACGCTTGGCCAACTGTCCGAGCGCCACGACCTCGATTACACCCACATCGAGTGTATGGGCGCGTCAACAGCAGGCATCATCCGAGAGGTGCTTGCAACGGTCGGGCCTACACCCGCTACCAATACGCCCCTCGAAGACCTCTGTCTCTCCCTGCGTGAGCGTGTAAACGAGCCGTTGGTCGTCGTCCTCGACGAGGCTTCCGACGTCCACGACACCAAAGCGCTCGAACGACTGACCGATGTCGATGGGATCTCGCTAGTCATCATCTGCTACGACGCTGATGAGTGGCTGTCCCACGCGCCAGGACGGATCACCCGCCGTTTACATGGCCAAACGCTGACGTTGGACCGCTACGGCGTAGACGAACTCGCAGACATCCTTACACCCCGTGCCGAGAAGGGGCTTAAGCACGGTGTCGTTTCCCGTCGGCAGTTGAAGACCATCGCCAACGAAGTCGCCGGCGTGGCTCGGTACGGGATCTACTCGCTACTCGCGGCCGCGGAGCTCGCACAGGACCGCGACCACCACACCGTCCGAGACGAAGACGTCAGCGGCGCGTACCCGCTGGCCCAAGAGTGGATGCGCCAGGCGGCGCTGGACTCGCTGTCGTTCCATCACCACTTACTCTACGCACTGGTGCGAGATGCCGGGGAGATCGGCGGCGAGGCGCTGCATGACCGCTACGATGCCGTCGCCGACCGTGTGTACGACGGCCGCTCACGAACACCGCTGGCAAAGGGGTCACAGCGCCGAAAGCTCCGGAAACTCGACGAGTATGACCTTGTTGAGCGGCTGGGTTCGACCCGGGACCGCCGGTATGCGGTTATCGATGAGAGTGTCCGGTCGGGGTACGATCTCGACCTGAGTAGAACGCTCCAATCTGGCGTGCAAGATTGATTACTGGATGGGAGCTGAATCATGGAACCACGGGACATTGAAGAGGAGCGCTGCGACTGCTATGTGTCAATACCCTAGGAAACTGTTGTCGAATGAGGGGAGACAAGCTCGATGGTGGATAGGTCACCGTCGTCGGAGTTAGCCGTTGCGAGTGTGTTTTCTTCACCCATTTGAGAGCGTGAAATGGCTACTCGATAGGCGTGCTGATCTAGCAACGCTGTATCGGTGTCGGTGGGAGGTAGAAACACTGTTCCGTGAGCTGAAGACGCAGTATGAACTGGACGAATTCGACACAAGTAACCCGGCTGTCGTGGAAATTCTGCTGTACGCGGCGTTGCTGTCACTGCTGGTGAGCCGTGAGTTGCTGGATCTGGTCACCGAACAGGCCGACGATGAGATCGTGTTTCTGCCGGAGCGCTGGGCGGCGACCTTCCGGTCGCACGCCCAGCTAATCCTCCACGAACTCGGTGAGTATCTCGGCTATTCACCACCGCCGTTGTTGGAGTTGCTGATCGAAGATGCACAGAAGATCCACCAGCAACGACCGATATTACAAGAGACGCTCGCTACCGCTACGCAACCGAGGTGTGAGGCCTAACTAAAGACCAATGACCACTGCGACACTACCCTGCTCGTTCCCATTCAAGCTGATTTTGACCCTTCCAAGTTTTTATATGTGCTACTGTCAAATCTGACACATGTGCCCTCCATCACACGACGAAGGACGATTGGCCTACTCACAGGATGTGTTACCCTCACCGCAATCGGCGGTGCCGTTGCATATACGACACAAAAGAACGCACCGAATCTGATCGTGAAGAATCAAACGAAGCGCGAACTGGACATCACGACGGTCATACGCACCGCTGACGATAACGAGGTTCTCGTCGACGACACGGCATCCATTCCGGCAAAGCATGATGACGGATACACGAATCTCGCGTCCAATGAACCGATGGACGTGACGATTCGCACGGAAACCGGACTGGAGAATACGTATCGATGGGAAGAAACTGATCCAGAGAACGCATTATCAGTCAGTGTCTCCACGGACGAAATTGGCTTTGTCGTTGCAAAGCCGCCCTAACTTGGTGATTCAGTAGACACACCCCATTCAATCACTTCCCGACCCAGTGTGTCCGCTCAATTGTCAGAGGCACCCCTGACCCCGAGGGGCCATACTTCATCTGTACTGCTCACGCCACGACCAGACTCACCAAGTGCACAGCGGCTAATATCGACGGGGTACCCCGGCCCGATTATTCGGACATCTAGCACCTTTTTAAGCAACACCCGGCCCTCCAGTCGAGTGTATGCCACACTCGATCCGCGACTACGATGGCAACGAGGTCGAGGTCCGACAGCAAGGGCAGTCCGAAGATGGTCACCGGCTTAACATCACTCACCCCGACGGCCGGCGCTGGATCTGCGAGGTAGATCCCGACGGTGAGGTCGAGATCGAGAGTACCTATCGCGACGGACAGCTCGCCGACGTCGAGACGCCCGGATGGCTGGTCGACGAACTGGCGCTGCTCGCGAGGCCCGCGTGAGAATGTCAGCCCTTGGGCTCAAGCGTCGAGGCGTCGAGTTCCTCGTCAAGGTATGCGACGGCGTCGTCGGTGATGCCGTAGAGCCCCCGGTGGACGCGAGTAACGAGTCCATACTTCGCAAGCTCACCGCAACGCTGGCTTGCGTGCTGCCGCGATATATCTCCCTTTGCGGCAATGGCAGACGGTGTGAGGTTGCCGTACTCCCGGATAAGTTCCAGAATCCGGTCGTCAGACGGCGTCATCCAGTCTGCCTGTTTACGCATGTTATTCGAGCGTGGCGTTGCAGTACTCATAGGCCCACCGATACGGGGTATTTCACGTCGGTCGTACTTGAATCTATTGACGGTCGTTAACCAGTCATTAACAACTGTCAGAAAGCTATTTACGAATGGCAGAATAACGGGATAACTGACCCGCCCTCCCGGGCCCAGAAAGGGTCCGGCGTGTACCAGCACGCCGGGTGGGTCGAACTCCCACTACGGAGTTTCAGCGACCCATGAGCAAATCAAACGACGGGCGTAATAAGAATACGCCCACTGAACGCACAGTCGACTCTCTCCAGAGTCGTGATTCTCCCGAAGCGACCACTTCACAGAAGATGGACTCGCGCGGAGACGCGAGTCACACGCAGAGGACTCAGATAGGGACGGGGTCCTCCACGCGGACCGACGCAACCGAGTTTGATAACACTGTCCGCGCGTGTCCTGAGTGCGACACGACGAGCGTCGAGGCCCGCTTGGGAGACAAACTCCGGGGCCAGCCCTCGGACACCCACTACGCCTGCCGGCACTGTGGGGCCACCTTCGACGAGTCGACCCAGCGCGACCGCCAGCATGCTCTGCCAGAGGAGATGGCCTGCATCGAAGACCCGACCGGCGTGCTGCTCGCACCAACAGCCGACATCCAGCTCACCGAGTTCGCGAACGCGACGGTCGCGACACCCGAGTCTGAGGAGTGGATCAAGAGTAACGTCGTGGTCGACCGGGAGGCGTGGTGCTGATGCCCAATTCCATCACCCGTGACGAGCGCCGTCGCCGTATCGGGAAAGACGATGGCGACCTCGACGACACTGTCTATCGGGTTCGGACCGGCGGCCGGGGCGATATTTGCTATCACGACGACGCTGACTGCGCCGACCTGCAGGTCGACGATCCCGAAGATATGACCCGGCGGGAGTGTCACCGCCGACTCTACCCGCCCTGTACGAAGTGTGTGCTTGAGGAACCGCACGGAGGCAAGTCGAACCAACGCCCATCGCTGCGGAACACGCTAGACGAGGTGGACTACGAGTTCGAGTGGGACTGCGAGCACGGTGAGGAGGTGGTCTAGATGGCGACCAACGACCGTACCCGGTCGCACCCGCCGAATGATGATCTGTCGTGGGACCTCGACCGACTCCCGCTGCCGGCCGACCAGTCCGCCACCGACGCAGCGCTGGCCGCCCTTGCTGAGGCCGACAACGGCCAACGCAAGACGGTCAAGCGTGTCCGGACGGCGTTAGTCGGGGAGATCCCCGCCGACGAACCCCGGCCTATCGACTGGCTGCGGGCCATCCAGCATACCGCCGGCGAGCTCGTCGCGGTGACGTGGTCAACGTCGGGATTCAACGAGATCGGCTACGTCCCTGCCGAGGGGAGGTTCGTCGTCGCCGGCTATTCGGCACTGGAACGCCTGCAGGGCCAGGATCCACACTTCGCCGAGTTCGCGACGCGAAGTGGCGCGAAGGACCTGCTGCATGGGTCTCCGCGGGGCGTCACCGTCGACGAAGCCACGCTGTTCGATGGAGGTGTGGACTGATGGCGGTCGCTGACTGTCAGGACTGCTCGTGGTCTGAGACCGCTGAGGACCTCCTCGAGGCCAGCGACGAAGCCGAGCGTCACGAGCGCAAGGAGCTGCACGACGTCGACATCAAGCGCGTCGCGACCGACGGCGGCATGGTCCGCCGACAGGCACAGGGCAGCGCTGTCCAGCTGGCCGGCGTCGGCGACCAAGATATCGAATGCGACAATGGCGTGGAGGGATGTCCGGGCCCCGAGGGAAGTTGGCTCGACGCCTGCTACGAGTGCTTTCTCATCAGAGGTGACGCCGATGTCTAAGGGCGACACCTACAACGTCGATGATCCGGGCGTCCCGAGCGAGGACGGTGACACAATCGGCGACGCTGCGGCGCATCGGCGCGGCGAGCGGCTGGCTACGGTCTACCTCATCGACACCGGCGAGGAGAACCACGTTTGGCCACATGGCTACCCGAGCAGCGCCGAGGCGCGAGACGACTGGACGGTCCTGACCGCGTGGTGGCACGTCGATACCGCAAGGAGGCGGATAGCATGAGCAAAACCGCTGATACTGATCTACCTGACCAACCTGACGACGACCGACTTGAAACGCTGTATAATGTCCACGAAGAGCTGCAGACCATCGCCGCCAGTGACGTCCCATACGCTGAGTATGCCGAGAACTGGCTCGATTCCCTTCGGGAGGCCGGGTATGATGTGTGAGCTACCCCTCGTCGAGTCCTTCGATCCGGATGGAGACGTCGTCCCCGATCTCGGCCTCGACAGTCGCAATAGCTTCGGCGAGATCGCCGTCGGCCTCGACCATGCTATCCATCGCATCCTGTCGCTGCCGTTCAGCCTCTTCGGCCGCGCTCTGAGACAGGACCTGTCCGCACCACACGCAGGCGTCCTTTTCCCGGGGCGTCTTTTGTTCGCAGCGCGGGCAGACCAGCGGGCCGACCGCATCGGGCTCGTCGGCCTCGACGTCGATACCATGGGCTCGAGCGATTTCCCGTTCGCTGGCATCATCGAAGACAGCGATGTACCGACTTGCAATATCGGAACCTCGAGTCCAGCCGTGGTGCTCTTCCAGGTGAGCCTGCGAGACACCCTGCGAGGCAAGGTAGCTCGCCGAGGACTTCCGGAAGTAGGTGGGTGTAACAGTCTTACTGACGCCGGCGCGGTCGGCGACGTCTTTCAGGGCGTCGCGAACGCGGTTGTTCGAGATGGCTTCCGGACTGTTGAGCTTGCACCACAGCGGATCGGTTTCGCTGCCGGGGTGATCGTCGAGCCATCGACGGACGTAGGGGACGGACGGGACGAGGACGGGCGACCGACGACCGGTCTTACCGTTCAGCGTCACCTGCAGGCCATAGTCGTGGTCGACGATGTCGCCGGGTGTGAGCTCGTACAGCTCTCCAGGACGGGGGCCGAGGTCCCACGCGAGGGAGACAAGGGCCCGGTCGCGGGAGTTGAGACAGGCGTCCAGCATCGGTTGGATATCCTCTGCCCAGTCCAACATCTCGCTGGGGTCCGGCGCCGGGTCATAGTTCTCGGGATAGCCGCCGGGAACCCACTCGACAGCGTCAGGATACCCGTCGCCCTCGGTGACAACCTTCCCGATGGTCCGGAAGGCCACGCGATAGTCTTTGTTCGTCTCGGGGCTCCCGGTCTGCTCGGTGTTGATCCACGCGACGATGTCCTCCGCGGCGTCGCGATCGTCGACGGCCTTGGCGAGCCCGCCGACGCGCTTTGCGATGATGAGGCCGCGTCGCAAGAGAAACTCATGACGGTGGTCGGAGAACTCACTGGGTCCGAGCAGCCGGATCTGTCGGTCGAGGTCTTGGAGGAGTTTGCGGTCAGCCTCGCTGATGTCGTAGTGACCGTCGTCGAGCCGGTCGACCATCGTCTCGACGGCATCGGCGGGGTTGTCGGTCATGTAGACAGTGCCACGGGCGACGGGCATGTAAAGCTCGGGTGTAATGCTCTCCCCGGGCATTTTCCAGATCACATCGACTTACATATAGCAGCGTCTCTGTCCCGGATTCGGGAAACAGCACTATACCAGATCAAGTAGTCGTGCGCCGAGCGAATAGACTGCTTCGTCAACGAGTTGTTCTCAGACGCCGGCACGCTTGCTCCGACTGCTCGGCGTATGTACCGTCGCTTCGTGAGAAAAGAATCGCCAGCGATTAGCCCGACGAGAGGCCGCTGCCGGGGAACTGCTGAAAAACAGATTCAAAATCGTCAATCTCTGCGGCCGTGGCATCGACCTTTGCACGGAGTTCTTCGGCCCGTTCATTGACAGTCTGGTATTCGTCGCTCGCTTCTAGTTGCGGCGTGTTCTTTTGCGTTTCCAGCGTCGCCTTCTTCGAAGCCACGGCGAAGTACTCCTGGACCTGATCGTCGTATGTGGTCCGGACGAGCATCTCCGAGACAGTGTCGAGGAGGTCCTCGCGGCTGACCGGTTTGGTCAGGTACTCGTCGAAGGGCATCTCGACGATGTCAAAGTCTGGGTCAACGGCCGTCACCATCACCACTGCAGGGTCGATACCCCGCTCTGCGATGGTATCGAGGACCTTGTCACCACTCATGTCGGGCATCTGCCGGTCCAGAAAGACGACGTCGACGGACGCGTCGACTAACTGGAGTGCTTCCGTACCACTGTGTGCGGTCCGAACATCGTGTGCGGTCAGCAGCCACGTCGAATACAGGTCCGCGATATCTTGCTCGTCGTCGACGACGAGCACCGTTGCCTCCTCGGTCTCACCACGCTTTTGCACTTGTTGTCCCTCCTGTCGGCTCACGCACTGCTCTCACGGTGACTTTCCTGAACAGCAAGATAAAGGTACCCAGCGGATTATCGAATATGAGAATATTACGGTTAATTTAATGACCATTATTGTGTAGCTGTGCTATCACAATGTAGTGACTCATCCCAGAGATGTTAACATAGCGGCGACCATACGCTGTGTGTATGGTGACCGTCTCCGGACCGTGGACGAGTGAGGAGATGGAACAGTTTCTCAGCGCCGAGACTGTGCCACTCCGTCTCGGGTGTCGAACTCCAGCAGACAAGCCCTGGATGCTCTCGCTCTGGTATCGGTTTGTTGACGATGTGTTTGAGTGTGCAACCGGGGCGGACGCGGCGGTTGTCGACTACCTCGACCATGACGCCAATGTCTCGTTCGAAATCTCGACGAACGAGCCGCCGTACTGCGGCGTCAGAGGCAATGGAACAGCGACGATGACAGCAGACGAGGAGAAGACGGTTCTTACTGAGTTGTTGCACCGCTATCTCGGCGGAACCGACTCACCACTGGCCGAACAACTGCTTGCACCCGACCGCCGCGAGATACGGATCACGATTACTCCCGACCGACTCCACACCTGGGACTACAGCAATCGGATGTAACAGCCTGAACCAATGGAACATACAGACTCAGCCACAGACAACGACCCGACAGACATCAAATCAATCGCGGTAAGCGCCACTGACCTCGTTGCAGCCATTGAAGCGACTGCGGACGGATCAAAGACCGTGTTACGCGTCACACCGCCGCTCAGCGGCCGGATGCGGGCGCGTCTCCACGTCGTCCAGCCAGATGACGACGAGGACACGATTCACATCGAGCCCGACTCGCTACTGACTCAGGATGCACCGTCGTATCCGGCGCCCGATGATACCGCCGACGAGCTTCGGGACGCGGACGACGAGACATACTCGGTGGAGCGTCATCGGACCTATCACGAGCAACGACTCGCCGAGTGGCGGGAGTCGGTGCCGGACCACGTCGTCGATAGCACGACACTAATCGACACGGAACACGACATAACCGTGTCACTACTCGGACCGTGATCGGTCGTGCACGTCCACCAGAGGTGTCACAGATACCAGAAGTGACACAATGTATCACACTAGATCTGCACCGCCGATAAAACGTCTAAGTACCACACAGACTGTGGTAAAATGAACGATTAGGGAATCGCTGTACGTGAAACGAAGCGAAACGGCCGGAAACCTCTAGAGGTTATAAGCTATCTCCAATAGAAGCCGTGGATAGGTTCCCTCCATATGTCAAGTTCGTCCGCATACGAATTACTCGCCCAGTTTGATGACTCCATACCGGAGTTCGACGAGCCTTTCGTCTCCGCCGTTCGAGGTTTCGCGTTCTGGACAGCGATTGCGCTCCCGTTTCTGTATCTCCCGCTGCTAATTACCGGCCTGAACTCCGGGGCAACGCGAGTCGCGTTCGTCGCACTCGTCGTCTGCAACGCTGTGACGCTGTTTGTCGGGCACGCACACAGAGGAGACAACTGAAAACGGAACCCTTCGACTTCGGCCACCAGTACAGATATCGTTGCCCACCACTTCGTGTTACCGCTGTGGCCATATTTTCAGCCATGTGTCGCCGTTCGCGTGCACACGTCACGAACCACAGTCATCGCAGGTGTCGGTCTGGGCCACGTTGAACCGCTGGTCAGATTCTCCCGCTGAGCGCCACGGACACAACCAACCGCAACGCGCAGTCGTCTCTCAGTCTCGGCGAAGTCGCCCATCGTATTGGCATCTCGTCGAACAGGACCGCTCAGCGTGGACGCCGGAGGTCGATCTCGGTCTCCACGCCGAGGCGGTCTGAGCGCTTTGACTCTGATGTCGGCTATTCTTCAAGGAGGTCGACCCACTCTCTGAGCGGCCCCCGAACACCGTCGGCTGAAATCGTCACCTCGCCGTCGAATCGCCACGTCGCCTGCGGGGAGTCCGAACCGAACCGCATCGGAATGGAAACCGACAGATCGTCGGCCGTGAGATGGAGTGGCTCGTCGCGGTCAACCGTCTCGTCGAGCAGCCGTTCGACGGCCAGGCGGAGCTGTTCCGGGTCTGGGTCTGGAAGTTCCGTGGATTGACTCATATCTGTGACTTAGAGCTGAAGCTACCTCCGTGTTGTGTCGAACTGGTCGGTCTTCCCCGTCACTTAGGGGTGTGTAGTCCTCAGACTGTGCCGATGGAGCTGGAAACACCGTACGCCCTCGGAGGAACCTACTACGTCGAGACGGTGTCGATCGGGAAACAGACGGACGACGAGACGGTGCGCGATTGCGTGGTCTGTGGCGGCCACGTGTACGCCGACGACTGGCATCTCGTCGTTGGGGTCCTGAATACAGACGGCAGACGACAGCTCCACCACCACTGTAGCGACGACTGCCTGACTGAATGGCTCAAACTCATGACGGCTGCCTGAGCACCGGTGAGTCCGCGGAGTCTTGACGATGGAACGCGTCGGGAAAATATGGACGAGCGCACGGGCGTGTTCAGGGTCTACCGCGTCGTCGACGCGGTCCCGCACATCAATCTGTTCGACACCGATGCAACGCGGCTCTACACCGTGTACCAGTCCGGCTACGGCGAGCGACAGCCGGCAGTCGACGACCTCCGGACGGGCGATCTCGTCGAAGCGACGCTGGGCGGCGACCCCGACGACTCGGATGAGGCCTGGTCGCTGCTTTCGTTCGAGCGGCTCGATCGCGTGACGATGGATTTCGCCGTTGACGCCGAAATCCCAGCAGTGGCGGCTGACCGCTGGGAGCCGGGGCTGGAACGTCCGGCAAGCACCGTACTCGAAGAGGACGGCGAGCCGGTCGCGGAATGTTTCGTTCAGCCGCGCGCGCCGCTGCCAGGCGGTACCTTTGTCCCGAGCGTGCTCACCGGCCTCGTGCCGATGGAATCACTGCTGACCGAGCTCCCCGGTATCGGCGAGCCGCCGACGGACGCTATCTTCATCGACCCCGACCCGCCCGATGCTGACTCGTACTCACGACCCTATGGCGTCGCCGTGCTGTTCACTGCTGGCGCTGACGAACTGCTCACTGAGTTCCGGGAGCGATATGATCTCTCTGCCGGCGCGGACAACAGACCCGAGTACGACCCGTACGGGCTGTGAATTGGCTACGGCAAGAACGAGCGGCGGGGCGCTACATCGTGATGACGAGCGGCACCGGGACGAAACAGAGCATCCCTAGAACGAACGTAACTAGGCCAACAGCCCAGCGGCCCGGCCCCAGCGGTGTCTCGTCCAGCGGCGTCGCGGACCCGAGCCGGCCGAACACCAGCGCCAGAATCCCCCAGAACGCCCACAGTCCGGCCGCTCGGCCGCCCTCGAAGACCACGAGGTAGCCAGCGAGTCCAAACAGGGCGACGGGGACGGCAAGCTGGACCAGCGACAGGCGGTCGCCGAACAGCGACCGGGCGACGTGTGCGCCGTCAAGTTGGCCAACGGGCAAGAGGTTCAGGAAGGTCACGAACGCCCCCACCCAGCCGCCGATGACGACCGGGTTCGGGAGGAGTTGCGGGTTCGCGTACTCAAGCTGTTCGCCCATGACTGCGGCGATACCCTGCAACAACAGCGGGTAGCCGAGTTCGATGTTCGTGACGATGCCACGGGTTACCTCCACTGGTGGGAGCGTCACGCCGATGGCAGTCACGACGACGGTCGCGGCGAGTCCGGCCAGCGGACCAGCGACACCGATGTCGAACAGCGCCTTGCGGTCGGGGATGTGGTCGTTCATGCTGATGACCGCACCCAGCGTCCCGAGCACGTTCGGAAACGGCAGGAAGTACGGTAGGCTCGCTTCCACCTCGTGATAGCGGCTCATGACGTAGTGGCCGAACTCGTGAATTGCGAGAATTCCCAGTGCGGCTGCGGCGAAGGGCCACGCCGTGAGCATGGCTGTCGGGTCTTCGAGCACGGACAGCCCGTACCAGCGGGTCCCGGCGTACAGCGTCGACAACAGCGTCAGGACGGCGAGCCCGACGTTCAACCACGGGACGCCGTCGACGCCGAGCGACCGCTCCCGCGCGATCAGCACCCACTCGCCCATCTCCCGCTTGAGCGCGACGCGGTACCCGCGCTGACGGAACGCCGGTGCGATGCGATGGATGACCTGTTCGGACTCGGTCATCGGCTCGCCGTAATACCGGACGCCGTCCTCGGCGGTCCTGTCGATCTCGTACACGTAGAACGTGTCTGCGAGTGCTTCCGGGTCCGGCAACTCCGGCTGCGAGGACTGGGTCGCCATTACCAACCTTTAGGGTTCGACCCGTTTGAACCTGTTTGCCGTGTCACTTTCGACAGCCAGAGTCGGCCATCCACAGCCAATAACTGCGGATGAAGCAGTCAGTCCGCGACAGCTTCGTCCGACCCGGTCGCCACGCTGGGGTCCTGAATCCAGAGGTCCCCGAAGAGGTCATCCTGCTGGAGTCGGACCTGACCACGGTGAGCTAAAAAGAGCAATCCGAGGAACGTCTCGACGCGGGTCCCACCGGCCGTGTCGACCTCGCGGTACAGCACCTCATCGCGGCCCTGGTCGTACTGCTCGCGGACGGCGTCGTGCACGTCAGCGATGATATCATCGATGTTCTCGGCGTGGGCGGTCCCGGTCACATCGGCGGCGGACGGTTCCTCATCCAGTCGCATATCGTCGGCCCCGCGGTAGTCCAGTTCCTGCGTCCCACGGTCGTACCCGCTCGGAGAGTCACTGGTGTCGTACTCACGTGACTCTTTCCACCACGATTCCCGCTCGGCGTCGCGGAGGTCCCGAACGAGTTCATCGAGCGTCTGTGGCATCCCGCGGGCGCGGCGGCGTTCGAGCCGTCGGTCCATCTCCGACTCCAGCGCAGCGAAGGGGTCCGGGTCCTCGATGGGGGCGTCCTCGTGCATCGCCTGCTCCCACGGCTCGGCCGGCTCCTCTTCTGTCTCGCCCTCACCGAGCATCGCGTCGCTTTTCATCCGAATCAGGACACTCGCGTAGAACAGCGCCCGCCCTGATATACGTAGATCCGCGTCGTCGATACGCTGGAGGAACTTGTCCGTGACCCGCACCACGTCGATGTCCCACGGATCTATTTCGCCGTCGTCGGCGAGCTGGACCAGCACTTCGACCGGTTCGACGTCTTCGTCTCCGTCCTCGCCGCTGCCGGTTGGCTGGTCGTTTCCGGGGTGGTCTTGTGCCGCCGTATTGTCGTCCGCGTCGGCGGACTCGCCCAGCAGGGCCGCGGCGTCGCTGGATTCGCCCGGTGGCTCGCGGTCCTCGTGCCCGGTGATATTGAGCGGGATGTCATCCGCCTGCTTTCCCGTCTCTTCATCGTCTCGCGGCTCCCCGTGGTCGCCGCTCGACTGTTCCGAGGGCCCGCCGTCGCGTTGCTCCGCCGTCTCGCGGGTCACATCCGTTCCCCGCTCGCTGTCCCGAGGCGCTTCCTCCGGGCGCGCCTCGCTCTTCTCGCTAGTCATCAGCCGGAACCTCCTCATCACCGTCGCCCTCACCGCTGAGGTCGATGCCGGTCACGGCGCTCACGTTGTCGCCCTGCATCATCACGCCGATGGCGCGCTCGGACCGCTCCAGCATGGCCGAGCGGTGCGAGACGACGACGAACTGGGCGTCGCCGGCGAGTTCGTCGACCAGTTCGCCGACGAGGTCGGCATTGGCCGCATCGAGGAAGGCGTCAACCTCGTCCAGCGCGTAGAACGGCGCGGGATTGTGCCGCTGGATGGCGAAAATAAACGCCAGCGCCGTCAAAGATTTCTCGCCACCAGACATCGCGTTCAGCCGCTGAATCGGCTTGTCGCCCGGCTGGGCCTTCATCGTCAGCCCGCCCTCGAAGGGGTCGTCCTCGTCTTCGAGGTGGAGATGGCCGGTGCCGTTCGAGAGCCGCTCGAAGATCTTCTGGAACTGGTCGTTGATCTCCGTGAACGACTCCATGAACGTCTCCTTCTTTCGGGCTTCATAGGTGTCGATGCGGTCGCGGATGCCGTCGGCCTCTTCGACCAGTGTCGCCTTCTTGTCTTCGAGTTCTTGCAGGTCGTCGTTGACGCGGTCGTACTCTTCGATAGCCCGCATGTTGACCGGCTCCAGTTTCTCCATCTCCCTCTCCAGCCGGTCGATTTCCTGCTCGACCGTGTCGTGGTCGGGCACGTCCTCGGGGTCGTAGTCGCCGACCTGCGCTTCGAGTTCGTCGATTTCCCACTCCAGACGCTCCTGCGTTTCCTGCTCGGATTCGAGGTCGCGCTCGACTTCGGAGACGGCGGCCTGTTGCTCGTCGCGGGCCTCCTTGGCCTCCTGCAGGTCGTCTTTCAGATCCTCGCGCTCGGACTTGAGTTCGGCCAGTTCCTCTTCGAGGTCAGCAACAGCCTGTTCCTTCTCGGCTTTCAGCTCCTGCTTCTCGGCGACCCTCGCTTCGAGGTCATCGATGCGTTCCTCGTGTTCGGCCTTGCGGTTCTGGGCCGCCTCGATGTCGTCGTGGAGGTCTTCGATAGCCTCCTCGGCGTACTGCTTTTCGAGTTCGTACTCGTTGAGTTCGGCGTCGAGCTCGTCCTGTCGGTCTTCGAGCGTGTCGATGTCGTCCTTGATCGACTCGCGCTGGTCGGTCAGATCCGGCAGCTCCGAGTCCTCGACCTCGGCTTCAAGATCGTCGATATCGTGCTGGAGCGCGTCGATCTCTTCGGTCTTTTCCTCGATGTCAGCCTCCAGTTCGTCCATCTGGTCGGCCACGTCCTCGCGCTCGTCAGCGATTTCTTCGAGGTCGGCTTCCAGTTGTTCGATGCGCTCCCGGGTGTCTTTGAGCGCGGTCTGCTTGCGCTCGATGCTCGTCTCGATATCACGGACCTGCTCGGTTGCGTCGGACTCGCGGTCGCGGGCGTCGTCGAGGCGCTCCTCAACATCACGGAGGTCGTCGCGTACGTCAGCGCGCTCGTCTTCGAGTTCGTTGATGCGCGTAGCGACCCGTTCGAGCTTGCCAGCGCCGCCGGAAAATGAGTATCGCGTGCCCGAAGAGGAGCCGCCGGTCATCGCGCCGGATTTCTCGACGAGGTCGCCCTCAAGCGTGACCATCCGGTAGTCGCCCATCAGCTCGCGGGCAGTGTCCATACTGTCGACGACGACGGTGTCGCCCAGCACGTACGAGAAGATACCCGCGTACTCGCGGTCGAAGTCTACGAGGTTGTACGCGAAGTCGATGACCCCGTCAGCGCTTGGCAGCGAGCCCAGCGAGCGGTTCTGCATCTGTGTGATCGGCAGGAACGTCGCCCGGCCGGCGCTGCGTGATTTGAGGTACTCGATACAGCGCTGGCCCACGCTGTCGTCGTCGACGACGACGTGGGCGAGTCGCCCGCCGGCCGCCGTCTCACAGGCCGTGGCGTACTCGGGGTCGACGCCGCCAAGTTGGCCGACCGTACCGTGGACGCCGTCCTGACCGGCGTTGAGAATTGCCGTCACCGCCCGGCCGTACGAGGAGTCGCCGTCCTCGCCGGCTTTCGCCTCTAGCTGGGCGTACTCCTGTTGTTTCGCGCTGATCTCGTCTTCAAGCTCGTCCAGATCAGACTGGAGTTCGCGCTTCTCGGCTCGGAGGTCGTCGACGACCTCGCCGATGGTCGCCTTGTTCTGCTTTGCCTTCTCCAGCTCCGTCTGCAAGTCCTCGATATCGGCTTCGAGGTCGGGAATCTCGGCTTCGGCCTCCTCGATAGCCTCGCGCTTCTCGTCCTCGGCGTTCGAGCGCCGCCGGGCCTCGTCGAGCAGGCGGTCCTGCTCGCGCTGGAGGTCGTTCTTCTCGCTTTTGAGCGTCTCCAGTTGCGAGCGTTTCTCCTCCAGTTCGTCTTTGACCTCCTGAAACTCCTCGCCAACCTCGTCGATGCGTTGCTGGACCTCCGCGAGTTCGGATTCCTTCTCCGCGATGTCGGCCTTGACATTTGATTTGGCGACTTTCGTCTCTCGGATGTCGCTTTCGAGGTCGTCGATGGTCTCTTGCTTGCGGTCGATCTGGACGAACGCCTGTCGGCGCTCGTTTTCGGCGGATTCGACCGTCTCCTCGGCGGACTCTATCTTGTCATCCAGCCTGGAGATGTCGCCTTTGATCTCCTCGATCTCGCGTTTGATGGCGAGCTGTTCGTCCTCGCCCTTGCGCTCGATTTCCTGATTGAGTTCGTGGAGTTCGTCTTCTAACCGGATAACCGCACCCTGCCGCTCGTCGAGTTCCGTCTGGAGTTCGGTGAGTTCGCTTTCGAGTTCGTCAATAGCCTCCTCGACGGCCGCCAGTTCCTCTCGCTTGTCTTCAAGTTCGGCGGCCCTGCGGTACCCCTCGTACTCCTCTTTCTCGTCGCGGAGATCCTGGTACTTGAGCGCCGTCTCCCGTTCGTCTTCGAGTTGGTCAAGACGCTCCTGTTTCTCCTCGATGCGGAGTTCGGCCTCGTCGATGCGCTCCTGGACGACTTCCAGTTCGTCGAAGGCGTCGGCCTTCTTGGCGTCGAACTGGGCGACGCCGGCGATCTCGTCGATGATTTCCCGACGAGAGCCGGCGGTCATGTTGATGATCTCGGTCACGTCGCCCTGCATGACGACGTTGTACCCCTCCGGCGTGACGCCGGCCTGGGCGAGCAGGTCCTGAATGTCGGAGAGGTTCACCGAGCGACCATTGATGTAGTAGTAGGAGTAGTAGTTGTCCTCGGTCTCCTTGACCCGGCGCTTGATGGCGATCTCGTCTACGTCGCCCACGTCTTCAGTGCCGGCGGCGTTGACGACCTGCGAGCGTGACAACGTCCGGTCGTCGTTTGCCAGAATTACCTCGACGCTGGCCTGCCGTTCGCCGTCGTACTCGGCGTCTTCGTCGGCGTGGCCGGGGTTGTAGATGAGGTCAGTGAGTTTCTCGGCGCGGATACCCGAAGTGCGAGCAAGTCCAAGCGCAAATAGAATCGCGTCGATGATGTTGGACTTTCCCGAGCCGTTCGGGCCGCTGATGGTGGTGAAATCTTCGTAAAACGGGATTCGGGTCTTCCGTCCGAAGCTCTTGAAATTGTCGAGGACGAGCTCTTTGATATGCATGCGGTGGTGTGGCCGACAGCCCTACGCGACGATGATGTCGGACTCCGAGTCCTCTTCGGTTTCGGTCTCGGTCTCCGACGCGGCCTCGGCTTCCTCCCTGTTATCAATCTCGTTGGTATCCTCAGTGTTAGGTGTGTCGGCCTCCGTCGAAGTGGCAGCCGATTCCTCCGAGTCGGGCTCGTCAGCGCTGAATCCGTTGTCCTCATCGACGCTGGCTTCGAGTTCCCGGATGCGGACCTTACATTCGACGAGTTCGTCGGTCAGTCCTTCGACCGACGCTTCCAGTTCTCTGACGCGCGTTTCGAGTTCCTCGACTCGGTTGCCGCACATATCCGTAACCCAGCCATTGTGGACACTTATACCTACGTCAGACATTGGCAGTCCGAGTGATACGTCCGCTCCGTTGGGCCGAGCCCGTCCCGACACTGTACAGGGTCGTTAGCCTTTAGCCACGCGCCACCGAACCCCGGACAATGACTGCGCAAGCGTCCGAAGCCCGCGAACTCGCGGCCGTCATCGGGCTGGAGGTCCACGTCCAGCTTGAGACGGAGACGAAGATCTTCTGTGGTTGTTCGACCGACGTGGCCGATGCCGAACCCAACACCCACACCTGCCCGGTGTGTCTGGGCCTTCCCGGCGCGCTCCCGGTGGTCAACGAGGGTGCGGTCGAGGCCGCCGTGAAGGTCGGCAAGGCTATCGATGCCGACATCCCGGAAGAAACCACCTTCCACCGGAAGAACTACTACTACCCTGACCTCCCAAAGAACTTTCAGATAACGCAGTACGATTCTCCGATCTGTCAGGACGGAGAACTCGAATTCTCCGTCGAGAGCGAGCGCCGCAGCGTCGACATCCGCCGGGCACACCTTGAAGAGGACCCCGGCTCGATCAAGCACGTCCGTGAGGGGTCGGGCCCACTGGAGTCACGGACCTGTTCCATCGAGCGCGCGGATTACACTCTCATCGACTACAACCGCGCCGGAACGCCACTAATGGAGATCGTCACGGAACCGGACTTCCGCGCGCCGGGTGAGGTCCGGTCGTTCCTCGAAAAACTCGAAGAAGTGCTTGAGTATCTGGGCGTGTTCGACGCAACGCGGGACGGCAGTCTCCGCATCGACGCGAACCTCTCAATGGTCGACGCCAGCGAAGTTGGTGAGGACGGCGATATCGACAAGTCCGTTCTCGAAGACGCCAACCGCACCGAGGTCAAGAACATCTCAAGCCACAAGGGCGCGGAACAGGCGCTCTCCTTCGAAGCCTCCCGCCAGCGGAAGCTCATCCAGTCGGGGCGCGCCGTCGAGCAGGAGACCCGCCACTTCAACGAAACGCACGGCAACACGGTGTCGATGCGTTCGAAGGAAGAGGAAAAGGACTACCGCTACTTCCGGGAGGCCGACCTGCCGCCGCTTCGAGTTAGCCACTGGAAGGATGAGGTCCCGATACCGGAACTCCCAGACGCCCGCCGCGAGCGGTTCGTTGAGGAGTACGGGCTCAGTGAGGAGGCCGCCTCGAAGCTCACGAGCACGAAGCAGGTCGCGGACTTCTTCGAGGACGTGACCGAGCGCTTCGACGCCGACCTAGCCGCGACGTGGGTCGCGGACAACCTGCTTGGCGAACTGAACTACCGCGACATGGCCATCACCGACATCGACGATCGCTTCGACGAGGTGACCCGACTTGTGGCACTCGTCGCCGAGGACGAAATCACGGCGAAAAACGCCCGTGAGACCGTGCTTCGGGAGATGCTCGATACGGGAGATGACCCCGACGCTGTCGTCGCCCGCGAGGGACTGGGCAAAACCTCCGGCGACGAGGTCCAGCAGGCTGTCGTGGAAGCTATCGACGAGAACCCCGATGCTGTCGAGGACTACCACAGCGGCGAGGACGGCGCAATCAACTTCCTCGTGGGGCAGGTCATGCAAAAGACCGGTGGGAGCGCTGACCCCGGCGACGTGAATGGCTTGCTGCGCGAAGAACTCGAGAGCTAAAAGAGCGTCCTACGCAGCCTAAACGGTGCAGAGACGGCCTGATATTGCAATTACAGCTGCGGCCAGTCATCTGGCAGTTCACCAGCGTGGTTCTCAAGCAGCTCAAGCATCGGTTCGATTTCGTCGAATCGCCGGCCCCGTGATACCTCATCGGCCGCCCGATCCCAGTTGATGTACGCTAAACTGGCCAGACGGGGTAAGTCATCGTGGCGGAGTTCAGTTTCAGTACTCTGCGCCCCGACACTTCTTGGCAGAAAGTCGACAATCGGCCGCGGACTATCCTGTTTCAGCATGAACAGAATCATTCGACGACGGCGGGTAAACAACGCCTCAAACACCCGGTCCATCCCTGTGTCCCATATCACGTCCGGGATAGAAGTTTCCATCCAGTAACAAGAGACACACTACTGATAATAAATGTCACGATACCGCCGTTCCTTTGCCGAGTCGGTCCTGAATTCTACAGGCGTGGGTACCCTACGAGGCTATCCTCATATTTGCTACGCTGAGCCGCGTGCTACGATTCGCTTGATGCGTTCGGCTCGCCATTCTCACGTCGCTCGCCCGGGATAATCGCAGGGTCTTTCCACAGCAGCGTGACGAAGATCGCAGCGGCGAGCGCTTCGAGGGTTTTGATCGCGGATTCAGTCGGTTCCGTGTTGAAATGGTCCAGTATCAGCAGCGCGGTGCTCCCGCCGTGGTGGCCGCCGCTACCGGACGACGGCGCAGAGAACCCATCAACGAGGAAGGCACCGTGGCCGGTGGCGTGCCAGAACACCCACCCGGCGATGGATGCGACCATGAGGACCGTCCCGGCAATGTAGGCGTTCCGCAGGCCGATGACGCCTCTGGTAATGAGATATGGGCCGGCGAGCACCACTGCGGCGAAGCCGACGAACAGGAACGGGCGAGGGTCCGGCGGGAGCCCCCGGCCGAACAGTCCCTCAATCGCCTGCGCGTAGATGATGCTTCGCGGGAGTCCCCACCAGAGGTGAAACGCCGCCGTCGCGAAAGCGAGTGCGGCGGCGGTTCCGCGGAGGAGTTTGGTCGTCCGGCGATCCATACCGTCAGTCGGGGTGGCAGTGGCAAGAGTGCGTCGAAGTGATGAGTGGCGCTGAGGCTGCCCAACTGCGTGGGACCGCTGCCGAAGTAGTACTGGGGCTACCTCCGCGCGAGCGCGAGCGGCCCCGCAAGCGCCCGCACACCCGCGCTGTCGCCTGATTTTCCCGAAAGCCTTTAGAATAACTGACTCCGTACCGACGGGTAATGACAGAGACTGGTGGTGTCCGATGAGGCTGATTATCACCGAGAAGGACAACGCCGCTCGCCGCATCGCGGAGATCCTCTCTGAAGGAGGGGCATCCGCGAATCGGCGCAACGGCGTCAACGTCTATCGGTGGGGGAACACCCGCGTCGTTGGCCTCTCCGGGCACGTCGTTGGCGTCGACTTCCCCGAGGAGTACAACGACTGGCGCGACGTGGAACCGGTCGAACTCATCGATGCCGACGTGACAAAAGAGCCCACGCAAGAGAACATCGTCACCACGCTGAAGCAACTGGCACGCGAGGCTGACGAGGCGACCATCGCGACTGACTACGACCGCGAGGGGGAACTCATCGGGAAGGAGGCCTACGAGCTCATCCGCGAGGAGACCGACGTGCCCGTCGACCGCGTGCGCTTCTCCTCGATCACCGAACGGGAGGTCCGGGACGCCTTCGCCAACCCCGACGACATCGACTTCGACCTGGCGGCCGCCGGCGAGGCCCGCCAGATTATCGACCTGGTGTGGGGCGCAGCACTTACTCGCTTCCTCTCGCTGTCGGCCCGGCAACTCGGCGACGACTTCATCTCCGTGGGCCGGGTCCAATCGCCGACGCTGAAACTCATTGTCGACCGCGAGCGTGAGATTCAGGCCTTCGACCCCGAGGACTACTGGGAAATCTTCGCCGACCTCCAGAAGAACGGGTCGGGCTTCGAGGCCCAGTACTTCTACGACGACGACGGAAAGGAGGCCGAGCGGGTCTGGATTGAGGACGACGCCGACGACGCCTACGCCGACCTGACGAGCGTCGACGCCGCGACGGTGACGAGTGTCCGCCGCCGGACCCGCACCGACAGCCCGCCGACGCCATTCAACACTACCGCCTTCATCTCCGCCGCGAGTTCGCTGGGCTACTCCGCACAGCAGGCGATGTCCATCGCCGAAGAACTGTACACCACCGGTTACATCACCTACCCGCGAACAGACAACACGGTCTACCCGGACGACCTCGAAGAGGACGCGCTCCTTGATGAGTTCGTTGGGGCCGGACATTTCGGCGAGGACGCCGAGACCCTGCTGGAGCAGGACGACATCACCGCCACCGAGGGCGATGAGGAGACCACCGACCACCCGCCCATTCACCCGACGGGCGAGATTCCGCCGAAGGCCGACCTGTCGGACGACGAGTGGGAGATCTACGAACTGGTTGTCCGGCGCTTCTTCGCGACAGTCGCCGAGGCCGCCACATGGGAGCACCTCCGCGTCGTCGCCGACGCTGGCGGCCGCTCGCTGAAGGCCAACGGCAAGCGCCTGGTCGAACCGGGCTACCACGAGGTGTACCCCTACTCCAGCGCCAGCGAGAACCACGTCCCCGATGTGGAGGAAGGCGAGGAACTGGCCATCTCCGAGGTGCGGATGGAGGCCAAGCAGACCCAGCCGCCCCGCCGCTACGGCCAGTCCCGGCTCATCCAGACGATGGAAGACAAAGGACTGGGGACGAAATCTACCCGCCACAATTCCATCGAGAAACTGTACGACCGCGGGTACATCGAGGGTGACCCACCCCGCCCGACAACGCTGGCGATGGCCGTCGTCGAAGCCGCCGAAGAGTTCGCTGACCACGTCGTCAGCGACGAGATGACCGCCCAGCTCGAGTCGGACATGACCGCCATCGCCAACGGCGAGGCAACGCTCGACGACGTGGCCGACGAGTCCCGCGAGATGCTCAAGCGGGTGTTCGATGAACTGCGCGACTCCCGCGAGGAGATCGGCGAGCACCTTCAGGAGTCGCTGAAAGCCGACAAGACGCTCGGTCCCTGTCCCAAGTGCGGCGAGGACATGCTGGTTCGGCGCTCGCGCCAGGGGTCGTACTTCGTCGGCTGTGACGGCTTCCCCGAGTGTCGCAACACACTCCCGCTACCGTCGACGGGCGAACCGCAAGTGCTCGAAGAGCACTGCGAGGAGCACGATATGCACCACGTCAAGATGCTCGCTGGTCGGGACACGTTCGTCCACGGCTGTCCCCGCTGTGAGGCCGAGAAGGCCGATGAAAGCGAGGACGAGGTTATCGGGCCGTGTCCAGAGTGTGGCTCGGAGCACGGCGGCGACCTCGCAATCAAACACCTCCGCTCGGGCTCCCGCCTCGTCGGCTGTACGCGCTACCCCGACTGTGACTACTCGCTGCCATTGCCCCGCAACGGCGACATCTCCGTGACCGAGGCGTTCTGTGAGGAACACGACCTGCCGGAGCTGGTCATTGATGCCGACAGCGACGATCCGTGGGAACTGGGCTGTCCTATCTGCAACTACGAGGAATATCAGGCCCGGACCGCTATCGAAGATCTAGAAGACCTGAACGGCATCGGCTCGGCGACCGCCGAAAAGCTCGGTGATGCCGGCGTTGACTCGCTGGCGGCGTTACGGGATGCCGACCCCGACATCGTCGCCACCGAGGTACAGGGTGTCAGCGCCACGCAGGTCCAGGAGTGGCAGGACGAACTGGAAGCATAGGCAGACACTGGTTTCCGTGTATTTCGCGTTTATTACATATTGGTCGGCTAGCTCTGGCAATCAACGACGACCTATCCTAGCGGACCCGGTTGGCGTTTGGTGATCTCGGCACGCCTTATCTATACTGCTGTGACGAATGACAATACATCTATACTTTTATCCCATGACCAAAACTAGTCACCATAATGACAAAGAAGTCACGCCGTCAGTTCATCCAGCTTGCGACAGCCGGAACAATGGGGGGAGTAGCTGGGTGTAGTAGCTTTTTGCCGGCAGACTCCAGCACAGACAGCACTCAAACAGACAGCACCCAAACAGACCACTCCGGCAACGAAGGCGGGACGGTAGAAGGAACAGTAACTGATCTCACCGGAGACGCAATCGCAGACGCAAGCATAGCTGCAGTTGTTTCCGGAAACGGGGCCGTGGCAGAGGGAGCCACTGATGCGCAGGGCCAGTTCGGCATTCAGGAACTGAGTGGTCCGGCTTGGTTGCGCGTTACCGCGTCCGATTTCATTCCGTACACAACCGCTATCAAACCCGGATCCAGTTATCAAGTAGCACTCACGCCACGTACTGGAGCCGCAGCGCTCAGTTTTGGTGGCGATGTGATGTTCGGTCGGCGGTTCTACGAGGATGACGACCCGCTTGAGCCACACTTCCAGATACCGGCGGGAGAGCACGAGGCAGCACATCGCTCGATTCTCCAGCATATTTCGCCGCCGTTTCAGGATGCCGACATCACGTCAGTGAACCTCGAAACGCCGCTGACAACGACTTCGTGGCGCCATCCCTCGAAAGCATACACGTTCACGTCACACCCGGCCGCCGCTGAAGCGATGGAACAGGCTGGAATCAACTATGCTGCGCTCGCGAACAACCACGCGTTCGACGCATTGACGCCGGGGCTAGACGACACAGTACAGGCGCTTGATGAGGCTGGCATCAGGAATTCAGGGGCAGGAGCGTCGAGTAAAGAGGCGTGGGACCCGACATACATCGAAACACAGGGGCTCACTGTTGGGCTCATTTCCTGTGCCACGATTACCGGTGACCAGTACGATATCGACTGGTCGGCTGACAACGGCTCGTCCAAGACGCACTCGGTAACAGGCGATGATATCCCTGACACGGCTGCTACTGGGTCGCTGACGTTTTCTGGCGATGTTGGGGTAGCGACCGCGACTGCGGCACAGATTACTGACAACGTCGCTGTAGCCAGTGCGAACGCTGATATTGTCGCTGTCCAGATTCACGGCGGAAACGAGTACCAGCGAACACCAACAGACGAGATTGAGCGAGTAACTGATGCAGCCATCGCCGCCGGTGCAGACATAGTGGTGAATCACCATCCACACGTCACCGGCGGTGTTGAACTCCGGGACGGCGCGCTCGTTGCATGGTCTCTCGGGAATCTCGTGTTCGATCAAGAGTTCTGGGCAACGTTCCCCTCTAATATCCTGACTGTCCACGTCACCGACGAGGGGATCGCCAGAGCGTACGTCGACCCCGTCCTCATTGAGGCATACGTACCAAAAGGAGTCGTTGGCAAGCCCCGGCGATGGCAACTGCGACAGACCGCAACGCTGTCCTCCGACCAGTTTACACTCGATGATGGGACGCTTGAGTACCGGGCTGACAGTAACTCAGCAGTACAAACAGAAACCCAGACGCTCGAAGGGAATGGAACGATATACACACGTAAATCCGGATGGGTGAGTCGGATTGTCGATGGGGTATCGTCTGTCGAACTCGGGCGTGATCTACTTCCAACTGGAACGTTTGACGATTCGGACGTAGACAGCAAGCAGCACGAAGGGGCTCTGTGGCGGTTCGGTCGTGGTCCAGACTCGAACGGTCCGGAGTTCGGCCACGATGGGAGCGGTGGCGTGCAGCTTTCCCGCACGGCGGAGTCTACACAGCGGTCGATTCTGACGACAGCCGAACGTGTGCCTCTCACGGGGCCAACAACACTACTGGGGCTGTACCAGCATGAGACAGACAGCCGACTCGAACTGCTCGTCCGATGGTACGAGTCAGTCGGCGGTTCGGAAGTCGATTCGGTCTCGATTGACCTGCCACAGACAACAGGGTGGGAGCGGCTGGAGCAGGCACTGGAGACGCCTGACGAAGCCGAGTATATCCGCTTCTACTTCCGCCTCTACCCCCCTGAAACGGGACCTGAACGTACCGCTCAGTTCGACGACATCCGGTTAATTGAATGGACTGCTGCTGAGACCGGCAGCAGAGCGCATGACCACCTCCGAGTAGAGGACACCGTAACCGTCGAATTCGCCACGGCGAGCCGGTCAGACAGAGACATATTGTGGGACCCACTCCAGCAGTGACAGCTGGCTACGCGGCTGCCGACAGCACGGCTCACCGACACGTACCATGCTCTCGATTCAGACGAACCGTGTCGGCTCCGTCGAACCGCAGTCAGTCGGAGATGAACGTCACGCCGTCACAGACCGGACATTCGACGGCGTCCGCGTTGTCGGCTGTGATTGTCTCGACAGCACCGTAGACGACCGCATGCGTTACCGGCTCAGGTATCTGGCGCTCACAGAGCGGACACTCAACGACGCCTACTCGCAGTCGGTCTCGCTCAATGCTGTGGCCAGTGGTCACAGCTGGAGGTGGGACGTGGAACTCGGGCCGTCGTCGTCATCAATGCCGCCCTCGTGGGCGAAGGTATAGTCGTCGTCCGTGAGGAACACGTCGCCGTGGGTCTCCGAAATTTCGATGCTGGGGAGCGTTGTCCCTGCGGCGTCGCCGTTGTCACAGCCGCCATCACAAGCGTCGAACAGTGACCCGTGTCGGGGGCAGATAAGCTGGTCACCGCGCATCGGGACGCCCCGCCCGGTGTCGAACCGCTGTGCTTCGTGCGTACACCGGTTCACCCACGCCTCGACGCCGTCTTTGCAGGGAACGAGAACGACTTCTTCAAGGTCCCCGTAGGGGTCTTCGGTGGTGAACAGCCACGACCCGTCCTCATGGACCGTCTCGACTGTCGTTAATCGCTGCACGACTGGCGCGTTAGGTTGCCGCTGATATCAGCGTTACCGTCGCACGTATAGCTGTCCCATCACTCGCCGGTCTCCGCGGCGATGAGACGCACCAGCGCAGTGACAAACACCTCGAACAGTCGCCAGACCAGCACACAACTGACGACGAGCACGGCAAGGACGATGGCGACCAGCCAGAGGAGAAGGCCGTACTGCAACGCAGTGAGCAGTCCTGTCACCAGTCCGACGACGAACCCGCCGATGAAGAGGCCGCCGGAAGCCTGGAGACAGCGGCGTTGCCAGTGGTCAAACGCCAGCGCGTCCTCAGCACCCAACAGCGATGGTAAGGCGAGACCGAGCCCGGCACCGCCCAGCGCGAGGATGAAGAAGACGCTGCCGAACAGATACGAAAGTCCACGGACGAAGCCGTTGTCGGATGCCGACGCTGGCGGCATCGTCGAAAACGAGTACAGCACTGCCACCGTCACGACAGCACCCGTGAGAACGAGCACACCCCGGATGGCAGTGACGACGTACCGGCGTTTGTCCGCTGTCATCGTCTGACGATTGTAACATAGTCGTCATAAATCTTCGGAGACGTATATATCCGGAGCCAACATCAGTCAGGCTGTCCGGGCAGGGCTGTCAGCGTGACCCACTGTGATGGGTGTATCCGAAGCGGTTATACGGCCACGCGCAAGTCTGGCAGGTATGAGCGACTGGGCGGACTGGGACCACATCGTGAAGATAGACCCCGACAAGACGCTGGTCGATGGAGAGACGTTCGAAGACGTCGCGGCGACGGGGACTGATGCCATCGAAGTCGGCGGGACTACCGGGATGACAGAGGAGAAAATGAAGCGGGTCGTCGACGCCTGCGGGAAACACGATATCCCTGTGTATATCGAGCCGTCTAACCCCGCATCTGTCGTCCACAGCGACCGTCACGACGGCTATCTCGTACCGGTCGTGATGAACGCCGGGGACGTGACTTGGATCACCGGCGCGCACAAGGAGTGGATACGCATTGACGACGAAATCGACTGGTCGCGGACTTTCACCGAGGCCTACATCGTCATGAACCCGGAAGCGTCGGTGGCATCCTACACGCAGGCCAACTGCGATCTCAACGCGGACGACGTGGCCGCCTACGCCGAAGCCGCAGAGCACTTGCTGGGACAGGAAATCGTCTACGTGGAGTACTCGGGGATGCTCGGCGACCCCGATATCGTCGCCGCCGCCGCGGACATCCTTGACGACGCGACGCTGTTCTATGGCGGTGGCATCCACGACTACGAGTCCGCCCGTACGATGGCACAGTACGCCGACACCATCGTCGTCGGCGACCTCGTCCACGACGAAGGCGTTGATGCAGTGCGAGAGACGGTGAAAGGCGCGAAGGACGCGACGGCGACAGTCCGGTAGCTAGAACGCCAGCCGTTCGAGCAACCGACCAACGACGCCGCCGGGATGACGTTTCGTGTCTACTTCCATTGACGCGTGGTCGCTATCTTGAATTGCTGACTGCGTGGTCCCGTCGTCGTTTGACGCACGGGCCGAAAGCCCACCGTTGCTTGCGTGGATCAGGAGCGTTCTGTCATTGTCAGCCGCGTCTATCGCTGCCGAAAGCTCGTGCCGGTCGACGAAGGTCCGCTCCGTCGGTACGTCACAGAGGTCCAGCAGGTCGTCGTGGTACGCTTCGAGTTGCTGGCGTTCCTCGGACGACTGGCGCTCGTCGAGTGGGTAGAGGAACCGAAGGTCGGCTCCAGTCGCTGTCGCGACAGCGTTCCCGACGCGGACTTTCAGCGGGTCGTACGGGCCGCGGGTCGTGACCAGCGTGATCGTATCCAGCGCGTCGAGCGGCTGTGCGTCGACGGCGATGGTATCGCAGTCGGTCTGTTTTCGGATGCGGTCGATACTGTCGCCCAGCAGCGAGTCCTCGAACGATGCGCCACGTTCCACCAAGAGCACATCGACGCCCTGCTCGTCGACGGCGTTTGCGACAGCCCGCTCGGGATGGTGGCTGACGAGTTCGCCGTACTCGACAGGAACATCGAGGGCAGCCGCCAGCGTATCAGTCCGGCACTCGAATTCGAGGTCGTCCTGAGACTGCACACCGGAGGCGTAATCGAGGGGCTGCTGATCGGGCACTTCGTCGAACTGGACGACAGAGAGACTGCTGCCGGCGGGCGAAAGTGCGGCCCCGACCTCCAGTAGTGTCGCTTCGCTCTGTCGCGAGGAGCCTTCGGGGAGCGCGACAAGCACGGAGGTCCCCGCCGTCTCATCGAGCGTCTCCTCGGTCCGGTCAAGCGCGCGGTCGCCGATGCTCCGGCGCACGGACTCTTTGATCGCGCCCTCTCTGGTGACTCGTGGTCGGACGTAGCCCAGATACCAGACGACGCTGCCGATGACAATGCCGACGGCTCCGACGATCGCAACCAGACCCATCTGCGTCAGCAGGGCGAAGCCAGTCAGGGTGCCGAATATCG
The DNA here is from genome assembly GCF_051122755.1 of Haloarcula sp. NS06. Lineage (NCBI taxonomy): Archaea > Methanobacteriati > Methanobacteriota > Halobacteria > Halobacteriales > Haloarculaceae > Haloarcula > Haloarcula sp. NS06. The sequence continues at coordinate 378,234 of NZ_CP184844.1, forward strand.
GCGTCCACGGGTACAGTGGGACCTCGAAGGAGGGGTCGTAGTCGGGGGCGTCGCTCTCACGGAAGCCGATGAGCGCGACGTTGATGAGCGCGAACACGAGGATTTTGAACGCGCTCGCGAGCTTCGCGATTTCCAGAATCGGAACAAAGAGAATGAGCAGCAACATCACGCCGCCGGTCAGCGTGATGGCGGTCACCGGCGTGCCAAAGCGGTCGCTGATCGTGCTGAACAGGTCGGGCGCGAGTCCGTCGCGGCTCATGGCGAACGGGTAGCGCGACGAGGAGAGGATACCGGCGTTGGCCGTACTGACCAGCGCCAGAATCGCCGCTAGGACGACGGCCGCGACGCCAGCAGTGCCAAGCGTCGCCTCGGCTGCGTCCGCAATCGGCGTCGTACTCCCGGCGAGCTGGTCAAGTGGGATGACGCCGACGACGACGGCGACAACGAGCACGTACAGCAGCGTGGTAAAACCGAGGGAGCCGAGCATTCCAAGCGGGATAACGCGGTCCGGATCTTCGACCTCCTCGGCGATGGAGGCGATTTTCGTCACGCCGGCGAATGAGACGAACACGAGGCCGGTCGCGGCGAAGATGCCCTCGACGCCGTAGTCCCACATCCCACCGTACGTCGCGGTGTTGACTGCCGGACCACCGCCGGCGACGAACCAGCCGATCGCCACGAGCATCACCGCGACGATACCGATTTGGAGTCGGCCGGTCTGTTCCGCCCCGAGGATGTTGACGAGGACGAGAACGACGGCGAGCGTGATCGCGACCGGACGGATCGGCAGGTCGAACAGAAGGACGAGGTACGGCACGCCGCCGACGAGCGCGAGCGCGCCCTTGAACGAGAGCGAAAACCACGTGCCGAGGCCGGAGACCGTGCCAAGCAGCGGCCCCATCGACCGCTCGATGTAGACGTACGTACCGCCGGCCTCGGGCATTGCTGTCGCCATTTCGGCCTTGCTGAGTGCGGCGGGGAGCACGAGCACGCCCGCGAGCAGGTAGGCGGCGATGATGCCGGCCCCGGCGTCTTTCACCGCCAGTGCCGGCAAAATGAAGATGCCACTGCCGACCATTGCGCCGATTGATATCGCTACCACTGACAGCAGTCCGAGGTCGCGTTCCAGATCCTTGGCCATGATTACGCGGTTTCGTGCGTCTGGAGCGTTGTTTCCACAGTGCGTTCCAGTTCGGTCGCTAGGATCTGCGAGCCACAGACCACCTCAGAGCCGACCGACTCGAACGCCGGTCGATGCTGCGGGTCGTTGAGCACGACGACCACGGTTTCGACATCGAACTGCGTCCGAAGCAGTTGTGTCACGAGGAACGCCCCCCGGTCCGCCTGCATCGAGACCAGTGCGATATCGGTCGTTTGGGCCCCAGCGTCCCGGAGAACAGCACACTCCCGCTCGTCACCGACTACCACGCGGGTGTCGTCGGGTGTTTGCCCGGCAACACCGTCGTGGTCGGTGACGAGACAGGCATCGGTGCCTCGATCTAACGTCGCTACTACCTCAGACCCGACGTGCCGGTCGCTGATGACCAGTACCGACGGGGGGTCGATGTCGTCGTCCACACGTTCGCGGAGTCCGGTAAGGGATATCATTGGGTTCGTAGAGCCGGATCGAGCCGGCCGGTACGCACCTATTGATTCCGGAAGACGATAAATATCTAGGTAAGAGTTCCGATTCCGGACTATTATGATTATATAAGCACCTTTCGGAAGTTTATACTATTTAGACGCACTCTCAGCATCGTCGTGCCCGAACTGGTGGAACGGCCGGGTGTACTCGTTCCGAATAAGGTCCTCATCAACGACCTCCAGTCCAATATCGTTGAGGTCCCTGCCGATGCGGCTCAGGTCGTTTCCGTCGGCTCCGACCACCTCGACGTGGACGTTGTCGGCCCCGGTCATGACCTCCCGGATGGCGACGACCCCGGACACATCGAGTGCCCGCTGTGCGACCTCCTCGCGCTCGTGGATTGGTGCTGTACAGACGATGAGCGTATGGAGTTGGTACCCCGCGGCCTCGTAATCGACATCGACATCGTAGCCGGCGATGACGCCAGCGTCTTCGAGCTTCGTGATGCGATTCCGAACGGTTCGTGCGGAGACATCAAGCGATTCGGCTATTTCACTCGCTGACGTGTGTCTCGCATCCTGCTGGAGCGCGTAGATGATGTTCCGGTCCAGGTCGTCGATAGGGTACTCCGCGTCGGCCATGGCGGCTATTTTGATGGCTACCAGTACAAAGGTTCAGGATATTGTCCCAGACGGCGTGGTCTCGGCTGTGACGCGCCAGCAGTACGACGACTCGCTACGGATTCGAGGCACCGACGCCGCTGTGTCTCAAAGGAGGACCGACTGTTCGGTGAGCGTCACAGTTACCGATGGGCGATATGCGACCCAGTCTGCGTTCTCGTCCGTGCGGTAGGAGAGGGGTACTGCATCAAAGTAGCCTTGCAGTGTGTACGTGCCGGCAGCTGAGACCCGCCGCCCGTCGAGTTCATACTGCCGCTCGATGGATTCGGTAGCAGCCAGCGTGCCGGTGAGTGGGGCATTGTCTTTGCTCGCCCCGTTTGGCTGTATTTCGACGGTGTCTGCCTCCGCATACTCATCAGTCACCAGTAGAATGTCAGATATCCTTGACTCACCCGCTGGAGTCAGTCCTAACACCCCGAGTGGCCAGGTGCCGGTGTTCTTGATGATAACGCCCTGTGTCCCAGTGTTTCGGAGCGTTATGTCCAGCCGGCCGGGGCTTTCGATTGCTATGTTTCGGTCGACTGCCGTCACGTCGAGCGCGAGCGGGTGGGAATCATCTTCGGTTTCCACGCTGGAGATAGTGTACTCGGTATCACCCAGACAGCCGGCTAGCCCGGACAGCGCAGCCGTCGACACGGCCAGATACTGGCGGCGATTCATGTATCCACCTCTCTGGCGTGTGCGGAGCCGTCAGTCAGTCTCATGAAGATATCCTCGACTGTCGCGTCAGACGAAAGGTCACAAGTGTCCCGGAGCGCCGGCAGAGTCCCTTCCACAATGAGATCTCCCTGGTAAAGAATCCCGACGCGGTCACAGACTAGATCGACCTGCCCGAGAACGTGACTGGAGAAGAACACCGTCGCACCACGTTCGGACTCCGCTTCCACAACATCCCGCACCAGCGCGACGCCGTGGGGGTCAAGCCCGGTGAACGGCTCGTCGAGAATCAGAAGGTCCGGCTCCCCGACGAGACTCATCGCGAGTGCTAGCCGCTGTTCCATCCCCTGTGAGAACTCTCCAGCAGGTCTTTCGATAGCATCAACCAGTCCGACGCGCTCAAGCAGTGCCCGCGGGTCGTCATCCGCACGCTTCGTATCAATCACCAGTTCGAGATGCCGCCGCGCGGACAGCGACTCGTAGGTCTCGAAACGGTCGGGACAGATACCAACGCGCTGATGGCAGGCAACGACATCGTTCCATGGATCGTGGCCGAGAACGCGCGCTGTCCCCGACGTTGGTTTGATGTAGTCCATCAGCAGGTTGATCGTGGTCGACTTGCCGGCGCCGTTCGGGCCGAGGAAGCCGTACACCTCGCCCTGTGCAACAGTCATGTTCAGTTCATCAAGCGCAACAACGTCGCCGTACTGTTTCGAAAGGCCATCAGTCTCGATTGCCGGCGACGTCATGCGAGGTCACCTCGGTTGAATCGATAGCTGGCCAGTGCGAGTGGGATGACTCCCCAGAGAAGCAATACGACGAGAGCGATCGATTCGTGGAGATAGGCTGGGACTGGCTGTCCACTGAAGGCTGCGTCAACGACGTACGCGTTGACCGAGTGCCCGGGATACAGTACTGTGGCGACTACCGTGTACTGGTCACCGGAGTTCGCCAGCCCGAGTATCCCGTTCGTTACAGTTCGGTACGCTCGATCCGGTGAAATCCGAAGGATAGCGAACAAGAGACCGTCAGCTGGCGGGTTGAGCGGATTCACTGCGTTCCCGGTCACAGCTGAGTAGAGACGGACACCAATGATTTTCCACCCAAGTGTCAATAGCAGAAAGAAACCGCCGAAGAGTACGGCGGTTACACGGACTGTGCTGGTCGTCACTGCCGATGCCGCTGTTGCGATCGACACGAGCACAACGATGTACAGTACCGTCACCAGAAACACGCCGATGAAACGCAGCGGGGAGAACAGCCCGAACTTGAAACCACCAATCACGCCGAGAACAATTGTTGAAACGGCAAATGGTACCACAGCGCCGACGCTCCGACCGAAGACTTTGCCGATGAGAATGTCAGTCCGCGTGAGTGGCAACCCCAGCAGGAATTTCAGACTGCCTGACGTGCGCTCCTGGATAATCGACCGATACGTCAGTAACAGCACACAGAGTGGGAGGAGGAACGACCCGGCTACCTGCACGAACCCGACCGTAACGTCCGGGCCAAGCAGATCCCAACTGATGTAAGTGGGATTATATCCCCAGACGACGAGCAGGGGTGCAAGTATCCAGGTGCCTTTCGATTTGAGTAACGTGGTTGCCTCTTTCCGTGCAACAGGGAACCATCGGGGGAGGGCCATATGGTCGGGTTTGAAAGTGTATTATATAAAACACACTGTCAACTGCTGCTATGTTTAAACGAAAACGGGATATCGCTTCGGTCGGGCCTGAAAGGCACTGGTGCCCCTGCTTAAGACCAACCGTGTTCTGAGAGCGCCCTGCCCTCGCCTCGAAAGACTGTTCTTAAGTTACGGCCACAAGAACGAACAGCCATGGAAAACCGAACCTACACGGCGGACGCAGCGCCGGGTGACACGGTCACCGTCGCCGGCTGGGTCCACGAGATCCGAGACCTCGGTGGTATTGCCTTCCTTATCCTTCGAGACACCACTGGAAAGATACAGGTCAAATTCGAGAAAGACGAGATGGACGACGACCTCGTGGAAACGGGGCTGAACGTCCAGCGCGAGTCGGTCATCTCGGTGACCGGCGACGTCGAAGAGGAGCCACGCGCGCCGACCGGTGTCGAAGTCACGCCGGAGTCTGTCGACGTGATCTCGGAAGCCGACCCCGAACTGCCGCTTGACCCGTCGGGCAAGGTCAACGCCGAACTGCCGACCCGCCTCGACAACCGGACGCTCGACCTCCGCAAGGACGAGGTGAAGGCCATCTTCGAGATCCGCGCAGAGGTTCTCCGGTCGGTCCGCGAGGCGTTCCGGGACATCAACTGCACGGAGATCAAAACACCGAAGATCGTCGCCACGGGGACCGAGGGCGGCACTGAGCTGTTCCCGATCACGTACTTTGGCCAGGAAGCGTTCATGAACCAAAGTCCGCAGTTGTTCAAGCAGCTGATGGTCGGCTCTGGCCTCGAACGTGTCTTCGAAATCGGCCCGATCTTCCGCGCCGAGGAGCACAACACGCCACGGCACCTCAACGAGGCGACCTCTATCGACTTCGAGTCGGCCTTCTACGACCACACCGAGGCGATGGACGCCTGTGAGCACGTCGTCCAGTCCGCCTACGAGGGCGTCGCCGAGAACTGTCAGGACCAACTCGAAGCGCTCGGGCTTGAAGACGAGTTCGCGGCCCCCGAAGGTGACTTCCCACGGCTCACCTACGAGGAAGCGCTCGACAAGATCAACGCCACCGGCGAACTTGACGAGCCGCTGGTGTGGGGCGACGACCTCTCGACGGAGGCCGAGCACGTCCTCGGGCAGGAAGTCGGCGAGCACTACTTCATCACCGACTGGCCCAGCGAGATCAAGCCGTTCTACATCAAGGACCACGACGACGATGAAGAAGTCTCGACCGGCTTCGACATGATGCACCCGTCGATGGAACTGGTCTCAGGCGGCCAGCGTGAGCACCGCTTTGACCACCTCGTCGAAGGGTTCGAACAGCAAGGGCTGGACCCGGAAGCCTTCGAGTACTACACCAAGATGTTCAAGTACGGCATGCCGCCACACGCCGGCTGGGGCCTCGGCGGCGAGCGCCTTATCATGACGATGCTCGGGCTAGAAAACATCCGAGAAGCGGTGCTGTTCCCGCGAGACAGACAGCGACTCTCTCCGTAGAGTCGCACTGCCTCGCAGTGATTCAATTTTGCCAAGCGTAGAGTGTCAGAGGTGGACAGCCGCAGGGCTACACACCGAACCGACACGACGACCGAAGTCCGGCCTGTCCCCGACTAGGCGTTTGCCGCTGCCTGCTTCAGAATCTGTGGGGCGACCACAACTTCGAGGACAGCTATACCGAGTGCAACATACCGTATCGTTCCCTCAAGAAAGAGGAACGCGACAGCCGCGACAACCGTGGCGCTGATCAGTGGGATACCGTAGCGAATGGCCGGGTTTTCGAATGGGGAGGGCATACAGACTAGTCACTTGGGCGACATAGCTTATTTTTTCTGTATCTGTCACTGTACAGGCAGAGATCGAGAGCGGTCAGTATACGACCGAGAATACGCAAGCAGGGCGGATACTGCTCACGTCACGGCACGGGGCTCAGTCGTCTGCGGGCGCAGTGCCGCCGGAGCCGATGCTCATCCCGGACCCTGAGACGGTGCCTTCGTTGGCGGCGACCCAGCGCAGGAGCAAGAACGCGAAGACGTACTTCGCGAGGATATCCAGCCCGGAGTAGCCCCACGAGGTGACGCCGACACTCAGCAGGGCGACTCCCTCGGAGCCCAGCGCCCACAGAATCGGATAGCCGAGCCACAGCACCACAGTTAGAATCTTGAGCGTCCCGAATATCTCGCTCGTCCCGGCGGCCTCTGCGTCGGCCGGCCACTGGACGAGCAGGACGTACAGCACTGCGACGAAGAACGCACAGCTGATGCCATAAAACACCCAGCGTAGCAGGTGCGAGGAGGTGATGAGCGCGGCGGCGAGGCCGGTCACACACATCCCGATGTCCATCGTGATTGCGGTGAACAGCGATGCCATATCAGTATCGGCGAGCAGGCCCAGCGCCAAGAGAATCATCGGTGTTGAGAACGTCCACGTCAGATAGCGGCCCCACGGTGACAGAACCTCCTGTCCGGCGAGGGCGTGGCCCGGTGGCATCTGCAAAAATCCGACCGTCAGCCCGGAGGCCAGGCCGGCATAGCTGGAAATCGAGACCAGCGGCACCAACATCGTCGCGACCCAGATGAGTTTCGCGCGGGGCGACTCGATATCCCGACCCATCGCGACGAACAGGAGGATGACGACGCCCGCCAGCGCGATGTTCACCCAGATCGATGAGTTCAGGAGGAAATCCGACTGTATCTCCTGGAGCACGTCTGACTGTGTCGCCTGAAGCACTGTCGTTGCAGTGGTACTGGCAGCTGTCATGTATACTGGCTACGAAGAGCACACTTAAAGACGCGTAGCCAAACGGTATCGGTATCCGCTGTTGAATTCGGGTTTCGGAAGGGCAGGACCAGTCCCGGACGCGAGGGTGGAATCGCCGCGCTAATCAGTCTCAGACCACACCTGCTCGCTCGTGTCCAGCGGCGGGCAACTCACTCCGGAAACAGCTCTTCGTCACGCTCGATGGCTTCGATACGCGCAATTTCGGCGTCGGACAGTTCCAGATCGGCAGCGGCGAGGTTGGCTTCGAGATGGGATCGGGAGGACGCCTTCGGAATCGTGACGACGTTTTCGTAGCTCGTCACCCAGGCGATGCTGACGGCGGCCGGCGACATGTCATGCTGGTCAGCAATGTCGACGATGGTCGGCTCCTCGAACACGCGACCGCCGGCCAGCGGTGCGTACGCGACCAGCGGGTAGTCGTGTTTCTGGGCGTCAACGAGCAGTGATTCGCGCCAGAACAGCGGATGGAACTCAACCTGATGTGCAGCAATCGCGTCGAGGTGATCGCGCGCGACAGCCAACTGGTCCGGGTCGAAGTTCGAGAGTCCGACATGCTCTGTCAGTCCGGTCTCGCACACGGCCTCGACAGCGGGCAGTGTCGTTTCGGGGTCGTAGTCGCCACGGGGACGGTGGACGTACAGCAGGTCGACAGTGTCGAGGCCGAGACGGTCAAGGCTCGCTTCTGTTGCCGGGCGGACAGCAGTCGCTTCGAGGGCGTCAACCCAGAGCTTCGTCGCGACAGTTAGAGCGGCCCGGTCGGTGTCGGCGGTGGCGATGCCCGCGCCCACAGTGTTCTCGTTGTCGTAGATTTGAGCGGTGTCGAGATGGCGGTAGCCACAGTCGATGGCTGTCCGAACGACCGCCTCGTCCCCGATACCCATCGTACCGAGTCCGACCGATGGAAGGTCCATACATCCCAGTTGCACGCTGTGGTAAAAAAACAGCCCGTCTCTGCCAGCCCGTATCCCCCCAGATACGGCCTGTTGCGCCGTTAGAAGTCAGTCCGCTGCGTGACAGCCTCTGCGTGATCAGCCCACTTTTCGACGGTAGGCGACCCCCAGTACTTCACTGCGCCACTTCGCTGGTCGTAGTCAATGAGTCCGATCCGATGCAGCACTGGCAAGTGCTCCTCTTCAAGCTGTGTTCGGATAGTCGAGGGCGACGTGTCTGTTGCATCGACTGCGCTCTTGGCCCCTTGCTCCGATATTGCCGATGCTAGTGCCGCAACGTCAGCGGCTGTCTGGTCGCCGCTCGCGAAGTAGTGACAGACGGCCCGCCGCCGCCAGTCAGCCAAAACCTCAAACACATCATCTACGTCCGCCGTAGACAGCGTTCTGTCCGACGGCGTCATCCCACACCACTTGTCACTTCGCGGCCCAGCATTCCTTTGGTTGCTCATTTGTGCGCGTTAAATTAAAGACTCCTAGCATCATCAATCACACGCCTAGACTTACTAGGTAACAGCAAAGAAACGTTGTAAATGATTTATTAGTACAACCATACCCCCACCACTAAACATCAAAAATAGCACAAATTAGGTTCCGTTCTGCTCGCCGGAGATGCTGGAGGAGCGTCGATGAAGCGATATCGAGCGTGGCCGCAAGTTGCTCAGCGTTCGTATCTCGTGGCCAAGCGTAGTACCCGGCCAGAAAGGCCGTACGAAGGACTTCTTGCTGGCGATCAGTCAGGTTGTCACGCGGGTCCGATTCGGTGTCAAGTATGTCGTTTGCCTGTTCACACTCCTGTTTTGCCGTCAGCGTAAAGTCAGGTGTACAGACAGCAAGTGCCTCCTGTATCGTGCGAGAATCAGCACCCAGTGGTGCCTCGACCGTTATCGAGAGCGTCCCTCCCTCTGCGACCAGTGACCGGCGGCGAGCGCCGACATCCAGCAGGAGCGACTGGATGGTTTCTGTCACCTGCAGTTCGAGAATACCACCGTCGTCATCTGTGCGAACAACCCGCGAGTCGAGAATGTCCTCGTGAGAGCGAAGTTGCTCCGAGACTGCATCAGCCGGTCCGCCATCGACGGAGAGGTACAGGAGATGGGTCGGGTCGATGTTGACGGACCCGACAGCCTCGAGTCGGCACCCGTATGCGTTCGCTACCGAGATGAGGGGCGTATCAGTGTTTCGCGATTCAAAAGTCAGTTCGAGTATCTTGTCATGTGAGAGCAGCCGCCGGTTCTGGACAGCCATGAACGCGAAACCAAGCATCTCGCCGAGGACGGCGAAACTCTCCACGACACGTGTGGTGAACGCATCCGACTGGTCGGTACACACGCACAGGACTCCGTGGACGATGTCGCCGTGAACGATTGGAATCGCCGCAATAGAGCGGGTTCCCCGACCAGCCTCAGCACTTTCCCACATGGATTCGGACCCGCTTTCGACTGTCGTCGTCTGAATCGTTCCCGTCCGAAGCGCCGTTTCACCCGGACACGTGTCGGTTTGATCGTCACCGGTAATGCTGTCCAGACATCCCTCGTCATCGCCGGCGACCGCCTTCGGAGTGAGGCTGCCGCTGACCCCGGATCGCTCACCGATCCAGGCTATATCACACAACTCAGACTCAACGATCCGGTCACACACTGTCTCGGCGAGTTCGTCCTGAGTTGTTGTCGTTCCCAGCGCACGGATGAGATCCTGAACTAGAACGTTAACCCGGTCGAGCGTTACCAGCTCGTCTCGCTGTCGTGCGATTGCGTTCTGCCGTTTCCGCTCTTCAGTGATATCCTGGTGGATCCCAACAGCCCGGATCGCCTCGCCGTCGTCGTTCCATTCGAACACTTTACCGAGGTCACGAATCCATCGCCAGTCCCCGTCTTTCGTCCGCATTCGGAATTCACACTGGTACAGCTCGGTTTCCCCAGTCTTCAGCTTCCCGAGCGCCTGTTCTGCTCGGTCAAGGTCATCTGGATGGACGAGATCGGCCCACGACTCGTAGTGCGGCTCCAGTTCATCCCTTGCGTAGCCGAGCATCCCGGTCCAGCGCTCGTCGAAGGTGACATCGTTGGTTTTCGGGTTCCAGTCCCAGACGCCGAGCTCTGCACCCTCAAGCGCAAAGTCAAATCGCTCCATCATCTCCTGATACTCTTTCTCACGGCGCTTTCGCTCCGTAACGTCCCGTGCGACGCCGATGACTCCGTTGTAGTTGCCGACTTCATCGCGGGCCAGCGTGTGGTTAAACGAGAGCTCGCGTTCGGTGCCGTCTTTCCGGCGGAACCTCAGATCAACAGTCGTACTCTCTTGGTCAGGTGCTTCGAGTAGCTCTTCGACGGCCGCCTGTCCCTTCGGAAGTTCACCAGGTGCGAGGATTTCCGAAATGTGTTTACCGCACACTTCACCCGGCTGGTACCCGAGAGTCGCCGCGAACGAATCGTTACAGAAATCGATGACGCCACGTTCGTCGACTGTGTAGAGCCCGTCCTGTGCCCGCTCAACGAGGAGGTCAAGCAGTGCCGTGTGAGCGTCACGCCGAGCGGTTTCGGTAATGTCCCGCAGTAGGACAAGCGTAAGCCCACCCGCGGTGTCCGGCAGTTCGTATCCGTGCCGAAGGAGATACTGGTCGTGGTCCTTGCCAGGGGCCCTGAGGGCAACCGGCTCGGTGGGTGAATTCCGGAGTCGTCGTAACTGCCGGCGACCGCTGGGTGTATCGGGCAGTGCCCCAGCCATGGCGTCGACGAGATCCTCGACCTCGAAGGTGTCATCGAGGCCAGAGACAAACGCCGAAACCGCTTCGCTCGACCACTGTACCGTCCCATCATCCGCCAGCAGGACAGCGATTTCGTTCGCTTCAGCACGCGATTCAATTCTAGACACTGACTCCCGTAGTACGGACTCGGTCCGGTCGACTGGGGCTGATACGACGCTGACGATCTTCTCCGCCAGCAGCAGCGGCTGTCCATCCCCCTGTTTCATCACGACCGTCTCCGCGTCGTCGAAGACAGTCGCAGCGCTGTCCGGCGCAGTGATGTCCGTGTAAAGGACGACCGGATAGCGGTCGTTCGACACCAGTGCAGCCGGGATATCACCCAGCCCAGTCGGGTCGAGGACGAGACAGGAGACATCCGTCGACGCGGCGGCTTCCAGCGCGGCATCTGTCGTTGCCACGCTCGTCACGGTTATGTCGGCGTGGTGGTCCGTTAGCCCCTCCTGTATCTGTTTTCGTGCCGTCGCGTCGGAATCGAGATACACGACTTCGATTTCTCGACTGGCAGCGTCGGTCTGTCTCGCTCCCGCAAACGCGATGTTGTCGAGGTCGTTTCCAATCATCACCCTGGTATGCTGTTCAATCACTTTACTGAGGCGTAATAACTGTTCGGCGGCGACAGCGATATCCAGACAGCGAAATCACACGTTCAACGACCACAGTGGCTAAACGTTGCGGATAGCACACAGTTTCTGTCGTAATCTATCGGACAGAAACCACGTGGCCGATGGCGTACGGTGTTCAGCCACTACCTCCTCACTAGCTACCATCTCGTCGAATGAGTCCGGTGAAACACCTGACATCAGTCGACAACGAACAGCCGCTCCCGGAGGGTTTCTGCGACATCAGTGAGATGTGCCTGTCCGAACGCCGCGACCAGCAGCGCTCCGAGCGAATTGAACATCGTATCCCGGACCGTGTCATCAAGGCCGTGTTGCGCCAGCGGCATTGTGACACCCGTTTCGGTGGCAACAATATCGAGCGCAAACTCGAACAGTTCCCAGATCACCCCGAAGGAGAGCACGACGACGAAGATGTACACGAAAAAGACGCGTCTGGGGATGTGGATCGAATCGTTATGGAGGTCGATGGTCCGGGCTGTCGTATACCCGAACGCAGCGATGAGTGAGGCTGACATCGCATGAGTGAGGTGGTCCCACCAGCCGATTTGTCCGTAGAGTCCGGCCGAACCGAGTGTATGGAGGAACACCGCGGTCGTGATCCAGAGGGCGAGCCACGGGTCAAGAGCGAGATTGTAGTTTCGCCGCATCACCGCGGGGAGAAACGTGACGAGCAGGCCCATACCGCCGTTCGTGATCGGCTTCGGTTGGCCGGCGACGATGCCGTAGCCGACCAACCCGAGCAAGACGAGTTGCATCGCACGGGTGATCCGCTGCTGGTTCCGCATCGACGGCCGGGGCAGCCTCATCGTCGCACCGTCCGCTGGATGGCGCGCCAGAGGCGGTCCCGCCGTCTGAAGTAGCCATCGAACAACACACCCGCGGCGAGTCCGGCAAGGGTAACGTACAGCCACTCGGTCATCAGCGCCTCGTTGGTCGTGAGATACGACGTCCCGAGAAACCGGTCAGCGTTCCACCGGAACACTGTCCAGGCCGCCACAGCGGCGAGCGTCGTCAAAACGACGAGCCCAATGGCGAACCAGTGCGTGAGCGTGAGTTCGGTGAACATGTGAAGCTCAACGATTACCAGCAAGGCCAGCGCAGCGAGTGAGAGGTAACTGGCGAACGTTCCGACGGTACCGCCGACAAGCCCGCGAGCCAAGACCGGAAGCAGCGCGAGAACAAGCAGCTCCCAGGGGAGCATCACGCGCCACTCGCGGAACGCCACCGGCGGCACGAGGACGACGAAGCCGACGACACTGACGAACAGTATCCACTGGTAGTCGGTTTCGAGGACGCTTTCGACGAACACAGCCGTGAGAACCGCGACGAGCATCCACGCGATGAGTGCGTTTGTTCGCCCGTCGCGGAAGAGCCTCTCGAACGTGTCGTCGAGGTCGATATTCCCGAGACTGCCCCCGGAACGGCCGGAACCATCACTCATTGCACTGAACTGCGGTACGACGGCGAATAAACCCAGCGACGTGTTTATACCCCTTACGGCCCGTTATAGTGGTATATGATGCTGCCGACGCACGCGATAGCGGGGCTTGCCATCGCGACACCGCTGCTTGTCCTTGCGCCAGACCACGCCGCGGTAGCGCTTGCTGGCGGCCTCGTCGGTGGCGTTCTGCCCGACCTCGACCTGTACTCGGGGCATCGGCGCACACTGCATTACCCCAGCGGGTACACGCTCGCGGTTGTCCCGGCTGCTGGGTTCGCGGCCATCCTCCAGACACCGCTGCTCATTGCGCTCACCTTCTTATTGATGGGCGCTGCCCTCCACTGCCGGATGGACCGGTACGGCGGCGGCCTCGAACTCCGCCCGTGGGAAGCCACCTCCGAGCGCGCCGTGTACGACCACGTCCGCGGGCGATGGCGGTCGCCGAAGCGATGGATACTGTACGACGGTTCACCCGCGGACGTGGGGCTGCTGGTGCTTGTCGGTGCGCCGCTGTTCGTCGTGCTTGACGGGCCGTTCCGGTGGGTCGTCGCCGCGGCCCTCCTCACCGGTGCGACCTACGGGCTCCTCCGTCGTCGACTAGCAGCCTTGGCGCCGGTCGTGTTCGGCAATGTCCCCGAATCGATTGCAGCCCACGTCCCGGACCGCTACCGGCAGTAACGTTCCGCTGTCGCGTCGCTTTCGGTCATTTCCGCGCTGCTTTCGTTACTTCTGTCCCGCCAGAGCGTCTTCAGCAACACCGCGTAGCGTCAACCACGTGTTGATACCCGCCCGCAGTGCCACGAGGTCAGCCGCCGCAACCGTGAGTTCGACTTGCCGTCCATCCCGGCTGAGCCGCGCCGTCGTCCGGTCGCCCTCAATATCGTCGATTTCAGGGCGGATGCTCCGCTCGATGGCGCGAGCCCGATCAGCGCTGTCATACTCGGCGGTGAGGTGGGTCTGATGTGTCGCAGTCATACTCTTCAGGATGGGACGTCCTCGTATCGATCACAGGGCTGCCCCAGAAAAGCCGTTCGCAACGTGGCGCAGCCGGCCGTCGACTATCAGCCGCGTCACCGACAGGCTCAGTTGACGTTGATTTCCTTGACGTCGGGCGACCGCTCCTTCAGCAGGACGCGGTGTCCGCAGTACGGACAGCGAACGCCGCCGTACTCGTCCAGCGTCACGTCGCGCTTACAGCGTGAACACTTGTAGCTCATAGCTGAGAGATAGGGATGAAGGTCCTTTACTCCTCGTCTTCGGACAGTGCGGCCCGAATGGAGCGTCGAACAGTCTTGCCGCCAGGCGTCTCCGGCTTGTAGCTGCCGCCGGTGAACTTGTAGTCACAGTAGCTGCACTGCCAGATGCCCGTGCCTTGGCGGTCGACGCGGTCTTCACCGCAGTTCGGACAGGCGTGGTCCTCGTTCATCTCCGATTCAATCTCCGCAACGCGGCGTCGGGACACGCGACCGTAGCGAGCGCCGAAACGGCCCGAGCTACCGGTCTTTCCGCTCTTGCTAGCCATAGTGGTCTGTTGTCCGCCGAGCGGCCACATAAGGCCTTCGAGATTCGGTTCCCGATGGCTCCACGGCGACACAACTCAAGGGGGTGGCGGGCAAACCGTCGGTCGATGGCAGTGTTCGACGAACTCCGAGGTCGCCTCAAGCGGGTCGCACCAGCCACGAGCGGGCGGCTTACCGCCTCGGAGTTCTTGCTCTCGGGCGCGGCGGCCGGACTGGTCGGCTGGGGTGGTACGCAGGCCCTTACTTGGTCAGGCCGCGCTAACGGTGCGCTGTTCGCCACGGCGCTGTGGGTCGTCTTGATCGGCGGCTTCGTGGGTCTGACGGTCCTGCACGCACCCGACTCCGTTCGCTTCTCCGACGCGATGCTCGCCTGGGGGACGGTCAATACCACTGCGATGGCGTTGACCGTCGCTGGCTTCCTCGGTGTCGTGCCCGGGCAACTGGCGTTCTGGCACGCGTGGGTGGCATCGACAACCGTCGGCTACTGCTGGACCGGTGGCGTTCTCGAAGGGGCTGGCCAGCCCGCTCGCGGGCGCGGCTATCTGGGTGCGGGCGTTGTCGGCCTCTGTCTACTGACTGCCGGGGCCGTCGAGTTTCCACTGGTCGCCCCGGCTGGCTATCTGGCGCTCGCCGCACTCCATGCGCTCCCGATGGTCCTTGACGTTCGAACAGCGTTACCGGCTGTTCACCGGACTGGTGTCGTCGGTGTCGCGGTGGCCGCGGTGCTCGTTGCCGGCGTTATAGTTGTCTAACGCTGGAACCAATCGGCTCTTTATTCACCGCCAACAGGTCCCTGTATGGATATTTCGCACCAAGACGTGTTCTGGGGGCTTGCAGCGGTCTTTCTGCTATTCAGTAGCGGCTGGTTCCTTTTGTCTAATCGGTTGCTGCTCGCCGCTTCAATGGTGTTGAACGGTTTCGTCGCGGTCGTCGCCTGGTGGTATACGCGGGGCCAACCAGTACAAGTCTGAGCCGCTAGGACCGAGACATAGTCGAGCTACTGGCCGGCTACTCCTGCAGCTCGGCTTCCTTGAGCGCCTCGTTCAGGTCGGCTCGGACGTGTTCACCGAGTTCGCGGTCGCCAGCCGTCGTGACGACGCGGTTCTCCTGCACGCTAGAGCCGTCGCGGATGAGTACCCGGACGTTGCCGTTGGCGTCGGCGCGGGTCGCCTTCGCCCGGACGCCCGTCGGCGAACTCGCGCCGCCGGCGTCGATGGGGCCAGGGATGACTTTCTTGACGTGGGGGTGGCCGGCGACGGTCTGGATGACACGCTGGCCCGACCGGCCACCGATGAGCGTCGAATGGCTCCCGCCCAGTTTCTCCGCCGGCGCGGCGTCGACCACTTCGAGCGCGGGCTCGCCCTGCCGGTCGATGACTCGCTGAACCGGGTCGTCGCCCTCAACGCGGAAGAACTCGTAGTGCAGTTGGGGGCGGACGGCGGCGATGACATCGCGGTCACCCGTGACGTACACCTCTTCGGGCCGTTTACGTCGGACCTCATCCGCGACGAGGCCGGCGAAGTTGCGGAGTTCGACGACAACTGTTTCGTCGCTCCCATCGCCCTCGGGCGTCGTCGTCACCGTCCGCTGGCCGACGGCTGCCCCGTCCAGCAGCGAAGTCACCGTCGCCCGCTCACGGTCGAGTTCGAGGACGACAGCGTCCGTATTGGCAGTGTGACAGACCAGGCAGTAGTCGCCCGGTCGGTCAAGCGGCGTGGCACACTGCCGACAGTCCATAGCTGTGGCTACGGGCCCGCGCTGATAAGGAGGACGGTTCACATCTTACGCAGTCATAAACTCAGCCCTCGTCTTCGATGGTCGCGCCCGGCGGATAGATGGCACAGACAGCAGCGTCGTAGCCGGCGTCGGAGAGGCCAGTCCCGAGCGCGAACACCGTCTCACCGAGCATCGCCATCGCGGCGTCGCCGCCGGCTTCGGCCACGTCGTCGATAACGCCTTTCACCTCCGGAGTCAGCAGGTTCGCCTCGCGGGAGAACTGCCGGGCGGCCTGCACAAACGTCGGGAGTTTCGGCTCTTTGACCACGGTCGAGAGCGCGCGCTCGCCGGCGGCCGTCAACGTCTCCGTGTCGCCGCCGACCACGTCCGCCGTCGATAGCTCGCCGAGCGTGACGTACTCGATGCGGCTGCGAGCCGGGATGGCATCGAGGTAGTTGAACTGCGGTCCGCCGGGTTCGAGGCGGAGCGGCACGCCACCGCGGGCCTGTCCGACGACATCGCCGAGGCCCGAGCCGGACTGGACCTCTGCACCATGGGCGATGGTCACCAGTTCGTTGTACGAGAGTCCGTGGCCGAAGACGGCGTTGGCCGCCAGCGCAGTACCAAGCGCCAGTCCGCCGGAGACGCCGAAGCCGGACCCGAGCGGGAGCGGCGTTTCGGCAGTGACAGTCGCCGTGGTTCGCAGGGCGTCAAGCACTCGCTCGACGGCCTCCACCTCAATCGGCTCGTCGTTCAGCGTTACCTTGGTCTCAGCCCCGCGGCTGACGGTAACAGAAACGCCGTCAGACAGGGCCAGCCCGCCGCCGCGAGAGCCGGTCTCGATCGGGTCATCGCCCCGGTCAACGGTAAAAAATCCCGTGATGTGGCCGGGGACGAACGCGTGTGCTTCGTCGCTCATTGCCTCTCCGTGGGACCCACTGGCGTTAAGGATTGGTGGTCGCCCGCTCCGGCCACGCTGGCTGGCGGCCGTTCGCTCCACGCAGAGTTTCAGAAGACCGACAGGCGGTTCTCCGACCCGTAGTTTGATGTGTGTTTACGGCGGATGACTGTGCAAACATGCCGACGATAAGCGCGCGGCTCCCGAGCGAAGAGAAAGCCGAACTGGACGACGTCGCTGAGTTGCTCTCTGAGGACCGGTCGACCACGATTCGGAAGGCACTCCGGGAGGGACTGGAGACGCTCCGGCTCCGCGTCGCCGTCGAGCAGTACCAGTCCGGTGACGTGTCGGCGGCCGAAGCCGCACAGCTTGCGGACCTCTCCATCGCCGAGTGGCTCGACGTGGCCCGCGAGCGAAACCTGACGACACAGCTCGAACTCTCTGATCTGGAGCTCGATGCTGACACAGCCGCGGAGCTATGACCCGTATCTACGTCGGGCCGACGGCGCTGTACTCGCTTGGCCAGGTAGGGGAGCTGTCGCTGCTGGACGCCTTCGACGGCGATATCGTCATTCCGGAGCCAGTCATCAACGAGGTGCAGGTCGAACCGACTGCGACGAACCTGACCGAATACCGCGAGAACGGCATCGACACCGACGTTGACGAGGCCCACGTCGACCAGGCCAGGTCCCTGCTCGGCGATTCCGACCTCGGACCCGCCGTGACGGTGCTTGCCGGCGTGTTAGCCCACCGCGACAGCGACGACCGCTCCGCCGTGGCTGTCGTCTCCGAGGACCGCACCGTTCGCCGGATGGCGCAGGGGCTGGGGGCTGAAGTGACGAGCAGTTTCGGCGTCGTGGTCCGGGCCGCCATCGAGGACAAATATCTCAAGCCGACCCAGGCAAAGCGGATTGTCAGGCGTATCGACCAGCATGGGATGCACCTGACGGGGGAGTTGCGTGAGCGGGCGGTTGGCGAGGTCGCATAGCGCCAATTGAAGACGCGCTGGCGTCGGCCCATCTGTGCTGGGGTAAGGGACTAATAAACACGGTCCGTACTCTCTGCCGTGTCAGAACAACCCGCGCCTCAGTTTCTCGTGGCCTCGGCTGCCGTCTGCGTGCTGGGCTGTCTCGTCGGAGCACTGCTCCCGATTGTCGTCGGGTCATCCGCGGCGTTTACCGGTAGTGTGACTTCAAGCGGGCTTCTCGGACTCGTCTTCACCGTGCGAAACCTCCAGCTGCTTCGCGTGACCGGCGAGCCGAGTTTACCACCGGCCGTCCTGACCACGATTTTCGGCGGCTGGTTCATGCTTGCCCCGTTGTTGTACACCGATGTCGGCTTTCTCGCGACTGCGGGAACACAGCTCGCCGGAACAGTCATCTCGACGTTCGGACTGTACGTCACGGTCGCCGGGCTGGCCGACGGGCCAGCATAGACGGCCGCGACAGCTACTTACCGACCGCAGCGGAGAGCTCTGTCGAAACAACGTCGACAGCGCTCTCAACATCTGGATGTCTTCCCGTTCCGACATCCTTGCAGCCCTGTTTTCTGTCGATTCGGACCATGCTATCGTCGAAGAGCTCAGGGCGAACGACAAGTTTGGCTGCAGCACAGACGCCGTCGTCGTCCGGAATCCGATACTCGACGATGCCGCCGTTGGCGTCGTTTCGCTGCCACGGTGCCGGCGGGTCCGGTAGCGCAGCGACCAACTCTTCCGGGTCAGCGGCTGTCTCCGGTGACGGGTGCGACATACCGTAGTATAGTCTGTGAGACGCAAACGTGTTACGCCGAATATCCCATCATTCTACTATCGGTGCATGGATCTGACTCTTCCCACCAATTCGGACGGTATACGCTGATATCGGACGTTTCGGACCCTGAGATAGCCGGAGTGCCGCCACCCGCGTTCGGAACTAGATGCATGGGTTTAACACTCCGGCTCCCAACTCTGGAGGTATGCAGGGTAATCTTCCGCCTGAAGCACAGGAGAAGCTCGAGGAACTGCAGGATCTTCAAGAGACAGCACAGCAGGTCGCCGCACAGAAACAGCAGGCCGAGACGGAGCTCCAAGAGTCCCAGACGGCGCTGGACGAGCTCGACGACATCGACGAGGACTCGACCATGTACCGCGAGGTCGGTGAACTCCTCGTGAAGACCGAGTTCGACGAGGCACAGGACGACCTCGAAGAGAAGGTCAACAGCCTCGAAGTCCGCGTCGAGACGCTCCAGAAGCAGGAAGAGCGCGTGCAGGAGCAGTTCGAAGAGCTCCAGAGCGAGCTCCAGCAGATGCTCGGCGGCGCAGGCGGCGCGGGTCCGGCCGGCGGCCCCGGCGCTGGCGGCGCATAAGGCGATGCCGACAGACGATGAGGTCGTCGAGACAGCCTCAGCCGCTGCCGAAGACGTTGTCTTCTCGCGATACGATGTCAGCGCGGTCGAGGACCTCGACGTGACTGTCACTTTCGAAGACGGCGTACTGGACGTCGACGTGTACGTCAACGCGCCCGACAGTCGTCAGGACGAGGCACAGGTCGCGGACGACGCTGCCCTTGCCGCACGGGCCGCCGTCGACGACCTGTTCGAAGCATAGGCACCCGCAACGGAGCGGGCAGTCACTCGGTGTTCTACCGGCGCCGCGAACCGTCAGTCGTGGCTATCAACAGCTGGGTCCCCGGTCCGATCGCTCGCGAAGCCGGTTCGGAACGCGATCCAGCCGAGCACTGAGACGAACAGTATCGGTGGGAGAATCATGAACCCCCATAGCGGGTCCAGTCCCCAGCCAAGTAGGAGGGCCAGATCGAACAGCCCGATAGCGAGAAACGGAGAGACGAACAGGAGGGCGCGCTTCCGGTTCATCTCGCCCGACGATTCCGACGCCGACGAGTCCTCGTCACCCGCAAGTAGATCCGCTGTCGTGCGGTCACCAGTTCCGTCGCCAGCATGGACGCTGGACTCGGCGGTGTCATCCATACGCATTACTCGGAGTTCAGCAAGCAAAAAAACCGCGCTTGGTCACTCGGCGGGTGGAGAGCCGTCAGGTCAGGGGGAGATTACGCGTCGCTGTCGTCGTCAGTGGACTGTTCGTCGTCCACATTCGTCTCGTCAGTGGAGTCCGCGTCTGCATCCGCGTCGTCAGTCGGTTCCTCGTCAGCGTCGTCCGTGCCACCGCTCTCAGATGCCGATTCGGTCTCGTTTTCGGCCGCGTCACTCTCGTCACCAGGGGTCAGGTCGCTGATCTGTGCGCCCAGGTCACCCATGAGCTCGCCGGCTTGCTTCTGTCCGATGAGCGTGTGAATCTCGCTGACGAAGTCAGGGACCTGTTCGGGGAGGTCCGACGGCGGGCCGCGCTGGTCGCCTGCCTGGCCGGCGTCAGCGGGCGGGCTACGACGGTCAGCCGCCTCGGCGGCGCCGTTCGACGTGTTCTTGTCAGCGCTCGCTGTTTCGTTCGCTGCCTGTTCGGCAGCGTTGTCTGCCTGTGCATTGTCCGCGTGGTCATCAGCCTGTGCGCCTGCTGCGCCGGGGAGTGCCGCCGCCGAGCCCGTGATGACGAGCACAGCAAGCAGGCCGCCGGCAATCGTAGTGAGTTTCATTGTGATCGTTGCCTCCGCTTGGCTCTCTGGCCCGATGGCATATGAAGGGGGAAAGCAGAAAAGGCGAATTAAGGCGAATGTGTCCGAATTGGCTGTTCTATCGTCTGTTTTAATTCGGATTAATCCCGGTTCAGTGGCTCCTTGCCACACTATCGTGCCGAGACCAGACTGCCAAGTGTGATGACTGGTACGCGCGTCGTGCGGCCGGTCCGGTCAACGAAGACATAGCCGGTATCGGCTAGACGAGAGCGCACGGGACAGGTCACTGAAACCGCCGCCGGGGTAGCTTTTCATACCCGCGAGCCCAACACTGGTTCATGGAACACGATGCCACGGTCGAAGGGGTCGGCGTCGGTGTCAACGAGGAAGGGGGCGGTACGCCGGTCGTTTTGCTCCGTGCACGCGAGGAGATCATCCCTATCTTCGTCAGCACGGATCAGGCCCAGTCGATGCAACTGGCGATCGACGGCGAGCCCTTCGAGCGCCCGCTCACCCACGATCTGTTGGTCGAGATGGTGACGGAGTTCGGGGGAGCCATCGACCGGGTCCGTATCGACGATCTGGCCGACGGGACCTTCTACGGGAAGATCGATGCGGAGCAGTACACCGACGACCGGCGCAAGGACATGGTGTTTGACGCCCGTCCTTCGGATGCCATCGCGATTGCCCTCCGGGTAGACTGTCCGGTCGTCGTGACAGACGATGTTATCGACGAGGCCGGACGATCGCCGGAGCAGTTCGATCAGGGCGGGAGCAGCAGTGAGGATCTCGGACTGTGAGGACGCGAAACCTTTCTGCGTCTATCCGCTCTAAAAGTAGGTGATGGGGTACAAATCGGTCATCTTCGACAACGACGGCGTGTTGCTGACACTGACGGACATGGATGCACACTACGTCGGCGCGCGCCAGGCGTTCGAGGAACTGGGGGTAGTCTCACCGTCGACAGCCCACGTCGAGGCGATGAGTATCGGCGTGACAGTGCCCGAACTCACCGAAATCTGTACGCAATACGATATCGACCCCAAGCGGTTCTTCCGAGTTCGTGACGAGGCCCTGACCGCGGTCCAGCGGGCGCTTATTCGAGCCGGAGAGAAACAGCCCTACGCCGACGTATCTGTCCTCGACCGACTGGACTGTCCGCTAGGTGTGGTTTCCTCGAATCAGCGCGATACCGTCTCCTTCGCCTTTGAGCACTTTGATATCGGCCACCACTTCGACACCGTCTGGGCGCGCGAGCCGACAGTCGAGAGCCTCCGGCGGAAGAAACCGCGGCCGTACTACATCGAGCGGGCGATGGACGACCTCAACGTCAGCAATGCCCTGTTTGTCGGCGACAACGAATCCGACATCGAGGCGGCACATCGGGCCGGGATCGACTCGGCGTTTATTCGTCGACCACACCGTGTTGACACGCAACTCGACGTGACACCGGACCACGACGTGTCTGGCCTCGAAGACGTGGTTCAGCTCGCCAGTGGACGCAGCGGGAGCGATTGAGCCGTATCCGGACCTAATGGATACACACTCTTCGTTTTCTGGTACGTATACTGAAAGCAACCTTTCCCATGGCAAGTGCCGTGAAACGGTATGGAGAAGCCGGTCGGTGGAACGGATGAGAACGAACAAGCGGCACGTGACACACCGGCACAGCAGTCGCCCCCTGTGCTGTTGGAGACGCTTGCCGCGCGAATGCCCGAGCCGGTGGTCGTTTCCGCCGCAGACGGGGAGATACGGACCGGGAACGACCACCTCTGTGGCCTCCTCGACTCGGACCCATCGGACGTGTTTGGAAGCCAGATAGGTACGTTCTTCCCGGGTCTGGATGGCGTTGACCTCAGAGCCCACTGCAGTCAGTCACCAGGAACACCGCTAACGTCGTCGTGTTCTGCCGGCGACACGGAGCGGTGGGTCGAAATCGCCTTCGAGCCCCAGCAGTGGGACGGTGAGGAATTGTATCTGGGAATCGTCCACGATATCACCGAACGCCATGAGCGAACGGAGATGCTCGAACAGTACGAACGGATCGTTGAGACCATCGAGGACGGCATCTACACACTTGACGAGGCGTTCACGATGCAGACGGTCAACAGTGCCGTCGAGTCGATGACCGGCTATGATAAGGACACGCTGGTCGGGTCGAACGCGACGCTACTGGCAGACGAATCCGTCATCGAGGAGGCCGCGGAGATGTCGCGGCAGTTCATCGAGGGCGAACGCGATGTCGGGACACTGACTACGGATCTCAGAACCGCTGACGGAGACACGTTTCCGATCGAAACCAAGTTCACGACGTACGACCGCGAGGACGGGAGCTACCGGCAGGTCGGCGTCGTTCGGGATATCTCTGACCGGAAGCGGTTCGAGGAGACGCTCGCGGCGCTGCACGAGTCAACCAGAAAACTGCTCCACACGGAAACCAAGACGGCCGTGGCCGAGCAGATACTCGACACAGCCGTCGACGTACTGGAGCTCCCCGATGTGGCGATCTACCTGTTCGACCGAAGCGACAACACCCTTCGCAGCGTCGGCGATACCGAGAAGGACAGAGCCGCGTCTATCGGTCCGGGCGAGAGCGCAGTGTGGGACGTGTTCGTGCAGGACAGCGCTGTCGAAGTTCCCCCGGCGAGAGCATCGACCTCGGTGCGGGACCGGTCGCGGCGGACGCAACGCGGCTCTGCCTCCCACTCGAAGACCACGGCGTGTTCTACATCGAACTGGGCGAGCAACACAGCGACGCCAGAACCCGGGAGATGGTGGACTTGCTCGCCGCCAGCGCCGAAGCCGCGCTCGCTCGTGTCGACCGCGAGACGACGCTCCGCGAACGCGAGGCCGAGCGCCGCGAACAAAACCGTGAGCTACGCCGGCTCAAGCAGGTCAACGCAATCATTCGCCGGATCGACCAAGTGCTCGTTGAGGCGGAGACCACTGAAGAGATTGAGCAGGCGGTGTGTGACCAGTTGGCCGAATCCCAGTGGTTCTCCTTTGCCTGGCTCGGCCGACAGGACGCGACGGAACTCGTTCCCAGAGCGTGGGCGGGCGACACCGCCAGCTATCTGGACGCTATTTCGCTGTCGCTGGAACGCGAGGGCGGGCCGCCGGCCGTCCAGACTGCACAGTCCGAGGCGATGACTATCATCCCATCAGTGGCGGACAACCTCCGAGGCGACCATTGGCGGACAGAGGCGCTCTCTCGAGAGTTCCAGTCAGCACTCAGTATCCCGCTCGAATACGACGACTTCGTCTACGGTGTCTTGACGGTGTATGCCCAGCAGGAAGACGGGTTCGACGAGATGCTTCAGGAGGTGTTCGCCGAACTCGGCGAGACTATCGCAAACGCGATACGAGAGGTCGAGTCCCGACAGCGGCGGGCCGGCGATGGGACCGTCGAACTCGAACTATCGCTGTCGGCCCCGCAGTCGTTCCTGACCCACCTCGCAGACCAGGTCGGCGTCCCGGTCGTCTGTGAGGGGGCCGTACAGCGGAGCGACGGGGCGATACGCCTTTTCGTCGCTATCTCGGACTGCGACCCGGTTGTCGTCGAGGAACAGATGGTGTCGATGGCTCGTGTCGACACCGCGAGAGCGATCTCGGCCGACCAGTTGGACGGGCTTTACGAGGTCGTCGTGACGGGTCAGACCGTCGCGGAGACCATACTGGAGCAGGGTGGGCGGTTGAAATCGATCCGAACATCGACGGGTGGACTCACGGTGACAGTTGTCGTCTCGAGTGAAACCGATGTCCGGCAGTTCGTCGAACAGTTTGGCGAGCGCTACACGAACGTCACACTGATCGCGCGCCGTGACGGCGCACAGTCCGACGGGCAGCAAGACGGGACGGTCCGGTCGGCACTGGAGGAGCAACTCACCGACAGGCAGTTCGAAGTACTCCAGACGGCGTACCTGAGTGGCTTTTTCGACTGGCCGCGAGAGACGACTGGTCAGGAGATCGCAGCCAGTCTAGACGTGTCACAGCCGACAGTCAACCGACACCTCCGTGTCAGCGAGCGAAAGTTGCTCGAACTCGTGTTCGGCGATAGCTGATAGCGTCGCTATACTATTAGTGACCAGTCCGGCAGGCGGTATCTGTATAGCCACAATCACCTTTTGAACCACTGATCAAGGGACAAACAGCGACGAACCATGTCCCAGGCAAAACTGGTCTACAGACCGACACCCAATGAACCGCTGAGCGAAACCATCGTCCACGCCGTCGCCGACACGCTGGGTGTCGATCCCGTTGATCTCGATGACCGAATCAGTGACTGTATCGACCCTGATGCGCTGGATCGACTGTTCCGTCCTGAGGCGGATGGCACCCCGAGTCCTGACGGACTGGTCGTGTTCAGTATGGCTGGCTGTCGTATCGAAGTCGAAGGGAACCGTTCGGTGCTGGTGACACCGTCCCGCGGCGGCCCAGTGGCGACCGAACTCGAAGCGTAACTCGCGCGGTTGTTCTGCTGATGCTATGTAACTTCATTTAGAGAAGTATTGTCATCAGCAAACGTAGTATTGTCACCTTATTTTTACATCTCTCTCACAGATCCCCGCTATTTTTCAGTAAGTAGATATTTCTTTTGTGGTAGCAATTGAAAAACTGGTACGTAACTTGGAGTAAAGCGGAGTAAACACTTTGTTAATAGTATCCTACTAACATCCTACGCGTCAGTACCACTATAAGCGCAACTTCGCCTCTCGAATATATGGACCGCGGACACCAACTGATCGGAACCGGCTCGCAGTCGGGCAAAAGCGCAAAAGCAGTGACCGTTCAATCTGAAGAAGTAGAACAACCCAAACACCAGTTAATCGGATATTATTCTACCGACGGTACCGAGACTCAGGATGCAACTGTCGGGGGGCAGTCACAATGAGTGTTGAGTCACCGGCGGTTGATGCACAGGACCTCCTCGAAGAGGTTCGAACAACCAGCCTCCCGGACCAGGTTGCAGAACTGGCAGATGAATACGAACGAGTCTGTGGCGAGCGTGATCGGTTCCTCTGGCAGTGGATCTACTCGCTATTCCCCGAGTTTACGCTCTCCTCTGTCGACCCGGACCACGCCGACCACGTCCGGACACAGAAGACGATACTCACGATGTACGTCACGATTCTGGACGACATCGTCGAGAACGACGGAGACCGAGACACCTTCGAAGAGGCCCGACGACTCGTCCAAGACCCGTCAGCCGTAGACCCGAGCCGTGCGGCGGTAAGCGAGGAATATTTCTCCTTTATTGAGCGTGTGTGGCGGGAGTTCGAGGGGGGCTGACTGACGCACCGCGTGTCGAAGAGTTCTACGACGTCTTCACCTACGATATGCGACAGACGCTAAATGCGATGGACTACAGCGCTGTTGTCAATGAGAACCCACGGATTGCGAACCTCAGTGGGGCCGAAACCTATGGGGCGCATAACATGGTAATGTTCCCCTACGCGGCCGTTGACCTCATGTACTCGCCGGAATTCGAACTCGCCGACTACGGCACCGTTCGGGACCTCATCTGGGACCTACAGGAGATGGCTCGTATTGGCAACTGGCTCACGACCTGGGAACGAGAGGTCAAGGAAGGGGACTACACCGCGGGAATCGTCGTGTTGGCCCTTCAGGAAGGGTTCGTTACACCTGAAGAGCTGGAAAACCCGGACGGGAAAGCTGAACTCATCGACAAAATCAAAGCCGAACAGTTCGAGGCCCGGTTCCGGGACCGGTGGGCCGACATCTATCAGTCCGTGCGTGACCGCGAGTTCGATACGGATAGTGTCGACCTTGACGCGCTGGTGCAGGGCATGGAAACAGTGTTCCAGTACCACGAAGCCAGCCGCGGACACAAGTAACAGAGCGGCGTTTCGCGGTCTGCAGAAAGGGGCGAACTGATTCTGTGTGTGAAGCAGGTACCTGCCGTGCCGTCAGTCGTCAGCGACGAGCGGTTCCTCGTCGTCGGCGACGAGGCGGTCCATCGCATCGACCATTGCGCGCACCGATGCCCGTGTGATGTCCGAGTCGCTGGCGGAGACGACGACGTGATCGTCGCCGCGTGACATCTCGATTTCGACCGTAACGAGCGCGTCCGTCCCGCCGGTGATGGCGTCGACGTGGTAGTCTTCGAGCGTCGCATCGGCGGTGTGTGACAGGGCGACCTCGGCGGCGTTCATCGCGGCATCGACCGGCCCGGAACCGACCGCTGCCTCCTTACGTTCCTCGCCGTCGACCGAAAGTCGGACGCTCGCTGTCGGCGTATCGGAGCCAGAAACGGCGGTCAGGCCGAGCAGTTCGACTCGGCGGTCGCGTGCGTCGCCGGTCACCTCGTCGGCGATGGTCAGCAGGTCGGCATCGGTGACGCGCTTACCGCGGTCGCCGATCTCCTTGACGCGGCTGACGATCTCTGAGAGTTGGTCATCGGTAACCTCGACATCGTGTTCGTCAAGTGCGGCCTCGACACCGGCTCGGCCCGCGTGTTTACCGAGCGCGAGTCGGCGTTCCCGGCCCACCTTCTCCGGCGGGTACGGCTCGTACATCGAGTCGTCCTTGAGCGTGCCGTCGGTGTGGATGCCTGACTCGTGGGTGAAGGCGTTCTCGCCGACAACCGCCTTGTTTGGTGCCAGCGGAATGCCGGTCCGATTGGCGATGAGCTGGGCGAGGTCGTACACTTCGGTGAGGTCCATCGACTCGACGCCGTAGCCGTGGTCGAGCGCGATGGCGACCTCTTCGAGAGCGACGTTGCCGGCACGCTCGCCAATACCGTTTATCGTTCCGTGGACGAGGTCCGCACCCGCTGCGATGGAGACTAAGGCGTTGGTCACTGCCAGCCCCAGATCATCGTGGGTGTGCGTGCTGACCGGACCGAGGTCCGAGAGCCGTGAGACACATTCGAGCGCGCGGTCCGGCGTCGCGTGGCCGACGGTGTCGGCCCAGCAGATGCGGTCCGCGCCGGCTTCGACGGCGGCGCCGAGCAATTCTTCGAGGTAGTCTAGATCGGCCCGTGAACCGTCCTCGCCGATGACCTCGACCCAGAGCCCGTGGTCGACGGCGTACTCCACCAGTTCGACGGTGTTGTCGACGTTTTCGCTCTTGGAGGTGCCGACCTTCTGCTCCACGTGCTTGTCACTGGCCGGAACAACGAGATTGATGCCGTCGACACCACAGTCGAGCGCGAGGGCGATGTCGTTCTGGATACCGCGACAGAAGCTGGTGACAGTGCTGTCGAGGTCAAGCCCCGCGACACGGGAAATCGTCTCGCGCTCGCCGGGCCCGGTACAGGCGCTCCCGGCTTCGATGACGTCGATACGCGCCGCATTGAGCGAGCGGGCGATATCGGCCTTGTCATCCGGCGTCAGCGAGACGCCGGGGGCTTGCTCGCCATCACGTAGCGTCGTGTCGAGAAACTGTACCTCACCGACATCTGAGAGCGCACGCATCGCTGGGTGCCCCTCGAACAATGTGTTCTGACTCACAGAAGATGCTCCATCACGCGCCACGAATTTCGCGGCCAGCCGCCTCGCGGCGACTTCCTCTATCCTCCGTCGGGTGTTCCGACATAGTGGTGTCTACTCTAATCTTCACGGTCTAAAAGGTGACGGAACTGACTACCACACCTCATGCCTGTCGTGTTCAGGATTCCAGACGGACCGTGTCACCTTCGGAAACGTCCGACGCCGCACCCCCGGGCAATTCGATGACAGTATCCGCGTTCGCGTAACCGACCGAGCGCCAGGGTTGCAGGGTTTCGACGGCCTGGACCTCTTCGTCGACGAGCCAGAGCACATCGAGCGAGAACCGGACGAATAACATATGGATGAACTGTCGGCTCGCGTGGTCGAATGGAAAGACGAGCGCGTAGTCGTCGGGAATCGATGACCGGAACATCAGCCCCCGGCCCTGTTCGAGCATCGACTCGGCGTACTCCACCTCCGTTGCCAGCGGGCGTGCCGCGCCGTCGGGGTCGTGAACGAGCCGCATACCACCGCGGAGGTCGTAGGCAGGCAAAAAGTCTTCTGTCGGAGCGGAGGGTTTGAGGGGCAACGGCCACTCACTATATCGTATGGAGAAGGCCCCCGGGGGGACGTCCGTCGGCGTTGATGACCCGTACGATCACGTCCAGCGGTGTGACTTCGTTACCGGCGAGGGGAAGTGTCGCTGGGCACGCGAACACGGTCATCACGACCCTGAATTCGCCAATGCCCGGAGTGGCGACGACTTTCGCTGTCCGGCAGCAATTACGCCCGACGACGCGGATGCAGACGCAGAGCCGGAGTGGGACTGGGCCGACTGCCCGCATTTCCGCTCCCGGAACCACGACCGGGAGTGTGTTCGGTGCGGACTCGAAGAGCGGCGGATGGCCCACTCTGCGGACCGACCGCTGCTGGAGGAACACCATCTCTCGTACCGCGACGGCGGCGATGAGCTCTCACACGAAATAACGGTACTTCTCTGCCGGTGGTGTCACGCGAAGATTCATCAATCGTGGGCGCGACTCGACGACGACGCGAATCCAGACCCAGACGCCATCGCACAGCGTGAGCAACGCCGCTCTAAGGAGCAATCCGAACTGGGCTTCGAGTCGGCGGCCGACCGCTACGACGACTCATAGACGTGCTAAATATCACATCTGATAATTACTGCCGCACAGATAAGTGGGCACGTCGTAACCAGTTACTAAGGTGACCCCTCCGGCGCTCACGAAACAGTCGCTGGGGACGGGATATGTCGTCGCAACGGGCGTCGTGATTTCCGGCGCATTACTCGCCCACGGCATGTCTATCGTCCGGCCGTCCCCGATAGACGTGGTCATCCTCAGCGTGGGGTTGACACCGGCGTTAGCCTTGGTAGCGGCGAACTACTGGCTACCGGTGAGCGGACTGTCCGGCGACCAGATATGGACCGCGGCGGAGTGGTGCGGGCTTGGCATCGCGCTGTTTACCGTCATCAAAATCGTTGTGTTGCTCGCCCCAGTCCCACAGTCCTCAATGATCCCGTCGATACTTGCAAGCGGGGTCGCAGTCGGCGGGTTTGGTGGGGTTTTGTTCGGGTGGCTGCTGGAACTCCGGCGGTCCAGACGTCGTCTCGCCCAGAGCAACGAAGTGTTGTTTCGAGTGTTCAGGCATGACCTTCGGAACGACCTCAACGTCGCACTCGGACACCTCGGTGAACTGCGGCGGGAGACGGCAGAGCGTGGCAGGCCCGAATCACGTGCACATGTCGAGCAGTTGAGCGGGACTATCGATGGCATCATCGAGACCACCGAGAAGGCGAGGCAGATAGAGTTCGCGTTCGATGCGGACCGCCGTGCACAGGAGCCGATCGACCTCGTGCCATGCGTCAGGGAACAGGCAAAAAAGATCACACAGTCGCACCCGGAGGCCACTGTTGAACTCGACCTCCCTGAACAGTCGCGGGTGTACGCCGATTGGATGCTCGACACCGTGTTCCGGAACGTTATCGAGAACGCAGTCGTCCACTGCGAAGAGACCCCGACACTGTATATTTCAGTCGAAGAACGCGATCGAACCGTGTTCGTTCATATCGGGGATAACTGTCCATCCATTCCACAACACGAACGGGATGTCCTCAATAGCGGCGTGGAGACACAACTGTGTCACTCAAAGGGAGTCGGACTGTGGCTGACGACGTGGATCGTCGAGAGTTACGGCGGGGCAGTACACCTCACGACCTCGGACAACGGCAACACCGTGACGCTGGAACTGCGCGGCCCGACAGTCATCGACGAGGTTCGCCAGACCCTTCGAGAGTGGCCCTGAGGCCGGATACAAAGGGCCCGTCGACCGCATCAGGAGATATATACGCCTTCGTGGCCTTCGCGTCAGTAATGACCCAAATCGACGTAATCGACAATCACGGACAGTTCACGCACCTGGAGCAGCGCGCGCTCCGGGACATGGGCGTCGATGTCTCGCTCAGGGACAACACGACACCTCCCGAGGAGATCGACGCCGACGGCATCGTCCTTTCAGGCGGTCCGGACATGGACGATATCGGGAACTGTTCCGAGTACCTCGACCTCGACGTGCCCGTGCTCGGTATCTGTCTGGGAATGCAACTCATCGCCGACGAACTCGGCGGCCGGGTCGGCGGCGGCGAATACGGCGGCTACGCGGACGTAACGGTCGACATCCTTGATGAGGACGACCCGCTTCTCGGCTCGCTGCATCCCGAAACGCGTGTGTGGGCGAGCCACGCTGATGAAGTGAAGGAAGTACCGCCCGGATTCGAGCGGACTGCGACCTCCGACGTTTGTGGCGTTGAGGCGATGAGCAACACGGACGAGGCGATATACGGCGTCCAGTGGCATCCGGAGGTCGCCCACACCGAAGAGGGCGAGAAAGTGTTCGAGAACTTCTTGTCAGTCTGTGACCAGCAGTCTGTCGCCCGCCAGTAACCGTCGGGGAAGAATGTAACTGGTTTTATATTCGCTCGTAGGGTGTGATACAAAAATGACGGCGACACAGGGCAATCTCGCTAACCTTTCGCGGTTTATTTTCAGGGCTCCGACCTGGTATACGAGCCTGGCCTTTGCGCTGGTCATCGCGGCGATGACCGGCATCGTTGCGTTCGACTCGCGGTTCATCCTTGATGACGCCTGGCAGGGCGTGTTTCTCATCGGCCTGCCGACCTCAATCGCCAGTGCCGTGACGCCGTGGGTCGACCGACAGCTGGGTGGACAGCTAACCCCGAACCGGGCCACCCTGCTTGCGGTCATCTGTGAGCTCATCACAATCGCGATGCTGACCATTGCCGGCGTTATCGCCATCTTTACTGTCCGCCTCGGCCAGAATTTCGTCTTCGACGTATTGCTGGTCGCGCTGGCGTCGATATTCGCCTTCCGGCTACTGATACTGATGGCTGTCTCGCGGCATTCACTCCTGAAAGCGGCGATTCCGGCGAGCGTCCAGACAGTCACGGCCGCCGTGTTGCTGGCAATATACAGCGGGGCGACCGCGTTCATCCTCGATAACCCGATGCTCCGGGAGTACCTTTCCCGCCCAGAAGAAGTACCGCCGCAGGTACAGGGGTTTATCCCACAGGATTTCACCATTCTCGCGGTTATCTGTGTCATCTACGCGCTGGCGGTCTGGCTGTTTCTGGTCGTCATCGACCAACCGTGGCGCTCCTCGCTCGGCGTGTCCGCGCTGGATTTCCTCCGGGGTTTCATCGGCCACATCGCGGAGGGGACGCGCGAACTGGAGGAGTTCTTCGAGGATATCGGCGAAGAAGCAGTCGTTCCGGTCACCTTGCTATCGGTCCGCCGGCCGAGTGGCGAGGAGAAAGCCCGGTTCGTCCTGCCGATGATTCACCCCGGTCCGATGGGTGAAATCGGCGGCGGGAACCTCCCCAGACGCGTCGCCGAGTCAGCCGACGGCCTCGCCTTCCCGCCACACGCGACCGCCGGTCACGACTTCAACCTCGTCACGGAACGGGAAGTCGACAAGATCCTGTCGACGGCTGAGACAGCGTACCAGCGTATCGAGTACGACGGCCAAGCGACGGCAGGCCACCGGGTCACCGAAGGCGAGGCCACGCTGACGGGACAGGCCTTCGGCTCCGACGCGCTCGTCGTGAACACGTACGCACCGGGCTGTGCCGACGACGTGGAGTACGCCGTGGGACTCTCGGCAATGTCGGAAGCACGGGCCGACGGACTCGACGACGTGCTTCTGGTTGACGCGCACAACTGCAACGACGGGCTCGAAGGTGACGACCTCGGCCACGTCGTCCCCGGCAGTCAGCGGTCCTTCGACATGCTCCACGGGGCTGGACAGCTTGGAAGCCTGCTCACGGACGCTGAAACTGGCCAACTCAGCTGTGGCATCGCCTGGGACGAAACCCCATGGGAGCCAGAGGATGGCATCGGCCCGCTCGGAATCCGCGTTTGTGTCTTCGAGGTCAACAACCAGCGGACGGCGTACGTGCTCATCGACGGCAACAACATGGAACCGGACCTCCGCCAGCGCATCATCGACGCTGCCGAAGGCGTGGATATGATGGAAGTGATGACCAGCGACACCCACATCGTCAATACTGTCGAGGCCGAGAATCAGGTCGGACAGGCCATCCCCGAGAAAGAGATCATTGCGCTCATCGGGGACCTCGTCGACAGAGCCGTCGCCGATCTCGAACCCGTCGAAGCCGGGATGGCGAGCGAACAGGTGACTGTGACAGTGTTTGGTAACGACCGAACCGAGACGCTGGCCTCGACTGCCAACGCGATGGTGTCGATGGGTGGTGCGCTGGCCGCGGCGTTTATTCTCGTCGTCATGACGATTAGCGTGCTGATTTTCCTGCTGACCTGAGTCGTCGATCAGATACATTCCGTCTGAGACCCAGTGCTGTCACTCGGCGAGTTGTTCCGTCAGAGAACCGATGGAGAGATAATGACCATTTACCACATCTTAATATCTTATTGACATAATCAAATCGAGGACAACCGACCAATGGTTCACTCGAATGCCTGCGTTGAAGGACTTCAACGTCTGTTACCTATGAGAAGACTCAAAAATAGTTAGATTTCATACTACGATGGTACAAATAAATATCCACAGTCATGAACCGACACAATTCATTCGCGCCTGCGTGAGGCCAGCCAGCTGTATGGCTCTCTTTCAGGTGACAGTAAGTATCTATAGTAAATGATACAGTACCGAGCAGTATATATAAAGTCCGGCCTGTTATATAATGCTGTATGTCATGACAAATACGCAACTAGAAGCAGCGGTTGACATAAGTACAAACTCGAATAGGGCTATCAATAATTAGAATCGTTCTGTTTTCTCCTTTTAGTTTGAAAGTGTATTTTCCGACGTTACTGCCTCTAATGGCTACAGTATCGCTGACGGGGACAACTGACCGCCGATCGTTCTTTCCAGTTAGTGAGACAGTCCAGACGTCTTTATACTGAGTACCTTCCGCTGGCTCCGAACAGAAACAGTCGACATTTCTCATATTTGATTGTTCTGGGCAAACGTTTATTCATACCGACATCTCAGCCATATCTATGCCGATGAAATACTATCTAGAGGTTGCCGCCCAGTCAATTAGCTATGACAGCGAACGCATCATTGAAATTCCGCCTATCACTGGTGACAGTCGCTGTAATCTAAAAATACGATAATTAATATAGATACGATACTTTCAGCATATGCTTCCCAATACAGAGTACCCTCCAGCAGTGGTCTCCTTGGCCCTGCTCGTCGGTGCCTTGATGATACTGAGTCCGCTGGCAACAGCAAGTGTGGCCGCAACCCATGACAGTGACGATTTGCGGTCCACGATTGGACCCACAGTATCGGCCGAACAAGTGAGACTCTCACCAACCCAATCGGTTGGAACGTCACAGAATACGACGCCAGCACGGACCGAAGCATCGAATGCGACGTCTACACCAACACCTACGGCGACCCCAACACCGACACCCACACATACCGCGACGCCAACACCTACGCCCACACATACTGCGACGCCAACACCTACACCCGCACATACCCCAACGCCAACACCCACACACACGGCGTCGCCGACACGAAGTACGCCATCTGCTCCCACACAGACAGCAACACCTACGTCCACGCGTACGGTGCAGGAGACCGAGGAGAGCACCAGAACACACATCGACGCACCGTCAGGAATTGCAATCGCGAACCTCTCAGCGCCGGACCGGGTACGCCCGGGAGAAACGTACACGGTGACAGCGATGGTGCGAAACCCCACCGAGGAGGTCCGCTCGGAGCGGATTGAATACCGGTTCAACGAAGCGACAGTGAACAACCGAACAGTCGTATTAGATGCCGGCGAGTCGCAGGAACTCCGTTTCAAGCAGACCGCTGACGGACGGATGACTGGTACAGAATCGATCGATACGGGGACGTACGTGCACGGCGTCCGCAATGAGTCCGGAGAAGGTGTGCCACGGTATGTGCGCATAACGCCGGATATCGATCTGACAATTAACGGGTTCCAAGATCCCGTAACGGCACCGAACGACCGGCAGTTTATCGTACTGGCGACCGTCTCGAACCCCGGTGAAACGACGGTCACACGGGAGGTAACCTACCGCTTCGCAGGGAAACCTATCGCCGAAAAGACTGTCACAGTAGGTGGCGGCGAGCGACAGCAGGTTGCGTTTGCTGTCACCGCGGACCGGATCGAGGCAGCGACTACAGGCGTCAAGCGCGGCCGGACCTACGATCATAGTATTAGTACCGCCGGTGGAGCCAGCATCGGTGACGCCGTCCAGCTGCAAAGTGGATCTGGCGCGAGTGCGGACTCGCTCGCGGCTCAGGAGCCGACGTTTCCAACAGACGTCCGCGAAGGCGAGCGTCACATAGTCGCAGTAACTGTCAGAAATGTTGATACAGCCGCGTTCGACGGCCAGTTCGTCTACCGAATCAATGGGACCACTGTCGCGACGCGGAGTATCGAGATCCCCGCGGGGGAACGACAGACCGTCGAGTTTGCTGTCGCGTACTCAAAGGTCAAGCGAGCAGTATTCCCACTCACTTCACATCCCGTCACACAGTCTATCACTGTCGGGAACACGTCCCTCGCCAGCCACGATGTCACAGTCCATGGAAGTACCACGGAGACAGCGGCGACTCCAATACCACGAGAAACACCGACCTTTGCGAGCCAACCGGACAACGACACCGGAACAGACGGCGAGACATGTGAACGGGGCTTTTTCAATGAATGTGGGGGAACGACCCTTGATCAAATGACGTTGACACTCGTCGGGACAGTCAGTTCTGTCTTTGCGATGCTCTACGAAATGGCTAGGGGAGCCTGACAGATGGCTCGAGGACTTCCCGCTGTCTGGGGCTCAATCTTTGGCGGTCCGATGATTGCGTCCGGTATCTACTTCTACTGGTTCGCCGCTACGTACCCACTGGTCGCGTCACAACCCGAGACGCCGCCCTCGGTTGGACTCATCACGATGGGGTTCGGTCTGTTCATCACCGGAATGGGGGTGTATGTCCACTCCGTTGCCGCGCCTGAAGCGTTGCAGTTGCGCGACGGCGAGCACATCGTCGAAGACCGAAAGCCTGCACAGCGAAACGCGCTCGCAGAGGCCGGGATTGCTGTCCCCATTCTCGGACTCGGTGGCTACCTGCTGTACGTCACTCAACGCCCGCTGTACCAGCCAACACTCGTGCTCGCTGGCGGACTATTCCTGTTCTCCAGAGGACTGTATCGGTACTGGCAGAACACGCTCACCACCTACTTCCTGACGAATCAGCGAGTCGTTGAAGAGTACCGGTTCGTCTCGCTCCGCCGCAACGAGGTCCCACTGCAGAAGGTCCGCGGTGTTGAGGAATACCGCTCTGTCTGGGACTCCCTGTTCGGGCTGGGGAACGTTGCCGTACGATCCGGTGCTAGCGGTGGACTGACAATCTCCATCAACCAAGTGTACGAACCCGCTGAATTCGGTGATCTGGTTCGTTCTGAACTCACACCGGAGCGAGATGGGGATGTACCGTTCGAAGAGGGACAGACCGCGACGACTGGGGCGACCGGCGGCACGTCGGACTCGCCCACAGTTGCTGACGCCGACGATACCACGGACAATGGGTCGGACGCAGCCAGTCAGTCTGACAGCGGAGCGAGCCCGCGATAGCTACTCGTCGCTGGACTGACCTGACAAGACGTGTCCACCCTCAACGCGATTTCTGCGATAACTGATGCGTCCTTCCACTGCGTGCGGATCAGAACGCAATCCTATGTACTGTTCAGATGTAGACAAATGATGTAGCGCCGAGGAGGAGATTTGAACTCCTGAGTCCGTGAGGACAGTTGCTCTCGAAGCAACCGCCTTGGCCAGGCTAGGCTACCTCGGCTCATCCCTCAGTACCGCCGTTTGCTCTTTAGGGGTTTCGATTTCGGACTCGACACCCCTTTATCCGACCCGTAACATGACAGGCTATGGATGCTACCGAGGCAAGCGAGGTGTCGAGTCAGATCCTCGATGAGATCGGGGGTGCCGTCATCGCTGACCGCGGCTTCTTCGAGACAGTGCTGCTGGGAGTCGTCGCGAAGGGCCACGTCCTGCTTGAGGACGTGCCCGGCACAGGGAAGACGCTGACCGCCCGCAGCGTCGCAACCGCGCTGGGGCTGTCCTTCTCCCGCATCCAGTTTACGCCGGATCTCCTGCCAGCAGATATCACGGGGACACACATCTTCAACGAGGAGTCACGGAGCTTCGAATTCACCGAGGGACCGGTGTTTGCCAACGTCCTGTTGGCCGACGAGATCAACCGCGCACCGCCAAAGACCCAGTCCGCGCTGCTCGAAGCGATGGAAGAAGGACAGGTCACTGTCGACGGGGACACGTACGACCTGCCCGAACCGTTCTTCGTCATCGCCACCCAGAACCCAGTCGACATGGAGGGGACCTTCGAACTCCCCGAAGCACAGGTCGACCGGTTCCTGGCAAAGACATCACTCGGCTATCCTGACGACGAAGGCGAGGTCGAACTCCTCCGGCGGCGTGCCGGTCGAACGACACAGAGTCCGACCGTAGAACCGGTTCTCAATGCCGAATCAGTCAAAGAACTCCGGAGCGTTCCGGAGACGGTTACCGTCGACGACGACCTGCTGCAGTACATGGCTGACCTCGTCCGGGCGACCAGAGACGACTACCGCGTGGATGTGGGGGTCTCACCGCGTGGGACCCAGCGGCTGTTCGAAGCGACGCGAGCGATGGCGACGATTACCGGCCGAGAGTACGTTGCGCCGGACGATATCAAGCGGGTCGCACAGCCAGTGCTGGCCCACAGGCTCGTATTAACGCCTGATGCCCGCGTCGAGCAAGTCGACAAGGGAACCGTCATCCAGAGCGTCCTCGATGAGGTTCCCGTCCCGACTGTCTAACCCCACGTCCAGTGAGCGTCAAGCGCATACCGATACACGCCAGTGATGACAATGGCCCCGCCATTACCGACCAGCGGCACGACGCCGCCCCAGGTAACAAACGCGTAGAGGAGACCCAATTGGAGCGGAATCGCCGTCCCACGGACGAGGTTTGTTTTCCCTAACCCGAGTACGTACTCCTGCAGGCTCGAATGCTGCGACCGGTGGAACGTCCAAGCGTTGTTGAGAGCGTACTGTAGCAGAATCGTACATTCGATGGCGATAGCGGCTGCGAAAATGTAATTCAGGCCACCGACATCGCTGAACAACCATAAGAGCGCTTGCTGAACCGACGCGGCAAACACACCGACGAGGAAAAACCGGATGAGTTGCTGTCGCCGGGCCGGTGTGACGACAGCAGACGCCATACAGCCTTACTGATAACCGAGTGCCTTTAATCGTGCTGTTATCTCGTCGGATGCCTCGGTGTTTCCAGCCTCCGTCCCGTCGCTGTCGAGTGTAGCGAGGTGGTCAGCGACGGCATCCGACAAGCGGTCGAGGACGGTTGCAGGCGGGTCGGCGTCTGTCGAGTCCGAACACAGATCGACCTGTTCCTCGGGGTCATTCGTCCGGTCGTACAGTTCCTGGTGGCCTGATTCTGTGAATTCGATGTACGTGTAGCGCTCATCGCGTGCGCTGAGGAGGAGTTCCCCGTCCGCACGGCTCCGTGGAATTGGCTGGCTGGTCACGCTTTCGCCTCGGACCGCTGCGGAGACGATGGGACCGCGGTCCTCGATAGCCGTGCCGTGGACCGCCGGGGCGACGGAGGCCCCGTCCCACTCCGCCGCCGGCGTGAGCGACAGCAGATCGCACACTGTCGGCGCGATTGTGTCGAGGCCGACCGGCGTCTCGACCGACTGGTGCTCGCTTTCTGGCGTCGAGACGATGTAGGGAACATCGATGAGTTCCCGATAGAGCTTGGGGTAGTGGGCGAGATGGCCGTGTTCGAGGAATTCCTCGCCGTGGTCGCCGGCTACGATGACGGCAGTGTCGTCGCGGTGGCCTTCAGTTTCAAGGGTATCGAGGAGCCGACCGACACTGGCGTCGACCTGCCGGACCGTCGCCTCGTACAGCGTCCGGAGCGTCTCGAGCGTCCGGTCGTCGACTTCCCAGCCCAGCCCGGTTCGGAGGTGGGAGCTGAGCATCCGGAGGACACCGAAGTGGTTGTCCGACACCTCGCGGATATGCCGCGGGGCCGGGACGTACGGCGTGTGCGTGTCCATGTAGTGGACCCACAGGAAGAACGGTCCGTCGGTCGACTCCAAGAACTCAGTGGCGTGGTCTTCGAGGTCACCCATTCGGGACACATCGGCGAAGGGGCGTTCGTCCGACCCGCCGCTGAGAACGGTCGCAGCGCGCCGGAACGGCGAGGTTCCCAGTTGGACCCATGCCTGAATCGTCGGATGGGCTGCCAGGTACTTGCTGTAGCCGCCGCTATCGACGAACGGTTCGAACTCGTCGAACCCGCGGTCGTACCCCCAGTGGTCGGTGAGAAAGCCGTTTGCGGCGTTAAACCCAGCTGTCTCGATGCCGGCATCGGACACCTGCTCGGCCAGCGTTGGTGTCGACGCCAGACCGATGTCTTCGGTTTCAGTGAACACCGGCCGCGATCCGTGAATGCTAGGGAACGAAAATGGCGTCCAGTTCCCCTGTGCCACGGCGTTTTTGAAGACGACGCCCGACTCGGCGAGCGAGTCCATGACAGGGGAGACGCTGTCAGTGCCACCCAGCGCGTCAGCCCGAAGCGAGTCAACCGTGACTAGCACCACGTTATTCGTTGCTGGGGCTGTCATAACCGACCCACCTTCCCCCTCACTCGCAATGTTACCGACGTATCGCGTCCGCAGACTGGGGGTTGCACCCAGCATGTGCCACCGTGTTTTCTCATACCCCCTATACCAGACACTGAATACTGAACGTTCCGGATAAATTCAGAGGCGTATAATAGAACCATACACTGATAAGGTAGAATTAAGTAGCCTTGTGAAACCCTCAAACGCCGATAGGTCTCAGCAGGCGGCTGAATACAGGGAGGTATATCTCGTGCAGTGTTCTATGAGAGAATGACTGAAAAGTGAAATTAACGAAACAATTGATACAAGGCGACTAGAATGACCCAGACACAGGGCTGATGACCGAACACAAACACGAAAACCAGCAACTCTGGAACGAATGGAGCGATGATTTCCAAGCGTTATGGAACGCAAATACCGTGGATGGGGAGCTTCCGCCGGCGCCATCGCCATTCGGTTCGGATGGTCCGGGCGAGCCTCAACCCGATATTCTTGATTCAGTTGCAGAGAAGGACTACGTCGAACTAGGATGTGGGGGCGGCCAAGCAAGTGTCGGGACCGCTGAGCTTGGTGCGGAAACTGTCGTCGGAGTGGATATCTCAGGCGAACAACTACAGCACGCACGGCAGTTGCGAGATTTCTACGGCGTTGATGCACAGTTTCTCAAAGGAGATATCACGAACCTCCCGCTCCCCGACGACAGCTTCGATGTAGCGTCTTCCGAGACAGTCTACCAGATGATCAAGCATCTCGGTGAGGCGTTTCGAGAAGTTCACCGCGTTCTCCGAGATGGCGGCATCTTCGTCCTCAGCGTGCCACACCCCATACACGAGAGTCTGGATGTCGAAAAAGAGATTTTCGAACGCAGCTACTACGACACCGGTCGGCGGGAAATCACGATTAACGACGACTATGAAGCGAACTTGATCGCCTTTGATCACACGGTTGCCGATCTTCACAATTCTCTCGTTGATGCCGGATTCACCGTCAAGCGTCTTCTCGAACCACGGCACCACCAGACCACACTCGATGATCGAAACGATAGCGATCTCCCCGAACTACTGTGGAAGGTGCCGGGGAGCGTTCGCTTCTGGGCCGTTGCAGAGTGAACGTATGAACGGACTTCTGTAGGGGGTGTACAATGTTTACGTGTGATCGTCTGGATGATTGCTGACTACAAGCTCTCTATTCACCGCGCCGTTTGTATCACCGCTTGAGAGTTTCAACAGAGCCAATTAAACCCCCTCTCCGACAATGACAATCTTGGACGTATTCGATGACCGACCAGATTCAATTTCGGTCCTACAACGACCGGGACGCCGACGCTGTCTGGCGTCTCCACGAATGGGCGATACGAGCGACTGGCAACGACCCCAGCGACATCCCCGGAACGTCGGACCTGCAAAACATCGAGACGCGGTATTTCGACAGCGGCGGCGCGTTTCTCGTCGGCGTCGTTCCCACTGCCGACGACGAACTCCCGGAAACGTTCGACGGCGGCCTGGCCGCGATGGGCGGGTTCCTCCCGAATGACGTCGGCCACGCGGACGAGCGCACCGTCCCCGGCGCGGCCGAGCTCCACCGAATGCGGGTCGCTCCGTCCCGACAGCGGCGTGGCTACGGTCGTCGCCTCCTCCACCAAGTTGAACAACAAGTGGCCGAGCAGGGATACGACGTCCTGCTTGCGACGACATCACAGAGCCAGCCCGCCGCGGTCGCGTTCTACCGTGACGAAGGGTATCAGGAGGTAGACCGGTCAACACAGGGCGAGTACGAACTCGTTCATTTCGAAAAGCGGCTCTGACTGTAGCGCCGGGTCGGCGTTCAGTCGCCGCTGTAGGCGTCGTCAGTGTCCTCACCGAAGGAAGTGTTGAGTCCGCCTGGGCTCTCTCGGTCTTGCTCACGCATACTCTGTCGCGTGAACTGCGGCTTGGCGCGGACGGCCTTTTTGGAGCGGAACGACCACCACAGCGCCAGTGACAGGCCGACGGTTCCAGCGATACCGACACCAGTGGCCGGTAGCGACGCTTGCGTGTATAGGAATGCCGTCGAGAACAGTGTGCTTGCGAGCAACATCCCGAGGATGAGTCGCTTGGTCATCGTCGCGAGCAGACCATCAGAGTCCTCGATGTCTGCCTGCACGCGGAAGTCCTCCCGCTCGACTCTGTCGAGGGCGGACTCCAGTTTTGGCGGGATCCGGACGGCCGACCGAGCGGCGTCGGACACTTCGGTCGCCCGGTCCTCGACGAAGTTCCGCACGCCCTCTGCGAGATATCCTTCCTCGCGGAGGTAGTCGGTGGCAACGCCGATGAAGTCGAAGTCCTCGTCAAGAGTGACACAGACACCCTCAACGACCGTGGCGACGCGCAACACGAGCGCCAGGTTTGCCGGCAGACGAAGCGGGAACTCGTATATCGTGTCTTCGACCTGCTGAATGATCTGTTGGACACGGTACTGCTCGATGTCCTCGCCGCGGGCGTCGGCGATGGCCAGTTCCATCACGTCACCCATCACCTGCCGGTCGGCCTCAGGCGAGAGCGTCCCCATCTCGATAAGAGCATCGAGGATAGCGCTGATATCCTGATCGGCGACAGCGGCGTAGAAGTCGATGATCTTGTCCTGCACGAACGGGTCGACCCGGCCGGACATCCCGAAGTCGTAGAAGACGAGCGTCCCGTCGTCCTGCACAGCGAGGTTCCCGGGATGGGGGTCGGCGTGAAACACGCCGTCGTCGATAATCATCTGCAGGTACGCCCGCTGGAGCGTCTCGGCCAGCTCCGTCCGGTTGATCCCGCCCGCGTCAAGGCTATCGATGTCGTTGATTTTCGTGCCGGGAACGTACTCCATCGTCAGGACGCGCCGGGTGGAGTGAGACTCCTTGACATCGGGGATACAGATGCGGTCGTTATCCCTGAAGTTCTCTCGAATTTCGGTGAGCATCCGACCCTCTCGCTGGTAGTCCATCTCCTCGCGGATAGTCTTCGAGAACTCGTCGGCGAGCGTCTCCAGCGAGAACGACCGGGAGTCGTCGATGAAATACATCAGCAGGGGGAGCGACCAGCGGACGACCCGCAGGTCGGCCTCAACGAGCGCTTCGATGCCCGGGCGGCGAATCTTGACAGCGACTTTCTCGCCGTCGATTTCTGCCAGATACACCTGTCCGAGCGATGCGCCGCTTATCGCCTCTCTTTCGAATTCATCGAAGCGGTCATCGACGGGCCCCAGCTCGTCCTCGATGACGACCCGTGCCTCGTCCCAGTCAGCCGGTGGTACGCGGTCCTGCAGCTTCGAGAACTCCTCGATATACTCCGGGGGCAGGACGTCCGGCCGCGTCGAGAGGATCTGCCCGAGTTTGATGAACGTCGGGCCGAGCGTTAGTAACGAATCGAGCAGCTGTTGTGCACGTTCGCGACGCTGTTCGGGCGTGACGCGGCGCGATGAGCCGATCACGAAGAACCGTTTTCGGTCTCGTGCGTACGCGACCAACAGGGGCAGGAAGTGGCGTGCAACGACGAGGAACCGCCAGTACGCGCGAAGATTCACCGGCTTGCCACCTCTGAGTCAGTCCCCGTCGATCGGGATCGTGGTGCTCGGTGCGGCTGTCGCCTTCGGCAGGCGGAGTTCGAGGACACCGTTTTCGACGGTCCCCTCCCCGCCCTGTCCGGTCGTGTCCGGCGGGAGCGGGAGTTCGGCATCAAGGAACACGGAGCGGTCCTCGCGGACAAAGGTGAACTCGCCGGGCACGTCCTTGGTCCGTTGCCCGTCGATCCGAAGGCGGCCCCCTTCAACAGTCACGTCGATTGTCTCCGCGGTCACACCCGGTAGATCGAGCACGAGCAAGTATTCGTCCTCGGATTCGAGCACGTCCGCGAACACGGCGTCGGGAAGGTCCCGAAGCGCTTCTCGCAGGGCAGACATACGCTCGTCTAGGTGGTACGCTGTGGTAAACCCGACGGTCTCTGCTACTACAGGAGTGTGGAGAGGAGTGCGATGCTACCGACGATAACCGCGAGAAGCCCGAATACAGTTTCGGCGATAGCACCCCGAACAATCCGCCGGGCAGTGCC
The DNA here is from genome assembly GCF_051122755.1 of Haloarcula sp. NS06. Classification (NCBI taxonomy): domain Archaea; kingdom Methanobacteriati; phylum Methanobacteriota; class Halobacteria; order Halobacteriales; family Haloarculaceae; genus Haloarcula; species Haloarcula sp. NS06. The sequence goes on from NZ_CP184844.1 coordinate 421,846, forward strand.
ACGCTCGCTGGTGTCAGAGATAACGAACACCGGCGTCGCGTTGCCATCCCCGACGATAGCATCGACCAGATTGCTGCCCCACGCTGTTGCGGGGCCGCGCATCGCCTGACCGTAGACGTATACATCCTCGCCAACGTCCAGTCGACGCTCGGTAAAGCGCTGTTTGTTCCCTAGGCTGATCTCCGTCACGAGCAGGTTCACCGACCCGTCCTGCGCCTCGACGCCCTCCGTTCGCTCGACGTAATCGGCTAGGCGCTCGGGGAGTTCAGTCCCCGGAGAAACCGTCACAGATTGGGATTCAAATCGTACGTCCGCCCCGTCTGGGTTCACTCGAACGCGTGCGTTCCCGTCGTCAACGATGAAGTCGACGCCGTCCTGCCCCTCGTCCAGCGTCTCCCAGTTTGAATGTTTGCCCGACGACCGGTACTCCTCGACCTCGTAGGTGTAGGCCAGACACTCGCTACCGGTAAAAGGGGCGGTGACGGTTCCGGCATCATCGCTGGCGACGGCTGTGCCAGTGATTTCGACGGGACCAGTGTGCCCGTCGAGTGAGCGCACCGAGACCGGGTCGTTTCGAAGAATGTGGAACACCGTTTTGAGTTCCCGGCCGCCGCGGAAGAGGACGAAACCGCCGATGGTCAGGAACACGATGCCGACCAGTTGCGGGAGGACCATACGTCGATGCCGGACCCGACCGACGAAAAACGTTCCCAGTCCGTGTAGACATGTGGCGGATGTGCCGTGGCTACTCGGGGCGTTTTTGCCACAGTACCCACTAGCAAGGGTATGGCTGGCTCCCCGCCGTCGGAGGCCGAGTCGCTCGCGCTGAAGACTGCCCGCAGACAGCTCGGTAGCTTCGCTGTCCCCGTCGACCGTACAGACAGGATTCCGCTCTCAGTTGCTGTCGGACGAGTCCTAGCGACAGACGCGACGGCGAACAAACCTGTTGAGGAAGCAGATATCTCGGTCGACGACACCGTCTTCAGCCAGGGCCATCAGGTGCGGCCTGGCGACGTGGGACTGCTGAGAGCAACCGGCGTCTCCGAACTTCTCGTCCGCCAGCGACCGCAGATCGGAATCGTCCCGACTGACGACGAACCCCGAGCAGATGCCAGCGCAGCCGGCAAGGTCGAGACGGCGGGGTTTACGCTGGCGCAGTACGTCGACCGGTGGGGCGGGAAGGTGACCTACCGGGACCCCGTCGTCGACGATGCTCCGGCGCTCCGAATGGCCGTCCAGCGCGACCTCACCCGTGATGCGCTCGTCATCACCGGGACCGAGCCGGGGGATACGCTTCGAGAGATCGTTGCGGATCTCGGTGAGGTGTTCACCGACTACGTCGATATCGACCCAGGCCAGCGGACGGGCGTCGCTGTCGTCGAGGACCGCCCGGTCCTGCTGTTACCAGAGTCGCCAATTGCAGCACGCGTCGGTGCGGTACAGCTCCTTCGTCCGCTACTGAAGGCGTTTGCCGATGCACCGCTGTCTGCACATCCAGAGACACGAGCGACGCTGGCGGAGCAGGTCGACAGTCAGAACGCGGTCCGGACGTTTACTCCGGTCGCCGTGAGCGACGGAACGGCGACGCCGCTCCCCGGCGTTGACCTCGCGACAGCGACCCGGGCTGACGGCTGGGTATCCGTGGCCGCTGACGAGGCTGGTATCGATGCCGGAACGACCGTCACTGTGGAAAACTGGGACTACCTGCCCTGAGACGACGCCAGGTCGAGCAGCGTCCCGACGCGTTTGTCACCACGCACGCACCGGCCTGTCTCTGCCGGGGACCGCCGGCCGACGTGGACGCCATCGAGGCCTGCGTTCCACGCCGCGCCGATGTCTGACGGATTATCTCCAGCCAGCACGCCGCTGTGGCCGTTGTACCAGACATCCATCTCCCGCATCGCCAGTTCCACCGGCTTTGGATCGGGCTTCCAGCCGATGTCGTCGTCACAGCAGACGACCGTCTCGAACCAGTCGGCGATGTCCAGATGATCGAGTACCGGTTCGGTGAGGTACTGCTGGCAGTGTGTGACCAGTCCGACCGGTGTATCGAGGGTGGCGAGGAACGTCTCGGCGTCGTCGTAGAGATACGTCGCCTCGGCCCGAGCAATGGGGTCTTCCTCCTCGTGGAACAGCCGCCAGAACTCCTGCTGGTCGACGTTGCGCTCCGCAAGCGTTTGCGACCGTGTCCCACCGAATCCGTACCAGAGTGCATCCCGTTCCCGGTCGGTGAACTCGACGCCGAGGCGGTCGCCGACGGCGCCCATTACCTTCCGGGGGTACGCTGGCTCGATATCGACGAGCGTCCCGTCGAGGTCGAACAGCCAGAAGTCGTAGTCGGTGGTCATGAGGATAGATTATTTAGCGATTCTCTGATAAAGTCTTTCGGGCCCTACGACCGGTTTTGGTGTGTATAACCGCTCTGTAGCCACTGACTACAGAGCCGCGTCTCGTTTCACGTCACCTGAATCGAGCTACCGAGGTACTTGTTGACGACCTCGCGGACCGACCCGGCGTTAAACAGGGCCAGATTGTTCGCGATTTCAGCTTTCAGTGACTCCAGATACGCCTCGTCGGTTCTGAACTCACTGAACGACGCCGAAATGACTGGACAGCCGAGTTCGTCTTCGACGAGCCGACGGAAGTGCGGTTCGTCAGCGAGTTCGCCCCGCCAGAGCGTGTCCCGGAAGAACAGCCAGCCGCTTTCACCCGGGTCGTCAGCTACCCGATACAGCGTCGTCTCGAACTGGTCGGGGTCGGTCCACAGCCCATCAGCGTCTGGCTCCAGCCGGAGTTCCACCCGGAATACGTACCGGGCGGTTGCGTTGTCGGGATCAGTCGGCTGGAGGGAGGCGAGTCTATCAGTCGTGTCCACAGTCACACCGTCAGTCGTGGATGCCGTTCAGTCGCTCGGCGAGGTCGATGTCGTTTTCCGTGATGCCGCCGGCGTCGTGGGTCGTGAGTCGAACTTCGACCTCACCCCAGCGAATGGTCATCTCCGGGTGATGCCACGCGTCCTCGGCGAGGCCGGCTGCGGCGCTCAGAAAGCCCGACGCGTCCAGATAGCCGTCGAACTCGAAGACGCGAACGATCTCGTCGTCTTCGCGGGCCCATTCCTCGGGTAGCCGGTCGCTAATCTCGTCGTCAGAGAGCAAGTCTGCCATATCGGCTACGTCGGGCGGCGTGGGCAAAAAGGTGGGCGTGGTCAGTCGTCGGAGAGTCGGTCGAGCATCGCGTTCGGGATCTCGTCGCGCATCCCGTCGGGAATGTCCTCGACCGACATGCCCTGGGTGAACTCGGGCGGGGTAGCCTGGTCGGGGCCGCCGAAGTCCGGGTCGAACAACTGGAGCGCCGTGTGAATCGTCGACCAGTCATCTTCCTCCGCGGCGTCGCGTAGACTCTTGGTCGGTGCGGCGAGGATCTGCGAGACGATAGCGTCGGCCATTGCTTCAACGACCTCTGCCTGGTCATCGTCGAAGTCAGCCGCTGAAAGCGCGCTATTTATCTCTGCAGCCTTGACCTGTTCAGCACTCTCGTACATCGTCGAAATGACCCTGTCAGCGCGTTTGCGCTTGTACTGCGTGAGCAGGCGGTCGAACTCCTCGTCGACGATACGTTCGACCGCCTCAGCGGCTCGTTGCCGCTTGTTCCGTGTTTCGGCGGTCACCGACTCCAGCGCGTCGAGGTCATACACTGTCACCGACGGAAGGCGGTCCGCGCCCGCCGGGACATCACGCGGCTGGGCAATATCGACAATGGATACATCGCCGGAATCGCTGAAGGTCCCAATATCGAACACCTGGTCGCCGCTTCCCGTTGCCGAAATGACGGCACTGGCCTCGGAGACGGCCGCTTCGATGCCGTCGAGCGCAACCGCACTGGCGTCGATGTCGACTGAGTCGGCAATATGCTCCGCGTGTGGGACTGTCCGGTTGGCCACGAGTAGCCGGTCTACCTCCTCACTGAGCGCATCGGCAGCGAGCTGCCCCATCTCGCCAGCCCCGACGACGAGCGCTGTCCCGTCCGCCAGCGAACTCTCCTGTTTGAGAAGGCGAACCGCGGCGGAGGCAATCGAGACAACTCCTTCGTTGATTTTCGTCTCCGTGCGGGCGCGTTCGCCGACGTGAATCGCTTTCGTGACGCCGTCTTCCAGCATCGGCCCGATGCCGCCAACGCCGCGGGCGGTCTCATAGGCGGTTCGAAGCTGGCCGAGGATCTGGTCTTCGCCAAGCACAATCGATTCAAGCCCGGCAGCCACCCGGAGCAAGTGACGGAGACTCTCCTCGTGACCCATCTCAACAACGACGTCGTCGGGCACGGCGCGGGTAAACAGTTCGAGCGCCTCGAGCCCGGCCTCGTGATCAGAGACAACGACGTACCCCTCGGTACGGTTACACGTCTGCAGCGCAATCGCCTCTTCGACCGCGGGGTTCGCGAGCAAGGACTCGACGGCGCGGCGCTCGCTGTCTGCCGCAGCGGTCTCTAATTGGTCGACGCTTGCGCGCTCATGGGAGATACAGACCCCAACGATTGCACCAGTGTCCCCTCTCACATTTGATCACCAGGTAACTCTCCGATCACGTCTCTAGCTACTTGCTCACCCTTGGACCTGCCACTATCTAAAGCCTTCCAAACTTCCCGTGACCTGACAACGGACCTGACGGCGTCACGTCGTTTGGCCGGCGGGACCCCCCGGTCGCGCAGGTCTTCACGGAGGTCGCCGACGACCTCGGCCATCAGACCAGCGTTTCCGAACTCGTCTTCGAACTGCTCGCGAAGGTGCTTCGACAGCGCCGGCGCGCGCCCGCCGGTCGCAATCGCCAGCGTCACGGGGTCGTCCCGTACCGTGGCCGGCACGACAACGTTGCCGAACGACTGGTCGCCGTGGTCGTCGGCGCGGTTGACGAGCGCACCGTGCTCCGCAGCAGCCGTGCTGAAAGCGCCGTTTAGGTCCGCGTTGTCTGTCGCGGCAACGACCAGCGCCGGGTCGGTCCGCTCGACCCAGTCTGTGGCGTCCTCCGGCGTCGGGGCGGCCCGGATCTTGTCGGCGTCCGCGAACGCCCGGTCGGCGAACTCGGGACTGAGAACGACGACGCTCGCCTCCGTGGCGAACGTTCGGGCCTTGCGTGCGCCGACCGGTCCGCCGCCGACGACGAGGACTGTCTCACCCTCGAAGTCGTGCATGAGCGGAATCATCGGTTGGCACTCCTTGATTCGGCACTGCGGTCCTGCATACGCACGATCACGCCGTTTCTGTGTTCTGTCGCGCTCGTTCGTCCAGCCTGATACCCGTCTTCTTCAGGATGCGCGTCGAGAACAGCGTGTCCCAGTCGTCCTCGGTCACGTCCCAGTGGTCGGCCATCCGGTCGCGGACCTGCTGGATGCGCTCCTGACTCTCCGCCTCGCTTCGCCCGTGGGTCATCGCGAAGAAGTTGTACGGCCAGACACCGTCATGGCGGGGCCGCTCGTAGCAGTGAGTCACGAAGTCGAACTCGGCGATAGCCGGGCCGACTTCGTCGATGACTTCGTCGGGCACGTCCCAGACGGTCATCCCGTTCTCGCTGTAGCCAAGGGCGTAGTGGTTCGGGATGACCCCGACGCGGCGGACTTTCCCCTCCCTGTTGAACCGCTGTATCGTCTCCAGCACCCACTCGACATCGGCGTCGATTTCGGCAGCCACGTCAGCGTACGGCGTAGCAGTGACCGGGAGCCCGTCCTGGATTTCCAACACGAGGTCCAGTTCGTCAGCGGTCAGGGACTGGCTGTCCGTCGGCGTCACGTCCGGTCCCAGATCCGAGAAGTCGATATCTTGCGTTTGTGGCCCCTCAACGGGGAATTTCGCGCCGACGTGGAACTCCTGCTGTTTCGGGAGGTTGTACGTCTCCTCGCCGGTTTCGGCCTCGATGTCGGCCAGAACCTCCTCGACCCGTCCTTCCTCGGCCACCGAGAGGACGAACCACATATTCAGATGCGGGTGCTCGCGCTCGTAGTTGTGCGCGACCTCCGGGTACGCGTTTATTATCTCGGCGTGTTCGTCGTAGCTGTCCTCGGGGGCGTGGGTGGCGACGAGCGTGGCAGTGCCGCCGATCGCCTCGGCGTTGATGAGTGCCCCGAACCGCGTGAGCACGCCCGCGTCGTCGAGGTCCTGTACGCGCGCCAATAGCTCGTCCGCGTCGATGTCGACGCCGTGGTCAGCAAGGGCCGCCGCGGCCGGCTCGAACGGCCGTTCGACGACCGGGAAGCCGCCTTGGAAGGCGTTCAACACCGCCCGGTCTACCGTCCCGAGGTCTTCGCTCATACGGAAAGCTGGGGGTTCTGCGAATAAAAACAGCCCGGGACAGGCGAGCGAACGCGGCCCGCATGTCCGGGTCGCCGGAGCGTTTTATCCCCTTGCGCCCCTAGTTCACGTGTGGCAATCTCGACAGCCGAACTGGCGGTCCGGCTGCTGGTCTACCTGTTCGTTCTGGTAGGAGTGCCGCTGTGGTTCGTCCTCATGTTCCGACTCATGGACTATGCCGCACACGATACGCTCGTCGACCAATTCGGCGGCCAACGCAACGGCCGAGACACCGGGCAGCTCAACGCCTACTTCGAACAGGCCGCGGTTGAGGCAACGAACTGTCGTATCTGTGGCGCGGCGAACGGCCCCGACTACACGTACTGTCACAACTGCCAAGAGCGGCTGTCGACCGGCGATTGACGGGCTTACTCGCCTTCGACACCGGTGACTGCGTAGCCAGCGTCCTTGACCGCTTCGAGAATCCCATCGTGGTCAGCGCTGGCCTCGTAGTAGAACACCAGATCGAAGGAGCCGTTGCGAAGGAGCTGCTGGCACTCCCAGACGAACTCCTCGTCGTCCAGCGTGAGGCCCTGATGCTGGTTCGACGCGAACTCGGAGTCGTCGCTGCCGGAGTAGACGAACGTGTCCGCCGGGTTCAGGCCAGCACCCTCGGCGATGAGTTCACCGACCTCGATGGTGGCCTGCATCATCTCGATCTCGTCGCTACCGTCGTACTCCGTGTGGACGACAGCGCCGTTGAGCTGAATCTCGCCCGGCTCAAGTAGTTGTTTGGTCCGGCGGTAAAGGTCATCGTCAAGTGCGTCGGCCTCGCTCATACCATGCGGTCGGTGTTGCTTTCCCTAAGACACTTCGGATTCAGAGCGCTGCTCCGTCTACCCGAAGATATTCGGTTCGAGAGGCGGTGCAGCGACGGCGGTGGGAACCCACACGCTGTCGAGTCGCACCGCTCAGTCGGTTGCGAACCCGTTGAAAAGCGAGCCGTCCTCGCTTACAGTCGCTCGAGGTTCTTCGCCCGCGGGCCTTTGTCTGCCTGTTCGATGTCGAATTCGACTTCTTGCCCTTCTTCTAAGTCCGGGCCGCCGACATCTTCCATGTGGAAGAACACGTCTTCGTCGGCATCGTCGGTTTCGATGAAACCGTAGCCGCCCGTATCGTTGAAGAAGTCGACAGTGCCTGTCGCCATGGTTACAGCCGCGTGAGGTTTTTCGCGCGCGGGCCTTTGTCGGCCTGCTCAATCTCGAATTCCACTTCTTGCCCCTCCTCGAGGTCAGGACCGTCGATGTCCTCCATGTGGAAGAAGACGTCCTCGTCGGAGTCTTCGGTATCGATGAAACCGTAACCGCCTGTGTCGTTGAAGAAGTCTACCGTACCGGTCGCCATTGCAATTTGAACGTTACGCTGGGGTATATTAAAACTATGCGCATATATTTCGACAGATTAGGTGGGAAATAACTGTACCCGATCCCTTCCACAAAGCCCTTATTGAGTGGTTGAAATGTACACAACGATGCTATCGAGGGGGAAGCGACTGGGATATGCGGCCTACGAGCGATTGCTCCAGTGGGAACTGTCAGGGACGCCCGACCATGTTGCAGTCATTATGGACGGGAACCGAAGATACGCTGAAAAGCAGGGCGCAAAAAAACAGGAGGGCCACAAAGAAGGAGCCCAAACGACCGAGGCACTGTTGAACTGGTGCGACGAACTCGGCATTCGTGAGGTGACGCTGTACACGTTCTCGACGGAGAACTTCGACCGCGACCCCGAGGAACGCCAACACATCTTCGACCTCGTCGAACAGAAACTCCAGACGTTTGCCGACGCCGAGCGGGTCCACGAGGCCGGCGTGTGTATCCGCGCCATCGGCGAAACAGAGATGCTACCCGAACGGGTACGTGACGCTATCGATTACGCCGAGGGACGAACGGCACAGTACGACCAGCTCAACCTCAACATCGCGCTGGCCTACGGCGGCCGGGCCGAACTGCTCGGTGCGGCCCGCGACGTTGCTACTGCCGTCGAAACCGGGACCCTCGACCCAATGGATGTCTCTGCGGAAACCATCGAAGAGCGACTCTACGAGGGGCCGACCCGCGATGTCGACCTCATCGTTCGAACCGGCGGCGACGAGCGCACCTCGAACTTCTTGCCGTGGCACGCCAACGGCAACGAGGCCGCCACGTTCTTCTGTACGCCCTACTGGCCTGAATTCCGGAAAGTCGACTTTTTGCGAGCGATCCGAACGTACCAGAACCGCGAGGATTCCTGGCGGACGACCCGTGCCGAGCGGTCGCTGGCACTGGTTCGTGCCATCGAGCAATCGGAACTACCGACGGCCAAGCGGATGCTCGGACGGTTTCGTGATGCGCTCCCGAGTACCGAACGCGAGCAACTCGACGAAGAGTACGACCTCGCAGACTGATCTCCTAGCGGCCAAAGCGCCGCTGGCGCTCCTGATAATCTCGCAACGCCCGCAAATAATCCCGGAGCCGGAAGTTCTGCCAGTTCACGTCGGTGAAATACAACTCCGAATAGACGGACTGCCAGATCATGAAATCCGAAAGCCGTTCGGCCCCGGTCTTGATCACCAGATCCGGGTCGGTCGGGAAGACAAGATGCTCCTCGACCGCGGCCTCGTCGATGTCGCTCGGGTCGAGCGACCCCGTATCGACGTCTTCTGCCAGTTTTTGGACAGCCGTTGCGAACTCCGACTGCCCGCCGAGGCCGATCGAAATCTGAATCGGGGCGTCGGCTGTCGTCTCGTCGTCCGGTACTCTGACCGCTATCTCCCGTGGCGCGGTGACGCTTTCGAGTTCGCGCTGCAGCGTCGGGATCGCCTCCTCATCAAGAACGCTCACGTAGACGACGACAGTGTCGGTGCCGTACTGAACAGCCCAGTCGAAAAACCGCTCTAAGGTACGGTATGCACCGTCTCCAAGCAGGTCTCGCTCCGTAATCACCAGCGCGACCGTCTCGGGCAGGTCGGCGTCGCTGCGCCGAACGCGCATCGCGAGATATCGGTCGTATAGTCCCACGTCCGCCGGTATGCTTACGGCCCCAGTAAATCCCACGGTACTATCGCCTCCACAGTTCGGAAAGGGTAAGTGCCTCTCGGGGATACCGGTGGGACGTGACTGGCACAGTCCGTCGGGCAGGCGCGTTTGCCGCCGTGGGGACCCTCGCGGTCGCCGTTCCGGCCGCAACGGGCTTTCGCTCGCTCGAACTCGCGACTGTCGCCGCTATCGCACCCTTCGTCCTTGTCGCCGCGCTCGGCGTGACGATCATCGGACAGGACTCACGGTTGTTCGACCTGTTCGCCCGCCCCGGTGACTACGAAGACGGGAAACTATACGGGCTAGCGGCCTTCTCGCTTGCCGCCGCCGGGCTCGCGCTGCTGGCCGTCCGCTTCAGTCTGCCGGGTCCGGTGTTCGTCGGCGTCGTTGTCATCGTCGCCTACGGGAATCTCGGCCAGCGACTCGCATACACCGTCCGCGCGGACGAGGTAGTCGCAACCGCGGGTTTCGTCCTCGTCGGCTTCGTCGCCGGCGTCGCAGGGCAGGTTCTCGGAACGCGGATTCAGGCCGCCGTTGGCGAGGGAGCAGCCGCTATCGACCTTCCGCTCGTGCTGTTTCTCGCCGCTAGCGGTGCGTTCGTTGCCGCGCTGCTTCGCTCGGTGCTGTTCGAACGGGACGATCCGCTGGTGATGCTCACCGTGGGACTGCTGCTGTGGCTGTTTTTCGAACTCGACCCGTCGGTGACGGCACAGCGCGTCGTCATCGCGCTTGCCGTGACAGTCCTGCTCGGCTACCTCTCCTACGCGCTCGACACCGCATCCCTTCCGGGGATGCTCACCGGCGTCCTCCTCTCCTTTTTGACCATCGTGCTCGGCGGCTTCGGCTGGTTCGCCATGCTGATTTCCTTCTTCGGGCTCGGTGGCCTCTCGACGAAGTACCGCTATGACGAGAAACTGGACCGCGGCATCGCCGAGGAGAACGAAGGCGCACGCGGGAGCGGGAATGTGCTCGCAAACTCCATCGTCGCGCTGTTCGCCGTCGTTGCGGCGGCGGCGAGTCCGAGCCACATCGCTGTCGACCCGCTGCTGTTCTTCTATGCCTTCGCCGGGGCCGTTGCCGCCGCGATGACCGACACGTTCTCCAGTGAGTTCGGCGGGCTCTACGACAACCCGCGGCTCATTACGACGCTCAAACCCGTCGAGCCGGGCACTGACGGCGGCGTAACCTGGCAAGGCGTGGCCGCCGGGGCCGCCGGCGCGGGCATCATCGCCGGCATCGCCGCGCTCACGCAGGACATCAGCACAGTCGGCAGCGGCGTCATCCTCCTCTGTGGGCTGGTCGGCATGACCGTCGACAGCCTGCTGGGTGCGACTGTCGAGGGCTCGGTCGTCGGCAATCAGGGCGTCAATATGCTCGCGACTCTGGCGGCCGCGCTGACCGGTGCAGGCGTCGTGCTGGCCGCCGGCCTCCTATGATCCGGGAGGCCCGTTCCGAAGACGAGGGGCGTCTCCGGGCGATCCAGACGAACGCGCTCGATGAGCCGTGGCCGGAACTCCTCGGTGTCGGAATCGACGGCCCGCCGCTCGTGCTGGTCCTCGACATCGGCGAGCCGCTTGGCTACGCGCTTGTCGTTCCGGACCACCCGGTCGCGTATCTGGCGGAGTTCGCCATCGCGCCCGGGAAGCAAGGGCAGGGTCTCGGGACAACACTGATGAACGGACTGCTGGACAGGCTCCGGACTGGGGGGTTCGAAACAATGAGACTTACTGCGCGCGCGGATGACAACCGGGCACGCTCATTCTACGATGGGTTCGGATTCTTAGTCGCCGATGAGCTCCCTGACCACTACGACGACGGCGATGGTGTGCTGTTCGTTCGAGACATTTAATTCTCGATACGGACCTGCACGGCCGTCGGCTGTTTGACGTACTCGCCGTGGCCGGCGGCGACGACAACATCGACGCCGCGCTGGGCGGCGACGTCAAGGAGCTTTTGCGTACAGTCGGCATCGATAACGACGGTTTTGGGGACGTCCTCAGCGGATTCAAGCAGTGAGACAACGGTATCGGCGTCATCCTCCGCAAGCAGCGTCGCGTCTTCGTCGACCAGTCTGGCCGTCCCGCTGTGGTTCTGAATGACGGCTTCGATGTGGTCCGAAAGCGAGGGGATGGTCGGTCCATCACCGCTTTCGGTCGTCTCCACATCGGTCGCGGCATCCGTCACAGCGGCCGCGTTCGGACTGTCCGCGCCGTTCGTCGCTCCGTCGGCTGTCTCTGTCTGCGCCGACCCGGTCTGTGGATCGGGCGCGGGCTGGCTGTCAGCGGTGTCGTCCGATATCGCGGCGGTCACGGCACCGCCGTCGGCGGTCGTCGACTCCCCGGTGTGGGACATCTCATCGCGGATGCTGTCGAGGCTCTTGGCGCTTGCAACCGTCTCGTAGGGAACCTTGTCCCGGAGCGCCGACATCACCTCGCTCCGGGAGAGATCCTCAACGGACTTGCCGGTGGGCGTGACAGCGACGTAGTCCACGTCACCGACTTGCGCGAGTTCCTTCAGAATGAGGTCTCCACCGCGGTCACCGTCGAGGAACGACGTCACCGTTCGACCGGCCGTGAGGTCCGCAATAGCGTCGGGGACATCAGTTCCCTCGACGGCCACGGCGTTCTTGATGCCGTATTTAAGTAGTTGCATCACGTCCGAGCGGCCCTCGACGACGACAATCGCGTCGGAGTCGGCCACACGCGGTCCAGCTGGGAGTCCCTCATAGTCGGTCACGTCGGCGACCCGGACCTGCTGTCTGACCGTTTCGACGATGTCCGCGGTCTGGATGGATTTTTCCTCGAAGTCGTTCAAGAGTTCCGTCGCGCGCTCGACGACTTCGCGCCGCTTGGCGCTGCGTACGTCTTCGATTTCGGAAACCTCGATTTCGGCACGGCACGGCCCTACCTGTTCGATGGTCTCCAGTGCCGCGGCGAGAATCGCTGTTTCGACCCTGTCGAGGCCGCTCGCGACGGTAATCTCCCCGAATGACTGTCCGCTCTCGGAGCGTATCTCCACGTCGATGCGCCCGACCTTCTTCGAGTCCTGCAGGTCCCGCAGATCCAGTTCATCACCGAGTAATCCCTCCGTTTGGCCGAACACCGCGCCGACGACATCGCTGCGCTCAACGACTCCCGCCGCCGTGATGTCGGCATGTATCAGATATTTCGCCGTATCTTGCATGATTGTCCTGTTTTCCAGCCCGTCAACCGGTGTTCCGACGGACTGCTGTCACTATACTGATGTTGGGAAGTACAGGGGAATAACCTTGCGCACGCGAGTCCAGTGATCGAATCCGTCCACAGATATGCGGTGATCCGACTTGCCGTTATGGGACTGTCTCTCCACGACAGGGCTGCTCACTCCAGTAACGGCGTCATACCGTCGATACCGGCTTGGATAGCGTCGACCGGGTCTTCGGGGTTGTCGTGCTCGAAGACGAGCCATTCAGCCCCGGCCTCGCGGGCCGCATCAACCACCGCCTGGAGCGGCACCACGCCGTCGCCGAGAGTCGTCGGCTCCCCGTCCGCAGTCATGTCTTTGAGGTGGACGACTGGAACGCGCCCGTCAAGTCGCCGAATCAGTGCGGCAGGGTCCTGCCCCGCCGCGTGTGCCCACCCGGCGTCGAACTCGAATCCAATCGTCGTCTGGTCGACGAGCGCGTCGAAGGCGGTGCCGTCGCCGAGCGGGACGAACTCGTGGTCGTGGTTGTGGTACAGTAGCGGTCGGTCGAACTCCGCCGCAAGCATTTCGAGTAGCGTCGCCGTCGACTCGACTGCGCTCTCACTTGCGAAGTGATCGTCATCGAGATACGGGAGAACCAGAGACGGCGCGTCGAGTGTCCGGACCTGATTGCCAACGGTGCGGGGGTCGGACTGCAAGTCTTCCAGCTGGACGTGGACGCCGGCAATGCCGAGTCCCGCCTCATCAAGCGAGTGCCGAGACGCGCCCGGGTCACCGATGCCGGCGAATTCTACGCCGTCGTAGCCGGCAACCGCGATACGGTCGAGTACGTCCGATAGCGGTTCCCGGAGGTCGCGGAGCGTCCAGAGCTGAATCGCTGTCTGCATACCGTTGCTGCGAACGCTGTCATAAAATAACTGGATGGACTACTGGGGTACATGGGGTTCACTGAAACCGAGATCGATCCCGCACGGTTCCTCGAAGACGTAGAGATGCGTATCGGTGAGATCGTTGCCGTTGAGCCGTTCCCCGAAGCACGCAAAGACGTGTACAAGCTCGACGTTGATTTCGGGGACGAGACGCGCCAGTCCGCCGCGGGGCTGACAGACGTGTACGATCCTGAGGACTTGCTCGGGTCGCAGGTCGTTGCCGTCGTCAACCTCGGGACAGTCTCTATCGCCGGCTTCGAGAGTGAGTGTCTGGTAACCGGCGTTGACAGCGAGGACGGTGTCGTCCACCTGACACCCGAACAGGATGTCGAACCCGGGACACGCGTGTATTGAAGAATATACTTCTTCAACGACTGCCGGTGAAGGTTCGTTACCCATTAGTACCGCCAGCGGCTAGCCTGTCGTAATATGAGTACGGTCAGGGCCGCTGGGTGGACAGTCGTCACGTTCGTGCTGATGGCGCTGGCAGTGCCGTGGTTCCTCTGGGACACCAGCGAGGTCGCGGTCGGACTGCCCGTATGGCTGTGGTGGCACATCGGATGGATGGCGCTCGCAAGCGTCGTCTTCGCCGTCTTCGCGCGCACCGACTGGGGCCTCGGCGTCGAGGGGGTGCGGTGAGATGGCTGACACCACGCTCCAGCTGGGCATCGTCGGCGCGTACATGGGCCTCGGCGTCGAGGGGGTGCGGTGAGATGGCTGACACCACGCTCCAGCTGGGCATCGTCGGCGCGTACATGGTGGTCGCGCTCGCGGTTGGCGCAGTCGCCTACCGACTCACCGAGCGCACCGCCGAGGACTACTACCTCGCGAGCCGAACGCTTGGCACAGTCGTACTGCTGTTTACGACCTTCGCGACGCTACTGTCAGCGTTTACGTTCTTCGGCGGCCCGAATCTCGCGTTCAGCGCCGGCCCTGAATGGATTCTCGTGATGGGGCTCATGGACGGCATTATCTTCGCTGTCCTCTGGTACGTACTGGGCTACAAGCAGTGGCTAGTCGGCAAGCGCCACGGCTACGTGACGCTGGGTGAGATGCTGGGCGACCGATTCGGGTCGACGGCGCTTCGGGTCGTCGTCGCTGGCGTGAGCCTAGTCTGGCTGTTCCCGTACGTAATGCTCCAGCAAAAGGGGGCCGGCCAGGCCATTGTCGGCCTCACGAACGGCGCGGTCCCGTTCTGGGTCGGAGCCGGCGGCATCACGCTGTTCATGATTCTCTACGTCGCGCTCTCGGGGATGCGCGGCGTCGCCTGGACCGACACGCTTCAGGGGCTGTTCATGCTCTCGCTGATCTGGGTCGCCGTCGCCTGGGTCCTCTCCGCTGTCGGCGGCACAGGTGAGGCGACGGCCCTGCTCGCGGCGGAGGAACCCGCTTTCGTCGGTCTCGGTGGAGGCCTCTACACGCCGCAGTACATCATCTCGACCGCGGTCAGCATCGCGTTCGGCGTGACGATGTTCCCGCAGATCAATCAGCGCTTCTTCGCCGCCGGGTCCAAGAAGGTTCTCAAGCGCACGTTCGCGCTCTGGCCCGTGCTGGTCCTGCTCCTGTTCGTTCCGGCGTTCATGCTGGGGGCGTGGGCGGCCGGACTCGGCATCACTGTCCCAGAAGGTGGCAACGTCATCCCGGCGCTGCTGGGCGAGTACACGCCGACGTGGTTCACCGCACTGGTCATCGCCGGCGCGATGGCCGCGATGATGTCCTCCAGCGACTCGATGCTACTGTCGGGCTCGTCGTACCTCACTCGGGACCTCTACCGGCCGCTGACCGGCCGCGGCGATGCCAGCGACGAAGAGACTGACCGCCGCGAGGCGTTCATCGCCCGCATCGGCGTCGTCATCTTTGCCACCCTCTCGTTCATTGCGAGTCTCTACACCCCAGGGACGCTGGTCCAGATCGGCGACACGGCCTTCAGCGGCTTCGCACAGCTTACAGTTCCCGTCGCACTTGCGCTGTACTGGCAGGGAACGACGCGTTCGGGGATGTACGCCGGCGTGGTCGGGAGTCAGGTGTTCTACGGCCTGCACGTCTTCCCCGTGCTTGCGACAGTCGGGGGACTGCTCGGTCTCGGCGTTGCCCTGCCGACGGCGTATCTGGGCTGGACGCCCGGCATCGTGGGCATCCTGGTCGGCTTATTGTTGACGGTCACCGTCTCACTGGTGACCGCTCCCGGCGCGACCGAGGACCGCACTGCATACGCCGTCTCCGGCGTCGAAAGCGACTGAGACGCGTTCGGTCCGGTGCCGACTGTTCATCGTGACAACCCCCGGACGGCGGCCACCGGCGGACATGTAAACCTACAAAAGCATCCAGACCAATGTGCAGGTATGGACTCCGATAAGAACGTCGGCGGTCGCGACCGCCTGATCCGAGCGGTGCTGGCAGTCGTCCTGACAATTGTCTCTCTGCGCTGGCTTCGCAGCGGGAAGCGCAAGCGCGGCCTGCTCGCTGGAATCGGCGCGCTCGGCCTGGGATTCAACGCCTCGACGGGCTACTGCGGCTTCAACGACACGCTCGACATTGATACGACGGGCGAGAGCGACGACGATGTGTTCGCGCCGGATACGGACGACGAACCGGCAACCGACAAGTCGACAGACGTGAGTGTTGACTTTACGTCCGCTGACGATACCGAGGTCTCGAATGGCCACGCCAGCGGCGAGTTGACCTGCGCCGTCTGCGAGGACCCTATTGTTCCCGGTGAGCGCCGTGGGCCAAACGACGAGGGCGCGATCGTCCACGAGACCTGCGAGTAACGCCCCGGCATAAACGCTCAGCAGCCCGAGTCTGGTTCTTTTTATAATCACCGTCCCAGTCTTTCACGTATGCAGACCCACATCGTCCCGGTCGGGTTCGACTACGACCGGCTCATCGCGCCGCTGGTGCGCGAGCAACTCGACGTTGACCGCGTCATCCTGCTTGAGGGGGCGGTCGGCAGCGAGGCCAACGTCGAGTACTCGCGCAACCTCGCCGAGAAGCTGGAAAAGGACTATCAGAACCTGCTTGGAGCGGAAACCGAGCGGTTCGTCGTTGCCGACGTGTACGACTACGACGAGGCCTTCGAGCAGGCCTTCGAACTCATCAACGCCGAACTCGACGCGGGTAGCGAGGTGTGGGTTAACGTCTCCGCGATGCCCCGGACTGTCTCCTTTGCCTTTGCGACTGCGGCCCACTCGATTATGGTCGAGCGCGAGGGTGACCGGGACCGCATCCATACCTACTACACGGTCCCCGAGAAATATCTGGAGACGGAACTCGCCGAGGAACTGCGCAAGCAGATCGATATGCTGGAGGACATGCGAACGGGCGAGGACGTCGACGAACGAGTCGACGACCGACTCGAAACCGCACGGGACCTGCTGGCGGAGTTCGACGAGCGCGGGACGACCATCGGTGCGAAGGAGATCGACGGCTCCCACGTGGTCGAGCTCCCGGTCGCCTCGTTCTCGAACGTCAAGCCCTTCGAGGAAGTGATCCTGTTTACCCTTGGCGAACACGGCGAGTTCGAGTCCGTCTCGGAACTAGCCCAGCAGCTGGCCCGAGACCTGGGTGAGGAGTACACCGACTCCTTCCGCTCAAAGGTCATCTACAACGTTGACCGGCTCGGTCCTGGCGGGAAGGGATACATCGAGCAGGAAGAACACGGGAAGTCCTACCGGACAACGCTTTCGCGGATCGGACAGCTGTGGGTTCGCGCCCACTCCGCCGAAGACCACGAGCACCGCGAGTCCGATCTGCCGTGAGCGGGTCGCTGGTATGAGCCCGTCGGGACGCCGGCGAAAACCGAAGTCATTAATCCTGCCGTAGGTCGAGTATTGTACAGATGGTGCGTCGACTCTCCCGAACGCTGGTTCTCGCGCCCGTTGGTGTAGGGGCCCCCACGCCCCACACCACCTCTACCAGTCGACGCACGCACCGCTGATAACTACGCCGCAGTCAGATGCTATCCGGGTGTTACACCCACCGCTTGAATATGAGTGATACACAGGACCCACCGCAGGACGAATCGACCACAGACGAATCAGAGAACGCCCTCGACGGGGAGTACGACCCCCGCGAGGTAGAGCCAGAGTGGCAGGACCAGTGGGTCGCGGACAAGACCTACGCCTACGACGAGGACGCTGATACCCGCTTCACCATCGACACGCCGCCGCCAACGGTGTCGGGGAACCTCCACATGGGCCACCTCTACCAGTTTACGCTGCAGGACTTCGTCGCCCGCTTTCACCGGATGCGCGACGACACTGTCTACTTCCCCTTCGGTTACGACGACAACGGCATCGCCTCGGAGCGACTGACGGAGCGCGAACTCGACATCCGACACCAGGATTACCCACGCCGAGAGTTCCAAGAGAAGTGCCGTGACGTGTGTACACAGTTCGAGGATGAGTTCACGCAGGACGTGCAGTCGCTTGCGATCTCCATCGACTGGGACAACACCTACAAGACTATCGCGCCGGACGTCCAGCGGGTCTCCCAACTGTCGTTCCTCGACCTCTACGAGCAGGGCCGGGAGTACCGTCAGCGCGCGCCGACCATCTGGTGTCCGGACTGCGAGACGGCCATCTCACAGGTCGAGCAGGAGGACAAGGACAAGTCGACGCTGTTCAACGACATCGCCTTCGACCTCGTCGAGACGGGCGACGGACCGGCCGACGAGGACGCGACGTTCACCATCTCGACGACGCGACCGGAACTGCTGCCGGCGTGTGTCGCCGTCTTCGTCCATCCCGACGACGACGAGAATCAACACCTCGTCGGCGGCAGTGCGCGGGTGCCCCTTTTCGAGCAGGAGGTTCCCGTTATCGCCGACGAGCGCGTCGACATGGAGACCGGCAGCGGCATCGTCATGTGCTGTACGTTCGGCGATCAGAACGACATCGAGTGGTACCAGGCCCACGACCTGCCGCTACGACTCGCAATCGATGAGTCTGCGACCATGACGGACGTGGCCGGCGAGTACCAGGGAATGCACACCACCGAAGCCCGCGAAGCCATCATCGAGGACCTTCGCGAGGAGGGGTCGCTGCTTGAGAGCCGCGACCACGACCACACCGTGCAGGTCCACGAGCGCTGTGAAGAGGAGGTCGAATACCTCGTCACCGAGCAGTGGTACATCGAACTGCTCGACAAGAAGGAGGAGTACATCGAGGCCGGCCGCCAGATGGAGTGGTACCCTGAGAAGATGGCCACCCGCTACGAGCACTGGATCGAGGGGCTCGAATGGGACTGGTGTATCTCCCGCCAGCGCGATTCGGGCATCCCGATTCCGGTGTGGTACTGCGACGACTGCGGCGAGCCCGTGATGGCCGAGCGCGAGCAGCTCCCGGTCGACCCGCTGTCGGACGACCCGCCGGTCGATAGCTGTCCCGAATGTGGCCACGACTCGCTGACGCCTGAGGAAGACGTGTTCGACACGTGGGCGACCTCGTCGCTGACCCCGCTCGTGAATGCCGGCTGGGACTGGGACGCGGACAGCGAGTCGTTCACCATGGAGTTGCCGGAGCTGTACCCCTTCGACCTGCGCCCGCAGGGCCACGACATTATCTCCTTCTGGCTGTTCCACACTGTCGTCAAGTGCTACGAGCACACCGGCGAGGTGCCATTCGAGAATGTGATGATCAACGGGATGGTGCTGGACGAGAACCGCGAGGCGATGTCCAAGTCCAAGGGCAATGTCATCCCGCCCAGCGAGGTCTTAGAGAAGTTCCCGGTCGATGCCACGCGCTACTGGGCCGCCGGCACCTCCATCGGCGACGACTTCCCGTACAAGGAAGGCGACCTGGAGGCTGGCGAGCGGCTCCTCCAGAAGCTCTGGAACGCATCGCGGCTGGTCGACCAACTCACGCCCGCGAGTCAGCCCGACGAGCCCGACGACCTCGCCGCGGTCGACGAGTGGCTGCTGGCCGAACTGGACGCAACCGTCGAGTCAGTCACCACGAAGTTCGAGGACTACGAGTTCTCGAAGGCCCGGAACGAACTCCGGTCGTTCTTCTGGAACACGTTCTGTGACGACTACCTCGAAATCGCCAAGCAGCGGCTTTCGGATGGGGAAGATACGTCAACCGAGTTCACACTTCTGCGAGCCCACCGGACCTTCCTGCAACTGTTCGCACCGTTCCTCCCACACATCACGGAAGAGCTGTGGGAGCGGTGCTACGAGGAAGATAGCTCAATCCACACGACGGACTGGCCGACCTCGGGCGGCTACGATGCCGACCTCGAAGCGGGAGAGACGGCGATGGAGGTCGTCTCCGCGCTCCGGCGGTACAAGACCGAGAACGGGCTGCCGCTGAACGCCGACCTCGACCACGTCGAGGTGTTCGGCCACATCGCCGGCTTCGAGGACGCCGTCGCCGAGGCGATGCACGTGGCCCAGCTAGACACCTACGACGAGGCCCCGGACATCACGACGGAGGTCAGTGGCATCGACCTCGACTACTCGCTCGTCGGCCCCGAGTTCGGAAGCGAAGTCGGCGCTATCGACGCCGCTATCGAGGACGGCGACTACGAGATCGACGGCGACACGCTGCAGGTCGCTGGCGTCGAACTCGATGATGAGATGTTCGCTGTCGAGGAGTCCCGGACCTACTCCGGCGAGGGCGAGATGACCGAAACCGAAAGCGCCGTCGTCGTTGTTCGGTAGATTCGGTTTCCCACGGATATTCAACGCGGTGGAATAGGTGTCCGGGACGGCGGGGGCGCTGGGCCCGTCGCCATGACACAGCTCTCGATATCTGGAACACCCTGATTAGTGTTCGTCGTCTCCGGTCGATAATGCTTCAGTCACTCGGAGACCCATTTTTTGGACCTGCGTTCCTTTTGATGCTGGCAACTGGTGGCATCGGCATTCTCGCTGGGGCGGTGGCCGTAGCATGGCCGCGGCTCCACCCCGTCGACACCGGGACGGAACGGGCCACATATCTCGGTGGCGTCGGGCTTGCAGCGTTCGGCTGTGCCATCGTTGCACTGGGGTTCATGCAAGCCGGAGTGGTTGCCGATCTTTACAGTACCGGTGGGGCGGACAGCGCTGTCTCCCCCAGTTCCATCGGCGTTATTGGGCAGGCCCTGCCCTGGTACGGTATCGCGCTGGTGTTCGGGGTTGTCGCCATGGTGGCACTGATTGGGGGTCTCGGCATCTCGGTGTACACAGATGTCGCCTCCGACGACTGAGCGAGCAACCCGGAGCGGGCTGTTATGACTGTCCCGTCTATCGCCGGGACCAGTAGCATCAAGACCTGCGGGTCCGGTCATTTGAACCATGCGAACAGAGGAGACGATTCGGGACCGCATCGAGGCGCTGCAGGACGAGTACGACAGGCACGACCCGCCGTCGACCGAGCTAGAAGACGAGGCCGAGGTCGCCATCTTGCGCGCTATCGAAGAACTGGAGTGGGTGCTCGACGAGCGCGAGGCAGAGGACGGGTTTACGACCTGAAACGCCACCGGAACCGCCAGCGCAGGACAGCGCCGATCAGGCTTGCCGTTTTACTTTCTCTACACGCGTCGCCAGTGCGAGAAACGTCGCTACGAGCGTCAGCACGACCGCCCAGCCCGCTGCGAGGTCATGGGCGAGCACCGTGTGGTCGAACCCGCCGGCAGCGACAATTGGCTCGGCCCGGAGCCAGGTGTGGTGTGGCCCGTCGAGAACCGGGACGAAGTAGTCCACGATGTCGTTGAAGCCGTACCAGAACACTGCAACGGCGACGGACATGACGGAAAAGCTCGCGTAGCGGTGGATGAGGAATGCCTCGGCGGCCATCGCAAGGTGACTTAGAACCAGGAACCAGTAGAGCCACAGCGGAATCCCGCCGGGACCGTTGAGAGCGAGCTGGACGTACGGCGTCCAGAGGCCGAGCTTGATGCAGCCGAAGAAGCCGAGCATGTGGAGCCACTCGGCGCTCCAGTCGAGCCGCCAGGCGACCAGCGAGAGCCCGATGAACATCGTCGCGACAGGCGAGTCCGGAATCAGGGGGTAGGCAGCCAGCGGCGCCGCACCCAGTTGGCCCTCCACGAGCGGCGCCGCTGTGTTTAGCGGTCGACCGGCGTAGTACCAGAAGCCAAACAGCGTGCCGACCAGATTGACGAGCGCGATGGGCCAGGCGAGTCTGAGCCCGACGTTCTCCAGCCACGCTGGTAGCGGCGCGACATACTGTGGAAGCCCTTCGGCATCGGGGAGCCGCCGGCTGAACACCCGCGCGACAGCCGCGTCGATGCGCCCGCCGACACCCTCGTCCGGAACCATGTCGATGCAGTGGGGAGACGCGATGAAAACGGTAGTGGTCTCAGCCCCGTCCTCTGGAGAATATCGCTGTCACTGGCCCGATATCGGTTCCCCCGTGGGTGGGTCAAACGGCGTTCTGTCCCGCGAAAGGACACGCGTTAAGTAAATCCAGTCCTAAGTCTGGGTAATGACTGAAGAGACCGACCTCGAGGACCTCCGTCGCGGGACTGACCTCGTCAAGCGCGGCTTCGCGAAGATGCAGAAGGGCGGCGTCATCATGGACGTTGTCAACCGTGAGCAAGCCCGAATCGCCGAGGACGCCGGCGCGGTCGCCGTGATGCACCTAGAGTCGGTCCCGGCCGATATCCGCAAGCGGGGCGGTGTCGCCCGAATGGCTGACCCCAGCAAGCTCGAAGAGATCATCGAGGAAGTGTCGATTCCGGTGATGGGCAAGGCCCGCATCGGCCACACCGCAGAGGCCCAGATTCTGGAAGCCGCTGGCGCGGATATGGTCGACGAGTCGGAAGTGCTGACCCAGGCCGACGACCGCTACCACATCGACAAGCGCGAGTTCACTGCACCGTTCGTCTGCGGAGCCCGGAACCTCGCCGAGGCGCTGCGCCGCATCGACGAGGGCGCAGCAATGATTCGCACGAAGGGTGAGGCAGGCACTGGTGATGTGAATCAGGCTGTCACGCACCAGCGGAACATCCAGCGCTCTATCGGGATGCTCGAAGGGATGGCCTACGAGGAGCGCGACGAGTGGGCCCGCGAACACGGTGCGCCCCGGCGACTCGTCCACGAGACAGCTGACCGCGGCCGGCTGCCGGTCGTCAACTTCGCGGCCGGCGGCATCGCGACGCCTGCCGACGCCGCACTGATGATGCAACACGGCTGTGACGGTATCTTTGTTGGCTCGGGCATCTTCGGGGCAGAGAACCCACAGGCGATGGGCGAGTCCGTCGTCGCGGCAGTCAACAACTACGACGACCCCGAACAGCTCAAGGAGATCGCGAAGAACCCAGGCAAGGGGATGAAAGGCCAGGCGAACGCGGACTTAGACGAAGAAGAGCAGTTGCAGGGCCGCGGCATCTAACGGGACTCACGATCAGTCACCTTTCGGCTTCGCTATCACCTCTTTTGCGGACGAGCGCCCGAAGACGAAGACACAAGTTCCCACAGTGGCGATAGATGGCTGTGCAGGGGACGGCAACGCCTACGCCGACGGCCAACGACACCGGTGAAGGCCTTCTGGAACTCTTTACCGTGTTACAGCGGTCACTGGACCAGTTGGTCGCGACGCAGGGGCGACTCGTCGCGACGCTCATCCTCTTGGTCTTCCTGCTTGTCAGTGTTGTCGTGGTTCCGGCCGCACTCGCCCGGCTTCGGTCCGCTGCGTCGGGTCAAACCGGCGACTGGCTACAGGTCATGGCCGACTACACGCCGACGACCATCCGGGGCGTGTTTCTCCGGATCGCTCAGTTTTCGATGGTCGTCATCGTTGTCATTTCGTTCCTCATCGTCTGGGGCGTTCTCGATATCGTCCAGACGGTGGGGCCGTACCTCAACGGCGGTGATCAGTCACTCCTGGCGACGATACAGACGATCGTCCTCGTCATGCTGGCCTTTGTCCTGTCCGACCAGATGCAGCGGTGGATCGGCCGGTTCAGCCAAGCTGTTACCGGCTTCACCGAACACCAAGAGGAGATCCTCCTCCGACTGGGGCAGGTCACCGTCTTCATTACCATCGGTGCGACGGTCTTCGCTGTCTGGGGCATCGATCTCAGTGGCTTGCTCGTCGGGGCTGGGTTTCTCGGTATCGTCGTTGGTCTGGCCGCCAGACAGACGCTTGGCTCGCTCATCGCCGGCTTCGTCCTGATGTTCTCTCGCCCGTTCACTATCGGCGACTGGGTACTCGTCGGCGAGCAAGAAGGGATCGTGACCGATATCACGATCTTCAACACGCGGCTGGAGAACTTCGATGGCGAGTTCGTCATCATTCCGAACGACCGGGTGAGCGACCGCGCGGTGACGAATCGCAGTCGAAAGGGGCTGTTGCGACTCACAGTCGACATCGGTGTGGACTACGACACCGATGTTGATCGGGCGATGGATCTCGCCCGCGAAGCGATGACAGACATCGAGCACGTCGTCGATTCGCCGACGCCAGATGTCGTTCCAAAGGATTTCGGGGACTCTGCCGTGGTGATGGAACTCCGGTTCTGGATCGATCACCCGACGCCACCGCGGAAGTGGCGCGCCATCTCGGCGGTCGTCCGGGGTGTGAAAGCCACCTTCGACGAGGAAGACATCTCGATTCCATTCCCCCAGCGAACCCTCTCGAACCGCGTGGACGCGGCGGACGAGGAGGCGCTGGAAGGCGGCGTGGAGATGCGTCCGGACGGCGACGGCTGACCTACAGGTCGAGGCCGTCGAGAAGAAGCCCTAACCCGAGAATCCAGCACCCCAGTGCGGTCCCAAGCGTGCTAACGTAGAACAGCCAGGACAGCCCCTGCTCTGTTGTCAGCAGCCCGCTCATCGTGGCGGTCGCGGTATCGGTCGCGGCCGGGATCGACCCGGCTGTGAGAGCCATACCGGCGAACGTGCCAACGGCGACCGGCAGTGCCACAGTGACTAGCACCAGACCGACACGTTTGGCCAGCGTGGCGACTGCAGCTGGGTCAAGCGGGCCGACATAGGTCGGGACTGGCTGTCGCTGTGACATGACATCACATAACACGCTCGGCTGGCATAAAAGTGCGTTCCTCAACGGAGACCGTGATACGTGTTCGGAGTACGCAGACAATCCAAGAAATCTATAGAAAAGCTGTTTCAGGCGCTAACATAGTGGTTCGCTGGTCGGTCGTTGGGGTAGGGACGCCGCGGCGGAGCGACCGCCGGTCGAAACTACTATCCCCAACGGCACGAACGGACTGGTATGAGCACTCCGCCGGGGGAGTATTACACCGAAGAACGCTGGCAGAACTGGCTAGACCGTATCGAGGAAGAAAACGTCGACCCTGAAGACGAGGATTCAGCGCGGCTTCTGTTGAACCTCCAGGACGACGCCGCGATCGCGGTCGCAAAGATTCTCACCGATTACGAGGACGGACCGCTCGACGAGGAAGCGACGCTCGACGAGCTTACCGGCGTCCGGGAGATCGTTCTCGACGACATCGACATCGACGACGAGGAGACTGTGATGCTGATCGACGGCGTCCAGACATCGCTGCTGTGCGTATTCTATGCGGCCGAGGAGTTCGTCGCAGAAGGCGCTGCGGACGATGCGACCATCACCGACTACATCGAGGCCGCCGCGGACGCGGAAGCCGAAGAGGACCTCGACGCGGCGCTGGGCTACTGTGTGCAGGCCGGCACGCAGATCATTGGCGGGTCGGAGCTCCCGATGGAGGTCGCTGAGAACCTCGAATACGGGCTCGTCTCCGAGTGGGTCAATGGACTCGACAGTCTCCAGACTGCGATGAGCGACCCGGAAGTCGTCGAAGAAGACGAGAGTTGATAATTCGGCAGTCAGGTTTTTACCGCCGTCTCCGCAACTCCTCGCCATGAGTTTCACGGGCGATGAGCGCGCACAGTCAGTGCAGGTTGGGGCTGTACTGCTGTTCGGCGTGCTTATCATCGCCTTCTCCTCGTATCAGGCGTTTGCCGTCCCGGAGCAAAACCGGGAGGTGGAGTTCAACCACAATCAGCAGGTCCAGACGCAGCTGCAGGACCTGCGAAACGCCATCGTCTCCGTTCCGGGACAGCCGAGCCAGCAAGCCGTCTCGGTCCAGTTGGGGACGCGATACCCGAGTCGGCTGGTAGCGACGAATCCCGGGCCGCCGTCGGGGTTGCTGTACACAGATGGGACCAGCAACGAATCCCAAAACCTCACCATTCGCAACGCCGAGGCACACACTCCCGAGACGGCAGATTACTGGGACGGAACCACACCGCAACAGTACAACACGGGGGCCATCGCCTACAAGCCAGAATACAATGTCTACGGGGAGGCCCCGGAGACTGTTTACGAGCACTCGGTTGTCTACAACCAGTTCCGTGGAGGGAACATCACGCTCTCGGAACAGGCGATGGTCGATGGCCGAGATATCACGCTCGTCGCACTCAACGGGTCGATGAGCCGCTCGGCGAGCGATTCGATTACGGTCGACGTGAAGCCGAAATCCCAGTCGTCTCGAACGGTCCGTGTAACAAATACGACGGCGACATCGAACGTCTCAGTATCGTTTCTCTCTCGGCTCCCGGCGTCGGAATGGAGAGTGCTTCTCGACGACGAAATCGACCCGAATCCGGGTAACAAAACCAACGACCGGTACATCGCGAACGTCATCGAGGCAGAGGGACCGGGCTCGTTCTACAACGTCACTATCGTCTTCGAGCGAGGGACAACGTACCGCCTGAAGATGGCGAAGGCGGGCGTCGGGACAAAGGTAACTGCGGAGAACGACGCGTATCTTACGACTGTCGATGATAACGAGATCAGCGTCCGGCAGGGCGGAGACGGAGAAATCGTACTGGAGGTCCGGGACGCGTACAACAACCCTGTAAGCGGTGTCACAGTCAACGGCTCGGTCAAAGGGAGTAACACGGGGTCGCTCACACCGAACGCAGAATCCTCCGATAGCGACGGTCGCGTCGAATTTGTCTACAACGCAAGCCAGTCGACGGCGACCGGAACATATACTATTCAGCTCAGTCTCGATGAAATCAATAGTTCGTTCAACGGCGAGACCCCTGAAGATGTATCAGTTCCGGTGACGGTTACTGAGGCGAGTCAAGGATCTGGTGGCGGTTCCGGAGGTAATGACCTCATTTATAACGAGGATGCCTTTGCTCTTGACAGCAACGGGGAAACTGACGGGGGTGTCCAGTTTAGTATCACGAACGAGTTGGGTGAGAGCATCGAAATAACAACAGTGGCAATCGATCCAGTCAACGAAAATATAGATTATATTAGTGATAGCTACAGCAATGACCGTGAGCCGGCACCGCAGGAAAACGAACTGTACATCCAGGCCGACAGCGACGGCTACACTGACTACGGCGGCGGAACCGACGTTCCGCTGATAGTCGATGTTGACGACGATGCCCGAAGTTTGAGCGGTCAGAACCCTGAATTATTCGACACGTCGACTGCGACGGTCCACCTGTTCGAGTTCTTCCGGCTCGACACCAGTTCTGAGGTGGATATGAACGGCGAAAGTGTCACTATAACCGTCACCTACGAGCTATCGAGTGGCGGTACCGATTCGAAGATGTTCACCGTCACTCCCGGCGGCGCGAACACGAACGCGCAACCGAACGCGGACTTCATGATAACCTCCAACGGGGGAGAATCGAACGGGAAATGGGATTTCGATGCCAGCCAGTCCAGTCCGCAGGGAGACATCGCGGCATACGAGTGGGACCTCGATGGCGACGGTATCTTCGACGATGCGAACGGCCAGACATTAGAGAAGAGAAGGGTGTCGTCTGGCACGAAAGTAGCGCTCCGTGTCATCGACTCAGAAGGGAACGCCGACACTGTCCGCAAAGTGGTGTAACAGTCTTTGTCGATAGATCTCAGCAGAGATTCACGGTAATGTAAACAACGCCATCAGCGGTCGCTGCGCCGACGCCGATGTGGTTCGCGTTCGCCATGTACAGCGTGTCACGGGGGCCCGAGAGATCAAACCAGTGGTCGGCGACAGTGTCGGCGACGCGGGTCGCGTTCGCCCCGTTCGGGTTGACGCTCGTAACCAGTTCAAGATCCGTCATGGGTCGGATATACGCGTTCCCCTCGTGGCGGAGGCGGCACTGCTCGGACAACCCAGCGGCCGCGTATCGGTCTGTCGTGTCTGATCCGTTCGCAATCGGGGAGGCCGATCCCTGTGCCGCCATTCGCTTGCTGTGGTTGCCGGCCATGACTGATAGCTTCTGGCTGGTCTTGGTCTCATCCGAGAGGGAGTCGTCAACGGCGTCGTTAGCAATCGGGTTGCCACGTCGATCGTTGATTGCTGCTACGAGCTGGTCTTCGATCCGAGCCGTATCGATATCTGTCCCCGGGTCTGCCGGTGTGGCCTGTGCCGCTTCCGGCGTCGGGGTAGCTTCCGTGGACTGTGTGACCACGGCCGCAGTCTTCTCACTGCGTGGCGTGTCGGGCGACACGCTGTCCGTGTGGGGCGTCGCTACCGGCGATGGATCCGTGAACTCCGGCGGCGCTGACTGGGTCGCGGCTGCACCAAGCGTCCCTTCGACCGCTACTCCTGCGAGTCCCGAAACACTGAGTGCCGCCAGCACTACCAAACCGAGTGTGATGACCGATCTCTTCATATGAAACGTCCCTGTACCGTTCCGAGAACTGATATCTGGGATACAGTTATCCCGGAACTGGCTTGAACGGCGTAGATTCGGCTCTCTCTCCACAAATATGTTTGGACGGTGTCGGTGCTCCGATTACCAGCGGCGAAAACCCGCCCGTAAACATCTTTACTGTGGATGAGTGTCCTGAAGTATGGGTGACCTGTCGCGGCGCGGCTTCGGGGCCTCGGTGCTCGCCGCGCTCTCCGCCGGCTGTCTCGGGAATCGGCCTGAAGAGGAGTCCGAGACGACGCCAGTCCCGGAACCGACAGTGTCACAGCGGGCTGTAGCAACTGATCGTGTCGGCACTACCTCAACGCCGGCGGCGAATAGTGCGGCTCCGACGAACACATCAACAGCACAACGCGCCGAGGCGTCGCAGACGAACAGTTCTACGGGGCCGTCAGCGCGTCTCCAAGTCGAAACCGAGACACCGACGCCGACACCCGAGCCGAATCACCGGTCGGTCGATACGACCTTCCGACTGGAGGAAAACGAGTACGAAGATTTCACAGTTGACGTGACTGGCGAAACGGCACTCACCTACGACCTCATCGTTCGGCGCGGCCCGGCTGTGGATGTCATTCTGTTCAGCGAAGAGGAGTACCGGGCGTTCCAGAGCCGCTACCGGGCACGGTACGCCAGCGAGGTGTCGCGGTTCCACGAGACGAACATCCGCGACAACCGGATTACCATCTCGCCAGGGACGTATCGTCTCGTAGTCAACAACACTGACTGGTCGCGTGCTGTTCCATCACCGGATGAGCCGTACGACGTTCTCGAAGGCGAATGCATCGTCGACTTCTCCTTCAGTACGAAACCGACAACCAGCGAGTAGCCGTCTCGTGAGCGGCTCGCGACCCGTCGGCACAATACTAGTCAACCGTCGAAAAGCCAGTCGACAAGCCCATATACATCCACGCTGACGTTAGACGTATGACTGCAGTCGGTATCGACGCTATGGAGATCTGGACCGGAAAGCTCAAACTCGACCTCGCTGAGACGTTCGCGCCGGCTCAGGGTGACGATCCAGGGAAGTATACGAAGGGGCTCGGCCTGCGCGCATCATCGTTCCCAGATGTGTACGAGGATATCGTCACGATGGGGGCGAACGCGGCCCATCGCCTGATGGAACGCAAGGGGCTGACGCCCGAGAACATCGGTCGTATCGACGTGGCGACTGAGAGTGCCTTCGACAACTCCAAACCCGTTTCGACGTACATTGCGGGCTGCCTCGAACAGGTGTACGACGAGAATTTCCATCACGCTAACAAGGGCGAGCGGAAGTTCGCCTGTATCTCTGGGACACAGAGTCTTGACGACGCCTACAACTGGATCCGCGCCGGGCGGAACCGCGGCCGGGCCGCGCTCGTCATCGCTACCGACACCGCACTGTACGCCCGCGACGATCCCGGCGAGGCCACGCAGGGAGCTGGTGCGGTGGCGATGCTCGTCGACGAAGACCCGAGTCTGGTCGAACTCTCGACCGAACAAGGGTACGGCAGCGCCGACGAAACCGACTTCCTCAAGCCCAATCAGCAGTTCCCGTCCGTCGATGGAAAGCGCTCGGTGAACGTCTATCTCGCCCGCATGCGCGAAGCGCTGGAGGACTTCGCCGAGGTTGCCGGCGACATCCACCCAGGAGACTACGAGATGATCCCCTTCCACACGCCGTTCCCGGGGATGGTCCGGAAGGCCGCAGCGCTTGGCTACCGACACATCGTTCGCGGCACGGATGTCGGCGACCTGCTCGCCGAGGAAATCGGTCACCAGCCCATGCGAGCGGACTTCGAGACAGACGACGAGTTCCACGCGGCCATCAAGGAGTACACGGACGCACTCACAGAAACTGAGCGCTATCAGGACTGGTATGCCAACAGCATCGAGCCGACGCTCGAGATCTCCCGGGAGGTCGGGAACTGGTACACCGGTTCCGTCCATATCGCCCGCGCTGCCGGCCTGAAACACGCTCGTGAGAACGGACTGGATCTGGACGAGGCGCAATTGTTAGTTGCCTCCTATGGGTCCGGTGCACAGGCGGAGGTTCACGCCGAAACCATCGTCCCCGGCTGGGAGGAGGAGATCGGCGCGCTCAACATCGACGAGCAGATCCGGAACCGCCACGAACTCACGTTTGCGGAGTACGAACAGGTCCACGACGTCCATAATCACGATACTGAGGCCGATGTCGAGGAGTTCACCGCGCCCGAAAACGAGTTCGCCTTCGACGGCTGGGGCCGGATGGGTGAGCGGAAGTATCGGTACGTGGAGTAAGCGAGGTTCGAGGCGAGTAGCGCGAGCGAGAACCTCGAATCGAAACGGCGACCACAGGGAGCCGTGGAGAATAGCGAGAGGCACGACCGCAGGAAGTGGCTCTCGTACACGACGAGGGGCGCAGCCGCGAGGATATTACGACAATAGCCGTTTTCCAGAGCGTGTGTCGACAGACTCGAAACAGTACGGCCAGAACCGACACGCTCAGGGGAGCTCTCGAAGGCCGCCCAGCAGGTCCTCCAGATCGGTGTCGGTAATCGCTAGCGAGAAATCGTCGATCCGAGCGAGATCCTGTGCGTGCTCCCAGACGGCCTCGTCCTCAAGCCCGTGGAGGATGACGGCGTTGGGCGTCGGCGAGACGACCCGAAGCGCGACGAGCGGGGACTCGCCACGGGTCACGTTCGTGAACACGAGCGCGCGGTTCGTCGACTGACCGTATAGCTGGTAAAACTCATCCGAGGAGAGGCGCGTGATGGCGGCAATGGAGTTGATGACGGTGTGGCCGGCGACGGTATCCTGACTGCCACGAAACAGTTCTTCAGCGTCGATGGCGTCGTAGACGCGCTCGACGCCCACATTCGCGGAGTATTCGCGGAGGTCGTGGACCACGTCGCTGTCGAACCCGGCCGAGAGCACGCGGGCGTGCTGACGGATGTGGTCACCGCCACGGTTCTCGTCGATGTCAAGCAGTGCGACGACAAGTCGACGGACTACACCGATACCGGGGTTGTCACGCCGGCCGCTCTCGTAGTCCGAGACCACGGACGGGGAGACGTCGAGTTTGTCGGCGAGTTCGGTTTGTGCAACGTCGAAGTCAGTACGCCACTTCCGCAGGGTCGCCCCTGGGTCGTCGCTCAGTGCCACCTCACCCGCCATTTTTTCCGCGAGATCGTCGCGTGCTCCCCCTGCCATTAGTTCACACGCTGGAGGGTCGCGAATAAAAGGGTATCGGAACCACGGGCGCTTACCGGCGGGCGGTCAGTCCGACGGCAGCAAGGACGCTGTTCGATGGGGCGTGCACGACGCGTACATCGATGGTATCTCCGGGTTCGACGGTCCCGCCGCCGGCGTTCAGTTGGAGAGTGATGGCCCGACCCGCTGACCACTGCTGGCCGCCATTGGCGATGACACCGCCGACACAGTAGTCGTAGACGACGTTGTCCGGGTCGTCAGTATTGCTCGCTGACAGCGCTGTCCCGGAAACTGGCAGGTCGACGATGCGGGCGTCGCTGTCTGGCAGTGCAACAGTGACTTCCAGTTCATCGGCCGGAACCGGGTCACCGCCGGCGTGTCGAATTGCCACCGTGTTCGCTCCGCACCCACCCGACGGACCGGTGACGAACTGTCCCGTCGACCGGGCGACGACCGGCGTCCGCTGGTTCAGGTCGCTGCTTGCAGTGAGCACAACGCCGCCGACTGTCCCGGCCAGAAGGACAGTAATTGAGAGCATGAGGACCACGCCGATGACTGGGCTGACGCCGCGACGGTCACAATAGAGATTTCGTCCGGCCACTGGTGAGACACGCTGTCCGTTGCTTCCAATAAAAACCTCAGCAGTGGACCGACACCGCTCCGCAATCACTAAACGCCGGTCGCGCCAACCACAATCAAATGGATTGGACGGAGAAGTACCGCCCGACGACGCTGTCGGAGGTGCGGGGCAACGACAAGGCCCGCGACGCACTCAAAAAGTGGGCGGAGACGTGGGACGACCACCGCGAGGCGGTCATCCTCTATGGGTCCCCGGGCATCGGGAAGACCTCGGCCGCCCACGCGCTGGCAAACGACATGGAGTGGCCGACCATCGAACTCAACGCCAGCGACTCCCGGACCAAGGACGTGATCAATCGGGTGGCTGGCGAGGCCGCCAAGTCCGGGACGCTGACCGCTGGTGGTGGCGGCCGCCGGCTCGTCATCATGGACGAGGCGGACAACATCCACGGCAACGCCGACCGCGGGGGCGCACGGGCAATAACGGCCCTCGTGAAGGAGGCTAGCCAGCCGATGATTCTCATCGCCAACGAGTACTACGAGATGTCAAACGGCCTGCGGAACAACTGCCAGGACATCGAATTCCGGGATGTCTCGCCCCGCTCTATCGTCCCCGTCCTCCGTGACCTCTGTCGTCAGGAGGGCGTTGAGTACGAGTCCGACGCACTGCAGGAACTCGCTGAGCAGAACAGCGGCGACCTGCGGGGCGCGGTCAAGGACCTCCAGGCCATCGCCGAGACGACGGAACGTCTGACCGCCGATGACGTGGTGACCGGCAAGCGCGATACGACCGAGGGCATCTTCGAGTACCTCGACGTGGTGCTCAAGGAGGCCGGCGCGCAGGAAGCGCTGGAGGCTGAGTTACGACGTCGACGAGACGCCGGATGACCTCATCAACTGGATCGAGGACAATATGCCCAAAGACTACGAGGGGACAGAACTGGTCCGCGCCTACGAGTTCCTCTCGAACGCCGATCAATGGCTCGGGCGCGTCCGCGAGACCCAGAACTACTCCTTCTGGCGGTACGCCGGCGACAACATGACCGCCGGCGTCGCCGCGGCACGAGACGGGACAAAGGGCGGCTGGACCCGCTACGGGCCGCCGAGCTACTGGTCGAAGCTCGGTCGGTCGAAGGGAACCCGGAACACGCGGGACTACGTCGCCCAGCAGATCGCCGCTATCGACGGCGTCTCGATGCGGACCGCCCGCCGGGAAATCATGCCGTTCCTCTCGACGATGACCCACCACTGCCGGAACCGAGACCTAACGGTGGCAATGGCGGCGACCTACGATATGGAGGCCGAGCACGTCTCTTTCGTCACCGGGTCGGGCAAGGACACGAACAAGGTGCAGGACATCGTCGCCGACGCCGAGGCACTCCGCGAGGAAGCCGCCGTTGAACACTCCGGCGGGGCTTTCGAAGGTGCGAGTGCGGGAGGCGGTGACAGTGGGACCGACGCAGGTGACGACGCTACCGACGCCGACGCTGACGAAGAGAGCGGTGACCAGCAAGTAACGCTTGCGGCGGACGATAGCGTTGAATCTGACGCCAGCGGCGACGGCACCGCTACCAGCGACGAGACGGAATCAGCGAGCGAGACAGCAGAAGACGACGATCAGCAGTCCGGCCTTTCTGACTTTATGTAATCATCGACTGGTCGTCCCGAGGCCGGGAATCGCGACCCGATCTTCGACGTATTCCATCAGCAGCGACGCCGAGATGACAAGCGCAAGGTACAGCAGGCCGGCGAGGACGAACAGTTCCGTGTACCGGTAGGTCTCGCTGGCGATAGCGTCGGTTCGCTCGAACAGTTCGCGGACGGTGATGAAACTCGCTAGCGACGAGTACTTGATGAGGTACACCAGTTCGTTCGACCAGCCCGGAATCGCGTAGCGCAGGCCCTGTGGCAGGACCACGTGCCGTATCCCGTCAACCTTCGAGAGCCCGATTGAACGAGCGGCGGTGAGTTGCCCTTCCGGGACAGAGTTCAGCGCTGACCGAATGTACTCCGACTGGTAGGCGGCGCTGTTAAGCGTGAACGCGATGACAGCCACCCAGAACGCCTGCGCGGGGATGAATCCAGTCCCGACCACGGGCAGTTCACGGATAATCGTCGTCAGTGGCGTCGCAAAGTAGAGGACGAACAACTGGGCGAGTAGCGGCGTCCCGCGGAACAGTTCGGTGTATCCCAGTGCAAGCGAGCGGGTGAGCGTCCCGCCGTATACCCGAGCCACACTGAGTGGAACGGCGATAAGGAACCCCAGCGCGATACCTAGCAGCGTCAGCAATATGGTTGCCCACACGCCGGTCGCCAGTGGCGGCAGGTATGGAATCGACGCCGCCAGAAACTCGAAGAAGCCGGCGACCCAGCCGACGGGGACCCCGACTGGACCGAGACTCGACGCGAGACCGCCAAGCGTTGACGCGACTGACTCGAACGGTGCAGTCGGGAAAAACGACGTGTTGCGCTCGATGAGCGCGCCGTCTAGTAGGAAGTCGTTCGTCCAGCGCACGACGAGCCACGTCCAAAAGACTGCGACAGTAAGCAGCGTCAGCGGCTGGTCGGTCAGTCCGGCGGCACGGGCACGGAGCGTTCGCCCGGCAGTCGTGGACTCCGGCGTCCCCATCGGTCACTCCTCCTCGTGGGCCGTTTCGAGACGGCTGAGAAACTCACCGGTCCGGGCCGCTTGAGGGTTCTCGAACAACTGTTCCGGAGGGCCGTGTTCGACGATCCGTCCGTCGTCAAGGAAGATGATGTCCGACGCCGCCGACCGCGCGAACCCCATCTCGTGGCTGACAACGAGCATCGTGATGCCCTCGGCAGCGAGGTCGCGCATCACTTCGACGACCTCGCCGACGAGTTCGGGGTCGAGCGCGCTGGTCGGCTCGTCGAACAGGAGGAGCTTCGGGTCCATGGCGAGCGCGCGGGCGATGCCGACGCGCTGCTTCTGGCCGCCCGAGAGTTCCGCGGGGTAGGAGTCAGCCTGATCCAGTAGCCCGACCTGTTCGAGGTGTTCGTACCCTTTCTCCTGCGCCGCCGCTTTGTCCATCCCACGGACCTTCCGCAGGCCGAGCGTAATGTTTCCGAGTGCCGTGAGATGGGCGAAGAGGTTGAAATCCTGGAACACCATCCCGACCTGTTTTCGGAGTTCGTTCACGTCAGTGTCGGCGTCAGTGACGCAGTCGCCGTCGAGATAGATATCGCCGCCGTTGATCTCGGTGAGGCGGTTCACACAGCGCAGCATCGTCGACTTGCCGCTTCCGCTGGGACCGATAACCACGTCGACATCGCCAGCGTCCATCTCGAAGCTGACGCCGGAGAGTACCTGTTCCTCGCCGTAGGACTTGTACACGTCGTCAAGTTCCAACAGCGGGTCGCTCATGCCCGCTCACCGCCGGGAATGCTGAAGTGGTCGTCGACGTAGTCGAGCGAACGGTTCGTCACGAACGTGAGAACGAAGTAGATGAGGCTCACAGTTAGGAAAATCTCAAGCGCAGCGGTGCTCTGACCGCCTTGATAGAGGTTCTGGCCGACGGTCAGCAGCTCGCCGAGGCCGATGACGATGGCGATACTCGTGTCTTTCAGGACGATCGTGAACTCGTTCTGGAAGCCGGGCACGCTCCGACGAAGCGCTTGTGGGACAACGACGCTACGGATCGCTTGTAGCCGGCCCATGCCGACGGCGCGAGCGGCTTCCAGTTGCCCCTCGTCGACGCTCTGGAGCGCGCCACGGAATATCTGTGACTGGTAGGCGGCGCTCCGGAGCCCGAGTGCGATGGTCGCGGTCACGAAGGCGCTGCTCGACACCGAGAGACCGAAGAACAGCAAGATAATGATGACGAGCAGCGGCGTCCCGCGAAGGACGACGCCGGCCGTCTCGACGGCGCGTTTGAGCGGGCCACGGCCGTACACCTCAACGGCTCCCGCCGGGAACCCGAGCAGAAAGCCAAGCAGAATGCTCGCCGCCGTCAGGGCGACCGTGACACCCGTGCCGACGAGTAGCAAGTCGAGGTTCCCAATGACGAACGCCCAGTCACTCTGCAACGGGAGGGGTGGCATCGGTTACTGCTGGCCGAACCACTTGTTCGTCAGGTCCTGATAGGTACTCCCATCCCTGACGGTGGACAGGCCGTCGTTGAGCGCCTGCGTGAACTCATCGTCGCCATCGCGGACGCCAAAGCCGAAGTTCTCGCCCGTCTCGTAGGTGAACGCGATGGAGACCGGACGCTGGGCGGCGAACGTCTGTGCGACCGGTTCGTCGATGACAACCGCATCGATGTTACCGTTCTGAAGGTCCTCGACAGCCAGCACGTAGTTGCCATAGGAGTTGTAGTTCGACTCATCGAGGTTCCCCGGCGAGATGAGTTCGTCCTGTACCGTCGTCTCGCCAGTTGTCCCCTTCTGTGCGCCGATGGGGCGTCCGGAGAGGTCCGACAGGGACGCCGGCGAGAAGTCGCCGTCCTCGCGGACGACGATCGCCTGATTCGAACTGTAGTACGGATCGGTGAAGTCGATCGTTTCGTCGCGCTCGTCGTTGATCGTCATCCCAGCAGCGACCACGTCGATGTTGTCGTTCGTCAACGCGGGAATCAGGGACTTGAACTCGTACTCTTCCCAGCCGGCTAGGGTGTAGTCGGTCTCGTCAACGACCGCTTCAAGCAGATCGATGTCGAACCCGACGAGTTCGCCGTCCTGCTTCATCTCGAACGGAGGGAACCCCGGCGCAGTTCCGGCAGTGATTTCGGTACTACCGTCGCCGCCGTCACCGCCACCGCCGCCGAAACAGCCGGCAAGCGAGACGGTTACTGCGGTTCCACCGACCGTGGAGAGATACTGGCGTCGCGAAAGGCCGTTGTCTGACATAATCCTCACCACACGACAGACCCGAATATATCTTACGTGTTAACCACGGGGGTGGTACTTGTATTCAATCGTCAGCGCGTGCTGTGTGCTGGGTATCGGCCGATTGCACTGACGGCGACTCCGCCGTATCGGTGTAGGCCCACGCCGTCGCCGCGACCATCGCGCCGAAGATGAGCTGTGCGGCCCCGTGGTGGAGCACCTGCGCCGT
The DNA here is from genome assembly GCF_051122755.1 of Haloarcula sp. NS06. Classification (NCBI taxonomy): domain Archaea; kingdom Methanobacteriati; phylum Methanobacteriota; class Halobacteria; order Halobacteriales; family Haloarculaceae; genus Haloarcula; species Haloarcula sp. NS06. Next base: position 458,750 of record NZ_CP184844.1, read on the forward strand.
GGCACCGAAGTTGAAGATGGTGTTTGCGCCGAGCAGGACTTGCACTGGGAGCACGACCGTTGCGACGGCAGTCGCTAGCTTGATCCGCCGGCTGTACTCGCCGCGCCACGCGGCAATTGTTGATCCGAGAATGCCAAAGCCGGTAACCATTGCGACTAAACGGTGGAACCACTCGACGAAACTCGCCCAGTTTGCGGGGAACAGCCCCATCCAGCCGTCACAGAACGGCCAGCGTGCCTCACAGGTTAGCCCGGCACCGATAGCACCGGTGTACACGCCGAGCAGGATGAGTGCGAACGTCAGCACCGTCGTCGTCGCCACCAGTCGGCGGAAACGGGTGGTCATACCTAGCACTTCGGTTGCACGTACTTATGCTCTCTTTTCCCGCTCTGCCGACAAGTGCAATTATCTTTGCTGATACTCCCGGAGTCATCTTTATCTACAGGTGTGTTGGAATGGAACATACCTAGCTTATGTTCGAACAGATCCGCACCTACATCTACGGCCAGGGGTCCCGTTCTTCGGACGCTGGGGCCCGGCGGGCAGACGGCGGGTTCGTCGCGAGTGACGGACAGACTCGCTTTTTGATCGACGCTATTGACCCGAACTCGCCGCATCTCGACGATTGCTTCGACGACCCGGATAAGGCCGCTATCGGGACCCAGCACGTCGAGCGGCAGTTCGAACTTGGCCCCGACGAACTCCAGGCGCTGATCGACGACTACGAAGCCGCCGGGATCAGCCAGCGCGAGTTCATCGCAACACAGGGCTTTGTCACCGAATCGCTCGTCGAAGGTGCGTTCGATCAACTCCGAGACGAACTCGGCCCGGACGCACAGGCCGCTATTGACTCTGTCGAGGCGGAGCTCCACGATGGGCTGCAAACGACGCAGTCTCTCTCTCAGGCCGGCGTCAACGCGTTCACCGAACCCACAGCGGAAAGCGGCTCCAGCAGCGGGTTCGACTATCACGACATACTACAGCATATTGGAACACCGCTCTTTGTTCTGGATCCGAACGGCGATATCCTTAGCTGGAACAGTTCGATCGAAAACCTCACCGGCGTCTCTGAAGCCGAAGCAAAGGAAATGGAGATGTCCAGCATGGCGTTCTATCCGGACGGCCGACGCGGACAGACGCTCGCTGACAAGGTTCTCGACGCCCCGGAGACGACCCACACGGAGTACGATGTGCCGAAAGTCGAGGACGAGGACTTCACGCTGTACCGCGACACGAGCGTAATGGCCGACCAGCATGGGAATGAACGTCATATCTCGTTCAGTGCTGCCCCGATTTACGATGACGACGGCGAACTCATCGCGGTCGTTGAAATGGTTCAGGACCGAACTGACGAGGCCAACCGTCACGAGGCTGTGACGAGCCTAGTCAATGAGGTTAAATCGACCATGGCTGCACTCAAGAACGGCCGCCTCGACGCCCGGGCGTCGTTCGACCGGACCGACGGCGGTGAGTACGTCGACGACCAACTGTACGGAGTCGTCGGCTCGCTCAACGATATGGCTGAACAGGTCGAGCAGTTAGCGGACCAGGTAGACGAGCAGGCACAGCAACTCGCAGTCACTATCGAGCAGGCGAATTCGTCCGCAGCGGACGTCGAGACCCGGGTAACCGAGCAGACGGACTCCCTCACGCAGGCGGCCGACAACATCCAGGACATCGGGGCCGGGATGGAGGAGGTCGCCGCGACGTCTAGCGAAGTGGCGTCAGCGGCCCAGCGCGCGAAGGCGGCCGCTGAGGACGGGTCGGACGCCGGTGAAGCTGTCATGGACGTTACCGACGGGCTTGCCGAGACGAGCGAAGACCTCGTGGACACCGTCACCGACCTTGACGACCAGATGGACGAGGTGAGCGAGATCGTCGAGATAATCGCCGACGTGGCGGAGCAGACGAATATGCTCGCGCTGAACGCCAACATCGAGGCGGCCAGAGCCGGCGAAAGCGGGAGCGGGTTCGCTGTCGTTGCCGACGAGGTCAAGACACTCGCCAACGAGACGGGCGAGTACGCCTCCGAGATTTCGACGAGCATTACGACGATTCAGAATCAGGCGACCGAGACGGCCGAAATGGTCGAGACCTCTCACGAACAGGTCGAGCGTGCGGAGTCCGAGATCGAAGACGCGCTGGATGCACTTGACCAGATTTCCGACGCCGTTGAGGAAGCGACACGGGGCATTCAGGAGGTTGCCGACGCCAACGACGACCAGGCGAGCGCTATCGAGAACGTGACTTCGATGGTCGAAGACGCACAGAACCACGCCCAAGAAGCTGAAACGGCAACGAAAGAGATCGTCAAGGCCACCGATAGACAGGAAGATGCGGTCACCGAACTGACCGACCGAGTCGGCGAACTCACCAACGCAGACTGAGGCTCGCGGCCGGTTCATCGCGGCGGGTGCCCAGCGACAACTGTTTCCCAATTGATGGGATACGACCGGGGCAAAATCCGCTGCAACCGGCCGGTATTCGACAACCGTCGTTGTACCGCTCGTCCGTTGACGGTAAACTTGTCTTTTTTACAGTTGGGTTCGACATCCGGATATGGGACTTGACGAGGACGCACTGGAGTACCACCGGAGCAAGCCGCCGGGGAAGATAGAGATTGCGACAACGAAGCCGACAAACACACAGCGGGACCTCTCGCTGGCGTACTCGCCTGGCGTGGCCGCGCCGTGTGAGGCGATTGACAAAGACCCTGAGAAGGCCTTCGAGTACACCGCGAAAGGGAACCTCGTTGGCGTCGTCTCCGACGGGTCCGCCGTGCTCGGTCTCGGTGACATCGGTCCGGAAGCCGGGAAGCCGGTCATGGAGGGGAAGGGCGTGCTGTTCAAGCGGTTTGCCGATATCGACGTGTTCGACGTGGAACTGGACACGGACAACGCCGAGGCGATGATACAGACGGTGGCGGCAATGGAGCCGACCTTCGGCGGTATCAACCTCGAAGATATCGCCGCCCCGGAGTGTTTCGAGGTCGAGCGCCGGCTCAGCGAGAAACTCGATATCCCGGTGTTCCACGATGACCAACACGGGACCGCGATCATCTCCGGCGCGGCGTTGGTCAACGCGGCCGACATCGCCGACAAGGAACTGGAGGACCTGGAGGTCGTCTTCTCCGGGGCCGGAGCGTCCGCGATTGCATCCGCGAAGTTCTACGTCTCGCTGGGCGTCTCGAAGGACAACATCACGATGTGTGACTCCTCGGGCATCATCACCGAGGAACGAGCGACTCACGAAGAACTCAACCGATTCAAACAGGAGTTCGCCCGTGACATCCCGGAGGGCGGCCTCGCCGACGCGATGGAGGGGGCAGATGTGTTCGTCGGCCTCTCTGTCGGTGGCATCGTCGACCAGGAGATGGTTCGGTCGATGGCCAGCGATCCCATCATCTTCGCGATGGCCAACCCGGACCCCGAAATCGCGTACGAGGACGCCAAGGCCGCCCGCGACGACACGGTTATCATGGCGACCGGCCGTTCAGACTATCCGAATCAGGTCAACAACGTCCTCGGGTTCCCGTTCATCTTCCGTGGCGCGCTCGATGTGCGGGCGACCGAAATCAATGAGGAGATGAAGGTGGCAGCGGCCCGCGCACTGGCCGATCTCGCAAGGCAGGACGTACCCGACGAGGTCGTCAAGGCCTACGGCGACCAGCCGCTGCAGTTCGGTCCCGACTACATCATTCCGAAACCACTGGACCCGCGGGTCCTGTTCGAGATAACTCCCGCGGTCGCCGAAGCCGCCATCGAGAGCGGCGCGGCACGGACAGAGATCGATACGGAAGCCTACGTCGAAGAACTTGAAGCCCGGCTGGGCAAGTCCCGCGAGATGATGCGTGTCGTGCTCAATAAGGCCAAAAGCGACCCCCAGCGGGTCGTGCTCGCCGAGGGCCACGACGAGAAGATGATCCGCGCGGCCTACCAGCTGGTCGAACAGGGTATCGCCGAGCCGATACTCATCGGCGACGCCGACCGCATCGAGTCCACGCGCCGGAAGTTCGGCCTGGAGTTCGACCCTGTCGTCGTCGACCCTGAGACAGCCGACGTGGCCGACTACGCCGACCGGCTGTACGAACTCCGCCAGCGAAAAGGCATCACGCGTCGCGAGGCTGACGAACTCATTCGGGACGGCAACTACCTCGGCAGTGTGATGGTCGAGATGGGCGACGCCGACGCGATGCTGACCGGCCTGACCCACCACTACCCCTCCGCCCTGCGCCCGCCGCTGCAGGTCATCGGTACGGCCGACGACGCCGACTACGCGGCCGGGGTGTACATGCTGACGTTCAAGAACCGCGTCATCTTCTGTGCGGACACCACGGTCAATCAGGACCCCGACACGGACGTACTGGAGGAGGTCACCCGCCACACCGGGGAACTGGCCCGTCGGTTCAACGTCGAACCGCGCGCGGCGATGCTGTCGTACTCGAACTTCGGCAGCGTCGACACCAGCGGAACACAGAAGATCCGCCGGGCGGTGTCTCGTCTGCAGGACGACGACCGTGTGGACTTCCCGGTCGACGGCGAGATGCAGGCCGACACCGCCGTCGTCGAGGATATCCTGCAAGACACCTACGAGTTCTCCGAACTCGATGACCCCGCGAACGTCCTCGTGTTCCCCAACCTCGAAGCCGGGAACATCGGCTACAAACTTCTCCAGCGGCTGGGCGGCGCTGAGGCTATCGGCCCGATGCTCGTCGGCATGGACAAGCCGGTTCACGTCCTCCAGCGTGGCGACGAGGTCAAGGATATCGTGAACCTCGCGGGCGTTGCCGTCGTCGACGCACAGCAGGAGTAACGGGCGCGAGCGAAGCGAGCGTTTTTCGCCCACGTTTTTCGAGGAGTGGTGTGCGAGTGCTGCGAGCACACCCGACGCTAAAAAAGGTGGGAGCGACATCGTGAACCTTGCCGGCGTTGCCGTCGTCGACGCACAGCAAGAGTAACCGACATAGCCGTTTTTTCAGGTGTTTGCTGCGGAACGCGCAAAGCGCGCTTCGCGCTGAAACCAGTTCGAAAAACGCAGCGTTCTGGCCTGTCGCCGGAACGCGATGTCACGTACCGTCTCGCCGTCGACCGCGGGTCGGTGGGTGGACAAAGAGCGCATCGATGACCGCCACAGCGCCAGCGAGTGCGCCGCCAGCGATTGCCGCCTGAAGCGAGAGGCCCAGAACAACCGCGGCGGCGAGTGTGAAGACGAACACCGCGGGAATGACGGCGAGTACGAGGTCGTGCCGCGTCGGCGACTGACGCGGCAACAGTTGCTCGACGTACTGTCCGTTGAAACCGTCTGGTCCGTCAGTTCTGGTACTCAACGTAGCTCACCTCCCACTATATACTATCCCATTTCTAATATATAAAATTTGGTCTGTGTGACGTTGCCCGAACGTACGTGATAACAGGTGCAACTATTTTCATAACTTATGGAGATTATTAGCTGTGAAAGACGACTGACGGAGAGCCTTGTATCCCCCCGCTACAAGTAGTTCTATCTGTATTCAGGTATTCTCTCAGAACCGCAGTCGTATGTGATATTTCAAGCACGACAGCCGTGTGCTGAGTAAGACGCTACAACAGCTACGTGCCACTGCTGGCAGTAATGCGAAAGAAGGCGATGTCGCCGGTCGGCAGTTGCCGGCCGGGTCCCGTTAGTCCGACGCCCCGCCACGCTCTGCGCGTGACGGTGGCGGGACACGTTCGTTTACCGTCGGCGCGTCAGGGAGAACACACCGGTCCGGCTCGCCGTTGACGTGTGCGTACTGGTCGGGGGCGTTCGCCAGCGGATGGGCGGGGTTACGGTCGCCGGAAATCCGTGCGGCACGGACCTCGCCGAACCCGTTGATTCGCGCCTGAATCCCACGCCAGTGCAGCCCTGTCGCCGACGGAATCGACACAGAGTGTGGCGGGTCGTAGGCGGAGCCGTGGGAGGCTAGCACCTCGGCGTTCACGTTCTCGGCGAGCTGGTCATGGTCGATGAGTAAGCCGACGCGGGCGTTGGGCGGGGCCCGTCTCGCAAGCACGTCGAGTCCCAGATGGAGCGCCCGGTACTCCGCGACGTTGTTGTCGGGGCAGGTGTCCGGGACTGAGAGCCTGACAACGCGCTCACCGTCGAGGGTTTCGACGACGACACCCAGCCCACCCGTCGGGCTGTCCGACTCGCTGCCGGGCGATGTCGTGCCGTTGTGGGGTCTGAACGACCCGTCTGTGGCGATGTAGAAGTCTCGATGGTGACTCCGCGGTGGATGCGCGATATGCGGCGTCGGTGATTCATCGAACAGGTCTCGAAGTGACGGCCGGCCGTAAGCGGCCATAGTTTCTATTGGGTAAGCAGGGTTTTAAATATATTCCCTCGACGGGGTTCTCGTCCCGGTACAGCGGTTTGAACGGGCTACTGGGCAGCCTACCGCTCATTTCAGACCCCCCATATCGAACCTGTTAGCGGGTGAGAAAGAGTTATATCGGTGTAGAACAATGTTACCAATACACATGACCCCAACGAAAATTCGTGAACGACTCGAAGAGTCAGAGGACCGGGTCGACACAGAGCTGTTCGTCAGCGCGTTAGAGTACGTCCGAGACGACGGTCGCCCGCGTCGCTAACCGTATTTTTTATCGTGGCTAGCGGATGAGCGTACTGGGCATAGCGATGGTGAGCGGCGAGACTAGCGGATCTGAGCGATATCTGTCGAGCTACCGCGGCTGACCTGCTCAGTCGTCGGTGAGTTGCCAGCCGTCGTCGACCGATTCGACGACGCCCCGCCGCTCCATCTCGGTCGTGACCTCACCCAGTCGGTTCGGCTGTGCGATCTCTAGATTCGTGCGGCTAACGCCGTGGTACTCCCGCAGCAGACGGCGGATATCGTCCTCGGTGTGGGTCTGCTGGCCGCTCTTGTCCACCACACCCGCGACGAGTTCGACCATGTCCTCGACGAAGTTCCAGGGGTAGACGACCCAGGTCCACTCGTCGAGGGACTCGCCGACGAACTCCGGTTCGTGGTCGCTGGTCTGGAGTAACTGGAGCGTCGCCGTCCGGACACTGCTTGGGTTTCGGTCACGCACGCATTCGGCGGCCGTTTCGATGGACTGGCCGGTGTCGGCGATGTCGTCGACAACCAGCACGTCCTTCCCCTTGACCGCGCCGTCGGCCAGCGGATATTTCACCTGTGCCTCCTCGCCTTTCGCCGCGGTCCCGACGTAGTGTTCGACTTTCAGGCTCGCCAGGTCGTCCAGCCCGAGGAAGTCACAGAGACAGCGCCCGCCGAACCAGCCGCCCCGTGCCAGCGCGACGACCACGTCGGGCTCGAACTCGGCGGCTTTCACGTCGTTGGCCACGTCTCGACAGAGGCCGTAGATGTACTCCCAGTCGGTGATGGTACACGAGAACTCGTCCGGTAGCTCGCCCATACGAGATGGCGTGTGTGGCCGGACTTAACCGTTGCATATTCCGCATCAGTTGCCGAGCACGGTCGAACCGCTACGCGCCCGGGTCGCCTTTCCGGAACTCCCGGAGGAGGACCGTCGCGTAGCTTCCCTTTGGCAGCGAGAACGAGAACGTCAGGTCGGCGCCGTCACGTTCCACTCCCAAGTCCGTCCGGAGCAGGATGGCCCGCCGCGTCCCGTCGCTGTCGAACGCTCCGGGAAGGTCAAAGTCGCTCTGTTCAAGGCCCACGTCGTCAAGGACTTCACGGGCGATATCGCCCGGTTCACCACTGCCTAGCTCGGTTTCGGTCCCGACCAGTGGTGCGGTGACAAACGCCCTCCCGCGCTCGCAGTGGCGCTCGACGGTCGACAGCCGCTTCGCCGTGACCTGCTGGGTGCGGTCGGCGTCCGGAATCGGGAAGTCCTCGGGCGCGTCGCTGTCCCGGAAACAGACCACATCGCCCTCGACGGGGCGGTCGAACGGCAGTCCCCGTTCCAGCCGCTCCGACAGGATGCGGTTGAAGACGTAGGACTGGGCGGCGTTGACGAACAACGACTGGAGGTTCGACGGCAGCGCCTCCAGTGCCTCGCGGAAGTCCGCCGGCTCGTCGGCCCCGTTCTCGACCAGTCGATGACAGATGGAGCGCTCATAGCCCAGCGCGCCGGGCAGCCTGTCCAGCGCGCCGGCCCAGTCGTGGGTTTCGTCGACGTATGCTCGCGCCACCTGCGTCGACTCCGGTTCACGCTCGTTCGGGTTTCCTACGTAGGCGAGGACCGCATCCTTCCACTCGCCGCGGGCAATGGCCAGCCCGACTTCGTGGGTGACCGGTCGGCGCGACCCGAATCGCTGCTGGCCGAAGTAGTTGGGCACACCGACCGTCGTGTCGCCGTCAGGCAGCGTGGCGTCGCTGGACCGGGCTTCGCTCGCCACTGAGTCGTCCCCGTTGGCGAACGCCCGGAGGTCCGCTACGACGCTGGCGGCGTTATCTGTGTTCTCGGTGTCCCGGACGACTATCTCGAAGGCGTTGCCCGCCAGGTCGCCGAAGAGGATCGGGCGGCCAGCGCGACCGATGACCTCGATGTCCGTGCCGCCGATTTCCGGCAGGTCCCCGGCTGCGACCCCTTTCACTGAGAATAGCTGTGTCGTGACCGCGCGCTTGTCTTTCGTCCCCGCCCACGACACCCGCTCGCGGGAGATACCTAATCGGTCGGAGAGCTTGCTGGCGAAGTCGTTGGTCTCCCAGTTGCGCAGTTCCGCCCGGAAGACGAGATGCGGGTACGCCCCGGTGTTGGCGTCGATCGGTTCAGTGTCGAACGCTTCCAGTTCCCGAACGCGGAAATCTGCGGGCGACGACCGGATGCGGCCGCCCACCCCGTCGGCGTCGCTGACGTAGTACTCCATACCGACCGCCTGCTCGATTGGGTGGGCCGCTTGCATTGGTCGACTGTTCGCGGCTCGGCGCTTATGATTGGCGCTTGCGGACTCGGTGTGGGTCCATCTCTCAGTCGATACCTAGTGTTATCACGGGACATACTCTATCTAGCACAGGTCGTGGCTATGCGGGCGACCGGAGAGCACCACGATGCCAAAGCTAGCATGTGAGAGTTGCGGACGAGAGATTACGTTCGACAGGGACGGCCAGGAGGGCCGCGCACCGATGCGGTACTGCCCGCGCTGTGGCGAGGAGTTCCCGCCACGCGAGGAGTGGTAGGCCGGCACAGCGGTTCATTCGTATGCCTCGAACTCCCGGCCGAAGACGATGAAGTAAACGACACCGACAAGGCCGACCACCGTTGCGACGCCGAAGGCAAGTTCTGGGCCGGCCTGTATGACGACATCGCCGATAGCCACTGCCCACTCGCTGCCGTAGAGCCAGCCACCGAGCGCAGCGCTGGGGATGACAAGCGTGTTCCGAAGCAGGTAGTACGTCCCGGTGACGCGGCCGCCAGCGTCCTGTTCTGCTGGGCCGACGATGAGCGCCTTGTGAGCGGGCAGGCCGGCAAAGCGCAGGCCAGAAAACGCGAACAGCAGCACCAGCACCCACTGGTTGCCCGGCGCGAAGATGAGCAGGAGCGGGAAGACGGCGTAAACGAGAAAACCGAGTGCGACAGCGGGCTTGAGACCGGCCCACTCGGTGAGTTTTGCCACGGGAGCCATCGAAAGGATGGCGACGACCATCTCGACGCCGAGCAGCACGCCAAAGAAGGCATCAGGCCGCAGTTGCACGCCGAAGCCGGTGAACCCGACGGAGAGGAACTCGGTGACGACGATGACGAAGAAGACGTACACCATGCCGTTGGCAAAGCGGACGAGCGTATCGGCGACCAGAAGGGGGCGGAGCGTCGCCGGCATCGTCCGCAGGTCGGCGAGTATCTGGTCGACACCTTCGAAGGATTTCCCGAGCGTGTCCTCGCTGGCGTCATAGAGGAAGTGCTGGGCGACGGTGGCGACGAGACCACAGGCCAGCGCAACCAACAGCACGCGCTGGAAGCCATCAACGAAGGTCGCAGTCGTCGCGAGCAGCGCCGCGGCGGCCAAGGGCCCGAGCAGGAAGCCAATGCGGCGGAACATCTCCGTGCTGGCAAATCCCATCGCCAGTCGCTCCGGCGGGACGCTCTGCTTGACGATGGCGAAGGTCGCGCCCAGCCCGAAGGACTTCCAGGCCTGCGCGAGAAAGAGGCCGACGAAGACGAGCGTCCAGGCCGGTAGCGTCGTCGCGCCGAGCGTGATATCGCCGATGACCGAAGCGAGATACCAAATGCCGAAGCCGACCGTCGCCAGCGTCGCGAAGACCGTCAGCGCCAGCCGCGAGCCGATGCGGTCCGACACTGCGCCCCCGGGATAGGGGTACACCGCGCTGATGAGGTTCCCGACACTCCCGTACAGGCCGATGACGCCGGCACTGGCTCCAAGAATCCGCATATACTCGGGTATGTACCGGCTCGTCATCTGGAACGCAAGGCTGAACGCCAGCATGGATAGCGACAGGACGAGCACGTCCCGCTCCAGCGCGAAGAACTGTCGGAAAGAATCGAGCAGGTCTACGTCCTCGTCAGTCCCTGTCTCAGTTGCCATTGTCGGAGTGCAGTTTCCCCAACAACTTAACGCTCGAAGAAGGGGCAAGTAGCCCTCGCTGTCCCACCGGAGGACAGCCCTGCTCAGTACGGCAAGACGAACAGCACGACAGCCAGGAACGGCGTGAGCGCGAGCAACATCGCGATGGCGTAGCCGAACATCTCACGGGCCTTGATGCGGGTGATGGCGAGCAACGGCAGCGCCCAGAAAGGGTTCAGGAGGTTCGTGTGAGCGTCACCAACGGCGTATGCCATCGTCGCCTGCCCGGCCGGGACGCCGAGGTTCTGCGCGGCTTCGAGAACCGGTGGTCCGAGGATTATCCACTCGCCGCCGCCAGACGGTGCGAAGATGTTGACCGTTGCGCCAGTGAGCCAGGCGATGACCGGGAACGTCTGGGTCGTCGAAACCGAGATAAGCGCGTTGGCCATTAACTGTGCCAGCCCGGAGGTTGCCATCATCCCCTGAATTCCGGCAAAGAACGGAAAGAGCAGCACGATGCCCGACGCGGCGGTCGCCGCCTCGCCGAACTTCTCTCTATAGGTCTGTGGGTCCATGTAGATGAAGATGCCAATCGTCAGAAAGCCGAAGTTGACGATGTTCAGTCCGAGTGCGTCGATACCGGACTCGATGAACTGTGAGGCGACCAGCGCGATGCCGGTCAATCCAATAATCCCGCCGAGAACGCGACTGTGGTTGAGGCGCTCGGCTGGGACCGGATTGGTGGTGGCAGTTGCTTCCACGCCGCCGTCACTCGCAGACTCGAACAGGTCGTCTTCGGGGATGTAGTGGGTGATGCCCCGCGCCTGATCTCCGGTCGGCGTGATGACGTAGAGGACGACGAGTGCGTAGGCTATCGACAGGCCGGTCAGAATGAGGCCGTAGGGGTGGAAGATGGTCTCCGAGGCTGAGACAACGACATCGATGACGCCCTGCTGGATGAACTCGTTGCCGTCCGTCGCGAGCAGGAGCGGCGCGGACCCGGACAGCCCCCAGTGCCAGGTGAGGCCGAGGCCGAGATAGCCCGCGACACAGAGGACCGGATAGTGGACATCGATGCCGTTCTCGTGGGCGGTCTTGCCCATCTCCCGGGCGAAGATCGCGCCGAGGATGAGGCTCAGTCCCCAGTGCACCCAGCCAAGCAGCATCGTCAACAGACCGACGAGGACGACCGCCTGCTTTCCGGTGCTGGGTATCTCTGTCAGCCGGCGGATACCGGCGTTGACACGCGGATGGTACGCGACGACGAAGCCCGTCATCAGGATGAGGACCATCTGCATTGAGAACGTCAGGAAGGCCCAGAAACCGTCATACCAGAACTGGACCATCTCGATTGGCCCGGATCCAGTGAGGCCGACGCCGGCCAGAAATACGACGTAGCTGAGGATGAGCGCGAACAGGAACGGGCTGGGCATCCACCGTTCCACCCACGCAGAGAGTCGGTAGCCGATACGTTCGAGAGCGGTTTCACCTGCGTTACCAGCTGACATACTGTTGCCACCTCCTCGCGAATATATCATAAAAGTTTGCTACTATTCTGTCAGTTCCGTGCGGATCACCGTTGCACAGCCGTGGTCCTGTGACGCGATTCCGACGACCGGACCACCCCTGACAGATGATTTTATTTCGTGGGCACAGCAAGCCAGAGTATGTCATACAATGTCGTCGTCTCTGACACCAAAGTGATGGATGAAGAGACACGGGCGGCAGTGCTGGACGCGGTTGACGCGACTGTCGAAACGATAGCGGCGAAAAAGCCGGCGGCCGTCGCACGCGCAGTGGACGATGCAGACGCATTGATCGTCGACGCCGGCACGCAGGTCACGGCCGAGGTCGTCGACGCCGCCGACTCGCTCAAAGTGGTGGGCCGAGCCGGCATCGGCATGGACAACATCGACGTCCGGGCGGCAGTCGAGGCTGGCGTGACGGTCGTCAACGTCCCGGACTATTCTATCGAGGAAGTATCGACCCACACGTTCGCACTCATGCTCGCTTGCCTGCGGAAGATACCCACGTTTGACCGCTCGGTCAAGCGTGGCGAGTGGGAGTGGGGAGCCGGGCAGCCGATACATCGCCTCGCCGGCAGCACCGTCGGTCTCGTCGCCTTCGGCAAGCTCGCCAGCCGGTTCGCCGCGAAGCTTCGTGGGTTCGATGTCGACGTTATCGCCTACGACCCGTACGCGCCCGAGTACCGGATGGGAGACCTCGACGTTGAGTCGGTCACCTTCGAGACGCTGCTGAACGATTCCGATATCGTCTCGCTACACGCTCCGCTGACCGACGAGACGCGCAGGATGATCGACGCGGACGCGCTCGACCGAATGCGCGACGACGCGCTGCTCGTGAACACGGCCAGGGGCGGGCTCGTCGACGAAACTGCGCTGTACGACACGCTCGTCGGCGGCGACCTCGGCGGAGCCGGACTGGACGTGCGCGAGACAGAACCACCGGGAGAATCGCCGCTACACGACCTCGACAGCGTCGTATGTAGTCCCCACGTCGCGTGGTATTCCGAAGAGTCCCGGGTCGAACTGACACAGACGGTGGCCGAAGACGTCATCCGGGTACTCCGGGGCGAGGAGCCCGAGAACCCTATTGACCCCGAGACCAGCTGGTTCTGATGGGCTCGGCGAACGAGACAGCTCAGGTGTCAGCAGCGTCAAGAAGTTCGATTGCGAGGTCAGCAGCTTCGACCGCCGACTCACCGAAAACGTAGGTTATCGGCTCGATGCCGAACGCGCCGCCGTGGTAGATGACACGGGGGACATCGCCGCGTTCGCGGAAGGCCGCTTCGAGCCGTTCGTCCCGGTCCTCATAGCCGGCGTCGAACTCCAGCGGCTCGATACCCCGTTCTTGGGCAGCATCGAGAACTGCCTCGTCGGTCGTCAGATTGAGCGCCGCTCGGCGCGAGGGATCGACCGCTATCGCGGCCAGTATCGTCCGCGCGACGTGTTCCGACGCGCCGAACTCGGGGTTCGACGGGACGTTGACCCGCCCCCGAAGGTCGTGAATCCGGCCGGGGACTGCTGCCACGTCGAGTGCGTCTTCGGCGTCCGGCAGCGCCATGCCGACGTTCATTCCCACATTCGGGATGGCATCGGCGACGAAGCCGCTGTCGGCCAGCAGTCGCGTCGCTCGTCGGACCGACGACAGGACAGTCCGTTCCGCCTGCACCGCGGTGTCTGTCCCCCGCACACAGAGATCACAGCCCATCCCCTGCAGCGCCGGCATTTCCTCCTCATGGACCGCACAGATGGGCCCCCGGTCCTCGAACTCCTGTACCAGAGCGAGTAGCTCGCCCAGCACCGCGTACTCGTCCATCTCACCCGCGGCGAGCCCGTCGGCGATCCGCTCGATGGTCTGTTGCATCCGGGTGTCCTCCCGGAATCGCTCCTCGATGGTGACCGAACCGCTGCCGTATTTGCTCACTGCGGCCTGTGTCACGCCGAGCTGGTCGGCGATTTCCTGCTGGGTCCATCCCTTCTCGTCGAGTTTCGTGGCAAGCATCGCCCGGGCCGTCGGAAGGAACCGCTCGACCACGATTTCGCTCGGTAACTGCAGTGTCATTGCCAGGAGTGAGGGACGTAGTTCGCTTAGCAGTTGGGACTACCAACGTTGTCGGTCGACTGCGTAGCTGTGACTGCCGGTAGCAAAAAGGCCCCGAGACGCTCAGATCACACAGCTCACTGCATGCGCTACTCATTCACGCATATACAACTTAGTTGTATTAGCAGGATATAATACGTCGGAGTTTGTTGTATTGGCTACCAATGGCATTCAGTGACCACCTGCTCGATATCGGTGAGGACATCTGGGACGCACAAAAGGACCACCCGTTTGTCCGCGAACTGGCCGACGGGACGCTCGACGAGGCGGCGTTCAAACACTGGGTGAAACAGGACTACCGGTACCTGCAGGACTACGCGCGGTTGTTCGCGCTCGCCGGGGCGACGGCCGGCGACGAGTCGACGATGACGCATCTGCTCGGGGTCGCCCATCAGGTGCTCGACACCGAGATGGACCTCCATCGGGAGTTCGCGTCGAACTACGGCATCTCGCGGCGCGAACTGGAGGAAACCGAGAAGGCCCCGACCTGTCTCGCGTACACGAACTTCCTCGTTCGGACAGCCTACGAGGGGCACGAGGCGGAGATTGCCGCCGCGCTGTACCCCTGTATGCAGGGCTATCTCGACGTGGCTGAACACATGGCCGACCTGGCCGACGACGAGCACCGGTACACGCCGTTCATTGAGATGTACACCAGCGACGACTTCCGCGAGGCGACGGGCTGGTGTCGGGCGTACGTCGACCGCTGTGGCGAGCGGTATCCCGGCCAACACGACATCATGGAAGACGCGTTCCGCACGAGCGCGAAACTCGAACACCGGTTCTGGGAGATGGCCTACACGCAGGAGGGGTGGGAGCTATGACGACGGCCGAAACATACTCTGCGTACGCCGAGCGAACCGATGATCCCCGGTTCACCGACTGGCTTCGGGAGCAGAGTCAGCCAAACTGGGACGCCGCTGTCGAACACCGGTTTGTCGAGGAACTCGGTGCCGGCACGCTCGACGAAGACGCGTTCGCCGAGTATCTGGTACAGGACTACGCGTTCGTCGACGAACTCGTCGGCACGTTCGGCCATGCGGTCGGCCAGGCGCCGGATATGGCCGCCAAACGACAGTTTGTCGAGTTCCTCGATACTGTGACCGACGAGGAAGACGACTACTTTGAGCGGTCTTTCGCCGCGCTGGGCGTCGCCGATTCGCGCTGGCAAAACCCAGAGCCGACGGATTCGACGGCGGCGTTCATCGACCTGCTGGGTCGTGCCGCACGAGAAGGCGGGTATGCCGAGACGCTGGCCGTCCTCGTCCCGGCAGAGTGGATATACGAGTCGTGGGCGACGGCGGTCGCCACGGACTACGGTGACCCGGACAGCAACGGCCTTCCCAGCGCGGGGGTGGGCCTGCCGTTCTACTTCGCCGAGTGGGTGGACCTCCACGCCGTCGAGTCCTTCGTCGCGTTCGTCGACTGGCTCCGTGGCGAACTCGACGCCGCCGGGCCGACACTTTCGCCCCGCCAGGAAGCCCGCGTCGCGTCGCTGTTCGACCGCACGGTCACGCTCGAACGACAGTTCTTCGAGACGGCCTACGAGAAGCCCCAAGCAACAGTTGACAGCGAGGTGAGCCCGTAGATGGCTTCTTCGGCTGTGGTCCTCGGCCTGACCGCGGCGACCGTACTCGTGTTCACCGGCATTGGCCTCTTCGCCGCCCGCGGTCGTATCGACTCGGTGGAGACATACATCTCTGCCCGCGACTCGGCCGGCAGCGGGACCCTCGCCGCGACGGTCATCGCGTCGATGATGGGGGTCTGGATCCTCCTCAGTCCGGCTGAGGCCGGTGCCGCCTTCGGCGGGCTGCCCGCCGTGCTGGGCTACGCCATCGGCAGTGCGATTCCGCTCCTTCTCTTTATTCCCGTCGGCGCTCGCATCCGCGAGGTGATGCCCGCGGGCCATTCGCTGACGGAGTTCGCCTACGCCCGCTTTGGCTCCGGGATGTACCTGCTCGTCCTGCTGGTCTCGGTGTTTTATATGTTCATCTTCCTCGCCGCAGAAATGACCGGCATCGCCGGTGCGCTCGCGCTCGTCGCAGATGTACCGCTCTGGCAAACCTCGCTACTCATCGGCAGCTTCGTCCTCGTCTACACGACCTACGGCGGTCTGCTTGCCAGCATCGTCACTGACACCGTCCAGACGCTGGTCATCCTCCCGCTTCTGGCCGTCGGCTTCGGCGGGGCGCTTCTCTCGCTTGGTGGCACGAGCGAATTCCACGCGACGGTGGTCTCGGCTGACCCGACACTGCTCGACCCGACGTTCGGTCCCGGCCTGGAGTTCGGGCTGTACGTGGCCTTCGCTCTGCTGGGCGCGAACATGCTGAATCAGGGCGTCTGGCAACGGGTGTACGCCGCCGACGGCGAGGGAGCCTTGCGGCGTGGGATGGGAATTGCCGCCCTCGTCGTCGTCCCGATGCTCCTGCTGTCGGGGCTGTTCGGTATCGCCGCCACGGGGCTGGGACTCACTGAGTCTGGGTCCGCAAGCATCGCCTTCTTCCTCGTGCTCGCGGAGGCGTTCCCGACATGGGTGACCCTCGCCGTTGTCGTCCTCGCTGTCCTGCTGGTGATGAGCTCGGCCGATACGATGTTCAACGCCATCGCCAGCGTCGTCACCGCCGACCTCGCTCGACTCCTAGACGACCCCGACCAGCGGACCCTGTGGCTCGGTGGCCGCGGGCTGACGGTCGCTGTTGCGCTCGCCGCGATGTTCATCGGTGCGCAGGGGTACAGCGTCCTCCAGTTGTTCCTGACGGCAGACCTGCTGGCCGCCGGCGTCTTCGTCCCGTTCCTGGCCGGCCTCTACACCGAGCGACTCACTGGTCCGGGCGCGGTGGTCTCGGGTATTGCGGGGCTACTCGTCGGGTTCATCTACTTCCCATCACTCCGCGGCCTCGTCGCCGCCATACCGGGCGTCGGGAGTATGCTGCCAGCGCCGTCGTTCCTGCTCGCCTTTGCCGGCGCGACCCTCGTCTCGGCCGCTCTCACCGTCGCGGCGACCGTTCTCGGTGGAGCCGACGCCGACCTCGACAGCCTCGGGCGGGAGGTCCGAGCGCTCGACGAGCCGGTGGCTGACGGGGGGTCCGAGCAATGACGCCGTCAGCCATCGTCGCTCTGGCCGCGCTCGGGTCGACGGCGTTCGCGGCACTGGCCTGGGGGTCGATTCTGCTCGTGCTCGCCGTCTTCCTCGCTGTCGGCTGGCTAGTCTTGACCGAGTAGTCGACTGCCGTGAGAGTCTGAGCATAATACGGTTCGCGGTAACAAGACACATACTTATCATGATGGGTGTGGAACATCGCATATGCAGACCTTCGTGCTCGCGACGAACTCCGAGACAGTCAGCCAGACACTGTGTTCGTACCTCGAAGGCGTCCTCAACCCGGAAGACAGTGTGTACGCGGTCAACTCACAGCCGGGTGGAGACAGGACACCACCGGACGCGGTCGCCGATGGCAAGGCCGCACTAAACGTCGTCTCGGACCGACTGGGCGATCAAGTGTCTGTCGAAACCTATCAGATAATCCGGGGAAACAGCCCGGCTGAGGATATCTTCGATATCGCCGAGGAGGTCGATGCCGACGAACTTGTTATCGGTGTTCGCAAGCGGAGCCAGACCGACCGGCTCATCTTCGGCAGCGTCGCCCAAGATATCATGCGGCAGTCCGACTACCCGATGCGGGTCGTGCCGCGGGACTGAGCCGCAACTAGTCGGGGACAGCCGACCGCAGAGAAAGAGACGACCGAGACAGCCCGGTTATTCGGCCGACTCGTAGTCGTCGAAGGCGTCGATTTCGACGCCCTCGTCGGTGATTTCCGCGAGCACGACGCCGTTTCCGGACCCGGTGTCACGCTCGGCTGCGGCGTTGACCGCACGGATCGCCAGGTCACGGGCCTCGGAGAGGCTCATATCGTGGTCGTACTGCCCTTCGATGGTCCCCGTCGCGACCATCGTCCCGGAGCCGGTGACGGTGTAGTCGTCTTCGAGCACGCCGCCAGCGGGGTCGACGCTGTAGACATGGCTCCCCTCTTCGTCGACGCCGCCGACGATGGGGTTGATAGCGAAGTACGGGCCGCCGCGGGCGAAGTTGCCCGCCAGTGTCGCCAGCGCGTGAATCGAGAGCGGTTCGTCGCGGCGGACCTCGTAGAGGTCGGCCTCGGCGCGCAGCGAGCGGATGAACGACTGCGCCCCGCCGACACTGCCGACCAGCGTCATCGCGGCCGTCGGGTGAATCTGCTCGACCTTCTGGACCTGCTTGTTCGAAACGAAGCGGCCACCGAGAGAGGCGCGCCGGTCCGTCGCGATGATGACGCCGTTCTCCGTCGAGAGGCCGACAGTCGTCGTGCCGGTCTTGACGACGTTCTCCTCGTCGCGGCCGCCGTCCTCGTTCGGCAGTGTGCCGACTTCGGGTTGGTAGGCGTCAGTCAGTCGGTTCTCAGGGTCGTACATTATTCCTCACCTCCGAGTTCGAACTCTTCAAGCCGCTCGGCGATGTCGTCCTCGGCGAGCTTTTCGAACTGTTCGCTTTCCACATCGATGGTGGCGATGTCGACACCAGTCGCGTCGAGGCCGTCCTCGTTGACCGAGGCCAGCGCCCGGAGCGCGAGTTCGATGCCGCCTTCGAGGTCCATCTCCTCGGCGTACTCGTCTTCGAGGAACGACTGAATGTCCTCGCGGGAGCCGCCGATGGCGACAGCCTGCCACTCGTAGGGCGTCCCCGAGGGGTCTGTCTCGAAGAGGCGCGGTTCGCCGTCCTCGATACCGGCGACCAGCAGTGCGACACCGAACGGGCGTGCGCCGCCGGTCTGAGTGTACTGCTGGATGTAATCCGTGATCTCCTTGGTCAGGGACTCGACGGAGGCCGGCTCGTCGTAGCGTAGGCGGTTGACCTGTGACTGCCGGCGCGCCACGTCGATAAGCTGGCGTGCGTCGGCCACGTGACCCGCGCTAGCGACACCGACATGGGAGTCGATCTCGTGGATCTTCTCGATGCTGTCGCGCTCGATGAGCGGCGACCGGGCGTGGCGGTCGGCGGCGATGACCACGCCGTCCTTGGTGCGAACTCCCACGCTTGCGGTTCCGCGCTTGACAGCTTCTCGTGCGTACTCGACCTGGTAGAGGCGTCCGTCCGGGGAGAAGATGGTAATCCCGCGGTCGTAGGCCTGTTGTTCGTTTCCTTGCATAATGTATCGTGTTGTTGTTCACCTGAGGTTAGGGTTGCTCTTATATAACCGTATCGCGGGCCGCTGCCCTCAGAACAGCGGCAGGTCGCCGGTGACGCGGTCCACCAGCTCGTCCTCGGCGGGGCCGACGGCGAGTGCCGTAACAGTCCCCGGATCGAGCTGTGTGTGGCCGGCGTCCCGGACGACCGCATGCGGCAGGCCTTCGCGCTCGGCCACGTCCGCGAGTTCGAACAGCTCGGACTCGCTGGTGGCCTTCAGGACGACTTTCTTCTGCCCCGCGCCCTTCCAGGCTTTGCGGGGCTTCGGGCCGGCGTCCTCGTAGGCCGACAGCGAGGCGTGGGCAACCTGGGCGGCGAGTTTGCCCTCGCCCATACCGATGTCGGCCCGCGCGACGATAGCCTGCTTCATACGATTACATGGCCACCCGTACTTAAACTCCCGTCGGACTCCCTCCACGGTTGCACATACCATAGAGTACATACGCCGTGGCCGAGCACACCCCGGAGATGCCCTCCACCATCCGAACGTTTCTCCTGCGACCGGGCGCGTTCTTCGAGCAACGACGCGACCAGCTAAACGGATTCCGTGGCGGTGGCCTCGCTCTCGGCATCGCCCTCGCCGTCACAGTCGTTCTCGGAATCGCGCTCCGACTGTTCGCTGCGCAGTTCACCGGCACTGTCGAGAGAGACAATCCCGCACGACCCCCGGAGCAGATGTGCGAAGACGGCGGTGTCGGCGGAATAACCGTTTCCGGCTGTGACGAACCGGCGACGAAAACTGTCGAAGTCGGGTCGCTTATCTGGGACGCTGCGGCTGAGATCCTTCCGGGGCTGTTTATCGGCTTTATGATCGTCTGGGTCGGATTGATGCTTGGTCTATATCTCGGTGCGAAGATAGCCGGTGGCTCCGGCCGGTTCGGCGAGACAGCGGAGATCACCGCCTGGGGACTGCTCCCGTCCGTTGTTGGCGTTGCCGTCGGCAGTGCTGCACTCGTCTTCTTCGCTGCCAGCTCCGACCTCGCCGCGTCTTCGCCGGAGATGTTCCTCGAACAGGTGCAGAGCCTACAAAACGGCCTCTCCGGGCTTGTATTTCTCACAATACAGATCAGTACTGCAGCCTGGCAGGCGTACGTCTGGGCCGGCGGCCTCCGGGTCGTCCACGAGATCAGCAGGTACGCGGCGGTCGCCATCGCTGTTATCGCCGCGACGCTCCCCGTGATAGCCGCCTAACACTGTCGGCTGACGCCTGTCAAAAACTCCGCCACCGCGAATATCTTCAAACGGGGACAGCCAGCAGCACGAGAATCGGGGAGTTTAGGCTTCCGGCCGCACACGCCATTCTCATGATACTCTCAGATGCGGATATTCTCCGACGGCTGGAGCAGGGTGACCTTGTCGTCGAACCGCTCGACGACCCGGATATCCAGATTCAGCCCGCCAGCGTCGACCTCCGCCTCGGGCATGAGTTCTTGGAGTTCCAGCACGCCAACATCCCCTGTATCCACCCGAACTCGGAGGACGAAGTCGCCGACTACGTTGAGGAAACCGTCATCGAGGAAGGTGGGGAGTTCATTCTCCACCCCGGCGATTTCGTGCTTGGGACGACACACGAGCGCGTCGCCATCCCCGACGACCTCATCGCCCACGTTGAAGGACGCTCATCGCTGGGCCGACTGGCGATTGTGGTACACGCGACGGCCGGCCTGTGTGACCCTGGCTACGAGGGACAGATCACGCTCGAACTGTCGAACCTCGGCACTGCGCCTGTCGCGCTCACGCCCGGAATGCGAATCTCGCAGCTTACCTTCACGGAGCTCAAGACGCCTGCTGACCGTCCGTATGGGGCCGAGCGCGGCTCGAAGTATCAGGGCCAGTCCGGGCCGCAGGCAAGCAAGATACAGGGAGATCGCGAGTTCGGAGGCGATCAGTGATGCCCGCAATGCGCGGCAGCACAATATCGGTGAGAAACGAGGTCGAGTTCGGAGGCGACCAATGAGCGGACCGCGAGCACTGCGAGCGGGCCGTAAGTCTCGGCTGCTAGCGAGTGAGTTCGGAGGCGACCAATAGATGCGGTTCATCGAGGAAATCGTCGTCGATGACTTCCTGCCGACGTTTCGATCGTTACTGGCCGACGCCCTCAGAGAGCGCGGGCTGACACAGTCGGAAGTCGCTGACCTGCTGGGAATCAGCCAGAGCGCAGTTTCGAAGTACGTCCACGGCGACGTGGCGCGCCACGACGACCTGCTGGCCCACCGCGGGCTTGCGGAACTCGTCGAGCGACTGGCTGACGGGCTGGCCGATGGCGATATGAGTTCTGTTCAAGCACTGGTCGAAACGGAAGTGTTCATCCGCGAACTCGAACAGGGCGGCGTCCTCGCGCAGTTACACGAGGACGCGGTTCCGGAGCTGGGCGACTACGACGACGAGTTCGCCGTTCACGACCCGGACTCACAGCTCCGATCAGCCGAACGGACGCTCGCATCGGTACGGCGCGGACTCAGCGTGCTGGAAAACACCAGCGGGTTCGCGACGCTTATCCCGGCAGTGGGGTCGAACCTCGTCCAGTCTCTCCCCGAGGCCGACAGCATCGAGGACGTGGCCGCCGTTCCGGGGCGGATTCTCGACGTGAAAGGACGGGCAACGATTCCGGCGGACCCGGAGTTCGGCGTCAGCGAGCATGTCGCGTCGCTGTTGCTGGCGGCACGGGCCGCCGGGACCGACGCCCGCGCGGTGTTGAACGTCCGGTACGACGACGGCGTCGTGACCGCGCTCCGAGACGCGGGCCTGACTGTGGTCGAGTTCGACGCCGAGGAGAGTGTCGAGCCGGCTGTCGCGGCCGCCCTGACTGACGACCCAGCTGTCGACGTGCTCTATCACACCGGCGCAATGGGGATTGAGCCGGTGGTGTACCTGCTCGGCGACGACGCTGTGGCGGTCGCTGAAACGGCGCGCGAAATCCTGTGACGGACGCGCAATCGTTCTACGGCCGGTGGGCGCGGGTGTATGACTGGGTAGCGAATGCGCCCGGCGTTGCGTCCTGGCGCGACCGAACGGCGGGCTCGCTGGCGCTTGCACCCGGCGACACCGTCATCGAGATGGGTTGTGGCACTGGCGCGAACGTGCCGGCGCTCCGCGAGCGAGTCGGGCCATCGGGTCGGATCGTCGGTATCGACGTGACACGGGAGATGCTTGACCGCGCACGCGAACGGCCCGCCAGAACCGGCGAAGCCGTCCACTACGTGCAGGCCGACGCCGCTCGCCCACCAGTTCGAGCGGCCGATGCCGTTCTGGCGACATTCGTCGCCGGCATCTTCGAGGACCCTGCGGCGGCGGTCGACGCGTGGTGCGACAGTGTCGCCCCTGGTGGCCACGTGGCACTGCTGAACTTCCAGCGGAGCCCCAGCGCTCTCGCCGCGCCGCTGAATCTCGCGTTTGAGGGGTTCGTCCGACTTTCTGCGCCGGGGACGCGGCTATCGACGCAATCACACGCCAGCGCGTTCGAGCGGCGGGTGCGTGCGGCGCGCGAGCGACTCACCGAGCGGACGGTGGACAGACGGTATGAGACCTTCGCTGGGGGGTTTCTCGGCCTGCTGTGTGGAACTGTGCCGTAACCGGCGCGGTGGGACAGATTGCTATGGCCGGTACCGCTCAGCGTGTTCCGGACAGAATTCGGGCTCTCGTAGCTGCGCGGCGACGACGCCTGGCTGGCGGTGCGGATTGTGAAGCCGGCAGGTGTCCTCGTCACAGAACGCCTCGCCTGTGTCGAGGTAGTGGTAGGCCTGCAGGACGTACCCCTTGATAGCGTCGGTTGTCCGCGGGTCATCCTCGACGAGGAACGCTCCTTCGACCTCGTTTTCGAGCACCTCCCGGGGCGGTGTGCCGCCACCGAGCAGGGCGTGTTTCTGCTGTTCCTTGTAGTACTGCTCAGGCTTTGCGGGGGCCTCGTACAGCCCCGGCACCGAGACGATAGCGGGCTGGCCGAGGACGTTCACGCGCTTGTGCCAGCGACCGTCGTGGTCGCCCCAAGTCCCGACGACGCGGTCCAGCAGCGGGACGTGGAGGTGGTCGAGTGACCGCTCGGACTCGGGGAGTCGCTCGTGGAGCGCCTGCTGGACCGCCAGCCCGTCGTAGATGACGCCGCCGGCCCGTTCAGGCGATTCGAGGGCTCGTTCCTCATAGCGGACGATACCCAGCATCGTGTTCCCGGTCTCGCGGTCGTACGACGAGAGTACCCGCCCCTTGGCGAACGACTCCGCTAGCGCCGAGTCGCCGTGCAGCGAGAGAAACCGGTCCCGGACGGAGACAGTAGCCTCGACCCGCGCGTCGAGCCAGTCAGCGATGGCGTCGGTGTCGGCGACCGCTGTCGGAGCGCGGTACAGCGTCACGGACTCCATTGTATTGGTAAGTGGTATCGGGCACTAATACCGTTTGTGTATCCGTTATTCTCCTCTGTTGAGTAGTCGCCAGAGTAGAGAACCAGAGCGGACAGGTCAATCTGGCGCTCCAGAATCAGGGACGGGCTCGGCAAAGCAGCGCTATACTGGACGCCATCGGCGACAGAGTGTGTCGTCCCGAGGGGATATCAGGACTCGGACTGGTGGGGAAGCCCGGCCGGTTCCGTCGTGAGCGCGTCGATGCAATCAGTCACGGACCACGTTGTCTCCCCATCAGTACACGGGTACACGCCGACAAGATCGTCGTTTGCGTAGACGGCGACGGCTATCATCGGGAGTCGAAGCACCTCGGTACTGCCGCCGACGAGTAGCGACGAGGTCCGCGTCTCGAACGGCGGTCGGAGACTCAGCCCACGTTCCGTTGCCCACTGTTCGTACCGGTCGACAGTCGCCAGCACCTCTCCGTGTTCGGTCCGCTGGGATACGGGAATTTCCTCGGGCCACGTCTGGATATCGAAGTCATCGACAATTCCCGTTGCGGCGAGTTCTGTGAACCGGTCAATGGCTGTCGTTCGGGGGCCACAGACCGGCCGCCGACTCCAGAGGTGGACCGAGATTTCGCCGCCGACTGACTCGCCAGGCCTGTGGTTGTCGCTCCGCTGCATCTCTTCGGACATTGGTTGATAATTACTAACATAATTGTCGCACGCTTGCATAATTGTTTGTATTAGTGCGATATTATGGATTGAATAGATAACTAAATCGAGAAAAACTAGCCGTATAAAAACCAGAGGGGCGTGGGAGGATTTCAGTCGTCAGCGGGGGTTGCGTCGCGGCTCGTAACGTCGACCGGCTCGGCGTCGACTTCAAGTTCATCAAGCGCGACCTGCGCGGCGCGCTTGCCGGAGACGAGCATGGCACCGAACGTAGGCCCCATCCGCGGGAGGCCGTAGGTGGTCGCGGTGGCCATGCCAGTAACGACGAGGCCATCGTGGGCGAGGCCGGTGTGTTCGACGACAGCGTCCTCGCTCTCGCCGACCCACATTGAGTCGTGGCCGGGCGAGTCGTGGCCGGGCGCGCCATAGGTATCGTCGTCGGTCTGATCCATGCCGCTGGCTTCGTCTTCGAGGCCCGGCGCGTTGAGGACGCCGCGCTCATCGAGTTTCTTGACCGCCATCGCGTCGTGGCCGGTCGCGTCGATGACGAGGTCGGCCTCGACGGCGATCGGGTCAACGCAGGTGATTTCTCGGGGTAGCGCGTGGACAGGCGTCCAGTTCATCACGATACCGCCGACGCGGTGGTCCTCGCGGATGACGATGTCGGTGAACTCCGTCATGTTCTGCATCTTCGCGCCGGCGTCGCAGGCGGCCTTGATGAGGCCGGAACAGGCTTCAGGTCCGTTGGCGACGTAGAGACCCTCACTGTCCTTGGACTGTTTGTGGTCGACTTCAAGTTCGTCCAGCACCTGCTGGGCCGGGTCACGGACGGTGACCTTGTTCATCAGGAAGCCGCCGAGCCAGAAGCCGCCACCGAGGTAGTTGTTCTTCTCGACGACCATCACCTGCACGCCGCGCTCGGCGAGTTCCTTCGCGGCCATCAGTCCCGATGGGCCGCCGCCGACAATGATGACATCGGAGTCCGAGAAGTCCATGAACTCCTCGGTCCATTCCTGCCCGATTGCGCGTGTAACCTCTGCTTCGCCGACATCACTGAACTGTTCGAATGAATCGGAATCGCTCATACCACTTAGTAATATCTGCCGGTGGTACATAGTCGTTCTGATGCCCTCGTCTGTTTACTGAATCCCGGCGCAGTGGTACTGGGGTGGGTAGCTGTCATATAAATGGTTCCATGCGGTGGTTTCAGGACTAACTATCAAATGAGAGTATTGTTTGGTAATGTCTACCGAAACAGGCAACACGTACACGGTTGACACTGAACCGGCGGCAAGAGATATCGACGATATCGACCTGCACGAATACGAAGCGTGGCCGGTGCTGAAGTTCCTGATCGCGTTTCTCATCGGTGGGGTGTTCTTTCTTCTGCCGGTCCCGTACCAGGGTGAAGTTACAGTCCCGTTCGATATCGTCGTCAGCAACATAACCGGGTCGTTCCCGGATGTCGTTGGCATCTACTCGCTGGCTATCATCCTCGCCGGTGGGATACTGACGACGTTTGCGATGGCCAGTGACGGCGAGGTCGCGGGGTACGACCTGTCATCATTCGAGACCTCAGGAGTCTTTTGGGCACTCCGAGTCGCCGGCGTACTCATCGCGCCGGTGATGTTCTTCAAGCTCGGGCCCGAGTGGCTCCACACGCCCAGTACCGGCGGGCTGATGTGGGGAACGCTGGTGTACAGCGTTGGCGTCATCATCCCCATCGGAGCCATCTTCATCACGATCTTCGTCGAACTCGGCGGGCTGGAGTTCGTCGGAACGCTCGCGAGGCCGGTAATGCGCCCGCTGTTCAGAGTCCCGGGGCGTGCTGCACTGGACAGCCTCGCATCGTGGGTCGGCTCCTACAGCGTCGGCCTCTACGTCACCCGCAATGTCTTCGAAGCCGGTGGCTACCACAAGCGCGACGTGTTTACCATCGCGACGTGCTTTTCGACGGTGTCAATCGGCTTCGTCGGCGTCGTCGCCGCCACGCTCGATATGCTCCCGAAGTTCCCACTGATCTTCGGGGCGTACTTTTTCTGTGTCGTCGTCACCGGTGTGATTCTGGTCCGGGTGCCGCCGATCTCCAGAATTCCCGAAGAGTACATCGCTGAGCCTGACCCGGAGCTCGCGTTCTCCGGAACGCCGGTGGATTATATCCGACTGGCGGTCAGCGAGGCCGTCGGGAAGGCCAAGGAAGGCGAGACGTTCGCGCAGGCAGCCAAGCGGGGCTTCGTCGATGGCCTGAAGCTCACTAGTCTCATCCTAGGAACCATCCTTGCTGTCGGACTCGCCGCAACGCTGCTCTCGGCACACACCCCACTCTTCGACATTCTCGGTCGTCCGCTAACGCCGGTCATCGCTGCGCTCGGGATCCCGAACGCAGCGGTGGTCGCGCCGGCGACCATCGTCGGTATCACCGAGATGTACGTCCCCGTCCTGCTCGTGTCTGAGACGGCGGTGAAGGCAAAGTTCTTCGTCGGCGTGCTGGCCGTCTCGCAGCTCATCTTCTTCTCCAGCGTCGGCCCGATGATGATGGATATGTTCAGTGACGTCCCCATCCGGTTTCGGGACCTTGTGGCGTTGTTCATCATGCGAACAGTGCTCCTCGTGCCGCTCGTCGCCGGCATTACCCACGCTCTCGCCGCTCTGGGCCTCCTATAGGAATTCGACCAGCGCTTCGGCCAGTTTCTTCTCCGCCCGCCGCAGATGATCCTCCGCTGTTCGGCGCTCTACGCCCACCTGCTCAGCGATAGCCGCTGTTGTCGTCTCGCGGGGCAGTTCGTAGTACCCCTGCTCGTACGCCGTCAGGAACACCTCGCGCTGCCGCGGCGACAGGTCTGGGAGCATAGCATCGACGGTCAAAAGCGGTGCATCCGGGGTTACAGAGCTAATTTCACGTTTTGATTCGACGGTAACGTCGAACTGTCCTGCCAGGGACTGGTACACCCTGGTCAGTGCGTCGGGGCTGAGACCGAGTGCTCGGACGAGCTTGCCGCCACTAGCGTATTTCAACGGCGGGACGAGCAGACAGCCTTCGTTCGCCAGAAAGCGCTCGACGTTGTTGTCGAGCTGTGCTTTCAGACACTCCTCAGTCACCAGCACCTGCTCGTCGCCGTTTTCCAGACGCTCCCCGATACCAACGGTGTTGCGGACCTGCTCGATGACGTTCCCGACCTCTCCACCGCTAACGTGGAGCAGGTCGCTGTGGTCGTTACACCACAACTCGATGCGTGTGCCGGTTCCGTCGGTTGCCGCCTCGTAGGCCCCGTCACCGTAGACACGGAACATCACCTCGTACATAGTCATCGGTTAACATGGGTATATAAAAACAGTTCCGAACGGTGATAACCTGCTAACACGGTTCTCTACTAATGGTGTGGTATGGCACAGCAGTCTGCCCCAGACACCGACCACGACGTCGGGACTCCCTCAGAACAGTGGCGCGAGTACCAGGGTGCGCCCACCGGCACCGACATTGAGTGTGAAGGGTGGCGACAGGAGGCCGCACTGCGGATGCTGAACAACAACCTCGACCCTGAAGTCGCCGAGAAGCCGGAAGAGCTGGTCGTGTACGGCGGGACGGGGCGTGCGGCCCGGTCGTGGGACGCCTACGACACCATTGTCGACGAGCTCCGCGAACTCGGCAACACCGAAACCCTCCTCGTCCAGAGCGGCAAGCCGGTCGGTCGGTTCGAGACTCACGAGAAAGCCCCACGCGTCCTCATCGCAAACTCGAACCTCGTCGGCAAATGGGACAACTGGGAGCATTTCCACGAACTCGAAGCGAAGGGGCAGATCATGTACGGCCAGATGACCGCCGGTTCGTGGGCCTACATCGGCACGCAGGGCATCATTCAGGGGACCTACGAAACGCTGGCCGCGCTTGCCCGGAAACACTACCCAGATAACGACGGCCTCCGCGGGAAGATTGTCGTCACCGGCGGCCTCGGGGGAATGGGCGGCGCGCAACCGCTCGCGGTGACGATGAACCACGGCGTCTGTATCGCGGCCGAAGTCGACGAGGACCGTATCGACCGGCGCATCGAGACGGGGTACTGTCAGGAGAAGACCGACAATCTCGCGGCGGCTATCGAGCGCGCACAGGAGGCCGCGGCGAACGGTGAGCCCTACAGCATCGGTGTCCACATGAACGCCGCGGATATGCTTGCGGAGATGCTGGAGATGGGGTTCGTCCCCGATGTAGTGACTGACCAGACGAGCGCGCACGACGAACTGGAAGGATACTACCCCGCTGGCTACACCGTCGAAGAAGCCGACCGGCTCCGCGAACGCGACCCCGAGACGTACGTCGCGGAGAGCCTCGATACGATGGCGCGACACGTCGAGGGCATTCTGGAACTGCAGGACAGGGGTGCCATCGCCTTCGAGTACGGCAACAACATCCGCGGGCAGGTCGAGGACCAGCGCGACCTCGACAGCGCGTTCGATTTCCCGGGGTTCGTTCCCGCGTACATCCGCCCACTGTTCTGTGAAGGCAAGGGGCCGTTCCGCTGGGCCGCGCTCTCAGGCGATCCCGCGGACATCCACCGGACTGATAATGCAGTCAAGGAACTGTTTCCGGAGAAAGACGGTCTCCATCGCTGGATCGACCTCGCTCAGGAACAGGTGTCTTTCCAGGGCCTGCCATCGCGAGTGTGCTGGCTGGGGTACGCGACCGAGGATGGGCTGACCGAGCGCGCCCGCCTCGCGCTCCGTATCAACGAACTCGTCGCTGACGGAGAGATTTCCGCGCCGGTCGTCGTCACGCGCGATCATCTGGACGCCGGGAGCGTGGCCTCGCCGAACCGCGAAACCGAGGCGATGAAAGACGGAACTGACGCCGTCGCTGACTGGCCGATCCTGAACGCCCTCCTGAACTGTGCGGCTGGCGCGGACATCGTCAGCGTCCACGACGGCGGCGGCGTCGGCATCGGTAACTCACTCCATACGAACAACCACGTCGTCCTCGACGGGTCTGATCTCGCAGCCGAGAAGGCTCGCCGCGTGTTCACGACCGATCCCGGGATGGGCGTCATTCGCCACGCCGACGCCGGCTACGAGATCGCACAGGACATCGCCGACGAGAACGACGTGGCGGTCCCGATGCGCGACCGCAACCGCGACCGATGACCGACCTGACAGACCCGTCGCCGTGGACCGGCCCGTCCGGCGACCCAAACGACGAGCAGTTCGGTGACATCGTCGAGACGGCCACGCTCGCGACCGCTGACGAGTACGACGCTGTGCTGGTGGGCGAGCCGTACGACGGGGCCGTCATCGGACGGCCGGGGGCGCGTGCCGGCCCGTCGGCCCTCTGCCGCGAACTCAGCGGAACGAAGACCCATCACATCGAACGTGGGCCGGTCCACGCAGTCGCCGACCTCGGCGACATCGAGATTCCGGCTGGCGATGTCGAACAGGTCCAGCGTGCCGTCCGTTCGGTAACGGACCGGGTCCACGCAACGAGCGCGGTGCCAGTGTTTCTCGGTGGCGACAACTCGCTGACGTTCCCGAACGCCGCACCGCTGGTGGCTGCTGACACTGTCGGCGCGATCAGCTTCGACGCCCATCTCGATTGCCGCGCCGTGCAGGACGAACCGACGAGCGGGACGCCGTACCGTCAACTCCACGATGCGGGCCTCGACACGCTGGCCGTCGTCGGCGCGCGCCACTTCGAAACCTCGACAGCGTACCACGACTACCTCGCCGAGCAGGATGGGACAGTCCTGTCTCCGGAGTCGGTGGCCAGTGATCCCCTTGGTGCGGTGGACGACGCGCTCGCCGCACTCGGCGACGTAGACGCCGTCTATGTCAGTCTGGACCTCGACGTGCTCGACGCCGCGGCCGCACCGGGCGTGAGCGCACCGACACCGGGCGGCATCTCGACGCGGGAACTGTTCCGGATGCTGGGTCGCGTGGCGTCCGACGACCGTATCGCCGGGTTCGAGGTGGTCGAGTGCGCGCCGCCGCTTGACGCCGGGAACCGGACCGCGCGTGCCGGGGCCCGCGCCATCGCGCACTTCCTCAGCGGCCTCGGAGGTGACCGATGACAACCCTCGACGCCGTGGTCTACGGCGCAAACGAACTCATCGCGGGCCCGGCGGCGGATGGCCGCGGTCTGGAGACCTACGAGGATGGCGCGGTCGCCATCGTTGACGGCTCGGTCGCTGCTGTCGGTCCGACCGCGGAGGTAACCGCCGAGCACCCGCCGGAGAGTGCCGGCCACGCTATCGATGCCAGCGGGCGGGCCGTCGTGCCGGGCTTCGTCGACCCGCACACCCACGGGCTGTTCGCCGGCGACCGCTCCGACGAGTTCGCTGCCAAACTGCGCGGGAAGTCCTATCAGGACATCCTCGCCGAAGGCGGCGGCATCCTCCGAACGGTCCGGGCAGTCAGGGATGCCGACGAGGAAACGCTGCTGTCGAACCTGCTGGCACATCTCGACACCATGCTCGCCCACGGGACGACGACAGTCGAGGTGAAGTCCGGCTACGGGCTCGATACGGAGACGGAGCTACGGATGCTCCGAGTCATCGACAGCGCCGACGACATCCATCCCGTCGACGTGGTCCCGACGTTCATGGGCGCACACGCGGTCCCCGAGGGATGGGACACCGACGACTACACCGCGGCGGTCGTCGACGAACAGGTTCCAGCGGTCGAGTCACAGGGCATCGCCGAGTTCTGCGACGTGTTCTGCGAGGAGGGCGTCTTCTCGGTCGCGCAGTCCCGGCGGGTCCTCGAAGCAGGCGCGGCCGCCGGGCTGACGCCGAAGGTCCACGCCGAAGAACTGGCGCACATCGGCGGGACGCAGTTGGCGGCGGCCGTGGGTGCGGCCAGTGCCGACCACCTCCTGCACGCGACCAGCGAAGACATTGACGCGCTTGTCGAAGCCGACGTGACGCCGGTGTTGCTCCCCGGCACGGCGTTCGGGCTCGGCGCGGCGTACGCGGATGCGACAGCGTTCCGCGACCGGGGTGCGCCCGTCGCGGTAGCGACGGATTTCAATCCGAACTGCCACAGCCACAGCATGGGCTTTGCGCTGTCGCTGGCCTGCGTCGAGATGGGACTGACGCCGGCCGAGGCGCTGGTCGCCGGAACGAAACACGCTGCGCTCGCGCTGAACAGGACCGATGGACTGGGGACGCTCCGTGAGGGTGCGCCCGGTGACGCCGTCGTCCTTGCCGCGCCGAGTCACGTCCACATTCCCTACCAGTACGGGACCAACGTCGTCGACACCGTCCTGAAAGACGGCGCGGTCGTCAGCACCCCAACACATGAGTCATACGACCGGGAGGTGCAACCATGACCGCCGAAGTCATCCTCGACGGCGAGTCGCTCACACCCGCCGACGTGGTCGCCGTCGCCCGGAACGGCGCACCCGTCACAGTTGCCGAGACCGCCCGCGAGCGAATCCGCGAGTCCCGCGAGCGCGTCGAGAGCGTGCTGGACAGCGGCGAGGCGGTGTACGGCGTCACTACCGGCTTCGGCGACCTCGTCGACGAGCGCATCCCACGTGAGGACCTCGACGACCTCCAGCGGAACCTCCTGCGGAGCCACGCCGCCGCTGTCGGCCGGGAATTGACGACCGAGGAGGTCCGAGCGATGATGGTTACGCGGGCGAACACACTGGCGAAGGGATATTCCGGCATCCGCGAGTCCGTCGTCGATTTGCTGGTAGCGATGCTCGATTCGGGTGTCCATCCGGTCGTTCCATCGCGGGGCAGCCTCGGTGCGAGCGGGGACCTTGCCCCGCTCGCACATATGTCGCTGGTGCTCATCGGCGAAGGAGAAGCCGAGGTCGAGGGGGACCGACTCCCCGGTGATAAGGCGCTCGATGCGGCCGGCCTCGAACCGGTGACGCTCCGGGCCAAGGAGGGGTTGGCGCTCATTAACGGGACGCAACTGACCGTCGGCGTCGCCGCGCTCCTCCTCAGCGATGCCGAACAACTGGTCGCCGCCGCCGACATCGCCGGTGCGCTCACGACGGAGGTGACCCTCTCCTCGACGGTACCCTCTCACGAAGCCATCACCGCCGTCCGGCCCCACGCCGGCCAGGCCGCGAGCGCACGAAACGTCCGGCGGCTGACGGCCGACTCCGATGTGGTCGAGTCACACCGCAACTGCGACCGCGTGCAGGACGCCTACGCGATGCGCTGTCTGCCGCAGGTCCACGGCGCGGTTCGCGACGCCGTCGCCCACCTCCGGGAGGCTGTCGAGGTCGAACTCAACAGCGCGACGGACAATCCGCTGGTGTTCCCTCGCGAGGCCGAGCGCAGTAAGTCCTCGGGCCGAGCAAGCGGGAGCGAACGAGATGGGATGAGCGGCGAGGCAGGCGCTGTGAGTGTCGACGACCGGGCCTCCGGTTCCGACAGTGCGGGCGTGCTGTCCGGCGGGAACTTCCACGGCGCGGTACTCGCTATGCGTCTCGACTATCTGACGAATGCGCTCAGCGAACTCGCGGCCATCTCGGAGCGCCGGACCGACCGGATGCTCAACCCCAATCTGCAAGAGCCTCATCTCCCGCCGTTTCTCACAGAGCGAAGTGGCGTCCGCTCGGGCTACATGATCGCACAGTACACCGCCGTGGCACTGTTGAACGAATGTCGGTCCTTCGGTCGTCCGTCGATGGACAACACCCCCGTCAGCGGGAATCAGGAGGACCACGTTAGCATGAGCGCGCAGTCAGCCTATCTGGCCCGGAAAACAGCGCGAAACGCCGCCGCGATTCTCGGCGTCGAGCTGTGCTGTGGAGCGCAGGCCGCCGACTTCGTCGACGACGCCCTCGAACTGGGCGTCGGGTCGGCCGAGGCCTATGACGCCATCCGTGCAGTGGTCCCGAAGCTGACGGCGGACCGGCCGATCCACGAGGACATCGAGGCCGCAGGCGCGCTTGTTGAGTCACCGGCCTTCGCCGAGCGGGTCGCTGATGCGCTCGACGAAGCGCTAGAATGACCGGCCTCAGGACCCGAGCCCCAGATCCGCGGTGCTCTCCGCTCCCTGATAGCGCTCCCGGTCGTCCCAGTCGGCGATGCTCGAATGCGTTTCCCAGACGGCGGTTTCGAGGTGTCCCTGCGTGATTTCTGAGCCGTCTCGCAGGGCATGGCGCGCCGCGTCCTCGGCGACGAGTTCGAGGTCGCTGGCCGCGTAGCCAGCCGTCGGCTCGACGATGGCGTCCCAGTCGATGTCGCCGGCGACGGGCCGGCCTTGTAGGTGGATCTCCAGAATCTGCCTGCGAGCCTCGGCATCCGGCGGCGGGACCTCCACCCGCTCGTCGAACCGGCCAGAGCGCCGCAACGCCGCGTCGATGTCCTCAACGAAGTTTGTCGCGGCCACTACGACGATGTCCTCGGCTGCCGCTCCTTCGAGTTCAGTGAGCAGCTGATTGACCAGTTGTTGCTCGCTCGTGTTCATCGAGCCGCGCCGCGAGCCGGCGATACCGTCGATTTCGTCGATGAACAGCACGCAGGGGGCGTTCGCGCGGGCCACCTCGAACACCTCGGCAACGTTGCGGGCCGGCTCGCCCATCCATTTGCTCGTCACGTCCGCGGGGCTGATTTCAACGAAGCTGTGGCCGAGTTCACCCGCGAGCGCGCCGGCGAGGTGGGTCTTCCCACAGCCGGGCGGACCATACAGCAACAGTCCGGAGAGTACGTCGATGCCGTACTCGGCGTAGGCGTCGGCGTTCTGAAGCGGGTCGAGAACCGTGTCTTCGAGTCGGTCCTTCAGTTCGCCCATCCCACCCACGTCGGCGAAGTCGCGTCCCGGGTCAGTCTCGACCAGCGAACTGGCCTGCAGGTCGACGTCATCGGGCTGGACGACGCCGTTTTCGGCGACCAGCTCAGGGTCGACCCAGTCCGGAATGCTGGTGTCGGTCTCCGTGGCGGCCTGCAACAGATGGTCCGTCCCGATCGGGGCGTCCGCCCGCAACGCCTTTCGGGCGGCGTCCTCGGCGAGAAGTTCGATGTCGCTGGCCGCGAAGCCAGCCGTCTCCTCGACGACGGGGCCGAGGTCGATGTCGGCAGCCGTCGGTCGGCCGGCGAGGTGAAGCTCCAGAATCTGCGTGCGTGCTTCCGGGTCCGGTGGGGGACCTCCACGCGCTCGTCGAATCGACCCGAGCGGCGGATGGCGTCGTCCACGTCCTCGACGAGGTTCGTCGCGCCCAGCACCACCACGTCCTCGTCTGCGATTCCTTCGAGTTCGGTGAGCAGTTGGTTCACCAGTTGCTGCTCGCTGCTGTTCATATTGCTGTCACCGTCGCGTGCGCCGGCGATGCCGTCGATTTCGTCGATGAAGAGGATACATGGGGCGTTCGCCCGGGCAATCTGGAACAGCTCCTCGACCTTCTGTGCGGGTTCGCCCATGTACTTGCTCGTCACGTCGGCGGGCGTGACCTCGATGAAAGCGTGGTCGACCTCGCCCGCGAGCGCGCCAGCGACGTGAGTTTTCCCACAGCCGGGCGGGCCGTGCAACAGGACACCGTTGACGACGCCGATGCCGTACTCCTCGAAGGCGCTCGGGTCCTGTAGCGGCCGGACGACCTTGTGGTTGAGCGTCTCCAGTAGCTCGGACATCCCGCCCACATCGGCGAAGCTCCGGGACGGGTTCGGGTCGACCAGCCCGTCGGCTTGCATATCGACACCATCGGGCTGGACCACCGTTTCGTCGTCCGAGGGCCGCTCGCGGTTTATCGAGGGCGCGCCGTCGGTGCTGTCGGTGCCAGAATCGCTGCCCGTTCCGGCCGAGCCCGATTCGTCGGACTGGTCGATCCGCTCTCGGATGTTCCGTTCGAGCCGGTCCGGGTTGACCTCGTAGCCGTACTCGGCCAGCCGGCGAGGTTCAGCGCTCAAAAACTCCGCGAGCCAGCCGTGGCGCTGTAGCTCTTCGGTCGGGGCATCGGGGTCCCGGAAAGTGACGAGCTTCACGTCCGTGCTGTCGGGTGAGTGGTACTCGGCAAGCCAGAAGGGGAGATACAGGCGATCGACGCCAGTCACGCCGTCGAACCCGTCGGGTTCGAAATCCCCGGGGAGCCCGTAGGACTCGCGCAGTTTCCGGAGGAATACGTTGGCCGTGCCGGAGGCGGCGTTCTGTTGCTGGTCGCGGTACTCCGCGACGCGCTGGGGTAGTAACGACCGGGCGTTGTCGTCGGTGACCTGAAACTGCAGCAGGACAGAGCGGCCAAGCGCTGGGTCGCTGCGGCCGAAATCGTAGTCGCTGGTCGCTCGGCGGACTATCGCGTCGGTGTCATCGACGTACTGCGAGACGGCCCGGTCGTTGTCCGCCCAGAGCCCATCGAGAAACGCCGTTTCTGCCTTCGTCGTCGTCCCGAGTAGCTTCCCCTTGCCGGTCTCGTACTCGTAGTCAATCTTGAAGACCGGATAGAACACCCGATGGAGGCGTTCCAGTTGTTCAGTGTCGCCGAAGGCCGTCATCGTCCGCTGGTCGAGGGGTTCTCTAACGGTTTCCTCGTCGGGTACCCGACGGTCAGCGTAGATGTACGGTGGCAGACTCATTCGAGGTCGCCCTCCCGAATCGTCCGCTCGGCGGCGGTCAGGGCGCTGTCGGCGTCGAACGCGTCGATGGCGTCTTGCTGGGCATCCGGATCGCCACGGAGGTCTCGCGCGTGCTCGGTGATATTCGGTATCGCCCGGATGATGTTGTCGACGATGGGGACCGTCGCTACTTCCGCCGAACGGCTTCGAGGATTGAGGTCGATGACGAGTTCCGTCTTGCCCATCTCGCCCAGCGCCTCGGCGCGGTCGCCGTCTTCCAGCGGAACGAGCACCACGTCCGCCGCGCCGATGCCGTCAGCGTCGACCTTCGCGCGCTCGTGGTCGAGTCCGGGGATTCGCCCGTCGGCGGTCAGCCCCTTCACGTCTGTCGCGCCGTGCTCGCGGAGGTAGTCGGCGATGGCCTCGATGCGCTCCTCAGTTCGGTTGAACAGGTTCACCTCGAGGTCTGCGCCGGTCACTTCAGCGAGCTCGACGAGTTCGCCGGGCACGAGGGCGGCGGCGTTGCCATTGACCGAGATGACGGCGTGGTCAGCGGACAGGAGGTGTGCCGCGGCGGCGCGCTCGGCGTCGTCGGCGCTGTCGATAGTGTGCTCGCCCAGCAGGTAGTCGAAGGCTTCGCCACGGCCTTGGGCGATGAGTCCCTGCCGGGAGGTGATTCCGCGGTCGACGCCCGCTTCGATACGGTGGCGGGTCAAAAGCGACTCGTAGCGGGGGTGGCTCTCAGGGAGGTCGACGTCCTCACTCATACGTTCCAGTGATACCTCCCTGTACTAAAGTCGTCCGTCAGGGGCGTGTCCCGGTCCCCGTCGCGTATCTCACCGGAGCCGGCTAGCTCCGGAAAAGATTATCTGCGGGTCAGTACAACTCCGTGCCATGGATACCCGACAGGCGTTGCTTGTCGATGCGTTCGCCGCGGAGCCGACGGCAGGCACACCGACCGGCGTCGTGCCCGAAGCCGACGGACTGACCGACGACCAGATGCAGGCCGTCGCCAGCGAACTGGGAGCCAGCGAGGCGGCGTTCGTCCTGCCGGCGGGGGACGCCGACCGCCGGCTTCGCTGTTTTTCGCCAACCGAGGAACTGGCACAGGCGGAGACGGCCACAGTTGCGGCTCATGCGGCGCTCTACGAGCGTGGTGAGATCGGCGACGGCGAGTGGACAGTCGCCACCGCCGCCGGCGAAGTCGCCGTCGAGACGAAACAGAACGGGATGGTCTGGGTCGAGCAGGGGCGGGCCGACATCACCGAAGTAGATGTCCCTTACATCGATGTCGCGGACGCGCTCGGGCTCGACGCGGCCACGCTCAAAGACGTGGGTGCGGACCTCCCGCTTGTGACGGCCGACGCGGGCGAGCCATGGCTCATGGTCCCGGTCAACTACTTCGAGCATCTGAGCCATCTCAGCGTTGACGTGGCTGCCGTCGACTCGCTCTGTAACCGCGTGGACGCGGCCGGCGTGTACCCGTTTACGTTCGATACCGTCGGTGCCGACGCGACGCGCCGGTCGACGTTCCACGGCCGAGCCTTCCGGGCCGGGAACCGGACCGAAGAGCCGGTAACTGCGGCGGCGTCAGGGGCCTGCGCGGCGTTCGTCCGTCGCTACGGGGCGCTCGATGACACCATCGAACAGATCATCGCCGAGGGCGGACACTTCTGTGACCGACCCGGGACAGTGTCAGTCGATACCGACGGGACCGAGGTGTGGGTCGGCGGGCGCGCCGTCACTGCACTGGACGGCACAGTGACCGTCCCCGCTGTCGACGACGACGACATCATCGAAGCGTGACCGCACAACCGCACCGGCGGTGTGACTGCCTAATTCACTCGAAATCGAGTGAAGAGGAATTTTTCACTGATTGTAACCGGAACTTCCTTAATTGTCGTTGAAGATGGTACGAATGAGTCCATGCCAACACTGTGGCTCGATGAAATCGGTGCCGACGACCTGGCGCGGGTCGGCGGCAAGGCGGCGTCTCTCGGAGAACTGACCGGAGCGGGCCTGCCCGTTCCGTCGGCGTTCGTCGTTACCGCCGACACGTATCGGTCGTTCATCGAAGCAACTGGAATCGACGAGCCGCTGTTCGAGGCCGTCGATGTCGACAGCGACGACTCGCAAGCGCTGGCTGAGGCGGCCGAACGCGCCCAGGAGTTGATTCTGGAAACGGACACCCCGCCGTCGGTCCGCGAGGACCTGCTGGCCGCCTACGACGAGATGGGTGACGAAGACGTTGCGGTGCGGTCCTCAGCGACCGCCGAGGACCTCCCGGACGCCTCCTTCGCCGGCCAACAGGACACGTACCTGAACGTCTCGCGTACGGACCTCCTGCAGCGGGTCAAGGAGTGCTGGGCGTCACTGTTCACCCAGCGGGCCATCTACTACCGCAACGAGAACGGCTTCGCCCACGACGCGGTGGACATCGCCGTCGTCGTCCAACAGATGGTCGACGCGGAGAAGTCCGGCGTCATGTTCACCAGCCATCCCTCGACCGGTGGCCCGACGGCCATCATCGAGGCCGCGTGGGGGCTTGGTGAAGCGGTCGTCTCCGGCGCAGTCTCGCCCGATAACTACGTCATCGACCGCGAGACGGAAACCATCGACGAGGTGACCGTCGCCGACAAGAAGGTGATGTGCGTTCGGGGTGAGGACGGGGAAACCATCGAACGCTCCGTCCCGGAAGAGAAGCGTAACGAGCGCGTCCTCTCCGACGAGGAGATTCATCGACTTCTGGAGGTCGGCGAGCGCGTCGAGGACCACTACGACACCCCACAGGACGTAGAGTGGGCGGTCTACGAGGGCGAGGTGTATCTACTGCAGTCCCGCCCAATAACGACTATCGACGACCCTGAAGGAAGCGCCGGCTCGGCAAACGAAGCCGAGAGTCAGCCGCCGGGGGCAAAGTCGGGTGTCGCCGACGGCGGGGCGATGGAGAGCCAGTCCGAGGCGGTTCGGCTCTCCGGAATCGGCTCCGCGCCGGGCCGGGTCACCGGCGTCGTCCGCATCGTCGACAAACTCGACAACCTCGATAAGGTCGAGGACGGCGACATCATCGTCGCCGAGATGACGACGCCGGACATGGTGCCGGCCATGAAGCGCGCAAACGGCATCATCACCGACGAAGGCGGGATGACCAGCCACGCCGCCATCGTCTCCCGGGAACTGGGCGTCCCGGCCGTTGTCGGGGCTGAGGACGCGACACAGAAGCTCCGGGACGGCGAAACGATAACCCTGGACGGCGACAAGGGCACAGTCGAAAAAGGGGCCAATGTCCCCGAAGCGACCGAGGAGGACAAAGACGCCGGGCCGGTCGAGACACATTCGGCGGTGAAGCCGATGACCGGAACGGAGGTCAAGGTCAACGTCTCCATTCCTGAAGCCGCCGAGCGGGCCGCCGCGACGGGGGCCGACGGCGTCGGCTTGCTGCGCATCGAGCACATGATTCTCTCGACGGACAAGACGCCCTCGCGCTACGTTGAGGACCACGGCGAGCGCGCGTACATCGACGAGATTGTCGAGGGCGTCCGCTCGGTAGCCGAAGCGTTCTACCCGCGTCCGGTCCGCGTCCGGACGCTTGATGCCCCCTCCGACGAGTTCCGCCAGCTGCAGGGTGGTGAAGACGAGCCAAGCGAACACAACCCGATGCTCGGATACCGCGGTATCCGACGGTCGCTCGACCGCCCCGGCGAGTTCAAGCTCGAACTCCGCGCGTTCGAGCGCCTGTACGACCTGGGCTATGACAACGTCGAGCTGATGCTCCCGCTTGTGACCGACGCCGAGGACATCCTGCGGGCGAAGGCACTGATGCAGGAGGTCGGCATCGACCCCGAGAAGCGCGACTGGGGTGTCATGGTCGAGACGCCGGCGAGCGCGCTGTCCATCGAGGGCATCTGCGAGGCTGGCATCGACTTCGTCTCCTTCGGGACGAACGACCTCACCCAGTACACGCTGGCCGTCGACCGCAACAACGGCAACGTTGCCGACCGCTTCGACGAACTCCACCCGGCCGTCCTCGAACTCATGCGCCAGGTCATCGGGACCTGCCGCGAGCACGACGTGGCCACGAGCATCTGCGGTCAGGCCGCCTCGAAGCCACAGATGGTCGACTTCCTTGTCGACGAGGGAGTCACCTCCATCTCGCCGAACATCGACGCCGTGCGTGACGTCCAACACGAGGTCAAGCGCGTCGAACAGCGGCTGCTGCTGGAATCGGTCCGCTGAGGCGCGGCTGATTGGCGTAGCCAGCAGGCTTTTTTGTTCCGTTCGCTTCGTTGCAGTATGGCACCCGAATCGACACCGGAAGCCAAGAGTATCAGCTCCGGTGTGTCGTACATCCCCTTCGGCATCCCCGGGCTGGACGGGCAGGTCCGCGGGATTCCGACAGGGAGCACGGTCCTGTTGGCCGGGGCGTCGGACGCGGGGGGCGATGCGTTCACCTATACGAGTCTCGCGACGCTGATGCTTGCGAAACACCGCCCGGACATGGTCCCGAACGGCATCGCTCGGCGCAGTGGGTCGATTCCCGACTCGGTGACCTACATCACGCTCTCACACGACCGGGAACACGTCTACAGCGAACTTGATGCCGTCCTCGACGGCTACCAGTTTGAGGCGCTCACGGAGCACATGACCGTCGCCGACTTCTCCCAGCGGTTCATGGAGTTGTTGCCGGTCCCAGAGCCGCTGTTCGATGCTCGACGGAGCGACACCGAAATCGAACAGCCCGACGCGGAGCCGCCGGAGCGAGAGCCCGCTGAGGAAACGTTCGAGAAGCTGTTATCCGATATCAGTGACCGGGTGAGCGACGCCGCAGAGACGCTCATCGTCATCGACTCGCTTACCGATCTCGAACGAGCGACGGAGTTCGGTCTGCCACAGAACCACGAGGTCGCGTTCCTCATGGGGCTCCGAGAGGCGGTCGTCAACTGGGGAAACGTGGCTTTCGTCAAGCTTGACCGACCTGCCGGCGACGTGCGGTCGGACGAACTCATCCACGGCCTGTTGCACGGCAGTGTCTACTTCTACTCCAACGACAAGGGATTCGAGACGTATCGAACGATGCGGGTCGGCTCCTTTGGTGGCGCGCTCGACACTGAGCGTCAGACCGTTTTCGAGTCGCTGATCGGTCCCACAGGCTTTCGTGCGAAAGCGACGAAGAAGATCGGACCATCGAACTGGTAATTCGGTCGGTGAGCACGCGAACGGACTACGTACGGATGGCTAACCCGTCCTGGCCAGTATTCTGCCACTGGAGCGAATAAACAGCAGACAACGAAACACACGAGCACAACGGCTAAACCACTCCCCCGCTATACACCCGATAGATGCTCCAGCGGGCAGAGCCACAGGATTTCGAGCGCGTCCTCTCGTCGATGTGTACCGTGCCACATCCGTCGGCACGCGAAGCGGCAGAACGCTTCCTCGCGACGAACCCCGGAGACCCGGGCACGTACGAAACCATCGCCGATCTGGAACGCGAGGCCGTCGAGTCTCTCGGTGAGGTCACCGGGCTCTCCGACCCCGCGGGCTACGTCGCCTCGGGCGGAACAGAGGCTAATTTGCAGGCGATACGCATCGCCCGGAACCGCGCCGACACGGACGACCCGAACGTGGTCGCGCCCGTCCACGCGCACTTCTCATTTACCAAGGCCGCCGACGTGCTCGGCGTGGAACTGCGGACCGCGCCGGCGACGGACTACCGCGCCGACATGGCGGCGATGTCGGAACTCGTCGACGAGGACACGGTGTGTGTCGTCGGCGTCGCCGGTTCGACCGAGTACGGTTACGTCGATCCAATTCCGGCTATCGCCGACCTCGCCGAGACGGTCGATGCCCTCTGTCACGTCGACGCCGCGTGGGGCGGCTTCTACCTCCCGTTTACCGACCACGACTGGCACTTCGGCCACGCGGACATCGACACGATGACCATCGACCCCCACAAAGTCGGGCAGGCAGCGGTTCCCGCCGGCGGACTGTTAGCCCGCGACCGGTCGCTGCTCGATGAGCTCGCCGTCGAAACGCCGTACCTGGAATCGACGGACCAGCTCACGCTGACGGGGACGCGGTCGGGTGCTGGCGTGGCCTCCGCTGTCGCAGCGATGGAATCGCTGTGGCCGGCGGGCTACAGACAGCAGTACGAAACGTCGATGGCCAACGCCGACTGGCTGGCCGACCAGTTATCCGCGCGCGGCCACGACGTTGTCGGCCCCGAACTCCCACTTGTCGCGGCCGACCTCTCGATGCCGATGACAGACGAACTCAGGGACCGCGGCTGGCGAGTCTCAAAGACCGGTGCCGGCGAGATGCGCGTCGTGTGTATGCCCCACGTCACGCGGTCGATGCTACGGTCATTTGTCGCGGATCTCGACTGGTACTGAACCCCTGTCTCTGGTCTCGAACGTATCGATATTGAGCGCTCCCGAGAAGACATACGAAGGTTTAGAAGTGCCTGTTTGCTACAGAGAGGCGTGGACTTGGTAGTACCGACCGCAGCGTTCATTGCCTTCATCGGCGACTGTGCGACGGCCGGCACGCCACTGTCGCCGCTGGAAGAGACCGTCTGTACGGCCACCGGTCCAACCGGACTGGGTATCATCGCGGTGTACTCGTTCCTGATCGCGTTTATTCTCCCGCTTCCAAGCGAGGTCGTGCTGGTTCCGGCCGAAACCCTTCGGCTCGGGCTGTCCACGAACGGGAACCTGGTGGCGATTATCCTCGTCAGCGGCCTCGGGAAGGCGTTCGGTAGTCTCGTCGCCTTCCATATCGGTCAGGAGGCAAAGGAGTACGGCCCACTCGTGCGCCGGATCAAGCGCTCACGGTTCAATCTCATCGAGTGGTCTGAACGGAAGACGGTACAGCTTGCACGGAAGTACGGCTACGTTGGTCTGTCGCTCGCGCTCTGTGTTCCGTTCTTTCCCGATACGATCTCTATCTACGCGTTTACCGTCCTCGAACGCGATTACTATCGGTTCGGCGCAGCGACGTTCTTCGGCAGTGCCGGGCGACTTGTCGTGACACTCGGGCTTGCCGGCGGCACGCTCGCGTTGCTGTGACCAGAGCGTCGCTCCCACGCCGAAACCAACCCCCTTTTGACCCGTCGGTGGCACACGAACAGGTATGAGCAACGACGAGTTTCCGACGGACCAGCCGGCGGTCGTGACCTGTGGGTTGCCCTACGCAAACGGTGACTTGCACGTCGGCCACCTCCGGACGTACGTCGACGGGGATGCGCTGTCGCGCGCCCTCCGACGGATCGGCCAGCAAACGGCGTTCGT
Organism: Haloarcula sp. NS06; assembly: GCF_051122755.1. Taxonomy (NCBI): domain Archaea; kingdom Methanobacteriati; phylum Methanobacteriota; class Halobacteria; order Halobacteriales; family Haloarculaceae; genus Haloarcula; species Haloarcula sp. NS06. Next base: position 501,876 of record NZ_CP184844.1, read on the forward strand.
TTCGGGATCAGATATGCACGGCACGCCAGTAGCAGTCAACGCTGCCGAAGAAGGCGTCGCACCGCGAGAGTTCGCACTTGACTTCCACGAGACCTACGCCGAGACGTTCCCGCAGTTCAACATTGAGTTCGACAACTACGGACACACAGACGATGAGACCAACGTCGAACTCACGCAAGAGTTCGTCCGGTCGTGGGTCGAAAACGACCACGTCCACGAGAAGGAGATCGAGGTCGCATGGGACACGGAGGAGGACCAGCCTCTCCCCGACCGCTACGTCGAGGGGACCTGTCCCTACTGTGGGGAGCAGGCCCGCGGCGACGAATGTGACGAGGGGTGCCAGCGCCACCTCGAACCCGGCGAAATCGAGGACCCGGTGTCGACGCTGACCGGGAACCCCGCCGAGTACCGCACCCGCGAGCACAAGTTCCTCCGCCTCGCTGACTTCCAGGAATACCTCCAGGGCTTCCTCGACCGTCTAGAGGGGACCGACAACGCCCAGAACCAGCCCCGCGAGTGGGTTGAGGGCGAACTACAGGACCTCTGTATCACGCGGGACATGGACTGGGGCGTCGATTATCCGGAGGATGTCGACGGCGGCGACGAACTGGTGCTGTACGTCTGGGTTGACGCGCCCATCGAGTACGTCGCCTCGACGAAACAGTACACCGAGCGCGTCGGCGACGACGAGTACGACTGGGAAGCGGTCTGGAAGGTCGACGGTGAGGAGCACCACGGCACCGAGTGGGACAACGAGTGGGCCGACGACAGCGGCGAGATAATCCACGTCATCGGCCGCGACATCATCCAGCATCACGCGGTGTTCTGGCCCGCGATGCTTCGCGGCGCGGGGTACAACGAGCCCCGGTCGATTCTGGCGACCGGGTTCGTCGGTATCGACGGCAAGGCGCTGTCGACTTCGCGTAACCGCGCCGTCTGGGCCGACGAGTACCTCGACGCTGGCTTCCATCCCGACCTGTTCCGGTACTACATCGCCACCGGCGCACAGATCGACACCGACGTGGACTTCTCCTGGGACCGCTTCCAGGAGCGGGTGAACGGCGAACTCGTTGGCAACGTCGGGAACTTCATCTACCGGTCGCTGCTGTTCGCGGAGCGCAACTACGACGGGACGCCCGACACTGCCGTTAGCGATGACGTGCGCGGGCGAATCGAGGACGCGATTACGGACTTCGAGACAGCCGTCCGAGAGTACGACATCCGCGAACTGGCCGAAATCGCTATCGAGCTCTCGAACTACGGCAACGAGTACATCCAGCGCAACGAGCCGTGGAACCTCGTTAATGACGACCCCGACCGGGCCGAACAGGTCATCCGCGACTGCGTCCAGCTGACCAAGGCTGTCGCGGTGCTCATGCAGCCCGTGCTGCCGGGCAAGGCCGAGCGCCTCTGGGGCCAGCTCGGTGAGCAGGGCTCCGTCGCCGACGTGACCCTCGATAGCGCACTCGAATCACCGCCGGCTGAGTTCGGCGAGCCTGCGGAACTGTTCGAGCAGGTCGAGGACGACCACATCGAGGCACTCAACGAGGAACTGCAGGAGCGAGTCGAGGAGGCAAGCGACGATGCAGATGGCAACAGCGATGGCGATGACACAGATGAAGGGGACGACGGCGACGTGGACACCGCCGACCTTCAGCCACTCGTCGAGGACCGCATCAGCTTCGAGGACTTCGAGGGCGTCGACATGCGCGTCGGCGAGATCCGCAGCGCCGAGCCGGTCGAGGGCGCGGACAAGCTCTTGCGTCTGGAAGTCGATATCGGCCACGAGGTCCGACAGGTCGTCGCCGGCCTGCGACAACTCCACGACGCCGAGGAGCTTCCCGGCACGCGCGTCATCCTGCTTGCGAACATGGAGAAAGCCGAGCTGTTCGGCATCGAATCCAACGGGATGGTGCTGGCCGCCGGCGACGAGGCGGACCTGCTGACGACCCACGAGGACGCTCCGCTGGGGACGCGCATTAAATAACCGCAGTCGCCAGCGCTTTTGTAGTCACGGCACGTACCGCGGAACATGGATGACGACGGGGCCGCACGAGACGATGCGGCCGCTACGGGTGACACGTTCACCGAGGAGTACGAACTGGCGACAGACGCCGACGTGATTCGGGTCGAGGACGACCCCGACAGTGACGCCGCCGACGAGGAGGGCGCAGTCGCCGGCTCCTTTGCCCCGGACCTGGAGGTGACACCCGACGCGCCGAAGCCCGAAAATGTGGTTTTCGTCGCACTGGGGGTCTGCATCGCTATTCTCGCGCTCGGGCGGATGTTCCTCGGAGCGGAGATGTACACGCCGTCCACACTCGGTGGCGTGGTCCTGTCCGTTGCGCTCGGCACCGCAGTACTGTACGGGTTCTTCGTCCGGACAAGCGACGCGTGAGGCTGCACCGATGCCTGTGGCGTGTCGCACCTGACCCCGACACTTAATCCTGCTCCGACACTAGGTCGGGGCATGGTGAACCCGCTGGCGATAGTTGCCCCGCTGCAGGCCGAACCACTGTTAGGTATGTCGCTCTCCATTCTGCTGTTTCTGGCCGGCGCGGGCCTCATCGTGGGCGAAGCGCTCGCCCCCGGGACCCACTTTTTCGTGCTCGGCGTGGCCCTGCTGACAGCGGGGCTGGTCGGGCTGTTCATCCCAGCGAGCCTGGGTATCCTCGCGCCACTCATCCTTACTGTCGTCGTGCTTGCAACGACAGCGGTCACGCTCTGGGGATATCGAAAGCTCGATTTCGCTGCGCCAGGCCGCGGCCAGACGCTCAGTTCCGACTCACTTACCGGCCAGTTCGGAACCGTTACCGAGCGCGTGACCCGGAGCGACGGCGAGGTCAAACTGGAAGACGGCGGTTTCAATCCGTACTATCAGGCTCGCAGTTCTGGCGACCCCATCGAGGAGGGGACAGAAGTCATCGTCATCGACCCCGGCGGCGGGAACGTTCTGGACGTCGAGCCGGTAGGGTCGGGGGCAGATGAAATCGACCGCGCGCTCGAACGTGACAGAGACCGGAGCGATGCGGACACTGAACCGGAACGAGAGTCCGAGCGGGCATAGGTGTGCAATTCGGTAGTTTGTGACATGGACACCGAAGCCTTTTCATTGCGCGCTCCGGAGTTCTGATTGTCATGTCCCCCGCGATAGCACCGCTACAGCCTGGAGGACTCATCGGCTTCGTTACCGTAATCTTCCTCCTGATCGCCATCGCGCTGGTGTATTCCAGCGTCGTGATCATCCGCCCGTACCAGAAAGGTGCCTACACGGTCCTCGGTACCTACCGCGGCGTCCTCGACCAGGGGATTCACTTCATCTATCCCTTCGTCTCCGATGTGACGCGGTTCGACATGCGTACCCAGACGCTTGATGTGCCACGGCAGGAGGCTATCACCCGCGACAACTCGCCGGTGACCGCCGACGCCGTCGTCTACATCAAGGTGATGGACCCGAAGAAGGCGTTCCTCGAAGTCGACAACTACGAGCGTGCCGTCTCCAACCTCGCCCAGACGACCCTCCGTGCCGTGCTGGGTGACATGGAACTGGACGACACGCTGAACAAGCGGGGCGAAATCAACGCCCGAATCCGGAAAGAACTCGACGAACCCACCGATGAGTGGGGTGTCCGTGTCGAGAGCGTCGAGGTCCGCGAGGTCAACCCGTCCAAGGACGTCCAGCAGGCCATGGAGCAACAGACCTCCGCCGAGCGGAAACGCCGTGCCATGATCTTGGAAGCCCAGGGTGAACGGCGCTCCGCCATCGAGACGGCGGAAGGTGACAAGCAGTCTAACATCATCCGTGCCCAAGGTGAGAAGCAGAGCCAGATCCTGGAAGCCCAGGGTGACGCAATCTCGACCGTCCTGCGTGCGAAATCCGCCGAGTCGATGGGCGAACGCGCTGTCATCGACAAGGGAATGGAGACGCTGGCCGAAATCGGCCAGGGCGAATCGACGAAGTTCATCCTCCCACAGGAGCTCACTTCGCTGGTGGGCCGCTACGGCAAGCACCTCCAGGGGTCGGACGTCAAGGAGAACGGCCACTCGCTGGAAGCGCTTGACTTCGACGACGAGACCCGCGAGATGCTCGGTCTGGACGATATTGAGAAGATTCTCGGTCAGATCGATGAGGAAGCTGAGGTCGATGTCGAGGCGATGGAAGAGGAAGCCCAGAAAATCAAACAGGGGCAAGACAGTGGCCTCGACAACGCTGACGACGTCATCGAAGAGATGGACGCCGAGATAGACGGCGATTCGGGCACGACGGACGTGGCCGGCGGCCCCGACGACACGACGCGAACGTCGGAAGTCGACAAAGACAACTAACTGAGAATCAGGCGAAGACGTTTTATTACCGACCCACCTTTTCGGTAGCAATGACACGTGAGGGCGACGTTGACGAGGACAAGCGAGCGACGCTCCGTCGCTTCGCTGCCCTCGGTGCAGCGAGCCCGTTTGCCCGCTTTGGCGACAGCGGGAGCGAGAGCGATGCGCCCGATGCCATCGCCGGGTACGTCTCGGCACACCCCGGGACCCACTTCTCGAAGCTTCGCGACGACCTCAAACTTGGGACTGGTGAGGCCCAGCACCACCTCCATCGACTGGAAAACGAGGCCGTCGTTACCTCACAGAAAGATGGCGACTACCGGCGGTACTTCCCAGCCGGCCAGTTCTCCGAGTTCGAACAGGTAGCGCTTGGTTACCTGCGGCGATCGACGGCCCGCGGGATGCTCGTCACACTCCTCCGTCGCCCGGACGTGACGGCGTCGGAACTGGCCACCGAACTGGACGTTTCACGGCCGACAGTGAGCAACTACGCCGCCGATCTGGAGTCAGCCGGGCTCCTGTCCAGAGCAGACGGGTACGCGGTTACTGAGCCAGAGACCGTGCTGACGCTACTTATTCGGTATGCCGACTCGTTCGACGACGATGTCGCCGCGCTGGCCGGCGAGGCCGACTCACTGCTGCGATACGACCCGTGACACCTGCGTCGGTACTCTGCTCGCTATGGGTTCGCTTGCGTCTGTGTCGCCGTTACATCTCTTTGTCGACACCAGTAATTTCGAACCTTGCACCACCTGATTCGCTGTCGGTCACACTGATATCCCAGCCATGGACGGCGGCGATATCGGCCACGATTGCGAGGCCAAAGCCAGTGCCTTCAGACGCAGTCGAGTAGCCCGCCTCGAACACCGTTTTTCGCTCGTCTTCGGGGATGCCTGGGCCGTCGTCAGCAACGTAGAAGCCGCTGGCGTCGTCGATATCACCGACAGTAACCGTTACTCCGCTGTCGTTCTCAGCCCCGCCGGACTGTCCCGACCGTCCTATCGAGCCATGCTCCATGCTGTCTTGCTGCACCTGAGAAGGCAGGGATTCCGACCCGTGTGCTATGCAGTTCCGAAACAGATTCCCAAGCAGCCGCCGCAACCGGCCGGGATCAGCAAGGACGATGCTATCAGTATCGGGCTCCAAGACCGCGTTCTCCGTCTCGATAGTCTCCCAGCAGGCAGTTGCGGCGGTTCGCAGGTTGACAGGCTCGGTGGTCGTCGCCTCGCGGCCGTCCCGTGCCAGCGTCAGGATATCGTCGATAAGCGTTTGCATCCGTTCATGAGCGGCATCAATGCTGTCTAAGTGCTCGTTGGTCACTTCCTGCTGGGCCAACTCCAGATGGCCCTGTGCAGTCGTCAGTGGGCCCTGCAGGTCGTGGCTGACGACGCTGGCAAAGGAGTCCAGCCGCTCGTTCTGAATGCGGAGCCGGCGTTCGCGCTCCTTCTGTTCGGTGATGTCCTGGAAGAAGCCCCGAACGGTCCGCTTCTCCGCGCCCTCGACGCGTTTGCCGTGGGTTCGGACCCACCGATGATCACCTGTCGCAGTGATGAGTCGGGCCTCGATATCGTACGGTTCCCCGTCTTCGAGTGCCGCATCGACGGCGTCCGCAACCATCTCCCTGTCTTCAGGATGATAGAAGGACAGCCCGTCCTCGACTGTCGGCTCGAAGTCGTCGCCGACCTCGTGGATGCGGCGGGTGCCCTCTGTCCAGGTCAACATCCCGGTTTCGTCGAACTCCCAGGCACCGAGGTCACCGAGCTCCTCAGCCCCGGCGAAGAAGTCCCGTAACTTGGCGAGGTTTTGTTCATGCTCAATGCGCTCTGTGACGTCCTGACAGTGCGAGAAGATAGTGACAACATCGCCCGAATCGTCGGTGACGAGTCGGTTGTGCCACTCGACCATGATACACTCGCCGTCTTTCCGGACGTTCTGATCAACGCTATGATAGCCGCCAGCGGCCTCACTGAGTTCGGATGTAACCTGGGCGACGTCGGCGTAGCTTTCGTCGCTGACAAATACCTCCCACGTTTCCCCGACCAGTTCGTCCTTCGTGTAGCCGAAGATATCTGTGAGGGTGTCGTTGACGCGGATGATTTCGAAGTCCTGAGTATACTCAACGAACCCGAGCGGCGACTGGTCGATAAACAGCGAGAGCCGGTCTTTACTCGCTTCGAGGGCGCGCTGTGACCGGTACTGTTCGACGGCGTTGACGATCCGGTTCGCGAGAAGGGCGTAGTGGCTGGTGTCGGATGTTTTCTGTAGGTAGTCAGTGACACCTGCAGAGATAGCGTCACTGGCGACGGCTTCGCTACCACGGCCCGTGTACAGAATAAACGGGAGGTCAGGATAGTCCTCGCGGACGGATTCGAGGAAGTCGATGCCATTCTCGCCCGGCATTTCGTAGTCAGAAACGATACAGTCAATTGCCTCCGTTTTGAGCAGACGCAAGCCTGCTGTGGCACTCGTTGCAATCTCAATATCGAACTTGACCCGCTCTCGCTTGAGGAACGCCGCTGTCGTCTCTGCGTACTGTCGGTCGTCGTCGACATGAAGCACCCGGATGGCGGAACCAGCCTCGCCCATTGATGCGATTGACTACGGCCTCAATGGTTATCAATATAGACATTGTATTTTTCCTATATTTCCTGAGGTATCAAGGTAAAGCGGCTGAACCGAAGAGTGAGCGACGGCACCAACTGTTCTCTACGCAGGCCCACATCGGGCCTGTGTGGATGGTCTGGTGGAGGTCCCGATGTATCCGCGTCGGAGTCAGTGCTAGTTCAGGCTTCAACCATCCACGTTGTCGAGGAGGAGTAGCCCCACTTTTCGACGGCCAGATCGTGGTCGCCGTCGGCGATGGCGGTCATGTTTGTGCCGACTTCCTTGGCCGAGAGGCCGAGTTCGTCGCCGATAAGTCGGGATTTGAAATACGTCTGGTCGTCAGCATTGGAACGGAGATACTCCAGAATACGTCGCTGCTTGTCCGAGAGCGGACTGTCGGGGGCTTGTGCGGTGGCGCTCATTAGTACAGTTACTAGCAGTACCGAGACACCCTTATTGGATTTGGTACAGACGGTTAATGGCTCGCCTTCTGGCGGTTTTCTTTCACTCGAAGTGGGGATACTGCCGCGAATTGGGCCACGCGACGGCCGGTTGGTACAGGCGGGAAACACCGTCCGTTGCTCGTCGTCGCCTCGCAGTTTGGACGGCAGCGGTCGCTCGCTCCGGCAGTTCTTTAATAATGGGCTGTTTTGTGGCCGAACGGAGGTATATCACATTGGAAATCTCGGATCAACTGCTGTGTCTGTTCAGTGCCGATATCCGCGACGAGGGGGACCGGTATGTCGTTGAGGTCCCGCGTCGAGAGATCGAGACGGGCGCAGTCGACTCAGGCAGCACCTACCGCGTTGCGCTCATCTCCGCAGATGAGGGGACAGAGACGGATGAGGAGACGGTGTCAGACACGCCGCCGGACCAGCCACAGCCGCCGGTCGAACCGGGTGAGACGCGCTACGTCGAGATCGAAGATATCGGCAAGCAGGGCGACGGCATCGCTCGCGTCGAGCGCGGCTACGTCATCATCGTTCCGGGAGCCGAAATCGACGAACGAGTCAAGATCGAAGTTACCGAGGTCAAGTCGAACTTCGCGGTCGGCGAAATCATCGACGACGTGTGACGCTACTCGTAAGGGCTGCCATCGGGGCGCTTTGCCCCTTCGGAGTCGTGAACGACGACCTGTCCGGCTGATGGATCGACAGGTCGATAGGTGTCGCGGACGCCAATTGCTTCCGTCAATTCTCGAACGGCGCGTTCTTTGAGCGCTGCGGCCAACTCTTCGGCGTCGGATCTGGAGATGTCCCGGCCGAGCCCCTCACACTCGTGGGCCCGGACTATCCCTTCTTCGCCGACGGCTTCGCCCATCGGCTGGCTCGTCCCGCCGAGCGCGACGCTGAACGGGTAGGTCCGGCAGATAAGCGGACGGTCCCCGTGGACCGTACAGGCACCTGTGCCGTCGTCGCCCTCGGCGTAGAAGGTACAGTCGCCGCAGTCGTCGGTCTGGAGCGCCCACTCGAACGTCTCACCTTCGGGGCCGTCCGGCCCGTCCGCCAATCCGTACGGCATCGGCCGGGCAACGTCGCGGAAGTCGTACTCGCCGGCAGCCTGTAGCTGCCGAATCTCGTCAGGAAACACCGTCGCAGTGTGGGGTTCAGCATCGGTTTCGGCCGAATCAGCGTTTTCGCCAGACCCATCAATGGGCCCGCCAACCTCGTCGGTACTCTCTCCGCCCTCGCCACACGCCGACTCGGCCTTGCAGCAGGCTCCACAGCGGGTGCATTCGAACCCGATAGTCTCGATTGCGTCGGCCAGTTCCGACTCCTCAAGGGCACGGGCCCGTTCGAGTTCGGTTTCCAGAGAGTCCACAGCCCTGATAGCGGGCCGATGGGCAAAAAGGCGTCACTCCGCTGCATTCGGTGCGGCTCGCTCACTGTCCCATGAGATAGCACCCTCGACAGCCAGTTTTTTAAGATGGGTCAGCACCGTCCCGCGTGCCAGATCGCGCACGCCGGTGAGGTCCTTCTCGTAGGCGGCTTCGAGGATTTCATCCAGCGTAGCGGCCCCGTCGTGGACAGCGTCTCGAACACGCCGTTCGCGCTCCAGTCGGTGGTTGATGAGTCGTGCACAGGTCTCCCGCGGCGTCTCGATACGCGGGCCGTGGCCCGGTAACAGCACGTCGGGGTTTCTGGCGTGGAGTCGCCGAAGTGACGCGAGATAGGCCCGAACGTCGCCCTCGGGTGCGCCGACGACGACGCTACCCTCGGCAACGGCGAGGTCACCGGAGACAACGGCTCCATCCGTTCCGAAGGCGACGTGTTCCGGCGCGTGCCCCGGCGTATCGATGACGGTCACTGGGCCGGTGTCGGTTGGAATTGTCGTCCCGCCGCTGAACAGTCTGTCGGGGGTAACGCCGGTCGCGGCTTCGAACGCGCTCGCCCGACCGCGATGCGCCCAGACCGTTGCGCCTGTCTCTCTGGCATAGTGTGCAACGGCACCGGCGTGGTCAGGGTGGTGGTGCGTGAGTGCAATGTGTGCGAGGGACCGGTCGCTGAGAAGCGAATCGAGCGCATCGTCGGTGTCTGGAGGGTCCACGAGAAGAGCCGCCTCATCGCCGCAAACGTATGCCGCCGTGCTGCCGGTCGGTGCCCGTGTCGGGACGGACACATCGGCCCGGTGCCAGTCCATACCGATGGGTCAGACCGTGAGGAAATAAACCTGTTTGCGTGCGTCGGTGAAACTGTACCGCGAATCAACCAGCCCGGACTCCTCCAGCCGGTTCAGTGCATATCTGACAGTGCGATCCGGGAGCAGTGAGCTCTCGGCTAAGTCTCCCTGTGACAACGGGGCATCGTCTTCCAGTACCTTCGCAACGAGCTTCGCGCTCGGCGGGAGTTCCCGTAGGGTGTCGCGGAACTCCTCGTCAGTGAAAGGTGCTGGTGCAGCGTTTTCAGTTAATGCGCTCATAGTGGTTGATATTCAAGACTTACTGGTAAAACTTGGCTATATCCATGACCAAACAATACAGATTCTATGAAGTGTTTAATGTTCCCTTATACATGGCCGCCATCGTGCGGTTCTCGTCTCTATCCGAAAATCACACCCAGACCTATCAGGGTAGCGAGTGCGACCGGAGCCGGCATAGTGGGAAAAACAGTCTGGCAGACGAAAGGGGATTCCAGTATCGTTTTATCCCCCGAGGGGTGAGCAATACACCGTGAAAGGGCAGGAGTGGTATCAGGCCGACACCGTGGCCGAAGAGTACGAGGCCAAGCGGTTCTCCCGTGGCGGTCGGCTGATCGACCGACGAGAGAAACAGGCCGTCCTCAACGCAATCGGCCCCGTGGCCGATAAGGACGTGTTAGAAGTAGCTTGCGGGACCGGACGGTTCACTGTGATGCTGGCCGAGCGCGGCGCGAACATCACTGGACTGGACATCTCAGGACCGATGCTCCAGCAGGGCCGTGAGAAGGCACAGGCGACCGGTGTCGATGACCGCGTCGAGTTCATGCGGGGCGACGCCGCCCGACTCCCGTTCCCGGACAACCATTTTGACACTGTGTTTGCGATGCGCTTTTTCCATCTGGCGGACACGCCGGCGGCGTTTCTCGCAGAGATGCGCCGCGTCTCGAAGGAACAGGTCTTCTTCGATACGTTCAACCGGTTTTCGACCCGATCGATATACAACTGGGCGCTCCCGATGGGATCGCGGCTCTACTCGCGCTGGGAGATCGACCGCCTGTTAGACGGGGCCGGACTGGAACTGACTGACGCGAACCACGACTGGCTGCTTCCGTACGGCTTCTACCGGAAGATTCCGAACGAACTGGCCGCCTCGTTCCGGTCGCTCGATACGGCGCTCGGCGGCACGCCGCTCGGCGAAAAGCTGGCCTCGGTGTCGTACTGGAACACCCACGTATGACATCCTCCCTGGCGTGAACGCCGGGGTTTCCTCCGTGAGAGCCTCAGTCGGTCTAACACTCGCCAGAGGCAACATTCCCGTCGCAGTGGACGGTACTCGGGTCTGTGCGCTGTTCTTTGGGACTATCCCTCGCGGGAGAGCGTGGCAACTCCGACCAGTTGTGGTCGTCCCACTCGAACCGCACGGGCCGTGCCATCGGCCTGACTGCTTGTTCTGTGTGCCGCTCTAAGAACGTCTCCGACGCCGTGAGGTCGGCGTGGCCCTCAAACCCACACGGACAGGTGAGCGCGTCCTGATGCCGCATCGTTCGGTCTGTTGAACCGCACTGCGGGCACTCCTGACTTGTCCACGCCTCTGACCGGACCTCAACAGAGATGCCGTATTCCTCGGCGGTACAGACCAGTCGTTCGGTAAACTTCTTGAACGACCAGAAGTTGTGGGTCTTGGCGTTCGTCTCGACCGACCAGTGCGTGTCCAGTGCGTCGGTCAAGCCACCGATATACACCGTGTTCACGCCCTCGGCGTACAGTCGATCCAAAAGGTCACGACACAGTGCTTCTTGAGCGTGGTCGCGGCGACGGGTTCGCTTGCGGTACAGCCGCCGGATACGCTTGCTACTGTATCGACCCCTACAGAGTTTCGACTGCATCCGGGCGATTTCTTGCGTCGTCTCACGGAACCGCTGGAATAGCTTACGACCTTCGTACAGGTGTTGCTCGCCGGTCGTTGTAGTACAGGCAACGAGGTTGTTCGCACCAATATCCAGAGCGGCCGTTTCGTCGGCCAGTGGAGTGTCCCGTGCGTCGTCAGAAACAGTCACGGGCTGCGAAGCTCGGAAGGTGCAATCAGTCTCGTCGTACCACAAATCCAACCGGCCATGGTTGTCGTAGTCGGGCCAGTTCGGGTTGCCAGCGATCTCCAGCCGGAGCCGACCAGTGTGATCGTATCGGTCTTTCAACTCACTCCCAACCAGTATCTCAAGTCGAGAACGGTCGCCCCACTCGACGGTGTATGCATCGTTGCGAATAACACCTTTGAGAACACGCCCATCATCTTCGTTGTCGAGGCGAATCTTCGATTCGCCGACCATTGGAAATCTTCGATTTCCAAGACCACGGAAGCCCGGCGGTTCCGGGTGTTCCGTGACCGACGTGTTTGACTCATCGTGGTACTGGTCTTTCAGTTTGAAGAACCCGCGCCACGTTTCGCTGTTTTTGCGTATTACCTGTTGGGCGGTGGACGCACCAAGCACGCCTTTGTATTTGCCTTCGAGTCGGCCAGTATCGGCGTCCCATGCACCCTCGTCCTCGAAACCGTCTTCGTCGTTGTACCGCATGAGACGCTGGTAGTTGACTTCGTTCCAGAGAGCGGCGGAGGCATCCAACAGGTCCCGTAGCAGTTGCTCTCCATCATCGGAGAGAGGTCGCACAGCGAACGTGTTGGTGCGCTTCATCAACCATTTCCAATATGTCTTCTTGGAACTTGAACATCAGCCAACCACGGTGAAAGTAAAACTCAATCAGCTCGTGGGAGACTCAAGACCAGCAGTGACACAATGGTTCTCACCGGAGCTTACGCGATTCACGCCCGCCGTGAACAGCGTGGCGTCAGAGACGCCACAGGTAGACGGCGCGAAGCGCCGTCGACGGCGGTACTCTCTCGCTGGCAAAAGGTTGCCGTCCGTCTCCCGCGACTTTTAAGCGCCTTCGCCGTCCTATCCAGAGGTATGGATATCTCGGTAGTGGTCCCGACGTTAAACGGCCGGGAGGAGCTGACCGGCTGTCTGGACGCACTTACCGAGCAGGTCCCCGATGCCGAAGTGATTGTCGTCAATGGCCCGTCAGCCGACGGGACAACGGGTATGGTCCGCGATCGGGACGACATCTCTATTCTCGTCGAAATCGCCGATCGCTCGGTGACGGTCGCCCGCAACGCCGGGATCGACCGAGCCACAGGGGACGTTATCGCGCTCGTTCATCAATCACTCTCAGTCGAGTCTGGCTGGGCTGACGCCGTGAAAAACGGGCTTTCGGGGGCCGCACAGGCTATCACCGGGCCGACACACCAGCAACTGTGGGCCGGGATGACGACCGAAACGGAGGAGACGCGGACGATAGCCGGCCGCGACGTGACGTACTTTAATCCCGGCAACGTCGCGTTTGATGCCGAGGTGGTGGAAGCGCTCGACGGGTTCGACGAGTACCTGAACGTCGGCAGCGCCCGGGACTTCGCACACCGCATGGCTGCCGGTGAGTACGGCGTCGACTGGAGCACGGAAATGTGTGCCAGCCGCGAGTTTGAGGCTGATGGCGGCATCGCAGAGACCGACTGGAACTGGAAGTACCGCTCGCTCGCCTACCGGCTGGTGAAGAACTACAACGTCCGGCCGACCGTAGTGCGGCGAATCCTCAGTCACGCGGTCGGTGATGCGAAGGACGCGCTGGTCGATGTCGTGCGCGGGGAGACGACGCCGTCGCAGTGGCTCGGCACTGGGCAGGACGTGTTCGGTGGCGTCGGCTCCGGGGTCGTCGACGGGTTCCGGGCACGCGTGACCGACCGGACGGCTCGCCGGAATCCGAACGGTCGCTCCGCGCGCACGAACCGCGCGGTGACCGTGTACGACTGGCGGTAGCTAGGGTTGGCGGTAACCGATACTGGCCGCAACCGTTCGACTGAGGCAGGAGTGCCGATAGTTAGGGGGCCAGCGCCTCGATGACGCGGTTTGGATTGTTCGAGAACACCTTCCGCATCGCGTCTTCGGGGACGTCCAGTGTCAGAATCTCCATCACAGCCACGTTCGGGTGGACGCCGGGGACGCCGCTCCCGAAGAGGACGCGGTCGGGATGTTCTAAAACTGCCCGTTCCATCGGCCCTCGGTAGCGGACCGCGCTGGTGTCGAGATACAGATTGTCATGGACCTCCAGCAGGTCGATGGCCCGTTCCATCAGGTCCTTCCGGAGCGGGTGCGCGCCGAAGTGCGAGAGGATAACCGGAAAGTCGTACGCTAACAGCGACTCGGCGACGGCTTCGGGTTGGAACCTGTCGCCGCCGTGAACGATGACGGGCAGCGACACCGACTCGAGCTCTGCGAGCACGTCCTCGTCTGGCAGCCCGTCGGTCGGCGGATGGAGCTTGAAGCCGTAGAACCGGTCGTCGTATGCGTACTGTTCGATATCAGCAGGCGAGGTGTGTGCCTCCGTGCGACTACTTGCGAGGTTGCGAAGCGTCGAACCGGGGCCGGTCCCCGGGTCCCGAGCACCGTTGACTCTGGCGAAGGCGACCATCGGTCGTTCGACGGTCATCCGGGCGACAGCGTTGTTCGCTTTCAGATACGAACCGTCCCGCTCACCAGGAAAGACGACGGAGCGGACGACACCGGCCTGGTGCATCTCCCGCTCCAGTTGCTCCGGGTCACCCATGCCGTCTCGGGGCCGGCGATGCTCGTCGGGCTCCAGCTGTGCATGCACGTCAACGACCCGAAACCCGTGCTCCAACTCCAACATCTACTATACGGTCTGTATACCCCCATGCTAAAAGGTGTGCAGGTCGGGCCTGGATTACGGGGACAGCACGGCGCTGTCACCCGACAAGCTGTCCGCAGTGTTAGAAAGATTTATATAGAACCGCTTGCCTTGTCTTAAGTGAGGTTCAACACATATGTCATCTGGCCAGCGACGCATGGGCGGCCAGCCTCTTTTCATCCTTGATGAGGACGCCCAGCGCACACACGGGAAGGACGCACAGTCATCGAACATCTCCGCCGGAAAGGCCGTAAGCGAGTCCGTACGGACCACGCTCGGTCCCCGCGGCATGGACAAGATGCTCGTCTCCGACGATGGTGATGTGGTCATCACTAACGACGGGGCGACCATCCTCTCCGAGATGGACATCGAACACCCCGCGGCCCAGATGATCGTCGAGGTCGCCCAGACACAGGAGGACGAAGTGGGCGACGGAACGACGACAGCGTCCGTGCTGGCCGGGGAACTGCTGACGAAAGGTGAGGACCTGCTTGACGACGATGTCCACCCGACAACAATCGTCGAAGGGTACTCCGCCGCGGCCGAACTCGCACAGGACGCGATCAACGAGCTCGTCCTCGATGTCGACCTCGACGACGAGACGCTCGTCGAAGTCGCCGAATCCTCGATGACCGGTAAGGGCACCGGTGACGTCGAGGCCGGGGAACTCGCTGAAGTCGTCGTCGACGCCGTCCGTCACGCCAAGAGCGACAACGGCGTCCGCCGGGACAACATCGAAGTCCACACCCAGACGGGTGCGGCTTCCTCCGCAACCAAGCTCGTTGAGGGCGTCATCGTCGACGAGACAGCCGTCCACGACAACATGCCGACCTCGGTCGAGGACGCGTCCATCGCGGTCATCGACACCGAGCTCGACGTCCGCGAGAGCAACATCGACGCTGAGTACAATGTCTCCAGCGTCGACCAGCTCAACGCCGCGCTCGACGCTGAAGAGGGCGAACTGCAGGGCTACGCCGAAGATGTCCTCGAAAGCGGCGCTGACGTCGCGTTCGTCACCGAGGATGTTGCCGACCGCGTCGCCTCCCAGCTCGCCAAGGAAGGCGTCTTCGTGGCCGAGAGCATCAGCTCCTCGACCGCCAAGGACATCGTCGAGGCTACCGGCGCAAAGCGCGTCGGCTCGCTCGAATCCCTTGACGAGGACGCGCTCGGCCACGCCGACAGCGTCAACGTCGAGAAGCAGGGCGACGACGACATGACGTTCATCACCGGCGGCGCGACCGCCGAGTCCGTCACGGTCATCGCTCGCGGCTCCACCGAACACGTCGTCGACGAACTCGAACGCGCGCTCAACGACGCGCTCGACACCGTCATCGCCGCGCTCGATGCCGGCGGTGTGGTTCCCGGCGCAGGCGCGACGGAAATCGCCATCGCCGACCACATCCGCTCCGAAGCGGCGTCCATCGAGGGCCGCAAGCAGCTCGCCGTCGAAGCGTTCGCCGACGCCGTCGATGTGCTGCCCCGCACCCTCGCGGAGAACACGGGCCTCGACGCTATCGATGCGCTCGTCGACCTCCGTGCAGAACACGAGAGCGAGGGCATCGCTGGCGTCATCAGCGAAGGCCAGACCGGCATTGTCGATGACCCCGTCGAGTACGGCATCATCGACCCTGCCGCTGTCAAGCGCGAAGCCGTCGGCTCCGCCACCGAGGCGGCGACGATGATCGTCCGTATCGACGACGTTATTTCGTCGAGTTAAGCGAGATAGCGGTACAGGCGCTCTAACCTGTTTTCTTTCGGCGAAACCGAACAGCGGTGCGACCGCCGACAGAGAAGACGCCGCTTACTCGTTACTGGGCTCGACGGACAGCGTCAGCGTCACATCATGGCCGTCAGCGAGCGCGTCGACGAGGCCCCGGTCCACGTCGCCGGCCGCGGCGTCGGCGTTGACCATCACGGTCCGGTCGTCGACGTAGTCGCTCGTCCGCAGGACGTGGCTACGGTCATTTTCGAAGGACAGGTCGGGGTGACCGGTCCCGGTCACAGTAACGGTCTGCTCGCCAACTTCGATAGTCGCTGTAATCGCCGCGTCGGCATCCTGACAGGCCGTTACGAACTCGCTGTCGAAGTCGCTGGGGACGCGGTCGGCCTCGATAGCGAGGATGCAGTCACCTGCAGGTGTCAGAAAGTCGTCGCTTGTTACTTCCAGCGTGCTGGCGTGTTCGCCGGAGACGTTCTCGTGGCCCTGTGCACGGATCACTTCCTTGAGTGTCATACCTCCCGGTCACTGCCGGGCGTACTTCAGCGGGACGACTCCGACCGGACGACGGTAACCGTCACCGCACCGCAGGCACATTCGTGGGCTTCGCGGCGGCCGGCCTCGGTCTCAAACACCAGTGCTGGCTCCCCGAGCGAGCGCTCACAGTGTTGGGCCTCGCAGGTCGGTGTCGCCGCCTCGTGCAGTTCGGCAATCATATCTGGATAGTAGGTGGCTACCTATGTCAAAGCGAGCCATCCCCGGAGTGAAAGTGAAAGTGAAGGCGTGGGGCAAAGGATATGCCGCCACGGAACGGGCCACAAGGTATGTCGCTGGAGTGGCGCGGCGCGGCGGTTGCGCCGGACGACGAGATGCCGTCCCCGGAGGCGTGGAAACCGGTATCGGTGCCTGGCCGGCCCGAACAGTTCGCCGGTGCCGAGGCCGTGGCCTACGAAACGACGTTCTCGGACCCGCGGGACGAGAGCG
The DNA here is from genome assembly GCF_051122755.1 of Haloarcula sp. NS06. NCBI lineage: Archaea > Methanobacteriati > Methanobacteriota > Halobacteria > Halobacteriales > Haloarculaceae > Haloarcula > Haloarcula sp. NS06. Next base: position 518,902 of record NZ_CP184844.1, read on the forward strand.
ACGCACACGCCCTGCTTGTACTGAGCGGAACGTACGCGCACACACGCGTGTGGTGCAACGATGAGTTGCTCACCAGCCACGACGCCTACTTCGAGCCGCTTCGGGTCCGACTCCCCGAAAGCGAGGAGTACCGGATCGTCGTGGAGTGTCGCGCGCCCGAGGACCGCTTCGGCGGTTTGCACGCGACTGACCAGCTTCCGCCGGAACGCTGTGTCCCGGGCGTTTGGTGGGACGCGACCCTTGAAACCCGACCGGACCCATGTGTGAGCGAACTCTCGGTCCAACCACAGCTGTCGGAAGCGGACGTAACCGACGCGTCGGTGGACGTGTCGGCGACCATCCTGACTGACGAGCCACTTGACGACCGGATTACGCTCTCGCTTCGGCCGGAGGGTGACGTTCGTGGCGGCGGGATGATGGACCGGGCCCGCGTCTCGACCGACGAGGAGACGACGACGGTGGCCTACACGATGGACGTGCGCGATCCGTCGCTGTGGTGGCCCCACGACCGCGGTGAACAGTCCCGCTACGTGCTCAGGGCAAAACTCGGCGACGACGAGCACTCGGTGACGACGGGACTCCGTACCGTTTCGTACGACGGTGGCCTGCGGGTCAACGGCGAAGATGTGCCGGTTCGCGGCGTGACGCTGCTGGACCCGACCGCTGAGGACGTCGAGCGGGCCGTCGACGCCAATGCAAATCTGGTTCGGGTACGGGCGCAGGGGACGCCGCCCGAAGTGGCCCGGACCTGTGACGACCACGGCGTCCTGCTCTGGCAGGACCTCCCGTTGTCAGGCCCCGAGCCGTTCGACACTGAGCGGGGCACTGCCCTCGCGGCTCGGCTCAATGCGACCTACGCACAGCATCCCAGTTTCGCGGCGGTCAGTGTTCACGACGAGCCAGTGACTCCGTACGCTGACGGACTGGGCTCCGGGTTCCTCGACAGGCTTCGCTTCCGGTGGCGTTCTTGGCGTACCGGCTACGACAGCACGGACGCCGAGTCGGTGTCGTCGGCTGTCGACTCCGTCCCGACGTTCCCGGTCGTCGGCCCGCCCGGAATCGACCCCGATGCGGTCACGTTGTACCCGGGGTGGCGGTACGGCGATGCAGCAGACCTCCCATGGCTCTATTCCAGATTCAACGTCAGCGATGTCGTTGCCGGCTTTGGCGCCGGTGCGCTGGGAACGCCGGACCCAGGCGATAGTCCCGGATTCGATAGCGCCTGCCACGACCGCCACGTTGACGGTGGAGTTGAAGCATCACAGGCGTATCAGGCCAGTGTCGTCCGCGGGGTTGCTGAGACGCTCCGGCGACGCAACGCACCGCTCGTCATCGTTGATAGCCTCCGAGATGTCGGTGACGCCGGCATGGGTCTGCTCGCCGCTGACGGGACCGAGAAGGAGGCATTCAGTGTTCTCGCCGACAGCTACGAGCCCACGCAGGTGGTGCTCTCGAATGCAGCGCCCGGCGAGCAAGATATTGTTGTCCTCCACGACCGTCCAGAAAAAGCGGACCTCACCGTCGAATGGGACTGCAACGGAAACCGCGAACAGGCCGAACACACGGTCGGCCCGTTTGCCCGCGTCACCGTCGACACACTCATTCTTTCAGCCGATGACGATGTGACGCTTGCCGCCACCGACGGCCAGACTGTCGTGAAAAACGAGTACCGTATTAGCGAGTAATACAGGTGCGTGATATACCATGGAAAATCGGTGCGATAGCGACCGTCTCACCCCTGAAATATGGCGTGTGAGAGGTTGACGCGGTATTCAATGCACCGGAATGTTTAAACAATATCCACCTCTATTTGTAGACACCAGAACGCTTCCGCGTTCAGGCAGTATCGCTTTCAGCCCAACATGAGAGGGAACCCTTGTTATTGGTGTCAGCCCCTCAGTAGTGGGCCGACTGTCTGTGCTGAAGCGGTGATGGCATAGAGGATTCAACAATGGCAGACTCGATAGACGAATCAAAGAACGTTACAGTAACAGAAGAGGATCTTGAAAACAAATCGAAAGGCGAGCTTATCAAACTCGCCGGCCAGCTTCGTGACCGACGAAACGAGCTGAACCAGATGGCATCCGAGCGGGCCTCTGCCCGCGACGACCTGAACGCGAAGACTCGCGAGAAGGTCGACGAAGCCCAAGAACACCGCGAGAAGCGCGACGAGCTCAACGAGCAGGTCCAGGAACACAAAGACCAGCGTAACGAGCTCAATGCGGAAGCGAACGAGCTGTTCGACAAGGTCGACAACCTGAAAAACGACCTCGAACTCGACGAGGGGACGTCAGTCGAACAACTCAAAGAGGAAATCGAAGACCTCGAATTCAAGCAACAGACCGAGGTGCTCTCCTCGGAAGACGAAAAGGAGCTCATCGAGAAGATCGAGACCAAGCGCGAAAAGCTCCAGGAGAAACAGGAGAAGCTCGATCAGGGCGGCGACCTCGAAGAGCTCAAAGAGGAAGCGGAAGAGGTCCGCTCGGAAGCCTCAAAGCACCACCAGAAGGTCACGGAACTGGCCGACGAGGCCCAGAAGCACCACAACGAGATGATCGAGGCCTACCGCGAGGCCGACGAGATCCGTGACGAGGCCGACGAGAAGCACGAAGAATTCGTCGATGCCCAGGAAGCGGCCGACCAGCATCACGAAGACTTCGTCCGCGTCCAGAAGCGCCTCCGCGAACTCGACAAGAAGGAAGAAGAGCAGGAGCGCTCCCAGCGCGAGGAGAAGCAGGAAGCCGCTCGCGAGGAAGCCGAGGAGATTTATCAGAAGTTCAAGGAAGGCGAAACCCTCGACACCGAGGACCTGATGAAGCTCCAGAAGGCCGGCAAGCTGTAAGTCTGTAGGATTTTCTCTCTGTTTTTACTGACCATAGATGCATCACTCATTCGGCCTGCTCCAGCTCGGCGCGCTCTCGCTCGTCCCGACAGCCCTCGGTGGGGTCCTGTTCGGCCTCGCACTAGCTGCGCCGCCAGGCCCGATGAACGCCGTTATCGCCGAGGAAAGCGCCTTGCGGGGCTGGCGGGCCGGCTTCTTCGCCGGTCTCGGCGCGATGACCGCTGACGCCTGTTTCCTCGTGCTCGCCGTGCTCGGTGCCGCCACAGTCATCACCGAGACGCCGGGCGTTCAACGCGTGATGGTCGGTGCCGGCGGGCTCCTGATGCTCTGGTTTGCCTACGGCGCAGTTCAGGAAGCCAATACAGTCGTTACCGAGGGGGACTCGTCAGTCACGGCTGGGGATAGCCGTGGCTTTCGCAAGGCCCTCGTCTTGGCGCTGACAAATCCCTATCAGGTCATCTTCTGGCTCACCGTCGGCATCGGCCTCCTCGAACCCGGTGTGGTCGACGTGTCGTCGTACGTGCCTGCGGTCGGGACTGACACGCTAACGATACAAACCGGTCATCCGGTGCTATTAGGTGGGTTTTTCGGCGGTATCGGCCTCTGGATTACGGGGTTTCCGGCAGCGATTGTTGCTGCGAGAACGCGTATCGAACGGCTCGCACCGCTGATCGCGTGGGTCAGCGCCGCTGTTCTCGCCGGGACTGGCGTCCTGTTCCTGCTACGAGCGCTATGAGTCGCCCATCCCGGTCGCCACGTCGTCAAGATCGTCTTCGACAGCCATATCCGCGACTTCCATCGTCAGCCACTCTTGGAACCAGCGGGTCCGCTTGAGTCGCTGGTGGACGATAGACTCTGCTGTGTCGCTCTCGACGCGTTCGCGTGCGTCCTCACCGCGTTCGATGACACGGTCGACCATCTCGGCTGCGTCCATGTGCGTCCGGGACTCATAGCCCATACGCAACAGCATCAGGGCGGTCCCGTTCGCGCCGACCTTATCCAGGATATCCGCCTCAATGAGACACTGTACTTCTAGGGCAGGTCGTCCAGCGGCCCCTGGTACGAATGGACCTCAACGGCGGAGCAGACCTGTTCGATAAACGATTCGGGGTAGTCACCGTGTGCCCGCAGATACTCGCGTGCGATCCGAGCGCCGGCTTCCGCATGGAGGTCTTGCTCGGCTTCCAGTTTTGCGATGTCGTGAAACAGCGCTGCCACGCGAGTCACGTCCACGTTCGCCCCCTCCTTGCGGGCGATTTTTGTCGCGATGTCGACGACGTTGAGGATGTGGTTGAAGCGGTACTCCGCGGAGTGCCACGGGTACCAACGCATACGGCCGCCCTCTTCTTCGTTTTCGACACTCGCCGCGAGATAGTCGTGGACGAATTCCTTCATTTCCTCGAACGCGTCGGCTGAGACAGGTGACTCCCTAATCTCGACGCCCACAGCACCACCTCCGGAGACGGATTTCGATATTCATCTTACACATATAGACGTACGTTCGACTCTTTAGCGTTACGACAGGGAGAACGGCTGCCACACCTGGCATTTCTGGATGCAAACAGTGTCACAAAACCGGTCTTCGGAGCAGTTGTCTGAGCGGCGGACAGCCACCCTCACTGTCCCCGATTCCGTGTCAGTAGGACCGCTGTTGGGCGACAGTCGCGACTGGTTCTCAGCGGCTGGGAACATTAGTCTGGCTTTTTACAGCTAATAGATAAATCGACACATATGCCTCTCCAGCTACTTCACATGCCCGTCGGCGACGTGTCGATCGTGACCCACGCGATCAGCGAACACGCGGTGACTGACGTGCTCGTCGGCGTCGGTATCGCCCTGTGTCTGTTCGGACTGTACTACAAGCTGATACTGCTCCCCGCGAATAGACAGGAATCGTCACAGCGCCCGGGGGACAGTCGCCGCCGTGATTACAGGTAGGCGGCGTCCCAGCGCATCGGCTTGCGAACGTTCCCGCAGTTGTCACATTCGATGCGGCCCATTGAGTCCATCGCGTTCGCCAGCGTCTCGCAGTTACTGCAGAAGTAGCCATAGCGATCGCTGCCTTCCTCTGTGACGTGGACCACGTGGAACGGCGCCATCGACCCGGACTCGTGGTTGTTATGATCGACATAGACTGTCCGACCATCGCCAGTTATCCGCTCACGACCGAGTTCGTCTGCATCGGTGTAGAGGTTCTCGACGTAGGTCCGTCCAGCGATGTCGACTTCACCCGTGCCAGCGCGTTCGAAACCGCGGTCCTCGTAGAAGTTGTTGCCTTCGACGTTGTCGGCCAGCACGCGCCCCTGGAGTGTCTCAGCGCCGCGGTCATGGAGTTCCCGGTGGGTCTCATCGAACAGCGCTGACCCGATCCCCTCGTCGCGGTATGCCGGGTCGACGTGCAACCAGAGAATCGTCCCGATACTGTCGCCCGACAGAACGCTCTCTGAGAGGCCGACCACCTGCCCGTCCTGTTCGCCGACGAGAATCAACCGATTACTCTCTTCACTGAGTATTTCGTTGATACGATCTTCGTCGTACCACTCCTCGATAGCGCTTGTAATCGCCTTCGGTCCCAGCGAGTACGACGCCTCTAACGAGCGACGCGCCACGTCACGGATAGCCGGCCGGTCCGACGGCACTGCCTCCCTGATTTTCATATGCCACTAGTTGGCACGGAACATCATAAAGATACAGCTCGGTGTCAGAATTTGGGACACTCGTTGGGCTATTCATGCGAGGGCGCTACAGTTTGTGACCTTGGCTGGGACGTGTCTGTCCACTACCCACTGCTATCGTTGCTCCCCCGAAGAAATGCAGCCGCTGTTCGTGCTCTGTCATCAGATACTTCGGGCAGATTCGAAGCATGAGGACTCGAATCTGCTCGTCCTTTGGGTTCAACCGCCGGGATATCTGCTGCTCGCGAGTTGTTTGCGGTAGAATAGTCCCGGGCGGATTCGAACCGCCGTCAAGGGCTCCAAAGGCCCTTATGATTGGCCACTACACCACGGGACTGCACTCACTGTATTCGGAATAATCGACGGAACGCACTTGAACGCTTCGAGAGCGAGCGGTCAATCGCTGGTGACTTCGGCCTCTACTTCGAGGAGGCCACAGACATCACCCTCGGGGTCGAAACAGTCGGGACACTGTGGTTTACGGTCGATGATCGTATCGAGGCGATCAGCGACTGTTTCGTCGATGACGCCCTCCAGTTGCTTTGCCTCGGCTCGGAACTCTTCGACCTCGAGCACTTCGATGAGGAACCGCTCGATGATACAGTAGTTCTGGAGCGCCTCACGAGCCTGTGCGATACCGTCATCAGTGAGATCGACACCTTTGTACTTCTCGTGGTTCAGCAGCCCCCGGTTTTCGAGTTTGCCGATCATCTCGTTGGCACTCGCCGGGCTGACATCAAGCATATCAGCCACGTCGCCAGTGGATGCTGGACCGTCTTCTTGTTGCTGCGTGAGATAGATCGCTTTCAGATACTGGGCCTGCGTGTTCATTGATAGTCCTCCATCAGGTCAGTCACGTCTTCGACACCCGCCGCCTCGTCCTCGCGGATATCCGATAGCACAGCAAGCAACCGCTCGCGGTCGATGGTGAATGTCACGTCCGATGCCTCGATTGCTTCGATGAGGTCGTCGTAGAACTTGTACGCCGTCTCCTCGTTACAAAGCTGGTCATACAGCACGCCATCAAAGTCCTTGTCGGCTTCGTACTGGGCCTCGACCAGCATCTCGATTTCTTCGAACGGGACAGTGTCCGCTTCGAGGTCGTCGATGAGCGACTCCAGTTGCCGGCGGTGCTCAGCTGACTCCGTCTCAGCGTGTTCGAGGAGGTCGAGTACCGCCTGCTCGTGCTCACCGCTCGTTTCCTCGGCGTGCTTGGCCGACCGTGCCTCGACGACCTCTTCGAGGACGATGCCAATCTGTAGCAGCCGGGCGAGCTGATGGTCGGACGCCACCGGCTGTGTGAGACTCACGGCAACACCCCCACTCGGCGCTGTGCTGCGGTCATACACGTAGTTCGGGGAGGCCCGGACTTAAGCGGTTCCCTGTCGCCGAGCCGGCGTATCCGACTCAGTCACGGCCACCGTTCCCCTTCCCGGCTACTGCCTGTCCATCTCAACACTGTCAGCGACTGCCGAATTGTCAGTGATGCAGGTCTGCGGCCTAAAAGCGGATTGTCTGTCACCACGAGTATCTGCTCACTCACGAGAATACCGTCGGAGAATGGCTCCAACGGGGTGGGAGAAGCAGACGATTACTCTTGGAGACGGCGGGAAAGTGGACACTCCCAAGCCGTTGTTCGTGCGTTACCGCTCACTCACGAAGCCGCTCGTAGATCAGCTGGTCGAGGTCCTCGCGGAGTTCGTCGACCTGCACTTCTTCGAGTACCGGGACATAGAACCCTTCGACGAGCATGTTCTTCGCTCGCTCCGGGTCGACACCGCGGGAGGTCATGTAGAACATGTCCTCTGCGTCGACCTGCCCGACCGTTGCGGAGTGGGAGGCCTCGGTGTCGTGGTTGTTGATGATGAGCTTCGGCGACGCGTCGGCCTCGGAGTCGTCGGAGAGCATGAGCGTGTTCTCACGCTGGTACGACGACGTGTCCCAAGCTTCGCGTCCGACATCCTGAACGCCTTCGTACACCGAGCGGGCGTCGTTGTCGAGGACGCCGCGGGTGACGAGATCGGCGATGGTGTGCTCGGCCTCGTGCCAGACACGCGACGCGATGTCGAAGTGCTGGTCCTCGTGGCCGAAGAACGCACCCAGAATCTGTGATTCGGAGGAGTCACCCAAGAGTCGGGTTTCGACGTTGGACTTGGTCAGGCGGGAGCCGATGTTGCCGTCGATCCAGTTGACCGTGGCGTAGGTGTCGGCGTGGCCGCGCTTGACCTGGAAGTTGTAGGTCTCCTCTGAGAGGTTCTGGAGCGCGCCGTACTGGACGTAGGCGTTCTCCTCGGCGACGACCTCGACAATACCGGAGTAGTACTGATCAGCGTCAGTTGTCTCGCCGGTCCCCTGACGTTCGAGGATCGTCACTGACGAGGACTCCTCAGCGAGGACGAGCGTGTAGTTGAACAGCGACTGGCTGTTCATCGTCGTCCGGATCTTCACGTCCTCGGCGTCAACGCCCTCAGGGACGTAGACGACTGTCCCAGCCGAGAACAGGGCCGTCGACAGCGCGGTGAGGTAGTCTCGCTGCGGGTCAACGACGCTGCCGAAGTGGTCCTCGACGAGGTCCGCGTGCTCGTCGAGCGCTTCGCTCCAGGACAGCACTTCGACGCCCTCTGCGTCGACGCGGTCCTTGTCCTGTGCGTAGTCGAGCGGGTCGACCAGCGACTCATATTCGAGCGCGTCCAGATTCGTCCAGGTGCGACCCGGCGTCCGGATGACATCCGGCATCTCCAGATCCTCGAGCGCTGCGAGCGCGTCCTTTCGCGTCTCGAGCAGCCACTCGGGCTCGCCGAGATCGTCTGAAATCTGTTCTACCTGGGCCTCTGTGAGATTGGCGTGTACCTGCGTACTCATGGTTATCCGAGCGACCCCTCCATCTCAAGCTCAATGAGGCGGTTCAGCTCAACGGCGTACTCAATCGGCAGTTCCTCCGTAATCGGCTCGATGAAGCCGGCGACGATCATCTGCTTTGCGTCGTCGTCGTCCAGTCCGCGGGACTGGAGGTAGAAGACGTCCTCGTCGCCGATCTTGCCGACGGTCGCCTCGTGGGCAACGTCGACCTTGGACTCCTGAATCTCCATGTACGGCATCGTGTCCGACGTGGACTCGTTGTCGAACATCAGCGCGTCACACTCGACGGAGGTCGAGGAGTCCTCGGCTCCGTCAGCGATGTGGACGAGACCGCGGTAGTTCGTGCGGCCGCCGTCCTTCGCGATGGACTTGGACTCGATTGTGGACTTCGTTTCGGGTGCGTTGTGATATACCTTCGCGCCCGTGTCGATGTCCTGCCCCTCGCCAGCCATGGCGATGGTGATGTGGTTGTCCGTCGCGCCCGGACCCTTGAGAACGGTGGAGGGGTACAGCATCGTGGCCTTCGAGCCCATGCTGCCTGAGACCCATTCCATCGTGCCGTCGGCCTCGCAGATGGCGCGCTTGGTGTTGAGGTTGTACGTGTTCTTCGACCAGTTCTGGACGGTCGAGTACTGAACGTGGGCGTTCTCCTTGACGAACACTTCGACGCCGCCGGAGTGGAGATTGAACTCGGAGTACTTCGGGGCGGAACAGCCCTCAATGTAGTGAACTTCGGAGTTCTCCTCGGCGATGATGAGCGTGTGCTCGAACTGGCCCATGCCGTCGGAGTTCATGCGGAAGTACGCCTGCACGGGCATGTCAACCGTGGTGTCCTCGGGGACGTAAACGAACGACCCGCCGGACCAGATAGCGCCGTGTAGCGCCGCGAACTTGTTGTCGCTCGGCGGCACGGCCTTGGTCATGAAGTACTCTTTGAGGATGTCTTCGTGTTCCTGGACAGCCTTGTCCATGTCACAGAAGATGACACCCTTGTCTTCCCAGCGCTCCTGCATGTTCTGGTAGACGATCTCGGACTCGTACTGTGCGCCGACGCCCGAGAGCGCGTTCTTCTCGGCTTCCGGGATGCCGAGCTTGTCGAAGGTGTCCTGGATCTCATCAGGGAGGTCATTCCAGTCGTCGACCCCGCCGCGGGTCTCGATATCGGGACGGATGTACGGAACGATCTCGTCGACGTCGACCTCGGAGAGGTCGGGCGCGCCCGGCCAGCCGTCCGGCATCGGCATTTCGTGGAACTGCTCGAGTGCGCGAAGGCGGCGCTCGAGCATCCATTCCGGCTCGTCCTTGTCTTCGGAGATGACCCGGATGGTCTCCTCCGTGAGGCCCTTCTCGGCTTCGAAGGCGGACTTCTCCTCTTTCTTGAACTCGAAGCGCTTCTCCGTGTCGGTTTCTTTGAGGTGGTCTTGATCTGAACTCATAGTGTGTGTAGTGTTATCGCTGTGTACGGAAGGGCGTTACGCGGCCTCGTAGGCTTCCTCTCGGACCCAGTCGTATCCCTCGTCTTCGAGCTTTTCGGCGAGTTCAGCGCCACCGGAGGTGGCGATCTGGCCGTCAAGCATCACGTGGACGTGGTCGGGTTCGACGTAGTCGAGGATACGCTGGTAGTGGGTGATCTGGAGGATGCCCGCGCCCTGCTCGTCACGGAGCGCGTTGATACCGTTGGAGACGTCCTGCAGTCGGTCAATGTCCAGCCCGGAGTCGATCTCGTCGAGCACGGCAACCGAAGGCTCGAGAATCGCGGCCTGGAGGACTTCGTTTTGCTTCTTCTCGCCGCCCGAGAAGCCAGCGTTGAGATACCGGGACGCGAACTTCTCGTCCATGTCCAGCTGCTCCATCTTCTCCTGGAGGATTTCTTGGAACTCGGCGACACCGATTTCGCCTTCTTCGACGTTGCCCTCCATCGGGGAGGTGTCGTAGCCGGCAGCGTCCTCGTTGGTGTCGCCACCCTCTGCGTCGGCTTCTTCTTCCTCGTCGTCGTCCTCGAAGAGCTCCTCGCGCTCTTCGAGCTTGGCGTTGAGCGCGGTGCGGAGGAAGTTCACCATCGTGACACCTTCGATCTCGGCCGGGTACTGGAAGCCGAGGAAGATGCCGAGCGCGGCGCGCTCGTTCGGTTCGAGGTCGAGCAGGTTCCAGGTTCGGAGATCCTCCGGGATCTCTTCGTCACCGAACTCGTCTTCTTCGAGGTGGATGAGTACTTCGCCGTCGGTTACCTCGTAGGCAGGGTGGCCGGCGATGATCTTCGCCGTTGTGGACTTACCCGAGCCGTTGGGACCCATCAGCGCGTGGATCTCACCGGACTCGACTTCGAGGTTGACACCGCGGAGAATCGTTTCACCGTCCTCTTCTGCGACTTCTGCGTGGAGATTGTTGATTTCGAGTTTCGCCATAGGTATCTCTTAGGTCAACCGAAAGAAGGTACGTTTCACCCATGAAGCTTTCGCATTGCCGTGAACTCAAATTCAGTATATAGAAACAATATTTCTTACAGCAGTAAGCGCCCGCCTGCTGTTGGTTACATGAAACTCCCGAGTCCTGTCTGTTCCTGCCCGGATTTGACCTCCTCCCAGGAGATGTCCATCGCCTCCAGAATGCGGGCAATCGGCCCTTTCAGGGTCTTATCGAGCATCTTGTCCCAGTCGATTTCGAACTCTTCGGGAATCTGGTCTGCGTACTCGAAACAGATCACGTCGGGGTCTCGCCGGAACTCGCCGTACAGCGGGTCCCGCTGGGGGTCCAGACCTTCCTCTTCCTCGATACGCTGGAAGAAGTCCGAGTGGACCCGGTCGAGATACAGCCGCTTCGGTTTGGACCCGCTCTGGAAGTTCGTCCCTAGGTAGGAGGTTGGCGTACTTCGCGCCCCGCACCTGCGCGGTGTCGGTGTCGTAGTTATCGAGTTTCTTCCCGATACCGCCGGGGATACCTACATCGTCGTAGTTGACATTGCCGTCCTGATAGTCCTCGATGACGTCGCTGACGTACTGCTTGATCGACTCGGCGTCCTCGCCGCGGACGATGCGGTCGATGACTTCCTTCTGGACCCGTTTCGTGATCGGCGCGATATCGGACCGCTGGTATTCGAACCCGGTGATATCGATGTCGTCGACGTGTTTGCCTTCTTTCCAGACGATGTTGCCCGCGTAGCGCTTCTTCTTGCCCGCCTGGAAGAACCGCCGGTAGAGCTTTTCGAACTCTATCTGGAACCGGTGCTCACTCGCGTTGAGCCGCTCCATCGCGAATTCGTCGTAGGAGTCATTGATCGTCTCCTCCAGTTCGAATCCCTTCTGGATGGTCGCGGCGACGAGTTCGAGTTCGTCGTCACCCATCTCCGGGTGTTTCTCGCGCATCTCGTCGGTGACCGTCGCGTCCCCATCGACATCCTCCGGGCCGATATCCCCGAGCTGGAGCATGACGGAGTCAGTGTCGCCGTAAACGACCTCGTACCCCTCGTCGGCGACGACTTCGTCGGTGTAGTCGATGACCTCCCGACCGGTGGCGGTGACCGCCGCGCCCATTTCCTTGTCGTATAGGCGGAAGCGGTCCCACCCCAGAACGCCGTACAGGCTGTTCATTATCACCTTCACCGCTGCTTGCTGGCGGTCGAAGCGCTCGTACTCCGGATTGTCTGGGTCGAAACTGTTTCGCTGTTCTTTCTTCTCCTCGCGTTCTGAGAGGAGTTCGTCGACCATCTCCCGGATGACGCCGTCCGGTTCCTTTCGGAAGTGGGTGCCATTAGGTGCGCGGTAGGTGTCGCCGTCGTAGATCTCCGGATCAACTTTCGTCTCCGGACTGGCGTTGGTCGTCACCATGCACATCGGGTACAGCGACTTCAGGTCCAGCACGGTAACGTTCTCGCGGACGCCCGTGATGGGGTCGAACACTGCGCCACCCTCGTAGTCCTCGCTCTCCTGTTGGCCCTTCGAGGGCAGTGCGAACTCGCCGTGGAGCTTGTGGAGGACGTACATGTCGACAGCGTCGCCGGGGGTGGTGGCGTCCTCGAGCTTACACCCGACGAAGGTACGGACCTCGTCCCAGAAGTCGATGATATCCTGTTCGCGGTCGAGTTCGACACAGAGCTCCACGTCCCGGAGGTTGTACTCCAGCAACTGCTCGGGGTCCTGTTCCCAGAGGTCGCCGATGTCGCCGGTGTAACGCTCCTTGCCGACGCCGAGTTCTTGTTCGCCGACGGCGTCAAGCCGGTAGGATTCGAGTTCGGTGAACTGCGTTCGCTTGTAGGCATAGAGGAGATCGAAGACGACACGGCCTTTGATATCGGGGCCGCCCCAGCCTGAGCGCCAGACCTCGTCGACCCGCGAGAGGCGGTCTATCTGGAGGTCGAAGTCGTGGTTGTAGCTCTGGAGTTCCTCCAGTCGGTCGAGAAAGTACGGTGCGTCGAAGTCGTCGAAGTTCCAGCCTGTCAGCACATCCGGGTTGGTGTCAACGATGTAGTCGACGAAGGCTTCCAGCATGGCCTCCTCCTCGTCGAAGACGCGCACGTCGGCCTCGAAGTCCTCCCGGATCGGGTCGTAGCCGGCCAGCGCCTCGGGACCGTTGACGCCGTCGGGGGACTCGTACAGCCAGACGATGTACTCGTCGCGGTAGGAATCATGCGAGGTGAGACAGATGATCGGTTCCTCGCCGTCCTCGGGGAACCCCTGTCTGTCGTCGACCTCGATGTCGAAGGTGTTGACCCGCGGGTCGGCGTGGGCCTCGACCGGCTGAATCTCCTCGTGGTGGACTTTCAGGCTGTCATCGTCGAGTTCGCGGGCGGGGACACGAACGCCACTCGTGATGTCCTTGTCGATGAGCAGGCGGTTGGGAAAGAGAATGTCCGCCTCGTAGTGGTCGAAGTCGTCACGGATCTGTCCCACGTCGCGTGGTGTCTGGCCGAATATCTTCGTCAGGCGCTCGCCCCGAATCGATTCGTAGGGTTCGCCAGCGTCGGCTTCTTCCCAGCCGGCGATGCTGTCGTACTGCCGGAGTTCGTGCTCGGTGACGCTGTCGGTCGGCGCGTAGAAGTAGGGTTGGAAATTGAAGACACGCGCGTGGACCGGCTCGTTGTCGTCGGTGCGCCCGAAAACGTGGACGACCGGGAACTCGTCGTCGCCCTGCCCCTCGATAGTGTAGTCGACCTGCGTGACGACGAACTCGACGGTCTCCTCAACCGGTGGGAACTGGCGCTCGTCAAGATCGACGACGCTCGTTCCGCCGGTGTCGCTCCCACCGTTGCCCGCGATGGCCGCCGCTTCGTCGGCGACCGGGCGATCCTCCTCCGCGTCTTGCTCGAAGTCCCCCAGCGTGCCCTGGGTCCCGTCACTCATTCTTGGCCATGCTTCGAGATGCCGCATAAAAACACCGACGGTCGACGGGGTATTGCCACAGGCAGAAAGTATATGCCATCGAGTAACATACCCAAGTTTGACGGCCAATGTCGCACCACGCATCCCCCCACGGCGAGGCGGATAGGTCCGAAGAACTGCGGTCGGAGCCGGCGCTCCCGGACGCCATCCAGACGACCGAGACCTACGAGACCGAGGAGGGGACAGTGTTTTACGATGCAGAGAACCCTCTGGCGTGGCTACAGACTGATACGGCGCTTACCTTACAGGAGATCGCCTGACAGGAAGTACTTTTAGCGTCCACACGTCGTAGCTAGTGTGATGGATATCCCCGGCGAGGACGACCCGAACGAGAGCGGCGGTGTCCTCTCCGAAAAGAGCGAGTATGAGCCCGAAGAGTTCGACCCGGAGAGCCTCGGGCCGGACGTGCCATCGCCGTCGGGCGGCGATTACGACGGCGACGCCACGGGACTGTTCGTCAAACTCGTCATCGTCTTCAACGTCGCGCTGCTGGCGCTCTCGCTCGGCCCAATGCTGGCCTACTTCGAGGGGCAGGTCGACCTCGGAATCCGGATCTTTCTCGTCGGCGTCATCGCCTTCGGCTACGGAACGTTCCGGTACGTCCAGTTCGAGCGGGAGCGTAAATCGGACGACGAGGACGAACCAACCGAGACAACGAATACCCAGCCCGACGGCACGGAGTCAAGCGACCACAACGGCTAACCGGCCCGATCAGCTACGAACAGCCATATGCGTACTGTGCGGGACGACGACGGCACGCGCTACTTATTGCTGAAGGAGTCCACCGAGTCAAGTCTGGTCCGGAACCCCGAAACCGGCGAACAGCAACACCTCCCGAACGCGACTCTCGAACCCGTGGATGGCGAATCACCGCTGGCTACAGCCGCCGAAGCGGTTCCCGACGCCGCTCGTCGCGTCCTCACAGCGGCCCACGACGACCGGGCACTTGGCCTGCTTGTCGAACTCGATGAGCGTGGGCCACTCTCCGTGGCGGAACTGGTTTCGGCCTACGACCTCTGTGAGAGCGACCTGCACGGCTTGCTGGCCGAGTTCCGTGCCGCTGGCCTACTCGTTGAAGCCACAGTCCACGGCCAGCGAGGCTACGACACGACTGAAACAGCCAGCGATGGGCTGGCACATCTCCTCGACTGAGACCAGTTCAGCGTCGTGGCTGTGGTCAGGCTAGTTCCGCGACCGTTGCTTCGACCCGCTCGACCCGCGAGCGGTTGGTCGTGGCGTCTTTCTCGACGCGGACGAGGTCGTCTGCCGCACCGACGAGTTCCTCGTCATGGCTGACCACGAGAATCTGCTCGACGCCGACCTCATCGCGCATGTACTCGACGAGGTCGAGCAGTTGCGTGACGTGCCCCGAGTCGAGGAACACCGTCGGCTCGTCGAGGATGAGTGGGGGCATCGGCGCGGCTCCCTCGATGCCTTCGGCGAGCAACCGATAGATCGCACACCGAAGGCTGAGGTTGAACAGCGCCCGCTCGCCGCCGGAGAGCTGTTCGGGCTCCAGCGGCTCGCCGTCCTTCTGGTACACCGTCAGCTGGTACTGCCCGTCAAGTTCGATGTGGGAATAGGAGTCGTTCTGATACACCAGATCGAACGTCTGATTCAGCATCCGTTCGAGCGTCTCGACGTTGCGCTGGCGCAGTTCCGCCCGAAGTGTGCCGTACATCTCCTGTAGCTCCTCGGTCTCCTCGTATAGCGTTTCGAGTTCCTCCAGGGTCGCTTCGAGGTCTTTACGCCGGTCCCGCAGGGACTCTAGTTCCTCGATTTCGTTCGTGACGCCACCGATAGCGTTCTGGAGTTCGTCGCGTTTCTCGCGTTTCTCTGCCAGTGCCTCCGCTGCCTGGTCGATGTACTTTTTCGCCCGCTGCTTCTCGCTTCGAGCCTCTTCGATGCGTTCCTCGTCGAACGACTCAGCCAGCTCTTGCTTGCGCTCGCGCTTCTCTGCGAGCTGGTCGCGGCGCTGGTCGTTCAGTTCGGCCTGCTGACTGCGCTTCTCGCGCAAGCGTTCGATGTCATCAGTGCAGTCGCCGATCTTCGCAAGCAGGTTTTCGACCCGCTCTAAGCGCTCAATCGACTGTTTGACCTGCTGGCGCTCTTGATTGCATTCGGCGACGATCGAGCGACAGTCCTCGGCCTGCTCGCGGGCTTCGGTGGCCTTCTCGCGCTTCGTCTCGGCCTCGGACTCGTGGTCCGCCGCTTCCTCGCGGAGCGTCTCGATGCGCTCCTGATCCGCGTCTAGCCCGTCTTCTTTCTCCTCGACCAGTTGCACGATGTTCGAGCGGTTGTTCTCAAGCGTCACCAGTTCGTCCGCGGTCTCGACCAGTGCCGTCGCCGCCTCGTGTTCTGACTGCAGGTCCGACACCTCCTCGCGGGCATCCGCGAGCATTCCCTCCAGCTCAGCGATCTGTTCGCGGTCGTCCTCGATGGAGTCGACGTGTGGCGACTCGGCCACGTCCTGTCCGCACTCGGGGCACTTGCCGGCCTCCAGCAGCGCCTCCGCCTCGGTCAGCGCCTCGCGCTTGCTCTCCAGTTTCGTCTCCAGTTCGGTCACCCGCTGTCTGGCGTCTTCGAGGTCACTGGCGACTGATTCTTTGTACGACTGTGCCTCTTCGCGGTCAGTCGGCGCGTCCTCGAACCTGGCTTCAAGCTCGGCGATCTGGTCGTCGATGTCGCTGATCTGCTCCCGCCGCTGGGCGATGGTCTCTCGCGCTGCTTCGATATCTGTTTCCAGTTCGCCGGCTTCCTCGCGCTTGTCCTCGGCTCGGGATTCGAGGTCAGCAGCGCTCTCGGCCAGCGCGTCGGCAGTGCTGCTGTGTTCTTTCGCGTCGACGCGCTGGTCCTCGATTCGGCTCTGCAGTTCATCGTCGCGGGACTGTAGTTCGTCGAGTCGCGCATCGACAGTTTCGGGGTCCGTCTCCGAACTGTCGAGGTCGGTTTCGGCCACCGTTTCCGAGAGGTTCGCCTGCAATGTCTCCCGACGGTCCTGCAGGTCGCTGATCTGCTCTTTGAGCCCGGTTCGTTCCGTCTCCGTCTCGGTGATGGTCGTCTCCAGTTCCTCGATGTCGTCTTCCAGCGCCGACAGTTCCTCGCGTTTCTCCTCGTACTCTTCGAGGACGGACTCGGCCTGCGTGAGCGTCTCCTCGGCAGTGGCCTTCTGATCCTCGATATGCTCGATTTCGTCCTGCAGCTCCGATTCCTTCGTTTCGAGGCCGTTCAGGCGCTCGTGAAGGTCTTTCTCTTCTTTCTCCTGAATCTGATCGTCGAGTTGTGAGAGTGCTCCCTGTTTGTCGTCACGCACGCGACCGACGCCGACGCGGGCGTCGCTAGCACGCTCGCGGTACTCCTCCAGCTTTCCCAGTTGCAGGAGGTCATCGAGCATGTCCTGGCGGTCGCTGGGGGAGGCGTTAATGAGCTTGTTCACCTCGCCCTGCCGGACGTAGGCGCAGTTGACGAACGCCTCGCTGTCCATCCGCAGGAGTTCAGTGATGCGTCGGCGCACGTCGCGCGCTCCTTCGTAGTTCCCTTCAGGTGTCTCCAGTACACACTTCGCTGTCGTCGGTTGCGCGCCGGTCGCGCGGACCCGGCGCGTGAGGTGATAGTCGCCGCCGGCGTGGGAGAACCACAGTTCGACGGTACAGTCGTCGGCCCCGATGGTAACCACGTCGCCAAGGTTCTCATCCAGCGCCTTCGAGCCGTACAGCGCGAAGAAACAGGCCTCAAGCAGGGACGACTTCCCGCTCCCGTTGAGTCCGTGGATGACGGTCACGCCGTTATCCAGACGCAGATCGGCATCGTCGTAGCACTTGAAATTGGATAGCTTGACACGCTGGAATTTCATTGTCGACCCTCCATTACAGGAACTCCTCGACGCTCGCCTGGCCGTCGTCATCGGCCCCGTCCACCGGTGCCTTGTCGTCGGCCTCGTTCACCGCTGCTCCGTTCTCGGCGTCGTCCTCAGCTGTGTTTGCGTTCGCTTCCGTGTCGGACGCGCCATCACTCGCAGCCGTTTCTGTGTCGGCTGCGAGGGCGTCCGAATCCTCGGACAGCAGTTCACGCACGTACCGTTCGACCTCGTTTTTTACGTTCGCGTCGGCGACCTTCGAGGCGCGGATGGTCTCGTCGATATCGTGGGCGGCCTCGCTCAATCCGAGGTCGCGGATGCGCTCGGTGACGGCGTCGTCGGGGTCGGCGAAGCTGATATCCGTTTCGCGCTCCTCGGCCGTTATTTCACGGTGGTCAGTGACGCGTGCCACGAGCGCCCCCCGGTCGAGCGCGAACGATTCGACGCTGGCCGGGGTCACCGGGTCGCCGTCGCCGCTGATGGAGACGATGACCACGGCGTCTTCCAGATCGTGCTGGCCGACGCGGCTCCGAACACGCTCGACCCCTTCCTCAGGGCCGAGTTCCACGTCGACAAAGACGAACTCGCGGGTGTCGAGGCCGCGGCGGGTGATTCGGACCTCGTCGTCGAAGGTGACGATGTTGTAGCCGCGGTCCTCACGTTCGCTCGCACTCGCGCGCTCGGTCGACCCACAGTAGGTGACCCAGGCGTCTTCGACCTGCTGTTTACCGGGGTCGTGGTTGTCGCCGAGCAGCATCGCGTCGAACTCGACCGACGACTCGGTCAGAATTTCTTCGGCGTCCCAGTCACCGTAGTCGAAGGGCTGGAACAGGCCGTGGGTGACCAGCGCGGCGCTGTCCGCGTCGTGTGGGGCGAAGTTGTAGTCGAGGTCGTCGCGCTGCGAGCGCGGGACGAAATCGAGGCCGTAGAAGGCAGTCTCGCCGATGACGGTCGGCTCGTCGCTCAGCCGCGTCGCCAGGCCGAGCGACTCGTACAGGTCGAGCCACTGGGCGTCGCGTTTGGCCTCGTGGTTGCCCACGACGGCAAGGAGCGGAATATCGGCTTCAGAGAGTTCTTCGAGAACGGTCAGCGTACCCATGATGTCGGTCAGGGCTGGGCGGCGGTCGTGGAACAGGTCACCGGCGTGGACAACGGCGTCAGCGTCGTCCGCGATGGCGTCTCGGACCACCTGCCGGAACGCATCAAGGAAGTCGTCCCGTCGGTCAGGGACGTTGTACTGCTGATACCCGACGTGGGTATCGCCGGTGTGTATCACCCGTGTCATTTGCCCACCGGTAAGCCAGCGCCACCTAAAGAGGTATCGTGACCGGAGTGAAAGTGGTTGACGGCAATACAGTCGACGCGGTTGCTACGACCCATCGCTGGGTCCCGCTGCGGCGTCCCGGTACCGCCGGAACGCTCGCAAAGCCGCCCGCCCCTCGTCTGCCAGCCCGCTCACCTCGTGTTCGGCCTGCGCGACGGCCGCTCCAAGTCGCCCGACGCCGAACGTCTCGACGAAGGCGACTGCGTCGTCTAAGTCGTCAGTTGCCCGAGTCGCTCGTTCGATGACCGTCCGGTAGTCAGCGTCGCCGCCCGTCTCATGGGTCCCCATCCGGCCTGCGCTACTACCGCCCTCCCGGTCGGCTACTCGGGTAGCCCCGTCCCCGTCGTCGCTGTTGTCACCCTCCTCGTCAGCGAGTGCTGCGAGTGCCGCTTTCACCTGGTCGCTATCGGCCATAGAACGGCGTGGTCTCGGTATCCGATATAAACGTTTGCCGACTCCGGGTCAGGTACTGGCGCGTTCAAGACAACTACTCAGTTCGAACTGGTTGAAAAAGCTCACAGTTTAGTGAGGTGATGCTTTTGCTAGAACTAACGGCCCAGCACCGGTGCCACTCGATGAAAAGCCACTATCGGATTTCACCACCATGCCGCTACGCAAATTCCGCTCCGACGAGGAAGCACTCTCGTCAGTCACAGTCGTCGCGTTGCTTATTCTGGTAACCCTGCTCATCTCCCTCGTCCTCGCGCTGTTCATCCTCGGCATGAGCGGGTGAGGCGGGGAAGCACCGTCTGGCAGTGGCCGACGCGTTTCCCGTAGTACGCCGTCCGAGCGTTCAAATACTAGCACGGGACCAGCGCCGGGCATGACAGATATCGAAACACTGGCCGAACGGCTCCGTACGGTCGAACGCGCGGTCACGGATGGAACGACGGAGTTCCCGGAAGTAACGAACCTCGCAGAACTGGAGAACCGCATGGACACCGTCGAGCAGCGTATCGACGACATCGACGAGCGGACGGCCGAGATCGAAGCGGCCACGCAGGCCCTCCGCGGCTACGTGGGGAACATCCGCACGGTCAACGAAGACATCGAACAGCGCGCCGACGCGGCACTGGCGGCAACTGACAGACTAGAGGATCGGCTCGACGAGGAGCTGTCGTCGCCGTCAGCATCTGGCCCACAAGCGGCGGGGACCGACCAGTTACGGGCGGAGACGGCACAGGGCCATCCAGGCTTGTCAGATAGGGGCGACCACACAGAAACGAACGCCACGACCGAGGAACCAACCGATTTCTCCGCCATCACCGACGGCGGTGATCCCGACGACGAGACTCCTGATGCGGGGATCGTCGGGCGCATCCGCGCGCTGCTGTGATATACCGGCTGGTCCTCGCTGTCGCGGTCATGACCGCACTTGTCGGTGCAACAGCGCCGGCACTGTCGACGGCCCGAGCGGATGCAACCAGCGGCACGATGGAGCGTCAACTGAACGAACTGGGGGCCGAATTGACCACTTTAGTCGAGACTGACGACGCGACGGTGAACGGCGACGCGCGGCGCGCAGTGGAGATACGACTCCCCCAGCGGACCTACACGAACGCCGGCGTCAGTCACCTGCAGTTCGCCGAGCGGGCCGGTGTCAGCGTCGCGACTTGGACAGTCGAGTCCCGGAAGCAGACCGAGCGGCTGGTGGGCATCCCGATCCGACCGACAGCGGGGACCGACCGACTCGAAGAACCCGGTACACATCGGCTCGTGTTCGTGCTGGCGCGGTCGGATGATCAGCGGATACTGCGGTTCCATCGGTTTAAGTCCGAAGCCGCGGCGAGGCGTAGCCATGCGTGAGTGGCTCTTTGGATCATCGACAGCGCCTGAGTGTCGCTGTGAAACGGCCATTGAGGGCGGTCGACTGGTGGTGACAGCGGGCGAGTGTCCGGGCGGCGGCGACCTCGCCGCGTCGGCTGACTGCCGGGCGACAGTCATCGATTCGCTCTCCTCGGCCAGTGTCGATACTGTCATCACGGAGCAAGCAGGACAGGAGCGAGTGTACAGCAATCGAGCGGCAGCGGTGCTCACCGCGGCTGGCCGGTTCGCGACCAGAGTCGCCTCGCTTGACGACCGCCTTGGAGACCGTGCCCGCCGCGACCCTGTCGCTGCCGCCGCGGAGGCAGTCGGGAGAGCGGGGCCGGTCGCTGACCTGGCGGCGGAGACCGGGTTGGCGGTCGCCACAGAAGGCTTCGATACCAGTGAGCAGGCGCTCACTGCATACACTGGGCCAACGATTAGCGATGCCCGTGTCGGGGCAGCGCCACCAGCGGATTCGGCGCTCCGGGACCAGCAAACGCTCCCGACAGAGGCCGTCGTTCGGCGATACGACACGCACGGCGACCAACTACCGATGTATCATATCGAGCCCCGCGAACAGCGGTTCGACGCGAACACGATGGAGACGCTTGTCGAAGCGTACGAGCGAGTCGCGACCGCTGCCGTCGACGGCGGCTGTCACCCGTACGACGCAGCTACCGCGGTGGCCGACGATGGCTCGACGGCAACCGCTGTCGGGGCTGTACTGGAGAAGCACACGGGCGGGCTCGGGATTCTTGAAGATATCTTCGCCGATCAGCGGGTGTCAGACGTGTTCGCGACAGCCCCGGTGAGCAACACCCGGCTCCGAGTGCGTTGTGACGGTGAAACCATGCGAACGAATGTTCGCCTGACGCCGTCGGGCGCGAACACCCTGGCGTCGACGTTCAGACGGTCGAGCGGCCGAGCGTTCTCGCGAGCGAATCCGACGCTCGATGCGACAGCGACGGTGGCTGACCGGCAAATTCGCGTCGCCGGTGTGAGCGAACCGGTCAGTGACGGCCTCGCTTTCGCCTTTCGCGCCCACGACAGCGACGTGTGGCGGTTGACTGACTTCGTCGAGAACGGGACGATGCCGGCCGCCGTTGCCGCCCTGCTCTCTGTCGTCGCGGAGCGAGGCGGGGCCTGTCTTGTCGCCGGCCCTCGCGGCGCGGGCAAGACGACGACACTTGGGGCGTTGCTCTGGGAGATCCCCCACGAGGTCCGGACCATCCTGATCGAGGACACACCCGAGCTTCCGGCGTCGTCCCTGCAGTCCGACGGACGGGACGTGCAGGCGCTTCGAACCGCCAGAGGAGATGGGCCGTCGATCGACGCAACAGAGGCCCTGCGGACCGCGCTCCGACTCGGCGACGGCGCGCTCGCCGTTGGAGAGGTCCGCGGCGAGGAGGCGGGCGTTCTCTACGAGGCGATGCGTGTCGGTGGCGGCGACGGGGCCGTCCTCGGAACGATTCACGGCAACGGCCCCGAAGCCGTTCGGGAACGACTGGTGTCGGACCTCGATGTTCCCGTCCAGTCGTTCGCCGCGACGGACCTCGTGGTGACGATGGCTCCGCCCACGTCGGAACACGGCCGCGGTATCGCATCTGTCGCAGAAATCGTTTCTCACGGTGACGATGTCACTTTTGAGACACTCTACGAGCGCGACGGGTCGACAGTGACGGCTACCGGCTGTCTGGAGCGGGGTAACAGCCGTCTGGTGGCGGCACTCGCCACGCCAAGCGAGTCCTACGCCGAGGTACTCGACGCTATCGAGACACGAACCGAACGATTCGAGGAGTCGGTGGCTGTCGAGACGCGTGCGAACGAGCCGCCCGCAGACGAGGTCCAGCCGTGAGCCACGCCAGCGGTTCAGACGACTCCGGTGATGACGCGAACACGCCACCAGTTACACTGCTCACAACCGCGCTCGTTGCGGCCTGCCCGGGCACTGTCGAGGTGCCAGAGGACTACCGGCGGGCGTGTCGGCTGCTCTCGCTGTCGGTCCCGCCAGAGACGGTGCTGGCTGCCAGTTACGGCGTCGCACTGTATGGCTCTCTGCTCGCCCTGCTCGTCGCTGTAACGGTGACCGGATCGCTGGCGACGACTATCAGCCTCGGATTCCTCGCCCTGTCTCTGGGTGCCGCGGCGCTGGGACGGTACGGCATCCCCTTCGCGGCAGAGGCGAAGCGTATCCGAACGCTGGGGGCCGCGCCCTCGCTCGTCACGACGCTGGTGCTCGGTGCGACGCTGTGGCCCAGCGCTGAGCGGGCGGCGGCGTTCGCCGGACGGACTGGAAACGGCCTGCTTGCCGAACGGCTGGACTACCACCGGCAGCGAGCCGCAGGCACGCAACGGAGCGGTCTGGGAACGTTCGCGGCGTCATGGAGCGACCGGTTCCCAGCGCTCGAACGTGCAGTTGGGCTGGTCGAGAACGCGACGGGGGCTCCAGCCGAAGAGCGGCCCGAAGTTCTCGAACGCGCGCGGCGATATATTCTCGATGGGACACGCGACGAGATGGCGGCCTTCGCGGCCTCACTCCGAGGTCCGGCGACCGGGCTGTACGCGTTCGGTGTTCTCCTGCCGCTGGCGATGGCGTCGCTGCTGCCTGCCGCCGCTGCCGCGGGTGTCCCAGTGACCGCCCCTGTGCTGATCGGAACCTACGGCGTCGTGTTGCCCGCCGCGCTGCTGGTCGCCTGTTGCTGGTTGCTGGGCCGGCGACCGGTCGCGTTCCCGCCGGCGACAATCCCACGAAGCCATCCGGACGTGCCGGCGTCGGCACTCCCGTCAATTGTGGTCGGCATCGTCGCCGGAATCGGGGGGTGGCTCCTTGCCGGCGCGCTCGTCGCCGCGTGGGCGTCTCCTATCGGCGCACTCGGGGCCGGCGTCGGAAGCGCGCTCGTCAGCTACTACCGACCGGTCGCCGAGGTCCGCGACCGTGTCACCGACATCGAAGCGGGGCTCCCGGACGCGCTGTCGGCTGTCGGTCGACGACTGGACCGCGGCCAGTCGGTCGAAGCCGCGCTCGTCGAGGCTGTCGACGAGGTACCCGAACCAACCAGCGCTGTCATCGAAGCCGCCGCCGCCCGACAGGAGCATCTCGGAACCAGCGTCTGGGGGGCGTTTCTGGGTCCCGGCGGCGCGCTCGCTGATGTTCCGAGCCATCGAGCTCGCCGAGTGGCGACGCTGCTGGATACAGCCGCAACAATCGGGCCACCAGCGGGAGCGTCCGTGACGACGATGGGTGAGCATCTGGACGCACTCCGCGACATCGAGCGCGAGACGCGTCGTGATCTCTCGCAGATCACTGAGACGCTGTCGAACACCGCCGCACTGTTCGGGCCACTGATCGGCGGCGCGACCGTTGCGCTGGCTGGGTCGATGGGGGGCGGCGAACAGTTCGCTACCGTTCCGGGTGCGCTGCTGGGGCCGGTCGTCGGCTGGTACGTGCTTGTGCTGGCTGTTTTGCTGACGGCGCTATCGACGGGCCTGCACCGAGGTCTCGACCGCGCGCTCGTTGGCTACCGAACCGGCCTAGCGCTCCTGTCGGCTACAGCCACTTACCTCGTCGCCATCGTCGCCACCGGGCTGCTGGTCTGAGAGTTTAAATTGGAGAACGCGGCCAGGCCGTTCCATGTTCGAAACGCACGTCGATACGCTGTATCTCTGGGTCGGCCTGGGAACAGTGAGCGTGGCCGTTCTTGGCGTCGCCGTCGGCCTCCCGACGACCGCACCGCCGGACGCGACGGAGACGGCGGCGACTATCGATTCGGTCACCACCAGCCCCGTAGGATCCGTTGCACACCGACGGCTCATCGCTGCAGAGTGGGTGCTTACCAGCCGAGAGATCCGCCTCCGCAACGACGGCGGGTCAGCCACCGCACGACTGATTCGATCGGTTGTCCCGGCGCGAACCGACCGGCTACAGGCTGTGGTGAACGGGGAGCGGCCGCAGGCGGTGTACGATTCGCCCGACGCTCTCCGTCAGGACACCCGCCGGGCTCGGACCGCGGACAACGGGTGGCGACCGGCTCCAGACCGGCTGACCGTCAGGCACGTCGCCTGGGGAGGGACCGATGTCACCGTCGTCGGATAGAGGCACGACCGAACCCGTCGCCGCGCTCGTTGCCGTTTTCGCCGTCACGCTTGGCGTGTCGCTGTATGCCGGCGTGGTAGACCAAGCGTTCGGCACGCTTGACGACGACCGCAATATCGCCACGCCGACCGCCGATGCCGTGGAACAACGGCTCTCGTCGACCGGTGTCGTTCAGCCCGAGGGAATCGACAACGCGCTCGATGCGGTTCCGGCGAACTACCACGGGAACGCGACCATCACGGCGACGACCGGCGAGCGATGGAGCGGTGGCCGGGAGTCACCGAGCAACGCCGACACCGAAACCAGAACGGTGAGCGTGCGGGTCGGCCCGGGGGCAGTCCGCCGCGGAACGCTCACCGTGCGGGTGTGGCGATGACCCGAGCCATGAGTGCCGTCGCCGACGTAACGGTGTTTCTCCTGCTCGTCGGTGCGGCCGCGGGGACTCTCGTGAGCGGTGTCGGGGTCGAGAAGCCGGCAGCGACCACAAACCCTGCGGCTGACCAAGCCTCGACGCTGGCAACGAGTACCGCAAGCGTCGAGTATGATTTGCTCGTCCCACCGTCAGAGCACCGCAGGCCACCCGACCACGCTGAGAGACGGCAGCGGACGAGTCACGGGACCATCGCGGAACTGCTCGGCGAGGCGGCGATGGGCGGCGTCACCGTCGACGGCGAGCGACTGTCGAGTGCCGGCACGGACTTCGAGTCACAAGTCGCTGCGGCGACGCGTGACAGACTCCACAGCCGCGGGCATCGAACGTCCGTCCGCGTCACCTGGGCACCGTATCCCGATGCACCAGTCAGAAGTGAGTACCGCGTCGGCGACCGACCGCCGGACGCTGTCGGCGTTCGAGCGGCCACGGTGACGGTCCCGAGCGGGATGGGGAACGTCTCGGAGCCGGCCCGCGAAGCGGCGGAGACAAACGGCTACGACGGCGTGGCGACGGTCGTGGCCCGCAGTGTCGTCAACGGCCTGTTCCCGCCGACGCAGTCGCGGTACGCCCTCCGTGGCGATTACCCCGCAGACGTGCTGATGGCCACGCGGTACGAGCGCATGGCCAATCTGACAGGGACGAGCGTTGCCGTTGAGCGACAGTCAACGGTCGAGATGAACCGCGACCTGACCGCGGCGCTCGCTGTGCGGCTTCGGACCGATATGCGGTCGCGGTACGACTCGCCAGCGAATGCCGCCCTCGCCGTCCGAACGAGCCGTGTTCGCGTAACTGTCAGGACGTGGTCACCGTGAGAGACGACACTCGCGGCCGAGTTCCCTTCGCGTTGCTCGGCGTTCTCCTGCTGGTGAGCAGTCTCACGCTGGCCCCAACATTCGTCACCGAGCCAGCCCCAAGCGAGACAGCGGTCGAACGGGCGTTGAATCAGGCCACGTCGGAGACGCAGGTCGCCGTTCGGGACGGCGTCTCGACGGCTGGCCAGCAGGCGGCTGCGAACCCAGTCGTTACGCCAGCCGACACACCCACTGGTTGGGTTCTGAACGACTCGACGGCGTTTCGGGACGCGCTCAGAATCCGCGCTTATCTGCGGGTCGCGAACCGACTGGAACGCGTCTCCGGCCGAAGCGGTGACGTGACCGTGACCGCCAGCCTGCCGGCGGTTTCTAACGCGAGCGACCTCCGGGCAGCGAAACACCGTGTCTCGGTTGAACGCGCTGGGCCGAACAAGACCGCAATGCGGGCGACGGTCGAAGATATCGTCCTGACGGTTCGGCGCAACGGAGCGGTGGTCTCAACGCGACGGGTTTCGTCGACCGTCGTCGTCCCGACACAGGCGCTCATGCTCCACGATCAGGTATCAACCTACCAAACGCGTCTGAACAACGGCCTGGGCAGGCCGGGACTGAGCCGGCGGATGACAGCCCGGCTGTACCCGATGGCGTGGGCGAGAGGGTACGCGCAGTACGGTGGAGCTGGCATCGAAAACGTCGTCGCGAACCGGCACGTCTCGCTGGCGGCAAACGGCGCACTGCTCGGCGTCCAGCGGTCGACCTTCGGCCGGAGCGACCCGGCTGGTCGCCGTGCACTGAAAGAGGCAACAGCGGTGACCGGGATCAAAGACATCATTCGGGGCAGCAGGGGAACCGTTGTCTCCAGCGAAGTAGTCGGCAAAGCCCAGTACAAGCCGATCAGTCAGACACCGCCACGTCCGAAGTCCACGGCCAGTCCGAACTCGACCGATTCGATGACTGTCGGCGTCAACGAGACGGCCGACACCACGTTCCGGTCCGTCACCAAGCCGTCAGCGCTCAACGAGACGCTTGAAGACGCATACACCGTCGAGGTAGCGCTGGAAACCGACAAACATCGACTGGGGGAGGGCCGCCGGGAACGCCGCCGTCACCGGGCACCGGCTGGACACTGGTCGCCGACCGGACGACCACCGCTACGGAGGCAGTTGGGAACGCCAGCGGTCGCGTCGTAACGCCGGACGGCTGGCATACCTTGGAGACGTTCAGCCGGACTGTCGAGCGCCAGTACACGCGGACTGCCATCTGGCAGAACGGGTCGGTGCGTCGGCGCACGGCGGCGTCAAGTACCGTGCGATATCGCGTGACTGTCGCCGTCGTCGGCCGCCATCACGGCCGTTCACCGGCACCGAACCGCTCGATTCGGACTTCCCACGACGCCAGCGGAAGCCCGCTGAACGGGTCGAACCTCGCCGATGTGGAGCCGAAAGCGATGGACACGTTCGTTGGCCACGCCGGGGGTCGGGACGAGGTCGCCGAGCGAGTCGTCGACGACAGCCTGAGCCGGACGGAGGCGACGGTGACGGCCGACCGACCGCCAGAACTGCATGACTGGGTGTACCGGGACCTGATGGACCTACGGGAGTCAGTCCGCAACACGACCGTCACCGTCGAGCGCGGACGTGTCGGGACCTTCGAGACGAATCCCCCACAGGAACTCCGGGAACGGGTTGCGCAACGTCGTACCACCCTCGCGGCCGTGCCGGACACCTACGACAGCGCGGCCCAGAAGGCACGCGTCGCGGCCCGGCTGACCTATCTGAATGCGGTGTCGGCGGAGTTGGACAGGCGGGCCACGGCACGGGATGACAACGAGAACCGAGTCGACGCACAGCTAACGGAACGCACCGAAGGGTCGCTGCGTGACCTCCGGAAAGGATTAACCGCGCGCGAGACGCCCGTACCGCGGTCACGTCCGGTGCCAGTCGGTCCGGCCGGCCCCGTCAGAACACGGGTCGATACACAGACGCCGTATTTGACGCTGGCCGAACTAAACGAGAGCCAATACCGCGCCCTCGACGGACGAGAGCACCCGCTGGTAGCGCGGAACGTGAACGTGTTCACGGTCCCCTACGGCGACGCCGCCGACGCCGTCGTTGGCGGTGCGTTCGAGAGTGGTGACAGGGTACGCCTCGCAACGGCAGCGAACACACTCGCGGCCGCAAACGAGACCCTCGAAACGGAATCGAACACCACGCTCGCTTCGGAACGCGACGCACTCCAGCGGGAGGTTGCGGCGGCCAACACGGAGATGACGACGACGCTCTGGCTGGCAGTCTCCCAGCACACCGAGGCTGAACAGGACGAGAGCAAGGCAATTGTCACTGAAGCGATGTCGCCGTGGGAAACATCGGCGGCCCGAGCACTGGCGCTGACCAACGGCTCCGCTCAGGAACGGGTCGCCCGTGTCGCCGGTGCCCGGCTGAACCTCACACGGGTCGAACGCGACCGCCTCCGCCTGCGGCTGCTCTCGGTCGATACACCGGCGACCAGACCAACACTGGGGTCGACGAACGGGACGGCCTCGGCGGTGCGGTCTGTTGCGAAAGCCGAACTAAGTAGCGCCCTGGCAAGTGCCGGCGAACAGAAGGCACAGCAGTTCGCGAAGAAGCGGCTCGGGACGGACAGGCTCCCGGCGGGCCTCCCGCTGGCACCGCCAGTTACCCCCTGGTACGCGACGGCGAACAGAAGGCACAGCAGTTCGCGAAGAAGCGGCTCGGGACGGACAGGCTCCCGGCGGGCCTCCCGCTGGCACCGCCAGTTACCCCCTGGTACGCGACGGCGAACATCTGGTGGGTGACTGTCGAAGGCGAGTACGCACGGTTCGCCGTCGCTGCGAGTCATGGCCCGCCGAGCGAGCCCGGCGCACGGACTACCTATGCGCGTGACGGGCACAACGTCACGGTCGACGTGGACGACGACGGCACAGGCGAGCGATTGGGCACCGCCGACCGCATCTCGTTCCGAGCCGAGACGGGCATTGTCGTCGTCGTGCCACCCAAACCGCGCGGAGTCGGTGACAAGGGCGGCAACGCTGTGGAGGAATCGAGTGGATGGCCGGACGCAGGTTCCTGACCCCGGGCCGCATAACCGAAGTAAAATACCCCGGGGCCATACCGATGCCCATGCTTCGAGGCGAGTTTCCGGACGCTGGCGAGCAGTCCCCCGAAGAGTTACTGGCGGCCTACGGCACCGTGCTGGCCGAGACAGTCGAGACAGTCGGCGTCGAGGAAATCGTCGCCGAGACCGGTTTCGACCAAGCGACAGTGGCAGCGTTCGCCGACGGCGATATTGCCGACCGGACGCTTGATGAGGCGGTCGCTGTGCTGGCGACTGGGCCGAACCGGCCGGACGCCGACGCACTGCAGGCCGAAGCGCAGGATATCCTCCTGATGGGGATGACAACGGCTGTAATGGACGTTGAATCCCTCGCCTCCGGCATCGACGATGAACTGGAGCCAAAGGAAATTCAGCAGAAAATCGAGGGCAGACATCCGGTGACGCTGGCCGAGTACGCCCTCCTGCACAGCCATATCGAGGGGGAAAAGCGGTGACGGAGCGCGTCGCCATTCTGGGCTGTGGCTACGTCGGTATCGAACTCGGACGACAGTTGCGAGACGACTACGAGGTCGTCGGCGTTCGCCGGTCCAACGGCGGTATCGCAGCTATCGAGGACGCTGGCTTCGAGGCGGCCCAGGCTGACGTAACCGACTCTGCTTCGCTGTCTGCGGTGCCGGACGCCGACTGGCTTGTCTTTGCCGCAAGCTCTGGCGGACGGGGAGCCGAGGCCGCCCGCGAGGTGTATGTCGAGGGGCTCCGGACGGCTGTCGACCACTTCTGGTCGCGGGCGGACCCGCCCGAGCGATTGGTATACACCTCCAGTACCGGCGTCTACGGCGACCACGACGGCGCGTGGGTTGACGAGGAGACCGCCATTGACCCACAGACCGAGAAGACCGAAGTGCTGGCCGAAGCGGAGCAGGTCGCCCGTGAGCGTCCTGTGGAACACGGCGGCCACGGTACAGTCGCCCGCTTTGCCGGCCTGTACGGCCCGGGTCGCTACCGACTGGAGCGGTATCTGGAGGGTCCGGTGACGGCCGGCTACCTAAACATGGTCCACCGGGCCGACGCGGCCGGGGCCGTGCGCCATCTGCTGACCGAGGACCACCGCGAGGAAGTCGTGCTGGTCGTCGACGACGAACCCGTCGAGAAGTGGGCCTTTGCCGACTGGCTGGCCGAACAGTGTGATGTCTCGTTCCCGCCGAAACAGACGACAGAGGAACGACTTGCCGACGATAGCCTCTCAGAGACCGCAAAGCGCCGTATTCAGACGAGCAAGCGATGCTCGAGCGACCGGCTCCACGAACTGAGCTATGAATTCGAGTACCCGACATTCCGGGAGGGATACCGCGACGCCGTCCGAGAATACCGGCAAAATTAGCTGTATAAGGGGCGAACTTTATTACTGATAGGCTGGCGAAGGGCGTGGTATGACACGCGTTGCCGCCGGCGGACTCCAAGTCGACGCCGCCGCGGCGTTCGCTAGCGAGAATCCCCTGTTGATCGCTGGTGTCGCTGTGGCCCTCCTCGTCCTTCTCGGTGTCGGTGTCTGGCTGCGTCAGTATCTCAGCCGAACGCCTGGTGAACGACTGCGTCGGACGCTGACCGACTACGACCGGATTTCGGTGCTGATGCACCCAAACCCGGACCCAGACGCGATGGCCTCTGCCCTGGCCGTCAACCAACTCGTCGCCGGCACCGATACGTCGGCGTCGCTGCTGTACCCCGGAGAAATACGCCGCCCGGAGAACCGGGCCTTCCAGACGGTGCTTGATCTTGATTTCGACCACATCGAAACTGTCGAGGACATCGACAGGGAGGCCGTCGTCCTCGTCGACCACAACACGGCACGCGGCTTCCCCGGTGCCGAAGAGGTCGAGCCTGTCGCCGTCATCGACCACCATCCCGGCAACGGCAGCGGCAACGAGTTCACCGACATCCGATCCAATTACGGGGCCTGTGCAACCATCTTCGCGAGCTACTTCAATCAGTTGGAGTTCGAGTTCAGCGACACACAGGGGACCGGGAGTATCGATATCGACGCGGCACCGGCAGAAACCGTCCCCTGTGCACTGGCAACGGGGCTGATGTACGGTATCCAGTCAGATACCCGATCACTGACAAACGGCTGCAAGTCCGAGGACTTCGCGGCCGCCGCATACCTCTACGATGGGATGGACAGCGACCTGCTCAACCGCATCGCGAACCCCCAGGTCGACGCAGAAGTGCTTGACGTGAAATCCCGGGCCATCGGGAGCCGAGAGGTGCGAGCGCCCTACGCGTTCAGCGATGTAGGCGAGGTGTCAAATACGGATGCGATTCCACAGGCGGCGGACGAACTGGAGACGTTAGAGGGCGTTTCGGCAGTCGTCATCGTCGGCGAGAAGGAGGGAACCATGCGCATCGCCGGGCGCTCGCGGGACGACCGCGTCCACATCGGCCGGGCGATAGAGGCCGTCGTCGACGATATCCCGATGGCCGAGGGTGGCGGCCACGCGCGGATGGGCGGCGGGAAGGTCCCGGTTGAGCACATGGCCGGCCTCGGCCCCAGCGGCGGTGTTTCCCGTGAAGACTTCCGCGAACGGGTGTTCGATGCGATGAGCGGCGAACTGTAACGGGCGACCTGTGCGTGGTCGCCGACCGGGGTGAATCTCTGCCCTTTTGTTACTACCCGACCAACAGCTGGTATGGCCACACGGGAGGCGACCTGGGCGTACCGGGACGACCACGACGAGTTCGCACGCACGTTCTACCGCCGATTCGGCGACGGCGTCGTCTCCAGTATCGGCGTCGGCACGTACCTTGGTGACCCAACCGACGAGCGGGACGCGAGCTACCACGACGCCATCGTCACGGCGCTCGAATCCGGCATCAACGTCGTCGATACGGCGATAAACTACCGCCACCAGCGCTCCGAGCGCGTCGTCGGCGACGCCGTCGCGGACGCCGACGTGGACCGTAAATCGATCGCTGTTGCGACGAAAGGTGGGTTCATCCCATTTGACGGGGAGCGCCCGGCTGACCCCGGCGCGTTCGTCCGGTCGGAGTACCTCGACACTGGCATCGTCGACCGCGACGACCTTGTTGCCGGCCAGCACTGTATCGCACCCGCCTACATTGACGATCAGGTTGACCGGTCGCTGACGAATCTCGGGCTGGAGACCATCGACCTCTACTACGTCCACAATCCGGAGACGCAACTGAAAGCGAACTCTCGCGAAGCGGTGTACGACCAGCTGGAGGCGACCTTCGAACAGTTGGAGGAACGGGCGGCGGCCGGCGACATCAAGCACTACGGCGTTGCGACGTGGGAGGCGTTTCGCGTGGCCGCTGACCACGACAGCTGCCTCTCGCTGCCTGAGGTCGTTGAACGCGCACGCGCTGCGGCAGAGACGGTTGGCAACGCGGCAACACATCTCCGTGCGATTCAGTTACCGTTCAACGTCGCGATGGCCGACGCGTTCACGGTCGAGTCCCACGACGGCGCGGAGGGGCCACAGTCGGCGCTGTGGTTCGCGCACGAGGCCGGGCTAGACGTGTTCACCAGCGCATCCATCATGCAGGGGAAGCTGGCCGCGTCGGTCCCGGACGATGTCGCGGCGAAGCTTTCGGGCGAGACGAGCGCACAGCGCGCTCTCAACTTCGCACGCAGTGCGCCGGGCGTGACCTGCTCGCTGGTCGGCACGGGGTCGGTCGAACACGCCCAGGAGAACGTCGATGCGGGCCGATACGAACCGCTCGGTGCTGATGCGTTCGACGCCGTCTTCGAATAGCTAGCTGAGTTCCTTCCACTTGCCGTCGCACTCGGGGCAGACGCGCACCTTCCCGACCTCGTCCGG
This sequence comes from Haloarcula sp. NS06, assembly GCF_051122755.1. Taxonomy (NCBI): domain Archaea; kingdom Methanobacteriati; phylum Methanobacteriota; class Halobacteria; order Halobacteriales; family Haloarculaceae; genus Haloarcula; species Haloarcula sp. NS06. The sequence continues at coordinate 551,891 of NZ_CP184844.1, forward strand.
GTCGTTCTCCGTCGCAAGCGGCTCGTCACAACTGGTACAGGAGAGCCGTCCGTAGTTGTCCTTCTCGACGTCGCCGGCTCGGAGGGCCTTCCTCACTGAGTCCATACCTGCCAGTGTGCTACCCGCGTGTAAAAACCCCGTGGCGGCGTTCCGGAACGTTGTTCAGGTTTTCCAATCTATCACCGGTCGTGTCACGCCGCCGCATCTTTGGCTCGCTACTCGGAATGGTGTTCTGCATCAACCTCGGCAGGGTCGTCTTTGCACCGCTTATCGAGCCGATTCGGGCGACAACGGGCGCTTCCGATGCGACACTCGGACTGCTCGCAACGATGGCCTGGGCCGGGAGCGCCCTCCCACGGCTTCCCACTGGGTTCCTGCTGACACGGATATCGCGAGCAAAAGCCATCTTCGGCTCCGGGGTCGTGTTGACGCTTGGAACGACGTTCACCGCGTTCGCGTTCGACCCGACGCTGTTACTCGTCGGCGCGTTCACCATGGGGCTTGCGAGCGGCGTTTACCTGACCGCGGCGAACACGCTGGTCAGCGAGCTGTTCCCGGATCGACCCGGTCGCGCACTCGGACAACACGGCGTCGCCGCCCAGCTCGCTGCTGTCGGCGCGCCAGCACTGATCTCGTTCGTGCTCGTCGTCGGGACGTGGCGAACTGCGCTGCAGGGGATAGCTGTCGCCGCGGGAGTGGCAACCGTCGCGTTCACGCTCATTGCGAGACGCTCCCAGCTGCCAGACGCCGGGAGCAAAGACCGCGACCTCCTCGGCGCGGCACGTGCCCAGTGGCACATCATCGTCACTAGCGTCGCAACCATCGGCGTCGCGGGACTGGTCTGGAACGGGCTGTTCAATTTCTACGTCACATACGCCACGAGCGTCGGCCTCACACCCGGCCGGGGGCGGACGCTCCTGTTGCTCGCATTCGGCGCCGGCGTGCCGGCCTTCTACGTCAGTGGTCGTTTAGCTGACCGGCTTCCGTCAATTCCGTACCTTCTGACGATGCTTGCGGCATTTACCGGCTGTGTGCTGGTGTTGCCGTCGCTGACCGGGTTCTGGTCGCTGGCCGCGTTCAGCGTCGTCGTCGGTTATGTCATCCACAGTATCTTTCCGGCGGTGGACGCATACATGCTCGGCTCGCTCCCGGACCGACACCGTGCGAGCGCCTACGCCACCTACGGCGCGGGAATGATGGTGATGCAGGCTCCCGGGAGCGCGATCGTTGGGAGGCTGCTCGACGCCGGCGTCACGTTTCCGACGCTGCTTCGCGGCATGGGGATTGCGTTGCTTGTCGTCCTCGTCGCGATGGTGTCGCTGCACCGCAATGGCCGACTGCCGAGCGCAGCCCGAGCCTAAAGGCTGAAGCCACTCGGTGCCGCGACACCTGTATGGACCTGCAACCGGACGAGCTGGCTGGCGTCGTCGACCTCTTCGGCTCGCTCACCAGCGCGGAGCTTATCGACGCCTGCGGCGAACTCGCCTTCAAGCAGGGCGTCGACGCCGACCCGGACGCGATCGCCACGGCCATCGACGACGCTATCGACTCGTATCACCTCGTCGCCGTCGATGACCACGCCGTCGACACCGATGAGACGCTGCTGGTCGTCGGCCCGGTCGCATTCCCGACCCTGCCCGACGGCGCGGCCGACCTCCCGCACATCATGGACGTGCCGGCCCGCAACCTCGCGCATGACGCCGTCGTCGAGGCCGTCAAGGCCCGCTTCCGGGAGGACGCGGTGATGGCAGTCAAGAACGGTGACGAGGACCGCGTCGAGACACTGCTTGACGTGAGCTACGACATCGAAGCCTGGGAGAATGTCGAAATGGACGGTCTCCGGGACCGACTCGACGACGTGTGAGCCCGGCGCCCCGATATCCCACACGATTAAATCAGACATTTCGAGGGAGCGAGCCACCCGAATTAAGACGGTCCGCCACCTACGATATGCTATGCAGTTTGACCGGGTCGCGGCCCACGAGCCAGTTGTCGTGGACGACGAGCCACAGAAGGCGGCCGTAATCGCCCCGGTTGTCACACGACCTGCGGGCGAGGCGATACTGTTCACGAAACGCGCTGACCACCTGTCGGACCATCCCGGACAGATGTCGTTCCCTGGCGGCGGCCGCGAGCCTGAAGATGAGGACCTGCTGCGGACTGCGCTTCGAGAAGCCAACGAGGAGATCGGGCTCGACCCACTGGCGGTCAATGTTGTCGGCCGGCTGGACGATATCCGAACCATTACACGCTACTCCGTGCGCCCGTTCGTCGGGCGGATTCCGGACCGTGACTATCTACCCTCGGACGAGGAAGTCGCGGAGATAGTCTCCCTACCAGTGTCGGAGCTGACGGATCTGGGCAACTACGAGTCAGAGCACCGCGACCACCCCCACTACGGCGAGATACGGCTCCATTTCTTCTACGTCGACGGCTACACCGTCTGGGGCGCGACGGCGCGGATGCTCGTCCAGTTGCTCGAACTCACGACCGACTGGCGGATGCCGCCCGAACCTGACCGGTACATGGAGTCAGACGACGACCTGCCGCCGAGCGTGCGCGACGAAGCTGAGTGACAGAGCCGGCTGGAGTGGGTCCGAGAGCGATAGGATTTTGCGACCCGGTGTCGTTGGTGGCGTACTGGATGACCACGCTTACCGGTGCGACACTGGCGGCCGCCGGCATCGACGCGGTGGCGCTCAAGCCAGCGGAAGTAGACGTGTCGCGAGCGACTGGCCTCGACGTTGAGACGCTCGCAATCGATTACGAGGGAGCGGCCCACGTTCCGGAGCCGGACACCATCGAGCGGCTATCGTCGACCGCCGATGTACGCGTCACCGCGCCGGTCCGGGCCGATGGCTTCGACCCGTTGGGCGATGACAGCGGGTTCGACGCGCTGCCGGCAGGTGCGGGACACGTGCTGGTCGCCGGCCACAGCGCGTATCTCTCAGAGGATGAGGCTGCGCGGGCCGTCGCACCGCGGTTACGGGCGGCCGTCGACGATGCTAACAACCCGTGGGTCGGCACCGAGGGCATCGAACGCCTCGCGCTGGCGGTTGGCGGGACGCAGTACGAACTTCTCTCGCGGACGACTGCTCGCGACGTTCAGACGCTCCGGACGGCGGGGTTCGACGGTTCGATTGCCGTTTACGCTCCGCTAGTGCTCTCGGATAGCGAAGACGCGATGCTCGACGCCGTTGGCGACTACGCGGCCCGACGCGGCCCAGTTCGGAACGCACTGCCCGAGGGCGTGCCGACAGACAGCCGAGCGACGGGTCGGGCCAGAGACGTACTCAAACAGGCTATCCGCGACTACGCGCTCGTCGGCTCCGTCGAGACAGTCGCCGAACGAACCGAGCGACTCCACGACATCGGTGTCGACACGATTGTCGGCTACCCGGCGCGTGGACTCGACCCGTTCCTCTCGTAAATGAACGTCGCCATCATCGGCGGTGGGGCCCTCGGTCTGTCGACCGCGCTGGCACTGGTTCGCCGCGGTGCATCGGCCACGGTATTTGAACGTGACACGCTTGGGAGCGGCGCGAGCGGCCGGGCGGCCGGCCTCTGTTACGACGCGTTCGCTGACGACGTGGACGCCGCCGTGGCCGCGGACGCGCTCGCTCGCTACCGCGAGATGGACCTGTTCGAACCACAGCCCTACGTCTGGGTCGCGCGCGGCGAGAGCGGCGCCACGGCCGTCCGCGAGCAGATCACACAGATGCAGAAAAACGGCGTCGCAGTCGAGGCGCTCACACCGGCGGAACTCGGCGACCGCTACCCTGCACTCGATACCAGCGGCATCAAGATGGCTGGCCTCGCCCGCGACGCCGGCGTACTCGATCCGGACAAGGTGGTGGCGACATTGGCAGAGCAGGCCCGCGAAGCGGGTGCAACCATCGAAACGGGTACCTCGGTCTCGCTCGATTCGCCGGCAACCGTCGAAACAGCGGACGAGACTCGGCCGTTCGACGCGGTGGTCGTCGCGGCCGGCCCGCAAACGAAGCCGCTCGTCGCCGATGTCGGCGTCTCGCTCGCACTGGAAGCCTACCGAGCGCAGGCGCTCGTAACTGACCCGGTCGACGCCACCCTACCCTCGTTCTACGACGCGACGCGGGAATTCTACTGGCGGCCGAAGGGCGACGCGCTACTGGTCGGCGACGGCGCACACGAGGTCGACCCGACGGACTGGAACCCGGACGCGGACGCCGAGTTCGTCGCTCGGAGCCTCGACCGGGTCGACCAGACGGCGGCGCTCACGCCAGCCTGTGACCGAGCCTGGGCCGGCCTGTGTACGGCGACGCCCGACGGCGCGCCGCTGGCCGGGCAGGTCGCCGACGGGCTCTGGGTAGCCACTGGCTGGCAGGGTCACGGACTCATGCGCGCACCGGCTATGGGCAGCTATCTCGCTTCAGACGTTCTCAATCACCCGAATCCACTCTCAGAACACTTGCCCAACCGCGTCGACCCGACACGATTCGATGGCTCCGAAGAATTCGCCGCGCTGGACGACCCGACGCGTGACTGGGACGATTGAATACGTTGTAAAAATGAGTATACAGAACGCTCAGGCGTCGTCGTCTTCACCCTCGTCGGCTGATTCGGTCACGTCTTCGACATCGGCCGGTTCGCTGTCTGCACCCGGTTCGGTCCCCCCAGCAGTCCCGCTGTCGTCGGTTGCAACGCCGACATCCGTTGCCTCGCCCTCATCGTGGTCCGTGTCGGCTTTCGGAACGCGAACGTGGAGCGTCCCGTTACTCTTGAGCGTGGCCTGTGCCGTTTCCGGGTCAACGGCGGCATCGCTCGGCAGTGTGACGCTCCCGTCAAGTGCGAGTCCGCGGCCCGGGTAGCGCATTTCGAAGCCATCGTAGAAGTCGCGGAAGCGGTCGATACGGACCTCAACACGGTCGTCGACGTACCGGACCTGGATGTCCGACGCCGTCGTGCCGGGTGCGTCGAAAACGACGAGGTAGGCGTCGTCCGACTCCAGCAGGTCCGAGGCCAGCGGCTTGTTTTCCTGAACCCGGCCGGCGGCCCGCCCGATGTTCTCGAATATCGCGTCGCTGATAGATGAGCCGATGTCTCGCATCATAGTTCTACTTCGTCAAGACAGTCCGTCCCGCCACAGTACGGGCAGGAGAACGCCGCGAGTTCGACATCGTCCGGCATATCGTACGTGTAGTGCATCTCGAACATGTCGAGTTCGCAGCTGTCGTCCGTGCAGACGACCTCCATAGTGGCTGGCATACTATTTCGTTGGTCCGTCGGGGACAAACCCCTTACGGACGGGGCCGGGGTTACCCCGTCCTGCCAGTCCCAACATTGATGCCGTCACCGGCGTACTCGGGTGTATGAGTGAACGCGTCCTCGGGGTGGATTTCAGCGGCGCAGCGACCGCTGGCGACGCGCTCTGGGTCACCGAGGCGATACCGACGGAAGACGGGCTGGAGATTCAACGGTGCTACCGCGGGACCGACGAATGGGGCCGAGACCGCGAGGCGGCCCACGCCGGCCTCCTCGACCGCATTACCGACGACGATGTGGGTGCTGTCGGGCTGGATTTCCCGTTCAGTCTGCCACAGGAGCTACTTGATGCACAGTGTGGGGGGACCTGGGACGGCTTCGTCGACTGGCTTGCAAGTGGCAGCGGCCCGACCGACCCGGGGTCGCTTTCGGAGGCCTGTCGCCACACCGCCGAGATGGCGACCGGCAGCCGTGACCTGCGCCGGGAGACGGACTTCCGCCGCGGCGCACTGTGCCCTTACACGAACCGGACCCGTAGCATGACCTTCTACGGTGTCCGGGACGTGCTCGGGGAACTGCGAGACGACGAGACGACAGCCGTCGTACCGATGCAAAGCTGGAACGCCGACACGCTCGTGGCCGAGGTGTACCCCGCCGCGACATTCGGCTGGCTGGGCTGTTATCGCGAGGGGTACAAGAACGTCGACGACCCCCGACAGCGCCGGGAGGCAAACGTCGCGGCGGTCGAAGCCTGCAGCGTCACCGCCAGCGACCACCGCGACACCTACCTCGGGAACCACGATGCGCTGGACTCGCTGGCTGCTGTCGTCTCCGCAAGCCGATTGGCCGATGGTGCAAGACCGCCCGCAGAAGGCCCACAGAGCGAAGGCTGTATTTACGTCTGACGACGCAGTGGCGTCACTGTCTCCGGGTCGAAGCCCGGCATATATCAGTTTCCGGCCCAACTACCGTCTATGCCTGACGACCAGGGTGGCTTTGAAGGCGTCCGTGAGAACGTCGATGGCCACCCAATGGTCAATCTTGTCGGCTACGCCACGCCCTATTGGCTCCGGCTGCTCATCGGCATTCTGGCGGCATTCTGTACCCGATTCGCTCGCCTCGTGCCGCCGATAATCGTCGCTGCAGCCATCGACCGCGTCGTCCTCAACAGCGGCAAGCCGGGGTTGCTGACCGATGCCGGCCTATTGCCGCCCGGCGAAATCACTGGTGAAGCCGCCCGAATCGCCTTCCTCCAGCGGCTGGTCGCCATTGCGGCCATCGCCTACCTGCTTCGCTCGGCGACGCGCTTTGCCTCCAGATATCTTCTCCAGTCGAGCGCACAGAAAATCCAGCGGGACCTCCGGAACGACACCTACGACCATCTCCAGCATCTCTCGCTGTCCTTCTTTGCGAACCACCAGACCGGCGGGATGATGTCGATACTCAACAGCGACATCAACAGGCTGGAGTCATTTCTGAATACGGAGTTCCGTCAGATGATTCGAGTGGTCGCGACCGTCGGTGGCATCGCGGTCATCCTCTATCGGTACTCTCCAAAACTGGCGCTCATCGCGCTCGGACCCGTCCCACTCATCGGCATCGCCAGTGGCTTCTTCCTCACCTGGATTGAGCCGAAATATCGCTCCATCCGCCAGACAGTATCGCGGCTCAACACCCGGCTAGAGAACAACCTCAGTGGCGCGCCAGTCATAAAGGCGTTCGACCGCTACGACTTCGAGCGCAAACGGGTGACCGACCAGAGCCAAGAGTATCACGACCAGAAAGTGGCTGCCCTGCGCATCCGGCGGGCCTTTTTTGCCGGCCTACGGCTGCTTACTGGGATCGCGTTCGTTCTGATTCTGTATGTCGCCGGGATGGACTTCATCACGAATCCTGAGAGCGAAGCGGCGCTGTCTACTGGAGCGTTTGCCCTGTTTTTCCTGTATATTCGTCGGCTGTACTCGCCAATGCGTCGAATCGGGCGGTCCGCAAACAAGTACCAGCTCGCCAAATCCAGCGCCGAGCGCGTGTTCGGCCTGCTGGGTCAGGAGCCCGAAGTCACCGACCCCGAGGACCCATACGAACCTGCTGGCATCAACGGGTCGGTCAAATTCGACGACGTGACCTTCGGCTACGGCGACGAGCCGCCGGTCGTCCGCGACGTGTCGCTTGACGTGCCTGACGGCGCAACCATTGGCCTTGCTGGGGCGACTGGAGCCGGCAAATCTACGCTGTTGAAACTGGTGCCACGGTTCCACGACGTGGATAGCGGTGCGGTGAGAGTGGACGGCGTTGACGTGCGCGAATACGGCCTCCAGAGTCTCAGAAGCGAAATCGCAATTGTCGAGCAGCAGCCGTACCTGTTCTCGGGAACAGTCGCCGAGAACATCGCCTACGGTGACCGCGAAGTCCTCGACGCCGAGCAGTCGGGCGACGAGGCGCGGGGGAGTAGCTGGGAAACCGCACGTGACCACGTCCGCGACGCGGCGGAAGCAGCACAGGCCCACGATTTCATCGAGGACCTGCCGGATGGGTACGACACGCAGATCGGCGAGCGCGGCATCAAACTCTCCGGCGGCCAGCGGCAGCGTGTCGCCATCGCCCGTGCCCTGCTGAACGACCCCGAAATCATCATCTTCGACGAGGCGACCAGCGACGTGGACACGGAGACGGAGGACCGCATTCAAGAGAGCATCGAACAACTGGTCGCGGACCGTACCGCCTTCGTCATCGCTCACCGCCTCTCAACGATTCAGGACGCGGACCGCATCGTCGTGATGGACGACGGCAAAATCGTCGAACGCGGTAGCCACACCGAACTGCTCGCAGCGGACGGCGATTACGCCGACCTCTGGCACGCCCAGGCCGACGACCGAACGGTCAGTGCCGACGACTGAGACTGGTTCTGTCCGGCCGCTTTTGGTAGAGAATTAGTATCGGTGGTGCGACCGAATGCGCTGCAACGAGATAGTTACTTGGCTCGTTAGAGCCCGGCCATAGCAGCCAGCGTGGCCGCCAGTCAAATGCACGTTAGCTCCGTTTTGGGTCTGCTGTATCGGCGTTTGGTAACGATAGCCCTGAAAGAGACAGTGTCACATATGCGTTACAGAGATATTATCGCTCGTTTTAATACACACAAGTTATTAGGTCGGCGTAGACGTGACATCACTCACTCTTGAACCGTTGACGTACGAGGACATCCCGTCGGAGCGCCGTCCGGGGGTACTGCAGGCGCTGGTCCCCGTACTCGGTGTCGTGCTGTTCCTCGGCATCGGATCGGGATATCTAAAGCTGGCCCCACACGGGCCGCTGCTCTGGAGCATCGTGCTGACTGGCGCAGTCGGCAAATACTGGCTCGGCTACTCGTGGGACGACCTCTACGAGGGTCTCGCGGACAGTCTACTAATGGGGCTACAGGCAATTCTCATCCTGTTCACCATCTACGGGCTCATCGCGACGTGGGTGAGCGCAGGGACCATCCCCGGGCTGATGTACTACGGGCTCTCCATACTGACGCCGGACGTGTTCCTGCCGGCGACGGCGCTGCTTGCGATGGTCGTCGCGTTCTCCATTGGGTCATCGTGGACGACAGCCGGCACGCTCGGCGTGGCCTTCATCGGCATCGGCTCCGGTCTCGGTGTGCCAACGCCGATGACTGCCGGTGCCATCCTCTCGGGTGCCTACGCGGGCGACAAGCAGTCGCCCCTCTCGGATACGACGAACCTCGCGGCCGCTGTGACGAACACCGACCTCTACGACCACATCCGGGCGATGCGCAACGGGACTGTGCTTGCGTTTGGCCTCTCAGTACTGCTCTACGCTGCGCTTGGACTGCGTGCCGTCGGTGAAATCCCGACCGGGCGTGTCGCCGAGATACAGGGTGCGCTTGCTGGGAGCTACGAACTCTCAGCGTTGGTGCTCCTTCCGCTCGTTGTCACCTTCGGGCTGGCGCTGTACGGAATCCCGGCGCTCCCGACACTCGTCGCCGGGGTCTTTGCCGGGGCCTTCACGACCATCTTCGTGCAGGGCCGGTCGTTCACTGCCGCCTGGACCGTCTTTCTCGACGGGACGGCCCCTGAAACGGGGACAGCGCTCGTGAACGACCTGTTGGCAAGTGGTGGTATCTCGGGGTCGGCATGGACGATTGCCGTCGTCGTCGCAGCCCTCAGTCTCGGTGGGCTGCTTGAACGGACCGGCGTCCTCGCCGTGCTCGCACACCATCTCGCGACCGCTGTCCGTGGCCAGCGCAGCTTGGTCATTGGGACCGGCATTTCGGCTATCTTCGTCAACGCCTTTTCGGCACAGCAGTACATGAGCATCGTCGTCCCCGGCCTCACGCTCCGGAACCTCTATGACGAGTACGGTCTGTCCAGCGACGACCTCTCACAGGCTATCGAGTCCGCCGGAACCCCGACCGGCGCGCTCTTCCCGTGGCACGCCGGTGCCGTCTACATGTCTGCGGTCTTCGGGGTTGGAACGCTTGCATACGCCCCGTACTACTTCTTCGCGTTCCTCTCGCCGTTGGTCCTGTTTGCGACGACGCTGTTCGGTGGGCGATACGACGGGTCCGAGCAGGCTGATTCGGTCACGTCATCCGCTGTCGCCGACGACTGAGTTCGGCTGCCTCTGGGCGATTGCTGTCACCGCATCATCCCCTCCAGAAGTGCTGCCGGCCTACACCCGTTCGACAGTGAGATCGTGGTTCTCACAGAACGTTTCGAGCCGCCGCCTGATCTTTCGAGCTTCCTCGGATTCACGACCGCCCGCATTGGCTGTCAGTCCGTATCCACCGCCACCAGCGATGATCGTCACCTCGCAGGTTGTCTCGTTTATCGGCTCCATCACGGTCGTTGCCTGCACCTCGGTAAGTTCCATACGGTAGTGGTTCTCCGTGACCGCGACGACAAACCCGTTGCCGTCATACAGCTCGCGGTTCTCTTCGTCGATGTCATGGAACGCTCTGGGCAGCGTGCTTGCGTCCTCGCCACGGACCGTGAATTCGACCCGTTCCATACGAAGCCATGGCGTGGGCTGGGAGAAAGTGATTTTGAACCGGGGGTAGCCATGGTTCTGACTGCGTTTTCTTGAGCCCACACCTGACTGTTTATGTCGCCACGGCTGACCAGACACGGTTTTAGGCATCGAACGTCAAGCGAGGGGTATGACTGACCCCGAGACGCTCGACGTGACCATCGTCGACGGCTACGTCGACGAGCCCGCACACTTCGGGGTGCCGCCGTACATCTCGACGTACCCGCGGTACGCTGCCGGCGCGCTCGTCGATGCCGGCGTCCCCCAAAAGCAAATAACGTATCACACTATCGACGAACTCCGGGAGGACAACGCGGTCTGGCGAGACATCGAGGACGCCGACCTCATGGTGTACGTCGGCGGCATGACCGTTCCCGGCAAGTACGTCGGCGGGACCCCGGCGGAGCCCGACGAAGTGCGCGAGCTGGCCTGGACGGCCAACGGGACCTCGATCATGGGCGGCCCGGTCCGCTTCGGCGTCGGCGAGGCCAACGAGGGTGCGAGCGAGACAGCCCGCGATGACCTCGATTTCGACTTCCTCGCCATGGCGGACGTGGAGGCTGCGGTCTACGACCTCGTCGACTCCGGTCTGGAAGGGTTCAACGACCGGTACCGGGATATCGAGGAGGAGACACGCTGGGCACGTTCCGGCGCGTTCGTCGTCGAACAGCACCCGAACCACCCGGAGTACCTCATCTGCGAAATGGAGACCTCACGGGGCTGTCCGTACCGGTGTTCCTTCTGTACGGAGCCGATGTACGGCAACCCGGACTTCCGGCCGCCAGAAAGCGTCGTCGACGAGGTCGACGCCCTCTCGGACCGCGGTGTGAAGCACTTCCGGCTTGGCCGGCAGGCCGACATCCTCGCGTACGGCGGTGACGGCGAAGCGCCGAACCCCGACGCGCTCCGGCGGCTCTACGGCGGTATCCGCGATGTCGCGCCGGATTTGGAGACGCTACATCTCGACAACATGAATCCCATTACGGTTGTGAAGTGGCCCGAGAAGGCCCGCGAGGGGATTCGAATCATCGCCGAGCACAATACGCCCGGCGACACCGCCGCGTTTGGCCTGGAGTCGGCCGACCCGAACGTGATGAGCGACAACAACCTCAACGTCACCGCCGACCAGTGTTTCGAGGCGGTGAAAATCGTCAACGAGGTGGCCGGCTGGCGACCCGGAGGAGAGAAAGACACCGCTCCCAACTTCAGCGACGACGCCGCCCGCCGGCTTCCGAAGCTGCTGCCCGGCATCAATCTCGTCCACGGACTGAAAGGCGAGACGCGGGAGACCTTCGAACACAACAAGCGATTCCTCCAGCGGGTGTACGACGAGGGGCTGATGCTCCGGCGGGTGAACATCCGACAGGTGATGGCCTTTGAGGGGACCGACATGGCCGATACCGGCGCGGAGATTGCCAAGGACCACAAGCAACTGTTCAAGCAGTACAAACAGGAGGTCCGGGAGACCATCGACAACCCGATGCTCCAGCGGGTCGCGCCGCCGGGGACAGTGCTGCCCGATGTGCACCTGGAGTACCATCAGGACGGCAAGACCTTCGGCCGTCAGCTCGGAACCTACCCGCTCCTCGTGGGCATTCCGGGCGAGCGCGAACTCGGCAGTGTCGTCGATATTGCGGTCACCGATCACGGCTACCGGTCGGTTACCGGCGTCCCCTACCCGCTGGACCTCAACAGCGCATCGATGAACGAACTCACTGAGATTCCCGGCATCGGCCGGAGCACTGCCGGTGACGTGGTGGTGAACAGACCCTACGAGTCGGTCAGGGACATCGACATCGCGTCCATCGAGCGATTCGCGACCACCCAGTCGCAGGAAGGCGCTGACTAACGGCGACTCTGGTCCCATCAGCGCATCGAACGGAAAGTACTTTTCACTCCGGAGATGACCAAGAGCGTATGACTGCGGTCGAGGTGAGCGTCGTTCTCCCTGCCTACAACGAAGCAGACACCATCGAGCAGACAGTGTCGACAACACTCGAGACGCTCGCCTCGTTTCTCCCCGAAGACACGTATGAGGTCATCGTCGCAGAGGACGGCTGCTCGGACCGCACGCCCGAAATCGCGACCCAACTCGCGAACGAGGACAGCCGGGTCCGACACGTCCACAGCGACGACCGCCTCGGCCGCGGCGGCGCGTTAGAGTACGCCTTCGATCAGGCTGCCGGCGAGACCTTGGTATATTTCGATACGGATCTCGCGACGGATATGTCGCATCTCGAAGAACTCGTCAACGCCATCCGCGTCGACGGCTACGACGTGGCGACGGGCTCACGGTGGATGCCCGAAAACCGAGCTGACCGGCCCGCAAAGCGTGGGATTCCGAGCTTCGGCTACAACACGCTCGTCCGGACGGTCCTCCGCTCGGACCTCAAAGATCACCAGTGCGGGTTCAAGGCTTTCGACCGGCAGGCACTGGAAACGCTGTTGCCCCTCGTTCAGGACGAGCACTGGTTCTGGGACACGGAGCTACTCGTCAGGGCTCAGCGCAACGGCTACCGTGTAACGGAGTTCCCTGTGGACTGGACACCGAAGGGCGATTCGAAGGTCGACATTGTCCGGGACGTGTTCGGTATGGGGAGCCAGATACTCCGGACGTTCTGGGAACTGTCAATCAGCCCTAGGATCTCTCGGGAGGTATCGCTCGGTGCGGGCACAATGCTTGTCGTCATTGCCCTCCTGTTGATGACGCAGTATCTCGACCCCGACCGAGTTCTTGCGGAGATGGCGGGCGCAGCACCGGAAATCGTCGCGCTGAGCGCTGTCGTCTACGCCATCTCGTGGCCGGTCCGGGGCATCCGCTACCGGGATATCCTCGTCTCGATGGAGTATCGGGAGCGATGGGGCTTCCTGACGGGCGCGATATTCATCAGCCAGACCGGGAACCTCGTGTTCCCGGCACGAGCCGGTGACGCGGTCCGGGCGTACGTGATCAAAGCCCGCCGTTCGATTCCGTATCCCTCCGGGTTCGCATCGCTGGCCGTTGAGCGGGTGTTCGACTTGTTGACGATAACGCTTCTCGCCGGCGTTGTCATGATCGGGCTGGCTGTAACGGGGTCAGCCGAGCAGTTGCTAACGGCGCTGACGGGCGATACCGTTGGCGGCGACGCAGCCAGCAGCGGACGGACCGCCGTGGCCGTGGCCGGTGGTGTCGGCCTTGCGGCCATCGGAGCGGTGGTGGCTATCGTCGCCAGTGCGCGGAGCGACCGGAACCTCGTTCGAGCGGTCATCGGCCGGCTGAGCAGCGACTCCTACGCCGACTACGTCGCCGGCATCATCGAGGGGTTCGTCGGCGACGTGCAGACGGTGGCCGCTGATGGGTCGGCCTTTACGCGTGTGGGTGTCGGAAGCCTCCTCATCTGGACGTTCGACGTGATAACGGCCCTCATCGTCTTTGCGGCCTTCGGCTACAGCCTGACGCCGTCGCTGGTGGCCGTTGGCTTCTTTGCGGTCAGCGTCGGGAACCTCGCAAAGGTCCTGCCGCTGACACCCGGGGGGGTCGGTCTTTACGAGGGGGCATTCACCGTCATTGTTGCGTCGCTGACGCCGGTCGGCGTCGCCGCGGCTATCGGCATCGCTATCGTCGACCACGCAGTCAAGAACGTCGTCACCATCATCGGCGGCGTCGCGTCGATGGCCTGGCTCAACGTCTCGCTGACGACGGCGGTCGAAGAGTCTCAGTCCACAGACGCTATCGAACCGGAAACGAACGACTGATCGCAGTTCTGACGCGCCCCACACTCCGTCATGACTGGGATTGCGCTGGCAATACTAGGACAGTCCAACAGCACTCTACTGGGACTGCTCTTCCAGCTATCAGCCACCAGAACGGTGTATTTCTTTACGAATATTATAAATAAGGGCTACTTTACTAACAATGTTTAATATAGTAGTTAATATTATATAATGTGGAAAGCTATGCAGTTCTGCTATGTTTCAACGTAGCATACAATCGAGCGAACCGGACAGGCAAACGCGACGCAGTTTCCTCAAGGCTTCGACCGGTGCTGTGGCATCAGTAGCGGCACTCGGTGCGAGTGGTTCTGTACGGGGCGGCAAATTCGGTGGTGATGACGGAGAGTACACAACTCCAGCGGAGTTCCCGCTCGTTTCGACGCGTGATCAGTTCACTGACGATGGTACACTGAAGTCTGAATACACAGAGACTGAGTACGAAACAATCGGGAACTGGGATTCTAGCCGGGCCAGCGACGATACGGAACTCGTTATCTTCGTCCACGGCTGGAGTCTCGGGGAGACGGATGCCAGAAACGCCGCCTACACCTGTCAGGTCGGGCTTGAAGAGAACGAATACGACCAGTTCAACGTAGGATTCACCTGGGATGCTGACAAGGGCGACGGCATCGGCTGGTACGAGGGTGTCGCCATCGCCAAACAGAACGGTCCAAAACTCGCACAGTGGGTTGTCGACCACAACGACAGCAGTGGGCTTCCAGTCCGGGTAATCGGACATTCGCTCGGCGCAAAGGTGGCTGTGGAAACGGTGGCGTCGCTTCACGAGCGTGGCCGTGAGGATGCAGTCAAGTCGGTGGCGTTACTGGGCGGCGCTATCGGTGAATCCGTCGTTGAGGTCGACGAGACATACGGCGAGTCAATCGAGTACGCAACCACGTCTTTCGATAACTTCCGTAAGGATGACGACGCGGTGCTGGGGACTGCATTCAGTACTGCCGAATGGGCGGAAGCGGTCGGTGAACAAGGTATTCAGAGTCCCGAAGACGCCCCCGAGAACTACACCGATTACGATGTAACGGAGTCTGTTGCCGACCACAATTCCTACTACGAGCCCGGTGAGGGGTGTATGCCCGCTGTCGTCGAGACGTTGCAGTAGGAATGATAGCGAAGGGGGTCGGCGCTAACTATTGGATGCGATTATAACCGGGTTGTGGGAAATCAGTCAAAAAGACCCGAGAGCGATTATATGAATGGTCATGCGATCGATGCACAAACATGGGTTTCGTGACGTGTATCGGTGGTCTCGATAACAATACCGGAATGCTTTAATCACTTTCGTTCGAATACAGTGTTACCGACTGCCTCCGGGTTCTGTGATGTCTCCCACCCGGTGAGCACCCGCCTTCGCAACCAATGAGTGAACACACACGGACGCGACAGCAGCGTGAAGAACAGACGACGGAGTCGACGGAATCGGAAAGCACAGCGTGCCCGGAGTGCAGTGGCTCGCTCGTTATCGACGACGAACACGGCGAAACAGTCTGTGAGGACTGTGGCCTTGTCGTCGAATCCGATGAAATCGACCGCGGCCCCGAGTGGCGCGCGTTCGACTCCAGCGAGAAAGACGAGAAATCCCGCGTTGGCGCACCGACGACGAACATGATGCACGACAAGGGGCTGTCGACCAACATCGACTGGCGCGACAAGGACGCCTACGGGAACTCCCTGTCGGGCAAACAGCGCCAGAAGATGCAGCGCCTTCGCAAGTGGAACGAACGGTTCCGAACCCGCGACTCCAAGGAGCGCAACCTCAAGCAGGCGCTGGGCGAAATCGACCGGATGGCCTCCGCGCTCGGCCTCCCCGAGAACGTCCGCGAGACGGCCAGCGTCATCTATCGGCGCGCACTGGACGAGGACTTGCTCCCCGGTCGCTCCATCGAGGGTGTCTCGACGGCCTCCGTCTACGCTGCCGCGCGTCAGGCCGGTGTCCCGCGCTCGCTCGACGAGATCACGGAGGTCTCCCGGGTCGAAAAGAGCGAAATCGCCCGCACCTACCGCTACGTCGTCCGCGAACTCTCGCTCGAAGTGCGCCCCGCCGACCCCGAGAGCTACGTCCCGCGGTTTGCCTCCTCGCTGGAACTATCCGATGAGGCCGAACACCGCGCCCGTCAGCTTCTCCAGAACGCCAAGGAGCAGGGCGTCCACTCCGGAAAGTCGCCGGTCGGCCTCGCCGCCGCTGCAGTGTACGCCGCCGCCCTGCTGACCAACGAGAAGACGACGCAGGCCGCCGTGTCTGAGGTCGCTGACATCTCCGAAGTCACTATCCGCAACCGGTACCACGAACTGCTGGAAGCCGAGCAGGACCTGCCTGTCGCGTAAGCTCGGTATTTGCGTCGCATCGCTGTGAGGGCTGTTTTTGCCATCCGTTGTCACACGCAGAGCGTGTACTCCGTCGACCGATAACCACAAGACTAGAGTCATCTCATCCGCTGGGACCGGTATGGAGACGACACACCGGGTTCGAACCGGTGACGCCCGCACACTCGAGTGTCCCGACGACAGCGTCGAACTGGTAGTCACGTCCCCCCCGTACCCGATGATCGAGATGTGGGACGACATCTTCACCGAGCTGGACCCCGCCATCGGAGCGGCGCTGGATGACGGAGACGGGGACCGGGCGTTCACACTGATGCACGACGTACTCGATGCGGTGTGGGCCGAGATAGAGCGCGTGCTGGTTCCCGGCGGCATCGCCTGTATCAACGTCGGGGACGCGACGCGATCTCTGGAGGATGGGTTTCGCTCCTATCCAAACCACGCGGAGATAACCGACCGGCTGACCGACCACGGACTGCGCGCGCTGCCCGATATTCTGTGGCGGAAACCGACCAACAGCGGCGCGAAATTCATGGGCTCAGGGATGGTGCCGCCGAACGCCTACCCGACGCTTGAACACGAACACATCCTCGTGTTCCGTAACGGGAAGCGCCGCCGCCTCGAACCGGGCGCAGACCATCGCTACGAGAGCGCCTATTTCTGGGAGGAGCGCAACGAGTGGTTCTCCGACCTCTGGGAACTGCCCGGCGAGACGCAGGACCTCGATGACGGGCTTCGGGACCGCTCGGGTGCCTTCCCGCTGACCGTGCCGTACCGACTCATCTCGATGTTCTCGGTGTACGGCGATACCGTACTCGACCCATTCCTTGGGACCGGGACGACGACGCTGGCGGCGATGGTCGCCGGCCGGAACTCGGTGGGTGTGGACCGCGACCTGGACCTGTTGTCGGCGCTCAAGGAACGGGTCGCCACTGCCCCGGAGCGTTCTCGAACCATCGCTCAGGAACGTCTCGCCAGCCACCGCTCGTGGGTAGAGAAGCGGCGTGCTGACGGAAAGGAGCCAGGCTACGAGGCCGAGCAGTACGACTTTGCCGTCAACACGAAGCAGGAACAACGGATCCAGTTCTACGCGGTCGACACCGTTACAGAGACCGATGACGGCTTCCGGGCCGTCCACGAGCCGGTCGAGTAAGCGCGGCTTTTTCTGCGGCTCCGTCGAAGCCGACCTATGAACTTCGAGTCATTCACCCTGCTCGCTGCCACCGACGACCTCGGGGTGGAGCCGGCCGCCCGCGCTGACGCCGACGGGTTGGAGCTACGGATGGACTTCGCCGACGAGCCGCTGGCACAGCTGGACGCCTACGACGGTGAACTTCCGGTACTCGTCACGAACCGGCCGACGTGGGAAGGCGGCGAGGCCGCCGACACCGCGGGTCGCCTCGACGTGCTCGAAACCGCGCTCGACCACGACGCCGTGACGGCTGTCGACCTCGAACTCGCAGCGCTGGAGGGAGCCGGCGACCACGACGCCGGCCGCGTCGCCGACGTTGCCCGCGACCACGGAGCGTCCGTCGTCATCTCGACGCACAACTTCGAGTCGACACCTGACCGTGACGCGATCGTGAATCGACTCGAACGGGCCTGTGCTCGCGGTGACGTTGGGAAGATGGCGAGTACGGCTCAGTCGCCGGACGACGTACTGGCGATGCTCGGGGCAACCCGCGAACTGACTGCCGACGGCGAACAGGTCGCCACGATGTGTATGGGTGCAGCCGGTCGTCACTCCAGAGCCGTCGCCCCGGTGTACGGCTCCCGCATCGGCTACGCACCGGTCGACCCCGCTGACGCGACCGCTCCAGGTCAGTACGACCTCGCGACGCTCCGGACGCTGGTCGGACAGCTACAGAGCGACGCCTGAGCCAGTATCTGCCGTCACGGGGCTTTCGTCCGGACAGTGATCCTTCGGAAGATATAGGGGTATGCGAGATAGATTCGCCGAGTATGACTGACAAAGGACGCAAGCGGCCGCTGCTGGCCGTAGTGCTTGCGTTCATCTTCCCTGGGTTGGGCCACTTCTACCTCCGTAAGTGGGTACGGGGACTGCTGTGGCTCGGATTACTGTTCATGCTGTCTGTGGTGTTCGTCGCTACTGGCGCTATCGACCCAGTCACCCAGCTAAGCCTAGAGGCTATCTCATCGTCGTATCAGTCCAGACCTACCGAGGTGACAATCGGTTCGGTCGTGATCACGACGCTCAACGTCGTCGACGCCTACTGGGTGGCAGTCAACGAGAACCAGACTCAAGAGGTCGAAGCTGGCATGACGTGTCCGAACTGCGGCAAGGAACTCGACGAAGACATCGACTTCTGTCACTGGTGTACGACGCAATTGGAACCGATCGAGGCGGATCAGCAGTAACCTTTGGGTTGCGGTCAGCCCCGAACTGAGTCGGCTTATTTTTCGATGATGCTCTCTTCAATCCGCTCGCCGAAGTGCGTCGCCGTGTCCTCGTGGTGAATGAGGATTTCGTCGCCGGGTTCGAGGTCCGTGACAGCGGTTCGCCCGTCCTGAGTGTGGACCTTGATCGTCTCGGCGTTCTGGAGCAGCGTCTCGATGCGGTCGCCGTCTTCGGTTTCAGCCTGAACGCGGAACATCGGGCGCTTCTCGATTTTCGCGCGGCCGACGATGGCCTCACGGGTGCGTCCGTTCGCATTGACTATTTGGACCTCGTCGCCAGACTGGAGTTCCGAGAGGTACTTCGTGCCACCGTCAGGCGTTCGGACGTAAGCGTGGACCGCACCAGCGTTGACTCGGAACGGCCGAGAGGCGACGTATGGCGACTCAGCCGTCTCGGCGTGGACGAAAAAGAGCCCACGAGCCATCGACCCGACAAGCATCCCCTCATCGTGTTCCATCAGGCTGCCCGTGTCGATACAGACGCGGTCAGCGGAGCCGGTCTGCTCGATGGCGGTGACCTGGGCGTACTCTAGGTCGAGCGACTCCCGGCCCATCTCGTCACGGACTTCCACTGTCTTGCGGATTTCGTCGACTTCGTCGGTGTCCAGCAGGACGCCGTCGGCCCCCAGTTCCAGCGTCTCATAGGCCGTCCGGGCGTCCTCTGCGGTCCGGACGCCGGCGATGAGGTCCGTCTCCTCGCCGACGCGGGCGATGAGGTTTTCGAGCGGAATGATCTGCCAGTTCTCGCCGATGACAATCGTGAAGTCAGCCTCGGCGGCGACCGCTTCTGCGAAGGCCTCGTAGTCCTCGTCGAAGATGCGGACGTAGCCGCCGTCGGGGGCAGCCCCGTTCTGCCGCAACGTCGAGAGGTCCGCGGAGCCGGAGAAATCGGACGGAAGGTCGACCGTCCCGTCGCCTTCGCCGTCTTTCCCGACGATGGTCGCATCGGCCTCTGAGTCCTCCGCCTCGGACTCCATCACGTGGACATCGCCGTTGGTGAACGCGGCGATGTTTATCTCGCCAAGTTCCGAGACGCGGTCGACGTCTTCCTCATCGACCAGTACCCAGTCGACGCCGGCCTCGATACCGGCGGTGATCCGGCGTTTCCGTGTCTCCCAATCGCCGACCTCGCTGTCGGCTTTGAGCCAGACGCTTCGAGTCATACGCCCACGTCCGCAACGGTGGGGCTTGAACGTGGCGGAACCCGGGTCGGCCTGTCAAGTGACAGACGGGGAAGGGATATGCGCACGGCAGGCGATATTGGTTGGATGTCCTGATATTGGAATCTTGAGGGTGCAAGATTTGTTATTTGTTCCAAACCATCGTAATTAATTGTTGGCCAGTGGACTTATCAATGAGCCTTACTAATAAAGTATCTACATAATACAATCCAGCTACAGATGGTTACTAACCATGTCTACACAATTGCCGGGGCGAAAGGGGGGATCGGAAAGACGACGTCCAGCATCAACCTCGGCACACTGCTGGCGAAGGCCGGATACTCGACCGTCGTCGTGGAGATGGACCTTGCGATGGCGAACCTCGTCGACTTTCTCGATGTCGACATCGACACCGACGAGGATGCGACGTTTCACGACGTGCTCGCCGGCGAGGCGGCAGTCACAGAGGCGATGTATGAGACTGACGCTGACCTGTCAATCGTGCCGAGCGGGACCACGCTCGAAGGGTACGCGGACACCGACCTCGACCGACTTCCCGGCATCGTCGAAACCCTCCGGTGGCACCACGACATCGTCCTGTTGGACACCCCGGCAGGACTGAGCAAGGAGACGATTCGGCCGCTCAAGCTCGCCGACGACGTGTTGCTCGTTTCGACACCGCGAGTGGCGTCGATACGGAACGTTTCGAACACGAAAGAACTCGCAGCGCGGGTCGAAGCGCCGGTTCGGGGCCTCATTCTCACGAAATCCGGGACGGGCGCGTCGCCGGGTGCCGATGAAATCTCGGAGTTCCTCGATGTCGAACTGCTCGGCCACGTGCCGGAAGACGACGCCGTCCCGCACTCTCAGGACAGTGGTACACCCGTCGTTCGGAACGCACCCAGCAGCAGCGCTGCGATAGCCTACGAGCGGATCTCGGAGCGGCTCGTCGATACGGAGAAGGCGTCAACCGCCTCCACGGCAGACGCGGCCAGTCTGGGAGAACTATCCGACTTGGACGACCCAGAGCCGACGACCCGGCCAGCGGAACAGCCACCACAGCGGCACATCCACGGGACAACGGACGGCGGCAAGACAGTCCACCCATCGGACGCAATCAGGGACAACAGCGACCTGACCGGTCCAGCACCAGCCAAGCAGGACAGGGCGGGCGAGCCGCCAGCGGAGGACATAGCTGAATCGACCGATCTCGGTAAGCCAGCCACTTCGGAGGCGGACGCCGAAGACGAAGCCGAAACCACGTCGATAATCGACGGGACTGATCTGGTGGAAAGCGAATCAGGACTGGTCGACGGGCCGGAGCAGGATGCCGACGCGCCGGAACAGGAAGCCAGTGACTCGCCGTCGGACGCTCCCAGCGAGAGCGATGCGGATGCCAGCGACGGAGACGAAGCTAACGGTTTCGGCCAGAGAATGCGGTCACTGTTTGGCTTTTAGGCCTCGACGGCCAGTCCGGCCTCGCGGAGCGCTTCCTCGGTGGTGGCGTCGTCGTGGACAACGGCGGAGACGGCACGGGCAATCTTCTCGGGTTCGTCGTGCTGGAAAATAGAGCGGCCCATCGAAACGCCGGAGGCCCCAGCGTCCATCGTTCCCCGAACCATCCGGACGGTGTCCTCGTCACTCCCCTTCGAGCCGCCAGCGATGACCACCGGCAGCGACGTAGACTCGACGACGTGCTGGAACGTCTCGGCGGAGCCGGTGTAGCCGGTCTTGACGATGTCCGCGCCCAGTTCCTCGGCCAGTCGGACGGCGTGGCCGACGGATTGATTGTAGTCCTCGTTCTCGGCGTCGATGTCGGGGCCGCGGGCGTAGGCCATCGCCAGCACCGGCAGGCCGTACTGGCTGGCTTCGGTCGTCAGTTCTGAGAGCTCTTCGATCTGTTCGGGTTCGTACTGACTGCCGACGTTGATATGGAACGAGACGGCGTCGGCCCCGGCGCGGATGGCGTCTTCCACCGTCCCGGTGGTCCGCTTGTCCTGCTCGTCCGGGCCGATAGTAGTAGAGCCATTGAGATGCGTGATATAGCCCGCGTCGTTCTTGTTCGGATGGACGCGTCCGGCGATGCCACGCTGGGTGAGGACGGCATCCGCGCCGCCGCTGGTAACCGCATCAATCGTTGATTCGATGTCTTTGAGGCCCTTTACAGCCCCCATTGTGATGCCGTGGTCCATCGGGATGATGACGTATGTGTCGTCTGTCCCGATACGTTCGAGTCGTGCGCGTTTTCCTGCAGTCATGTTATGAGACAGTGTGGCAAGTACGATTATGTGCGTTCCGGTTGCGGTCGTTCTGCCGCTCCCCGGAGCGCGCCCTCTTTGAGTTCGCGAGCCTTCGCTTCGAGCCGGTCAGCCACGGTGTCGGTCGAATCGCCGTTCTCGTGGCCCTCTGCGACGATATCGACCAGTGCGGAGCCGACGATGACGCCGTCAGCGCCAGCGGACACAATTCGCTCGGCGTGCTCGCCGGTCTTGATGCCGAACCCGACGGCCTTTGGCACGTCCCAGTCTGAGAGGCGGGCCAGCGAGTCCTCGGTAGCGTCATCTACGTCCTCGCGCGCGCCGGTGACGCCCAGACGGGCCTGCACGTACACGTAGCCAGACACCTGTTCGAGCATCCGTTCGAGCCGGTCGCCCTTCGTCGTCGGCGCGACAATGAACACCAGATCGAGGCCGAACTCGTCGCAGGCCGTCCGGAGCGGGCCGGCCTCCTCTCCGGGCAGATCCGGGACGACGAGGCCTTCGATGCCGACCGCGGCGGCCTTCTCGACGAACGGTCGCGGACCTTCGCCCTCGCCATACTGATAGATGAGATTGTAGTAGGTCATACACACCAGCGGCACGTCCACGTCGAGGTCCTCGACGAACTCGAAGAAGCGGTCGGGTGTCATCCCGGCTTCCAGCGAGCGGACGATAGCGTTCTGGATGGTCTTCCCTTCCGCGATGGGCTCCGAAAAGGGCAGGCCGAGCTCGATGACATCTGCGCCGCCGCGGACCAACGCCTCGACGTATTCTAGCGACGCCTCGTAGTTTGGGTCGCCAGCTGCGAGATAGGGGACGAAAGCAGGCTCGTCAGCGAAAGCGCGTTCGAGCCCCATCAGAGGCCACCCCCGCCGACCCGCTCAAAGATAGACATATCAGGCGCGATATCGAGGTCGCGTTTGCTGGTTTCCTCGATAGCTATTTCGAGGTCCTTGTCACCGCGGCCGGAGACGTTGATGATAACAGAGTCACCGACTTCGTCGTGGTGCTCTTCGAGGTAACCGAAGGCATGGGCTGTCTCCAATGCCGGGATGATACCCTCGTCCTGAGAGAGGCGGTGGAACGCCTCCAGCGCGATGTCGTCGTCGACGTTGACCGGCGTGACGCGGTTCTCGTCGACGAGATGGGCGAGTTCCGGGCCGACACCGGCGTAGTCCAGCCCCGACGAAACGGAGTGGGATTCCATGATCTGGCCATCCGAATCCTGCAGGAGCTTCGTGCGCGCTCCGTGGAGCACGCCCTCGTCACCAGTCGAAAGGGTCGCGGAGTTCGGTGCGACGCCTTCCTCCTCGTCGACCTGCAGCGAGGAGCCGCCGGCCTCGACAGCGTAGAGGTCGACATCAGTGTCCTCGACAAAGTGCGCGAACATCCCCATCGTGTTCGAGCCGCCGCCAGCACAGGCCATCACGGAATCGGGCAGGCCGCCCATTTTCTCGATAGCCTGCTCGCGGGCCTCCTCTGAAATGACCGCCTGGAAGTCCCGGACCATTTTCGGGAACGGGTGCGGACCGACGATACTCCCGATGACGTAGTGGGTGTTCTCGACGGTGGTCGCCCACTCGCGCATCGTCTCAGAAATCGCTTCCTTGAGCGTGCCCCGGCCAACGGTGACGGGGACGACCTCCGAGCCGTTTATTTTCATCCGGAAGACGTTGGGGCGCTGTCGCGCGATATCGGTCTCGCCCATGTAGATCTCACAGGGAATATCCAGATGGGCCGCCGCCATCGCTGTCGCGGTGCCGTGCTGGCCTGCACCGGTCTCGGCAATAATCCGCTCTTTGCCCATGTACTTCGCCAGCAAGACCTGCCCGAGCGCGTTGTTGAGCTTGTGTGCGCCGCCGTGAAGCAGGTCCTCGCGCTTGAGGTACACGTCGGTGTCGTACCGGGCCGAGAGCTGGTCCGCGTACTGGAGCGGCGTTGGTCGGCCGCCAAAGTCGTCGAGCCGCTCCCGGAACTCGTCCATGAAGCCATCCTCGTTTTCCAGCACGTACCGCTGGTAGGCGTCGGTCAGCTCTTCGATAGCTGGCATCAGCGCCTCTGGCACGTACTGTCCACCGTACTCGCCGAACTTGGGGTCGTGTGCGTCGTCAGTACTCATGTGTCTGTAGTTGTTGTCTCAGCTGCATCAGTGTTCGCGCGTGTCAGTCGCCGCGTGTTCGCTTCTACGTCCGTCGCCGCGTCGTGGTCCATGATCGCCGAGCCGATCAGCAGGGCGTCCGCACCGGCGTCGCGCATCCGCGTGACGTCGTCCGCTGTCTGTATACCACTTTCAGCAATGAGTGTGACGCCCTCGGAGACATCTGGTGCGACAGTTTCGAACGTTCCGAGGTCGACCGCTAGCTCGCCGAGGTCGCGGTTGTTGACGCCAATGATGTCCGCGCCGGCGTTGAGCGCTTTCTCGACCTCTGCCGCGGTGTGAGCCTCCACGAGGACCTGAAAGCCGCGCTCACGCGCGGCCGTGAGGAGGTCCGCGAGGTCGTCAGTTCCGTCCGTTTCGAGAAAGCGGACGATGAGCAGGATCACGTCTGCTTCAACGACATCCAGCTGGTTCTCATGGAGGATGAAGTCCTTCCGCAGGATGGGCACGTCGACAGCCTCGCGAACCCGTTCGAGCGTCGCCGCCGACCCGCCGAAGTGGTCCGGCTCCGTCAGCACCGAGAGCGCCGCCGCGCCGCCCTCGACCATCTGTTGTGCGAGGGCAACCGGATCGTCGGTCCGCTCGCCGTCCGCGGTTGGGCTGGTGGGCTTGATTTCGGCGACGACCGGCGTCCGCCCGTCAGCCGCCGCCGCGTCGAAGGCGTCGGGCAGCGAACGGGGAGTTACCGATACCCGGTCTCCGCCGCCACCGCGCTCCCGCGCCGCGTCGAGAATCGACTGGACCGCTGGTGCTATCTCCTCACTGTCGTCCATTACTGAACACTAACGTACAGAAGTGTACATAAGAGTTGCCCTATTCTCCCAGAGGGAGCGAGACACGGCGGATACTGCTTGCTGTCAATCAGACCATAGTTCTATGAAGGCTCACGCAGGATGTTCACACATGTCGTTCCAGACGTCCATTCGGCCCGCCGAATCAGTGGATATCGCGGATATCCGCCGAGTCGCTAGGGCAACGTGGCATACCGTGTACGACGATATCCTCGGGACAGAGACAGTGAAAGAACACCTCAAGGAAGGGTATGCGCCGCCACTGTTGGAGCAGATGATTGAGCTCGAAGAGGTCGGTCTGTTCGTCTCGACAGCCGACGACGACGTGGTGGCGTACATGAGCTGTGGGATGACGGACGCGACCGGCTTCGGTGATCTCGACCTGTACGTCCACCCGGACTACTGGGGGAAGGTATCGGGACGGAGCTGTTGCATCGCGGCGAGCAGCACTTGCACGAACTCTCCGTCCGAAAAATCCGTGATGAAGTGCTGGCCGAGAACGAGGTCGGGAACGCGTTCTACCGGAGCCACTTCGAGAAAGTCAACGAGCGGACGACCGAGGTCGGCGGAGAGGAACACCCAGTCAACGTGTACGAGCGGCGACTGTGAATCGCCTCGGGACCAAGCCCGGGGCATTCTCTTTGCATTCTGTAAACGGCGAAAAAATGCGACAGGCCCGCGTCAGCGGTACTCTTCCATCCCCGTCGACTGGGACGGACTGAATTGCGGCGGCGCGGGCTCGGCTTCGCTGACAATATCCTGTTTCGTGCTCGACCGGCGGAACTGTGACGGGGCGCGTTCCACGTTGCTCATTTCGCTCGGTGAGCCAGCGGCGTCTGCTCTGAGTTCGGTCGGCGGTTCGACCTGCTGGGACTCACTGGCTTCGGCGCCTTCAACGGAGACGCCCTCGCCCTGGTCTGAGATAGTGATCGTAATTTCCATCGTGAATCACCGCGTCACGCTGTATTTGACGTCGCAGTCGACCGACCGGCTGGACCACTGGTTCTCCACCTGAACCTGGTAGTAGACCCCGCTGGACGTTCTGTACGTCGATTGGACGCTGGTACTGACCCAGTCACCGTCGTTGACCGGCTGACCGACGAAGTCGACGCTGTAGCGGTCTGCCCACGGCCCGCTCCAGCGGTTGATGCTCTGGCTGGGGTTGAGCGACACCCGGAAAGCGGTCCCCGTGATGCGCATGTCGTCGGCGTCGACGAGGTCCTGAGAGGTCACTGGCGTGAGCTGGCCGTGCTCTTCTTGGACGTTTGCCATCGGAATGCCCAGCGTGATACTACTGCTCCCGGCGAACAGGAGACTCGTGCCGTGGAGCCCGTCTTCGCGCTCCATGCCGATGAGGCTCCCGCTGTCGCCACCCTTGGACATCGCATTGAACACGTCACAGTCGACCATCTTGGCGACGCCGTGGCTGTACCGGACGTTGAAGTTGGCGTGACGGGCGGTGCATTTCGCCTGGGTAACGCCCGTCGTTCGGCCGCTTTTGGTGTGAATCGCTCCGATTTCAGCGTCGGTAAAGCCTCGCAGGTCTTCGTGGAGTTCCCAGATGTCCGTCTGCAAGTGGTCGGGCGTGACCTCAACGATTGCACTGTCCGTCCGGTTTTTCGGGAACGGGGAACTGGTGTCGACGTCGATGACGTTGAACCCCAGCAGCGATCCGATTTCGTCGTCCGGAGCGGTGCCGCCGTCGTACGGGCCGGGTTGGAGCACCATGTCGCCGCGGTTTGCGCGGCCGCTGTCTGCAGCGACGTGGGAGTTCGTGAGGAAGACAAGCTTCTCGTCCTGTGTTCGGAGCGGTTGTGTGCCCAGCGTCCCGGCGGTGATGTCCGGGTGGCCGACGGAGACGCCCGCTGGGGCCGGTCGCCAGCGTCGCGTCCGTGACAGCGAGGCCGGAATCTCTTGGATTTCGGCCCTGTCGCGCCCTTCGAGTTCCATCGGTGCTTCCGGCGCGGTGAGTTCGAGTTCAAGCGCTCTGATTTCGCCCGACTCCTGAACGTCTGTTTTGTACGTTTCGCCGTCGATTTCGACTTCCTTCGGAATGACCTCGTTATGGTCGAGATCAGCCTCGGAAACCTTCCGTTCGACAAACACGATGACCGACTCCGTCTCCTCGTCCGCCTCGCCTGCCCGCTGTTTCGGACCAATGCCTGTCCCCGTGACGTTCGGGAACGTCTCGAGTTCGTCCTGTGTTTCTGTCGGTACTTCGGTTAGTTCGAGTTCCATCTGTGGTCTCCCCTGTACTCATCCCGAGTAACCAGCTGGCGGTCGGTACCGGGGGGTTCGGGATGCGCTCCAGTTGTGCGTATGCTGACTTCATGGGTGATGGTAGCAGGCGTCGGGATGAGTAGATTAGTATTTAATCTAATATGTATTAAAATTGTGTGATTATTGTACTCAGCTCTCGAATTGGTCGCGGTCGGGAAGGCAAACTCTCCATAATTTATCAATCCTCGGTTAGTACGATTGGATTAATCTATATTTTATCTTACTTTTCCAGGCCCAAGCTGGACCGATAGAGTTCCGACAGCACGAGAATCCCGTATCAGCCATGCCCCGCTAGAGTGAAGATTATCACTGCTGGAACCTGACGTAACCGCGTATCGAGTCACCTTTGTGTATTAGATTTACCATTATCACCGAAATACGCGGACTGCGGGCCAGTGTTCTTCATTCAAACTTCGAAACGTTGGACCATGCGTGCCCGCTCGGCCTCACCGATTCAACCGACCATTACCTATCATGCAAACTACCAGTGTCTGACGTACAGTATATAATACTTCTTATATTTTTACGCGGCTGAAATTGTACGCTAACTAGAGAAGAAAATTGCTATTGTTATACTGATACTTCTTCTTTTTTACCAATTTATTGGTACTTATATTGCCATACACTTGCGGCGGATAGTTGCCCTGATACGCTCTGGTCTGGACGGTGGCGGAGGTGCGTTCACGGTCGCTCGGGCGCCACGTGCAAGAGACTCACACCCGCTCGACAAACGTGTAACAGCGTTTAAGCCGCTGAAACCGCTTCGTCGGTGCAATGAGCTACAAGATCGGACTCGTCGGCAAGCCCTCTGTCGGCAAGTCCACGTTTTTCAATGCGGCGACGATGAACGATGTGCCGGAGGGCGCGTACCCGTTCACGACAATCGACCCCTCGATGGGCGAGGCGTACGTCCGCGTCGACTGTGCGGCCCCGGAGTTCGAACACACCTGCACGCCCAACCACGGCTACTGTACCGAAGGTGTGCGGTTCGTCCCGACGAAACTCGTCGACGTGGCCGGCCTTGTTCCCGGCGCACACGAGGGGAAAGGGCTGGGGAACCAGTTCCTCACGGACCTCAATGAGGCCGACGTGCTCGTCCACGTCGTCGACTTCACCGGCGAGACGGACCTAGAGGGTGAGCCCACCGAGGACCACGACCCGCGCGAGGACATTGACTTCCTCGAAGACGAACTAGACATGTGGTATCTCGATATTCTGAGAAGGGCATCGAGCGCTACCGCTCGGGCTACCACGGCGAGGACAAGGCCATCGAGGACGACCTCGCCGAGCAGATGTCGGCGTTCAAAATCAACGCCGACGAGATCAAACAGGTCGTCCTCGCGCTGGATCTTGAACTAGACCCTGACACCTGGGACGACGAGGACAGGGAGGCACTCGCTCGGGAAATCCGCATCCGGACCAAGCCGATGCTCATCGCGGCGAACAAGATGGACACCCCAGCGGCGCAGGAAAACTGGGAGCCAATCACCGAAGACCCGGAGTACGAGCATCTCACATTTGTCCCAGTCTCAGCCCACGCAGAGAAAGCGCTGAAAAACGGTAACGAGCAGGGCGTACTCGACTACCGGCCCGGCGACGAGGAGTTCACCGTGACGGCGGACCTGCCCGAGGAGAAGGCAGCGGGGCTGGAACAGATCCAAGATTTCGTCACCGAGTTCGGCGGCACGGGTGTCCAGCAGGCCCTCGAAACCGCGCTGTTCGAGGAACTGGGAGCTATCGCGGTGTTCCCCGGCGCTCGCAAGCCACAGGAAGACGGTACCTTCCTGCAAG
Source organism: Haloarcula sp. NS06 (assembly GCF_051122755.1). NCBI lineage: Archaea > Methanobacteriati > Methanobacteriota > Halobacteria > Halobacteriales > Haloarculaceae > Haloarcula > Haloarcula sp. NS06. The sequence goes on from NZ_CP184844.1 coordinate 581,109, forward strand.
ACTGTTTCGTCCTCCCCGACGGGTCGACCGCCGAGGACTTCGCGTACTTCCTGCACACCGACATCGGCGATGGGTTCCTCCACGCGCACGACGTGCGAACCGAGCGACAGATCGGTGCTGACACCGAACTCGACCACCGCGACGTCGTCGAAATAACGACAACGAACTGACACTGGAAGATTCACCGCTGATACTCCGGGGGTGTGACTTTTGATAGGTTGGGGTGAACGCTTCACATGCACCCGAAAAGGCCTATTTTCGTCGTCTGTCTGGCTCCTGTCTCGAGGCGATTTCGATGACGACGGATGATTCGACAGGCCCACTTGGCCGACTCATGCTTGCGGTCGGTACTGTGCCGATGGCAATTGAGCCGTACCTGCCGACACCGCTTCGTCGGACGTTCAGCGCCCGTGTCTTCCTGCTGGCAGCAATGTCAATTGTGGGCGCACCGGCGCTGGCTGTCGTGCTGTTTTCCTCCGTGACAGCCGCCGCGATATTCATCGGGTTTGTCGTCGCCGTGACCGGATTTCTGGGCTACTGTGAGATGTACCGCGCGATAATCGAGATCAACCGAAAGGCAACAGCAGTCGACAACGGGCAGTACGACATCGACTTCGGCGTTGACCGGATCGACGAAGTCGGGGACGCGTACACAAAGCTTGAACGGGCCGCGACCTCGCTTGGCCAGAACATCCAGGAGGCAAACGAAGCCCAGGAGCGCGCCGAGGAGGCGCGCGAAGCAGCCGAAGCGGCCCGTGAAACTGCTGAGTCCGAGCGCAGCGAGATGGAAGCATTGAGCAGTCACCTCGAACTCAAAGCGACACAGTACCGAACGGCGCTCGACGACGCGGCCGCCGGCAACCTGACCGCCCGCGTCGACACTGACAGTATCAGTGACGCTATGGCGGCCGTTGGGACCGCGATTAATGAGACGCTGGCTGCCCTAGAGACTGCCATCGGCAGCGGCCAGTCGACTGCGACGGGTATCGCAACTGGAAGTGAAACCGTATTAGCCGACGGGCAGCAGGTCCGTGACGAGACACAGTCCGTGGCAGACACCGCATCTGACATCGCCGACGGGGCAGAAACCCAGCGCCAGCAGCTAGACGATGCGGCGAGTGAACTCAGTGACCTCTCGGCGACTGTTGAGGAGATGGCGTCGTCCGTGGCTGAAATCGCTGACCAGAGCAACACTGCCGCAGACCTGGGCCGAGACGCCCAGCGGTCTTCGTCGGAGGCCCAGAGCGCCGTCGACGAAATCCGACACTACTCAACGAGCGCCGCGGGCGAGGTCCAGCAGCTCGACGACATCGCCGAAGACATGGCCGAGATCGTCGAAGTCATCGACGGCATCGCCGAGGAGACGAATATGCTGGCCCTGAACGCCTCCATCGAAGCCGCCCGTGCTGGCCAGGCGGGCTCGGGCTTTGCCGTTGTCGCGGACGAAATCAAACAGCTTGCGACCGAGACACAGGCCGCCACCGGCGACGTGGAGGACCTCATCGGATCGCTGCGGTCTCAGGTCGGTACGTCCGTCGACGCCATGGAGACGATGGAGGACGCTGTCGACCGCGGCAGCGACACTATCTCTGAGACCATTACGACACTTGAAGACGTGGTTGACGCCACTGTCGATGTCAACGGCGGTATCCAAGAGATTGACCGGGCGACCGACCAGCAGGCGACCAGCGCACAGGAAGTCGTGCGGATAATCGACGACATCAACGACATTGCCGGAGAGACCGCGACCGACGCCCGTGGCATGGCTACGACAGTCGACCAACAGGGCCAGACCGTTGCCGGGATGGTCGACTCGGTAGAGCGGTTCGCCGACGACGCCGACACGCTCCAGGAGGAACTCTCACAGTTCGATACAGCCGGAACTGACGGCGTGGACACGCCGGCTAGCTCCGGATCCGCAATGAGCGACTGAGACAAATCGGTAACCAGTGTCCCAACAACCCAGCCTGACAGCCTTGCGCCTACAACAGGAGGTGGGCCAGCAAGGCAATGATGGCGACTTTCTTGACGAGAATAACACCGATAATCAGTTGCGTCGTCGAGAGCGCCCGGACGCGTTCGATGCCCCGTCGGACGAACGCGGGCGACTGCGCCAGTTCATCGACCAACAGCCGCCACTCCGCGCGGAACGTCTCGGCCGCCGACCCCTCGCCGTCAGTATAGGCGGCCTCCGGCCGCGGCAGCCACTGTGAGCCGGTGTATTCGAGTTCGACCAACGACCCCTCTAGATGACTGGCCTGCTCGAACTGTAGGCCGTTGGCTTCACAGAGTCGCTCAATCTTGGCGATGTCGCGGTCGCTGTTCAGGTCATAGCGCCGCTGTATCGCGTCGGTCGCCCAGTCGAACTGGAACTGACAGACGAGTTCGCTCTCGCCGACCCACACGTCGACGATTTCAGCCAGTTCGACCGTGCCGGCCGTCTCTTTCCGCTTCCGATGGAGGTGCTCGTACTCGGCGAGGGACTCCGTCTCGGGCATACTTCTCGCTATGGGTGTTCGACTGACGACACTATACGTTTTCTCCCGCTGGAATCATTGGACTCCACGACCGAGGCGAAATGAGGGCCTGCCAACGACACGGTCAGAGGTCGACCGGACAGCCGTTGATTTCGCCGCCACGCATCCCCTCGGCGAGCCAGTAAACAGAAAGGGTCAACACCACGAGCGCAAGCAGCGCGAACTCCAGCCCGTCCAGCGGCAGAAACAGCAGCGAGGTCGAGACGCCAAGCAGCGACAGCAGCCCCAGCAAGACCGCCGACCCACAGGCCGCACAGCCCGCGCCGAGCGTTCCGAGGACAACGCCCGCGACGCCCGCGCCACCCTGCTGGAGGTCGAGGCCGTGCTCGCGGAAATGGTACGCCACCAGGCCGATATCGACACCGGTGAGGACGGCGACGACGACCAGCAGAATCCCCTGTGCAGGGTGGAACGACGTGCCGATGAATGGGTACAGTTCAGCGAGCACGCGCAGTCGGCTGGCAAGCGGGAGCGACCCGCCAACTACGAGGTCAAGCACCAGCGGGACGTTCAACGAGACGACGAACAGCGTCAGCGAGACGCCGGCAGCGATCACGGCGACCACCGCATAGACCGGCAGCGTGAGCACGAGCCTGACTGTCCGACCCATGAGTCGCCAGTCGCCGCGCGTCGTCGGCAGTCGGAGCCCGCGTGCGATGCTCATCCGTCGCGCTCTCCCAGCGCCTCCGCAATGAGGTCGTAACTGACGCTCCCGTTGACCTTCGTCACGAACTCACCGTCCTCGAACAGCAGAATAATCGGCGTCGTCTCACCCAGTCCGGCGTCCTCGGCCGCCTGGATATCAGCCTGTACAGCGTCGTCGTGTGTCCGCTCCCGCGCGTCACGTGCGACCGCCTCGCCGTCTACCGCCGTCTCCTCGGTGAGAAACGTCGCCGTTCGGTCCAGAACGTTGTCCGGGTCGAACGACGACTGCTCGGCGAAGTAGTGATCGAACAGCGCCCAGTACGCCTCGCTGTCGCGGGCGAACGTCGACTCTAGCGCCTGTGTCGCCGGCTCACCCCAGGGGTAGATGACCGGGTAGGTCCGGACGACGTACGCGCCTTTGCCTGCGTCCACGATGTTCTCCCGAATGTCCGGCAGCGTATCCTCATGGAAGCGACGACACGTGGGACAGGAAGGGTCCTCGAACGCTAGAATGACGTGGCCCCCCAGTTCACCGCGGCGGGGCTGGGCGTCGAGGTCGGCGGCTGCCGGGTGGTTATCGACAGATTCGGCGCTGTCCGCCTCGCTACTGCAGCCTGCGACTGCGCCGACGACACCCACCCCGGAAAGTGTGAGAAAGCGTCGTCTGTTCATACACGACTGGTTGGCCCGCGTTGGTTTAGCGTTTGTTCCACCGTGTGGCCACGATGAGTAACCGTCTTGTCGCCGGCGGCGGTATCATCTGGCGGCCGATGACGACGACCCACAGGGCCGAGCCGGGGTGACTCCCCGTTAATGACGAGCCCTATGAGTGCCGAGGCCAGCTTTCTATCCATACATTTGCGAGGAGAAGTGAACGAACGCCAGAGAAACCAATCAAGGGATAGAGACTCTATCTGGCATCTAACCTCAGTTGTCATCTCGTGGCTAGTAGCTATCGAAACCCACTGCTAACAAGCGAGCGGCCGACAGGATTCTAACCTGCCGTGAATCAAGGAAAGCGAATGGATTTGGTTGCGGGTTCTATTTCGACCTCACCGCCGATTGGAATGGGACACGTCGGATACGTGTGTCCGAACTCGCAATTGAAAACAACAGGTGCGTTCGGATTGTACGTTTCGAGGACATCAGCAATCGTGTCGCGCTGGCGCTCTCGATACTCCACTCGCCAGTCTTGTGGGTTTTCTTCGGCGTGTGAGCGCGCGCAGGCGCGTCCGACAAGCACACTGTCGAATCGTTCGAGAAGACCCCGTTCGCCGAGTGCCCGGAGGTTCGCACCGACGACGGCCGGGTCAGGGATCAGTTCACTCGTCTCCAACGCAAGCACAGTGCCATTCAGCGCCTCGGGAGCAGGCAGGTAGCGGTCGGCGAGGAACTGCTCAACGAGGACTGCATAGCAGCCGCCCCAGATTCGACCCGAGACAGTCTCTTCACCACCACGCCAGATTCGGCCATCAGATTGTTCGATTTCGCGCGTGGTTTTGACTGACTCCGGATCTTCCCAGTTGCCGGACTCATCAGTAAACACGTCCGCTTCGGTCCACTCGCCGACAGAATCCTCGAAAAGCACACGCCGCAGGTACTCTTTGGTGTAGTCAAACATCTCGCCATCCATCGCGTATTCGAGCAGGGTGGAGCCGCCGTAGTACGAAACGATCCCGTGATTCCAGAGAAACAGAGCCAGATTCGTGTTGTCTGAGTACCCGTAGAATCGAGTCGGGTGCTCGCGGAGTACGTCCCCATCGAGATACGGGAGCATCGTGATCTGGTCGTGGCCTCCGATATTAGCGATCACGGCCGAGATGTCCGGGTCCCGGAAGGCGTTCATAACCTCTTCGGCGCGCGCCTCTGGATTGTCCGCAAGCCACTCCGGGTCGGCGGTCGCGGTCGGATACTCAACTGGGTCAAGGTCGAAACCCTCGCGCATTCGTTCAAGACCAAGTTCGTAGGTGAACCGCGCGGACTCGGGTGCGTTTGATGCCGGTGCGACAACCGCGACCTGCTCACCGGGTTCGACAGGGGGTGGAGTAAGGAACTCAGGCACGGCTGGCATCTGTAGACCTGATTATATATTTCTTATCCAGCCATGTGCCTAGCATCAAGAGAGCGAGGAGACTGGGAGGACAAGCACGAGTGCGAAGCTCGGGATCTCTTTGCAACTGTACGAATGAAACGTCGAAAAGGTGTCATTCAGAGATACACAGCAGGTCTCACCACAGAAAACGGATGAATGCAAGATATACATCTTGTATCTTGCACAGCACGTCCGCACAGAACCCAGAAAGGACCGCTTCACTACCTGCGGTAAGAGCAGCGACGTTGTTCACTCAAACCTTAGAGCACATACGAGAGGAGTAGCCAAGACGCTACTGTCCGAGTTTGACGTCGCTGTCGACGAAAGCCAGGAATCCCGAGACCGCTGATCGACAACGGAGCAGCCACCGGCTGCCGCTCGGAGCGGTCCTGTACACACGACTTCCTGTACCGGTCCGCTACGTGTGTCAGTCGCGACGCGGGTTCGCTTGGTTACATGTGTCGGCCACAACGCTGCACCGACCCCAACGGTCGGTTTCGGCGCGTGAGAATTACCAGTATGCCTTTATTTTGTTCGGCTGAGCAACACACATGAGCGTCATCTGTGAATTCGAGTTGCAGTCCGCAGATATGCCACTGTGTGCGGTTGCTGCCGAACTGAACACCCGACTGATCGTCGACAACGTCGTCTCCGGCACGACCGACGAGCCGGCACTCGTGTTTTCCGCAACGGGCGTCGACCCGGACGCGCTCGAATCGGCGTTGCTCGGCGATGAATCAGTCGTAGAGTTCGTCGCCATGGATTCGGATATCGTCGAGTCACGGTATCGGGTCGTCCTCGATACGGATTACGTCGAAATGTACACCCAGCTCGTCGACCGGCAGACGTATCCGATGGGTGCGCTCGTGACCGAGCACGGGTGGAAGGTGAGCACGCAGTTCGCCGACCGGGCGGACCTCGAAGCGTTCCGGGACACCTGTCAGTCTAGCAGTGTCGCGTTCCGTCCGCATCGGCTCTGCGAAACGGAGCACGGCGGCGACAACTACGGGCTCACCGCCCCACAGCGAGAGGCACTGCTGGCAGCCCACCGGCTGGGGTATTTCTCCGTTCCCCGCGGGGCAGACCTGACAGAACTTTCAGCGGAGCTCGACGCGACGACATCCGCGATTTCGGAGCGCCTCCGTCGTGGTACGGACCAGCTGATCGACCACACAATCGCCAGCTCCGAACAGTGACAGCCGGCTAGCCGGAGTGCGGCTACTTCGGTGAAATATCCGCTCTTATAAATTGCTGTACATATGTTGGCAACGGTTAGGGCTGGGACTTACGTACCACTACATGACGGTGACTCAAAATGACCATCCACCAGCACCCACACGTCACTGACTGCGAAGCACACTTCGTCGGGGGCGGTATCGCCTCCCTGGCTGGCGCGGCGTTCCTCGTCCGGGACGGCAATATGCCCGGCGAAAACATCCATGTCTACGAAAAGCTGGACGTCGTCGGTGGCGCGATGGACGGCGCTGGCGACCCGGACGAGGCGTACCTGATCCGGGGCGGGAGGATGTTCAACTACCCGGCGTACGAATGTACGTGGGACCTCTTTGAGTCCATCCCGTCGCTCGAAGACGATTCGCGCTCGGTCAAAGACGTGATGGACGAGTTCAACGAAGCGCACCCCTCGTACGCGAAAACACGGCTGATGCACGAGGGCGAACGGATCGACGCGGGCGAGTACGGACTGACGCGACAGCACCGGCAGTCGATGGTTCGGTTGCTCCTCACGCCCGAACCGCGACTCGGTGACACGCGCATTGAGGAGTGGTTCGACGAGTCGTTCCTGGAGACGAACTTCTGGTACGTCTGGGCGACCATCTTCGCGTTCCAACCGTGGCACAGCGTCGCCGAGGTCCGGCGCTACATGTACCGGTTCCTCCACGAGTTCCCGCGCCTGCACACTATGGAGGGCATCGACCGGACGAAGTACAACCAGTACGACTCGATGATCCTCCCGCTCCGGCGCTGGCTCGAAGACAGGGGCGTCTCCTTCGAGTACGGCCACGAGGTGACGGATATGGACATCGTTCCGTCGCGGACGGGGCGTACCGTCGAGCGGCTCTACTGTGAGACCGACAGCGGAACCGAAACGGTCCCCGTCGAGCCGTCCGACCTCGTGTTCGTGACAAACGGGTCGATGACCGACGGCTCGTCTATCGGCGGGATGGACGAGGCCCCCGAACTGAACGAGACCGGCGCGTCGTGGGAGCTGTGGAAGTCCATCGCTGAGGACAACCCACAGTTCGGCAATCCGTCGGTGTTCGCGGACAACGTCACGGAGACAAAATGGGAGTCGTTCACCGTTACCCTGCACAACACCGAGCTGTTCGACCACATCGTCGATTTCACCAACGAGGAACCGGGCAACGGGCTCGTCACCTACCTCGGGTCGAACTGGCTGTTGTCGACGGTCGTCGCCGCCCAGCCACACTTCGCGAACCAGCCGGACGACGTGAAGGTATTCTGGGGCTACGCGCTGTTCCCGGACCGCGAGGGGAACTACGTTGAGAAACCGATGTCCGAGTGTACCGGCCGCGAGATCCTTCAGGAGCTGTGTTACCACCTGCAGTGCGAGGAACGGCTCCCGGAGATACTCGACGACGTGACCTGCATCCCGGCGATGATGCCGTTCATCACGGCGCACTTCCAGCCCCGGGAACCCGGTGACCGGCCCGATGTCGTTCCGGACGGGTCGAACAATCTGGCGTTCCTCGGACAGTACGCCGAACAGCCACGGGACGTCGTGTTCACCGTCGAGTACTCCGTCCGGTCGGCGATGACCGCCGTCTACGAGATGCTCGACCTCGATCAGGAGGTACCTCCGGTGAGCAAACACTACCGAGAGCTCGGTGTCATCGCGGACACTGTTCGCGCCGCGTACCGCTGAGAAGCAAGGGCGGTACGGGCGAGGACATTCCAGTGTTTTAGTACGGTGACAGCGATGGGTGTGTATGCACACACCGACGCGCTCCGCCCGGAGGGTGCGATGGTAAACCTCGCGCTCTCAGCGGCGCAGCTCCTCGTGGCGCTGGTCCTCGTGGGACTGAACGGCTTCTTCGTCGCCGCCGAGTTCGCGTTCGTTCGCGTTCGCGGCACATCGGTCGAACAGCTCGCTGACGAAGGCCGGGCCGGCGCAGGCTCGCTTCAGGCAGTGATGGCGGACCTGGACAACTATCTCGCGGTGACCCAACTCGGGATTACGCTCGCCTCGCTGGGGCTGGGATGGGTCGGTGAGCCCGCCGTCGCAGCGCTGCTTGAACCCGTCCTCGCTCCGGTACTGCCCGAGAGCCTCCTCCACGTCGTCGCGTTCGCAGTTGGGTTCACAATCATCACGTTCCTCCACGTCGTCTTCGGCGAACTCGCGCCGAAGACGTTCGCCATTGCCCGGACTGAGCGGCTCTCGCTGTTGCTCGCGCCGCCGATGAAGCCGCTTTACTATCTGTTCTATCCCGGGATCGTCGTGTTCAACGGCTCGGCAAACGCCTTTACGCAATTGCTGGGAGTCCCGCCGGCCTCGGAGACAGACGAGACGCTCGGCGAGCGTGAGATCCGCCGGGTGCTGGCTCAGTCCGGCGAAGAAGGGAACATCGATGCGGCCGAGGTTGACATGATTGAGCGTGTGTTCGACCTTGACGATACGGTCGTCCGAGAGGTCATGGTCCCGCGACCCGACGTTGTGAGCGTCCCAGCGGACGCCACGATGGCAGATATCCGGGGGGTCGTTCTTGATGAAGGACACACCCGCTATCCGGTGGTCGACGCCGACGATAGCGACCAGATTGTCGGGTTCATCGATGTCAAAGACGTGCTGCGGGCCGGCGAGGAAGGCAACGAGACCGCGACTGCCGGCGATATCGCCCGCGAGATACCGGTCGTCCCGGAGACGACAGCTATCAACGACCTCCTGTTACAGTTCAGGCAAGACCGCCGGCAGATGGCCGCGGTCATCGACGAGTGGGGGTCGCTGGAGGGCATCGCGACAATCGAAGACGTGGTCGAGGCCGTCGTCGGCGACCTGCGCGACGAGTTCGACGTTGATGGCCGCGAACATGCCATCCGCAAGCAAAGCGACGGGAGCTACGACGCCGACGGCGGCGTGCCGCTGTCGACAGTCAGTGAGGCTCTCGGTGTCGACCTCGACAGCGACGCGGTCGAAACCATCGGCGGGCTGGTGTTGAGTCAGCTCGACCGCGCCCCGGAAGTCGGTGACGTCGCCGAAGCGGCCGGATACGTGTTTGAGGTGACAGGCGTCGACGGCACCCGAATCTCGACGGTCGAAATCAGCGAGAACGACGCTGACGACTCGCCATCGGCCGGGTAAGCGACCGCTCAGAAGAACTCGCCCAGATAGACAGATTTGGGCTCGAAAACGTCCGTGAGCGGATCACGGACCGAGTCGTCGTGTATCTCCAGCCCGGCCAGACGTGCAGCGGCGTCGACGCCGTGCGTCCCGACGGCCAGTTGTGAGAGCGTCGCAATGTCGACGGCCACATCGGCTTTCGAGTCGCTGGCTGGAAGCGGGTCGACCGTCGCAGTGCCGCCGTTCACTGACAGCCGGAACAGGCCGTCGTTGCGGTCAAGCAGCGGGTCGTTGACCAAGAGCGTACAGTCGAGGTCGCCCCCGGGCCAGTCGAGGCGTTCGAGGTGGCATACGTCCGTGAGCCGAACCATCGGCCCAGCCTCGACCGTACAGTCGACTGCGCCAGGGTCGTCGACGCGATGGAGGAGGTCAGTGTCAGGCGGTAGCTGGAGCGTGACGCGCTCGATCTGTGCGCCGTGATGCCCGAGGAACGCAAACAGAGCGCGGCGGGCCTCCTCGTCGACAGCCGCGAAGTTCGAAACCGAGAGCGTGTTGTCAGCATCGTCCGCCACGGTGTACACGACGTACCCCTGAAGTTCACCGTCGCGTTCGTAGCCGTAGCAGTACGGGACACCGCCACCGTCCCAGTCGGCGAGAGTCCGCTCACGCCACCACGCTTCCGAGCGCCGGAGTGAGAGCGCCGTCCCGGCGGCTGCAGCGGTCTCGACCTGACGGAGCCGCTCCCAGTCGCCGGCGTCAAGGCTACTCATCTGTCCGCCAGTGTCGTCGTCCGGGAGCGCCGATGGCGGCAGGTCGAAGCGGCGATAAGTGTTCGCCGTCCCCCAGCCCAGACGGTGATAGAACGGCGTCGAAAACGGCCAGAGGGTGACGAACCCGACATCGGATTCGCGGTACGCAGACAGTGCATGTCGGCAGAGGTCGGCGGCGAGCCCCTGTCCGCGGTGTTCGGGTGGCGTTGCAACCGCGCCGAGGCCACCGACCGTCGTCGCCGCGCCGCGAACAGTTGTGTCGAGGAAATACAGCTTGCAGACGGCCCGGAGGGTGTCACCGTCGTAGAGGCCTCGCTGGTCGAACAGCGACGGCGGCCAGTCGTCGTCTGAGTCTGGGATTACAGGTCCCTGCCTAGGCGCGAACGCGTACTGAAGTATCCGCTGGCAGGCTTCGCGGTCAGTCGTCGGGACGGGGCGGAATTCAGACATACTGTCCCGGGTGTCCGCCAGCTACAGAAAGCTAGTCATCTGCGGGTCGGCGTCGCGGTCCTTCGGAAGAGTGGGTTGTCACGGCACGTACCAGATACCACGGTCCCGGTCAAGGAGCGACCCGACGACGATGTGCGGGAGCGCGACGATGCTGATGAACATACTCCAGAACGCCACCGCGCCGGGGAGCAGATTGCTCGTTCCCAGCGGGTTCGGGAACGCCCAGTAGACGGCGACGAGGACGCCGAAGGTGGCCAGTGCCCCAACGATGAGGACGATCCAGGCGCGCAACGCAACCGTTGAGGCGTCCGCGCCGCCGAGCAGGTCCCAGCGCTCGTCGCCGACCGGCTCTGTCTCGACGGACGCCGTCCGCGCCACCTGCCGGGCGGAGTACCAGAACGGGAAGTACAGGCCAACGGCGACGAGGACCGGGACAGACGCGAAGAATACCGCAAGGAGCAACGATTCTCCGGCGTCGATAAGCCAAGAGCGGCCGCCGCCGCGGACGTAGCCAAGCACGATGTGCGCCGTTAGTGCGAGCCCGTAGCCCGATCCAATGACGAGCCGGGTCGTGTCGAACGCCCCCGCGTACGACGAGAGTGCGCCCGGTTCGACGAGGCCGACCATCAGCGAACTGAACGCGTGAAACGTCTCCGGCCAGAACACGATGGGGACGAGCATCACCGCACCGCCGCGGACGGCCGCCGCCAGCCAGCGCTGGAACCGGGTCTGCAGGTGGTCGGTGCCGCTCGTGGCTTCCAGCACCTGCAGGCCGCCGAGGCCCCCCTTCGCCATGGCGACGGTCAACGCCAGCGCGAGGCCGGCGACTGGCGCGGCGAGGAACAGGCCGACGAACCCGCCGATAGCCGCCAGATACACCGCGACGTACCGCCAGCGAAACGAGGGGCGGCGGCGACGGAGGTTCTCGAAGTGCTCGTACCCGCCGTGGGGAAGGTTGAGTGCGACCATCCCGACGAGGTACACCACCATCTGTGCCCGGAGCGGAATTCGGACCTCGGCAGCACCGAGGAGACCGAAAATGACAGCAAGTACCAGCAGGCTCGCCCGCGAAAGCAGGAGCGACGGATGGCGGTCGGTGTCCCGATGCCGCTGCCAGACGGACCCCAGGCTGGTCGTGGGCATATCGCGAGCCTAGGGAAAAACTCACAATAAACGATGCAAGCGATTCCAGCGAACTGGGAACAGACCGCTGGTTTGAATCATGAGATGTCTGTTGTGAAGCGCTGGGAATCCGAGGAATCCTTTTTCAGGCGTAGTCGTTAGCAACGGCTATGCGTGATGGTCTCCCTCACGACCGGACGGTGACCGTCGTCGGTGGCGGCTTCGGCGGCCTCTCGGCTGCGTGCTATCTGGCCGACGCCGGGGCCGGCGTGCGACTGCTCGAACGCCACGATCGCCTCGGCGGCCACGCGGGCGTCCTCGAACGCGACGGCTTCCGGTTCGACACCGGCCCGTCGTGGTACTTGATGCCCGACGTGTTCGAACGCTTCTTCGGGCACTTCGACCGCGAGCCGAGCGACTACTACGAACTGGAGCGACTGGACCCCCAGTACCGGGTGTTCTGGAAGGACGGGGACCGCGTGACGATGCGTCCAAACCGCGAGAACGCATACGAGGTGTTCGAGTCCTACGAGGACGGGGCCGGCGACGCGCTGGCCGAGTATCTCGAGCGGGCCGAACAGAACTACGACCTCGCGATGGACCGGGTCGTCTACGAGGGCCGCGAACGGCTGCGTGACTACGTCGACACCGACCTCCTTCCGCTCGCGCCGCGTGCGCGGCTGTTCGGCTCGATGGACGACTACGTCAGTCGCTACATCGACCACCCGAAACTCCGGCAATTGCTTGAATATACGCTGGTGTTTCTCGGCGGCGCGCCACACAACACCCCGGCACTGTACAGCATCATGAGCCACGTCGACCTGAATATGAACGTATTCTACCCGGAGGGCGGCATCGCGGGCGTCGTCAACCGCCTCGGGTCGCTGGCTCGGGAACTCGGCGTCGACATACAGACTGGAACTGAAGTCCAACACATCGCCGGAGAGGCGGGGGCGTTCGAACTGATCACCGAGGACGGCGTTGTCGCCTCCGACCTCGTGGTCAGCAACGCCAACCCCGCCTACACCGAACAGAATCTGCTCGATCCCGCTGCGCGCGACCATGACCCGGATCACTGGGACGACCAGACCTACGCGCCGTCGGCGTTCATGCTGTATCTCGGTGTCGAGGGCGACGTGGACCCGCTGGCCCACCATTCGCTGGTCCTGCCGACGGACTGGGACGACCACTTCGAACAGATATTCGACCAGCCGGCGTGGCCCGACGACCCCGCGTACTACCTATCGGTCACGTCGAAGACCGACGAGACGGTCGCTCCCGACGGTCACCACGCTGTCGTCATCTTGGTCCCCATCGCGCCGGGGCTGGACGACGGTCCCGACATTCGTGAAGAGTATCGGGAGTTTGTTCTCGACGACCTCGCCGAACAGACCGGCGTTGACCTTCGCGACCGCATCGTCGTCGAAGAGACGGCGTGTGTCAGCGAGTTCGCCGAGCGCTACGGCGACCCACAGGGGACGGCGCTCGGACTGGCACATACCCTGTTCCAGACCGGGCCGCTTCGTCCCAGCCATCGCGCTGGCCTCAACGGCCTTTACTACACCGGAGCCTACACGACGCCCGGCATCGGGATGCCGATGTGTCTTATCAGCGGCGAACACACCGCCCGGGACATCATCGAGGACAGCCCGTTCGAGACGAAACAGGACCGCTCGGCCTCGACGGCGGACTGACACCGCCCGCTCGGCGGGCAGTTTGCGTGAACCGTCTGACTCACGACGTGATATCGTGGCACACCACGGCGGAGCCTCGAACAGTTTATTGTCCCGCTTCAGGTAACGGTGGCATGGAGAAGCTCCGCGAGTCGCTACACGAGGCCCCGATCATCGACAAGGATGGATACTCCTACCTGGTCCACCCGCTCAGCAACGGCGTGCCGATGCTGGAGCCAGAACTCCTCCGCGAGGTCGTCGTCGGCGTGACACGGGCGGCCGACCTCGACGTGGACAAGATCGTCGCGCCGGAGGCGATGGGCATCCACATCGCGACCGCACTCTCACTGCAGACGGATATCCCGCTCGTGGTCATCCGCAAGCGCTCCTACGGGCTTGAGGATGAGGTCCCGCTGCACAAGACCACCGGCTACTCCGAATCGGAGATGTTCATCAACGACATCGAGGCGGGCGACGACCTGCTCATTGTCGACGACCTGCTCTCGACCGGCGGAACGATGGCATCCATCTGCGAGGCGCTCGACGACATCGGGGCGGACATCTCGGATATCGTCGTCGTCTTCCGGAAACAGGGCGACTCAGCGCTCGACAACACCGACTACGATGTGACCAGTCTGCTCGACATCTCGGTCGATCAGGACGGCGTGACTATCCACGACTGAGAAGGACTGCTGTCCCTGTTTACCCCTGCTCGACAGCGGCGGCCATGTGCTCACGGGCTTCCTCGGGCGTCATCCCGCGAACGCCACACGCACAGGAGAGGAGTTCGGGGTCGGTCAGGTCGTCGACCTCTTCGGCGCTGGCCCGGTCGAGCGCGTCCTCGTCGGCGTCGTAGTCGAACGTCACCCGATATGTGACCTGTGCCACGCCCTCGATCTGGTGGGACTCGTCGGGGTCCGGATTCGCGATAGCCTCGGCGTGCTCTTCCTGCATTGCGGACTTCCACTGTTCGAGGTTCGCCTCGGGGTCCGAATCGTCAGGCATACGCTGGCTGTCGGCGGCAGGACTGAAAAAGCGAGCGCTGGCGATCCGGTCAGGCGGGAGCCGAGCAAGAGGTCGGCTCTCGGAACGCTTTTTCGGCCGGCAGACGCTGGCTTTCCTGTGGTCGACTCCCGATCCGTCTCCGACCGACCTCGGCTCCTGTTGGCCGCGGCGACTGCCGTCGCCACCGTTGCGACGGCCAGTAGCCTCTATCTCTCGCTGGGTCTCGGGCTGACACCCTGTCGGCTCTGCTGGTATCAGCGCATTCTGATGTACCCGCTGGTGGTCGTCCTCGGCATTGCCGCCGCTGAGCGCCGTCCCGGCGTCGTCCGGACGGCGCTGTCGCTTGCGGTTCCGGGAGCCGCTATCGCGGCCTATCACTCCTGGCTGCAGGTGAGCCAGACGACCTGCGGAATCGGAGCGATCAGCTGTGCGCAGATCCAGTACCGGGTGCTCGGCCTGACCGTCCCGAACCTCTCGCTGATGGCGTTCGTGCTGGTGACCGGCCTAGTCGTCGTGGCCACCCGACTGTCTGGCAGTCAGTCCTGATTCGCGGGAGCGACAGGGCCAGTGAGCGACCGATACCGGACAGCCTTCGCCGGGACCGCGCCCCTTTTTCGGGTTGCCCGACGTGGCTCCGATATGGAGTACACCAGACTCGGTTCGACCGGAACGACGGTTTCACAGCTGTGTTTCGGCACCTGGCGCTTCGGCCGGGAGACGGGCGGCGTCGTCGAGACCGACCGCGAGGAGGCCCACGAACTGCTCGATGCGGCGTGGGAGCGCGGCATCAACTTCATCGACACTGCCAACGTCTACGGCAATCCAAACGGGACTAGCGAGGAGTACATCGGCGAGTGGCTCGACGACTACGACCGCGAGGACTTCGTCATCGCCTCGAAGGTGTACTTCCCCTTCGACGGCCGCGGCGAGCCCGGTCCCAACGACTCCGGCCTCGGGCGCAAGCACATCCGCGCCCAGATTCAGGGGACGCTGGATCGCCTCGATACGGACTATCTCGATCTCTACTACATCCACCGCTGGGACGAGCACAGCGACATCGAGGAGACGCTGTCGACGCTCGACGACCTCGTCCGTGCGGGGAAAATCCACCATCTCGGTGCGTCGACGATGGCTGCCTGGCAGTTGACCAAAGCCCTCTGGAAGAGCGATGTCGAGGACTACGAGCGCTTCGAGGTGACCCAGCCGCTGTTCCACGCCGGCTACCGCGACGACGTGAAAGACTATCTCGATGTGTGTGCCGACCAGGACATGGCTGTCTGTCCGTACTCGCCGCTGGCCGGCGGCTTCCTCACGGGCAAGTACGAGCGCACGGACGACGACGACCCGACGGCCTTCGAGGGACCGGAGGGCTCCCGGGGCTCGCTGTCCGACCGCTTCGAGGACTTCTACCTCTCCGAGCGCGGCTGGCACGTCCTTGACGAACTCCGAACTGTCGCGGACGAACTCGACGCCACGCCCGCGCAGGTCACGCTCCGCTGGCTCATCGAACAGCCGGACTTCACCTGTGTCCCTATCGTCGGCGCTCGCACCGTCGACCAGCTCGACGAGAACGCTGGCGCGACGGACATCTCGCTGTCCGACGACCAGTTCAACCGGATTGTGAGCGCCCGCTACGCAGAGGACGGCGAGCGCTGGGGCCACCGGGCATAATCGGGAGACGAACTGACAGAACCACGCTATCGTCGGAGCACTCCACCGCCACCCGCAGGGAAGTTCGATCTAATTGCGACCGGATAGGATTCCCGGCCGACTGCTGATGGGTCTATGGCGCTGATTTGCTGGCCCTGTCACCAGAAACAGTCCCTGTTTCAGGTGCAATCTCACCGAACAGCCAGACTGCTCCGCCAGCGACAAGAAACAGGCTGCCAAGCGCTGCAACTGTTGTTGTTGCCGTGGTTGCATCCGCCAACGTCCCAGCAGCAAGTGCCAGCGGCGTCCGGAGCATCATATGCAACATCGACACCGCGGAGAGCAACGTCGCCCGTCCGACCGCCTCGACATGGTCGTTAATGTATCCGTTAGCGATCGGCTGGATCAGCGGCTTCGCGGTTCGCATCGACGCGAACGCCGGGAGTGCCACAAGCGCGAGCCACAGCGGTACCACGAGCGCGACAGCCGTCAGAACTGGCACGACGACCACGGCTCTGCGGACGCCGAGACGGTCCTCAATTGTGCCGGCGTAGTAGCCGCCAACGGATGCCACTGCTGTCAGGGCGGCGTACAGCACGCCCAGTCCGAGCGCAAGTGTCGCGCCGGCCTCGCCTGCTCGTGCTGCCGCGGTCGGAACACCTGTGGGAACCTGAACACCGATAGCGGCGGCGTACGGCCGCAGCGTCTCGACCACCATCGGCTGGATGTAGGTGTGTGAAACGCCCAAAACAGCATAGAACAATCCAATGTACAGGACCAGTGCGCGGAGCGGCGGCTGAGCCAGATACGTTCGGATGACAGAGACGGCTTCGAGTGGATCGAGACGGTCGGCGGAGCGACTGTCACCACCCCGGTCGGCGTACTGGCGGTTTTTGGGCAGTGAGAGCAGGGCAAAGAAGCCGAGACTATTGAAGCCGACCGCAGCAACGAACGGATAGGTTGGATGCAGCCCATACAGCAGACCACCAACAACCATTGAGACCGCTGCCGTCCACTTCTGTACTGCGTCACCCCGGCCGCGGATATGGCTGAACTGCCCGCTATCGAGCCGCTCAGTGAGTGTATCGTACAGCCACGCATCCATGCTCCCTGAACGTAAGGTCAGTGCCAGCGCCCACAGTGCATAGAGGAAGCCGTACCAGAGGAATCCCGAAGCGAGAACGAAGCCTGCGAGAGAGGTAACGGTGAACAGCACGCTGAGAAGGAGGCTCGCCCGCCGCCCGAGCCTGTCACCGACGTAGCCTGTTGGAATCTCGCCGACGACAGATAGCCCTGAGTAGATTGCTGAGAGGGCACCGACCTGTGTGAAGGACAGCGTTCGCAGGAGAAACAGGGTGAAGATAGGAGTGATAAATCCGACAGCGATCGTGGCACGGTATAAATAGTACCGGCGCACTAACCCACGGTCAGATACCGGTCGGAGCATACGGACCCTGTCACTTTCGATAGACTAAGCTCCTTCCAGAAACGTAGTTACGTTATATTATTGATATAAGAGAGTACGTATCAGCATATATCGATAGCACCGACAGTATACTGTAGAGTTCGTCAGGCGGTTTCGGATGGGTCGACGACCTCATCAGCAGCCAGATATACACCGACCTGGTCACAGTGGCCCGCCAGCGGGCACGCATCGGGGTCATCCAGACAGGCCGGTTTTCTGGCCGAGCAGTACTCCCTGCCGAACTGAATCATCGCGGTATGCCCGAACCCGCACTTCTCCGCGGGCACATCGCGCTCCAGATACTCACGGGCGGTCTCGTGGTCGGCGTCGGCCGGGGCCAGTCCCATCCGGCGGGCGATGCGGTGGACGTGTGTATCAACGGGGAATACGCCGCCGCGACCGCCTGCAAATAGCAGGACGCAGTCGGCGGTCTTCGGGCCGACGCCGTTCATGTCCAGCAGTGTCGACCGCACCGCCTCGGGGTCGCTTTCCCTGACGAATTCGTCGAAGCCCGATTCGCCGCCGTACTCCTCGCAGATACGCTGTGCCAGTGTGATGATGCGCTCGGATTTCTGGTTGTACAGCCCGGCCGAGGAGATGGTTTCAGCGAGTTCGGGCTGGTCGGCGTCGGCCAGCGCGCGGGCAAGGTCAGCATCGGTGCTACCATCGCTTGCAGCCCCGCCATCACTCCCATACCGCGCCATCAGTTCGTCATGGGCTGGCTGGCTCGCCTTGTCGGAGGTGTTCTGACTGAGAATCGTCCGGACAAGACACTCGAAGGCGTCCCGGCCGCCGTAGGTCTTCGTCCAGTACAGTTCGCCGAGACGGTCCACGACGGCTTCGGCTCGCGTCCCTGCCGTTTCCGGATCGAACGTTGCCGACTGGCCACCGCCAGCGGTCCCGCCGCTGATGTTCTCCGCTGGCTCCTCGTCGTGCATGTCCAGTAGCAGGGCCGGCGGACCCAAAACGCCTGCCCCGACCCATTCACATGACGGCGACGCCGCTTCGTCGCCATCACTTTCCTCGTCCGCAGTCCGATAGAAGAGAATGACTGACTGTGGTACCGGTCTGGGCCGAGCGTCGGCACAGATGCAGGAACAGATAATGCGTTCTTGTACTCTCCGGACACCATCCGCTGAGAGGTCCGATGGTTCCAGAGTGGTCCACAGCAAAGGACCTGAAATGGGGCGTCCTTGGGGCAGACGCCCACGGGACAGACACGAAAACTCGTGGCGTGCGGCGACGGGCTATGCCCACGGTGGTCGTCGCCGCGAAAGATGGTCGAAGCTGACAGGTCAAGACCCGGTCACGTCCTGGCACTCACCTCCTGTGGGGCGGCGTTTGCGCGGACGACAGGGACGGCAGCACCCGACTCGCTACGGCGACAGATGTCCCGCCTCGACGTGGCCTGTTCGTCCGGCATACAATTGTTTAGGCTACCCTAAAACACAAAAAGCCATCGGTTTCTAGGCGAGCCAAAAAGAGGGAGACGATTACTCCTCGACGATAACGGTGCCAGCCATCCCCGCAGCCTCGTGCGGAATACAGACGTAGGCGTGTTCGCCGGCCGTCTCAAATGTGTGAACGTAACTCTGGCCGGACTGAACGGCCCCCTTGCCGTTCTCCCACCCTTCGCGTGCAGCCGACTCGCTTTCAAACCCGCCGGAGGCCCAGTAAGTCGCATCCTCTGGGAGGTCATCCGCAACAGCGGTGACCGAGTGCGCTTCGCCACCGACGTGTTCCCAGGCGACTTTGTCACCGACGCTGACGGTGAGTTCCGCCGGTGCGTACGCGACGGCCTCCATGTCAACGACGTGGTCGGCGTCCTCGGGAACACCTTCAACAACGTTCGGGCCGCCGGACAGTGACGACTCGGTTTCCTCGGACTCCTCGCCGCCGTGGCCGCCGGACCCGCTCGGGGCGCTGTCGACAGCACCGACAACGGCGAACTGTCCGGTTCGCGTGGCATCCGCCATCTGCGTCGGGTTGGCGTCGCCGTTCGTCAGTCCACGCGAGAAGTCGTTCAGTGCCCCCTCGAAGTTCTCGTAGGCGTCGTGGTCCGCTTCCTCCAGCATCTCGTGGACCCGCGCCTCCTCGAAGGTCGCGAAGACGTCCTGCACGACGTCCGTCGCGGCCTCCCCGTTGCCGCCGGCGCTCCCAGCGATGGCGTACGCCGCCGCGATAGCCTCGTCGTTGAATGCCGTCGCCGCGGCGGTGACGTCCCCGCCGTCATCGGCCGCGGAGCGAATGTCCGTAAGCGTCGATTCGAAGCTCTCGTAGATTTCCTCGTCGGCTTCCTCCAGCGCCTCGTGGAAGCCTGCTGCGCCGCTCTCAAAGTGAGCAAAGGTGTCCTGAATGACGGTCGCCGCGCGGTCGGTTTTAGACAGCGCCGCGAGTCCGGCCGCGTCGAAGGCCCGTCCGATCATGTAGTCCGCTTCCGCCCCGCTGGCGACAGCCGTCGACAGGGCCGATTCGAAGTCAAGCAGGGCTTGCTGAACCCCGTCGTGGTGGGTTGCCACGGCATCACTGTCGTCGTCCTCGTAGGCCGACTGGAGTGATATGAGGTGCTCCTCCTCGAAGCGGTGGTAGAGGTCCTCGCTCTCGTGTTCCATCGTCTCGTGGAAGCCGAGTTCGTTCTCCTCGAAGCGGGCAAACACGTCCGAGACGATGGTCGCCGCGCTGTCGGCGTCGCCGAGGCGGTACAGTTCGCGAGCGTCCGCGATGCGGGCACGGAAGAACGCTGACTCCAGCGCCGCGCGGGCGTCCTCGCCGCCGACCAGTGCTTCGATTCCGGCGACAAGGTTCGTATCGACCGTTTCGGTGGCTCTGTCGATACCGTCCGCGTTACCGTTCCCGATGGCACTGGAGAGGTCGTCTAACCCACTCTCAAAGGCCTCGTAGGCTCCGCCGTCACCCTCCTCAAGCGCATCGTGTGCGCTCGCTCCCTCGAAGTGAGCGAAGACGTTCTCGACGGCGGTCGACGCTGCATCGGCCGCGCCGTTGGTGGCGAGCCAATCCGCGTCGGCGACGCGGGCACGGTAGCTGTTCAATGTGACCGTGTGCGCGTACGCCCGTCCGGGACCGCCGGCGGACGCGAGCGCGGCCGCATCCCAGCCACGGGCCTGCATCGTCGCGAGGTGGCCTGCGCCAGCGACCGATGCTTGCTGGACCAGCGCATACGCGCCCGAAACGGTCGCGTCAAGCGCGGCCCGGGCCTGTTCAGTGACGCCGCTTGCGTCTTCACTACCTGCGGCGGAGCCGATTCCATCCAGTGCGTTCTCGAAGGCCTCGTAGGATTCCGCGTCCGCCTCCTCGAGCTGGCTGTACACCAGCGCGTCCTCGAACGCAGTCATCGTCTCCTCCGCGATAGCGGCGGCCCCCTCGAAAGCGCCCAGCGTCCCAGCCATGGCGGCATTGCTCGCCCGACTGCCCAGCAAGAGCAGGTCCAGCACTCTGGTAGCCTGCTGTCCGGCAGCGGCCTGCTGAGCCGTCTGGAGATGGCCTGACGCTTTGTCCGCAGCCGACGCGGCTCCGGGCACATCGCCCTCGGACAGCGACGACTGGACCGTCCCGAGAGCATCCTCGAACCCCTCGTATGCTGACTCTGACGTGGACTCAAGCTGTTCGTGGGCACCGTACTCACCGGACGCACCTTCGAACCGGGCGAAAATGTTCTGTGCGACGGTCGCTCCGGCACCGGGCGCACCGGCCCGCCCCAGAGCGACGGCATCGTACAGCCGTGCCCGGTATACGTTCCATTCAGTCGCGACAGCGGTCATCGGCCCGACCGAAACGCCGCTTTCGCCGCTCTCGTCTGTTCCTGCGGTCGCTGCCTGTTCTGTCGTTTCGGTGTCCGCTGACGCCGTGTTCGAGTCGGACGACCCCACCCCTGGGCAGCCAGCAAGCAGTCCCGTCGCAGCGATCCCCACCGTCTTCAGCAAGTCACGTCTCTGTGGCATACGCTTTATTAGGGATGCCTAAAAGACTTAAGGCCACCGATCTTTTGGTATCCCTAAACCACCAGACAGTAACGCATTATCACAGCGACAGGTCCACAGTACCCCCGGTACTGACACCGAACGCGTCGTCGCCACGACCGCGGTTGACGGCGAGTTCGACGTTTCCGTGACTGCCAACGGTGACGAGTCGCTGACCCCGGTCGACGCCAGCGTAGGCTCGGTGTACTGGGGCCTCAGTATCGCCGACCGCCACCGTCCCGCCGAACCGATCCGCGAGGACCTCGCCGGGAATGTTCGTCACGGCGTTCCCGAAGTCATCGACGACGAGCACCTCGCCGGTCGCTCCGTCACCATCGACTGTGGCCGCCGGGAACCGGAGGTCGACGTAGTCGTCGGTCGGGGTGGTTTCGGGCCGGGTTTCGATGGCATCGACGCCAGTGTCGTGGACGGCCGCCGCGGCGGGCGCAAACACGTCCCGCCCGTGGAAGGTCGTGCTCGCGGGGTCGTCGTAAGCCCAGGTGAACACCTCGAACGCATCTGTGGCGTCGTTTTGGTTTTCGGCTGAGTTCGCGGGTAACCGGCAGGAGGACACCGTTGTCAGGCCCCACGAGCGCGTGGTCGTCCGCACGGACGACCAAGGCATCTCTGTCGGTCCCGACACCCGGGTCGACAACGACACAGTGGACTGCCGGCGGGAAGTACGGGAGCGTCTGCGTGAGCCAGAACGCCGCTGCCCGCACGTCCTGCCGTGGGAAATCGTGGGCGATATCCTCGATGCGCGCGTCCGTGGCCTGACAGATGACGCCCTTCATTGCCGCCGGATAGGGCGATCCGAAGTCTGAACTCAGTGTAATCATCAGTCGTTGAGGTCATCGAGCGACTCGGGGACCGGTTCGCCTGTGGCGGCGTACCGTTCGAGCGAGTCACTGTCTGAGACGTGCTGGAGCCGCTTGATGCCGTGGATCTCCTCGATAACTTCCACAACAGATGACGGGACCCGGTCGCGCCAGGACTCGTCGTCGATCATCCGCTGGCGAATCTCGCTGCCCTCCAGCCGGTCGCGGTCGAACATTGGGGACTGGCGGACTTCGATGCCGGCCTCCTCGAACAGGCGGACCACCAGCGGATTGTTCGAGTACGCCACGTCGAAGTCCGGACACATACTCTCGACGTGGCTTACCCAGACGGCGTTGCGGTTGATGTCCTCAAGGGGGACGACATATGTCGTCAGGTCGTACTCCGCGACGGCCTTTGTGATCATCATGATCCGCTCACCGGCCGTAAAGGGGTCGTGTGTGGTGTGTGAATCGTCGGCGCTTCCGATACCCAGAACAAGCTCGTCGACTTCCTCCGAAATCCGCTCGACCATCGAGTGATGGCCGTTGTGGTAGGGCTGGAAGCGACCGATGTAGAACCCACGCATATTCCCCAGTGGGTGTGGTGGTTTGATAAACCCGACGACGCGGTACTGCCGGAATACAATCCCTCCAATTCGGGCGCTGTACTGCGGTTTCAGGGTGTTGCAACAACCGACACGGGGAGAAAGTATATCAGTCGACAGGCCTTCCATGAGTATGTTAGCAACGTTTGTATGAGCGACAACACCGACACCGACGCGACTCCCGACCCTGACCGGGAGGCATCCGACGCTGGGGAGGAAGAGGCGTCGACCAACGGGGCCAAACAGGACCCCAACGAACCCGCCTCTGAGCCCTCGGCAGACGAGCCATCCGACCCGTCCGAGGACCGATGGGCCGGCGAGGGAGAAACGTCCGAAACGACACTCGGAAGCGATGTCCAAGTTGACGGCGAGTCTGAACTGGACGGAGACGAGGAGAATCTCCTCGGCGGTCTCGAAATCGAGTCGACCGCCGACATCGAAGTGCCAGACCGACTCGTCGACCAGGTCATCGGGCAGGACCACGCCCGTGACGTGATCAAGAAGGCGGCCAAGCAGCGCCGCCACGTGATGATGATCGGCTCCCCCGGAACGGGGAAGTCGATGCTGGCGAAGGCGATGTCTCAGCTGCTCCCACGAGAGGAACTGCAGGACGTTCTTGTCTACCACAATCCCGACGACGGCAATGAACCGAAAGTACGCACTGTCCCCGGCGGCAAAGGGGAACAGATTGTCGAGGCCCACAAGGAGGAGGCCCGCAAGCGAAACCAGATGCGGACCTTCCTCATGTGGATCATCATCGCCATCGTCATCGGCTACGCCCTGATCCTCGTCCAGCAGGTCCTGCTGGGGATTCTCGCGGCCGGTGTCATCTATCTCGCATTCCGCTACGGTTCGCGCGGCAGCGACGCGATGATTCCGAACCTGCTGGTCAACAACGCCAACCAGAAGACCGCGCCGTTCGAGGACGCCACGGGCGCCCACGCCGGTGCGCTGCTGGGCGACGTTCGTCACGACCCGTTCCAGTCCGGTGGGATGGAGACGCCGAGCCACGACCGCGTCGAGCCCGGCGCGATCCACCAGGCCAACAAGGGCGTGCTGTTCGTCGACGAGATCAACACGCTCGATATCCGCAGCCAGCAGAAGCTGATGACGGCCATTCAGGAGGGAGAGTTCTCCATTACGGGCCAATCCGAGCGCTCCTCGGGCGCGATGGTTCAGACCGAGCCAGTCCCCTGTGACTTCATCATGATTGCGGCGGGGAACCTCGACGCGATGGAGAACATGCACCCCGCGCTGCGCTCCCGTATCAAGGGGTACGGGTACGAGGTGTACATGGACGACACCATCGAAGATGACCCCGAGATGCGACGGAAGTACGCCCGGTTCATCGCCCAGGAGGTCGAAAACGACGGGCGGCTCCCGCACTTCACCGAGGAGGCCGTTCAGGAGCTCATCCTGGAGGCCCGGCGTCGCGCCGGCCGAAAAGGCCACCTCAGCCTGAAGTTCCGTGACCTTGGCGGACTGGTCCGCGTCGCTGGCGACATCGCCCGCGCCGAGGACCGCGACCGCACCGAGCGAGCGGACGTGCTGCAGGCCAAACGGCGCTCCCGGTCCATCGAGCAACAGCTCGCGGACAACTACATCGAGCGCCGCAAGGACTACGAGCTCACCGTCAACCAGGGCGACGTGGTCGGCCGCGTCAACGGGCTCGCCGTCATGGGCGAGGACAGCGGTATCGTCCTCCCTGTGATGGCCGAGGTCAGCCCGTCACAGGGCCCCGGGCAGGTCATCGCCACGGGACAGCTCAAGGAGATGGCCGAAGAGGCTGTCCAGAACGTCTCGGCGATCATCAAGAAGTTCTCTGACGAGGACATCTCCGAGAAGGACGTTCACATCCAGTTCGTGCAGGCCGGTGAAGGCGGCGTCGACGGCGACTCCGCCTCTATCACCGTCGCTACCGCGGTTATCTCCGCGATAGAAAACGTCCCAATCAAGCAGAACCTCGCCATGACCGGCTCACTGTCGGTCCGGGGTGACGTGCTCCCGGTTGGCGGCGTCACACACAAAATCGAGGCAGCCGCCAAGTCGGGCCTCGATACGGTCATCATTCCTGAAGCGAACACGCAGGACGTGATGATCGAGGACGAGTACGAGGACATGATCGAGATCATTCCGGTCTCGCACATCTCAGAGGTCCTCGAGGTCGCACTGGCTGGCGAAGCCGAGAAGGACTCGCTGGTCGACCGCCTCAAGTCCATCACGGGCAAGGCACTCGACCACGAGGTCGGCCGGCAGGGCGGCAGTCCAAGTCCGCAATAAATGCCCGAGTGGGCCGCATTCGTCGGCCTGACGGGGTTTCTTTTAACCGCGCTTCTCGGTCTCGCACGGCTCTCGCAGGGAGCCGTCCGGTCCGATGGCGGCGTCTCGTCCACAGTCGACGGCGTCTCGATGGCCGACAGGGACCCGACTATCCCGCGGTTCGAAACCCAACGGGCGGCGGCCCAGCGACAGCAGATGCGCGACACGCTCGCCCCGAGCGATGTCTCGACAGGGGCGTTGCTTGCCAACGTCGCGTTCACACAGGGGCTGTTCGGCGTGCTGCTGGTCGCCGGCGCGTTTTATTTCGAAATCCCCGCTAGTGCGTTCGGCATCGCCAGTGACGCACTTTCGACAGGGTTGCCGGCGATGGCCATCGGTATCGGCGCTGGGATCGGCTTCTGGGTCGGGAACGAGGGCGCCGCTGCGCTGGCAGACGGTTTCGGCGTCACCTTCGACGAGTCACTACGGGAACTGCTCGCCCCGGATTCGGCCGTCGGCTGGGTCATCCTGCTGGGCGGGGTCCTGCCGGTTATCGCTATCGTCGAGGAACTGCTCTTCCGGGCGGCGGCTATCGGCGTCCCCGTGTCCGGCCTCAACGCACCGGCGTGGGCGATGGCCATCGTCGCCTCCGTCGCCTTCGCACTGGGCCACGGCGCACAGGGCCGGGTGGGTATCGTCGTTACCGGCACGCTGGGGTTGGCGCTCGCTGGCCTGTTCATCGCGACAAACAGCTTACTCGCAGTTGTCATCGCCCACTACTTGGTCAACGCCCTCGAGCTGATTGTCCACGAGGGGTTGGGCGTTGACCGGCTCTGGGCCTAAAGGCCCTCAATAGCCCGGAGCTTTTGCTCGACGGGCGGCGGCGCTGCGCTTGGCCCGTCCCGAACCCGATGGTCCGGAATCAACAGCGGCACGGGGTTTGCGGCCAGTGCCTCCCGGACCTGTGCGATGTCGTCCTGCTCGTCAGCGTCCAGATCCGGTGTCATCTGCGCGACCTGTGCAACGGATGCGTCCTCGCCGTACGGAATCTCTTGGACAGCTTCCAGCACGATTCGCTGGTCCGTCGGGACCGTGAGGCCGACTGTCACATCCGCGAAGTCGTCTTCAACCCCCTGAAGATACTCCGCGATGCGGTCGAGCAGCGTGTGGTCCTCGCCGGCGTCGGCCTCCGGCTGGGACGGAAACGACAGCGAAATGATCCGGTCGCCGGCTTCTCCAAGCTGGACGTACCGGTCGAGATACGACGACTCACGGGCGTAGATTCCTGCGTCCCCGGTCGGTGCTTCCATACTATCGCTGTCGGCCGGTCGCCCCTTCAACATTCGGCATCGGTGTTCGTCAGTCTTGAACCGAGAGCACAGTGGGGTAGTCGGAAATGAGTCCGTCGACGCCAGCCTGGACCAGTTCCCGGGCCTGATACCACGTGCTGACTGTCCAGACGTTCAGGTCTCGGTCTTCATCGTCGGCGATGTCGACGAGGTCGATGTCGCTCAGGTCGGACTCGGTGTACTCGCCGTCGTTGAAGAAGGACGTTCCCTGAACCATGTTCCGGGGGACGTTCACCGCGTCGCAGTCATAGCGGCGGGTGACCTCCAGCCCCTCCTCGATGCTGTCCCAGAAGAGGAAGGCGACGGGGACCGAGTCGTCGTAATCACGGACAGTCGCAAGCGCCGCCTCGTAGAACGACGAGACGAGAATATCGTTGTCGTACTCGCTGACGAGGTCGAGCGCACGTTCGGTGTAGGGTCGCCACAGTTCTCGCTGCGTCGACAGTGTCTGGTCCGACAGCGACTCGGCGAACGCGAGGTCGTCGCTCCCGGGATTCTTGAACTCCAGATTGACCGCCACGCTTGGCGGGATCGCCTCCATGACCGTTTCAAGCGTCGGAACCGTCTCCGCCGTACCGAGGACGGTCGCACTGGTCACAGTGTCCGCATCGGTCTCGAAGACAAGTCCCTCGGTGTCTGTCAGCCCGCGCTCGCCGCCGTCGCGTTCGGCCAGTCCGTTGTCGTGGAAGGTAACGAGCGTGCCATCGGCGGTCGGCACGACATCGACCTCGACCATGTCCGCGCGCCGGTGGGCCGTTTGTGTTCCCGGCCCGCCAAACGAGGCCGCCTCAACCGCCAGTTCCGTGTTCTCCGGGTAGACGCCGGCGAACCCGCGGTGGGCGATGAGCGTTGTGTCGTCGGTCATCTCCTCGCCCTCCGTTTCGGTGGCGTCATCGGTGCCTGACTCGCCGCCATCTGATTCCTGTGCTGCTGTACTCCCCGCAATCCCGGAACTCGCCAGCGTCGCCGCTGTCCCTTCAACGAATGTCCGTCGACCGATGTACTGTGACATACTAAGTACCGCTGCCGAGCGGTCGTGAAAGACCGTTTATATGAGGAATATATTCCTCTCAGTAGATGTGTCCCGCAACGGCCGAGTCTGTAGCCGCCTCCGCCGAAGTGATCACGCTTCCGTACTGTGTCGTTCACGGGCCGCAGCCACGACCAGTGGGAGTGTAATCGTCGCGTCAGCATACACCGAGACATTCCGGGCGTCCTTTTCAAGTTTCCCCCACGAACGGGCCTCGTCGAGCGTTGCGCCGGAGAGACCGCCGGTGTTCGAGGGGTCCATCGTCAACTGGACGGCGTAGTCGTAGGCGTCGGGCGAGACGAGCATCGTCTGGAGGACATAGTTCTTCGGGACGCCACCACCGACGACCATCGCACCGGCGCTGTCGGCCTCGTAGGCGATGTCCGTGATGTCGGTCATGTCCGCCAGCGCGTCGACCGTGAACTCGCTGGTCTGGGAGTACATCCACGCTTGCAGGCCCAGCACGGAGTCTTGGAAAGCCGGGCAATACACCGGCACGTCGTTCTCGTAGGCCGCCGCCAGCACACCAGCGTCCTCGGGCACGTCCTCGCGCTCGTTGACTTCGCTGTTGGCCCGACCGAGTTCCTCCGTCATGCGCTGGATCGAAACCGCTCCCTCGTCTTCCAGCGTCGAGAACACCTCATCCCGGAGGTGGTTCTCGAACAGGGCGAAATGCTCCTGCGGGAGGTAGACGTTGTAGATACGGTCGACGCCCTCGTCCCGGAGCGTCTCGTCGTGTTCGCGCTCCGTTTGCCCTTCGGGCGTCACCTCGCCGTGGTGGTGCTTACCGCCGATGGCCTCGATGCTGTCGTGGGTACAGTTCGCGCCCGTGGTGACGAGTACGTCGATGTGACCGTCGCGGATGAGTTCGCTGACGATCGCCCGCATCCCGGTCGGGACCATCGCGCCGGCGAGTCCGAAAAAGGTCGTCACATCTTCGTCGAGCATCTCGCTGTAGATATCGACGGCCTCGTGGATGTCGCTCGCACCGATGCCGGCCTCGCCGTAGCTGTCAGCCAGTTCGCCGACCGTCATTCCGGCCCGGACTTCCGCGTGCCCGATGGGGTCGTGATGGAACGTCTCTCGCTCGTCGGTGTGGTCGCTCATTGCTGTGCAGTCGAGCGCGGGCGGGTTTCAACGTCGTGGTTCGCCACGGTGGGTACGGGCCATACATTGGTTGCTCGTCACATACCGCCACTGAAACGGAGGGCTTAGACACCCCTGCGTTGGATGGAACGCTATGGATACCACTTCGTTTCGGCGCGGCGTTCGCGACGTTGCGCCGCTTCTGCTGGGGATTATCCCGTTTGGCCTCGTTGCCGGCATCGCGACCGTCAACGCCGGGCTGGGGCTGCCAGCCGCAGTCGGGCTATCCGTAGTCGTCTTCGCCGGCGCATCACAGCTCGCGGCGCTGGAGCTGCTCGGACAGAACGCGCCGCTAACGGTTGTCGTCGCGACGGCAGTCGTCATCAACCTCCGATTGCTGATGTACTCGGCATCGATCGCGCCGTACTTCCGGGATTTCACCGACCGATGGAAAGCAGTGCTTGCCTACGTGTTGACCGATCAGGCGTACGCGCTGTCGGTCGCGAGCTACCGGTCCGACAGCGAGACGGACCGGAAGTGGTACTACCTCGGCGTCGCTGTGACGCTCTGGGTGGTGTGGCAGGTTACGACTATCGTGGGAGCGCTGCTCGGCACTGGCGTCCCGGACGCCTGGGGCCTCGAATTCGCTATCCCGCTCGTCTTCCTCGCGATTCTGGTCCCGGCAATCGAGGACGCATCGACCGGGGCTGCTGCTGTCGTCGGTGGAGCCATCGCTGTCGTCGGCGCTGGGCTCCCGCTCAACCTCGGATTGCTCGTCGCGGCCGGCGTTGGCATCACCGCTGGTGTTCTCACCGAGTCCGCCACGGGAGGGACCGATGGCGACTAACTACGGTCCGGTTGAAATTGCCGGTGTCATCGCTGTCATCGGCGTGTTGACGTACGCCTGTCGGCTCTCCTTCATTGCGCTGTTCGGTCGGCTCGACGAGATTCCGCCGGTCGTCGAGCAGGTGTTGCGGTTCGTCCCCGCCGCTGTCCTCGCTGCGCTTGTCCTCCCGTCGTTCGTGACACTCGACGCCAGTAGTTTCGCCACAGACAAATTCGTCGCCGGCGCGCTCGCAGCGGGTGTTGCCTGGCGGACCGAGGACGTGTTTGCGACGATGGTGACTGGAATGGGCGTCCTCTGGGCGATCAGGTTCCTGCTGTAGTCAGCTCAGTTCTAGCGAGGCCCCACAGCAGTCCGACCGGTACTGCTCGTGTTGCTCGACGAGCTTGCAGTCCTGATAGCGACGGGCGGCGAGACCACCACACGCCTCACAGGTGAGGACGTGCTTCGGGTCGGTGAAGGCCGGACAGTGGACATCAGTATCGAGGTTCGCGGCCCGCTCCCGAAAGGCTCGGCCGTGGTCGGTCGTCCCGTCGCGCTGGTACTGCTCGACGTGGATGAGTTCGTGGCGCAGCGTCGCTTCCCAGGCGTCTCTGTCGAAGGCCGAAAAGGCGTCCCAGGTCAACGACACCGTACACGGGAGCGGGCGGCCGTCGCTCCCGTTGACGCTATCCCAGTCGTACTGTTGGCCGACGGTGGCGTCGTCCAGTTTCGGCCGCTTGACCGCGGCGGCCCGTCGCTTGGCCCGGTGAGACACGTCCCAGTCGACGAGATCGAACCGAACCGAGATGCCCTGCTCGCGGCGGACTCGCCGGCAGTACTGTCGCGACCAAGCGATAAGGTCCGTATCTGACATAATACCCTCGAACGAAACTCCCTCGTCCATCGCCTCAGAGCCCGGTCGGACAGTCGATGTAGGTCGTCTCCAGCCCCCAGTCCTCGACGACGGTCTGGAGCGACTGGACGCCGAACGTTTCGGTCGCGTAGTGGCCAGCGAGAATGACGTGCATCCCCTGCTCGCGCGCCTCGTGGAAGGCCTTCTGTTTCCCCTCGCCGGTGATGAGCACGTCGGCGTCCGTCTCGACAGCCTCTTGCAGCCAGTCGACCCCGCTGCCGGTGACAATGGCGACATCTTCGACAGTCGATGGGCCGAAGTCCAGAACCTGAACTGGCTGGCCGCCAGTGTCTATATTGCCTTCGAGCGAACCTGCGAGTTCGGAGACCGTCTGTGGCTCTGCAAGGGTCCCTTGCTGGCCGATATGCTCGCCGCCCATCGAACCGAACGGCGCACGGTTGTCGAGGTCCAGCAGGTCAGCAACACCGGCGGCGTTACCGAGCGATTGATGGCCATCAAGCGGAAGGTGAGCAGTGTACAGCGCGAGGTCGTTGTCGATCAGCGGTGCGACGCGGCGGTAGTTGGTTCCGGTCACGCGCTCCATCCCGCCCCAGACGATACCGTGGTGCGTTACGAGCAGGTCAGCGCCCGCCTCGTCGGCGCGGTCGATGGTCTCGACGGCCGCATCGACTGCGAAGGCGACGTGCTCGACCGGTTGGCTCGCCGGCCCGACCTGGAGGCCGTTCGGACTGGCGTCGATATCGGCGTAAGCCTCAATATCGAGTCTATCGTCAAGACGTGCCGCAATGTCTCCGGCGTTCATAGCGCGGGCTTCGAGATGGCCGGTGGTATGCTTTTCTCTCCCAGCGTCTGGCTACCCGTCCGATTCGACCAACTGGTCGTTCGCTTGCCCGATGAGGTCCCGGTCCACCGCGGCATCGATGATGGCGTCGAACTGCTCCCCGTCGATATCGTAGGCATTGACCGCAACCTCGCGGATTTCCGCGCGGTCAACAGGCATCTCACGGTTCTGGAGCAAGCGCATGACCTTGTTGTACTCCAGTTTTGTCAGCGAAGGGCCGTCATCGCTGCCATCGTTGTCGTCGCTGTCCGAACCACGTTCGGTGTCTCCGCTCTCAGCTCCGGCCGCCGAATCACTCGACCCAGTCAGCTTCACTGTCTGCCTGTCCGTGGTGTCCGCCGCTGCCGCGTTCGTCGAATCGGACTCCGCAGTCGCGTCCGCCGTCTCCGGTGACTGCGCCGACTGCTCTTGCCCCGCCGCGCTCGCGCTATCGTCGCCCAGCAGCGAGCCATCATCGGCCGGCTCGACCACACTGTCGGTGGTTACCGGCTCCTCACTCGTCTGCTCGTCGGTCGTTGGCGTCCCGGATTCGTCCAGCAGTCCCGGCGGCTCGGAGGTCCCAGCATCGCCAGCCGTTTCCGCTGTCTCGCGGGCGTCCGCCTTCGCCGCCTCGACGGCCGGTTCGACGATCGTTGCGAGCTTCTCCCGACAGGTCGAGCAGAGGACGACAGTCCCCTGTTTCTCGGCTTCCGGGTCCAGCGATTTCGGGATAATCGGATATTCGGAGAGCGAAACATCGAGCGCGCCGCCACAGAAATAACACGACGATAGCTGGTCCATGCTCGAAAAAGAAATGGTCTGTTCACTAAAAGACTACTTGCTGTGTCGGATGCCGAGCAAGTGGCGACGGCCACGGCGGTCCGAACAGCACTGACACTGAGCCATTGTTTACGATGTACTATACTGAAAACACCTATTTATCCAAGAACACCCGAACCAGTTCTTCGACTTCGTCACCGGGCTCTAGCCACGGCGTGTGGCCGTGTCCCGGGAGTTCGTGGAACTCGGCGTCGGACATCTTTTCAGCGACGGGACGGCCCACGGCTGGCGGATAGAAGGCATCCTCCGTCCCCCAGACGAACTGCGTTGGGCAGTCGATCCGAACAATTTCGCTCCGGATATCAAACAGCGGGTGGGCGCGGCCGTACGATCCCTGTGCCGTCGCCAGCGACCGCTGGCTCTCCTGACGCCCGGGCAGGTCCTGTCCGGCAGCGAGCAGTTCGTAAAACACGGACGGGATGGACGAGTCGTCGCCAACGTTGACCCGCTGCATCGACTGCCTTGCGTTCTCGACCGGGTCGCCGCGGTTGAGCAACCACAGCAACGGGCGGTTGAGGCCACAAATCGTCAGCAGGCGAAACAGGAACGGGAGGTCCCGCGAGACGCCGCCCGGCGCACCGACCAGTTGCAGTCGGTCCACGCGGTCGTGGTCGATTGCGAGCAGGAACGACTGGAGGCCGCCGTGAGAGTTGCCGACCATGTGGGGCCGGTCAATCCCAAGGTCGTCGAGCAGTTCCAGCAGGTACGTCACCAGAAACGACCGGAGGTCCCGGCCCTGGTAGCTTGGAGCGGCCGAAAGGCCGAGGCCGGGTCGGTCGGGAGCATACACGCGGTACTCGTCGGTGAGCGACGGGAACAGGGGGAGCCACGTCGCCGCTGGCGTTCCGACGCCGTGAAGGAGGAGGACGGGGTCGCCGTCTGGGTTCCCACCAACCAGATAGTGAACCCGGCCCACGGTATCCGTCTCGGTCACTCTTGACTCGACAGCGAGGTCGTAGTGGTCGGCGAGGCGGGCCTGAGCGTCCGCGTACCGTCGCTCGGCTGGATGGGGCCAGTCGTCCGGCGACAGCGCGCGACCCTCGGGAACTGTGGTACCGCCACTCATAGGTGGACTGTCCAGCGCCGGGCGTATCAGTGTATCGTGGCTCACGATGAACAGAGCGGATTATGTCTCCATGAGACACATATAGCTCCGCCACCTCGCTATCGCATGGAGAAAATCGAGGGCACTATCCTTGCCGGGCGGTCGTTCGAGCCGGTCCACGGCACCATTGTCGTCGAGGATGGGTACATAACGGCCATCGAGGAGACACCGGCCCGCGAGAGCGACCACAACCGCATCGTCCTGCCGGCATTCGTGAACGCCCACACCCACGTTGGCGACTCCGTTGCGAAGGAGGCGGCTGTCGGACTTGGCCTGGAAGAGGCAGTAGTACCGCCAGACAGTCTGAAACACCAGCAGATCGCAGCGGCCGACGACGAGACGCTGATTGCCGCGATGCACCGCACACTCCGGTTCATGCAGCGAACCGGTACCGCAGCGTTTCTCGACTTCCGGGAGTTCGGCGTCGACGGCGCAAACGCGCTCCGCGAGGCCGCTTCGGGGCTCGATATCGAGGACTTCATCTTCGGAAGCGACGACTCCGCGGTGCTTGACATAGCTGACGGGTTCGGTGCCAGTGGCGCGAACGACGACGATTTCACCACCGAGCGGGCCGCTGCCGAGGAGCGCGCGGTCCCGTTTGCTATCCACGCCGGCGAACCGGACGCCACCGATATCCACCCGGCGCTGGATCTGGAACCGGAGTTGCTGGTCCACATGGTCCATGCCGAGGCGGAGCACCTCGAACGGGTAGCCGACCAAGACGTCCCAATTGCTGTCTGTCCCCGTGCGAACCGTGTTCTCGGGGTCGGCCGACCACCAATTGAGACGCTGCTTGAGTACACAGACGTCGCGCTCGGGACGGACAACGTGATGTTGAATGCCCCATCGATGTTCCGTGAGATGGAGTACACCGCGAAGACGTTCGACCTCCCCTCGCGGACGGTGCTCCGGATGGCGACGACCGCCGGAGCCGAGGCAGTGGGGCTCGACTGCGGTGTCATCGAACCCGGCCGCCGGGCCGCGCTACTGGTCCTCGATGGTGACTCGGACAACCTCTCGTCCGTCGCCGACCCAGTCGACGCAGTTGTCCGGCGAGCGTCTCCACTGGATATTCATCGTGTTATCTGCTGAAGCGGACGGCAGGAATGGACCCGGATATATTTTCGATTAGCGCTGGTCCGCGTGGGCGAATACGAACGCCCGAAGGAGTTTCGCGGCCAGCGTTGCTGCCTGTCCGTCGTCGCGGTCGTTGACCTCGACGACGTCGAAGCCGACGGCCTGTGGTGCGACGGCCCGGACCACGTCGTGCATCTCGCGTGGGTCGAGGCCGAACGGCTCCGGCGTCCCGGTGCCTGGCGCGAACCCGGGGTCGGCGGCGTCGATGTCGACAGAGAGGTACACTTGCTCGTCGTCGAACGCGGGTGACCAGTCGGCCACGTCTTCCGGCGGAACCACGGTCACGTCGTCTTCGCTCGCGCGGTTCCATTCGGCCTCCGAGCCAGTGCGTGCGCCCAGCACGATTGCCTCGTCGGCCACCGGGAGCGCGTGGCGGGTCACTGTCGCGTGAGAGTACTCGTCGCCGGCATAGGACTCGCGGAGGTCCAGATGCGCGTCCAGACAGACGAACACGTCCGGTTCGAGCGCGCGCACACCAGCGACCGAGACGGTGTGTTCGCCGCCGACGACGAGTGGGACAGCCTCGTCGCTGTTGAAATCCGAGAGGGTCCCCTGAAGGTACGTGAGGTACTCGCCAACGTCGGCTGTGGGACCGATGTCGCCGTGGTCGTAGACGGAACACTCAGTGAAGTGCTGGTCGGTGCGGTGGTCGTAGTCGTCGAACTGCTGGCCGAATTTGCGGACGCGGGCCGGGCCAAAGCGTGCGCCAGGGCGAAACGATGTCGATGCGTCAAGCGGCGCACCCACGAGTGCGTAGTCGGCCGCCCCGCGGTCGACCCCCGCACCGGGAAACATCTTACGTGCGGGTAATCTTGCGCTGCTCTTCGTACTGGAGGTACTCGATTTCGTCGTCGGGCTGGAGGTCGATATCCTCGGGGACGCGCATCGTGAACGTGTCGTATGTGTCGAGGTCCATCACCTGAGCGTCGTTGCCGTCAGTCGAGACGACTTGGCCCTGCTTCCGGTTGACGATCGGGACCCAGACCTTCGCGTCGACGGGCTGGGACAGCGAGCGCTTCTTCCCATCGAAGACACCCTTGGCATCGATTCGGGCCTTGGCGCTGCCGTGCTTGCCCGGCTTGGCCGTGCTGTAGGAGTTGATCTTACACGGTGTGTCCTCGATCATGACGTAGCTTCCTTCGTCGAGCTCTCGAACTTCGGTCTGCTCTCTTGCCATACCGCCGGATTACCCCTGTTTGGGTATAAACGGTTTGGAATGCCTCAAGCCAGACCCGTCGCGACTCCCGCTTTATAGCTGCGTTCGCCTGAGATGTGGGTCACACCAGCCCAGAACCCCCCGACAGCAACACTACCTCTCGCGACCGTTTCCGCCCTACCCCCACAGTTCAAGTGAGCTTGCACTAACCACACAGGTGTGGCACTCTCGTTCGACCTGTTCGGGACACTCGTCACGGCAGACCGGCCGTCGGAGCCGTGGGATGCCGTTGCGGCAGCGCTTTCGGCCCGGTCGGTTCGGGTGCCGGACGACTGGGAGGACGCTTACCGCTCGGCCCATCGCGAGTATGACCGTGGCCGGGAAGCGCCGCTGGACGAGCACGTTCGGCTGGCGCTTGCCAGCCGCGGGGTCGAGGTCACGGAGGAGACAGCGACCGAGGCCGTCCTCGACGCGTTCGACAGTCCGGTGACGGTCCGCGACGGGGCCATCGACGCGCTGGACGCCGCAGCACAGCGAGGCCCGGTCGCTATCTGTTCGAACTGCAGCGTCTCGGGGCTGGTCGAGCGAACGCTGGAACGAGCAACCATCGAAGCCCGGAGCGACCACTCCTTCGACGCCGTCGTCACCAGCGTCGACTGCGGCTGGCGGAAACCCCATCCAAATATCTTCGAGTCGACCGCCGACGCACTCGACGTGGCGCTTGCCGACCTCGTCCACGTCGGTGACGACGCCCGGACGGACGGCGGCGCGGGTCGGGTGGGTGCGCGGTCGATTCTGCTGGACGACCATTCACTACCGGCGATAGCCGAACAACTCCGCGAGGGGGAACTGTGCTGAGCGCGCTGGCGGTAGCCGTCGCCGGGGGGCTGGAACTCGTAATCGGTGAGCCGCCGACCCGCTTGCATCCCGTCGCGTGGTTCGGACGGCTCGTCGGGACGGTCGACCGCGAGTGGGACCACCCGCTCGCGGTCGGAACGCTCGCCGCGACCCTGTTGCCGCTCGGAGTTGCTGTCGTCGTCGGTGGCAGCGTCGCACTCGCTGCCACCCGCGAACCGCTGGCCTCCGTCGCACTCGCCGGCCTCGCGCTGTTCCTGACCACGAGCCTCCGCAGTCTTCTTTCGACTGCACGGGGTGTCATCGCTGACAGTGACGCCGACCTCCCTGCTGCTCGGGACGGACTGCTCGCACTCGCTGGCCGCGACGCCGGCGCGCTCTCTGCGGGCGAGGTCCGGAGCGCCGCCGTCGAGAGCGCGTCTGAGAACCTCGCTGACGGGCTCGTCGCGTCGCTAGCCGCGTTCGTCATAGGCGGGCTCCTCGCCGCGAGCGTC
Organism: Haloarcula sp. NS06; assembly: GCF_051122755.1. Lineage (NCBI taxonomy): Archaea > Methanobacteriati > Methanobacteriota > Halobacteria > Halobacteriales > Haloarculaceae > Haloarcula > Haloarcula sp. NS06. The sequence goes on from NZ_CP184844.1 coordinate 618,067, forward strand.
GGCCAGCCACCGCTGCCCGTCGCTGCCGGGACGGCGACGTGGGTCAAGGCCGTCAACACGATGGATTCGATGCTGGGCTACCGCTCGAAGCGCGTCGGGACGCCTGCGGCCCGGCTCGACGACGCCGTGATGTGGCTCCCAGCACGGGTGAGCGCGCTCCTGCTCGCCATCGCCTGCGGGTCGCCTCAATCAGTGGCCCGCGCTCGGTCCTGGCTGGACGGCGTCCCGTCGCCGAACTCCGGGTGGCCGATGGGGACGGCCGCCGCGGCGCTCGACGTTCGACTCGAAAAGCCTGGCGTGTACGTCTTGAACCCTGCGGGAGGCCTCCCTGACGTGGCGACGGCCAAGCGCAGTGTGACGCGGGTCGGTGTCGCCGGGGTGCTGGCGTACTTGCTGGCTGGCCTTGGGGTGGTCGCGTGGTTCTGACCGCGGTCCGGGGTGCGCTCGGGTTCCTCTCGCGACTCCCGGTCGGCCACAGCGAACAGGCGTGGGAGGCCTTCGTTGGGACGCCGGCGGCGTTCCCGCTGGCCGGCTACGTCGTCGGCAGCCTCGTCGTGCTCCCGTTTTTTGCTGCTGGCCTGCTCCCGGCCCCGGTCGTCGCCGCGGCGTATCTCGGAAGCGTCGTCTTCGTCACCGGCGTTAACCACGCCGACGGCCTCGCTGACCTCGGGGACGCCGCCGTCGTCCACGGTGACCCCGAAAAGCGCCGCGACGTGATGCGGGACACGACTATCGGCGTCGGAGCCGTCCTCGCGCTAGGGACTGTCCTCCTCGCGCTGGCACTGGCCGCGCTTGCCGTCGCCCGGCTCCCGCCGCTGGTCGCCGTTTCGCTGGTCCTCGCCGCCGAGGTGGGAGCGAAGCTCGCCATGGCGACGCTGGCCTGCGTCGGCCGCCCGAGCCACGAAGGGTTCGGCGCGACGGTTATCAACGGCAACGGCCCGCGCCACCTCGTCGGCTCACTCGCTGCCGCGCTTCCGGCGGCTGTTGTCGCCGTTCCCGCAGCCACGGTCGCAGTTCTCACCGGCCCGCTGCTGGCGCTTGGCATCTCGGGCTGGGCCGACCGCCGACTGGGCGGCGTTAGCGGCGACGCCTTCGGCGCGGCCAACGAACTCGCACGCGCCGCTGCGCTCCACGCCGGCGTCGCCGCGTGGTCGCTGTTCGGTAGTGTCTGGTCGTGGTCGTTCGTCGACTGGGGGGTGCTCACGTGGACGCTCTCGTGATGTGTGGCGGGCGCGGGACGCGGCTCGATACCGAGGTTGAGAAACCGTGCTTCCGCGTCGGCGGTGTTCCGATGGTCGAGCGGGTCGTAGACGCACTCGAAAGCAGTTCCGTCGAGAGAATTATCGCCGCAACGTCGCCCAACGCACCGGAAACGCAGTCACATCTGGACGGTCCGTGCATTGAGACGCCGGGCGAGGGGTACGTCGCGGACCTCGACGCGGCGCTGAACGACGACAGACTCTCCCAGCCGGTTCTGACCGTTGCGGCGGACCTGCCGCTACTTGACGGCGAGATAGTCAACCGCGTGCTCGACGAGCATAGCGGGGGCTCGCTGTCAGTTCTGGTCCCGGCCTCGCTGAAGCACGAGCTTGGCGTCAGCGACGACACGACGTTCGAACGCGACGACCGAGAAGTCGCCCCGACAGGCGTCAACGTCGTCGGCAACGGCCCTGACGACGCCTGGCTCACGCGGGACCGACGTGTCGCAGTTAACGTCAACACGCTCGCTGACGCGCGCGTGGCGGAACAGTGGCTGTAACCACAGACAGTGGACACCGCGAAACTTTCTCCACACCGCCCGCCGTAGCCCCTGTCAATGGACCCTGATTCGGTCGAGGGCTTGCGGGCGAGTGGCGGCGATGGACCCGGGGACGCCATCGGTCCGGACGGGCGCGTGCCACACGGCAGCAGCGACGACCCAGACCTACTGGATTTCAGCGCGAACACGAACCCCCGCGTTCCGCCGGGCGCCGCGGAGACGTACCGGGAGGCGTTCGACGCAGCCCGCTCGTATCCGGCGGACGACTACCCCGAGTTCCGCGAGGCCGCGGCGTCCTTTGTCGACTGCGACCCAGCGCAAGTGATACCCACGGCCGGCGGCCTCGAAGCCATACGGCTGGCGATTCAGACGACGGTCCGGACGGGCGATAGCGTCCTTGTTCCGTACCCTAGCTTCGGTGAGTACGCCCGTGAGGTTCGGCTTCAGGGCGGGACGCCGGCGTTTGTCCCACACGACGAACTGCTGGCCGCCGACCCGGACGATCACGCGCTTGCCATCGTCTGCAATCCGAACAATCCGACCGGCGAGACAGCAGACCCGGCGGCGCTTCGGGCCTTCGGCGATGACTGTCTCGACGCCGGGACGACGCTACTGGTCGACGAGGCCTTTCTTGGGTTCACCGACGAGCAGTCACTGGCCGGACGTGAGGGCGTCGTCGTCGCACGCTCGCTGACGAAACTGTTCGGGCTCCCTGGCATCCGGATGGGCTATGCTGTCGGGACGGGCGACGTTGGGGACCGACTCACCACCGCGCGACGCGCCTGGTCGATGAGCGCCGCCGCAGCCGCGGTCGGCACACACTGCTACGGACAAACTGAGTTCGTCGCTGAGACGAAGGCCCGCGTCGCCGACGAGCGAGCGCGGATGCGGGAGCGCCTCGACGACCGCTTCAGCGTGAGCCCCTCTGATGCGCCCTTCCTCCTGCTGTCGGTCAGCGACGCCGACAAGTCTGTTGACGACATTCTTGGTTCGGCCCGCAAGGCTGGTATTGCCCTCCGAGACGCCCGGACGTTCCGCGGGCTAGACTCGCACATCCGCGTCGCGATCAGAGCCCCCGAAGAAAACGACCGGCTGCTGGATGCGCTGGATGTTTGAGACGACCGTCCGGGACGGTGTCTGCCAAGTTCGCCGCGAGGGAGCCCGCTGGCTCTCGACGGCGTGGGACGGCGGCTACAGGAACGCCGATGCCGTCTACAACGTCACCGTACCCGAGGGGTTCGAGCGGACCGATCTCAACGATTACCGCGCCGAGCGGCTGTCCGGGGTCGGCTTCACCGTCGGCCCGGCGCTACTCACTGGTGTCCACATGGAACACGCCCGTTGTGCCCGGAACGGGCCGGTGTCGGTGCTGGCGACGGCTGGCCTCTCGAACCCGGCTGCGCTGCCGATGTCAGGAGAGGATGAAGCGGCTGACGGCGACAGGACAGTGTCGGACCAAGCAGACAGCCCTGATTGGCGGCCCGGGACGGTCAACCTCGTCGTCGGCGTCGACCGAGAACTGGACGACGGCGCACTTGCGACGCTGCTCGCTACCGCCGTCGAGGCGAAGGCTGCGACGCTGCTGGATGCAGCCGGCGTCCCCGGAACTACCTCGGACGCGGCCATCGTCGGCTGTGTCCCGAGCGCCGAGCGAGCACCCTTTGCAGGGAGTGCGACTGAAATCGGGGCCGCTACCCGCGTCTGTGTCCGCGACGCTATCAGGGCGAGTCTGGCCGCCCGTTACGGTGGCGACGCCCTGCCGACCGTCGACGGCGCGGAGTACGGCGTCGTCACCGACCGGGATACCGAGGTTTTCGAGCCGTGAAAGGACAGTGTGTCACACGACAGTCCCGCAGTCCAAACGGCTAAACAGAATCCAGTCGAACAGACGGGCATGACCGACAACACGGCCGGCCCGACCGCCGAACCAATCGAGCCGAGCGCGCCCGAGGAGTTCGGACTGGTGCAGGTCTGGTGGGGCGACGGCAAGGGCAAGACGACGGCGGCGTTGGGGATGGCGACCCGCGCCGTCGGTCACGGCTACCGCGTCCACCTCCTGCAGTTCATGAAAGGCGGGACCAGCACCGTCGAGGACGTGCGCGGTGAGTACAACGCTATCGCCGCCCTGCCGGGGTTCTCCTACGAGAACGCCGGCCACTACGGCTGGCACGGCTTCCTCGACGGGAGTGAGGACGACGAGCACGAGGCCCGCGCGAGAGGAGCGCTCGACCGGGCACGAGAGATCATTCAGGCCAGCGCCGACGCCGACCTCTCGACGCCACAGGACGCCGACGGCCCGCCGGAGGAGGGAGTCAATATGCTCGTCCTCGACGAGGTTCTCTACGCCGCGAACCGCGGGCTCGTCGACCCCAAAGACGTGATTGGACTTATCGAATCCAAGCCGGACGACCTCGAACTCGTCCTCACGGGTGGCCACGAGCGGCCAGAATTCCTGACTGACCACGCGGACCTCATCACCGAGGTCAGCAAGGAGAAACACCCCATCGACGCCGGTCAGGGCGCGCGGAAGGGCACGGAGTTCTGAACGCAGTATCCCGAACAGCGCTACCGTTCGTCCAGTAGATCGTCGACGATCTCGCGGGCCGCTTCAACGTGGTTGTCTGCGATGGCGTCGTCGGTGCTGTCGACGTGTGACAGAATGTGGTCGACGGTCGCCAGCCGCTCGGCCAGCACGTCTTCGGGGAGTTCACCGTCAGCAATGTCGGCGGCGACGGCTTCCGCCTCCCCGAGCCAGCGGCTGGCCGTTCGTTCGACCGGCCGCTCCCCGGTTTCGGCGAGGTGTCTGTGCAACGCCTGAAGCCGTTCGTCTGTCACAGAGGGAACTCGGCAGGCCGGGACAAAGAACCTCTGCCGAATCACTGATGTTCACGGCGGCCCCAGCACTGCCCGATGGCTCAAACGCTGCTGGTCGCCGGGACGGCCAGCCACGTCGGCAAGTCGACCGTTGCGGCCGGACTCTGTCGCTATTTGGCCGACCGTGGTGTCTCGGTCGCGCCGTTCAAGGCTCAGAACATGAGCAACAACGCCCGGGCGACACCGGGCGGCGAAGTCGGCGTCTCACAGTACGTGCAGGCCCGCGCGGCCGGTGTCGCGCCGTCGACCGACCACAATCCAGTGCTGCTGAAACCGCGGGGCGACGGCGAATCACAGCTCATTCTGGACGGCGAGGCAGTCGGCCACTTCGAGGCCCGGGGCTACTACGACGAGCACTGGGGTGACGCGCTGGACACGGTCCGCGCGGCCCACGACCGACTCGCGCAGTCCCGCGACGTGATTGTCGCAGAGGGCGCGGGCTCCATCGCCGAAATCAATCTCCACGACCGCGACCTGGCGAACGTTGAGACGGCGCGCTTCGCCGACGCCGACATCCTTCTCGTCGCCGACATCGAGCGCGGCGGCGTGTTCGCGTCGCTCGTCGGGACGCTTGAACTCGTCCCCGACGACATCCGCGAGCAGGTGGCCGGCGCAGTCATCACGAAGTTCCGTGGCGACCGCTCACTGCTGGAGCCAGGCATCGAGGCGTTCGAGGACCGGACCGACGTCCCCGTCCTCGGCGTAATTCCCTACGACGACCCGGGCCTCCCCGAGGAGGACAGCGTCGCGCTGCCGCCGGTCGGCGAGCGGTCCGTCGTAGGCGACGATGACGGTGTTCCCGACGGTGAGAGCGTCACCGTCGCGGTCCCGCGGCTCCCGCGAATCTCGAATTTCACCGACCTCCAGCCGCTCGCCCGCGAATCCGGCGTCAGGGTCGCGTACGTCCCGCCGGACGCCGCTCTCGACGACGCCGATGCGGTGGTCCTGCCGGGGAGCAAAAACACCGTCGACGACCTGCTGGCGCTCACTGACGCCGGGTTCGGTGACTGCTTCCGGGCGTTCGACGGGCCCGTCGTCGGCCTCTGTGGCGGCTACCAGATGCTTGGCGAGGCGATCACGAACGCCGCAGTCGAAGGGACCGGCGACACGGACCGCGTCGAGGGGCTTGGCTTGCTCCCGGTGACGACGGCGTTCAGCGAATCGAAGACGGTCGAACACGTCGAACGGACCCTCAGCGGCGTCGGCCCGCTTTCTGGGGCAAGCGGGACCGTCGAAGGCTATGAGATCCACATGGGCGATTCGAAGCTAACGGGTGCAGCAGCCCGCCCCTTTGACGGCGACGGGGCGGCGACCGATAGCGTTCTCGGGACATATCTCCACGATCTCTTCGCCAACGACACTGCCAGAAATGCCTTCGTGCGAAATACGTTCAAAAGTGCTTGCATTGACCTTCCAGCGGCAAGCGAGCGCGCTGACGGCGACCCCTACGAACGAGCGGCCGGTCTCATCACCGACCACGTCGATCTGCGACCACTCGGACTTCCCGAGTGATGGCTGTTTGGTACTCTATTAAATTCCAGAAATTTATATACAGCTAGTCCGCAATATTCTCCAATGGTCGAAGTGTTCGCGGTCGCCAGTGGGAAGGGCGGGACTGGCAAGACGACGAGCACCGTCGCCCTCGGGATGGCGCTGTCCGACCGCTACGACGTGACGGTAGTCGACGCCGACACAGGCATGGCGAACCTCCTCTTTCACGCTGGCCTCTCTGACGCAGAGACGACGCTGCACGACGTACTGGCCGATAACGCACCCGTTGAGGCAGCCACATATGACCGGTTCGGGCTGACCGTTGTCCCCTGCGGAACGAGTCTGGACGGTTTCAGGCACGCCGATCCGGATCGCCTTCGAGACGTGGTTGCGACGCTTGCAGAAGACACGGACATCATCCTGCTGGACTCGCCGCCGGCGCTGGACAGCCGGACCGCAGTCCTGCCAATCGTGCTTGCCGACCGCATCGTGGTTGTCCTCCAGCCGACGATTCCCGCCATCTCGGACGGGCTGAAGGTTCAGGAGTACGCGACGACCTACGACACGGACGTAGCCGGGCTCCTGTTCAACAAGGTCCGCGAGTCCGAGTCTATCGAACAGGTCTCGGAGAAGACCGAGCGGTACTTCGACGGGCCGACACTCGCGTCGGTCCCCGAGAGCGAGCGGGCCCGGGAAGCACGCCGTGCTGGCCGGCCGCTCCTTGCCCACGCCCCCGAATGTGAGGCCGCGACAGCCTATCAAGCGGCCGCCGAGGCTCTCACGATACAGAACGGGACAGCCGCCGATGCCGCCGACCGGTTCCAGAGCGCCGTCATCCCCGAGTCACTATGAAACTCCCCCGCGGCCGACTCGACAGGTCACGCGTCGTCACGGACCCGCGGGACACGCTCGCTGACGTCCTCAACCGGGAGCTGACCGGCTACGCCGTCTTCGAGTCTCATGAGACACTCCTGCTCGACGGCGAAGGGCGGGGCGTCATCACGTTTACCGACGGCGTCCCCGTGCTGGCCTACCACACCGGGACGGACCGCAGCGGCCCACCGGCGCTTGCAGACCTCGCGATCCCTGGCCCGTATCACGTCTCGCTGTACGCGCTCGACGCCGCCGACCTCGAATCGGCTCACGAGGCAGCCGACCTGCGAGTCCCGCCCGGGATGCCCGCCGAACGGCTGGGCGGCGACCCGGCACTGGCCGACAGTACGCGACGAGCGGCCCCCGACGAGCGGCTGTCGACAGCGGACGACGACGCGACAGCAACTGAGAACGGAGCCACGGAACAGAGCGCTGTCGAGGCATTCCTCGACGATACCGAAAAAATCGAGGCCATCAAACAGCAGGCACGCTCAGAGGCCCGCGAACGCGCCCAAGAGTGGGAGTTCTGAAGGGCTCGCTTGGATAAAGCTCGAATACACCCGCTGACGCCATCGGTCTGCTTTGCTACAGGTCTTCAGTGTGTCCGTCGCACCAGGTCCCAGTCTCACTCGAAAACGAATCGTCATGACAGCCTCTCCAGATTATTGGAGCGATGTACTGGTATATATCGACCCCGAGATCGGCACTATCCGGTCGGAATCGACACCACTCAATATCAGTCTGCTCGGACCGGGATCCACCACACCCGCGACCGTCCCCCGACTTTCTTGCTCGTGATATCTGTCTCTGATTCGAGGTCGTGGAGTTTGTTCAGCGCGGTCCGGCGCGAACAGCCGAGTCTATCCGCCACCTCCGACGCCGTGAGTGGCTCCGCGTAATCGTTTCGATGTTTGAACACCTCGATAACATCCGATTCAGTGTACTGGATCTCTCGTCCAGGCGGAGACATACTTCTGTCAACGATTGCCACACACTTATACTGTCGGCTATTATTTCATTCTGGGTGATAGTATAGAAACACAGCCTACTGTTGTCGCAAAACGTTCACGAACGTCAGAGCACAGAGGCAGGAAAATCAGGTCTATTACAGGGCCCGTAACATGTGTTCGTACTCGAAACAGTTACAGCGAATAAGTATAGGCTCCTCCCGTCTATAGCCTGTTTCGGGGATACGCCATCCCGACCTCCAGTGCTGGGGCGCGACCAGTGCTCCCTTCGGCCCTTCCATACTAGCGCATTATGGGTTAGACAGGACCGCTGCAAGCGGTTGTGACCGCTCTCTGTATCGGTCGAACACCGTCTCAGCCCAGCGATACACTGCCGTGGCATCAGACTCCGCTATCGCTCGGACGTTATTCCGGTCGTCGTAGGCCGCCAGACAGACTCGCGAGCGGTCCAGTGCGAGACCGATATCGAGCGTGGTGTCGTGGACGTACATGTCGATGTTCTCGTGTTCGAGACCTCGCTCCAGTGCGTCCGAGAAATCGGACGCAGACCGTTCGAGGACGCTGTGGTCGATAATGAACTCGATATGCGTCCCCGTTTCGAGCAGTTCCACCGCGGCGTCGTTGAATACCGACGTTACAATCGGCGAGATTGCCCGAACGTCGCCATCAACTTCGGCCAGCCAGTCGGTGAGCCGATTAATTGCGGCCAGAGGGTTCTGTTCGGAGCTCGTCGTGAGACAATCAGGGTCTAGCAGCTCCACCGGGAGGTCTGCTGCGATAGCGCCGAGATGGGTGGCAAGCGGACCGGCTGCCCGAGCCTGGTCGATTTCGCTGAGAAGCGTGCTATACTGGTCGAACACTCGTTTCCCAGTCACTGTGAGTTGATACTTTCCGTCCCGCTTGACGACCCACTGACGCTCGGCGCAGCCCGCGAGTATCCGCTGGATCGTCGTTCGGGTCGCATCCACCGTATCACACAAATCGGCTGGCCGTGCCGGCCGCTCCCGGAGCTGGGCCAACACCGCGAACCGTTGTGGTGACCCAGTGAGGAACTGGCAGTCCTCGAAAGCGGTGTCGTCCGGACTCTCCACCATTGTACACGTGTGGGTTGGCGACCGTCTTAGCCTCTTTGGCGTTTGGCAACACTAGGCAAGTTTTGAAACTACTCGTCGCCGAACGAGTCAAGACTGGCCTGAGTTCCGCCGCTTTCCGCGCCGCTTGCGGCATCCGTCCCGTGTTCCGCGGCGATGCGTGCAGCGGCTTCGCGACCGCCGGAAAACGAGGCGCGACGTGCAATCGTTGGGTCATGCAGGGCATCAGCCGCATCGGGACGTACTGCCTCGTACCGCCTGTGGAACGCCTGTCGGGCCGCGTCATAGTCGACGACCGGGTGCGGATAATCATCGCCGATGTCGACGCCACAGGACGCCTGTACGTGGACTGGCGTCTGCTCGGGCCGGTCGAGGTACTCGTCAGGGAGCGACTCGAGTTCGGGCACCCACTGGCGAATGAACTCGCCGTCCGGATCCTGGTCGCGGACCTGCTTGCGGGGGTTGTACAGCCGAAGGGCCGGTTTGCCGACCAGCCCACACTGGGACTGCCACTGCGTGTAGTTGATCGCTGCCGAAGCATCGATGAGATGGTGGTAAAACCAGTCCGCGCCGATCCGCCAAGGCTGCTGGAGCAGGTGATAGTAGACTGAGGCACACATCGCCCGCATCCGGAAATTGAGCCAGCCCGTCTGTTTGAGACACCGCATCGAGGCGTCGACCATCGGAAACCCAGTCTGTCCGTGCTTCCAAGCATCCACCAGATCGGGATCGTACTGCTCCGCGTTGAACCCCTCGAGCACCGGATTCACCGCCGTATCGAGCCAGCCAGCCCAGTCTTCGAGTTTCTGCTCGTAGTGTTTGTTCCAGAACAACCGCGAGACGAACATCTCTTTCCCGCGGCCGTCAGGTGCGTGCTCGTCGATGTACTGGATGACCTGTCGCACGGAGAGACAGCCAAAGGCGAGATACGGCGAGAGCCCGCTGGTCCCGTCGCGCGCGTCCACCGGAGCCGAAATGTTTCCCGGGTAGTCGTTGATCCGCTCGGCGAACGCCGACAGACGCTCGCGGGCGGGGCCGGTCCCACCTTGAGGCACCCCGGATTTCGACGGCGTGAGGCCGTACTGATTCTCAATCGCGTCGACGCCGAAACCGCTATCGAAGCTTCGAGAAGTAACTGTCCCCGGGTCCCAGTCGTACTGGTCGGCGGAGAACCACGCCGACACGTCGTCCTGCCACCCCTCGCGGGTCTCTGTCCGGTCGCGAACCAGCCCGTCACCGTCGACGAATGTCACGTCACACTGTTCTCGCACACGGCGGTCCCGTTCCCGGCCGTAGCGTCCCGTGGGAACGGCCATCGTCACGATATCCCAGCCGGCCTCGCGGAACCGCCCCAGTACGTCGACCGGGTCCCCATGGGCGTAGGTGAGCCCGCGACCAGTCGCGGTGTGATACTGGTCTGAGAGGTCGGCCAGACAGTCGTGCAGGAACTGGATGCGGCTGTCACAGGCGAGGCCGTCTGTGCCGTAGAACGCCGGGTCGAACACGAACAGCGGGAGCACGTACTCGGATGCTGCAGCCCTCGCTACTGCAGCCTGGTCACGAATCCGAAGGTGTTCGCGGTGCCAGACGACCGTGCCGGGCTCGTCGTCGGCAAGCGTCGGAATCGCGTCTTGCCGTGGTGCGTCCAGCGTCGCTTCAGACTCTAATCCCGCCATACGCGCTATTAGTTCAGTATTGGACCACAGACACCACTGTCTTTCGTCTCTCAGGGCCGCGTCGCTCAAGACAGAAATCATGATTGCCAGAGCCGAAAAGCCGTATCTGGCTACCAGAAGGATTACACCGCGAGACCCGCGCTAGTCAATAATGGAATTCGAGTCAACACGTCGCCGATTCATCGAACTCGCTGGGGCGAGCGCAACAGTGTCGCTCGCTGGCTGTAACGCACTCCAAGGAGGCGACAGCGATGGACCGAACACGGGTACAGGGTCGCAAAGCCAGAGCGCGGACGCGGACTCTGCGACGGTGACGGTCGTAGTCGAACCGGACCAGACGCAGTTGCGGGAACGACAGCAGGAGATCCAATCCGAAATTCAAGCAGGGAATCTCACACAAAGCGAGGCACAGGCGGAATACCGCACCGCACAGGAGAACCTAGCTGAAGACGCAATCAGTTCTTTCGAGGAGCGTGCGACATCTGAGTTCGATCTCACTGTCGATGATTCCGTTTCCCAGGCGGGTGCACTGTTGGTCAGTGGTCCGCCGGCCGGCCTCATCGGTACCCTTTCAATCGAAAGTGTCACTGGTATCCTCTCGCAAACAACGTTCGAGGAGATCCGGTCGCAGGTTCGAACTGAAACGCCGGGCGCGACGGAGTGACGCTTACAACGGACCGTCTCCCGATTTGCGGCGAGAGGTGCAATTTTTTTGCCGGGCTCTCACCGTGAGGACTGACCGCTGGTTTCCAGAATTACGGTGACGGTGGTTTCGCCCCGTTCAGTTGTCGTCGTCACATCGAAGCTGACGGCGAGAACGTGTGTGCGGCCCACGCGGTCCTGTGCGACAACGCCACGGTCGGCGGTACAGTCCCCAAACTGGCGGTCCGGCCCCGACGGGCAGTTCACGTCTTTCCACTGCCGTGCCGCAGTACCGTTGTAGGTTATATTGTAATGGATACCGTCCTCAATGCGGGACGTTTGGAGACGGTCGAGCCGAGGTCTCAGTCCAGTGCGAACCGCGGTCACTGCCGAATCGTTCGCTGTCCAGGCGTACTGGCCCGGGATGGACGCGCTCTCGGTTGCGACGGCTCGCTCAAGAACCCGAAGCGCGTCAGCCGAGGGGTTGTCGTGGTAGTCGGCCGTCGCCCGAACGTCGTTGTGATACCCCAGTTGCAGGGACGCAAAGAGAATTGGGACAAGTGCGACAGCTACGACCGTGGCCGCAACAAGGACCAGCTGTCCGCGCCGCGTCATGCGTACCACACGATAATTTGGACACTCCCGTGACCCGTCGGTACAGTTGCAGTCCCAGTGCTGACACCCTGTGGTGTCGGCGTGCCGACCGCCCCGTGTGGTGTTTCGACCCGGAAGAGAACGTTGTCGGGCAGGATGCGGGCGACCCGGTTCGAAAGCGCGTCCTGTTCGCGGTCGAACGCCGTCGGACTCGACACAATCTCCTGCAGTCGCGTCGCTCCGCTGTGTCGCGGCGGGTCGTTAGCGAGGAGTGCCGCCGTATCCGAGGCGTAGGCGTCGAGTTGGGGCTCCCGGGTGTCCGGCACCGGTGTCCCCAAGGCAAACCCGAGCGCGACGCCGAGAATCAGCACTGTCCCAAGCGCAACTTCTACGAGCGACAGCGGCAGTTGTGCCCTATGCATCGACAGTCACCACCAAGGTTTCCTTCGTCGAGCGCGGGGCGTCATAGCTGATGCTCACGTTCCCGGGTTCGAGGCGGCCAGCCCGCTGGAAGCGCAGCTCCGTCGTCTCGTAGGGCACCAGCGGGACCTCGTAGCTGCCGTTCAGCCCGCTCCGGTTATGCAGGACGACCCGGTCGTTAGCGCGGACCGTCCAGACGGTCGTGCCGGCTGGTGGGTCGATAGTTACTGTGGCCTGTGCACTCCGGCGCGGGAGCGTCACCGAGTCGGTCGTCGTCAGGTCGGGCGTGAGTGTTCGTGGTTCCCGAGCCTCGACCACGACGAGACGGCTAATTCGCGTCCCGCTGTGAACCGTGCCGCTGCGTGCGATTCTCTCGTCAGCCAACTCAACGCTGACCGCATACTCACTGGCCGGCGCTGCGCTCCGCTCCAGCGCCGCCCGGTCAAAATCGTCAACCCGGGACTGATTGAACACGTTGCTCCGAGCGGCTAGCGGTCCGTCCGCCGCAACGAGTCGGTCTGCAATCGCGGCGGCGACCCGTCGTTCGTCGGGGGTCCTGTCCGCGCCGGCAATCGCGGTGTCGGCCATCGCGACACCCAGGCCAGTGACAACAGTCAGTAATACAAGCGCGATTCCAAGCGCTGGTAGCGACGTCTGAGCACGCGGCCCGTGGTCAGGGAGCCAATGCATTTCGGTCATCGCTTCGCCTCCAGTGTCACTGTCAGGCTTCCCCGTGTTCCGGAGACGACGACCACAGTCGGACTACCACTCTGCCATTCACCTTTGAGGGTATCGACTCTGTCGGGCAACAGCGGCTGCGCTCGGCCACCGATTTCAGGGTCAGGATGGTCAAGAACGAGAGCATCCCCATCGGTCCGGACGCTGTATCCCATACCGTCAATGGTGTCCGGCAGCGACACCCGGACAGTTGCAGAGACGGCCCGAGCATCTGGCGGGACAGCCTGCTCGACGCGGGCCGTCGCTTCTGCGAGCGTCCGGTCACCGAGTTCCGCCCCGACGGCGGATTGGTACGCCGGGACAGTGCCACCGTACAGCGTGGTCGTCACTAATCCGATGTACAGCAGCACGATCCCCATGCTCAGTAGTTTCTCGACGACCGTGCTGAGCGCACGGTTATCCATGGCCTACCTCCGTTCGCATGTCGTGGCGGACCAGATACAGCGTCCGGCGGCCTGAGAACGTCGCCACGACGCTCTGGACGCCGTCGCCGTCGATGTCCCTGACTTGTGTGGTTGCACCGACACGCTGGAAGTATTCGGTGAACGGCCGGGGTGTCTCCGTCTCGATAGCCACGCTGTAGTTGTCGGCCGGGAGCCGTTCACGTTCGTGGCTGACGTTCTGCCGGATGCGTGCGGAGACGCTGCCTGTACCGGACACTGTGCCGCCGCTGGCGTTGACAAGCGGTGCGCCGACGATGACCGCCGTGTCGTCCCGCGTCGCCGTCACCGGTGGGTCCGTTTCGAGCCACGCGTTCCCCGCTGTCCCGCGCACAACGCTCCCGGCGAGAAACCGGACGGGGTTATTCCCCGACTCGTACACCATCGCATCGACCGGGACCGTTCGCCGGACCCCGGAGTCATTGAGAACGCGCAGTTCCCGCTTCACGGCGGTCAGTCGTCCCTCAGTAAACCGAACACGAGCGGTGTGTTGGCCCGTCTTCTCGACCGGCCGCAACGCCGTCTCGAACGTGTTGGCAACGCGAGCCTCGTCGGCGGTCGCCGTGTGGCCGTCGACGACGGTCCCGACGACAGCTGTTAGGCCACCGAGCGCGACGACGGTCAGCCCAAGCAACAGCACCACACCGACGACGTGTGACTGGGCGCTGGTGTCGGGGTTCAAATCAGACCAGCCCCCGCGAAGACAACGTAGGCGATGAGTACCAACCCCGAGGAGTGCAACAGCGCTTCGTACACACCGCGACTCGCCGTGCCGGCGAACCAACCGCAGGCCAGCATCGTCGCCTGCGTGACGACGTAGAACCGGTGTTGCTCTCGGGCTGGCTTGATCGCAGTTGGGTCGAAAGCGATGTTCGCACCGCCTGAGACGGCGGATAGTTGCGCGAAGCTATCGAGGACGTATATGTTGACGGCGACGGTGATGCCGATGACGAGCAGCGCCGTCGTCCAACCGACGGCAACGTAGACGAGCAGGGCTGAGCGGATTGATTTGCGCAGATGGTAGAGTTGCCCGATCTCTGTCTGGAGCGTTTCGAACACGTCCTCCGCATCACTCCCCGTATCCAGCGCGCCGACGACCAGCCCGATGGTCTGTTCAGCCATCGGCGTGCCGACGCGGTCGACGAACTGGTCCAGTGCCGCGGCACGGCGGTCGGCCGCGGCGTCACCAGGGCTATCACCGAGCGAGAGCGTGAACGCGAGTGACTGGACATCGCTAGCGAGCGCGCCGAGTTCCACATCGTCGGCAACGCGTCGGACTGCTTCGGGAAACGGGCGGCCCAGTGCCACGTGGCCGGCGACGGCGTGAACGAAGTCCTGAATCTCTCGGTCCTTCGCGTCGTCCGCTCTGGCCCGGCGGACCGTTACCACACCGACAGGGACGCCGACGGTGGCATACGAGAGGAGCGCGACGTTGACCGGACGGTAGCCAAGTGACCAGAGGCCTGCCGCGACGACCGCACCCAGCGGCGCGCAGGCGAGGAGCGCGCTCGCAGGGTTCGACGGAATCGTTGCGAGTATCGCGACGGGGCCGTCCGGCAGGCTGTAGCTCGGTGCGGCCGTGTTCCGTGGTCGGAGCGCGGCGACGACGAAGGCTGCCAGCAGACCGGTGGCCATCACGAACGCTGCACTCCCGTAGACGACGATGGCGCGGACGGTCGTCTCTCCCAGCGGCGTCGAGACCGGTTCGGAGAGGCCAGGCGCAAGAATACCCATCACAGTGACAATAAGTACCACGAGCGCAGGCAGCACCAGCAAGACGACGAACAGTTCGGCGAGTAGTTCGAGATAGCCGGTCGCCCGTTCGTGCTGTCGGCTCTGTTCGTGTGAGAGCAAGCGCCCTTCCATCTCCAAGTATCCCTCCAGCGCCTCGGCGCTCTGGTTCGCGTGTTCGCGGAACTTCAGCAGAAACGGCGCAAGCAGGTCCCGCGAAGGCGTCTCGCTGGCGACCCGCTCAATACCGGTGTCGAGACTGCCGGTGAGAATCCCCTGATTGAGCGCGCGCCGGAAGGCGACTGCCGTTTCGCCGTAGGCGTCCTGTTCAGCAACGGCGCGGAGCATCTCGCGTCGGTCGTGCGTTCCAGAGGCGAGGACTCTGAGGTATCGGACTGCGCCGGGAAGCGTGGCTGCGATGTCCGCGCGCCGCGCGCTTGCGACCCACGAGAGATACCGGTTCCCGGCGACGAACACGCCCCGTTTGAGCGTGAGTCCAGCGATGGTTCCGAGGACAGTGGCCACGAGAAGTCGAGGGACTTCCGGTAGCGCCAGTCGGTTGATAACCGGGAGGCTCTGCTGGAGTACCGCGACGAACGAATTGAATGTCTCCGGCGGCACAAGCATCGCTGCCGTGGCGGTTCCGACAACGCCCACAATGAGTGCCAGCCACGAGAGCCCGTACACCCTGGCAACGTAGACGCCGAAGCCGGCACTTGGATAGGCGGCCCGGTAGCGGTCACGCGTGCTTGCGTGGCTGTCGTCCTCGGCGTGGTGGGCGAACAGGGCGTACAGACCCCGGTCGAGCAAGCCGAGCGTCCCACCGCCCTCAGTCGTCACCCGTACCGACCTCCAGTTGCGGATTGTCGGGGGTGCCGGCCTGCCGCCGCAGTCGCTCGACAGTCGCTGCCTCGTTCGTCTCCAGATCGGCCAGAACGCCGAACAGGTCGTCGAAATCAGTCAGTCCCTCCTGCACGAGGTACTGGACGTAACGGTGGCGACGGTGGAACGCGTCTTCGACGGCCGAGACCGGTTCGTCACGGAGAGCCGAGAGTCGGTCGAAGATACCGGTGTCGACCTGCCGCCGGTCGTCGCCGAACTGCGGGTGGTCGTAGGCGAGTTCAAAGCTCCCGTCGGGCCGTCGCCAGCAGACGGAGTTCCAGTGGATAGTCGTGCCGTCCTTGTGTATCGTCCCGCTCCGATCGCTCCCACTCTCGACGACAGACGGATCGTCCACGAACTCGACTACGTCGCCGACGTAGCGCTCTCCATCGACGTGCCGGGGGAACACGACGAGGTCGATTTCTTTGAGCAGGTATGTCGGCACGCCCTTCTCGATAACACGGTTGACCAGCGATTCGATGTCGCCGGCGTGAGTCGTCCCGATAACGCCGTGACCAGTGTTGAGCGTTTCAGCGAAGGTTTCGAACGATGCGGCGGTGTTGATCTCCGCGATGACCTCGACATCCGGGTTGAGATAATTACATTGCGTCATCAGATCGGCCATCGTCACGCGGCGATGGTCCTGCTCGTGGTCCCGAGTAGTGAGCGAAACGCCTGTCTCGTGAGGAATCCGGACCTCACGCGACCCCTCGTCGATACTGATGGGGCGGTCCCGATACGGGATAAACGGCATATGCGCGTTCCATATTCAGAATCTACTAGTAGTCGTTATCAGGTCGAAAACCGCTAGCTTGGAGCGGATTGGCCGTTCGACCCTCTAGGCATATGATATTACTGTGGGAGTCTGCTGTATACAGCGCGCGTATCCTGCACGCAGTCACGTCCACCTTTCAAGCAAGCGAACTGGTCAGCACAGGGAACCGATAGTTCGGTCGGAGAGGTGCCACTGATTACGTGAACCGAAGATATTTGTCGGAATTCCGTGCTCACTGTCGGTACACTAAGGATGGGTGCCGGCGGTCGTTCTGGTAGTGCTGGTGGTTACGATGCTTCCGTATCTCGGGGAAGTAGTGTAGTACTGGCCGCGGATTCCATAACTGGCGTGCTGTCGGCGAACTAGTGGAAGCTACTATATGCTGGAAGTGACACTCGAAGGTATGGCGATTCCGGTACAGGGTGATCTCCTCCAGCAGCAGACGAACTGGAAGCTCATTCGGTTTGATGAGGAGCGCGATGACTTCATAAAGCGTCCGCCGTACCAGCGGAAATCGGTCTGGAGTGTCGGCGACCAGCGCAGCCTCATGGAGAGCTTCCTGCGGAAGCTCTACATCCCGCCAATCGTTCTACGTACGGTCCAACATGAAACCAAACAATACTACGAAGTGATTGACGGGCAACAACGCATTACCGCTATTCAGGATTACTTCAACGACGAATTTGAGCTTCCAGAGAACGACGCTCTGTACCGGTTTGATGAGAAGTACGATACGAATTTCTCCGGGAACTCCTATGAGGAGTTGAACGATGAAGAACAACAGTACCTTGCGCAGGCTTGCACCATTACCGTAGATACGCTTCAAGGTATTAACGATCCAACCGACAAACGTCATCAGGAATTGGCGACGCAAGTGTTCTGGCGACTCCAACAAGGTGAATCTCTGAACAATCTTGAGGAAAACCACTCGAAAATATACAGCCCGGTCAGGAACTACATCGTCACCCGTGCCGACGACATCAAATTCGACATGGATGCCTACACGAGTCTTGACCACAACCCCGACCGGCACGACTTTTTCCCCCTATTGAACTACGGGAATAACCGTCTGAAACATCTCGGGCTGCTCGCACGGTTCATCCTCATCGAAGTTGATAACGGCCCAACCAAAATCACCGGGCACCGCGTCACCGAACTGTTCGACTGCAAAACCGAAGGCTTCCGCCAAGACGAGCCACAAGAACAGTTCAAGCAGCGCGACCCGATCCAGCGCGTTGACCAGATGCTGAATCTCCTCTACGACATCTACTCGGATGCGGTCATGACTGAAGATGACGGGAGTGTCGTCTACTTCGACAACGAGTATTTTATCATCAGCCTCTACACGCTGATTCGCAAGTTGGAATTCGGAAACTACCGGTTTAACACCGGGCACTATGAGGCTGTCCGAGAATTTACACGAGACTGGTACAACCGCTTCGAGAACGAACCAACCGACGACGACGCAATCATGCGGTTCAAGGCGAACAGCCAACAGAACGCCGACGCCGTCTCCGCACGCCACTGGATCATCACGAACGAGTTCTGGAAGAGCGACCCGAGCGTCACCGAGGTGGACGACCAACGACTGTTCTCACACAGCCAACGCGTCGAGATATTCCTCCGTGACGACCGCATCTGCCAGGAATGCCTCGAAGAAGAGAAACAGCAGCTGGACGACGATGAGGACATCGCTGTGGCGCGTGACCGGGCGCGAGTTGACTGGAGCGAATGGGACGCTGACCACGTCGTGATGCATGCTGAAGGTGGTGACACAACCGTCGAGAACGGGCGTGTGTGTTGTCCAAATCACAATCGGCAGGAAAACATCGCCGAGTGAGCGCTCCTCACAGCCCAAAGGGTACAGAGCAGTCTAAGAGATTAGTGAGAGTGCAGTAGTGTGTGGTATGTGCCGGTTGACTTATTTCTCAGTACATCAGTTAGACAGTATGGTTCGTCCTGACATCGTCGGTCTCATGGGGTGACTATGTCCCGGTTTTGGAGCCACTTTGTCGGGTCACTGTTCAGCCGGCAAGCCATCTTTGCATACGCGAGTGGTAGTGCTGTCACAACGGCTATCTAGTAGAAGATCAGTATGGTGGCCGCACAGCTGGAGAGGGAGCCTTGCCGGAAAGGCGTTCCATATTCAGATATTACCTAGCAGATGACCCGGTGACAAAATCGACGTACTGCGACGTATTTTTGCGAAGAATCTCGGTTCGATACGATACATCACCTATCCCATAGGGGTTTCTGAGTGACACCATGCAAAGTTCGGAATGGCGTGTTCCAGTTGAACAAATGGGGTGGCCAATAGTTCGCGTGTACGCGAGAGGGCTTGGGGCAGCACTCATACGTATCATGCGCTCCCAAGATTTATTTGGGTGGGCTAATTACTCATGAGATGGGTCCCAAGTCTGCCAATGGCCAAAGACGAAAACTCAACCCGCAAAGACGAAGATCAAGAACGGGATCGAATAACAACCACCGTCAATCCAAAAACCAAAATGAGCCTCAAAGAGGGTGAAGGGCCGATGGGCGTACAGATCGATAAGTTAGTTAACGACGAGTCTGAGATGGATTTCCACATCGTCAATACAAATGCGCAACATCTCAAAGACGACGGTACGAAAATCTATCAAGCAGGAACGGTTGTGACATATGGCCCCGAGAAATTCGAACAAAAGCTTACAAATATCAATCCCGGGGACGGAATCTTCTCTTATGTCAGCAAGGGGGAAGTGAATTATTCAGGGGGATTCAAAGCGTTCGGCATCACTCGTGCACCATACGATGGGGTTCCAACCGAAGGCGATGCAAGAATTTACCCAAATGACGGTCACGCATATGAGTATCACGTCCCCGTCACTTGGCTAGCAGTTCTTCCAGACGGTCGGGCGGTTACAATTCCCGAGAAACGTCGGTTTGTTGGTGAACAACCCACGGACACGAAAATAACGGCCCGTGACCAAGACCTTCGTCAGGGGTGCCGGCTACTTGCTGAAGTTATGCTCGGGCGATCCGGTTATCCACTAACCTGGTAGCCACCAATCCACTGATCGCCTACACCCCATCATCGCTACGCGGCTAGTAGTTGTCAGGTTTGGTAGCCGAATTACCCTTCATTTCAGGAGTGCTGAAGGTGACATTGTCGATGGGATCCCCCACGGCAGTGAGAAACGCATTGAGTGGCTCGGCCTGGCTGCGACCCCAAAGTGGGCCGTACGCATCCCACTCATCAGCTAACCGGACGACAACGGAGCTGTTCGTCCCTTCAGCAGTGTCGCTTTCATATATTTGGTACACACGGAGTATATCAAGAACGACAACCTCCCCATGCTTGTCGTGTTCATAGACTGTTCCGGCCTCGATATACATACCACCCCCTACAGATTCTTATGATATAATCAATCGGTCTTTTTGCATTCTTCTTCAATCTCTGGAAACACATTGGAGGTCCACGGAATACAAATTCTACATTGACAAATCGTTATACATTGGGTCTATTACGGAAACCGAGATATCAATTAAACCGGCATCTTCAAACTTCTTGTCGGTCTTATGAATATATGGCTACTCTCCGGAATAAGACAACAGAAGATGGATCGATCGTTAGATGGAAGCCCCATCCAGATCATGCGCGACCGAGTACGTATCAAGTCACGCTAAGCGCCGTTCGACTACTTAGAAAGATGGGATATTCTGCTCCCTCACCAGGCGATGAAGTCGAAATACCACGAGATGTCTGTCGACCACTCAGGGTTCTAGGTGACCTTCATTTCAAATCTGAAACCCCGGGTGAAGTTGAGCTTGGTGGTGTTTCAAAGGTGACAAAAAAATCAGTTGAATCTCTTTCTGATGAGCAACAAGATATGCTTTGGTCTTATGTTGATTCTCACGCCTATGTTGGCGGAAAGGCTCAAGATCTTTTACCACGTAGTTCTAACTCATCATCACCAAATAAAAAGAACGCACCAGCGAACAAACCCCAAAAGACAGACTACAAGCCGTCCGAAGCAAATCCTAACTTTCCGGGAATTATACCCTCGAAAAACGTCCATATCGGACAGATTAATCGATTCAGCAACAACGGCAATGCGATGTTGGAACCACGAGAGGGCCGAGAACTCAATATCGGTTCACTCCCGAGAACCACGGAGGGCAAAATGACTATTGGAGGCCAGTATGCAGAGAGTCTTGCTTACTGCCTCACCCCTCAACTCTGGACCGGCAGTTACCGACATAAATTTCAGGATGATCTCGATGACCTTGGAGAGTATACTGGTCTTAGCGGATTGAACCAACTTCTCGGAATCAGAAATAAAGACTCACCAGAGAACCTATCAGAGTCCGATGTTTCCGTCTATATCAATATCATTGGTGATGGGTTTGGAATTGGTTTCCAGGGTCCGTGGAGTATCGTGATTTTGAGTGACCACCTCAAAGGTCACCAAGAAATCAGGGTCGAGATTGTAGACGATCATGAGGATATCTTAATTGCACGCCCAATTCCTCTCAACGAAGATTCAGAACCCGTTGGAGTTGGAGGTGAAATTAAAATTTCAGTAGATGATATCAGTGGTGACTATATTTATGGGACCTGCGGCCCACGAGTTGTCAAAGTCCAAAGAACCTCTTCACAACCAGACAAGTCACTGAGAGCAGCAATTACCGAGACCAATGGAGAACGAATTGTCGCCTCAGTTTCCGCTCTTCCGGAATCCAGTAGACCCACAGAAGACGAGGTCGTCACCTTCCATAAGGGTGTACTCGCTGAATATCCTGATATCCCTGTTATTACACCAGCATCGCTTCCAGATATAGATACTCACCTGTCACTTGTTGTTGTTAGTGTTGAAACAGATGGTGTGCGGGTAGAAGTACCGAAAAGAACCACTCATAGTACACTGTCTATCGGAGAAGAACTCTCTATAAAGGTAAATACTTGGAATGGGGGTATCGGTATAACCGACTATGAAAATATACCTGTTCAGATTGAAGGGGGACGACCACTCCGAGAAATTCCAATCAGGACTAAAATCACCGAATTCACCAAGGGTTCTGTGAGGGGTAAATTCCTACGAGCTGATGTTTCAGATGATTCTACAGAAGATGTTGATACCCTGCTTGAACGTGGTGCTGAGATTTTGCAACTTGGGGATCATGAAGAAGCAGCGACTGTCTTCGCTAATGCTGTAGAACTCTCTCTCTCAGATAATAGCTCACAATACAGCCGAGCTCGCCTACACGAAATTCTCGCAGTGTGTGAGTGTATTAAGGACAAGGAGGGGATGAAATCCGCGGTAGACTTCTTGAATACGATTGAAGCCAGCTCTGATGAAATAAATGAGCCGATTAAAAATCAAATTGATGCATATAATCGTATTCTTGAGGCCGATTGTCTAATAAGCGACGCAGCAAAATCGTCTGATAGCGTCACTGCGACAACTCATCGCAGGGATGCAAAGCATCTCCTTACCGAGGCTGCTGAGTTACTGATCAAGAGCGAGACCGATTTTGATATCCCGGCACAACCTGTTATTAATAGAATTTTAGCCCACGCTGCCGACAGATTGTTAATTACACCTGATTCAGTTACTCAGTATTTAGACTCAATCTCTGTAAACTATTAGGGCTCTTCCTATTGGTCCAAGAGAGCTACTGAAACCATCTCTGATTGAGGGTTTCAACAAGACTGAGATTGTAGAATCCGCAATGAACTTATGTACGGTGGGCCGAGCGCGAAGCATCAGAATTGGGCATGTTCCAGAGAAATATTGAACTTGAAAATATTCTGACGATAGGTCTGTTCAATGAGTTCGTAGTTTGGGTGCAGGTATTCATCGATGGCGTCAGGGAAGTCATCAATGGGTTGGACTCGGTCTCCACGCAGATACTGGACTTGTTCGCGTTCTAAACCCTCAGCGAGTCTCCAGAATGAACTGAACCAGTGACGTCCGTAGTGACTGGTGACTGGAGCACAATCATCTGTCTCCGAATATTCTGGATGGAACGCTTCCTTCCACTCATCATTGACTCCTTGGGGAGTCATTTGCGTAAATGTCCTCTTGGATAGGAATACCCACGGCTCGTCAACCTGTGGACGGGTCAGCAAGTGTCGTAGTAGTAACCAACGTATCTCATCGTCAATAGGGAGAAGACGGGGATTTGAGGATTTGTTGCCACTTCGGTCGTGGGGGATATACATAACATCACGCCGCTCTCCGAGTGCTGGATGTGTTCCGAGTTCCGGATACTGCTTTTGCAATTCCTGGTGGCTGATATGGATCTCTGAAATGCGGAGATTACAGACCTCTCCAGCCCGGATTCCTTCTTTCAGCTGAGTGCCAGTAATTGCCCGGCGACGTATATTGCTAATATGACTCGAGAAGGTCATAGAACGAAAATTGGTTTTGTGATGCCGTTTGAATCCAGCAGAGCCGAGTATGGTAGGAGTTCTCCCTGTCGTAACGCTAAAGAGTCGAACGGACCTTCTTATTTGTAAGATGAATACCGGAACCTATCGCCGGAGGTGTCGTTGTGGGCGTCGAGATTAGGGAGTCACCAGTCTCGGACGAGGCGTTCGACGCGATGCAGGAGTTCGTCCACGACTATCTGGCTGCCAGTGTCGAGAGCGAGGACGAGGGCGGCCGGATGCGCTGGTACCCCTGGCACTCGGCGGAGTACCGGTTCAACCACATCCTCAACGTCGTCGACATTTCGGCCACCATCGCCGAACGTGAGGGCGCAAACGTGGACGTGACCCGCGTGGCGGCATTGTTTCACGACATCGCAAAATTGGAGGCCGAACAGGACGTCCACGCGGAGGCCGGCGCCCGCATCGCCCGGGAGTATCTGACAGCACACGGTGACTACCCCGAATCGTTTATTGAACAGGTTTGCACAGCCGTCGAGGCCCACTCGTACCAGGGGCCGCTGAAGGACCTGCCTCTAGAAGTCCAGTGCCTCATTGAGGCGGATATTCTGGATAAGGTTGGTACCAATGGGACCGCCCTGATACTGTTGCGCATGGGCTATGAGTCCCGGACGCACATGGATGCGGCCGAGATGGTCGATCGCGTCATTGAGCGCGGCGAGGACGCACGCGAACGCGTCGAGAGCGACACCGCTGAATCCATCATTCACCAGCGACTCAAGCGGACCCGCTGGTTCCAAGAGTGGTTGGAGATGGAAGTCGCCGAAATGGCCGTCGAAGAAGACCTTGACGACGTGGCGACCGGGATGGGCGACCCATAGCATTCGCAGCAGGAATAGCCCGCCCCAACGAGAACGGCGACGCTGGCTCACCCATGTCCGCCTGACAAACAGCATTCTGAGCCCCGAAACCAGTGTCTTTAGCGGTGTTCAGCAGTCCGGTATAGCTCAGCCAATACGTGATTTCGTGCCTCTTTAGATTGGTCTTCTGATTTTGTTACTCTGATAATATATTTCCAGATGGATAAAGCGCGAGTAGTCAGTGATTCCTACCAAACCAGACATAATGACCCTGGTACTTATGAAAATCATACTCGGACCGTGGTACGTCTAATGAGAAAGTCCCTAAACCAACTTCCGAGCCCAACTCGCCGGACGCAACAATATTGATGGGATTGGCGTCAGTAGAATTACACGAACTTATACTGACTATGTCCGGAAAGTCTCTTACCTGTCAGTGGAGTGTCCAGGAGTAAGTGACAATCCTTCCCTCTCATTGGAGGATGTGAATACAGACGGTCTATAGCCTGCTACTTTGAGTCCAGCAGATTGGCAAGTATTTAAGCGGGTAGGGAGGGAACGCAGTTAATAACATATGTCCACGGTTCAAAAAGGAAAGATTGCTGACATTACAACCGGGTTTGATGTTCTAGATTACCTCGTAGAAGAAGATGGATTAAATTACGGTGAATTTGTTAGTATTCCTGAGGGACTCCGCCGGGATCAAGGCACGAACAACTGGTACGAAGCCCATCTCGTCGATTCAAATGGAAACGGTGTAATTCGCTACATCGAACTTGGACAGAGTAGTGATTCCCCATCATTTAGCGATTTAAAAAAGCACCTCAAACAGCAAGGCAACACAATCGATGAACTCTTTGTGGTCATTGCGTCCCGAGAAGCAGACGACGGCCCGCTAACCAGCCCGATATCTGACGACCTCACATTCCTCTATATTGCAAAGCAGTTCTCCTCAGAAGATGTCGAATACACCTTTGATCTAAAGTACTTCACCCCGGACATCACAGACATCAAGCCGATTTATTTAGATTTCCTTGACAATCTATATGTAACTCCTGGACAGAACCGGAATTCAATCGCAGCTGACGTTGAAGACACGTTCTCTGTTCGTGAAGTCACAAACACGTTCTACGAGCAGTTTGGAGAGATATTCCGAGAAGATCTGCAAGACGCAATCACCGGTCTGCCCGACCCGGACAAGAACCTAAATTCGTATACACGGATGGTCGTGAACCGTGTCTTATTCTTATTATTCGTTGAAGAGAAACGCTGGCTCAACGACGACAAAGACTACATCGAGAACAAATACAAAACGGCTCGTGACGACCCGGATATGCATGTCTACCACGACTTCTTCGAGCCACTATTTTTTGATGCCCTGTGCGACCCTTCACAGGACACATACGACTTCCTTGGCCGCATTCCATACTTCAACGGTGGATTGTTCGAGCAGAAATCCATAGAGGAGGATGTCTCAATCGAACCGGCGTTCTTTGACTCACTACTTGATCCGACTGAAACCGAACACGGTGAGCCGAACGGCTTCCTTCGCCGGTACAAATTCTCGCTCAGTGAATCAAACCCGAGCGAGCAGGAACTGATTGTTGACCCCGAATTCATCGGCCGTATCTTCGAAATGTTCATGCTGGAGGCCGAAAGGGAAGAAAAGGGCACGTTCTACACACCAAAACCAATTACGGAGTATATGGCGAAGAATGCGTTGAAACAGTACCTCTTGGAGGATTTCAGCGCACACGAAGACACAGTCATCAATCTCGTGGGGAACCACACCACACCGTCCGGAATTGATAACGAGACGATTCGCAACATGCGGGAGAAGCTCATGAGCGTCCAAGTGGTTGACCCGGCTGTCGGGAGTGGTGCCTTCATAATTGCCATGAGCGAGGAGCTGGTGGCAAGTGTGGAAGCCCTGACTGCCAGCCTTGACGATGATATAGACCGGTTTGAGCTTAAGCGACATTTCATCCGTGATTCATTGTATGGTGTCGACATCGACAGCGGAGGTATCGAGTTATGTAAGTTCCGCGTCTGGTTGTACCTCATTCAGGACCTCCGCATCTCGATTGATGACTTCACCGAGCAGAACGACCGTTACGCGCTCCCGAACCTCGGGTTGAAATTCTTCGTTGGGAATAGTCTTGTTGGCGACTACGAACCAACCGAGCTACGCGATACGCTTTTAAACGGTCAGTATCAGGGTAGTCTCTCCAGTGATTACAGTGAAGACGGGCTCATCAATCAAATAGCCACGCTCCGGCAAGAGTACGTCAATGCTCACAGTGAAGAAAAACGGGAAATTGACGCTGAATTGCAGCGTCTAACAAATGAACTTGATAAGAAAATCAGTTGGGAGTCCTCAGACCACTGGATGTCAGACGTCGTTGATGATCTTGACAACGGCAGCCCGTTCAAATGGAGTATCAATGTCCCGGAAGTCATCTTGGAAGGCGGGTTCGATATCGTCATCGGGAATCCGCCCTACAAGGGCGGAACAAACCCGGGTTACATGCCGTCGCTCAGCAGTTTCTACGAGGAACGCCGGGATGAATATGTGAAGCCGGTACGGAAGATGGTGTATGATCGGTATCAGAAGTTCGTCTTCCGTGGTGAGGAACTCGTTCGTGAGGGCGGGGTATTCACCTACATCGTGAATTCAACTTTCCGCACAATCGCCACGAAGACATCTACCCGAAACTTATTACAGGCGAACAAATTACAGGAGTTGCTATTCACGAACATCGACACGTTCGATGCAGCCGTTAACGCAGCAATTTTCACCTTACGACACACTGACGCGAAAGAACAAAACTATCAGATGAGGTATGTTAACGGGCTGGAAGCTCCGATAACTAGTTACAGGAATCTCATCCACATTCCAGCCCCAACGGGGGATGATATGATCGAACGCGTGACTGACTCTGATGATCTCGCGGCCTATCATACGCCGATTAGCACGTACCGGAAAAGTATTCGCAACAGTTTCTTTGAGCCGGGTGATATGGAAATGAGTATTTTTGACCAATACATCCAGCCAGCGGCGAATCTGATTGATGAATGGGAAGAGGAACTCTACGACGTTGATCGCCAACAAGAAAATCTTGATAAAATCAAAAGCCAGCATCTTGACGAGCTAGAACCTGGTGATGTGACATTACTTGGGCTTATCACATGGGGCGGCGAAGGCCTGAAATCGGACGATAATGAAGAGCATATGGCATATCTTGATGGAACAAGAGGAGCTGAGAAACTGAAGGAACGAAATGATGACTTCACGTACATCGAAAAGAACGATAATACGTACAAGTGGTTGAGTCGGGTTGTCCGCGAGTCCGATACGATAGCAGCAGCCAATCTCACAGACCGGGAAAAACATAAAGGGATCACTGACCCGGACAAGAACAAGTGGGTGAAGATAGAGAAAGGTGCGTCCAAGGACGATATCTATTACAAAGACGATACGTACTACATCGACTGGAGCCGCGATAGCCTGAAGAAAATCCACGACCGCCGAAATGCGCGACTTCACCTTCCATACTTTGCCGAAGACCGTGACCACACTGAAGCCGACGAGAGCGAGTTCTACTACTTCCGACAAGCTGTTTTCGCTTCTCGCGGCGGTGCAGGGAAATACAAAACCAAGGCCCGATATATCAACAACGCTGTAGTCGATTCCAGTGGCGTTGTCCTCGTCCCAACGACCGATCACACACCAGCAAAATACTTACTCGCAATCCTGAATTCAGAGGTAACAAAATATGTCCTCTACCACTTCATCAATGGGACACTTAACGTTCAGGTGTCTGATATGAGGGTCATCCCGGTCCCCCTCCCTACAGATGAGCAATTGGAAGCTGTTATCGATGGTGTTGATAAAGCAATTGCTGTTCAAACGGGGAAGAGCGATCGAACGCTCGATGACGTGCAAAAAGAAATCGACGAAGAAATTGCCAATATCTACGGCCTGGACGTCGAATACATTCCGCGTTGGTATTAATCGTTTAAATCCTCTGGTAATCCAATCCCTATGCCCGATTCACCGACTCCAAATCCGACCGACGACCCTGAACGAGAGGATGGCTCGCCGGACTGGACATCGTACTCCGATGTTTTAGACAATGAGACGTTCACTGTTAGTGACCGGGTGAATGCGCTTGCACCGCGCGCGAACACTCTCGACATCGCGGTTGGATACTTCTACCTCGGCGGCTTTGACTTGGTAAAGGACAATATCAAAGACACCGAAGAGGTTAGGCTCATTATCGGCACACATACATCCAGCCAGACGGTCAAAGAGCTGAAACGCGGGTTCAGTGAGAATTTAAATGAATTCGACAAGGAGGACGCTGAACCTGGAGTCAAGCGTCTATACGAGTTCATTCAGCTTGGGCAAGTGGATGTTCGGATCTATAATAAAGCGCGTTTCCACCCGAAGCTCTACCTGTTTAAGAACTCACCAAATGACGTTGACTTAGGTCGGGCGATTATCGGATCGTCAAATATGTCGGCAAGTGGGCTGCAGGGGAACGTCGAATTAAACGTCGAAAAAAAGGACAACGCTACGATTAGGTACCTCGAAAACTGGTACGACGAGTTATGGGCCGCCGCAGATGAATTTGATACTGACCTGATGGCCGATAGAATAGAGGACTCGCAGTTCGGTGACGCTGTCTCTGGCGGTGGTGACACGCCGCCCACACCGCCCGTGGTCGAAGGTCCACCAGTTGCCGACGTTAATACTATTTCCCCATATGAAGCAACTAAGCGCTTCATCGTCGAACAGTTCAGATATGAAGTGGATGACGGGACATTTCTGGAGGATATTCGTGGTGAATACGAAGAACAACTCACTGCATTCCAAGATGATGCGTTCCGAGCAGCTCGCCGACCGCTTGACAAGTACAACGGGGTGATTCTTGCTGACAGCGTCGGTCTTGGGAAATCGTACATCGGTGCACCACTCGTCAAAGAATACACGACATCGCTCGATGAGGTACTGGTCATCGCCCCAAACCGGCTAAAATCGATGTGGATGAACGACCTATTAGACGAAGATGACGGTGAATTCCCGACACGCGCCGATAAGACGTTCCTGAGTTTCGCCGGGCTATCTAGACTAAGTGAACAGGACATCCAGCGCCTGCAGAATGTAGACCTAGTACTGATCGACGAGGCTCACAACTTACGAAACACCGGGACACAACGGTATGCGAAACTTCAATCGATCGGGCGACGCGGGAAGAAATTCGTCATGCTGACCGCAACACCGATTCAGAACTCTGTCCGTGACGTTGAGAATGTCGTGAAAGTCTTTGCCGACGACGATGATTTCGACATTGAGTTACATGGCCGTACACCGTCTGACGCGTTTCGTGAGTATGATAACCTCAGCAGTCGAGATGACCTCTCCACTCACGAACAGTCGCAACTCGATGAATTAGAACAAGATATTGAATCTATCCTGCGAGAAGTCGTTATTTCACGTGACCGCCGGTACATCTTAGACGAATACGAAGAGATCACGATTGGTGGTGAGCCAATCAAAGTTCCTGACCGCATTCCACGGCTCGTCACGCCGGATGATCCAAGGCTTGATGACTTGTATGCAGAGATCATCGAAACGATTCTCGGACCGGAAGATGCCGATACTGGCGGACTGAACATCCCGTATGTGAGTGCCGATCGATACGATGCTGACGGCGATGAGGAAGAAGAGCTCATCGTTGAGTATCAGAACGCGAGTGTATTGATGCTGATCAACCTGCTAAAACGTCTAGAAAGCAGCTTCGCAGCATTCGAAGATTCCATTGACCGATTGATTCAACGCGAAAGGGTGACCCGGCAAATTGCTCGCGGCGAATTAAGCGACTCGAAAACGCGAGAACAAGCCGTTGAGCAAATCAGAGCAACGTTTACCGATGACTTCGCTAAAGATATTGACTTTGACGACGTCACCGAAGCAATCGGTCGCGTCAGCGGTGACAAACGTCAAGAAATTATCGAAGATATTGACCAAGACCTAATCGCACTTAAGGATTTGCGGGATAAGGCACAGTCAGTCTTGCAGACAGAAAGTGACGACGGGTTGCGTGATGCGAAGGTCATGCGTCTCCAATCTATTCTTGACCGGGAACTAGAGTCTGAGAAAGTACTAGTATTCAGTCAGTATGTTCCGACTGTCTATCACATATTTAAGCAACTGACGGGAGAAGACCCCGATAGCACACAAATCGCAGCCGTGGACGGTCGTGGAGGCGACCGGACTGTCGCGTACGTACATGGGGGCAAGCATTTTGACGAATCACTGGTTAAGCGGTTCGCTCCGCGAGCTCAAGACGCCGACGTCACCCCGGATGAAGAGATTGACATTCTCATAACCACTGACGTGCTTGGCGTCGGGCAGAATCTCCAGGATTCGCGGGTGCTTGTGAACTACGATCTTCATTGGAACCCGATGAAGATGGAGCAACGCATTGGTCGAATCGACCGGATCACCACACGCCACGATGAACTTCTCATCTACAATTTTGTCCCCACAGGCAATTTGAAGGAACAACTCGGGCTGATGGACAGGATTCAAAAGAAGATTCGTGACATCGCGCGAACGTTCGGTCATGCAGCCCCTATACTGGATACGGCAGAAGAGCAGGTCCACAAGACCATGATGACGTACGAACGGTTAGACGAAGACGGCGCGAACTTCGGTGACGACCGGTTAGAAGGTATCGGGTCAAAATACGATGATCTGCGAAGTACAGCCCGAGCCTTCTGTGAGGAACACGGCATCGAAATTGGGGAGTTAGAAGAAACATTGGAGGCTGTTGAAGGCCGTGAAGAGCCACAATACTTTGTGTTGCCAGAGCAGACCGACACAGGATTCGTTACGCTTGTGTCACTTGTATACGACTCTGGGCGAAAAGAGTGGCAAACGACCATCTTTGACGAAGACAACCTGCAACGAGATGAGGTCGCCGGACAGATGATCTTCGCTAATTTCCCACGTCGGACAACAGACGAAATAGAGATTTTCAACATAATCGCATCTGCAGATCCAACGCGCTACAGCATCCCCGAAGACGTGTTTGGTGTCGTGTCATCATTCACTGAAGATATTAGCTCCACAAGCACGTGGCAAAACGACATTCTTCAACGGGATGCGGGCGAAAGCCGGACAATAACGCGAGTGAAACGGTTATGCCAGTCTGTTCTGGATGCTGAGATGGATCTCGGTGTTGAAGACGAAGCAGAGGAGATAATCGAAATGATCTCTGACCGGGAGATGAGCGATTGGGCAGAACAACAGATTGAGACGATTCACCGCCGACGCCGGCGGTATGGGAGGGTTGGCACCATAGAGCGGTTACATCATAAATTAACGGCAGAGATTGAACTAGTTGAACCAGAACAAATAACGGATGTAGATGTCGCACTGACCGGAAAAATGGCTCCAACGATTACCCAACAAGAAGGGACAGACGAGTCGGATGAATGACTGTCTAGTGTATAATAACCATGGGTAGCTCTCCATCGAATCGTTGTGGTTACACATGGCCAGCCGATCACAAAATAGGCGACAAACCGAATCAGCAGAGTTGTTGCTGGCGAAAAAACTCTTCGGCTGAAGCCGACCGTTGTGTGCTCCACATTGATTCGGATGAAACAACAAAGTCTATACATAAAATCCAGGAGGCCCGAGCATCGGACGCAATACGAAACCAGAACTCGCCCTATCAGGAGTTACTTGACGGCGTAAATTTGCATAGCGGTAAATTCAAAAATAAAATAACACTTGAGAATGTCGCTTTGCGCGATAGTGATTTATCGGATGCTGATCTCTGCAGGGTGGAGCTCAAGGACTCTGACCTCACTGGCGCAAACCTCTCAAACACTAACCTGTCTGGTGCAGACCTTCTCCAGACGGATTTTTCTAGTTCGAATCTTACGGGGGCAAATCTCCCCGAAGCATATATGAGGGACACCAACCTGACCGACGCAAAGTTCAGGGATGCAAATCTATCCAATGCGGAGCTTCAACGTGCAGACCTGATGAACGCGGTGCTTAGGGATACCGACCTTTCCGACGCAGTGCTCAGAGATGCCAACCTATCTGGTGCGGATCTTCTGAGTGCTGACCTCCCCGAGGCGGACCTTTCGGGTGCCGACCTTTCTGATGCGTACCTCAGGGAGGCTGATATTTCTGGCGCGTATTTGTCGAATATTGACCTTTCCGACGCGAACCTCAAGCATGCCGACCTTTCCAGCGCGAACCTCCGGCATGCCGACCTTTCTGGTGCGGATCTACCAAATGCTGATCTCTCCCATGTGACCCTATCGGATGTTGTACTTTCAGACGCGGATTTCAGAGGCGCTGACCTTTCCGGTGCCGATCTCTCGGACGCAGATCTCTCCGACATGAATTTCTCGGATACCCAATTTTCGGATGGAAATCTATCGCAAGCTGACCTTTCCGATACTGATTTCTCAAACGCCGACCTGCCCAATGCTGTCTTTCAGGGTGCTATTATTTCCGGCACAGATTTCTCAAATGCTGACCTCTCCGGCGCAGATTTCTCAAATGCTGACCTCTCCGGCGCGAACCTCCGACATGCCGACCTTTCTGGCGCGGATTTCTCAAATGCTGACCTCTCCGGAGCGGATCTCAGGGAAGCAAACCTAAATAATTTATCTGTGAATGGGGGGACGATCGGTGGTCCTCTGTACGAGGGATTCAATGCTGACAAAATCAATTCATCCTCCAGGTTTTCACTCGGTTTTAGACAGCTATACGGAGGTTCCGACTTTGACGCAGGTGATTGGGACAGCACGGCACAGGCTTACCACAATCTCAAAACAGCGTTCAATAACTACGGTTTAATCGGTAAAGCCCGTGATATACATGTTAGGGAACGCCGTGCCCGAAGTCGTGAGGCGAAGGCCGTAGGAGGTTGGCGTGCCAGAAATTATTTAGGATCTCTCCTCTCCCGGATTTTCACTGGTTATGGCGTCAGGGTCAGAAATCTCCTAATTTGGATGGTGGCGTTGTTTGGGATTTCGACGATAATATACTCGTATGTGGGCGTCAGGCCAACACCCTTAGAAAATATCCTTTTCAGTGTCCTTGCATTCACAGTTGCTCCCCCATCGCCGCTGCCATCTAGTGTAGGAGCACAAGTTATTGTTATGTTCGAAACATTCTTTGGAACACTTTCTATCGTACTGTTGGGTTACATTCTCGGTAATCGTGAGCGGTTCTGATAATCTGTGATGCTATGCGGTTTGATTAAGACCCGTTTGAGCTAATGCCACTAACCTGACTTTGTTGAAATTCGCATATTTTGACAGATTCTACATCCCGAAATACCGCTTCATTATTCTACGTAACCAACGTGACTCCAGTGCGTCTTCGCCGAGTTCTTCTCTAACCATCTCATCATACGCTTCCTCTAATGTTAGCTCATCAGATACTACTCTATTCATTACTTCTATCCCCATCTCCGAACCCTCCTTAAATTCCCCTCGGATGAAGCTGACTAAAATCATCTTGTGAATGTACTGTTCCTCGTTTAGCAACATCCTGTTCCAGTGGTTCATGAAAACGAGGATGCTCGGTTTCGGGTTTTTTGGGTAGGGTTTGGAATCGGCATCAGGCATATTGACCGAGTACGCGAGGCTACCGACTACCATTGAGCGCATATATACAGGGATCGATAGCAAGATTGAGTAGATGCCAATGAAGAACCCTATACCGGCAGTGTTTAGTTAAGCGTGAAAGGTGAGGCGGACAGATTTCTTGCTGCCTATGCCAGAAATCAGCCGCCTCAGCGGAAATAGAGAGTGGGTTGATTTGGATTTTGTGGAGCGCGAGCGGACACCCGAGCCAGCGATGGCGCTGGGTATTCAATCGCACGTTGCGGGGCTGTCACTGTCGAATACCGTCGAATTACTCGATTGCCTGAGTGTCCAACGCAGTCGAAAAGCCATCCACGACTGGGTCCAGAAAGCCGATCTACAGCCAGAATCCGGGAAAGAACCAAATCAAGTCGCGCTCGACGAAACAGTGATTCGGATCAACGACAAGCAATTTTG
This sequence comes from Haloarcula sp. NS06, assembly GCF_051122755.1. Taxonomy (NCBI): domain Archaea; kingdom Methanobacteriati; phylum Methanobacteriota; class Halobacteria; order Halobacteriales; family Haloarculaceae; genus Haloarcula; species Haloarcula sp. NS06. The sequence continues at coordinate 652,361 of NZ_CP184844.1, forward strand.
GCTGTACGCCGCCGCCGATCCACAGACGAACGAACTGCTTCACGTCAGGCTGTTTACGACGACTACTACCGCTCTTACCGAAATATTTCTCCGTGAACTGCGGCAGAAGCACGATGTCGAAGCTGCCGTCTTTCTCGTGGATGGCGCTCAACACCTCCAAACCGCACTTCAATGAGCAAGGCTCCGATTTCAGATACGTCGCCACGGAAATCGGAACGCTGTCGAGCGAATTTTCCGAGAGCTGAAGCGTCGAACGTCGTCTTTTTCGAACTGCTTCAGCCACGTCGAACCGAAAACAGCCGAAAAATGGCTCCAAAGTTTCGCTCGCTGGCACAATGCTCCAAACTAAACACTACCGTTCGGATACTACAATGACAAGACAAACGAAGAGGTGCTTGCCGGTATGTACGACCGGCTCTCAGATGGTGGCGTTCTCCTACTTGAACTGGCGAACAAAGAAGGGGTGTTGAGTAACTTCGATACTGACGGTGTTTTTCCACTTGACAGTCAGGTGTACATTGAAACACGTGAGTGCGATCCCACTGACTCTCGAATGCAGAGTACGTTTCGGGTGCTTGATGATGATAGCGAGGAGTACCGTGGAAAATTCTCCTTTGTGGTGCGAATGTACGCGCCAATTGAATTGAAACAGATGTTCATGCGAGCAGGATTCGAAAATATTCGACTCTACGCCTCTTTTGACCGAACTGACCTTGCGTTTGATTCTCAGCGTTTGGTGGTGGCAGGTCAAAAGTCCCGATAAAAGATGTCGTTGTAGTCAGCGTGACTGTACGAGGGCGCTGACCTAATTGACCGTCTAAACAAGGCCCCTTTTCTGTATTTACCGTTCGAAACAGGCGTGCCGACCGTTCTATGACACCCTACACGCATATTAGTATGCGACTTCTTGGATACACCCTCTATTTTACACAGTTCGGACTACTTACCTTTGCGGAAGGAAGATAACTATGATCTCTCTGGACCGACTGGGTTAGGTCACCGGGTTCTCCAGAAGAAATACTAGTAGTTATCAGATGACGTGACCGCACACCTGCAGAGGGATGTCTCGGGGAACCGCGTTCCATATCTGCAAATCACTAGTAGATGGTTCGCTAAATTCGTCGGTGAGAGAATGACCTCGGTATCGAACGCGTCACTCCTCGTTGTTTTCTTCCGTGCCTCTTCGGATCGCGCCTCTATGCTGCTGGGCAATGGGGTCAGCTCCTTTATTAAGCGGTTTCGTCTCCCCTTGTTCGGAAGACATCTCGTCGATGAGCTGTTCCATGTGTTCGATAATCTGTTTGGGGTTGTCCTCGGGCTCAACGACCGCTTTGCCGTCTTCTTCGCGGATGGATACTTCTGTCCCAGCAGTAATCCCGAGGTCTTCCCGTATCTCTTTCGGTAGGACGATTCGCCCCTTCGAATCCACCTTGGCCATATCACACATAGAGTGGGAATTGATATAGCCGTTTTTCCATAGAGTGTTAATAAGGTCTAGTCTAAGTAGATAAATCGATTATCAATTACTGTTAGCGGCAGTACTTCCTGCTTCAATGACGCGCTTTGCAGATCTAAGCGTCCCTACGTGGAGCGCAATCTCTACAGTCGTCCGTGATGTCTAACGCCGCTTTTATTTCTCTGCCTATCTCAAACCCGGAGGCGGAACAGGATTGCTTAGGACCCACAACAGTTCCTGAAAGCGATTTCCGCAGGCTTCATTGCTTGCGAATTCGGCTACAGAGAGGCCTTCGACAGAACAAATTGCTAACTTCTAGAATGTTTGGAAAAATTCATGCCTTTAACCGTGGTTTCAAGCAAACATCTTGGTAATCGATATAGTGTAAGATCCACAATACTAGCTAACAATCGCTTGGAGAGCTATCGAGCACAGCTAGATGGCGGAGATGGAGAGGCGACCGAGCAACTATACGATGACCTCAGGAGGCCAGATTACAGAAACTTCTAGTCTGACTCAGTCCAGCTGAGTATGCTTGAATCGGATATTGAGTTTGAAGATATGTTTCCGATACGGCTCTTCTATGAGAGCATAGTTTGGATGCAGATAGTCGTCGATTGCACTGGGAAATTCGTTTAGTGGCTGGACGCGATCCCCCCTCAGATACTGAACTTGTTCTCGTTCCATCTCTTGAGCAAGTCGGCAATAGGAACTGAACCAGTGTCGACCATAGTGGCTCGTGATAGGCGCATTTTGGTCTGTCTCTGCATACTCTGGGTGGAAGGTCGTCTTCCATTCTTTATTAACTCCTTGTGGGACCATCTTCGTGAAGGTGCGTCTGGAAAGGAAGGCCCAAGGTTCATTTACCTGCGGTCGAGTCAGCAGATGACGGAGTAATAGCCAGCGAAGTTCGTCGTCTACTGGGATGAGGCGGGGATTCGAAGATTTGTTTCCATCTCGATCATGCGGGATATAGATCGCGCCTTTGTGCTCTCCGAAAGCTCGGTGAGTACCCAACTCTGGATACTGGGTCTGTAACTCTGAGTGACTGATGTTGATATCTGAAAGCCGAAGGTTGCAGACCTCACCTGCACGGAGGCCTTGCTTCAACTGTAAACCGATAATCGCCCGACGTCGGATGTTCGCAGTTTGGCGGAAAACACTCCGGAGGTTCGATAGCGAAAGTACATAGTGATCCTTTTTCTGGCTTTTACCCAGTCGCGTTTCCTTACGAGCCAGTGTGAACGGATTCCAGTCTGGTGGATGTGGAAAGTTGGATTTCTCCTGCCAATATTCATATGCTTGAGTTAGTCTCGATAGCTTTCCCTTGATGGTCTGTGGGTTATTCGCGTGAACATCCCGGCGCCACTCAATGAACCTCTGGACGTGTTTCGGATTTGGGCATGCAGGGTGACGATTTGCAGTGATCGCTTGGATGTGCTTTCGCCATTGTCGGTATGTACGTCGATAGTGGTCTAGCGTTTCAGGATCTTCAATCGAATCTCGGTTGTTGAGGACATTGGCGATGAAATATTCGAACGGGTCGGGAAGGTCCTGAAACTGATCACTGTATTGGGCCAGTGGGTCAGTTTCTTGATTAAAAGCCGAAGCGAATTTTTTATCGACTTCATCAGTCTCCAATCTATCTGAGGCAGTAGTTCGACTCTCATCACCACTACCCACGGCCAACCACCTCGGGGCGGTTATCGATACGGTACATCCAAATGTCGTGTGTAGCCTCGTATTCGATTGCCGCTAAGAGGAGGGGATTGTAGAGATGCGGATGTCGGTAATTCTCTTTCAGATAGTCATAGAACCTGTAGATTCGAACGAAGTAGTGTTCATAACAGGTACGCAGGCATCGATCTCCATTCAGAAGATGTTGGGACCAGGCATCTACATCTTCTGGTGTTGCGAGCGCGTGGTGCCTCCCACACTCAGTCATATGTGATAACCAAGATTTTTCGGCTTTGTGAGCCGCTTCTTTCATATGATCCGAATCATATTTTTCGAGTAGAACTTCGTCTCGGTACTGCTTCCAGGTGTCTTCATTCTGGTATTGAACAGTATAGGTTTCGAGTCGATACCGCGAGGGGATTTGTTCATACTCCTGAAATGGCCCTGCGAACTGTTCCGGCTTAGTTCCCTTTCGACGATTCATGTTATATCTCGAAATCTGTGGCAGGCCTGCATTTACTCAGGTTTCTATGGAATAGTAGCGGCCGTCCCGTTTCTCGATTAGTTCTCCCTCAAGCGCGTCCAGATGACCAGCGACTCGGCCGGGGACAGTATTAGCGACCTGCTGTATGATTTCGGGAGAGGTCACTCCCGAATTCGATTCCACAAAAGAGCGAATATCGGCATACTCTGTCTGATGCAGTTGACGCTCAAGTTCCTGATTCCTTTGGCGCTGTCGCTCAAGTTCTTGATGAAGCTCTGCGTGTTGCTGTCGGAGCTGTCGGACTGAATCACTAGTAGTTTCCTGAAAATCGACTTGCTTACGCCCAGCTTCCACCATCCGAATGATGTACTGACTAATGGCTAAATCAAGTGAATCTGCATGGTCCCTCCAGGAATTATAGAGAGACTCCGGTGGATAAGTCGTCGCAACGGCTTTTTCATCGGTGATATCTGGCATTGATGATTGAGGAGGCAACTTACTTTATCTTCCCGAGATTAGCTCGGGTATTTAGCTACGTAATCTATCACCCATTGAATAGACTGATCGTTATCCCTGATTTGCTGTTTCATCTTTTGGAGTTCCTTTAACATCGATTGTACTGTTTTGTTGATCAATTTGATACGCAATGTGGGAAACTTCATTCACGGAGATTCCAAGTAGTTCAAGATCTGATGGAGAAAGATAGATACAGACACCCGCAATATTATCGTTATATGTGCTAATACGAGCACGACGTTTCTTCAATTGACCTCTATCGTCTCTTTTTAAAATTCTAGGTGGAGTGTCTCCCATATAAAATAGAAGTTACAGTGTTGTTTTGAAATTCACATGAGAATACTCGAGATGATTTCTCTCTTTCCAACTAATGACTTTCATACCATTTGAAGATACATAAGAACTCATACTATTCCGTAATTTTGATGATCTGCTCATTAATTTCCTTGGACTGATTTTAGTATAAACATACGTAAAAAGGCAGTGGGTACTGAATGGTCATTTGACGCCCAAAAGAGGAGACTTGAGTGTCTGAGATGGTCATTCCGTGACCATCTTGCAGTTCTGATATATCTATATTACCAGCCCAAATATATAATTCGAGACAGGTAAGCATTAGTAAAAGAATTACTATAATTCTATCTATGGTTGACTTTCGTTATCATTATCGTGAAACAGATCTCGTATCTGTTCTTCGTATTCAGACTCAGAGAATGAATAATGTTCTTCTGTTGTCGATAAGTTGTCATGATCTAACGCATCACGGCGCGCTTTAGAAGAAAGACCAGCCTCCTCAAGTAGGTGAGCAAATGTATGTCTGAGTGTATGAGGAGACACACGATACTGACGCCGAACCCCATTCTCTGTATTATGATGTCTCTTTTCTGCTTTACTGAATTCCCTCTCTGAAACCACACGCTGGATCCCGGCTTTATTTGATGCATCGTGAATAATGTCCCAGAGTGATTTATTGCTGTTTAATTTTTTATCAGTTCTTGACGGGAATAAATAGCCGCTATTTTTAGATGAATATGCCTTACGCTCAACCCTTATCCATCGCTCCAGTTGCATCGCTAATTCATCAGAAATTGGGATATTTACAGAACCTCCACTTTTTGTGTTCTTAACGTCAATCATGTTGGACTGTAGATCAATCTCAGACAATTTCATTAAACGTAGGGCTTCATTTCGTGCACCGACTTCACCACCAACTACGACCAATAATTTGTCACGGAAACAATTGGTTGCTTCACACAGCTTTTCTAATTCAGTAATCAGTAGTGGTTCTTGATCGGGAAGTGTTGGTGTATTAAAGTCTGATGCGCTTATATTGTCGAGCAGGAACAAATCTAATTCGGGCTGTGTCTCCTCCTTGAGGCGAAGAAACTCGTACAGATTTTTTATTGATGTGAGATCATTGGATATTGTTTTCTTAGAAAGATTTTGTTCAGCTCGAGCCCCCAGATGGTCCTTTATTTCCATAATGGTAACCTGATATGGGGAGAGACCCTCTCGATCGAGATACCGTCCGTATTGACGCAAGTTCGTCTCATAGCTCTTTGCCGTGGATACCTCTACATTTGAATCGACAATCGTGTTCAAGTACTCATCTGCTACTTCCATACCTGTGTCAAATGAGTGGTTTTTTTCAGACATTATTTTTTGATTTTGTATTCAACTGTCTCATCGTTGGATTCTTTTTCCATCAGTTCTTTTTCAATAAGTGCCTCAGTTGCTTTTTGAGTCTCTAAAACACCGTAATCAACAGCTTCCACTAATTCAGCCAATTCGAGCTTTCCTTCGTCGAGCAACACTGACTGCACGCTACGCTGGACTGAAGCCGGGTTTAATTTGGACTCATTTTGAGTTTTCAACTTTGCAGGTGGGGGTCCCGTCATTCTGGTTTTGTCATCTGGGTCCTCAACCGCTTGGCGCAATTCGTCAATTTCCCGTCTGAGTTCTTCTAGAGTGGACAGCATCTCTTTCCGTCTCTCTTGTTCATCCAGTGAGGATTCATACGACTGCACCGCACAGCGAATAAATCCACTTACATTGCTTGAATGATGGTCTTCAGCGAGTTCGATCAATCGTTTATCAAAGTCAACAGGGAGCGAAATTCGTCGACGGGTAATTTCAGTCATTGCTGTTTAATTCCTGACGCCTGTTTCTCTCGTTTTTTGTAGCTGTGGCTTTCAACGCGTCTCCTCTCGATGGAGTCTGAAACTTCTCGTTGTTCCATGAGTTTACTTGATAGTCTTGATTGATGCCCCGACAGTCAGACAACAGGCGTGTCTACTCAGTTAACTTATTACCACAACTAATCTGCAATTGCGCCCGTATATTCAACCGTCGTGTTGCCTGCTAGTTGTTACCGTGACTGCGTGGCAATATTGTTATGGTTTGCTTGACATATAGATATTGCGATCTGGCCAGTATATAAAGAAAACAAGCGATCGCTCTCACATCTGGCGATCTGATACAGAGGAGTTGTAATAACTACAATCTGCTGAGCTACAGATTCAGAGAAAATAACATTAATTTAATTTGTTGAAAAGTTCATCTTCTAAGCTATGTGAGTGGTATAGCTTATTTTCGTGGTCAAGTTATAGATTTTACTTCCGTAGTACTAATCGAGTGCTTAGCTAATCTATACCACTTTTTATACCTTGATATGGAATGTCCAAATAATGCAAATCCGCTGAATTTCAGATCTGAGGGACTGAAGCTTATTTAATCCGTAGAAGGCGTTCTCTTCTGAGCTATCGGGGTGGTGTGAATTTTTGCCGGATTGGTGCAAATTTGTCGTCCCTTCGGTGAGTGTAGCCCCGAGTTGTATCTAGACTCGTATGATTAGCGACCAACTGCCGATAAGAAATATCAACGCCGGCATCTGCAAGGAGTGTGATGAACGAATGGCGGAGCACATGCGGCGTTACACGGTACCACTGTCGTGTATCTACCTCTTCTCTTTTTGTTCTAACCTGTGACTCCCCAATGACTTCCTGTAACCCAGCTTGGTCAGCTGCATCACGGATAATTCTATTCAGACTACTGTTCGTTTCAAGCCTCACACCATGCTGACTCGGAAACAGATACGGGCTTTCCCCCGAGTTCGCGTATCCCCTCCTGTGATGTTTTAGCCAGAAGTTTAGTTCGTATGCTAAATCATCACTCATCGGGACATCGTATGGTTTTGACCCCTTCGGGTTGGGTATGTGGATTTCCAAGTTGTCAAAGTCAATGTCGGCTATTCGGAGCTCACGGAGATCCGAATTTCGAAGACCAGTCTCAACTGCGACCACGGCAATGAGCCGATTCCGATAAGAATCAAAGGCATCAAACAATTGTCTCAACTCTTCTCGGGACAATGCTTCTCGTTTGATTGGTTCCGGTGTCCGGTAGCGACTCACATCAATCTCAGTCAATCGCAATGGCTCCAGTGAAAGTTCATCTCCGACTTCCGTTCTGAGTCGAATGTATCGGTACATTTCTGAAACAACCGATACTTTCCCCTCAATCGTCGATTGGCGATTCCCTGTCCGAACGCACTCTTCTACGAACTCTAAGACATTATTGAACGTTGCATCCATGACTGATGTCCCGCTATCGTGAAGAAACAGAACATAGCCACGGAGTTGAGACTCGTAGGTATCTTTGGTACTTGCTGCCAACTTTAGCCCCGTTGCGTGCTGTAAGTATTCTCTGGCATGCCCGTCTGGTACCTGGATATTGCTAATGTCTTGGTCTGATGTCACCGCTCTCCCTCCCTATTCCGAGAACTGTTACTCCGGCCAGCAAGCCCGAATCGCTGTCGTCCGTCTCTTGTAATGACCACTAACCCTCTGTCGACTAATCGAGACAAGTTTGGCTGAAGGTGTGCTGGGGTCAGTTCTGTTTGTTCAAGTATATCTCCCAGACGTAGTGGGCAATGAGCATTCTCTAAAATCTCAACTATGGAGGACATCTCATCTGTCAGTTGGATGCCACACAAAATCGGTTGAGAGTCCACGTTTTGTTTTTCTTCAGCTGTCTCTACAGGAATCTCATCAAGCTTAGATTGCATCTCTTGAACGGTATGCTCCACATTCTCCAACTTTCGCTGTACCTGCTGGAGTGCAAATTGTCCTTCTCCTTCGAGGATTTGGCGATGGCTCTCAATTGCAGCACGTAAGCAGAGACTCACGTTCCCTTGGTAATGCCGTGCAGCCATCTGCTGCAACGTGAGGTCAAGAACCTCAGTGATCGTGAATTTTCGACGAATGAATGTTGGATCTTCATCTGTCATTGGGGCTCACCGATACCCGTTCCACCGAAAGCAGTGAGTGTGAGGTGACTACTAGCGAGAATCATAGCGGTACCCCCTCAAGCGAACCCGCAGGAATCAACCGATAGGCTTTTCGCCAAACTTCCCAGACTCGCTTGACTGTTCCTGTAGGCACGATACGCTGTTGATTATCGTCAGTTATTCGTGGACCCTGAAACTCCTCCTCAGTAAGTCCATAGTCTCCAAGAGATTGCCCGAACTGAGACTGTAACTGAGACTCAACATCGACGTGGGTAAGTCCACGAAGCGAAGGTATTTCGATGTCGGTTGTCATCAAACAAGTCCGAAGACGCTGTAAAGTGGCTTGATCAGTAGTAATAAGGAGTGTATCTTCATAACGGTGGTCTCGCAATTCACCGAGAAGATCATCAAGAAGATCGCATTGCGAGTGAAATTGCTTCCCTGATAGACTTGCTGCTGTCGTCCTCACCAATGATTCCGGATTTCCGACTCCGAGTTCCCAGTACTCGATTTTTTTGTCGGAGTTCCGTGAATCTCGGTGTATCTCGGAGTGCTCGATCCGGCCAGTAATCAAGAATAACCAGCTCTCTCTGAGATCATCGAGGTGTAGCCAACTATCTTGAGACATTGTAGTCTCCTGAACGTAGTTGATCGTCTGGTTCCGGTCCACGAAGCAAGCCTATGGAATCGGTTTCAAAGCATGTCGGACACTGCGGGGGATGTGTCACATCTCCGTTCCATTCTACCGAATCCCAAGTGTATGTTCTATCGCATCGAGTGCACTCCCAGTCGTAGACGCCGTATTCGTCCGCCAAGTCTTCGTGCTCAAAGGCAATTGATGGTGTTAATCTCGCATCTGCATGGGATTCAAGATAATTAACCAGCTTTTCATATGGATACCCTGAGTACCGCGTCAAAAGTCCAGTGGGTCCACAATTAGAGGGGTGTCTATGCCCCTGTCCACACCGTTCATGATAAGCGCAGAACTCACACTCCCAGTCACTTTCAGGCTCGTCGGGAGGGAGTTCGTCAGAGAGACGGTAGTGGGTGTGTTCAGCTGCCCACTCGAGGACTATGTCTTCCCAGAATTCTGGATCGAACTCAATGTGAAATATCTTGACGTCCATTGTCTCCCTACTCGCATACATGATGACTCCATTAGTCAGATCGATGTCGTACTTTTCTGAGAGTCCGACCATGTACGCGTGTATCTGAGCGAGGTGGGCCCGGTTCGGCTTGGTCGTGTTCTCTACAGAAGATTTGGTCTTAATTTCTGTCGGGAGGACTGGAATAGCATCTACATCAACGATAATTGGGTCTGTTTCGCCTTTGATTTGTAACTCGGCTCCTTTGATTTCTACTCGGAAATCTACCCAGACAGAGTTCTGGACGTAGGTTTCTGAGTCTGTAACCGCACGCTCAAGAAACGGGAAGGCGATATCCTCTTCGAACCTCGTCCCGAACCAGAAGATTCCCTCAGGATCAGACCTTTCCTCGGGGGCGTTGCACTGCTGGTAGAACACCTTCCGATGGCACTTGAGTAGCCTGCTCGGACTATGTCGCTCGGGCTTAGGAATGGATGCCGGTCCATTGAAATACGGTGTTCCGTTCTCGATGTTCTCCCTGTACTGACGTTCGTCATACCACTCGCGGAATCGGTCTGGTGATAAGACATCACGTAATCTTTCTATCTGCGTTTCTGAATCGGAGGCTGGCTGCTGTTCTGTTTCCATGGCTGTTACTGGTGGCCGTTCCCTTCGGCCACTACTATTTCTGCTGAGGATGTCTATCGGTTTGCTCTATGAGCGATTGCGATTACTCTACTCTTTGCTCTCATTAGACTGTTCAATGAGTGCTGAAAATACATGGACGGTAGGAGTGTTCGTATCAATCAGCAATGCTGCGAGATCGAAATTGACAGCTGGTCTGATAACCTGTCTCTGGGAGTCATAGATGATAATCCCCGCATCCGAAAGTGTGGGTAGATGGGTCTGCGAGAGAGCATTGTAGGCATTTCGATATGGTTCACCAGTAGCCTGCCGCTCGGGAACGCCCAATTCAACAGCGGCTATTTTACGTGCCAACTCTCGTGTCGTGAGCCTCTGGTTATCAGCTTCTTTCAAAAATTGGATAGCATACCTTCGGCGTGCTGCGCGAAGGGCATGATATAATGAAGAGATGAAATCGTCTAGCTTGGAGATGTCTGGCATGATTGGCTGATTGTGGGCCCTTCTTGTGAGTCAGGCATGTCAATAGTTGACTGTTCTATCTTCAACCACAAAAATCTATGTCTATAAATATGGTATACTATGTCCATAGGTAGGTTTCCACCTGTCCTTAGGTTTCGTTTTTCTGTAGTAGGGAGTAGATGAGGCCTCGGATAGAGTGGATGACACAGGCGGATGAGCGTATTCTTGAGTTTCTACAGGAGAAAGACATTGTAGCGTCGCCTTCGGTCATTGCGGCTAACATCGACTATACTGGAGAATACATTTCCCGGCGATGTCGTAAACTGGAGGATGCAGGTCTTTTACAACGGGTAGATGCCTCAAATTACCGTCTTACCAATCTCGGTTATCGATTTTTGACCGGAGAGGTCGACGCAACTGAAATAACACAGAGCGGCGGGTCGGAAAACGTGTGAATGGACCCCTGTATTTTACTAAAGTGGAGAGAATTAACCGGGATTGCTTAATCATCGGTACTGCGATTATTACTACGCTTCCTTATTTCACTCTACTGTCGAGGCAGTTGGCGTAGGTGTTGATATTAGGCATTCTTGTGTTGCCAGATGAATATATAAATTGACCTTCTTCTGAGTGGGCCGTAAACAGGACGATCTTCTCGCTATCCGCCAAAGAAGTCAGTCGGTCAGCCCTCCCATTGCTTACCACAAAACACGATACACCTCGCCTTGAAACGAAAGGTAACGAGATAGTATGCCGCCCTCGAATAATCAAGACTCGATGAGTTATGATGAGGATGCAGGACGGTTCCGATTTGGAGCTGATTTGAAAGCCAACATCGAAGAGAAGCTTAGTGAGGTCTCTGATGAGGCGTATGATCGACTGTTAGATCTCGTCCGGCTTGAGCCCACTAGCAACTCTAAACTGAAGAACCAGTGAGACATGGCTTCGGGAAGTGAGGTTCAGCAGTATCTGGAATCGGAACTAAACCCGTTCTATTACAGGGGGATAACAGTTACATCCGCGTGACAAAAGAGGCGAAAGATTTTGTCCGTAAAAATAGTGGTCTGAACCAGTACGTGACAGAAGAGTCAGACAGTTCCGAGGATGTGTCAGAGAACATCCGCAACCGAAACCTGTTGATGGATCTGGTTTCGGTAGCGCAGAGCCTCGGCCATCTACCGGACGAGGATGAAATTGAGGCCAATTCTAACTACTCTGCTGACCGGTTTCGTGATGAGTTCGGAGGCTTGTTTAAGGCTTGCCAAGAGGCAGGCATTGTTCCGGACTACGTGACGAAGGAAGACTACACAGAAGTAACAGAAGCGAAGAAAGAGCAGGAAGACGCAGAATCTGGGGATGAAGAGTCGGAGTCTGAACCGAGTGGTCCTTCGGAAGCAGAGCTGATTGAGGAACTGCAGTGGGTTGATGAGGAAGTTGAGGGGATTCCGTATCCAGCGGATATGAATGAGTCCGGTGCCTTTTCTGCCCATGATTATCAGGAGGCGTTCGGGTCGTGGGATGATGCGCTGGATGCTGCAGGTATTGACAAAGAGGAGCAGTTGCTGGAGGATATGCGTTTAGTGGCTAAGCCGGATTAGTAAAATCATCTGAGCAACATTCAGTGTGCAAGTAAAATACAAGTATTAACGCTTGGGTGTTAAGCCATATGACAGCATCTGGTGTAGCGGCGGATTACGACGAAAAAGTTTTTTCGAGACTACAGCAACGACGGAAACAAACACTATATGATGCCCTGAGTCTGTTTGAATCTGGAGATTCAGCCAAGTCGGATTACCAAATTGAGGGACTCCAACGTGCACTCTCCTCCAAGTATGCAGAAGAGACGCGCGAATGGCTGGCAATTTATGATAGATTTGATGACGAGAACGTCAGCATCGATACCACAATCCGATTTCTTGCCGAAGAGTATGAAGTGAACTTTGAGGAAGAAGCACCAGACTCCAAGTACCAACTTGCTCTTCAGGTTCTTCAAGAGGACCTTTCAAGTGAGGTTGACCACATAGTGGTCGGGTCTAAGAATCAGAAAGGTATCTTCAACGAAAACCTACACCTTCGATGAGAACCTTCCATTAGAGGGGATAGAAGACACTGTTACGGGATTCCACCAGCAGTGGAACTCTGACGACCAGAACAAGGCAGTACGAGTCCAAATTGAGGAATCAGGAACTGACAGTGTCGTACTCCATATTACAGCCGAGCGTGGTATTCAACCACGCAAGGTTCGTGTTTTTCAATTTCGGGAAGATGACGACAGTGAAAAGCCTGCCGAGCCAGAAGTCACTACGAGAACATACCGCGCCGTCAAGTCGAGCCGTGTCTACATCGATGCAAGAGGGGAAGACACCACGATAGTCCTAACAGATGGGAAGCAAGGTTGGAAGCAGATTCTGAACGTGCTCTTCAGTCAGGCTTTTGAGGTAGATGATCTCGTGGGCAAACTCACCACAAAGCAGGTCGAGGCAGCGGGAGAGTTGGAGGAGGATGCTTCCGACGTAATCCAAAGATCAGATGATCCGATTGAACAGACTCGGAAACTGATACGGAATCATGCCGACCGGGCGAAAGAACGGGTCCGCGACGCTGATTCACTTCCACCGGACAAACAGGAATCTGTCATACAGTGCTTGGAGACCATCGAGTATGACGGCTCTCAGGTAATTGACGACCCCTCGGTGGCCGCAGAAGAATTCTCGTTAGTCGGTCGTGAAGGACTAGAGGCCATTTTCGATAGAGTTGATCAGATGCGCGATAGTTTCCTTGATCTTCTCGCTACCGCTGATGACAAAAATGCCGCTCTAGTTCTCTCCATCGACAACCGCAACGTAGCAGTTCGGAGTGGAGATTACCGTCCGACGGATAACGCTCGGCTATCCGACGATGCGCAACTCGCTCTGAGATACTTCTTCGATGAGGAAGATGTTGTATGAACGGGACCTCTTTAGATGACGTAGCTGAGGCGATTGATTTGCGGCTTCGAGAGGGAGAAATATTAGAAGAGACACTTCCTTCTTCGCTTATTGGGACCGGGTTAGTGGATGCTAAGTTGAAATCTCCTCAACGTTGTCCTGAGTGCAGAGGGCAATTACGGAGTAAAAAAAAGGATGAGTCGGAGCGGGTTTTCAGAACGCGTTGCACTGGTCAGTATGGCGAAACACACGAGGAAATAGTCCCGTTTGAAGAATGGAGGTTCTTCGACCTGCAATGGGAACCCGTGATGCAGAGAGTTGTCACGGCGATAGACCGTGATTTGGACCATATTGAGCCTCAAAGCCTGCCAAGTTCGGTACATGGGGTAACAGAAGATGGGCTCCGAGTCTCAGTAATTGGCGGACGGAATCCTAAGCGGGAAGCGACAAGTGTCTACATATATGCGCTACGAGAGGACCAGCCTACGCTGCTTCTCGTTCCCGATTCGGAGGTTGATTCATACCTCGAAATGCAGTCGTTGTTCACGACTGGTAGCTTGGTCTACACCTTACCCCTGTCAATGTTGGGGGGCGATTCCGAGTATCTCGAAGACCCGGTTGAGGCCATGGAACAGATTCAGGCACTTGAGGAGGACATTGCTCAGGATTTAGCCAAAGACTCACACAAGGTTGTTGGGCGGATCCATTCGAACCCGCGATATATGCTGACAGAACTCAATCACATGCGGCTTCTTCGAGCAAACAAAGAACTCCCTCAGAGCTCAGGCACCCGGCTTGAAGAAGTTGGACATGCGGCGCTCTCCACTCTGACGCCTACGTATCCAGACGCTGGTGGTGAAGATGATCGCGGTGATGAGCTTCCTGATCTGGTATTCAAAATTACAGATATCGCTCCAGATCCTGACGACAAGTACGCGACTGTGGGAGGCGTCGTTGATGCAAAGTCCGGGGATGATGCTGATTTCGGTAGTGAGGAAACAGATGGCAAGCATACCAAGTATTTGAGCCGTGCGAGAAGAAATTTAAGCGTAGAGCATATCTCGCACGTCTTTATTGTGAACGAGATTGACGGAAAGAAGGATATCGAGTTTTTCGACAAGATGGACGAGTTCTACAACCCGAACGAGAATCTTGTAATCTGGTATGTTGATGCGCTAGCGATGCTACTCGAAATGGCTCTGACAGCCAACATACGGAACGAGTTGCAGCTCATCGGTGGCGACTTCCAGAAAGTGTTCTACCCGTTCTTCGTGACCGATGCGTTCAAACAAACGAGTGTCAGCGGAATCACGCGGGAAGTTGGACAACAAGTCGAGGATGGCCTTGGAAAGGTTCAGAAAGAGTACAATGAAGAGTACGGGGAGCGCCCTCGACTACACGTCATAACCACCGACGTCGTTGAGGAACGGATACGGAATTTCAAAGACTCTCGCGGTGAAGTAGAGGAAGACTTGGCAGAGTATTTTCGTGAACCATCCCTCCTCTCTGAGGGGTACTGACCTCTCTCGGATTTTTCTGCTGAAATTGTCACAACTTCATATACTGTGGCCCAATCACAATTGACAGTCCAGGGGTCGCTCCGAATCTCAAGTGGAGTCGTCGTCGATATCGAGAATCAATTTTGATCCGGCTCGCTCTAGCCAGTGCGTTTGGACCTGGGTATCAGCATACTCGATAAGAATGTTCCCGCTGAATTTCATGAGTTGTTAGTTGAGAGTTGTGACGTACAATCCTACCGGTCACTGAATTGTATAGATAATTCTATATTCTGTTGAGCATCCCATGGTTCTGATGCGGTTCAAGCCTTCTCATACTATTACTTCACTTGGGCCTATAGCCTGAATGTGTCGTCAGTCTCGTGTATCTGTCTCAGAAGATTCACGCAGTAATAGTTGATAGCAGGGAATGACGCACTTCTGGGGAAGTAGGGTTTTAACTGATCCAACTGTGTATTTCCTAAGTGGTAAAGTGGCACCAAGCACGATGAAGCCAGACGAGTTTCGAGAGTGGTCTGAAGAGATCACTGATCGACAGTTCGAACAGGTGGTGGGCCACATCTATGATGAGTTGGGGTGGGACGCCCGGGTAACGCAGAGTAAGAAGGATGGTGGGATGGACGTCAAGTTGTATAAAAATGAGAAGCGCCAAGTGGTGTCAGTAAAGCAGCAGGTCGAGGATAAGTCAGGTATCGCACCCATTCATCTTCGGGAGATCGTTGGAGTCGCAGTCAGAGTAAACGCGACAAAAGCGATCTTGGTTACAAACGGTCAAGGAAGCAATCGGACTCAAGAAGAAGAGAAAATTTACCGGAACCACTCAGATATGGATGTTGAGCTTGTAGAGCTCATGGACCTCTACGAAATGGTCGTACAGAATAATCTCTTCGAAGTCACAGAAAAGTACGATACAAGCCTCCGCGACAAAGTGAATAGTCTACTTGACGACCCCTCTTAACCTGAATCGTAGACTGCTTTCGCTTCCTGCCATTCTTCTTTCTTTGCGTCAGGCGCTCCTCGCTCGATAATCACTGGTTTACCATCATCCGGAATCATGTGAAGAGATCCATCTTGGATTCTAATATCCACGACGTCTGTGTCAACCGGATCAATCCCCAATTGAAGAAGATCGGTGGCGGTGAGATGAATGCCCGTCCCAACCGGCGTTCCGTCACGGTGTCGAGTGATTCTTGCAGACCGTACGATCTCCTTTTCACCCTCGTCCTCAGACATTCTTTGGCTCCTATTCGGCACCTGTCTCGTAGTCCCCATACAACTCACGTCTTCTGCGTAATATCGACAAATATGACTGGGTACGACTCTTCCTCTAATGAACTTTGGAGTCTATCTGTGGACTCCAAAGTTCAAGTGGCAGTAGGCCAGTGTTGCTTATAAAGAGGGTTTGTCAGATTGAGTGAGTACGCAAATTCCCAAGTTCGGGCCAAAGTCTGGGAGACACCAGACCAAGTCGAATCACTCCGCTCGGCATGTTACGCAACTGGTGCAGAATACCTCTAACAACGCAACGAAGCCCTTGTGACGACGATGTACGACACTGGGCACCGGGTAATTGAACTTGTTCAAACCGATATCGAACTCCTGCGGAGCAACAACTCAGAACTCTACCTTGCCACGCAGAAGGATAACCTAACCAAAGCTCTCCACCACCAGTGACCCTCGAACTCGCCGACGACACGACAAGACTGCTCTCAGCGTATCTCACCAACCGATGGAAAGACACGCCAGCCCTCTTCCCATCACGATCTTCAGAGCGCATCAGCGAACAAGGCGTGCGGAATATACTTCACAAGATCGCTGAGGAGGCAGCAATTCGGCCCTACAAACTCGATGGGAGTAGAGGCGACCCAAGCGACGTCACACCTCATGCACTACGGCACGGCGTTGCTTATCGAATGATGAACGACGAAGACGGAAACACGCTGTACGACGTCCGCAATCGACTTCGTCACCGAAATATTCAGACTACCGAGAGAGTCTACGACCACCTGCTGAAGGTGTGAGTGATCGTTACGAGCCCACCCCGCATCAACGAAGACACCTCACGACATCAGCGAGTCACGAGCGCACGCTGATGAAACGCAACTCCAGTCGTATTGTAACTACACCATCGCCGTCCACCGATCACCCCTCTGTTACGAAAACAGATACAGATGTAATCGGTCGAGTCGCTTATCTTAGAGAGTAATCCTGTACTGTGTATTTATAGAAAACCCTCTGAGAGGAACAGGATTTACTCGCCAGCGATGACTCTATTGTGATACGTAAGATGGTCGTCGCTGAGTTCGTGGGGATCTGTGATGTCTAACTGGGTTCCGTCGACGGCGTCCTCATAGGTGTGCGTCACACGGTACGTCTCTGGATCGACGGTGAGCCGGCCGTAATCGAAATCAGCGTGATGGTTCGGACAGAGGACGAGGATATTCTCGGGTTCGTCGGGCCCATCATGCGGGCGACCGAGCGGCCGGATATGATGTGCTTCGGCATACGGATCTCCGTCGGGACCTCGGCGGGAGGCACCGCAGATCTGGCACGTGTGGTCGTACATCCGCTTCATATCGTGTGCAAGGTCGGTGTTACGGATCACCCGGCTCCTCGTCGTTTCGACGCGCTCCGGGTCAGGAGTCGCCAAGTCCCGGGCGGGTTCCTGCCGGTCAGCGTTCTCAGCACTCTCTAGCCGGACAATCTCCGCAGAACTCAGTTTACTTAGCCCATCGTCTTCTTCCACACCAGACTCTAGAATATCCTGAACTGCCTCGACATCGGTGACCAACGCGTCCACAGGCGGGTGCGAACAACGGAACGTTACGTGGCGCTCGATGGTCCTCGGTGAGCAGTCATACTCTTCAGCAATATCGGCGACTTCGGTGTCCGGACTAGCGCGATACGTTTCCCGGATAGTCTGGCACTCCGTCGTCGAGATGTCCTGACTCCGATCAGTCGGTTCTCGCGGCGGCACATCGACCTCGTGTGTACACTCTCCGTTGACGTGCGCGAGTACAACCTGATACTCGTGCTCGACTGTATCAGCGTAAGCCAACACGCTCTCAGCATCTCGAATCCCACGACGGAATTGCGCACACTCATCAGCCGTCACTCGATCCCGCCTAAGAATATCCTCCTTTTCCACTGTCGGCGCTTCCACAGTGGTCTCGTGAGAACACGCCCCAGTAAGGTGTCGGACGAGCGTCTGCCAGCGACGACCAGTCGAAGCTTGGAGCGCTTCGATAGCCTCTCCCGCAGCATACCGATATCTGAGATCACGACACTCGGCGGTAGACACGCCGTGGGTCCGACCGCGTGAAATCGGCGGTTCCTCGCCACCGTGTGAACACTGCCCAGTCAGATGATCGTGAACCACTCGACGCGACAGCTCCTCTTCGACCGACAGTTCGTACGGAGTTTTCCCATCCCGGTACGCCACGCGCCACTCCTGACACCGCTGCCCCTGCACCTGCTGTTCTTCAATCGTCATCGGTGAACATCCTGTTGTATTTACTGATCGTCTGACTCCCGACACCGAGTTCCGAGCTCAGATCGCCAGCAGTTAATTCTTCGCCGTGCGCTTGGGCCACACTAAGATACGCGCCACCGACAATCCCTGCAGCACTAGCGCTGGCTCCAACATCCGCCCCGGTCGAGAGCGCGCGTGCATCGTCAGCATACATGGCCGGGTGCTCGGAGAACGTTGTCTGCAGCGTCGTAATCGCCTCGTCAACCGTCTGGGGTGGAAGCACGTCCACCGGGACGTTGTCAGCCAACTTCAGGAACGATTTGTAGTTCTTCCGAATCGACATATTGGTCTTATTCACGAAGTCGGAGATCTCGTGTTGACGGACGTCAAGCTCGTGTTTCTTAACGACGGCATACAGGATCGCCCCGGCGACAGTCGTCGGTGCGCGCCCACTGTGGAGATTGCGGTCTTTCCCGCGTTCAAGCAACTCGAAACATTCCGCCGTTTGCTCCTCGGTGAACCCGAACTCCTCGATGCCGTCATCAAGGTACGTATCCGGCTCAACCGGTGTTGGCTGAATCTCCAGTTCAGCCATCAACTTCGCGCTCAGATGCTGGATGTTCTTTTGTGATTTCCGAGCCTGTTCGGCGACGTCCGGGAGCGAAATCGGTTCGTCCTGCCGAGTACACGCGAGATGAAAACACGCACCGACGACACTATCAATCGAATCATAATCATACCCAGACCGGAGGACATCACCGCCCAACCGAATCCCGTCAATCATTGTGTCCTCTGCAGCGTCGAGCGCCTCACCCATCCGCTCGATCTCGGTCCCAATATAGAACAACACCGAGCGTTCAGAATACCGAGCCTGCATCAATCTCCAAATAACAGCTCTGGTTCATGTAACCTTCGCTGCAAAGAGGCGTATTCGGGGACTATCTGGCCGTCTCAACAAGACTGGGAGCTGCAACGAGAGAACGAGTTGCTTCCCAGCAGGTCGCCCCCTCAACGCGCACTCTCGTTTCAAGACCGAACCGAGGTGAGCGCAGTCGCGCCAAAACTACCACACTCAGTCACGCCGAGCAGATCGGGCTCTCCTTCTGCGAGACGGATCGTGTTGTATGGTGCGAGGCGGTTCCGGAGTTCTTCTGGGATTGTCCACCCGCCCCACGTTGCCTGTGTGAACTGCGTTTCCGTGACAGCGTAATGATTTGCGCTATCATGGAGAGTCGGATAGAGTGTATCCTTCGCGGCAGCGAGCACAGTCGGTTCGGTGAGTGTAGCGGTCATTAGATCAATCCCAGCTATGGAAGTCGCTTGTTGCTTCTCCAACGAACTCCCCGTCAGCGTTAAGTGAATATGCTGCCCGGATTTGACTCTTACCGAGCTGGTTGCCTGCGGGATCTCCGGTTAACACTCTCTTTTCACCCTTCACAATCCAGACAAGCGATAACCCTTCATTCTCTAACTCACCGCGAATGCCATTCTCTGCGGCAAGCATCGATAAGGAATCTACTCTCCCCATCAAACCCTCTGATTCAGAGATATCGGCTACCCGAATTGGAGCTTCCGTATCCTGCGTAAATTCTCTCGTATCTATGATCCATTCTAAATCCAGTAATTCACAGAGATACGGAGACGGGGCAAACATCCCGTATTTGCCCTGAATACTGCAATCATATTCCGCCTCTCAAATCAGGTCCAGCGTGGTGTTCTCCGTATCAACCGGAGCACCTCTAATTGCGTCACCACTCTCTTCCCACCGATCTTCGACTACGGGATGCCACGGATATTCTCCTCTAAGAACCTGGGTCACCTGACCGAGAGACACCAAGTTACTCTCAATCTCACCACTCTCAATCCAATCACTTCTAATCCAATCCAAAAGAGGCTCCTCGTCATCTTCGTTAACGAAAACAGATTCAACCCAAACAACAGTTTCCCGCGTTATACTTGATTCAGGACTCTCATCCGCTCTCCACTTATACGTACCATTTAATGACAGCCACTGCCCACTATCCACAGAAACTTCAAGTAGATCTGTTAGTTCCGGGAAATCCTCGTGATTTGAGATCCACTCATCAAGTGCCACCTCATCAACACGGCAGTCAAAATCAACAACGTTGTCTAGAGATCGCTCCGGTTCGGAAACAGGATCCAGAACAGATGGGTCGATATCCCTCCGGAAATATGTCCAAGGACCGTTGTACGGAGTTCCTTTTCGAGAATCAGAGAAACCACAGTTATCCGTAACCCAGGCAACTAACTCATGGTACGCGATCCACCGGTACTTTTTACTGAATTTCTCAGGCTTCCTATTCCCCATTCTCCCATGGAAGCCTCTGTTGACGCGGTCATCGAATTGTCCAAAGTTGTCAGGGGTCCAACCGAGGTCAAATACTCGTTTAGTTATCCAGCGAAGAGCCTTATCACAAGGAAAGTCAAACCCATGGACCTTGCCAGCACTATGATTACTACCAACGATATACCGGGCAAAATCACTCGATCCTCTACCCTCAAAATCAGATCCCACTAACCCCCACCAGAACCGCGCATTTACATCCGTTTCAGACTCCTTAAGACAGGTCTGAACTTGCTCCTGCAACTCCTCCGGTGAAGGCACCTCAATAGAAAACGAACTATCGTAAGGCGGTCTCACCTTCTCCATGTCCACCTCGAAATCACCGATCCGGTAATCCGCTAATTCAATTATTCCTCGTGCATAGTCCCTTGCCAGCAGATGCGGAATAGGGTCGTTCTCAGAGAATTGTACCTCAAATACCGTATTGGCAATTTCACCTACTGCATCGTGGTCCTTGTTACGGAGGACGGCACCATACGCAGCTGCATAAACACGCTCCAAGATGTACGGATCACTTACGCCTTGGAAGCGTTCGATCAATTCAATAAACAGGTCAATGTCGGACCCTACGACATTGACCATTGCTTTAGTCGCACGGTCGCGGACGAACCGGTTAGGGCAACTGAGGAACAGGGAAAGAGTGAGTGAGATCAGACGCTTCGATTCGCGTGACTCAACCGGGTTGTTCTCCAAGGAGAATCCCCAGTTTACCAAACGGAACACCTCAGAAGTGTCATCTCTCCACTCCTTGTGAAGGAACGTAGACCAGTTGAAATCACGTTGAGCCACTTTTTGACCCATATGAACTTGATAGAGATATTCTGCATTCATCGGGTGGTCCGGGCTGGTGGCTAATGTAATAAGAACACGCCATAACTCATACAAATCCTCTAAAAGATGCATCTCTTCCCATAGATACTCTTCAATATTCTCTTTCAACTCATCGTCAGAATCCGTTAGTGACTGAGGATGTCTCCACCCCAAGCTCTTGATAAACGGGTTTAGAACCTCCTCTGAATCAATATACGCGAAGACTTCGACGCCCTCCTGCTCAGGAAGATGAATTGCAAATGCCTGGATCAAGCCAGGATACTGCTCAGGGCTCTCAAAGATCTTCTGTAACTCCTCCTCTTCTGCAAGTGCCTGCTCAAAGTCACCGTCCACATATAGCTCTAAGTACTGCTGCGCCAGCATATGATCCGCAAATTTGTCGTAGGAAAATCTGACTGCTTCACTCATATCGTCCCCAATCGGATTAACGACCTCCGAAATCACACCTTCACTCAAAATATTCCCGTAGAGGCTCTCAGAGTAGGATGTACCAGAAAAGATATTGTCGACGATTTCTTTCGCCTCCTCTTTGGGTAGACGCTTTGTCCCTTTTCCTCGCTCTGCCATTTCTCTAGCTAATGCTTCGACGGATCGCTTGACCAGGTTAGCGCGGGGGTCATAATCCAATTGCCAGCGTAGCCGCTCATTGACCCCGTCAATATAGCCCTCAAAGATCTCACTCAGACCCTCTGGACCATGGGATACCCGGCTCTTCCCCTGGTTTTCCAGATTCTCACAGAACAACTTCAAGAACAAAGGAACTCGGAACTCACGTTGGAGAACAGGAATCGAGGAATGCTCAATGCTGTGTTCATCAAAGAACTTCCGCACCGCTTCATATTCGACCTCGTGAAATCCGTAATGCCGGGACTCCACTAAGCCATCACCAATGCTACTGGGGATAACTAGATTCTCATACCCTAACCGGCAGCTGACGCACAGCCCGATGTGCGGATAGCTTTCAAGCTTTTTCAGTAAGCCCGGAAGCCGACTATTCCAAATCCGTGGATCAGGACTCTCATTCAGGGCGTCAATCATTAGCAGGGACCGGACACCGCGCGACTCCCCAAAGGAATCTAACGCACCCAGAAATTCTTCAGTAGTACAGTCTAACCCTAAGCGTTCAATTATCTGTGACCAGATACTCCTGTTAGTGAAATTCTCTCCTAAGATTAGAACGGTGGGGTGACCGTTCTCCATTCGCCTTTTAGCTACGTTACATAGCAGGTGGGTCTTCCCCATACCGGCGTCGCCGAGCAGCTTCAGTCCTGCTGTTTCTGCCACCTCCAAATCACTGGTTTCGACAAAATTCTTGAAATTATAGACTTCACTCCGAAGCTGGCGGAAAGAGTAGGATGTATAGTCATCTGAAGTATTTTCATTCCCTTCTTGGCTTTCCTCCTGCAACTTTTGCAGTGCAGAATCCAAATCCCAAATTGCATCATGAGCAGTCTCACTTACATCCTGCAACTCTGAAATTGGGATCTCCTTTTGGATCTCTTCAATATCTTCAAGCAGAACGGGAATCTTCTCAATAGCGTCACGCAGGTCAAGGAATGCCTCTTCATCAGCTTCTTTCAATCTCTCAATCGAAGTTTCTGTGAACAAGTCTCCTACTTTATCATCCAGCTCTTCCAAACGCTCCTCAACATCTTCAACAAAACAGGGGGTCCGACCTAATGGCTCGAATATATCTGCGCTTCCGGTATCCACGTGAAGCTCCGGACTATACCGGTCATTAGCATTTGAGATCGTCACCTCCAGTTCTTCACTCAGCTTGGGTTCTGTGAGTTGTTCCGAATCAAACCAGAAGTAAAGCCGACCTTTGTGCTTTTCCTCGCTTAAAAACTCGTAGAGTTGTGACTGACCCCAGAAAACGAACTCAACATCCATGTCGCGTTCATCAGTCCATCGCTCCCACTTTTCCTTTCGATCATTCCACTTTTGCAGAGCGGTCTTTCTTCTGCCGTCGTCGTCTGGACTATGCGGTCGATCACAAGGGACGCATACAAAGTACCGGCTTAGGTCGTTATACGTATCTAATGCCTTCTCAATTGAATCATCGATCTGTGACAGACTACTGCTGTCAATGCTGTCGACATATTTGGCTTGCCATCCCCAGACCTCTCCCTTGGGAGATTCCCACTTACATTCAATCCCTGCATCAGGATCATCAAGACGTGTATACTTCCAAGAATCGGAGACCTCTCCGAACTGATGTGCTATCTGGCTACACAGTTCTTCAAACCCCTTCCTACGCGAGTCCTCAACCGGTCTAATATTGCTAAAGTCTACATAGATACTCATGGAGGTAACCTGAATTGATATTGTCGGCAAACCTTTTCTCTTCAATGGGTATAAAAAGTCCGACCGTCAGTCAATCACACTTCTAAGAAAAGAGGGTGTGCTGACTCTGTCAGAAATCCTCGTCCCGCCAGAATGGAACAAAATCCACGGTGCAGAGTGGCGACCGCTCGCCACGGAACTCAGAGATCAGTTTGAGAAGATGGGCGTGGACGGGATGGTAGAAACGCTGAACCAAGTCTTGGCCGCAGACCAGGAGCAAGAATGGGACGACCCGTTCCTATACCTTGATCATCAGTGATCCAGTATTACGGAACTTCATCTACGACATCGCGTAGGCCATCTGGACTGGACCAGGCGAAGCATTGCTCGTGGAGTTCGAAGAGACGGAATTCGTTGAGGTGAACCCAGCTGTATGAGACAGGTGCCTGTTTGTCATCTTCTCGTTCC
Organism: Haloarcula sp. NS06; assembly: GCF_051122755.1. Taxonomy (NCBI): domain Archaea; kingdom Methanobacteriati; phylum Methanobacteriota; class Halobacteria; order Halobacteriales; family Haloarculaceae; genus Haloarcula; species Haloarcula sp. NS06. The sequence goes on from NZ_CP184844.1 coordinate 676,834, forward strand.
TCTAATCGGTCGATGAGGTCGGGTGTTGTGAGGCTAATGCCGTTCTTGTTGGCTGCGGTGATGAGTGAGTCAAGCTCTTCTTCGGTAGCCGCTTCGTCGAGATCGTCGTTGAAGTAGATCGTCGCGGCAGCGGTGACGACGTCCGCTTCCGTAGCGAGGTTCGGTTCGGTCATCCACGCGTAGTCCCGCGGCAGCACGTACGATTTATCGAAGTATGGTGTCGTGCTGATTTTCCCGAGTTCGGTGACTTCGCCCCCGGCATCCTGTTCATACACAGCGACGATAGTATCGGCATGCGCGGCGAGGAGAGTGAATCGGATGCGAAAGACGGGGAGCCGGTCGATATCCAACTCGGAGAGATCGGCCATCAGGAACGGGTACGTACCGAGGCGCCTGTCCAGTTCGTTCTGGACGATCCGGAGTCGTCGAAGGTATGGGTCGCGGTAGCTGCCGAGGATGAAATACGAGTCTTCGGGAGTGTGAAGGTGTGAAAGTTCTCGATTGGCGAACCCCAGTATTTCGGATGTTTCGTGAGGTTCTAATTCGAGACCCTGGAGCGCGTCGTTCACGCTCTCCATGATTTCCGCTGCATTCGGAGGCGGGCTGGGGTCAGCCATACTGTGTGCTCCTTAGGGAATGAATAAATAGGTTGCTTACCAATATGGCTAATTCGCTGATTGACCACACCAGTTGATCCAAAGTATTATTCGCGTCGCCGAAGTATTCTCAAGTGAGACCATGAGTGATGCGCCTGCCGCGGAGGGCGGCGGCCCGTTCGAAGAGCAGCGGCAGATCTACGATCTCCTGTCCCAGGAGACGCGACACTTGATCCTGCAGTTCGTCCTTGGCCATCCGGAGCATCTCCCATCACTTGATGAATTGGCGTACATGATGCCGAAGAACAAGGCCGCAGTCAGGGACCAGCTTGAGGTCCTTGGTGACAGCGATATCATCGACTGTTATCGGCACTCGCCGAATGAGGACGCACGCGATCTCCCCAGTCAGTTCTACGGCCTGACTGAACACGGTGTAGAGATTCTCTACGAGTACAATTATCTCCGTGGCCTCCCTGTCGCGCGCGCACTCTACGACAACACGCGCCTGTCAGAGAAAGCCCAACGGCACCGTGACGCACCGCGTCCGGAACTTCCAGATACAGTCAGAGACGCGCTCACGATTGACGAGGATGACGACACAGATTTCGACCGCTTGGAACGGTATATCCGAGAGCGAAAGGGGAACACACACAGCGTCGACGATCAGGTAAGCATTGCAAAGGCGTTCTACAACGCGGAGATCGGTCCCGAGCAAGAGGGGATCAAGCGAACGGAGCTACTAGACTCGCTCGATATCGACATTGAGTACCAACCACGAACGGTACTGAATCACCTTGTTGATACTGGAGTGCTTGCTCAGACCGCGCCGCCCGGACCAGATGTCTTTGCGATTAGCGAGCGGCTTGACGACATTGTGAATGGGCAGGTGACTGAGGAAGCAGAAGTGAATCTGGATGCGCTGATCGCGCATATCGACGACGAACTTCAGGTCACAGCGCTTTCTGAAGACGCTGCAGAGCGGGACGGTCCGCAGACTCGGGTGTCAGCACCGTCTGTCGCCGTCGCTGACGGTGCTGGTCGAACAATTCGAAGTATTCTGGCTACGGAGTTCGGTATCGAGCCAGAACAGGTCATAGACTATCTTTGGTCCGATGACCCAGTGGAGCGACTCAATACGGCTGTCGAAGCAATTGAATCCTCTGAGGAAGTCACAAAATCGGAAGACTACGGGCAGATCGTGTTCGTTCGACCGGCGTATCGCTACCGGCTGACCGAACAGGCGATAAATCTCGTATAAGAGGATTCGTTTCTGTTAGTCCACGTGTGATGACCGGTGACGAGCCTTAGAGACCCATACGTGGGCCACGAACGATAATCAGGCCGTCCCCGCTTGCTGATTAGGACAAGCCTTGTTGGCTGTATGTAACTCCGAATTAATGGAGAGTGTGTGATGTTGTTGATTCCCCCAGAGAAATATCAGTGGCAATATCAAGGCGAATAGGTTTATAAACTCTAAATCCCTCGTAATTGCGTAACTTGTTAACTGCATTGTTTTTGAACTTGGGACATAAAAATGAATAAGAAAACAATCGATTTGTTCAACAGGTTGAATAAAGACTCACTGGCCGATACAACTGCACAAATAAACAAGCTTCCGAGCCCCGGAGAATATAAAGAAACGATTGAACAGGAGTTTTAGGAGTATCTCAGCGACAGTTTTCCGATATTGTCGGGCTACGCTTATTTCCGGACTCACTACTAGTAGCTTTCAGGTATACGCGTTCATAAGGGTCGTTTTGCCGGCTCCGGTTGGGCCCGAAAAGAGAATGACACCGTGGGATTCATACAGGAGCCACAGTAGCGCGACCAGTTCCGTCGGCAGTGAATCGCGCTGTACCAAATCGACTGGTGTCATCGCATCGCCCGACTGTTTCCGGATCGAGATGTGGGGACCACCTTCGCTGATAGTCGGCAGGGCAACGGCACAGCGGATGGTGTCGTCGGCGTCGTGGAGGCCGTCGCCGTCGGGGTCGATGTTGACCTTCGCGCTCGGGTTCGAGGCGTTGAGTTCAACCCCATCGTCGGCGGCCAGTTGTGTGACGACATTGACGAACGCCGCCTCCGAATCGAAGGAGAGATTGGTCGGGACGCGGCCGTCGTGGCCGAGGTTAGCGCGCGGGAGAACCTTCACGCGTTCATCGACCCGGTTCGCCTCGATGTCCTCGAGCGTGTGGTCTCGGATCGGGACCGTGAGCTTCCCGTAGCCGACCAAGTCCCGAAGCACGTAGTACAGTAGATCATCGAGGCGGTCGTCGGCGAACCGGTGATCGACCGGTGGCACAGCCAGATCGAGTTCGGCCAGCGCCGAGCGTAGCCGGTAGCGGGCGGCGCCGACCCACTCGGTCGTGTTGCGGACAGTTAGCTGCCGAGCGAGCAGTGAGTGAGCGCGTTCCCGGACGAACTCGACGCGGTCTTCGACGACGCCGTTGACGCCGGTCTCCCAGACCCGCTCCTTGCACACCTCGATGAGTTGTTCGTCGCCGGGGAGCAGGTCAGGCTCTCGGACCGCGTACTTCGTCGTGAACGGGTCGGCACCGAGGAGATGCTCGCGGTAGACGACGACCGGAATCTCAAACCCCTGAAAACGAACCGTATGACGCTCAACACACTCGCTCGCGAAGCGGTTGAGATACGCCGGGTCCGGTCCGAGGTCGGTCTCGGCCGGGGCGTAATCATCGGTATGGACGACGACACCGTCATCGGTCACGTCAGCGACGTCGATGCGAGAATCCAATGCGTACGGGGTCAGATCATCGAAACACGCCAGCGACGAGAGCGCGTGGTACTCGATTCGGCGACGGCTCGCTGGCGAGGCATCGACCAATCGGTCGATGACCCGACGGTGTTTCGCGTCGAACCCCCCGTTCATTCGTTCCACTGCCCCCTCACGCGTCCGTGGTCGCTCGATATTCGCGCCTGCGAAGTGTGACTCGACAGTCGACAGTGCGTCAGCTTCCGACGCTGAAAGTACTGGATCACGGACATCGTACCGGAACCCGCTCCGTCCCCGTCGAACGGTCGCGACGACGCCCGGGTACACCTCGTCTTGCTCGCGAACGTCCGGCGCGTACCAGGCGTCGGCGGCGTCCGGTGGCATCGGTGCAGGGACCACCGGTGCGGTCTCCGTGCCAGCCTGTGCAGTCATACGCGGCTTTAAACTAACCATTGTACTTAAAGTTGTAGACTTTGTTTTGAGGAATTAAATAAAAATATAATTCTCCGAGTAGAGAATTTCGGCGAGAGTACAGACCATAGAAATGCTCTGTCAGCAGAAAAGCATACGAACACAATAGGGCCCTCTGATAACATCAAAAAATCGCTAATTAGGATATCTGAACCTACTTTTGGGTCCGCTTTCTCTCATAACTCGGTGTTTCGAGATATGCACCAGAATTATCATAACTGCGCCCCCGGATAAGTCACTTGGATGAAAGAAACACAGCTGACGGGGAGCAGTGATCGACCAGAGTCGACACCCACCACACGACGACGGCTCCTCAAAGGAGCACTTGGTGCAGGGGTGACCGCGGCAGCGGTTCCAAGCCTAAGCGGCATCGCGGCAGCCCATTTTCCGGTCGAGATCGCGATCGAGATCCAGCCCGAGAACACGGAGAACTTCATCGACCTGTCGGAACACGACACCATCACCGTCGCAGTCACGCAGTCGGAGTTCGTCAACAACGATGGAGACAGCGAGACGTTCGACCCCACTGAGCGGGCCGTCCGCTATCGGTTCGGTTCGCGTCTCGCACTGGAAGGCGGCGAGGGTGCTCGACCTGTCGACGACGGCGAGATCAGGGAGTCGGACGGCGATGCTGCGGACGGCCAGTCGTCACTCGTGCTCACGTTCCCAGTCGATGAGATGGGGCTCGACGGTGGCGAGGAGACAGCATGGCTGTACTGGGAGCGGGACGAATCAGGAGAGCACGGCTACGCTGGCTTCGATTCCGTGCGAGTGTATCGTGGACATCCCAGGGGCAGCGGCCTGATCGAACAGCTCCAGCGGTTGCTGGGAGGTGAGACGGCGTCCAGTTCTGACTAAGCGTCTGCAAACCCAGAACAGTGCTGCCAGCGTGTGTCTGTAATCGCTATGCTGGCGACTTTATACGTCGAATCCGATGGGACGCTATGGCCATCGTTGCAGAAATCCTCCTCGCGGACGAGACCCTTCCGTTGGTTGGCGTGGCGGACTCGGTTCCAAGCGGCGAGCTCTCGATTTCAAACGCCGTCGGCCTTGAAGACGGAAAACTGCTGCTTACGGTTAGCGTCGACGCTGACTCCCGTGACGCCTTTGAACAGGAACTGGACGCACAGCCACACATCACCGACGCGGCGAAAATCGGACAGATGGCCGATGGCTGGTTCTACAAGGTGGTCGTCGACAACGCGTCAAGTCTTATCGCATCACACGACCCGGCGGAGTTCGAGGGCGTTGCGATGGACGCGACGGTCACCGGCGAAGGGATACGGGAGCAAAAGGTGTTCTCCGACTACGACGCGTTCAGTGCGCTACAGGACCGGTGTGCGGTCAACGATATCCCGCTCGAACTGCTGAACATCGCTTCAGACCCCGAGAACCCTGGCGAGCGCGACCAGTTCGGGCTCACGGACAGGCAGTATCGGGCAATGTCCGTCGCCCTCTCTGCGGGGTACTACGACTCACCGCGTCGGTGTTCGACGGCGGACCTCGCCGACAAGCTCGATGTGTCAGCCGCCGCGGCGTCCGATCTCCTGCGCCGAGCCGAAAAACAGCTCATCAGTTCGACGGTCGGCCCCGACCAAATCCGGGACGCACTCGCCCAGTAGCCGTTCTCCTGTTCGACCGCGTCTTCCCTGCCCACATATAAATGGGCTTATCAGTAAGCAAAGCACGCTCGTTGCTGTCGCAGCTACTGAACACCGATGGCAGACAAACCTGAGACAGACGACGATCAGAGTACACAACGACTTGCAGGCGACGTTGCGATTATCACGGGCGCGTCATCGGGAATTGGTGAGGCCACTGCCGAGGCGCTCGCTGACGCAGGCGCAAGTGTTGCGCTCGCGGCACGCCGCGCTGACGAACTGGAGGCCCTTGCGGACCGAATCGAGTCATCCGGTGGGGATGCGCTGGTTGTACCGACCGACGTCACCGACGAGGACGACATCGACTCGCTGGTCGAGGCGACGACCGACGAGTACGGTCGCATCGACATCCTCGTCAACAACGCCGGCGTAATGCTTCTCGAACCGTTGGAACGAGCAGACCGCTCGAACCTCCAGCAGATGGTCGAGGTGAACCTGCTCGGGTTGATGAACCTCACCCATGCGGTGCTCCCAGTCATGCAAGAGCAGGAGAGCGGCCACATCGTCAACGTCTCCTCCGTCGCAGGACGCCGCGCATCGGCCGATTCGAGCGGCTACAACGCGACGAAGTTCGGCGTGAACGCGTTCACTGAGGCCGTCCGGCAGGAAGTGACGACACAGGGTATCCGGACGACGGTTATTGAACCGGGTGCTGTCGATACGGAACTCGCAACACACGTGCCGGACGAGCAGGTGCTGGAACGGTTCGCAGAGATGGACCTCCCGATGCTCCACCCCGACGACATCGCTCGCGGCATCGTGTACGCTACGAGCCAGCCCGCCCGGGTGGACGTGAACGAACTCCTGATCAGACCGACCGGCCAGGATATCTGAGACGGCCACTGCTCTCATCAGACGCAATGTAGCGATAGTCGACTCGAAACGCCGTCTCTGCTGTTTTTACTGGACGCGCGACCGACGGCACTGACCGCTGGGACCAGCCGTTAGCTGCTCGAAACGGTAGGACAGTCACATCGTGGTCATCTCCATCGTTTGAGAGGGAGGCTGTCACTGAAACGGGACGCACAGTTGTCGAAACGCCCGGTATCGGAGGACCCTTACGTCAGCTACCCTAACCATATACATGGCAATTGAGACGGATGTCCTCGTCGTCGGTGGTGGCGCGACCGGCGCTGGCGTCACTCGTGACCTAGCACTCCGCGGTGTCGACGTGACACTCGTCGAGCGTGACGGTCTGACAAGTGGCACCTCCGGGCGCTCGCACGGACTGCTGCACAGCGGTGCCCGCTACGCCGAGGCGGATCAGGTCGGTGCCGAGGAGTGCATCACCGAAAACCGGATACTCAAGGAGATCGCCGGGGAATGCATCCGTGACACCGGTGGGTTGTTCGTCCAGCTTGCCGGAGACGACCCTGACTACTTCGAGACCAAGCGGGCGGCCTGCGAGGAGATCGGTATTCCCGTAGAGACGCTGGACGCCGACGCGGCCCGTGAGCGAGTGCCCGACCTCGCATCGGATGTCGAGCGCGCGTTCGAGGTTCCAGACGCCGTCATTTATCCGTCGCGGCTCGTCGCCGCGAACGCCGCAGACGCCCGTGACCACGGCGCAACGATACACCCACACGCACCCGTGCAGGATGTACTCGTCGAGAACGGGCAAGTGGCTGGCGTGCAAGTCGGCGGGACAGTCGAGGACACCATCGAGGCCGACTACGTCGTCAACGCGACCGGTGCCTGGGCGGGCGAGTTCGCCGCGATGGCCGGCCTCGACGTCGAGATGCAACCCACGCGAGGTGTGATGGTCTCGGTCGAGTACGACGACCTCGGGCCGGTGCTCAACCGCTGTCGGGACCCTGACGACGGCGATATCGTCGTGCCACACGAGAGTGAGGCCGTCCTCGGAACGACGAGTGTGCCTGTCCGCGACCCGGACGAGTACGAGACGGAGCAGTGGGAAGTCAAAGAGAGCATCGAGGAATGTGCGGCGATGCTGCCCTCGGTCGCGGACGCCCCCGAAGTTCGGACCTGGTGGGGTGTCCGGCCGCTGTACGCGCCCGACGAGGCGGAGCGCGGCCGCGGCATCTCGCGGGGCTTCTTCCTGCTCAATCACGCCGACGACGGCGTCAAGAACATGGCGAGCATCGTCGGCGGCAAGCTGACCACCTACCGGCAGATGGCCGAAGCGACGGCCGACCTCATCTGTGACGACCTCAGCGTCGACGCCGTCTGTCGGACTGCAGACCAGACACTCCCGAACGTCGACGATCCGGCGCAGTTGGACGCGCTCGTGGCCGAGTTCGACGGGCAGGGCCCGACTGACGAAGACGTGGTAGGGTCAGCGTAACCACGCCTATTGTTGCCCTGACCCAAGCCGGGAAAGAGGACTATCGGCTGACTGTACCGTTATAAGGGTGGCAGCCGCACATGCTCTCATGATAAACGAGACCGTACGGCAGATCGAGGAGATGGAAACACAGAGTTCCTCGATTGCCGCCGTGAAAGCCGCCAAAGCACTCCGCGAACTAACAGACCGCGAGTGCCACACGGTCGAGGACTTCTGCCGTGTCGTCGAGCGCAACAGCAGCGCACTCCAGCGAGCGAACCGATCGCACGCGCCGCTATACACCACACAGCAACGGATCGTGACGGATCTGAAAGACGCCGACCTCGACTCTGTCTCGGCGGCCAAGAAGCGATTACTCGACACAATCGACGAGGTCGTTACGGAAATCGAGACCAGCAAAGATCGCGCGGCGGAGCGAGCGGCGACGCTCATCGACGACGGCGACGTGCTGGTGACACACGAGAACTCCTCGACGGTGATGGCGACGCTCATGGCGGCGCTGGACGACGGCAAGGAGTTCCACCTGTACGCGAGCGAGTCCCGGCCGCATTTTCTGGGCCGTCGAACCGCTCGCCAGTTGGCTGACCGGGACGGAGCCGACGTGACGCTCATCGTCGACGGCGCAGTGGGCCACTATCTCTCGGAGGCCGACCGCGTTTTCGTCGGCATGAACTGCCTCATCGACGACGTGGTGTACAATCGTATCGGAACACTACCGCTGGCCGCGACGGCTAACGAGATGGATGTTCCTGTGACCGTCGTCGGAACCTCCTCAAAGTTCATCGGCAGCGGCTTCTCCTTCAGGAACACATTCAGGCAGGGTTCGGACGTGATGCTCGAACCGCCGGAGGGATTCGATATCGGCAATCCGGGCTACGACGCGACGCCGACCCGCCTGCTCGATACGGTCGTCACGGAGGACGGCATCCTGCAGTTCTGAGGGGCCTCAGCGGATTGTTCTATCAGTGACGCGTTGAAGTCGATCGGCGATGTCAGTATCAAGCGCAGCTTCGGTCACCCGCCACTGCCAGTTCCCGGTCGCCGTGCCGGGGACGTTGAATCGGGTGTCACTACCGAGGCCGAGCAGGTCCTGCATGGTCGTCATTGCAACGATTGCGTTCGAGTTCCACACCGCCTCGATGAGGTCCCAGTTAATTTCCTCTCCGTCGGTGCCGAGATTGTACTGGAGGCAGTCGCGCTGGCGGTCCGCGAGGTCCCGGTAGTAGCCGATGATGGTGTCCGTATCGTGGGTCGATGTGTAGCCGACGGCGGATTCCGGGTAGTGCATCGGCTGGTACATATGCCCCTCTTCGCACCAGTCGGCGTACTGCGGCACGCGCATCCCGGGGAAGCCGAACTCGTCCCGGAGCGCGACGATGCTCTCGTCGAGAAAGCCCAGGTCCTCGACGAAAAACGGGAGTTCGCCGAGCCTGCCTTTGACCGTCTCGAAGAAATGCGCGCCGGGGCCGTCCCGCCACTGTCCGGCGGCCGGGTCGTCCGCTTCGGCCGGAATCGACCAGAACTCGTCGAAGCCCTTGAAGTGGTCGATGCGGGCGATGTCGACGAGGTCGAACAGTCGCTCGAACCGGTCGACCCACCAGCCGTAGTCATCTGAGCGGAGGGCGTCCCAGTCGTAGACGGGATTCCCCCACCGCTGGCCGTCGTCGCCGGGGTTGGGCGGAACGCCGGCCACCTCAGCAGGATGGTGGTCGTCGTCGAGTCGGAACACCTCAGGATACGCCCAGACATCCGCCGAATCGAGGCCGACGTAGATTGGCAGGTCACCCACGAGACCGATGTCCCGGTCGGCCGCGTACTCGGCCAGCGCCTGCCACTGACTGTCGAAACACCACTGGACGAACTTGTGGTAGCGGATGTCGTCGGCCAACTCGTCCTGATATCGCTCCATGGCCGCTGGCTCGCGCGTTCTGATATCGTCCGGCCAGTCCATCCAGCCGACATCGTCGAACTCGGCTTTCAGCGCCGTGAACAGTGCGTAGTCGTCAAGCCAGCCGGCCTCGCGCTCACAGAACTCGGTGAACGACTGCTGGTCCGCGTCGCTTGCGCTCTCGTCGAAGGCGGCGTACGCGTCTCGAAGCCGGGCTTCCTTGAACTCGGTTACGCGGTCATAGTTGACGTGCTGTCGTGAGAGGTCCTCGGGCGGTTCAGTGTCGGCCTCCGTGAGATAGCCGCGGTCGGCGAGGTCCTGCAGGTCGATGAGCAAGGGGTTCCCCGCGAAGGCGGACGAGGACTGATACGGGGAATTCCCGTGGATGCTCGCCGTCGGACCGAGCGGGCAAAACTGCCATAGCGACTGGTCCCCCCGGTCGAGGAAGTCGACAAACGCCCGCGCGCCGGCACCGAGGTCACCGATGCCGTGTGGCCCCGGAAGCGACGTCAGGTGGAGAAACACGCCACTCTGCCGTTCGAATTGCATACGCATCTGTTGCCCTGACAGGCATTTCAATGGGCGGGGTTTTTCGAGGAGAGGGGCGAGGTCCGGAGGAGCGCCAGCGTGTCCGTGTCAGGACGTTGCGGCGGGGTACGCAAACATATATATTGTATCCATTTGATGCTATGACGAGAGAGTCAGTTACAGAGATGCCACCGAACGTTCTGATGCTTGGCTGGGGGTTCCCACCCAACATCACCGGCGGGCTTGATACCGCTATCGGGGAGCTGTTCGAACAGCTCGAACCGAGAGACGACGTCGAGTTCGAGCTGGTGTTGCCCGCGGAGTACGCGCCGCCGGACCGCGACGGGATCCACGGCGTCTCGACAGGAAGCGGTGACATTATCACCCGCATTGGTCGCCTGGCTGGAGAGTTTGCCGACAAAGCGGCCGACGCCGACATCATCCACACGAACGACTGGTTCGGCTACAACCCCGGCTCGCGGGCTAAATCGTCACACGATGTGGAGTGGATTTCGACGTTTCACTCGCTATCGGCGGACCGGAACGTGACGCCACCACAGCGTGAGGTCGAAACAGAGCAGCGGGTCGCCAACCGCTCGGACCACGTCGTCGCGGTGAGCAAGTTCACACAGCGGCGGATTCGCGAGCAGTACGACGCAGACTCGACGGTCATCTACAACGGGTTCTCGTCGGTGGAGCCGACGGGCCGAGATATCAAGGCGGAGCTCGGTATCGACGGGAAGATGCTGTTTTTCGTCGGTCGACACACCGACCAGAAGGGGCTGTCGTACCTGCTGTACGCGCTCTCAAAGCTCGGTCGGGACGACGTGAGCCTCGTACTCGGCGGCTCGGGTCACCTCACCGAACAGCTCGAACGGTTCGCGGAGCTGCTGGGAGTCGAGGACCGTGTCTACTTCCCGGGGTATCTCCCCCAGTCGGAACTCGGGGACTACTACAACAGCGCCGACTTGTTCGTCTCGCCGTCGCTGGCGGAGCCGTTCGGCATCACCATCGTCGAAGCGCTGTCGGTCGGGACGCGCGTCGTCGCTTGCGAGAGCGGAGCCGCGGAACTTCTCAACGAAGACTGCGTCATCGAGGTCGAGCCCGATTCGGACTCCATCGCTGGGGGAATTGAGCACGCGCTATCGCTGTCGACGCCGATTGAGTACGATGTTCGAACCTGGGGCGAAGTCGCTGACGAGCACGTTGAGTTCTACCACGAAGTTCTGGATGAAGCCTGACCTGCGGCCCCGAACTCACCGGAGAAAGCGAACGTCCGTGACCGGCTCCGGGTGGACGATCAGATAGCCGTCAGCGGTCGGCTCCAGCCCCGTCACAGATGTTGTGTCCGTTTGTGTTCGGTACGGGCTATCGGCGGTTCCGTCAGCCGACTGGTAGGGGCTGTCGTACGGTGTCTGCCTGTCCTCCGGCGGGCGGTCGAAATCTTCTGGCGGCAGGTATATTTTCTCGCCCGATTTCGAGCGGACCACGACAGCCGTGTCGCGGTCGCCCGAGACATCAATTCTGGTCCGGCCGTCGTCGATTGTCATCTCGAACGTGACTGGCTCCGTTTCTGTTTGTGCCATGTTATCTGGTAGCTTGCGTACGGCGAGTAAACGGCGCTGTGTCACTTAGTCCTTCGCCAGCGGTGCGATGGCTGGCGGTGGACCGCCGTGAGTCCTGCACTCGAACAGCGGACCCGTTGTCGTGAGCCATCAGCGGTTGATGATGAGCGAGCCCGACATGTTGTACCCCTCGACGTAGACGTCCTCGCCGAGGATCGTTTCGTCGAGGTCGCAGTCGTGGACCTCGGCGTCCGGGAAGACGATGGTCCGTTCGAGGCTGCTGTCGGTCACTTCCGCCCCGGCCATCACGTGGACGGTGTCACCGATTTCGGAGTTCTCGACGGTCGCGTCGGGGTGGATGAGCGACCCGCCATCGAGTTTCCACTCGACGGTCTCGAAATACGAATCTGGCGTCCCGATGTCGAACCAGACATCGTCGAAGGTGAACGCGGACACCGGCTCCTGCTGTTGCAGCCAGTCAATGTACCAGCCCGGTTCGTCGGGGTTGTTGTCGCCCGAGAGGTACTCCTCGAAGCGGAGCGATTCAGCCGGGAAGGCGTAGCAGGCAATCGAAACAAGCGTGCTCTTAGGATGGTCCGGTTTCTCCTGAAAGTCGACGACACGGTCGCCATCGAGTTCGACGAGCCCGTAGGATTTGGCTTTCTCCCGCGAGCCTACGTCGTAGGCAGCAAGTGCCGGCCCGTCGCGCTCCTCGAAGAAGTCAAGGAACTCCGAGGGGTCGAAGCCGATGAGGTTGTCCCCGCCGATAATAAACAGGTCGTCGTCGATACCTTCGCGGTCGATCAGTTGTGCGAGCGCGCCGACGACGCCGAACTTCTCGTCTTCGTCCGCCGTGCTCTCGATGGAGAGTTGGACCTTTTCGTAGCCCATCTCGTCGATGTGGGCCTCGAACTCGTCGGCGAAGGCCTCGTTCGTGCTGAGATACGTCGTTCCGATTCGCTCGTCGTCTTCCAGTGACTGGAGAACGCCGTCGATAACCGTCGTCTCACCGACCGGGAGTAGCATCTTTGGCCGACGCCGAGTGATCGGCCACAGACGTGTCGCGTAGCCGCCAGCTAGAACTATCGCGTCCATATCCCACAGTCAGACCCGAATTATAAAGTGGTAACTACTTGTTGGCGGCTCTAGAGGTTGAGCTGCCAGACGGTTGTCCCGGCAGTGACCAGATCCTCGTCATCGGCGGCGGCAACGATTACTTGATTCTCACCGGGGTCGACGTCGACTGCGACCTCGAATTCACGGTCATCAACGGGAATGTATGTGATGTCGGCCGGCGTCTTGACGACAACACAGACACCGGTCGTCTCGCCGGAGACGACCAGCTCGTTCCCACGGAACTGCGTATCGACGCGGAGCGCGGGGCTGCGGTCGGGCGTGTGCGCCCGCCGCTCCCGGTAGCGGTCGTCGACGAACGCGGGCGTCTCGACCGGCTCGCCGGCGCTGATGCCGTGAGCCAGCCGCACGTACTGGGCCATCGACCACGCCAGCGGCGTCGCCGACCCGGTCCCTTCGGCGAACTCCCAGTCGTACTCGGTCGCGTGGCCGCGGTCCCAGATCTGTTCGGCGATCATCCGGCCCGAGTTCGCCACGTCCTGCATCATCCGGAGAGCGTTCTCCGGGGGGATGTCCGGGTCGTCACGGTGGAGTTCGTACTCGGCGCGCTCGCCGGTGAGTAGCGGCCAGAGGCGGCCCTTCCCCTTGTGTTCGACCGTCCACGGCGCGCCCTGGTCGTCCCGGCCGCGTTCGCCGTATCCGTCGCCGTTGTACCGGTAGAACCCGGGCGCGTACTCCGTGTCGACGCTGATGGTGTCGTCGACTTCGACGAGGGAGTTCCGGATCGTTTCGTCGTCGTCAGGCTTGATACCCAGCCGGACGAGTTCGAGGAAGCCGCCGTCGATGATGTTGCGCTCGTCCAGCGTCGGACCGTCGTTGGCGAGCGTCCGGAGGTGGCCCATTTCGGGGTTCCCGTCGAGCGTGATCCGCGTGTAGTAGGGCGTGTTGGTGTGGCGCTCGGTCCCGGTCTCGGTCGCGGTCCAAGCCTCGACGTTGTTCGCCCACTGGTCGGCCAGCGCCAGCCAGACGAGCGCGTCGGCCTCGTGGCCGGTGTCGAGGGCGATTTTCGCCGCACACGCGAGTCCCGCGATTTCGGCCGCAATCGAGGACGGCGAGAAGCCGGCCTCCTCCTCCCAGCGCTCCTGTGCGGTCTCAGGGCCATGGCGGACGACGTACTCGGCCGACCGCCGGACGTTCTCGTAGCTGTACTCGACATCCTCGAAGTCGACGCCGCTCTCGGCAAGCCGATAGGCCATCACCTGCGGGAACGAGATGTTGTCCATCTGCTCGCCGCCCCAGCGGGTCGTCCCGTTGACGTAGGTGTTCTGCGGAATGAAGCCGGCGTCGTCCTGCTGGTACTCGTAGATATACTCCAGCTGGTCCGTCGCGATGTCCAGCGACCCGATGGCGTCGAACACGCTGAACACCTGATACAGGTCCCGGGACCAGACGAAGTTGTAGCCGTAGCCCTTGGGCTCCTCGGCGTGGACGGCCTCGCCCCACGGCACTGACGGCGAGGCGATAGACGCTCCGTGGTAGGTCTTGTCCTCCACGGCCAGAAGCGTCATCAGCGCGGTTCGGTACTGGTTCGCCAGCGCGTCGTCGTCAGCGACCGAGTCCGGGAGTTGCTTGTCCGACAGGAAGTCGGCCCAGCTGTCAGCGTACTCGGCACTGACCGTCTCGTAGCCGCGGTCGAGCGCACCGTCGGCTTCGCCCAGCGCGGCGGCGGTGTCAGCCTGTCGCGCGAAGCCGAGCGCGACCGTGTCCCTGACTCTGGTTCCCGAGTCCAGCCGACCGATGAGGACGAGGTTCGTCCCGTCGATGGATTCGACCGGGTCCGGGAGGTCACCGTCAGAGTACAGTCCGTCGAGGTGGTCGCTACCAGCCGCGCCGACGGTTGCCCAGTCGAAGCGCCCGGCCGCGGCCATCGCCACAGCGACGGAGTAGGCGTCACCGTTCTCGTCGACGAGCAGGTCGTTGTCGGTCTGGTCGGTGTAGGCGCGGGGGTTCCGGCCGACAAGGTGGTAGCTCCCGGGCTGGCCGTATCTGATGGCGCGGTCCTCCGTGATCGTACTGGTAAGCGCGATGTCCGCGACGGAGAACACGTCGTAGGATTTGTCGTCCGCTGAGCTGAATGATACGTCGGCGACGATGGCGTCGTGTTCGGGGTCGGTCGCGTAGTCGACGGTGAGCGTCCACTCGTGGCCTTGGCCGTCGCCGGTCTCGGTGAAAACGTGGCGATAAAGCAGCGCCTCGTCGTCGACGGGTTCGACGCGTCGCCTGACGCTGTCGTCGGTCCGTCGGTTTTCGCGATGGGTCCGGACGGCGTAATCCGTCTCGTCCGTACACCGGACCAGAAAATCGAGCGTCCGCAGGTTCATCAGGTCCACCTGCGGGTAGCGAGCCTCCGTCAGTGCGCCCTCGGTGAGCGTGAACCAGACGCGGGAGGGGTCCTGCTCGTCGTGGTCGGCGACGGTGCCGACGCCGTACTTCTCCCCGGTCGTCCAGGTCGGGCGCTCACTCGGCCCCTCAGTCCCGGCCGATGTCGTGGGGAGCGCGTTTAGCTCACCCAGCCGTGCGGTCGCGTGAAGCCGTAACGCGTGGGACCAGCCAAGCGGCGTCGCGCTGTCGAGAGCGCCGTCGTCGAAGGCCTGTTCGGCGAGGTAGCCGGCGTCGGTCGTGAGTGGGCCGTCCTCCTCGAGCAGTTCGTACAGGTCGCTCGCGCGGTCAAGGTAGGCGTCGCCGCCCTCGTCGCGGTCGTTCAGCATGTCGCCGACACGGGCGGCTGCGAGGGCCCCCATCGCCGTCGTGACGGTCCAGACCTTCTCGCTGTCCTGATGACCAGTCCGCCAGCGGTCGCCCTCGTAGCGGGCCAGTCCCGCGACCCGGCTCTCTGTGGGGTTCCGGAAGAGCGTGTCAAGCGTCGTGCTCACATGGTCGGCTAGACGAGTGAGGTGCTGGTCAGAGAGCGTCGTCCGCTCGACGTTGTCGTACTCTTGTAGCGCGTCCGCGAGGTGGAGCCCTGCAGCGTCGATACGGTGGTCCGGCGTCCCGTTTGTCAGCCCCATCACGTACACGCCCAGATCACTGTCCCAGAGCGTATCCAGCCCGTCGAGCAATCGCTCGGCTGCCGCCAGACTCCGCTCACAGACCGACTCTGGCATCGGGGCACGACCCACCGCGGCGAAGGCCTCGATGAACGTCGCAGTAGTATGGGTGAACTGCCCGATTGAGTCCTCCCAGACGTTCTGACACGGCTCGGGCAGGTCGTTAGCCGCAATGTCTTCAATGAGCGTGTCGACGGCTGTCTGGATCGTTTCCCGAACCATCGCCGTCAGTTCGGCGTCCAGCTTGCTGCGATGTGTTCGCAACAGTGTCGCGAGGAAGGCAGTGACAGTCGCGGTCTGGTCGGCCTGATACTCCGGCGATTCCGCGTTGTGCTCAACTCTGGCATTGGCCCACCCCGGCGCGATAGCCCCGGTGTCGGCCCAGACGCGGTGGGGCCACCGCCCGTCGGAAAGCTGGCTATCACAGAGGAACTCTGCGCTCTCAGTCAGCATTTCTACGGTATCGATATCGAGTCGGTCGCCGGCTTCGAGCAGGTGCCGGGAGACCGAGGCGTCATCACGGAACCAGACGTACCCGTAGCCGCCGGAGTTCGCATAAAACGGGTCGAACTCCGGGGCAGCGATGCGACCGCCGGTCGGCGAAGACAGCAGGTCGAGCACCCGCAGGTCCATGCGTATCGAGTCCGAGCGTGGCATGGATTCAGTCACGTCGATGCGCGTTCGTTCCCGTCCAGCCTGCCGGAGGTCGTCAGACGTCGTATGCTCCGTCACGCAATCAGCGAGGTCGAGCAATGCCGTCTCCCGGTCGACCTCGTCGTGGTTCGAGAGCTGACTGACCAGCGTCGTGTCCTTGCTGCGTCCGGACCGGTCAAGCGGCGCAGTCACGAGGAAGTCGCCGGTGAGTCGAGTCTGGTCGCGTCGCTCGACCGGCTCCGACCGCGGGAACTCGATCGGGCTGTCCTCGAGTATCTCAGCGAGGCGTTCCGGCCGCTGTCCGGCGACAGCGTCCAGCCCGGTCGACGAGGCGAGGTAATCGTGCTCTCGCCGGTGGTACACTTCCAGCACCCGCGAATTGTCGGGCCCGGCATCCTCGTGAATCAGCGAGCCGACGCCGCTGTCGCTACTGTCGGGGGCCAGTGTGACGAACGCTACGAGCTTGGCGTCCTGAGGCACGGCTCCGCGCATCGCGACGTGCGTGACGTGTGCCCGCCCCAGCGTCAGGTCGTACTGGTGGACCGTGAACGACCCCGCGTCGTATTCGGTCTCAACGAGCCGCGTCTCGCGGTAGTAGTGCTGTCTGATCGTCTCCAAGTCACTGAACCATCGTGTTTCGTCTCCAAGCATAACCCCAAGGCGGGAGCGGTCGATACCGGAGAGCCCGGAGAGCGAATCGGAATAGTCCTTCAGCGTGCCGTCTTCGCCGACGTGTACGAGTCGGTCACCGTGCCCGGAGAAAGAGCCTGAAACAGTCCTGCGCTCCTCTGGAAAGCGCTCATGACGAGTCCGCTTGTATTCGTTGAGCGCTGTCGAAAGCCGCATACACATCAAAGCAGACCACTCTCTATAAACTCCTGTGGTTCGGACAAATTAGTGATACTTCGGGGGGATGACTGCGTATCCCGGAAAAGCGAGGCTGTTGCTGTTGAACGGACCCACCAGCGTGGATTACTGATTCAGGTCGCTCTCGGCAGCCGGAAACACGCCCACGCTATCGACTGTGACGGTCGCATCCCCATCGCCAGCAGACCCACGGTGCTCCCCGGACACGAGGTCGGTGTCGTCGGTTCCGGCCGGTAGCCCGACCGTCGTCGGTTCGCTGCTGAAGTTGAGCACTACGACGGCCGCGTCCTCCGCAGTCGTTCGTGCGTACGCGACGACGCGGTCGGACGGCCCGTCCCGGACCTCGTACGGGATTCGGACGAGGTCCCCGTCGGCCGACAGCGCCGGCTGGTCGTGTCTGGTTGCCGAAAGCTCACTGACGAACGACTGGAATGTCTCGTCGGCGTGGTCCCACGCGAGGTCGTCGCGCCGACCGCGCTGGCCGAACTCCTGGCCGGCGTACAGCAACGGCGCGCCCGGGAGGGTGAACAGCGCCCCCGCGGCGGCCTCGGCGGCGTCCCGTCCGTAATCGACGATATAGCGAGTCTCGTCGTGGTTCTCAGCGTACAGCATGAACGACGCGTGCTCGGGGAAGCCGATCTCCGCCCGCCCCTCGATGGCACTGAGGACCGCCTCGGCATCGCCGCCGCCGCCGACCTGCCGGAGCGCGGCGTAGGTCGTCGAGTCGAAGTGCATGTCGAACAGCCCGGCCTGGAAGTCGGGGATGTACGGGATGGTCTCGTCCAGAAGCAGGAACTCGCTGTCGCGGTCCTTGCAGTAGTCGTGGATCTCGCGCCAGAAGCTGTTCGGGACGGCCCAGGCCATATCACAGCGGAACCCATCGACCAGCTCAGCCCACTGGGCAACCGCATCAAGCAGGTGCCGGCGGACCGGCAAGTGATCAAACTTGAAGTTCGCGATGTGCTCCCAGTCGAAGTACGTCTCCGGTTCGGTGTCACTTCGCCACTCGTACCACTCCCGATAGTCGGCGTCTGGCCCTTCGACGGCGGATTCGAAGTAGGGGTGAGTCCGCGCCGAGTGGTTACACACCAGATCGAACAGCACCTTGAACCCGCGGTCGTGGGCCGCCTCAATGAACCGCTCGTAATCCGCGCGGGTACCGAGGTCCGACGCGATTTCGAAGAAGTCAGTGATGTTGTAGCCGTGGGGCGCGTGGTCATTCTGTAACACCGGCGTGAGCCAGATAGCGTCGACGCCGAGCGAGTCGAGATAGTCCAAACGGTCGATAATCGCGTCGAACGGCGATTCGTCGCTCTCGCCGGCGAACGTGCGGACGTAGATCTCGTAGATGACCGAGTCCTCGGCCCAGGCCGGCGCGTCGTACGGTCGTCTGGCAGCGACGCCCTCGCCGCTCGTCACCACTTCAACGCCGTCCCCGTCGCGAGTAAACTCAACGGCGTCGGGCACGCTGTAGCCGTGGTCTCCGACGGCAACGGCGTGGATGCGGGCGCGGTCCGGGAGCGCGTCCAGCGGAATCCGGAGGGCCGTCCCGTCCCGGGTCACCGCATCGGCGTCGATGTCGTCACGGTCGTCCAGCAGGAACTCGACGGCGAGGTCGCTGGCTGTCTCGGTCCCCTCGGGGTGGGGGCTGCAGTCTGCCCGAACCACGGCTTCGTCGCCCTCAATCTCTGGCCGCAACGTCAGGCGGGGCTGCCCGCCGCCACCGCCTCCGTCGCCGCTGTCCTCTGCCGAGGTGTACTCGCCGCTCCCGCTATGACCTGAGCCACTGCGACCGCTGGAGACGCCGCCGCTGTGACCGCCAGAGCGGCCGGACGTGTGTGTGTCACTCGGCTGGAGACTCCCCGGAAACGCGCGCACAGTGAGGTCGTGTTCGCCGTCGGGTGCGGTGAGTCGGACGACGTATGTGCCCGGCGCATCGGGGATGAGATGCTCGACCGGGTCGTCGCCGAGCGATACTGTTGATTCTTTCGGTGCCTGCGTGAGTCGCCATGTGTAGGTCGCCGACGGGTCCGGGTTGCGGGGCGCGAGTTCGACCTCGTCACCCGTCGCCACGAACCGCGGCGGTCCAGGATGGTGCATAGGTTCACTGCGATTGACAGTGTCTTTGTACTTGGGGTAGCCGCGAGCGTCCCGCCGCCGGCAGCACCGCTTTCTGGCTACGGTGTGTACCGTCCCTGTGCCCAGCTACCGACGCGATGCCGGGTTTGCCCTGCTCTGTGGACTGGTGCTCGTCGCGTATCTGCGCCGGGCCGGCGCACTCGACACGCTCTGGGCCGAATCCGCCGTCGCTGTCGGGGTAATCGGCGCACTAGGTGTCGAAGCGTTGTTCGTGCTCGACACACCTGTGGCGTCGCTGTGGGAGCGCCGCGGCGTGCGGACGGCTTCGGCAGTCGCGCTTCTGGGTGTTGCTGGCGGATTCGCAGTCTTTCTGGGTCCAGCCGTCGTTGCTGCGGCATGCTGGGGGCTCACAACGTACTTCGGTATCCTCGCTGTGAGTCTGTGGTACCGATAATCGTTCGCCCCTCCAAAGAACAGTCTGTGAGCAGCACTAGTCGATGGTCTTCCAGCAACTCTGTTTAGGACGCCAGATAGCGACAGGTGACACCGACGTATATTGATAGTCGCATATATAGCACATATTTTCCCCAACTTAGGGTTAGTAATCCAAATTTGGACCTACTTTGACTGACACGTAACTATATCTTCGATGTTACCGCCAAAATACGTCTATATCCTGTGTCTTTCTCGGTATATATTCACCTATCAAAAATGTATTTTCAAGATAGGAGAGGAGATACTAGATAGGGGGAGAAGCAGTCCGTGAGTAGCATTATGTCGAGGAATTTGGGTATAGGTGTATCTCCCAAAGACGATCCGACTTGTCCGCCACGAGTAGCGGGTACTCAGTCGTCGAATAACAACTGTACTGGTATTAGATTTCACCGAGAATCGGACAGTCCACAGGGATAGCGGCCGACCGGGCTGTCGATACCACAACCAGAGCGGTTACTCGTGAGCCAGGTTGACCTCAATGACGTTAGCAGCCTGTTGCACCGTGTCAATGAGCTGTGCCTTGCGGCCCGGCGACTGCAACCGGTTGATTGGTGCGGTGATGCTGATGGCGGCCTCGCGGCGGTCGCCGGTATCGATGGGAACCCCGACACAGCCGGTCCCGTCGACCCGCTCTTCGGTGTCGTCGGCGACGCCGCGTTCTCGGATCGTCTCCAGTTCCGCGAACAGCGTCTCGCGGTCTGTGATGGTGTTGTCCGTCTCGGCCGGCAGCCCACGGGTATCGATGATTTCCGTGACCCGGTCGTCGTCGAAACTCGACAAGAGCGCTTTGCCGATGGCGGTCTTGTGGAGGTGAATCCGCTTCCCGAGGCGCGTATCGAGTGCGACTGCCTGGTCGCCGCTGGTCGTGTGGATGTAGATGCCGTAGCCCTGCTCTTCGATCATCAGGTTCGCCAGTTCGCCGGTCTCAACGGCCATCCGTCTAACCTCGGGCTTTGCGACCTCGTAGATGCCGTCGTAGCGCTGTGCCATGCCGCCGAACTCTCGCCACCGGAGCCCGATTCGGTACTCGCCGTCCCGTTCGACGACCAGTCCCTCGTCTTCCAGCGTCACCAAGTGTTTGTATATCGTGCTCTTGGCCGGCTCCAGCGAGTCAGCGAGTTCGACCAGCGTCGCACTCCCACCGAGGTCTTTGATACCCGAGAGTACCGCCAGCGAAGTCTGCGTCGCCCGGACCGAGTCCGTTTTTGCCTGTGTCATTAGTCATCAGTTCTGCCGCCGCTCGAATAAAATTGCCGTATCGACTGTGACAACCGCTCTGCGGTAGCTTCCGGGGCAACACGTACGGCAGAATGTGCGTCATCGAGCTTTTCGACCGGCACAGGTATTCGAAAAGACGAAACGGAAAATCGGGTCACTGGCGCGAAACCACCGGTCGAAGTCGCCGGGGGCTCCCTAATGTGGCGACCGAACGGCCACGAGATACCGACAGACCAGTGTACGCCGTTGACCGTTGTGTCGTCCGAGCGGAGAAGTAATGAAAGGTAACATAGCATAGATATTTCGTATTTTCGAATCTGCTGAGAGACGGTGGAACGACCGCTCTCGTTGATGTTTCGGTCGATGGTGGACGGTAGATTTAAGCGGCTCCGTTGGGTTTTTTGAGATGAGTTATGAGTGTGACGCGACACTACGACCGCGAGTTCGTCAGAACGTTCTTTACCTCGCCGACAGCGGTGGACGGTGAGGAGGATTCCGCGAAGATGCTGCGAAGCGCCGGCCAGCTCCGCGGCCTGCAGGCCCCGGATGTCTGGGTCCCGGACAACGAAGACGCGACGGCACCGAACATGCGCGCTGAGGGTGTCGAGAACATCATCGACGTCGTCGCCAACCAGGGCGCTGAGTTCCCCGGCGAAATCCACCCACGCGTGGTCTGGCACCGCGAGTCGCCGTCGACCCGCTATCAGGGCTTCCAGCAGATGCTCGAAATCACTGATCCCGAAAACGGCGCGGTCGAGCACATCGACGGTTTCGTGATTCCGGAGGTTGGTGACATCGACGACTGGAAGAAAGCCGACGAGTTCTTCACCATCATCGAGAACGAACACGGGCTCGAAGAGGGGAGCCTCTCCATGTCGGTCATCGTCGAGAGCGGCGAAGCCGAACTGGCGATGGGCGACCTGCGAGACGAGATGGGCAAGCCCTCGAACAACCTCGAACGCATGTTCCTGCTCGTCGACGGCGAGGTCGACTACACGAAGGACATGCGCGCGATGACGCCCACCGGGGAACTCCCGCCGTGGCCCGAACTGCGCCACAACACCTCCCGGGGTGCCAGCGCCGCGGGTCTCATCGCCGTCGACGGCCCGTACGACGATATCCGGGACGTCGAGGGGTACCGCGAGCGGATGCAGGACAACCGTGCGAAGGGGATGACCGGCATCTGGTCGCTGACGCCGGGCCAGGTCGTGGAGGCGAACACGGCTCCGCTCCCGCCGAAGACTGGGAGCTGGCTCCTCGAAGCCGGCGGTCAGGAGGTCGAACTCGAGGCACAGGACGGCAAGCAGGTGTACGACGGCGACGACCTCTCGCTTGAGGCGGTCGGCGACGGCGGCTACGTCCTGCAAGCAGGTGGTGAGCGACTCGAACTGGACGACGACGAACTCACCGAGGAATTGCTCGACCGCACCGCCTACATCCCCAGCATGAACGACATCGTCGACTCGATGGAGGAGTTCGAGGCCGCAAAGGAGGCCGGCAAGGGAGCTATCGCGATGACCCAGGCCGCCACGCTGGTCATCAACGGCGTCGAAGTCGACATCAGCAAAGACCGGATGTGGGACGAAGCGACCTATCAGGCTGCCCAGACGCCCATCACGCTGTTCCAGGACGTGTACGAGCACCGGCCGGACCAGCACGAGGAACTGAGGAGATGTACGGCGCTGACATCGTCGAACGCGCCACGGCTGTCGGGAACTGACGGGCGCATCCCGTTTCGTCACTCGAAACGCCGTGGGCGCGGTTCAGTCTTCCAGCGGTTCGATGAGTTCGACGTGATGGCCGTCGGGGTCAGCGACGAAGGCCGTGTACGCACCGGCTTCCGGCTGTGGACCTGGCTCTTTGACGACACCGTGGTGGTCGATTCGCTCGACCGTCGCGTCGACGTCGTCCACGCCGAGTGCGAGGTGGTCCCAGCCGGACCCCATCTCGAAGCTCGTCTCCCCGTTCGTTTCCGATAGTTGCAGTTCGACACCATCGTCGTCGGTTACGTAGTAGTTCGTCGTCTCCCCGTCCGGCGTGGTGAACTGCCAGGACTCCTCGAAGCCGAACTGCTCGTAGAACGCGATCGATTCTGTGGCGTCGGCGACGTTCAGGCACATGTGAAGTATGCTTGCACTGGCCATACATCGCTTCCAGTGCCCTCGGGCAAATAGCTGGCGGGCTACGCAAAGCGAATTGTGACCGCATGCCACAGACTTTAATGATTATTACCCCTGAATGCTCGTATGGCGATCGAAAATGTCGAGGACACCTGGTCGGCACAGGAACTGGACCTGAATCGGCCGGATGTTGACGCGTATCGGGACCTAGCGGAAGCGCTCCGTTCACGCGTCACTGGTGGGGTTGAGTTCGACGAATACGCCCGGATTCTGTATGCGACGGATGGGAGCATCTACCGTGCCGAACCGGCAGGAGTCGTGTATCCGACTGATATCGACGACGTGCAGGCGGCTGTCGAGGTGGCGACGAGCCACAGCGTCCCGATACTGCCCCGCGGGACCGGGTCGTCGCTCGCCGGGCAGACCGTCGGCCCGGGCTGTGTCGTCCTGGATATGTCTCGACATATGGACGATATCCTCGATATTCGGCCGGATGAGCAGACAGCGCACATCCAGCCTGGTGTGGTGCAGGACGACCTAGATGACACGCTGGCCGAGTACGGCCTGAAGTTCGCCCCGGACCCCGCGTCGTCGAACCGCGCTTCGGTCGGCGGCGGCATCGGGAACAACTCTACCGGCGCACACTCGGTACGGTACGGCATCACCGACGCCTACACTGACGCGGTGAAAGCCGTCCTCTCTGACGGCTCACTTATCCACGCCCGCGAGGTCGTCATCGACTCGCCAGAGTGGGACGACATCGTGAGCAAGGACGACCGTGAGGCCGACATCTATCGAACGGTCCGCGAAATCGTCG
Organism: Haloarcula sp. NS06; assembly: GCF_051122755.1. Taxonomy (NCBI): domain Archaea; kingdom Methanobacteriati; phylum Methanobacteriota; class Halobacteria; order Halobacteriales; family Haloarculaceae; genus Haloarcula; species Haloarcula sp. NS06. Next base: position 701,013 of record NZ_CP184844.1, read on the forward strand.
AGGAGAACGCCGAGGAAATCGAGGACCGCTACCCGGACCTCAAGCGCCGGGTGTCGGGCTACAACCTCGACCGTGTCATCTACGAGAACGACGACGGCGAGCGGGTGCTGAACCTTGCGAAGCTATTCGTCGGGAGCGAGGGGACCCTCGGGGTCATCGTCGAGGCCGAACTCTCGCTGGTGACCGTCCCCGAGGAGACTGCCCTGGTGTTGTACTGCTTTGACACGCTGGCGGACGCGATGCGGGCCGTCCCGGTCGCACTCGACTACGGTGTCAGCGCGGTCGAGCTGATGGACGACGAGGTGTTCAGGCTCGCAGCCGGCTCCGACGGCTACGCCGAGTATGTCGACCCGATTCCCGACCGGGCGGCGGCCGCACTGATGCTCGAATACGACTCAGAGTTGCACGACGACTTCGAGGCGGCCATCGCGCGGACCACCGAGCGGTTCCTCGATAACGGAGCGGCCTTCGACGTGGTCGAGGCCTACACCGACGCGGATCAGGCCGACCTCTGGAAGCTCCGGAAGGCGGCGATTCCGCTCCTGATGTCGATGGACGGCGACCCCAAGCCATACCCGTTCATCGAGGATGCGACGGTCCCGCCCGCCGAACTGGCCGAGTACGTCGAGAAGTTCGAGGAGGTGCTGACTGACCACGACACCTCCGCTGCATACTTCGCTCACGCTGGGTCCGGGACGCTCCACATCCGGCCGATTCTCAATCTGAAAGAGGAATCCGGTATCGAGGACATGCACTCCATCACCGACGACGTGACCGACCTCGTGCTGGAACACAACGGGTCGTTCTCCGGCGAGCACGGCGATGGGATGGCCCGAACAGAGTTCACGCCCAAGATGTACGGCGAAACGCTCTGGGATGCGTTCAAACAGGTCAAGACGGCATTCGACCCGCAATGGTGGATGCACCCGGGCAACGTCGTCTACCGCGAGGGACCGGATGACATCGGCCCCGACGCCGACCGTGGTGTCGGTGCAGATATGCGGGAGAATCTCCGGTACGGGCCCGACTACCAGTCTCTGGAGCCACAGACGACGCTGGACTTCGAGGACGAAGGCGGCTTCTCGGAGCTCGTCGAGCTATGTAACGGCTGTGGGACCTGCCGCCAGACCGACGGGGACGTGATGTGTCCGACCTACCGCGCCTCAGAGGAGGAGGTCCAGACGACGCGGGGCCGGGCAAACCTCCTCCGGTCGGCTATCAGTGGCGACCTTGACGAAGACGAAATACACTCCGAGCGCTTCCAAGAGGAAGTGCTCGATCTCTGTGTCGGCTGCAAGGGCTGCAAGAGCGACTGCCCGACCGGTGTCGACATGGCGAAACTCAAGACCGAGCTGAAACACCAGCACCACGAAGCGGAGGGGACCAGCCTCCGTGAGCGCCTGTTCGCCAACATCGACACCGCCTCGAAGATTGGGTCGGCGCTGGCCCCGGTCTCGAACTGGGCGACGAACATCCCTGGCGCGCGAATGGTCATGCAGAAACTGTTCGGCATCGCGCCCGAGCGCGAACTCCCCACCTTCAGCCGGGAAACGCTCCGTGGCTGGTTCGACGCACGCGGTGGCTCAACTGTCTCACGGGCCGAGGCCGACCGCAAAGTCCTGCTGTTCCCCGACACGTACACGAACTACTCGTACCCGACGGCCGGCAAGGCCGCCGTCGAAACCCTCGAAGCCGCAGGCGTCCACGTCACCATTCCGGACAACACCGCGCCGTCCGGGCGAGCGGCGTACTCCACTGGGATGCTGGACCTGGCTCGCGACCGAGCCGAGACAAACACGGACCGGCTGTCGGATCGCGTCGCCGAGGGCTGGGACATCGTGTTTGTCGAGCCTTCCGACGCCGTGATGTTCCAAGACGAGTACCGGGACTTACTCGACGGGTCGGCAGTATCGCAGGTGGCCGACAGCGCCTACGGCGTGCTGGAATATCTTGATACGTTCCGACTTGACGACGCGCTGCCGGTCGAGGACCGATCGCTCGGGGCCGCTGGCGCGGTCAGCTATCACGGCCACTGTAACCAGAAGGGGACCAACAAGGACCATCACGCCGTCGGCGTCATGCGCCGCGTCGGCTACGAAGTCGACCCGCTGGACTCGACGTGCTGTGGCATGGCCGGGAGCTTCGGCTACCACGACGAGCACTACGACCTCTCGAAAACTATCGGGCGGCTGCTGTTCGACGAAGTCGATGAGAGCGATGGTGACCGCGTCGTTGCGCCGGGCGGCTCCTGCCGCTCGCAGTTGGGTGACCGCGACGGCGTCGACGAGATTCCGCCCCACCCTATCGAGGTCGTCGCCGAGCGCGTGCCGGACAGGACGACCCCGTAGTCACGCGGGGACACAAAAATTCACTGGGCGGTCTCGGCAACAGGGGCGGCCATCGCGATGGCTGGACGTTCGTTCCCCGCCCGAAGCCGACTGGAGCACAACAGCAGCGATAAGCTAAGCACCTGATGCACTTGCTTGCGCTGTCGCGGTCCGAATCCGATGATATCGCCACCTGCTGGCCGGAGACAACGGTTTTTTCAGGCTGGTCATCCACTGCTGCATTTACACCGATGGGAAGTACCGCGCCTTCCCCGTGTTTTATTACTATATTTAGATTTTCTGGATCCATATTATCGAAAACACATCTAGAAATGTATTTATGTTAAACAATATGCCCCATACACTCGTACTAAGTGTATATTGGTTCGATGTGGCATAATATAATCGTGTATATTCAGAATACAGCTCTACTTTACCTCTCACACTGGCACGGGTTGCAGTCCTGTCTGAGCCACAGCGGAGCACAGCGACACAGTTCAGTCAGAGAAACGGATGTACAGTTGTTAGAAATTGTTTCAGGAGCATGACGGGGGCGCCGATATCGATGGGTCACTCCCGGGTAAACGACGCTGTCCCGTCGGGAAAGGCAAGCGACTCGAAGTCGGTGACTTCGGCGGCGGCTGGTAACTCATCGACAAGCGGCTCGGAGACGTGGAGCGTCGAGAGGTCCTGTGTGGTCTGTATCCAGACAATGCGGACGGTGTCAGGGTCGTAGCCGCCGAGCCCGGACAGCGCCGTCCGGATGGCGAACTCGTCGTCCGGCGCAACGAGGGGGAGCTTCGCCTTTGCCGTCGACCCGCTGGTGAGCGCGTTCGCGTACGTCTTCTGCAGGTCCAACTGGTCGAGGGCGGCCTGTCGGGTGATGTCAGCCAGCCCAATGCCGTTGCCGTTGCCCTTCGTCGCCTCGGTGAGTCCACGGGCGTACAGCAGCTTGATCGACGGCTCGTCGGGGTCCGGCGCGTTGAGAACGCGGTAACGGCCGATAACATTCGTGTCCATTCCCGCGCCGGAGACGTCCTTGCCGAGTTCGTCGACGACGAGCAGGTCGATGTCGTTGACCGGGAGCGTCGCCATCTCGTCGTAGGCCTGTTCCAGCAGCGCTGGCTCGCGGTCGGTGAACGAGCCCGCCGGAATCGCTTCGACGTGGGCCGTCTCCTCGTGGAAGTTCTCGACCAGCGCCACGCCGCCGACCAGCGGCAGCGCCGACTCGACAACCGGGAGTGCGGCTTCCAGCGCCTCCACGTACCCCTCCTTGATCGCTGTTGAGTGGAACGCCTTCGCGCCGTGTTGCTTGCCCAGCCCGACGACAGTCATCTTCGCCAGACCGCTCTCGATGCGGCCGCTGTAGTTGGTGTGGGGCTTCACCCGATTCACGACGACGACGGCATCCGCTTCCTGTGCCGCCGTCGAAACGTGGACCGGAAACGCTGTGTCACCGACAGTGACGGTGTCGACCTGTGCAGTGTCCATCCGGGCATCGATGGGGGCATCGAGGCGCGACTCCGTGACGCCCAGACTCTCCAGTACTTCGCGCTGTCCCTCCGGCGTTGCTCCGCCGTGACTCCCCATCGCCGGGACGATGACCGGCTCGAAGCCCCGGTCGCGGACAGCTTTGACGACAGCCTCGGCGATATCATCGATATGGTGAATGCCGCGGCTGCCGACGGCAACGGCAACGGTCGCGCCAGATTCCAGCCCATCGAAGTCGAGGCGGTCGAGTTCGGCCCGCGCCGCGGTCGACGGGTCGTCGACGGCGGCCGTCTCCGGCTCGTACTGGACGCGAGCGAAGTTCGGCAGCGGCTGTGGGTCAATGAGGGCGTCCACATCGCCTCGGTCGGGGAAGTTCATGTCAGAATATTATCGGCAAGCCATACAAAAACTCGGGTCACGCAACTCTATCGTGGCCGGGGACACGAACGGTCAGAAGCCCCTGTAGCGACAGGCTCCAGAGGATGCCGCTTTCAGTCCTGCAACAACAGCCGGACGGCGTCGGAAAGCTGGCCGACGCGAGCGGCGTGTTCGAAGGATTCCTCGCGGATACCGTTCGTGACGAGCGCGAATCCGACATTCAATTCAGGGTCGCCCCACCCGAACGAACTCCCGAGGCCGGCGTGGCCGAACATCCGTTCTTTGCTGGCGGCCCCGAACATATCGGCGGCCAGCCCGCCGGTCCAGACGCCGAGTCCGTAGCGGGCCGGGCGCGACAGCGTGCCGTCGGATTCGGTTTCGGCGTGGGTCGTGGTCGCCTCGTCAACGGTCGCTTCGGTCAGCAGTTGCGTCCCGTCCAGCGACCCACCGTTTGCGAGACAGGCGTAGAACCGGGCCATGTCCCGGGCGGTGCCGATGCCGTTGGCTGCGGGAATCACCGCCCGATGGGTCGCTTCCTGATTGAATGCGGCGGCGTACTCCGTAGCAGGGTCTTCGAGCCCTTCTTCGACGTCGTGACACCGCTCGGACGTCTCGTAGCCGGCCAGGGTCGCAACGGTGTCGGGCTCGTTGTCCCGCAGACCGATGCCGGTATGGTCCATCCCAAGCGGCTCGAACACGTGCTCCGCAACGTACTCCTCGGCCGGCTGGCCGCTACAGCGCCGGATGAGTTCGCCGACCAGCCAGCCGTAGTTGATTGCGTGATACGCCGGGGTCGTTCCGGGCTCGAACACGGGCTCGATATCTTCCATCGCCGCGACAACGGCATCCCAGTCGCCCCATCGCTCGGGCTGGTCGTCGAACTCGCCGAACGGGATACCGGCAGTGTGGCTGAGCACCTGCCGGACAGTGATCGATGCTTTCTGTGTGCCGTCGTCGGCAAACTCGGGCCAGTGTTCGACGACCCGGTCATCGTAGTCGAGTTCACCCTGTTCGACGAGTTGGTGCAGGCCGACGCCAGCGAACGGTTTCGTACAGGAGAACAGGAGGTGGCGCGTCTCGGGCGTCGTTTCGTCACCGTCGGGACCTGTGGAGCCACCGGCGAAGTCGACGACAAGGTCGCCGTCAACGTACACCGCCAACTGTGCGCCGTGGTGCAGTCCGACATCGAGCTGTCGGTCGAACTGGGCCCGAAGCTGTTCGATATCGTCCGCGCTAATCTGTGACATGGTCTGTGTTGAGTCCGGCCACGTAATAGAAGTTAGGTTCGGGTGCAAAATCGAACAGCGGATAGCTACTGGTTGCGTTCGGGCTGCCGAACTATCATAGTCAATTGTGCGAAACGTTGATCACACTGAGAAGTCACAATTCCGTATGCTCGAAAACAAGAACGGAACGTCCGAGGTGTCGACAACCCGGACATCGTTCGAGATTCTGGGGCTGATTCGGGACGCGAGTGGCGCGACAATCGCAGACATCCGGGCGGAGACGGACCTCGCAAAGAGCACGGTGTATCGGCACCTCAAGACGCTGCACGACATGGACTATCTCGTTGAGGAAGACGGGGAGTACCGGCTGTCGCTTCGGTTTCTGCAACTCAGCGAACCACCGCGGATACGGCGGCCAGGCTATCTCGTCGCCAAGCAGAAAGTCATCGAACTGGCGATAGAGACCGACGAGCGAGCCCTGTTTCTGGTCGCGGAGGGGTTCGAGGGCGTGTATCTGCACCGGGCCGGCGGCCGGAATCCGCTCCAGAGCGACACAATGATCGGCAAACGCCGGCCGTTGCACGCGCTCGCCTCAGGGAAAGCCATCCTCGCGGAGTGGACTGACGAACACATCGAGGAGTTCGCCGAAACCGCGTCCCTCGACGGGCTGACGGCGAACACGATTACCGACCGGGACGCGCTGCTCGAGGAACTCGAACAGATCCGCGAGCAGGGCTATGCGACCAATATGTCCGAGCACATGGATGGCCTGCGGGCGGCGGGCGTGCCGGTGTACAACCACGAGGACGACCTCATCGGCGCGCTGAGTGTCTTCGGCCCGAGCGGCCGGGTAAGCCAAGAGGACATCGAATCGACGTACCCCGATCTGCTGGAACGGAAAGCCAGCGAACTGAAAATCGACCTCACGTACGATTGAGAAGTGCTGTTTCACGCCGACGGGTCGTCCCACATACCGGAAGGTATCGGACAGCCGCCCTACTCGAAGGCCGGGATGCCAGTCAGGTCGTGTCCGAGGATTAGCGAGTGGATGTCGTGAGATCCTTCGTAGGTGTAGACGGTTTCGAGGTTCGTCAGGTGCCGCATCGGGGAGTAATCGGCCGTGATGCCGTTGCCGCCAAGCATCTCGCGGGCCACCCGTGACTGCTCGCGGGCCATCCGCGCGTTGTTTCGTTTTGCCATCGACACCTGTTCCGGACGGAGGTCGCCGCGTTCCTTCAGGTCGGCGAGCCGGTGGGCGAGCAGCTGGCCTAACGATATCTGGGTCGCCATCTCAGCGAGCTTCTCCTGCTGGAGCTGGTAGCCGGCGATCGGTTTGCCGAACTGCTCGCGGTCGGTGGCGTACTCATGAGCAGTCTCGAAACAGTCCATGGCGGCTCCGACCGTCCCCCAGGCGATGCCGTAGCGGGCCTGCGTGAGACAGGACAGCGGTCCTTTCATCCCCTCGACACCCGGCAGGACGTTCTCCTCGGGGACGCGGGCGTTCTGCAGGCTGATCTCACCGGTAATCGAGGCCCGCAGTGAGAGCTTTTCGTCTATCTTGTTCGTCGTCACGCCGTCACGCTCCGTTTCGACGAGGAAGCCCCGCACAGGGTTGCCATCGGCGGATGTGACTTTTGCCCAGACCACTGCGACGTCGCTGATTGGCGCGTTCGTGATCCACGTTTTCGAGCCGTTCAGGACGTAGCCGTCGGCGTCGCGCTCGGCCGTCGTCTCCATCGCTGACGGGTTCGAGCCGTGTTCGGGCTCGGTCAAACCGAAACAGCCCACCCGCTCGCCACTGCCGAGTGCTGGCAGCCATTCCTCCTTCTGGGCGTCGCTACCGTAGGCGTGAATCGGGTACATGACGAGCGCGCCTTGCACGCTGGCCATCGAACGCAGGCCGCTGTCGCCGGCCTCCAGTTCCTGCAACAGGAGGCCGTACGCCGTCTCACTGAGCCCCGGCAGGCCGTACCCATCAAGATTCGGGGCGTAAAATCCGAGTTCACCCATCTCGGTGATGAGGTCCGTCGGGAACGTGCCGTCGATCCAGTGTTGCCCGACGTCCGGCTTGACTTCGTTCTCGACGAACTCCCGGGCTGTGTCACGGACCATCCGCTCTTCCTTGCCGAGGTCGCCTTCGAGACCGAGGTAATCGATCATATAGGATCTGTGGCCGGGGTTCAATTAAGCGTTTGCCTGCTGCCAAAGTGGTAAAAGTCCGTGGCGCTGTCGATACTATGGAATGTCACAACCAGATAGCCAGACGGCGTGGGACCGACTGTACATCGACGGTGAGTGGAGAGACGCTGGCGCATCTGAGACGATTCCGGTGACTAACCCCGCGACAGGCGATGAGTTCGCGGCGGTACCCGCCGGAACGGAGGGCGATGTCAACGATGCCTATCAGGCAGCCGATGCGGCCCAGTCCGACTGGGCGGCGCTGTCGCGCGAGGAGCGCAACGAGTACGTCCAAGCGATGATCGGGGTGATGCAGGAACGACTCGACGAGATCATCGAACTGCTCGCGACGGAGTCGGGCAGTGTTCAGGCCAAAGCAACTGCTGAGGCCAACTTCGCAATGGCGGACTTCCAGAGCGCACTGGAGATGGTCCCGCCGGAAGAAGAGGTACGTGATTCGATGTATCACGAGGACAAGGACCATCACATCGTCCGCGAGCCCGCTGGCGTCGTCGGGATTATTTCCCCGTGGAACTTCCCGCTGCACCTCACGACACGAGCGCTCGGCCCCGCGCTCGCGCTGGGGAACACTGTCGTCATCAAGCCCGCAACAGACACGCCAATTACCGGCGGCCTCCTGCTTGCCGACATCGCCGAGGAAGCCGGCCTCCCGGACGGCGTCGTCAACGTCGTCACGGGCCACGGCTCCGACATCGGCGACCGGATGGCCGGCCACCCGACCGCCCGCGTGATGTCGTTCACCGGGTCCACGGCAGTCGGCAGGTCCGTGGCCAGTCAGGCCGGAGACGCGCTCGCCCTCCCGGCGCTTGAACTCGGTGGAAACGGACCGTTCGTCGTCACTGAGGACGCCGATATCGAGGCGGCCGCCAAGGCCGGCTCTGTCGGCGCGTTCGGGCATCAGGGACAGGTGTGTATCTCGATTAACCGCCACCTCGTCCACGAGGATGTCTACGATGAGTACGTCGAGAAGCTCGTCGAACACGCGGAGTCGCTGACTATCGGAAACCCACTTGACCAGGATGTGGAGTTCGGTCCGATCATCAACGAGAGCCAGGTCGACCAGCTCACCACGTTCATCGAGCAGACTGTCGATGCCGGCGCGACGCTGGAAACAGGTGGCGAGGCGGAGGACCTGTTCCTCGAGCCGACCGTCCTCTCAGGGTGTACCAACGATATGTCCGCGGCATGCAACGAGCACTTCGGCCCCGTCGCCCCGGTCATTCCCTTCGAGTCCGACGAGGAAGCCGTCGAACTCGCCAACGACACCGAGTACGGCCTCGCTGCGGGCGTGTACAGCGATGATATCGAACACGGCCGGTCCATCGCCGACCAGATCGACGCCGGGATGGTCCACGTCAACGACCATCCGATTCAGGACGAACCCAACGCCCCGTTCGGCGGGATGAAGAACTCCGGCCTCGGCCGGTACAACGGTGAGTGGATCATGGACGAACTGACCGAGACCAAGTGGATCTCCGTCCAGCACGAAGAGCGCGACTACCAGCTGCTCTGAACTGTCGATAGCGCCGTCAACGGCGTTGTGGAAATCTATGGTGGCCCCGTAACGCCTCAGAACTCGTCGATAACGGGGATGCCGACCGTCTCGTACTCGCCCATCGACGAGAGGGTCGCCGGCACGTCTTCGAGTGCAAGCGTCTCACCGACAATCTTTGAGGGGTTGAGCGTCCCGGCGTCGATGAGCCGGAACAGTTCGTCGTAGCGGATCGGCGGCATCCCGTAAGAGCCGTGGAAGTCGATTTCCTGCAGGGTCATCGTATCCACTGGCAGGGAGATTTCCCCGGCCTCTTCGTCAGTCGTGAGTCCGACCTGCACGTGGGTGCCCTGCTTGTCCAGCGACCCGACAGCATTGCGACACGTCTCCGCGATACCCAACGCGTCGATAGCCACATCGGCCCCGCCGTCCGTGACTGCATGAACCTCACCAGGAACGTTGTCCACCTCGGCAGCGTTGATTGTCGCCGCCGCGCCGAGGTCCTGTGCCCGGTCGAGTTTGCTGTCCTGCACGTCGATCGCAATCGGTTCGGCCCCCAGCGCATCGGCGATATGGACTGCCGAGAGTCCAACGCCGCCACAGCCGTGGATCGCGACGGCGTCGCCCGGCCTGAGATCCGCCCGGTCAGTCAGCGCGTGGTACGCCGTCATGAACCGACAGCCGAGCCCAGCCATCTCGGTGAAGTCGACCGCGTCCGGCAGCGTGACGCAGTTGAAGTCAGCTTCGCGAACAGGGAACGCCTCGGCAAACGCCCCCGGTGCGGCGTCGAGGAAGCCGAGCGGCATCGATGTCTCACAGATGTTGGCGTGCCCGCGCTGGCAGTACTGACACGACCCGTCGCCGAGGTGGAACGGAACTGTGACGCGATCTCCCTCGGAGAACTGTTCGACGTCCGCACCCACGTCGGCGACGACCCCGGCCGGCTCGTGACCAAGAATCTGCCCGGGACCGGTCTGGATGCCGAACCATTCCCAGTCCCCCTGCCAAGCGTGCCAGTCGCTCCGGCAGACCCCGCAGGCTTCGGTCTCGATGACGACTTGGTCCGGCTGGGGCTCCGGATAGGGCACGTCCTGAATCGTGAGCGGTTCGCCGTGCTCCTCAATGACAGCTGCTCGCATACCACAATCATCACAGGGGTATCATAAATATTTATTCGCGATTGGGGCTGTTGTGGCTGGAGCCGTACGATGGCTGCACACTACCGAGAACGCCGCCGTCGATAGTGTGTCTGACAGCCAAAAGCTCCGCCACGCTTCAGCCGAATTACGTCGCCGGGGCGTTCTCGGCGACGGTTTCGATGACCGACTCGTCAACGTACTCGTCACGGAGCGTCTGCTTGGAGAATTTCCCGGTCGCACCCTTGGGGATCCCATCGACCAGACGGATGGCGTCGGGGACCCACCACGACGGATAGGACTCGGCGACGAGGTCTTTGATTTCCTGACGGAGCGCGGCTTCATCGGACACAGCGTCGCGTGTGACGACGAACGCGGCAGGGCGTTCGTCCCACCGCTCGTGGGGAACAGGGACAACTGCGGCTTCGACGACTTCGTCATGACCCATAACCGCGTTTTCGACCTCGACGCTGGCGATCCACTCGCCGCCGCTCTTAACCAAGTCATCCATCCGGTCGACCACGTCGACGTACCCCTCCGGGCTCACCCGGACAATGTCACCGGTTTTGAACCAACCGTCGTCGGTGACGGCCTGTTCGGTCGCGTCGGGAGCGTTGTAGTACTCCTGTGTGACCCACGGGCCACGCATCCAGAGTTCGCCCAGCGACTCGCCGTCCCAAGGCACTTCCTCGCCGTCGGTGTTGACGACTTTGAACTCCAGCCCGGCAATCGGGAGCCCCGCGGAGTGGCTCCGCAGGTCGAACAGTTCCTCCTCCGGCAGGTCCGTCATTCCGGGCTTGGGCTCGTAGGCGTGGGTGACTGGTGATGTCTCGGTCATGCCGTAGCCGGAGATGAGGTCCACATCGAACTCCTGCTTGTAATCTTCCATCAGTGACCGCGGCGTCGCGGACCCGCCGCTGGTGAAGTACCGAACCGAGGAGAAATCCACGTCGGTGTCACGGGCGTACTCCAGCAGGTCCATGAAGACGGTCGGGACCGCTGCGGAGACGGTCACGTCCTCTTCGTCAATGAGCTTCGCTAGATCCTCGGCCGATGGATTCGGCCCGGGGAGGACCGTCTTAGCGCCGGCAGCGATAGTCGTGAACGGGCGACACCAGCCGCTGACGTGGAACATCGGGACGTACGTTAGCTCCACGTCGTCGGTCTTGATTCCGGCCTGACTGGTCATCAACGACATGACCTGTGTCCAGTACATCTTCTGGGTGTACTCGACGCCTTTCGGCTTGCCTGTTGTCCCGGACGTGTAGCACATCCCCGCCGGCTGGTCCTCGGGCAGTTGCGGGAAGGAGTAATCGGGGTCGCCGTCGGCGATGAACGATTCGTAATCGACGACTGGCCCCAGCGACGTTTCGGGGACGGTGTCGCCCATCACGATGTACTGCTCGACGGACGCGAAGGCCTCCTCGTCGTAGGCACCTTCGAGCTTTTCTAGCATGACGGGGTCGACGATGAGGATCTCGTCCTCGGCGTCGGCTACGATGTGCTGGATGTGCTCGTCGGGCAGGAGGAGGTTAATCATGTGGACCTGTGCGCCCATGCAGGCGACCCCGTAGTAGGCTTCCTGGTGCCAGTGATTGTTCCAGGCGAACGTCCCGACTCTGTCGCCGCGTTCGATGCCCGCCTGTTCGAGGGCAGAGGCTAGCTTCCGTACGCGTTCGGCGTAGTTCGCTATCGTGTACCGGTGAATCCCCTGATGTGTCCGCGAGACGATCTCGCTGTCGGGGAACACGTTCTCGCCACGCCACAGGAATGACCGGAGGTTGAGTGGTGCACCACCTGGCATACTCCGTGTCAACACACACCGATATGTTAAAACTAGCCCTGCTATCTGTGGTGGCCTGTGGCGTGCCATCTCCATTCGTGGCCAGCGCTGACTGAAACTGTAAACCAGCGGTAAATTTATACCGGGGCCGTGTGAAGCGACCCCATGCAGCTACCACAGAGGGATATCCGATGAGCGAATCCGTACTGCTCGCCATCGACGACGGCATCGCCACGCTGACGCTGAATGAACCGGAGATGCGGAACGCGCTCACACAGCCTGTGTACGACGCGCTGGAGCGCCACCTCGACACTATCGAGACAGCGTCCGATGTTCGATGTGTCGTCATCGAGGGCACTGGCGAGTCGTTCTCGGCCGGCGGCGGCATCGAGGGGATGAGCGAGCGGCTCACGAACGACGACCCGACCGACGACGCCGTCAGCGAACTGGCCCGGCGGACCCGCGACACCATCGCCAGAGTCGTCGCACTGCCGGTCCCGACCGTCGCGAAGGTCGACGGGTCGGCCGTCGGGGCCGGCGCGAACCTCGCGATCGCCTGTGACATCCAGCTGGCGAGCGAGTCGGCCAGCATCGGCTTCGTGTTCCGGCAGGTCGGCCTCAGCGTCGACGCCGGCACGTCGTATCTGCTCCCACGAGTCGTCGGGACAAACGTCGCAAAGGAACTCGTGTTCACCGGCGAGATTCTGGACGCCGAGCGAGCCACGGAACTGGGCCTGTTTAACCACGTCTACGACGCCGAAGCGTTCGAGTCCGAAGTCGCGGCGACTGTCAGCCGCATTGCCAATGGGCCAACCATTGCCCTCCGGCATTCCAAGCGGCTGCTTCAGGACGGTCTGGAGAAGTCTTTCGACCGCGCCCAGCGCGACGAGGCGACGGCCCAGGGCATCGTCTTCGAGACAGTCGACCACGAGGAGGGTGTCGAGGCGTTCCTGACCGACCGCCGGCCAGAGTTCGTCGGACGGTGAACACGACCCCCAGCTTTTCATGATACCGAACCCAATCAGCGACCATGACTGAGCACAGCAGCGACTACTACCAGCGGCTGGTCGACGAAAGTGCGCTCGAAGAGTTTCTTACGAGGGAGATAGGGCCGGTCGAGACGTTCAACGTTGCGCGCCACGAGCAGGGCCACTCCAACGAGACGCTGTTTGTCACCTGGGGTGACCGTGAGCTGGTCGTCAGGCGGCCCCCGCCGGGCCAGACCGCCGAGACAGCCCACGACGTGTTGCGGGAGTATCGCGTCATCGACGCACTGCAGGACACAGCCGTACCGGTCCCGCCGACGGTGACGGCCTGTGACGATCAGTCGGTCATCGGCAGCGATTTCTACGTCATGGCCCGCGTCGAGGGGACCGTCATCCGAGACGACGAGCCAGCGCGCTTCGGGAACGACGACGCCCGGGCGGCAGTCGGCACCGAGCTGGTCGACACCCTCGCGGCTATCCACGAGGTTGATACCGAATCCGTCGGCCTGTCAGACCTCGGTCGTGCAGACGGGTATGCGAAGCGGCAGGTCGCGCGCTGGGGGAAACAGCTGGCCTGGGCGTTCGAGCGGACGGCCGAATCCCGCACTGTCCCTGAACTGGAGCGGGTCGGCTCGTGGCTCCAGGACGAGTGCCCTGACGACCATCCAGAGACGCTGGTTCACGGCGATTACAAGCTCGACAACGTGATGTTCGGCCCCGGTGACGACCCGGACCTCGCCGCCGTCTTCGACTGGGAAATGGCGACGCTGGGCGACCCACGGGCCGATCTCGGCTGGCTGCTCTCGTACTGGCGTGACGCCAAGGACCCCGAGCCGGAGATTCCCGACCTCGCGATGGAGTTCATCGAAGCACCGGGCTACCTGACCCGGACGGACCTGGTCGACCGCTGGGAAGCCCAGACCGGCCTGACGTTCGAACACGAGCGGTTCTATCGGACGCTCGCCGTGTACAAGCTCGCCGCCCTCGGTGAGATGTTCTACCGCCGCTATCTGGAAGGCAACGCTGACGACCCGTTCTATCCATTGATGGAGAACCGTGTCCCGGCGCTGGCCGACCGTGCGATTCGGATTATCGAAGGCGACGAACCGCTCTAACAGAGAAGATATAAGAGCCGATTTGCGTGTCGAAGTCCCGGCAGATGGCAGCAACCCCATACACAGCTCGCCGGGGGCTTTCTGGCTGGTAATAATCGTCGACGTATTGCGACACAAAACGGACGCTAGGGGGATGATTGATATGTGTTGCAGCAGACACTACGCGTATGCCAGCTGATCAGGCAGAGATAGCGACAGTGGCAGTGCTCGGTGCGGGAACGATGGGCCACGGTATCGCCGAGGTCACGGCGATCGCCGGCTACGACGTCGTGCTGCGTGACATCGAGGCGGACATCGTCGAGGACGGCTACGAGGAAATCGAGTGGTCGCTCGAAAAGCTCGCCGAGAAGGGGCGACTCGACGAGGACCCCGACGACGTGGCGGCGCGGGTCGCGACGACGACCGATCTGGAAGCGGCGGTGAGCGACGCGGATCTGGTCATCGAAGCCGGCCCGGAACAGCTCTCAGTGAAACAGGACATCTTCGAGTCCGTCGACGCCGCAGCGCCCGAAGATGCGCTGCTGGCGACGAACAGCTCCTCGCTGTCCATTACGGAGATCGCCGCAGCGACGGAGCGGCCGGACTCGGTGCTGGGACTACACTTCTTCAATCCGCCGGTGAAGATGGACCTCGTCGAAGTCATCTACGGTAAGGCAACGACCGACGAGACAGCCCAGCGCGGCTACGAGTTCATCGAATCTCTCGGCAAGACGCCGATCTACGTCCGCAAGGACGTGCGTGGGTTCGTCGTCAACTCCGTCCTCGGGCCGTTCATGAGCGAGCCAGCCTGGATGGTTTCGGCGGGCGAGGCGACCATCCGGCAGGCCGACGCCGCGATGGTCCACGAGCGGGGCTACCCGATGGGCCCGTTCGAACTCGGCGACCTGACCGGCATCGACATCGGTTACCACGTCCGGACGGAGGCCGGGAGACCGGTGCCGCCCATCATGGCGGAGAAGGTCGAAAACGAAAACCTCGGCCGCAAGACCGGCAAGGGGTACTACGACTATGACGACGGCGGCGGCCCGGAGTACGTCCCCGAGGATGCCGAGGGGTTCGACCACCGCCGCGTCGAAGCGGTGATGGCGAACGAGGCCGCAAAGCTCGTCGGCGACGACGTAGCGACGGCAGAGGCCATCGACACGGGGATGCGACTCGGGGCGGGCTTCCCCGAGGGAACCTGCCGCCGGGCCGACGACATCGGCCTCGACAGGGTCCTCGAAAAACTCCGGAAGCTCCACGACGAGCACGGCGACGACCGCTACGAGCCGGCGGAGTACCTTGTTGAGCTCGTAGAAGCCGGCCACACCGGCACGGAAGCGGGCCGGGGCTTCCACGAGTACGACACCGGCGACGGCCCGGGCGACTACCACACGATTAACTGGGAACTCGATGACGATGGCCTGCTAGAAGTGGAACTCGACCGCCCATCGCGAATGAACGCTATCAGCGAAACCCTCGCGGACGAGGTCGTCGACCTGCTTTCGTCGGTTGACGAGGACGATGTCCGGGCCGTCGTGTTCGAAGGGGCCGGCGACCGCGCCTTCTCTGCCGGAGCCGACATCTCCGGCTTTGCGGACCGCGACCCAGCACAGACCTCAGAGCCGACAGCAGTGTTCACGACGGTCGCCGAGTACCCCCGGCCGACACTGGCGCGCATCGACGGCTACTGTCTCGGCGCGGGGCTGGAACTCGCCCTTGCCTGTGACCTCCGGCTAGCGACGACCGACTCGGAGTTTGGCTTCCCCGAAATCACGCTCGGCCTGCTCCCCGGCGGCGGTGGGACACAGCGTGCGATCCGAATGTTGACCGACGCCCGAGCGAAAGAACTCGTGTTCCGCGGCGAGCACATCTCCGCCGAGCGGGCGGCCGACTGGGGACTCATCAACCGGGCCGTCGACGCCGACGAGTTCGATGACGTGGTCGAAGAGTTCGTTTCGGACCTCGTTTCCGGGCCGCCGATTGCTCTGCGGAAGGCCAAGCGTGTGATGAACGAAGGAGCCGACGAGAGCCTCGACGCCGGCCTCGAAATGGAGAGCCAGGCCTTTGCGCTCCTGCTGACGACTGACGACGTAGCGGAAGGGACGGCGGCCTTTGCGGCCGACCGCGAACCGGAGTTCGAGGGAGAGTAGCGACCGTTGCCGCTGACGGCCCTATCCTACTCGCGGTAGCGACGCACTGGCTCCAGTTCCTCGCTGTCCACGTCCTCGAAGGCCTCGCGGGCGATGGTCCGAAGATGGACCTCATCGGCCCCGTCGACGATGCGGAACGTCCTGACCAGTTCATAGAAGTCCGCCAGCGGGAGGTCCCGGCCGATGCCGTTGCCGCCACAGAACTGGACAGCAGTGTCGATGGCGTCCTGCGTCGCTCGGGCGGCGAACACTTTGCTCATCGACACCTCGACGCGGGCTTCCTTGCCGGCAGCGATGGCGTCAGCGGCGGCCCGGACCAGTGCCCGCGCGGCCTGAATCTGTGTCTCCTGTTCGGCGATTTCAAACCGGACGTGCTGTTTGTCGGCCACGGAGTCGCCGAAGGCCTGCCGCTCGGTGGTGTAGGCCTTGGCGATGGACAGCGCCCGCTCAGCCATCCCCGAGAAGCGCATACAATGGGTGAGCCGCGCCGGGCCGAGCCGTTGCTGGACGTGCTGGAAGCCGTTGCCTTCCTCGCCCAGCAGGTGTTCTTCGGGGACGCGAACGCCGTTGAACTCGATTTCGGCGTGGCCCTTCGGGTCGCCCTGGCTGCCCATATGCGGGACGTTCCGGACGATGTCCACGCCGTCGGCGTCGGCCGGGACGATGAACACTGAACACCCCTCATACGGGTGTACGTCCTCGTCCGTCCGAGCGAAGACGAGCAGAATATCGGCGTCAACGCCACCGGTTGTCCACCACTTGTGGCCGTCGATGACCCACTCGTCGCCGTCTTTCTCTGCAGTGGTTCGAATCATCTTCGGATCGGAGCCCGCGCCCTGCATCGGCTCCGTCATTGCAAAGCCCGACTGTATCTCGCCTTCGACGAGTGGGTCGAGGTACTCCGATTTCTGGAGCGCCGTCCCTTGCATCTCCAGCAGATGCATATTGCCCTCGTCGGGCGCGTCGACGCGCATCGCAATCGGGCCAAGGAGGCTTCGCCCCGCTTCCTCGAATGTCGGCAACACATCACGGAAATCGTAGCCCATCCCGCCGTGTTCCTCGGGAATTTGTGGGGCGTACACGTCGTACTCCCGTGCGGCAGCGCGGAGGTCGCGAACTGTTGCATCGGAGATAGCCGTCCCGCCCGCGAGCTCTCGCTCCCGCGGAATGACGACCTCGTCCATCAACGCTCGGGCACGCTCGGCAAGCGCAGTCGCGGCCTCGGAATCGGTGAACGATATCATGGCACATTCTCGCTCTCGCACGTCGTCATCATAAGTGTTGGAGCACAGCGAACGAGTGGTCGGTCGTTTATTTTCCAGAGCTGTGCCCTGGGACACCCATCACGATGCACCCACGGACTCAGAGCGTCGGCGGTAGTTTCATACCCGGGCCAGTCCAAGCCGCTGCCGTGAGCGAGAGTCCAGACGTCGAGGCCGTCTTCTGGGACATCGGGGGCGTGATCCTCCGGATGGCGTCCGTCCGGGCGGCCCACCGCGAGTTTGTCGACCGCCTGTGTGCGGAGTACCCGGCGACTACAGATTCAGACGCGGCCCTCGAACGATGGCGGGATGTTCTCGGAACGTACTTCGGCGAGCGCGAGGGGACAGCGTTCCGGCCAGCCCGCGAAGGCTACCGGCGGGCAGTCGATGAGATTCTGACAGTCAGTCCCGAGGAAACCGAGTGGGAATCACTGTTTCAGGAAATCCGTAACGAACAGGTCGAGCCCAACCCCGACGCCGTCGCGGCCATCGATGATCTGGCAGACGCGCCGCTCCATCAGGGCATCATCAGCGATGTGGACGACGACGAGGGTGAGCAACTCCTTCGGACCTTCGGCGTCTGGGACGCGATGGATTCGTACACCGCCTCGGAGTCCGTCGGTCGAACCAAGCCGGACCCGGCGATGTTCGAAACGGCTCTCGGAAAAGCCGGAGTCGAACCGGCACAAGCTGTGATGATCGGTGACCGCTACGAGCACGATATGGACGGCGGAACACGGGCCGGGCTGTGGACGGTTGCCTACGGGGCCGAGGACGGACCCGCCGTGGATATCGCCTTCGACGACCTCCGAGAGCTGCCGGACTGGCTTGGCGTCTTGGAGTGAAACTGCGGCTTCGACCGTCGGTACTGGAACTCCCAGCGCTCAGATATCAGGCGTCTCTTCGAGCCGTGGGACACCGGCGGCGGTGATGGTCTGGCCAACGATGTACGACGACGCCGGGCTGGCGAGGAACAGCGCGATGTCGGCGATTTCCTCCGAGAGGCCGATGCGGCGCTCGACGGCCTCGCGGTCGATGTTGTCGGCGCTGACGCCCATCTGTGACTCCACGCCCGGCGTGGCGACGAAGCCCGGCGCGATGCAGTTGATGCGGATGTCGCGGTCAGCCCACTCCGCCGACAGCGTCGACGTGAGATTGCTGACGCCGGCCTTTGCGGCCCCGTAGTGGCTCATATACGGTGCGCCCTGTTCTCCGGCGACGCTGGAGAGGTTGATGACCGTCCCACCGCCGTCCGTGGCTAGCGCGTCCCCGGCCGCCTGCGTGCAGTGGTAGGTCCCGTGGAGGTTGATGTCGACGATGGTTTTCCAGCCGTTCTCGCTGATGTCGTCGAACCCGGACATGAAGCTCGCGCCGGCGTTGTTCACGAGCACGTCCAGTCCGCCGAACTCGTCGACGGTCGCTTCCACAAGCGCCTCGACGGCCTCGCGGTCTGTCACGTCGCATTCGATAGCGACCGCTTCGCCGGGCCGGTCGCTGTCGTTGATTTCGTCGGCTACCGGTCCGACGTTGTCCTGTTCGCGCGAGCAGACAACCACATCGGCCCCGTCGGCCGCGAACTCCTCCGCGATTGCCCGGCCGATGCCGCTCGATGCACCTGTGATAATCGCCCGCTGATCCTCCAGGCGAAACCGCTCTGTGTGTGGCTTTGACATCGCATCGAACATCTCGGGCATCCGCAATAAAGCTACGTCCTGAACGCTCTCTGCCGGGTTCCGTTGAATATAGTTGAACAGTCAGAACAGCCTGTAGACGCTGTGTTTCCCTGTGGTGGTGTCGCGAGTAACCGGCGAGCCCCGGTAGGATTAACACCGGTGCGGGACACGGTTCCGACGTGTATGTCCAGCAACAGTAGCGGACCGCAGTCCCGGGACCGGCGGGTACGAACGCGGCAGTGCCGACTTGACCAGCAACCGAAGCGCCGTTCCACGGCCGCTTGCGAGGGCCAGTAAGATGACCGGCGAGTTCGACGCAGTCGACGTTGGCGATAGCTTCACCACCTCGGGACGGACTATTACCGAGGCCGACGTGGTCAACTTCGCGGGTGTCAGCGGGGATTTCAATCATCTCCACACGAATGCCGAGCGGATGGCCGACTCGGGGTACGGCGAGCGTATCGCCCACGGCGCGCTGGTGTTTTCGGTCGTCACTGGCCTCCTATGGCAGGCCCGCGACGAGGCCGAAAAGCGGCACATGGTCGCGTTCTACGGCATCGACCGGCTTCGGTTCATCAAGCCGGTGTTCCTAGGAGATACCATTCACGTCGAGGCTGAGATTGTCGACACGGAACGGCGGGACCACCCGGTTGCGACGGGCGTCGTCCGGACCGAAGTCACCGCGCTGAATCAGGCCGACGAAGCTGTTTTCTCGGCCGAGTTCCTGACGCTCCGTCGGTAGGCCGGCTGTCGAATCAGTGACAGCGTCGGCAGTCCGTCTGTCGCGGCCTCACAGCACGCGGTCGGCGATGATGTTCTTCTGGATCTCGCTGGTCCCCTCGTAGATCTTGGTGATGCGGGCGTCGCGGTAGTACCGCTCGACGTTGTGGTCGGTGACGTAGCCCGCGCCGCCGTGGACCTGAATCGCCGCGTCGGCCAGTTCGTTCGACGGGGGTGCAAGCGACGATGCAATCGCCGGCTACGCCGCACAGGTCAACATTGAGGACGCACTCAACGACAACCATAGCACCCTGCATCACGCCGATGTTCGCTGCCTCGAAATTGAGAAAGCGCTGGCAACAGAGCCGGACCTCCTCTTGCTCGATGAACCCTTCCCGGGTTGAACCAATCGGAGGTCCGGCAACTCTCCGAGCAGTTCGAATCGTTCCGCGAGGACCACGATGCCATCCGGGCTGACCTGAAGATGGTGTATGATCTGTTCCCGCGGCTCGATGATCGTCGGGACCAGCAGGCCAGACCATGAGCGGCGGCGAGCAGCAGATGCTGGCCATTGGACGGGCACTGATGGACGACCCGGAGCTACTCGTTCTCGACGAGCCGACGCTCGGGCTGGCCCCCGTTATCATCGACAACATCGGTGACGCTATCGAGACGCTGAACGACCAAGTCCAGACACTCCTGCTCGTCGAGCTGAACGCTACGTTCCCGCTGCGCCACGCCCACCGGCTCTCGCTGCTGGAATCCGGCCGGGTCAAACTCAGTAGCTCCGCGGCGGAGTTTCAGGATAACGACTACATCACGGAGGCATACGTCGGCATCCACTGAGCGGGCGCTGGTGAGGTAAATGAAGGGCATGGTACACCATGCCTGTCGCCGGCTGGCAGTCCCGCAGTCGCGGTTCGCTGCCGATAATTCACATTTTCGAACACGTGCTGTGACAGTGGGAGCGGCGGATGGCCACCTACCGACTACAGCGCCCCGCGAAATATGCGCATCTGTTGCTGTACGCGCGTGCTGGTATTTTCCGCATCACCTTGTTCCATCGTCGGCAAACGCAAAGCAACCGGAAACAAACACAATCGAAGCGCTGTCGTTCCGTATGCTGAAACTGACGGTGTTCCACGACACCGTGGCTCGCCCGGAGCCCGGTCCAGCGCGAGAGACAGGAGACTGTTCAGTATAGAGTGATAATAACCGTACTTTTGTTATCCAGGCGGAGAAGAGCGGGCAGCCTGCCTCGTTAACCGTGTGTCGCCTCTCGTTCGATTTATCTGAACCATTAGCACAGAGCAGTGCATCTTCGATGAAGTGTGCGATTACCGAGGCTATAGTACCAGACTCGGCCAGAGATGCAAGTCCAAATAAGCAATATATATCGAAGTAATTTGGAACTACGAGGCTCGATAAGATTTTTTATTTTTATACCCACGTATTGGTTTCCAGACTTGTGAAGAGTATATCTCAATTCTAGCTTATAGAGGTATATGGGGGCAACACAATGATATCCATACAACTCGGTTTTGCAGTGAAACAGCCGTCAGATGGGGCTGTTGTAAGAGATATGGAAACGCATTTCTACAAGTGTGCATATATTTGCTGCCATGGGAGACGAAGACGACATCGAAGGCGAGGCCGTGTCAGTATCGATGGAGATATCGGGGAATTACGACGAAGTTATGTCGAAACTGGCGACAGAAGATGAGGGATCGACATCGCTCGTCTCACTACTCGACGACCTCGAACAGTTGCTCGACACGGTGGTCCGGATGGACGGTGGGACACGCAGCGCAATCGCCCAGCAACTGCCCGAGGATATGACCGTCTCCTTCGACGCGCAGGCAGTCGTCGACACGCTTCAGGTGCTCGAACGCTACGACCTTGTTGTCCTCGAAGGCAACACCTGGAAGCCAGGCCCGAAACTCACCACCGAAGAATAAGGACCACTTCGGCGGACCCGTCGTGGGCCGACTCGTTTCACACCAGACCGGTGTCGTGATGTCCCACGACCCAGCCAGTAGCGGTTGGCTAGTCCGTCGCAAACGGACAGTAATGGCCGAAGTCGACAACCGTAAGACCCGCCAGTGTACCAGTTGCGGTGTTCAACGACGACGCATGTCGGTCGGTGTGGACAACGTTCAGTAGCGGCCTCCTGCTGCCCAGTTCACCGACGGTCAGCAAATAAAGAGCTATATAACAAATATCGGATGGCGCGGAGCACTGTCTGCGAGCACATTGGGTGCTCGTACTCTCCCGACGCCCACCGTCTCATGCTCCCCTGTACGGGACGGTTTCACGCCGGGTTTGCCCACCCGGCATTGGTCTTTGATACGCCCATTACACAACTGCAGGTCCTGAGCCGGGACCGCAAACCGCGTTGGCAGCCCGAAACTGGCTGTGACACCAGCTATCTTGTGGCTGACAGGCCAGCTTTCGCATGCAGGCCGCACTCTCGTGGACGAACAGGCAGTAGCAAAGACCGTAATGTCACAGCCCCTCACTGACGCAGCACATCTGAGCGAGCGGGAACGCGAGTGTCTGAAACTGTGTCGAGAAGCAGTCGACGTGTGCGAGTGGTGTGCCGACGAGTGTGCGGAACTCGACGGCATGACCGAGTGTATTCGGCACTGTCATGACGTGACGGACGTTGCAGCCCTCCACTGCAAGCTCCTCGCGCGAGGGTCATCACACCGAGAAGCGATGGCCGGGCTCTGCGCGACAGTTTGTCGGGAGTGTGCCAAAGAGTGTCAGCAGCACGACCACGACCATTGCCGTACCTGTGCGGAGGTCCTTTCAGAGTGTGCTGAGGCCTGTGAAGCGATGGTCAAATAACGGCGACCGACGGCACGAACGAGCAACACGGTTTGTCACCGCCTCCCCGTTCGGGCTCGAATGCAAAAACAGTCGTAGCACGATACCCCGGTTTCTGACCGTCTGTCTGTTACAGGTCCGTGCTGAGACGGATCTGATCCTCGGTGATGGTGTCGACGGCATCAGTCTGCAGCGGGTAACCGTCATCGGCGTCGGTGTCTTCCCAGCCGAGTTTCGTCAGGAGTGTCGTTTTCAGCCCGGGATCAGGGTCAACGTAGGCGGTGCCGTATCTGTACCCGCTGACGATGCCGATTTCGTCGCCGGTACTCGTGACAACTGTCTTGCCGACATCGTCGTCGGTCAACTGGATCGTAGACATTGCAGTCGTCGCTACCGGCGGGACGCGCATCACCGACGTGCTTGCACACGCAGCCGCCAATCGGGCGGCGAAACGGTCACGTGGCCACCGACCCGTAATAGTCAACGGAAAGACATACTAGCGTGCCACTCCCAGTTCGGGTATCTATGCCCACCATCGTCTCCGGGACGGTTCCGGCCAGCGACCTGGCGCTCAATCACTCGCTGGAACAGTTACCGGAGTTGCAGTTCGAAATCGAGCGGATCGTCACGAGCGGTGACGACGCACTCATGCCGATGCTGTGGGTCCGTGGGAGCCAGCGCGAGGACATCGAGCAAACACTCGAAGCGGACCCCTCCGTTGACAACGTCGAACTGCTGGGCGACTTTGAGGACGAGTGGCTGTTCAGGATGGAGTGGATCGACCACGTCGACCTCATCGTTCAGATGCTCACTAACTCAGAGGCGACGATTCTCGATGCCGTAGGCCAGGGAACGGCCTGGAAACTGCGCGTACTGTATCCGCGGCGCTCGCTGTTCTCCAAGACACACGACTTCTGTGCAGAGCACAACCTCGCCTTCGAGGTCTCCTCGATCCGGGAACTCGACGAAGACCCGGCGGGTCGCTACGGACTTACGTCGGCCCAGTACGAGATTCTCGCCGAGGCGTCCGACCGCGGCTACTTCGAGGTGCCCCGCGAGGTAGATTTGTCAGAGCTCGCCGACGCGCTGGGTATAACACACCAGGCAGCCTCCGAGCGGCTCAGACGCGCGACCGACGCCCTTGTCGAGGACGTGCTGTTTGTCGATTTCGACTGACGCACGGACCGTGCATCGTTGCCGGCGCTACGTTTCCCCGCTTGAAGACCGACGGCGGCGAGAGAGGTAGACACCGAGTACAACGAGCCCGAAGGCCAGCGTCCGGCGAGACCGGAGTCGACTGCCGGAGCCTGAACGCGAGCCGACCGGTTCGTCGTCCCCGCCAGACGACGCCGACTGGTCAGCGTCTGTGCTGTCCGACGAGTCCGCTTTGGCGTGTCTCTCCGGAGTCGCGGCCGCTTTTCCAACTTCAGCGTTTCCGTCCCCGGTCTGAGCCGCGTCCGCGAGTACCTCCTGTACCGCTTCCTTGACCGGTCGTTTGATGGCTTGTTCCGCGCTGGACTGCAGACGCCCGGCGACCCGGGGCCGCAGTGACGATGATTCGCTCATGTGGCGACTGGATAGACCGGAGGAACCAGAAGGAAGCTACTGCCTGCCAATGCAAGACTCGACGCGGCCGCCCACAGATGCTACCAGTCCAGCGTCGCATTAACGACGACACCGAGCAGCAACACGATGGCAGCCAGATACAGCGCCGTGACGAACAGGAGCAGCGCGCCGAGGTAGCCGTATGCCGCGTACTGACCGGCAGTCCCAGCGTAATAGAAAAATCCGACCTGGATGGTGATCCAGCCCGCCGCGGCAAACAGCGCTCCCGGGGCGACGTGTGTAAGCGAGGTTTCGACGGGTGGCAGAACGTAGTATATCGGGACGAACGCGATAACGAGGGCGGCAAATGCAGCGAGGTTGCCGACCAGCATCGGATACGGGACCTGAAACTGGACGTACGTGAGTGCGACGCTAGTGGCCGACAGAAAGACGACAGCACCGAGGAGCACGCCCATTACGATTGCGCTGCGGACGAGTCGAGCCAGCAGCGATATCTCCGCGACTTCGCAATACACCTGGGTAAAGGCGACGGAGAGGCCGCGGAACACCTTGCTGCCGCTCCAGACGACGAACACCAGACTCAGGGTTCCGGTCGCCCCATGGCCGCGCGTGTTCTCAAGCAACTCTGTCAGAATCATCTGACCGTTCTCTGAGAGGACCGTCCGAAGCAGTTCCAACAGCGTCGCGGTGCCCCCAAACGTAGAGAGCACAGCGAGCAAGAGCGCGAGGAGCGGGACGATCGACGCAATCGCATAGTAGGCGATGCTGGCTCCCATAAACGGGACGTTCTCATCGCGGGCCCGCTGAACGATCTCGTGTCCGGTTGCGATACCGCTCATCGGTATCTGGGGCGCGTTCCAGTGATGGTGACTGTGATCGATAGCTGGTCGGGGCTCACAGTACATGGGTCGCGAGCCACGGGAATAGAACGAAAGCCTGCGATGGCAGGTATTGTGTGAGCCGGTGTCCGCCGCGGACTGATTGGCAGTTCCGGTGTGGACCACAAGGTCCGAGAGGTGTCTGACACCTTCTCATATTCTGATACGAAGATAGCCGATAAATGTCTGAATCCATATGTTTTCTATTGCCAGAATGATCAGATACAGTATATGAATTCGGGGACTTCAGCGTTGTTCTAGATGGAATTCTGAGACATATTTCGCTGCGTCAGCCGTTGTTTACCGTTGTCAAAAGTATATGCAATCGTAAACTTTCATCCAGCGGCGACTACCAGCGATGGTGGACGTCGTCGAAGACGTACTCTTCGTAGCTGTCCCGCACCGCGCCATGAACCTGATTTGAGAGCGGGTCCATCTCGCTGACCGCCGCGTTCGCCCGGACGTGGTCCGGCGAGGTGGAGCCGGGGATGACAGTCGACACCGCATCGTGGTCCAAAATCCAGCGTAGCGCCATCTGAGCCATCGTCATCCGCTCGGGGACGTGCTCGCGGAGTTCGTCGACAGCGTCAAAGCCCGCGTCGACCGGGAGGCCAGCGAAGGTCTCACCGCGGTCGAACGCCTCGCCCTCGATGTTGAAGTTCCGGTGGTCGTTCTCGGGAAACTCCATGTCCCGGGAGAGCTTCCCGGTCAGGAGCCCGGAAGCCAGCGGGACGCGGACGATGACACCGATGTCGCGGCGCTTGGCTTCCTGAAAGAATAGCTCCGCGGGTCGCTGACGGAACATATTGAAAATTATCTGGACCGTTTCGATTTCCGGATACTCGATGGCTTTCAGCGCTTCCTCGACGCGTTCGACGCTGACGCCGCAGTGAGCGACTTTCCCCTCGGCTTGCAGCCGTGAGAGGGCGTCGAACGTCTCGGGCTGGTAGTAGGCGTCAGTCGGCGGACAGTGCAGTTGCAACAGTTCCAGTGTATCAGTCCCGAGGTACTCACGCGAGCGGTCGACGTGCCCGGAGAGGTTGTCGTAGTTGTAGCGGTCGGCCGTATGTGGGTCGAGCCGGCGGCCGGCCTTCGTCGCGACGGTCACTTCGTCGCGGACCCCGCGTTCGTCGAGCACGTCTGCGATGCGCTGCTCGCTGAAGCCGTCACCGTACACGTCGGCGGTGTCGATGAAATCGACGCCAGCGTCGAGCGCGGTCCGGATCGTTTCCCGACCCTCCTCCGCCGAGACGTCGCCCCAGTCACCACCGATGTTCCAGGTCCCCAGTCCAACGTCTGTCACGTCGTACCCTGTCGTCCCTAGCTGTCGTCGGTTCATGGACGACCGTACCGTCGGCGGTCACTTGGTGGCTGTGGTACGCGGCAACAACCTGAAAAAAGGGCAGTGTAGCCCGATAGCAGGCAGTCCGGTGGACGTGCCAACGTGGACGCCGGGGGCTACGTGAGCCACTTCGTCCGGCGGATGTCGTACGCACCGCAGTCCGGACACGAGTGGTACTGAACGTCGAACGACGCCTGGCACACCAAACAGGTGTATCGGCGTCTCGGTTCCTCCCCAGGGGACGCAGCGTTATCGAACAATCCCATCGACGACCACACGCCAGCTTAGCAGTACGAGAGTAAAAACAGGGTAGATTGTTCACACCTTTCACACCAGTGGCGTCTGGCGATTGTGATTATGGAGTAGGGTAGTGGCAGCTGGTGACTGACAGCATAGAAGTGATAGTTAGTCCGTATTTTGCGGTGGGAGAGTGACACTCCCAGCAGAAATGTAGGGCATCCTCTGACTAGAGAGTCGTGACCGCGGATTTTAATGCCCAGTCACCGGGTAACAGACGATATGGACGAGGCACCCGCTGTCGGAGAGCTGTCACCACCAGACCGGACGCTGATGGGCCCCGGCCCGAGCGACGTACACCCGCGCGTACTCAAGGCGATGAGTACGCCGCTGGTCGGCCACCTCGATCCCTCGTTCATCGAGATCATGGACGAGGTCCAGGACCTCCTCCGGTACACGTTCCGGACGGACAACAAGTGGACGATTCCAGTCTCCGGGACCGGGTCCGCGGCGATGGAGGCGGCCATCGGCAACGTCGTCGAACCGGGCGATACGATGCTTGTCCCGACGAACGGCTACTTCGGCGACCGGATGGCGAGCATGGCCGAGCGCGCGGGCGGCGAGGTCGTCACCGTCGACGCCCCCTGGGGCCAGCCGCTCGACCCGGCAGCGGTTGAAGCGGCATTCGACGACCACAGCCCGGACGTGTTCGGGTTCGTCCACGCCGAGACCAGTACCGGCGTCCTCCAGCCGTCGGTACCCGAACTCACAGACATCGCCCACGCAAACGACGCGCTGGTCATCGCCGACAGCGTGACCTCGCTTGGCGGCGTCGAACTCCGCGTGGACGAGTGGGGCATCGACGTGGCCTACTCCGGCCCGCAGAAATGCCTCTCCTGTCCGCCGGGCGCGAGCCCGCTCACGCTTAACGACGACGCGATGGACAAGGTCCTCTCCCGCGAGTCCGAGGCCCGCTCGTGGTATCTGGACATCTCGCTGCTGGAGGGGTACTGGGGCGATGAGCGCGCCTACCACCACACGGCCCCGATCACGAACGTCTACGCGCTCCGTGAAGCGCTTCGCCTCGTCGCCGAGGAAGGCATTGAAGAACGCTGGGACCGTCACCTGCGCGTCGCTGGCGCGCTGAAAGCCGGCGTCGAGGGCATGGGGCTGGAGATGAACGCCCCGGACGACTTCTGGCTCCCGAGCCTGAACACCGTCCGTGTGCCCGACGGCGTCGACGACGGCGCGGTCATCCAGTACCTGCTGGACGAGTACGACCTCGAAATCGCCAGCGGACTGGGCGCACTGGAAGGCGACATCTGGCGCATCGGCTGCATGGGCCATTCGGCCCGCCGGCAGAACGTCAGCTATCTGCTTGCAGCGCTGGGCAATGCGCTGGGTGAGCAGGGCGCGGCCGTAGACGTGGACGCGGGGCTAGCCGGCGATGAGCGAGCGCTTCTAACGCCACGTCAAACCGACACCCGCAGTTCGAGGCGAGATTCTGTCGGGTCTATCTTTACCACCTCGTGGCTCCCGATTTCTGCTTTGTTTCGAGACCTGTGGCGACTGCCTCAAGCACATCACAATAGTATGGTTCACGCTATCCGACCAAGCTGGTCACGCAGACTGGCTTTCTTACCCTGCGGGAATATATATCATGATTTAATTCACCTTAGCTAACATATCTATGTGTGATGTACAGTGTACTCATACCCGTCGACAGAGACGAAGCGCGCGCGTCGAATCAAGCGAGCTATGTTTCACGGCTCCCGGATGCCACTGAAACCGTCGAGGCAACAGTGCTCTACGTGGTTCCCCCGGATGAATTCGCCGACGCTGCTGAGGCGGAGTTCGATGACATAGACGCCGCCGTCCAGGCAGCCGACCAACTGGAAGCGGCCGGTATCTCCGTGACTCGGATGGTTGATGACGGCGGCGTCGCCCAACAGATCGTCCGTACCGCGACCGAACTGGACAGTGGTGAGATTGTCGTCGGCGGACGCAAGCGATCGGGCGTCTCGAAAGTCTTGCTCGGCAGTACTGCACAGGACGTGTTGCTCTCGGCCGAAAGCCCAGTCACAATCACGGGCGAGAGTGTCGTGCTCGGGGAGGGGATACGGCAGGTACTGGTCCCAGTCGATACGAGCGAAGAGCGAGCACGGAACCAGGCTAAATATCTTGCTTCTCTTCCCAACGCTCCCGATTCAGTCGAAGCAACGGTCCTCTTCGTGTTCCCACATCAGGATTACAAGGGCGCTCCATCTCACGACTTCGAAGAGGTCGACGCCGCTGTCACTGCTGCGGAGCACCTAGAAGCAGAAGGGATCCCCGTCGAACGGGTCGCCGTCGGCGGTGAAGTCGGACGGAAGATACTCGACGCCGCAACGGACCGCGATGCCGATAACATCGTCATGGGCGGACGCAAGCGGTCGGGGATCGCGAACGTCCTCCTCGGGAGCACCACGCAGGACATCATGCTCGCTGCCGAACGCCCGGTTACGCTCACCGGCTGATGACCTCTAGTCAGCCGGATGGTGCAGGGTCGAAAGGCAAGTCTGTCCTCGTTTGAACACTCTGAACGGCGCTCAAATCGGCTCGGTGAGTGTGCCTTCCGCTTACAGTCTCACTATGTTCGATGATTCGAGGAAAACCAAGTCCGCCCTCCCCGATTTGAACGGGGGACAAGTCGATCTACAGTCGACTGCTCTACCAGTCTGAGCTAAGGGCGGTCGACACCCGAAAATACCCCGCCGTCTGGACTTAAGGGTTGTTATTCGCAGAGGGTTCGGCGAACGGTCACACGACGCGAGGTGACACACTGGACCGTGTCAGACACGTCTGACCCGTTCTCCGATGCTCTGATAGACGGGTCAAACCAGTCTACGAACCGAATCCGAGCAAGAAGCTGTATCGCGTCATGCCGGTAGCTGACGGGCGTCAGACAGTGCGGGAAGATTAAAATACCATCATGTATAATACTCTCACCGAGTCCGATGAGTAAAATAACGTTCCGTGCTGACGATGACCTCATCGACCAACTCGAGGCGTTCGACGCCTCGAAGAGTGAGGTCATGCGCGAGGCGCTCCGGGAGTACCTCGGAGACGCGTCACCGTCAGCGTCGGACCTATCGTCGTCGTCGTCGGAGTCCGTAACCGACGCCGAGACGATCGACGAACTCATCGAAGAACGCGTCGACAGCATCATCGCCGACCGGCTGCAGACGCGACGCCAACCCTCGCAACCACAGGATGTCAACGTAAACATCTCGTTAGACGGCGTAAGCACAGGGGCAGCGGACGCCGAAACCGAACGACGGCGCACCGCTGACCGAGGAGCGAGCACCGAGGGCGAGCGGTCCCACGACGAAGTTCAAACGTCTGATACGAGCAGGCGTAAGACAGAAGCGGAAACACGAGACAGATCCGACACGGAGGAACGTAAGACGTGCGCGCAATGTGGTGAGAATATAGGTTCTGACCACGTTTACTGCCCGAACTGTGGTGAGAAGGCGTCCCGCCGGGTGTTCTGTGATTGCGGTGATGAGCTCCGGTCGGACTGGGGTTTCTGCCCGGGTTGTGGTAGACGAACGCCTGCGGCGGATGTACTTGACCAGACCTAAACTAGCGTTTGCACACGTTACACGCCCTCAAACGCCGTAAACGGGAAAGTGTATGACACTGCCCGTAAGTTTTAATACATCAGGGTCAGTGGTTTATTCTGCGTAAGACGGTCGTCTTACACAGCGATGAACGCGGGGGGATGCCGCCCTCGTACTGCGGTTTCGCTGTGTAAACACTCGTGCGGGTCGTAAACAGATCCCGTCCGGGCCGTCTTACCCAAGGGGAAACTACCAAACATGGAGCGTGTGACACTACGGATTCCGAAGCAGCAGATTGAAGAGGTCGAACAGATGGTCGAGACGGGCGAGTACCCCAATCGGAGCGAAGCGATTCGCTCGGCGGTTCGGGAAATGCTCGCCGAGGAAGGCTCCGAGCAAGCCTCCGAAAAGAAGCGGTCCTGGGCCAAGGTGTAACGATGCAGGATATCGTTAACGAGGCCCTCGAACGCGACGAGCAAGAAAAGAAGAAGATGTCCGACGAGGATGTCGACGGGTTCGGCGACCCGCGCATCGTCATCGTCGGCTGTGGTGGCGCCGGCAACAACACGGTCAACCGCCTGTACAACATCGGCGTCGAGGGCGCTGACACCGTGGCCATCAACACGGACAAACAGCACCTCAAGATGATCGAAGCCGACACGAAGATTCTGGTCGGCAAGTCCCTCACCAACGGCCTCGGTGCCGGCGGTGACCCGTCGATGGGCGAGCGCGCCACGGAGATGGCACAGGGGACTATCAAGGAAGTGCTGGGCGACGCTGACCTCGTGTTCGTCACCGCCGGCATGGGTGGCGGAACCGGAACGGGTGCCGCCCCCGTCGTCTCGAAGATCGCCAAGGAACAGGGCGCAATCGTCGTCGGCATGGTGTCGACACCGTTCAACGTCGAGCGGGCCCGCACGGTCAAGGCCGAGGAAGGGCTGGAGAAGCTCCGCAACGAAGCGGACTCCATCATCGTGCTGGACAACAACCGCCTGCTCGATTACGTCCCGAACCTCCCGATCGGCAAGGCGTTCTCCGTGATGGACCAGATCATCGCCGAGACCGTCAAAGGCATCTCGGAGACCATCACGCAGCCGAGCCTCATCAACCTCGACTACGCCGACATGACATCCATCATGAATCAGGGCGGCGTCGCGGTGATGCTGGTCGGCGAGACCCAGGACAAGAACAAGACCGAGGAGGTCGTCAAGGACGCGATGAACCATCCGCTGCTTGACGTGGACTACCGCGGCGCGAGCGGTGGTCTAGTCCACATCACCGGCGGCCCGGACCTCACGCTGAAGGAGGCCGAGGGCATCGCACAGAACATCACCGAGCGGCTCGAGGCCGACGCCAACGTCATCTGGGGCGCACGGATTCAGGAAGAGTACAAGGGCAAGGTGCGGGTCATGGCCATCATGACCGGCGTCCAGTCCGCGCAGGTACTCGGTCCGACGACCCAGAAGCAGGCCAACAAGTCCCGCGAGGCGATTCAGGAAGTCGGCGACGACACGTCCTTCGATGCGTCCGACAACGTCGAAAGCTTCGACAGTCCCGCTCCGAACAGCGGGAATCAGAGCAGCGGCGGTCGCACCACCGGCTACAGCGAGACTGACGGTGGGCAGGACCAGCGCGAGAAGAACAACGGACTCGACGTCATCCGGACCAACAAGTAACGTCGTTTCGTTTTCTGTTTTCGCTGTCGAACTCGATATCAGACGGCACCAGTTTCAACGTCACCGTCGACCTGTGAGCCGCTGTCGTCAGTCAGGAACTTCCGTTCCCAGTCCCCGGTTGGCTGGTCGATGTTATCGACGTATCGCAGCTTCCCGCTACTGTCTCCGATATAGACGAGTTCGTCAGCGCCGTCGTCGTCAACGTCCGCTGCGGCGACAGCGGACTGTTTCGCACTCGGTGCAGTGCCGCCTGTGACGTCCCCACTTTCGATTTTGGTGTCGCTACTGGCGTCGATCATGTGTATGTCGTTGCCGCCATCGACGACTGCGACACGGGTCCGGCCGTCGCTGTCGAAATCACCCAGCGTGCCGGCCCCCATACCAGTGCTCGCGCCGAGTGTCGGGCCGACCGGTGTCGGCGTTCCGCCCGGCGAGTCGTAGTACTGGAGTTGGGCGCTCGCGTCGGCGAAAATGAACTCGTCGTCGCTGTCTGCATCGATGTCACCGATACCGAGTACCGCCGTGCCGCCATCGCCGGGGTCGGCGATACGCGTGGCCGACCCGCCAGTAGGAGCACAGTAGATATCGTCGTCATCACCAGCGAAAAACACGCCCGTACAGCCGTCCCAGGTCCCGCTGGCGAGGCGAGTCTTGTCCGTATCGATACCAGCGCCGGTAGGAATACTGGTAGTGACAGTTTCGACAGTCCCGTCGGTCGCGACAATCTTGATTTCGCCGCCGCTTGTGGCATACGGAACCTCGATAGTGCCGTCGCTGTCGATATCCATTGCCGGACCGAGTGCCGTCGGCTCGGTCGGCGTCGCAAGCGTCGTCGTGTCTCCCGTGGTCCCGGCTATCTGTCTGACACCGCCGGGAGCCCCGGTAAACACCGTGCCGACCGCGAGGGTGTCCGCGGTAGTCGCCGGTCTAAATGTCGAGAGCACGTACGACGACGGTGCGCCGTCGCGCTCGGTCCAAACGACACGGACAGAGTCCGACCGGGCTTGCACGAGGACCGACTTCCCGGCCGTGAACGCTATGCCTGCGAGCGCGTCGGGGTCGGCTACGCCGCGCAGTGTGATCCGGTCGCCATCGATGGTGTCACCGGATTCGTGGACGAGGCGATACTCGCCCGGCGTGTCTGTCTGCTCCAGCGCGAGCGTAGCCTGTGGCGCTGGGTCCTGCAGCTCGGTGAGACCGAAGACGAACCCAGCTGACACGGCGGCCAGCAGAAGGACGATACCCATCAATAGCACCGTTCCGACGACCGGCGAGACAGCGCGTTCTGACAGAGAGTGAGACGCGACCCGACACATCCTGCTTTCCCTAGCAAACTCGATGAAAAAGGGCCTTTGCCCGATACCGGACGCCGTGTTCCGTTCAGACCGCTTCCAGCGCGTCCAGCAGATTGCACTTCCGGCAAAGGTCCCGCGCCGTCGGTGCGCCGCAGTTGTCGCACTCGCCGTAGTCGGTGTCGCTGTTCTCGCCGCCGTAGGTGTCGGCGGCCAGCGCCGCGAGCTTCTCGTAGCCGGCCATAATCGAGTGTCGGGTCCCGGGGTGGTTCTCCTCCAGTCCGAGCATGAGATCCTGTATCTCACCGCGGTAGGCCTCATCAGCGTGGGGGCATTCAGTGATGTGTGCCGGGAGGTCCTCGAAGCGAGCGTACAGCGCGACTTCTTTCTCTGGGATGTCACGGAGCGGCTTGGCCCGTGGGATGTGATGGTCTTGGGCCTCGCGCGTCTGGTCTGTCGGTGCGTCAGACGAGTCGAACGGCCCCAGCGACGCCTCGAAATGTTTGGCGATCTGTGAGATGTCGCCTTCGAGGAAGTTCATCAGCGCCGTCTCGGCCTCGTCGTCGAGGTTGTGACCGGTCAGGAGTTTATCGGCGTCGAGTTCCTCCGCGTACTTCGAGAGGAGGTCACGGCGGAACACACCACAGTAGGCGCAGGCGGCCATCCCTTCGGGGTCGTCCTCGACGACATCGTCCATCTGGACCCCGAACTCCTCGGCGTATGAGACGGTGACGTGTTCGATGCCGAGGTCATCGGTCAGTTCCTCGCAGGCCTCTAAGCTCGCGTCGCGGTAGCCCTCGATGCCCTCGTGGATAGAAAGCGCGACCAGTTCGATGCGGGGGTCTTCGGCGAACGTGTCGTGCAGAATCTGCGTAAGAACGACGCTGTCTTTGCCACCCGAGAGGCCGATGACCCACGTCTCGGGGTCCTCGACCGTGGCATCGTCGGACACGAGGCCGTCCTCGCGGATGCGACGGCGAACCCGTTTCGTGACCGCTCGGCAGAGATGAGACTCACAGAGGTGAAGCCCGGAATAGGCCGCGTGTAACACCGCATTCTCGCCGCATTTGTCGCACTCCATCGTGACGAGTAGTCGTGGCCGCAATGGTGAGAGGGTTTCGTCTCGGGTCCGACAGGACAGATCGCACCGAATCGGTCACAGCCACACCTCACAGCGCGTCGGGACCGTGCTGTAGTGTGTCGATGACTGTCTCAGTGGTGTCCTCGCGGCCGCTCGACGAGAACAGTTCGTGGCCGCCGTCGTACAGCCGGATACGGTCGGCCGGCAGACGCTCCCCGACGGCACGCGGGTCGACAACTGTGTCCGTAAGTGAGCAAAATGCCGCGGCAGTGTCCCGGGCCGGCGGCAGCGACCGCTGGGCCCGAAACACAGTCCGAAGGAAGGCGGGCGAAACCGACGACGGAGCCTCCGCGAGCTGCTGGGTCGTCGCCAAGTCGCCAATGGCGTCGGCATCCAAGGTATCGATAGGGATGAACGGTTTCGTAATCGGGAGCGATGCGATAGCGTCGAGCACCGGCCCCGGAACCGGAAAGTCACTGTCCCACCAGGGGCTCAGATACACTCGGTTGCCAATACCGTCGGCGTTGAGGTGGGCCGCTGTTAGCCCACCCGCGCTGTGCCCGAGCAGGTCGAACTCGCCGAGGTCGGCGGCATACTCCTGCACCGGACCGACCCACTCCCGCCGGTAGTCGGTGATGTGTGTCGGCAGTTCGACGGCGTGGACGCGGTACGCCGTGGCAAGCTGGTCGATGAGCCACTGGACGTTCCGGTGTCGACACCGGTTCCCCCAGCCAAGGACGAACAGGCAGTCCCGGGTCGCCCCCTCGTCGTACACGCGAATCTGCATACCCGACGTTCCCGCGGCGAGGACATAAGCCCGGGTGAACGCCTGACAGCCGCCCGTCGCGTTGTCGACGTGGAGAGCCCGTGCGCGCTCACGGCTGCCACGATAGCCACGCCCCGTGTGGCTCGTAGTCGACGAGGTGGGTCGCCTCGACGCCGTCACCACCCCAGCGCTTCCAGTCCAATTCCACCGACTCGCCGCCCGACAGGTCCCGCCGACCAGTGAGCCAGTGCAGCGGGCGCTCGGCCATTTGCTCTTCGAGCAAGGTCGTTAGCGACTCATTCAGTTCCGCCGGGACCTGATACAGCACGAGCGTGTTAACGACACAGACCGGGACGTCGGACGGAATCTCGTCGAGTACCGCCGGCAGGTCATCGAGCATATCGCCCTCGGTAAGCGCAGGTGGGTCGTCCCGTGCAACCGCCAGCGCACCGTCTAAAACGGCGCGCCGCTCCTCGTGTTCGGGCCAGACGAGTGCGCGGAGCCAGTCCCTGTCGGCCTTGTCGGTCACGTCAAGCGGATTCCGGTCGATACCGACCCTAGAGCGAATCGCGGGCGGCGCCTCCGGAAGCGGCGGGTCGCCACGCCGGACGCTGCTCTCGATGGTAAGCGGCGAGTCGCTGTTGCCGACCACGCGACCGTCGTAGTCGTAGCGGTAGTGGTCGAACAGCAGGTTCAGGCCGGCGCTCGGCCCGAGTTCCACCAGCGCGAGCGGCCCGTCGGCAGCGCGGGCTACCTGTGCGATAGCCGGGTAGAGGACCGCGCTGCGCCGCACTGCGTTCGTCTGCGTGCGCCGGGTCCGCAGGAGCGGCCGGATATCGTCGGCATGGTCGAGACAGAACTCGCGGAAGGCTGGAAAGCACTCATCGTCGGAGTCACGCGCCCTCCGGGTGATGCTCGGGTAGTACTCGGCCAGCCGATGGGCAGAGTTCCGGTCAAGCAGATAGTGGACCGCGGCAAGCAAGAGGTGTGGGGCCTGGCGGCCTTCGGGAACGGTCGCCGCGATGTCGAGGATATCGCTGTCTTCAGCCGCCTCACGGCAGAGATGGGCGTACAGCGGCGAGGAGTCGTCGGCCCATTCAGCCAGGTCCCGGAACTGCGCTCGGCGGTCAGACATATCAGCGGGGACACTGCACTGACAGATGAGTGTTTGGCTGCTGGGAGGTACTATTTTCACCGGCACACATGTAGACGAAGTAATGAGCTTGTGTCAGAAAAACGACTTCGGACGAGCAACAGCCCTCACCGCGGCTATCGAGTATGTGGTACAGGTGAGGAGTTGTGGGAACTGAGTCTGCAGACGTAGCCGTCATCGGGGGCGGTGTCGCCGGCATGAGCACGGCCGCACGATTGCAGGCGGACGGCTACTCGACGGTCGTCCTCGAACAGCACGACAGCGTCGGTGGCTGTGCGGGCTACTACGAACGAGCGGGGTTCCGGTTCGATGTCGGTGCGACGACACTCGTGGATTTCGTCCCGGAGGGTGTCGGCGGCCAGCTGTTGTCGGCTGTCGGCTTCGAACCTCCAGCAATGGCGATACAGGATGCCTACGACGTCTGGCTGCCGGACCGGACGGTAACGCTGTACCGCGATCAGACCGACTGGGACACCGAACGACGCACGAAACTCGGCGATGACAGGCGGCATCTGGCGTTCTACGACTTCATCGACGACCTCTCGGCGCGGCTCTGGCGACTCACCAGAACAGACGTCAAGATGCCGATACAGAGCGTCGACGACCTCGTTCGGAACGCCAGTGCGGTCGGCTTTCGGGACCTGCCGCTGATCAGATACCTCCGCTGGACGATGGCCGACGCGATGCGTGCCCACGGCGTGTACGACGACCGACCGCTCCGAGCAGTCGTCTCGATGCTCGTCGAGGATACGGTCCATGCCGCGCTCGACGACGCCCCGCTGTTGAACGCCGTCCTCGGGATGACGATCCATCGGACAGGACTGGGCCGAGCGACCGGCGGGATGTACGGCTTCTGGCAGTCCTTCGTCGACCAGTACACGGACATCGGCGGACGAGTCGAGACGGGCCGCACTGTCAGGTCGATAACCAGGACCGGCGGTAACTTCTGTATCGACTCGGCGGCTGGGCCGGTCCACGCAGACCAAGTCGTCAGCACTGTCCCAGTCCCTGTTACCAGAAGCCTCGCGCCAACGGTTGTCGGTGATAGACTCGACGAATACTGCTCGATGCTGCAAACCCACGAGGGGAGCGCACTCATGCTATTTCTCGGCGTCCCGGCAGCCGAGGTCGACGGCCGCGAGCGGACGCACCATCAGATTCTGCAGGCCTACGACGAACCGCTCGGCAACGGGAACAACATGTTCGTCTCCGTCTCCGCGCCGGGTGACGACGTGAGCGCACCGGCCGGCCACCGGGCAGTCATGCTGTCTACCCACTGTGCAGTCGAACCGTGGCAAGGCCTTGACGAGGCGACCTACGAGGAGGAGAAGGCAGCCGCCCGCGAGCGACTACTTGCAGGCGGCCAGACCGTCTATCCCGACCTCGGGACCAACCCGGTCGTCTCCGAGGTGGCGACGCCGGTCACCTACGAACAGTTCACGAACAGACCCCGCGGGGCTGTTGGGGGATACAGGCAGACGCCGGCAAACGCGAACCAGGGAGCCGTTCCACAGGACGTGGGCGTCGAGGGGTTCTACCTCGCCGGCGACACTACATGGCCGGGCCTTGGCACCGTCGCCTGTGTCAAAGGGAGCGAAATCGCGGCCGACCACATCCGGAGCTGACCACCACAGCGAGGCATAGATGTGCTACTACGACGTGGTGCGGGTGACGGGCGACGCGCAACGTAACCGGCACGGAGAGTCAGCGTTTAGGCCGCGCAACTGATAGAGCAGGTAATGAGTCTGGACCGTCCGGAGGCAGTCGAGCGGGTGGAAGAAATCGTCGCTACGGTCGAGGACGAGACGATGCCGGTCCCGGTCCGCGAGGTGTGGGTGTACGGCGACGTGGCGCTCGGGCTAGACCCGGTCGAGCGGCTGGACGTGTACGTCACCAAGGACATCCTGTTCAAGGACGCGCCGGAACGCGCCGAGGAGTTCCAGCGCAGTCACGGGGTCGACGGCGTCGGCAAGACCGTCCGGGCCGCGTGGGCCGACGAGCATCCCGAGTACATCCGCGCGAACGCTAACGGACATGCCGCCCCCGAGAAGTGCCTCGCCGCCCACCTCCTGAACGATGACGAGCCGGTCCATCTGGAAGTGTGTAACGCCTCCTTCGAGGACAACGTCACCCAGCGGCTCAAAGGCGCGAAGATGCGAAACGACTACGAACAGATTCTGGACCCCCGCGGGGCCTGCCTGTGGCTCGATGGTGAACGGTCGCCCGACGCGTTCCAGAAGCTCCGTGACAACGAGTTCGTCTTCCCCACGCTGACGCAGTCGCTGTCGATGCTCGGGATGGACGAGACGGAGGCCGGCGACGCCGCCGACGCGGTCAAAGAGTACCGGGCACAGCAGGAAGGAGCGACGGTTCGGGGCGATGTGGTGTAGGCGGTTACCGAACTGACTTTGACAGGCTGACTTACTGCAACCACGGCGCGTCGACCGTCGAGAACCGGTGTCCGCAGGCAGGACATTCGACGAGTCGCGAGCCGCCCTCACCGTCGTCGACCGCAGTGAACCGACGGCTCCAGGTCACGTGACGGCATTCCGGACAGCGGCGGACGAGCGGTGGTATCATGGGGAGGCGCGAATCGGTATGTATCGTCCGTAGCCGCTCGCCCTGCAAGGGTCTATCGACGGGCAACATCGCTCTAGGCGGGACATTGGGCGTGAACACAGTCATGACAACTACAACGCGGTTTTGAGCGTACAGAAGGGATACATCCGCGCCGATCGGAGCGTCTCGTATGAACCGAACGAGACGCAAGACACTGGGGCTGGTCGGCGGCTTCGCGGCGACTGTCCTCGGCGGCTGTCTCGCTCCTGGGGCTGGCGGCGATGGCTCGGGCGGAAGCGACGGCGGCGCGACGACGCCGACACACCCGACGCCGCGAAACGGAACCGACCGGGGCACGCCGACGGACACCGAGAACGAAACCCCGACCCAGACGCCGAGCGGACTCCCCGCGGGCGTCGATCGAGTCGACGCGCCGCCGTATGACATCGATGAGACCACGTGCTCGGGAGACGGGCAGAACGAGGACTACGACCCGCTGTACCTCTGTGCCAACATGCCGGCCGAGCCGTCGCTGGCGTTCGACCAGCGGGCGGCGCGGGGAACGGTGTTTCGCGAGGAAGGGCACCAGTTCTCGCCCGACGACGACAGCGGCGGAAACGGCGATCAGCTCTACGCGACGCTGCTGACCGGGCCCGACGATGTCGACCGACTCAACGACGACAGGGACGAGATTCACGCGTTCGTCTCGGAGACTGACTTCGAGCGCCGGGCCGTCCTTGTCGTCCAGACCGGCTGGGGATCGGGGTCGATACTGCCCCATCTGAAACGCATCGAGGCAACCGACAGCGGAATCCACGCCTTCGGCTGTTACACCCAGCCCTGCGTCTACACCGCCGACTACACCGCTCGAACGACGGTGGCACGGTTCGATCGTCCGGACACCCTCGACAGTGGCGTCGTCAGCCTGACCATCGACCCGGCAACGCGGTACAACGTGGCGACGGGCGAGGACGTGGTGACAATCGACCAGTCAAACTGACCCCCGTGTTCTTTGCGACCTGCCGGTGAAGCGACAGCTATGGCAGCCCTCCCAATTCGGACCCTGCACGTCCTCACGATGGCGGCCCTCGTCGGCGGCACGACCGTGCTCTGGTACAGCTATCGGAGCGGTGCTATCGACTCACTTGTGCCCGGTCGACAGTTCGAATGGCTGTTTTGGGGCGGCGTCGGCGTGCTCGTGCTCACCGGTGTCGGGAACCTCGGTGCGCTCGGGCCGCCGGGTCCCGGAACCGACTGGGGACGAACCCTGCTGGCGAAGCTGACCATTGTCGTTGTCCTCGTCGCCGGGTCGGCCGTCCGTACGCTACTCCTCGTTCAGGCCGGTGACCGGGTGAACACGTTCGACGACCTGCCCCCGACCATTCAGCGAACGCTCTCGCGGGCCTACGGCGCGACGGCAGCCATCCTCCTGGGCATCGTCGTCCTCGCGGAGGTCCTCGCGCATGGGTGAGAACCGGCGTGAGCGGGAAGATATGGCGGAACGAGCGAGTGAGACTGAGCCAGCGCGCGACGGCACACACCTTTCGGCGCGACCGGTGTCACTCGTGACGTGGACGCTCGCCTCGTTCGACACCGTCCTGTTCGTCCTGCTCGGCGTCCTCGCTGCCCACGCGAGCGGCAGTCTCGCCGACCTGCTCGCCGGGCTGAACACCCTCGTCGGCGTCGCCGTCTTCTGCTATCTCTGGGCGCTGTTCGTCTTGGCCGTTCGGTGGGTCCACAGCCGGGTGGCACTTGGGGATGTCCCGCTGCAAACCCTCGTCCTCCACGGAGTTGCGGCCGGGAGTGTCGCAGGCGTCGCGTTCCTGCTGGGACTGCTCGCGGTGGCACTCGTCCCAACAATACAGAGCGGCGGGGTCAGCCTCCAGACCGTGGTACTGGTCCTGCTCATCGGAGCCGGTGTCGCCGCTATCGTCGGCGGCGTCGTCGGCCTGCTCGCCAGCCTGCTGGACATCGCGGTCTACGGACTGGCGGGCTATCTGCTCCCCGAAGCCGGAAGCGAGCGAGTCACGGAACCTCGCCGACGGTGACGAAGAACGGCACCGTTTCGCGGCGTTCGTAGGCCTCGTCTTGCATCTGCTCGATCACGTCGCGGCCCATCGACCGCCAGCGCTCCCGGAGTGTGTCGTACTCGGCGGGCGTCGTCTCCCCGTTGAGAATCGTCTCGCGGTCGTGGGCCAGCCCTGTTCCGGTCGCTTTCCGTCGGGCCGCCTGCATCGCCGCGTCGTCGTATGGTGGTTCGATGCGCTGTTCCTGATCGTACTGTGTCGTCGAGACGACGGACAGCCCCGCGTCGTGGAACACGTCGGCGGCGTCACTGCCGAGGGTAACGTCCGTCCGCACGCCATCGAGAAAGAGCCGGCGAGCGCGGCGGGCCAGCATCGGCTCCGCGTCGACGGTCGATTCGACAGTGACGGCGGCGTTATTCGGCTCGATGGCGGCCACCCGGTCAGTAGCGACGCGGGCGAACTCCCGAACCGCGACCTCGGGCTCGGGAAGGTTGATGAGCAGCGCCTGACACACCACCAGGTCAAAGCTGTCGTCGGTAAAGGGGAGTCGCGTCGCGTCCCCGCAGACGGTCGGGTTGCCGGCGGCGGCCAGCAGGTCCGTATCGGCGTCGAGGCCGACAACCGTTCCGTCGGTCTCCTCGCGGAGGACGCGGGTCAGTTCACCGGTCCCACACCCCACGTCGAGGACGCGCTCACACTCGTCCAACTGCAGGTCCGAGAGCGCCACACGGGAGTCAG
Organism: Haloarcula sp. NS06; assembly: GCF_051122755.1. Classification (NCBI taxonomy): domain Archaea; kingdom Methanobacteriati; phylum Methanobacteriota; class Halobacteria; order Halobacteriales; family Haloarculaceae; genus Haloarcula; species Haloarcula sp. NS06. The sequence goes on from NZ_CP184844.1 coordinate 742,679, forward strand.
CCCACATCCCTCTGCGGGTGGTTTCGAGGTAGTCGGCGGAAAACCTGCGCACACTCGCCTGATGACCTGTCGTCCTGAAAAGTATCGCGGTCGGACCGCCACTCTACAGGGTGAAAGACTGTCCGTGAGCCCGTCGTCGTCTGAGTCCGGATCCCACTGGTCAGTCCCTGCATCGAGTTCACGCTCGGCCGACAGCCTCGTGTGAGCACTTTTATTGCGTGCTTCGGTTAATCCGGACTACTCTGCAAGTCTGTCAGCAACAGTACCTAGTTTCGCTGGTTGTGCATCTAGAACTAATTTTTTGAAGTCATTCAGGTATCCGGGGAAGTTCTGGCTCCTTGCATTTCCGATGACGAGCTTCCCGATATGTTTTTCAGACACAGTACGGCCGGGGTTGGCAATAAAACTATCACCCATGATCGGCCACGAGTTGTTTTGAAACCTCGATGTCTCATCGGGCGTTTGATCTTCTCTTCCTGTGATTTCTCTACTAATCACAGGGTTTCATAAAGCGGTTCACACACCTCAGTAGCTCTTGGAAAACCAGTGCCTGAGAAGTGGAGATTGTTGCCAATATTCAGAACCAGCAGCAGTCCTCTTCGGGATTTAATGTTAGCCGTTTATGTGTTAATTAAATAGACAGATTATATCATTACTCATTTCAGCAACTGGAGGAAGTGACGGCTCATCGCATTCCTATATTGATATATTCCGATCCACGTTTCCTGGTCACAGGGGGACCCCTCCGCAATGAACGTGAACAACGGCGGTATTTCCTCACACGACAATAGAACTGTTTGTGGGGAGCCATTTGGGGAGACGGTCCCGATATTTTCTTGGCAAACAACTGTCCCTGAGCGGGTATATCCGACAACGTTCTCCTCGCCGTCGGTCAGCCCCTCGCCATCCGTGTCAGGATCAGTCGGATCCGTCGTGAACGGTTCGATGGTCAACGGCAGTGACGACCGCGTGAAGCCGCCCGTTTCGGTCCCGTCAGGCAGGCCGTCGTCAGCTAGGTTTTTTGGGATTCACTCTGGTTCTACAGGTAGTTCTCCGCGGGCCGTCGCAGTTTCCTCTGCATACGTTCCGTCGCCTTGCCGTACGAAGTAGACCACATCTATCTGATTTATTTCCCAGAAATCCGGTGAGTCGATGATGATGTAGTTGGGTGATGGCGAGACTGTCAGTGAGACATCTCGCTGTCCGGTCAGCGTACCGACTGCCGTTTCGTTTAGCAGGTTGGCCTCCTCGGTGTAGAAGTAAAGGGTCACATTGTGGAATGGCCCACTACCGGTGGTATCGTGAATTGTCCCGTTCATCTGGAGTTGTTCGCCCGTCGTGTTCAGGTCACCACTGTAGGTGATTGCCGTTCCCGGGCCGGGTGTCAGACACCCGCTGAGACTGATAAGAATCAGCAACACCAAACAGAGAGAATAACGTCTAAATATCATGGTTGGTCGATTGTTGACAGCTCCTCGATACTAAAGACATAGTATGAATTCCCATTGTGACTGGCTAATGAATTTGAGTCCCACCCTCGACGCATGATGCTCCATCGGGTGGCACCGGATGTCTCATGTCTCTCAGAGTTCTGGTCACTTGAGGACCCACTGTAGACTTCGCCCAATGGTAACGCACCGGTGTCATCAAGCCGACCTACGTCGAAGGAGTGGCCAAGTTCGTGCATCTCCACAGAGCCAGCAAGCACCTCTGTTTTGCTGTTGTAGGGCGAATTGGTTACATCGCTTGCAGGCACAGCGTTTTCTTCCGTTGCCGACTCTGAAATAGATTCGGCATAGATGATATGGCCGTTTGCGGGTAGTTCCAAACTGGTTCCGATGGATTCGTCGGCGTTGAATCCCCACGGATTGCCTCCGATACCACTGGCGCGTTCCGAGGAGACGAGGAGATACAAGTGTTGATTCTCGTCATTACTCGACGCAAGCGCGTCCGTGAGGGTGACTACCGTATCATCGCGCTCAATATTGAGTGTGATGCCGTACAGCGCATAGTTTTCTTCGATGGCTGTAACCCAGTTTTCGTTATCGAGTCTGTTCTCTGGGAGCTCATCGACGTAGTCCGCCTCAACTCCAAAGGTCAGACTGGGTGGATTCCCGTCCGTCGGTGCGCTACCCCACTGACGTTCTCCAATATGAACGTTCGAGTGCTCTTTCACGCCATCAGTATCAATGTCAGCACCCCCTGCAGGGTAGTGTTTAGTTTGTAGCATTATGCCAGCAAGCGAAACTCTGCAACCAGTTTTCGGCCGTTTCCGGGTCGACGTGACTGAAGCAGTTCGAAAACGACGAGGTTCGACGCTTCAGTTCTCGAAAAATCCGTTCGACAGCGTTCCGATTTCCGTGGCGACACATCTGAAATCGGAGTCCAGTTCGTTGCAGTGCAGTTTGGAGGTGTTGAGCGCCATCGACGAGAAAGACAGCAGTTTCGACATCGTGTTTTTGCCGAAGTTCGCGTAGGAAAATTTCCGTGAGTGTGGTCGTAGTCGTCGCAAACAGCCGGACGTGAAGCAGTTCGTTCGATTGCGGATCGGCGGCGGCGTACAGCCAGAATTGCTGATCGTTGATCCGAATCACTGTTTCGTCGAGCGCAATCTGATTCGGAGATTTCCCAGAGTCGGGCTGTAGGTCGGCTTTTTGAACCCAATCGTGGACGGCTTTGCGACTGCGTTGGACACCCAGACAATCGAGTAATTCAACGGTATTCGATAGCGAGAGTCCCGCAACATGCGATTGAATACCCAACGCCATCGCTGGCTCGGGTGTCCGCTCGCGCTCCACAAAATCCAAATCAATCCAGTCTCTATGTCCGCTGAGGCGGCTGATTTCTGGCATAGGCACCAAGAAATCTGTCCGCCTCGCTTTTCACGCTTAACTAAACACGACCTGTGCCAGATGACGTTGGTCTACCCTGCCAGGGGCACCTATATCCACGATTGACTCTGCATAGACGTACATTCCACGCAACGGGAGCTGGACAGGTATATAGGATTCTGTGGTGGCGTAGGCGTTAAACCCGGTTCCAGGGAAGATGCTTTCTGTGGTCACTGCCATGTACTGATCGGCATCGGTAGATATCGACCGCGGTGCACTGTTTGCGATGGGATCAGATAGTCGTTCGTCGCGAACGATATCAATGTCTATCCCATAGAGAGCGTAGTTGTCTTGGATACCACGTTCCCAGCCCGAGCTATTTAGGCGCTGGTTCGGCAATCCTGCCACGAAGTCGGTCTCAATGGATAGGTCAACTGTCTCACTCTGTGTGGTTGGGTCTGTGTCCCATTGTAATTCCCCGACCTGAAGATTGGAACGTTCCACACGTCCATCGTTGTCATAATCGACAGTTGCCGCTGTAACGCTATCTGGAACATCTTTCACTTGCCACCGTTCGTGAACACCAGCCTGTTCAGCAACGATTTCACGTCCCTCGATACCATCACCACTTTGCAGATTCTCACGATACAGCACCACGTTGTCAGTGTGCCCAACGTCGTAGACGCCGATCCAGCCGTCCCAGTAGCCGTCACCGTCGGTATCTGGGTCCGTTGGGTCTGTTTTGTAGACCGAGCCGGACGAACCGTCCTGCACTCCATCGATCTCCTGCCCATCAGTGAGTCCATCATCGTCGGTGTCAGGGTCCCAGGGATCAGTCTCAGAGCCCAGGGCCGGATCTGCATCTGGTTGCCGATGATCCGGATTCGCCGTGCGGATCTCTTTCTTGTTCGAAATCCAGTAATCCGTCTGCGGGTTGCCATCCAGCCCTCTGAAGACGAACTGATCCAGCCCGCGTTGGTCGGTCGTTACGAAGTCGAATGAATCGCTTGCGTCCGTGAACTCCGGATCCGAGAGGTCGTCCACGCCCTGCATGCGATCAGTGTCCAGTCCCATCTGGTTCTGCAGGTTCGTTCGTGGGTAGGACCCTCTGCCATCGAACACCTGCTCGAACGTCTCTGACCGCTCGGCAGTAATGTTGTACGTTCGCTCCGCGCTCGGATCGGTGTGCGTGAGATTCTTCTCTTCGGGGTCAGTCAGACCGTCGTCATCCGAGTCCCACGACATCGGGTCCGACGTCACACGGATGGAATCCGACTGTGCTTCACACCCATCGTCTGTTTCACAGGCGTAGTCGTACCGGTACACCTCGCCGCTCTTGTTGACCGTCTGGATAGTCCAGCCGCCCTTCTCAAGTGAGTCAGCCAGCCCATCGCCGTCAGTGTCAGCGTTCCCCTGAGCAGGGTTGCTCGTCCAGCGGTATCCGGTCACCAGCGATTGCTCGTTCGGTGGCTCGTTCTCAATAGTCTCGGACATGTCGACTTCCTCGCCATCGGGAATGCCGTCACCATCCGTGTCTGCATCGTTCGGGTCAAGTGTCACCGTCGGTCCGTTGGCCAGCGGAATGCCGGTCACCTCGCGGAAGTCCGAGATGCCGTCCTCGTCTGAGTCCACGCGGACAGTCTCGTTCGACGGGGAGACGAACCGCACGTTGTGAGCGCGAATCCACGAGTAGTCCCCACCGGTGTGGCGAGCGTCGGCCCGTAGCGTCACCGTCACGTCTTCCCCAGCATGTTCGGAGATGTTCACCCGCCGCACCGCGTTCTCCGTCTGCCAGCCGCTGCTGTAGTCGTTTTCCAGACGGTAGATATCGGTCTTGCCGTCTTCATCTGTCACAGCCAGGGTCGCCGCCGCGTGAGACCACGCGCTCTGGATGTGGGCGGTCACGTTCGCGATGACGTACACTTGCGGGTTGTCCGGCAGCGTGATCGACCGTGACAGGGTCCGTTCTCGGTTGGTCCGTTCACCAACACGAATCGCGTCACGGTCCGCCTCGATTTCACACGCCCCATTGGCCGGCTCATCGCTGTAGCCTCCGTCACGCGATTCGACGTCGCAGGTCCAGTTACTCTCTGCAATCGAGTCCGGCATGTTCTCGAAGGTCCACGACTCGATCTCACCGACCTTCGAACGGTCCGGACTCTTGGAGATGATGTCGTTGCGTTCGGTGAGATACTCATTCCAGGCGTCGGTATCGAAGACGGTGTACGTCGAGAAGTGTGTCGTGTTGGCCGTCACCGTATTCGAGGTAGTGTCGACCGACGACGGCACGTGCTCGTACCGGTTCGCCGATTCGTTGAACCAGTAGATGGAGGCGTTTGACTCCGCGCCCGACATCCGAGATTCGTTGTACTCGATGGAGATTTCTGCCTGTGTGAAGTTTGCGTCGGACTCGAACTCAATGAATGGAGCAGCAGTTCCATTGGGCGCATAGTCATCCTGGTAGCGAACGTTGACCGGTTCCGCCACCGTCGTCTCCGCACTCACGTTCCCAGCACCAGTGATGTTTACTGACGCGCCGAGGCTCTCGTTCCGAGCGGTCGTAGTGTATGTCTCGTTCCCATCCGTGATGCCGTCGCCATCGGTGTCAGGGTCCAGCGGATCCGTGTTGAAGGGAGCCGTTTTTTCGTCGCCATCGGATAGCCCGTCGTCGTCTGTGTCAGGAGAGAGCGGATCGGTGCCCACGTCGAGTTCCGCAGGGTCAGTGAGGCCATCGTTGTCCACGTCAGCGTACAGCGGATGGGTTCCGGCAGACAGTTCCGCTTCGTGTGTCAAGCCGTCGTCGTCCGGGTCTGCACGGTTGTCAGTGACCCCGTCGCCGTCAGCGTCCCTCTCGAGAGGGTCCGTCTTCGTGAGGCGGCGTTCGTCGCTGTCGGTGAGATTGTCCCCGTCCGTGTCGGCGGTGAGGGGATCTGTGCCGTATTCGAGTTCAGCGAGCGTACGCAGGTCGTCACCGTCGAAGTCCTCCCACCCGTCAGGAATGCCGTTCTGGCTTTCGTCAGCCCCGGTTGCCGTGGCGTTACTGTCAGGGTCTAATGGGTCGGTCCCGAGCACATCGGTTTCGTAGTTATCACGCAAGCCGTCTCCGTCTAATAGTAGTGTCGCAGTCGCTGTCTCACTTTCTGTGACCGACTGTGAATTACCCTTGGAGGCTCCCTGGGACTGCTTATTCGTGCCGTAACCCTTCGCTTTGCCGTTACCGTTCTGCTTCCGCTTCTTTTGTTTGCCTTTCGCCTTGTGCTTGCCCTTCGCTTTGCCCTGCTTCTGGCCGTTGGCCTTCTGTTTCTCTTGACTTTTCATCCCGCTGCTTGAGGCCGCTGTATCATCGGTTCCCTGTTCTGAGTCAGACGCTGCAGTGGTGCCTCGCTTGGACACTACAACGGTAATGTTGGCCGTTCGCTCGGTCAACCGGACGGGGGCCTGCATCGTTAGATTCTGGTTTGGACCGCTTCCGAAGGTACTGACCGCCTGCGAATGCTGCTTCGTTCCGTCAACGTAGACTGTGACGTTCTCAAGGTGCCACGGACGACTGTCGCTGACAGTGACCGTAACCGTTCTGTTCGTCGTCGTGGTTCCGTTCCGAACTGGATCCGACCGTGGTCCGACTGTCACCGTCGTCGCTGTCTCCGCATCGAGTCTCCCTAGTGCCTTCTGAGATTGAGTCCATGAGTTCCGTAGCGAGCGAACTGCTTTGGCGCGGTGCTTGATTGCACGAGCCCCTGTTGTGTCATCGGCTTTCCGGAACTGATTCTGGGCTCGCTGGTAGTGTCGCTCGGCGTTACTGATGTGTGCCTCCGCACTGTTTGCTGTCCCCGGTGACTCGGTCTCAGTCTGATTCAGGACAGTCCGGGCGTCCGCAAGCGACTGGAACGCCGTTTTGTTATCGGCTGCAACGACGAGTTCGCTAATCCGGACTGCGTGGGCGCTATCGTTCGTCTTTCCGTACTTCGACAGCCCCTGAAGCGCCTGTGCATCTGCGGTGTATAACTCTTTCGACGAAACGCGGTTCGGACCAACGTAGTGTTGGCCAGTCCGGTTAAGCCGGGAATAGGCTCGATTTTGCGCTGATTCGTACGTGCTTCCTGACGTGCTCAGATTGCGTGTATGCAACACCGCCGCGCTCTTTAGTGCAACCGCCGGGGCTGCAGAACTGTCCTGGATGTACTCCGGAGACGTATTCTCTGTCACCGGTTCGTTGCCGGCAGTGGACAGTGCAGATTCCTGTGTCACACCAACTGCCGTCGTAGGTATTGTAGCCGTCACTATCAACAATGCTGCCACCACAGCACCAACCCGCCCCAAACATTCCATAGTTTAGACTGTTAAATTTATTATATAGTTCTTACGGATATGCTTCTGTTCATAATATAACAGCAGCTGATATGTCGCAAATAAGCTGTGCTGGATCTGTGCCTGCGACGAGTAGGGCCTCACAAATGGCCGTATCCACTCGTCCGTGGGTAACACTCACAGTAAGACGACCTGCCCGTGATTTCCGAGTAAGTCTAGTCATCGAACCAGCGGTAACCGCCGAAAACGCTGCTCTTCAGCGGTGCGTACTGCCTGGTTTCACACAGGACGGCGACTCACCCGACTGAATCAGTCGAAATTACTGCCTAGCGGGTATGAGACGTTGTCTATGACACGTCGCTCTCTACATCTCCAAAAAGTGCCTTCGAGCGAATGTATCTCCAGTCCAGGCAGAGAACCGCTACTCGCCGCGGAGTTCCTTGACGCGCTTGATGTTCCAGGCGAAGCTCTTGCCGTCCTCGGTCGGCGTCTCAAGCACCAGCGGCACGTCGCGGATGGCGTCGTGGTTGACGAACGCGCGCATCCCGTCCTCGCCGATGTGGCCCTCACCGATATGGGCGTGTTCGTCCTTGTTCGTCCCGCACTCGTGTTTGGAGTCGTTGAGATGAACACAGGCGAGATCCTCGAATCCGACGACCTCGTCGAACTCCGCGAGCGTCTCGTCGACGGCCTCGGGCGTCGAAAGGTCGTAGCCCGCAGCGAACATGTGGGCCGTGTCGAGACAGAACTCGATGTCCTGGTCCGTGTGCTCTCGGACCGTCGCCAGGTGCTCGAACTGGCCGCCAAGTTTCGTCCCGCTGCCGGCGTCGGACTCGACCAGCACGGTGACGCCCTCAGGGATATCGAGGTCGTCCAGCACGCTCGCGGCGTTGTCAAGCCCGCCATCGACGCCCGCGCCGGTGTGGGCGCCGAGGTGGACGTTGACGTACTCGATTCCCAGCTTCGCGGCGGCGTCGACCTCCTTTTGCATAGAGTCCAGTGACTTCTCGCGGAGGTCGTCTTTGGGCGTACAGAGATTGACCAGATACGACGAGTGGATGACCCACGGGCCGACGCCGTGGTCGACTGTGAGGTCGCGGAACTGTTCGGCCTCGTCGTCGTCGATGTTCGGGTCCTGCCAGACCTGCGGCGAGTGCGAGAAGATCTGCCCGCAGTTGCCGCTGTACTCGACCTGTTCCTCGACAGCGTTGTAGACGCCGCCGGCGATAGAGGTGTGTGCCCCGACTCGTACCATGCACACCGGTCGGTGACGCCCGACAAAAGAGGTTCCGGAGTCAGAGCCACTCACGAGCGGGCGGAATCACGCCGAGACTCGACGCAACGAGGTAGACGCCAAAGAGGATGAAAACGGCGGAAACGAGCAACGAAATCAGTGTCACATCTGCAAGCAGTGCGGACGCGCCGGTGGCAATCAGGACGATTCCGATGCCGACCAGCATGAGCGTCCCGAGCGCGCCGAGCACCGCGTCCTCAGCTGCGACACGAACAATCGCGTACAGTTCTTCCTCAGAAAGCGCTGCAACGGTGCCGTCGGTTGCCGGAGGGTCGGTGGAGGTGTCGACAGGGTCGTCATCAGCGGGGGACGAGACCATGCCATCGCTTGGCCGGGGTGCCACAAAACGGTGACGTAGGTCTGTTGTCATAACCGGCGGACAGTCCACTCTCGTAGCCTCGTCATCGCAGATGTGAGATCGGCATTGACGCGACTATAAATACTTGTCAATAGCTAACTACAGAGAGAAATTGATTTCGAAGGACCAGTAATCGACTTATGTCGATACTCCTAGTTTAGTAATAGACAGATGACCGAATCACAGCCCGCAGTTGCGGACACACGCGAGTTCGAGTTCGTCTTGCAGTTCGACGCAGGAGCTGATAAGCTGATGGACGTGTTTCGGCAACACGAGAGCCTCTCTGTGTGGTCCTCGGCCATCTTCGTCGGTGACGACCATATGTGGCGGCTGGACCACGCGAAAGGGACACCCGAGGCCCTAGATGCGTTCGACGAGGTCTTTCTGGACGAAGACCGCTGTAACGAGTGTTTCGACGTCGTGAGCTGTGAGACGACACGGACTTACCACGTACTGGACCGCGGAGAATCGTCACGGACAGTGTACACGTTGCGTCGCGAACTCAGCGGCTGTCAGTCGCTGCCGAGTTTCCTACACCGGCACGTCAGCGAAGGCACTATCTTCGAATCCCGACGGACGGGCGATGAGTACCGCTGGCGCGTTCTCTATCCAGGGTCCAACCCAATCGGCGAGGTGTACGACAAAATCGAATCGAGCCTCCGCGATGGCGTCACGCTCTCAGTGTCTCACATCACCAGTGCCGGAAACTGGAAGGCGACCGAACGGGTCGCGACGAACTTCTCGCCCCAGCAGTGGCGGGTGCTGAAGGCCGCCGTGACCCACGGCTACTACGAGCGACCGCGGGAAGTCTCAGTCAAGGACCTCGCATCGATACTGGACGAGCCACGGTCGACCGTGCAGTATCAGCTCCGGACTGCCGAGGACCGCATCGTCTCGCAGTTTGTCGAAGAAACACTCTGAAGGCCGATATTTCAGGTTAGTACGCGGTTCGTGGCGGCCCGGCACGCCCGTCATCGCAGGACTGTGCCGCCAGCGTCAGGGCAACCGTCGAATCCACTCGTCTGCGTCATATTTCCCTTTTGCGTGCTCGCGTGCGCGTGCGAGCTCGTCGTCCGTCCACGATCCCGCCGACGCGTCGACCCACTCGGCCAGTGTCGAGCGGAGCGTCTCGACAGCCTCGGCGCGGTCGATATCGGTGTATTCGTCTATCGCACCGACGCGCTCAGTGAATCGCTCCGAGTCGGGGTCGGCAGTGAAACAGCCGCAATGGCGGTCAGGCCGTAGCGAGACAGACAGGGAGCCGTGCTGGATAACGGCGTTCTTCTGGCGGTACTGCGCGTTCCCACTGAGTTTGCGACCATCGGGACCGACGATATCGTGGGCCGGGTGGAGTTGCCGCAGGTAACAGGCCGGCTGATGGACCGCCGACCGCTCGTCGTCAGCGAAGGAGGCGTCGACGCCCATACGCTCGAACGCGTCAAGGACGGGCTCACAGAACTGCTCGTAACACTCCATCAGATCACCCGGAACGGCGTCAGCCGGCGCGATGATGCCGTACGAGATGTCCGCCACGCTGTCATGGTAGATTGCGCCGCCGCCAGTGGGTCGCCGTGTTACCCCAACGTCCTCGCGCTCGCAGAACGCCCAGTCGATCGTGTCCGGGTCCTGTCCGTAGCCCAGTGACAGCGTATCGGGCCAAGTGTACACCCGCACCGTTGCCGGACCGCCCGCGGCGACGGTTTCGGCAGCGGCCGCTTCCAGTGCCATCGTCATCGGTCCGGGTCGTGTTTCCTCGCCGATGACGCGCCAATCCAGGTCGGCCAGTGACATACCCGGGCTTCGTGACGCGATGCGATATGAATTGTGGGCTAGCAGTCGCTGGCCTGACCGACGGGGGCGTGTTTATGCAAACCGCCGGAAAGCCTGTTTCCACCCACGAAAACAACAGACGCAGGGCCTAGCCCTGAACGTTCCCGCACTCGGTACAGGTGAGTTCGAACCGGCCGTCAGCAATGGCGACGCTCTGGGTCGTCTCCGCGTCGCACTCCGGGCAGTGCGCTCTCGATTCCAGATCGTCCCAGTCATGAGTTGCACCGGGCGCGCCGAAGGCCCAGCCGATGACGCGCTCGTCGCCGGAGTTGTACCCCTGCTGGAACTCGCCGGGTTCGAAGCGAATCAGTTCGCCGCCCGAAACGTCGACTTCCTCGCGGTCGAGACCGACCTCGAAGGTGGTCTGTCCCTGCTCGATGTAGAACACCTCTTCCTGATCGTGGTGGCGGTGAAGGCTCCCCGAGAAGGAGTCACCGGGTTTGAGTTCGAAGTAATTCGCCGCGAAATGCTCGGTCCCGAGTTTTCGGGAGACGGGCTTGCGGATGTCATGTACCTCCATCGGATTCCGTTCAACCGGTACGTCGTCGATAGTTACTGTGTCCATAGTCAATGTTGTCTTGGGTCGGGCCCCTGTGATGTGTTTGCAATCCGGCATTAGAGGACACTGTTCCGGAGTTTATAGTTTTTCGGGACGACACAGTCGCTCTGGGAGTTCACGGGCAAAGCGGACTACGCCATCGATGCGGGACGCTGTTCGAGTATGTCAGCCATCACGTGGGCCTCGGCCTTCCGAAGGTGTTCGGCGGCAGTTCCGGGTGCACAGCCGAGTTTGTCGGCAACATCGTCGACACCGCCCTCGCGAGGGTTGCCGTAGTACCCACAGTCGACGGCGGCGGCGACAGCCTCGAACTGCCGGTCGGTGAGCGCCGCACCGGTGTTGAGTCGGCGGCTGTCGTACTCCCCCACCTCCCGCACGTCGACAGAGATACCGTCTGGCACCGTCTCGACTGCCTGCTGGACCGTCCCGCCCGGACCGACCAGCGTGAGCCCGACAGTACCATCGGTGCGGTATGCGACCGGCGAGACGATGACCAGACCGGCCCGCGTGAGAGCGTTGACGAGGTCGTGACCGGTCGCCGACGGCGAATCCTGTACGTAGAGGTAGAACGTCTCGTCGGGACACGTCGAAATGGCGTACTCCCGGACAGTATCGGCCTGTTCCAGTGCCGCTCGGTAGGGCTCCGGCGGGAAGCCGTCGACGTGAAACAGCAGCGTCTGGAGGTCGGTACCGATGTCGTTGCCCCGGAGAAGATAGCTCGCCTCGTAGCCGTCATGCTCGACAACAAACTGGTGCATCGGGTGGCGGACCTCGGGGGCCATCCACAGCGAGAGCGTGACGTACTTCATACCTGACTGTTCCAAGAGGTACTTAAAATAACCTCGGGAGTGAGGGGACAGGCCGAGGACGGCAGCCGGCGAACGGTCGACCACGGAGATGGCCCAGACAGTCCACCGAACCGACGATGTCCATCCGCTTATCGAGCCGATCGCCGACCACGTCCTCTCTACCGAACGCCACGAGAACGCCCCTGCCGTTGTCATCCGTGCCGACGAGGTCCAGACCGTCCTCTCGACGCTTCGAACTGAAGCTGGGCTGGACCACTGCGCCTGCGTGACTGCCCAGGAGTACGCCGACCGGTTCGAGACGATCTATCATCTGCGGCGCTACGACGACCCGACACAGGAACTCTCGGTCGTCGTCCCAACGCCCAGAGAGTCTCCAACCAGCGAGTCAGCCGCTCCCGTGTATCAGACGGCGGCGTGGCACGAGCGGGAGGCATACGATCTGGTCGGCATCGAGTATGAAGACCACCCCGACCTCCGACGCATTCTCCTGCCTGAGACCTGGCAGGGCCACCCGCTGAGCCGGGAATACAATCAGGACCAGCCACAGATCGTCTCCTTCCGTGAGCACGAGCGCCTGCTCGAAGACCACCGCGAGGGGCCGGAGACGATGCACCTCAACATGGGGCCACACCATCCCTCGACCCACGGCGTCCTCCACCTGAACGCCCAACTCGACGGTGAGCAGGTGGCGGCCGTCGACCCCGACATCGGCTACATCCATCGCTGTGAAGAACAGATGTGTCAGCAGGGTACCTACCGCCACCAGATCATGCCGTATCCGGATCGCTGGGACTGGGGTGGGGCCGGGCTGTTGAACGAATGGGCCTACGCCCGTGCGGCCGAGGACCTCGCCGACATCGAGGTGCCGGCGTACGCGCAGGTCATCCGGACAATGGGCGGCGAACTCTCACGAATCCTCTCGCATATGCTCGCGGTCGCAACATACGCGCTGGACGTGGTCGGGGAGTTCACCGCCACATTCCAGTGGGGGGTCCGAGACCGCGAGCTGGTTCAGGACATCCTCGAAGACATGACCGGCCAGCGGCTGATGTTCAACTACCTGCGGCTGGGCGGGGTCGCCTGGGATTTGCCCGAGCCCCGCGAGGCGTTCTTCGAGAAGATCCGTGCGTTCCTCGACGACCTGCCCCACAAGCTCACAGAGTACCACGATATGCTCACCAGCAACGAAATCCTCCAGCTCCGGACAGTTGATACGGGCCACCTCTCGGCTGAAACCGCGAAGGCCTACGGCTGTACCGGCCCGGTCGCACGGGCCTCCGGCGTCGACTATGACCTCCGCCGGGACGACCCCTACGGCTACTACGACGAACTCGACTGGTCGGTCGTCACCGAGCAGGGCGGCGATAACTTCTCGCGCCTGCTCGTGCGCCTGCGCGAAGTGGAAGAGTCCGCGAAGATAATCGGTCAATGCGTCGACCTGCTGGAGGACTGGCCCGAGGACGACCGCGAGATACAGGCGAACGTCCCCCGCACGCTTCGGCCTGACCCTGACAGCGAAATCTACCGCGCCGTCGAGGCCGCGAAGGGCGAACTCGGCATCTACATCCGCTCGGACGGAACGGAGACACCGGCGCGGTTCAAGATCCGCGGCCCCTCCTTCTCACACGTCCAGGCGCTGTCCGAGATGGCTCGCGGTGAATATGTCCCCGACCTCGTGGCGACGATCGGCAGTCTGGACACGATCATGGGAGAGGTCGACCGATAGTTCATCGCCCATCTGAGACGACCACAGCCAGTGAGTTTTGTACGCCGGGCACGTACGACCGATGATGACTGAACAAGCGACACTCGCGGGCGGCTGCTTCTGGTGTACGGAATCGGTGTTCAAGCAGATCGACGGCGTGACCGATGTGGTCTCGGGCTACGCCGGCGGCCACGTCGCCGACCCCAGCTACGAGGCGGTCTGCCGCGGGGAAACAGGCCACGCCGAGTGTATCCAGATTACGTACGACCCGGACGAGGTGAGCTACGAGGACCTCCTTGCGGTCCATTTCACGACGCATACCCCGACGACGAAAGACCGAGAAGGCAACGACGTTGGCACGCAGTACCGCTCGGCCGTGTTCTACCACGACGAGGCCCAGCGCGAAACCGTCGAAGCCCTCATCGAGGAAATAGAGCCGGGCTACGACAGCGACATCGTCACCGAAGTCGAACCGCTGGAGACGTTCTATCCCGCCGAGGAGTATCATCAGAACTACTTCGAGAAGAATCCGGACCAGAGCTACTGTCAGTTGACTATCCCGCCGAAAATCGAGAAGCTCAAAGAGAAACACGCGGAACTGCTGGCATGAGCTTCGAGTACACGACGGAAGTCGAGGTCCGGTACACTGATATCGACACGTACGGCCACGTCAACAACGCGACGTATGCGACCTACTTCGAGGAGGCCCGAATCGACTACCTGCACGACGTGGTCGACTGTGGCGAAGCGCTGCTCTCGGGCAGCGAGTCGGGTACCGGAATGGTCATCGCGAACCTCGAAGTCGATTACATCCAGCCTGTCCAGATCAGTGACTCAGTTGCCGTTGCTGTCCGGGTTCCACGTCTGGGTGAGAAGAGTTTTCCCTTCGAGTACGAGGTCCGGACCGAGGATGGTGTGGCTGCGACCGGGGAAACGACCGTCGTTACATACGACCGTGACACGGAGTCCTCGCGCCCGATTCCCGACGACTGGCGCGAGGCGATCACGACATTCGAGGGGCTGTAGCCACACCTGCTATCGAGAACCACCTATTTTGCTCCGTCCAATTTAGGAACCATCGAGCCGACCGGTGGTTTTATTTTTTATCCAGATGTTGTACTGAAAGCATATGGAATACAGTACCGACCTCGGACGGCGCGTCCTCCTTACCATCGCGGGCGTAGCACTCCTCCTCGTGGTCGGGCTCGTCTTGTCCGAGTTCCTTCCGACACTCGTGTTTACGGTCTTTCTATACTACGCCAGCCGACCGATTTATCGACGGCTCGGGCGGCTCCCGCTGCCCGATTCATTCTTGAATCGGGCCGTCCCATACCAAAAGCAGGTCCATGCGGCAGCCACGATTTTCTTCTTCCTATTGCCGTTTGTGCTTCTGGTCGGCTACACGATCGTCCTCGTTATTCCCGAGTTACAGTCGTTCTTCGGCGAGGGTGGCCTGGGCGCGGCGTACCTCTCACAGTTTCAGGAGCTTCAGGGTGACTCGCCGCCGGGACCGCTCGCCAACCTTGGTTTCTCAGAGGTGCTGGCAATGGGGCCGGCCGAGGTGGTCGACCTGTTGCGAAACGAGACAGTCCAGTCGTGGCTGGGACGTGTCTCTGATACACTCATCGGCTCGGTGAGTCTGCTCACGTCGCTACTGCTTCGCGTGTTCATCATGTTTGCTGGAACGTACTACCTGCTTACCGACGGACCACGGCTTGTCGGCTGGTTCCTCGACACCTTCGACGGGTCGGGTGTTCTTCGCAAGTACGCGGCGGCAGTCGACGAGGAACTATCCTCGATTCTCTTCGGGAACATCCTGAACGCACTAGTGACCGGCGTCATCGGGATTTTCGTGTTCTCGCTGTACAATCTGGTCGCTCCCGGCTCAGTACAGATTCCGTTTGCACCACTCGTCGGCGCACTCACCGGCATCGGCAGCCTCATTCCCGTGGTTGGGATGAAAATCGTCTACCTCCCTGTGGCTGCACTGCTTGCGGTCTCCGCGGTTGTCACAGGACAGACGGCGGCCCTGGCCTGGGTTGCCCTCTTCCTTGTGGTCACACTGGTCGTCGTCGACACTATCCCGGATTTCCTGATTCGCCCGTACGTCAGCGGCGACCTGACCCACGTCGGCCTGTTGATGTTCGCGTACATCCTTGGCCCCATCGCGTTTGGATTCTACGGCATCTTCCTGGGTCCGATCCTGCTGGTCCTTGCCGCGCAGTTCTTCCGGATTATCGTTCCCTACATCATTACGGGCTCAGTCGAAACGACGCAAACGTCACTCTCCGAATACGACTCCGCGGAGTCGTAACTGGCTACCCGTTCCCGAGTCGGGCGCTGGCGGTCCCGAAGTCGAGACAGCGACTGTCTACCGAGGAGCCAGTTCGATCGAGCCACCGTAGCTCCATCACCGAGAGGCGGTAGTGACACGTCGATGGCTCGATCTGTTGCCAGTAGATGTACCGGACGTCGGGTACTGGTTCGGCTGCGTCATATGCTGTCGGGAGATCATGAGTTTCGAGATCTGACATCGGTTCTGGGCCCGGGGTCTCGACGGGCGTGAAGATAACGCCGACGCTACCAAGGAAAGCGACGTTCACAACGAGGACCAGCGCAAGAGTGGCGCCGAGATACTGTGTCTGTTGCCGGTCGCGAAGCACCGTCGCAACCATCCCGAGGCCGACTGCGACGAACGCAAGCCCCGGAATGAGGTCGGTGTAGCCACCAGTCTCGAAATCAACGAACAGTATCAGAAACGCGAACCACGCCGCGCCAACCGGAATCCACCATTCGGTGCGTCCGACACCATCGTCATTACCAGTGAAACAGTGTCGAGCAGTGTGAACGAGGCCGAGTCCGCCGAGCAAGACGAACGGTGACGCCCACTTGAAGTGGACGACACCGGCGACGAGTCGAGTGAGCAACGACGCGTGTTCCTCCGTTTGCAATGGGACGAGAAAGACCTGAACGACCATCTCCGAGGCCGAATGCCAGAGGAGAAACACCGGCAGTAACATGACGACGGTAAAACCGAGGCCGCCGGCAACGACACGCTCAAGCTCCCGCATGTCGCGCCGCTGGACTGCGAGACCGACCACAATCAGCGGGAAGATGACCCCGGCCTGCCAGTATCCCACGCTGGCTGCCGCAGCCACACCGCTCAATGCCGGGTAGCCACGCGTGTACAGATATATCGCCAGTAACCCACAGAGTACGAGGAGATATTTGGCTTTGAACCCATACGCCGGACGGACGGCAAACCCCGGCAACAGGAACATCGAGAGACCAGCCAGCGGCGCAACGATATCATCACCAGTGACGTCGTAGACGAGTATCACAACGAGTCCGACGATTGCACACACCGCGCCGCTCATCAGCACCACACTGAGCAGGTGGAGGCGGTACATATCGCCGCCGGATAGCAATGCCAGTATCCCGGTCGTCTCGTAGGACAGTGGCAACTTCGGTTCCCAGGCGTCGACGTACAGCCGACCGCCGCGTGTCAGATACCAGCCGAGGTGCTCGAAGATACCGGCGTCGGGTGCCATCGGCGGTCGGCGAGAACTGAGAGTGATTGTCAGGACAAAGTACAGTTGTGTGCCGACGGCGAACAGCACTGGAAACGCGAGTCGTCTATCGTGGGGGTGGAGGGCAAGCGAACGAAGTAGACCCCTGAGTTGGTCTTTGTTTCGTCTGCTCACACCAGACGTTTGTGTTCAGGTGACCAAAAGTAGAGACTAATTTAGAACAGATACCGCCGCGGAGGGGAGATGCCGTTTGCATTACATGTACAGTCACCGGAGTTAGGCGCCTATTTGTAGACTGATGTGTAACTCACCGACCCTTGCAGAGACACCTAATCTGATGAGGTGGCTGCAACTATTCAGAACCCGTTTTCGTGAGTACTCGGCCGTAGTCTGAGCTACAGAGACGGTAGTACAGCAGTAATTTCCGGCATATGGTATCACTACGCAACTGTGTACACATGTGGGTTAAACTGTTCCCTACTCGGCGTGGTACTGTCTCAGGCACTGTTTCGGTGCGAACACCGAAAGCAAATCCCGTATCGGAGTATACGGTACCTAATATTGGAGTTGGTTTCTCCACCACAGACCTCCGATGGATTACGAGCGCGCTGTCTCTTGGTTTTTGACTGTACACGACAACGCTGGACTGTTCTTGAAACGCGGATCGAGACGGAGCGGCCACCCGGAACACACCGGATAGGATACACGGGTCTCGCTCGGTCCAGCGACAGTGCTGATGGTACACCGACAGCGGCGAGTACGAAATGGAATTTGGTATAGCGGTAACTAATTTATCGGGGCCATCCGCCGAACGCGTCGGCCTTTTACCAGTTGGCCCAGTAGAGAACGCTAATGGTCCAGAACGTGGCTTCAGTGATGGCGGAGCTGGAACCCGAGGACTTCCATCTGCTCTCTGGCGTCGAACAGGGGATGCGGTTCTCGGAGTACGTCGCCTGTGAGAAGTTGACCGAGTTCTCCCGGCTGACGACGGAAGATGTCGACTACCGGCTTGACCGGTGTGCGGACCGGGGACTGGTCGAGCGAAAGACCATCCAGTACGAGGGGTTCAAGCTCACTTTTGAAGGGTACGATACGCTTGCGCTGCATACTTTTGCCGAGCGCGACACTATCGAGGGAGTTGGGTCGCCGCTGGGTGTCGGCAAGGAAAGCGACGTGTACGAGGCCCAATCGTACAAACCAGTAGCGCTGAAATACCACCGCGAAGGGTACACCAATTTCCGCGAAGTGATGAAAGAGCGAGAGTACACCGCCGACCGTGACCACGTCTCCTGGCTCTACACCGCCCGGAAGGCCGCCGAGCGGGAATACGATGCCCTCGAAACGCTGTATCCAGACGTATCAGTCCCACAGCCCATAGATACGAACCGCCATGCGATTGTCATGGAGAAGATAGACGGCGTCGAACTCTCCCGAACGAAACTCGAACCGGAACAGGTACTGCCGATTCTGGATCTCGTGCTCAAGGAGATGCAGACGGCCTATCGCGAGGGGTACGTCCACGCAGACATGAGCGAGTACAACGTCTTCGTCACGAACGAGGGCGTCGTCGTCTTCGACTGGCCTCAGGCCGTCCCAACCGACCACGAAAACGCCCGGGAACTGCTAACTCGCGATGTCGAGAACATCGTGAGCTACTTCGAGCGAAAATACCCGCAGGAAATCAACAACGTAGACAGGGACGCAGTCGCCGAAGGGCTGGCGACCGACGCGTTCGGTTCTATTACCGAATTTACTGGATAACGGCATTCTAGCCGCTAATACCGTTCTCTGGCGGTCCACAGACGAATCGGAGTTGAGCCGATCGTTGCTTGAATAAACCGTATACTGCAATATCAAACCAGCCAAACCGCACTAGCCGGGTCGATTCGGGACAGCGGGACGAAGGCGAGTCTTTGCCGGTAGCAAGGACCGGCAGGACCGTCTTAAGACGATTCCCGGGACGATGCTGGACCTCGTCGAAGTTTTTTCGGGTGTAGCTTCTACCTGCACCGTCCCTTCGCCGAAGAGGCCTGTACGCGCAAGGAACCACTGCTGGTCGACCCTGACAACGGCCATCCGACCGGTCAGCCTCGATACAGACCTGCTGGGCCAGGACGACGACGCGGACGACGATACTGAGGGCCAGCAGAATGGCTAAGACAGCCGATAGCCCGATCCTACAGGTCGAAAACTTCACGAAGTATACGAGTCCGGCAGGACCATCGACGACACCCTGCTGGGCCGGAGCCAGGAAGTGAAAGCGCTAGATAGCGTCGATTTGGACTCTACCCCGGCGAGACACTGGGTGTCGTCGGCGAATCTAGCTATGGCAAGGCCACGCTCGCCCAGACGCTGCTGCGGTTCATCGAACCCACAGCCGGCTCAGTTCGCGACAAGGGGAAGACCTGACAGGTGCCTCAAACGACCGCCTGCGGCACTCCGAAAGGACACCTGCGCCGTTCGATATCGGTGACGACCACCAAATCGCCGGCCTGCTGTACGATGACGACCATCCGGATACGTCCACACGGGGCAGGAGTCTCTGACAGGATACCAGTACAGTGGTCCGCTGTGTGGCCTCTCTACTACTCGAATTCGATACCGGTAATCTCGAAGCGTGCGCCGCCGTCAGCGCTCTCTGCCACGTCGACCGACCAGCCGTGGGCCTCTGCGATGCGGTCAACGATCGCCAGCCCGAACCCGGAGCCGTCCTCGGAAGTAGAGTAGCCAGCCTCGAACAGCGTCTCGCGCTCGTCTTCCGGGACGCCGGGACCGTCATCGACCACATAAAAGCCCTCTTTCATGGCACCGATAGTGATGTTCACGCCCCCGCTCCCGTCGGTGGCGTCCACGGACTTCGTCTGGCTGCTCGCTGTGCCGTGGTCTGCGTTTGTGTGTGCCTGTGAACGCGGCTCTGCTGACTCTTGCTTCACACTGTTGTCGGACCCCGTCGGACTGCGTGTGGAGCCGTGTTCGACACTGTTCCGGAGCAGGTTCTCAAGCAGTTGCAACAGGCGCGGCCGGTCGGCGGTAATCGTTACGTCTCGTTTGTCAGTGTCGGCGAAGACGAGCGTCCCATCCGCTGCGTCCTGAGACACCATCTCCCAGGCATCCGCGACCGCGTCATGGAGCGAGACCGGTGCTGTCTCCTGGATGTCCCGGCCCTGGCGAGCCAAGAGCAACACGTCATCGATGATGCGTTCCATCCGGTCGAGTGCAGTCTCGATTCCTTCCAGATGGCTCTCATCACCGGTTGTTCGGGTGAGTTCTAGCCGCCCCTGTGCGACGCTCAGAGGGCTACGAAGGTCGTGGCTGACGACGCTAGCGAACTCCGCAAGCCGGTCGCGTTCACGCTGTAGCTCCTGCTCTTGCTTGCGGATGTCGGTAATGTCACTTGCAACGCCGAACACGGCGACCGGGTTATCCGGGTCAGACCGCTCACCCGTGTCATATATTGGAACCTTGGTCGTGAGGTATTGTTGTGCCTCGCCATCAATAACGATACGCTCCTCAACCTCTAGCGGCTGCCCAGTGTGCAGGACGGCACGGTCGTTTGCCCGCACCGCCTCGGCTGTCTCTTTGGGGTACAACTCGAAGTCGGTACGGCCAACGATTTCCGCATCAGTGCGTCCAGTCATCTCCCGATAGCCGTGGTTGACGAAGAGGTACCGCCCTTCGTCGTCTTTCATAAACATCGGGGTCGTGGTGTTTTCCAGAATCGCCTCAAGCCGCCGCTCTATGATCCGTAGGTCGCGCTCACGTTGCTTGTGCTTGGTGATGTCGTGATGGACGCCGAGCATCAGTGTACTGCCGTCGTCTTCGATGGGTTGTCCCCGAACAGAGCCCCACTGCACGTTGCCGTCAGCGTCGATCATCCGGAACTCCCCGTCGTAGATGTCGCCCGTTTCGACTGCCCGCTCTATCTTTTCACGAACTTCGGCGCGGTCCTCCGGATGGATCAGGTCGAATACGGCCGACAGCGTCCCGCCGAACTCGCCGGGTTCGAAGCCCATGAGTCGTCCGAGCGTGTCGCTCCACGCGACCTCGTCTGTCTCGTAGTCCCACTCCCAGACACCCGTTTCGCTGGCCTCGAGAGCCAACTGCAGTCGCCGCTCAGTTTCCTGTAAGTCGCGTTTCCGGTCTCGCTTGTCGGTGATATCCGTCAGCGTACAGACCACACTTTCGACAGCCCCGTCGTCGTCGAACAGCGGTGCGCTGTTCACCGAGAGTACCTTCTCCGTACCGTCCGGCCAGTGGATCGTATGCCGGGCATCGGATAGGGGCTGGCCGGTTTCGAGCACCTGCCGAAACGGAAGCTCCGAGTCCGGTATCGGGGTACCGTCGAGATCGCGTATTTGCCACTCCGGGTCGTTATACGTCCGGTCTTGTAATTCCGATTGTGACAGACCGAGAACGTCGACAGCGCGCTGGTTGGCGAAGACAAACTGGCCGTCGCGGTCGAGTTGCACAACACACGACGGGACCGTCTTGAGGATCTGTTCGAGCCGATGCCGCCGTCGCTCGGCCTCGGTCGCCGTCTGTCTCGCTTCCACTGCGTTCTGAACCCGATTGGCCAGCAATGTGTACTGGTCTGTCCCGACCTCCTTCTGCAGATAGTCGGTGACACCGGTTGAGATGGCGTCACTCGCGACCTCCTCGCTTCCTTTTCCAGTGAACAGGATGAGCGGGAGTTCAGGACACTCCTCGCGGACGGCTTCGAGGAACTCGATGCCGTTGCGCCCGGGCATATCGTAATCCGACACAATACAGTCAAACGTCGACGCTTCGAGCCGTTCTAGCGCGGCTTCCGCGTCTGACGCCGTTTCAACGCGGAGACGGTTGTTCTCGCGCTCAAGGAATGCGGCAGCCGTCTCCGCGAAGTCCGGCTCATCATCGACGTGCAACAGCCGAATCGCGTCGCGTGTGGATGTCATCGGGAGCAGTAGCTTGCTGACATATCAGAGGGCCGGCCACTTAGGGAGTTTGGCTGTGTGTCGCACACTTCGTGGAATGACTACAGACCACGGGAGCAGCCACCTACGACACACCACAGCTATCTATTTTGTAGAGTGACCGGACACAACGGAACAGCCGAACGGTAGGGCCTAGAGTAGCCTGCTGGTGCCGACGTGGCTCCGCTATCGCGCGGTGTCGGCCGATATCAAGGTCCCGCAGAGGTCGTATCCGGCTGGAACCGAGGTGCCGTTATCGTGACGATGCAGAACACGCTTTCGGTGCCGATACCGCTACCGACAAACTCGCCGCGGCCGTGGACGTGGTACGTCACCGGAGTGCCCGAGGCATCCCACGTCGATAGCGTGCCCAGTGAGGACGGCAGCCTCCGGTTTGACCGCGGTGAACGAAAGCGGTTGAGGCGACGGTGGGACCGGATGTTCCGAGTCAGTGACGATGAGTGGGAGCCTGCATCGACCGGGGAGTACACTATCGGCGCAGGGCTGAGTGTGGCCGACGCTGCCGAGCGTGGCCTGTACAGCGAGACGACGGTCAGTATCAGCGAGCGGTAGTCCCGCGAGCAGGGACCGAGTGAGCCGGGTCAGGACCCGCTCGGGGTGGGTGCGGGCGTCGGACCGGGGGTCGATTCCGGTGGTGCTTCCGTCGGGGTGGAAGCACTGTCACCAGTCCCGAATCCGACATCCGAGGTCGCGCTACCATCCGGGTCAGGCGCCTCGCCATCGAGCAGGAACGAAAGGAGATTTCCGAGGAACACCTCATTGTCGGCGTCGTATATCTCGGAACTACTGATGAACGTCGAGTCAGTGACGAACACCATGTTGTCGTTGCGGACGACTGTCGCGTATGTTCCAGTACGCCGCGTCTCCAGCGTCCGGGTACCCTCGGCAGCGGTGAACTTCGTTTCGGCGTCACCGTTCACCACCGCATAGCCGGCGGTGTCGAACGTAATCGTCTCCACACCGTCAGTCAGTTCACCGTCGTCGCTCGGTGACGCGTAGATCGCTTTGAAGTTGTTGTCGTTGGCTGCGTCGTCGACGTTGTACAGCTGTTCGGCACCCATCCGGATACCGTAACGCTTGGTGGCGTTGTTGGCTCCGAATGAGACCGTCGTTGTCGACTGGGTGAAGCCGGTCGAAAGGCGGGTCTGTGTCGGTTCGGCGAGGACGACAACACGGCCGCCGTCGTCCGTGTACTCCTGTAGCGCTTCGCGTTCCGTCGGGGAGTAGCTGCCGAGCGGCTGGACGATGAGTACACCGTCATACTGGCCCAGCGAATCGGCGAACGAATCAGTACCGGCGGTGCCGTACTCAACTGTGTGGCCCGCCTCGAACACCGCCTCTGTGATTGGTTCGAGTTCGGATTCGGTCACCTGATTGCCGTGGCTCGTGTCGACGAGTATTCGCTTGTCACTTCCCTCGGAGTCGACCGATATCTCCCCTTCTTCGGGGTCAACAGGGGCATTGACAGCGTCGGGCTGGTACTGTGACGGCGATTGCCCGTCGATAGACTGGCCATCGGGCGGCCCCGATGACCCCGGACTGGCGACTGCGAGAAGGAACGTACCGCCCAGTATCACTACAAGAACGACGATAAACACGGCGAGCGGCTTGACGATACGGCCCTCAGTCATTGCGAATCACCGTTGCGTTGTTATCTTCTGCGGGGATGCCCCAGACGGCGTAGTACTTCACCGGTTCCCGGAAGGTCGTCTCACTGTCGTCGGGATGGACGAGATACGTCACGTTGTTCGCGCCCTGAACAGTTTCAGCGCCGGCAGGGACGATGATGACGTTGAATTCGGCACCGCCACTGCCCTGATACACCACATCGTACCCGTCGCCCTCGATGTCGTCTGAGAGTGCCGCGGCCCGCTCGATAGCCAGTTCAGTGTCGCCGATCCGGTCGGCAAAGCCGTTCTGAGTCGCCTGTGCGCCGAGATACGTGCCCCCGTTGGCGACTTCCTCGCGGGAGACGGTCAGTTGCTCGCCCCGGTGACGCATGACCGTTCCGACGAACGAGCGCTGGAGCACCTCGATGTCCTCGCGGAGGCTGTCTTTGCTTATCTGGGCCTTGTCCGGTCCCGAACGGATGAACGTCTCGCCCTGCTTTTCCACCTGCTCGATAAGACTCAGCGGGGCCTGAACGATGACGCCGATGCTGCCGACGTTCGAACTCGGCTTGACCACGATCTCGTCGGCTGGTGTGATGCCGTAGTACCCACCCGAAGCGGCCGTGCCCTCGACGTAGGCGACGACAGGCATCTCACTGGCAGTCCGGTTCACAGCGAGGTAGAACTCCTCGCTTGAGTCGACCGGGCCGCCGGGGCTGTCGACCCGGAGGACGACTGCCTCGATTGATTCGTTGGTTCGTGCCTCACGGAGGTCCTGCTTGACGGCGTTGACGTTAGCGTCGGTTGTGCCGCCGCGAAGGGTGATGACGGCGACGCTCGGGTCGTCGTCACCACCGCTTGGCACGCCGTTCCAGATGACCGGCGCGAATATCGCGGCGATGACGAGGGCGAGCGTGACTGCGATCACGTATGACGCCGTCATCGCGGAGAAAAGTTGGTCTCTCCCAAACATCTATACATCGCGTTCGGACTGAGAGAGTAATAAACCCCGGTCGGCGCGCCCCGTCGCAGTCTGGCATCCAGGTTGACTGCGACGGCAGCGACTAACGTTATTGGTATCCGGAGCGTGCAGCCGGTATGGAGACCCGAGCGCTGGGCGATACTGGACAGGAGAGCACGGTGCTGACGTTCGGCTCGATCGCACTCAACTGGCTCGAACAGGACGGTGCGAACCAGCTGGTCGAACTCGTGTTGGACCACGGCGTCAACCACTTCGACGTAGCACCGACCTACGGCGACGCGGAGCTAAAGCTGGGGCCGAAGCTCCGACAGTACCGCGACGACATCTTTCTGGGCTGTAAGACCCAAAAACGAGAGTACGAGGGGGCTGCGCGGAAAATCGACCGGTCGCTGGACCGTCTCGGCATCGACACTATCGACCTCTACCAGATCCACGGCTTGGAGTATGAGGACGAACTGGACACGATCACCGCCGACGGCGGCGCACTCGACGCGATACGCGAGGCGAAGGCGGCGGGGAAGATAGACCACATCGGGCTGACGAGCCACGGCAACCCCGGGCTCATCCTCGACGCCATCGACCGCATCGACGACCTGGAGACGGTGATGTTCCCGCTGAACCCCGTCGTTGCTGGCAAGGACGATGACGAGTACGACTACGAGGCCGTGCTGGAACGCTGTGAGGCGGAGGGTATCGGCACGCTGGGTATCAAGGCGTTCGCGAAGGGGTCGTGGCCGTCGACCGACAAACTGGCCGAGGCCGACCGCCCGTACGCGAACTGGTACGAGCCGGTCGACACACCGGAGGCCATCCGCGAGCGGTTCGATTTCGCCGCCGCACAGGGCCTCGATACCGTTGTCAGCCCCGGCGACCCGAAGCTCGTGGCAATGGTGCTCGACGCCGCCGGTCGCTCCGAGGGGATGGACGAGGCGCGCCAGCGCGCACTCATCGAGGAAGCGCGGCATGATGACAGTCCGGTGCCCGAGCAACTGCACCACTGATTGTGACCGGGGACGTTCCGGAGACGGTGACAGCGGCACTCACCGACCAGCAAGTCGAGGGTCGAGTCTGTCTTGAGGCGGGGGCCGGCGTCGGTAATACGACGGCAGGACTGCTGGCCGCGGGCGCGGAGCGGGTGTACGCGGTGACGAACGACGCAGACCACGCCACGACAGTCCGGAACCGCGTCGGCGACGGAAACGCCGACCGACTAGCCGTGGTCGAGGCTGACCTCCGGGCGACGCCGCTTGCCACCGACAGCATCGACTTTGTCACCGCCCACGGACTGTGTAACGTCCTGCCGCCGATTGAACTGGACGCCGTCGCGACCGAACTGACGCGGGTTGCAAGGCCCGACAGCCGCCTCGTCGTCGACGACTACGCGGTGCCGCCCGCCGACGCGGCTGTCAATCGACTGTTCACACTGGAAAACGCCGCCGCCCAAGTGGTCGATGGCCGGCCGGCGCTAACATTCTACCCGCCCGCCGTGCTGGCCGCCGTCTTCGCCGTTGGGGGCTGGACTGTCGAACGACGGAAGACGCTGCTGAACCCGGTCCCGTGGACCGAGGCCCATCTGGATGCCCACGCGGAGGTGGTACGCGAGTACGCCGCGGCGCTTCCGGATTTGCTCGGGGAGCCCCTGACTGCGATGGCTGAAGAGTTGATCGCAGGTATCGGCTCCGAGCGAACCGGGACGATGTACAGTCTCGCGTTCCGGCTGGCAGATGTGTGAGTCGTGTGGGTGTCTCACGAGGCGAGTCCGAACAGCGCACGCAACCACACAGACAGATACAGGTTTTCCCAGCAGCCGAACGGCTAAGGACGCGCCGGCCTACGTGCCGGTATGTCACTCGATAGATTGGCAGCGTTCGACGCCGAACCGGCAGCGGGCGAAGTTATCGACGGAGAACTGGCAGTAACCGACGACGTGCTGGTGAAGGCATTCGCGCTGGGGCCGGATGCGACAGTTGACCCCCACGAGCACGACGGCGCGACAAACGTGTTCCACGTGGTCCAGGGCGAAGTGACGGTCCAGCAGGACGACACCGAGGAAACCATCGCCGCGCCGGGCGTCGTCCTGAACGAGCGCGGGCAGGCCCACGGCGCGCACAACCACACCGACGAGGTGGCTGTTCTGACTGCGAGTCTCTGTCCGCTGCCGGGACAGTAGGCGTGTGACCGTCGACGGGACGGTGCCGGCCAACCGTTTCCGCACCACGTTTATTGGTATCGCACAGCACGCATCTGATATGGCAGAACCACTGCCGACCAACGGGCTCCGCAGTACAGTCGACAGCGGTGGCGTCGCGCTTGGTGTCCTCGACAACGCCTACAGCCCGACGCTGGTCGAGTTTTACGGCGACCTCGGCGTCGACTTCGTTTGGCTCGACTTCGAGCACGGGGGGCCGGACCCGTGGGACGCGGCGACCGTCGAGAATCTCCTACGGGCGGCTGACGGCACCGGGACGGAGCTACTGGTCCGCCTGCCAGACACGTCCCCAACGTTAGTGCGGAAGGCGCTGGATCTGGGTGTCAAGAACGTCTTCCTGCCGCGGGTCGAAACTGCCGACGAGGTGCGCGAAGCGGTCAAGTCGGGGCGGTTCCGGTACGACGGCGACCCCGGCGACCGAGGGCTCGCCGCGCCCCGAGCGCGCCGCTGGGGGCTCGGCGAAAACTACGTCGAAGCCTCGGACACGGAGACACTGGTCGGGACTACAATCGAGACGAAGGAAGCGGTCGAGAACATCGATGCGATTCTGGACGTACCCGACCTCGGCTTCGTATTCATTGGGCCGTTCGACCTGTCGGTGTCGCTGGGCCACCCCGGCGAAATCGACCATCCCGAGGTACAGGACGCGGTGGAGACGGTCCGCTCGGTGGCGGTGGAAGCAGACGTCACCGTCGGCGGCCTCGGCTTCGGGATGGACGACGTGAACGAGAAAGCCGAGTCGGGATACCAGATACTGAACGTCGGAAGTACGACTGGCGCGATAGAGAGCGTCGTTCGCGGGTGGCTAGAAGATTTCGAGGGTCAGCGGGGCTAAACGAAAAGCAGGTTCGTGACGGTTCAGGCGCTCGCGCCGGATTCGGTACCGCTCGTCGCGTCGACGGCGCTGTCGTCGAGTTCCGACTCGGCTTCCAGCAGTTCGCGGTAGCGCTCGCGGATGGTCACGGTGCTGATGTCAGTAGCCTCGCTGACGGTCTCTTGGGTCATCTCTTCGCCGAGTAGCAGGCCGGCGGCGTAGATAGCCGCGGCGGCGAGGCCGACTGGGCTTTTGCCGCTGTGGACGTTTGCTTCCTTCCCCGCTTCGATGAGGGCGCGGGCCTGGCGTTCGAGATCGTCGTCTGCGTCAAGCTTGGAGACGAACTTACTGAGGTAGGTTGCGGGGTCCGGCGGGCCGACCTGCAGGGAGAGTTCGCGGTTGAGATAGCGGTACGCGCGGGTGAACTCCATCTCGTCGACACGGCTGACGACGGCCATGTCGTCGAGGGTCTGGGGAAGGTTCGCCTGCCTGACGGCGGCGTACAGCGCGGCGGTCGCCATCCCTTCGATGGAGCGGCCGGGTAGCATCCCCTCGTCGAGCGCGCGGCGGTAGATAACGCTGGCTGTCTCACGGGCGCTTTCAGGGACACCGAGGGCACTCCCCATCCGGTCGATCTCGCCAAGGGCCTGCTTGAGGTTGCGCTCGGCGTGGTCGCGGGTGCGGAATCGCTCGTCCCAGGTGCGCAGGCGCTGCATCTTCTCGCGCTGGCGCGTCGACAGGGAGTTGCCGTAGGCGTCCTTGTTCTGCCAGCCAATGTTGGTCGAGAGGCCCTTGTCGTGTTTCATCTCGGTCGTCGGCGCGCCGACCCGTCGCTTGTTGTCGCGCTCTTGGCTGTCGAAAGCGCGCCACTCCGGCCCGTGGTCGATTTCGTCCTCATCGACGACGAGACCGCACGACTCGCAGACGGTTTCGCCGCGACTATCGTCGGTAATGAGGCTCCCGCCACAGTCCGGGCAGGCGTGGCCAGTGCTCGCCTCGGACTCGGCCTGTTCGTCCGCACTTTCATCGCGTTCGTCGGGGGAATAGATGCTGCGTGTCGTCATAGTGTGCCTCTGCGAGCGCGTGGGACGCCCGCGGTCGTACCCAATTGTAGGGGTGCATCCCCCATCACGCCTCGTTTGGCATATGCCGAACTCCCGAGAACTAGTAGATATGTGTCACGTTCGGCGTACAACGACGGATGACTCCCCTCCTGCGGTCACCCCGTTCTGAACTGCGACGCGGCAGTATACAAGCAGTGCAGTTCGGTCCGGTCTGGTTCCAGAGCGACTACACGCCCGAGCGACCGATACGGAGGCGTCCACCCTCGGCGACATCTTCGTCGGCCTGGACTGGCCCCATCGACCGCGTGACGAACGACCGGACGATCCACGCCTCGGCACGCTGGAGGCGGTACTGGAGCGTCGACCGCGACACGTCGAGCGTCTCTGCAAGGTCAGTGAGTGAAGTGTCCCGTGGCGTCCGATAGTAGCCGTGTTCGACGGCGGCCTCGACAGCGGCCTGTTGCTCCGGCGGTAGCTCCGCCAGCGTCACGGCCTCGTCGACCCAGTACGACGGCGAACTGAGCTGCCGGAACTCGACAGTGAGCCCCTCCCGGAGTTCGGATTTCATCTCATCGAACAGGCCGTCGACCCCGGCGTCGCTACAGAGGAGGAGCCGCCACTCACACCGACTCCCACGGCGCTCAGTCTCGACGAGAACGCCACGGCCGACGTGGTCGATAGCCAGTCGTGGAATCGAGTGACAGTCGCCGGCTTCCGACCGGTAGCTGTACACCGTCCGAGCGCCTGGGTCCGAGCCGATGACCTCGTACGTCCAGTCCGTCTTGCAGTTACGGGTCCCGATACACTCGGTGCACTGGACGGGATCGTCGTACACGTCATCCAGTTGTTCAAGGGCAGTCTCCGGGCCGGCGACGCGTTCGAGCCGCCACATCCCGTCTCGTGTGACGTTGCACGCGATCGTCCGGGAGTGTGTCTCCGGGTAGTCGATGAACACGTCCATGACGGGGTCGACGTTCCGCTCGTAGTCGATAGTGAAGATGAACTCTCGCATATACACCCCGTTGCGTGTCGAGTGGCTTATACGCATTGTCTCGTTCGGCGTATGCCAAACCAGCCGTCATTATCCAAGGGCGCTTTCGAAAGGATATGTCGTGTTCTGTCTCTCCATCTACTGGCGACGCGTCCGGCAGTGCGGCCACTGGCGACACACCGGATGACTCGTCGTCGCGCATTCGCGGATATGAACTACCGACGCACAACTGGCGACACACCGTCGTCTACGGGGTGGTGTTCTGGGCAGTCGTGGCCGCTGCGTGGCTCGCTGTTCCGGCTGGCCACCCGTTCCAGCTGGGCGTCACGCTGTCCGGACTGTTCGCGGCCCCGCTGTTACCGGTCGCGCTCTGGTGTGATTACTGCCAGGCCAGAGGGTTCGGCACCTGTGACCCCGGCGTCCGGGCGTACCTCTCGAACCTCGTTCGGGATATCAAGACGGCAGGGACCGGCCAGAGCGCTCTCGGCGACCAGCGTCGGGAGTTCCTCAGATGCTGAGTTGAGGTAACGCCACTCGCCGACAGCCGTTTCGACGGTGTTAGCGGGCAAACCCGGCCGTATATTTATAGCCAGTCCGTCTCCGGATCGATACGGTTCGGTGGCGTCTCGTCGGCCAGTACGGCCCTGACGTTCGCCGCAACGGCGGCGTTCAGGTCGTCGCGGGCCTCCTCGGAGTACCACGCCGCATGCGGTGTGACAATACAGTTGTCTAGGCCGACCAGCGGGTGGTCAGCCGTCGGCGGTTCCTCGGCCAGTACGTCGAGACCGGCGGCCCCAATCGTTCCGTCCTCCAGCGCCGTCCGGAGCGCCGCTTCGTCAATGAGGCCGCCACGGCCGGTGTTGACCAGAATCGCCTGCTCACGCATCGCCGCGAGGGCATCGGCGTCTATCATCTCCGCCGTCTCCCCGGTCAGCGGCGCGTGGAGGGAGACGTAGTCGGCCCGATCGTACAGCGTCTCTAGCGTGACCTTCTCGACATCGGCGTCGGCCATCTCCTCGGCGTCGACGTAGGGATCGTACGCAATCACATCGAGGTCAAAGCCCCGCATCTGGTCGCGCACTCGCCGTGCGATGGGGCCGAAGGAGACGAGACCCAGCGTCTGGCCGCGGACGCGATGTACCGGGCGGGTCCGCTCCCAGCCCCAGCCACCGTCGCGAACGTCGCGGTCGTAGGCCGTGAGCGTCCGAATACAGTCGAGCAGTAGCGTCACCGTGTGGGTAGCGACCTCGTCGGTACAGTACTCAGGGACGTTCGTGACGGTCACGCCGTTGTCTGCCGCCGCGGACACGTCGATGTTGTCGATACCGACGCCCGCTCTCGCGACGATTTTGAGGTCGTCCAGCGCGTCGAGTACCGCGGCAGTGACCGGCGTGTTCACGTCCACGACGAGGCCCAATGCCCCGGCGGCAGCATTCCGAATCGCGTCCTCGTCGTCTGTCTCCGCGACGACGACATCAGCGTCGAGTTCCGCTCGCAGTCGATCGACATCTATCATCGGGTCATCGCTTGCGACCACACGTTCCATACACTGAGTCATGGACTGGGACGCTAAAACGGGTCGAAGTCGTTCCCATCGAATAGGAATTCGAGGTCCATGATAGATAGAATATAACAGGTGAATGTGTTGTTCGTTCGAGCCACGCGTGTCGAGCGCTGTGATTTAAGCCGCTCGACCGCCAATCCAGCGGTATGCAAATCGAGCTGCGGTTTTTCGCCAACTTCCGGGAAGCCGTCGGACAGAAAACGGTTCACCGCGAGTACGAAACGGACCTGCAGGCGGGCGACGTGCTCCAACAGCTCTCCGAAGAGTTCACCGAGATGGACCTATTTGAGGACGGGGAACTGCGAGAGTACCTGACGATTCTTCGGAACGGAAGGGACATCGCCCATCTTGACGGACTTGAGACCGCACTGGAAGATGGGGACGAACTCAGCGTGTTCCCGCCAGTTGCTGGGGGGTGATTCTTGTGACAGTCAGTTGCCCGAATCAGCAACAGAAGATGAACGGGTACAGCAACCCGATGCGGTCGCCGGCTTCCAGTTCCGTGTCCAGTCCGTCAAGATGTTCGTTGAACTCGCCGTTGACCGCCACTCGCGCGTAGCACCTGGTCTGTTCACCTTCGGGGTTTTTCGCCCAGTCACCCGGCAGTTCCGCCATCTCCGGGGCCCAGCCCTCGGTGGTGGCATCGTCTTCGGTTTCCGCGATGAGCATATCGCTCACGTCGTACTCTTGGAAGAACGCATCAAGGAAGTCACGCAGCGTGTCTCCTTCGAACGTGTATGACAGCGACGGTTCGCCGACGACCCGGCGAACGTGGCCGGTGCACCTGACCTCGACAGTCGTCAGGTCCGGTGCCGACGACTGTCGCTCTACTGTCTCACTGCTCATGCGTGCACTACACCCCGCTACCACAAATCAGTAGAGACGAACATGTTCGCCATCGCTGGGGTTTATTGGCCGCGAACCATGTGTGGCGGTATGGACAGTATCGAACTGGGGATTCCGTCCGGGATTGTCGAGTCGCTGCCGCCGGACAGCGAGGACACGAAACGCGACATGGAACAGGCTGTGGGTGGCTGGGAGCGAGAACTCAACGCCGCCCTCAATTCCGAGGAGCCGGCCAGTGCCGTCGTTGACCACATCGAGCAGTTCGAGAGTCGGTGGGAGGCCTACGATGAGTACGTCGTCGAACTCCGGGCCTGGGGCCAGTCACCCATCTACGCGATGGCCTGGCGCGACCTCCACGCCGCCGTCATCGCTCAGATTTACGACCACGCAGACCTAGACGAGCGCATCAACCGCGAGCGCAACGCCCGCATCGTCGACGACGGTATTCGGCCGGGGTAGACCGTCATGTCCGGCAGAGAGACACCTCGGGATAGCGCGGGTGTGGCGAACGGACGCCGGACCGGCGATAGGTTTAGACGACCGCACCCGTAACGACCACACAATGGAGCGTGAACGGAGTTTTCGCGGCATCTCGGTTCGAGCCGCTATCGGGTATCTGGAGAACCTCGGCGGCGAGCAACGCGACGAGGCGACTGTCAAAGGCGACGGGTGGGCGGCGACACTTTCAGAGGAGAAAGTCGCCATCGGCCCGAGTCTCCAGCTCAACGAGGTGACTATCGAGTTCAACGGCGACCCCGAGACGCTGGAGCCGCTTATCGAGAAGTTCGCACAGAAGGCGATGCGAGCGGGCGGCTGACCGGGACGCGATGGCTGATTCATCGTACCCAATTGAGGGACAGATCGTCCTGTTGGCCGGCACGCGAGCCAGCGTCCCGCTCGACAAATTGCCCGACCTACTCGGACAGGTTCAGACGTATCTCCAGGAGAACCGGGAGACCTACCACAGAGAATACGAACGCATCAGCGGCCCCAGAGAGGCCGATTACGTCTGTGCGGAGTCGGGCCACTGGCACAGTATCGGCACAGAGCTCGGACTGAGCGACCGCGAACAGGACGCGGTTCGGCGGGCCCACGCCGCCCAGTTCGAGCGCGACGGGCGGCGGCTGGACAGAAGCGAGGAGTTCGAGACGACGCTGGAAATCAGGGCCGTGCTGGCGATCAGCTCCGACCCATAAGACGTGCTGGCGGTCAGTTCCGCACTGTAATCGTCTCCAGCACGCGCTGGGAGAACGCCGTCTCCGAGAGGTCGCCGTTTTCAAGCTCGTCGATCCACTCGCTGTCGACCGACCACTCGCCGAGTTCGGTATCCTCGAGGTCCGTTACCGTCGCCTGGATGTCGACCCCAGACCAGTCATCGGCGTGCAGGTCCCGGAAGACGTTGACGACGCGGCCGATCTCTCGGTGGGGAATGACAGCCGCCTCGTCGGCCGAAATCGACTCGTACGTGAGCCGGTACGTATCGCCCTCGTCGGCGAAGTCGGTAACGTACACGCCGTGGCTGGTCAGTCGAGACTCTACCTGGAATTCGAAGTCGTCGATATCTTCCTTGCGCATTAGAGAACTGAAATGTATTCGGCGGCTGGGGCTGTCTCAGTCGTCGCTCGGTGCCGCTGCGCCGCCGGAGCTGACGCCGGTTCCGGGGCCGATGTCGATTCCCAGTTCGTCGAGTTTCTCGTCGGGAACAACGCCGTTCTCCCAGTCACGCACCTCGTAGTACTCGTCTTTCATCTTCGAGAGCTCCGCGAGTTCGCCCTCGGAACCGCCCTGGGCCGGCATCGCGTGCTCGTCGCCCTCTACGAACCGGTTTGGCAGGTCGTCGTCGGACCCGTCGAAGCCCGCGAGGTTGTTGTAGTATCGTTCAAGATTGTAGACGCGCTCGCCGGCCTCCATCAATTCCTCCTCGCTCACGTCCAGCCCGGTCATGCCGTTGTACTGCAGGACGTACTCCTCAATCCCCTCTGCGAAGGCGTTGAACTTGCAGATGTCGAAGGAGTCGCTGATAGCGTGGAGGTCCTGGAAGGTGGCACACAGCTCGCCTTTGCCCTCCCACTCTCGCGGGTCAACCTTCTCCGGGATACCGAGAATTTCGGCTGCTGGCGTGTAGCCGCGTAGGTGACACGCCCCGCGGTTTGAGGTCGCGTACCCGATTGCCATCCCCTTCATACAGCGTGGGTCGTAGGCGGCCATCGTCTGCCCTTTGACCGCGAGGGAGTTGGTGTGGGCGTCGAACTCCTCGGCAAGGTGGTCCGGCCCCTCGGCGAGATGGTCCGCGAGTTCCGTCTCGCGGTGGGCGATCATCTCGATCATGTCGATCATCGTGTCGGCGTCGCCCCAGTCCAGGCCGTCGTCGAGTTCGTCTAGTTTCCCCTCCTCGGTCATCTCCATCGTCATTGCCATGGTGTTGCCAACATCGATGGTGTCGACGCCGACGTCGTTACACCGGTCGAGCATCACCGCAATCTTGTCGCGTTCGACGTGGCCGGAGTTCGGGCCGAGCGCCCACGCGGACTCGTACTCGTAGGATTCAGTGCGGACGTTCATCTCCTCGCCCTTGTGCATCGCCTGTACCTCGACTTCCTTCTTGCAGGCAACCGGACAGGAGTGACAGGTCGGCTCGTCGACCAGGATGTTCTCCCGGACGTTTTCGCCCGAGACGTTTTCTGAGTCGATGATGCGCTCGCCATCGCCCTCCGCGTCCGAGTACGCTCGCGTCGACGAGTACTTCCCGTTTTTCGTCGGGAGACCGTCCATCTCCTCGGTGGGATTCATCAGGACGTTGGTCCCATACATCGAGAGGCCGCCCTCGTTGGGCGCGGTCACGTCGGACTCCTGGATGACCTGCATCGCCTGTTTGTGGCCCTCCTGGAACGTCTCCTGATCCTTCGGCTTGGGCATCCGCGTGCTGGACTTGACGACGACGGCTTTGACGTTCTTGTTGCCCATCACACAGCCGGTGCCACCGCGACCCGACGCGCGGTCGTCCTCGTTGACGATACAGGCGTATTTGACCTCGTTCTCACCACCTTGGCCGATGGCCATCACGGAAAGGTTCTTGCCCAGCGAGCCGCCCTCGATCTCTTCTTCGAGGTCATCGATGGTGTCGTGGACGCCCTGCCCCCAGAGGTGGGATGCGTCGCGCAGTTCCACCTCGCCGTCTTCGACGAGTGCATACACCGGCTCGTCGGCCTGCCCTTCGAACAGCAGTCCGTCGAAACCCGACCACTTCAGTCGCGCCCCGGACCAGCCGCCGTGGTGGGAATCAGTGACGGTCCCCGTCAGCGGCGACTTCGTACAGATGGCGATACGGCCGCTCATCGTCACCTGTGTTCCCGTCAGCGGCCCGTTCATGAACGCTAGCAGGTTCTCCGGCCCAAGCGGATCAACGTCCGGCCCCTGGTCGAAGACGTATTTCACGCCGAGCCCGCGTGCGCCGATATACTTCTTTGCGTCTTCCTCGTCGATACCTTCGTAGGCTACGTCACCGTCCCCAAGGTCGATTCGTGCCACGTGGTCCTGAAAGCCACCAAGGTCTGTCATGGTAATACGTGACTCTCCGGCCGCGAACAAGTTAACGGTTTGTGTTGCTAAAATACAGATATCTGACGGTTTCAGCGATCACTGGGTCTTCGTGACCGGGTCGCATCCACAAGTCTGGTCCGAACCGTTTAAGAGTCCGAACGGCAAATTCCGTGGTAACTCGCTGGACGACGGGCACCAGCGGGCACCTGCGTGTGCAGGTCGGGATGTGAGTCGCGCCGCGCGACTTGAACCACGCAACGCCCGTGGTGAATACATATGGCACGAAGCGCATATTCGTACATTCGAGATGCCTGGAAGAACCCAGGCGACGGACAGCTCGCAGAACTACAGTGGCAGCGCCAGCAGGAATGGCGCAACGAAGGGGCCGTCGAGCGCATCGAGCGCCCGACCCGCCTCGACAAGGCCCGCTCGCAGGGCTACAAGGCAAAACAGGGCGTTATTGTCGCTCGCGTCTCCGTCCGGAAGGGCAGCGCACGCAAGCGCCGACACAAGGCCGGTCGCCGATCCAAGCGACAGGGAGTTACGCGCATCACCCGCCGGAAGGACATCCAGCGCGTCGCCGAGGAACGCGCCTCCCGCACCTTCCCGAACCTGCGCGTGCTCAACAGCTACTCCGTCGGTCAGGACGGCCGACAGAAGTGGCACGAAATCATTCTCATCGACCCGAACCACCCGGCCATCCAAAATGACGACGACCTGTCGTGGATCTGTGCCAACGACCAGGCTGACCGCGTCTTCCGCGGTCTGACCGGTGCTGGCCGCCGCAACCGCGGCCTCAGCGGTAAGGGCAAGGGCAGCGAGAAGACCCGCCCGTCGCTGCGCAGCAACCGCGGCAAGGGCAAGTAACGCCGACGTAGCAGTTCTATCCGATATTTTTGCAGCTGAGAGTTTCTTCCGAAGAGTGATGGATCCGGCAGGACTGGACAGCCCAGCCACAGACCGAGAAAAGAAACAGCGCTATCCGTGTCACCAACTCTTTCCTGTCGGAGCAGAACACTCTTGTCACAGCAGTATCACCCGGACGTATGGATGCGGCGCGACTCCACCACCTCTCGTTACTGCTTATCGGCATCTCGCTGGGTGTTAATGGGTACGTCACGACCAGAGCCAACGATGTCAGCGTTATCGGCGGAGCGGCCGCAGCAGCCGGTGGAGCGCTCCTGGCTGTCGTGAGCGTCTACAGCCTCGTGACCGGCGCAGAGTCGGACGTGGAAACACGGGTCGCGATGGTCAGCGCGTTCGGCGCGGTACTCGCGGTTTCCGGAACGCTACTCGTGCTTTTCCCGTGACTTCGGCGAAGTCGTTGGGAGGCTACACCCAGACACCCTGTTCGCGGTCCATGATACTGACAACGACAACATGGGGCAGCGTGACGACGGCGATGAACACCAGATACAGCGCGACCCACTCCGGAACGGACTCCGGTGGGTTTGGAATGAGAAAGTATAGCCCGCCGAGCAGGGCAAGCGAAGCAGTCGTCAGCGGCGCGGCGTCGCGGGCGAACCGCGCCAGGGCGGCTGTCGGGTCGCGGTTCTGGAGCGCGGCAGTGGCATCGTCGTCGACCAGCAGCAGGCGGGCGATGTGGCGCAACGAGTGCCACAGACAGAAGTACACGCCGATGGCGAGCACCGGCGGAACGAGGGCGAAGTAGGCAAGCAGCCCCAGCGTCTCGCCGGCGTCAAGCAGCCACGGCCGGCTGGCGTCGGCGCGGGCGAACCCGACAGCCAGCGTCGCCACGACAAGCGCGCCGTATGCGAGGGCGAGCGCGGTTCGCACGTCGGTCCGGAACGCCCAGCCGATAGCGGCCACGGCGTCGGGGGCGAACAGCGAGACGAGGTCTGTTGCGACGCGGCGGTACCACTCCGGGAACGCGAGCAACGGGACCAGCATCGGCAGGCCACCGCGGACCAGCACGGTTCCGATTCGCTGCGGGAGTGACCGGAGGTGGTCGGCGTCGGCCAGCGCGCGTAGCGCGTACAGGTCACCCTGCCCCCAGTGGAACCACGTCACCGCGATGAACAGGACGAAGGCCGCCGCGGGCGCGAGGAACCAGGTGACGGCATAAGCCCCGCCAACGACGCCGTAGAGCGCGAACACGCGGGCGATAGCCCGCCAGTCCGGGCGCTCGCCACGAGTGCGTGCGACCGCGAGGTGGTCGACCGCGCCGTGGGGCAGGCCGAGCAGGACGGCACTGATAACCAGTGGGGCGTACTGAAGCACAGGTGGTACCGAGATGCCAGCGAGGAACGGCGCGACAACGGCGAGGCTGGCGATCCAGCCGGGAGCCAGTGCGACCCGGTAGCGAACCGACGGTTCGACGGCACTTCGGTAGCTCAGTTCCATCTGTCGATGAGCCAGACGTAGAGTACGACCCCTTGCACGACGAACAACGTCGTCAGGAAGAAAAACACCGCTTCCTCAATCGGCAGGTCAAGCAGAGGAACCGTGTAGCCGGTCGTGTACTGTTTCGAAATCGTCCAGACGCCGAGTCGGATGGCGATGCTGTCGATGCCACAGAGATAGGTCATTGGGACCAGTGTCGCGACGCTCACTGTCCGCCACTCGCCGACGAGGAAATGCCACCCGAACAGCCACTGAATGGCGAGAATCGGCCCGCTCCAGACCAGCAGGGACCCGAGATATAATCCCGAGTCGGAGCGCAAGAG
Source organism: Haloarcula sp. NS06 (assembly GCF_051122755.1). Lineage (NCBI taxonomy): Archaea > Methanobacteriati > Methanobacteriota > Halobacteria > Halobacteriales > Haloarculaceae > Haloarcula > Haloarcula sp. NS06. The sequence continues at coordinate 781,183 of NZ_CP184844.1, forward strand.
TGCAAGGCCGGACAGAACGACAACGAGCGCAGCGGCGAACCCGACGAGTCGCGTCCGTGTCGGCGTCGCCAGCGGGCGCTCCGTGTCTACCCGAAACCGGGCCACCCACAGCCCGACCATCGCCGTTTGCAGGATGAAAAAGAGGTACTCGCCGAGGGGTATCGACCAGAACCGCGCCAGCACGGTGCCGTCGCCGTACCACCAGACACCGCGCCGGATGAGCGCGCCGTCCCACGGCGTCGTGTAGACGAGGGCCAGACCGGTGAGGATAGCTGTTCCTGTGAGTACGTCTTGACGGCTTCCGAGGCGGTAGGTAGCCGTCAACACCAGTCCGGCCACGACCGGGACCACCAAGAGAGCATGGAACTGGAGATACGTGAGCGTAGACAGCATTAGTTCAGAGACGACAGGCGGTCGAAAACGATACCCGGCGCGTGGCTATCATCCACGCCACGTGGGCTGCCCGTGGCTGTGAGTATCTGTCGGCGTCTCGCCAGGGCCACGCTCGGAGACAGCACTCACGGTGTAGAAGGTCGCTTCGGGGTCGCCGTTACGCCGCCAGTGCCACCACGTGCGGGCGAGGAGCCACAGCCGGCGACGACGGGTGAGGTCCGGCGTCTCCGTCAGCACGTCGTACCCACGGTCACGGATGAGCCGGTGGTGGTCAGCGTACAGCACCGCAGCCAGCAACACGCCGAACTGGCAGTCCTCCGGTAGGTATCGGATGCCAGCGACACCCTCACGATACAGTTCGTCGGTCCGGGCCAGTTCTTCCTGCATCACGGCGCGGAAGGCGTCGTCAACCTCGGCGTCGGCGAGTTGCTCCTCGGTAACGCCGTGGCGCTCAAGCGTCTCCTGTGGGAGATACACCCGGCCGTAGTCGTGAATATCCTCGCGGACATCCCGCAGGAAGTTCGAAAGCTGGAACGCTTCGGCCAGCGCCGTCGCGTGGGGCAGGGCCTCCTCCTTCTGTGGCGGGTCCATCACCTCAGTCATCATGTGGCCGACGGCGACAGCGGAGCCGCCCATGTATTCACGGAGATCCTCGAACGTCTCGTAGCGGGCCTGTGCGATGTCCATCTCCATCGCGTCGATGAAGACATTAATCGTCTCCTCGGAGATATCGTGACGATCGGCCAGGTCCTGAAACGCCGCCATGACCGCCTCATGGTCGGTCTCATCCGGGTCGATGTTCCCGAGTGCGGCCTCGCGAATCACCTCCAGTTGCTCGTGCTGGACGGTTGGCGGCGGCCCGTCCGTCTGGTCGACGACCTCGTCCGCGACCCGGAAAAACGCGTACATGACGTACGTCGGGTGGCGGATACGCTCCGGAAGCAGACGCGTCGCAAGGTGGAACGTCCGTCCGGTTTCCTGCTGTATCGATTTGCTAGTCTGGATGTTATCGGAATGCATTGAAAGCTATCGGGCGGTCATTCGGTGTGCGGTGCGTTGCGCGCTTGTCTGTCGGCTGTTCGTAATAGTCCGGTCGGTCCGTGAGTGCGCCGCTATCACGGGGGTCTGTGTCCCGTCGGTTCGCCGGTGACAAACAGGACACTGGTTCGGTATCACTACATGTATATACGGTTGTTATCGGTATAAGCAGACTACCAAACTGCTTCGGGAATCGCGGCAGGAGTCCGACGCTGGCAAGGGGGTTCAGAATCACAGGTTACCAGTTTTCGAACACTTCTTCCAGCAACTTTCGCTCACCAGCACGGAGGTGCTGGTGGAACGTCGACGGGCAGATGTCCATCGACTCGGCCAGTTGCTCGCCGGAGACATCGCGTGGCCAGTCGAAGAAGCCGCCGAGGAACCCTTTCCGGAGCGCCGTTAGCTGGCGGTTGGTCAATCGCTCTTCGACGTTTGCGATGAATGCCTGCCGAGAAACAGGTGGTTCGTCCCGCTCTCGCACTGAAAGCAATTCCGTCTCCGGATACTGGTTTCGGACCTGTTCGACCACGCTTCGGGTCTCCATCGACGCTGGGAGTGTGACGGTGACGGTCGCTTGTCGCGGTTCGACAAGAATGTCGCCCGTCTGGGCCCCACGGTCGGCGACAACCGAGACGACCGGCGGGTCCGAGACGATAAACTCGAACAGCGCCGACGAGTCCGCCGTCGAGACGTGTGAAACGCCCGATACCTGCGGGTGGTCAGCGGCGACAGCACAGACCGCCGAGGGGTCGTCCGTCTCAACGAGGAAGAACATCACCGTCTCCTCACCGTCGGGGACGCTCCCACCATACTCCATCGAGCAGCCGAGTTCGCTTGCCACGTCAATATAAAAAACGTCTGGGTCGGTGACCTGCAGTTCGAGTTCAGTGACGTTGTCAGCGGTCAGCAGCCGGCTGGTTTCGCGAGCATCGATAGCCGCCGCGGTCGCCCGGCCGATGGTTCCCAGCACGGCCTGTTCTCGTGGGTCGAACACGTCGTCGCTGTCGGCGTAGACGGTGAGCACGCCGTACAGCGACTCACCGGAGACGAGCGGCACGGCCGCGACCGATGCCACGTCGGAGTCAGCAAGCCGACTGTGTTGCTCGTCGATGCCGCCAGTCACGACCTGCATCTCCTCGGTACGAGCCGCCGCTGCGACCGGGTCGTCGGCGTCAAGCGGGATGGATAGCGAGGTCGGACGGTCAGCTGATAGGGCCGTCGATGACAGCGTCTCGTCGCGCAAGTCGAGTTCGGATACCCAGGCGAACTGGTAGGAGTCGACTGTGGCCAGCCGGTCACAGACGGTCTGCTCGATGGCCTCCCGCGAGTCGACGGTCAGCACGTCACCCATCACTGCCTTCAGCAGGCCGTCGACCCGGTCGACGAGCTGTTTGAGGTTCTGGCGTTCGGCCTTGAGCTCTTCGCTCCGCCGTTCGGCCGCCAGTTCGGCGAGTTTCCGCTGGGTGATATCGATGTGTGCCACAACCGCGCTCCCGGCCTCGTCGTCCGGCAGCGGCGCGACCCGCATCAGAAACCACTGTTTCTCCTCCGGAGAGTGACACGGGTACTCCATCGTGAACAGGTCTTGCTCACCGTCGATGACCGACTCGATGCCGCCGACTGCCTGTCCGGCGTATTCATCGGCGTCGACATCAGTCGTCGTGAAGTAGTTCGTCCCCTCCATCTCCCCGTCCTCGTCGCCCGCGAACTCCCGCCAAGCGCGGTTGGTGAACAGGATCGTCCCCTCGTCGTCGAGGACAGCGATATTGATGGGGAGCGTGTCCAACGTCGAGTGAGCGAGTGTCTCTGGTGGCTTCATTCAGTGTCCCTGGCTCCGAATAGCCGATACCCATTGTAGTGGCGGCGGGTGAATAAACGTGTGGCCCGAAAACGGGGGACTGTTGCCTGTGCGAAAAGTTCTAAACGATATCGCCCGCAACGCGTAGGTATGTTCGGGTCCCGGAATTCCCGGGGGGAGTCAGTCACTTGCATCGCGTGTGGTGAGTCTATCTCACGGTCCGAGGCCCGCGAGTACGACAAACACGGCGACCGGTGGGACCGCCGAAACAAGACGTTCGAACACCTCTGTAAGGCCTGTTTTGCCGAGCTATGCCAGCAACCGCGGGACGGACTCGAAACGACGCTTGACGCCGCCGGAGCCGGCGAGGCCGACCAGGAGACATTCCTGAAACGGTTCCGGGAACTCTCTGAGGGCGACGCTCGCAGGGACTGAGACGCGGGAGTCACGGCCCAGTCCCACCCCGACAGCCCTAACTACGCCCTGTTCGTACCGGGTGACATGACTACAGAGGACGCGCAGGCGGCCGCCGGGACCGCCGAGGGGCAAGGCCCCGTCGAGATCGACCCGGAGATGGCGCGACATCTGGAGAACAAGCGCGAGGAACTGTTCGAGAAGTTCGGCATCCCCGACGAGTTCCCGCCCGAGGTACTGGAGGAGGCCAAAGAGCGCACGCAGGGCGTTCAGGCCGAAATCGAGGACGAGGTCGACAAGCGGCAGGACCTCCGGGAGATGACCACCTGGACAACTGACCCTATCGACGCGCAGGACTTCGATGACGCCATCTCCATCGAGGAGCGCGAGGACGAGATAGTCCTCTGGGTCCACATTGCCGACGTGACCCACTACGTCAACCCCGACACGAAGATGTGGGAGCAGGCCGTCGAGCGGGGGAATACCGTTTATCTCCCGGCCTACACCGTCCACATGCTGCCGCCCGTCCTCGCCGAGACCGTCTGTTCGCTCGTGCCCAACGAGGACCGCCTAGCCCACACCGTCGAGATGCACCTCGACAAGGAGAACCTCGGCTACGAGGATATCAACATCTACAAGTCCGTCATCCGCTCGGACGCTCGACTGACCTACACCGAGGCCGAGCGCCTGCTGGACGAGCCGGAGACCGCGGAGGACGTGCTGGAAGACCAGAGCGTCGACCTCGCGGAGAAGACCGAGCGCGTCTGGGAACTGGCTGACGCGATGCACGAACAGCGCAAGGAGGAGGGCTCGCTCGTCCTCAACCCCGCCCGGGACCGCGCCCACACCATCATCGAGGAGTGCATGCTGAAGGCGAACAAAGCCGTCACGCACGAACTCATGTGGGACCGCGGGGTCGAGGCGATGTACCGCGTCCACCCACAGCCGAGCCCCGACGAGTGGGACGAAGCGCTGGTCGAGATTCAGGAACTCGACGGGGTCTCCATCCCCGGCGACGCCTGGGACGACCCGCGGAAGGCCGTCAATGCCACGCTCGAACAGGCTCCCGGTCGCCAGCTCGACAAGATCCAGTGGGCCGTGATGAAGGTGATGCCCCGCGCGAAGTACATGAACGACCCCTTCGGCGGCCACCACGCCCTGAACTTCGAGATCTACGGCCACTTCACCTCGCCGATTCGCCGGCTCTCGGACCTCATCAACCACTGGATCGTCTACACCAACGACGTGCCCGAAGACCTGATCGCGCTGTGTGACCGCGCCAGCGACCGCCAGAAGGACGCCGAGCAGTGCGAGCGCGAGTACAAGAATTTCCTACAGGAGGTCGGGCTCGATCCGTCGGCAGTCAACAACCGCGGTATCGAGGTCGTCGAAAATCCTGATGACGAAAACGACACGGACGCTGATGCTGATGCCGCCAACGCAGCGGTCGAGGAGTAGCGTCGACAGGCTCGGGTAGCGGACTCGGCGACAGGAAGACCTTTTGACAGTCAGTCCGGCAGTGGTCGTATGTGCCCTCCAGCACCCGCAATCGTCACCGAGGGGTTGACGAAGCGCTACAGCGGCGTCTCGGCAATAGAATCCCTCGACCTGACGGTTCCTCGCGGGAGTGTTTTCGGTTTTCTCGGCCCCAACGGTGCGGGCAAGACCTCGACGATTCGCATCCTGACGACGTTGACGAACCCGACGAGCGGCACCGCACGGGTGGCGGGCGAGTCGGTCGCCGACCGCGCCGCAGTGGTCGAACACATCGGCTTCCTGCCCGAAGAGCCCCCGCTGTACGACGAACTCACCGGCCGCGAGCAGCTGGAGTACGTCGCTGGCTTGCGCGGGCACGAGGATTGGGACCGCGTGGAGTCGCTGCTCGACCGGTTCGACCTCGACGCGGACGCCGACCGGCGTGTCGAGACGTACTCGAAGGGGATGAAACAGAAGCTCGGCCTCGTTCAGGCGCTGTTGCACGACCCCGACGTTCTCTTTCTGGACGAACCGACTTCGGGACTTGACCCGCGGGCTGCTCGGACAGTTCGTGATACCATCAACGAAGTCGCGGCCGCTGACACAACGGTCTTCCTCTCGACACACATCCTGCCCGTCGTCGAGGAGCTAGCGGACACCGTCGGCGTCCTGTACGACGGCGACCTCGTCGCTGAGGGGTCACCAGCGGAACTGACTGACGGCGTCGAGTCCGGGAGCACGCTCGAAGACGTGTTCCTCGACGTGACCAGCGAGCACCCGGGTGAGCGATGAGGCGGCCGAACGGACGACGGATGCGACTGATCGCACGGACGGAACTGCGCCGTACCTGGCGCAAGCTCATGGGCACGGCGCGCGGGACGCTCATGTTACTTGGCGGGGGGCTGGGCATCACCGCATACAGTCTCGCTATCGGCGCTGGGGCGTTCTTTTTCGGTGGCGTTCTCGCCGACAGCGACCCCCACACGGTCAGACTCGCGACGACGGCGGGCATCGTCGGACTGCTCGGACTCGTCGGCTTTTTCACACTCCAGCATACGGTGAAATCGGCCGGCGAACCGGACGCTGCCGACGGCCTGCTGACGACGGTCCCCTACGAGGACGCGGCGGCCGGGCTGCTCGCCGCTGAGGTTGGTCGAGTATTGCTCGCGCTCACCATCCCGATTCTGGCGCTAGTGGGCGGGCTTGCAGTCGGTGATGCCGGGGTACTTGTCGCTGTCGTGGCCCTCATCGGGTCGGTCACGGTTGCCCTGCTGGGAACGATCCTCGGCTTTGCTCTGGGGCTAGTGACGAAACTGGTCGCGAACCGCTCGGCCTTCATTGCGCGGCATCGCGCGAGCGTCGGGGCTGCCGTCTCGCTCGTCCTACCGCTTGGCTGGGTCGCGATGACGACCGTCCCGACGGTACAGTTTCGCGTGCTCCAACTGGCGACCCAGTCCCCGCTCTCGTGGCCCGCCGACGTAGTCCTGCTCGTGCTGGGGGCCGGCGGCGATCTGGTCGCTGCCACCATCGCCACAACGGGGATTCTCGGCGCGCTTCCGGTCGGCGCGGTTGCGTGTCTGTGGCTAGCTGCGCGGGCCTGGTATGTCGATCCGGTCCAGCCTGACTACGAGTTCGACGCAGACAAGCAGACACTCTCGGACCGTCTGCTGAGAGGACGAGTCTCGACGGCGACCCGCGTGGTCGCCCAGAAGTCGTGGCTCCGTGCCAAGCGAGCACCCATTTCCGTGCAGTTCGCGATCATGCCGTTTTTCTTCCTGGTGTATCATCTCCAGATCGTCATTCTGGAGCGAGTGGTCCCGCCAACGCTCCCCCTCAGCGCTGGCCTCGCCAGCGCGGCGGCGTTCGGGGCCGCGTTCTCGCTCAATCCGCTCGGCGGCGAGGAAGGAGTGCTGCCGTTGACGCTGACCGCTAACGTTTCCGGCCGAGCGTTCGTCACCGGGCTCGTTCTCGCGGGCGCACTCCCCGGTGTCGTGATGACGACGCTACTGGTCGTCGGTCTCGGTGTCGCCGCCGGAACGCCACCGGTCACGCTCGCTGCCGGACTCACAATCGCACTGGCCGCAACCCTCGCCGCACCGGCTATCGCCGTCGGAGCCGGCGTCGTGTTCCCGAAGTTCGAGTCGTCGTCAGTGCAGGGCCGCGAAGTAGTGGTTCCGAGTGGCTGGGCGTTCGGGCTGTACTTCCTCGTTCTCGGTGTGGCCGTCGCGCCGGGGAGCCTGACGTACCTGCTCGCCGTCCGTGACCTGTTCTCGCTACCGTTCGACAAAATGTGGTTCCTCGGCGGGGGTCTGGTGGTGAGCACTGGGATCGCCACCGCTGGCGCTGTCGCCGGGTTCCTCTATGCCGCCAATCGCGTCGCGACCTACCGACTTGACTAGCAGACCGGCTTCGGGTCCAACCCCATCGCCTCCAGCGTCTCCGCGTAGTCGTCGTACGCCGCTCTAATGGCCTCCGTCGCGGCCGCCGCTGCCGTCTCGCGCTCGGATTCCGAGAGGTGTTCGAGGGCAGTCACCCCGTCGTCAAGTGCCGACGCCTCCCGTCGAATCTCGCGGAACATATCGGCCCGCTGTTCATCCGCCTCGTTGATGAAGAAGCTCACCACCTGCAGGTAGAACCGGTCGGCGACCAGCGGCGCGGCGACGAGGCCCGCCCCGACGCGCCGTGCAGTCCCGCTGACGGTTTCGAGGTGGTCGATGAATCCATCTGGGCCACCGGCGTCTGCGTCGATGCGGTCCGCCCGCTCGGTCGCGGCCTCGGCGGCTGCCTCGAACTGCGCCGCCACGTCGCTGTCTGTCTCGGCGGCCCACTGGCCGAGGATATCTGCAAGCCCGGACTCGCGGGTCGCCGCTGCCGTGAGCACCGCCTCCGTCTCCAGTGTCGCATCTGTCGCTGCGATAAGCACTTTGTCCGATCCCAGCCTGTCCCGTTCCGTCTCAGTCTGGTCACGCACAGCATCGATAGTAGCTCCGGCGTCCATACGTCCGCTGGGCGCGGCGGGGGCTTCAAATCCCCGCCCGATTTATCCGCCGGGGAGCGCTACAGTCGATATGGCCGAGGACTACCCTGACCCGCCGACGGACCCGCCGTCACTATCGGCAGCAACGTTGCAGGCGAAGCTGGACGCCGGTGAATCAGTCCGGCTGCTCGACGTTCGCGACCGTGACGAGTACGAGGAGTGGCGACTCCGCGGCGAGTCAGTAACAGCAACACAGCTCCCCTTTGCGAAGTTCCTCCAGGCGAAGGTGACCGGCGAAGTGGACAGCCTCGTCGCAGATGTGGCCGGCACCGGCCCGATAACGGTCGTCTGTGGCCGCGGCGAAGCCAGCGCCTTCGTTGCCGGACTGCTGACTCAACATGACATCAAGGCGCAAAACCTCAGTGACGGCATGGAGGGGTGGGCGCGGCTCTACGAGGCCCACGAGATTCCCTGCGATGACGCAACCGTCCTCCAGTATCGCCGTCCGTCATCGGGCTGTCTCGGCTACATGATCATCAGCGACGGCTCAGCCGCTGTCGTCGATCCGCTCCGGGCGTTCACCGACCGGTATGCCGCCGACGCTGCCGACCACAACGCCTCGCTCACCTACGCTATCGACACGCACGTCCACGCCGACCACGTGAGTGGCGTTCGCCGCCTCGCCGAAGAAACCGGTGCTGAGCCGATCCTTTCCGAGCGGGCGGTCGCCCGCGGTGTCGAGGACGTGACTGCACTGGCCGACAACGAAACGCTACGTGTCGGCTCGGCTACGCTGGAGCCTTGTCCCCTACCCGGCCATACGACTGGCATGACTGGCTTCACTATCGGCGACGTGCTTCTGGCCGGCGACAGCGTCTTCCTCGACAGCGTCGCCCGCCCAGACCTCGAAGCCGGGAGCGACAGCGCTCGTGACCTCGCCCGCGACCTCCATCACACGCTGACCAACCGACTCGCAGCGCTATCCGACGAGACACTCGTCGCCCCGGGCCACTACAGCGAGTCGACAGTCGCGGCTGACGACGGCACGTTCACAGCCTCGCTGGGCACGCTCCGAGACCGAGTCTCAGGGTTCACAATGGACCGCGAGGCGTTTGTCGAGTACGTCTGTGACGATATCCCGCCGCGCCCCGCCAACTTCGAGCGGGTTATCGCAATCAACCTCGGAACGGAGACGGCCGACGACAACACCGCATTCGAACTCGAACTCGGCCCGAACAACTGCGCGGCTGCGCCGATGGACACAGTGTGACAGGGACACGAGAGAGTCGCAGCTACAGCGGGAGCAGCTTGCGAATCTGGTCGAAAATCGATTCGTCCTCGTCCGGCAGTGACTCACCCACCACGCCCTCTCCTGGCAAAATCACAGTCCGTTCCCCGTTGTCCTCGACCTCAATGAGGCCGTCCGCCTTGAGAGCCGCAAGTGCATCCTCAATGCGGTCGATATTCTCTTCCGTCCGCGACCGTAGCTCGAAGACAGTCATCCCCTCATCGCGGCGGTCAGCGAGCGCATCGAGCACCGCAACCTCAGTGTCGTCCCGGTCGCGATACTCCGGCTTCGCTCTCATATCTTCCTCTAAAACCGGCTGGGTCTAATCTTTGTCCCTCGGAATTGTGATATGCGTGCTCTGTGCGGCAAGTCGGGAACTGTCATAACAGACCAGAGACCGTGTTGCTTTGCTCAACTGCCACGGGCTCTGCGGTCGCTTCTTTCGTTTCTGCCGGTGTCGGTGGGGCCTATCGTCTGACTGTCTTGGCGTCGCTGGCGCGCGAGCGAAGAAACAAACACACACTGCACGCTATTGACCGGTCGACAGTTGACACCTCTCACTCGTGTTGTTTCGACAAGTGACCGTCGTGGCACCTGAGAAGCTCAGTCGTCGCCGACAAACGCTCTGTAGATTATGATAACGAGGTCAGTAACTCGCTACTTCCACTTGTCATGATAGGCTGGTCCCTCTTTCGTGGTAGAGCCATACTTTGCCATGAACACCCGGAGTGACCATTCATCGGTGTAGTACTTGTACGCCCAATTGTACTTGATATAAGTTGTCTCGAAAGCCCCACCGTCCTCGGTAACGAATGTTATATTGACAGTGTCGGGGATGTACGTGTGGTCCCGATCTGAATAGCTATCGTCATTATCATTGTAGTCTTCAACAATAACATAGTAGTTCCAAAGTGGGTCAAGCCGGTCATCTACGGTTTTAGAACGATTTGTGGTGTCCCGCATCTGGATAGTCATGTGGTATGAGTCGTTTTCAGGGAAAATTTCTGTCTCGGCAGACCGATTATAGTCGAGTTTACGGTATATCCGCTGCATATTTTCATCGAACTTCTCAAACTTCTCTGCCTTACTGAGTTCCCTTTCAGTGGCAGATTCGGTTTTTGTTTCAACTTCCTCAGTAGCAACTGGCTTATTCTTGGTTTCCGTAGGTACGGGCGTTGTAGTCTCAGTAATCTCTGTCATCGGTTCTGGCGTCTGTGTCGGCATATCTGTCTCCTCAGCTGGTCCGCTCCCCCCGATAAACGTGGAACAGCCGGCAGACATGATCAGGAGAGCGAGCGCAACACCGCCAAACATAGTTTTGATGTTAGTCATAGCTCTTGAGTATCGTTATTGAGGGACGTGCCCTTTCTGTTTCTTTAGCAAGAGAATCAGATTTTCAGTCAAGCCTTGCATTATTTCTGGTGTCAAGCCAATCACCAATTCGCCCCAATCCCCCGCTGAAAGTGAACTAAACACACTCCGATAGCTAGAAATCAATAATATGATTCCACAGATAGAAGGAACAAAACCTCCCGCGTAGGTGAACGTAGTCGGGCCGCTGTCGAACTCCTCCATAGACGGTATACTGGGCATCCGTGAAGACGCATCTGTTGAGCTGAAACCATTCATCGATATAATAGCTAGAGCGATGACTGAGGGGGGATCCCTGCAACTGTTGCTAACTGATCGGCTGCTCTCAACCTGGCTTTCAATTTTCTCCCCATCTCGTTAGAAAATTACGATAGTATTCTTTATAAATTCTATTATTTTATATAGGTATCGAATAGATCACCAAAGACCCCATCCTCCGTCGCTGTCGTCGCCGTTGTCTTCGTTGCCACCGACTCCAAACCAACCACCATCGTCATCATCATCATCATCATTATCGTTGCCACCGGCCTCGCCGCCGAGTAGACCACCGAGGATACCTCCATCATCCTCATCAGCATTGCCATTACTATCGCCGGCACTACTACTATCCTCACTATTTCCGGTACGACCACTGTCACTACTGCTGCTTCCGTCATCATCGTTGTCATAAGACCAGTCGTACCCACCATCGTTCCCGTTACTATCTTCTTCACCGCTTGGGTTCATTAGGTTGTTCGGCACGCTAGAGTTTGGGCGGGTGCTACCACCGTCATCATGAATACCGTCGCTTGAACCGTCGTTATTGGGTTTTTCAGGCTCTTCAGCAGCGGCATCTCGTTCTTTTATTTTATTTTTTTGCTCGTCAATAGTCTCTTTACTGAACGTGCCTCCGTAGCCGTCCTCAGAGTACTTGTTCATATTGTCTTCCGAGATGATCTTGGTAAGTTCACTGTCCATGTACAGCCACAGACCGTCTCGGCCGTCAGTATCGACGATGGTGTCGCCGATGGTCATGGCGGCACTCGTACAGCCCTTGTTTTCACCATCGACGTAGTAGCTCCCACTGCCGCCCGGACAACTGTCGACACCGCCGCTGCCACCGTTGCCAGATGAGCGGGCGACTTGGATCGTCCGATTAGCGACGCCACGCCGTCCGGCGGCATCGTAAGCGATCGCACGGACGGAGACAGAGCCGGAGTCGTTGAACGTGTGCGTAATGGTTGAGGTGGCGTTCTCACCGGTGAGTCGCGTCTGGTTTTGTGCGGTGCCGTTGACGGCCCAGGCGAGCGTTCGGAGGTCAGCATCGCCGGCAGTCACGTTGGCAGTCAGATTCCGCCGGAGACCAATGGGTACCGCGGCCGGGGCTGAAACTGAGACTGACGGCCCACCGGCGGCCACCACGTCGACATGAAGCGTGTCCGAACGCGACACACCGTCGTCATCAGTGACGGTGACAGTGACGTTGTATTGGCCGGTGTCGGCCGGTGAAAACGTCGTCTGGACGCAGGTTGGGCAGTCGGGCGTGTGTGTGGTGCCGTCCGGCGTTTCGATGGACCACTCGATATTTTTGATTGTGCCGTCGGGGTCACGCGAGCCGTTAGCGTCCAGTTGGACTGTCGTTGCTCGCTCAGCGGACTGGTCCAGCCCGGCATCAGCGAGCGGTGGCTGGTTCCCGGTCGCCACCGCTGTCCCACCGAGGAGTGCCGAGAGGGCGAGGACCGACACCACGAGTGTCGTCGTCCGCTGCATTAGCGTAGCGTAGCATCTGTATCGGTATAAAATTTCACAAACTAGGTTGAAATTAACATAGCGGCGTCGCGAAACAGGTAGCTTCCCGCCACGAATGGTCGAGCCAACGGGCAGGGTTTAAGTACACCACGGTGGGAAGTTCTGGCAATGGGTCTCAAATGTTCCGTCCTCGGGCACAAGTACGGTGAGACCACCGTCGAGCGCGAGCGCGAAGAGCAGGGTAGCGAAGTCGTCATCACCATCCAGGAACGGGAGACCTGTGAGCGGTGTGGAAATACGCGCATTGTCTCGGAGAACAAGGAGGTAACGGCTATCGAGACGCCGTCGGATATCGCCAGCGACCTCGTCGAAGACGAGTCCAAATCCGAAACGGCGGAACCCGAGTCACCGCCGGAAGACCAACCGGCTGATAGCGCGGCCGAACCCACAGGCGAGGGAACAGAGCGCTCGGACGGCTGGGACAGCGTCGACGACCCGGTCAAAGCACCAGGAGAAGCGGGAGTCGGCGACGACAAGGACGACGGCGAAGCGGTCGACCCGTCGGCCGACGACGCCGAGATCATCGACGACAGCGATAGCGAGGGCAGCGGCGACGTGGAACTGGACGAGCCGACGACGATGGTTGACGTCCCGGACGCCGAGGGTGAGGAGCCGGTGACCGAAGACGAGACTGATCCGGAGAAAGACGACGGGGTCATTCTCGGCGAGGAAGAGGAATCGGAGTCAGCCGGCGACGACCGACAGCCTGGAGAGTGGCCTGATGAGCCGGGAGACGACGGAGACGGCTGGTCGCCGGAAACGATGCCGGTCGACACTGGAGCGGACGACGATTCAAGTGTTGAGTCGACCAGCGACAGTGCCGTGACGGTTCCGGAGGGCGAGTTCGCCTGTCCGGAGTGTGGATTCACCACTGAGGTGGAGTCGACATCGTTGCGCGCCGGGGACTTCTGTCCGGAGTGTCACAAGGGGTCACTTATCACCCGTGGCGAGGAGTGAACGCAAAGGGTAAGACAGCCCCTCGCAAAAACTCGCCCATGCGAGAGTACAAGATGCGACGGGGCGAGCATCTCGAAGACCGCGTCCCTGACATGGAAGCGTTCGTCGAGGAGTATTTCGGCGAAGTAACGGATACAGAAGAGTACGAAGATACCGACTTGCTGGTCGTCGACGACCCCGACAACCCCGTGTTTGACCGGGTTGTCGCGGGCCGCGTCGAGTACGGCTCAAAGAAAGACAAAATCGCGCTCCACATCGACGAGCGACCGGCTGAGGATGTCATCGCCGAAGGCAACGTCGATGCGGCCGAGGACGCTGTCGCCATCAAGAACGATTTCCTCGAGGAGGCAACCGACCGCGACGCAAAGGCACGACGTGACTCGCTGAAGCGCTCGGTTGAGGACGACGCCGACGCCCCGGACAACGTCTAACGACGGCTGTCGACCGCGCGCAGTCCGTGAGTGTCGGCAGACCGATACTGCGCTATCGCATTCAGCACGGCTCGCGTAGCCGTTCGGAAATTCTTCGATACCGTACATCGCCAGTATCACTCAGCGTCAGACGGGCGTCACATCTAAATACGCTTGTGTCATACATTCGCATACGCCTCACCCGGAGGCGCGCACAAGTATCCGGGGCACGAGATACCCCTCGTGTTGCCACGGCAGCGGATTCCGGGGCAACCTGTCATAGTTTGTCCGCCCGCCGGAGCGGACCCAATCCGGCATTCGCGGCCAGGTCAGTTAGCGAGTCGGCATTTCTGTTTTATCGGCGTGAGATTGGTGGCAGGGTTTGTTAATGACTGGAAATAGGTGACGGACAGAACGGCGCTATTCGGCGAGTCCGTAGCCGCGCCTGAACAGCACGTAGTCGATTGACAGCACAACCACGGTCGTCCCGGTCAGAACGGCCAGCGACGTGTTCGGGTCGATTTCGGTGACGCCGATCATGCCGTAGCGCACGCCATTCACCATGTACACCATCGGGTTGAGCAGCGAGACGTTCCGCCAGAATGCCGGAAGAACTTCGAGCGAGTAGAACACCGCGCCGAAGAACACCAGTGGCCGGAGGATGAACTGATTCATCACCGTCAGGTAGTCGAAGTCACTCGCCCAGAGGCCGCCGATGACGCCGAGTCCGCCGAACAGCGTGGTAATCACCAGCAGGAACGAGACAAGATACACGGGGTTAGCGACCGGAACCGGAGTGAATATCAGTCCCACGCCGACGATCAGCAGCGACGTGACGACCCCCCGGAGCGCGCTGGCCGAGACGTAGGCCGCCACCATACTTCGGTTCGACATCGGCGATGTAAGCACAGCCTGAATGTAGTCGTTCCAGCGTCCGTGGAAGATAGTGAAGGAGGCGTTCTCGAAGCTGTCTGAGATAGCTCCGAGCACAACCAGTCCAGGCAGGACGAACTGGAGGTAGCTCACGCCAGCGATTTCACCGATTCGGCTCCCCAGAATCACGCCGAACACGGAGAAGTACAGCGCGTTCGTGATGATCGGCGGGAGGAACGTATTGTACGGCCGGCGCACGAACCGAAGGATTTCCCGGCGGACCAGCGTCAGAAACTGCGTCGTGTTCTGGTTCATGCGGACACCTCCGCGTACTCGCGGTCGTCGCGGGTCATGTCGACGAACACCTCTTCGAGGGACGCGCGGCGGATGTCCAGCGATGTGACAGTGTGGCCCTGCGCTTCGAGGTCACGCATGATCGCCGGGGCGGTCTGGCTCCCGCCCATTGCGGTGACGGCCAGCCCCTCGTCAGTCAGTTCGATGTCGGTGATCCCGTCAACGTCGAGCCTCGGGGCTGTCCGTGGCATCTCAGCGAGTTCGAGAACGATAGTGTCCGTCCCGCGGGCCATCAGGTCGTCGGGGGTCGCCACTTCGACTTTCTGCCCGTCATCCATGATTGCGACCCGGTCACAGAGACGTTCGGCCTCCTCGATATAATGGGTCGTCAGCAAAATCGTCGTCCCAGCGTCATTCATCCGGTTGATAATATCCCAGAGATCGTGACGAAGCTGGACATCGACCCCGGCCGTCGGCTCGTCGAGGATGAGCAGGTCCGGGTCAGAGACGAGCGCACGCGCGAGGACGAAGCGGCGTTTCATGCCGCCAGAGAGCCAGTCGAAGCGCGTGTCTCGCTTGTCCCAGATCCCGACCGTCTTCAGCGCGTCTTCGGCGCGCTCGCGGGCCTCGGCCCGACCGATGCCGTGGTAGCCAGCCTTGTGTTCGAGCACCTCGATGATAGGGAAGAAACGGTCGACGTTGAACTCCTGTGGCGCGACGCCGATACGGTCACGAGCCTCTCGGTAGTCGTCTTCAACGTCGAATCCGAACACCTCAGCGGTCCCGCGGTCCTTGTGGACGAGGCCGACCAGCGTGTTGATGAATGTCGTCTTGCCGGCTCCGTTTGGCCCGAGCAATCCGAAGAACTCACCCTGTTCGACTGTCAGTTCCAAGTCGTCAAGCGCTTGCACATCGCCGTAGCGCTTCTGTAACCCACTGGCGCGTATCGCCGGTTCAGTCATTGCCGCCCTTAGCGTGGCGACACCGAAAAACGCATTGAAGCCCCCGAAAACCGGCAGTTAGAGTGATACAGGCTGACAAGATCGATCGAACAGCAATGTCGCATCGACCGGACTATACACTCCTATCGGCCGAGTCGTTCCCGAGAGATGCCGACGCCAGCCGGCGTGATGATGAGCTGGTCGTCATCCTTCTGGACGATGTCGCCGCCGACCTCGTTGGCGACCTGCTTGAGTTCGTCGCTGATGTGTTCCATCGTGCGGTCCTGCGTGGAGTGGCGCGTGATGTCCGCGACGACCACGTCGCCGTCGTAGACGGCGTCTTTGATGTCGATGACGTCCTGCTTGTCGCTGATGCGGGCGATCCGGACCTGCCGTTCGAGTTCCGTCCCGGTCATCTCGAATTCGTTCGCGTTCAGTTCGACGTAATCCTCGGTGTTCCGAGAGGATCCAGACTCTCCGAGGATCTTGCTCATCAGTCCCATGTCACTCACGGCGTGCGCTACCCGTTTCAACTTTTCGTCCATCGAACGTATCGCTACAGCACACCCTGATCTGCCGTGGTGGCGATTGAGGGCGGGGCGCGCTGCACAAAACGTTATGCGGGTGATCAGACAACTATCGACACGGATGCGCCTGCCCTCCATCGGGATGACTCCCAGTGCCGTCGCAGCCGGCGGCGGCATCCTCTATGCCATCGGTGTACTGTCGTGGTTGTTTGCAAACGGCGTCCACTTCGCGTCACAGGACACAGCGGCCCTTGCGTTCGGTGCCAGTTATGCTGTCGTCGGGATGTTCCTCACGGGTGCCGTCCCGCTGTATCTCTGTAGCCGGTTCTCGCTTGGTACGCCGGTGTTCGTGACGCTCTGGCTACTCGGAAAGACGGTGTCTGAGTGGCTGTACGGGACGCATCTCCACCCGCTGTCGTCGTATCTCACTGTCTGGCCACTACTGCTCGGGGTAGCTGTGGGCGCTGGCGTGGCCGAAGCGGTTGTTAGAATCAGCATAGACCGTACCCTCGACCGGTTCGGGCTCGGGCCACTGGTGTGACTGGAATGCGATACCAGTAAACTGCACTACACCGAGAACTCGAACAGGTCGTCGCCGACGTGGTGGAGCGATTTGACGACCTTCCCGCTGTCACCGACCATGTCGTCGCCGTCGGTCTGTGCGCGGCCGACAGCGAGGAACTTCCCATGGGACTCCTCGTTGATGACGATCAGGTCGTCCTGACTGATGTCGTCGTCGGCCTCGGTGATACCCGGGCGCATGATGTCAGCGCCGTCCGAGACAAAGGAGACAGCCCCGGCGTCGACGGTGACGATGTGTTTCTCCGGCGGGTACTGATTGGCACCCTGAACGGTCAGGAACGGTTCGCCGTTCAGATAGAGGACGAGCGGGTCGCCGTCGACGAGGACGACGTCCCAGTCGCTGTCGTCGAACTCGACTTTCTCGAAGCTGTCCGCGTCGAGTTCGACACCGAGGTTCTCCGACAGTGCCGTCGTGATGGTGTCGACCTCATCCGAACGGAGGTGGTGTCGCGACTTGACTTCCATGCTCGCGTCTCGTCGGCGACAGAGGGTAAGCGTAACGAAGCGTGTGGGCGATGTGACGGACGCAGGTTTTTGTCCGCGCGGCCTAAGGTCAGAGTATGCGAGTCGTCACGCTCCTGCCCTCAGCGACGGAAATCGTCTACGCGCTTGGCGTCGAGCCAGTCGGTGTTTCACACGAGTGCGACCATCCGCCAGCGGCCCGCGAGAAGCCGTCAGTCAATCGCTCGCGAGTCGACCCGACGGCATCGAGTGGCGAGATCAACGAGCAGGTCGCGGCTGCCGAAGAGAGTGCCGGCGTCTACGCCATCGACCATGGGACACTCGCAGAACTGGACCCTGACCTCATTGTCACCCAGGGCGTCTGTGACGTGTGTGCCGTCGACCACGTGGTGGTCGCCGAAGCCGTCGAGGAACTGGGGCTGGACGCCGACGTCCTGACACTCGATGTCCACAGTCTCGACGACCTGTTCGACTCCATCCACCGGGTCGGCGCGGCGGTCGAGCGCGACGAGCGCGCCGCCGAACTCGTTGCGGACCTCCGGGACCGCGTCGCAGCCGTGGAGACAACAGCGGCACGAGCAGAGACGGTCCCCCGCGTGGCGGTGCTCGACTGGCTCGACCCGGTGATGGCTGCCGGGCACTGGGTCCCGGAAATGGTCGAGATGGCTGGCGGTGCCTACGGGATGGAGGAGGACGGTGCGCACTCCCGACCGCGCGAGTGGACGGAAGTCCGCGAGTACGATCCCGAGGTGCTGGTGGCCGCACCCTGTGGCTTCGACGTGGCACAGACCCGCGAGAACCTCGCCGACCTGACCAGACGGCCCGGCTTCGAGGATCTGACTGCAGTTCGGGACGGCCGGGCCTACGTGGTGGATGGCCACCACTACGTCAACCGGTCAGGGCCGCGGCTGGTCGATACGCTCGAGTTCCTGGCGGCGCTCGTCCATCCGGACTTGTTCGAGACGCCACCGCGGGACGCCGTCGTCGAACTCGGGACGGTCCGGGCCTAAGCGGCGGCCGCGACCAGGCCGACATAGGTGTTGCCGAGGACGACAACCGCGCCGAGGGCGACGACAGACAGGAGCCAAGCCCGCCACAGCGGGACCTGCTCAACCACGTCGCGACACTCCAGCAGGACGACGCCAACGTAGAGGACCACGGCCATCTTCAGGGCAATCACGAGCAACGGTTCGTGGATAAGGAGGGTCCGTATCCAGGGGTTTGCTTCCAGCCCTGGCCCGGCAAACTGCGCGGCGAACAGCGTCGACAGCGCGTCGCCAAAGCCCCAGACGAGCACCAGCGAGAACACCAGTTCGATGTAGCTAGGCTTTTCGAGGCGAACTAAGAAGGGACGAAATGCGTGGTCAGGGCGGGCCATCTAAATCGATACCACTACTGTCGACTATTAGCGCATAAAGCTCGGTTCCGCAGTATCAGCCGTGAGAATTAGGCCGGAAGACGGAGCGGGTCCACTCAGTCCTCAGCGAGCGAACAGCGACCCTCGTAGCTGGCGTCGGCGACGCTCGCGATGGCGGGGTCGTCGCCACAGACCGGGCAGTTCGGCCTCGGCGCGATAGGGACCTCCTCGAAAGACATCTCGGCGGCATCGTAGGCGACGAGCCGCCCCTCCAGCGTCTCGCCGTAGTCCATCGCGAGCTTGACGACTTCGGTCGCTTGCATACATCCGATAGTGCCCGGGAGCACGCCAAGAACGCCCGCAGTCGCACAATCGGGGACGGTCCCCTCCGGCGGTGCTTCGGGGAACAGACAGCGGTAGCACGGGCTGCCGCCGGAAAACGTCGTCACCTGGCCCTCGAACTGGAAGATAGCCCCGTGAGAGAACGGCGTACCTGAAAGCGTGCAGGCGTCGTTGACAAGAAAGCGCGTGGCGAAGTTGTCGGAGGCGTCGACGACAATGTCGTAGTCGGCCACCAGGTCGGTCGCGTTCTCCCGTGCCAGCCGCAATTCGTGGCGGTCAACGGTCACGTCGGGGTTGAGTCCGGTGACGAACTCAGCGGCACTGTCGACCTTTGGCCGACCAATGTCATCGTCCCTGTGGATGACCTGGCGCTGGAGATTCGACCGCTCGACCACGTCATCGTCGACGATTCCGAGCCGACCGATGCCCGCAGCCGCGAGATACTGGAGGACTGGTGCGCCGAGACCGCCGGCCCCAACGACCAGCACGTCGGTGTCGAGCAGTGCGGCCTGGCCCTCCGGCCCGACGTCGTTCATGATGATGTGCCGGGAGTAGCGATCAAGCTGTTCTGGGTCCAGATCCGGTCGCATAGTGGCCGTATGCCACCCGGAGAAATAAACGACTGGTTCGTCTCGGGCGTTTCGAGCTGTAGGGCCGAGGTGTCCAGCCGGCTCAGTTGTTGCGCTGGAGGTCCGCAACGAGGTCGTCTATCGCCTGATTGATGTCGGTGAGAAGGTCCGTTTGCTCATCGGATTCTTCGGCGATGTCAGCCGTACTGTCGGCGATGTCCTCGGCTGCATCTGTGGACTGGTCGATCATGCTCGCCACTTCCTCTGTCGAAGCAGCCTGCTGGTCTGTGGCTGTAGCGACCTCCTCGATACCGTTGTTGACTTCGCGGACGGTATCGTCGATCTCTCCAAGGATTTGGGTCGACTCCTCGACGGTGTCAATACCCTCGTCGATTTCGTCGTTACTCTCTTCAAGGCTCTCGACGGCGTTCTCAGTATCGTCCTGGATGCCATCGATCATCTGCTCGATGGTCGTCGCCTGCTCCTGTGACTCCTCGGCGAGGCTCTTGACTTCGTTTGCCACAACGGCGAACCCTTCGCCTGCCTCGCCGGCGCGAGCAGCCTCGATGGACGCGTTTAGCGCCAGCATGTTGGTCTGGTCAGCGATGTCGTTAATCACTTCGACGATCTCGTCAATCTCCTGTACGCTCTGCTGTATCGTCTTGACGTCCTCGGCGACGCTGTCGGCTGCCTGCTGGATGTTCTCCATCGCCTCGTGGACATCGTCAGCGTTCCCCTGCCCGCGCTCGGCGAGTTCCTTCGCTTCGCGGGAGGCCGCGGAAACCTCTTCGGACGACGAAGCGATCTGCTCAACTGACGCAGAGAGGTTCGATACCTCGTTTGCGATGTCTGTCAGGCTCTCGTACTGCTCGGCAGCCTGTTCTCGGATGTCGGCAGTTTCCTCGGCGATACCGACCGACGACCCCTCCAGATCAGCCAGCATCGTCTGTATTTCGCTTGCAGCGGTGTGGCTGTAACCGGCCTCCGTGTCAATGTCCTCCGCGATATCGTCCTGAATATCCTCGTCGATATTGTCGTCGATCCCCGACTCTGTTTTTGCCCTTACATTTTCGGACGGTCTCTCAGCCATAGTGGTCGTCACAATGGGCGGGGAATATAAAACGAGTTGCCCAATAGTATCAGAGTCGATATCTGGAACGGGGTTCGCCGGCCGTCGTGTCAGCAGTCGTACAGCGTGCGGTACTTCTCCTCGGCGTAGTTGAGGAAGTGCTCGGCAGTGAAGGATTCACCGGTCGCTTCTTCCACGAGGTCGTCGGTCCGGTAGCGAGCGCCGTGTCGGTGGATGCTCTCGGTGAGCCAATCGTGGATAGGGTCGAACTCGCCGGCACGGACGTGGTCGTCGAAGCCGTCAATGTCCTGCTGAGCGTGATGGTCCAGTTGCGCGGCCAGCACCGACCCGAGCGTGTAGGTCGGGAAGTAGCCGAAGGACCCGTTGGTCCAGTGGATGTCCTGCAGACAGCCCTTGGCGTCGGTGTCGGGACGGATGCCAAGATACTCCTCCATTTTGTCGTTCCAGACCGCCGGCACGTCTGCCACGTCGAGGTCCCCGCGGATGAGGTCCCGCTCAATTTCGAAGCGGACGATGATGTGCATGTGGTAGGTCAGTTCGTCTGCTTCGACCCGAATGAGGTTGTCGTCGTACACCTCGTTGGACGCCTCGTAGAACTGCTGGGCGGTGGCGTCGGTCCCGAGGTGGTCGTTGGCCGTCTCAGTGAAAAAGTCCCAGAACGGCTTCGAGCGGCCGACGTGGTTCTCCCAGAAGCGAGATTGTGACTCGTGGACGGAGAGGTCGCGGTTGTCGCCCAGCGGCGTGCCATAGGCCTCCTGTGGCAGACCGAGCGTGTATGTGGCATGGCCGAACTCGTGGATTGTCGAGCCCAGCGCGTCCAGCGGGTCCTCGGGGGTAAAGCGGGTGGTGACGCGGGCGTCGAACTGCGTCCCCATGGAGAACGGATGGGGGGCGGTGTCGAGACGACCACGGTCCCAGTCGTAGCCCAGCGTGTCAAGTGCTGTCTCGACGAGGCCGTGCTGGGTGTCGTCGTCGTAGGTCCCCTCGAACGGGTCCGCAAGCGTCACGTCGCTGTCGGCGATGTCGTCGATGAGCGGGACAAGTGCGTCCCGGAGGTCCGTCAGCACGTCCTCGGCGGTGTCGATACCGAGGTACGGTTCGTACTCCTCGAACAGCACCTCGTAGGGGTCGCGGTCGGGGTCGATAGCGGCGGCGTACTCCCGGCGGAGTTCGACCAGTTCTTCGAGCGTGTCAGCGAAGGCATCGAAGTCGTCCTCAGCCTTGGCCTCTTTCCAGACCGGCAGGGCGTTCGAGGACGCCTCGGAGATGCGTTCGACCAGATCGGCGGGAACCTTGGTGGCTCGCTCGTGGTCCCGCCGGACCTCTCGAACGACGGCCTCCTGTTCGGAGTCGAGGTCGGCGTCGTCGAGTTCGTCTAGCCAGTCAGCCAAGTCGTCGTCGGTCAGCAGCTCGTGATGGAGCGTGGAGATGGCGGAGGTCTGCTTCGCCCGGGCCGGCGTGCCGGCGTCGGGCATCATCACCTGCTGGTCCCAGTTGAGGACGCCGCCGGCGTCCCCGACGTAATAGAGGCGGCGGACGTGATCCAGAAACTGCTCGTACGTGGACTCGCTGTCCTCGCTCGCTGTTGCCATACGGCCGGGTTAGGCCGGCGACGGTAAAGACCCGATGCCGCCGGTAAGGGGTGCACCGGTTAGCCCTGCCAGGCTATACCGTGCTTGCTCAGAAGCTCTCCCCGAGCGTCTGCGGGTCGATTTCAAAGCCGTCAGTGAAGATACCTTTCGGGATTTTGCCGTGAATGCCTTTGTTGATATCGACTATCTGCGAGACGTTGAAATTCCCGGCAAGGCTCAGTAGTCGATACGCCTCCGTCGGCGTCATATCCTTCTGGTGGACGAGCACCGATATCGCTTCTCTGAGGGCCTGCTCCATCGCGTTGTCGAGGTCGTCGTTAATTCCCATAACGTAAACGTCCTCGTCGGTCTCAGCGACGGGCCAGTCCATCTGCTGGGCGTTCTTGTGCAGCGTGAACCGGAACGTCGGCGTTAATGACGTCTCCAGGGCGGTGAGGTCTACCTCGCCGTTGCCCTGAAGCGCGTGTCCGTCGCCGGTGAAAAACAGCGCGCCTGGGGCGAACACAGGGAAGTAGAGCGTCGTCCCGATGCCAGTACCTTGAATATCGATATTGCCGCCGAACGGGCCCGGCGGGACCGAGTTCACCCGCCCCGTAGTCGCTGTCGGACCGACGGCCATGATTCCTTGGAACGGCTCCAGCGGGATTTCGGTCGTGTCACTGAGTTCGGCCACGCCCCGGTCAAGGTCGAATTCAATTACCTCGCTGTCGTTCCACGTAAACTCCGATGGGAGGCCACCCTTCCGCTGTCGCATCGTGTTCGCGCCGTAGGGAACACGGAAGTCAATGTCAAGCACTTCGACCTCCAGCACGTCGCCTGGTTCGGCGTCCTCAATGTACACCGGCCCGGTGACAACGTGCGGCCCGGCTCCATCGTGTGGGACCTCCTCGTAGACGCTGACCTGATCCTCTAGGATGTCCGATTCCGGAATCCCCGCATTCGTGAAGAACTCCTCCGGCCCCGGCTGGTCCTCTAAGATGCCCTCGTGGGATATCGTCTCGATTTGGACGACCGAGCCAGACTCGACACGTTCTATTGGCTCTTTCGTCGGGTCGATCGCGCCCCAGACCACGTTTTCCGTCGTCGATTCAACGACTGTATCAACTTCGTAGTCGCTGTCGCCCTCCTGCGTGTCTGTCTCGTCGTCGGCCTGTGCGGCCGCGATGTCGACGTTGTCTCCGAGAACCTGTGAGCCGGTCCCCGCTCCGAGGAGACCCAGCGCGCCTGCCGCTTTCATGAGTCGTCTTCGTTTCATCGCTCCACGTCGCGGGAAGTGTCTGTCATGTAAAAGGACAGACGAAATGACAATTATTTCGTCAATCAAACATCAATATACCAGATTACGAATGATAGTCGACTGTTCGTCGTATTTTCTCCCGTTTGACAAAACAAACACAGACAACCGCGCTCGCTTCAAGACGGAGTCCACCCAGCGGTAGCTCAGCGGGACGGCCACGACTCGGCGACGCACTCGTAGATGTCCCGGCACCGCTTGACGACAGTCAGCGACACGCTCTCGTCGGCGGTGTGTGCCTCACCGGGTTCGGCCGCGCCGACAACGACGCAGTCCGTTCCGGCCTGGGCGAGCCAGCCGGCGTCGGTCGCGTGCGGTTTGACGACGTGTTCGGGTGTAGCGTCCTGAGCCGCGGTAGCGGCGTCGAGCACCCTCTCCGCGAAGCCGGCGTCGCCACAGGCCATCGGCGGGAGGTCCTGGTCGACGCGCCAGGACACGCCGTCGATGGCTTCGACCCTGTCCAACGGGGCGCGCTCGCCGGGGACTGTCCGCTCGTCGACGGTGACCACACAGCGTTCGGGGATGACGTTCCAGGCCGAGCCGCCGTCAATTTCCGTGACGGCGACGCTCCCGCTCATCTCGTGGCCCAGCACGGTCGTCGACGGAAAGTCGAGGTCCCGGACCACGTCGACGGCGTCGGTGGCGCGGTAGATGGCGTTCGCGCCCGCGGCGGGTTCGCTGGCGTGGGCCGCCGCGCCGTCGCCAACAATAGTCGACCCGCGCCGGCCCTTGTGCGCGACGGCCACATCCGTCGTTCCGGGTGCGGAGTAGCCGGTCGACCCCTCGCCGACGACGGCGTAGTCGGGCGCGAAACCGTCCTCGATAGCGGCCTGACAGCCGACGCCACCCTGTTCCTCGCCGACGAAGGAGGCGAAGACCAGTTCGCCGGCGGGGTCGGCGTCCCGGAAGGCCAGCATCGCCGCGGCGACACACCCTTTCATATCCGCCGCGCCGCGGCCGTAGAGGCGGCCGTCGCGTTCCTCGACGACGTACTCGCCGTCGGCACCGACCTGCGACTCGTCCGGTGGGACCACATCGTGGTGGCCGACGAGTGCCAGCGACGTGTCGCCCTGGCCCTTGCGAGCGATAACGTTCCCGTGGTCGTCACGGGTGACTCGTGCGTCGGTGTGGTCCCGGAGCCACGCTGTGATGTACTCCCCAGCAGCCGCTTCGTCATCGTGACTGGGGATCGAAACGAGGTCACGAGTCAGCGATGTGAGCGTGTCCATATCCGTGGGTCGGGAGCCGGCAGAACAAAAATCCGCGGCAGGCGACACTCGCGTTGGCTGACTGGTCAACGCCGACTCGGTCCGAAAGGTGGGCGTCAGTCTCCCAGTAACTCTGTATCAGGCCTGAAACGGATTCGAGGGGCGCGGTTTTCACTGAGACCTCTGGTGTCCGTATCGAACCGAACACCTGTCTGTCCAGAGCGGCAATACTCGGTAATGCTGGGCTACGCTGCGATGAACCGGACGCTCCGAGAGCGTGACCCGCCTCGCCGGTGCAATCGCGACATGCAGAAGAAGACCTGGGAATCCGAGGGTATCGAGTACGCGGCCACGCTAACTGCGAAGAACTTCGAGGACCTGCGCGAGATTCTGCTGTGGAACCGCGACCACGGGATCAACTTCTATCGCTGTAGCTCCAAACTCGTCCCGTGGAACTCACAGTTCGACATTACTGCCCTGCCGAACTACGAGCGGGTCCAGTCACTGGCAGCGGAGTGTGGTGCGCTCGTACAGGACAACGATATGCGCCTGACCTTTCACCCGAGCCACTGGTGTAAGCTGGCGAGCGAGTCCGAGGATACCGTCGCTCGTTCCGTCGAGTCAGTCGAACACCACGGCCGCTGGCTGGACTTGATGGGACTCCCGCGGTCGCCACGGTACGCGATTAACGTACATATTGGCGCTCATTACGGTGACAAGGCGGCGACAGCCGACCGGTTCTGCGATGTCGTCAGCGACCTTGCGCCGCGGGCTCGCGACCGGCTGACTGTCGAAAACGACGACGCCGAGTCGCTGTGGAGCGTCCAAGAACTCGTCACGGACGTCGCCAGTCAAGTCGATATTCCAGTGACGTTCGACTACCACCATCACAGCTTCACTGACCGCGGGCTCACCTATCGTGCGGGGTTCGAGTTAGCCCGGGAAACGTGGGACGGCGTCCGGCCAATCACACATTACTCGGAGCCGGCGTGCCTCCGGCCAGACAGCGATGCGAGCCCACAGGCACACGCTGACCACGTCGGTGCTGTCCCGACATGGCTCACCGAACAATCGGACGTGATGATTGAATCCCACGGCAAAGAACGGTCGTTGTTTCGCCTGCGAGCGGCCGACACCGACCGTGCGCCAAGCCCGGAGTGAGCAGCACGCTATTCAGTGTCGAACGTCAATCCGGAGCGGGAGACTCCACACCCTTATCAACGGCAGTCTCCAACGTTCGCGTATGGAAATTGTACCGGACACGAGCGTGGTCATCGACGGCCGCGTGTCCGACCAAGTGAAGGCCGACGCCGACCCCGACACGGATGTCGACGGCATGGGCTTTGCCGGCGCGACGGTCATCATTCCCGAAGCCGTCGTCGGCGAACTCGAAGCACAGGCGAACGACGGCCGCGAGACGGGCTGGGAGGGGCTCGAAGAGCTCCAGACGCTCGTCGACCTGGCTGAGGAAGGAACCATCGACGTGGAGTACGTCGGCCGGCGGCCCGACGCAATCGAAAAGCGCGAGGCCGGCGAAGGCCAGATTGACGCGCTCATCCGGGACATTGCCGGTGACCGCGACGCGACGCTCGTGACCAGCGACGACGTACAGGCCGAAGTCGCCCGCGCGAAGGGCCTCGCAGTGGAGTTCGTCGACCCAGTCAAGCGAACAGTCGACCGCCTGCAAATAGAGAACTTCTTCGATGAGGGGACGATGAGTGTCCACCTCAAGGTCGGCGTCGAACCCTACGCGAAGAAGGGCTCTATCGGCGACATGCAGTACACACCGATCCGCGACGACCTCGCGACAGAGAGCGAACTCCGGGAGTACGCTGCCGACATCGAGGAGAGCGCACGCGCCTCACCGGACGGCTTCCTCGAACTCGACGAGCCCGGCATGACAATCACCCAGTTCCGGGACTACCGCATCGCCATCGCACGACCGCCCTTCTCGGATGCACTCGAAATCACGGCCGTCCGGCCCATCGTCAAGACCGAACTGGATGACTACGAGTACGCCGACGAACTGCGGGACCGCTTCACCGAACACCAGCGCGGTGTCCTCATCTCCGGGTCACCCGGGGCCGGGAAGTCCACCTTCGCCCAAGCGGTCGGCGAGTTCCTCGTCGACGCCGATTACGCGGTCAAGACGATGGAGAAACCGCGGGACCTTCAGGTCGGCCCGAACATCACGCAGTACACCGAACTCGGCGGCTCGATGGAGAAGACCGCCGACTCGCTGCTGATGGTCCGGCCTGACTACACCATCTACGACGAGGTACGCAAGACCGACGACTTCGAGGTGTTCGCGGACATGCGACTGGCCGGCGTCGGCATGGTCGGCGTCGTCCACGCGACCCGCGCCATCGACGCGCTCCAGCGCCTCATCGGCCGCGTCGAACTCGGGCTCATCCCCCAGATCGTCGACACCGTCGTCTACATCGAAGCTGGGGAAGTCGACACGGTCTACGACGTGACGACCGAAGTCAAGGTCCCACAGGGGCTGATGGAAGAGGACCTCGCGCGACCGGTCATCATGGTTCAGGACTTCGAGACCGGTCGGCCGGAGTTCGAGATCTACACCTTCAACAACCAGGTCGTCACCGTCCCGCTGAACGACGACGAGGACCAGCCGGACTCCGGCGTCGACCGCCTCGCCAAACAGGAGGTCGAACGCGAGATCCGCTCCATCGCCCGGGGCCACGTCGAAGTCGAACTCCGCGGCCCGAACACTGCTGTTGTCTGGGTCGAAGACGACGACATCTCGCAGGTCATCGGAAAGGGCGGCGGCCGCATCTCCGACGTGGAGAACCGCCTCGGCATTGACATCGACGTTCGGACCTTCGAAGAGCGACCGTCCGGGCCGTCTGGCGGTCCTCAGACCGACTCCGGCGGCAAGCAGGGCGAAATCGTCCAGCCGGAGGTCACCTCCCGACACGTCATCGTGCCGCTCGACGGTCACGCCGGCGATACGGTCGAACTGCAGGCTGACGGCGAGTATCTCTTTACCGCGACGGTCTCGCGTGGCGGCGAGATTCAGGTCTCGCGCGGGTCGGGCATCGCCGAAGAACTGGAGCGAGCTATTGACCGCGGAAGTACGATTACCGTCGTGCCGTCGTAGGGTTCAGCGAGCAGGACAGACACGCGGTTAGTGCCCGGAAAGTGGGGCTAAGCTGGCGAAAACGACAGCTAAATTCCGCTGGAACCCGACGTTCTAGTATGACCGATGCAGTCGTCGGCAGGCTACAAGACCAAGAGACGCTGGCCGCCCGAGTGGAGCGGGGCGACGCGCCAGAGTGGGTCGGGGCCCACTGGCGGACCTTCCGCGAGGGGTTGACCGGTAAGCGAAACGGCTCCCCGTTCCCCTGTTTCTTCGGCGCGGAGTCAGTTCGGGACGGCGAACCGCTTTACACGGCCGTCCCGTCGATGAGTGACCCGGACGCGCTGTTCGACCTCGGCCAGACGCTACTGAAGTACCTCGACACCTACCAAGACCACAGCGAGAGGGCCTCGCTGGTGACGTTCTTCCGGTCGCCAGAACGGCCGATGACAGAGTCCGAGTACCACGACCGGCTCTGGCACATTCTCCAGTTCCTCCACGTCCACGACCCGGAGCCGTGGCCCGAGGATATCCCAACCAACCCGGACGACCCGCACTGGGAGTTCTGTTTCGGCGGCAAGCCGATGTTTCCGACCTGCCGCGCGCCGTTCTACGACACGCGAAAGAGCCGCTACTGTCCGGTCGGACTGGAAATCACGTTCCAGCCACGGGCGCTGTTCGAGGACCTGAACGTCACGGCCGACACCGAGGCCGGTCAGCACGCTCGCGATGTCATTCAGGGTCGACTGGAGGAGTACGATGGCGTCTGTCCCCACGCCGACATAGGCGACTGGGGCGTCGATGGCGACCGGGAATGGCCCCAGTACATGCTGTCCTCGGACGAGGACGCATCGCCCAATGAGTGCCCAATGACCGTGACGCGCGAGCATCCGAAATCGAGGTGGCTCATCGAAACGCCCGCACCGGAGCCGGCCGACTGAGATGGTTGTACTGCCCGAGACACCGGTGCTCGTGCTGGTCGACTTCCAACAGGGGTTCGACGAGTCGCGGTGGGGAACACGGAACAACCCCGACGCCGAGGCGAACGCGGCGCGCTTGCTTACGGCGTGGCGAGAGCGCGGTCTGCCAGTTGCGCACGTTCGCCACAACTCGGCGGAACCGGACTCACCGCTTCGGCGCGGCGAACCGGGGTTCGCATTCAAGCCGGAGCTGGAGCCCGACGCGGGAGAAGCGACGTTTGAAAAGCGCGTCAACGGCGCGTTCATCGATACCGGACTGGCGGACTGGCTCCGCGACACTGCCTCTGAGACGCTCGTCATCTGTGGCCTGACGACCGACCACTGCGTCTCGACGACGACGCGGATGGCCGAGAACCGGGGGTTCAACGTTGTCGTTCTAGGCGACGCGACGGCGACGTTCGACCGAACGCTCGACGGCGAACGCTTCGAGCCGTCGCTCGTTCACCGGACTGCATTGGCGCAGCTACGCGGTGAG
Source organism: Haloarcula sp. NS06 (assembly GCF_051122755.1). NCBI lineage: Archaea > Methanobacteriati > Methanobacteriota > Halobacteria > Halobacteriales > Haloarculaceae > Haloarcula > Haloarcula sp. NS06. The sequence continues at coordinate 810,779 of NZ_CP184844.1, forward strand.
TTCGCGACGATCGCGACGACGGACGACGTGGTCGCGTCGCTGTAACGACAAGCTCCCGGCCGCGCTGAGAAACAACGAGCGAGAAGGCGAGTCAGTCCGAAACTGCGGCGTCTGCTTCTGCCGGTTGTTCGGTAATCTCGTAGAGGTTCTGTCGCGCGTCGGCGAAGTACACGTCTTCTTCGATAACACCGACTTCGTCGAGTCGTTCCAGAGCGTAGCGGACGGTCCGTGCCGAAAGCATCGACTCCTCGACGATGCCTTTCTGTGTCAGTGGGCCGTCGTACTCCAGAACCTTGTACACGAGCTTTGCGCTCGGCGGAAGGTCTGCGATGGCTTCCCCATCAGAGTCCGTCATTACCCGTAATCACAAGCGCCGGGCGCATAAAGATTGAGGAGTCAGTCTCACCGGCACATGCATTTGCGACCGCGTCACAGTGCTGAACCGCGCACCTTTTGGTTGCGGGTAGTGGAACGTGTGGTATGGCTACGGAAACGGCGGACGGAATGAGCTCCCATATGCGGGGGCTCTCTGTCACGACGCTGACAGCCGTCGCTGGCATCGCCGCCGCGTTTGGTTCCAACGCGCTAGCGGCCACGCCAAACGACCCACAAGGCGTGCTCGTCCTCGCGGTCGCTATCGCAGCACAGTTCCCGATTCTGCGGGTGATCGGCATCGACACGGACGACCTCTCGACGAAGGACGTGCTCTACGTCGGCTTCATGACGTTCGCACTGTGGTTCGTTTCGTGGGGCATCCTGCTGACGACGGGAGCGTAACGATGGCCGAGGACAGTATCGCAGTCGTCGATCTGGAGCGGTGCCAGCCCGACCGCTGTAACTACGAGTGCATGAACTACTGCCCGCCCAACCGCAGCGGGAAAGAGTGCATCGTCAAGCGGGAAGACGAGTACGAGGAAGACGAGCCCTTCGAGGGCCAGCCCGACCAAGTCCGCATCTCCGAGGAAATCTGTCTGGGCGAGTCCTGCGGGATTTGCGTGAACAAGTGTCCGTTCGACGCGATCGAGATCATCAATCTCCCACAGGAACTGACCGACGAGCCGGTCCACCGCTACGGGGAGAACGCCTTCGCGCTGTACGGGCTCCCAAGCCCCGCCGAAGGCCAGGTCACCGGGATTCTCGGCCCGAACGGCATCGGGAAGACCACCGCTGTGCGCATCCTCGCCGACGAGATGCAGCCCAATCTGGGCCGCTACGGCGAGGAACCGAACTGGGACGAAATTCTCGACGAGTACCGCGGGACCGCCCTGCAGGAGTACCTCGAACAGATGCGCGACGGCGACGTGAGCGTCGCCCGCAAGCCCCAGTACGTCGACCGGATTCCGGACCAGTTCGACGGCAAGGCAAGCGAACTACTGAACCAGACCGACGAGCGCGGCGAGCTCGACTATCTCATCGAGCGAACCGGCATCGGCCCGGTCGTCGACAACCACATCGACGACCTCTCGGGCGGGGAACTCCAGCGGGTCGCCCTTGTTGCTACGCTGGCTCGTGACGCGGACTTCTACTTCCTTGACGAGATCACGCCGTATCTAGACATCGGCCAGCGGATGACCGCCGCGCGACTCATCCGCGAACTCGCCGAAGACGAGGACCGTTCGATGCTTGTCGTCGAGCACGACCTCGCGATTCTGGATCTGCTCGCCGATAACATCAACGTCGCCTACGGGACGCCCGGCGCGTTCGGTATCATCACACCGCCCAAGTCGACGAAGAAGGGCATCAACGAGTACCTCTCGGGCTACCTCGAAAACGAGAACATGCGCGTCCGTCAGACCGAAATCGAGTTCGAGGAGCACGCGCCACGGACCGCATCCGCTGGCGACGTGGTCATCGAGTACCCCGAACTCCAGAAGAGCTACGGCGACGGCGAATTCTCGCTGTCCGTCGATGCCGGGACCATCCGTGAGAGCGAGGTGCTGGGCGTCGTCGGCCCGAACGGTATCGGGAAGTCGACGTTTGCGAAGATGCTCGCCGGCCGGTTGGAACCGAGTGCGGGCGAAATCGACACCAGTCTCGATATCGCCTACAAGCCTCAGTATATCGAGATCGACCAGCCGATGCGGGTCGACGCGTTCCTCGCGTCGATTACGGACGACTTCGGGAGTTCCTACTGGAACACCGAAATCGCACAGCCCCTCCAACTCGAATCGGTGATGGAACAGCAACTCACCGACCTTTCGGGCGGGGAGCGCCAGCGGGTCGCCATCGCGGCCTGTCTCTCGAAGGACGCCGACCTCTACCTGCTGGACGAGCCCTCGGCCCATCTGGACGTGGAACAGCGGGTCATGGCGACCTCGGCCATCCGGCGCTACGCCGAGAACCACGACGCGACGGCGATGGTCATCGACCACGACATCTACATGATCGACCTGCTGGCCGACCGCCTGCTCGTCTTCGACGGCGAGCCGGCCAAGAACGGCCACGCCGCGCCGCCACAGGGCATGCGCGAGGGCATGAACGAGTTCCTCCAGAACCTCGACATCACGTTCCGCCGCGACGAGCGGACCTCACGGCCGCGCATCAACAAGCCCGACTCGCAACTGGACCGCGAGCAGAAGAACGCCGGCGAGTACTACTACGCGCCGTAGGCACAGCGTGGTCGGGACTGGAGACAGCAGGATTGGACCGCATTATACCCTACGAGAATTACGCCGCGGGATCACTGTCACTGCCCGTCTCAGACCCCGCAACCGCATCGTCTAAGCCGTCGGCGACTTCTGCCGGATCGAACTCCTCGTCCGGGTTGAGTTCGCGGTCCGTCTGCTCGTCTGTCTGGGACTCAGTGACCGCTTCATCGCCGGTGACCGTCACGAAGATGTCTCGCAGTTCTGCAACGCGTTCGGTGGACTGACTCTTGCTCATCGCGTATGTGTACAAGTACCACAGAAGTGTAGGCGCTATACCGAATCAGTTTGGTATCCGTTCGCAAACTACAGCACGTTTCGCTGGCAAGAGCCACACAGCGAGACTTCCTTCACGTCGACCTGTCGGACAGTGGGGGAGAAGTTCATCACGCAGCGCTTGTTATCGCAGTGTTCCAGCCCGAGCGTGTGGCCGACCTCGTGGACGACTTCTTTTCGAACCCGCTGTGAGAAGATCTCACCGGCAGAGCGGTTCGAGAAGCCGCCATCGGAGGATGTCTGGAGCCGGTACGTGGAGATGACGCTGCCGGAGCCACCGAGGTATGCGAGTCCAAAAACGTAGTTTCGACGGCGGTAAAAGAGGTCTTTCGGCGTGATAGCGATATTTTTACCGCCAGAGCCGACCCGGCGAGCGAGGTCGATAAACTCCTCTGCGCGGTACTGGTCGCGGTCCCCATCGTACGCGCCGGCAGGAATGGACTGTGGCTCGTGCATCGAGACCTCACAGTCGTAGACGGAGCGAAGTCCGTCCGAGGCCTCGCGTTTGACTTGGGCTGAGACCTCGCCCACCGGCACGATGTCGACGTGCATGGGAACGCATATGCGCCCGCATCTCATAAATTGTACGACGTGACCGACACCACCGGCCCGCTCGTTGACCGACTGGCGTCCGTCGATTCCGTCGTCGAGGTCGGCATCGGAAACCACCCTGACGTAGCCGCGGCGCTAGCGGAGCGAGGCGTGGATGTGACCGCGACGGACATCGTCGAACGAGATGTCCCCGACGGGGTGCGGTTCGTCGTGGATGACATCCTCGATCCCGATCAGTCCGTGTATGTGGATTCAGACATCGTATTCGCCCGGAATCTCCCGCCAGAACTGCATCGGCCGACGCTGACCGTTGCCGACGCCGTTGGGGCCGCGTTCTGGTTCACGACGCTGGGCGGCGACCAGCCAACGGTCGACGCCGAACGCGAGCAGCTCCGTGGCGGGGAGACGCTGTACCGGGCGAAAGATAGCAAGGCGCTTGAGTGAGGACTGCCTTCGCTCGCCCATGCAAGTCGACGCGGTCGTCCTCGACATCGACGGCGTGCTGGTGGACGTGGCCGACTCCTATCGCCGAGCGATCATCGAATCCATCGACCGGGTGTACGGTGATACGATCGAGAAGTCAGCGGTCCAGCAGTTCAAGGATGCCGGCGGGTTCAACAACGACTGGGAACTGACCTATGCAGCCGCGCTGTTCGTCCTTGCCGGCCGCGAGTCGGCCGTCGCCGACATCGCAGCATTCACCGACGCCATCGCCGAACGCGGCGGCGGTCTCGGCGCAGCCGAAGCCGTGGTCCATGACCTGCTCGATGACCCGGCCGAAACGCGGGTTTTCGACGCCTGGGACCGCGAACAGCTCCGGGACGTGTTCCAGACGCTGTATCTCGGCACCGATCTCTATCGCGATATCGAGGGCGGCGAACCGCCGTTTGCCGCGCCGGGGTACATTCACGACGAGCCGCTGCTGGTCGACGACGAGACGCTGTCGGCCCTGCAGAACCGCTTCGCTGTCGGCGTCGTTACCGGCCGACCGGCCGCCGAGGCAGACATCGCGCTGGAACGCGTCGGCCTCGACCTGCCAACGGAGCACCGCTTCACCATGGACGACTGGGGAGAAGGGAAGCCCCACCCCGCCGCCCTGCAGACGCTCGCCGAGCGCTTCGACGCCGAGCGGGTCGCCTTCGCCGGGGACACCCTCGACGACGTAGCGACGGCAGTCAACGCCGACGAAGCCGACGACGACCGTGTCTACTACGGCATCGGCGTCTTGACCGGCGGGCTGACCGGCGACGCCGGCCGCCAGACGTTCGCCAACAACGGCGCGAGTGCCGTCATCGAATCGGTCACCGACCTGCCCGAGCTTCTCGATACGGCATAACTGGGGTGGCCGGGCGTCGGCCACCGACCGGCGGTAAACGGCAACGGTTTCACTGGCGGGACAGAGACCACGGATATGCGACGACTGCCGACGTTCGGCTGGGCGCTGCTGGTGAGCATCTGGGCCGGACTCGTCGGTGGCGCGGTCATTCGCGAACCGTCAGTCGACTTGGTGCCGCTGTACGCCGTTATCTGCCAGCTACTCGGACTCGTCGCGGCCTACGGGACGATGCGGAAACGGGATCACATCCTCGAATCCGTTCACCGGCCGGGCCGCGTCGGGATGTTCATCATCGTCCTCTTTTTCGTGATGGTCCCGCTCTCCACTGTCCTTACCCTTGCGCTTGGGGACTCGTCAGTCGTTGGCATCGCGACGCAGTGGGTTAGCTATCTGGTGGGCCTCGGGAGTGCGCTGTACGTCGCCTTCGCCGGTGGGTTCGACCGGGCCTGGGAGAAGTACACCTGAGTGAACCTGTCACACAACGTTTATTCAGTGGTCGGCCTACGCCGTAGATATGGACATCGCGTTGCTTGGCGGTACTGGAGACATCGGCCAAGGCCTCGCCCTCCGCTGGGCTGATGACACCAACCACACGATCACCATCGGCTCCCGGAAAGCCCAGAAAGCGGCGAACAAAGCCGAGGAGTACGAGACAGAACTGGCCAGCCGCGGCCACGATGACCCATCAATCGCCGGCCTGGTGAACGAGGAGGCCGCCGCCCGCGCCGACGTTGTCGTCGCCGCCGTCCCGGCCTACCACCTCACGGACACTATCGACGCCGTCGCCGACGAACTCGACGACACCACGCTCATTGCCCCCGCCGTCGGGATGCAACGCGACGAGGACGGCTTCCACTACAACCGCCCCGGTGCCGGCAGCGTCACGCAACTGGCCGCCAACGCCGCCCCCGACGACACGCCTGTTGTCGGCGCGTTCCACAACCTCGCGGCCGGCCGGCTCGCCAACCTCGACGCCGACCTGAACTGGGACACCATCGTCGTCGGCGACGACACCGACGCCAAAGAAACCGTCTGTGAACTCGCCGAGGGCATCAAGGGGCTTCGTGCCCTTGATGGCGGCCCGCTCGCCAACGCCGCCGAAATAGAGGGACTGACCCCGCTGCTCATCAACGTCGCCCGGCACAACGACGGCCTGCATGACCTCGGCGTGAAGTTCCAATAGTACCTTTTTACGTCACCCCCTCTCTTCGCGCGCTCTGTGAGTGCGTTGCGGGGAGCGGGTTCGCAAAAATCTACGCTAAAAACGACCTCCGAGTCGCGCTCTGTGAGCGCGCTCAGAGGGAAACCGCTCGCCGTCGGCGAGCGGTATGCCCGCCGCGACCACCCAACCGCCGGCAGCAGTGCCGTTCCGCATCCCGCTTCTACTGCAGGCCTGCCCTTCCCCGCCGCCAGCGATGAAACGCTGGCGCGGCCTGAGGTGATGGAGCGCGGTTTCATACAGTTACCAGATAGGCACAGACGAGCAGCAAATACTTGCGTACTGCAGCCATGGAAGTAGAGGATGGAGACGGAAGATTCGCTCTCAATACTCCATGTCGACGACGACGCGGCGTTGGGAGACCTCGTGGAATTATATCTCGAACGAGAGGACAGCGGCCTCGATTGTACCGTCACGACGGAAACGAACCCAGAAGCCGCGCTGTCGCTGATTCGGTCGTCGGAGACCGACTTCGACTGTGTCGTCAGCGATTACGACATGCCGGAGATGAACGGTATCGACTTCCTCGAAGCCGTTCGGGAGACACATCAGGAGTTACCCGTGTTGCTATTCTCTGGTGAGGAGACCGGTGACGTCGCCGCCGAAATCATTCAGGCCGGCGTCACCGACTACCTGAAGAAATCCGTCGGAACGGACCAGTACACGTCGCTCATCCGCCGGGTCGAACACGCCGTCGATTCGGACGGGAGCTTCGAGACGGGCAACGAAGTCAAACTCAGCGGCGTCGGCGTCATCGGCACGGATGAGCGCTTCGAGAGAGTCGACGAAACCTACGCCTCGTACTACGGCTATGAGTCGGAGGAGCTCGTCGGCAAGCACTGGTCGGAACTCCACCCGAGCAACGAGGTCAAGCACATCAGGACGCACGTCATTCCCGTCGTCAGAAGCGGCGGGAAGTGGACCGGCCAGAGCAGAGGGCTGCGGGCCGACGAAACCACCTTCACCGAGTCGAAGATGGTGACGGTACTCGACGGTGGGCGGATGCTGATCGCCGTCGACGAAATCGACGATTCGGGACTGGCCGAACAAGAGTGATCCAGCGGCCGCTACTGGCCGTGTGACGAACCGCAAAAGTGACCGCGTTACGCCGAGGCCTGCTGCAGCGCGTCGTCGATGTCGTCTGCCTGCGTGACGCCGACGAAGCGCTCAACGATGCCGTCGTCGTTCTCGATGATGAGCGTCGGGAGGGAACGTACCTGATACTCGTTGGCAACGTCCTGTTCCTCGTCGACGTTGATCTTCTCGAACTCGACGTCTGCCCACTCCTCTTCGAGGTCTTCGAGGATCGGGTCCTGCGTTTTGCAAGGGCCGCACCAGTCCGCGTAGAAGTCCTTCAGTGTAACCGTCATAGTACTCTGTTCGTGTTAGCCCGCGGTATCTGATAAGGGTTATCCATGTGTACCTTGGCCACGCAATCACGGGCGACCCGAAAGGCTTAGTGTTGGTGATACACCACCCTGAAGTATGAGTGGTAGCGACGGCGGCGGACTGATGTCCAGTGCGGGACTGGTCAGGTATTTCGACGCTGAAGACCAGAACACGATCCGTATCGACCCTCGAACAATCGTCGCGACCGGCGTCATGTTCGGGCTGTTGATGCTCGTGCTGAACGCGATGATCGTGTAGGCGATTCCGCACTGTTTTCCTCTCCCCGCCACTGACTCGCGGGTATGCACTTCACGCAACGCGAACAGCAAGCGCTCCGTGACGCCGGTGTCGAGCAGGACACCATCGAAGCGGCCTCCGACGCAGTGGTCGAAGCCACCGACGACGCGGCCGCGGCGCTCGAAGCCTTCTTCGACGGCCGCGAGACGGTGTACTCGGATATGGATATCGCCCACAGTTCCAGCGAGATTCAGGAACACGCCGTCGAGTACTGGGACCTGTTCACCCACGCCGACGACATCCGGGGCTACCTCCGGTTCGACACCTGGGGAGTTCCGGTTGAGGGCGGACGCGTGCTGAGCGAGGGGAAAGTAGAGCTCTCGCTCGGGCCGACGGTCCACGGGCGGGTCCGTTTCGCCGCCGACGAGGACGCGCTATGACCGTCCGGGTCAGGGGCATCTACGCGACGGCACTGACCCAGTTGCTGCGCGAGGCGGGACACGAGGTCGTGCAGGCGTCGGGACCCATCGAGGACCGCTTCGACGGCGAGTTTCCCGACGAGCGGGCGGCGGTCACCGTGACGACGACGGACGATCAGCAGGGCGTCGGCGTCGTCGGCGACCACGAAGCTGCCGCGGCCGTTACGGACCGCCTGACAGAACTCGGGCGAGACACGCTCCACTGGGCCGACCCGACGCCAGCGGGCGCAATCTACGCCGGTACCGTGACCGAGACGCTGGGGAGCGGCGCTGTCGTCGACCTCGGTGACGGCGAGGGCTTTCTCCCGTACTCGTCCTCGGACGAGCGCGTCAAGACGGGCGATGCGCTCCGGGTGCAGGTTGTCGAGGCGAGCGCGCCGTGGACGAACGGCCGGCCCGTGCTGGACACCACCATCGCGGTTCGCGGGTCGCTCCTCTCGCTCGTGCGTGGCAGAAGCGGGCCGTCGTCGGGGACCGGCGGCCCGGCGATGCTGGACCTCATCGCCGCGGAGCCCCGGGACGGCTGGGGCGTCTCGTGGGAATCGGCGAGCGAGGACGCCAGCTTCGACGCGCTGGCCGACGCGCTCGACGCCGCAAACGAACGTGCGGCAGCCATCGACGACGCGCTTGCGGGAGCCGACGCGCCTGCAGACTGCGCGCCCGCCCGGTACGTCGCGGGGTTCTCAACGTCGTGGCTGTGGTTCGGCCGCGAGAGCCGGTTCGCGCTCGACGAGGCCCGCCGCGAGGTGACGGCGACGATGCCGGGCCACCATCGCGTGAAGGCCGGCGACCGCGCGGCCAGTGCCGCCGTCGACTACGTCGAAGCGCTATGCGACGACATCGGGACCGGTGAGACGGACTTCCCCTTCGCTGTGACGGCCCGGCAGTTCGGCCCGCAGGTCGGCGGGTCCCTGTCGCTGGGCCACGGCAAGCCCGACGGCCGACTCATCACGCTGGGCAACGGGGAGGTACAGTCCGTCGACGACGACGGGACGGTGACCATCGAGCGCGAGATGAGTCCCGGCGGCACCTACGACGCGCTCGGCGTCCCGAAAGAGGCCGGCGACATTGCCGAGACGAAAGTCAAGGAGGGCCGCTGGTGGTACCCGACCGTGTACCGCGACAGCGACGGCGAAAAGAAGGGCACGTACGTCAACGTCTGTACGCCTGTCGAGGTGTTCCCCGACACCGCCCGGTACGTCGACCTCCACGTCGACGTGGTGAAACACGCCGACGGCACCGTCGAGCGGGTCGACGACGACGAACTCGACGCGGCCGTCGAACGCGGCCACATCTCCGAGCCGCTGGCCGAGCGCGCACGGAGCGTCGCCGCCGCCGTCAAGAGCGCGCTGGAGTAACAGAACGGAGCACAGTCAGGCGGTGCGAGGTCAGTCTCGCCGGCGTCGGGCGCGCCACGCTGCCAGCCCGACGGCTGCGACTGCCGACCCGACACCGAAGCCGGGACCGCCGACGCCCAGGGAGGTACCATCAGTGCTGTTAGCGCTGCCACCCTCGTCGCCCGTGGCCGTCGGCGTCCGTATCTGCGGGTCAGGAAAGGTGTACAGTCCGGGCTGGACATCCGTTCCCCGGCTCGCGTTCGTGCTCCCGGCGACGAAACAGCCGGCGGCCCGCTGGGCGGTCCAGAAGGAGGTCGCTTCGGTGTCGCGCCACTCGAAGACCTGTTCGGGCGCGGTCGCGTCGGTCAGGTCGTGGACCCGGACCCCGCCGTTGTACCACGCCGAGTAACAGCGGTTGTCGGTCAGTTCGAAGTTGTGTGCCGTCGTGAGGATGCCCCCCGGCGACGGGTCTGAGGTTGGCGGCGGGTCGAGCGTCGACAGCAGGTCGGCGTCGGTCGGGTCGCTGATGTCGTACAGTTCGATGCCGCTCGGACCGCCGCTGTCGTCACCTCCGAGGTCCCACGATTCGCCGCCGACGCCCAGCAGCGACGCGTCCTCGTTGACCGTCACGAAGTGGTCGTTGCCCGGCGGTTCGCTCCGCTCGGTTCCGGGGTCATCGATTGCGGCGAGGTCTTCGGGGGAGCGCCCGCGGACTTTCGCTACGGGCGAAATGTCGCTCGGGTCGGATACGTCCACGACCCACGTTCCGCCGTCCCAGTACGCCAGATAGGCCCGGCCGTCCTGTACCCATACGTCGTGCAGCGGCCAGAGGCTCGTCGGCACGTCGGTCCAGGCGTCGCCGGCGTCAAGCAGTGACCACTCGCCGACTTCCTGTTCGGTCTCGGTATCGGCCACGAGCAAGGGGTTGCCGTTGCGGTCGTTCGCAGTCAGATAGGCGTAGCGGCCGTCGAAGTCACAGTTGTGGACCCGCGTGTCCAGTTCGAGGCCCGCGATCTGTGTTGGGTCCTGCCGGTCGCTTACGTCGAAGACGACGAAGCCGTGAGCGCCGTCGGCAGGGTGGGCCGGCCCGGCGGCCAGTAGCCGTGAGCCACTGACAGCGAGGTCCTGCACGCGCTGTATCGGTCCGCTGTCGCCCTCGGCCAGCAGGTCGGTTCGTCGGCTGAGCAGTCGCGGACTGGTCGGCGTGACGAGGTCGACGAGCGCGATGCCGTCACCCGTCGCGACGTAGGCCGTGTGTCCGTCGGGACTGGTGACGACCTCGTACACCGCCTCCATCTCCAGCACGCCCAGCGGGTCCCCGCCGGTCGGGGTGTCGGAGGCCGCTGGCTCGGCCGTTCCATTACCGGTCGGCATCGGGTGACCTCGGGTCGTCCCCGTCGCGAGGCCGACACCTGTTCCTGCGAGGGCGAGTCGTTGGAGGACCGTCCGGCGGCGCATAGCGGTTCTTGGGGGAGCCAGGGCAAGAAGGATTCCGGTGGGGCGTCAGTTCCCCTGAATCGCGTCGATAACCATCGCCGCAGCGATGATCGGCTCTTTCGGAACCGTGCTGGCGTCGTCGATAGTGATCTCGTAGCGGTCTTTCAGCGAGAACTGCCCGTCGATGTTGCCGACGTGGTTGCCGTCCTGGTCGGTGATCTCGTACTTGTGGGGAATCCAGCCGCCGAACGGGACGACGTTGCGCGCGATAGTCACGAGTGCGCCCTGAGAGTTGATCTCGGCGATCTTCGCCTCGGTACTGGCGTCCCGAACCTTCCACGTGTCCTGAAAAATCGAGTAGTCGTTGTCGAGGATGACGATGTCCTCGCCGGTCTTGGAGTCAGTGAGGACGTAGTTGCCGGCCACGTCGATGATGCCGCCGGCCTTGACCTGAAACACCTCGTTGTCGTTTGCGTCGACAAACGGGAACTCCTCTTTCATCTTCAGCATCTTCTGTTTCCCGCGGAGGACGACGTTCCCGGCTGCGTCCATCGCCTTGTACTTGTTACGGATCAGGCTCTGTTCGACTGTGTAGCTGTCGTCGGAGAGGTCAATCCCCGCAATGTCGTAGTCGCTTGTTCCCATACCAATCTCATATTCGATATAGGTGGTAAATCTTTTGCCATACTGTTCAAAATAAAAACAGTCACGGGCGGAATCGTTTATCCACACCCGAACCGACAGGGTTTCCCCCCTGCCGGCCAAGTAAAATCCAAGGATGAGCAAGGATATAATCGAGGTCCGAGGGGCCGAGGAACACAACCTCAAGGACGTCGACGTGGAGATTCCACGCGAGGAACTGACAGTCGTCACTGGGCTGTCGGGGTCGGGCAAATCCTCGCTCGCATTCGAGACGGTGTACGCCGAGGGCCAGCGGCGCTACATCGAATCACTCTCCGCCTACGCACGGAACTTCCTGGGGCAGATGGACAAGCCACAGGTCGAGAACGTCGAGGGGCTGTCGCCGGCCATCTCCATCGACCAGAAGAACGCCGCCAACAACCCCCGCTCGACGGTCGGGACCGTTACCGAACTACACGACTACCTCCGCCTGCTGTACGCGCGCGTCGGCACGCCCCACTGTCCGGAGTGTGGCCGCGAGGTCGGCGAGCAGTCCGCTCAGAACATGGTCTCCCGGCTATTGGAACTCCCAGAGGGCACCCGCGCCAAACTGTGTGCGCCGGTCGTCCGCGACCAGAAGGGTGCCTTCGAGGACTTGTTCGACGACCTCGTCGGCGAGGGGTACAGCCGTGTCGAGGTCGACGGCGAGGAGTTCGACCTCACGCTGGACCGACCCGAACTGGACGAGAACTACGACCATACGGTCGATGTGGTCGTGGACCGCGTGAAGATCTCGCCGGACGCTCGTTCGCGCATCACTGACTCCGTCGAGACCGCGCTGGAAGAGGCCGACGGAACGCTGAAGGTCATCCTCCCGGACCCGGCAGAAGGCGCGGCGGAGACGCTCGGCGGATCAGACGCCAGGGCAACCGGCGACCTTGCCGACGGGGACGAAGGTGGCGACGGAGCCACCTCGGACCGCGTCGTTGTCGAACTCTCCGAGGACCTTGCCTGCACCCACTGCGGTATCGACATCTCCGAGATCGAGACGCGGTCGTTCTCGTTCAACTCACCGCACGGGGCCTGCCCGGAGTGTGAGGGGCTGGGCGAGACGAAGGAGGTCAGCGAGGATCTCGTCATCACCGACTCGTCGAAGCCGCTCAAGCACGTTTTCGAGCCCTGGAGTTACGACCGGACGTACTACTCGCGGCAACTGGACAACGTCGCCGAGCACTTCGGCGTGGACCTCACGACGCCGTTCGAGGAGCTAGACGAGTCCGTCCAGCGGCAGTTCCTCTACGGGACCGACAGCAGAGTCCACTTCGAGTGGCGGACGAAGAACGGGACCCGCGAGAAGACCGAGCGGTTCGAGGGCGTCATCCCAAACCTGGAGCGGCGACACATCGAGACGGATTCGGACCGCGCCCGCGAGCATATTGAGGAGTTCATGGCGACGACGACGTGCCCGGTCTGTGAAGGGACACGGCTCAAAGCGGAGTCGCGGGCGGTGCTCGTCGACGGCACCTCGATAACCGCGGTCAACGAGATGTCCATCAGTGACGCGTTGGCTCACTTCGAGGGGATGGAAGAGCACCTCTCGGCCCGGGACCGAAAGATCGCTGAGGAGATTCTCAAGGAGATCCGGGCCCGCCTAGGCTTCATGACCGAGGTCGGCCTGGACTACCTGACGCTCGACCGCGAGGCGTCGACGCTGTCCGGCGGTGAGAGCCAGCGCATCCGGCTGGCGACCCAGATCGGGAGCGGCCTCGTCGGTGTTCTCTATGTCCTCGACGAGCCCTCCATTGGCCTCCACCAGCGGGACAACGACCGCCTGCTGAACACGCTCGAAGAGCTTCGGGACCTCGGAAACACGCTGCTCGTGGTCGAACACGACACCGAGACGATGCGCCGGGCCGACCAGATAATCGACATGGGCCCCGGTCCGGGCAAGCGCGGCGGCGACGTCGTCGTCAACGGCCCGATGGACGCGGTCATCGACACCGAGGAGTCGGTGACCGGGGAGTACCTCTCGGGCGAGCGGACGATTCCGGTGCCCGACAGCCGCCGTGAGGCCGACGGCGAACTCACCGTTCGGGGCGCTCGCCAGCACAACCTCGACGACCTCGACGTGTCCATCCCGCTGGGGACGTTCACCGCCATCACGGGCGTCTCGGGCTCCGGGAAATCCACGCTGATGCACGACGTGCTGTACAAGGGGCTGGTGCGCCGGATGAACGACACCGACGTGAACCCCGGCGAACACGACGCTATCGACGGCCTCGACGACATCGAGACGGTGCGGCTCATCGATCAGTCGCCCATCGGCCGAACGCCCCGTTCCAACCCCGCAACGTACACCAACGTCTTCGATCACATCCGCGAACTGTTCGCCGAGACGAGCCTCTCGAAACAGCGCGGCTACGAGGTTGGCCGATTCTCGTTCAACGTCAAGGGCGGCCGCTGTGAGGGCTGTGGCGGTCAGGGGACGGTCACCATCGACATGAACTTCCTCTCGGACGTGACGGTCCCCTGCGAGGAGTGTGGCGGCGCGCGCTACAACGACGAGACGCTGGACGTGACCTACAAGGACGCAACCATCGCCGACGTGCTCGATATGACCGTCGAGGAAGCGTATGACTTCTTCGAGAGCCACGGCGGCATCCGCCGCCGGCTGGAACTCCTGAAGGACGTGGGGCTTGGCTACATGCGGCTGGGCCAGCCCTCGACGACGCTCTCGGGCGGCGAGGCCCAACGCGTGAAACTCGCCGAGGAACTCGGCAAGAAGGATTCGGGCGAGACGCTGTACCTGCTCGACGAGCCGACCACCGGGCTCCACCCGGAGGACGAGCGAAAGCTCATCGACGTACTCCACCGGCTCACTGACGACGGCAACACCGTCGTCGTCATCGAGCACGAACTCGACCTGATAAAGAACGCCGACCAGATCATCGATCTCGGTCCCGAGGGTGGCGAGAACGGCGGCGAACTCGTCGCTCAGGGGACGCCGGAGGAGGTGGCCCGAACCGAGGCATCCTACACCGGGCAGTATCTCCGTGACCTGCTACCGAACGTCGATCTGGAGGGACCGCGAGCGGACCGCGACACAGCAGCCGAACAGCCGGCCGCGGACGACGACTGAGACAATCGCTACCATGAAAGCTGGCAATAGCTGAAACGGCCACCAACGTTTTTGACAGTAGCGAAACCTGATACAGCCAGTTATGGCGCAGTCGACAGCGGACCGCGTCGAGCGGAAACGGGGTATCGGTGGGCTGGCGAAGCAGGCGAACCCGGCGTTTGCTGTGGGAGCAGTTGCCGTCCCGCTCATCGCGTTTGCGGGGGCGCTCGCCAGCGGGAACATTCGGGCGCTGACCTACGTGCACGTGATGGCCGGGGTGCTGTGGACCGGTATCGACCTGTTCATGGGCCTCGTGTTGGGACCAGTACTCGGCGGCCAGGAACCAGAGGCACGGGCCGACTTTTTCGCGTCGTTCACGCCCAAGATGACATTCCTGATGCCGACGCTGGCGACGGTGACCATCGCCGGCGGCATCCTGTTGGCGCTCAGGCTCGGGAAGTTTCCCAACGCCGACCCGTGGCTGGCGATTCTGACCGCCGCGACACTGATTCCGGTCATCCTCCTCATCGGCTACCAGTTTGACGCGCTGACCGACCCGAAGACGCTGGGCGTCCTTGGTATCGCTGTCGTTGGCTCCGGCGCGTATCTCGTGACGACGCTGCCGGCTTTCGCGATGACGTCGTGGTGGATCGTGGCTACGCTCGGTATCGTGACGCTGCTGTCCGTGCAGGGCTTTGGCGTCGTTCTGCCCGGTGAGGTCCGCATTTACCGGGAGGTAATTTCCGAGAACCCGGACGTCGACCTCGTCTCCGAAATCGGGATGCGAAACGCCAAACTGGGCGGCTTGCAGGGTTTGATGCAGTTGGCTATCGTGTTCGTGATGGTCGGCCTGCGCTGGTGGACGCCGTAGGCCCGGTCACCGGTATCAAACCCTGTGGAGAGAGCCAGTAGCCGCTTTTCCGTCCACGCGAAGCCAGTCTGACGCGGGCTGGGAGGCGTGCTGGCTGTCGAAGGATCTCTGCCCAACTAATCACTACCGTGACGGGTGTAACAGCGCTTATCACCCTGCCTGCCGAGCGTTTCTGTCAACGATGGTCTGGTGGGGGCATACCGAGAGCCAGTGTGCATTCACAGTCGACCGCACGGAGTTGGACGGCGAAACCGAACAGGAATGGCGCTGTCCACACGGCGCACTCGAAGGCAAAGAGCGCTGTCCGTTCCACTGCCAGCCCGAGGATGTCCCCGACAGCGTGGACGTGTCCGAGGCGTTCCCCGGCGCTTTCTTCGTCGCGCTGTACGTCTTCGCGTTGACACGGTCAGTCAGTCGCTGACCACCGCCAGCTTTCTTCGCTCGGGCGTCGTACAGTCGGTTATGCACACCGTCTACGCCGCGCTCGGGGACCGCGTCCTCGTCGGCGACAGCCGCGGCGGCTGGGACGACTGCCTTCGGGGCTACGACATCGAGTGCGTTGCCGCGGAAGCCGCCGAGCCGGAGCGTGCCTTCGTGGGTACCGCAGATACTGGCCTCCAGCGGACGACCGACGGCGGCGCGACGTGGGAGACAGTCCTCAACGCCGGCGACCGAGTGACGAGCGTCACAGTCAGCCCGCACGACGCTGGCGTGGTGTGGGCCGGCACGGAGCCAAGCGCGGTCTACCGCTCGACTGACGGCGGAGAAACGTGGACCGAGCGCCCCGGACTGACCGACCTCGACTCGGCGTCGCGGTGGTCGTTCCCGCCGCGGCCACACACCCACCACGTGCGCTGGCTCGCCCTCGCCCCGGACGACCGGGAGCAGGTGTACGCTGCCATCGAGGCCGGCGCGTTCGTCCGCAGTCCTGACGGCGGCGAGACGTGGATCGACCACCCTGACGGTGCTCGGCGGGACAACCACACGCTGGCGACCCATCCTGACGCCCCGGACCGGGTGTACACCGCCGCCGGCGACGGCTTCGCGCTGTCGACTGACCGGGGAGCGACGTGGACCCATCCGCAGGAAGGGCTGGCCCATCGGTACGTGTGGGGGTTGGCCGTCCACCCCGACGACCCGGATCGCGTCGTCGTCTCGGCCGCCAGCGGCCCCCGGTCCGCTCACAGCACCGGCGGCGAGAGCTACGTGTATCGATGGGACGGTGACCGGTGGACGCAATCGATGGACGGCCTGCCGGGACCGGCGGGGCTGGCCCGACCGGTTCTCGCTGCTGACCCGGACGATGGCTTTCTCGCGCTGACGAACCGCGGCCTGTTCCAGTCGAAACACGGTGAGACGTGGGTTAAGCAGGACCTCAATGGCGGGGACTGGACAGCCGAGTACGACCAGGTCCCGAGTGGACTGGCCGTCGTCTGACTCCGTTTTCTCGGTGAGAAGTTGTGTTCATACTACTAATATGTCGGCGGTGCCAGCCGGGAGTACGATGGACGTTCCAGACGCCTACGACGACTGCGACCGGGTCCTCGATACGATTTCTGAGAGCGTCGTCGCCGAGCGGGAGTTCCTCGAAACCGTGTTGACTGCCGTCCTCGCCCGTGGTCACGTGCTCATAGAGGACGTACCGGGAACTGGAAAGACGCTGACCGCCCAGAGCTTCGCATCTGCGCTGGGGCTCTCTTTCTCGCGGGTCCAGTTCACGCCCGACCTGCTGCCAGCGGACGTGACCGGGACGCACGTCTACCGCGAGGGCGACGGCGAGTTCGAGTTCTCTGCGGGTCCGATCTTCGCCAACTTCGTGCTGGCCGACGAGATCAACCGCGCGCCGCCGAAAACGCAGGCCGCGCTGCTTGAGGCGATGGCTGAGGGACAGGTGACTGTCGACGGTGACACCCACTCGCTGCCGGAGCCGTTCGTCGTCGTTGCGACCCAGAACCCTGTCGAGAGCGAGGGCGTGTTCCCCCTGCCCGAGGCCCAGCGCGACCGCTTCCTCGTCAAGACCAGCATCGGTTACCCTGAGGCCAGTGCCGAGGAGGGGCTGCTCCGCCAGCGGACCGAGCGAGAGTCCAAGACCCCCTCTGTCGACGATGTCATCGACCCTGAGGGCGTGCGCCGCTTGCAGTCCGTGCCCGAGCGAGTGACCGTCGACGACGACATCCTGAGCTACCTCGTCGACATCGTCCACAGAACCCGTCAGGACACCCGGACCGAAGTTGGCGTCTCTCCCCGTGGGAGCCAGCGCCTGCTCGAAGCCGCTCGGAGCCACGCGGTAATCGCCGGCCGGGAGTACGTGCGCCCGGTTGACGTACAGACCGTCGGTGCGCCGGTCTTGGCCCACCGGCTGGTCATGACCACCGATGCGACCGTGGACGGGACGACCGCCGATGATGTCGTCGCGGACGTGTTCGACAGCGTCGCGGTGCCAACGGTGTCGGCGGCTGCCCCCGAGACGCCGGCGGCCGGGGAGTGAGTCGGATGGTGGAAAGACAGTCGCTCCGGCAGACCGGAGCTGGCAATCGGGGGGCGTAAGCGTGGCACGGTTCGGCTCGCTGGCTCTGGCTGTCCTCGCCGTCGTCGCGTTGGCGATGGTCGCCGCGTCGCTCAACACCGTTTCGACGGCACCAACGGTGACGACCGGGGAATCGACGGTCGATTCGACGCCGCCCCCGCAAGGGCCGGGCGGTGGCGGACCCGGTACCCCAGCAGGGACCCAGTCGGCGACCAGAGTTCCGGAGACTGAAACGGAGACAGCAGCCGCCTCAAAGGCAAGTGACGGACCGCCGCGCTGGCAGGTCGTCGCCGGCCTCGCACTCGTCGTGCTGGGCGGGCTGGTCGTCCTGTACGAACTGACCCGCGGCGAAGCAAGCGATCCGGAGTCCGGCGATGAGGACCCGCCGCCCACGCCGACAGCACCCGCGGCCGATTCCGTGTTGCTCACAGGAGACGTACCGCCGGAAAACGACGTGTACCGGGCGTGGTCAGCGCTCAGGAACCGGGTCGAATCGGTCGACGAAGCGTCCGGACAGCCCGCCCAAGAGCCAGTGACTCCCGCCGACGTTCGGGAGGGGGCAATCGAGTCCGGCCTCCCACAGCAGCCGGTGACGGCGCTGACCGAACTGTTCTGTGCGGTCCGGTACGGCGACGCGGCCGCGACACCGGAGCGGGAGCGGCGAGCACGAGCGGTCGCAACCACGCTGTCGCTGGAACGCCTGTCCGGGGTGATGCATCGTGAGGCTGCGACGCATTCCGACTATCGTCGGCCTCCTGGCTATCAGTGTCGGCGTGCTCCTGCTGGCACTACCCGAACTGGGCGGTGGACTTCTGCCCCGCGTGGCCGCGACGCTGCTGACAGTCGGGGTTGGGGCCGCGGCGGTGGTGCTCGCGGCCAGAGAGCTGTTCGACAGCGACGACCCGGAGCTACGGCTTCCGACGCCCGAGTCCCGGCCCCAGTATCAGGTCCCTGGGGCGGCGTTCGCCGAGCGACTCGACCGGATCAGCACCGTCGGTCGCCGCGCTGTCGACGACGCGGACGAGTGGGACGGGACGCAGGAGCGCACACCCAGGGAGCGCGTGTACGCGTCGCTCCACGAACTTGCCGTCGATGTACTCGGGCGGACAGACGGGGACAGGCCGGGCGCGGCCGCCGACCGGCTCGCGGACGGTGAGTGGACTGACAACGAGGCGGCCGCCGCCTTCTTCGCCGACGGGCTTTGCCCGCCGCTGCCGCGTCGGGCGTCACTCCCCCTCGTTCGACCCGAGCTACCCGTGGTGCGTCGGGCGCGCCACGCCGTCGCCGAGTTAGCCGAGCGGCTGGCGGCCGACGCGCCCGACCCGGCCAGCCGGCTCGCTCCGGTCGAAACGATGGGTGATGAGGCGTCCCAGGGCGAGTACTGGCCCACCGCCGAACTCCCCCGAACACGGTCGACCGGGCGGACCAGACGCGTCGCCGTCGCGGTCCTGCTTGTCAGCGCGGGTGGCGTCGTGATGGGCGTTCCCGGAGCGGTGCTGACCGCCGCGTTCGGGGTCTCACTCGCCGGGGCCGCGCGAATCCGGGAGCCGACGGCCGACATCGAGCTCGCCCGGACGCTCGAACCGCAGACGCCGACGCCCGGATCAACCGTCGAAGTCACCGTGACAGTGCGGAACGTCGGCGAGACGACGATTCCGGACCTCCGGCTGCTGGACGGCGTTCCCGCCGGACTCAGCGTCCGCTCGGGGTCGCCGCGGCTGACCACCGCGTTGCGGCCCGGCACCGAACGGTCGTTTACCTACGCGCTGACGGCGGTCCCGGGCATCCACACGTTCGAGTCGCCGCTCGTGATCGCGGGCGATTTCGCCGGCGCGCGTGAGACGGTTCAGACCGTCGCGGTGACGGACGGCCAAGACAGCCTGGCATGTGGCTTCGAGCGGCGCAGTGACGACGCCAGCCCGCCCCGAGAGCAGGCGACGCAAATGCCGGGGCAACAGAAGGCAGGAGTCACCGGGAGCGGCGTCGAGTTCGACTCGCTGCGCGCGTACCGCCCCGGCGACCCGGCATCGAGGATCGACTGGCACCACCGCGCAAAGACCGGCGACCTGGCGACAGTGGAGTTCCGGGAGCCGCGACGGCCGCGGGTGGCCGTGGTCGTCGACGCCCGCCGGGCGGCGTACGTCGCGGCGACAGCCGGCGATATCCCAGCGCCGCGCTACGGCGCGTCGGCCGCCTACAGCGTCGCTGCTCGGTTGCTCGACGACGGGGTCCCTGTCGGAGTGGGGACGGTCGGGGCGGGCGACTGCTGGCTGCCGATGACGACTGGCGAGGCCCACCACGAGGCCGTCCGGACGCGCCTTGCCGGTGAAAGCGCCATCCCGTGGACGCCGCCAGCAGAGCCGACGCAGGTCGCCGATGCCGTCGACCACCTGACGGCGCGGCTCAACCCCGATGTTCAGGTAGTCGTCGTCTCACCGCTCTGTGACGACGACGGTGTCACTCTCGTCCAACAACTTGAGGCGGCCGGCAACAGTGTCTCGGTGGTGAGTCCGGACTGTACGGACCCGTCAACGGTCGCCGGAGCCTACGCACACCTCGCCCGTGAAAACCGACTCTCGACGCTTCGTGGGGATGATATTCCCGTACAGGACTGGGACCCGACGACGCCGCTCAGGGAGGTGCAGGCCCGTGCCGCAGCCGTCTGATCGGAACCACTCGTCCGTATCGGGGCTCCCGCGGTTCAGTGCCGGCGTCAGCGTGGTTTCGGTCCTCGCCGTTGTCGGACTCGTCGCGTCCGACCCCGCGTCGGTGGCGTTAGCTGTCATCAGTGGGTCGGCGGTCGGCATCGGTCTACTACGGCGGTCCGAGTTCGCGCTGACGGCCGGCGTCGGCGGCATGTTCATAGCCGTGCTACAGGCCGGGGCTGACGGCTCGCCGGAGTGGGTCCTCTGTGCGACGGTCCCGGTCGTACTGGCCTGGGTGACCGCCAGACACGCGCTGCGGTTGGGCGCGCAGATCGGCTCCGCAGCCCCGACGCTCCGGGTCGAACTCGTCCACACCGTCTCGGTCGTGGTACTCCTGACCGCGGGCGGAGGTATCGGCTATCTCGTCTACCGATCCGTTACGGGGACGCCGTCGCCACTGGCACTGGGCCTGCTCCTGCTCGCTGTCGTCGCATTTACAGTCTCACTGCGGTGACAGTGGGGGCCGATTACAGGATGGTGATGACTGCGTACCCGATTCCACTCGTCACGATCGTCGCGGCGGCCGAGAGCAGGAGGATTTTCGCCGCTTTTCGCCGATCAGCGCGAACAGCCTCGCTTGTGTCGACGCTTCCGCTTTCGCCGCCGGACCCCGAGAGGTCGTAACGGGCGAGCGCACCGAAGGCGACACAGAACCGGAAGTAGTCTTGGAACGCGCCGACGTACCCACCGAAAATGAAGGGGACAGTTGCCCACAGCGACAGTTGCGAAACTGCGCCGACCACCGATACGACGACGACGATGCCGATGGCGACCGCAAACGAAGCAACGGCCGAGAGGCGACGAGCGCGGCGCTGGTTCGCTCCGATGTTACATACCCCGGGCTGATACTCTGCCATATGCGATAGCAGGGGCTACACCGACAAAGACGCCCTGATTCGGGCAGTGGCGCGACGGGTAGCTGACCCGGCTGTCGTCCGGTGAGACAGGCACAGCAGGCCGTATGAATCGAGAAGCTATTTGGTTCGTGACACCGAGAGAACGTGTATGCACGATGTTGTGGTGGTCGGCGCGGGTCCGGCTGGGTCCCGGTACGCGCGTCAGGCGGCGAGCCGGGGACTCGACGTGGTGGTGTTCGAACAAGGGGAGATCGGCAAGCCACTGGCCTGTTCGGGCCACGTGAGCACGGATATCTGGGAGTTTACCGAGGACGCCCGCGACGAACTGTTCCAGAACGAGATTTCCGGCGCACGCTTTCACACGGGCGGTCCCGGAAGTCAGGACCACCCCTTCTACAAGGACGAGGTCATCTCGAACGTCATCGACCGCGTCGGTCTGGACAAGCACCTCGCGGAAGTGGCCCGCGACGCCGGTGCCGACGTTCGTGAGGAACACTCCGTCGTCGGCGTCACTGAGAACAGGGACGGCGTCACCGTCGAAGTCCGCGGCGACGACGGCGTCGAGACACACCGAGCGAAGATGGTTGCCGGCTGTGACGGCCCGAAAAGCCGCGTCCGGCGGGAACTCGACCTCCCGGAGCCCGACGAACTGCTGCATGGCGTCCTCGGGTTCAGCGACGAGGTGGACCACGGCGATTTCGTCGATGTCCACCTCACCGTTCCGCGGTTTTTCGCCTGGCGTATCCCGCGGGGCGAGGCTGGCGTCGAGTACGGGTTGGCGGTACCGCCGGGCGACGACGCTCGCGGCCGCTTCGAAGCGTTCGTCGACGGCTACGGCGTCGAAACCGACCATCGCTGTTCTGGACTCATCCCAATCGGCCCGCCGAAGCGAGTCACCGGCCGGCGGTCGTTCCTCATCGGTGACGCCGCGGCCCAGACCAAACCCTTCACCGGCGGCGGCATCCGCTACGGCATGACTGCGGCCGACCACGCAGCCCGGGAAATCGATCCCGAGGACCCGGCGACGCTGGGCGAGTACGAGCGCGCGTGGCGGGACGACCTCCGACAGGAGATCCGCCTCGGCCACGTAGTTCGTGCCGGCTACTCTGCGCCGGAACCGATACAGAAAGCCGGGATGAAAGCCTTCGAAGGCGAAATCGGCGTCCACATGGACCGGCCGACGACGCTGTTCTCCCGGGAGCAGTTAGCAGCGCTGTTCTCCCGGTCCTGACGGACGTGTTACCGAATTATCGTGTGCAGGTAACGTTTTTACCGGCCGATTGAAAAGGACGTGCGTGGTAACACGCCGACGAACCTACGTCCTCGCGAGTTTGCTCGTTCTCACCGGCTGCCTGACGACAGTCCTGCTCGCGCGAGTGCTATCGACGATCTTCTTCGCAATCACGGTCGCATACGTGCTGTTTCCCGTCTCGGAATGGCTCGGACGCCACGGGCTCAACAAGCGGCTGTCGGCGGCCGTGACGACGGGTATCGCCTTTGTCAGCGGCACACTCATCGTCATCCCGCTCGGGGCCGTGCTGTATCTCCGCCGCCGTGACCTGTTCACCTTCTTCCAGCAACTCCCACCGATGGTATCCCTCGAAGTCGGCGGCTTTAGCTATCCGGTCGAGATTACGCCGACGTTGCTCTCAGCGCGACGGATACTCACAGATTTTGCAGTCGACCTCGCCGCGGAATCACCCGTGCTGGCGCTGAAAGCCGTGCTGTTTGCGATTCTCGTCTATGCGATGCTCTGGCAGCCACAGGCCCCAAAAAAGGCCGTCTATCGGACGGTGCCAGCGTCGTATCACGAGGTCGTCAACCGACTCCATCAACGGCTCCGTGGGACGCTGTACGCGATTTACGTTCTCCAGGCGGCGACGGCGTTCGGAACCTTCGTCGTGGCGTGGGTCGTGTTCTGGCTGCTGGGCTATCAGGGCGCGTTCGCGCTGGCGGTCGTCGCCGGCATCCTGCAGTTTGTCCCCGTCATTGGCCCCAGCGTGGTTGTCCTTACCATCGCTGTCGCGGATGTCATCAACGGCAACATCACCGGGGCGATACTGGTGACCGTGTTGGGGCTCGTCCTCGTCGGCTTCCTCCCAGATGCAGTCATCAGGCCGAAACTGGCCCGCTACACGACCGGGCTCCCTGCCAGCCTCTACTTCGTCGGGTTCACCGGCGGCGTGTTGACGCTGGGCGTCATCGGTTTTATCGCCGGGCCAGTCGCTATCGCGCTACTGGTCGAACTGTCGTCGCTGCTGACGAGCGAGCGACAGGGGGACCAGCAGAAGCTAACCTAAAACAGGCTGTACCGGCAGTCGCTGCAGCAAGTCAGTTCGTCTCCAGCGGCCGCCCCTGTGCCTCCCATTCGGTGAGGCTCCCCTCGTAGAAATCCACCTGCTCGAAGCCGAGATGGCGGAGGACGACGTACGTGTGGCTGATTCGACGGGCAGTGTTACAGTAGAGGACGACGCGTTTCTCGGGGACGATGCCCGCACTTTTGAGAACTGATCGTGCCTCATCTTGCGGAAGCAATCCCCGTGTCTCGTCGTCGACGAGGTCCCGCCAGTCCAGCAGGACTGCTCCGGGAATGTGGCCCTCGTTGTACTCCTCGTCCTCGCGGGTGTCGACCAGCACTGCATTGGGGTCATCCGCGGCGTCAGCGACCGCGTCCGGGCCGACCAGCGGCGTCGAGTCGGGTCGCGTCACATCATAATCAGTCGGTTCGACAGCCGGCGTCTCGCCCGTCGTTTCCCGTTCGAGTTGCCAGCTGGAGAAATCACCGTCGAGGAGATGCAGCCGGTCGGAGTCGTGGCCGAACAGTTCCGCAGTGACCAGAAACCGTGCGGCGAAGACGCCGTGGTGGTCGTCGTACGCGACGATTTCGCTCTCCGGCGTGATGCCGGCCGCCGAGAGTACCTCCGCCCAGTCGTCTTCGTCGGGCAGCATTCCGTCGCCGGCATCGGACGCCGCACCGTGTTCGTCCGCCCGGAACGAATCGAAGGGCACGTTCACCGCGCCCGGGAGGTGTCCGAGGCCGTCGTACTCCCACGCGTCCCGCACGTCAACCACCCGGAGGTCGTCGCCCCGACTCGACACCCACTCAGCAGAGACGAAATCAGTCATCATCCACGCGTTACCGCTCCGTCCGCTTGAAAACTCCCATCACAGCCGGTCGAAGGTGGATGCAAATGCTGCCGCCTCTCGTGAGAGAGCGGCCTGACTCACATCCGGACATGGCACGCCATGGCTCCTGCCTGCTGGGCGGCCGAAGGACTGACTTTCTATCTACAGCAGTGAAGGCAATATATGCCGGCACGGTGGATGAGTGGCCGAACATGCCGAAAGTCGTGGTAATATATGTCTGGTAGACTTACGCTTCGATGCATTATGACTGACTACGCTAACGACGTGCTCGTCTCGGCCGACTGGGTCAGCGAGCATCTGGACGAGTTCCAGAGCGACGACCCAGCTCACCGACTGGTAGAGGTGGACGTCGACACGGAACTGTACGACGAGAGCCACGCGCCCGGCGCGCTCGGCTTCAACTGGGAGACGGACCTTCAGGACCAGACCACCCGTGACATCCTCGACAAGGATGACTTTGAGGACCTGCTCGGTGCCCACGGCATCAGCGAGGACTCGACAGTCGTTCTCTACGGTGACAACTCCAACTGGTTCGCCGCGTACACATATTGGCAGTTCAAGTATTACGGCCACGACGACGTGAAGCTCCTCGACGGCGGCCGCGAGTACTGGGTCGAGAACGACTACGAACTCACCGACGAAGTGCCCGAGTTCTCCGAAGTCGACTACGAGGCCGCCGGCCCGCGCGAGTCCATCCGTGCCTACCGAGAGGATGTTGAGAACGCCATCGAGCGCGAACTACCGCTCGTCGACGTTCGCTCGCCCGAAGAGTTCTCCGGCGAAATCCTTGCACCTCCTGGACTCCAAGAGACCGCACAGCGCGGCGGCCACGTGCCCGGCGCACAGAACATCTCTTGGGCGGCCGTCACCAACGACGACGGGACGTTCAAGGACTACGACGAACTCGAAGAGCTTTACGCCGAGTACGGTATTGACGGCGACTCCACGACAGTCGCATACTGCCGCATCGGTGAGCGTTCCTCTGTCGCCTGGTTCGCCCTGCACGAACTGCTGGGCTACGACGACACCATCAACTACGACGGCTCCTGGACCGAATGGGGCAATCTAGTTGGTGCGCCTATTGAGAAGGGCGAGGCTGAGTAAGCGACAGCGCACGAAGCCTCGAATCGAAGCGGGACGCTTTACTTTCTGATTTTTGTGGCGCTGTTCGAGAACGAGAGCGCCGCTGAGCCAGACGTCCGCGCCGAACAATCAGTTGCCGACCTCGGAATACAGCAGTGTTCCCAACCGTACATTCAAGTCAGATGCGGGTCCTACACCCGGGTGTGGACCGAACGGAACTCGAACGGGAACTCCGCGACGCTTTCGACGCCGATCCGGACATCGTCACGGTTGTCGCCAGACAGGCGCGAGACCTCTCGGAGTCGGACCAGTTCGTGACCGACTTCGGGGCGGAACTAACCGTTGAGGATGTCGTCGATAACCTCGCGGACGCGCCCGACGATTATCAACTCGCCGAGCGATGGAACTGGTGGCTGGGTGCACTTGACCTCTCACACGGCGGTTACGCGCGGTTTAGCGTGCGACAGGACATCGACAAAACGTCCTGACCTGTCGCTGGCGGATTTTTGTGTACGAAAAACGACGCGACGCCAGTCAGTGTACGCTAAGCCCGTGTGCCTCTCGTGCGTGTTCGAGGAGTTCCTCCGTTGTGTCAAACTCCTCACCGCAACTGCACGTGTGGTACGTCGTCGGGGATTGCTGGCGTGTCGCCATGACAGATAGATAATGAGCCCCGAGTATAATAATTGTTTATGCTAGCGTGATAACACTGCCCAGTCGACGTGTTATCTGTACACAATACTGGAAGCGAAAGTAGCTCCCTGACGATTCATAGCCACTGAGAGTCCAGATATCGTCATATTCTGGTTCAAACGTATTCTGGCTATCAAGCGGTCGACGACACGGTTCGGTGGGAACCGACGAACGGAAACGGACAGGCCGCTTCCGTCCTGATAATGGATGTGCAGTTTCTCGGCGGGGCGGGTGAGATCGGTCGAAGCGCCGTCCTCATCGACGAGTCGCTACTGCTGGATTTCGGGATGCTGACTGACTCACCGCCACAGTTCCCGGTGCGGACGCCGTCGCCGGACGCCGTCGTCGTTTCGCACGGCCACCTCGACCACGTCGGAAACATCCCAGCGCTGGTGTCGGGCGACGCGCGGCCGCCGATTCACTGGACGCCGCCGACGTACGAACTGGCGATGACGCTCGCACGGGACACGCTCAAACTCCACGGCGGGACGGTCAACTGTCCCTTTACCGAGACCAACGTCAGGCGGGTGACGCAGGTGTCGGAGACGCACGGCTACCGCGAGTCGTTCGAGGCTGCCGGCTACGAGGTCACGTTCTACAACGCCGGCCACATCCCGGGAAGCGCACACGTTCTCGTCGACGATGGCGACGCCAGACTGCTGTACACGGGCGATTTCCACACCGACGACCAGCGTCTCGTCTCTGGAACAACGGCCCGCCCGGACGCGGATGCGATTATCTGCGAGAGCACGTATTCCGATGTTGACCACGAGTCACGAGAGACAGTCGAGGGGCGGTTCGTCGAAAGCGTCGAAACGACGCTCTGGGAGGGCGGGACCGTCGTCGTGCCCGCCTTTGCCATCGGACGAACGCAGGAGATGTTGCTCGTCTGTGAGGCACACGACATCCCGTGTTACGTCGACGGAATGGGGAAGCAAGTGACCGAGATGCTCGGGCAGTACCCCGAGTTCGTCCGCGATGCGGACGCGCTCCAGCGGGCAAAGTCACACGCCCGGTTCGTCACGGGCAAAGACGGCCAGCGCAAGCGTATCACCGACCAGAAGGCGGCAATCGTCACCACCAGCGGGATGCTCTCTGGCGGCCCGGCGATGACGTACATTCCGGAAATCCGCGGCAATCCGATGAACAAAATCACGATGACCGGGTATCAGGTCGAGGGGACGCCGGGACGGGACCTGCTGGAGACGGGGAGTGCCGAGATAGACGGCCGGATTATGCCGGTCAGCGCACGAGTCGAGCAGTACGACTTTTCAGCACACGCCGACCGAGACGGGCTGTTTGCGTATCTCGATAGCTACCGTGACACGCCGGTACTCGTGAACCACGGCGACCGCTGTGAGGCCTTCGCAACCACGCTGCGGGCGGACGGCTACGACGCGACAGCGCCCGAGCTAGGCGCAACCGTCGCCATCCAGTAGGCAGTTACATCTGCGACCGCGGCTCCGCTCAGTTAGTCTCATCCGCATCCTCGGCAGCACGCTGTTTCAGCCACTCGTCAAGCAGGTCGCGGACCGCAGCGTCCCGGTTGTCGCGGTGGTCGGCGAACGCCTTGTCGTCAATCGCGTCAAGCAACTCCTCGTCCAGTTCGACCTCAATCGATTCAAGGTCGAGAAACGCTTCGTCCATTGATTACGGGGAGTTGGATGGCCAGAGAAATATATCCTCGTCAGACAACCGTCGGTCAGTCGCGTGACAGGGGCGGCGAGAGCGAGGAACTCCAGGAGAGTGTCAGGAAACCGCCGTGCTTTGATTACGACTCATGGCGTATCCGCGCGGTGATGGGTTCGCTACAGTCTCTGATCGGCCCCCACCGACTCGACGCTCTCGGCGCGTGGGCGGTAACGGGAATTCTCACGGGTAGTGTCGGACGGTTCGCGGCCGGTGGCGAGTTTGATTGGGCAGTGCTCACGGCGTTCCTCGTCGCTATCGCAGTCACGGTTCCGATCGCCACGCAGGACCTCGAAACGACGGTGCCCGCGGAGTTGCTCGGACTGGTCGCGGTGCCGGTACTCGTTCGGGCGTTCGGTGGCCTCCCACAGATCACGCCGTTCCTCGTGATCGCTGGGATCGCACTGTTGTTGGCTGTCGTCCTCGATGCGTGTACCTCACTGACGATGACGCCACGGTTCGCAACGGTGTTCGTTGTCATCGTGACAATGGCCGTTGCAGGCGTCTGGGCGGTCGGTATCTATGCGACTGACACGCTACTGGGAACCACGTTTCTCGATGGACAGACAGAGCTGATGTGGGATCTCGTCACTGCGGCGGCCGCCGGTATCGTCGCCGGCGTCGTGTTCGAACTGTACTTCGAGCGGTCAGCACGTATTGCCCGACTGCGCGTCTCAGGATCTGATCTATCGGAGTTTGACCAAACGGGAGCGTCTCTTCCCGGAGACGATCAGCGCCATCGTCTCGCGGTCCGGGCGCTACAGGCTGTGCTCGGTGTAATAGCTGCATTCGCACTCGCACAGGGCAACGTAACGCTGTTCGTCAACAGCGGCGGCCCGCTGGCGATAACGTTCCTGCCAGCGCTGTTCCGCCGGGAGTACGGCTACGCAACGAACACTGGTCTTGTGCTGTGGATCACAGTGGCATCGACGCTGCACGCGGCCGGCGCGTTCGAACTGTACGAAGCGGTTGGCTGGTACGACAGTCTGGCCCATGCCGTCTCAGCGTCGCTCGTGGCCGGCGTGGGATACGCGATCGCACGAGCGGTCGAACGCCACTCCGGGGCGGTTGATTTCAACAGGGAGTTCCGAGCGACCTTCGTCGTCCTGTTCGTCCTCGCTGTGGGTTTCGGCTGGGAGATCCTTGAGTTCGCCAGCGGCGGTATTGCGTCGATCATCGGCGGCGAGGCGGTCCTCGCCCAGTACGGGACGAGCGACATCGTGAACGACCTCGTGTTCAACACGGTCGGCGCACTCATCGTCGCTGGCTGGAGTACCGCTCATTTCGAGGGGCTTGCAGCCCGGCTCACCGGGCGGGTCGGGAGTCTCGCGGGCAGAGAGTGAGTCGTGTGAGACCGGTCCATCGACGAAAGCGACTCGGTTGCACGGCCGGACAGGCAGATATGGAACAGACGCGTCTCGAGTTCGGCCGCTACTTCGAGGTCGCCATGGAGACTGACGAGGCACAGGTCGCGGAGATGACTGTCGAGCCCGGCCGGTCCGTCGGCGGGCCGGAGAACTATCATGAGGACAGCGACCAGTGGCTGTTCGTGGCCAGCGGTACCGGCGTCGTTACCGTCGATGGTGACACCCACCGCATTGACGCTGGCGACCTCGTCCGCATCGAGGCCGGTGAACGCCACAGCATCGAAAACGACGGGGACGGGCCGCTGGAGACGGTCAACTTCTACACGCCGCCGCAATAACCGTCTCAGGTTCCCGTCCCGTCGTTCGGAGTGGACAGTTCGTAGCAGGTGCCGTCCCGGATGACAAATCCCGCATCCGACGCTGCGAGTGTCTGAGCTGGGTCATCAGTGACAGTCGACGCCGCATCCGGCTGGAGGGTCGCGTCGAGTGCCTCAACTTGGGCGGCGTCGAGTGACAGCGGTTCGAGCGTTACACATCGGTTGCCGTCCGTCGGTTCGACCGAATACCTGACTACGGTGGGCTTGTCGGCGGTGTCCTCCAGCGAGAACACGTAGTACGACCCGTTGTAGGCGTACACCGAGCTGTTTGGCTCGAAGCCGCCCTTATCGGAGTCATAGCGGTGCTTTCCCGCTGCAATCGCGTCGACAGCGGTGCGCCGGTGGCTGCCCGGAAGGTCGGCCACGCGAACCGTTGACTCGTTCCCGGGGTTGTCGACTTCGCTCACGCTGTACTCTTTGACGTACCCGACGGACCCGCTGGTCCGCTCGACGACCGCGTACGTCGTCCCGTCGAACGCGAAGCAGTCGAACTGATGAAGCACATGCGCCCACCCGTGGTCCGTTACGGCTGCCGAGGCGTCGCGGGTAGCAGCTATAAGTTCTGTAGTCGTCTCCGAAAAGATGCCGACGGTCGCTGTGTGGGGCACTGCCGCGGCGTCGACAGGTGACAATACTACTGGGGCTGGCGTCGCTGTGGCTTCCTGCGACGACGGGTCGCTGAGTCCGGAACAGCCGGTAACGAGCGTACAGGCAACGGTACCGATGACGGTCCGGCGGGAGGGCATAGCCGTCGGTTGCCGGCCGACCGGTAAATGCTTTCAGCGTCAGGCGACGCCGGCCTCGGCGTCCATTGGGTCCTGAATGTCGCCGACGACCTCTTCGAGCAGGTCGGTGACCGTGACCAGCCCGACGACTTCGCCGTCCGCAAGGACGAACGCGAGTTCCTGGCGCTCGGCCTGGAACTGGTCGATGGCATCGCTAACAGTCGTCTCCGGCGACATCGTCATCGGCGGCGAGGCGACGGCTTCGAGGTCGATACGGTCAAGCAGGCCGCCGTCGCCGGCCTGTTCCTCGCGCTCGTCGACGAGCGCGGGGATGTAGACGATGCCAAGGAAATCTTCGAGCGCCTCGCCGACGAGCGGGTAGCGGGTGTGTGGCGTCTCGGCGATCCGCTCGGCGTTGGTCGCGTCGTCGTCGGTCGGGGATAGCGCAACGATGTCTTCCCGTGGGACCATCACCTCGCTGACTTCGCGGTCACCGACGCGGAACGCGGAGAGGACCTCCTCGCGGCGTTCATCGGATACGTCGCCGCGGTCTAGAACGGAGCCGAGTTCGTTTCGCAGCTCGCCCCGGGACTCGATGCTATCGACTTCAGCTTCGAGCCACGCGCCGGACATTTCGACACCGAACAGCCCTAGTGTCCACTTGGCGATCCCGTCACCGACGGCGATAATCGGCGAGATGAGCATGGCGAAGTAGTACAGCGGCGTCGCGCCGTACCGACAGACGAACTTCGCGCGCTCAACGCCGAGATACGTCGGCGTCTGCTCACCGTGGGTAAGGTGGACGAGGTTGATAAGGAGGAAAGCGATAGCACCACCGAGGCCGACCCCAGCCAGGACCGACGACTCAAAGTAGGGCTCAAAGATGGCCGCGAGCGCCGGCTCGGCGATGATACCGACGGCGATACTGGAGGCGGTGATACCGACCTGACAGCTCGTCAGATAGATCTCCAAGTCGTCAGTCATCTCCCAGGCACGCCGGAGGCCGGGTTCGTCGAACTCCGATTCGTCGTACTGTCTGGCTCTTGTCAACGCGAACTCGATAGCGACGAAGAAGCCGTTCGCGAGGATCAGGGCAAGTCCTGCAAGCAGCCTGACCGAGATTTCGACTGGTTGCATGTGCCGGCGGGATTCACGGTCCGGCGGGGAAAAAGTGGGGATTACAGGCTCCGTCCTCTCGCGGCAGCACTGTCGACCGTCCTCAGGTGCGCTCGAAGTCGTACTCGACGCCAGTGAGGTCGGTCGAGACCGCCCAGAGCCGCTCAGCGGTTTCCTCGTCCTGTGAAGCGGCGTTTGACTGCTGGAACTCGGGGGAGCCGCGCATATCGAACAGGCCGCCGGGCCCGACGTACTCCCCGCCGATAACATCCTCGGCGGTGGCGGCGTACAGCATCGGTAGCGCACCCTGTGCAGCGGACTGTGCGAGCACAGCATTGGCAACGCCCATAGCCGCGGTTCGCAGTGTCGACCCCATCTCCCGCGGCCCGCGGAACTGGAGGTCGGTGTCGGCGTAGCCGGGGTGGCAGGCGACGCTTAGCACGTCGTCCCAACCATGGTTACCCAGACGCCGCTGGAGTTCGTAGGCGAAGAGGAGGTTCGCGAGCTTACTCTGGCCGTAGGCCGACCACTTCCCGTAGGAGCGCTCACGCTGCAGGTCGTCGAAATCGATCTCGCCCATCTCGTGCGCGCCGCTGGACTGCGTGACGATTCGGGATTCACCGTCGGCAGCCCCGAGCAGGTCGAGCAGGTGCCCAGTCAGTGCGAAGTGGCCCAGATGGTTGACGCCGAACTGCGTCTCGAAGCCGTCGGCCGTCTCGCTCCGGGGAATCGCCATGACGCCGGCGTTGTTACAGAGGATGTCGACAGCGTCGTAGTCGTCCCGGAGGCTGTCGGCGAACGAGGCGATGTTCGACAGGTCGGCCAAGTCACACTCTCGGACATCGAGCGTTGCGTTCGGAACGGCCTCGCGGATCTCCGCGGCGGCCGATTCACCGCGTTCGACGCTCCGGCAGGCCATCACTACCGTCGCGCCTCTGCGAGCGAACGCCTTCGAGCCTTCGAGTCCCAGCCCGCTGTTCGCGCCAGTCACGACCACGGTTCGGTCCGTCAGCGGGGGCATATCTTCGATAGTCCAGCCTGTCATTGGCCCGGTTACGGGCGCGAGACACTGAAACCTATCGCCGGCCAGAGAGTGAGAGTCTTATGCCGTCGTCCCCGTGTTTCCAGTGATGAGCGACGTACCGGTCACCGTCTACACGCGGGAGGACTGCCATCTCTGTGAGGAGGCCATCGAGACAATCGAGCGGGTCGCCGACGACGAGGGGACCGCCATCGAGCTGGACCTCGTCGACGTCGACGAAGATCCCGACCTCCGCGAGGAGTACGGCGAGCGCGTGCCCTACGTCTTCGTCAACGGGTCGCCGGCGTTCAAGTACCACGTCACTGAGCGACAGTTGCGCGAGAAACTGCAGCAGTCGGCGTAGCCACAGGACATCGGACCCACCCAGAACCGTTCGCTGTCGGGACCGGGTCGGCGCTATTGGGCAAGTACCAGTGCTGTTTATTATTTCTCGATGAGAATACGTCGGCGATGCCCTCCAGTATCAGTGAGACGCTCTTTAGTGAGCCGTCCGGACGCCCGATTACACTCGTCCACGCCGCCGGTGCACTCATCTTCGCCGGCCTGTATCTCTACGGCTGGGTTGTGGACGGGTCTCCAGTTACCTGGCTGCTCGTCATGGTGATCGGGACAGGAATGGCTGGCATTGCCGAAGCGCTGCCGGCAAGTCGGCGGCAAACGGCCGGTGTCCTCCGCTCCGTGGCGATTCTCGTGTTGCTCTGTCTCGTCGTTGCCTCCGTCGTTGCGCCCGAGTTCATCGTTGGCTGACCGCTGTGCTGTGTCGGGAGTGTCGCCCCCTTTCGCTGGGCTAGTTCAGGAGTGTGCGCACAGTCGCCGACGGCTGCCGGGGCTACTGACTGCGTTCGACTGCGTGTCGCAATGCGTCAGCCGCTGCCGCCGGGTCGTCGGCCGTCGTAATCTCGGTGATAACAGCCACACCGTCGGCCCCGGCATCAACGACCTCGGCGGCGTTCTCGGTCGTAATGCCACCGATACCGACAAGGGGAATGTCCACTGCCTCGGCGATAGCAGCGACGCGGTCGGTGCCGACGGCGTACTCCTCGTCGTCGATGTCGTCTTTCGAGCCAGTGGCATACACCGCACCAACGCCGAGGTAGTCCGCACCAGCCGCCGCCGCTTCCCGGGCGTCTTCAACGGTCGAAACCGAGCGCCCGATGACCGCATCGTCACCGAGGATATCCCGGGCAACAGAAACGGGGAGGTCGTCGTCGCCGAGGTGGACCCCGTCGGCGTCGATGGCCTGTGCGATGTCGACACGGTCGTTAACGACGAACGTGACGCCAGCCTCGCGGGTCAGTTCCCGCAGTTCCTGCCCGAGTTCGTAGCGTTCGTGTGCGGTCCGGTTTTTCTCGCGGAGCTGGACGACACCGGCACCGCCGTCAATCGCGTCCGCGACGATTTCGTCGGTTGTCCGGCCCGCCGAAAGCGACGCCTGCGTGACGAGATACACGTCCCAATCGATCATAGCGGATCTCGGAGCCGATGGCCCTTGTGTGCTGTGCGTTCGTCAGGACTCTGTTTCGGCTGTTGAACTCGTCGTGTCCGCTTCGTCAGTGCCGGTTTCGGAAGCCGTGAGCGCGCCGTCGCGGACGGCCATCCGGAGACCGAACTCGGCAATATTGCCGCCGTGTTCAGCTGTTCTGGCAAGGCTATCGAGGGCTCGGGTGAGGCGGTAGTCGGCGTCGCCCGATTCGAACAGCTGGCGGTCAAGGCTCGTTATCTGCTGGCGTACGGCCCGGCGCGTAGCCAGTGTCTGTCGGGCGGTGTCGACACAGGCGTCGCCAATGATCACTCGGACAGCGTCCTCGACGACAGTGCGAACGTCCTGAGCGATATCTTCGAGGGCAGTGACGATGGAACCGGTTGGCTGGCCGTCGAGTTGGTCGGCGATGGTGCCGATGCGTTCGGCGTGGTCAGCCACGCGTTCGAGTTCGTTCGCGGTTCCCCAGAGGGTGAACAGTTCGGGACGGGTCAGCCCGAGCGAATCGATCTCGTCGAGCCGTGCCAGTCCCCGCTCGAAGTAGCGGTCGATCATGGCGTACAGCCGGTCGGCCTGCTCGTCACGGTCACCCCACCGGTCGCTGGTCGTCCCGGTCGTCAGCGCGGCCATCGCGTCCCGGTGCATCGACAGGGCGACGAACTGGAGCTGGCGGACCGATTGCCTGACGGACACCTCGCCAGCGTCAAGCAACGTCTGGACCGTGACTTGCGTTTCGGTCTCCTCAGCGATAGTGACGCCGCTCAGGTTCCGGGTGACGCGTTCGATGGCCCGGTGTTGCTCGTCGCTGTAGCCGTCGGGGACTTCGAGGACGACGGACTCGACTCCGGCAGCGTAGGCCGCTCGCAACAACTGCTCTATTTCGGCCGGGTCGTCGTTGCCGACTTCTAGGGTGACGTGGTTCCGCGGCGTGGTCCGGGACTCGGGTGTCTGAATCACGAGTAGCCCGTCAATATGCGTGTGGAGGTTCACCGCCGTCCCGGCCGTACAGTTCTCCGATTCGGCCCACTCTTTCGGCAGCGAAACGGTGTATGTGCCGCCGCCGACGGTCTGTATCTTTCGGGTTTCCATGGTTAATAGATGAGTTCCGAGTCGGTTTCGACCATGTACAGCGTGCGTGCCGCAACGTTGACAGCGTGGTCGCCCACGCGTTCGAGGTCTCGAACCGTCAGCAGGAGCCGGGAAACGTCATCGAGTAGCTGCTCGACCGCCCAGCCGTCGTTCGTGTCGGCCTCTCGTTCGATGAGGTCCCGAGCGACGGTCTCGCTGGCCCGCTGGCAGAGCGCGTCGAGCGCGTCGTCGTCAGCCGCGATAGCGCGGCATTCCTCGACATCTTCCCGCCGATAGGCGTCGATACTGCGCTCGACCATCTCGATGGCTTCGCAGCCGATGGTATCGACGTCAACCTCGGGAGCGAGTCGACGATTAGCCGACTGTGCGTACGCTGCGAGGTTCGTGGCAAGGTCCGCAATGCGTTCGAGGTCGGTGATAATCTTGAACGAGGCGGCGACAAAGCGGAGGTCGGTCGCGACCGGCTGCTGGAGGGCAAAGAGGTCGATACAGTCGGCTTCGAGGGCCAGATACAGCTCGTTTATATCGTCGTCGCCGTCGATGACAGACTGCGCCATCTCCCGGTCGACGGTCCGGAGCGCAGTGAGCGCCGCTTCGAGCCGCTCAACAACGAGGTCGCCCATCTCGACCACGTGCTCCCGGAGTTCGTCCAGCAGTTGCTGGTACGACTCTCGTGACATGGGTTACCCGAACTTGCCGGTGATGTAGTCCTCAACGCGCTGGCTCTCGGGGTTCTCGAAGATTTTGTCCGTGTCGTCGTACTCGACCAGCTCGCCGCCGGTAAGGAACACGGCAGTCTGGTCGGAGATGCGGGCAGCCTGCTGCATATTATGGGTGACAATGACGACGGTGTAGTCCTTCGACAGTTCCTCGACGAGGTCCTCGATTTTTGACGTGGCGATGGGGTCAAGCGCCGACGCCGGCTCGTCCATCAGGATGACCTCGGGGTCGACGGCCAGGCAGCGGGCGATACAGAGCCGCTGTTGCTGGCCGCCCGAGAGGCCGAGTGCGTTGTCATCGAGACGGTCGCTGACCTCGTCCCACAGGGCGGCCTGTTTTAGTGAGCGCTCGACGAGTTCGCCCTCCTGCTCCGTGTCGTCGCGGCCGAACAAACGCGCGAGCAGGCCCTTGTTGATGTCGCCGTGCTTGCGGGGACCGTACGAGATGTTTTCCCGGATGGATTTCGGGAACGGGTTCGGCGACTGGAACACCATCCCGATACGTTTGCGCAGCTCGACGAGGTTGGCGTTGGGGTCGTAAATCTCGGTGCCCTCGAGTTCGACCGAGCCGTCGATGCGGGCGGCCTTGATTCGGTCGTTCATGCGGTTCAGGCACCGCAGATACGTCGACTTGCCACATCCGGACGGGCCGATGAGTGCCGTGACACTGTTTTCCGGGATCTCCATCGAGACGTCCTTGAGCGCGTGGTCGTCGCCGTACCACACGTCGAGGTTATCGACTGAGAGTTTCGTGTCACCATCGAACTCG
Source organism: Haloarcula sp. NS06 (assembly GCF_051122755.1). NCBI lineage: Archaea > Methanobacteriati > Methanobacteriota > Halobacteria > Halobacteriales > Haloarculaceae > Haloarcula > Haloarcula sp. NS06. Next base: position 847,681 of record NZ_CP184844.1, read on the forward strand.
TAGTGCCGCCACTCCTCGCGGACCTGCTCTTCGCTCTCACCGGCCGTTGTTTCAGCACTTGGCGATGCGGTTTCGACCGTCCGTCCGCCGTTCGTTTGCGTGTCCGTGCTCGGCTCCGTGTTGATGCTATCACTCATAGTTGAGTTTCCTCCGGAAGTACGTCCGCGCCGTGATACCGACTGCGTAGAACGTCAGGACGACCATCAGCAAAATAAACGCCGTCGCCCACCCCATCTGTGGCGACCCCGACACCCCGGCCGCGATGACGGCCCACACCTGCGTCGGTAACGACGCTGAGGCCGTCAGCAAGGCGTCGTTGGCGATGAATGGTGGCCCCGAGACGAAACGGAAACCGCCAATGACATCGACGGCAGCCGTCGCGTTCAGCGTCGACCCCAGCACGAGAATGAGCGGGGCGGTCTCACCGGCGATGCGGCCGACGCCGAGGATGACGCCGGTGATGACGCCCGGCATCGCCGCCGGCAGAACGACGCTCTTGATTGTCTCCCACTGGGTTACACCCAGCGCCGCGCTGGCGTCACGGTACTCGTCGGGGACAGCCTTGATCGACTCCCGCGAAGTGATGAGCACCAGCGGCAGGAGCATGAACCCAAGCACCAGCATCCCGGCCAGCAGGGACTCGTCACCGCCCAGCCGCGGGATCAGGAACGCGGCCCCGAACAGGCCGAAGACGATGCTCGGCGTGCTCCAGAGCGCGTTCGTCGCGATTTCGACGAGCGCGGTGAACTGGCCCTGCTCGGCGTACTCGGTGAGGAACACCGCGGCACCGACACCCAGCGGGACCGCGAACAGCGTCGCGCCGACGACCAGCCACACCGTGCCGATGATGGCAGGCATGATGCCACCGGGCTCGGCCCCCAGCGGGATGTAGGCCTCCATCACCATCGGCCACGAGAGGCTCCCCTCGTTGGCGATGGAGACGCCGAGAACGTTGAACGACGTGCCGGTAACGGCCACGTGCAGGCCCACCAGCGCGGTGAAGCCGGCCGTGCCGACGAGGCCGAGTCGCGTCTCCTCGGTCAGGAGCCGACGGGTGATCGTCGCCTCGCTGGACCGCTTTGCGACGGTCGTGAGCGTCGCCAGTGCGAGCGAAGCGACAGCGGCCCCGAGAGCGACCGCAGGCACGAGGTTCACCGGGCCGACCTGTGGATTGATGCCGGCAACTGGCTGGAGCAGCAGTGCGGCCAGCAGCAGCCCGAGACCGCCGAACACCCCCAGCGTGAACAGCGGTGCCTCGGACTGTGCGCTCTCCGCCAACGTCGGCCCGTCGCTGGCGAGCACGCCGACGAGCGGGTAGACCGCGAGGCCGCCTGCGACGGCCGACCCGGCGGCGACGGCGGCGAATCCGAGCGTCTCGCCGAGCGGCAGGCCGAACGGAGCCGGGCCGAACACGAGGAAGAAGCCGATGAGCGCGATTATCGCGAGAACCGCGGTCGGGACAGCCTGTCGGATCGAGTCGGTTCGCTCGGACTGTGACCCGACCTTTCGGAGCGAACCGAACGAGCGGAAGAAGATGACCGCGAGCAGCGCCGCCGGTGCGATCAGCAGTAGCGTTCCGATTGTCGTGTCGGGCGTCACCGTGAATGCCGTCTCGAGTGCCTGCCCCTGTCGGTTGACCTGAACAGTGTAGGCATAGGAGTAACGCAGCGGGGACCCAGTGATGAGGACACTCGCAAACATCGCGGCAAGCGCGCCGACTGCCGCCAGTGGGAGGACCCGGAATAGCTGTCGAGCGCCGCTGTTCCAGTCATTCGTGCCCGCAGGTGTGCGAGCGAACTGGACCGCGGCGAGGAGGGCTGGCGTCAGGAGGACCAGTGCGGTAAGCGCGCCAATCGAGAGTCCGTGGAAGGCGTATCCGACGCCTTTGACGGTCACGAACACGACAATTGTCGCCATCACGGCCACCATCAGGAAGGCGTTGAGGTTGATGACGAGGAAGGCCCCGTACTCGCGGCCCCGAGCGCCGAACCCGGCCCGGCACTTGGCGGCCGACCAGGCCGACAGGAGCGTCCCGACCAAGAGGAACACGGGGATGACTGCACCGCCGGTGAAACCACCGGAGAGCGTCTGCGAGTTCCACTGCCAGCCGACGCCGATGGTGCCGGTCACGATTGTCAGTCCGAGCGCGCCGACGACGATAGCCGTTGGGAGCGTCGAACCGAGGTCCTCACGGGGGAGAATCGCCAGCAGGAACAGCCCGACGCCGGCGACGACGGCCCCGACGAGCCACAGCAGTGAGCCGGCACCGGTGAGCGCACCACCGACGGCGGCCCCCATAGCCAGGCCGATTGCGCCGAGCGCGCTGCCGGAGAGCAGCCCGGCGCTCATGTTCGGCTCCGTGTCCACGAGTTCGAGCCGGGAAGAGACACCAGCAGCAGTGATCGCCAGCGCTTCGGCCAGCAATACGATTCCAAGCAGTGTCGCCATCGTCACAGGGAGGGCCGCGGCAAGCGCGGTCAACGCAAGCGTCGAGACGACGAGGCCCAGCCCGATGCCGCGCACTCGCTGAGAGGTGACCGGAACGACGTTGGTGTAGGAAGCAAGGCCGGTGATGCCGACCGCTCCGACGACGACAGCAAGTAGCGTCCCGAGCGCCGTGGTGAGGGTACTGCCGCTGGCACCGGGCGGGACAAGATTCACGAGCGTGACGAGCCCGAGCGTGAAGCCGACGACGCTCAGCGCGATCGCCGTATCGAGTCCTCGGTCGTAGCTGTTCGAATCCGCACTGACAAGTCGGTCCGTGGTCGCGTACGCGTCACTCATTGTTGCCCCTTCAGTTTCCGCTGCATACGTCGCTCAATGTACTGCGAGACGATGCTCATCCCGGCGACGATGACGAACAGCATGACGCCGGCGACGAACAGCACGTCGACGGTACTCTCGGAGGCGCTCCCGTACTGGGTCGCAATCAGGCTGGTCAGCGTTGCGTTCGCGTCGAAGATGTCGAACAGTGGGTCGGCGAACTGCGTTCCCGAGGCCATGATCGCGGCGACGGCCATCGTCTCACCGATGGCTCGACCCAGACCGAGAATGACGGCCGCGGAGATACCCGAGAACGCCGCCGGGATGGAGATGCTCTTCATCGTCTGCCACTCGGTTGCGCCCATGGCGACGGAACCGTCACCCATCGACTGAGGGACGCTGGAGAGAGCGTCCTCGCCGACGGAGACGACCGTCGGCAGCGCCATCACGCCCACGACGATCCCCGCGATGAGGAAGCTCGCCCCGTCATCGAGGAAGTTCGTCTGGATGAAGCCGTTCAACACCTGGAAGCCGATGAACCCGTAGACGATGGAGGGGATGCCGGCCAGGATCTCCACGCCGGGCTTGATGAGCTCCCGCAGGCGGTCGCTGGCGACCTCGGCGATGAACAGCGCGCCGAACAGGCCGAGCGGCCCCGCCACCGCACCCGCGATGACGGTGACGACCACCGTCGCCCAGATCATCGGTATCAGCGAGTAGGCCCCGCTGAGGGGGTTCCAGTACGTCGGATCAGACGGCAGGACGGTTTCGAGCCAAAAGAACCAGCGGGCCGCTCCGCCCTGTTCTGGGATCAACAGTAGTCCGAGCCCACGTTCGAGAAACGCCGGCAGTGCACTTGCGAACAGGAAGAACGTGATGAACGCGACGGTCAACACCGTTAGCACCGTCGCGATCAGCGTGAGTAGACGTGCAACCTCAGCCTGATAGGTGACCCAGCCAACCGCCGTAACGAACACGAACGCCAGCAGCATGGGCAACGCCAGGGCCGGCCGAAACAGGAAGACGAGAATCGTCGCCACCAGCGTCGTCGCTATCGTACCGACAGCGAGCGTTGACCCGTCAACTCTGTCTCCGCTTGACACCGCCTCGCCCTCCGTCGTAGGTATGTCTTCTGTCATAGTATGGAAAATCGACCGACACGGTCGATAATCGTCAGATCGGGTCGGCTGGGGTCAATTACACCTGATCGGGAAGCTTGGCGCGCTCTTCCTCGCGGCGGCGTGCGCCAAGCTGGAAGTAGTTGTTCGGCGCAACGAAGGTGTCCTGGCCGAAGTCGGACAGGATCATGTTGATGACTGCGGCCTCTTTCTTCGAGGTGCCTTCCCACGTGTACATATGGAGGTCCCGCGAGAGGGGGTATGCCGTCGAGTCGAGGCCGTTCTCGTCGTCCTGATAGCTGTAGGTCGTTCCTTCCCATTCCAGCCCGACGGGGGACAGGCCGTCGGTGTCGATAAACGCCAGCGCAAGGTAGCTGATAGCGTTGTCGGCCTGTGCGATAGCCTGCGCGAGACGCTGGTTCTGGCCGTAGCGGTTGGCGACGGTGGTGTCCGCCTCGGGATTACCAAAGACGTTGGAGACGAAGGAGGTTCGCGTCCCAGAGCCCTTGACGCGGCCCAGCACCTGAATCTCGCGGTCCGGGCCACCGAGTTCGCTCCAGTTGGTGAGTTCGCCCTTGTAGAGGCTTTTGAGCTGGTCGCCGGTGATCTGCTCGACACCGGCGTCGGCGATCTCCTGGGAGACGACCAGCGGCTGGCCGTCCACGCCGACAACGTGGTCGATGAACTGGTCGTAGGAGTCCCGGTCCGGGAGTTCGTCCTCGACATTCCCGGAGGAATTACCCATGTCGTTCTGACCGTTCATGACCTTCTCGACGCCGGTCCCGGAGTGGGAAAGGCCGACCGTGAACTGGAACGGCGGGCCGTCTTCGCCGCCAGCTTCGAACCCGTAGAGACCCGCCCAGTAGTCAGCGAGATTCTGGTCCGTGTCGATGTCGTACTCGCCGTGGGGCCAGTACTCACTGTCGCTGGCCGGCCGGTTGGCGTTCCAGTACGAGGCCGCGGTGTTGGCGATGGGGTACACCGTTGAGGAGCCACCGGATTCGAGTGCGCTGGTACCGCCGGAACTACCGCCTGCATCGGTGCTTTCGGTCGCTTCCATCTCTGTCGACACCTCGGTGTCCTCACTGCCGCCGGAACTTCCGTCTGACTCGGGGTCACTGCTTCCACTGGAGCAGCCAGCGATCGCAGCGATACTGGTCGCACCTGTCGTTGCGATAAATTTCCGCCGCGATACGAACTCTGACAGCCCGTTTGAGTCGTGCGCCATCACCAGAGTCCAGTGAGACAGCTAATAAGTAACCTGCTAAGATAGCTATATTTATTACGTTAGTACTATATAGGTGTGGTATGACAAACACCCACGAACAGGTATAGATATATTAGCTTTCTTGCCGTCTTTGGGGCCTCAAGTACTCGTATACGGCATATATGAACAACCACACACATTACGGTGTTTCAGCCGTCTGCACCACTATTACAGGCGAATATCGTCGAAGAATCGACCCTCAGCCGGGAAATATGTCCCCAAATATTAGAGGTCCAATATAGTATATAGATATGAGTGGATTTATATCATCCCGTGAACGAGTGCCAGTCACATGGAGACACGCAAGGTCCAGGTGACGGGCGGGTCGACATACACCGTCTCACTACCCAAAGAGTGGGCGACAGAAAACGACGTGAGCGCGGGCAGCGTCGTCGAATTCCACGCTGAACGGGACCTACTGTTGCTCGCTCCACAGCGGGACAACGGCCGCGTAGAGGGGAGTCTCGACGTGGAGGGACTCGGAAACAGGCACGAACTCACGCGGGCGGTGATGACGATGTACGTCAGCGGGTTCGACATTATCCAGCTCGAAGCAACTCGGATAACAGCCGAACAGCGCCGCATTATCCGTGATGCGACACAGGGACTGGTCGGTCTAGAGATGATCGAGGAAACGACGGACCGGGTCGTCCTGCAGGACCTGCTGGATTCCTCAGAACTGTCTGTCCACAACGCGATCACGCGTATGCGGCTGGTCTCGTTGACGATGCTCTCCGACGCTGTCGAGGCACTCATTGAGGACGACGACGACCTCGCAGCGGACGTGATGCAACGCGACGACGACGTGGACCGCCTCTGGTACATGGTTTCGCGCGTGTTCCGAACTGTCCTCCGGAATCCAACGGCGGCCAACGAGATCGGGTTCCCACGCGAGACCGTCTTCGATTTCCAGTCCAGCGCCCGCCAGCTCGAGCGTATCGCCGACCACGCGACCAAAATAGCCAGCCTCTCGCAAGAAATCGGAGAGATCACCGGCGAAACGGCCGACCTGCTCGATCAGCTGGAAGCAGAGGCGATTGCAGTCCCCGAGACTGCGATGGACGCCCTGTTGGCTGAAGACTCCGACGAGGCCGTCGAACTGGCAAACGCGGCCCGGAGTCAGATCCCCGATGTCGACGAGACTGCCCGCGGGGTCGATGGCCAGATCCGGGAGTTCGACCCACAGAGCGCACAGGTTCTGGGCCTCATCGTCGACTCCCTGTCCCGAACCGCCGACTACGGCGGCAACATCGCCGAAAGCGCCCTCCAGAAAGCCGCGCCCCGACCACAGTCCTGACCACTCGGCAGTATAAAAGTAGAGACAGCCGTCCTGTGGCCCTAGCTTGTCGAAACGATGCAGTGACGACGATGCCGCCTGATCGTGTCGAGACAGTCGACAGTGTCAGCGAGCGCCGGACACGTCACCGGACAGTCGCCGTAGAGATACCGAGCGAGACTGGTTCCGTCAACACCGGAGAGAGCGGCGGCTGACCGGCTGTGAAGCCGTTGCTGGCGGGTCGCTGCTACTGCCTCGCAGTCGGCCTCGATTTCGGCGAGTTGACCATCGATGCTGTCGAGTCGCGCCGGGTCAGTCGTTCGGTGCGCGTTCGCACCGAGTGCGGCCCCGCGGCGTTCACAGTTGTCGAGTGTCGCTCGCACAGACTGTAACGACTCCCGCTCGTCTTCAAGCGCCGGGAGCAGCGTCTCGCGTTCGTCGCGTGCCCCCTCGCTCGCGGTTAGCAGTGCCTCATACAACTGCGGGGTCAGGCGCGTTCCCGTCGCGATCTGTGTGCCGAGTTCCGGCCCGAACTCCATCGACATGTTGGCCTCCAGCGAGTCATCGTACTCAGCGTCGAAATGTGGTACAGCCATGACCGTCTCTCGGTAAGCTTCCCGGACGGCACGCAAGCTCGTATCGGGTTTCGGCTGCCGGACACTCAGCGCCGACATCCCGCCCGCAGACGTGTCGACTGAGCCTGGAGATTGTGCCGTCGGCTCAATAGCTACAAGCTGGGTCCGAAAGCGCCTGAACGCCGCCAGTTCAGCCTCGATACAATCGATCTCTCGCTGAACGACAGCGAGCGCCTGCTCGATCCGCGGCTGGCTTGTCTCGGTGTTAGACACGGACACTCAGCCGGAGTGTTTGCTGTCGTCGTATAGGTATTTTATATGTCTGCTATGTAGACGATTGTATCGCTACCGGCGGAGTCGGCAGTGGTCCGGTGCACTCCGAGCGGCAGCGTCGCTGCCAGCGACAGGTGCTGTCAGACCATCCGTTCACGCCGTCCGCAACGGATGCACTTTTCCCGAGTGGGGGACTACGACCTGCTGGTGGCGATGACGAGATGTTACCCCCGCTGAGCCCCTTGTGACGATGGACTTTTCCTGAGCCACCATTTCACTCCGAACAGCGGCTAAAACGGTGCAGCAGGGCCTTCGTCGGTGTCTCCGTCAGCAGCCGCAGTATCTACCGGCGTCTCTCCATCTTCGGCACGTTCCAGCGCCCCGTCCCAGCCGTTCAGACCGGGTTCAAAGCTTACCACGTCGCCCTCAAACCCTTCGTACGACGCGATGAGTCGGGCGGCCTGCACGCTGGACTTTCCTTTCGGACACACTGTCACGACCTCGTCGTCGCCTTCGAACCGTTCGACTTCGTCGACAAGCGACGGGAACGGGACGTTCTCGCTCCCAGGGATGTGACCCCGCTCGAACGCGCCGGGTGAGCGGATATCGACTACCCGGGCCGCCTCCTCGTCGAGTTTCGACCGCAGCTCGTCGGCGTCTATTTCGCCATCCATATTCAGCCGCTAGCGGGCGATACCTAAACCTTCACCGGCTACAGCAAGCCATCAGCCTGTGCCAGCAGAATGCCTTCGATGGTCGCGTCGTTGGCCGGTTCACGGCGGGCGACCTGTAGCGCTTCGTCAATGGGCACAGTCGTCACCGAGAGGAACTCGTTGTCGTCAAGTTCCCGGTCGACCGGTTCGAGTCCCTCTGCAAAGACGATGCCACGTCGGTGCCGGAGCACGCCGGTCGAACACGAGAACTCCTCGATCAGTGAGACGCCGGCAGCCTCGAAACCGGTTTCCTCGCGGAGTTCACGCGCCCCGGCGGTCGTGTATGACTCGTCATCCTCGACGATGCCGGCCGGGAGTTCGAGGCACTGCTCCCGGATGGTCGGGCGGTACTGGTCGACCATGACGAGTTCGTCGCCAGTCGTGGCGACCACGACGGCCGCATCGGGCAGTTCAGCCCAGTAGTAGTCCTTTTCGGACCCGTCAGGCTGGCGAACTCGGTCGTAACCGCCGGTGTACCAGCCGGTCTCGTACTCGCGTTCGCTCTCGACAATAGGCCACTCGTGGGCCGGTTCGCGGGTCATATGTCCTGTCGGACCGCGACGTGGTAAAACGTGCCGTTGTGCCGGACGACGACGCCGTCGTCGGTCACAGCCCCATCGTACTGCTGTCGCAAGGCGTCGCGTTCATCGAAGGGCGAGTGGGTGAACGCGCCCTTGAATCCGAGCGGGCCGCGCCAGTATGGCTCTGACTGCCCAGACGTTGACGGAGATGCATCGGCCAGCGCCTCGCTCGTGTACGGGAAGCGCCGCTCGGACTGGCTGCTCCAGTTGATTGCCGTGCCGTTGTCGACGCTGTACTCACCGTCGGTCGGCGTGGCGACAGCGTAGTAGGGGTCGCCGCTCTTGAGGAGGCCCGGCAGTGCACCCAGCGCCAGTAGCAGGCTGACGACGGCGATGATGCCAAGCAGGGTGTTCCGTGTGACCGGGCGCATCAGACGACCTCGTGGTAGATGCGACCGAAGGCCTGGCGACGGAGCGTCCCGACAGCGGCCCGGCGTTTGTCCTGAAACGTCGCCGCGACAGCTTGCTCTGCGAATGGGGCGGCGTGCCAGACGACGTTGTCGACGTTCTCCGCGCCGACCAGCGACACCTCGCAGTCCGTGTCTTCGCGCCACTCCTCGAACTCCGCCATCGAGCCGACCTGAACCGCGAGCGATTCCGCGAACAGCACGTCGCGGGCGGTTTCGACCACCTCGCTGGTAACTCGCTCTTCGTAGGTTTCTGCGTCGAGACCCATCGCCTTCGCGACTTCCTTGACGACGACTTGCGCTGTCGGCCCGAACGCATCGTAGCGCTCGCGGGCCTCGGCTGCCGATGCCGGCGCAAACTGCCCCTCAGTGTCCATACATCCCCTTGCTGCCGGCGGGACTATTCGGTTTCGTCTTCGGTTGCGTCAGTGTCGTCGCCATCGCCGGACGCCGACGTGTCGCTATCAGTGGCGTCTGCATCGCTCTTCTCGTCGCTATCGCGTAGCATCTCCCGCGTCAGGTCTCGGGCCTCGGCCAGCACCTCGTTGTCGTGGTCGCTGAGCGCGTTCGATCCCCGGTGGCGGTCCGCGCCCTGCGGGAGGTCGCCGTGGCCGTGTCCGTGCGCGTGGTCGTGGCTATGCCCATCGTCACTGCGGTCGACGGTATCCTCGAACATCTGCGGGAACTCCGTCTCCTCGGCGTATTCGACGACTTCGGTGGACAGTTCGTCCTCGCCGAGTTGCCCCCAGTCGGGGACGCGCTCGTCGAGCCACGCTTCGTGGTCGTCGCCGCCGGTCATCGCGGTAAACGCGAGGTGGTTCGCCAGATGCACGTCATCGGCTTGCGGGTCGTCACACACTGGACAGGCGTATCCCATCGGTGTGCAAAGCGTGGATGCGGAGCCGTATATGCAGTCGGGGTCTCGGAGCAGTCGTCGTTTCAGACCTGTGTTCCCGCTCTTCGCCGAGGCTGGAGTTGGGAAGATAAAACAACGGAGTGAGACAGAACGCCTACAGCAGGCGGACCATTACCAATGCGTCCTCACCATTGCTATAGTAGTTCGGGATCGTTTTGCGGTGTTCGAACCCAAAGCGCCGGTAGAGCTTTCGCGCTCCGCCATTGTCGGCCCGGACCTCTAGCTTGACCGAGCCAGCACCCGTCTCGTCGATAACCTCCATCGCATGGGTCAACAGCGCGCTCGCAACCCCCTGCCGTCGGTACGCCGGCCGGACCGCAATATCCTTGATGTGGCCGAGCGGGGTACCATGGTTCGGCACCGTATCCGCGACGACGTAGCCTGCGACAGCAGGCGGGTCACCGTCGTCGTTTCCGGTTTCGGCGACGAGAAACCCCGTTTCGCCGAGATAGCTCTCCAGTGCAGAAAACGGCCATGGCTGTGGAAATGACGCCTGCTCGATACGATGGACCTCGATGAGATCCGCACGGACGGCGCGTCGAACCGCTGGCGTATCCGGCGTCTCCGGTCCGTCAGGAGCGACCGTTGTCACGTGTACACTTCGGTATGGACATACATATGTGTTACCGCCAACCGAAGATACCGCGGCTTCTGACTGTTTGTCGATAGGTGCTGATAATTCATGCATCAATCAGGCCGGGCCAGAGTTAGAACTCCGGAAGGTTCTTTAGTCTGACGAGTCTATATGTAAGTGCACCCGTTTTGGGTGCCACCACCCCCACCCCCACCCCTCTTTCCAAACTTTTCCATCGCTGCCGAGTTGTACTAGGCGTAGGTTCTGCTAGAGCTGACTGCATACGCTAGAGTGAAGCAGTACTGGCTACGGAGTGGGCCTGATCTGTATGGTGCTGTTGCGGTTCCGGTGTCCCGCTATCTGAGCTAAACGTGATACTAGGCCTCGTTTCACTGCTCAAAAAAGTCGCGGTCAGAAGGCGACCGCGCTACGCTCGGAATCGCTCTGTCGCGGGACCTACGGTCCCGCTGCGGGATTTGAGGTCGCTTCGCGACTCACTTTAGTCGTCAGCAGGTGCAGCGCCGCCTTCGTCGTGCTGCTGCTTCGTGTGCGAGAGCTTGCCACCGGCGGCGAGGATCTCGCGTTCGCGCTCGGAGGCGTCGAGCTGGCCGGTCGCTTCCCAGTCGTCGTTCACGCGGATGGTGAACTCCGTCTGGCCGGACTTGACGGCCTCGGCCGCGTCGTCGACGATCTCGATGTCGTCGCCTTCGTCGATCTGCTCGTAGGTTTCCTCGTCGATGGTGAGTGGGACGATACCGAAGTTGAACAGATTCGCCTTGTGGATGCGGGCGAAGCTCTGTGCGAGGACGGTCTCGATACCCAGGTACATCGGGCACAGGGCCGCGTGTTCGCGCGAGGAGCCCTGACCGTAGTTCTCGCCAGCGACGAGCACGCCGCCGTCAGCTTCGAGTGCGCGCTCCGCGAACGTGTCATCGACGCGCGAGAGCGTGAACTCGGAGAGCTTCGGGACGTTCGACCGGTACATCAGGATGTCCTGCGTGGCCGGGATGATGTGGTCCGTCGTGATGTTATCCTCCATCTTCAGGAGGGCTTCACCACCGACTTCGGTCTCCAGCGGGTCCTTCAGCGGCACGTCGCCGATGTTCGGGCCCTTGATGAGTTCGTCGTCGACGGCGTTGTCCGGCGCGATGAGGTCCGATTCGGAGTTGCCGATGTACTGGTCGGGCATTTCCAGACCGGGGGCCTCGAGGTCGCCGAGTTCGTCTGCGAGGTCCCGCGGGTCAACGATTTCGCCTTTGATGGCCGCCGCGGTGGCGACTTCCGGCGAGCAGAGGTAGACGTTGTCGTCCTCGATACCGGAGCGACCCTCGAAGTTGCGGTTGAAGGTCCGCAGGGAGACGGAGTCGGAGGCCGGGACGTGACCAATACCAATACAGGCACCACACGTCGCCTCGGAGAAGTTGACGCCGGCGGCCATCATCTCCGCGGTCCAGCCCTCACGGGCCAGCATCTCGGAGGCCTGCTTGGAGCCGGGGGCGACGATCATCTCGGTCTTCTTGTCGATGTTGCGCCCTTCCAGCATCTTCGCGGCCGGGAGGATGTCCTCGTAGGCACCGTTCGTACAGGAGCCGATCATGACCTGCTCGACGTCGACGCCCTCGACTTCGGAGACAGGGACGACGTTGTCAGGCATGGACGGCTCGGCGATGAGCGGTTCGAGGTCCGAGAGGTCGACGACGATCTCGTCGGCGTACTCGGCGTCCTCGTCGGGGCCGATGTCCTCGAAGACGTCCTCGCGGCCGAGGCGTTCGAGGTAATCCTTGGTCTGGTCGTCCGTCGGGAAGATCGAGGACGTCGCACCGAGCTCGGTCCCCATGTTGGTGATGGTCGTCCGCTCGGGGACGGTCAGCGTCTCGACGCCGGGACCGGTGTATTCCAGCACCTTGCCGACGCCGCCCTTGACCGACAGCCGGCGGAGCAGCTCCAAGATGACGTCCTTGGCGGTAGCCCATTCGGGCAGTTCGCCTTCGAGACGGACGTTGACGACTTCCGGCATCTCAATGTAGTAGGCGCCGCCACCCATCGCGACGGCGACGTCGAGGCCACCGGACCCGATGGCGAGTTCGCCGAGGCCGCCGGGGGTCGGTGTGTGGGAGTCGGACCCGAGCATCGTCTTGCCGGGTGCGGCGAAGTTCTCCTTGTGGACGTTGTGACAAATACCATTGCCGGGGCGCGAGAAGTGGGCCCCGAACGTGCCTGCCGCAGAGCGGAGGAAGCGGTGGTCGTCGGTATTCTTAAAGTCGAACTGATAGGTCTGGTGGTCACAGTACTGGGCGGCCAGTTCCGTCTGGACCTCTTCGAGGCCCAGCGCTTCGAACTGCAGCCAGACGAGCGTCCCGGTCGTGTCCTGTGTCAGCACCTGATCGATCTCGATCCCGATCTCTTCTCCGGGTGTTAGCTCCCCTTCGACGAGATGGTCGCCGAGAATTTTTTCCGTAAGCGTCTGTCCCATAACGTGCGTCAATGGATGGCGCGGCGGTATAAATCCCGCGTATTCCGTCGTATTTTTCATATAAAAATCCGTGCCGTCCGTCACTCAGAAGCGAGTCAACAGGTCGGGACAGCGGTCGTCCAGACCGGCAGGTCTTTCCACGACACTCGCACAGAACCGCGTATGTTCAAAAGCGGGCGGTTCGTCGCCGATGCTCTCGGCGATCTGAGAGACTCGCAGGTGCAACCGAACGGCGTCGACCTCACGCTCGGGGCGGTCTACGAGCAAACCGAGCCAGGGCGCATCGAACGCAACGACAAGACCGTCGGCGACCGGCAGGAAATCGAGCCTGACGACGGCGTCTACCACCTCAACCGCGGCGGCTACATCGTCGAGTACGCCGATCGCGTCGTCATTCCGGATGGCCACATCGGCTTTCTCCTTCCTCGGTCGTCGTTGCTCCGCAACTCCTGCATGCTCGATACGGCTGTCTGGGACGCCGGTTACGAGGGACGCGGAGAGGGGCTACTGGAGGTTCACCACCCGATCGAACTCGAACAGGGCGCGCGGATCGCACAGCTTGTTCTCGCTGACGCCGCTCACGAGGGGACGTACGAAGGAACGTATCAGGGAGAGAATCTCTGAGACGTAATCGCGGTCCCAGACGTGTCTCATAGCCCGAGACATGGTAGGCCATGCTGTGAATTTAAGTGGATTTCCTGAGTGCTGTCAATTGGTGCTTGAAGCAACTATACCCCGGTTCATACTGCCGTCAGCCTTCAGTACCCGGAAATTACACAAGCACCGTTTTCAGGTACGACAACTGTCTGACCGGGGTTTATCATTGTTGCTGCGTGACAGTGAGACATGATAGTAGAATTTCACATCGATGCCCCCCTCTTGCAGCGAACAGCTGAAACGCTGAGTAAAGCAGCGATACGGATACAGCGATTGCACTGCGAGAGCGGCGACTGCCGTGCCGTCGCCTGGATTGGCCCCGTCGAACGGCCCGCCATCGAAGCGAATCTGGCCCAGGACGAGAGTATCACCGACTATGCCCATGTAGCGGCAGAAGGAGATGGTCACTGGTATACCCTGCATACAACTGATACGACAATTGACACGATCGGAGAATCGTTATTGAATGCGGACGGGTTCCTCCTTGGTGCCGCACAGACCGGCGATGACTGGGTGTTTCGAGCCCGGTTCCCCGAGAAGAGTTCGGTACTGTCGTTCCGTGACACACTCGTGTCCAGTGATATCAACATCGACATTCAGACCATCACTGACGACACGGAAGCCTCCCCACAGTTCGGCGTGACGGACCCACAGCAAGAAGTGCTGTTGCTCGCGCTCAATCGTGGGTATTTCACCGTTCCGCGGGAATCGTCCCTCTCGGACCTCGCCGCGGAGCTCGGTATCTCCAGTCAGGCCGCTTCGGAGCGGCTCCGGCGGGGGACGCGAACGCTGGTACAGAACACGCTGGCGGCCCCTGAACGGCCGCTTGTCGGCTCACCGCCGGAGTAATCGGACCAAGAACGGCTTCCGGTTGGTAGAAAGTGAGAGTGGTGGGACGATGACCCGCTGTGAGCAGTGGGTCTGGGGGCGACAGATTGTTGAATAACTGCGTCTTGTGTCATTTGAGTCCCCAGTGTGGGTGACGTAGCGTCTGGTCCGTCACCTAGACGGTGGTTACTTCAGACAGTGAAACCGCTCATCCGCTGTTATAAGAAAAGGGAGCGTATGCTGGAGTATGAGCTCGAACGAGGGGACTGTGTATATGCTACGGAACCGGGCCACGGAGGGGTCCGGGGACTGGGTGAGCCCCGAACCCGCAGGTGATGTTATTGCTGATGCAGTTATCGAAGCGACAGATCTGGATGCAGATGATATTGACGAACTGGAGACATACGTCGACAGCGAATCACTCCGTGCGGTTGTCGGGGAGAGGACGACGGAGTCGCTGACGTTCGCTGTCGAAGGACACGACGTGACGATAACGGCTGACGGTGAGGTTTCTGTCGACGGGTAACGGGCGCTGACACGTATCCGTCCAAATGACATAAGACGGTGGCCCGAGAGCCCCAGGTATGACCCGCGTTGCACTCATCGCACACGACGACGAGAAGCCAGAGATGATCGATCTGGCACAGAGTTACGAATCAACGCTTTCGGAGTTCGACCTCGTCGGGACTGGCACGACGAGCAAGCGTATCATGGCAGAGACCGACCTCACAGTCGAACGTAAGGAGAGCGGGCCGATGGGTGGCGACACGCAGATCGGCGCAGAAGTCGCCGAGGGCCGCATGGACGGCATCGTCTTCCTCCGGGACCCGCTGACGGCACAGCCCCACGAGCCGGACATCTCGGCGCTCCTGCGCATCTGTGACGTCCACGACGTGCCGCTGGCGACGACGCGAACCTCGGCGGAGTACATCCTCGAAGGGCTGGCGCAGGACAAAGCCGACGACTAAGCTCGTTGGGAGCGGGAGACAACCGTCTGCAATCTACTTACTCGGCCTACGTCGGTCGCTCCGCGTACTCGATGGGGTCCCGTTCGCCGATGCGCTGGAAGGCTTCGAGCCGGAACGCACAGGCGTCACACGTTCCACAGGCCGGTTCGTCGTCCCGGTAGCAACTCCAAGTGTCCGCGTAGGGGACGCCAAGTTCGACGCCGCGCTCAGCGATATCGGTCTTGGACCACTCGACGAAGGGCGCGACGAGGTCGATGTCGGTGTCGGGTTTCGTTCCGGCGTCGATGACGCCCTGAAACGCGTCAAAGAAGGTGGGGCGGCAGTCAGGGTAGCCCGAGAAATCCTCGCTGTGGGCGCCGATGAAGACGGCTCCGCAGTCGTTGGCTTCAGCGTAGGAGACCGCCATCGACAGCAGGTTCGCGTTCCGGAACGGGACGTAGGAGGTCGGAATCTCATCGCTGTCGGTGTCGGCGTCCGCCACGTCCATCGAGTCGTCGGTTAGCGACGACGCGCCGATCTGGGTGAGGTGGCCGGTTTCGACGTGGAGGAAGTCAGCTGCGTCGACGTGGTCGGCCAGCGCGCTGGCACAGTCGTACTCCCGGTCCTCAGTGTTTTGCCCGTAGCTGGTGTGCAGCAAATACAGGTGGTCGTAGCCGCGAGTCTGTGCTTCGTAGGCTGCCGTGGCGCTGTCCATGCCGCCGGAGGCGAGCACGACAGCGCGGGTATCGTCAGTCATCTGTAGTCAGTCAGGTCAGTCAGGTGCCCGGTGCGTCGTTCCAGAGGTCGACGTGGAGTCGCGGTGTGTATCGGTAGCCGTGCTCCAGCGCAAGGTCCGCGACCGTCTCCCGGGTCGCTTCGAGCTGGTCGCGCGTCTGTCCTTCCGGCATCAGTAACACGTCGTCGTCACGCACGTGGGTGGACGCGGCGTCGCGGAGCCGCTCGACGAGGCGCTCGATTTCGGCCATATCGTCGCGGCCCGTAACGACGAACTTCAGTTGTGTGTCATACGTTTCGACGAGTTCGGCCAGCGTTGGCACGTCGAGCCGGCGCTCCTCGTGACGGTCCGCCCACTCGCCGTCACCGTCGGGGTCGCGTTCAGCCGTCGGCGTGCTTGAGGCCAGTTTTGGGCTGACGCTGGCGAGGTCGATAGGGGCATCGGGGACGACGGTCCCGTTGGTCTCGACCGTCGTGTGATACCCCCGGTCGGCCAGCCGTGCCAGCAGGTCCTCGCTCGAATCATGAATGAGCGGTTCGCCGCCGGTCAGGACGACGTGGTTGGCGTCGTACTCCTCGATAGCGGCCAGCACGTCGTCGACGGCGAACCAGTCGTGGGTCGGCTCCCACGAGGTGTGATAGGAGTCACAGAACCAGCACCGCAGGTTACAGCCGCTGGTCCGGACGAACACGCTCGGGACGCCGGCCAGTCGGCCCTCGCCCTGGAGGGACTGGAACAGTTCGTTGATGGGCAGGTCACCCGTCTCGGCGTCGGCGTCGGTCCCCTCGATATCGAGACCGGGCGCGTCGTTTGCGACCGGCATCAGCGGATACAGAGTTCGCTGGTCTCCTGAACAGAGACGGCCACATCCGACACCGTCTCTGGGAGGCGGTCGGCGAGACGCTGTTCCAGTATCGCGGCCATGACCTCGGCTGTCGGCGGATGGTCGAGGACGACCACGGCGTCGCCGTCGCCACTGGCATCGAACGCCTCGACCAGCGGGTCGCCAGTCTCAAGCAGGAACCGGTGATCCCACTCGTCGACTACATCCGTGATTTCGCCCTTGTCGACGACCCACCCCTCGTCAGTGAGTTCGCCGGTGACGCGGACAGTGATCTCGTAGTTGTGTCCGTGCGGGCGCGAGCATTTCCCGTCGTGGTGTAACAACCGATGGCCCGCAGAGATACGGAGCGGCCGGTCACCGCCGACGACGAGTTCGCGTTCAGCGTCGGCGAGCGTGTCATCGGCCTTCGATAGTCGCTGAGACATACCACGGTATTATCGGTCGGTGGCTTAACTCTCACGGGAGCTGGCCAGCCAGTGCCTCGGTAACACGGAAGCCGAAACGGAAGGGGAGTCCAGTAGTCACTGTCCGACAGTACGAGTGCAGTAGCGGACGTGTATCGAGAGCGAGCGGACCGTGACTAGAGAACAGCTTTCACCACATGCTGTCGCTCAGCAGCCTCCGAAACCCGGTTCCGCGTGGTATTGTGAGGGCTATTCAGAGGGTGTTCCGTCAACGACGGCCGCGAGTCGTCGGTTCATCGCCCGGAGGTACTCGGCGGCAGCGTCGGGATCATCATTGTCGAGCGCGGTGCGCACTTGCTCGTAGCCGTGGAGCAACTGTGAGCGCAACTCACACTCCGGGAGTTTGTTCCGGCTGACCGTCTCTGCCGACGCAACGGTCTGTCGAGCCGTATCGAACTCCGCGCCACTGATCGCCGACTCGCCCTCATCAACGAGTTGTGTTAGCACCGCGTGTACGTCGCTGGGCAGGTCTCTGGGCACAGACGCTATTAGATATGCACAGTGATAACGGTCGTGTTGAGTGGACAGCGGAGAACGAAACGTAAGCTCCAGACGACAGTTACTGCGAACAGTGACGATTACTCCCGAGACACACTGACGGTGGTTTTAATCTGTTCTGTCCCTTGTGTGTATTATGACGACCGATCGGCTGTTGTTAGTCGAAGACAGCGATTTCCTCGGGACACAACTACAGGACGCACTTCGGGGCTACAATTTCGCCGTCGATGTCGTTTCGACTGCCCGTGAAGCAGAGCGACACGTTGCCCAGAACGAGGTCAATTGTGTCGTAACGAACTACGATCTGCCGGATGAAACTGGCATTACGCTGGCCAGGGATCTGCCCGACTCACTGCCGGTACTCCTTCTGACAACGACCGAACTGGAATCTATTGCGACCGAGGCCCTGGAGGCCGGCGTAACCGATTTCGTCCACAAAGACAACATTGTCGGAGAGATGAATATCGTGGCCAATCGGGTTTCGGTGGCAGTCCGTGCAGGCCGGGAGTAACCGCGAACCACAGCGGGCGGCAGCAGTGGCGGCGGCCCGTCTCGCGGGCGACTATCGCTGGCGAACATCGGCGTAAGGGATAGGTCACTGCAGCCCACAGAGTCGGGTGTGACACGACGTGCCGTCGAACGGGAGTTCGAACGTTACCTTTCGCAGTTCGTCGACGAGACGTACGCAGCATTTGACGTGGCAGCCGTACTGCGCGGGTCAAACGGGAGCGGGGGCCGCGTTGCTGGCAAACTGCTGAACAACAGCCGCCCGCTAGAGCGCCACGTTGTCCGGCCGAAACTCCAGTCCTACCAGCAACAAATACTCGACCAGCTGGAGCCAGTGCTTGATTACGCCGCCACTGATGCGGCGTTCGACACCTATGCTGATGAAGTACTGGCCCGAGATATCTACTGGAACGCGCTCCGGGACACCGTCCGTGGCGACCGACGAGATCAGATCCGAGAGCGACTGCTGGCCCGCCAGCAGTCGTTTGGCGATGACCTCGAACCGCTGGTGGCCGCCGACAGCGACGACTTCTGGACTGCTGTCACCGAGGCATACAACCAGGAAACCGCGACAGATATCGTCCAGACGCACTTCGAGTTCTCCGTCCCACTGCGAGAGGACCAGAATGCCTTCGCCTTCGAACTGCGCATCGACCCTGGCGAGGTGCTGGGTGGTCTCGCACGGGCCCTCCCCACGCTCGATGTCGAGTTCACCGACGAGGCGTTGCGATCGATGCGCCGCGCTGAACAGCAGGTCATTCCGTCGGCGAAGGCTGACGTAGAACAGGCGTACGAGTCATAGAGCGGCCCTGCCCCCAGGTCTTGTTTGCGACAGTTCACGCTACACGGTTGGTGTTCCTCAGAAGTCTCATCCGAAAGTGGACACGACGGCCGTCTTGGCACGTGGACGGCCGTCGTGTCAGGTATTGGTGTTGGTGTTGACTGACGACGGCAGGGATGGTTTACTCACGTCGGCTCGGCCTCGGACTCCGCGAGACCGATAGAGCATGGGAGCTTGGCAGCGAACGCCGGTGATGGCGCTCGCATACGGGCTACAGTACGTAGACCAATCAACCTGCCATCGATTTCCATGTACCCATATGGTAAATAACCTACGGAATATGTTACTTCTATACTGAGTAAATCATTATAGTCCGCTTTCAGCGACTAGAACACCGGAACGCAGGCGGGGACCAAAATACTAGAAATCTGGTAATTCTTTGGCACAGGTCGCGGAAGTTGAACGTGGCAGTGAAGCGGCCGACGTCGCGTCAATCGCCGAAGGGCCAGTCTCCTGTAATCTGCATCCCTTCGGCGAGGTTCTGGGCTTCGAGCGCATCGGCGATCTCCGCGGGGTCTTTGTGAGCAGGCCGGACGGAGTCATCTGCAAGCGTCACAGCAAGTTCAGTCAGGAGGACAGCCTGCTCGCGGACCGTCCGGGGTTCCAGTTTGTCCAGCGTATCGGCGTGGGTGTGGCCCCAGCCACGCCCCTCGCCGCCGGTTTCGCTGGTCACGTGATAGCCGGGGACGCCCCGCTGTACGAACGGCCAGTGGTCGCTATGGGGGCCTTGCTCCGGCGTGAGCGAAATGGGATGATCAAGGCGATCGGCCACATCCTCGGCAGCGGTCGTCAGTGCGTCGAAGCCGTGGGTGTAACACTTCAGCGTGCGACCCTGAACAACGCCATCGAAGTTGAGCACGGCCGTTACGTCGTCGAGGGTAGTTTCGCCGGCCAGCCGGTTTGAGCCGACCAGTCCGACCTCCTCGGCACCGAAGGCGACGAACTCCACGCGCGTCGCCAGTTCGTCCTCGCGGCCGGCCAGCGCGCGGGCCACCTCGACGACCATTGCCGTCCCAGCCCCGTTGTCCATCGCCCCCTCCGCGATATCGTGGGCGTCGACGTGGCTGGTCACCAGCAATCGCTCGTCCGTGTCTGGTCCCAGTTCGGCGTGAACGTTCTGGCTCGTCGCCGTGGGGGTCTCGCAGTCGACGCTGAGGGTGACGTTTTTCCCGGCGTATCGGCGAACCAGCCGCGCGCCCGTTTCGCTGGCGACGCCGATAGCCGGGATCTCGCCGATTGGTGCGTCCGCCGTGCCGACGCTCCCGGTCGGTGGCAGCACGCCGTCGACGTGGTTACGGTAGACGAACCCCGCGGCTCCTGCCTCGACGGCGTGATAGTACTTCTCTCGGCGGTGGATATACCGGTCGTACCAGTCGGGCACGTCCGAGCGGGCCTGCACAATCTGGCCCTCGCAGTCAGCGTCCTCGAAATCCTCCGGGAGACCGTGACCGACATCGACCAGTTCGCCAGTCACTTCGCCGGCCGGCGACCGCGGGAGGGCGATGCATTCGTGGGCCTGTGTCGCGACCGGTGAGCCATCAGCGTGGACGGCGCTGTCGCCCCGTTCCCAGCCCTGTATCTCAAACTCGGAGAGGTGGGCGTCGCGGGTGAACTCTGCCAGCGCGTCCCGGGTCGCCTCGGCGGCCGCCCGTTCGCCGCCGCTGCCAGCCATCCGGTTCCCGATATCGACCAGTGTCTCCAAGTGGTCCCACCCGGCCGTACTGGTGAACGTGTCTCCGATCCAGTCAGTGTCGTCCATACGTCTCGGTGGGGCCGTGCCGGGTTTGAAATTAGGGGTCGGCGGGCCGGAATCGGTGACGGTTACGACGACGCGAGCGGGCCGTACCGACTGGTGAGTCCATACCCCAGAACGGCCAGAGCAGTGACGGCGAGGCCGAAGCAGAGCAGAGAAAGAAGCAGATCAAGCGGTGTGACAGCTATGGCTGGCTGGCTCAAGAGACGGTAGTACGCCGAAAGGATCCCACTGCCGAGGACACTCGCGGCGAGAAAGCCACCGAAACTGGCGAGACCGACGACGGAAGCGGCGGTAGTACAGTACCGCCGAGACAGGTCACGCCGCCTGGCGTCGACGTACACCAACATGGTGACGGCTGGTGATACGAACAGGGCGACGACAACCGGGAGGAGGGTCATAGCCGGACAGTTGGCTGCAGGGCTACATAAAATCGGCTCCCGGTAGCTGGCCGGTCAGTAATCTGGGGTCGCCGTCCTCGGTAGGTTCTTGGACAGATACTCCAACAGGCGCTGTCGGGCCACAACCGGGCCTAACCGGCTCCCCGTCACTTCCAAGGGTTCGGGACCAGTTCGGACTGCACCGTCGCACCGACGGCGAGATGCGTGTCGGTCGTCGGCTCGGCGATACAGAGCAGGACGTAGCCGTCCGCCAGATGCCGGTCCTTGAGCGCCCGTGGCGGGCGGTGATGGACCACGTCGCCGGACAGCAACCGAGCAGTACAGGTCCCGCACGCGCCGGTCCGACAGCCGAACGGCAGCCCGATATCCGTGGCCGCCGCGGCATCGAGTATCGTCTCACCGGCCGGCACCGAAATTGTCTCGGTACGCTCGCTGTCCTGCCAGTCTAGCAGAACCTCGGTCATCGGCTGCCTAACCGCATCGCCATCATTGCCACACGTCGCTGGTGCAGTCTCCGTCAGGCCACCGAATCTCGTGGGCCCGAGCGGGGCCTTCGGGAAGGTCACCGAAGTCCACGAGGAAGTCCCGGTCCAGCGACATCGTTCCCGTTCGCGGGTCCACATCGGCTTTGAGCATCACTGACCCGTTCTCGGCTTCCTCGGGGAAGAACTGGTTGTCCCATGAAGAAAACAGCGAGGTCGTCCAGTACAGTCGCTCGCCGTCAAGCGAAAGCTGGAGCATCTGCGGACCTGCGACAGTGTCACGACCCTGGACCTGTTCGATGTCGCCGAAGTAGCCGCCGATGGAGATGGAATCCGCCTTTCGGGGATTTGACGGGTCCGAAATGTCGTACATCCACACCTCGCCGTGGAGCCAGTTCGACCCGAAGAGGTAGCGGTCGTCCATCGAAATGAGGATATCCGTCACCAGTGCTGGCACCGGCATATCCCAGCCCTCGTGCTCGCGGTCATCGAACTCGATGACCGGTTCGGCGTGGTACTTGCCGTCCGACTCGTGGAAGTGAATGATGTTCGAGGACAGCGCCGCGCCGACGTAGCCGTGGGTGCTCTCGGGCGTGTGCAAGAAGCGGGCTTCCAGCGGAATCAGGCCGTCCTCGCCGAGGTCGATAGTCTGCTCGACGGTGCCGGCCTCCCAGTCCCAGAAGTTGAGCCGCTGGCCGTACTTCCCGTCCTCGACATCGTCCAGATCGAAGCCGGGGTAGTAGGTTTTCGGGGCTGCCCACTCCGTCGAGAGCATCACGTTCTGGCGAGGCTGGTACCAGTAGTCATAGTTCATCTCGATCTCGCCGGGTGGGTCCCACCGGCCCTGTACCTCGAAGTCGTCGTTCAATTCGAGGAAGCCACCGGGGAGGTCACCGTCGGCATCGCCCAGCATGGAGATGAGGATCTCACCGTCGGGGATGCAGTGGACGGTGTGGGGCGCGGAGAGGTCGTGGTCGTACACCTCCTCCGGTTCGATGACTTTCGTCAGTTCGGGGTCGCGGCGCTCCTTGGTGTCAACGATGTGAATGCGTGAGGACCGCTGGCCGGGAATGACGAGATGCCGGCGCTCCAGCCCCTCCATGTGACACGAGGAAGAGCAGGCGTTCCACCCGAAATGGTGGAGTTCGTCGCCCTTGTTCGGCATCTGGACCCGATTGACGATCTCGCTGTAGGTGTCGGAGTCGGGGTCGACATCGACGACGGCCAGAAAGTCCGGCGCGTCGACGTCCTGACCGACGTGCAGGCCCATCACGTACGCGGTCTGTTCGGGTTCGGCTTCCTCGATTGCAGCCTGCGGAGTGGCATAGCCCGGCCCCTCATGATCGTGGTCATGATGGTCGTGTGTCTCGCTCTCGGCTGGCTGCTCTGCATCACTCATGCGTGTTAGTTACAGACACATTATGTTTTAGTGACGTATTCCGGCTGAAACAGCCGCTACATGCGGTGTGGTAATGATGGCGTCCGGAGCGATGCACGGGCCACCGCCAGCTTCATCCCAGTTGTCGCCAGCTCCAGATCGGTTCCCAGTCGAGCAGCCGCTCGGCTTTCGTCGTGTCGATGAGCGCTGTGTACAGGTTCTCGTCGTCGGCTGCCGGTCCCCGGTAGTCAGCCTCGGGGTACAGCTCCGCCGCGAGTTCAGCGCTCGGTGTCTCAGCGCTCGTGTCCGGAGCCGACACCCAGAGCCGCTGGTGGCCGGCGAACGACGCCTCGATGGCTGCCTCGACAAGCGTGACAGCATCAGTGGCGTGGATGTAGCCACAGAGCGTGTTGCGCTGGGTGTGGAAATGGTCCGAGTTCCGGAGCCCAGCGAGGGTACGGTCAGCCTCGACGAACGTCTTGCGGGCCAAGTCGTCATCGACCACCCACGGAAACCGAAGCGACGTGATGGTCTCCGGCGCGTCCGCGCTCCGGCGGGCGAATCCGTCAGCGACGATCTCCAGCGTCTGTTTTCCCATTGCGTACGGGTTCGATGGCGTGAGTCGGTGGTTCTCATCAATCGGGAGGTAGTCAACCGTGATAGGGTCCGGTTCGAACCCGCCGCCGATGGCGCTGAAACTTGACGCCAGAGCGACCGTGTCGATACCCAGTTCGCCGGCCGCTTCCAGTACGTGATAGCTGGACATGACGTTGCTCTCGTAGGTCCGGTATCCCGGCGTCTGGTCGGGCGTGGGAATCATGCCGAGGTGGACGACAGCGTCGACATCGCTCTTTGCGAGTGCGCCGTACACCTCGCCCGCGTCGAGCAGGTCGGTCCTGACGTATGCGTCCGAATGGTCTTCCTCTCGTTTCCCACGGGAGAGGTTGACCGTTCGATACCCCTGTGCGGTCAGGTGTTCGAGGACATGCTGGCCGACACGGCCGTTGCCGCCGGTGACGGCGACCGATTCAGGCATGTGAGGGTATGCAGCAGACAGGCTCAAAGGAATTCCGCCGGGACACATCGAAGCCGGTCGTCACGCCGCAGCGAGCGCCTTCCGAACGGCGTCCTTGATCGGCGTCTGTTCGATCGGCACGACGTCCTGCAGGTCGATTTCCGGGTCGACCGTGACCGGGTTCCGCATGCTCTCGGCCAGCGGCCGGGCGATGGCGTACTGTACGTCTGTCGTAAATCGAAGCCAGTGCGAGGACAGACCGGGCGTCATCACTGGCACAGGGACAATAAACACCCGCTTGCCCTTCTCTGCCGCGGTGAGTTTCAGCAACGACTCGTAGGACCACACTGACGGCCCGCCGATGTCGTAGGTCTCGCCGCGAGTCTCGTCGGTACCGAGTAACGCCACAAGGTAGCTAATCGCGTCGTCGACGCCAATGGGCTGACACGGCGTTCGAACCCATTTCGGGACGAGCATCAGCGGCAGGCGGTCGGTCAGGTCGTCGACGATCCGAAAGCTCGCACTCTCCGGGCCGATGATAACCGCCGCCCGGAGCACTGTCAGGTCGAATGACCCCTCCACCAGCACCGATTCGACTTCGCGCCGCGACGCCAGATGTGGCGAGAGGTTCTCCTCGTCACCGCTGATACCGCTGAGATAGACGACACGGTCGACACCCGCAGCTGACGCCGAGTCAGCGAACCGGCGAGCGTAGCGACGGTCTAGCTCAGCGAAGTTCTCGGAGGTGAGCGAGTGGATGAGGTAGTACGCAACGTCGATATCGTCACAGAGACCGTCAAGGGAGTCCGGGTCGCCGAGGTCGCCCTCAAATGGCTCAACCCCTTCAGGAAAGGACTCCTCGCTCGCGCTCCGGGAGAACGCCACCACATCGTGGCCTGCGTCGTCCAAGGCACGAACCAGTCGCCGTCCGATGAATCCGGTCGCACCCACAACGAGCACACGCATGTGTTCGTACCTTGTGTCGGAACCCCAAGGACGTTGCGGCGATTCCCTTGCAGTCCTGTCGATGTCCGGGACCGCAGAACAAGACACATCGCCTATACAGTGGGTCGCAGAAAGCGGGCGGCGAGGGATTTGAACCCCCGACCATCTGGTCCGGAACCAGGCGTTCTGTCCGCTGAACTAGCCGCCCACAGAAAACGGTATCAGACTGTCCGTCTTAACGGTTGTGAACCACCGGGGCGAACAGCGGGACTATCGTGTTTGTGGAGCAGTCCCTCCTCACTCGTCGAACCAAGCCTCCGCACGAGTCTTGAGTGATTCACCGACCGACTGCGGCTTCGTGTTCACCCAGGCTGCACCGTTCAGTTCGCTTGGCTGGATCGAGATACACCCGTTGCGATACCGGCCATCGAAGTACGCCCAGAGCGTATGCAGTCGTTCATCGGAGCCATCAGCCACTGTCCGCAGGTGTTCGAGGCGAAAGCAGTCCTGTACTGTACACTCGATACCTGTTTCCTCATGTACTTCACGGACAGCAGCGTCTTCAAAGGTCTCACCGGACTCAACACCACCGCCGGGGACTTGCCACGTCGCGCTACCGCGATGGAGGATCATAAGGACCCGAGTCCCGTCCTGCTGGTCGTTCGGTCCCATCGAGTCAGACAATTCGGCCGCTTGCTCGGGCGCCCGGACCACCCAGACGTACCCGCTGCCGACGTAGCCGTCGCGGACGACCGTCCGAAGGTAGTCGAAGAGTTCGTCGGACACAACCTCGTCTTTGTCACGCACGGAGACACCGTCGTAGTGGTCAAGCAGTCGGTCTTTACACGTCCGGACTCGCGTTTCGTTCAACTCGGCGGGCATAACAGGTCAGCACAAAGAGCGGCGATGAAATGTGAGTGAGCGGTGGTCTCAGGGCGACTCGCCGGTTTCGAGGGTAAAGTCGCTGGTCGGATAGGCGACACAGGTCAGGCAGTACCCTTCTTCCATGTCGTCGTCCATCAGCGAGTCGTTGTTGCTGTGGCGGATGTAGTCCTCGGCCGGGCCGTCCTCGATGTGGCCGGCACAGGAAATACACTGGCCCTCGCGGCAGGCGTAGGGGAGGTCCCAGCCCTCCTCTTCGCCGGCGTCGAGAATCGGCTCGTTGTTGGCGACCTCGATTGTCTCTCCTTCCTTGGCGAATTCGATTTCGTAGTACTCGACCTCGTCGTCGGCGATGTCATCGGGGTCGAAGCCTTCGTCTTCTTCCTCGACTGCTTCACCTTCGCCGAGTTCGCCTTCGGCCTCACCAGCCGGAATCGCTGCGGCACCGCCACCACCGATAGAACGGTTGTACGGCTCCGGGAAGTCCGTCTCAGGGACTGTCGCAGCCCGCTGCTCGAGGACCTCCTGAGAGATATCTTCCGGTGCCTCCCAACCGGTCCCTTTGGCGTAGTGGAGCGCGACCACTATCAGGGTAAGCGTGGCCCCGACGGCGACTCCAACGAGTTCTACCATGTGCACGGCTATGGAATACTGGTTTAATTAGCTGTTGTTTCACCCGCAGCCACCCGCGAACGGCCCGGCCATCAGATGACTATGTGCTCGGCGGATGCAATTAATTTCCACATTGTTTAGTAACCTCAATTAATGAAAGAGCATATGGGACTAAAAGATTCGTGGAACAATCTCGGTACCGCAGGGAAGGTACTCGTCGGATTGGGTGTTGGTATGGCTGTCCTGTTTATCCTGATTCCGCTTGTCATCATCGTCGCGGCGGTAGTTGCATCCTTCGTGTTAGGTATGGGTAGCGGTGGAGGCGACGTAGCTGTGGCCCCGCAGGCCTCGTTCTCGTTCGAGTACGAGCAGACACCAGACGGGGTAGTTACTGTCGTGACGCACGACGGCGGTGATACGATCAGCGCGGAGCAACTCACTATCGAAGTGGCAGACGGACAAACAGTAGGGTGGAACAGTGACGACGGCGAAGTGACTGTCGGCGATCAGTCAAGCGTTAGCGTCGAGGGCGGAGACGAAGTCAGCCTCGTCTGGCACGGAGACGACCAGACAACAGTGCTGGCAAGAAGTACTGCACCGGCAAGCGAATACTGAAGCGACGCGGGAACACACTCACTCCCGTCGTGGGACCTCGTGGCGACCGAAGCCGTATCGGAGTCGGCTGGCAAGGCGGCGCGAGAAGCGCCCGTCATCGGCCCGCGAGCCGAACCGCTCGGCCAGCGACTGGTAGATAAGCGGCACCGGGACTTCCTGTTCGAGTGCCTCCTGCACGGTCCAGGTGCCGGTCGACCCGCCTTCGACGCGGTCAGCCACGTCGCCGAGGTCGTTGCCTTCCTCGCGGAACGCCTCCTCGCAGAGTTCCAGCAGCCACGATCGGATGACGGCCCCGTTGTTCCAGGTGTTGGCGACCGATTCGAGATCGAGGTCGTACCGGCCGTTTGCCAGCAGTTCGAAGCCCTCGCCGTAGGTCTGCATCAGGGCGTACTCGACGCCGTTGTGGACCATCTTGACGTAGTGGCCCGAGCCAGCCGGCCCCATCCGGTCGTGGCCGTCGGGGCCGGTCGCGACAGCATCGAAGACAGGGACCAGTTCGTCGTAGGCCCACTTCGGGCCGCCGACCATCAGCGAGAAGCCGAGTTCCGCACCGGCTGGGCCGCCGGAGGTGCCACAGTCGAGGTAGGCCGCGTCGGTGGACTCGGCGCGGCGAACTGAATCCTCGAAGTAGGAATTGCCGCCGTCAACCACGATGTCATCGCTGTCAAGTGTCGGAGTCAATTCGTCCAGCGCGGCGTCGACCGGGTCGCCGGCCGGGACCATCAGCCAGATCCGTTTCTCCGAGCCGAGTTTCTCCACAAGGTCTGCGATGGACGATGCCGGCCGAGCACCAGCGTCTGCCGCGTCAGCGACGCTCTCCTCGTCGATATCGAAGACGACGACTTCGTGGCCGGCTTCGAGTACGCGGTCGACGACGATGCGGCCCATGCGTCCGAGTCCGATGACGCCAAGTTCCATACCGAGGAGTCACCGACCGAACAGGTAGAGGTTGCGATTCGACAGAAAAGCGTGGCACGAACACCACCCGTGCCGTCGTCAGTCATGGCGCCGTCGCCAACCGGCTATCCCTGAAGCGACCGTGGGAGAATCGCCACGAGTCCTGTCCCGTACTGCACCGAATAGTCCGGCTCTGGAACGCAAAAAATCCACGGAAAATACTCACCTCGGCCGTGACAATTTGGGGACCACTGCCGTTTTGTTCCGGCCACACCTGCTGAGGATATGGACGACCGAATACGCGAACACGCCCGGATTCTCGTTGACTGGAGCGCTCGCATCGACGCGGGCGACGACGTGGTGCTGGCCGTTGAGGACGGTGCCCACGACCTCGCAGTCGCCGTGGCCGAACAGCTGGGTGACCGCGGCGCGAACCTCCTGTCGACGTATCAGTCAGACGAACTCACGCGGGCCTATCTGCAGGCCCACGATGGGTCATTCACCGAGAACCCCGAGTACGAACTGGCGCTGTACGAGCGAGCCGACAGCGTGCTGTTCCTGAAAGGGTCGCGAAATACCACCGAGACAGCCGACGTGGACAGCGACCGGCGGCAGGCGTACTCGACGGCTCGACAGGAAATCAGAGAGGCCCGGCTGGACACCGACTGGGTATCGACACAGCATCCGACGCGGGCGATGGCCCAGCAGGCCGGAATGGCCTACGACACCTATCAGGACTTCGTCTACGACGCGACGCTGCGGGACTGGGAGGCACTGGCGGATGAACAGGCCCGGCTAAAGGATATTCTCGACGACGGCAAAGAGGTCCGAATAGTCGCCAACGGCACAGACATCACGCTGTTCATCGACGGCCGCATCGCCGTCAACTCCGCCGCCAGCGTAGCGTACGACTCGCACAACCTCCCCTCCGGCGAAGTGTTTACCGCGCCCTACGACACCGCCGGCGTCGTCACCTTCGACGTTCCGATGACGATACAGGGTCGCCGCATCAAAAACGTCGAAATGACGTTCAAAGACGGCGTCGTCGTCGACTGGTCGGCCGAACAGGGCGAGGCAGTCATCGACGAAATCATCGGGACCGACAGCGGCTCCCGCCAACTGGGCGAACTCGGTATCGGGATGAACCGCGGCGTCGACCGCATCACCGATAACATCCTCTTCGACGAGAAGATGGGCGGAACAGTCCATCTCGCGCTCGGACGTGCGTACGATGCCTGCCTCCCCAAGGGCGAATCCGGCAACGACAGCGCCGTCCACGAGGACCTCATCACGACGATGGGCGAGGGGTCGCGGCTCGAAGTCGACGGGGAAGTCGTCCAGAAGGACGGCGTATTCCGCTGGGAAGACGGCTTCGAAGGGTAGCTGTCGCGGGACTGCGGTGCTGTGGGCCGGGAATAGATGTTCTGATGCCGTGGGCCGGGAGCGCCCTCCGTGGCGCGACTCGGGGAAGGGCAGGTCTGCCGAGGGCTGTACTGATGCTGTTGTGATGTACCGCGAGCGGAGCGAGCGGTTTCACTCCGAGCGCGGCCCCAGGCCGCGACTCGGAGGTCGTTTTTAGCGTAGATTTTTGCGAGGAGCCCTCCCACAGCGGCGCGAAGCGCCGCGAGGAAGGGCGACGAAGTAAAAAGGTACTAGATGGCGAGGAACTGCGACACCAGCCACTTCGTAAACGTCCCAGTAATAGCCCCGATCCACGAGAGAATCACGAAATGCATGTAAGTGTTGGCGTTATGGCCGCCATCAATGGTTCGGATCATCAGCGACGACAGCATCGCGCCAAACATGATAATAATGATCAGCAGGAACTCGATGAGCGGGATGTTGTAGACGCTGGTGTTGATGAGCGAGGCGGCGTCAAGCCGGCTCCCGGTGCTCAGGTTGAGCGACATATCGGCGAGGATGTTGACGACCTGTAGGCCGATGAAGAAGGCGAAAGTCGACGCGGCGGTCATCCCGTAGAGGAGGCCCACAAGCGTCGTCGCCGCCTGCTTGCGCTTCTGGCGGAGTTGTAGCACCTGATTCATGTTCTCGGAGATGAGCTCGCCCAGTTGCTTCGGGGACCCACCCATCTCGCGGCCGATGAGGTACATCTCGGAGAAGGTCTGGATGAGATAGGAGCGACAGTCCGCGGTGAAAAAACGCCAGGCTGAGGTCGGTTCGATCCGCATATTCAGCCGTTTATAGAGGTTATCGATGTTGGGCGAGAGCGCGCCGAAGTCCTTCTTGCGGAGGGTGCGAAGCACCGCACCGGTGGTAGACTGCTTCGCGCCTTCAGTTGCACCGAGCGCGCGGATGAAGTTCGGAAACTCCGAATCCCGGTCCTTGATGCGCTGTTCCTCCTGCCGGAAGGCGAGTCCGGGGATGAGCATCGGGGTGATCGGCGCAGCAGCGTACAGCGGCAGCGGCACTCCGTCAAGCATGAAAAAGAGGTCGTTCAGCGTGATCGGCGAAATCCCGAGCATCCCGCCCAGCGTGATGAACACGAGCAGCATCGACAGCCCCACGCCAGCGACCATCGATTTGTTGAGCTTAGACTCAATCGGCGACGGGTAGTCGACCGGGTGGAACCACACCGGATCGTACGGGGCCATCGAGCGGATGGCGAGGTAGAAGCCGGTCTGGACGAACACGAACATCACGATAACGGCGCTGACGGTCATCGTCGGGTTCGTCCCAGTCAGCACCGGAAGGACGACCGCGAACACCAGCGCGAATGTCATCGACAGGATCATCGACAGGTAGAGGTCCTTCATCACTTCGAGGCTGTCGAGCGAACTCTTATACACCGTCGAGTAGTGTTGGATGATCTGCTCCTGTTCGGTCAGGAGGTAGTCGTCGAGTCCCTGTCCGGCCCCGAGCGTGTACGCGAGGCGGTCGAAGAAGTCCGAAACTGCGCGGCTCGGGACCTGTTTGGCGCGGCGACGACAGGCGTCGTCAAGGCTCAGGTTCCAAGTGTCGACAAGCTGGACGATTCGGTGCATCTCCATTGCGAGTTCGCCGTACTCGTCTTCCTCGGCCAGCGTTCGGAACACCTCCATCCGGTCGATCTTCGTCGTCGCCAGCACGGTCATGTGCGTGATAAGCAGGTGAAACCGGTTGTTGAGTTCGCGTTTGCGCTGGCTCAGGAGGATCTTGGGGTAGAAAATCGCCGATGCCATCACAAGGAACCCAAGCAAGGGGATCGGTGCGCGGACTGCAATGGGCTGCTCCAGCAGCAAGGCGACGGCTGCCGAGATGATAAAAAATGCGACGGCTGGCAGCAGAATGAGAAAGAGATACCGCTCCAGCGGGATCGTCATCTGGCGGTAGGACTCAACGAGCGACTGGATCGTCTCGGATATCGTCAGATCGATGTCGCTCTCGGCTTCACCCTGTGACATTGTTAGTCGGGCCTGGCCATGTTGAACGGAATCCCTTCGACACCGTCGCGCTGGAAGTCCGAGATGAAGTCGTTGACCTCGTGATACCCCAAAATCCCCTCCTGCATGGCGCGTTCGATGAGGTTCGCGCGGAACTCGAGGTCGTCGTAGATGTCACGCGTATCCTCGTAGCCGAGCAGGGTCGCGATCTGCTCTTCGAGGACGAAAGAGTTGTTCATCCCCTGGAAGATAATTTCGTCCTCGACGGGGTCCCAGTTGAACACCTGCCGCGTGACGACACCGTCCATCTCCTTGGAGTATCCCTCGATTTCCTGAACGCTCGTCACGCGGCGAAGGACCTGATCGCCCTGCTTGACGCGGTTCTGGAACAGCGCCACGTCGGCCACGTCCATGAACGTCTCGGGGACGTTAATCGGTTCGCCAGTGAAGCGCTGAATCATCGAGACGATGTCGCTCGCGTGGAATGTTAGCATCACCGGGTGGCCGGTCTGGGCGGCCTGGAACGCCATCCGCCCCTCCTCGCCACGAACCTCACCCACGATGATGTAGTCAGGGCGAGAACGCAGTGCGGCGGCAACCAGGTCGAACATGTCGATGCTGGTTCCCTCGTCTTCACCCTCACGAGTGAGGAGTTGCTGCCAGGTGTTGTGCGGGGGGAGCACCTCAGCGGTATCCTCCGCGGTGTAGATCTTTGCGTCGTCGGGAATGAACGAGGTGATCGCGTTCAGCGTCGTCGTCTTCCCGGAGGCCGTCTCCCCGACCACGAACACCGTCTGCTCGTTCTCCAGGCAGAGCCAGAGATACGCGGCCAGTTGCGGCGACAGCGTCATCCACTTGGTAATCTGGAAGACAGACAGCGGAACGTCGTCGCCCTGACGGATCGTGAGCGAGGGGCCCTTCAGGCTCACGTCGTCGGAGTAAATGAGGTTCAGACGCGACCCGTCCGGGAGCGTCGAGTCGACGATGGGATCCGAGTCGGAGACCGGGTCGCCCATCCGCTCGCCCATGTTTCGGAGCCACTGGTCGAAGGCTTCCTCGCTCTGCCATTCGACTGTCGTTTCCAGCATCCCGTAGACCCCGTGGTCGACGTGGCATTCGCTCCGGCCGATAACGTGAATATCCTCGTTAGCCGGGTCGCGCATAACCGGTTCGAGCGGGCCAAGACCGACGATGTCGCGGTTCAGTCGGTAGAGGATGTTCTCGTAGGTCTCCTGTGTGACTTCGACGCTGCTCACGTCGGTGAGGTTCGACAGGCGCGTAAGGACGCCGTTTTCGCTGTCCTCGTCCCTGACTTTGGTCGTCTCCTGCAGGAGCTCCTCGATACGGTCGTCGAACTGAGCCTCGTTTTCGGGCGCGGGCTTGTTGACGCTGCGCTGGAGCAGGCGGTTCCGGACCTTCCCGAAGACAGCCCGCTCGTCCTCATCGAGTTCCGGTTCGATGGCGTAGTACTTCATGTCCTGACCGACGTCGCCGTAGATATGACAGAAAATGGGGCCACCGACCGGATAGAGTACGTTCGGCCGGTTCGTTTCGTAGTCGTCGTCGGCCTCATCGATGAGCATCGGGAACTCACCGGTGATCTGCTTGAACTTCTTCAGGTGGTCCCGCAGGTGGGGCCGCCGCGCTGCCATCTGTCGAAGTTCGTCCGACGGTTTCGCACGTCCGTGGTCTGTCATATCTTAGCTCACCTCTAGGCGACGCTGCGCGATTCGATGACGATGCCGGTTCCCGAGCGGACCGAGAACCCGATGGTGTCACCGACCTGTTCGCCCATGCCGGCGAATCGGAGGACGTTGATCTGCCGGCGCACGTCGTTGCCGACCTCGATCATCTCTAGTTCGATGAACACGTCGGCGATGGCCCGGAACGGGCCGATAGCCTCTTCGTCCAGCGTTGACGGGTCGACAGTGAGCATGATGCATTTGCCCTGTGAGATGACATCCCGGAAGTAAGAGATGACCTCCAGAGCTGCCTGTCGCTCCTCGTTTTGCCGGACGAGGGCTTCGAACTTGGGGTCGTTCCGGAGGATAGCGTCGAAAGTATCGATGACGACGACGTCGGCATCCCACATCACCTCAGCCTCCATCAGTCGCTTGAGGAGTTCCTTCCGGTCGGTCTGTTCGTCGCCGCCGGTGAGGGCGTTCGATTCGCCGATGTCGGCGTGCAGGAACAGCACATCCTCGTCGAGGATGTGGTCGACCATGTCATACGACAGCGAGTGCATCTGGTCGAGGAAGCTCCCGACAGTGAGTTCCGTCGAGAGGTAGGTCACTTCGTGCCCCTCTTCACAGAGGCCGTAGGTGAACCGCTGGCTCATGGCGGATTTACCGGCCCCGTAGTCCCCTTCCACGAGGATGATGCTGCCGGGTGGGATACCGCCGCCCAGTTCTTTGTTCAGCCGGTCGTGATCATCCAGTCCAAGCGAGAATAGGTCAGTACTTGCGATACTCATGTGTTAAACTCGAACACCTCCTCGTCGCCGTTGACAATGAGCTTGAGACGGTGGTCCCCACCGCTGAGGTTGTCATTGATGTCGATGCGGACGACCCCACCGGGCCGCCAGCTGTTGCCACCGTTTGGCTCCAGCGTCACCGTATAATCACTGGCAAACGTCCCATCAACGAACACATCTACCTGCCCGGGGACCGGTGCTAACGTCTCCGAACCAGTGTTTTTGACGTGAATAGTGATCGTTTCGGCGCCGTTATCGTAGATGGTGTTGCTGCCGCTGTCGGAGATGATTTCGACGTCGGTCCGGACGTCGCTGCTCACGTCCAGCCCTTGCTCCGAGACAGCGTTGCTCAGCTCGCCGATACTGCTCGTAAAGACGCCGGCCACGCTTGCGGCGATGGCCATCGACGCGATGAACAGGATCAGGTGTGAGACGGAGACACTAGCCATGTTAGCTCACCACCATCGTTTCGGCGATGCCGTTCTCGGCGACGACTTTCACCCGGTCAGGCTGACTACTGAGCGAGGTAACGGTAATCTCTAACCGCTCCTGTGACGCCCAGATGTCCGTCGAACCGTTACCGTCGACAATCGTGCCATAGCCTGTCCGGTAGTTGTTATCGACCAGCAGGTCAGTTGCTTCGATCGACAGCGTCTCGGAACCGGTGTTGTCGACGGTCACGACGAGATTGTCGTTCCCGCTGCTGTTCCACGTCGCCGAGACAAGTGAGATGTCGGTGTTTTGCTGGTCGAGCAGTCGGTCTCGCTGGTCCTCGCGGGCGTCGTTGACGCGCTCGAAGCTGTTCGCGGTCGCGGAGTAGAACATCCCGAAGCCGATGAACGCGGCCACGAAAATGATGGCTGCCGAGCCGCTAACGCTGAATCCCATCGGAACCACCCCCCACCAGTTTCGAGAGCGCAACGGCGTCAGCGCCGCTGTCACTGTCAAGCTGTGAGATGTAGTGCAGGCTCTCCGTGTGGTGGTCGATAGACAGCCCATCCCCGGTGTCGTTCACGTCGTTGAAGCCGCGAAGGTACTCCTTGAGCTGGTCCGCGACCGACTCGTCGATCCAGTCGATAGTCTCGTAGTAGTCGATAGCGCGAGCCGTCTCACGGTAGCCCGAGTGCTGGACCAGGAATTCGAGCCACTCGACGATGATGAGGTCCGCCGCGAACCCTTCCGGCATCGTCGCCAAGTACGGTTTCCCGTCATCGTCAGCATCTGCGTCCGAGCCGTCGTCCGCCGTTGCCGCATCGCCGCTGCCGGTAGCCGCGGTGCCAGTCGGCTCGGGCTCTGGTTCCGGCTCTGGCTCGGGCTCTGGTTCCGGCTCAGGCTCGGCGACCGGTTCCGGCTCTGGGTCGGGTTCCGGTTCGGCTTCCGTAGCCGCCTCGGCCTCGTCAATCCCATCGTCCTCGATAACCTCATCAAAGAGGTCGTCGTCTTCCAGCCCGCCTGCATCGCCGTCCGAATCGTCTTCGCCCAGCAGATCATCGCCCTCGTCGGCCAGCGGGTCGTCATCATCGTCCGCGAGGAGGTCATCGTCGTCTGCTTCCCCCTCGGGTTCCTCACCCTCGGCCCACTCGGCGTCGCCGGACTCGTACTCGTCTTTGAGC
The DNA here is from genome assembly GCF_051122755.1 of Haloarcula sp. NS06. NCBI lineage: Archaea > Methanobacteriati > Methanobacteriota > Halobacteria > Halobacteriales > Haloarculaceae > Haloarcula > Haloarcula sp. NS06. The sequence goes on from NZ_CP184844.1 coordinate 883,385, forward strand.
TCTGCGAACGATTTGCCGCCGTCGCCGTCGTCGCTGTCCTCATCCATACTCTCCTCGTCGTCCATGCTCATCCCATCGTCCATGCTCATGTCGTCCTCCGTGTCGTCGAAATCGTCGAATTCTTCGTCGAACGACCCGCCGTCGTCCTCGAAGCCGCCCATGTCGTCGCCACCGTCGTCGGGAAACATATCGTCGACACCGCCATCATCCATCGACATGTCGCCACCAGTGTCCTCCGTCAGGTCTTCGTCGAAAAAGCCCTCTGCGTCGGCGTTGGCGACATCGTCATCGATGTCCTCCTCGGTATCGTCGCTCCCGTCGTCGTCGAACAGGCCGAAGGAGCCGCCGCCTTCGCCCATGCCGCCCATGCCGCCGTCAACGTCGTCGGCAAAGGGGTTGACGCCACGGGTGACCATCTCGTAGATGTCGAGCAGCTTCCGGACGTTCTCCTCGGTTTCTTCGACGGACTCGGAGATGCTCTCGTTTTCCGTCCGCACCGTGTTGACAGTTGAGGAGAGGCTCCCGACCTCATTTTCCAGTTCGTCGAGCCGGTGTTCCAGTTCGTCGGTGTCAGGCCCGCTCGCGTCTTCCATGTCGCCGAACTCGTCGTCACCGAACCCGCCCATGTCGTCACCGTCATCGTCGAGGCCGCCAAGGCCCCCGAGATCGTCGCCACCACCGCCGAGGTCGTCGCCACCGCCACCGTCGTCACCCATCAGGCCGCCGCCGTTGGCCATCCCGCCGCCACCGTCCTCGCTCGCGTCCCCGCTCTCGTCGTCCGACAGAATCGAGTCGAACATGTTCTTGATGCTCATACCAACCAGCCCGCCGGTCAACAGGACAAAGAGGGCTGGTGCCAGTCCAACCAGTTCCGGTGAAACGGCTGGAGCCAGTGGCACGAGAGCGAGACTACTCATCTCTTGTATCTCACGCTGTTTCTACTCTTGAATATTCCCCTTAGCGTATCATATTTGATAATAATATCCCATTTTCCCGGCACGGATACGGTAAATTAACGATCCAAGTACTAGCCAATTACATTTCATATTAATTTCGGACGGAAAGCCAGGGAACAGAGTGTGGCAGTGCGGCCCCGGCAGACGAACGGCTGTCGCCCGTCTGACGCCGGATGTCAGACACAATTACGGCTCGCAGACATCACAGTGTTATCGAATCCGTGTTCGCGCTTTTGACAATGAAATTGCCAGTGTCCGCTTCGAGTTTGACGGACCGACCGTGGTCACCGCCTAGGTCTTCGCCGACAACGGGAACGCCGTGTTCATCCAGCGTCTCGCGCACCTTCTTCGCGTTGCGCGAACCGATAGAGGAGCCGTTCTCGGAGAAGTCGAGCATATCGCTCCCGCCAGCGATTTTGGCTTCCATGGCCTCCGTCGACGCCCCGACGTCGGCCATGGCTTCAATGAGCGCTTCGATGCCCGTGTCCGCGAACTTCGCATGGTTGCCGCCGTCGATATCAGCCGCCGACGGAAGCATGACATGGACGAGTCCGGCCACCGTGTTCCGAGTGTCGTATATCGCGATCCCGATACAGGAGCCCAGCCCGCTCGTGGTTAGCATGGCCGGCTCTGTGGTCACCTTGTACTCCGCGATGCCGACTTTGATACGCTCGGGCGTGCTTTGTTCGGGACTCTCTGTTTGGCTACCATCGTATACTTTCATTATTTGAAGATCTGTTCCACATCCGCGCCCGTCTCGGTCGCTCGCTCGACATCGAGGTCATTGAGGGCGGCGCGCAACTCTTTCTCGTTGGGCAAGGCGTGAATCTCAGCCTGGAACTCGATGTCGTCGGTCTGCATCTGGGAGTCGATGATAAACGCGTGCTCCTGATACTGTCCGACCTGCGCCGCAAGCGGGTCCATGATTGCCCGTCCCATGTCGTGGACGACCCGCGGCGGCGTGTGTTCGACTGACGTCTGGAGAACGTTTGCCCAGCCATCGACGAACCCGCTCGTCATGATGTTCCCCAGTTCCTCGATGGCGGCCTTGTGCTGGTCGGTGAGCTCGTCGCTGTCCATCTCGATGGGCATCATCGCCTCCGCGACGTTGATTGCCGAGACCTCGTCGAACAGCACCATAAGGTAGCCACTGGGCGTCCCAGTGAACTCGACGACCGTCCCGACGAACGTGTCCGTGCCGATCTGCTTTGGCACGTCCTCAATGGGAGCAAAGCTGATCTGTGTCACCTCCGATTCCGTCGGGATGCCGGTCATCATCTCGACGTTATCAGCGGCTTTCTGGGTGCCACTGGTCGTCATCTCGTTGAACGTCTGGAGCTTGTCGATGGGGATCGCATCGCCGTCCGTGTCGACGTGCTCTACCATCATCTCCGTGAGTGATTCATACTCAGGGAGCATGTAGATGTAGAAATTCACCGATTCGTCAATCCATTCGATCTCGGATTTGAACACGAACACCTGCTGGTGGTCGCCGTTCTCAGGCGCATCTGGGAGCACGTCGCTCCCGGATTCTTCGATATACTCCGGCGGTGAATGGTCGATGGTCGCGCCAACATAATCGGCCCAGCCGTCGATGAACCCGCTCATCATGATGTTGCCGATTTCCTCGATACCGCTTCTGGCCATCGCCTCGTCGTCGCTGCTACCGGGCATCATCTCCTCAGTGATCGTTCCGGCGCTGTCCACATCGAAGGCAAGAACGGTATCGCCCTCCAGAACGCCATCGAAAGAGAACTGGACGCCGACGAAGTCACGACCGGCCAGTTCCTCGCCGACATCTGCTCTGTCAAGCAGCGTGATCTTGGTTACGTCGACGACGGCATCGATGCCCGTCATCTGGCCCATCGACTGCGTGGCCTGTTCAGCCCCCTCGTGAGCGAGTTGGTTGAATGTGCCCAGCGACTGAATATCGACGTTCATCTATGAGGGAACGACGTCCTCGATAGCCTCCATCACACTGGGTTTCTGGAACGGCTTGGTGATGTACCCGTCAGCCCCCGCTTTCACGGCCTCTTTCATCTTCTCCTCCTGGCCGACGCTTGTACACATGATGACGTTGGCATCGGGATTGGAAGATTTGATTTCGTCCGTGGCCTCGATGCCATCCCGGATGGGCATCACGATATCCATCATGACCAGGTCTGGCCCTTCTTCTTTGAACACTTCGACAGCTTCGACTCCGTTCTCGACCTCCCCAACAATCTCGTGGTCTTCTTCGAGAATCTCGCGGAGGAGGTTACGCATAAACTCTGAATCGTCGGCGATCAGTACGTCTGGCATGCCTATCAAGCCTACATATCGTGATGAGTTAGATAAAGGTGTCCCGTAAATTATCGCGTGTGATATCGGTGGGCCCGAAACCCAGTTACACCGCAGGGAGATACGGTGTGAGAACGCGAATGAAATCGAGCGCGAAGGGGCCATACTGGAAGTACACGAGCCCCGAGAGGAGAAGGTACGCTGTCGTCAGCCCCGCCGGGAGTGCGAGGCCAAGCGTGACCATCCTAGACGGGACGCGGTCAGGAACGACTGTGCGGCCTAGTACAGTCCCGCCACAGACTGCTGCCCCACCGAGATTGAGGAGAGCATGGAACTGTACTGCCTCCCCAAGCGCCAGATCAAGTCCGGCAACGACGCCGAGTCCAAGGAGGAGACCACCAATTGTGCTCACAGCGTACCCGCCGGCAAGCCACCGCTTCGCATCGCTGACGGTTTCGTGGACGGCCGGAATCCGAACGACGCCGTACATAATAAGTGGGACCGTCGGCAGCAGATACCGAACCGTAAGCTGTGTGTGGAGTGGTAAGCGACTCAGATAGACAAGCGTGAACGCAGCTGCCAGGGCTGTGACGAGAATATCAGTCTGTGTTCGAGGCGAATACTGCGACGGGCGGACACTCCATTGCCGTAGTCGCTGAGTAGCTGACCGGACCAAGACCACAGGAAGTGCCGCGACCGCGCCGAAAACCGGGACGGCCTCGACCATCGTAAGTTCGATTGCCTCATAGGAATTAGGAGCATAGTTGATCCGTGGCGCGGAGCCGCTCCGCAAGAATATCTGGAACATTCGCTCCGGCGTAGTCAGGACGCCGAGACCGCGACTGACCGCATCCGAGACAAATTCTATTGCGGGTGCCGCAGGTCCCATGACCCGTTCGAACAGGCCGAGAAGCGGTGTTACAATCGGCGTTCCGGTATCACCGCCCGTCCCTGTGGAGTCACTACCACCGGTCCCGCCAGCACTTCCATCGGACCCCCCGCCAGTACCCCCATCCGTTCCAGCACCCTCAGTGCCGCCAGCGCCACTACCCCCATCCGCTCCAGCGCCCTCAGTGCCGCCAGTGCCGCTACCGCCACCCGTTCCGGCATCGCCGCCGGTATCGGGTGTGAATTCGACGTTCGCACCACCAACGGCGGAGAGCAACCGCGGCGGTTTGACCGGGTTGCCAGAGATAAGGAAATTCGTCACGAGCATCGGGAGCGACCCGAGGAAGAGCGCGAGGGCGACAACGGCCAGATGGACGAGCGAGTTGCGTCTTGCAGTGACAAGGTCCACGAGGGTCAGTATCACCACCAGGAAGAACCCCTCGAAGGCATGGGTCCAGGTTACCAGCCCAGCAGTGATATACGCGCCAGCGCGAAAGCCGAGCCCGAGTCGGTGTCTGGAGTCGGCATACGCAAGTCGGCTCCGAGCGAACAGGTACACCGTCGTCAGTAGCAACAACCCCACCAGAACGTGCCGTTTCGGAAGCGAAGCCCAGAATCCGACAGATGAGGCGATACCGATTGCAACACCGGCCGCCAGAGCGACCGAGCGGTCGTGCCAGATGCTGACGAGGCGGTAGAGAACGACACTGGTCGTCGCCGCTGCAAGCATCGTCGAGATCTGGAATGCGGCTATTGGGATCGCGGTGTCCGGAAGGGCTGTCGCTGTCAGCGAACCAACCAGAAACAGGACGGCGACGAGGCCGCTACCGACCCACAGAACCGTACGCCTAGCGGTATCGGTGTGGCGCTGTCCGAGCACGCTAACGTGAGACACAAAGACGAGTGCAGTGCCCGACCAGAGTCCAAGGAGCAATAGCCGGGGAGTGATGAGCACGGACAGCGCCTGAAGGGCCCAAACCAGCGGGACAGCCAGCAGGATCTGTCCGTAGTTTCGCCCGTACAGTCTGCCGCCGGACTCGTGCAGGCCCGGTTGGGCGCCGAGTGTCAGAGTGTACGGCGTCTCTGTGATGTGGAGGTGCCCGTTCGAGACAGCGACAAGCGCGTTGGCAGTTGTGTACGTGTCGGTGATGAAAATGCCAACGCGCCAGTAGAGCCCAAACGTAACGAGCAGGCCGAGCCAGAGAACATAGCCGTAGCGGTCACCGAACACAGCCGTTCCGACCTGTCGACACCGGCCCGTGAACCACTCGATGTCTCGAGTCATCGCTCCACCTGCACTGTGACGTTTTCAGCAACGATTGTCTCGGAAGTTTCAAAGCTCTGGACCTGAAGCAGGACGGTTCCCCTGTACGCGTCTCGCTCCAGTGACGACCATCGTACCGCTCTGTCGCCCGGTGCGAGTCGATATGTTCCGGACTGGCCGTCCGAAAGGACCTGCTCGTCTTCGCGGGAGATATCGAGCGCAGGGACCGCGACCTGATACAGCAGCCTCGGGCGGCCCGTGACAGAGTCGACGGTCACGCTGGCATCCGGGACTCGGAGATATGCAACGTTCGTGCCGAACCGGCCGTTCGTGATCCGTATCTCTGATGTCGGTAGTTGTACGGAACTGATAGCCGCCGTTCCGTCACCGATAGTCGTCGGCTGTGTCCTGACAGCGTCGACGCCGACGAGCGGTCCCGTCACGACGAGCGTTACCAGAATCAGCAGGGCGACAACCCTCGGCGGCTGGCGCGGGACCATTATCTACCCTACACACTGCTGTCCCCGGATTTAAATCCCTCGTCGGTTATACAGGCTGCTGTTCCTGTTCACCGCGACGGCTACCCGAGTGCAGATAGTTGTTGCGCCAATGACGGCAACGGTCCGTCTCAGAGTTCAGCACCGTCGGCGTCTTCGACGGCCTGTAAGAGGTCAGCGATGGAATCATCCGGTGTCAGTTGCGTCGACCGGACGAGCTGTTTGATGACCCCTGGCGGGTAGCGAACTGGCACGTTCGACTCCGACAGCAGAATACCCAGCACTTCTTCGACCGGTGTCGACCCATCCATCTGGCGACCGTACCAGAGCATGAAGCTCTCGAAAACGGTGACGATATCATTGGAGGCGAGCTGTTGCTGGTCGACGTCGCCGTCGAACTTCGCGGTCACGTCGAAGCCGTATCTGGCGTTGGAGTCGGCCATCTGTTCAGCAAGCCACTCGTGGACGTTCGCATCGGAGAACTCAGGAGCTGACGGCTCCGGATCTGGTGCAGGAGACGGCGGGGATTCAGACGCCGAATCCGATGAAACGTGGTTCCCGTAGGAGTCGTCAGTGCGGACATCCGACGAAACGACATAACGACCCTCGTCGATTTCAGTAACGTGCTCGTCGTCGGCAATATCGAGCTCTTCAGGCGAGAGTACCTTGCCCTCTTCTGGATTCGGTTCGTCTGACCGCCGAGCCATAACGACTAGTGTGTGTGGCTATCGTATAACTCCGTCGCTGGTCAGGGTGGACGAAAAGAGAACTGCGTTGAACCGAAAAATGGCCGAATTTAGAGGCTGACTGCGGAGTTACCAGACAGAGTCTCCGGGACGACCAGCCGAGCGGTCGTCGTGCCACCGGATTGGGTGTTCAGGCGAACCGTCGCCGTCTCACCCTCGCCGAGACCGTCACCGTCGCCGCTTCCGCGGATCTGTTCAGCGCTGAAGATGATCGTCGCACGGTCGGACGGGTCGTTCAGAACTTGGCTCCCTGAAATCGAGTCGTCGTCGTCCTGAACATCATTGACAGCGAAGGAGGACCCGTCGGGGTTTGGCGTATTACTGTATCCAGCCGAGGTGAGGTCGTACGAGCCAGTAGAGTCAACCCATTGAGCGATCGTACTACCGATGTCGATGTTCCCTGCACCGGGTGCCTTCTTGACGGTTAGCTTGACCGTGTTGATCGTGCTGCTGGATGATTGGATGTCTTCACCGACGGCGTTGACGAGCTGCAGTCGGTTCGTCACTTGGTCACTGCTCTGTTGTCCGGTTTCCTCTGCACTGCTCTGGAGGAAGCCGGCCGTGTTGATCAGGACGCCCGCAGCAATCGCCGCCACCAGCACCATCGCGATGAACACGATCAGGGTGCCGATACCGACCTGCCCGCGGTCGTCGTCGTTCGTTAGTTCCGTTAGCATTGTTGATCCGGGTCTGTCTGACCCTATCAGTTGACTCTTTTCACTGGTAATAATACCTCCTCTCAAATTATGCGATTTGATAACCGAATATCTAGTGGTTGTAAACAACAGCCTCAGAGATCGAGGACAGTATCTATCCGAAAATAGACGCAGCGCTGAATTCTATCTCTGAGAGCAGTAGTCAACGAACAATGAGTATCGTAAGTCGCAGATGACTGTGTGTGCCGGAGTCAGTATTGCGTCGCAGGCTATCCGGTGAAAAGTGCGCAGAAGGCAGAATAAGCTATGCGTATGGCAGCAATTGAAACTGAAAGATATGACGTCTTAGAGGCTGACTGCGGAGTTACCAGACAGAGTCTCCGGGACGACTAGCCGAGCGGTCGTCGTGCCACCGGACTGCGTGTTCAGGCGAACCGTCGCCGTCTCACCCTCACCGAGGCCGTCATCAGCAGCGCCACCGCGGATCTGTTCAGCGCTAAAGATGATCACCGCGCGGTCAGACGGGTCGTTCAGGACCTGGCTGCCTGAAATCGATCCGTCATCATCCTGGATATCAGCGACGGAGAACTCGCTTGAGCCTGGGTTACCGTCGTAGGTTCCTTCGTAGGTGAGGTCGTACGAGCCACTGGAGTCGACCCACTGGGCGATTGTACTGCCGATATCGATGTTCCCCGCACCGGGTGCCTTCTTGACGGTTAGCTTGACCGTGTCGATCGTGCTGCTGGACGATCGAATGTCTTCACCGACGGCGTTGACGAGCTGCAGTCGGTTCGTCACTTGGTCACTGCTCTGTTGTCCGGTTTCCTCTGCACTGCTCTGGAGGAACCCAGCCGTGTTGATCAGGACGCCCGCAGCGATCGCCGCCACCAGCACCATCGCGATGAACACGATCAGGGTGCCGATACCGACCTGCCCGCGGTCGTCGTCGTTCGTTAGTTCCGTTAGCATTGTTAATCCGGGTCTGTCTGACCCTATGCAACCGTTCTTTTCGCCAGTAATAATACCTCCCCCCAAATTATGCTACTTGATAATAGGTTGCTGAGCGTCTGAGGAGTGTATTTTCCAATAGAACGCCTATCATTTGGTCTGAGGAAGATAGCTGAACCATGTCGGCCCTAAGAATCAGATTTAATTGCTTCTGTAGGTCGGTATCAGCGGTGGAAATAGCCGGTCGTCCGGCGTGTGGTCGGAGGTATCGTGTTGCGTTCAAACTGGTGAATGGTGCGGTCTGTAGAAGAGAATATATTGAAACCGTGTCGACAGAGAGACCAAGCACAGAGAAATCAGCTCACAGGCAGGTCAGCTGATGTAGTCGAGGTACATACTCACTCGTACGTGACCAGACTGTACATTACGAACAGATAGCCGAAAGTCGTCAGCCCACTGTTGACTAACAACAACGAGCGGACACCCTCGAAATCGTTGATGAACGCGCTAATCATTGTCGCGGCCGCGCCCGCGATTGCAAGCGAAAATCCCACTGAGAGGTGAAGCATCGCCTCCCGGGATGTCTGGACGTACGCGCGCATGGCCATCCCGACCATTGTCAGTCCGGCTACGACGAACACAAGCGTCGATATGGCATAGAGAAGTTCTATCATCAGCACTGTACAGTGCTACAGCGAACCCGTTATTAAATCCATGCTCGAAAATATCTTTCGTGATAACGCTGAGAAGAGAGCCTCTAGCGCTCGGATAGGGTCCGCCACGCCTCGTCGAGTTTGTTGGTCACTTCCGACCGCTCTTCGATGTGGACAGTCAGTTCATCGTCGAAGTCGACCCGGACTTCGTCCACGTTCCGCCGGTATACTTTGATACGTCGGCGGTCATCAGAGAGAATATTATCGTGGAGTTCTAGGAGGTCATGTTCGGTCAGTTCATCGATCCGTCGATAACACGTCGCGATGGGGATTCCAAGTTCGTCGCTGAGTTCCTGTGCGGAGACCGGTTCATCCGTCGCGTCGAGAATTTCGGCACTGTATTTATTGCCAAGCGTCTGAAGAATCTCCCCTGAATCCATCGTTATCAAATAATAAATTCAGTCGATAATAAAGCTATCGCCTGTGATACCGAGTGAAAGAGAGACAAACACGCACCGCGGGACGTTTGTACGGAAACGGCGTTCTGTGTCGCTGTATCCGTCGTTCTCCGGAGTAATAATGACTCTATTCTATCGTTAAATTGGTGATTCTTCCTCGCTCATCATCGAGAAGGCGCTGGCGTTCTGGTGGACATCGATACCGCCGTGGTCAATCTCCATCGGATAGATATCCGTCTCAATATTCTGCTTTCGCATCTTGGCGACCCAGACGTATCTGTTCACGCCGGTATCAGTCGGGGTCTGGATGAGGTAGATGTTGCCGTCAGTTAGATAGTTCTCCAGTCCGATGTCGGTGTCCGGGAAGACGGCCCCTTGCTCGTTGGTCATCAGCGTCGTGAGACCGCTGTCGCTGAGGATGTCAGTGAACTTCAGGAGATACGTCCGCTTCTCCTTCTCGTTTTCGAAGAACAATTCGAACATGGCAAGCGAGTCAAGCACCAGTCGATCGTAGTCACCGTCTTCGAGTTCCTCCAGGAGAATATCCAGCGAGGACGTGAAGTCGTTCTCGCGCAGGAGGACCTGCTTATCGTACACTTTGATGTCGCCGTTATCGACGTACTCTTGCCAGTTTTCGAAGCCGATGGATTCGGCGGCCTCCTGAAGGTCCGACTCGTCTTCCTCGAAGGAGAGATAGATGCCCTTCTCGTCGTACTTTTCGACGCCGTTGTAGATGTACTGGAGACAGAGGATCGATTTCCCGGCACCGGGGTTGCCGCTCACCAGTGTCGTCGAGTTCTTCACAATGCCGCCGTTCAGAATGTCGTCGAGGCCCTCGATCCCCGTTTTGGTTTGCTCAATCATAGTTTCGGAAGGAACTGGAAGTTGATTAGATACTTCTCTGTCGGGAATGTTAAAAAGTCTTGCTGGTGTGTCGCTAAACAAACCGGAATCAGTCACCAGCGTGGACGATGGCGGGGTCCACCCAGATAACAAAACTGTCATCTCGCTTGATGACGCCCCGAATTGAGCCGGCATCGTTCGCGGGGGACTGGTCGACCTGCTCCGGAGTGACCTGCACGACCTGATACACCTCATCGACGAGCCAGCCGGCTGCGCCCTGTTCCTCGACGATCTCTGGGTCGAAGACGATAATTCGCTTCTCCGCACCCTCGTCTCCGATGCCGAAGACGACCTTGGGGTCGACGATTGATGTCGTGCGCCCGCGAAGGTCCATGACACCACGGACGTGTGGCGGGGCGTTCGGGACGGACGTGAGTTCGCCGATATCGACGATCTCAGTCACGTAGTCGATACTCACGCAGTACGTTTCCGAGCCGAGCTGGAACTCGAGTACTTGGCCGGTGGTGGCTGACTGTGCTGCCATTGCGGTTCTTATCCAAACTGTCGCGGATAGTGGCGCATAAAGGTGCCTGCTGGGCTATCAACTTTGATTACGTGGGCGGAGTATTTATTTCGGGGCCGGACGGGATTTGGAAGTAGGTATGAGGATGTCTCGTTCGCCGATGTCTCCTGTCCGACGGGAGCGTTGGTGATATGGCAGATGGTGTCCGCGCCGTGGTCGCAGACGACTCTCACTTCATGCGGAGTGTCATCTCTGATATCCTCAGTGATGGCGGTATTGACGTCGTCGCGCAGGCGCGTGACGGCGAGGAGGCAGTGTCGGCCGTTATCGAACACAAACCGGACGTCGTGACGATGGATGTCGAGATGCCGGTAATGAACGGCATCGAGGCGACGGAGCGAATCATGGCCGAGTCTCCGACGCCGGTGTTGATGCTGTCGGCCCACACCGACGAAAACGCCGATGTGACGTTCGAAGCACTCGATAAGGGTGCGGTCGACTTCTTCACCAAGCCCGGTGGTGAGGTGTCGATGGAGATGTCACGCCTGAAAGACCAGCTGGTCGAGATGGTCAGCTCCGTCGCGGCGGTCGATGTCGGCGCGACGCGCAGCCGCAGCGGGACAAGCAGCGACAATGGAGCAGCAACGACGGCCGGCGGCTCAGCTACTGGCCGGAGGGAAACCGGGGGCTCGTCAAGTCAGGCGAGCTACGTTGCGAACCCGACGCTCGTCATCGGCTCTTCGACCGGCGGCCCGAAGATGGTGGAACAGGTAATGGAGAATCTCCCCATTGAGGCCGATCTACGGGTGCTCATCATCCAGCACATGCCGGAGGGGTTCACCGGCCGGTTCGCCGAGCGGATCAACACGCGAAGCGATTACGAGGTCCGGGAGGCCACCGACGGGGCGCGCATCGGCGGCGGCGAAGGCCTTGTCGCCGCCGGTGACCGACACATGGAGGTCAAGAACTACCGGAACGGCCGACTGCGGACGAAGCTGACACAAGACGAACCGGTCAACAGTGTCCGTCCGGCCGTCGACGTGACTATGCGAACAGCCGCGGAGACGATCGACGACCCGCTCGTCGGCCTCATCCTCACCGGGATGGGCGAAGACGGCGCAGACGGAATTCGGCGGATCAAGCAGGCCGGTGGCAAGACCATCGCACAGGACGAGGCCACGTCCGCGGTGTACGGCATGCCAAAGCGCGCCGCCGAAACAGGCTGTGTGGACACTGTCTTGCCTATCGACGACATTGCGGACGGCATTATCGACACGATTACCACTGAGGTGACCTGACAATGGACGACCAGTATCTAGACGCATTCATCCGTGAAAGTGAAGAAGCGATTACCGAACTCAACAACTCACTGCTCGAACTCGAGTCCGACCCCTCCAACACGGAGGCAATGGATTCGATCTTCCGGACAGCCCACACGCTGAAGGGCAACTTCGGGGCGATGGGCTTTGACAACGCAGCGAATCTCGCGCACGCGATGGAGGACTTGCTCGACGAGATGCGCCAGGGCGAGATGGAGGTTACGCCGGATCTGATGGACCTCGTCTTCGCCGGCGTCGACCAGATAGAGGTCATCGTCGGAGAGATCGAAGAGCACGGCGAATCGGGGACGGAGACCGACGAGATGGTCGAGGAACTCCGAGCTGTCCTCGAAGAGGGGGCCGCCGCCGCGGGCGACACCGAAACGACAGACGACAGCGACTCGTCAGACAGCGACGAGTCGCTCACCACGGATGCGGGCGTCAGTGATGCTGACATTGACGGTGATGCCGTCGGCGAGCGGGTCCTGCAGGCCGAGATCAGTGTCGGGGAGTCAGATATGCTCGGCGTCGACTCGATGCTGGCCGTCGAATCCATCGAGGGGCGGTTCGATATTCTCGATTCGAGTCCGAGCCGTGCCGATATCGAGGACGGTGAGTTCGAGGACACGTTCGTCCTGTATCTCGACGGCCCCGACGCGGCGACTGTTGACGCCGAACTCGGTACGACTGGAAAGGTCGACAGTTTCGACGTAACCGACGTGACCGATGAGCTGGTAAGCGACACAGACACCGGCTCCAATGCTGCCGACGATAGCGGGTCGAGCTCGGATTCGGATTCGGGTTCCGACCCAGAGGCCGAAGAAGAAGAACACAGCGTCGACGAGATCAAGTCCGTCCGCGTGGACGTGGACCAGCTTGACGACCTCCACGGGCTCGTCGAGCAACTGGTCACGAGCCGAATCAAGCTCCGGCGTGGCGTCGAGAAAGACGACCTCGATTCCACCGGCGAGACGCTGAACGAACTGGACAAGATTACGGCGAATCTCCAGAACACAGTGATGGATATGCGGCTCATCCCGCTGAAGAAAGTCGTCGGGAAGTTCCCGCGGCTCGTCCGGGACCTCGCGCGCGAACTCGACAAAGACATCGAGTTCGAAATCGAGGGCGAGGATATCGAGCTCGACCGAACCATCCTCACCGAGATTTCGGACCCGCTGATGCACATCCTGCGGAACTCGGTCGACCACGGGATCGAGTCACCCGAGGAGCGCGAACAGGCGGGCAAGCCACGTACCGGTCACATCACGCTCCGGGCTTCCCGGGAGCGCGACCACGTTATCATCGAAGTCGAGGACGACGGGGCCGGGCTTGATGTGCAAGGGATCAGAGAGAAGGCAATCGAGAAGGGCGTCCGCTCGCCAGAGGAACTGGACGCGATGGACGACTCCGCAGTGTATGACCTCGTGTTCCATCCTGGCTTCTCGACGGCCGACGAGGTGACCGACACTAGCGGGCGTGGCGTCGGAATGGACGTCGTCCACGACACGGTCTCCCAACTCGATGGGTCAGTCAGCGTTGACTCCGAACCGGGTGAAGGAACGACTGTCTCACTGCGCCTGCCGGTGACGATGGCGATCGTCAAGGTGCTGTTCGTCAAGGTCGGCGGCGAGGAGTACGGTGTCCCGATCAAGAACGTCGACGAGATTACCGGGACGGAGGAGGCAAAGCAGGTCAACGGCCAGGAGGTCATCAAGCACAACGACGAGATCTACCCGGTCATCCACCTCGACGACACCTTCGACATCGAGGGCGAGACGGCCAACGGCGACGGGATGCTCGTCCGCATACGCGAGTCCGAGCGCCAGGTCGCGCTCCACTGTGACTCGGTCAACAGCCAAGAAGAGGTCGTCGTCAAGCCCCTAGAGGGGATCCTCTCGGGAACACCCGGCCTCTCGGGCACGGCCGTCCTCGGTGACGGGAACATCGTCCACATCCTCGACGTGGTGACGCTATGAACAAAGGCAGCGATCGGACGTTCAATGACCTTGTAGAGTTTGTCGGCGAAGAGATGGACTTCGAGTCGGGCTTTTACAACGACTCGTATCTCGACCGCCGTATCACCGCGCGGATGCGCCGGACCGACACCGAGGACTACCAGAGCTACCAGCGACTGCTGGAACGCGACAACGGCGAGCGCGAGGAACTGCTCGATTCGCTGTCGATCAACGTCACCAGCTTCTTTCGGAACCCAGACGCGTGGGAGCGACTCCGGCCGGTCCTCCGAGAACTCACGGAGAACAACCGTCGCGTCAGGCTCTGGTCCGCCCCGAGTGCCGACGGCCGCGAGCCGTATTCGGCAGCGATGCTGGCACTCGATGACCCCGAGATTGACGCACGCCGAGTCGAGATCACGGCGACAGACATCAACGCCGACATCCTCGAAGAGGCCCGTAAAGGGACCTACGCGACCTCCCAGACGACCGACATCGCTGATGAACTGGAGCCGCTGGACGATTACACGAAGTACATCGAGCAGGACGGCGATACGTTTCAGGTTCGGGACCAGGTCAAAGAGATGGTCACGTTCGAACAGCACGACCTCATCAGGGGCGACCCCAAGCGCGATTTCGATCTGGTGTTCTGCCGGAACCTCCTCATCTACATCGATTCGGAGTTCAAGGTCCCCATCTTCGAGACGATTCGCGGGTCACTCCGCGAGGGCGGCTACCTCATGATCGGCATGACCGAGACGCTGCCCGCGGAGTGTCGGGATTCTTTCGACGCGGTCGACAAACGACACCGCATCTACCGGCGTGTGTAGCGACCTATGAGCCTCTACGAACTGGAACGGGACGGCAAGGCACAGGAACTCATCCGCCTCCTCAGAGAGAGCGACAACGAACGGGTCAAGACCCGTGCCGCGGAGCTACTGGGGAACTTCGAGGACCACGACGACCGGCGCGACGTTGTCAATGCCCTCGTGGACGCGGCCCAGAGCGACAGCGACGCGATCACCGGCGCGGCTATCGACTCACTTGATGAACTCGGTGACGACGCGATCACGCAACTTATCGGGAGTATGGCCGGCGTCGACCTCGAAGACGACGCCGCCGACTGGGTGAAGGCGAAGGCGTATATGCAGGTGCTCGACGCCGAAATCCCGGAACTCCGGATGGCAGCGGCAAACGGCCTCGGAAACCTAGACCAGGCCGACGCGGTCCCGAAGCTCGCAGAGCGCTTCGAGGACTCTGATCCGCGAGTACGGGCGCGAGCGGCCCGGTCGGCCGGGAAGATCGGCGACTCGCGGGCAACGACGCCGCTGGAGTCAGTCTTGTCGGACCCAAAAGCTGGCGTCAGGCGCGAGGCGGCGGACGCGCTGGGGAATATCGGGAACCGACAGGCGCTTCAGGCGTTGTTGCCGCTGTACGAGGATGACGACGAGCGAGTCCGGCGCATCGCCGTTGGGGCGTTCGGGAACTTCGGCAACGACCGGCCGGTCGACTATCTCATCGAAGCCCTTTCAGACGAGTCGGCTGCCGTCCGACGAACGGCCGTCTACTCGCTCATCGAACTCCTGTCGAACGTCCCGACCGACCAGAGCCACCAGATACGCGATACCGTCGTCGAGAAGCTCTCGAATACGGATGACCGGAGCGTCGTCGTGCCGCTGGTCGAAATTCTCGAAGAGAGCACGCAGGCCGCCCAGCGGCGTAACACTGCTTGGATGCTCGGACGGGTCACCAGCCAGGAAGAGCGTGACCGCGTCATCGAATCACTGGTCGACGCACTCAGCGACGACGACCAGATGCTCCGGCAGTTCGCCGCCACCAGTCTCGCCGAACTCGGCGACGATGACAACATGGTGGAACGGCGGCTACTCAAAATCGTGCAGGACGACGGCGTTGACCCCGATATCCGGGGACAAGCTATCTTCACCCTTGGGAAAGTTGGGAGCGAGCGCTCCCGGAAGACGCTGGATAAACTCATCGACGAGACCGAACACGACGTGGTCAGGAAGAAGGCCTTCTCGGCCATCTCGAAGCTCGGTGGCCGCGGATGAGTCAGCCGAGTGGATTAAGACGTGGCGGTGCGTACACCAGAGCGATAGCTGGCTAACCGATGAGCGACGGAGAACACGCACTGGTCGATACGAAGGGGAAGTTCGTTCAGGTCGTCTCGGACGGGCGCAAGCGAAACGACATCGAGTGGCTACCCGGTCGAATTTTGCTCTCGAACAAGCGGCTCGTCCTCGCGACCAGCGAGGGCAAACGGACCATCCCACTATCGAAAGTCAGCAGCGTCACGGCCAGCCAGATGAACCAGCCACTCGCACAGGTGGACAACTACATCAAGGTGCAGGCCGGCCGGAACGTGACGCTCATCTCGGCAAAGAAGGCCGAGGAGTTTCAGGAAAAACTCTACAGCACATTACTCGACCAGACCGTCGTCCTCGTCAACCATCCCGCAGTCAAGGGTGGCGTTGTTCAGGACGGCGGCTGGGAGAAGGGGCGGCTCAAGCTCGACGGCGACTGCATCAATCTGGCCATCGCCAGCGGCACGTTCGTCGAACTGGACATCGACGACGTTGGGACCGTCGAGGCAAAGGAGAAGACGATCCGCAGCGACGAGCGACCGCTGCTAGAGGTCGAACACACCATCGAAGGGACCAGCGTCGAAACCCACATCTCGGGGACACCCCGGCACGTCTCGCTCATCGAGGGGCTCGTCCGGCAGGGCGAGCAGCGCAACATCGCCGACGACGTGGAGCTTTCCGACAAGGAGACGCAGGTGCTGATGGCGCTGTACTCCGGTATCTCGCCGTTCAAGATTCCGGAGTTCGTCGACATGGAGATTGAAGAAGTCGAAGCCGTATATGACCGGTTGATGGAGTCCGATATCCTCGAGCCGGTCCGGACACGCCGGGAGGTCCAGCTTGAGGCCCGCGGTCGCTCAATCGCGAGCGATGCGATGGCCGACCAGTAACCGAGACGGTGTGACCGAGACGGACGGTTCGACGCGTTTTTGAAGCGCGGTTGATTGAGAACAGGTATGGCAGAATTCACGGTCGCTGTCTCCGACCCGGAGGACGGCCACACCTACCAGATCGACGTTGACGGACAGGACGCAAACCGCTTCATCGGCCGCGAGCTCGGCGACGAGGTCGACGGCGGCGCTGTTGGCCTTGATGGCTACTCGCTTGAACTGACCGGCGGCTCGGACACCTCCGGCCGACCGATGCGACCCGACGTTCGTGGCGTCACGACGAAAGAAATCATGTCCGATGGCGGCGTCGGCTTCGAGCCGACCACCGACGGCGAGCGCAAGCGGATCACCGTTCGTGGCCGCGAGGTCAGCGACGACACGCGCCAGATCAACGCGAAGATTACGGCCCGCGGCAGCGACGACGTGGCCGACCTCCTCGGCGACGACGACGAGTAAGTCACGTGCCGGACCGCGTTCCCAGTGACCACGAAACCGTCGAGACGCATCGCGTTCCCGTCGAGTCGGTCGGCCGAACCGACCGACCGCGAGTTGTACTCCCGGACGAACTCGATTTCGACGACGGAGACACCGTTCGCCTCGCAATTGACGGCGACTGGTACCACGCCGTCGTCGAGACGAATCTCGACGGCGAGCCGGTGATCTCACACGTTGCCGACAACCGCCGACTGGCCCGCGAACGAGACGGAACAAACCGCCTCGCGGAGTGGGTTGCCGATAGTGATGTCTCGCTTGGCGGGTCAGCACATCTCGACGTGGTCACCGACGGAACCGAGTACGGCCTCCGAACGCCGGGCAAGCGCGTCGTCTATACAGCGACTGGCGGCCCGGATTCCTCGCTGTCAGATATTGCTCGGAACCTCGACAACTGACGCTGTTGGCCCCATTCTCCTGAGCGAATCCGATTTTTGCTGTTGATACTCGCGCGAAACGCTCAATATCAGTGCTGATGTACATCGGGTAACGGACGAATGTCGGAATCAGTGATTGCGGATTTCGTCGGCAAATTCAACTCCGAAGTGGCCGGTCGGGGCGACCCTATCAGAGGTCGGATCGTCCTCTCGCAGAAGCGACTGGTACTGGCTGCAAGCGAGGACGACAAGCTGACCATCCCACTGGATTCGATTTTCGACATCGCCATCGGGCAGGTCCCACCCGATCTGGGCGATTTCTTCGACTCGACAGTGACCATTGCCTTCGAGCGCAAAGGAAAGCGACTCGTCGCAGCTATCGAAGCTGGCGACGAGAAAATCGAGAAGTTCGGCACGGTACTGTTCAAAGCCGTCATCAACGGTACCGAAACGACGGTCAAGGAACGCGCCCGCGTCGGTGGTCGCGTCACCGACGAGTCGTTCAAAACGGCGAAGCTATTCCTCACGCCCGGAAACGTCGAGTTCCGACGCAGCGACGGGTCGTTCAACGTCGACCTGAAGACAGTGTCGGACTTCGACCGGAATACGCGGGAAATTAACGGCAAAGGCCGGCCGGTACTGACGGTCCGACACATGAAAGACGGGACAGCCATGACGACGCTGGCCGCGATGGCGTCGAACCGCAAGATGTCTATCCTCGGGCGCTATCTCCGCCGCGAGTACGCCGAGCTCATGGAGGAGCTCAAAGACGTCGAACTCACGAAGGACAAGAAGGAGGTGCTGGTCGCGATGTACTCGACCGGCGACATGGACGGGATGCCGCTTGCAAGTATTCTTGGCAAGGATTCCTCACAGGTGTCGATGATTCTTCAGGACCTCTCGGCCGACGGCCTCGTACAAGACGGCTCCGACGGGCCGACGCTCACGCCGACTGGCAAGGTCGTCGCCAGCCGCCACCTCGAAGACGTGAACGCCTAATAACAGGGCGCTACCGCTCGTCGTCTTACTCCTCGGCTCCGACAATCGTACTAACTCTGGCGTTTTCCTTGAGCTTCAACCCCGCGCCGCCGACAGATAGTGGCACGCGCGGGAGCGCGCCAACGTGCAGTGTCGGGTGAGTCGCCCCGCGTTCGAGCAGTTCCGTCCGCGGCTGGAGCGTCACCGTCGCCTCGCCGGTCAGCGACTCGTTGTACTCGATAAGATACTGGCCGGCCCGCAGCGTCCACCACTCGTAGTCGTCGTCCGGTTTCCGCTTTTCACTTGTATGGGGAACCACTTCGGCCGCATCAAGCTCGCCGCCGCCGAAGTCGATCCGTCCCGGTTCGATGACCTCATACACCGCTGCGACGGTGAGGTCGAACCCTGGGCTGTCAGTCTGGGTCGGTTCGTGGACGATATCCGTGACGTACTGGGCGAAGTCGGTCATGTACGACTGTATGCCGCGAGTGTGCGTAAAAGTGAGGCTAGAACGGGACAGAGACATGCGGGAGGAACGCGGTACTTTTGCCCGGCGAGTGACTCCCTCTCTGCATGACCAAACACACGGAGTTTCTGGCGGGCGAGCGGCCTGAAGACGTGCTGTTCTTCCTCCATGAGGACGCCGTCTCGAACCCGGGTGCGCTGGCCGAGTACGCCGACGAAGTCGAGGACGGGCACGTTCTCGTCCTGCCGGGCGATGACGGCCGGAGTGCGTTCCAGTCGGCGACAGGCATCGACCCGATGGGACTGGCCCAAGAGGCGATGGGTACGGAGGGGGACATCGACGACGACCTGACCAACGCGGTCTGTCCGGTCGCCGAGGAGGAACCGGACAGTGACCACACGACCCGCTTTGTCTTCGCCTTCGCCGAAGAACAAAACGAGGACGTGGGCGGCCTCTACGCTGAGGGCGACGTGGTCCACGCCTACGCGGTGTGTGCCTGTGGGGAACGGTACAGCGACAAGTGGGTCGTCGGGGAGTAGCTTACAGCAGGAACGGCTCGGCAAGTCTGACGAGCAGTGCCTTCGGGAGTCCTGTTACTGGACTACCGCCATGTGAATATGGCACCCCAACCTCGTTGCGGGTGACGCCGTGGCGGAGGTGCTGGATACCGTCGAGGAGGAACCAACAGCCGAGGAGTGCCCCCAGGACAACGACCCACGTTGGGCCAGCGGCTGTAACCGTGTACGCCACGAAGCCAAACACGAGGAGCCCGAACACCACGTGGTCGGCGTAGTCGCCGACAGCGGCCTGGGCGACATCGGCGACGAGCCAGACACAGAAGGCGAGCGTTGCCGCGACTGCGGCATACCGTACCGACCCGTCGAGAACGTACAGCGTCGCGCCGACAGCGACGGTGCTTCCGAGTCGCTGTCGCACAGCTGTTTCGCGCGCGATTCGCGTGTGGAGGGACTCGGGCATCACCCAGAAGTGACGACTGAGAGGCAAATCAACGTTGTGTCGGGCGACGATACACCGTCCACGTCACTGTCAGGTCCGTCTACCGGTCGGTATCGACGCCTTCCGCTTCTTCCTCAGGCAACCGCCGGAACGCATCGACAATGGCCTGTTTCGCAACGGCCCCTTGCGTCGTCCAGTGGTGGGCGTAGTCCATCATGTCGTCGTAGATGTCGGGCTTGCAGCCCGCGGCTTTCGGGTGGCCGCCGCCGTTGACCTGCTGTGCGACCTCGTGGGCGCGCTCAAAGCTGTCCGTTCCGCGGATCGAGGCGGAACCGGCGGGCTTGACGATGACGGCGGCGTCCGCGCCCTGCTCGCGGAGGGCTTCGGCGACCTCGTTCTGCGAGCAGCGGCCGTAGGTGACGCCAACCGTCCACTCGCCTACGTCGCGGAGTTCGGCCCGGTCGACGGCCTTCTCGATAAGTGCCTCCTTCTCGACGCGCTTCTCCTCAAGGAACTCATGGAACTCCGGCGAGAGGTCGGGTCCGTGGTCACGGACCGCCTCGATATACTCCTCGGGTTCGCTCCAGTACGAGAGGTCTGCGAGGTCGTCGCTGCGGGGGTCGTCACGGATCCAGAGGTCGTGGTCGCGGGTGACGGCAGCGAGGTCGGCCCACTGCTCGTCGAAGTCGTAGTCGAGTTCCGACAGCGCCACGTCGGCGGTACACACTTCCTCAGAGTCGCCAACGGTGCGTTCGACACCGGCCGCGTCCACGTCGGCGGCGAGGTCGTCGGGCCACTGGTGGTGGTCGAACCAGACGACCCGTTCGGTGGTGTCGACTAGTGAATCGAGCGGGGCGATGTCGGACTCGCGGTCGGGACAGAGGTCACAGATGAAGACGGTCGCGTCAGGGTCGGCGTATTCGGCGGTCCATTCGAGCGCTTCCGTAAGTTCGTGTGGACCGGCGGGCAGCAGCGCGCCTTCGCCGTGGGCCTCGCGGATCAGCGCGGTACAGGCCAGTCCGTCAGCGTCGGGGTCGGCGATAACAATGACGCCGGCGTCCTGCAGCGTCTCGGCGGCTTCGGCTTCGGCTTGCTCTTCCTCGTAGGAATCCGGAATAAAGAACCCCTCACCGGGGAGTACAGATTTGCGGCCGATAGAGAGGCGGTCGTCGTCGATGAGCCAATCGTCCATGCCACAGCAAGCGGGCGGGGCGTCAAGAAGCCGTCGGGTTCCGTTACACGTCCTCGCGCTCGGGGTTGGGCTCGCCTTCGAGCTGGCGGACCGTCAACAGCGGCATCGGAGCCTCCCGGACGAGTTCCTCGGCGACGCTGCCCAGCAGGTAGCCGTGTTCGCCGTGGCGGCCGCGGGTTCCGCTGACGATGACATCGGCGTCGTGTTCCACTGCGTACGTACAGATCTCGTCGGCCGGGTCGCCCTCCCGAACAGCAGTGACGAGTTCCTCGTCTGCCTCGGCGTCGGCGGCCTCCAGAATGAACGAGAGGGCGCGGCCGCCAGTGGTCGCCAGCGCGCGCTCCAGCGCCTCGCGAACCTCTTCGGGAGTCGTCTCAACCTCGCCGGTGTCGACGACGTACAGCCCATGGACAGTTGCGTCGAAGCGCGCTGCCAGGTCCAGCGCCGCCTCGACGGCCCGCTCTGCGCTGCCGGAGCCGTCCGTGGCGATGACCACCGTATCGAACATACACCACGCATCGAAGCCGCGACTAAATACACTGTTGGTCACGGCGAGGGACTCACCGGATGACACGACGCCGCCGGCTCGAACCCCGGTGGATTTTTGCCGGCCGGGGTCACAGTGGCGAGTGATGGATATCGACCTCGTACTCGCGCCGGTCGACGGCAGCGACCAGTCGGAACGAGCGGCCGAGTACGCGATCGCCGTTGCGGAGCGGTATGACGCCGACCTCCACCTGCTGTTCGTCATTGACGAACGACTCCACCAGGATATCGACAGCGGCGACGTGAGCGCGACCGCGATCGCCGAGGAGCACCAGGCGTTCACCGAGAGTATCCGAGAACGGTTCCGCGACGCCCACGACGGCGCGTTCGAAACGTCGTCCGCGACCGCGTTCTCAGAGACACGGCTGATGCAGACGCCGGGTAGCGTTGTCCTCGACGTGGCTGAGGACATCGACGCGGATTTCATCGTCGTCCCGCGCGAGGAAAGAAGCGAAGGCGAAAAAGCCGTCGGGCGCGCAGCGACCTACGTCATCGAGTACGCAAGCCAGCCGGTCCTCACCGTCTAAAGACGGATCCCCATCTCTATCTCGAAGCTCTCGGCGCTACTGATCTCGAACCCGACCTTCTCGTACAGCGATATCGCCGGATCGTTCCACCGCTCAACGGTGAGCCAGACGTGGCCGATGCCTTCGGCCTGGCCGTACCCCAGCAGCGTCTCGACCAGCGCTGTCCCGATACCAGCACCCTGGTACGCTTGTAACACGAAGATAGCGAGTTCGTGCTCGTCCTCGTTGTCCGGGACCAGCGTCGCGTGGCCGGCGACAGTATCGTCGTGTTTGGCGACGACGTTTACACAGTCGCCGTCAAGGATCGTTTCGAGCCACTCGCGGATGGCGTCCTCTTTGACAGGCGGGATGCCCTGCGCCCGGTCGGCGGGGTCGAAGTCGAGATACATCTCGACGAGGCTCTCCGTGTCGGCGTCGTCCGCAGGGATGACGTCGATGGACCGGTCCTCGCGGTCGGTGATCGTCCGCGGTGGCTGCGGGAACGCTTCGGCGGGTTCATCTGGGTACGTGCGAGTCATCGGATGAGAGTCACCGGCGTCTGTGCGTTCAGGAGGACGAACTCGACAATGGGGCCGAGCTGTATCTTCCCGAGCGGCGAGCGGCCGCCGCCGCCGAGGACGATCCTATCGAACTCCTCGCTCTCGGCAATGTTCACCAGCTCACTTCCCGGTGAGGTGCCTTCGACACGGCGGAGCGGCGGCTCGAGCCCGCTTTCGTCGATATGCTCCTGTATCCGTTGCTGGACCGCTTCGATATCGGTGTCATTGTCTTCGTTGTCGAAGACAGCGACGGTCAGTTCGTCGCCCGTTTCGGCAACACGTTCGAGTGTTTCGGTCAGTGCCTGGTAGGACAGTTCGCTGCCCCCGACACCGAGCAGTATTTTCATAGTCGGGCCATGTATGGGAGCGGTAAAAAAGCCACCCGGCTGAACTGTCGGGAGAAGACCATGACAGCGGGGCGGCGGCGATACCCTTTTTCACCGCGGGCACGCATGCTCGGCTATGACTGAGGGCGCACCGCCGGACGAGACGGATGTCGAGGCGGCAGACGACGGATCGGCCGGACACCAGTCGGACGACCCGGCGGCCGCGGATGACGGGGCCGACGACGCCACCACAGGGAGCGGCCCTGCTGACTCGGCCACTGAACAGACAGCACCGGCCGAGCAAGCTAGCGAGACGGCGGTGTCCGAAGCCAATGACATCCCGTCCGACGTACAGAAGTACGACCGCTTCAAGAAAATCGAGGGCGGGACCTACGACCGCGCGAACGATTTCCTCCGGGACCGGACGTACATCACCGCCCGCGAGTGGGCCATCGCCCGCCTCTGTGCTGACTTCCGGACCGAAACGGGCGTCGAGATGACGAAAATCGGAGAAAACCTCCCGGAACTCGTCCCGTTCATGACGGACACGTACACGCCACAGGCGGTCAATCAGGCCCGCGCTGCCTTCGAAGACAAGGTCCGGAAGGCCGGCGCAACGTTCCTCTACGGTGCAATGTGTGACTTCTTCACCGCCGAGGACCTCGACGACGTGATGTACGAGGCCACGGAGGTCGCGAAGTTCCTGCTCGAAGTCGAGGGCGTCGACCTCGCCGTCGAGGACGAGATGGAGGCCGAAGACCGGATCTCCTCAGTGATGCGGGAGGTCCGCGAGCAGTCGGCGGCGCTGCGACACGACGAGGTGTGTTGTCCGGAGTGTGGCAATGAATTTCAGGTCGACGAGTAGCCACGGCTGAGATGGACGACATCGACCCTGACGCACAACCGTCGATGTCGGTCCACGAAGCGACACAGAAAGTGCTACGGACTGACTTGGCTATCGGTATCGGCGGGGCGGTGCTTGGCTACGCGGAAGCGGGGACAGCATTGATCGACGTACTGGCGGTGGTCGTCGGGTTCGGTCTCCTGACGGGTATCACGGTGGCTATCGTCGAACACGACGCGGTCCCGGGCGTCTACCCGGAGGTCGCCGCACTGGCGGCATTCATCGTGCTTTCCGGGGTTGTCGCCGGCCTCATGATGCTTTCCGAGGTGTCGGTGACGCTTGTACTCGCAGCCGTTCTCTCGGGCTTCGGTGTCGGTGTCATCGGCAACCGGTTGCTCTACGGGATCGTTTTCGACGTGCCAGCGTACCGACTGACCCAGGTGCGTGAGCAGTCATAGTCACGCAGTTGGTGCCCGGTCCTGAACTGGCGTTCAGTCGGGGAAGAACGGCTCGGGGTCCTCGTGGGTGACGGTAACCACCTCATCGTCGCTGAGCGGTCGGATATGCGAGTACAGTCCGTGGTCGGCGGCAACCTGCGAGAGGTCCGCGCGGTCGGTCTGGTCGTAGTACAGCGGCACGAGCACGGCGAGGTCGTCGCCACATTCCAGCGCGACAAGCAGGAACACCATCCCGTCGTCGGTCGCCCGAAACACCTCAGAGCGGTCGACGGTGCGGTCTTCGAGCGCGTCGGCGACCCGCCGGAACTCATCACCCGGAACCACGACATCGAAGCCAAGCCGCCGTGTTTCGGGCTCGTACTCGCCGGTCTGTTCGGCCATCGTCCGCGGCTCACCGGTCAGCACCGCCACGTCGCCGGGATGGAGTTCGATGGCCTCGCGCCCGTCGTCGCGGTACTGTGTTGCCGTCGCAGTCATGTCCTCGATGACCTGCTCCCAGTGACCGACGACACGGTCGAAGGGGTTAGATTCGGGGTCGGCAGGGTCGTTCATACGTCGAGTGTGGCGGCGGCCGGGATAAATTGTTGGTGGGACAGTGGCACAACAGTTTTACTGGTATTTTGAGAAGAAGGGGACAGATGCGCGACCTCTTAACATTATCTGACCTCCGTACCCAGTTCGAGACGGACCGCGGAACCGTCAAAGCCGTCGACGGCATCGACCTCACCGTCAGGGAGGGGGAGACCGTCGGTCTGGTCGGCGAGTCCGGATCAGGGAAATCCGTCACAGCGTTATCGGCAATGGATATCGTCGACGAGCCCGGACACATCGCCGGCGGAGAGATCCGGTTCGGCGCACTTGAGACAGTCACACGGCTGTCCCGGCAGTATCCGAAAGCAGTACGGACAGCAGACGAGGGCAGTGGGTTCATCACCATCGACGCGGCGACGGTCGACCGGAGTCGGCTCCCTGCATCGCTTGAGACGACGGCTGATGACCAGACGCTGGCCAAGCGGTTCATTCAAGAAGCCCCGAAAAAGGCCCTCCCGGAGGCCGGTGACGCACCCGTCACGATTACCGACGGCTACGTCGATCTGACGGCAGCCCCGGAACGGGTGATGCGGGACATCCGCGGCGGCGATATGGGGATGATCTTCCAAGACCCGATGACCTCGCTGAACCCCGCGATAACGGTCGGCGAGCAGGTCGCGGAGAGCCTGCGCCTCCACCGCTACGGGAGCAAGCGAAACGACTCGTGGTTCAACGCCGTCCGTGAAATCACGCCCTCGATCAGCCGGGGCGGCGAGATGGATGAGGAGGTCCGGGCGGACGTTATCTCGCTGCTGGAGGAGGTTGGTATCCCGGAACCGTCCGACCGCGTCAACGAGTATCCTCACGAGTTCTCCGGCGGGATGCGCCAGCGCGTGCTCATCGCCATCGCGCTGGCGTGTCGCCCAAAGCTTCTCGTCGCCGACGAGCCGACGACGGCGCTCGACGTGACCATTCAGGCACAGATTCTCGACCTTATCGACGACCTCCAGGCGGACCTCGGGATGTCGGTGCTGTTCATCACGCACGACCTCGGCGTCGTCGCAGAGACCTGCGACCGCGTCGCCGTGATGTACGCCGGCGAGATCGTCGAGGAGGGGCCGGTCGAAGAAATCTTCAACAACCCATCACATCCATACACGTACACGCTGCTTGAATCGATACCAGGCGATGGGACAGAGCGGCTGACGCCGATCGAGGGGAACGTCCCCAGCCTCATCGACATGCCAAGTGGCTGCCATTTCGCCGACCGCTGTCCGTGGGCTGAGCCGGAGTGTCGCGAGGGCGAAATTCCGTACCTCCAGCACGGCCCGGACGACGTCACCCATCGCTCGAAGTGTATCCTCGAATCGTTCGATACGGACGAATACGGTACCGGCGATACCGGCGTTGCCGCGACGGAAACGACACGAACGGACAGACAGCTCATGGAGGTTGACGGGCTGAAAAACACTTCTCGCGGGCCGACGACCTGCTGGACAAGTACGTCGGCCGCGAACCGGAGTCAGTCAAAGCCGTCGACGGCGTCTCGATGGACATCTACGAGGGCGAGACGCTGGGACTCGTCGGCGAGTCCGGCTGTGGGAAATCGACGACCGGGCGGACCATCCTCCGACTACTTGAACCGACAGACGGGAAGGTCGTTTTTGCCGGACAGGACCTTTCGGAGCTCGATAAAAGTGGTCTACGTGACGTCCGCCGGGACCTGCAGATGATCTTCCAGGACCCGATGTCCAGCCTCGACCCGCGGATGACCGTCGGCCAGACGATTATGGAGCCGCTGAAAATCCACGATCTCCCGGAGGACACCGGTGACGGCTCACGCCGCGAGCAACGGGTCGACCGTGTGGCTGACCTCATGGAGGCGGTGGGACTCGACACAGACCAGTACGACCGCTACCCGCACGAACTGTCAGGCGGACAGCGCCAGCGAGTCGGGATCGCCCGCGCGCTCGCCGTCGACCCCGACTTCATCGTCTGTGACGAACCCGTTTCAGCGCTTGACGTGAGCGTGCAGGCCCAGATAATCAATCTCCTGGAGGACCTCCAGCACGAGTTCGGCCTGACGTATCTGTTCATCGCCCACGACCTGAGCGTGGTTCGCCACATCTGTGACCGTGTCGCGGTGATGTATCTCGGCGAGGTGGTCGAAGTCGCCGACACGCCGGACCTGTTCGCGGACCCGAAACATCCCTACACGCGGGCGCTCATGTCGGCGATCCCGGAACCGGACCCGACCGTGGAAGCCGACCGGATACTGCTGAAAGGTGATGTCCCGTCACCGATTGACCCACCGTCAGGCTGTCACTTCCGGACTCGCTGTCCCGAGGTCATCCCACCGGATATCGATATCGAGCAGGAGACGTACCGCGAGGTAATGGACTACCGGCAACGGGTCGAGGACGAGGCCATCGCCATCGATGCAGTCCGGGAGCAGGCCGGAAACGCCGACAGCGCCACAGCGGCGACGGACGGCGGCGCAGATCTCACCGAACAGCCAAGCGGCAGGGGACAGGTGTCGATGTCGGCGTTCAAACAGACGATGTTCGACCGGTTCTTCGAAACGAGCCTGACCGGAGAGAACCGCCGCGTCGTCGGGACGTCGATTGAGCATCTCGCGGACGAGGACTGGGACGCTGCCGCATCGGTGCTACAGGATCGATTCGAGAGCGTCTGTGAGACACAGCACCCTGCACTCCAGCCGGACTCCCATCCAGCAGCGTGCCACCTTTACGATCAGAGTGACGGAAGCGGTGACTGAATAATATTACTTAGCTGCACATAAGGCTCAGGAGATATATAACTGAATCATTGATCTATCCGGTACAATTATAATAGATCTGTTTGAAGAAAGTCCCATGTCATCCGGTGATTCTCTGGACAGACGGAGCTTCCTTACCGCGGCCGGCAGTGCCGCGGCAGCCGCAACGCTTGCAGGTTGTTCCGGCGACGGCGGTGATGGTAGCGGGACCGAAGGTGGAGACGGTGGCGACGGGACTGGTAGCGATGGGGGCGACGGTGGAGACGGGGGCGACGGCGGAAGCGATCAGACGCTCGTGTACGCCCGCGGTGACCACCCCGAGAACTACGACCCACAGCAGTCAACCAGCGGCGAGGTGGCAAAAGTCACCAACCAGGTGTTTGACACCCTCATCCAGTTCGCAGCCGGAAGCGGCGGCCAACTCGAAGACGCGCTCGCAACTGACTACACACTTGAGGGGAGTACCGCGACGCTGACGCTCCGACAGGGTGTGATGTTCCACAACGGCGAAGAGTTCACCGCGTCAGACTTCAAGGCGACCTGGCAGCGGTTCACCCAGAGCGACTACGAGTACTACCTCGGCGATGATACCCGGTCGGGGTACGGTCCGTTCACGCTTGGCGACTGGATCGAAAGCGTCGACGCGAGTCAGGACTACGAGCTGACGATCGAGCTTACACAGCAGTTTGCGCCGTTCCTGCGGAACCTCGCGATGTTCGCCTCGGCAGTCCTCTCGAAAGCCCAGATCGAGTCACTGGGCGACAGTCAAGCCGACCTCGGAAGTGAACCTGCAGGTACTGGGGCCTTCCAGTTCGATACGCTCGACAACCCGAACGAGCGCATCCGACTGACGGCCAACAACGACTACTGGGGAGACGGCCCGAACGTCGGGACGGTCATTTTCAAGACCATCACCGAAAACAGCACGCGGGTGCAGGACGTCATAAACGGGGCCTCACACATCACAGACAACCTCGATTCCTCCGGATTCCAGCGCGCCGAGGAAAGCGGAACGGCGACCCTGTTGCGGAAGGACGGCATCAACCACGGCTACATGGCGATGAACATGGCCCGGTTCGAGCCGTTCCGGAACCAGCAGGTCCGCCAGGCCATCGCCCACGCCGTCAACACCGAGGCCATCGTCAACCAGATCTACCAGGGCTTTGCAACGCAGGCCTCCCAGCCGCTCCCGCCGGACGTGCTCGGGCACAACGACGACCTCGATCCGTATCCGACGGACAAGGAGAAGGCCCAGTCGATGCTCGAAGAGGCGGGTTACGGCGACGGCTTCGAGTTCGAACTCGCGACGTTCTCGAACCCCCGCGGATACAACCCCAGTCCGGTCAACACGGCGAACCAAGTGAAGTCAGACCTAGAGGAAATCGGTCTGACGGTCAACATCAACCAGTTCTCCAACTTCGGGCCGTATCTGGACTACACGTCGGCCGGGAAACACGACGCCTGTTTCCTCGGCTGGTACACCGATAACGCCGACCCGGACAACTTCCTGTACGTCCTACTGGACCCGCAGGTCGAGATGGACGCCGTCCCCGACGGGCAGGACTGGGTCAGTTTCGACGCCGACGGGTACAACACCCTCAACGTCTCCGGATGGGCCAACACGGACTACATGGAACTCGTCCGGGAAGCCCAGAAGACCTACGCGGAGGGCGACCGCGAGACGATGTACGAGGAAGCCAGCCAGATAGCCTACGACGAGTCCCCGTGGGTGTTCCTCGACTACGCCGAGACGCTTCGGGCAGTCAACGAGACTGTCGTCGAGGACTCCTACACGATCAGCTCTGTCGGTGGCCCGTATCTTAACACAGTCGAGCTGCAGTAGCGCTTCAAGAGAACTTTCGAATGAACTGGACACAGTTTCTTTTCAAGCTGGCCGAGCCGGTGGTACCGCCACGGTTCGTCATCAAGCGGCTGCTGTTGCTCATCCCGGTGCTGTTCGGCGTGGCGTCGGTCGTCTTCGCGATTCTCCACCTGGCCCCGGGCGACCCGGCTATCATTATCGCTGGCCAGCGAGCGTCAGCCGAACAGCTAGAACAAATACGTGTTGAGCTGGGACTTCGGCGGCCGCTCTGGGAACAGTACCTGAGCTTCCTGTGGGACGCGGCACGATTCGACTTCGGCCAGTCCTACAGCATCAGCCGCGGGAACAGCGTCCGATCGGTCATCTCGGACCGACTCCCGATCACGCTCGAACTCGCGATTTACGGCCAAGCAGCGGGCATCCTGCTTGGACTGCCACTGGGCATCATCTCCGCGGTCAAGCAAGACTCACTGACGGACCACGTCACTCGGATCGGAGCGCTGACTGGTATCTCGGTCCCAATATTCTGGTCCGGACCGCTGCTCATCTTGCTGTTCTCGACGTATCTTGATGTGTTCCCGACCAGTGGCCGCATCAAATCGACGCTGTTCCTGCCCGACACTTGGATGCTGTTCGGTCGTGAACTGCCCCTGACCGGGATGATAACGCTCGATACGATCCTGCTTGGAAACACTGAGGCGTTCCTCTCGGCGGCGCATCACCTGTTCCTGCCGGCGGTGGTCATCGGCGTCTACTCGACAGCGCTCATCTCGCGGATGATGCGGTCCTCGATGCTCGAAGTCATCCGTCAGGACTACATCCGGACCGCGCGGGCGAAAGGGCAGGGCGCGAAGATCACGCTGATGAAACACGGCTTCCGGAACGCGCTGATTCCGGTCGTCACCGTCATCGGGATCCAGTTCGGCACGTTGCTGGGCGGGGCAGTCCTGACCGAAACCGTGTTCGGTATCAACGGGATGGGGCTGACCATCGTCAACGCTATCGGCGTCTCTGACTACCCGGTAGTTCAGGGAACGGTTCTCACCTTCGCCCTGCTGTTCACGCTTGTGAACCTCCTCGTCGATGTCACCTACAGTTATCTTGACCCACGGATCCAACAATGAGTACGGACACCGAGACACGGGGTACGCTGGGACGCCTGCGGGCGTCCCCGTTCCTCGCCGACCTGCTGACGAACCGCCTCGCCGTCGTCGGGCTGACGATCATCCTCAGTATGGCCGCCGTCGCCATCTACGCCCGCGTGACATACGATGTCGGCGCACTTGCCAGCTCACAGCTCGGGACCGAAATCGCTGACCGCGCACCGCCCGGCTGGCTCGGTCCCGCGCCCGCGAACCAGCAGTTGTTCGGCACAGACGCGGCGGCACGTGACATCTACAAGCGGAGTCTGTACGGTGCGTGGCTGGCCCTGAAATTCGGGACGATCACGGTCGGGACCTCAACGACCGTGGGTGTCGGACTGGGCATTATTGCAGCATACTACGGCGACGTGACCGACAACGTCATCATGCGGACGATGGACGTGCTGCTGGCGTTCCCGCCGCTGTTGCTCGCACTCGCGCTGGTCGCCATTTTCCCGCGAGATCTTGGACTCTGGCGGGCCGTGGCGGCGCTCGTGCTGGTGTACACGCCGCGGTTCGCTCGAGTCGTTCGGGGAGCCGCACTCAAAGTGCTTGAAGACGAGTACGTCGACGCCACGGTCGCGCTTGGCGCGACTGATCCGCGAGTTCTCATCCGGCATATCCTACCGAATACGCTCGCGCCGATTACCGTCCAGTCCACGCTGAACTTCGGACTCGCCATCATCGACCTCGCTGCACTGTCGTTTCTTGGGTTCGGTGCACAGGCAGGGTCGCCATCGTGGGGACTGATGCTTTCCCGCGGTGTCGAGAACGGCCTCCTGACCGGCGAGTGGTGGCTCTCCTTCTTCCCGGGGCTGTTCCTCGCTATCACCGTGCTCGGGTTCAATCTGCTCGGTGACGGGATGCGCGACGCGCTCGATCCGCGGATGCGCGACGCGGTTGACTGATGGCCCAGCGCGGTTCCCCACCGCGGCTCCGGCAGTACGTCGCGGTCCGGGCGCGACTGGTTGGGAGCGGGCTAGTCGTCGGCCTCCTGCTTGGTGGCCTCGGAATGGTGGGCTGGACGCTCTACACCGGTGATGCACGGTCGAGTGAAGCGACGGTGTTCGCCCTCGGCGCACTGGTGTTCGGCTTTGGCCTGCTGGGCTGGTCCGGGTCGATACTCGCCGGCCGCGGCATCGAAGCCATGCAGGAACACATGGACACACGAAGCAACTGGACCGAGCGCGACTCGCGGCGGGCAATGGCCCGGCTCTGTGGCGGTGGCGGCGGGATAATGGTGGGGACGTCCGTCGTCGCGACGTTATTCTCAGCCGCTCGCTGTCCGCACCGCGGACATTCTCGCCCTGATGGTCGTAGAACACGTCCTCTTGAGCAGTGCTATCGTCAGCTTCCAGCACGTCGCCGCGCTCGTAGACGACCGTGCCCCGGACCATCGTCCATTCAGGGAACACCGCATCATGGCCCTCGAACGGCGTCCAGTCGCATTTCGAGTGGAGCGTCGCACCGCTGATCGCGCTCGTCTCGGTCGTGTCGACGAGCACGAGGTCAGCGTCCTTGCCGGCTTCGATAGCCCCCTTCTGTGGGATGTCGAACACGTCGGCCGGGTTGCGTGCAGTGAGGTCCCGAACGCGCTCGTAGGTGAGCCCGCTGTCCGGGTCACAAGCTTCAGCCAGTAGGAGCGGGAGGACCGTCTCGACACCGGGGACGCCCGACGGCGCGTCCCAGATACTGGCGTCTTTCTCTTCACGGGTGTGTGGCGCGTGGTCCGTTGCGATCATATCGACGGTCCCGTCGACGACGCGCTCGTAGAGCTTTTGGCGGCGTTTTTCGCGGCGCAGAGGCGGGTTCATCCGCCCGAACGTCCCCAGATCTGAGAGATCTCGCCGCGAGAGCAACAGGTGATGTGGCGTCACCTCGGTCGTCATCCCGGCCTCACTGGCGATGTCGACGCCCTCTGGCGTGGACGTGTGGGCGATGTGTATCGTCGCATCGTGTTTCTGCGCGACTGTACAGGCCCGCTCGACGGCCTCCGCTTCGGCCTTTGCGGTCCGGAACGCGCTCCAAGCGTCGGCGTCGTCACGGGCCCGGGCATCGTCGTTGAAGTAGTCAGCGTCCTCGGCGTGGACGGTGACCGGCACGTCGTTGTCGGTGGCAGCCTCCAGTGCGTCGGCAAACAGGTCGGCCTCGATACCCATGTCGCCGGTTGAGTCCGCGAGGAACACTTCGCCGAGTGCGAACAGCCGACGGCGAAGGAGGACGTTCGGAATCCAGTCGGCCGTGACGCCACCGTTGATACCCCAGTCGACGACGGAATCGGCAGCGAACTCGGCCTTCTGGTCGAACGACTCCCCGTCGATGGTCGGTGGGTCGGTGTTTGGCTGGTCGACGACAGCCGTGACGCCGCCGGCCGCCGCCGACCGGGACCCACTCTCCCACGTCTCCTTGTGCGGGTAGCCAGGCTGGCGGAAGTGAACGTGCGCGTCGATCATCCCCGGAAACAGTCGCTTGCCGGTCGCTTCGATGACATGCTGGTCGGACGCGTCGAGGTCGCGTCCGACTTCGACGATTGACTCGCCACGCACACGGACGTCGCGCTGACGACCGTCCGGTAGCGTCGCGTTACGGATGAGCATACGCCCAGTCGGCCGGGCGCACCCCTAAGTCTCTCGGATAGTGCCCACCGAGACGTCGCGGCCGTCAGCCAGTGACCGCTCCAGCGCTGCGATGACCCGTTCGGGGTCGTCGGTTCCCCCAGCGTTGGCGATGCTCCCGACGCTCTGGGGGTCGAAGGGGACATCAAGCGCCTCGTAAATCGGGGCCAGCACCTCGGCGATAGCCACGTGGTCCCGAGCGACGACAATGCCGCCGACAACAGCGACGGACTGGCGGACGCGCTGGGCGAGCCCCGCGATTTTACCGTCGGCCTGAATCGAGTGGCTCCCCGGACAGAACGCGGCGTCCGGTTCCCCGGTCCGAGCGGTGATGCCGCAGTCGTCAAGCGCGCGCTGCACAGTGGCTTTGGCCCACTCGTAGCGGTCATCGATAGTCCCTCGCGGGTCCTCGGTCGGGACAGCGAGGGAGAACGAGACAGTCGACCCAGTGTAGGCGACAGCGCGACCCCCAACGGCGCGCTCGATGACAGTGTACCCCCGGTCGCGAGCGGCCCGGCACGCTCGGTCGTAGCCGTCGCTGTTCGCGTCACGGCGGCCGAACGCGACCTGTCTGTGCGGTCGCCAGACTCGCAGGGCTGGCTCGCGGTCTTCGGCGACCGTCTCGGCCATCTCGCGGGTCCGCTCGAAATCGGTTTCGGGGTCGGCGGCGCGGCCCCGTAGCAGGCGCATAGTCACACCGTACGGCCCCTTCGGATTAAATCGGTCGCCGGTCCAGCAGGTGACCCCACAGCGGTGGATAGCGAACAGGCGACACGTGACCGTCGCGGCGGGACGTGTCGCGCTCCCGCTGCCCCCGCCGCGGTCGTCGTCAGCGCATACGAAGCGATGGCCCCAGTATGGCTCTTGAACCCTCGGACGAACCAGGACGCAGTAACGAAACAGGCCATCGTGATGCCGTGTCACAAGTTGTCAGAAGCAGAGAGCGAATGAGACAGAGCAATCCAAAGCCAGGTTTGGTGTACCGCGCTCGAACTCTGTGAGAGCGCGGCTTTTCGCCACCGAAAGACTCGCGAACTCGTCTTTCAAGCCTTGCTTCGTGGTTCGAGAGAGCTTCGCTCTCTCGTCATCACGAGGGGCGCTTGCGCCCCTCGAACGACTCCGCTCAGCAAGACCACGTTTTTCAAGGAGTGGTGGCGAGCATCGCGAGCCACCCGACGCAGAAAAAGGTGGTCTTGGACGACAGAGCCATACCGGTACACCCCTAATCGCCGTCGATGGCCGTCACGATACCGCGAGACGTGCTTGTCCAGTACTACCGGTTCTCCCTGTACAACTCGCCGTTCGACGCCCACGACGAGGGGTGTGCCATCGACCTCTACCCCGACGGCGAACGTGCACCGTCACCAGTCGCTGGCGAGGTCGTCGATACAAAGACGGTCCAGGCCCCGCCGAAGGCCTACGCCGCCGAGCACGATCACCTCATCGTGATCGATACTGGCGATACTGTGGCGCGGTTACTGCACGTCGACCCCGCTGTCGAACCCGGCGAGACAGTGGCCGTCGGCGACGACCTCGGAGCGCTGGTGCGGGCAGGCTTTTTCGCGCCGTGGGTCCCGAACCACATCCACCTCGGCTTCCGCGACCCTGATGCGAACCCCTACCGGGCGTCGGGGTCGCTGCCGGTCGACGTGGCCGTCGACGTGACGCCGCTGTCCTGGGACGGGACCGGGACCGTCGTCGACAGCGGCGAAACGTGGGCCCGACTTGACGAACCTGCCCATCCGGAACCCCGTGAATCCTTCGTTGGCATCGCCAACGATGTCGACGGCGACGGCTCAAGCGTTCTCGACGGCGGCTTGCCCCACTACTCGGGTGGTGGTCTGCTGAGTCATGATGGGGTCGAGGCCGCGGCCCTTGCAGGCCAACACGTCGGGACAGCCGACGGCCGAACGGTCGCATGGGACGACGTGACCGTGCTGGCGAACGGCAACCCGATAACCGGTATCGCGCTGTTCTGTGGCCGCGAGCGCTTCGGCGCGAAACTCGTTGGCGAGGGCATCGACCTCACCGTCGGCGACGAGGTACGGGTGACCATCGAGCGGGCCGCGGCCGTCGACGACGCCACGTAGCTAGACTATCGATAGCGCTCAGTGCAGGTCTGCTTCACCTGTTCATAGGCTGGGCCCTCGCCCATCCGTCAGGCGAACGTGAGGTCGTGGCGGTCAGTCAGTTCGCCGAATAGCCACTCCGCGTGATCCAGTGCGTACTCGCGGTGCTCGTCCTCGATGTAGCCGACGGCGTCCTCAACAAGCACTGGTCGGTAGTCTCGAAGGCCGGCACTGGACGCGGTGTGGAGTACGCAGACGTTCGCGAGCGTGCCACAGATGATCAAGTCCTTGACGCCGTGGGCGTCGAGCCACCCCTCCAGTTCCGTCTGGTAGAAGGCATCGTAGGTGTGCTTGACGACGATCAAGTCCTCGTCCTGTGGGTCAAGCTCGTCGACGAGTTCGGTCTCCCAGGAATCTTCAACGACGTGTTCGCCCCATCGGTCGAACTCATCGTAGTAGTGGGTGTCCTCGAACTGGTCGGGCGGATGCACGTCGCGGGTGAATACGACCTTCGCGCCAGCTTCACGGGCACGGTCGATGAGTTCGGCACAGGGCTCGATTGCTGCTTCGCTGTCCGGTGCGTAGAGGCTCCCGTCGGGGTGACAGAAGCCGTTCTGCATATCAACGACAATTATGGCGGTCTGCGCTGGGTCGAGTTCCATACGAGAACCTTGGCAGGGCGCGACTACGAAAGTTACTCTCACGGTGGGGTTCGGACGGCCCAAACAGACGCACAAAGTCCTTCTGGCCGACGAATGTGGTCACGATGAGCGTGTGACTTTTCACTGTGGTAACCTACCGTGAAAGTAGATGCGCCGCCCTTTCGCCCTCGTCGTTCTCTGTGCCGTTGCGCTGTTACTTGCAGGCTGTCAGGCACCCAGTGTGTCGCCCGACCAGACGGAGTCAAGCAACGTGGATCTGACGCCAAGCGAACCCGCGACCGACTACGGGAGCAACGACTCCGCCCCGGCAGCGCCTGCGACGGACCGGTTGGGCTACGAGAACGGCTACTGGTACAACGAGTCGCTATCGGTAACAACCGAAGACGGACTGAACGAGACAGAGCGGGAAGCCGTCGTTGCCCGAACAATGGCCCGCGTCGAACGGATTCGCGGGCTGGAGTTCGAAGAGACGGTTCCGGTCTCCGTCGTCTCGCGGGCCGAGTACCGCAACAACACGGGTGGCGGCGAGACCGGCGATTCGCTGCGCCGGTTTGACAACGTGAAGTTCGAGGCGCTGTTTTTCATCGGTGAGGACCGCGACTCTATTGCGGTCCAGAACAGCAACCGCGGAGAAAGCGTGCTGGGGTACTACAGCAGCCAGCGAAGTGAAATCGTCATCGTCAGTGAATCGGCGACACCGACGATTAGCCGGGGGACGCTGGCCCACGAACTCGTCCACGCGCTGCAGGACCAGCACTTCGGCCTCGAAAGTGACGCGCAGACGCGGGATCAGGTACAGGGTCGGAACGGCATGGTCGAAGGCGATGCCGTTGCTGTCACCCAGACCTACACCGACCGCTGTGGCGAGGCATGGCGCTGTATCGACAGGCCTGCCCAGAGCGGCGGTGGTGGCGGTGACCGCCACTTCGGTATCAACTTCATGCAGTATTTCCCCTACAGCGATGGGCCCGGCCTGATCAGAAATCTCCGAGAACGTGGCGGCTGGAGCGCCGTCAATGACGCGTACGACGACTATCCCGACGGGGCCGCCGAAGTGACCTATCCCGAGCGCTACCCCGAGTGGGAACCCGAGTCAGTCTCGCTTGCAGACCGGTCCAGCGACGACTGGGAGCGGGTCAGACCCTCGACCGACCGCGACCGACCCGACTACGCCGTTGTCGGCCCCTCCGCCATCGCCGGGTCGATGGCGTACACCATCGCCGATGACTACAACGAGTCGAGCGTTGTCCGGACGCGGGACGTCATCAACTACAAGGATGGGGCGTTGGACAGCGACGACCCGTACAACTACGACTTGCCCGCGACCGACGGCTGGACCGGTGGCCGGATGCACGTCTACGCCAGCGGCGACGAAACGGCATACGTCTGGAAAACGACGTGGGCCAGCGAGGCCGACGCCCGCGAATTCGTCGACGCCTGGACAGCGGTCATCGCTCACTGGGGCGGCACTCGAACCACGGACGGCCACTGGGTAATAGCGGAGGACAGTCCCTACACCGACGCTGTTTCGGTCAGGGTCGACGGACAGACCGTCACTGTGGTGAACGCACCGACAGCCGACGAACTGAGCGAGGTCCACGATGCGTAAGGAACTGCTCGTCGCGCTGGCGGTCGTCCTCGCGGGCTGTGCGGTTCCGTCCTTCGGCGGCAGCGACCACCCTGCGACGCCGACCGGCGAAGACGCCATCGGCTACGAGAACGGCTACTGGTACGACGACTCGGTGTCAGTGACGACCGACGACGGACTGAATGAGACGGAGCGGGAGGCTGTCGTCGCCCGGACGATGGCCCGCGTCGAGCAGGTCCGCGATTTGGAATTCAAAGAATCGGTCCCGGTTTCGGTCATCTCCCGGGCAGAGTACCAGAACCGGTCCGGGGGCAACGACAGCGGCGACAGCAGTCGTCCACAGGACCCCTGGAACGACCAGGTGTGGGAAGCGCTCCTGATAATCGGTGAAGACTCCGGCAGCAGCGACGAAATCGATGACACACTTTCGACGACAGTGCAGGGCTACTATTCGCCGAGCGAGGACGAAATCGTCATCGTCAGCCCGACGGAGACGCCACAGATCGACCGACGAACCCTCTCACACGAACTCGTTCACGCCCTGCAGGACCAGCACTTCGGGCTGAACGGCTCCGCGAAGACGCAGGACACACAACTATCACGACAGGGCGTTACCGAGGGCGAGGCCAACTACGTCCGTGCCCTCTACGAACGTCAGTGCAGTGACGGCTGGGGCTGTATCGCGCTCCCGGACCGGACCAGTGACGGAGGCAGCAACGACGGCGATACCGAAAGCCAGGAACCGAGCTACAACGAGGGGCTGTTCACGGTTCTCTACCAGCCCTACGTTACCGGACCGCGGTTCATTGATCAGGTTCGCTCTGACGGTGGCTGGGACGCCGTTGACGCCCTCCACGACAACTTCCCCGACAGCACCGAACAGGTGCTCCACTCTTCGAAATATCCGGACGAAAAGCCCGTGAACGTCACTGTTGCTGACCGTTCGACCGACGAATGGAGCCGCTTCGACCACGACCCGGTCGGCGACACAGTTGGGGAGACCTCGATTTACGCGATGATGTACCACAACAGGCAGACAGAGGGCGACCGCTACAGCTACGAGAGCGAGGTCTCGGCAGGTTGGGGTGGTGACCTTGTCGTGCCCTACCGCAACGGCTCCGGCGGGTACGGGTACGTCTGGGAGACCCGCTGGGACACCGAGGCGGATGCTAGCGAGTTCGCACAGGCCTACCGAGCGGCGCTGACCGAGGAACACGACGCTAGCCAGCCCCGCAGTAACGTCTACGTCGTCCCAGCAGACGACCAGTTCAACGACGCCTTCCGCGTGGTCCGGTCGGGGAAGACCGTCCGCATCGTCAACGGACCGACAGTGAGCGACCTCGACGAGATTCACCAGCAAGCAGAGTCCTGAGGGGCAGTCGCCGACCGGACCGCTTTTTTCGCCACACTGAAAACACCGTGCCATGAGCGAGGAGTTCGACATCGTCTCACCAGAGGCGATTCGCGAGGGGCGGGCGACCGACGCCTACTTCGACCGGACGATGGAGGCGCTAGAACACGCGGGCAAGAACCCGGACGTGGTCGCCGAGGTGACGGCGAATCAGTTCGCGACGGGCCGGTGGAAGCTACTGTCGGGGCTGAAAGACGCCGCCGAGTTGCTCGAAGGGCGGGACATCGATGTCGACGCGCTCCCCGAAGGACAACTGTTCGACGGTGGCCCGGTGATGCGAATCGAAGGGACGTACCGGGAATTCTGTCGTCTAGAGACGGCGCTCCTTGGCTTTCTTTCACATTCGACCGGTGTCGCGACGCGAGCACTAGAGGCCCGCCACGCCGCACCGGAGTCGACGGTGCTCTCCTTTGGTTCGCGCCACGTCCACCCGTCGATCGGTGCGATGGTCGAGCGGTCCGCGCTGCTGGGTGGTCTCGACGGTATCTCGAACGTCGCTGCGGGTGAGGTTATCGGCCGGGACGCCGGTGGGACGATGCCCCACGCACTCATGATTTGCTTCGGCCGGGGCAATCAGGAGCAGGCGTGGCAGGCGTTCGACGCCGCTGTCCCGGAGGAGACACCACGTATCGCGCTGACCGACACCTACAGTGACGAGACCGACGAAGCGCTCCGCGCGGCGGAAGCTGTCGATGACCTCACGGGCGTTCGGCTGGACACGACCGGCTCCCGCCGCGGGGACTTCCGCCACATCGTTCGAGAGGTACGCTGGACGCTGGACGCCTACGGGCACGAGGACGTGGACCTGTTCCTCTCAGGCGGTATCACCCCGGCAACCCTGCGAGAACTACGAGACGTGGCCGACGGCTTCGGCGTCGGGGGGTACGTCGCCAACGCCGACCCACTGGATTTCGCGCTGGATATCGTCGAACTGGACGGCGAGCCGGCCGCCAAGCGAGGGAAGCTCACCGGGACGAAGTCAGTGTACCGAACCGCCGATGGCGGCCATCACATCGGCCTGGCCGACCGCGAGGGGCCGGCGGACGCCGAGTCGCTACTGGAGCCACTGATTCGGGACGGGGAAATCGTCAGGGAGTTCGACCTCGATGCGGCTATCGACCGCGCGGAGTCGGACGCCGAGCGAGTCGGCTACGAGGGCGTGACCGCGGCTGAGTAACGGGCGTTAAGTCTCCGGCCCGCGAACACGCGATATGGTCGACCGCATCATGAAGGTCAACGCGTACACGACCTTCGACCTGCTCGACGGTGAGGTAGAGGGCCACGGCTTCGAGGAGGAGGCTCTGGCTGTCCTGAACGTGACCGCGCCGCGAAAGAACCCGGACCACGTCGAACTCCAGCTAGAGATGGACAACACCGACCTCGACGCGGTGAAGCCACACGCTGACTCGGTGACGCTCTCGGCAGCCCAGGCCCGCGAACTGGCCGCTGAGCTGGAGGAGTACGCGGAGAAAGTCGAAGACGCACAGTCGGAGTAATCTGTCCGTCTCAGCGATAGTCATGCATCGCTCCGGGTCGATAATTCTATGGTGTGAAGACACATACCACGAAATATGTCAACCGAGACGCCCGGAAATCCAGCCGCACGGGAACTGGGCTATTGCCCGTGCTGTGGCTACCAGACACTCCCGGAGGGCCGACCCGGGTCATACGAGATGTGCCCGGTGTGTCACTGGCTCGACGACCCGATTCAGTTCGGCGATGTAGAGTTCGTCAGCGATACGAACCACGTGTCACTGACAGAAGCGCGTGAGAACTTCCGCGAACACGGGGCATGTTCGCCCGACGAGGCCGGAGATTGCGAGGAGCCGACGGACCTCGACCGCGACCCGAACTGGCCCTACGAAGAATAGTCGACACGAAGACAAGACTCAGGCTGCAAGCGCGATATCCAGATACAGCATGATGATGACGCCGGCCATCAGGCCGAGCGTCGCGACGCGCTCGTAGCCGCGCTGGTGTGTCTCAGGGATTATCTCGTCGGAAATCACGAACAGCATCGCACCCGCCGCAAAGCCCATCGCATAGGGCAGGAGCGGTTCGATGGTCACGACGGCAACAGCGCCGAGCACCGCCAGCGGGATTTCCACGACGCCGGAGCGAATCCCGGCGAAGACAGCATAGAGTCGACGGTCCAGACCTGCATTGATTGCTGCAACGGAGACGGCCAGCCCCTCGGGGATGTTCTGGATACCGATAGCGAGCATCAGCGAGAGCGCGCCGCCGATCTGGAGCGGGTCGCCGGCGGCCGCACCGAAGCCGACGCCGACGGCCAGCCCCTCAGGGATGTTGTGCAGCGTGATCGCGAGGATGAACAGGATGACGCCCGCCAGTTTGGATTCGTCGACCGAGAGGTCCTGACTGGGGTTGGCCGCGTCCGACCGCCGGTTGCCTGTCAGTAAGTAGTGGGCGTGGGGGACGAGACCGTCCGCGCGGTCGAGGAACAGCGCGCCCAGTCCGACGCCGATAAGCGTCGGAATCGGATTTCCGCCCGAGTACTCCTCGATACCGGGAATGATGAGGCTCGTGAACGCGGCGGCCAGCATCACGCCGGCGGCGAAGCCCAGTGCCGTGTCCAGCGCCCGCTCCGAGGGGTCACGCCAGACAAGCACGAGCGACGCACCAAAGAGGTTCATCGCCGCGATGATGACTCCGCCGACGAGGCCGTTTATCAGCGGGTCGGTGCCGACGAGGTCGACAAACAGTTCGACGAGCCCGGTTTGCATTGTCCAGTAGTGTACGTCGCCCCCTCTTGGGTGTACCGACAGTCAGGAGCGGTCGTCTCTGTTTCAGCGGAATCCCCGCAACGAATCGAAAACTCATGGTTCGCACATGTCATCCAGCCAGATTCAGGTAGGGTCTTCTAGCTGATAGGGGGCCGTATTCGAGCCATTAAACGCTGTGTTAGAACGGTTCCGGCGAGCCGACGACCCGACGCATCTCCATCGCGCTGGCGAAGTCTTCCCGGGAGACCACGCGGGTTCCCTCAGGCCCATCGACGAAGGCGGCGGAAGCCCGGGCAGTGTCGAGTTCGACGAGCGCGTCGAAAGCGGCTGTTTCCGAGGCAAAACGTGGCAGGTCGGTGTCCATCAGGTCGGCGACGGTGTCGGCCTCACGTTCGGCTTTCGAGAGTTCTCTGAAATCGCCGACCGTGACGACGCCGACTACGTCGGCACCGCGCGTGACCGCGAACTCCGTCCGCCGGTCGGCAAACATCCGGTCGACTAGGTTCTCAACGCTGGCGTCGGCCTCGATAGTCGCATCGAGCGGACTGGCCACGTCATCGACAGTCAGTCCCTCAAGTAGCGCTGCCAACGCGACGGTACGGGATTCACTCGACGCAGCACCGTAGACGAACAGGGCGAGTAGCAGCAACATCGGGCTAAACGACATGACGCCGACGACGGCGAACAGCACGGCAAACCCGGTCCCAATGCGGGCGGCAATACGGGTCGCCGTCGCGTAGGGCCGCGTTCGCGCAAGCAGTGCCCGGAGCACGCGGCCGCCGTCCATCGGGAACGCCGGCAGCATGTTGAACACGGCGAGAAAGAGGTTCGTGACAGCCAGCCAGCCGACGACGAACAGCGTCACCTGCGCGCTCGCTGGCAGGGCAAACAGCGCGGCGTAGCAGGCGACCCCGGTCAGAATACTCACGGCAGGGCCGGCAAGCGCAATGACGAGCTCCCGGTTCCACTCCTTTGGCATGGCTTCGAGGCTAGCGAGGCCGCCGAGAATCCAGAGCGTGATTGACTCCACCCGGAGCCCGTAGCGCATCGCCGCCCAGGCATGGCCCAGTTCGTGGAGAGCGACGCTGGCGAACAGGCCCACGGCCGCGGCGGTCCCGATAACCCACGGCGTCTGGCCCGCAGTCAGTACCGTGAGGTCGAGCGTCACGCCGGAGAGGACGCTCACGATGCCGGCATACACCGAGATCTGGGCCCCGCTGCCGATAATCCAGGCCAGCACCGGCAGGAAAATCAACAGCGAGACGTTGACCCGTATCGGAATCCCCCAGACCGTCGTGATGTGGAAGTTTCGCACGTGACACCCAACGAACAGTGGCCGGGTATAGCTTCTGCACGGAGACGACGCCGACGAGTAGCGGCCTTATTCAGGGTGTAGCGTGTACGGATATCTAATGACAGTTCGACACGACGGGCTGACCGTCGACTGGCTGGGGTACGCGACGCTCCGGTTCGCGGGCGACGACACGGTGGTGTACGTCGACCCGGGCCGGTACGGCGTGCTCACCGGCGAGTGGGAGCCCCACACGGACGGCATCGGCCATCCGCCAAGCAGCGACTACCGCGCGGAAGACGGCGACATTGTTTGTGTGACACACGTCCACCACTACGACCCGGATGGTATCGAGCGCGTCGCGAGCGAGGACGCGACCATCGTCGCCTATGAGGGTATCGATGAGCGCGTCGGCGATCGGGACCTCCCGCCGCTATCCTCGCTCCCCTACGACGTTGTCGAGGTCGGAATGAAATCACAGACCACGGTCAAGGACGTGCCGATCTGGTCGACACCGGCGTACAACGAGCCGGATGGGAAGCATACGCTGCCCGATGGCACCCCGTACCACCCGGAGGGATTCGGCTGTGGCTTCATGATCGCCATCGAGGGGACCAGAGCGTTCTATCCCGGCGATTCGGACGTGCTACCAGGACACCGGACCCTTGAGGTATCGCTACTGTGTCCGCCCATCGGCCCGCGGGCGACGATGGACCGCCACGAGGCCGCCGCCCTGGCCGCGACCATCGACCCGGACCTCGTGATGCCAGTCCACTACAATACCTTCTCTAACCTCGAAGCCGACTCCCGCGAGTTCGCCGCCGACGTGGCCGAAGCCGGCGTCCCGGTCGTGCTAGACGAGCAATGAGCGAGTGCCCGCCGGTCTCGGATATCACCGCCGCTCAGTCCATTCGCTCCGGTCTTGGTGGGCATCAGCGATCTCCTCGATATCGTTCGTCTCCAGAACGCCGCGCTCGGTGACGACGGTCATTGCCGACGCCGGCGTCATATCGAAGGTCGGGTTCGATACGACGATGTCGGCGTCGCCGTCGTACACCTCCTGTGGCTCCCGCTCCTCTCTGTCCCACGTAGCGCGTGGTGCAATCTTGTCCGTCGCACACACCGCGTAGCAGTCCACGTCCGCGGCGGCC
Source organism: Haloarcula sp. NS06 (assembly GCF_051122755.1). NCBI lineage: Archaea > Methanobacteriati > Methanobacteriota > Halobacteria > Halobacteriales > Haloarculaceae > Haloarcula > Haloarcula sp. NS06. Next base: position 927,867 of record NZ_CP184844.1, read on the forward strand.
GCCGACAGCGCCGCCGAACGGGTTCCGGCTTTGTTGACAACGCGGCCGTCCAGCAAAACACGGTCGGCCCCGACAACGAGCGTGTCGGCGCTCCACACGTCCAGTTCATGGCCGAAGGCCGCGTCGGTGGTCAGCGTCACCGTGGTGCTCTCGGCAAGCGTCTCGGCGACGCCAATGCCTTCACCGCCGGGCCGTGACTCGGCGACGAGCACTACCTCGGGAGCAGCGGCCTCGACCACTGCACGAACTGTTCCGGACCGAGAAAGCGTCGCGATGCGGTCACCGACGCGCTCAGCGGCGACGGCCGCGGCGACCCAGTCGGCGGTCACCGCGTGGTTCAGCGTCTCGGTCGCGGCCCGCTCGACGGCCGCCGGCGATTCGTCGGTAACGGCGGCCATCGCCCGATTGAGACGGTTCGCGACGACGACCATTGATGGGCGCGCCTCTCGGATTTCAGCGGCGAGGGCGGCAAGCGCGTCCCAGTCGTCACCGTCCCGTTCGGCAGTCTCCAGATCGACACTCCGTCCGGCGTCAGCCGAGGCGGCTTCGTCGCGTAGCACCTCCAGTGCCCGGAGCGACAGCCACGCCGAGCCGTGGGTCCGGTCCTCGCGAACGGTCGCCAGTCGCGGGCGAACACGATCCCAGGAGGTCCACAGTCGCGGGACCGTCTCACGAGTCAGTATTTCCGGCGGGTGGACCCACGCAGTCTCGATTGTCTCCTCGTTCGTCGCGACCGTGCGGGCCTCACAATCGAACAGGAACGGATGGACCCGCCAGCGAACCCCGTGATCGGTGTCTGCGACCTGAAATGAATCGCCCTGCCGGACGAGCGTCACCGCGTCGGCCAGCCCAGTTTCTTCGTCGATTTCGGCCCGCGCGGCCGTCTCGGGATCCCGGTCCCGCCCAGCATCGTCGGCGACGTGTCCCGCGACCCCGCTCCACTGGCCCTGGTACGAACCAACCGCGTCGCTCCGGCGCAACAGTAATACCTCGCCTTCGCTGCGCAGGAAGCACGTCACGACGGGGCGTGTCTCCATACGAGGCGGAACGACCGGCCGGGGCAAGAAAGTCCGGGCCTGTGACGCCAGTCACAGCGGGACGCTGTGAACGCTACAGCGCGTCAAGCAGGCGGTCGATGTCGTTGGCTGTATTGAACACGTGGACCGAAGCCCGGAGCGCCTCGGGGTGGGGGAGTGACCTGATGATGATACCGTCAGCCGCGAGTCGCTTGACGGTCGCCTCGGGGTCGTCGGCGGTGAACGTCACGAGCCCCGACTCGTAGTCGCGGGGGCTCAGCAGTCGGTCGCCGAGGCTGTCCTTGAGCCGGTCAGTCAGCCGCTCAACACGGGGCTGAATTGTATCGAACCCGACAGCCTCAACCGTCTCAATGGCGTTCGCGAGCGCAACGTAGGGGACCGGTGAGGTAGTGCCGACCTCGAAGCGGCGCGCGCCTTCGTAGTATGTGTATCCGTCAGCACCGGGGTCTTCGACGCTCCGGTAGCCAATGCGGGTCTGGCGCAACCGGTCATACGCGTCGGGGTCGACATACAAGAATCCGCCACCCCAGACGCCCAGCAGCCACTTGTGCCCCGCCGCGGCCACGAAGTCCGCGCCCCATTCGGTCACGTCAACGGGGTGCTGGCCGACGGACTGGACAGCGTCGACGAGTACCTGTGCGCCGGCGTCATGGGCGACCTCGACGACATCCGCAACCGGGAGTCTGGTTCCGTGGGTCCAGGAGAGCGAACTCAACGCCACCAGTCTGGCGTCAGCCACAGCGTCTTTCACATCAGCCATGTCAAGCCGACCGGCATCTGTTTCCAGTACTCGGGCCTCGATGTCGTGGGTGTCGACCAGGCGGTCCCAGGGTAGTGTGCCGGCGGGGTGTTCGAGATCAGTCCGGACCACCACATCGCCGGGCTGCCAGTCGATAGCCCCAGCGACCATATTGACCCCGTCGGCGGTACTGCGAGTCAAGGCGACGTTGGCGGCGTCAGTCCCGATATGGCTGGCGACAACCTCTCGAGCTGCCGAGAGAGCGTCCCACGCAACCGTATAGGGTCCCTCATTGGCAGGTGCGTCGAAGGCGTGTCGTTCGAGAAACGCCGTCGCAGCGTCGACCACTGGGCGCGGCGTCGGCCCGCTTGCCCCCGTGTTGAAGTACGTACACCGTTCGAGTGCCGGGATTGACGCTCGGATCTCGGCTGGGTCCATGTCCGTTCCGATGGTCCCCGACGCCTTCAGCCCTGTGTGACCCAGTAGGCAGCTTCGACAGCGGATTCCCAACACGGCAGTACAGTTCTATTTCTACGGCCGGCCATCATTACTGATTTTCTTGTTTTGTTGTGTTTCACAACTTTTATCGATTGCTTCGATACTTTTGAATGATTGCAGTGTCTCGAGATAGTCAGACGGAGCCTAGAGTGACAGCTCAGTCCTGCTGACACTCGCAGCCGCCCTGCTCGAAGAACTCCGCAACGGCATACTGGCTGCCACACGACTGGCACAGCACCTGCGCGTCCAGAAATATCTCGAAGTCATCGATATCGATACGGTCCGTATCGCGCAGTTTCTCAATGCGCTGGTCGGTGACCGACAGCGTTCGGGTCAGGAGCCGCTGAATGCTTTCAAGGTCCTTCTCGATCTTCTCATCGTCGGATAGCCCCTGGTACTCCGCGCCGCGCCATTCCTTCAGATACGACCGAATGGCCTGATAGGTGATGAAATCGGTTTCGAGACTGTCTACGTCGACGCCGTTACGTTCGAGTCGGTTGACGGTATCAGTCCGAACACCTGTGCTGATGTCGTCACCGGTGAGGTTCTCGTAAGTCGATTCCACGTCGCTTTCGAGGGCGCTCAGGCCCGCATCGACCAGTTCGCGTTCGAGGAGGCGCTTGTTGAAAAACTCGGCAAGGTCACGGAGACTCATCCGCTCTTCACCATCACCCGTCCAGCGAGCCTCCATCTCCGCACCGAGTCCATCAAGTTCGTACTCGTCGATGAGTCGAGCGACTTTGCTCGACGGCCGGCCGTCTGTCGTATTCGCCATCTGTTATTCCCACGTACGGTAACCGGAAGTAAAAGACTACGGGGTTAGATCGAAGTGATGCGGTTGAAGTCGTCGTCCAGCGCCTGCGCGTCCTCCGGCAAGAGGGCGACAACGAGATGTTCGGCGTAGTCGGCGAAGTACTCGACGAGCTCGGCGATTCGTGCCGAGTCGATGGCTTCCAGCGAGTCAAGCAGCATGAACGGAACGCTCTCGTGGAGGTCATGCACCAGATAGCCTGCAAGGGCGAAAATGAGGCCGGTTACCTCGCGCTCGCTCTCGCTGAGGTGCTCAATGGTGTCCTCGTACGCCGCGCCGTTCTCGGTGGTCCGGACAATGTGGAGTTCGAACACCGTTCGGTCGACCTTCTGACGCCCCTCACGGACGGTCTGCTCGACGCGCTCGATCCAGATGCGTTCGAGGTTCTCGTACTCGAGGATCCCGAGGATGGCGTCCATGTGCTCGTTGAACTCGTCGACAGCGTTAGCCTCGATCTGGTCGATTTTCGTCCGCTTGTCGGTGAGTTCCTCGACAAGATCGTCGCGTTCGTCGCGGAGGTCGTCGGCCCGGTTGACCAGTTCCTCAATTTCCTCTATTTCGGCAGACACGTCGTCGAGGTCGGATTCCAGGCTGTCGATCTCGAACTCAAGCTGATTTGCCTCCCGGTGAAGCGAGAGGATCTCGTCGAAGTCCTCGGATTCGAGGTTATCAACCTCGTCTTCCAGCGACTCGACGTCCTCCGTCAGTTCCTCGCGTCGGTCTTTCAGCGAAGTGATCTGCTCTTCGCGGCGTTCGATCTCCGTGTCCGTCTCCTGAATCTTCCGCTCGACGTTCTCACGGCGGCGCTGCTTTTTTTCGGCCTCGCGCTGGTCGGTCTTGAGATCGTCGAGCTCCGACTTGATGTCGTTGAGGTCCTCGACCTTCTGCCGGCGGAGGTCCTGCAGGCGGTCAACGGTGTCTTCGATCTGCTCGCGGTTGACCGTCGAGCCACACGTCCAGCACACGACGGATTCCTCGTCTTCGCCATCGAGAAGTTGCTCTGTCACCGCACCGTCGGAGCCCTCGGGCGCGTCTTCGAGCGACTGGATGACATCGTAGTCTTCCTCTTCGAGCCGTTCCTCGTTGTACTGGATGAGGCTCTGGAGGTCGGATATCTCGCTGTTCAGCCGCTGGCGCTGGTCGCGCAGGCTTGCGATCTCGTCTTCGAGGTGCTGCTGGTCGCCCATCGGCGTCTCCGGCAGATCATCCAGTTCGTCTTCGAGGTCGGACCGCTCGCGTTTTAGCGAGGTGATGCTTTCTTCCTGTGCCTCGATATCGCGCCGGACAGATTCGAGGTCCGACCGCGTCGAGCGGAGTTCATCGAGCTTCTCTTCGAGAACATCCTGTTCCTGACGGCTCTCCTCGATATCTCGGCTGCTGTTGTCGATCTCCTCTTCCCGCTCGGCCAGTTCTTCGCGTTTCTCCTCGATCTGTTCGCGGAGTTCGGTCCGGCGCTGTTCGAGGTCCGGGAGGTCGCGCTGGCGGGACTCGACCGTGGCGAGTTCGTCGTTGATCTCGCCTTTCTCCGCTTCCAGCTGTTCGACTTCCGAGCGGATCGCGTCGATGTCGACCGGCCGCATGATAATTTCGCGGAGGTCGTCGCCGCGAGCCACAGACCGGCGCGCCTCGTTGGTTTCGAGGAGGAATGCGAACAGGTCGGCAACCGCAGGGTCATCAAGATATCCGTCGCCGTCAAACTGCACAGCGTCCCCCGCTCGCGTGAGCGTCCGCTCGTACACTGCATCCCCGTAAGTGAGGGCAACGCTCCCCTCGTCGGCGTCGCCTTTCAGCGTGGCCTGCGTACTCCCCATCGCCGCCATAATAGACTGCAGAAACGACGTCCGGTTTGTGGCGTTTTTCCCCGTCAGTACCGTCACGCCCGGTGGAATATCGACTGACGTCTCATCGATCCCACCGATATTGGTTACATCGAAATGGGCGACACTAGATCCTTGCTTTGATTCTGGCATTGCTCTGCCGTAGTCGGAGAGGATATAAAAATAATTTCATTGCCGAAAACCAAATTACAGATTACCAGCCACACTACCGGCCGATACATCAGACGGTGCAGTATTATACAGCAGACAGTGAACGGACCGACAGTTGGCTCTGGAATAACACCTGTACCAATATTATTCCGAGCTGGAGCTATTGGCGAAGACAGATAGGCTTTTTCTTCAATGCTGCTATTTTGTTGTGTATAGCAATATTTCTCGCTTGTGACGGGTTTTGATATGCCAATCTATAAGTCGGCGTGATTGGAAGCTGATTGTATGACCCGGTATGAAACGCTGCTTGAGGTCGAACTTGACGAGTGGGACAGTGGGTATGGTGTCTTGCAGATCGTTGATCCAGATGACAGCGACACTGCCGAGCTACGGTTCTGTTACTTCAATGAAAACGGCAAATTCACGAACCGGCCGCTAACGCTACGCCCCGACGAAGAAACACTAGACCGAACGACGCGGATGGTGGAGAACCTCGGCTACGTTGCCCGGACCTTCGACCCAGCAGAGATCCGTGAACTCGTGGATACGCTCGGCGAAGAGCGGGTTATCGAACTCGCACAACTCGTCGACACCCTTGGCGAAGCACGGCTGGCGGAGATACTCGGGGAGTAAGGATGACAGACACCCACCCGCTGGTAACGGTCGAAACTATCGTCCTCGTGGGTCTGGGAGGATTTGCCGGCTCGAACCTTCGGTACTTCGTCGGCCTCTTTTTCCCGGGGTTACAGGGGACGCTGCTGGTCAATGTCTGCGGCAGTTTCGCACTCGGCGTCTTGGTGTACGAGGGGCTGCAGGTCGGCGCACTAGCCAGCGAAACGAAGCTGGCCGCGTCAACCGGCTTCATTTCGTCGTTTACCACCTACAGTACGTTCGCAGTGGAGACGGTTCTGACACCCGAGTGGGCGGTCGCAAACATCGTCGGCAGCTACGCTCTGGGTTTTGCCGGCGTCCTTGTCGGTCGTGAAGCCGTCCGACTGTTCGCTGGAGGTGAGCGGTAATGGTTGCTCTCGAATCGGCGCATCTGGTCGGGACTGGTGGGGCGCTTGGCGCTCTCTGTCGCCACTATCTGGCGGATGCGGTCCAGCGAGAGACGTTTCCACTCGGGACGCTCACAGTGAACGCTATCGGAAGCTTCGCTCTGGGACTGTTGACCTTCGCTGGTGTGACCGGTGACGCGGCACTGCTTGTCGGTGTTGGTGCGTGCGGTTCGTTCACGACGTTCTCCTCCTTTTCAGTCGAGACAGTCCGACTGTGGGAGGACGGCTACGTGGCCTTGGCCACTCTCAACGCTGTCGGGAATCTCGTCTGTGCGCTGGCTGGGATCGGGTTGGCCTGGGGCGTCGTACAGGTTGTTTGACTCATACAACGTCGTTATTTTCAGAACCCCCCGCACGAGCTTCGCACTCTCTGTCTGCTCCGGGGTCGCTTGCCCGCGGGGTCTCGCCGCCGTGGGGCGTCCGCCGCTCACGGACGGTCACGTGATGGACTGATTCGGTGCCGTCGTCGACGACGAGCGCGTCACCGGTCGTCTCCGGTAGCCGAGCCGCGAAATCACCGTCGAGATACGTCGGCTGGGTGGCCTGTAGTGCCTCAATGTCAGCCGTGCTCGTCAATCGGTGGGCAACGAGCAGGTCGGTCTGGGAGACGGTTGTCGCTGGCACCACGCTGGGTCGCTGTGTCGCCAGCATACAACTTACGCCGGGCTGGCGGCCTCGGGTGACGAGACGGCGGAGCGGACGCCGGGCGACGCCATCGGTGAACGCGTGGGCCTCGTCGACCAGCAGCCACGGCAACCGACTCGTCTGTTCGGCCATCCGAGCGTCGTACAGCGCAGTCGCGACAGCTGCGAGAACCGCACCGGCTGGTCGGGAAGCGAGTCCCGACATATCGAGCGCAGTCAGGCTATCGCTGCACAGCGTTCCCGTCTCGATACCCGAAGGCTCGAAGATGCCCCAGGACTCGGCGAGCGCGAGATGGTTCGCCGCTGCACGGGCGGTGCTCGCCGCCGCATCCGTATCGGCCACCCACGAGCGCATCCCGTCAAGAGTTGTGCACTCGGCCGCCGCTCGCCACACAAGCGCTCCCGCGCCCTGTTCCGGGTCGAGGCCAAGCACTGTACACCACTGGCGCGGGTCGAGCGTGTCCGCACGAACGCTGGGATGCACGACCTTTGCAGACACGTCCGCAGTTCCGAGCGGCGTGAACGCCCCCATCGGGTCGACAACGACCGGGGCAACTCCTTCAGTAGCAATCAGCCCCTCGGCGAGAACGCCAAGCGTGTAGGTCTTCCCCGACCCGCGTTTGCCGACGACAAGACCGACGTGTGGCCGGTCAACATCGAGGCTGACCGCAGCACCGCGGCTCCCATCGCGGGCCCGATAGTGACCCAGCCGCGTCGTTGCCCCCGTCGCTTCCTCGCGTCCGATAACCACCATGCCGGCGGTTGTCCCGTTTCGGTACTTGAAGGTTCGTACGAGGGTTCAAATACGAGTTTGGAGCCACACCTGTCCATGTCAGATTCGCTGTGGCGCGACGAACGTGCCATCGAGGGGCTACCGATTCGTCTCGTTATCGCGCTGGTGGTCGGTGTCGCCTGCCTCTCCGTGATGATGAGTACCATCTCCGGAATCGAGACGCTGCAGGTAACCGAGGTCGATGTGGAGCCCCACCCGGAGGTGACGAATCCGGGGACGCAAGACGTAGTTGTCACCGTCGTCGACTCAAAAGGGTCGCCGGTGTCCGGTGCAACAGTGGTCGCGAAAAGTGGGACAGCAACGCTCTCGTCGGTTACAACCGGCGAGACGGGTAGCGCAGGGAACGTGACCCTCTCACTGTCGCCGTCGCTCGGACCGAATCAACAGGACGGCACCGTCACTTTCGAAGTGAAACCACCGGCTGGGAGCAACTACGAAGACGCTCGCTCGAACACCGACCTGCTTGTCGTCGAGTCGCCCTAGCCGTCCCAGTCAATCCACTCCTGCTCCCATCCCGCGCGGGACTGAGCCGCCTGGCGGGCACGCTCGCGGTCTTCACGGTGGGTCCGGTTGCGCTCGACAGTGTCGGCCTGTTCACCCTCGACGAGCATCGGCTGGAACGCGACAGTGCCGTGTCGCTTGACCGAGCCGTCGGCCTCCACGACAGCCAGTGACTGCTCGCCGGTGCCAAGCGGCATCACCAGTCGGCCGTCATCGGTCAGTTGCTGGAGGAGCGCCCTGGGTGGGTCAATCGCGGCGGCTTCGAGAAGAATGCGGTCGTACGGTGCGTACTCCGGGAGTCCGTCAGCCCCGTCACGGCGGTCCACGAGGACGGCGTCATAGCCTGCTTCTGCCAGGTTCTGGCGTGCTTCGATGACGAGGCGACGCGTGATGTCTATCGCATGAACGTTCGCTGCGCCGACCTGTTCTGCCAGCACGGCGGCCGTGTAGCCGACGCCGGCACCGACCACAAGCACATTGTCGTCTTCTTCTGGTGACAGGGTTTCGAGTACGCGGCCGGCGGTACTGGGCGAAAGAACGCGCGTGCCAAGGCGTTCGAACGGGCGGTCGGAGTAGGCCTGTTGCTCGCCGACGAAGGCCTCTCTGGGGACGGCGCGCATCGCTGTCGACAGCCACGCGCTCCGGACAACACCCTTGCTCTCGTGTTGGAGGCTGTCGACCATGTCGTCTCGCAGTACCGCCGGGTCCATATCAGGGTATTCGGCCGAAGCTATATCAATGGCGCGACAACGGCCGCGTCCGTCGAAAACCCTACTGCAACGGGACGAACCGGACGCCGCCGTGGTCCTCTTTTTCGAGCGTGCCGCCGGCTTGTTTCTCCGCCCGGATGAGGCGCTGTTGTCCGTCGCCAACCGGAGCCAGCAGGATGCCACCGTCGCGGGTCTGCTCGACGAGCGGGGCGGGGAAATCCGGTGCGGCACAGGTCAGATACGTCCGGTCGTAGAGCGCGTGTTCTGGCCACCCCTGCTTGCCGTCACCGGCTCGAACGGAAACACCGCTGTAGCCGGTCGCTTCCAGTGTCTCGCGTGCCTCATCGGCCAGCGATGCGTGGTACTCCACGCTGTAGACGTTCTCAGGACCGACCAGTTCGGCGGTCACCGCGGCGTGGTAGCCACAGCCCGTACCGACCTCAAGCACCCGGTCACCCGGGGACAGGTCGAGCAACTCGGCCATAATTGCGACCATATGCGGCGCAGAAATCGTCTGGCCCGACCCGATCGGGAGCGGGCGGTCGGCGTAGGCATCGTGTCGCTTGTCGTCCGGAACAAACTGATGGCGTGGAACCGATGCTATCGCTTCGAGGACAGTCTCGTCGTCGACACGCGAGCGCAGGTGGTCAGATAGCCGCGACCGCTGCCGGTCCCAGTCGACCATCCTACCAAGCCGACCACGCCGTGGTTGACTCGTCCCTGACGTACAGTCGGTTGATGTCCTTCGCAATACCCATGTCGCCGTCGTGGTCCATGTTCTCGTGGTCGTAGCCGTGGGCGTCGTCGCGGACGTGAATCCCTTCGACGGTGAACTCTTCCTCGCCGAACTCCTCGGTCTCGCCGACGACGAACTCGTAGTCGCCGGGGACGTGGAGTTTGAAGCTCTCAGTCTCGTCGTGGGTCCCGTCTTTCGGGTGCATCGTGACGTTGACCGAGACGTTGCCGACGGCCCGCGACCAGATTGTCTCGACGTCCTCGGCGGCCGCCTCGTCCTCGCGGCCGTCCGCGGTCTCCAAGCTAGTGATGCGCGCGGTCACGACAGCTTCCTCCGTTTCTAGGAGGAACTCCTCGCCAACGGACAGTTCTTCTTCGGCCGGCACGTCGACCTCGGCGGTGAAGGAGTCTCCGTCCTGTGAGACGACGACACTACGCTGCAGCGTCTCTTCTTCCGGGAGTTGTTCCTTGTGGACGTGGTCACAGTCCGTACAGCGAACCGTCACGTGGCCGCCCGGCTTCAGCACCTCGTGAACCGTTTCCAGATCCGGCGAACAGGCCGGACACGGGAGGGCGATGCGGTCGCCCGGTGTAGCGTCTGTCATATACGGCCGTTGACTGCGCTCCCGTAAATGGTCGTCGCCACGGCGCTGCTCGTGGTTCTTACTCGCACAGTCACGCTGCCCTTCTTTTGCCACCGGGCCAAACGACGGGTATGGCGCGCCGACAGAGCCATGCCGACATCGCAAGCGGTGTCGTCATCGGCCTGACAGCCTTGGCTGGTCTCACAGTCTGGTCACGCCTCCCCGCTGAAATCGCGATTCACTTCTCCGCGTCGGGCACGCCCGATACCTACGTTTCGAAGCCGGTCGGTGTCGTTCTCATGCCGGCGCTGATGTTTGCAACCCTCCTCGTGCTGAAGGGTGCGTTCCGCTACGACCCGCCGGACGTGCCGCAGGTGGCGGCCACTATCACCGTCGCAACGATGGCGTTCATGGGTGCGGTACACGGGCTGGTGCTCGCGTGGAACCTTGGCTATCCGGTGCCGTTCGACCTCGTCCTCGTCGGGTCGCTCGTCTGGGCGGTGCTCATTATCGGCTACGCTGTGACGGTCGAATACGCCGACAGATAACGGACCGTCGGCGGCCAGTATGCGCTATCCGCGCCACTGTGCCCCTTCAGAAGTTCACTTTGGCTTCGGTTACGCAACGCAGAGGGTTTCACTTCCTCCCCGTCCTCATGGCTTCTCAGTCGCCGTTCGGCTTCGGGAGGGCCACTTCCTCTCCATCCGCATACACGGTCGGTTCCGTCAAAATCCCGTCCAGATGAATCGGCGCGTGGACATCGCCGCCCATCGCGTGGTCGTCGCCGATAGCGATGTGGACCGTGCCACCAGCTTTTTCGTCCAGAAGGACGGAGCCGACGAGTTCGGTTACGGCGACGTTCGTGCCGATACCGAGCTCAGCGAGATTGTACGCGTCCCGGCCAACCTCTTCAGCGGCATCCTCGACCTGTGCGCGAATATCAGGATCGTCGATGTCCGTGACGTACCCGTCTTCGACCTCGAAAGTGAGGCGCTTGTCGTCGAGTTTGCCGTGGGGGCGCATCGTCCCGTCGACAACGAATGTGCCGTCAGCCGTCTCAGGGGCGAGGAACACCTCGCCGGCAGGGAGATTCGACATCTCACCGGCCTCGTGGACGATGCCGGTGTCCATATGCCACTCGCGGGCACCGATGCCGAACGTGATGTCGGTCCCTTGGGGCGACGTGACCCGGATCTCCTCGGCGTCTTCGACCTGTGCCAGCACGTCCTCGCAGTGCTGTTCGATACGGTGGTAGTCGGCGTCTAACCCCATGAGGAACACGCCCTCGCTGATGCCGGGCAGGGTCGCAACGCGAGCGCCGGCCTCGTTGGCGTCGGTCCGGGCTTCGGTGTGGCTCAGGCTCTTGGTCGTCGGCGCGAGCACGACATCAGCGGTTTCCATCGCGCCAGCGACCGGCGCAGGCGGTTCCGAACCGTGTTGCTCGCCCGGCGGGTAGCGCACGAAAACAGAGTCGTCGGTAATCTCTGCGGCGACGCGATACAGCGCCTCGCCGATTGCCTTCCGCTGGTCATCAGTGATGACGGCACATGACTCGTCGGGCTGGAGGTTCAGGCACTGTTTGACGGCGGTCTCTGCGGGCGCGCGAAGCGACGAGTTGTCCATACAACTGATTGCGTACTCCGGCTGAATAACTCTTGATAGACTGCCGGCGTATGCCGGCGAAACACGCTCCATCTCAGTGTTTTCTGGTAATTCGTGCTAAAAGATCACAATATCCAGAGGTACAACTATCTGAGTTAATTTCTCCATAAATTAATCACAAAGAATATACTCTCCCCGAAGAGATGGACGTGTATGCTCCACGTGGGCATCAACGGCTTCGGCACCATCGGGAAACGCGTCGCTGACGCGGTGCGTGTCCAGCCAGATATGACAGTTGCGGGCGTCGCAAAGCGCTCGCCGAACTTCGAGGCAACTATCGCGGACGACCGCGGCTATGATCTCTACGCCGCGGACGGCCGCGAACCGTTCGATGAAGCCGATCTCGGTACGGCCGGTACGGTCCATGACCTCATTGCAACGAGTGATGTGGTCGTCGACACCACGCCAAGTGGCGTCGGCGCGGCCAACGCGTCGCTATACGCCGAACATGACACGCCGGCCATCTTCCAAGGCGGAGAGGACGCCGATGTGGCAGACGTGAGCTTCAACGCCCGCGCCAACTACGAGAAGGCAGTCGGGGCCGACACGGCCCGCGTCGTGTCATGCAATACAACGGGTCTTTCACGCCTGCTCGCACCGCTCAGGGAATCATACGGGGTTGAAAAATCACGTGTGACACTGGTCCGGCGCGGTGCTGACCCGGGCCAGACCGGCCGTGGCCCGATCAACGACACACTCCCCGACCCCGTCGAAATCCCCTCCCACCACGGTCCTGACGTCCAGACGATTTTTCCCGACCTCGACATCGATACGATGGGTATGAAGGTTCCAACGACGCAGATGCACACCCACAGCGTCAATGTCACGCTGGAAAGCGAGCCGACGACAGAGGAGGTCACGTCGCTGCTCGCCGACGAATCGCGGCTGTTCCTCATCCCGGAGACGCTTGGTATCGACGGCGCAGGGAAGCTCAAGGAGTACACCCGGGACGCCGGTCGCCCGCGTGGTGACGTGTGGGAGAACTGCATCTGGGCCGAATCCATCACGGTTGAGGGGCGGGACCTCTACCTGTTCCAAGCGATTCACCAGGAAGCCGACGTCGTACCGGAGAACATTGACGCCGTTCGCGCGCTCTCCGAGCGGACCGCAAGCGCCGAGAAGAGCATCCGCCGGACTGACGAAGCCCTCGGTGTCGGCCGCGGCCTTGTCGAACACGACGGCAGCCCACAGCGCGTCGACAGTCACGCCGACGACTGATTCTTACCCCAGTTCGTGGAATTCGACCTCGCCAGTGTCCGTCGAGAGCGTCGCGACCGAAAACGGCTCGGGCGCCGGTGGAATCGAGATGCCACCGGGGTTGAGTCGTACTGTGTCCCCACGCTCCTCGTGCCCACGTTCGTGCGTGTGTCCGTGGAAAACGTAATCGTAGTTTCCGCATTCAACCAGTGCATCAACGATCTCTCCGCTAGTCCCGTGATACACCGCGACGGCGTGCTCGTCGATTGTTACCTCGCCCATCTCGCCGAAGTACGTGCCGAACTCTTCGACAGTGGACTGGACCGCCCACTCACCGTCGTTGTTGCCACGTACGGCGTAAAACGACCAGTCACCGTCAAACGGTGTCACGGAGAACGGAGCGACGAAGTCGCCGCAGTGGACGACGGTCTCACAGCCCGCGTCAGCGAACGTCTCAACTGCGGCTTCGACCTGCGACGCGTTGTCGTGTGTGTCCGAGACGATGCCGATTTGCATACCAGCGACGTTCAGCCGGCAGCGACTTGAACGTATGTCCCTCGGTGCTGGTGCGGACGTAGTCGTCACGCAGGCGCGATGTTTTTGTTTAGTCACCGCCTACGATGGCCGATGGCACGGGGACTCATCGGGACAATAGAGCTGATGATCGCGGTCGTACTCGCCGCGCGGGTCACCCTCCTCGGCGTCGACAACCTCGCTCGTGGCCAGACAGTGATCGGTGCGGTCTTTCTCGGGTTAGCTGTCGCCTTACTGGTCATCGAGTGGGTCGCTCCCTCCCCAACGGACATCCCCGGCGCAATCGCCGGCCGGGCACGTAGCGCGCTCCCCGGTGGGAAGCCACCGGACAGTGACGAGGACTAACTCTCGTCGCGCCAGCGGTCCGGATTGCCGGCGGCGAGATACTCCCTGAGCAGCGGCGGAAAGTTCCGGCCCTTGAGATACCGCAGTCCGAAGTCCTCCGCCCAGTTGATGATACCCTGGTCCTCTGTGACAACGCCGGCGTCCAGTTCCTGTGCAAGAATCAGGAGGTCGAAGTCCTCGCGGGAGTCGAGCACGCCCTGCCGGAGCGTATCCCGGTACTCGTCGCGCAGGTCCGAGATTACTTTGTCCACCTCCGTCATGTGATCGTGTTCCTCGACCGTTTCGGCCCGTGACTCCTCGGCCTTCCGGACGGCCTTCTCCGAGACGCGCAGGCCACGGTCGACCCGCTCGGACATCTCGTCGATGAACTCATACACCAGATCCGCTGGAATCCGCACCTCGTGGTGGGCCGGCGACTTCGTGATGACCCACGTGTCCAGTTTCGTCAGCACCTCGTCGCTGATGGCCCGGTCTTCGAGCATCGTCGTCAGCTCGGCCTGAATTGACGGTGGCATGTAACAGGAGATGTTGTGGACCAGTTTCGCCTCCGAAATTAGGTCGAGCAGATCCAGACAGGCCGCCTCCAGATTCTCGTCGTCGCCTCTGATTTCGGGGGTGAGAAACAGCGACGTGTCGAGGACGAACCGTTGTTTGAGCGGGCGGTCGACCATACTGGCGCTACGATAGCCTGCCACTAATGTTCTCTGACAGGTACGGTAGTGACACGCGCCAGCAGTATTTTAGTGTCATGTCAACAAGAACCAATCATGTCGAGAGACTGGGGGTCGCTGTTCGATGTCGACACTGACCCCGAGGACCTGCTGGAGCACTTCGATACCGAGTGGTTTCGCGGACAGCGATACCGACACCTGGGCGACGAGCGCCACGGCATTGAGCGCGGAACAGCGCTCGTCGGTGACGTGGTTGTTCGCGGCTATCCGTCGATGCCGCGTGCGCTCGTCCTCGAACCGGCGATCCAGGAAACGTTCGACGGCCCCGTCGCCATCGAGGAGAAGCTCAACGGCTACAACGTCAGGGTCGCGCGGGTCGACGGCGACCTCCTGGCACTCACCCGGAGCGGGTTCGTCTGTCCGTACACTACGCGAAAGGTCGAAGCGTTGCTCGATGCTGAGGCGTTTTTCGACGACCACCCAGAGTATATGTTGTGTGGTGAGCTCGTCGGACCGGAAAACCCCTACACAGACCACGACTACAGTGAGATCGATGAGGTCGGGTTCTACGTGTTCGGGATTCACCACCGCGAGAGCGGGACGCCGATGGGTGTGGAACGGCGACTCGACCAGTGTGCGACCTACGGCCTCGACAGCGTCGACCACTACGGGACGTTCACCCCGGCAGCGGCCGTCGACGCCGCCCGCGAGCGAATCGACGATCTGGACGCTCGCGGGCGGGAGGGGGTGGTCCTGAAATCGGCCGACGGAGAGACGGCACTGAAGTACACGACGAGCGCTATCCACCGGGCCGACCTCGAACACGCGTTCGAACTCCCCTTCGACTACGGGCGAGACTTCGTCTTCACGCGCGTCATGCGGGAGGCCTTTCAGGCCGTCGAGCGCGGCGAATCGGCGGCGGCCGTCCGTGAGCGGGCACGAGAGTTAGGCGAGGCGATCCTCCAGCCCGCAGTCGAAACGATACGGACAGTAGACAGGGGTGACCCGGTCGGCGAAACGCACACCGTTCGTGGCGACCCGAAGATCATCGACGATCTGCTGTCGTACTTCCGCGAGCAGGGGCTGGAACTCCACGTCGAGCACGACGAGACAGTGGGCGGGCAGCGTGTTGTCACGTTTACCAAGGTCGCCCAGTCGACGCGTGACAAGACGAGGTACTACCTGGAAGGAGGGACAATCGACGAGTGAGAGAAGCGGCCGCTTCAGTCGGCCGCGAGGGTTTCGCTGGCGTCGTCAAGCAGTTGCTCGATGGAGCGGTCACTTGGCTCGTTCTCCAGCAACACGTCGATTGGCAGCGTCGGCGCGCCGTCGACGAGGTTCTCAAGCAGGACGAGCCGTTCACGGGCGCGGGACATCCCGACGTAGAACACGCGCCGTTCATTGTCGGTCAGCGTCGGGATGGGACTGGTGTGTTTCGTGAATTCTTCCATGCCGGGCACTTCGATACCCTGCTGGTCGACAGTCGCGGCCATCTGCTCAACAACCTTCTCCGTGAGGTCGGTCGCGACAAACACGTGGTCGGCCTCACGACCTTTCGCGGAGTGGATAGTCCCCACGCGAACACGGTCGGCGTCCATTCCGGTGTAGTCGCCGGTGAAGTACGCGTCGACAGTCCGCTCTTGGAAGTTAGTCACCTTCCGGAGCATGTCGCCCGCAGAGGCCGCGTCAGGGAGGAACGGGACGTGCTCCTGAACCACGTCGGGTTCGATTTCGATATCGGCGATGTCTTCGTCCTCGTGGGACTCGTCGATCTCTTCGAGCGCATCGAAGAGTTCATCGCGTTCGCCCGTGCCGAAGGCAGAGTCGACGAGCATATCCGCGAGCCGGCGCGCTTCGAGCACCGTGAGCGGTTCCTCGGCTTCGACGGCTTCGAGCCCGTTGACGTACTGGGTGAGCCGGTCGGTCCACATCCGTTGGTCGGTGAGACAGGAGAACGGAATCCCGTTGTCGATAAACTCGTCGATGAACTGGAACATCTGGTAGCGGGCCCGGAACAGCACCATCACCGTCTCATCGGACTGCTCGATGGTCCGCGTGACGTTCCGGGAGAGATCAAACATCGAGGGGTTCTGGACCGCCTCGACGCGGCCACCCTCCTTGCGGGGATTGAGGTCCTTCTCCTGACGTTTCTCGATGTGGCGAACCTCGCGGTTGACGACGTTCAGAATACGCGAGGGGAGCCGGTAGGAGTTCGGCAGGACCTCGTCCTGGGTGACGACTTCCTCGAGCAGGAGGTCGGGGTCAGCGCCCTGCCAGGCGTAGACGACCTGATCGTCGTCGCCGGCGATAAGCACCCGCTCCATGTGGGGTTTCCACTCGTCGTACACGTCGTACTGCAGCGTCGTGATGTCCTGAAACTCGTCGATGATGAGGTAATCGACGTTGGGGAGCAGCGAGCGCTGGGCGACCCGTTCGAGCATGTCGGCGAAGCCAGTCAGGTCGTTCTCGCCTTTGTACGTGCGCCAGCCGCGAATGGCGCTTGGCACATCGATGCGGTCGTCGTCGGTCGGCCAGGTCGGCGTGTACTTGTTGCCGGTCTGTGCGTTGTCGTCGATTTCCGGCGGCAGTCGGACCTCTTCGTCGTCCCACTTGAACGGGACGTCGTACCAGTCGGCCACGTCACGTCGGGTCCGCTGAAGCCACTGGCTCGTCGCGATGATCTTGTTCCCGATGGTGGTCGAACGAGCCGACCGACGCCGGGACCCTTCGTACTCGTCCTCGTAGTCGATACCGAACTCTTCACAGAAGGCCTCCTTGTCGTCCTCACCGACAACGTCACCGCGGGAGAGGTTCAGCAGTTCGTATGCCTTCGCGTGCATCGTACAGACGTTCCCGCGGAGAGCGCGAGGGGACAGTCCGAGTCGGTCTGCGAGCCGTTCACGAATCTCGGCCGCCGCCGCACGTGTGTACGAGACAACAAGTACGTCACGGAAATCGACGTCGTCGTCTTCCAGCAGTTCGTCGACGCGGTCAAGCAGCGCCGTCGTCTTCCCGCTACCGGGCCCACCGAACAGGCGGACAACCTCGGTGGTCGAATCAGTCATTGAACATGTAGTGGGACCGCGGCCAAATAAACAACGTGCTTTACGGGGACGATAACTGACAGGCGAACCCAAACGGATTTCTCACCGGTACAGCGACACGTACAGCATCGCGAACCCGATGATGAACGGAATGGTCTCTGACATCTGGAAGAACACGCGAACGATAGCACCGGTTTCGCCGGCGCTCAGTTGCGTGATGACACTGGAGATAGCGACGCCCATACTGATGAACGCAAAACCGACAAACGCGTACTGGAGCCGTTCTGACGGGCGCTTCCGGTAGGCCTGAAAGCTAATCAGGGTGATACCGAGTGTCAGCCCGAACACCACCATCCGCATCAGGATGAGCACGCTACGTGCGATGGCCACGCCAGTCGTCATGCGGTCACCCGTTCATTAGTCGGCAAACTCATTCCGGGTTCAGCTCGTCCCAGAGCTGACTGAACCGGTCCGGGAGGTTCTCCTCCCGATAGATGCGTACTTTGTACTCCTCGTCCTCAAGCGAGATGACCGTCGACTCGAAGTTGGACTCGTACACCTTGTAGTGGTTTCCGTCCTCGGCGACGAGCGTCCGGTCGGTAATGAGGTCGTACTCGTCGAGCAGTTCGATACGTCGATACACCGTCGGCAGCGAGAGGTCACACTCCTCTGCGAGTTCCTTCGCCGACTGCGGTTCTCGACTAATTGCGGCGAGTACACGGCGCGCGTGCTGGTCGCCGATCGTATCGAGAATCTCCTCGATGCTCTGTTCCTCAGCCACTACACCAAGATTCGCGTCATATTATATAAGCGTTTTCGAGCACTGTGGTGGTTTCACGTTCAGAAAACACTGCCCCGTTTATATCATGATAGCCCCTGTAGCACTCAGTGCGGATTGCGTTCAGGTGAGACGATGTCCGGAGACAACCTCCGTCGCGTGACGACGGGCAAGATGCAGGGCCAGAATGCCGATGAGCGAGTGACCCCTCTCGGCGATACAGAGCGCCCGGAATCGCATGACCCACCCAGTCGTGACGCCATTACGGAGTCGCTGTTAGATCCGGTCATTGACGACGTCGTCGACGGCGAGACCGCCGTCGATGACGGTCTAGTCACACAGAGTCTGGAAGAGATCCTACTGGCGATGATCGCAGTCGCCGATGGTGGCACCCACGGAACCGGACTGATGGAGGAACTGGAAACCCAGTTCGGTGCCGAACTGAGTCCGGGGACAGTGTATCCCCGGCTGCACGAGTTAGAAGCGGATGGCACGCTCCAGATGCACGAACTCGTCCAGACGAAACAGTACGGAATCGCGGACGATGCAGCTGCGAAGGAGCAGATCGCAACGTCCGCGTACCAACATCTCGCACTCGGGCTGTTCCTCCATGCGTCGCTCGATGCGCTGTAACCACCACGAGCCGGTTATCTCGCCGACACACGACCCCCCAATCGTCGGCTACGAACCGGTCGGCCCGCCGGCACACGACCCCCCAACCGTCGGCTGGCCACGCAAAGACTCCCCACTTCCTTTCTGCGCACCGTAATGCAGTTCCGACTATCTGTACCGTTGCTGTCCCACCAAGCGACGGCGTGAGGCGCAGTTCGGCAGAGAGAGAACTGCCGGTTCTGCAGGTTGGTACTGTCGCTACTGGATGAAACGTGGAAGACCGAAAAGCGGAGTATCCTTACCGTACCGGTGTCCAGCCACACACCGAGCACTGTGCCGCTGTCGACTCGTGAAGACCGCCGCAATCAGGGCACTGCTTCTTGTTATAGCTCTCTTCCCAACCACTCTGGTCCACGTCGTGGCCACGCTGGGAGAGGAACTCGTCGAACATATCGTCACTACTCGGTGCGGACGCCATACATGATATGGTATAGCACATCAGTATATAGGTTTAATGGTATTGTGAAACATTGCCATAAGTAACGACGCACCACGAACGACGAGACGGTTTTACCGCGGGCTGTGCTACGTAGAAGCTGCATAACCAGTAGACAGCAGCAAATAAGCGGTCGTTCAAACCGTATGTTGGAACCTGTGTCCGGGTGCCACTCGTTAGCTTTCGGTCGCAGCCGGGTGGGTGTAGTCAACGGTGAGACGGGTGCTTGCGATGAGCGCGTTCGCGATGGTCTCTGACGCTTCTTCCTGCTCAGTTCCGCCCTCGATAGATAGTTTCTCGCCGAGTGCGTACACCTGAAACCGGTGTTCGTAGGGCTGTCCGGCTGGTGGACACGGTGGTTCATACCCCGGCTCGTTGGGGGGCTGTGTTCCCTGTCGAGCGCCGTCGAGCGTATCGAGGGTCGGCTCGCGAGGGAGTCCGGCTGGAATCCGCTCCATCTCTGGCGGGACGTTCCACAGCGTCCAGAACACCGGCTGGCTGAACACGCCACCGTCGTACTCGGCTGTGACGGCAAGCGCTGCCGTCGGTTCCGGGACGCGCTCAATGACAAAGGGCGGCGAAACGCCGTCGCCGTCGCAGGTAAACCGGGCCGGAAGCTCGTCTCCGGAACTGAACGCGGGGCTCGACACTTCGAAGGCCGACGTTGTGTCGTCCGACTGCCCGGTACAGCCCGCGCTGCCGACCAGTGCTGACACCCCGAGTGTCTGGACGAAGTGGCGACGGCGCATATCAGAATGGGAGGGACAGGTAGTAATCTGCCTTGTGATACCTCGCCACGTATCACGCCGAATCCGGGGACGGGACACCACTGGTCCCTATCAGGGCGAACATGTTCCCTCCCGTCACCAGCGACTGAGAACGTCTTACCCCCTTCTTATTTTGGGGTGCTGGAGTTCTAACCACATGAAACTCAAACGCAAAACGATCGCGAAGGTGATCGCCGCCGCGTTCGTCTTCAACCTCATCGTTATGGGGGCCGGCGCGTGGATCGCGTATCAGGAAGCGCCACCCATCCCCGAACAGGTTGTCGGACCCGACGGCGAGACGTTCGTCACGGGTGAGGACATCCGTGACGGGAAGAAGGCGTTCCAGAAGGACGGGCTGATGAACCACGGTTCGATTCTCGGGAACGGCGCGTACTACGGCGCAGACTACACCGCTGACTCGCTGGAGTTGAAAACCCAGCATATGCGGACGTACTACGCCGAGGAACGCTACGGGACTGAGTACGAATCGCTGTCGACGGCCGAACAGGCCGCCGTCAATGACGACGTGAAGCAGGACCTCAGTGGGGAGTACGAGGGCGGAAACATCGAGTACTCCGCCGCAGAGCTGTACGCCCACCAGCAGGTCCGTCAGGAATACGTCGAACGATATCACGAAGGAAGCCACGAACGGGGCATTCCCGAGGGAATGATCGACTCCGAAACCGACGCCCGACAGTTCGCTGACTTCGCCATGTGGACGGCGTGGTTCTCCCACACCGACCGCCCGGGCGGCGACCACTCCTACACGAACGACTGGCCGTACGAGCCCGCCGCCGGTAACGACGCGACCGGCGCGGCGATGACCTGGAGCGTCATCGCGATGGTCCTCCTCGTCGCCGCCGCTGGTGGCGGCATCTGGCTGTACCAGTCCGTCAGCCTCCCGGAACCGTCCGCCGGCGACCTCTCGGTTCCCGAGCCGGGCGACGTGAGCATCTTCCCCAGCCAGCGGGCGGCCTTGCGGTTCATCCCGGTTGCCGCCGGATTGTTCCTCGCACAGGTGTTGCTCGGTGGGTTACTCGCTCACTTCTACATCGAACGAGCCGGCTTCTTCGGTATCGAGGAAATATTCGGCGTCCCGATCCTCCAGCTACTGCCCTTTGCCATAGCGAAGACCTGGCACATCGACCTGGGCATTCTCTGGATTGCCGCGACGTGGCTCGGCGCAGGACTGTTCCTCCCGCCGCTGCTGACCGGCCACGAGCCCAAGCGCCAGTCGACGTACATCAACATCCTACTCGGAGCTATCGTCGTCGTCACCGTCGGCGGCCTCGGCGGTATCTGGCTCGGCTCGCACGGTTACTTCGGTGATCTCTGGTGGATCGTCGGCAACGAGGGGCTGGAGTACCTCGAAGTCGGGAAGCTCTGGCAGGTCGGGCTGTTCGTCGGCTTCGGCCTGTGGGCCGTCCTCTCGATTCGAGGCCTGAAGCCGCTGCTGGACCGCGAGCCGGTGTTCGGTCTCGCGCACATGATCCTGTACGCCGGCGGCTCCATCGCCCTGCTGTTTACCGCCGGGTTCTTCTTCACCCCCGAGACCAACATCGCCGTCACGGAGTTCTGGCGCTGGTGGGTCGTCCACATGTGGGTCGAAGGGGCCTTCGAGTTCTTCATCGTCGCCATCATCGGGCTGACGCTGGTGTCGATGAACCTGCTTAGCCGTCGCAGTGCCGAGAAGGCAGTCATGCTTCAGGCATTGCTGGTCATGAGTACGGGCGTCATCGGCGTCTCCCACCACTACTGGTGGGTCGGGATGCCCGATATGTGGGTCCCCATCGGGAGCGTGTTCTCGACGCTGGAACTGCTGCCGCTGGTGTTCATCCTCTACGAGGCGCTGGGCCAGTACCGGGCGATGTCCGAGACTGGCGGGTTCCCTTACAAGCTCCCGTTCATGTTCATCATCGCCAGTGGGATCTGGAACTTCGTCGGGGCCGGCGTGCTCGGGTTCTTCATCAACCTCCCGCTGATCAACTACTACGAGCACGGCACCTACCTCACGGTCGGCCACGCCCACGCCGCGATGTTCGGGGCCTTCGGCTTCCTCGCGCTGGGGATGGTCACCTACATGCTCCAGCTCGCTATCAAACCTGGTCGCTGGGACGGCTCCTGGCTCCGGGCGGCGTTCTGGTGCTGGAACGTCGGCCTGGCGCTGATGGTGTTCGTCTCCGTGCTGCCTGTGGGCTTCATCCAGCTGGAGACAGCGTTCACCGGCAGCTACGCCGCGGCCCGGAGCGTGGCGTTCTACAACCAGCCGCTCGTCCAGACGCTGTTCTGGGCACGGCTCCCCGGTGACACGCTCATC
Organism: Haloarcula sp. NS06; assembly: GCF_051122755.1. Classification (NCBI taxonomy): domain Archaea; kingdom Methanobacteriati; phylum Methanobacteriota; class Halobacteria; order Halobacteriales; family Haloarculaceae; genus Haloarcula; species Haloarcula sp. NS06. The sequence continues at coordinate 950,388 of NZ_CP184844.1, forward strand.
ATCCTCGGGACGGCTATCTACGCAGCCGACCTGATCCGCAAGCGGTTCGTCCTCCGGAGATCCGAGGATGACCCCACGGTTGAGGACATGGCCGTCGCAGAGGGCGTGATGAGCGACGACTGAGTCACCGCTGGGTTTCGGCTGTGCGTCGTCACAGCCGGAACACGATCATCACCAAGAGCGAATAGAAAAGTGAATGCCGGGTCTAGACGGGGAACTGCGTCGCCGTTCCGGCGACGATGACCCACGTCACGAGAACGGCGTTGATTGTCGCGCCGACCCAGACCCGCCCCGTCTTTCTGAAGAAGTAGGTACTAACGAAGGCCACGATGCTGAGCAGGGCGACGAACTGCAGCGCCAGAATGGTCAACAGTGGGTGGCCAAGCGGCAGGGGCTGGCCGGTCAGCAACGGAATGTACTGAATCGCCAGTAGCACGACGAACCCACCGACGACGATGAGCCAGTTCGTCGCCATCGCACGGCGAAGCGACCGGGACTCACCCTCGGGACGGAGCTGGCCGTGCAGGAGCGCACCGAGGACGACAAAGAATGCGAACAACGGCAGGAGATACGAGAGGCTAATCCGGAACTGAGCCGGAGAGAGGAGTTTGATGGCGAATACCCAGATACGGAAGTCCGTCTGGAACAGGAACGCCACAACGGCTTCAAACAGGTACAGCACGCCGACGGTAGCGACGCCGGCTAAGACCGAGACGCCGAGCGTTCGTGCACCGTCGCCCGTATCGAGGCCGTAGTTCGCCAGCGACACCGACGGGTCGTCCGCGTTGCTCGTGTAATGCCACACCGCAAACAACACCGCCGTGATGACCGTGTTCCCCAGCGCCCAGACGATCACACCGTTGTTGATCTGCTGTGGGAACAGCCAACTGAGCCCGATGATCAACGGTGCGATGTCCTGCAACGGGAAGTACGTCACAATCGGGATGGCCGCTGCGAGGAGCGACGCCGCGTACCGCTTGGCGCCGGTCATCCCCTTCCCGTCAGGATACTCCCGTCGAAGCCTGTCAGTCGATGCCCGCTCGACGAGTAGCCCACCGACCGGGAACAGTGATAACACACCGCCGATGAGGGCGATAAAGGTCCCCAGCGATTTCCAGTACCAGACCTGATTGCCAGGGTCCATCTCGTCTTCACCTTCGAGCGTGAGCTGGAGCCATTCGATGGACGCGCCGATAGCTGTGGTTGAGAGGTGGTCGCCGGGATGGGTCGTTGCCGGTGTGTACAGCCGGCGTGCGGTCCCATCGTCGACGCTGCCGTAGGTACGTTCCTCCTCGACAGCACTGTCTGTACCGAATACCGTCTGGAGTTTTTTGCTCTGCTCAACGTCGGAAGCACTCGCGGTCCCCCACATCAGCGGGGAGAACTCGTCGTATTCGCTGAACACGACGGCGAAGTTCCGCGGGAATGAGTCAGTGCCTTTGGGGGCGCGGTTCGACCCCGTCGAGGAGCCTTCGATGACCATCGATTCGTACCCGTCCGGGTGGGCTGCGGCCGCCGTGACGACGGTCCAACCGCCCATCGAGTGCCCTTCGAGGCCGATGTTTTCGTTATCCACGTAGTCTAGCGAGCGGAGATATTCGAGGCTGTCGGGGCCACCGTAGCCGTTCTTGAACGCTGGCGGGTCTGAATAGCCGTGGCCGGTCTGGTCGATAGCGAGCACGACGAAGCCCCGTCTCGCGTACTCGATAGCGAACGGCGATTGCGTCTCTTTCGAGTTAATGTACCCATGGACGGCCAACACCCCCGGTTGTGGCGAAGCGCTGCTTGCCTCCTCAGGGATATACAGCGTTCCGCTCATCATTGTCCCGTTGGTTCCGGAGAACGTCACGTCGCGAACCTCCACGGAACCGGCGTCTGTTTGTACTGTCCATGCGAGCCCGCTCCCGCTGAATATCAGGAGCAACGACACTGCAGCTACGATCCATAGTCGTCTATCATCGTTCATTATAATTCCACGAGCACAGGTGAGACACTCAGGGAATTAAAGTTACTGTAAACTCCAAGCCAACGGTAAAGAATTGAGAGGAGACCCTGAGACGTGCATTTTGACCAGTACTATGGGGACGTGATTCTACCTCATGTAGTGTACCGCGCCCTACCCGCCAATTCATTACCAACTAGTCCAGAGTGTGAATAAACCGCTTTCTAAGCCTTTATGAGGACAAATAGCTGCTCTCGTCCGGTATCCACCTCACCGGTGAGGTTACGCGCTACCGAGTTCGTTGGTCCAGAGATGTTCGATATCGGCTTCGAGGTCAGCCGTATCAAGCACCTCGACACCCGACAGGTATTCGCGGGCGTCAGTGAGATGCTGCTGGACGGCGGCCACGTCATCGACCGACTTTGCGGCATAGAGCGACACTCGCGCCCGGTTGATTTCCAGTCGCTCCCCGAGCGCCTGCGTCACTGGGATGTCATGCTCGTCGCTGAGCTGTGCCATACGGTCTAACACGCTTGTTGGTACTTCCAGTTGGGCCGCAAGCTCCCGCGACGGCAGGTCGACCGTGACATCGGTCGTCTCACACTCACTCTCCCCCCACGGCGCGATAACGTACTCCTGTCCCTCTGTGGACATATGACACAGGACACCCCAGCCACTCATATTTACTCACAGGCTACTAGGAAGAATAAAGCGGATACCGGTCGGACCGGTGGCGTTAGTCGTCGGCTTCGGCTGTCTCTGGCCGGGGAATCGTCACATCCGTGAGCCCAGCTTCAATTTCCTCACGCCGACCCTCGAACTTCCCGGGCAGCACCAGCTGGCCGCCGAGGTCATCAAGCGGTTCGTCGCTGTCATAGCCGGGGCCGCTCGTAGCGAGTTCGAACAGCACGCCGCCGAACTCCCGGAAGTAGACCGACCGGAACCAGTGGCGGTCGATCTGTGACGTGGGACGCAGCCCCGCGCCGCGGACGGCCTCACGCATTGACTGTTGGTCCTCGTCGGTCGGCGTCTGGAAGGCGACGTGGTGAACCGTGCCGTGACCCTGCCGACCGCCCTCGATAGTGGGCAGGATGTCGACGTACTTCCCGATGGTCCCCGTCGCAGCGAAGCGGGTCCGCTCGTCGCCGGGTGTATCCCCTTGTGCCTGCTCCGTCCCGACTTCCTCCAGACCCATCGTCTGGAGCAGGTCCGCCGTGGGTTCGGGGTCAGCGAGCCAGAGTGTTACCGAGTGGAAGCCGCGGATTGCGGCCTCTTCGGGAACGAACTCCGTCCACGGCTCGGTCGGGTCGTCGTCGGGGATCTCGACTTCGACCAGTTCAACCGGAAGCCCATCTGGGTCGTGGAACGGGAGGACGGTCTCGCCGAACCGCTCAACGCGGTCGTCGTAGTCGACGCCATACTCCTCGAATCGGTCCTCCCAGTAGTCGAGACTCCCCTCGGGAACGCGGAATGCGGTGCGTGAGACCTGTCCGGAGCCGACCTTCCCCTGTGCGTGGTCCTCCCACGGGAAGAAGGTCATGCTCGTCCCCGGGTTCCCCTCGGCGTCGGCAAAGAAGAAGTGGTACGTACTGGGGTCGTCCTGGTTGATCGAGCGCTTGACGAGCCTGAGCCCAAGCGTTTCGACCCAGAAATCCATGTTCTGCTGGGGATCGCTTGCAATGCACGTGACGTGGTGGATACCCGGTGTTGGGGTGACTTCGGTCATTGGTATCAATACGTGCCGGAACTACTTGAGTGACTGCTGACGCGAGTGTTACCGGGTTACAGTCGATGGAAGCAGTTGGCGCTGACGAATCATGCGACGGACAGCAGCTATATATGACACTGGTGGGACATTCGTGTATGGCAGACGCGGACCGGACAGCGATTCTCGGCGGGACCTTCACACCGATTCACAACGGCCACCGGGCGCTCCTACACAAAGCGTTTCAGACCGCAAGCCACGACGGGAGTGGCGACGGCCACGTCGTCGTCGGTCTGACTAGCCCCGAACTGGCTACAGAGACGCGTAGCGACCCGACACACGTCAAACAGTTGGGTGCGTACGATGACCGTCGAAGCGCGCTCGCTTCCGAGTTGGACCAGTTGGGTGAGCCGTACACCGCCACATATGAGATTGTCCGACTGGACGACACGCAGGGACCGGCCGCGACACGGGCAGACGTGGATGCGCTCGTCGCTTCGCCGGAGGCGAAGGCGCAGCGACGCGCCTACGAACTCAATCAACAGCGGCGGGACACGGGACTTCATCCGCTGGAAATCCATACGCCGCCGTTCGTCGTCGCCGAAGACGGCACGCGAATCAGCAGCACCCGGATTCGGAACGGCGAAATTGACGTGCATGGCCGCCTGCTCGACGCGTCGGAGTGACAGCGGTCAGTTAGAAGTCCGCCTTCGGATCCAGACCGTCATTCTATGGTATCTAAACCAGCCGCATCCAGCTGTTCGGCGGCACTATCGACAGTCAGCGGCACGTCCGCTGTTCGCCCCTCGAACAGTCTGACGACCTGTGGCGGGCGCAGATCACAGTCCCGCAGCAGGTCAGTGTCTGTCAGGATACGTCGGGTCGGCCCCCTCGCAGCAATCGTACCGGTATCGTCAAGCAGCAGCACCCGGTCTGCGACGTGTGGAACGAATTCGGTATCCGGCGTCGAAACGACGAGCGTGACGCCGTCGGCCGCGAGTTCGTCGAGCAGGTCGAGAATCGTTTCGCGGTTCGCAGCGTCGACGTTGCTCACTGGCTCATCAAGCAGCAGCACGTCTGGTTCGACGGTGAGCGCGCTGGCGAGGGCGGCTCGGCGCTGTTCGCCGCCGCTAAGCCGGAACGGCGGCTTCGACAGGAGGCCGTCGAGGTCGAGCCGGTCCGCGACCCGCTCGACGCGGCGGTCGACTTCCGCGCGGTCGCAGTCGAGTTGTGCTGGCCCGTAGGCGAGGTCCTCGCGGACGGTCGGATTGAACAGGTAATCGGCAGGGTTCTGCGTGAGGACGCTCAGCCGACTGCGGACGGTGTCGGCGTCGGTTGTTTCCTCGAAGTACCGCACCTGCCCGCCGTCAGGATCGACCAGGCCACCCAGCAACTCTAGCAGCGTCGACTTGCCAGCCCCGTTCGGGCCAAGTAATGCCACACGCTCGCCGCGCTCGATAGACGCGTCGACACTGTCGATGGCCAGCGTCTCGTCGGGGTAGGCATATCGGAGGGCAGTGGCCTCAATGGCGGTCACGCGACCACCACCACGACAACGAGTGTGACGAGCAATCCGAAAGCGAGATCAGCTCGTCCGAGTGGTTCCCTCGGCTGTACCGGCGTCGGTCCAGTGCCGCCGCGGGCGCGAGCGGCCCGCTGGACCCGTTCGCCGCGCTCTAGGCTCCGAACGAGAAACGAGCCCACGAAGTGCCCTGAATCGCGCCAGTTCTGTCGGAGGCTCGGCTCGGCGATGGTTCGGCTTCGTCGAGCCCGGACCATGCGTTCGAGTTCGGCGAAAAAGAGGAGCAGATAGCGATACGTGATTCCGAGCAGTGAGACGGCAATCGGCGGCGCTCGGAGCCGGCGAAACGCCGCCAGCAGGTCGGCGAAACGAGTCGTCAACAGCAGGACGGAGAGGAAGCCGACGCACGCGGTTACACGGACAGCGAACGTGAGTACGTAGTCGACGCCAGGGGCCGAGAGTGGTAGTCCACCCAGTGAGGGGCCACCCATCAAGAACGCTTGCGGGGCGACGACGACGAGCGCGAAGGCCGGCGGCCCGGTTAACCGACTCAGGAAGGTCCGGACGGGGACACGAGAAAGGGCCGCGAGCGCCGTGGCGAACAGCGCGAGCGCACTAACGACTGCCAGCGCCCGCTGTGTCACAGTCAGGGTGACGAGCGTCGTGGTGCCGACGAGCTTGACCGTCGGCGTGACGGCCTGGAGAAACCCGTCCCGATCCGGCAGGTCCTCTGCAAGCAGGAACCACTGGGCGCTGGCCGCGATGGCTGCGACCGTCCGGTCGAGCAGGTCCCTGCCGGACATACGCTACTGTCGCCCGTCGGTATCCGTCCCGAGCAAGCGTCCGATGCCAGCCCCGAGGAGGAGCGTCAGCGCCGTCCCGACGACAGCTGACACGAACGTCCCAGTCGCGCCGCCGAAACCGGGGACGCCGTAGTCCGGAAACAGCGCGGTACCGACGGCGGTGGCGTGTTCTGTCGCGCCGGTCGCTTCGGCGGCATTCTCCAGCGGTTCAGCGTAGCCGACCTGGCCAGCCGCCCACCCGAATACCGGGGCAAGCAGCGTTAGGATCAGTAGCGCGGCGAGCGCACGAGGCAGCCAGTCGGGGCGATTCCAGGCCATCACGCGCTCACCTCCGGAGCGGCGTTCGGTCGCAGGTCAGGTCGAGCGCGGGCGAGGTAGCGGTACACCGAGGCGGTGATGGCCCCCTCAATCAGCCCCAGCACGAGATGCCCGACGCCCATTATCGATAGCGTCGTCAGCAACTGGTACTGGAACGCCGAGGAGAGGCCGAGCTGGAGTGCAGCGGTCAGTGCGCCGGCCGTGATTCCCAGCCACCCCGCGGCGAAGGCGGCCCGGAACTCCCCGTAGGGGACGAGCAGGCGATAGATGGCGTATCCGACATACACCTCGACGACAGCCATGTTGAATACGTTCGCGCCAAGCACCACGAGCCCGCCGTCACCGAAGACGAGCGCCTGAATCGTGACGACAGTCGCGACACAGAGTGCGCCCAGATGCGGGCCAAGAAGAATCGCCGCGAACGCGCCCCCGACGAAGTGGGCGCTGGTGCCACCCGGAATCGGCCAGTCGAGCATCTGTGCGGCGAAGATGCTCGCCGCGACGACGCCGAGCAACGGTGCGCGCGAATCGGATATTTCACCGTTGACGCGCTTCGCAGCAACGCTCAAAACGACGACCGCAAGCGCACCAAACAGCAATGCAAGCGGCAGATCGATATATCCGTCGGGAATGTGCATACTACTCAGGTCTGGCCCCGGCGCGGTAATAATACTTTTTCATCGGGCAGTATTACTGCCGGCGGGTGAGTATTACCGAAGCCCGGATACCCATATGCGGCCCCGTCCCTATCGACACACATGAGTGACGATCTCGACCGGATCAGTCTGACACTCCCGTCGTCGATGGTCGACCGACTCGACGGCATCGTCGACGAGTGGGAATACGCGAGCCGGTCGGAGGCGATACGAGATTCGCTCCGTGACTTCTTTGCGACCTACGAGTGGGAATCCGGTGACGAACAACACCACCACGGAACCATTGTTATCGTCCACGACCACCACGTCTCGGGCATCGCTGACGAACTCCAGACGGTCCAACACGAGATGGCCAACATCATCACCTCCGTCCAGCATATTCATCTCTCCCACGACACCTGTATGGAGACGCTGGTCGTCGAGGGCGCGGGCGACAGAATTACTGAACTTGCCAACCGACTCCGGGCGATTGGCGGCGTCCAGCAAGTCAAGGTCGTCGTCGTGGACGAGTGAGCAGCGGGCGGTGAGCGAAAGTGGTCCCGAAGCGCTGGGGCTGTTCGGTTCCGCAGATAGCCATCTTACAGACGGCTTTGAGACAGCAGAAATGGGCCCTGCCGGATTTGAACCAGCGCTCAATCGGTTATGAGCCGATCGCTTTAACCAGACTAAGCTAAGGGCCCTTCAGAATGGTGTTGATGAGTCCGCATCTTTAGCCTGTCGGGTTGGAGTGGTGGGGTTCGGAGATGCAATCGGCCAATACAGAGAGCTCCGGCATCGGCTGTGTATGTCATCATCCAGCGCCTCCAAAAGCCGACAGCGGCGGAGTCGCAGCGCTCGTCATTTAATGAATGAAAGAACGACGCCACCGCCAGGGCTCGAACCTGGGACAACCTGGGTAACAACCAGGTGCTCTACCAACTGAGCTACGGCGGCGCGAACGCATTCAATCATTGCCAGAGTTGGTAATTAGGGCTTTCGTTTCCAGTCGGCATCGACACGCTTTCACGCACTTGTGCGCAAGCGGCGGTATGAGCGATGAGTTCGACGCCGTCGTCGATACGGTGCGAGCGCGGGTCTCGCCCACTGACGACGAACGAGCGCAATTACAGCGGGTTGCCGACGCGGTGATGGCCGACGCCGAAGCAGCCATCGCCGACCTCCCGGTCGAGGCTGAGGTCGTGCAGGTCGGCTCGACGGCACGGGGAACGTGGACCGCTGGGGACCGAGACGTGGACGTGTTCGTCTGCTTTCCGCCGTCTATCGAGCGTGAAACGCTGGAGGAGTACGGGCTGGCCGTCGGGCACGACGTCCTGCCCGATGGGCGCGGAGAGTACGCCGAACACCCCTACGTCGTCGGCGAGCGCGAGGGGTACGCCGTGGACCTCGTGCCCTGTTATGCGGTCGAGGACGCCACAGAAATTCAGTCCGCGGTCGACCGGACACCGTTTCACACCAGATACCTGCAGGAGCGACTGGACGACACCAGCGCAGCAGAGGTGCGGGTGGCAAAGCAGTTCCTAAAGGGGATCGGCGTCTACGGGAGCGACCTCCGGACGCGCGGATTCTCGGGCTATCTGACGGAGCTGCTGGTGCTTGAGTTCGGTGGGTTCCGGGCGTTCCTCGAAGCGGTCGCGGACTGGCACCCGCCGGTTCGGCTGGACCCCGAGGACCACGGGAGCGAGACGTTCGACGACCCGCTGGTCGTCATCGACCCGACGGACCCGGAGCGCAACGTCGCGGCGGTCCTGTCCGAAACGAACGTCGCCACGCTCCAGCACTACGCCCGGGACCTTCTCGCCGAGCCGCGGGCGTCGCTGTTCACTGAAGACGACCCGGACCCGTTCGAAGCAGCGGAGGTTGAAGCCGCGGTGTCACAGCGGGAGACAACGCCGGTCGCGCTTCGCTTCGCGGCCCCGGATGTCGTCGACGACCAACTCTGGCCACAGCTCCGGAAGTCCCTCGGCGGGCTCTGTAGCGAACTCGACCGTCGTGAGTTCGAGGTCCTGCGATCGGCTGCGTTTGTCGAGGACGGAAGCGGTGAGGCGGAACCGGTGGCCAACGAGAATCAGGAACGGGACGCCGTTTTGCTGCTCGAATTCTCCGTCGCCGAGCGGCCGGCTGTCGAGCGCCATGAGGGGCCGCCGGTGCACGTCCGCGAGCACGCGAGCGGGTTCTTCGAGAAGTACGACGATGACCCCGAGGTGGCCGGTCCCTTCATCGACGGCGACCGATACGTCGTCGAACGGCAGCGAGCGTTTACCACAGCTACTGGGTTCCTGTCGAGTGATGCCGTCTACGACGTTGGGCTGGGACGGCGGATCGAGTCGGCGCTGGAGAACGGGTACGAAGTACTGGTCGGCACAGATATCGCAGTGCTTGCCGACGGCTTCGGTGTCGACCTAGCGAGCTACTTCGATCCGAAGCCCTGATCGGCGAGTTCATCGAGAACATCGCGGGCGTCGTCGCTGACATCATCGTCCGGCTCCATCGGCTGGTAACCGTCGAAGACCTCGTGAACGGTTGTAACCGAATCTGAGAGCGTATCAAGTCCGTAGCCGCCTTCGAGAATGACTCCCAGCGCAGCGTCACAGGCGTCTGTGAGCGAGCGCATCCGGTCGGTCATCGCGCCGTATCCCTCGGTCGAGACACGCATCCGTGAGATGGGATCGTGTTCGTGTGCGTCGAAGCCGGCACTGATGAGCAGCAGGTCGGGGTCGTAGTCCTTAATCGCCGGCGCAATGCACTCGTCGATTGCGGCGAGGTAGTCGGCGGTATCAGCACCGGGCTTGTACTTCACGTTGAGATTCGTGCCGTCGGCGTCGCCCTTGCCGGTCTCTTCGATGTCGCCCGTCCCGGGGTAGAGCCCGTCTTCGTGTATCGAGGCATAGAACACGTCCGAACGGTCGTAGAAGATGTCCTGTGTGCCGTTCCCGTGGTGAACGTCCCAGTCGAAGATGGCAACGCGGTCAGCGTCGGCTTCAAGCGCCGCCTGTGCGGCGACGGCCGCGTTGTTGATGAAACAGAAGCCCATCGCGTCGTCGCCCACAGCGTGATGGCCGGGCGGCCGGCCGAGAGAGAACGGCGTATCTCGGCCGGTGTTGCCATCAAGCGCGGCTTCCGCCGCCCAGACGGCGAGGCCAGCTGACGCGAGTGCAGCGTCCCACGTCTCCTCGACTGCGACGGTGTCAGCATCCCAGTTCCCGCCGCCGTCGTCGCAGAACTCGCGGAACTCCGCGATGTAGTCGGTGTCGTGGACCGCACGGACGAGGTCGAGGTCTGCGTCGTCGGCGGTGACGTACTCGACACCGTGGTGCTCCTTGAGCGCGCGCCGTATCGCTCGAAGTCTGTCGGGACTCTCCGGATGTCGCGGCCCGGTGTCGTGGTCCAGACAGACCTCGCGGTAGCCGAAGTTCATTCAGTAGTACTGTTCGAGTTCGAAGTACGTTTCAACGTCAGCTGCCTTGATCGTCCGGCGGTCAGCATGACGAGCCAACGTAGCGGCCGCGGCGGCCGTTTCGTCGGCGTACGTTTCGAGAAGCGACGCGAGGGCGACGCGGGCATCCATTGCGACGCGGTAGTCGTCGTCGATGTCGAGCCGTGCGATGCGGTCGACCGGCGCGACGGGGAGTTCGAGGCCATCCTTTTCGGGGACCTGCTCGATGCCGAAGTCGGCCGGCATCAGCGTCTTTCGCCCGTCCGTGGTGGCCTCCGTGGCTGCTGTGACGGCAAGTGACGCGCCGTAGTCCTGTATTCGACGAGCCAGTTCCTCCGCAGCGTCGGCACTCACCCGGAGCCCGTCCGCGTTCCGCCGAATGACAGCATCCACCGGTGCGAACGGTAGCTCGACACTCATACCCAAACCCGGGAGTGTTGCGGTCTTAAGAGTTTCCGTAGCGTCGCTCGGCGACTCAGAACACGTCCTCAGCGTGAAGCCGGTCGTCACGGAGTTCGCCACGGACCGTTATCTCCTGCCCTAACTGCACGCGCTCGCCGGTTTCGACGCTCATCGTCTGCTCGCCGTCGTCGAGTACGACGGGGTCGCCGGTCTGGACAACGGTGCCGGTAAACTCCACCTGCTGGCCGGCACTCTGTGCGCCACCGTCCGGAGAAGTGTCGCCGGTGCCGGCGCTGGCTGCGGCCGCCTCGTTGCCGCTGCTGTCAGCGTCAGTGTCATCCCCCTCGTCGCCAAAGGAGGACAGTCCGGCGTGTTCGGCATCGGTCGTCTCAGCGCCGGCTCCGCCGCCTGCGCCACCAGTCGCCAGATCTGCCCCGTCGTCGAGCACGACAATCGTGGAGTTCCAGCTCGCCGATGCTTCCTTGTCGTCCTGCCAGCCGTCCTGAATCTCAACATCGGCCGCGAGCACCTCGTCGCCCGGTGCAATGTCCTTGTCTGCCTTGTCGCCCCACAGCGCCACACGGATGTCGCCCGTCGCGTCCTGAATGCGAACGTTCCGGACCTGCCCCTCGCTGCCGTCGTCCCGGTCGAACGTCCGCTTGGGGTCGGCCGAGCGGACGACGCCGGCAATATCGGCTGTCTCTTCGAGTTCGACTTCCGCGATAGGGTCCGCGTCGGGCTCGAAAGCCACGTCGTCTTCCACTTCGTCGACAGCCCCCTGATCGCCGACGTGGAGTTCAAGCGAGCCGTCCCGCTCGCGAACGTAGCCGTCGATTATTTCCACAGCCGCGCCCGCGTCGAGTTCATCGGCGCGGTCGGCCCGGTCGTCCCACAGCGTCACGCGGATGCGCCCCGTCTCGTCGCCGAGTGTGAGGTTCGAGACGCGCCCCTCACTGCCGTCGTCCCGGTCGAACGTCCGGATCGAGTCGGTGTCGAGCACGAGCCCGCGCAGCGTCACGTCGGACTGGCCCATCGTCAGCGCGTCGATGGACGAACCAGCGCCCGGCTCCACGTCGATTGTGGCGTCGTCGTCCGGTTCCGCCTTATCGACGGACACCTCCAGCCCGTTGTAGCCGTCTTTCGGCCGGCCTTTGACCCGGAGTACGTCGCCGACCTCGAGTTGTCCCTCGTCGATGTCGACGGCCTGGCCGTCCCAGAAGGCGAGCCTGAGGCTCCCGCTCTCGTCGGCGGCCTCGACGTTGATGACCCGGCCGTCCTCGTCCTCGTCGTCGCGTTCGAAGGTCTTCAGGTCGCCGATGGCCATCACTTTGGCGAGGAATTTGACCTCGTCCATCCCGGGTTCGATATCGGCGATGGCGTTGACCTCGTTCTCGTTGAGTTCGTGGGCCAACAGCATCGCGGCCGTCTCTTCGTCGGCGAGCCCACCCATCTGCTCGACCTTCTCCTCGACGGCCTCGCGGAACTCCTCCTCGGGGACGTCCGTCTCTAGGTCCTCGTAAATGTCCTCTATCGCACCCATCTATCTATGGGACGCTGGGCTGGGGCGCGCTTAAGCGTTGTCGTTGGGCGAGCGAGCGGCCGCTGTCGGTCGATTTCGGTCGTATCTCGTCCATGACTCGAAGGTGGTCACGGGATGGGATATAAACCCTCGTCTGCTGGTCCGACAGCAGGCACTCCCATTCCGCCACGGTGAGAGCGGCGCAGGTAGCCGTTAGCGTGTCGCTGTTGTCACAGGGCACAGGCCGTTGCCACTGTCGTGAGAAACGGCCACCGTACCGGGGAGTCCGTTCTCAAACATCACCGTAGCCCGGTAGTCGATTTCTATAATGGCTTGCGTACACATGTCGCCAGCATCTGGCATCTCTTTCGTCCCAACGCTGAGACTCAGTTCATCGGCACTCGTATCATACGATATGTCCGTCAGATCGGCCGTTTTGCACCCGTCAGACCCCCAGATAGTTCCGTCAACGACAACCTGATGCTCGTCAAAAGTCACCGTTGCCGAACTTGTCTGTGACCCGGACTGTCGCTTGGTAATACTGAATGTCGTCTCGTTCACACTTGAGGTTTCACTTGCACCCTCCGTGGATGTTTCCCCGCTCCCGGGAGCCCCACCAAAGCAGCCAGCAAGCGCTATCGAACAACCGAGACCTCCGTATTGCAGGAGTTGTCGGCGCTTCATACTTGACCTAATGTACCACATTTGAAAGGTACTCCCGTCGCTCAAACCAGTGTTGCAGCGACGTGTGCCTACCAGTCGCGTGACGGTACGCGAATCGTCACCCTTTTTAGGTGCACCACCCTCTCTCGATATGAGTCCGGATAGGGTAGTGGACTATCCTCTTGGCTTGCGGAGCCAGGGACCGGAGTTCAAATCTCCGTCCGGACGTCATTCTCACGAAGCAGACCGGCGAGCAACGCATAGCGTGTGCTTGCCACCGCGAAGAGAGGTGACGGACAGCGGATGTTTGAGCAGACGAGGAACGCGCAGCGAAGCGAGCATTTCTCGGCGAGTTCAAACCTCCGTCCAGACGTTCACTTCATTCACGACCAGACGTGCTCCACGCTCGCGATGCTCGCGTGGAACTCCGTCCGGACGTTTCTGCCGACGCAAACCACCGAGCGACAGTCGGAGCGACCGTCTATTACCGTTCAGATCTCTGTCCGGTCGTTTCCGTCACGGCTAGTCGTCCCGTTTTCGGTCGACGCTATCGTCAACGCGCTCCCGACAGCCAGGCTAAACGACGCGAGGCCAAGGACGGTGAGCGACACCACGAACGCTTGATCACCGGGGAGCGCAAGCTGCTGCTGGAGCGTCACCACGACGTAGGTGGTGACGCCGGTGAAGGCCCCACCCCAAATACCGCCCCTGCTGAATATCGGGAGGACATTTCGTTGCGTGTAGAGGCCGACAATAGCGGCGAACAACGTCAGAGCAAACGTCGACAGGAGCACAGGGTCAGTGACCAAGAACTGCCAGACGAAGATCGTCAGGGCGGACGCGCCGGCCGCGCCGAACAGCCATCGACGCCAGAATCGTGGCACAGGCAGACTTGCGGTGTCGGTGACAAATCAGTTCGGTTGTACGGGTGCCGATGTGGTTTTCCGGCCGCAAGGCGAACCCACCCGTGTGCGCGACCATCTCCGTGCCGGCATCGCAGTGTACAACGAAGGTCGCTATCACGCCGCACACGACGCGTGGGAAGAGCGTTGGCTGGACCTCGATTCGGGCGATGACGAGCGATTCCTGCACGGCCTCATCCAGTTCACCGCGGTCGTCCACCACGCCAGCGAGGAGAACTGGTCGGGTGCGCAGGGGTTGGCCGAGAGCGCGACGGAGTACCTCGACGGCCTGCCCAACCCGTATCACGGCGTGGCGGTAGACGAGGTCCGGGCGTTCCTCGCGGCGACGGCGGCTGACCCCCACCACGCCGCGACGGACCCGCCGACGCTGACACACGAGGGCGAAGCGATTGGCTACGACGCGCTGAATTTCGACGCCACGGCCATCGCCGCCGAGGTGCTGGCGGAGGCTGGCCGGTACGACGAGGCTGTCGTCGCTGACGCTGTTGGCCGCGCACGGAGTGAACTCGACGGCGACGGCGGTTCGCAGTTTGCCGGGATGCTGTTCTCGTTCGTGCGCGAGCGCGACCAGCGGCCCGTCGTCTACCAGCGGCTTCGGGATCACGTCGAACTAGAACAGCAGAAAGACGACGACGTCCGTGGGCTGTTCGACGGCTCGGGATAGCGGACGACCACAGCGGCGGGAGTCGTCTACGGTTCCGGTTCGGCGACCCGTTCTTCGCCGTCGAAATGCGCGGAGTTGTCCTGTGGGTCGTAGCCGAGCACGTCCTTGGCGCGCTCGATGGAGTAGTACTTGCGGTCGTTGTCGGAGATGCCGTAGACGATTTCGTACTCGTAGTCAGCCTGCAGCGCACAGTCGTGGATGTGGGCACAGTCGCGGTAGGAGAGCCACATCGCCTGCCCGCGCTCATAGTCGATTGGCGGGTGACCGCGAGTGAGGTTGCCGATACGGATGTTGCAGACGGAGAGGCCGTGCTCGTCGTGGTAGTAACGGCCCAGTACCTCGCCGGTGGCTTTCGAGACGCCATAGAGGTTACCGGGACGGGGGAGTTCTGTCCCGTCGAGGCGGTACTGGTCGTCCGGGCGATACATCTCGGGCGTGCGCTCATCCGTTTCAAAGGAGCCGACGGCGTGGTTCGAGGACGCGAAGACGAACTTCTCGACGCCCTCGTCGACAGCGGCCTCGTACATCTTCTGGGTGCCGTCAATGTTGTTTTCGAGGACGGAGTCCCAGGGGGCTTCCGGCCGGGGGTCGCCAGCCAGGTGGATGACGGCGCCGACGCCGTCCATCGCCGCGGCCACGTCGCCCTCGCTGGACACGTCCCCGACGAGGTACTCGTGGTCGGGCTCCTCGGCGGGTGGGCTGTGGAACATGAGTTTCCACTCGTAAGCGTCCTCGAGTCCTTCGAGGATGGCCGCCCCGACAGCGCCGCCAGCGCCGGTGAGCAGAACCGGGTCGTCCATTCGTATGAGAGGATACGTCGCACGCAATAGGTAGCTTGCGGTTCGCTTTTGTGTCGCCCAGCCGGACCGATTGTATGGAACCCACAGCTCCGCAAGCGGCGTGTTTCGAAGCGGGCGTCAAGTTCGGGTCGCTGTATCACCAGTTCACAGGGACACCAATCAGTCCGGAGAGCGCCGACTCGCTCGCGGCGGCGATGGAGGAGGCCATCGAGAATCAGCCGTTCTGTGAGGCGGTCACCGTCAGCGTCCGCACAGAAGCACTGGAAACCGCTATCGCCGAGGGCGGAGCGGACTACACAGAACTCACCGGGCGGCTCATTGATGTCGAGATGCAAATCGAGTACGAGGGGGTCACGGTCGAGACGAGCATGGCGATGGAAGACGGATATCCGCTGATGCAAGTCAACGAAGTGCAGGAGTGAAATAGCCAGAGAGCGGCCTGAATCCTTGACATAGCCCCGAAAATTTTACCAGAGCGGGCTGTGAGACGTCCGACATGGCCCTCCACGCAGTCGACGATATCGACGACGCAATCGACGCGACGAAGTCGTTTCTATTCCCTTTTGAGAAAGGGACATGGCTCCGGATGGCGTTCGTCGTGTTCTTCATCGGTGGCGGCGGTGTCGGGCTGAACAACGTCCAGTCGTTCAGCAACTTCGGTGATTTCGGCGGGAACGGCGGACCGAGCGGGCCCAGCGGCCCGGGAAGCGACTTTCAGCTGACCGCGCCGCTTGAAAGTGCGCTGTCCCTACCAGGGGACCTCGCTATGCAAGTCTCTGAACCCGGTGTCCCGTCCGGTGCGCCGGACGAACTACTCGCCGGGGCCGGGCTGCTTGTGTTCGCCGTTTTCGGCCTGTTCATTCTGCTAGCGCTCGCGTACGGTATCCTGAGTAACTTCATGGAGTTCGTGTTGACCCAGGCGCTCATCGACCGCGAAATACACGTCCGCCGGTATTTCAGCGAGCACGTCGGTGATGGAATACGGCTGTTCCTGTTTCGGCTTGTCCTCGGGATTATCTGGCTCGGCGTCGCGCTCGTGATCGGTGCAGCCGTGTTCTTCCTGGCGCTCGGTGGTGAGGCCGCAAACGTCGGGGCGTCAAGCGTCCTCGCGCTATCGGGACTGTTCATTGCCGTGTTCGCGGTGCTCGCGATAAGCTATGGTATCGTCTTCGGCTTCACCACGGTGTTTGTTGTCCCGCTGATGACGGCGGACAACGACGGCGTCCTCTCCGGTTGGTCGCGGCTCTGGGGGTCGATCAAACGCCATCCCAAGCAGTACCTCGCCTACCTGTTTTTCTCCATTGTCCTCCAGATCGGTGTCGGTATCGTTAGTGCGATTCTCGGCATTATCGCATTCATCGTCGTGCTGATCCCGTTTGGGCTCGTTGCAGCTGCGCTGTATCTCGCGCTCCAGAATACCGTCGGCGTAGTCCTGGCCGGGATTGTCGGGCTGTTGGGACTGCTGGTCCTGTTCGTCATCGGTGCGTTCATTCAGGTCCCCTTGACGACGTTCCTGCGATACTACGCGATGCTCGTGCTGGGTGACATTGACGCCGACATGGACCCGATTCCTGAGGTGCGTTCGGACATCCGGGCCGAGTAGCCACAACGGCTTTTCGGTTTCAAGGATTACCGCCGGGTCACGTCCTGCGGTTTCACTTTCACTTTCAGGCGGGCTTTTAATCCCTCACCGTACCAACGGTTCCGTATGAGCCAGTCAAGTCTGGACGACGACGAACTGTTCGGCGAGGCCGCAAACGAGATGCGAACGGATGTCGAGGAGTCACTCGCGAAGGCCCGCGATGCGCTCCCTGAAGCCGATTCAGTCTGGGACGTGGAAGCCGACAACACGCTCGGCGTGCTGAACTCGCTCAAGACGGCACTCGACGTGGGCGACGCCGAGGAGCACCTCCGCGACGCGAAGAAGTGGTACACGATGGGCGAACGCGCGGACGCCTTCGAGGACGCCGACGATCTCGCCGAGGAGATCGAGACCATCACGGACCTCATCGACAACGTCGACGACGCCCGCGAGCAGGTCGGCGACCTCACGGCGACGATCCCACAGCTTCGCAGCACACTCGAAGAGTTCGAGGGCGAGGACGGGGCAGACGCGGAGGCGGACGCGGAGGCGGACGGCGACGCCGACGCAGAAGCTGAAGCCTGAGTTCGGGACAGCTACGTCACGGCAGGCGCGCCACATTCTCCGCCGGTAGCCAGCGCGTCGCTTGCGTCGTCCAGCAATCTTCCTCCCGAACGTACCGGTTCCGGTGTAACTGACTGCAGACACAGGTCTAACCGATGATCGGCAACCGGTGTGACATTCTATCCAAGGCCGTATTTACGGCCGATCAATCGCTTAAGTGTTCGCGGAGCAACAGTTCCCGCGACGTACTATGGTCGACAGACTCACACGCCGGACGTTCGTCTGTGGCGTCTCGACTGCTGTAGCGACTGTACTCGCGGGCTGTAGCGAGGAACAATCGGGCGGAGGCGCGGAGACACCGACCCAGACAGGAGGCACTGATAGCATGGCGACAACGCCATCGAACGGAACAGAAACTGACGCAACCGAAGCGGCCGCTGAAGAATACCGGAACGGCGTCGGGCAGGATGCCAGGATCTCCTTTGCGGTCCCAGACGATGCTGCGACCCTTACCAGCCCATCAGTACAGTGGCAGGCCGTCGCCGACGGTGTCACCATCGAAGAGGCAGGGGAAGTGACCAGCGGAGCCGGGCACTACCACATCATCGTCGATAGCGACCCCGTGACACCGGGCGAGACGATTCCGGCCGACGACACCCATATCCACTACGGGACCGGGCAGCGAAACGGAGTGGTAGCACTCGACCCTGGCGAACATACGCTGCACCTCCAACTGGGGGACGGCGCACACACAGCGATGGCACTGACCGACAGCATCGATGTGACCGTCAGCGACGAGGCAAGCCTCAGTGTCGAGACGAACATCGACGGGAGCGTCGTCGACTGGGAAGCCAGTGTCGAGAACTACACTATCGGGCCGACTAGCGACGGTATCACGGCAAATACGGGCCATCTACACACGATCATCAACACCAATTCGGTGCCGACCGGCGAGGTCATCCCAAGCGATTCGCGGCACGTCCACTACGGCGATGGCTCGACAAGCGGGAGCCTCGACCTTGCCGATCAACTGGGCGATGTATACGAGAGTGGCGAGCAGACGGTTCACTTCCAAGTCGCGTCTGCAACACATCGTGCGACGACGCTCATCGCGTCGGAGACGGTGACAACAGAATAGCCGCAGTCTCGACTGGACCTCAGCCTCAGACGATAGAGTCCGGGCGCGTCGAGAAGTAGTTAAACACCGCGCCGAGTCCGATGCCGTAGACGACGTGGGCGACGAGCGTTAGCACCGCGTACAGTACCAGTGTGAGTCCGGACTGGTCAGTGTAGAAAGCGAGCACGAACCCAGTCCACATCGCGCCGCCGAAGAACGCGCCACTGACAGGGTCAGACTGGCCAGGGAGGTATGCTTTCAGCGAGGCGAACAGCAGCGGCCACGGGAACATCCCGCCGCCGAGGAAGATGACGAAGCCGAACAGTACCTCTGGGACATAGCCGGTCAGACCCACAAGCTCGGTGAGGATGGCGAAGTCGTTGAGGTTGAACGCGCCCAGTGACTGGGCGATGAGGAAGACGACGGTCATCATCGCTGTCCCGACCAGTCCGCCAGCGGCACCGACGACACCGTCGGCGAGAATCCCGGCGAGGCTATCGAACTCCTCGACCTCTGTGAGTCCGTCGTCGTTGATAGGCGGGTCCTCAACGCCGGATGACGTGTCTTCCATGGTGTGTTGTAACATGCCAATAGATAAAAAAGTTCCCGCACACGTTAGGCTACTAAACCAAATATGTCAGATATTTGTCCGCAATACCTATTACAGGGTGGGAAGAATCATGATAAAATGGCGGCACCCATGATAACATACGCCATGTTTGTGTTCCCCTTGCATGGCGGCGACGTCAGGGCCCCCAGTGCGGTGTTCAACCAGATCTTCGAGGTGTTCCTGCTACTGGGAACAGCCGTCGGGGTGGTCGTCGTGGCGTACACGCTGTACCACGCGCTCAAGTATCGCGACGACGGGGGCGGGGACCCGTATGCTGACAAGGTTGAGCGCCCAGAAATGGGTGAGATGCCAACCGGCGGCGCGGGTGGGCGGAAGGTGTTCTACTCGTTCAGCATCAGCGCGGTCATCGTCGTCTCACTCATCGCCTGGACGTACTCGCAACTGCTGTACATCGAACAGGGCCCCGACCCGGCACAGGAGGAGGCACTGGAAATCGACGTGGAAGGGTACCGCTTCGGCTGGGACTTCGTGTACCCGAACGGGCACACAACGAACACGCTCCGGGTGCCACAGGACCGGGTGGTCAGATTACAGGTGACCTCGACGGACGTGTTCCATAACTTCGGGATCCCGGAGTTGCGAGTCAAGACCGACGCCGTCCCGGGTCAGTACACGTCGGCCTGGTTCACGGCCAATGAGACGGGGACCTACACCGCCAAGTGCTACGAACTGTGTGGCAGCGGCCACTCGCTGATGACGACGGACGTAGTTGTGATGCCACAGGACGAGTACGAGGAGTGGTACGCTGACACTGCGGGCACCAACGAAACGGAGACCAACGGGAACGAAACCGGCGGTGCTGCCCACCGGATTGCACCCGCCGTCGTGGGAGGTGTCCCGGTATGAGCCAAGACCACGAACACGGTCTGCCGCCCAAATCGTCGGTCAGCCGGTGGTTCCTCACGACTAACCACAAGGACATCGGCGTGCTGTATCTCATCACTGCGCTGTTCTTCCTGGTGTTCGGCGGCGTCCTCGCCCTGCTGTTCCGCCTCGAACTGATTTCCTCGGGCGCTGACCTGCTGGGCTCGATGGGGTACAATCAGGCGGTGTCGACCCACGGTCTCCTGATGGTGTTCTGGTTCATCTCGCCGTTCGCCTTCGGGTTTGCGAACTATGTCGTCCCGCTGCAGATCGGGGCGGACGACCTCGCTTTCCCGCGGCTGAACGCGCTGTCATACTGGCTGTACCTGTTCTCTGGTATCCTGATGGGCGTCTCGTTCTTCCAGGGGACCACCTTCGCGGGCGGGTGGACGATGTACGCCCCGCTGAACACGCCGGCCTATATTCCGGGCGAGGGGCTGGGTGCGACCTCGGTCGTGTTGGCGCTCATCATGTTCACCGCCGCGGTGACGCTGGGGTCGGTGAACTTCCTGACGACGATGTACCGCATGCGAGCCGAAGGGCTGCGGATGCGGGACATCCCTATCTTCTCGCTGTCTATCAATCTCACCGTCTGGATGATGCTGTTTGCCTTCGCGGCGCTGCTTGCGGCGCTGATGATACTCGCATCCGACCACATCCTCGGGACGACATACTTCCAGTACTCCATCGACGGGACGACGATGGCGACCGATGCAGACAACCCGGGTGCGTCGCTGCTCTGGGCGCACCTGTTCTGGTTCTTCGGCCATCCAGAGGTGTACATCGTCTTCTTCCCCGCGCTTGGCGTGATGGCCGAGTGCTTCCAGACCTTCACCGGTCGGCGGCTGGTCGGCCGGAAGTGGTTCATCATCTCGATGGTGCTGGTGGCGCTCCAGAGCTTCGTCGTCTGGATGCACCACATGTTCCTGACCGGGATCAACCTCCCCATCAAGACCATCTTCATGGCGACGACCATCGGGATATCCCTCCCCTTTGACCTGATGGTATTCTCGCTCATCTACACGATGGCGAAGGGGCGGGTCCGGTTCACGACGCCGTTCCTATTCTCGCTTGGCGCGCTCATCCTGTTCATCATCGGCGGCATCACCGGCGTCTTCCTCGGCGCAATCGTGCTCGACTACCAGTTCCGTGGGACCTACTGGGTCGTCGCGCACTTCCATTACGTGATGGTCGCGGGCGCGACGGCGCTGTTCGGCGGCCTGTACTACTGGTATCCGAAGATAACGGGGAAGATGTACAACGAACGACTGGGGAAGATACAGTTCGGCGTCTACTTCCTCGGGTTCAATCTGCTGTACTTCCCGATGTTCATCGCCTGGGAGACGCCGCGGCGCGTGTTCGTCTACCCCGACGGCCTGCAGATATGGCACACCATGGCTACCGTCGGCGGGTTCATTTTGGGCGCGAGCTTCCTGCTCATGTTCTACAACCTCTTCGTGAGCCTCTGGCGCGGGGAAGATGTCGGGCCGAACCCCTGGGAGTACGCCACCTCTGCCGAGTGGGCGACCTCCTCGCCGCCGCCGCTGGAGAACTTCCCCGGCGTACCGAGTTACGCCAGCGGGAAACTGGCGTTCCTTGAGGACGAGACGGTCGCCGAGCGTACCGAGAGTACGCCCGGAGCCGCAGCGCATGGCCACGCGGCGACCGACGGCGGGACCGCGACGGACGGCGGCGCGGTGACGGCGAGGGCCACGGTGACGGCCACTGGAGTGGAGTCGACCCACGAGGTCGGCGGCGAAGAACACGCCAGCCACGCCAGCTTCTGGCCGTTCCTCGTCAGCCTCGGCGGCTTCATCGCGTTTCTCGGGCTCTCGGGTGTGCGGACGGGAAGCGTGTTCTACCTGTCCATGGTTGCCGTCGGCGGGGTGGCGACGTTCGGGTCGCTTGTCGGCATGACCCGCGAGCCGTTCCACGCGCCGGAGATGGCCATCGCCGAACGGTGGCCCTTCGAGAAAGTCGAAAAGATGAAACTCGGGATGTGGACGTTCCTCGCCAGCGACATCGTCCTGTTCGGGGCGTTCATCGGCTCCTACGCCTTTGTCCGGGTCGCCTACGGCTGGACGGCCTGGCATCATGACCTCATCCCCGCCGAGCACGTGACCATGCCCGGCCTCATCAACACGTACCTGTTGCTCACGTCGAGTTTCCTCGTCGTGCTGGCGATGGTCGCCGCCGAACGGGAGAGCAAGCGCGGGACCGTTGCCGCGCTGGTCGGAACGTTCGCGCTCGGGGTCGGCTTCCTCATCAACAAGGGACTGGAGTGGCAGCACCTGTTCCACATCAGCACAGAGACCTTCCCGAACGGGTGGAATCTCTCGACGAACATCGCGTCGTCGACGTTCTACCTGACGACCGGGCTCCACGGAGCCCACGTCACTATCGGGCTCATCATCTGTGCGTACATGACCGTCCGGGCATGGAACGGGGCCTACCAAGGCGACGATAGGGCCATAGAGTACTTCGGATTGTACTGGCACTTCGTCGACATCGTCTGGCTGTTCCTGTTCCCCCTCTTCTACATCCTTTAGAACAATGGACTGGAAAGGCTACACCATCATATACGTCGTACTGTTCGCCTTCGCGACCGCACAGGCCGTCGTCGAGTTCGCCGGCCTCGTCGACAGCGCTTACTGGGCCGCCTTCGCGCTCATCATGGTGCTGTCGATTATCAAGGCCGTCGGCGTCGCCGCGTACTACCAGCACCTCCGCTGGGAACCCCGCGCCGTCACGTACCTCGTGCTGGGCGGGACTGTCGCCGCGCTCGCGCTGACCGGGGCCGCCGCGTACTCGATACTGTGAGGCTCAGGCCCCGACAAGCTGGAAGCCGACCGCGATAAGAAAGAGGACGCCCGCGACGGTCGCGGACTCGGCGACCGCCAGCGAGCGGGGGTGCCCCCGGCGCGTCGCCGAGAGATACACCCCAAACAGCAGGTAGCCACAGAGGCCCACGCCGCCGACGACAGCGACCGCCAGCCCAGCGATCGACTGGGTCTCGACGGGGCCGGAGATAGACGCGACGACGCCGACGAGGAGGCCGACGACCAGCACCGCGAACGCGCCGACCCAGACCATCGGCTTGTCGGCGTACGTCTCGAAGCGGCTCTCGCGGTCGCTCGCCGGGGACCGGCCGCTCGTGGACGTCGACGGACTATACTGATACCAGCCGCGCCCGCGGACCATCCATGCGACTACCGCCATCACTAACACACCCATTAGTGCCGTGCTAGCGAGGTACGCGGTTGTCATGTGATGGCATTACAACACAATGCATAATAATCGTTTGTGCTCAGCTGACCAGAAATCGGTATCTTGGGCTATTGCAGTGTTGAACTAGCGGGGCGTCTCTCTTTTCACGGAAAGCCTATACATATCTAGTACGTGTTTAGCCCCGATGAACTTCGCCACTATCTCGTAACAGGCGACCAATCGGGGGCATATGTACCCTCAGCAAGGGCTAATTGGATTTCTCCAGGGATGGTCTCCGCTCGGAGACCATCCCGGTGACCCTGCTGAGGTAACGCTGAGGTGGTCATAGTGGATTGGGATGACCTCAGTAAAGACGAACTTCTCTCACGGTTTCTCCAGATGGAAGAGCGAATTGACGAGCTGGAGGAGAAGCTTGAGCAAAAGGACGAACGGATCGAAGAGCAGCAAGAGCGAATCGAAGAACTCGAAACACGGCTTCGCAAATACGAGAATCCACATACACCGCCTAGTAAGCGACGGTCGGGGACTGACGAGTCCCCGACCTCGCAAGATGACGAAGGCGACGATGTCAGAACTGATGGCGGCACTCCTGGACGGAAGGACGGTCACGACCCAGAGTGGCGCTCTACAGCTGATCCAGACGAAGAAGTTGAGGTCACCTGTGACTGTTGTCCAGAGTGTGGCCAACACTTCGACGAGTCGGTGGGCGTCAGCCCCCGACTCGTCGAGGAGATACCGGACCCGCAGCCACCAGAAGTCACGCAGTACAACCGCCACTGCTACCAGTGCGACTCCTGTGGGACTGAGACAGTCGCTACACACCCCGACTGCCCCGATGAGGGGCAGTTCGGGGTGAACGTTATCGCCCAATCAGCACTGTCGAGGTACGACTACCGCCTCCCCTATCGGAAGATTGCAGACCGTTTCGAGCAGCTGCATGAACTGGAGTTGTCAGGCGCGGCCGCGTGGCACGCGACCGAGCGCGCTGCGCGCGCCGGTCGCTGTGAATACGAGCAGATCCGCCGTCAGATCCAGCAGGCTGACGTTGTCCACATCGACGAAACAGGCGTCAAACGGGATGGTGAGCAAGCATGGATCTGGACGTTCACCACCGAGAACCATACGCTCTACGCGGTTAGAGAAAGTCGTGGAAGCGACGTTCCCGCGGAAGTCCTCGGCGAGGACTTCGCGGGAACAGTTATCTGTGATGGGTGGACGGCCTATCCAGCTTTCAGCGACAATCTCCAACGGTGTTGGGCACATATTCTGCGAGAGGCTGAAGATGCCGCTGAAAAGCAGCCAGAAGGCAAACCGATTTACGACTCTCTCAAGCAGTTGTACGTCGCTCTCCAGACGCGACTGGAGAGCGACTTGACTCTTCGTGAGCGAGCAGAACTCCAGCGTGTTGCACGAAGAGAGCTTGAGTCGCTGATTGAGCGGTCGGTTCCCGACGGACCAGTGGCAACACTTATCAGAAAAATCGAAGGGGGCCTCGACCACTGGCTCACCTTCGTCGGTGAGCCAGCGGTCTCTCCGACGAACAATGCCGCCGAAAACGCGCTCCGTGAACCGGTGGTTCTCCGGAAACTTATCGGAACACTCCGCAATGACCGCGGGATGTTCGTTCATGAGACGGTGCTGTCCCTGCTGGCGACGTGGCGCCAGCAGGGACGCAATCCCTATGACGAACTCAAGCGAGTCTCCCGAAACAACGAGATGATCTCACGAGATCAGGCTGTGCCGGCCGTTGAGTCATCGGGGTAAACACGTACCATATCTAAAACCGACTGAGGCCTGTGCAATTCGTCCCGTTCGCCGGTGAACACCCGTTTGTCGGTGCTGCTTTCGCGCTTTCGGTCGTCATCTACATTGGGAATCTCATCGCACTGGGCTACTGGGCCCGTGCAGAGGCCAGAGCACGCAACGGGTCCGTGATCGGAACGTTCCTGCTGCTCTCCACGGGTTTTGGGCTGGTCTACTACGTCTGGGTTCGCTACGTCCGAAACGACTGGGAGCCGCGCTCGGAGCCAGCCGACCGGCGTGAGCGGGTTGTCACTGCCTACTCGCTGGCCGTCCTCCTTGCATTCGTGGCCGGCGCGCTCGTCACACCGCCAGATCCGATGATGCAAGTCCTGGCTCTCCCGCCGCTGTTTGCCGTCTCATTCGTCGTCTCGTATTTGTTTGTCACGCGAGGGGGTCGGCGGTAGCGGCGGAACTACTGCCTAAGCTGTAAGAGTGTGTAGTCCGTGGATGGGACTTCAGCTAGCACTACCAGACACCGCCAGACCAGCGTGACAGGAGAGAACTTGGTTCTGCCAGGGATGCATCTTTCAGCGACCGGCTGTTTCAATCCGGCTTATGTCTGGAGAATTGGCTGTTGACAGGGCCGAACAGCTCGGACATGGAACCCTCACCCCTTCAATCGTCGGCAACTCCTGATAACTGACGGTTCGAACATTGCGTTCTCACCGTTTCAGTCATCAGCATCCGTCCGCGCCCGTCGCTGAATCGCCCGCTCAACGAACTCCTCGGGAAGCTCGTCGATTTCGCCGGCCTGAACTGCCCAGAGGTTGGCATAGAGGCCGTCGGCGGCGAGCAGTTCGGCGTGGCTCCCACGCTCAACGATGCAGCCGTCCTCGACGACCAGAATCGTGTCGGCGTCTTTCACCGTCGAGAGGCGGTGCGCGATGGCAAACGTGGTCCGGTCGGCGGTCAGGTCATCAAGCGACCGCTGAATGAGCATCTCCGTCTCCGTGTCCACGTCGCTGGTCGCCTCGTCGAGGATGAGGATCTCGGGGTCTTTCAGGATCGCCCGCGCGATGGCGATTCGCTGGCGCTGGCCGCCGGAGAGCTTGACACCACGCTCGCCGACCATCGTGTCGTAGCCGTCCGGAAGGTTGCGGACGAACTGGTCGGCCTCGGCGGCCTCCGCGGCAGCGACGATTTCCTCCTCGGTCGCGTCGAAGGTTCCGTAGGCGATGTTCTCCCGGACGGTGCCGTAGAACAGGAACGTCTCCTGGCTGACGTAGCCGATGGCGCGACGGATGCTCTGTATCTGTACGTCCTGCACGTTCTGGCCGTCAATGCGAACCGTGCCGGAGTCAACGTCGTACATCCGGAGCAGGAGCTTCAGTACGGTCGACTTCCCCGCGCCGGTCGGGCCAACGAGTGCGACCGTCTCGCCGCCATCGGCCTCGAAGGAAATGTCCGAAAGCACCGGCTCGTCGTCGCCATCGTAGCCAAAGGCCACGTCCTCGTACTCGACTCGCCCCTCGGTCACGGCAAGCGGCGGCGCGTCCTCGGCCTCTTCGAGGCGGCCGGGCGTGTCCATCAGCCCGAACACGCGCTCGGCGGAGGCGTAGGCCCGCTGGTACATGTTGATGATCTGCCCGAACTGCGCCATCGGCCAGACGAACCGCTGCGTGTAGATGATGAACGCGACGAACTGCCCGCGGGAGAGCGGTGCCGTCAGCGGCCCGGGTGCCTGGCCGGTGACCATCAGTCCGCCGACGATGAACGTGACGACGAAGCCGATGCCCGAGACCAGCCGAAGGCCGGGGAAGAAGGTGATGCGCGTCTCGATGGCGTCCCAGTTGGCGTCGAGATAGTCTTCGGAAGTATCTTCCACCCGGTCAGCCTCGTAGGGCTCGGTGTTGGCGGTCTTGATTATCTGAATGCCGCTGAGGTTGTTTTCCAGTCTGGAGTTGAGCTTGCCGACCGTCGACCGCACCTCGGCGTATTTGGGCTGAATAACGTCGATAAACCGCTTCGTGAACACGGCGATAATCGGGACCGGAAGCAGGGCGACCAGCGCCAGCTGCCAGTTCATGTAGAACAGGTACGTGGCGATGCCAACGACCATGATTATCATCCGCGAGGCGGAGTTGAGCCCGTCGTTGAGGAACTTCTCCAGCCGGTTCACGTCGTTTGACAGCACTGACATCATCTCGCCGGTCTGCTTATCGGCGAAGAAGTCCATGTTCAGCCGCTGCATCGTCTCGTAGGTGTCGGTGCGAACGGCGTGTTGGACGTGCTGGGCGAACTTGTTCCAGCCCCAGTTCCGACTCCAGTGGAAGACAGCCCCAAAGCCGAACGAGGCGGCGATGATGCCGGCGGTGAGCCACAACTGTGACCCCTGTCCGTCGGGAATCCATGTGTCGGGTATCAGGAAGAGGCCGTATTCGGTCTCCTGTAGAAAGATGGCGTCGATAGCCAGCGCCAGGAGGAGCGGTGGCAGCAGGTCCAGCATCCGAGCGACAATAGAACTGAATAAGCCGACAACGAACGCCCCCCAGTGACCCTGTCCGTAGCCGGTGAACAGTCGAAGCATCGGTCGGTCGACGCGTTCTCTGGCGTCCTCGAACACGTCGTCGTCCGAACCCGCGTCGAAATCCATTGTCGAATTCAGGGGCCGAACCTGCAAAAGGCCGTCGGGCTACGTGGCTTCGGGCGGCAGGTCGACCCGGTCGCCGACCTCGACGCCGGTCCGGTTCGTCCAGCCGCGGTTCACTTCGAGGACGTACTTGCCCCGCCCCTCGTAGCCCGTCAGGTCGTTCTCGCTGGTCCCCGCCGGCGGGAGCGGCGCGTGGTGGATGGTTGTGATAGTGCCGTTGGCGTCGATGAAGATGATGTCGAGGGGGAACGACATATTCCGCATGACGTAGGTATGCTGGCCCGCCTCGTCGTGGACGAACAGCATGCCCTCGTCGGGGCCGAGTGACTCGGTCTCGCTCAGCCCGACATAGCGCTGATTGAACGTCTGTGCGATGCGAACCTCGACCGTCCCCAGCGGTTCTCCAGCGTTTTCTTCACGCACCGCAACAGTCGTCCCTGGCGTCGAAGCATCCGTGGAGGGCTGTGTTGCAGTCGGCGTCACCGCTGCCTCCGCTCCTTCTCGGACCGTCACTGTGCCTTCCTCGTACTCACCAGTGCCGAGTACCTCGATCCAGAGGCCGGTCTGGAGGACCACGGCGGCGGCGACGAGCAGGCCGACGAGTCCGAGCACAACCACGGCAGGGCGCTGCATACTCCATGTGAGGGACAGACTGTGGGTAATACTGTCGGTGCCCACTGTCGACCGAGAGAGAAAGCGTTATTCCTGCCGATGGAAAACGGTGGAGTACGGGTCCGTGGTCTAGTTGGTTATGACGTGGCCTTTACAAGGCCGAGGCCGGTGGTTCGAATCCGCCCGGACCCATCCTGCGACGAACGGACGTGAGGAGCGGATGTCCCTGTGGATTCGATCCCAACCAGTCGCGCGCAACATCGTAGCCCAGGTATCAGGGCGTCTATCTCGATTGATAGTCGCCCGTAATCCATATATCCGGAGTGGTGGTAGTTCATGGCATGATAGATGGCTCGACGTGTCCGGCCTGCAGCGGGGACGTCTCAACGACCAACGGCACTGAGTACGAATGCGACGACTGTGGTGAGACGTTCGACAGCGCCGACCTATTTCTCCCGTAATCGACGGTCGACCCTCCCCGCGGATGCCACAAAACCTGCGCCCGCTTTCGAAATGCTTTTTTCTACCCTCGTCATCGATTGGAGTGCGCGCCGCCTTAGCTCAGACTGGGAGAGCACTCGACTGAAGATCGAGCTGTCCCCGGTTCAAATCCGGGAGGCGGCATTTCTTACGGACAAAGTGAACAGTGAAAACGCTCTCCAGCGGATTTGAACGATGTAACTAAGTAGCGACCACCGCGCTGCCCCGTTGACTCACCACAGTCGCCGGAACAGGTACTTCCGTGGCGACGAGTAGCATGGGTATGACAGAGGAGCCAGCACACGAGCAGATGGAGCGCCATGCGACCCTGACCGATGAACTCGCGGAGCTCAGTGCGGAGCGGGATGCCGTCGCGGCGTCAGTACAGGACCGGCTTACTGACGCGGTTTCAGAGGCGATAGCAAAAGCGGGGACGAACGTCGGGAGTCTGGGGCAGTCCAAAGACGGCAAGCGGTTTCGGTTCGAGGCGCGGCTTGATCGAGCGGCGCTGGTGGCGGCGGTAACGGAAGCGCTGCCGGATGGGTTTGTCGTCTCCCATGTCAACGAGGACGGAACACTGAGTGTGGACTGGACCGGCGACAGCACCACACCGTCGAAGCGGGAACACGGGGCCATCCTGAAAGCGATCATCGCAGAGGAAACAGCGACGGATAGCGACGGCTTCATCGAATCCGTCCCCAGCCGTGACCGCGTGCTGGCGCGGGCGGTTGAACTGGGTATCGACGAGGGAGACGCGGCAGACCGCCTCAGTCGGCTGGCGACGCTGGACGTGGTGGATATCACTGACGAAGGGGTCTACCCCGACAAGAACTTCTCGCGATATTAGCGATCGAGGGCGGATATCAGCCGACAGCAGGCGGAAAGGGACACGTGGACGGAGTGACGTGACCGACGTTTATTACTTGGTCCAGTCTGTGGTGTCAGACGAAATGGCAGTACTATCGACAGAAGACGAGGGGAAGTTCCTCATGGACGCACAGGGAGAACAGATCGGCATTGTGACCGAGGTTGCCTCGAAGGAACAGGTCGCGTACGTCGAACCGGACCCGGACCTCGCCGAGGCCTGGGTGCAGGGGCTCGGGTTCGGTGACGCCGACGAAGACGACATCGAGGTCGCTGCCGACGCCATTGGGACAATAACTGACAGCGAACTGCGTGTGACTGTCGACCTGTAGTCACGCGACAGACTCGGGACGCTCGCCCACTACGAACGTCCACCACTTGATCAGCTGCGTCCGTTCATAGAGACCGAGAAGCCGCGCAGACACATTCGACTCGGAGATGCTCGCGAGCATCAACGGCGACCCGAGCGTCTGTTTTTCTATGATCTCGAACAAGTCGGAGACGAGGTCAGTGACAGCAGTCTCCGATAGGTGGCGATAAATGTCGGTGTCCTGTTCAAGCAGTCCTAGCCGGAACGCGGCACCCTTGGTGAGCTTGCGGTACAGCCCCGGTGTTCCTTCGAGCAGGGCGATACGGCCCTCAGGGCGGAGTACGCGGGCAGCCTCGCGAAGGATTTCAGGGCGGTCCGCGGGCGGAACGTGATGGAGAAACCGGCGGCCGATAACGGCGTCGAAAGAATCATCATCGAACGGCAAGGCGCGGGCGTCGCCGGCCAGCGCCGGCTTGCTGACGGTTTCAGCGTTCGACGGCCAGCCTTCCAGTCCGATATCGGCGCGGGGATGCATATGCTGGCCGAACGCGAGCTCGAGCGTCCGACCGGGCGGGAGCTGTGCGGCTATGAGCTCGTCGTGTCGTTCGTATATTCGGTGCAACAGCGGGTGTTTTCGGATGTTCCGTGGCCGCTCGACGATTGCGCCGTCCTGAACATCCCAAGTCGCTTCGGACATGTTACGGCCTCACAGTTTGCGGTCGACGGTGCCTGCACGAGACTATAGAGGAGATAAGAGATCAGCAGTAGCTGACTAAGATCGGGATAGCAGGTTGCTAAGATCGTCCTTGTTGAGGCGGTCGTTTAGCATCGGCAAGCAACAGTGGAAAAAAGACGTCTATTCGATTTCGATTCGGTTCGAGTCGTTGGCGTCGTCCGCGCGCGGCAGCGTTATTTCGAGAACCCCGTTGTGGTAGGTGGCAGTGATGTCGTCGTCCACCACCGGTTCGGGAACAGCGACTCGTTCGGCGACTCGTCGGCTGTGTCGGCGGGCGCCATCGCTCGTTTCCGCAGCGACCGTGGTCTCGCCCTGGATGCTGAGGACGCCGTCTTCGAAGCGAACGGCAAGGTCGTCGCGCTCGAAGCCCGGGAGGTCAGCCATCACGGCGTACCCGTCGTCGGTCTCGTCGACGTGGAGGTTCGTGTCGATGCCGTGCCGTCGGTGGTCGCCCGAGCGCGTGCTGGCGGTTGATCGGTCGGCGCGGTATCCGGGGCTGACAGGCATTCGGCGTCTCGAATCGTCATCCATCCGCCGGCCTAGACTATCGTCCATCATCTCCCGTTGCGTCTGTGCGAAGAGTCGGAGCATCGTCTCGAAGGGATCGTTGCTGTGTGTCATAATCAACATACATACGACTCTGTTGATATTAGCAGTTGCGTAACACGTGCTATCACAGGGGGGGCGGAAGCGCCGTCCGTAGCCTGCGTTCGACCGGCCCAAGAATGCGTGATGAGATACCGTAGCGGAACTGTTTTGTCAGGCGTACAGCTAGAACAGCCACAGATAACCGCCGAGTACCCGGTCCATCGGTGGCCGGGCGACTGGACACGACACACACCATGGCAACCGATTCCGGCACCCGGATAGACCCTTCGGCTGACGAGGTATCGAACTACGACTACCAGAACGACACTGTTGCCCGGTCTGGCCTCGTCGATGACCTACAGGCGCGCGTCGACGGCGAGGTCCGGTTCGACGAGTACTCGCGACAGTTGTACGCGACCGACGCCAGCCTCTACGAGGTGCTGCCCATCGGCGTCGTCTATCCACGGTCGACCGATGACGTGGCCGCGGTCATGTCCTACTGTGAGCAGCGTGAGATTCCGGTGCTGCCACGGGGCGGGGGACAAGCCTCGCCGGTCAGACCGTCAACGAAGCCGTCGTGCTAGATTTCTCGCGGTACATGAACGACCTCCTCGAGGCCCGGCCCGATGACCGACGAGCGCGGGCCCAGCCGGGCATCAAGCTCGGCGACCTGAACGGAGAACTGGCCGACCACGGGCTGAAGTTTGCACCGGACCCGGCATGGGGCGACAAGAGTGTCCTTGGCGGCGCTATCGGCAACAACTCCACTGGGGCTCACTCCCTGCAGTACGGCAAGACCGACGCCTACATCGAGGAGTGCGAGGTCGTTCTTGCGGACGGCACTGTCACCACGTTCGGCGAAGTCACCCGCGAGGAACTGCGCGACCGGGCGGCCCCCGACGGAGACCTCGAAGCGCAGATTTACGCCGAAATCGAACGGATACTCACCGAAGAAGGCGAGGCAATCGAGAGCCACTATCCGGACCTGAAGCGCAACGTCTCAGGGTACAACCTCGACTGGGTGCTCGAAGACGCACAGGATGGAACCATCAACGTCGCCTCGCTGCTGGCCGGCAGCGAAGGGACCCTCGCCATCGTCACCGAAGCCGAGGTGTCGCTGGAGCCGATTCCAGAAACCAAGTCGATGGGCCTGCTCGCCTACGAGGGGCTCATCGAGGCCATGGAAGACGTTGCGGACATCCTCGAGCACGACCCGGCAGCCGTCGAGGTGCTCGACGACGTGCTCATCGACCTGGCCCGGGACACCGCCGAGTTCGAAGACGTGGTCGGTATGCTGCCTGACGGGACACGGGCGGTCCTCATTGTTGAGTTCTACGCCGCCGACGAGGAGAGCGGGCGACAGAAGGTCGCCGATCTGCTGGCAGACCGAACAAACGGCGTCAACCCTGCCGCCGACCCGACCGCAGACCGGACGGTCGTTAACGCACCGATACGGGCGTTCGACGCTATGGAGGCCCACGACGAGGCGAAGCGGGAGAAGTTCTGGAAGATGCGCAAGTCCGGCCTTCCGATACTGCTCTCGCGGACGACCGACGAGAAACACGGCTCGTTCATCGAGGACACCGCCATCCCGCCGGCAAACCTCCCGGAGTACGTCGCCGACTTCCAAGAGATTCTGGAGGAACACGACACCTTCGCCTCCTTCTACGCCCACGCCGGCCCCGGCGTGCTCCACATCCGCCCGCTCATCAACACGAAGTCGGTCGAAGGCGTCGAAACCATGGAATCCATCGCCGACGCAGTAACCGACCTCGTGGTGAAATACGGCGGAAGCGTCTCGGGCGAGCACGGCGACGGCCGCGCCCGCACGCAGTGGAACGAGAAGCTCTACGGCGCGGACCTCTGGGAGACGTTCCAGGAACTCAAATCGACGTTCGACCCTGACTGGCTGCTCAACCCCGGACAGGTCGTTGGCGTCGACGCGGGCGAGGTCAAGTCCGGCGCGATGCCCGAGCGAGCACGCACAGTCGACATGACCGAGAACCTCCGCTTTGATCCGGAGTACGAGTTCGACACTGGCTTCGACCCCGCGCTGGAGTGGGACAACGACAATGGAATGCAGGGGATGGTCGAACTCTGTCACGGCTGTGGGGGCTGTCGCGGCCCACAGGAGACGACCGGTGGCGTGATGTGTCCGACCTACCGCGCGTCTGAGGAGGAGATGACGACGACCCGAGGGCGGGCGAATATGCTCCGGCAAGCGATGAGCGGCGACCTGCCGGACGACCCTACGGACGAGGAGTTCATGCACGAGGTGCTCGACCTCTGTATCGGCTGCAAGGGGTGTGCGAAGGACTGCCCGAGCGAGGTCGATATGGCGAAGCTCAAAGCGGAGGTGACCCACGCCCACCACCAGGAACACGGCTCCAGCGTCCGGGACAAGCTGTTCACGAACGTCGACGCGCTTGCCGGGCTCGGAAGCGCGTTCGCACCGCTATCGAACCTCGCGACGAAGGTGCCGGGCGCTCGAACCGTGCTGGAGAAGGCAGTCGGTATCGCCCCGGACCGCACGCTGCCGAGCTTCCAGCGGACGACGCTACAGGACTGGTTCGACGAGCGCGGTCCGCAGGTCCCGGCCGACGAGGCCGAGCGACGGGCGCTGCTGTTCCCCGACACGTACACGAACTACAGCCATCCTGAAGTCGGGAAAGCCGCCGTCCGCGTGCTCGAAGCCGCGGGCGTCCATGTCCAGTTGGCCAACCGAACCGACAGCGGGCGGCCGGCCCACTCGAAGGGCTTTCTCGACCAGTCCCGAGCGACTGCGCGGGACAATGTCAACGCGCTCGTCCCCGCAGTCGAGGAAGGCTGGGACGTGGTGCTGGTCGAGCCAAGCGACGCCGTGATGTTCCAGTCGGACTATCTGGACCTGCTGTCAGGCAAGGACGTGGAAACGCTCGCGGCCAACGCCTACGGCGTCTGTGAGTACCTCGACACCTTCCGGCTAGACGAGGCGGCTGACTGGGACGTGCCGCCCGAGACGCTGACCTACCACGGCCACTGCCACCAGAAGGCGACGAAGAAGGACCACCACGCCGTCGGCGTCCTCCGGCGGGCCGGCTACGAGGTGGACCCGCTGGATTCTGGCTGTTGTGGCATGGCCGGGTCCTTCGGCTACGAGACCGAGCACTTCTCGATGAGCAAGGCCATCGGCTCCATCCTGTTTGACCAGATCGGAGCGAGCCGCGGCGACACAGTCGTCGCGCCCGGCGCGTCCTGCCGCACGCAACTGGACGACTGGGACGAAAGCGATGGCGAGCCACCGCATCCGGTGGAGAAGCTCGATGCGGCCCTAGCCTGAGAGTTCGTCGGGCTGGCGGACCGCCTGAACGATGCCGACCGTCTGGCCGACCAGCGCGAGCCCGATGCCGGCGAGCAGCGCGATTTCCGCCGGTGGGAACAGCGCGCCAGCGTACACCGCCGCACCGAGAACGCTCAGCACTGCGCCG
The DNA here is from genome assembly GCF_051122755.1 of Haloarcula sp. NS06. Lineage (NCBI taxonomy): Archaea > Methanobacteriati > Methanobacteriota > Halobacteria > Halobacteriales > Haloarculaceae > Haloarcula > Haloarcula sp. NS06. The sequence goes on from NZ_CP184844.1 coordinate 985,174, forward strand.
GCCGTGTACGCCCGCTGGCCTGTCGGAACGTGCTTCCCAGTGTAGTAGAGGCCGACACCAGGAACAGCCAGCCACCCCAGTATGGTCGTCGTCAGGAACGGAACCCGAAGCGGAGAGTAGAGGAGACCGACGATGCCTCCGAGAGTGAGCAAGAGTCCGACGAGGAGAATGTCGCGCCAGATCCGGAGGACGCCCGTCTCCATCTCGTCCCACGAAAGGACGGCAAAAGCGGCGATGAGAACGGCAGCGACGACGTGGAAGATCAGCACGGTCCGGTCAGTGACCACATCGAGATGAGCCAGCCCCACGAGCAGCCACGCCAGCGGGATGAGTACGGTCGGACCCTGTGCACGCAAGCGAGGGAACATACGCCTCACTGTGCCCCCCACAATCAAGAAACGTCGGTCGTGTCATGCCGTGTCACGCTCGCGGGAGCTCGACGACGAAGTGCGCGCCGTCAAGGTCGGTATTAGTCAATCTAAGGTCGGTGTTCTCACCGGCGTCGGCGAGGTAGATATCACCGCCAAAGCTCGTAACGAGTGTTTCGACGAGATGGAGTCCGCCACCGTGCGTGTCGCCCGCCCGTGGGTCGAAAATCCTGTCGCGCTGGCCCTCGGGAATCCCCGGGCCGTCGTCAACCACGTGAATCTCGACGACAGCATCGGTCTCGCGGATCGCGACAAATACTGACGGGTGATCGTGCCCGTCTCCCGCCGACTGGGCCGTCTCCGCTCGCTGTGCCTCGTCCTGCAGTACTGCCCCGTCCGTCGCGGTCCCCTCGGCTGAGAGTTCGGCCGCTGGCGTCCCGTGCTCGATAGCGTTCTCTATGAGGTTCCGGAGAACCGGGCGAGCGGCCTCGTTGGTGTATACCATCGCGCTGTCCGGGGCTCGGTGCTCGATGGCGATGGAATGTGTCTGCTCGATTCGCCGTATCACCGCCTCGGCGATCCCGACGATGTCGGTCGGTTCGAAGGCCGGGTCGGAACCGAGGGTCTCGGCGACAGCCCCAGCGTTGTCGACCAGACTGTCGAGTTCGGTTACCTGCTCGTGGATCGCGTCCGCCGCCGTTTGAACCGTCTCCGAGTCGGCGTTACGCCGGATGATCGTCGTCCGGCCGTCGATAACGACCAGCCCGTTCGAGATATCGTGTCGAAGCAGGTCGTTGACAAACGACAGCGTGCTCGCGGTTCGAGTCGCACGACTGGCATCCTGACGGGCCCGGACCGCGAGCGTGCCCGCGATGAGTCCCGTGACAGCGCCAGTCTCCATCGCCAACAGAGTGACAAACACCGGTTCGGCGATTGTTCGACCCTCGATCATGCGGATGAAGACGCTCAGACCGATGACAGTCCCGACTGCGAGGCTGCCAACAACGCTCCAGACGAACACAGTCCAGATCTGCTCACCCGGTGTTGACGACGAGACGAGGCGATAGCTGCCATACACCAGCACCAGCGGTAGTAGCCCGTCGAGAGCCAACGCGAGGGCGGGGCCGCCAAGCTGTCCGATGCGCTGTGTCTCAACACCGAGGTGCCAGACGACAGCCGCACCTGTGAACGCGAGGCCGAAGCCAGCAAGCAGCCACGGCGCAAGGTGGGCCCGGGCACCACGGGACATGATTACAACTTGGGCTCGAATGGCTAATTCCATTTGGTTAGTGAGCCGGTAAGACCGAACGCGACACTGTGGCGTCTATAGCCAGCCGGGAGACCCGGCGACGTATGTGCCATGACAGTATTACTCACTGCATAATCGCAAGACTGCGGTCGGATCTCCCTGTTTCCCACCAGAGCATCGTACCGACACTGTTATCCGTGGTGCTGGCATCTCTTTGGTTGCAATGGCGAAAGGAACGGTTGATTTCTTCAACGACACTGGCGGTTACGGTTTCATCGACACTGAGGACGCGGACGAGGACGTCTTCTTCCACATGGAAGATATCGGCGGCCCGGACCTCGAGGAAGGACAGGAGCTCGAATTTGACATCGAGCAGGCGGACAAGGGTCCGCGAGCCAACAACGTCACGAGGCTCTAACAATGGCGGAAGGCACTGTCGACTTCTTCAACGACACTGGTGGCTACGGCTTCATCGAAACCGACGATGCGGACGAAGACGTCTTCTTCCACATGGAAGACGTTGGCGGCCCTGACCTCGAAGAGGGGCAGGACGTCGAGTTCGACATCGAGCAGGCGGACAAGGGTCCGCGTGCGACCAACCTCACGCGACTGTAAGACGGCTTCTGTCTACAGTCTAGCACTATAATCACTTGTCAGCGGTCGCGGTGTACCATAGCGTACACGGCAGTGGCGCTGGCACGTACATAACTCACGGCGAGCAACAGCGCTCGGTGGGACACGTCACTACGTGAGCAGTGGCGACATCGCTCGATAGACAATTCTACGTGAGTAGTGGCGACGCAGCCCGATAGACGATTTCCATCGGCAGCCCCGTCGCATCTCGCGGTGGTTCGGGCGGGAGCGTGTACAGGTCCCCGTCACTCGGGGCAGCCGTGTACGCGAGCACAACGGCGTCCAGTACGTCGTCGACAGCCACCGCCGTCCCACCGGTTGCTTCGGCGGCTTTCTGGACTGTTGGGGCGGCGTCGCGGTCGTGTTGTGCGAGAATCCGCATCCGCTCGGCGTATCCCCCAGCAGTATGTTTTGCGTAGCTAAGCGGCTCGCCGCCGAAAGCGCGGAAACAGACTTCCGGGTGGGATTCTCGGATAGCGGCGGCGGCCTCGGGCAGTTCCTGCAAGAGTTCGTCGACCCGGGCGAGGCTGTCGCTCTGTGCGAACGCCCGTTCAGAGAGGGTGTGGTCAGTCTTGCGCTTGTGGACGCGATTGGCCGTCGAGTAGCGCTGTTTTCGGGTCGCTTCTCGCACCGGCGGTGTGCGGACCGTCGTGCTGCGCTCGCCGAGGACTGACCGGGCGAGTTCGTCACACCGGCGGTCCGGCTCGCCGGATTCGACAAGTCCGATCGGCACGCCGACCAGAATCCGGCGGGCGCGCTCCTCGTAGGCTGCCCAGCACGCACCGATACTGTCGAACACCGACGCGTGGTCGAAGCCGTCGCCAGTGAACGCGACAGCGACCCAGGACTCATCGCTCCGATCGACGCCGACGTACAGCGGTTCCGCCATTACTGATACTCGTTTCGACGGGCGCAAAAGTGTATCCCGAGGTGTTTCTTGACCAACCGGTCCGGTTCCAGGCTATCGGTCGACGCGCTGACTGTCCCGACGACGGGTCACGACCGCCCGAATTTCGTGAGGTCCTTGAGCGGCACGAGCCGGTGTTCCATCGCCGGCTTGGTGTAGCCAGCCGACTCCTCGGAGACGCCGCTGGTGAACACCAGCATCTTCTGCTGGAGGACGTGCGGTACGCCGTCGTTGTCCCGGATGATGTCGACCGAGCGCCACGCTTCGTCTTCCATGTGTCTGAGTCACATGCTGCTGCCACCTGTCTCTTTCCCCGTCAGGCGTCCGGCCCGACGAAGACAGTCCGGAGCCGCGCACCACAGTCCGGACAGCACAGCGTCTGCCAGCGGTTGGTGTCGAGGTCACCGAACGTCTCCCGGCGAATGGCTACCTCGGCGGTGACTGGCCGGCCGCAGATGTCACACTCCTCGACCATGCGTCGAGGTTGGCGGGCCACAGACAAAATCCGCTCGCCCACAGGCATTTAGCCGGCCCGAGCGTGGGGCCGGATATGGACGGCGTCGTACTCGCTGCCGGCGAAGGGACGCGGATGCGGCCACTCACTGCGGACAGACCGAAGGGACTGGTCGAGGTAGCCGGAAAGCCGCTGCTGACACATTGCTTCGATACGCTGCTGTCAGTCGGCGTCGACCGATTGGTGGTCGTCGTCGGCTACCGCGGTGACGACATCGTGTCCCACTACGGCGACCAGTATCGGGACGCGCCAGTGGAGTACGTCCGGCAGGACGAGCAGTTGGGACTGGCGCACGCGCTCGAACAGCCCAGTTCCGCCGTTGACGGGACCTTTGTCATGCTGAACGGCGACAACGTCTGCCGGGCGAACCTTGACGACGTGCTTGACCGACACCGCGAGACCGACGCCAGCGCGACGCTGCTCGTCGAAGACGTGTCGCGGGCCGAGGCCAGAACGACCGGTGTCGTCACGACGGACGGCGAAGGCGAGGTGACGGGCCTCGTCGAGAAGCCGTCGGACCCGCCGTCGACGCTGGTCACGCGAGGCTTCTTTGTCTTCGAACCGGCCATCGGCCACGCCTGCGCGCTGACGCGACCCTCCGAGCGCGGCGAGTACGAACTCCCCGACGCAATCGACCTGCTGTTGAGCGCTGGCCACCGCGTTGAGGCAGTCGAACTGGAGGGATGGTGTCACAACGTCAACGAGCCGGGCGACATCGATACCGTCGAACAGCGACTCGGCGAGAGCGTCGACCGCTGACGAGCGCGCCGACGCGCTGTACGTAGCGGCAGAACACGGAAGCATGTCTACCCCAATACAGGGGTATGACAGCCGCTCGGCCACTCGTGCTCGTTGCACTCGCCGTTCTGGTCTCACTGGCGGGCTGTGGCACGTTTTTCGGAACTGGCGAAACAGGGCCGGAACCGACGATAACGCCTGCCGCCGTGCCGACAGATGAACCACAGGCGGTGGAAGCGACGGACGAGGGGAGCTACTGGGGGAACGTCTCCGTCGACGCCAACCGGTCGGCAGTGACGCAGCCGCGAGTCCTCGAACTACGACCGAACTGCAAGCGGCCACCGGGACTGGTCGTCCATATTCAGGTGCTGGCGCTGCGGAACAACGACCCGGCAACGAACGAGGGCATCAACACCACGTGGCAGTTCGCGTCCCCGTCGAACCGGGACCTGACGGGACCGTACGCGAACTTCGTCCGGACAATCCAGAGCGGGTTCGAACCGCTCCTGAACGCGACGGGCGTGCGGTACGGACCGCTGGACCGCGACGGCGACACCGCGTCACAGCCGGTGACCGTGGCCAACAGAAACGGAACGACGACGAGCTACCGGTGGACGGTCGAAAAGCAGACCGAAACGCCATATGAAGGCTGCTGGATGACGGCTGGCGTCGCGCCGGCCTAACCTTCCATCCCGCTAAAGGAGAGGCCGCCCTCGATGTAGCGCTGGGCGAACAGGTACGCCAGCATGATCGGCGAGGCGAAGGTGAGCGCGAACGCGGAGAAGCGCGCCCACGGGATGGAGTACTCGTCGACCATCGCGTACAGGCCGACCGGCAGCGTGTAGTTCTCCGTCCCCAGCAGCGTCTGGGCGACGACGAACTCCGTCCAGCCGGTGAGGAAGACGAAGATGAACACCGTCGCCAGCCCAGCAGTCGACATCGGAATGATGACCTCGGTGACGACCCGCCACGGCGGCGCGCCGTCGACGACGGCGGCCTCCTCGTAGGAGACCGGAATACCGTCCATGTAGGTCTTCAGCAGCCACGTGTTGAACGGCACGGCGGTCGCCGCGTAGTACACCGCAAGCGCCAGCTTGCTGTCGTTGATTCCGAACTGGACGTACAGCGCATACATCCCGATGAGCAGGGCAACGCCGAGGCCGCCCCCGACCTGTGTCATCAGTACGTAGAGGAACAGGACCTTTCGGCGGAAGAGGAACTCCCGGCGCGAGAGGGCATACGCCGCCGGAATGATGAGCGACATCGCGATCAGGACTGTTGGAATCGCCACCATGAGGCTGTTCCAGAGGAAGCGCTTGAACTCCGACGGGCGGTTGACGCCGTAGTCGGAGGCATCCAGAATTTCGATCCCCGGCGTCTGGAACACGAAGGCGAGGTCTGTGAACGGGATGGCCGCGGTAATCGAGTACGACGGCACGATGAGATCACCGATCACCCAGATGAACGGTTTGACCGTCGGATCAGCGGGCAGCAGTGAGAAGCTCTCTGAGGTGTACAGCGAGCTTCCGGAGCCGGAAAGGGCCGCCATCAGAATCCAGTAGATCGGGAAGAGCAGTGCCAGCACGACCAGTGTCGCGCCAATCGTCGAGAGGATGACCTTCAGAACCTCCGACGCGGGTAGCTCGCCCCGACGGACCGCCTGCATGGTGTAGGACCACTTTCGAACTGTTCGGGCGGGCATCGTGGCGAACGTCTTGATGTCGTCGCCGAGCTTTCTGGCGATTGCACCAAGCAACATCAGTCGTTCACCCCGTCGGCGAGCTTTCCTTTCTTGACATTGAGCCACATGAACGCGCCGATGAACACGAGCGCGATGATACTGATAGCCGCACCGCGGCCGTACTGCTGGAACGACAGTGCCTCACGATAGCCGTAGACGACGATGAGTTCGTTCGCCCGCGCCGGGCCGCCCTGATTGAACACGAACGGAATGAGGAACTGCTGGAACGACGCCGCAGAGGTCAGAATCGATGCGAACAGCACGGGACGTTTGATCGACGGCAGCGTGATGTGCGCAAAGCGTGCCAGAAACCCCGCGCCGTCGACGACGGCCGCCTCGTGGAGTTCCTGGGGTACGTCCTGTAGCGCGCTGACGGTGATGATGACCATGAACGGGTACGCCAGCCACGCCTCCGTGACGTTGTACGCGATGAAGGCAGTCCAGCGGCCCGAGAGCCACGCGACCGAACTCGCCCCGAATGCGGTCAGCAGCTGGTTCATCAGCCCGAATTCGGCGGAGCTGAAGATGCCGCGCCACACGGTGATGGTGAAAATCGGCGGCAGCCCCATCGGGAAGATGATGAGCGAGCGCAGGACGCGCTTACCGCGGACGAGGTCGCTGGTCACGACGAGCGCGATAGCCAGGCTCGCCCCGATTTTGAGCGTGACGCTCGTGGCGACAAACAGCCAAGTGACGCCAAAGGAGTTCCAGAACTGGCCGTCGGTCAGCACATCAGCGTAGTTCTCTAATCCGACAAACAGTGCGTCACCGAACGTGAGCACGGCGACGACGCCCTCGCCGGCGAACAGATTCGCCGGCTGGGCGTTTGTAAAGGAGATTCCTAGCAGGTAGAGGACCGGGAACAGCATGAACGCCGAGAAGACAAACAGCCCCGGGAGCACTAGCAGTAACGACGCGTCGTCCCGCGTCAGAAACGGGACCGACTCAATGCGGTCCGCCGCTCGTGAAACGGTACTCATGGGCGTTTCTTACTCCCAGTTGCTGCGGATTTCCTCGGCGGCGGTCGTCAGTGCGTCTTCGGCGCTTGAATCGCCGTTGAACACTTCGATGAGGGCGTTCTCAAGCGGCGACCACACCTTGTTCATGCGCGGGTCAGTCGGCATCGGGACCCCCTGGCTGACGGTCTGGGAGTACGTCTGGACGTGGTCGGGGAGTTCGTCGCTGCCGACGAGGCTGTCGAGCACCGGAATCGCACCCTGCTCCTCGGCGAGTCGCGTGGCGTGGTCCTCGTTGGTAGCGAACCACTCGACGAAGTTCCGGGCGGCCGTGGCGTCGGCTCCACCCTCGTTCATCGCGTCCGCGAAGTACCACATCGAAATGCCGGTGTACGGCGTCACCTCGCCGCCGTCGATGGCAGGGAACGTCGCCACTTCGTAGTTCACGTCGCTCTGGTTCAGCGTCGCCAGGTACCACGGCCCGTTAACTGCGAAGGCGGCGTTCCCCTCGGAGAACGTCGCAGCCTGCGGTTCGTAGTTCGGGTCGTCGGGCATATACGGACGGAGGGTATCGAGAGCGAACTGGAGTCCCTCGATGGCCTCGTCGGCATCCAAGCCGAGCGCCGGGTCCTGCTCCGGGTCAAAGTAGTAGCCGCCAAAGGCCTGTATCCACCCGCTCGTGAAGTACGGGTCAAACGGCATGGCGAGGCCGTACTGGCTGCTGCTCGGATCGTGGTACTCCTCCATTGTCGCCACCATGTCGTCGGCAGTCTCGGGCGCTTCGTCGACGATGTCCGTGTTGTAGATGAGCGTCACTGTCTCCGCCGAGTGAGGGAGGCCAACAACGGCATCGTCGAACTGGACGGCGGAGGCGGCAGCGTCCGTGAACTGGTCTAAGCTCACGGAGAGTTCGTCGGACTGGTCGACGACGAACTCCCGCTGGTAGTAGTCGCCCACCCAGTCGTGTGCCCACTCAAAGACCTCCGGCCCCTGCCCGGCCGGAATCGCGCTCGTGGTCTTCTTTTCCATGTTGGAGATGTCCGACCCCTCGACACCGAACTCCGTCTTGCTCGCGAACGTCTCCATCGCGTCCTCGCGTGCAGGGATCTCCGAATCCTGCAACTGATACCACGCCGTCGCAGTCCCGCCTGCCTGCTGACTTCCGCCGCTTGCCCCATCGCCCGAGCCGTCACCGGAAGCCGTTTCCCCCTCCGAGCCGCCACTGCCCTGCTCTTGCACACTACAGCCAGCAAGGGCTGTAGCCGCCCCGACACCGCCGATCCGTTTGAGCACCGTCCGTCGTTCCATTGTCATGGATAGATATGGGATGAAATAGTCCTTCATAACTTAAATCATTCGGAAATAGAAGAAGACAATGATGATAGATTCCGGAGATCGACGTGACATCGCCTCGCAATGTATCGGTTTCAGCAAATCGGAGATAGTAGAATAGGCGAAGTAATATTTTTTCTAAAATCTAACCAGAAGCGTAACACTCACACTACCGACCCCGCACCGTAGGCGTATGCACTATCCAGGACCGCCGCGGTTCGCCACCGTCGGCGAATCGGTGGAACTGGCCCCGCGCCAGCCCGATCCCGACATGGTTGCCGAGTGGCGGGTAGTCGAGCGGCCAGCGGCGAGTACAGCAACGCTTGGCGACGTCCCAGTCTGTCACTTCGAACCAGACGCCCCGGGTGTCTATCGAGCCGAGCTAACCGTCGCAGACGGTACACACGAGCAGGTCATCCGAGCGTTCCCGGACGTCACCGAGACGGCTCGGTTCAGCGTCACGGCGGACGACTTCGACGACGGCAGCGATCTCCCCGTTGCCGACCGCGCCATCGTCATCGGAAAGTTCAACGACTTCACGATGGGAACCCACTGGGCCGAACGCGACGGCGACGAGTGGGTCATCGAGACCGAACTCCCGCCGGGGACCCACCACGCGATTTTCAGTTTCGACGGCTCCTTCAAGTCGACCGCGACCGACGAGGTCACTATCGAAGGTCCCGGTCGTCCCCGGGTCGAACTCACCAGTGAAACGGTGGATGCGGACCTCGTCGTCTCGGCGGACGCCCGCGCGGCCCCGTCGGGGAGCGAACCGGAAGTCGAATTCTATCTTGACGGCCGAGATGCACTGGCGGAGTCGGCCGTGACCGTCGACGGCGACAAACTTCGGGTCCCACGCGAAACACTGCCTGAAACGGCCCGGATTCACGCGGTCGCCGTCGCAGAGCGCCACAGTGTCGCGGACACGCTAGTCGTGGAATGTGGCAAGAAAAGCGAGGACACAGGCGCGGGCGAGACGATATCTGTCTCGCGGCCGGCCGACCCGCCGGCCTGGGCCGGCGACGCCACCATCTACGAGATATTCGTCCGGTCGTTCGCCGGCGAGACCGTCGACACGACCTTCGAGGCCATCGAGCGGCGGGTCCCCTACATCGAGTCGCTGGGCGTCGACGTGGTGTGGCTCACCCCCGTCCAGGCGAGTCCGACCCGGCACGGCTACCATATCACCGATTTCTTCGACACCGCCACGGACCTAGGGACGCGCGCGGCGTTCGAGTCGCTGGTCGACCAGCTCCACGACGCCGGAATTCGGGTTGTCTTCGACCTGGTCCTCAACCACAGCTCGCGGGACCACCCGGCGTTCCAGCTCCACCGAGCCGGCGTCCCCGAGTACGCCGACTACTACGAGCGAATCCCGGCATCGCAGGATGTCTCCGACGTCGACTGGGCGGGCGAAGACGCGCCGGGGCACTACTTCAACTGGACGCGGATTCCGAACCTCAACTACGACTCGCTCGACGTCCGGCGCTGGATGCTCGACGTGGTCGACGAGTGGCGCGACGTGGTCGATGGGTTCCGCTGTGACGTGGCCTGGGGCGTGCCACACGGCTTCTGGAAGGAGGTCCGCGAGCGGGTGAAAGCCGACGACCCGGAGTTCCTGCTGCTCGACGAGACGGTCCCGCGTGACGCTGCCTTCGCCGAGAACGAGTTCGACCTCCACTACGACACGGACCTGTTCGACACGCTCCGAGATATCGGGACCGGCGAGGAACCGGCGTCGGCGCTGTTCGAAGCGCTCGACGCGACGGCCGGGCACGGCTATCCCGACCGCGCCGGCCACATGCGATACGTCGATAACCACGACGAGGACCGCTACATCGACGAATGCGGGGCCGCGTCACTGCGGGCGGCTGTGGGGGCCACGTTCACGCTCCCCGGGACGCCGATGATATACGCCGGGCAGGAGCGCGGCGTCGAACAGCAACGCGGGACGATGCGCTGGCACGACGGCGACAACGCCTTGACCGACTTCCACCGGCGACTGGTGGCGTTACGAGCGGACCACGCGGCACTGAGCGCGCCCGGGGTGCGCCCGGTTGCCCATACCGTCGAAACGGGCGATTCGGACAGCGTTATCGCGTACGAGCGCACCGACGGCGATGAGACGCTGGTGGTCGTTCTGCACTTCGGTGAGGGAACAGCGACAGTCTCGCTCGACACCCCAGCCGGGGACACCGACCTTCTCAGCGGTGACTCTGTCAATAGCGACGGGACAGTCGAGGTCAGCGATATTGTCGTGGTACCGGTGGCGAGAGAGCGCTGACAGCACTCGGTTCCACAACCGTACTGACTCTGCTAGAACTTCTATGAAAAATCCCATCAAACTTATTAGCGATGGGTGTGAGACTCTGTGTAATGGCGAGTCTCGAACTAGACGGTCTCCGCAAGGAGTTCGACGGTGGCTCCATCGTGGCGGTCGACGACATCGACCTGTCCATCGACGATGGGGAGTTCGTAACGGTCGTCGGCCCGTCGGGGTGTGGGAAATCGACGACACTGCGGATGATTGCCGGGCTTGAGCGACCGACAAGCGGCCGGATCCGCATTGGTGACGAGGACGTGACGGACGTTCATGCCCGCAAGCGCGACGTGGCGATGGTGTTCCAGAACTACGCGCTGTACCCGCACAAGTCCATCCGGCAGAACATGGCGTTCGGTCTCCGGATGAGCACGGACCTCTCGAAGGAGGAACGGCAAGAGCGAGTCACCGAGACGGCAGAAATGATGGGTATCGGGGACCTGCTCGATGACACGCCGGACCAGCTTTCCGGCGGGCAGAAACAGCGAGTCGCCCTCGGGCGTGCCATCGTCCGGGAGCCGGATGTGTTCCTCTTCGACGAGCCACTCAGCAACCTCGATGCGAAGCTTCGGACGACGATGCGGACGGAAATCCAGCGCCTGCAAGAGGAACTCGGAATTACGGCTGTCTACGTCACGCACGATCAGGAGGAAGCAATGACGATGGGCGACCGCATCGTCATCCTCAACGACGGGGAACTCCAGCAGGCCGGCCAGCCAAAGACGGTGTACGAGAACCCAACCAACCAGTTCGTCGGCGGCTTCGTCGGCTCGCCCTCGATGAATTTCCTCGACGTGACCACGGAGCCGCTCAGCAGCGGCGTGCGGCTCACCGGCGCTAACGACGACTTCTCCTATGACCTCACGGGCGGCCGTGCCAATGCATTCGGCGACAGCCAGCGTGGGTCGTACGTGCTGGGGATCCGACCGGAACACGTTTCGGTCAGCGACGGGGGCGACCAGAACGCCGTCCCGGCAACGGTCGACGTGCTCGAACCCATCGGCAGCGACAACTACCTCTATCTCGACTTGGGTGAATCGAAGACCGGGTTCGAGGGCGACGGCGCGCCGGATTTCATCGCCAGGGTGAGCACCGACGTGGAGCCGGCCATCGGCGATCAAGTACAGGTGTCGTTCGACGAATCCGCTGTCCATCTGTTCGATTCGGAGACTGGCGAGGCAGTCACAGCCGGCGAGGACGCGCCTGTCGCAGCACCGCAGTAGGGCATCGGTACCTGTTTTCGGTCGTCGCCGCTGTTCTCGACCGTAGTTGCTGTTTTCGGCCATCGACTCCCACCTTCGGGATTTTCCGAAGTGAATGGGCCGCGTAGAAAGAGTTATTCGCGGACGCTCAGCGGCTCGGCAGTGAGTTCCTCGGCGTCAGTGAGGTGGGCCACCGTTGCCAGCCGGAGCGCGTGGGGCCAGCCAAGCGGCGTGCCACAGTCTGGCGTCCCGTCGTCAAACAGTTGCTCGGGGAGGTAGCCGCTGGGCTGAACGAGCGAGCCGCCGGGGAGAATCTCCTCCAGCAAGTCCCGTGATCGGGCGTAGGCCCCCGTTGCTCGGCTGTCGTCGGCATCACGCAGGAGGGCACCCAGCTGGGCGGCACTGTTTGCGCCCCACGCCGTCGAGACGCTCCAGATTTTCTCGCGGTCCTGTGAGCCACATCGCCAGTCGTCGCCCTCGAAGCGGATGAGGCCGCGGATGTCGCCGGTGTCCCGCTCTAGCCCGTCGAGTGTCGTCTCGACGTGGGTGTAGAGCCGGTCGCGGGTCGCCGCCGGCAGGTCGATAGCCTTGGCAGCGACGCGACAGGCGGCGGGGAGGGCCAGCGTCGCGGAGTCCAGTCGGTCGTCGATGGCCCCGTCGTGTTCACGAAGGGCGTAGCGGTCGCCGGTCCACAGCGCGTCCAGCGACGAAAGCACCGTTTCGGCCTGTGACCGGGCGTGGTCTCGGAGCGTGGCACAGACGGGCGCGCGGGCGACGGCCGCGTAAGCGTGCAAGAAGGTTGCAGCGGTGTGCGTGAACCGGCCCTGCATGTTCTCCCAGGCGTTCTGGCAGGCAATGGGGAGGCCGTCGTCAGCCAACGTGTCATCGATGCTCTCGACGGCGCGCCCAAGCGTGGCTTCGATGCACTCCGGGTCAGCCGGCTCGCCGGTCCGGAGGTACGTCGCGAGGAAGGTGGTCACACTCGCGGTTTGGTCGGCCTGATAGTCCGCGTCCGAGCCGCTTTCGAGCCGAGCATTTGCCCAGCCCGGCGCGAGCGTCTCGTCGCCGGGCCAGACACGGTGGGGCCAGCTTCCGTCCGGTTGCTGCGTGCGACAGTAGAATTCAGCGGAGCGCTGATGCCACGCATCGAGTCCGAGGTCGAACATCCCGTCGGCTTCGAGCAGGAACGCCGATATCTCGGCGTCGTCGCGGAACCACGTGTAGCCGTAGCCGCCGGAGGTGACGTAGTACGGGTCGAAGTCGGGTGCAGCGATTCTGGCCCCGTTCGTAGCTGAAAGCAGCGAGAGGACCCGGAGGTCGGCCACGACGCTTTCACGGCTCGGCGTGTCCGCGGGGACGCGCCATCGCCGCTGTGCCTGGCCTGCTTCGAGCAGCGTCTCAGCGGTGTAGTGGTCGCTCACCAGCCGGTCAATGGTCGACAGCGCCGCGTCACGACCGGTTTCGTCCGTATCCGTCAGCAGCGTCGTCAGCGTGACGCCGCCGTCGACGAACGGCGCGGACAGCAGAACTCCGCCGGTTAGCGTCGTATCCTCGTACCGGCGCGCTCCGGTGTCTCGGGGGAACGAGACCGGGTCGTCGTCGACGAGTTCGGAGAACCGCTCGGGAATCTGGCCCGCAGCAGTGTCGAGTTCGGTAGAGACGCCGATGAAGTCGTGTTCGGAGCGGTGGTAGGCCTCAACCGTGTCTCCGTGCATCAGCAGGCTCTGCTGGCCGGTCCGCCCATCCGGTGCGAAATCGACGAACGCCCGCAGCGACACGTCAGCGGGCGCGTCACCGCGAAGTTCGAACCGGGTGACGTGGGCCTGTTCGATGGTGCAGTCCGTCTGGACGACAGCCCAGTCGCCGCGGTCGTGAATGGTCTCGACGACGCCGGTGTCGCCGCGATACCGCTGGTCAGCATCGGCGCTGAACCACGTCGTTGAACCTGTTTCGATGCCGAACCGCGAGCGGTCGATCCCTGTGAGCCCACACAGCGGATAGGAGTAGTCCCGCAACGAGCCGTCGCTGTCGACGTGCACTAACCGGCTGTCGAGTCCGGAGAAACTGCCCGTCGTAGAGCGGAGTTCGCCCGGGAACTGCTGCCGGCGGTCCCGGGTCCGCTTGAAGTCGTTGAGTGCCGTCCGGAGCGTCATTGGAGAGAGACACCACTGCAGGGGATATAAAATATGGTGTAATAGTTTTTCATTCTTGTGAGTCGTGGTGTCGGGACAGCCGAGGGCGCGTCCCCTCGCTGGTGGCTTTGAGGACTTTTCAGGGTACACAGCACCGAAACACAGTTATCCGCCGCCGTTACCAGATGTGAACAGATGGACGATTCGACTCTCAGGGACAGGCTGGAACAACTGGGCCTGTCGGAGAAGGAAGTCGACACGTACCTGTCGATTCTCGGCAGCGGCGAGGCCACAGCCAGCGAAATCGCCGACGACACCGGCGTTTCCAAACGGTACGTCTACAGCATCAGTGAATCGCTCGAAGACCGCGGATTCGTCGAGGTCAACGACCATGTCGTGCCCACGACGATCCGCGCCCGACCGCCCGAGGAGGTCATTGATGCCCTGACCGACCGGCTCGAAGAGATGAGCGGCGCGCTCGATTCACGATACTCCGCGAGCGCACGGGAACCCCAGCAGTTCGATGTCATCAAGTCACGGGTGACAGTCATCAAACGGCTCACGGAGTACATCAGAAACGCGGAGCGTGAGATCATGCTGTCGGTTCCACAGCAGTACCTCCCGGAGATTTCGGAGGAACTGGGTGCGGCCGTCGACCGCGGCGTCCTCGTGATGCTGGTCGTCAGCGGCGCTGACGGTCTGCGCTTGGACGACACGAGTGGGCTGGCCTCTGTGGTCCGGTCCTGGGACCAGCCGATGCCGATAATGCTCACCGTCGACGCCCAGTTCGGCCTGGTCTCCCCGACCGAGATGGTGACACGCACGAACTCCGACCAGCGCGCCATCGCCTTTGTCCAGCAACAGCTCGTTCCGGTGCTGTCGGGGTCGTTCCTCGGGAACTACTGGCTGATGGCTACCGAGGAGACCGTCACTGACCCGGCTCCGCTTCCGGCCACCTACCACGACTTCCGCCACGCCGTCCTCCAGGCGACGCTCCACCTGCGCGCCGGCCACGATATCCACGTCTCTGCAGAAGTGCGGGCCGTACAGGCCGACGACGACACCGCCACCATCGAGGGGACCGTCGTCGAGACGAAACAGGGCGTCGCCGAGCCACAGACCAACTCCTACCCCATCGAACACACGCTGGTCGTCGACATCGGCGACCGGACTGTCTCGCTTGGGGGCTCCGGGTCGTTCCTCGAAGACTACGAAACCGACGCAGTCACACTCTCGCTGGCCGAGTGATGGACTTCGTCCCGCCTGAAATTCGGGCGACTCAGTTGCGCTGGCTCGGGTCCGGCCAGCGATAGATAACGTACGTTTCCGACTCCGGTTCGTCGGCGGGGTTCCAGACGAGTCGAAGCGTCGCGTCATGCAGGTCCAGCGGTGCTCCGCTACCGGTGAACTGCCCCTGATGTATCGTAATTTCTGTCCCCGACGTAATCCGGGTTGAGGCCTGTGCCTGCATTGGACTAGTGTCAAGCGTCACGTCGCTGCCGTCAGCTCGCTTGGCACCGGAGACGACGACAGAGAGGTTGTCCCTGTAGACAGTGTCACCGCTGCTGAAGCTGAGATTTAGATACTCTCCATTGCCGGTGGTCCGTTCGTTGTAGTCGGCCACGATAGCGACCTGTGGAGCCTGTGTCGGCTGCTGCTCGCTGAAGCCGAGGGCAAACACGCCGACAGTGGCGGCGAGAATTGCAACAATGCCGACGAGGATAACAACACCAATGACCGGGCTCACAGCCCGCCTTCGCTCATCTACCCGACTCATTGAACAGAGGTGAGAACTGGGTATATAAAAGGAACAGCGTCGACTCAGCGTTCGATATCCGACGGCGATACCACCCGGTTACGCTGTTGGGAACAACGTCTCGGGAAGGTCGCCCGGCAGTTCATCGCGGTTGTGGGCAGCCTCGAAGTCGGGGTCGGGACCCATCGGGACGATGCGTTTCGGGCTCACGTCGGGGTGGGTGGTGTAGTAGTGCTCCGTGATGTGGTCCATGTTCACCGTCTCGGCAACGCCGGGGAGCTGGTAGAGGTCACGGAGGTACGGCCAGAGGTTGTCGTACTCGCGAATGAGCTTGTGGTTGCACATGAAGTGGGTGTGATACACCTCGTCGAAGCGAACGAGCGTCGTAAACATGCAGATGTCCGCCTCGGTCAGGCGGTCGCCGGCAAGGAAGCGCTGATCGTCGAGGACAGCGTCCCAGTGGTCCAGCGCGTCGAACAGTTCCTCGACGGCCTCGTCGTAGGCCGACTGGCTGTCGGCGAAGCCAGACCGATAGACCCCGTTGTTGATCGGCTCGTAGATGTCGTCGATGATGCGGTCGACCTCGTCCTGATAGCCCTCTGGGTAGAGGTCAACATCGTTGTCCGATACGTCGTCGAACTCGGTATCGAGCATCCGGAGGATCTCCTCGGATTCGTTGTTGACGATGGTTCCTTCCTGCTTGTCCCACAGCACCGGCACTGTCACGCGGCAGGTCGCGTCGGGGTCAGCTTCGGCATAGACCTCGCGGAGGTACTCCGACCCGTTGACCGTATCCGGCGTACAGCCCGCCTTCTCGGGCGTGAACTGCCAGCCGTCCTCACCGCGGAAGGGGTCAACGTAGTCGACGGTGATGGCGTCTTCGAGTCCCAGTAGCTTCCGGGCGACTAGAATCCGGTGGGCCCACGGACAGGCGCGGCAGGCGTACAGGTGATACCGGCCAGCTTCGGGCTGGAACCGCGCGTCGGGGTCGTCCTCGATTCGGTCGCGGAAAGTAGTGTCCTGCCGGTCGAAGGCCCCGTCCTCGTTCGTTGTTTCGTATGCGTCGGTGCGCCATTCGCCGTCAACGAGCATATTCATGGTATCTCTGATATGTGCGCAAAGCCTAAAAGAACGCGGTGACAGCGGTGTTACTGGGCCAGTACCGATATTCTCCAGACAACTGAGAACAGGTGCCTCAGCAACCACAGCCATGGTCAGTTTGGGCCCGCTCGCGGTTGTGTGAGACACTACGACACGCCGCCGGGCGGGTTCGAAGCCCTTATTGGGCCGCTCGGCGACGTATTCTCCAAGAGTACCTATGTCGGACAAACCCGCCTCAATGTACCGGGACATCGACAAGCCCGCGTACACCCGACGCGAATACATTACAGGCATTCCCGGGTCGAAGATCGCACAGCACAAGATGGGCCGCAAACAGAAGGACGCCGAGGATTACCCCGTCCAGATCAGCCTCATCGTCGAGGAGACCGTCCAGCTCCGTCACGGCTCGCTGGAGGCCTCCCGCCTGTCGGCCAACCGCCACCTGATCAAGGAAATCGGCGAAGAGGGTGACTACAAGATGACGCTGCGGAAGTTCCCCCACCAGGTCCTGCGCGAGAACAAGCAGGCGACCGGTGCCGGAGCTGACCGTGTCTCCGACGGGATGCGTGCCGCCTTCGGGAAGATCGTTGGCACCGCCGCCCGCGTTCAGGCCGGCGAACAGCTGTTCACCGCCTACTGCAACGTCGAGGACGCAGAGCACGTCAAGGAAGCGTTCCGCCGTGCCTACAACAAGATCACGCCCTCTTGCCGCATCAAAGTTGAGCGCGGCGAAGAGCTGCTGATTGCGTAAGTCAATCAGCAACGTCCGCTCACCGTTCGCAGAACGCGGCGGAGAACTGGTTGTCGTGTAAGTCGGACAGCGGCGTTCTCTCGCCGTTCACAGGCGGGACAGCCGCTCCCGACCTCGTTTTTCAGCGTCACTCCGAAGAGAACCATCCCAGTCGCTGGACATCGCAGTCGTAGCCGCTGTTTTATTGTATGTTATCAGTACCCACAATACTCTTGCACACGTCCCGCGTACCATCTCGTATGGCGTTCCGACTCGCACTCATGGCTCTCGGTGTCCTCGAACTGCTCCGGCCCCGGAAAGTCGTCGACTTCTGGATGGGGCTTGCAGCGACAAACGGTGATGAGGTAGACCTGCGCCCATGGGTGTACAGTGCCGCCCGCGTCGAGGGCGCGCTCCTCGTGCTGTGGGCGCTCCAGCGGCGCAGCAGCGAGTAACTCGGTACAGCGGCTGAGAAACGGCCCGCCAAACCACACGGATGACCGGCGCTGCTAGCGGGTACCCGCTACTTACCGCCGGATAACCGGACCGTTAACACCGGTGCGTCCGCTGTCCGGACGACTTTCTCAGTGACGCTCCCCAGTAGAAACCGGTCCAGACCGCTCCGGCCGTGGGTTCCCATGACGATCATATCGATACCTGCAGTCTCGGCATAGTCGATAATCTCCTCGTAGGGGTCGCCCATTCGGTGCTCGGCGACAACGGCCGCACCGTGGTCGGCGATATCGTCGACAGTCTCGTCAATGACCTGTTCGGTCTGTTTCTGCAGCGATTCGATAGTCGTTGCTTCGGCCGCGGCGCTCCCGAGATACGTCGAATCAACGACAGAGAGCACGTGAATCGTCGCGTCGTGCGTCGCTGCCAGTTCGAGCGCATGTGCGAGCGCCTCGTCTGCACCGTCACTCCCGTCGGTCGGAAACAGAATATCGTCGTACACGCGTGGCCTATTCTCCCCAATATACTTAGTATTTGTCTGACAATTTTGAAGATAGTTGCGTATTCATCCACTCTACCCGCTATTCTGTGGATTGTAGCGGCCGGAACGGGGCGTGCGTTAGGGCCTCGACTGGGTGGCTGCGAGTGTGTTTTATTCCTCCACGACAACGAGAACCCATGCACAGGCTGGCCGTCGCCACGAACGCCGAGACTTTCGATCGGATGCAGGCCCCGCTGGCGGCCCGAGATATCGAGGTGGGCCACGTCGAGACGGCCGAGCGGACGCTGCCACTCGATGAGAGTCCTTTCGACGAGTACGACGTGGGGTTCGTCTATCCCTCTCGAATCATGGAGGGAGCGGTCGCCGACGCCATGCTGGACGTGCCGTGGGTCAACGACCGCGAGGCCATTCTCCGCTCGCGGAACAAGGCCGACGTGCTGGCGCGTCTCGGCCGTGCGGACGTTCCGGTTCCCGAGACCGTCGTCGTATCGAACCCGGCGAGCGAGGCCGAACTAACGGCGGCGTTCGAGCGGTTCGACTCGCCTGTGGTCGTGAAGCCAAACTCGACGACACGCGGCGTCGGCGTCGCGAAAGCCCACGATCTGGACTCGTTTCTCGGGATTGTCGACTACCTCGATCTGGTTCACGACTACCGCGCGGTCGGCGACCAGTCGTTTCTCGTGCAGGAGTACATCGCCGACGCCGCCGACTACCGCGTGATGATCGTCGACGGTGAGTACGTCGGCGCGGTCGAGCGCCGCCTCCCCGAAGCGAGCCGCGAACAGGGTCGGTGGAAGCACAACGTCCACCGCGGGGCCGAGGCCGAAGGGCAGGAACTGCCAGCGGCGCTCCGGGAACTGGCCGAAAGCGCGGCCGACGAACTGGCGATTCCGTACCTCGGCGTCGACCTGCTGGTGACCGAGGACCGCGCAGTGGTCAACGAGACGAACGCCCGGCCGACGATCGACTCGGCGACGAAGTACGAGGACGGCTTCTGGGATGACCTGGCGGCGTTGATACGGCAAAC
Source organism: Haloarcula sp. NS06 (assembly GCF_051122755.1). Lineage (NCBI taxonomy): Archaea > Methanobacteriati > Methanobacteriota > Halobacteria > Halobacteriales > Haloarculaceae > Haloarcula > Haloarcula sp. NS06. Next base: position 1,004,835 of record NZ_CP184844.1, read on the forward strand.
AGCGGAGCGGTAGCGATGCGAGTGCGCTGTTCTCGCCTTTTAAAAAGTAGAACGTGTGCTGCGCGCTACAGTTCGATGTCTGCGGAGTCCTCTTCGGGGTCGAAGGTGACTTCGAGGATGCCGTTGTTGTACGTCGCGGCGGCCGAGTGTTCGTCGACGCGGGTCGGCAGGGTCAGTCGTTCATGGTACTCGCGCTCCGGACTTTCGGCGTTGATCGTGAGGACAGTGCCGTCGCACTTGAGGTCGATTGCGTCCTTGTCGACACCCGGAACGTCGGCGACGACACGGATCTCTTCGTCGGTTTCGTGAACGTCGACGTGGAGGTCGGCCCCACCGCCACCGGTGTCCCGGTCGATGTGGACGTCGCCTTCGGCCCCCATCATCTCGTCCATCATCCGCTCTATTTCCCGGAAGAACTCGTCGAACGGGTCGTCACTGTCATCGCGTCTCATTCCTATAGGTCAGTACGTCCGTCCGTTTCAAAAGCCTTCGGACGAACCTAGTACCTGCCAACAAATACCGTCCAGCGGGCGCTCTCATCTGAGCTGGCACCCTCACTATTAATCATTCGTGCCCGAACACGCATAAACAAACACAAATTTACAACAAATCCGAAAACATTTTACACTGACCGACTGCCATTCTAGACACCAATGAGTAAGCCAGTCCGTGTCGGCCTCAACGGCTTCGGCCGTATCGGCCGCAACGTACTCCGCGCATCGTTACACAACGACGACGTCGAAATCGTCGGCATCAACGACGTCATGGATGATTCTGAGATCGATTACTTCGCCCAGTACGACACTGTCATGGGTGAACTCGAAGGAGCCAGCGTCGACGACGGCGTCCTCACAGTCGAGGGGACCGACTTCGAGGCGGGCATCTTCCACGAGACCGACCCCACACAGCTCCCGTGGGAGGACCTCGATGTGGATGTCGCCTTCGAGGCAACCGGCATCTTCCGCACCAAGGAGGACGCGAGCCAGCATCTCGACGCCGGGGCTGACAAGGTCCTCATCTCCGCACCGCCGAAGGGCGACGAACCGGTCAAACAGCTCGTCTACGGTGTCAACCACGACGAGTACGACGGCGAAGACGTCGTCTCGAACGCCTCCTGTACGACCAACTCCATCACCCCGGTCGCGAAGGTCCTCGACGAGGAATTCGGCATCAACGCCGGCCAGCTAACGACGGTCCACGCCTACACCGGCTCGCAGAACCTGATGGACGGCCCGAACGGCAAGCCCCGCCGTCGCCGCGCGGCCGCCGAGAACATCATCCCGACCTCGACCGGTGCCGCGCAGGCGGCCACTGAGGTCCTGCCCGAGCTTGAGGGCAAACTCGACGGGATGGCCATCCGCGTCCCGGTTCCGAACGGCTCCATTACCGAGTTCGTCGTCGATCTCGACGACGACGTGACGGAAAGCGACGTTAACGCCGCCTTCGAGGAGGCCGCCGCCGGCGAACTCGAAGGCGTGCTGGGCGTCACGAGCGATGATGTCGTCTCCTCCGACATCCTCGGAGACCCGTACTCCACACAGGTCGACCTGCAGTCGACGAACGTCGTCTCCGGGATGACGAAGATCCTCACCTGGTACGACAACGAGTACGGCTTCTCGAACCGGATGCTCGACGTGGCCGAGTACATCACGGAGTAATCGCTGGCCGACTGCTTCGGGGAGGCCCGACTGGCAACGGCAGGAAGATTTATAATTATTGTTCACTAGGTTTCGATACACAGAGAGCCCGAGCCAGTGCCTGACCACTGGCCATCTCTGTGTGTCAGCACAGACAACCGTGCCCGCAATCGACACGCTGTGACCCGGTGTCGGCTGTGCACGGCGCAGGTGTCTCCACCGACTTCCCACCCCACCCCTCTCCCACCCCCATTTTTACCCTGGCAACCAGAGCAGATAGCGGTGCTACTCCCTCAGCAGGCCACTCGCTGCTCGGACTCGGAAACCGTTAAGCGGTCGGCAGGTTTCCTCTTGAGTGATGACTTTCCAGACGCTCGATGACCTCGACGACGGACAGCGCGTTCTCGTCCGACTCGACCTCAACTCACCGGTGGAGGACGGCACGGTACAGGACAACCGACGGTTCGATCGCCACGCGGAGACGATCAGCGAACTGGTCGACCGTGGGTTCGAGGTCGCGGTGCTGGCCCACCAGGGCCGCCCGGGCCGCGACGACTTCGTCTCGCTTGCGCAACACGCCGACATCCTCGCCGACCACATCGGCCACGACGTGGACTTCGTCGACGAGACCTACGGGCCACAGGCGATTCACGACATCGCTGACCTCGACGGCGGCGACGTACTCGTGCTGGAGAACACGCGGATGTGCGACGACGAACTGCCCGAGGAAGACCCGGAAGTCAAGTCACAGACGGAGTTCGTCCAGACGCTCAAAGGCGAGTTCGATGCCTACATCAACGACGCCTACTCCGCAGCCCACCGCTCGCACGCCTCGCTGGTGGGCTTCCCGCTGGTCATGGACGCCTACGCCGGCCGCGTGATGGAAACCGAGTACGAGGCCAACACCGCCATCGCCGAGAAAGAGTTCGACGGGCAAGTGACGATGGTCGTCGGCGGGACGAAGGCCACCGACGTCATTGACGTGATGACCCACCTCGACGAGACGGTCGACGACTTCCTGCTTGGCGGTATCGCGGGCGAACTCTTCCTGCGGGCCGCTGGTTACCCGGTCGGTTACGACATCGACGACGCGAATCTCTACGACGAGCAGTGGGAGCAAAACAGCGAGAAGATCGAGTCCATGCTCGAAGACCACCGCGACCAGATCACGCTCGCGGTCGATCTGGCCTACGAAGACGATGGTGACCGCGCCGAGCAGGCCGTCGACGACATCGAAGAGAAGAGCGTCTCCTACCTTGACGTTGGAAGTGAGACCGTCATGGAGTACTCGCCGATCATCCGCGACTCCGAAGCCGTCTTCGTGAAGGGCGCGCTGGGAATGTTCGAGGACGAGCGGTTCTCGGTCGGCACTGCTGGCGTGCTCGAAGCCATCGCCGACACCGACTGCTTCTCCGTCATCGGCGGCGGCGACACCTCACGAGCTATCGAGATGTACGGAATGGAAGAGAACGAGTTTGGCCACGTCTCTATCGCGGGCGGGGCCTACATCCGGGCACTGACCGGGGCGGAACTGGTCGGCGTCGAAGCGCTCCAGCGCTAACTGCGGCCTTTCGTCTCGGCGTGTCGCAGGTCCCAGTCCTCAATTAGTTCCTCGGGCACCTCGACGATTCGACCGGTTTCGGTCGGCTCCGTCCGTGCGTGACGGGCAGTCCAGTCGTGGTCAGCATTGGGCGTGGCTGCCATACACCGCGTTACCAGCGGCGAGTGTAAATTCCTTCTGCAAGAGTGGTGCAAATAATTACTCGATTCCGAGTCTATATTACGTCTCCGGGAAGCGAAGTGCTTTCCGCCAGCCGCGCCGTATCTGGCATATGTTCACCGGAATCGTCGAGACGACCGGCGAGGTGCAGGCGGTTATTGACGACGAGGGCGGGCGTCGGATGCGGATCGGCGCGCCGTTCGAGGGACTCGACCACGGTCAGTCGATCAGCGTCAGCGGCGTCTGTCTCACCGTCGAGAAGGCGGCCGACGGCGAGTGGTTCGAGGTGTTTCTCGCCCAGGAAACCCTCGCCCGGACGTTCTTCGATGATCTCGACGGTGGTGACCAGGTGAATCTTGAGCGGGCGATGCCCGCCGACGGCCGGTTCGACGGCCACATCGTGCAAGGCCACGTCGATACGACAGCCGAAATCGTCGGTATCGAGCAGGAAGGCGACGACTGGACGTTCACGTTCTCCCTGCCCGAGGCCCATCGGGACTATCTGGTCCAGAAAGGGTCGATAACGGTCGACGGCATCAGTCTCACCGTCGCCGACCGCCGCTCCGAGGCGTTCGACGTGGCGATCATCCCAACGACGTACGCTGAGACGACGCTGTCGGAGAAGTCGGTCGGCGATCCGGTACACTTAGAGGTCGACGTGGTTGCGAAGTACGTCGAACAGCTTGCTTAAGGGTCGAACTCGGTCTGTTCCGGACGAATATCGGTCTCGTCAGGGTCTTCATGTGCACGATTGTACGCCTGCCGATAGGCGCGAATCTTCTTCAGCAACAGAAGCCCGAAGAACGAGTCGTACACGATGACGAAGCCGAAGAACGCCACGAGGAAGTCAACATTGTATATCGTGGCCGCAATAGCCGTAACTGGGCCGGCCAGCGTGTTGTAGACGGCGTGGATGACAGAGGCGATGAGCAACCCTTTCAGGACAATCGGGCCGGCGTCGTCCGGATTGAATTTGGCCAGACCGAGGTAGTAGCCGGCGAAGGCCGAGTAGATGACGTGGCCCGGCCCCGCGAGCGCTCTGACCGCAGTGATGTCGCTGCTGGCGGCGAGTAACTCAACTGTCCCGGTAGCCATCTCGGCGTTTTGGGTGATATACAACGCGTTTTCAATGGTCGCAAAGCCAAGACCCGCGGCAGCACCGTACACCGCGCCGTCGACAACGGTATCGAAGCGGTCATCGCGGAAGGCGTACAGACGCACCGCGAGTTGCTTCACTGTCTCTTCGACAGGGCCAACGATGAGGAAGAAAACAAACACCTGGCCGAGAAACGGGACCAGACCGAACCCGGAGCCGATTGCCTGCACCGGATCGCCCAAGCGGCCGTTGAGAATACCGGCAAAGCCGGCAAACAGCACGCCCAGCAGGAACGTCCCCACGAGCAGTGTCAGCGGCTCCGGCGTAGTCACGTCGGCGTAGTAGATGTAGGCCGCGAGTCCGAGCGCCGGCACGGCGGAGAGAATCGCCATCCCGGCAAACAGTGGCTGGTCGCTGAGTGCGCCGAGGCTCCCGAACGCGAGCTGCAGGAGGAGGATCAGAATGGCCGCAAGGATGACCAGATACCGCAGCATCCGTATTCCGATGTGGTAGAGCCAGTGGGCGAACCGGTCCAGTGTCGACCGGGGCTCCCAAGTCGATATCTCGTAGAGATCAGCAGACCCGTCAGCGTTTGCCTCGACCGGGTCCTGCCGTCGCTTTCCCATGTCTCACGTCTGCATCCCGTCTCACCTAACCGTTTGGTTCGGCTATACCTGAGCGAGCCCTGGGCGGCGGTATGGACGATACTGGGCACAGTCAGGGCAGCCCCGCCGAGACGGACACTTGCAGGAGACGAGAAGCTTTTCGCACGGGGCCACAAACAGGGGTGTATGACGCTACGCGCGGGTGTACTCGCGGTTCAGGGCGATGTCTCTGAACACGGGGACGCAATCGAGCGGGCAGCAGCGGCCCACGACCGGACTGCGGAGGTCGTCGAGATACGCGAGGCAGGGCTGGTCCCGGACTGCGATGTCCTGTTGCTACCGGGCGGGGAATCGACCACGATTTCGCGGCTTATCCACCGGGAAGGTATCGCAGAAGAGATCGAGTCCCACGTCGAGGCCGGCAAGCCGGTGCTGGCGACGTGTGCTGGGCTCATCGTCAGCGCGACCGACGCACAGGACGACCGCGTCGACACGCTGAACGTCATCGATGTCTCCGTCGAACGCAACGCCTTCGGCCGACAGAAGGACAGCTTCGAGGCCCCACTTGACGTGACCGGGCTCGGTGAGTCGTTCCCGGCAGTGTTCATCCGTGCACCGGTCATCGACTACGTGGGCGAGGACATTGAAGTGCTGGCGACGTGGGACGACCGCCCGGTCGCGGTCCGTGACGGGCCGGTCGTCGGCACGTCATTCCATCCCGAACTGACCGAGGACCCACGCATCCACGATCTGGCCTTTTTCGACTCCGTGGAGTCGTAGCGACGGCCTGAAGGCCCCGCTAACCGAACGGCGGCTATGAACGACGACACCGACGACGTTATCGACGAACTGTTCGCTGTCATCGAGGACCGCAAGGCGAACCTTCCCGAAGACTCCTATACGGCGTCGCTGTTCACCCACGAGAAGGGCGAAAACGCCGTGCTGGAGAAGCTCGGCGAAGAGACCACGGAACTGATTCTGGCGGCCAAAGACGACGACACCGAGGAACTGGCCCACGAGTCAGCCGACATCGTCTATCATCTGCTCGTCCTGTTGTCGATGAAGGAGATGGACGTCGACGATTTGCGGACGGAACTGGCCAAGCGACGGTAAGACCACCTCTCGTCAGGTTCAGCGTACGACAGATTGACACTAACACGGTGCATATCAGGGTGTATGGGCCATGTGGCGTCGGGTGTTACAGTCCTCTGTGTCGATGACGAACCGTCGTACGCCGACCTCATCGCGACACATCTCGAACGCAGCGACGAGGCGGTCAACGCCACCGGGGTCATGAGCGCTACAGACGGACTGTCGTATCTGGACGAGCACGACGTGGACTGCATCGTCAGCGACTACGATATGCCCGGTACCGACGGACTGGAGTTTCTAGAAACGGTCCGCGCCAGAGACCCGGACATGCCGTTTCTGCTGTTTACAAGCCAAGGGAGCGAGGCGCTCGCGAGCGAGGCAGTCTCGGCCGGTGTCACCGATTACATTCAAAAAGCGCACGGGACCCAGCAGTACGCCGTGCTCGCGAAGCGAGTCCGAAGCGCAGTTGAGCGAGTCAGAGCCAAAGCAACAGCCAACGCCGCACAGGCACGGACGAAACGGATTCTCGACGCGACGAGCGATGCGGTCCTCGTCAGCGTCGCCGACAGCGTCGTGTACGCGAACCCGGCGGCAGTTGATCTGTTCGGTGCCGCCGACAGCGACGAACTCCGCGACCGAGCGCTGACTGAACTCGTCGAGCCAACGGCGGACGGCGGAGTCGAGACCGTCGAAAGCGTCGTCGAAGACGACCAAACGGCCGGCCAGGTCAGACGGATGATACGGACGCTCAGCCGGCAACAGCGTTCAGGCCAGCATCACAGCGTGTGACGTGACCTGGGACGGCAACGACGGCACAGTGTCCGTCATCAGCGACCGGAGCGATACAGACAAGCGCGAGCAGCGACTCGAAGCGCTACACGAGGCCACCCGGCAGTTGATGGCCGCCGAAGTCCACAACGAAGTCGCCGGTATCGGCGTCAACGCCGCCGCAGAGATCATTGGACTCGACGTGAACGCCGTCCACCTCGTCAATGATGACGGACAGTTAGAGCCCGTCGCTGCGACCGCATCGGCCCGGGAGTTGGTCGGTGATCTCCCGACGTTCGAGTCGGGCGACAGCATCGCCTGGCGGGTGTACGAACGTGGCGAGGCGACTGCGGTTCCCGACGTGCGGCTGGAAGCAGACGTGCAGAACCCCGAGACACCGATACGCAGTGAACTGTTTCTGCCACTGGGCGAGTACGGCATTCTAATCGCCGCATCAACCACCATCGACGCCTTCGACGAAGCAGACATCGTCGCTGGACGGGTTCTCGCGGCGAACATGGAAGCGGCCCTTGCCGCCGTCGAGCGTGATAAACAGCTCCGTGACCGTGAGCAGGAACTGTCGACGCAAAACGACCGTCTGGAACAGTTCGCGACAGTCGTCAGCCACGACCTTCGAAACCCATTGAACGTCGCTATCGGTCGGCTGGGTGCATTGAAAGAGGAATGTGACGACGACAACATCACTGCGATAGAGCAGGCACTCGAGCGGATGCAGGCGTTGATAGACGACCTGCTGTTGCTGGCCCGGACCGGCGACAGCATCACCGAGATGGAAACGATAGCACTGGGAACGGCAGTCGAGGACTGCTGGGAGGTCGTCGATACCGGCGACGCGGCGCTGGTGGTCGACACCGACCGCAAGATACAGGCAGACGCAACGCGGCTCAAGCAGTTGCTTGAAAACCTTATCCGAAACGCCATCGAGCACAGCGCCACGGACGAGCAGATGCAGTCTGGCGGTGCCAGCGACTACGACGGTCCGGGCGTGACAATAACGATGAGTGCGATTCCAGGTGGATTCACCGTCTCGGATGACGGCCCGGGCATCCCCGAAGCCGACCGGGAGACGGTGTTCGAAAGCGGCTACTCGACGACGACTGACGGGACCGGATTCGGGCTCTCAATTGTCTCACAGATCGCCGCTGCGCATGGCTGGACAGTCACCCTCACTGAAAGTGACACCGGCGGCGCATGCTTCGAGTTTACTGGTGTCGACGTGGTGTCGGAAGAATAGGGCGCTTAGCTTTCGGGGCGCTACTCGTCGACGGGCGCAAACCGGTGGCGGACGACATCGCTGTCGTCGTCCCACTCGAAGCTGCCGTGGACTTTCTTCATTCGGTTCTTGTACGCAGCGAGGTCCTCTGACCCCTCTCGCTGTGCGTCCTCGTCAGTCATGTCGCCAAGCGTCCGGTGTGTTACGTCTGTCACCTCAAACTCGGTGCCGTCGATATCGAACGTGTCGCCCTCATCAGCGTACTGGTGACCACGGTGCATCTGAGTGACCCGCCCCTCAGCGGCCATCTGCTGGACGTGGTCGTTGGGCAGAATCTCGCCGGCGTCAATCTGTGCCATACCGAAACTGTGTCCGGGACGCTCAAAAACATGACTCGCAACAGTTTGGGGCGCGATTGAACGCGCTTTTACGCTCCGGCCGTCAACGGAACCTATGAGCCATCCCTTCGAGGGTCTGCCGACGACGCCCACTGCCGAGGAGCTCGTGGACAAAGCCTTCTCGCGGGCGTCACGCGCCGGCGGGGCCAAGGACGGGAACGAAGCCCAGCAGTCGATGCTGATGACGGCGTCGAACATCGCCTCCGACAACATGGAGAACGTGGTGACCGCGTGGCCGACGATTGACGACCTCGACCCCTTCTACGTCGAACTCGCCGACGCCGTTGTCGGCGAGGCCTACCCCGCGGACGACGACCCCGGTATCGACGCGCTGAAACAGCACCTTTCGGAGATCTCGTGGGCCGCCGACAAGGTCGTCGAGATCCGCCAGGAGTACGAGAGCCGCGTCGCCCGCGGCGATATCGACACCGCCCGGAAGCTCCGCAAGCAGGCCTTCGCCCGTATCGCCGACGTCGTCGAGGAAGTCGAAGACGACCTCGCCGCCGTCTCGACCGCACACAACGCCCTCAAAGACATCCCCGACATCCGCCCGGACGAGCCAGCTATCGTCGTCGCCGGCTACCCCAACGTCGGCAAGTCGTCGTTCGTCAACCGCGTTACGCGGGCCGACAACGAGATCGCTTCGTATCCGTTTACCACGACGCAGATCCGCGTCGGTCACTTCGAGGACCAGCGCATCCGCTACCAGCTCGTCGACACACCCGGCCTGCTCGACCGGCCACCGGAGGACCGCAACGAGATCGAGTCACAGGCTGTGAGCGCGCTTGAACACCTCGCCGACGCAGTCCTTGTATTCATCGACCCGAGTGGCGAGTGTGGCTATCCGCTCGCGGACCAGCTGGAACTGCGAAACGCCATCGAAGCGCGCTTCGACGTGCCGGTGCTGACCATCGCAAACAAGAGCGACCTCTCGACGGACGTGGAGGCCGACCACTACATGAGCGTCACCGAAGACGACAACGTCGACGGCGTGTTGCAGGCCGCTATCGACGCGGTGGACTACGAACTCGAACTGCCGTTTGACGAGTAGCGAGACGCCGACCATCGGGAGGCGTCTCGAAAACGCCGAGCGGGGAGCGCAGCGACCCACGAGGGTACGGTTGCCGTCGCGAGGCTGTCGTCATCGGAAGATGACGTGTAAAAACGGCCAAGCAGAAGCCGCAGTGGTGAGTAAGAACGGCTTATTCTAGTTCGTACGTGACACTAACGGAGGCGTCGACAGTGACATCGCCGGGCTGGATGTTCGTGCGTCCGCCGGCATCACTGGCAGCCATCGCTTCCGCGTACACGACGGGGCGGCCGTGGTCGCTGGTCTGGACCGTGACAGCGTCACCGACGGATCGATCCTCCGCAGCGGCGACGACTTCGGCGTCCGTCCGAGCGTTGTCCATAGCGGTCGTCAGGGCTTCTTCACGGGCGTCCTGTCGCGTCTCCTCGCTCAGTGAGTAGCGCACGCCCTCGACACGATCCGCGCCGGCGTCGACTGCGGCATCGATGAGTGTCCCGGCAGTCGAAACGTTGCTCGTTTCGGCCTCGACGGTGTGGATCGCCACGTAGCCCACCTGTTCGCGACCCTCTCGACTCTCCTCGTACTCGGGGCGGATCTGGAACCGAGAGGAGGTCACGTCTGCGCCCTCGGCTTCCAGCGCCGACGTGATGGCGTCAGCGTCGCCGCTGAGGTTGTTGCGCGCCGCTTCGGCGGTCTCACCGCGGCCCACGGCGGCGACGGTGACAGTTGCACGGTCGGGCGCGCGTTCGACGGTCGCATCGGCGTTGACGCTCACGGTCGAATTCGTTGACGGTGCGACGGTTCCAGTATCCGCGAGTGCGAATCCAACGCCACCGGCGACGAGCAATGTCAGCACACCAGCGATTGCGAGTGGTCGTGATACCATATCATCTCCGACACACCCAGCGGTATTTATGCCGTCGAACGCTCAAAGTCGGTTTTGAGCGTCAGCCGTTCCGTTCAACAGTGACATAGTGAACTTCCGTCGCAACGTCTCGGCCGGCCGCGTCGTCAGCCGCGATATCGATCTGGTCGGCAAGCAGTGGTTGCTCCGCATCCGGCGGCAGACCGACGGTGACAACGACGCGGCGCGGCCGCTGGAAAATGGCAGTGTTCGTCGACTCGACTTCGACCGACAGGACACTCGCCGGCGGGTCGACGCTCCCCTCAATGCCCTCGCGGATGTCCGACTCCGTCGTCGCTCGCTGGTAGGAGTCCAGCGTCACGCCGCCCAGAAACGCCGACAGGACGAGTATCGAGACGGCGAGGACGCCGATGCGTTTGACGGTCGCCGACCGCGCGTTGCTCTCCTGAAACCAGTGTTCCGGGCGGTAGCCCTGATACCAGAGTCCGACGAGCACTGCGAGGTTGATCGAGAGGACGTTCACCAGCAAAAGCACGGCAGACCCGAGACTGACGAGCGGCTGGCCCCAGGCTATGCCGATGCCGACCGTAGCCGCCGGCGGGATGAGTGCGACGGCAATCATGACGCCGACGAGTGCCGTCGAGACGCCGCTGGTGAGGCTGACAACGCCGGCCGCACCAGCACCGAGTGCGACGATAAGCGAGAGGAAGTCGGGCGCGACCCGCTCGCGTATCTGGCCGACCGAGGTCACGTCGGCGAGCGGCGGAATGACGTTGGCGTACCGGACGAGCAGGGCGAAGGCAGTCGCGCTTGCGACGGCAAGTCCGAGCCCGATAGCCTGGAGTTTGACGCCACGGGCGAACATCTCGTTGTCGTCGACGACGGTCCCGACGTTGGCAGTCATCGCCGGCCCGATGAGCGGCGCGATCACCATCGAACCGACGACGACAGCCGGGGAATCGAGCAGGAGCCCGGCAGTCGCGATAATCGCGCTGATGATGGTCATGAGCGCGTAGTTCGACAGTGAGGGGGCGAGGTCCTTCGCTTTCGATGTGAGCTCTTCCCGGGCGATACGGTCCTCGTCTTCCTCCTCAGCGTACGTCTCCTCTAGCTCCTCGAACTGGCTAGAGATGACAGTGTTCGCGTCCACGATGACAGTATAGCCGTCGTCGCTGATACCGACATCCCGCAGCTCTTCGAGGACTGGTTCAAGCGCGTTGGTCGGGACTGGGAAGGTGACGACAGCGGTGAACTCCCGACCGCTCGTCTCGTCGGTAAGCACGTAGTCGATGCCCTCCTCGGTCAGCACGCCCAAGACGGCATCGCGCTTCCCGGTCGGAATCAGTAGCTGTACCAGCCGCACGGCTCCGGCTGGGACCGCCGACAATAAAAAGGCGGCTAGTCGGTGGGTCGCAGGTACAGAGCAAGCGGGAAACGCGGTCGTGAATCCGGACACTGTCGGTCTCTGCAAAACGGACGCGCTTTTCCCCGCTGGCGGAGTATACGGGGTATGTTCGAATCACGACCAGACCGGGACGCCGAGGTGGTGCTCATTGGTCGGTCAAACGTCGGGAAATCGACGTTGATGCGCGAGATAACGGGCCACACGTTCGACACGGGCCAGCGGCCCGGCGTCACGCGTTCGCCAAACCACTTCGACTGGGCCAGCGCCGACTTCGTTATCAGTGACCTCCCCGGCTTCGGGTACATGAAAGGCGTCCCCGAAGATGTCCGTGAGGAAATCAAGACCGACGTGGTTCAGTACGTCGAGCGAAATGCCGAGCATATTCTCGTCGGTATTCTCGTCGTGGACGGCAAGTCGGTCATCGACATCATCGACCGCCACTCCGGCCCCGACGAGATTCCACACGACGTGGAGATGTTCCATTTCCTCCGGGAGGTTGGCGTCGAACCGGTCGTCGCCGTCAACAAGATGGACAAGGTCGACGAGAAGGATGAGCGGTTGAATGAACTCTGTGATCGGCTCGGATTGCACCCGCCGTGGCAGCAGTGGCAGGAAACTATCGCACCGATCAGCGCAAAGCGCGGCACCACCGAGCCGCTGAACGAGACCGTCCGACACCACCTCCATGAGGCCCAGCGGGACGACCTGTTTCAGTTCTTTTAAGCGGCTAAACCGTTCATAACCCAGCCTTACCCGAAAATCCACCGCGTGACAGCAGGACACCGGCGTTTGCCATCATGCTTTGTCCCAGAACATATGTGCGACTTTCAAGCACTAATTATTCATTAGAAGTGAACCATGGCATCTTGTCGTATATATAACAATATGCAGTAGTCGCGTACAGACGAGCACGATGAGTCAGATGATTGTCTATCTCGGTCCGACGCCGGGCCAGCATCTATCGAGGTGGCTATGAACCAACGCTCGTATGACTTCTTTGGCGACGTTGTCGTGACTGTTCTCGGGGACGGTGGGCGGACGAGCCGGCAGTATCGGAAGATGTACGATCAGTTCGAGACCGACACGCCCGCGAACGACCCCGACATCGTCATTGAGGAGACGACAGACGAGGTCCACGCGGAGGTCGTTCTCGGTGACCCCGACGACCATTACGCTTGGACTGGCGATGAGTTCGTCATCCGAAACGGGGCGGACTTCATCGCGGTCACGCCGGGCTGGCAACACATTCGAGTGACACGCGGTTTTGAGCCGTTTTACTCCATCTATCCGGTCGAGTTCCGTATCCGACAGCAGCGGGCTGCGCGACAGCAGGCACTGATACACGCGTCAGGCGTACGACTCAACGGCCAGACGACGCTATTCCCGGCCTGGCGCGGAGCCGGCAAGACCAACACGTTGCTGTCGCTGTTGCGCGAGGGTGCGGACTTCCTCTCCGATGACCGGCTCTGGGTCGGCGCGGACGGCACGGCTGTCGGCTACCCGCTCGGTGTGAACCTCCAGCCGTTCAATATCGAGTCGTTCCCCGAAATAAAACGACAGCACGACACAGAGCGGGACCGACTACGCAGTGAACTCCACGGGTTTATCGACGAACGAGTCGATAGAGCCGGTTCGTTCCCGGAAACGGTACTCAACTTCCTGAACGAGACGTTTCTCGGCGACGACAGCCGGGATTTCACGAATATCTCAGACCTGTATCCCCGTTCGGAGCACGTTGAGCAATCGACGGTCGACAACGTCGTGTTCCTCCAGGCCGCACCAAACGCTGACACAATCACTGTGGAAGGCATCTCGACCGACACCGCGATGTCGGCCACATCGTCTATCTGTAACTTCGAATGGGATGGACGACTCAGGGAATACTTCCACGCCTACGATTCACTCGTTGATGACGGTTCGATGGTCGCCGCCCTCGATGCGGTCGTCAAACAGGAGCGAGCGACGTTCCGGGAACTGTTCGACGACGTCGCGACCTACCGCGCATACATCCCCCGGAAACGGGACTGGGGCGACCACAATCTCGACACCGCCATCGTTGAGGCCGTCGAGTCGCTTGACTCCCCGCGTGTGATACAGGCCATGGATTGAGCCGAGTATCGTATATGCGTCGTGAAAACGGAATGAAACCGCGACATAACCTGAGAGTGACATTGAACCCCCCGGCTATGAGTAGATGGATAGTTGCGACAAAGCGTTCCCGTTGTGATAGCACCGAAAAGCAACGGCATACTCGCAGTAACCGAGCAATAACTAATCGCCGTTCAGCGAACGGGTCTGTGTTCGAGAGCCTAGCAATGTATCGATTATATGCCGAGACGGCCGACCGATGGCAGACGCGAGAGTCCCATCGTGGCGGGCGAGACAACGGATGGATCATAAGGAAGCAGTCGGGTTGCACCCTGACTCACCGCAGGATCTGTGCCGGGTGTGCGTATGGACAATAGCGACAGGTTCGAACGGTCGGCCACGACGACCAGACGAAGGGTGCTCAAAGGCATCGGTGCTGGCGTGAGTCTCACCGCGCTGGGAACCACTGTCAGCACCGGCCAGCAGTCAGACTACTGGACGGTTGTCGCACTGCCGGACACGCAGGTGTACGCCAAAGAGGGGACGCCCTACGCCAAGGATCAGACGCAGTGGATCGCCGACAACGCGGACGCGGAGAACATCGCGTTCGTCAGCCACGAAGGCGATGTGGTCGACCACGGCGACGACGACGCGGAGTGGCAGTACATGGATGCGGCCATGTCCACGCTCGATGGAGTGGTCCCATACGCTACCGTGACGGGTAATCACGACTACGCGACACTGTGGGACCGGAATTCCTCTATTGCCAAGTATCGGGAGTATTTCGGCCCGTCGCGGTACGATGGCCGGGACTGGTTCGGCGGGGCAGGCCCGACCAACGGCGACGAAGATCGAGACAACCTCAGCACCTACCAACTGTTTTCTGCCGGCGGCTACGACTTCCTCCATCTCGCCTTAGAGTGGGAGCCGCCGGGAACGGTGGGCGACCCGTCGACAACGCTGGGCTGGGCTCAGAGCGTCCTCGACCAGTATCCGAACCGGGCAACGATACTTACGACGCACTCGTATCTCCGCGACGAGCCACAGCGACGGACCCGAGAGTTGCAGGAAGCGAGCGAGGTCGGCAATACGGGTCAGACCGTCTGGGAAGACCTCGTCTCCCCAAACGGTCAGATATTCATGATTCTCTGTGGCCACTGGCACGATGGGGCGGGCAAGAGCGGCGGGGAGGCCCATCAGGTGTCGACAAACGGCGACGGCACAGCAGTGTACGAGCTGCTTGCGAACTACCAGTTCCGAAACGACGGCGGGCATGGTCTGCTTCGCCGCATCGAGTTCCGTCCGGGGGACGGTTCTGACGCCCCGGACCGGATCCAGGTCCGGACATCCTCGCCGAGCACAGACGAGGAACAGACCGACGACGACTCGCAGTTCGGGTTCGACCTCGACTTTGACGCCCGGTTCGGTTCGTCGTCCAAGACACCGGAACCAACGGCAACACCCGAGACGCCAGACGGACCGACGGCGACATTCCAGCAACGGACCGATGGCTACAGCGGGACGACTGACACGGTGATACGCGCTGCCGATCCAGAGGCGAGCTACAGCACTGCTGAGACGCTGTCTATCAGCGGCGGCGGCCCGGAGGGCTCGGGCAGTAGCACGCAGGCACTCCTCCGGTTCGATGGTATCATCGGTACAGACGGCGGGCAGATACCGCCCGGATCGGACGTGAAACAGGCCACTGTAGCGCTGGAAACATCGGACAAGGGTGATGGCGCAGCCGTCCACCGACTGCGAACAGACTGGAGCGCCGATTCAACGTGGGCGTCGCTGGACGGCGGCATCCAGGCGGACGGGTCCCAGGCCGTCGCCGATGCGGTCACACGAACCGATGCGGTAGAGACAGGTGAGACTTCGATTGATGTGACAGCGAGTGTGGAGGCATGGGCAAACGGTGCACAGAACGCAGGATGGGTGTTTCGTCCGCTCGGAAGCGACGGCTGGGATATCCAGAGCGCCGACAGCGACAGACCACCAACGCTGACCGTCAGCTACACCCCCGGAGAAACCGTGGCCGGCGATGCCGACGGCGACGGTGACGTTGACACTGGCGACGTAGACCGGATCCAGCGGTCGGTCGCCGGCGAGGACAGTGATATCGACCGGGATGCGGCAGACATCGACGGCGACGGTGATGTCGACATCGGCGATGCCGTTGCCGCCCAGAACTTGGCGGGAGGGGACCAATGAGAGCCAGCCGAACGCTTGTTATCGCCGTTGCCCTGACGGTCGTAGTCGGAACGCTCCCGGTGGCGGTCGCCACACTGGCACCGGGATCTGCAAGCGCGATTTCGCTCGGTGACACAGTTTCGGGAGCGCCCGACGACGCGATCTCCGTTGCGCCCGGTGAAACAGTCACCGTGCGGGTCTGGGCCAACACAACAGCAGTGCGTGGCTACCAGACCAACGTCACGTTTGACCCCACCATCGCGGAGATTGACAGCGTTGCCGGCAGCGACGACTTTGACAGCCCCGTCACGAACGTGAACAACGAGGCCGGCTGGGTCGCGTTCAACCAGCTTCGGTCCGAGGAGACAGACGACCCAGTTCTCGCCGAAATCACCCTCACAGTCCCGGCGGATGCGACCGGGACTACACAGCTCGCCTTCGTCGAAGCGGACACGAAACTGTCGAACAGCGACGGCGAGACTGTCGCACCTGAAGCGTTCAACAGTATTGAGCTACGTGTCGACAATGGTTCGGCGACTCCGACAGACACCGCGACACCGTCAGAAACGGACACGGCAACGGCTACGGAAGCAGTGACCGACACTGATGGCGGCGAAGATGGAAACGGTACTGACGGGTCTGATAGCAGCAACGACGGCGGTAGCAGCGATAGCGACGATGATGATGACAACGACAGTGGGGGCGGAGGCGGTGCTGTCTCCCCACCTGAACCATCGTTCTCAGTCATAAACACGTCGCTCAACAGAACATCGGTCGCGCCTGAACAGTCGGTCATGGTGTCCGGAACCATCGAGAATGCCGGTGACAGGGACGGGACGTTCGAAGCGCGTATCTATGATAACGGAACAGTGACTGGGAGGAATGCGAGCGTTGAGGTCCCGGACGGAGAACAGCGGCAGGTGAACCTCACAGTCCGGTTCAATACATCTGGTGTCCACGCCGTGAAACTCAACACAACCAGTGTGGGTAACGTAACCGTTCGAGCGGCAAACAGTACTACGAATGGGACGACGAATTCAGCCGGAAACGAGACCATGACTGAGACAGCAGCTAGGACCGTATCATCGACGCCAGGTTCGACAGCGTCGGCCACTGTAACCGACACCGAGACGGCCACCGCATCGCAGACTGCTGCACAGACGACAGCCTCGGACACCGGGACCAGCACGACAACGCCCGTTTCGGATACGCAGACGGCAACAACGGACGGCTCTGGCCCCGGCTTCAGTCTCACCGCCGTTGTCGTCTCGCTATCGCTATTGCTTGGCTGGCTCGGCCATCGACGGGACGGGAAGCAGTGACTCACGACGGCCGCCACGGCTACAGATAGCCAGTCGTTTCGACCACAGTCTACACGGTGAAAAGCTCAGCCCGGAAGCGGGTGTTACGACAGCCGGTTTTTGCGGAGAACATTCCTACGAGAAAATACCAGACGACCATGCAGATAGGGTGAGAGGGCCGCGTACCCGCAACAGCAACGATATGTGATCAGCTCGAAGTTCGCAGTACGCCAAGTGTGACGCTGTCGCTGCTCCATCGAATTCTACATGACGAAAATCTGGTATGGACTCGCCGGGATTTGAACCCGGGGCCTCTTCCTTGCGAAGGAAGCGATCTGCCACTGATCTACGAGCCCGCGTGGTCTGCCACTCGAACGCGGAGTTATAAAAACCCTGCGCGTGAGAGCGGCCTTCGATAGCGATTCACACTGTCCCGGCCAGCGGTTCGGACGGGTGGCACACCGACGCTGTCGCGAAGCGACAGCCCTCGGGGATCAGTCCTCGAGGACGATCTCGATGGAGACGTCGTTGGGAACCTGGATGCGCATCAGTTGGCGCAGTGCCCGTTCGTCGGCGTCGATATCGATGAGCCGCTTGTGGACGCGCATCTCCCAGTGTTCCCACGTCGCAGTCCCCTCACCGTCGGGGGATTTGCGGCTGGGAACCTCCAGCGTCTTGGTTGGGAGCGGAACCGGACCGGAGAGTTCGACACCGGTCTTGTTCGCTATCTCCCGCACGTCCGCGCAGATGTCGTCAAGGTCCTCGGGGCTTGTGCCCGCGAGCCGAACGCGTGCCTGCTGGGACATACGTTATCGCTCGTTGACGCTGAGGACTTTGCCGGCGGCGATGGTCTGACCCATGTCGCGGATAGCGAACGATCCGAGCTCCGGGATCTCGGAGGACGGCTCGATGCTGAGTGGCTTCTGTGGGCGGACCGTCACGACGGCGGCGTCCCCGTTCTGGATGAAGTCGGGGTTCTCCTCGGCGACCTCACCGGAGGACGGGTCGATCTTCTTGTCGATGGACTCGACGGTACAGGCGACCTGTGCCGTGTGAGCGTGGAAGACCGGCGTGTAACCCTCGGTGATGACGGACGGGTGCTGCATCACGACGATCTGGGCCTGGAAGGTCTCGGCGACCGATGGCGGGTCGTCAGCCGGACCACAGACGTCACCGCGTCGGATGTCGTCCTTGCCGACGCCACGGACGTTGAACCCGACGTTGTCACCGGGCTCGGCCTTCGGGACTTCCTCGTGGTGCATCTCGACGGTCTTCACTTCACCGGAGACATCAGACGGCTGGAAGCTGACGTTGTCGCCGGTGTTCAGGATACCCGTCTCGACACGGCCAACCGGGACCGTCCCGATACCGGAGATGGTGTAGACGTCCTGAATCGGCAGTCGGAGCGGCGCGTCCGTCGGCGGCTCCGGAGCCGGCAGGTTGTTGAGTGCTTCCAGCAGGATTTCGCCGTCGTACCAGTCCGTGTTCTCGGATTCCTCGGCGACATTGTCGCCTTCGAACGCCGAGAGCGGAATGAACTTGGCGTTGTCAGGGTCGAAGCGGACCTGCGTGAGGAGATCCTTGACCTCTTCGACGACCTGCTTGTACTCAGACTCGCCGTAGTCGACGAGGTCCATCTTGTTGACACCGACGACGAGTTCGCCGATGCCCAGGGTGCGGGCCAGGAACACGTGCTCCTGAGTCTGCGGCTGGACACCGTCGTCGGCGGCGACGACCAGGACAGCGTTGTCTGCCTGGGACGCGCCGGTAATCATGTTCTTCACGAAGTCGCGGTGACCAGGACAGTCCACGATGGTGAAATCGTAGGCGTCAGTGCTGAATTCCTGGTGGGCGATGTCGATGGTGACACCACGCTCACGCTCTTCGGCGAGGTTATCCATGACGTAGGCGAACTCGAAGCCGCCCTTGCCCTTCTCCTCGGCTTCTTCCTTGTGCTGTTCGATGACGTGCTCCGGTACCGATCCTGTCTCGTACAGGAGTCGGCCGACGAGCGTGCTCTTCCCGTGGTCGACGTGGCCGATAATGGCCAGGTTCTGGTGTTGTTCGTCGCTCATTGTTATCTCTCACGCGCAGAGGCGCTGTATCGGGTTTATTAGCTGGTGGTTCATAAAACGATTTCGAAAGCGTGTAAGCGTCAGGCCGTCGCTTTCTTGCGATTCGGCACTCCATGGCATGGTAGTGTGGCACCTGATAGCTTGGGCAGAGAAACGACCGATACCAGCAGTCACAGCCGAATTACTGTCTTTTGGAGTGGCAAGCAGACTAGTAGCTGTGAAAGACTGCGAATGCAGAGGGCAATGTGGTCGCGCTGGAAATTCTGCTATCCCGTTACAGTCGACCGATATCAGCGAGTACCGCGCTCGCCGTCTCCGGCCCGCCAGCACCGCGGCCGGAGATGTTGAGCTGGCCGGCGTGTTCAGTCTCTAGCTGGGCAATATTCCGGGTCCCGGAGACGGCAAGCGGCGCGTTGTCCGGAACGAGCCGCGGGCCGACACGGACGGATCCTTGAACGACCTCGGCGATAAGCCGGACGGTCCGACCGTCCGCCCGCGCGAGTTCGAGCGCGCTGCCGGAGATTTCCTGAATCCCAGTCACTTCAGCGTCGTCGAGCGTGTACTCCGTTTCATCGTCTGACAGGACGTTCGCGATGATGACGCCTTTCAGCGCTGCGTCAGTCCCATCCACATCGAAGGTCGGGTCGGCCTCGGCGACGCCCAGATCCTGCGCTTCCGCGAGGACGTGCTCGTAATCGAGGCCCTCGGTCGCCATCCGCGAGAGGATGAAGTTCGCCGTGCCGTTGAGCACCCCGCGGACGGCAGTGATATGGCTCGGGTCAAAGTCATCGATGGTCGAGAGGACCGGCATCGCACCACCGACAGTCGCCTCGAACAGCACGTTCCCCTCGCTTTCGCGTTCCAGCGCACGAACGTCGGCGTACCGCTCGGCGACCGGACCTTTGTTCGCCAGCACAGCGTGGCGGTCCCGCTCGAGCGCGGCTTGGATATGGCCGAAGCCGGGTTCGGCGTCACCGAGCGTCGTCGGCGTCGCCTCGACAAGCACGTCGTACTCGGCCGAAAGCGCGTCCTCGGGTGCATCGTTCCCGACCACGCCGTCGGTTCGCTTCCGGTCAAGCACTGCAGCAGTGTCGATACCGGCGCTATCGACGACGGCGCTACTGGAGTCAGCGAACGCGGTGACCGAGTGGCCGTGATCGCTCGCCAGTTCGGCGACAGAGGAGCCGACGGCGCCGGCTCCGATAACGGCGAGTCTCATGCCTCACCTCCCGCGGCGAGCGGTTCGATGACGTGGAGTCCCTTCTCGTCAGCAACAGCACGAATGGCGGCCATCGTCTCATCGACCGCCCCTTCCTCCGTCGCCAGTCGGATGCGCGCGCTGGAGGCATCGTCCGTGCCCTCGGGTGCCGACAGCGAGAGATCGGTTACGGTCGCGTCCGTCGATTTGTGAATCCGCGAGAGCGTATCAGAGAGGTCGGTGTTGACGAGGTGGCCGGTAAGAATGATCGTCAGCGCCTCGCTGTACTGCTCGGCCCCGGCCTGAATGACGTTGATGCCCGCGTCCCGGAGTGCATCGACGATTCCGTCGAACCGATCGGGGGACGCCTCCAGGTCGACCTCCACGGGGATGTGTCCCCGCGGGGTCACGTTCCCCCGCTCGTGGAAGATAGAGAGGAGGTTCCCGCCGTTGTTGGCGATGGGCTCGAGCGCCCGCAGCAGTTCGCCCGGTTCGTCGACCAGTTCCAGCCGAACTGTGTAGGACCGTACCTCGTCGGTCGAGTCGCTCATCGCCCGCTCACCTCCTGAGTATCTCGGCTCATTGTGGATGACTCAGCAGGGGCACGTATAAGAAACCGTTCGTTTGGTCTCAGGGCAGAAAGCGGTCGTACAGGTCGTCGATCCACTCGTTGTACGCCTCGCCGCGAGTCGATCCCCAGGGGTTACGTGAGAAGTAGTACATCGCTGCGAACATTCCCGCAAGTGTCAACGCCAGCCCCGTCGGGAGGACGAAACTCCAGATGAGCGTCGACGTACCGGCGATGACAGCAGCCACGAGAAGGTCCACAATCTGATGCAAGCGGTCACTCATGTCAAGCCGTTCAACGCCAGTAGACCTAAACGTGGGGCACAGCCGGTACTCGTGACGGACACAGACACCTGAACGCTACGTTTTTTTGCCTAAGGACAGAGCGATTCGCATGTGTACGCCCTCCAAACTGCATCAGTGTCGATAGGCGGAGCGTTGCTCGTCTTCGGGCTTTTCGCCGTCATCGGAGCGGGCATCGGTGCACTCGGGAGTGCAGTCGCACAACGACTCTCGAATCCCGTCGCTAGATACCGGCAGTTGTTCCTCGGCATCGTTCTCCCGTTCACGCTGCTGTCGTACGTCATCTTTCTGTTATTCGGACTCGGCCATTTGATTGCCGGCGGACAGACCGGAGTCGTTGGAGCGGTGCTGGCGACGTTCGCCGAACTGCTCGCCGCTGGCATCGTCGGGCTGGCTGCCTACGCGCCGGCTGTCCCGGGCATCCGCAGCGTTCGGGATATCAAACTCTCGACCAGTCAGGCGGTCATCCGGATGGGTCGGTACATCCTTGGAATCACTCTGCTGGTGACTGTCGTCGTCGCACCGCTTGAGTCCGGACTGTCGTCAGTTGCACTGTTGGCTCTCGTTGCCGCTTTCGGTGTCGGCGTACAGATCATTTCCCCGTGGTTCATCCCGCTAGTGCGGTCGGTAGATGATCCGGACGACCAGACAGCGGAAACACTAGACCGACTCAGAGAGCGCGCGGGACTGACCGTCCGCGACGTTCGGGTGTTGGATACAGAGCAGGAAGGAACCGCGAACGTGATTGTCCGCGGAGCCCCAGGCTACCGTCGCCTGTTCGTGACGAGCACGTTCCTCGACGCGTTTGACAACGAGATGGCAACGGCCCTGCTCGCAGTTCAGGCTGGCCGTCAGGAGGCCCGTGTGCGTGCTCGACTCATCGGCGGCCTGCTCATCGCGCTGGTCCCGGTGTTCGTGGCACTGGCCGACATCGGCCCGCTGTGGCCCCTCGTCGGTGTGAGTCTCGGACTCATCGTCGTCAGTCAATGGGTCACTCGCCGCGGTGTCCGGACAGCCGACGACTACGCGGCCGAGCGCGTTGGCCCGGATACCGTCGCAGATGCCCTCGAACGGTACGCCGACATCCACGACATGGAGCCGCCCCGACGGCGACTCGCGAACCCGCTCTCGAAATCGCCGCCGCTAGGGAACCGAATAGACCGATTGCGGGCGCAGACAGAAGCACAGTAGCGGAAGACAAGTTCGAACGCAACAAAATCAGACGGAGCGGAGGTGACACGCATACCGCGCGAGCGGAGGGAGCGCGGTTTCACTCCGAGCGCGTTCGTAGAACGCGACTCGGAGGTCGTTTTTAGCGTGGATTTTTACGAACCCGCTCCCCGCAGCGCGCTCTATGAGCGCGCGAGGAGAGGGGGTGACGTAAAAAGGTACTTAGAAGTAGTCGATGGCCGGGTTCAGTTCCTGCTTCATCCCCTTGCGCTCGCGGATCTCGCTGATCTTGTCAGGCTGAAGGTTGTCGGCAAGGACCTGGAAGCCAGCGTTCTCGGTGTTCCAGGAGGCACGGCCCTCAGTGGCGGAGCGGATGTCCGAGGAGAAGCCGATCATCTCGTCAACTGGGGCGACGCCTTCGACGACCATCAGGTCGCCTTCCTGGTACATGTCGTCGACGCGGCCACGGCGGCCCTGAATCTCGCCGCTCGCAGCGCCCATGTGGTCGTTGGGCACGTCGATGCGGACCTGCTGAATCGGCTCCAGCAGCTTGATACTGGCGTCAATGAGGGAGTTGTGCACGGCCTCGCGGACAGCCGGGATAACCTGGGCCGGACCGCGGTGGATGGCGTCCTCGTGGAGGCGAGCGTCGTGGAGACGGATGAGCGACCCCTGTACCGGCTCGGACGCGAGCGGCCCGTCGTCGAGGGCTTCTTCGAGACCTTCGATGACGAGCTCCATCGTCTCGTTGAGGTGCTGGATACCCTTCGTCTCGTCGAGCAGGATGTTGGTCCCGTGGATGTGCTCGATATTCTGGGAGTCGTCCTTGTCCATGCCGGCCTCCTGCAGCGCTTCACGGCGCTCCAGTTCTGGCATGTCCATCGACGCTTCGCCCATCTTGATTGTCTCGACGATGTCCTCGCCGAGCGGCTCGATGCTGATGTAGAAGCGGTTGTGGTTGTTCGGCGACCGACCTTCGACTTCGCGGCTGTCTTCCTGCGGGGCCTCGCGGTAGACAACAATCGGCTCACCGGTGTTGATCGGGATGCCCTGGTTGCGCTCGATACGCTGACCGATGACTTCCAGGTGAAGCTCACCCTGGCCGGAGATGAGGTGCTCGCCGGTGTCCTCGTTAATTTCGACCTGGATGGTCGGGTCTTCCTTCGCGACCTGTTGGAGCGTCTCGATGAGCTTCGGCAGGTCGTCCATGTTCTGTGCCTCGACGGACTTCGTGATGACCGGCTCCGAGATGTGCTCGATGGACTCGAACGGCGTCATCTCTTCGCTTGAGACAGTGGAGCCAGCGATGGCGTCCTTGAGGCCCGTGACGGCGGCGATATTCCCGGCGGGAACGTGCTCGACTTCCTCGCGCTCGCCACCCATGTAGATACCGACGCTCTGGATCCGGTTCTTGCCCGCGGTTCCGGAGACGTACAGCTCCTGACCCTTCTCCAGCGTGCCGGAGAAGACACGACCGGCGGCGATCTCGCCGGCGTGAGGGTCGACACCGATGTCAGTAACCATCAGGACGACTTCGCCGTCCTCGTTGACCATCGCCATGTCCTCGGCGAGCTGGGATTCGGCGTCGCCACGCCAGATACGCGGAACGCGCATCGGCTGGGCGTCGACAGGGTTGGGGAAGTGCTCACACACCATGTCGAGCACCACGTCGGACAGCGGCGTACGCTCGTGGAGTTCTTGGCGGTTGTCGTTGCGCTCAAGCTCCATGATTTCGCCGAAGTCCATGCCGGTGCGCTGCATCGACGGCATCGAGACACCCCACTTGTACAGCGCGGAGCCGAAGCCGACAGTCCCTTCCTCGACAGAGACCGTCCAGTCCTCGATGTCGTCCATCTCCTCGGTCATGCCGCGGATAAGGTCGTTAACGTCCTGGATGACCGCGAGCAGGCGCTTCTGCATCTCTTCGGGGCCTTCCTGAAGTTCGGAGATCAGGCGGTCGACCTTGTTGATGAACAGCGTCGGCTTGACGCCCTCACGGAGCGCCTGCCGGAGCACCGTCTCGGTCTGGGGCATCGCGCCCTCGACGGCGTCGACGACCACCAGCGCGCCGTCGACGGCACGCATCGCACGGGTCACGTCGCCACCGAAGTCGACGTGGCCGGGGGTGTCGATAAGATTGATGAGGTGGTTCTGGTCCTCGTACTCGTGGGTCATCGAAACGTTAGCCGCGTCGATGGTGATCCCACGTTCCTGTTCGTCTTCTTCGGTGTCCATCGCCAGCTGTTCGCCGGCGGTGTCGTCGGAAATCATGCCGGCACCAGCCAGCAGATTGTCTGTCAGTGTCGTCTTTCCGTGATCGACGTGAGCAGCGATGGCGATGTTCCGGATGTGCTCCGGATCGTCCATCAGTGTCTCACATTCTTGGACGATTTTCTTACGTCGGCCCATTATACAGCTTTCTATCAACAGCAGGGTCAAAAGGATAGTGTTTCACTACGGCCGTGACCGCTCGAAATTCGGCCGTTCGCGTGGCATGGTCTGGCATTCCGACCCGTCGATAGCTAAAGGCGTATGCTCAGCGATTATAATTATTTGCAGGCAGATGAGTAATGATTGCAAAGGTATTAGCGCCAGCCAGCGGACGGGAGCGTATGACTCGACAGCCACACATAGACACGGTCGCAGTCGATACTGAGACGGCGTCAGCAGTAGGGGATGTCACGCTCCCGATACACCTCTCCTCGACCTACGAACTGGCCGGGCTCGACACGGACCTTTCTCTAGAGGACATCGACCCGGGGGAAGGAGAGTTCCTCTACTCGCGACTGTCGAACCCGACCCGACACGGCCTCGAACAGGAGTTAGCCGCGCTCGAGGGCGGAGATCGGGCCTATGCGTTCAGCTCGGGGACGGCAGCCGTTGCGACAGCAGTGTTCTCACTGGTCGAGCCGGGTGACCACGTCGTTGCGTTTGATGACCTGTACGCGGGCACGCGGCGAATGTTCGAAACGCTGTTCCGGGATCAGCTTGGGGTCGACGTGGAGTTCGTCGATGCGACCGATGTCGACGCTGTAGCGGCCGCGATGACACCGGCAACAGAACTAGTCTGGGTCGAGACTCCGACGAACCCGGGTATCAGACTGTGTGACATCGACGCGATTGCGGCCGTCGCTGCCGACTACGACGCGACGGTCGGCGTCGACAACACTTTCGCAAGTCCGTACTTCCAACAGCCACTGTCACTCGGTGCAGACCTCGTGGTCCACAGCACAACGAAGTACCTCAACGGCCACAGCGATGCTGTCGGCGGCGCGCTGATTACCGACGACCCCGAGGTCGCCGAGCGGGTCGAGTTCCGCCAGCAGATCGCGCTCGGGAATATGCTCGCCCCGTTCGACAGCTATCTCATCTCGCGGGGCATCAAAACGCTGGGCGTCCGGATGACTCGCCACGAGAACAACGCCATGGCCCTCGCGCAGTACCTCGAGGACCACGAACGCGTCGAGACAGTCCACTACCCGGGGTTAGAGATCCACCCGCAGCACGACCTCGCTCGCGAGCAGATGCAGGGCTTTGGCGGCGTGCTCTCGTTCGAACTGACCGGAGACATGGCCGACGCAAAGCGCTTCCTCGAAGCGTTAGAGACGGTGACGCTGGCAGTCAGCCTTGGCGGCGTCGAAAGTCTGGCGGAGCTTCCGGCGGCGATGACGCACGAACCGCTCTCACCGGCGGCACGGAACGATCTCGGCATCTCTGATACGCTCATCCGCCTTTCGGTGGGGATCGAGGACGTCGAGGACCTCCGGGCCGACCTGGAGCGCGGTTTCGCGGCGCTTGAGTCCTGAGCACTGCGTGCGAACCCTGCCCCCACCCGTGGATTAATAGCTCTGTGGCCCATGAGAATGTGACACATGGATGTGCACGTGCAGGGTGGGCCGGCCGAACCGTTTCTCGGAGCGAGGGACCTCTTCTCGACGGAACACGACCTGAAACGACCAGTGACTGTCCGGGTCCGGGAGGACCCTGACGAGCGTACCCGCGTCAGCCACAGCGATGACGCTCACAGGCTGACAATCTCCCGTCAAGCCGCGACGAGCGCGATGGCCCGCGAACTGGCGTTACACGAATACGCGCACATGCACCACCACGAACGCGGACATCCGTCACACACACAATCGACGCGGGAAGCCATCTACCTCGCATTGGCGGGGCGCTCGGTCGAACAGCGAAAGCTCACGCACTGTTACCAGATCGCCAACCACATGAAAGACGTCTACGCCGACGACATCTGGATGCCGGTGGTGCCCGGCGACAAACTGGTGCCGTTTCTGGAAGCCAGCCTCGCGGCTGCCGTCGCGGACCGGCCCGACGACCCACCGACATGGGACCGCTCGGCATCGCCGACTCGAGTGCGACATCTAGGCGAACCGGCCGCACGGCTGACACCAGCTGCAGACCCGGATATCACAGCCGTCAACGCGGCGTTCGCCCTTGCGCTGTGTGAGCGCCACGACCTAGTCGAGACGGACCACCGGCTGTACGACCTCGCCCACGCCGCGGCCCAAGACGCCGAATCGATCGACCTCGCGGAGTTCAAGCACCACTTCGCAGCACTCGCGCCCGAGCCGGACGAGTCCGAGTTTCGGAAGGCGCTCGTCGACGTGACTCGCGCGTACGCTGGCGGCGGCGGCCGCGCAGCAGACTGAAGCCGAATGCGCTAGTGCTGTCTGATTCACTGACGATCGGTGTTGTCACACGCAGGCGATGGCCTCGTTGCCGTCGACTGCAGGCTTCGCTCATGCGCGAATGTAGATTAGCCGGCAGAACTGTTTTTGCGTGGACTTGTGAACTAGTTGACTATGACTGAGGCGCTTCGCGGCCGGCATCTCGACGGCGAAACCGATGTCGTCGGCGAACGGATCCGGGTATTACACATCGACGACGATCCCGACTTCGTGGCCGTCGCAGCGGATTCCCTAGAGGCCGCGGACGATCGAATCTCCGTCGAAACCGCGACCAGCGCACGAGACGGGCTTGACCGGCTCGCCCAGAAGGGATTCGACGCTGTCGTCTCCGACTACGATATGCCGAAGATGAACGGCGTCGAACTGCTCGATTCGATTCGGGAGACAAACCCGGATCTACCGTTCATTCTGTTCACCGGCAAAGGGAGTGAAGAGGTAGCCAGCGAAGCCATCTCGATGGGTGTAACCGACTATCTACAGAAGTCGTTCGGTGTCGAGGTGTACGAACTGCTGGCCAACCGCATCGAAAACGCGGTCTCTGAGTACCGCGCGAAGCGACAGGCCGCCGAGTCAGAACGCCGCGTCCGTGAACTCACTGAGGCGACTCATGATATCCTCTGGGAGTTCACCGCCGACCTGAGTGAACTGCTCGTGATCAACTCCGCCTACGAGGATATCTGGGGCCGGTCAGTTGCCAAGCTCCGGGAGAACCCCCACGACTTCCTGAACGGGATCCACCCCGAGGACCGTGAACTGATGAAAGACACGATGCAGAGCCTCATGGATGGCGAGTCGGCCGATGTCGAATGCCGTGTCAACGCAGCAGAAGAATATCAGCGCTGGGTCTGGATACAGGGCGAGCCGATCACGAACGACGCCGGTGAGATAGTTCGTGTGGCCGGATTCGCTCGTGACATCACCGAGCGGCGGAACCGCGAGCGCGAGCTCGAAGCCACAAAGAACCAGCTCGCGGAGCACAACCAGACGCTCCGGACACTCTACGAGATCAGCGCCGACGCCGACGCCTCGTTCGAAGAGAAGATACAGGCAGTCCTGGACCTAGGCCGGGAGCGTCTTGGACCGCTAGCGCGTTCCTGTCCTCGAATGATATTGACCGCGATGAGTTCACCATCCGCTATGCGAGCGGAAGCGATGACCGACTCAAGCCGGGAACTGTCACGCCACTGTCACAGTCGTACTGCCGGAAGATGATCGATACAGGGAGCATCATGGCAATCGCGGAGGCATCCGAAGAGGGGTGGGCCTCGGACCCGGCATACGAACGCTGGGAATACGAGACGTACATCAGCGGCGAGGTCCGTGTCCGTGACGCACATTCAGGGACGCTCTGTTTCGTTGACCGGGCGCACCGCGAGACACCGTTCACGGAGGAAGAAAAGACGTTTGTCCATCTCGCAACGCAGTGGGTGAGCTATGAACTCGAACGCCAACAGCGCGAGCAGCGCCTCGAGCGGTACAAAGAGTACACGGACGATATGCTGGATGCCATCGACGACGTGTTCTACGTCCTCGACAGCGACGGCCGCTTCCGGCGCTGGAACGAGAGTCTGCTGAACGTGACCGGCTACTCGGCCGCGGAAGTAGCTGGGACCCACGGAACCGAGTTCTTCCCGGAGGAGTATCGAGACCTCGTTGCGGCCGCTATCGAATCGGTGTTCGAGGGCGGAACCACCCGCGTGGAGATACCGTTTGTTGCGAAATCCGGGGACCGGATTCCCCACGAGTTCACGGCGACCCGTGTCGAGGACCCTGACGGGAATCCGATGCTGGCCGGCATCGGCCGAGATATCACCGAACGGAAGGCACGTGAACAGGAGCTTACGCGGACGAAGGAGCTTCTCGATCAGGCCCAGCGGATCGCGAGTGTCGGCGGCTGGGAGATAGACGTGACGACTGACCCACCGGAGTTGACGGCGACAGGCGAGTTCTACCGACTACACGGCTTGACACCGGAGGCGGAGATGAGCATCGAATCTCTCGTCGATCTGTACCATCCCGACGACAGAGAAACGATCATGGCTGAGTTCCATCGAGCAATAGAAACGACCGAAGGGTACGACATGGAGGTGCGCATCGAGGACGACGACACGTACCGGTGGGTCCGAACACTGTGTGAACCGGTCACCGAGAACGGCGACGTTGTCAAGCTCCGGGGCTCGGTTCAGGATATCACTGACCGAAAGCTCCGGGAGCGTGAACTTGAGGGTGCACGCGAACGGATGGAGATCGCGCTGGAGACCACCAATGCGGTCGTCTGGGACCGCGAGTTCGAGTCCGGCGACCTATCGTACTACCCCGGGTCCGAGACACTGTACGACACTGACATCGAGTCGCTGGACGAGTTTTTACCGCTGGTCCATCCAGAGGACCAGGCAGACGTGGCGGCCCGCATTGAGTCGGCAGCCGAAAGCGGGACGTATGAAGCCGAATTCCGGATCATCTGTGACGGCGAGGTCCGCTGGATAGAGGCGAAGGGGCGCGTCGAATCCGACAGCGACGGGACACCGGTCCGAGCAATCGGTATTGACCGGGACATCACTGAGCGTAAGCGCCGCGAGCAGGAACTGGAAGAGACGAACGAACGCCTCGAAGAGTTCACTAGCATCGTCAGCCACGACCTCAGGAATCCGCTGTCAGTCGCCGAGGGGCGCATCGAACTGGCCCAGCAGGAGTACGATAGCGAACACCTCGACAACGCCAGTGACGCGCTCGAACGGATGCGAACGCTCATCGACGACCTGCTCGCGACCGCACGCGATGAGCAGTCGCCGGTTGACGGCGGCGTAATGGCGCTCACGGACGCGGCCGAACAGTGCTGGCACAACGTCGAAACCAGCGACGCCAACCTCACTGTCGAGACGGACGCCGTTGTTCGTGCCGACAGGAGTCGATTGGAACAACTGCTTGAGAACCTGTTCAGTAACAGCGTGGAGCACGGCAGCGACGACGTGGCAGTCACCATCGGAGAACTTGACGATGGCTTCTATGTCGAGGACGACGGCGAGGGTATCGACGAGGAAAACCGGTCACGCGTGTTCGAAACAGGCTACTCGACATCGGACGCTGGAACCGGATTTGGGCTCTGGATCGTCGCGGAGATCGCCGATGCCCACGACTGGACGGTGACTATCGACGAGAGTAGCGAGGGCGGCGCACGGTTCGAGATTACCGGTGTCGATATCGTGGAGTAATAGCGTAGCGAAGCCATCAGTTGTACTCAGTCGTACGCAAGCGACTGGCTAGACCGGGACAAGCGGCGACACCGCCAGCGCGATGCCGAGGGCCAGTACCGGGTAGTCACGACGGTCGAATGTGAGCGGCGGAAGCGTCGGGTTCCAGGCGAAACAGCGGGCCCGCAGGGCGACCGAGAGCCGGTCTGAGCGGTCGAGCGTCCGTTCCAGTGACCGGACGGCAAGCAGCCGAACGCGGTCCCGGAGCGGGCGGGCCTCGCCGCCACGGGCGTGGATCGCGTCGCGCACCTCTCGAACGTCAGCGAGCACCAGCGGGAATAACCGGACGACAAGCGCCATCCCGATGCCGAGAATCTGGCCGGGCTTCCCGGGTATCAGACGCTGGACCGCCGCCCGCGTGTCCCGGACCGGCGTCGACGTGAGGTAGGCGGCGCTGACGAGCAACACCGGGAGGACACGCCCGACGTGCAAGGCAGAGCGGAGCGCCGGGTCGATCCGAAACCACGGTGGGCCAAGCGCCACGCCGGCGACGAACGGGGCCAGCGCCAGCACTGCGAGGACGACCCGATACGAGTGCAAAACGGCCAGTGGCGAGAGCCGCGCCGCCGCGAGGGTACCCAGTGCGAATGCGAGCGTCCCGAGAAGCCATGGGAGCGTGGGGTGAGCGACCGCGGCAATAGCGAGCCCGAACTGGACCAGCAGCTTCGACCGTGGGTCCAGCCGATGCGCAAACGTCGTGCCGGGTCGGTAGCTCAACATCGCGGGTCTCGGATGCCGAGGTCCGGGAGGGTGTCGAGCGCTTCGGCTGGCGACGCATCGAGAACGACCTGCCCCTCGTGCAGCGCGACGACGCGGTCGGCCCGCTCGTGGAGGTCCCGGAGATCGTGCGTGACGATGATGACACCCGTGCCATCAGCGACCAGCGCGTCGAGGTGGTCAAGCACTGACTTCCTCGCCGGCCAGTCGAGTCCGACGAGCGGTTCGTCGAGCACGAGGTAATCCGGCTCCATAGCGAGTGCGCCGGCGATGGCGACGCGGGCCTGCTCACCGCCGGAGAGAGCGTCGATACGGCTCTCGGCGGCACCACCGAGGTCGACAGCGTCGAGCGCCGTCTCGACCCGGCGGTCGATCTCTGTCCTGTCGAGCCCGAGGTTCTCCGGGCCGAAGGCCACGTCAGCCGCTACGGTCGCAGCGACGAACTGGTCGCGTGGGTGCTGGAACACCATCCCGATGCGCGTCCGGGCGACGACGGGGTCGTCCGTCACGTCTGTTCCGTCGACAGTGACCGTTCCGGCGTCGGGGGCCAGTAAGGCGTTGAAATGCCGGACAAGCGTCGTCTTACCGCTCCCATTGGGCCCGGCGAGCAGACAGTACTGGCCAGCAGGTATCGACAGCGTCACCCCGTCGAGGACATCGACATCGCCGTACCGATAGCGCAGGTTGCTGACCTCGATCATCAATCGCCGAGGTACCCACCCTGCACGATGGCGATCGCGATACCGAGCTTCAGGAGGTCAAGCGGGATATACGGAGCCATCACAGCGGCGGCGCGAGTGAGTGGTAGGCCAGTTACGAATGACATCCACGGGATGCCGATAGCATACACGACGGCAACCGCCGCGGTGAGCGCGACGACCTGCACCGGGACAGAGAGGTTCACGACCGGTTTCGGCGCTATGCTCCGGTGCGCGATGGCGCCGGCAACGACCGCACCGACGAGGAAGCCAACAAGGAAGCCGCCGGTCCCCTGCCCGGCAATGACGTAGCCCAGACCCGCGTTCGCGTTCGAGAATACCGGAGCGCCGGCAATACCGACAAGCACGTACAACAGCAGGGCGACGCCGCCCCACAGCGGCCCCAACAGCAGGCCGGCGAAGAACATCCCGAAGGGCTGTAGCGAGAACGGCGGTAGCGTCCCCGGGAGCGGGATAGATATCTGTGCGAGCGCCGCGGTCAGCGCCGCGAGCAGCACCGCCTTCGTGAACAAGCCCACAGTGTCGTCATCAACGAGGTCGACAGATTGCTCTGTTGCCATGGGTCTCCCTCTCTCGTCAACTGAAATATAGCCAGTGGTTCACGGAGCGCGTTTCCGCTGGCCGCCCGCGTCGTTCACTCGGCGGGCGTGACGCGCACGAGTACGTCGTCACGCTCTCGCGGGAATCCGTCGCCAGCCCGCCCGTCGCGGTTCGACGTGACGAGGTACAGCCCGCCGTCTGGGCCCTGCTCAACGTGGCGAATCCGACCGAGTTCGTCGGCCAGCAGAGAGTGGGTCGTCGCGGTGTAGGCGTCGTCGGTCCAGTCCGCGTCGTACACCTCGGCGTCGGCACCCGGTGGCAGGTCCGCACCGGCCGGTGTTAGCGTCGTCATGAGGAGTTTCTGACCCTTCAGGCCACCGGTGAGCAGTCGGTTCCGGAGCAAGGGCACAGCATCGCCGGTGTAAAACAGCGAGCCGGCGGGTGCCCACCCGCCAGTGTTGCCCGTGTTGGCGAGCGGCCGCCGGACCTCGGGGTCAGCATCGAGGTACTCCGCGTGCTTGCGAGTGTCGGGCCAGCCGTAGTAGCCCCCAGCTTCGAGACGGTTGAGTTCGTCCCGTCCGGTCGGGCCGTGCTCGGAGGCGACGAGCGTCCCGTCGGGGAGCCAGGCCAGTCCCTGTGGGTTCCGGTGGCCGTAGGTGAACACCCGCGGGTCTCCGCCCAGATTTGGGTTCCCGGGCGCAGGGTTGCCCGCAGGCGTCACGCGGAGGACCTTCCCGCCGAGCGAGTCGGTGTCGGCAGACAGTTCGCCGTCGCCCGCGTCCCCCGTCGTAATCCAGAGATAGTTCTCGGGGCCGAACGTGAGCCGCCCGCCGTTGTGTATCTTGCTCCCGGGAATGTCGCCGATGAGGACTGACTCCGTGGCAGCCGGGTCCTCGGCCGACACGTCCATCGCGACGACCCGATTGACCCGTACGTCGTCGGCGGTCATTGTCGTGTAGTAGACGTACACCACCGGCGGATCGGGATAGGTTGGGTGTGCGGCGACGCCGAGCGTGCCGCCCTCACCGCCGGTGACCCACCAGCTGTCGTCGCTTGATTCCGCGTCGATGACCTCGGCCGGTTCAGTGACTGTTCGAACGCTGCCGTCCACGAACGAGAGGACGCGTCCGACCCGTTCGGTGAGAAACAGCGTTCCGTCCGCGGCAAACGAGAGGTCCCACGGGATTTCGAGGTCTTCTATGAGTGGTTCGGTGGCGAGCGGCGTGTCAGCCGGCGACGTGGTCGGAGCCGTCCAGTCGGTGTCGGGAGACTGGGTACGCTCGTGGCTGAGGGATACGTCGTAGCGCTCCAGCGCCCGGGTCGGGCCTGCCGCCGTTGTAGTCGTCGGGTCCGGGGGCTCCGTCTGTGTCCCGGACTCACCGCGACAGCCGGCCAGTACAGTCGCTCCGATACCGCCAAGCGCGGCGAGATACTGGCGGCGGGAGCGGGCGTCACGGCAGGGGTTTCGCATAGATTTCTCTGCCGAGTATGGAAGAATAAAGATGTCGGAGACAGCCGAGTTAGCGAGCGGCAGCCGCGACGCGTTCTTTCTCTTCTTTCTGGTTGACGGCGTAGGTCTGGACGTCGTCGTTAGCAGCACCGATGAGCTGCTGTGCGAGCGATTCGGCGGCACTCGTGGTGGTCTTGAACGAGCCACCGTAGACGCCCTCAGCGAGGAACTTCAGGGCCTGGTCGACGCGGCGCTGTGGCGCGACGTCGACGGCCTTCGGGACCGAGATACCACCGTATTTCAGGCGGACGGTCTCCTCTCGGGGGGCGCTGTTCTCGACAGCACTGACGAGCACCTGAATCGGGTTCTCGTCGGTGCGCTCGTGAACGATTTCGAACGCCTCGGTGACGATGGAGGTCGCAAGCTGTTTCTTGCCCGTGTTCTCGTCAGTCTGCATCAGGCGGTTGACCAGCCGCTCGACGATGCTGATCTCGCTTTTCTTGAACTGCTTGTCCGCGTGTCGCCCCATCGTGTGGGCGATCGGCGTGACAGTGATGTAGCGCTCGGTCGAGGGGTCGGAGTACTCGATGTCCGTGATTTCCCACTCGCCGAACAGCTTCGCGCGGGCCGTCTCCGACTCGCTTTCCTCAGCCGCGTCAGCGTCAGCTTCGGGTGTGTCTTCTGCACTCATGGTTATCGGACCGGTTTCTCCGCGTTCCCGCGAACGAGTTCAATAAGGGAGACACCGTTGACCTTCTCGACCTTGTAGTTAACACCGGAGAGGTCGCCCATCGCGCGGCCCTTCGCCCCGCCGATACCCGCGATCGTGACCTCGTCGTGCTCGTCAATGAAAGAGATAGCGCCGTCACCGGGACAGAACGCGGTGACCTGCTTACCGTTCTTGATGAGCTGGACGCGGACACACTTCCGGATAGCGGAGTTCGGCTGCTTAGCCTCGATTCCGACTTTTTCCAGTACAATACCTCGTCCCTGGGGCGCACCCTCGAGCGGGTCGGACTTCTTGCCCAGGCCGCGTTCGCGACGCGCGTAGTCAGTGTCGGACCACCGGTGCTGCTGGCGGTCCTTCTTGAGCTTGCGCGCGGCGTACTTGCCGTTCGCCATAGTAGGCACTGGTACCTTTCGGAGGTACTTAAGACTCCTCTTTCGGACTCAGCCGGTAGCGTTGGCGTGTGTGGCGTTCTGTGCCATAGACGGGTCAAAAGTGCGGTAGATAGCGCGAGGGAAGGGACACGACAACGGGAAAGAAGCGGTCAACACGATGTTTCCGTCGGGGTATGACGCTCAACGCAACACGCTACCATCTGTCGAGAATCCGCGCTCTGCGACGTCGACCCCGCACAGGAGTCGACTAACACTATCGGCGGCAACCGTTTCGATGGGGCCGACAGCCTGAATTGACAGGCCCCTTCACAGCCGTGCAGCCGACAGTATGCACGTCAGCGGCTACAGGTCCCGTGCCACAGCCCGTCAACGGGGAGATAACGCACGTTCTTGGAATCAGGTGTGATAACTGGGTAGGTGGTTTCTAGTACCGGCGCTTGGGTTATTCAGACAGACCCGCCGTAGTAGCTATGAAACTTGAACAACGTCTCCCAGATGTCGTCCGGCAAACGTATCTCCGGAAGCTGGCGCTTATCATTCTCTGTATTGCCCTGCTCGTTGCAGGTGTTAGCGTCACCGCGGAGCGGACGGTTGCAGACGAACTGACAGAACAGCGCGAGAACGAACTGCAGACCGGCACCGTCCAGACAGCGGCCACGACAGCGGACTGGGTTCGGAGCCAGCGCAACGCCGCGCGAACCCTCTCGACGCTGTCCGACGTTCAGGAGGGGAGTCCGACGATGATCCGTGGCGCGTTACAGCGGCAAGCGTTCTACCAGCCGGACTCGGTGTACGCCATCCATTACGTCAATGAAGAGACTCTAGAAATCAGGGAGTCGTCGCTGAGCGACCGACGCGAGACATCGCTCCGGACGGATGACTTCGCATGGGAGGGCGAGAGCCTCTCGGTCACCGGGTCGAACTCGGTCGATATGTCGAAAGTGTACACCTACGATGGGGGGAAGTACATCGCCTTCGCGAGCCCGGTCGCTCGAAGCGACAAACTCGTGGTCGTGGTGCATAACGTGACCGCACGGACGGCCCAGTTCCGCAACTCCATCGACGGCGGTGAAACGCGGATCGTCCGACAAGATGGGACGGTCCAGTTCGCCGAGGACGCCTCGACCATCGGCACGCAGTACAACGTCTCCACCAACCTGACCGCACTCACAGCGGAAAACAGCGGCGTGGCCCGGAGTGGGTCATACCTGATCGCCGCGGAGTCTGTCGATGACACGCCGTGGATCGTCGTCAAGCAGGCCCCGAAATCGACCGCCTTCGCGCTCCGTGACAGTATTCAGGGGAGCTTCGTCGCCATCATCGGCGTCTCGCTGGCCGGGTTCGTGCTTATCGGTGTTCTCGTTGGTCGCGGCATTATGCAGTCACTCAGACGGCTCTCAACGCAGGCAGAAGCGCTCGCGGTGGGGAACTTCGACACCGATATCCAACAATCAGATCGCCTCGACGAGGTCGGCGACGTCCAGAACGCCTTCTACGAGATGAAGACGTATCTCGACACCGTCGCCGCACAGGCAGACGCGCTCTCCAGACAGGCGTTCGACGACCCGGCGCTCGATGAGGACGTCCCCGGCCAGCTTGGAGCGTCGCTATCGAGTATGCACGGTAATCTCGAATCGTTCATCAGCGACCTCGAACAGGCCCAGCAGGAGGCCGAGGAGTCCAAAGCGGAAGCAGAAGAGATAGCGGGAACACTCGAACAGCAGGCCGAGGAATTCTCGGCCGTAATGCGGAAAGCAGCCGACGGCGACCTCACCCAGCGCCTCGATACTGACACTGACAACGATGCGATGGCCGATATCGCCGCCGCGTTCAACGATATGCTCGCCCAGCTCGGCCAGACAGTCATGCGTATCCGGGAGTTCGCCGACGACGTCGACGGCTCCGCCGACCAGATCACCGCGAGCGCTACTGAGGTCCGTGGCGCCAGCGAGGAAGTCAGCGAATCCGTGCAGGAGATCGCCGACGGGGCGGAAACGCAGTACGAGAACATCGAAGAAACGGTCGACGAGATGTCGGGCCTCTCCGCGACGGTCGAAGAGGTCGCAGCACAGGCCAACGAAGTCGCGACCACATCGGACGAAGCTGCCGAGATCGGCGAAACCGGCAGCGAGCGCGCATCGGAGGCCATCGAAGTGATGAACGACATCGAGACGCGAGCAGACGAAACAATCGACCGCGTCGAGTCCCTCGACGAGGAGATGGAGCAGATCGGCGACATCGTCGACCTCATCGACGACATCGCTGAACAGACCAATATGCTTGCTCTGAACGCCTCCATCGAGGCCGCGCGGGCCGGTGAAGCGGGTGAAGGGTTCGCCGTCGTCGCCGACGAGATCAAAGGCCTCGCACAGGAGACGACCGAAGCCACCGAAGAAGTCTCGACGGTTATCGAGGATGTGCAGGACACCACCGGCAACGCCGTGACCGACATCAGACAGATGGGCGACTCCGTCACGGACGGCATCGATACCGTCGACGACGCCATCGAGTCGCTTGAGGCCATTGTCGACCGCGTCGAGGAGGTCAACGACGGCATTCAGTCCATCAGCGACGCCACCGACGAACAGGCCGCGACGACGGAAGAGGTCGTGGCGATGACCGACGAGGTCGGGACGATCAGCGAGGAAACCGCTTCTAGCGCCGAGAACGTTGCCGCCGCGGCGGAGGAACAAACCGCGACTATCAACGAGGTCACCAGCGGTATCGAATCCCTGTCCGATCAGGCCGGCGACCTCAGCGAACTCCTGCAGACGTTCGATGTCGATAGCGGACCCTCGCACAGCGATACCGACGTGTACGAGCACGACGCGTCGGACGTCTCAGTGGGCGACGACTGAACGCAGTCGCTTTCCGGTAAGCTTTAGAAAAAGACGATACGAGCGGGACCGCCCCGCTCAGGTCAGTTCGATGCCGTCGATTTCGAAATGCCGCTTGGCCAGTTGCCGGGCGGCATCGATGTTTCGGCCTTCACGGCCGATAGCGGCCCCGCGGTCTTCCTGTGCCACTTCGACGTAGGCGACGGTGTCGTCGTTCTCCGAGACGGTGACGTTGTACACCGCGGCCGGCGCGAGCGCGTTAGCCACGAAGTCCTCGGCCGTCTCGGCGGCTTCGACGAGTTTGACCTCGCGTCCCAGACGCTCTTCAACACGCTCAACCGTCTGGCCGCCCGGGCCGATGGCGTCAGCCATCTCCCCGCGTTTGATCAGATACACCACCTGGTCGTGGTCTTCGTCGACGACGCAATCCCGGACGGTGACGGCTGCCTCGTCCTCGAAGAGGGCGACCAGTCGACGTGCTTCGTCCGAGAGTTCGACCCGCATCAGTCCTGGGTCGTACCCATCCGGAGGTTGACGTCACCGGTGCCAAGTTTGATCGGCTTCCCGACGATGACATTCTCCGTGACGCCGTCGAGTTCGTCGACCTCGCCGTGGATGGCGGCGTCGAGCAGGTGATTGACCGTCACCTCGAACGCTGCACGGGCGAGCACGGAGTCTTTCGACCCCGAGATGCCGTGGCGGCCGATGGACTCGATGGTCCCCTCGTTGGTCATGATGTCGGCCACGAGCATCAGGTGCCGGACGTTCACGTCGTCGAGCCCCTGCTCTTCGAGCGTGTTCATCGTCTCGTTGATAAGCGTCTCGCGGGCCGCTTCGACGCCGAGTTCCCGGTAGATCTCGTGGATGTTGTTACACGTTGTCCGGGAGGCGTCGACGCCTTCGATGTCCAGCACTTCGCCGAAGTCCGAGCCCTCGGTGTAGAGGACAAACTCCTCGCCGTTGTCGGTCTCCTCCTTGCGGATAACGACACGGGTGATTTCCTCAATCCCCTTGAAGACGATCTCCCGCAGCTCCTCGACCAGTTGCAGCAGGTCGCGGTAGCTTGGTTCCTCCGGGCCGAACTCGATGACCGTGCCGGCCTGCCGGGTCGAGACACCGAGGTTCGACTCGATGGTCTCAGCGATCTCCTCGGCGATGGCGTCCGTGTCGTTGACCGTCGGCCACCGCTCCAGCAGCGTGTCCTCGTTGAGGTCGATCTCGACGAGCATGTCTGCGACGTTCGTCGAGATGTCACCGAGCGCGAGGATGCGCGTCGCTTCGATCTTCCAGACGACCTCGTGGGCACGCTCGCGGTCCGTGGCGTACTCCTCGTCGAGGTGGACCGTCATCATCGGCGTGTCCGGCGTCTTCCGGGCGTCCACCAGCTCGATGAGCCGTGGCAGGCCCTGCGTCACGTCGATCTCGGCGACCCCCGCGTAGTGGAACGTGTTCATCGTCATCTGCGTTCCCGGTTCACCGATGGACTGGGCCGAGACGGTCCCGACCGGGTCAAGTGGGTCGACGCGCGTGTCGAGGTAACGGGTCTCGACAGCCTTGGCGATGCGGTCAGCGTCGTCGACGCCGACGCCGCGTTCGTCGATAGTGCTGTACACTTCGTCTTTCAGCCGTCGGGGCAACTCAGTGTCCTCGACGACGGCCTCGATGTCTGCTGATACGTCGTGTGCTGTCATTGTTAGTCGTCACCCTCGGCCATCCACCAGTCGTCGGCGTGCTCCGAGAGGTTGGTCCGCTCGGTGCGGGTCCCGAGGAAGCTCTCTTTCTGTTTCTCGCTCTCGAACTCCTCGTCGAGGACGCTGTCGGCGATCTGATCGACATCCACGATATCGCCGTCCTGGTTCGAGGACACGTCGACCGGCGACGTGCCGTCCTCGCCGAACTCGAACTGGACGATGGTGTCCGAGGTGTCCCGGACAGTCCCATCGTACTGCGTTTCGAGTTCCGAGAGGGCGTTGATGAGGCGGCGCTGCAGGTACCCGGATTTCGACGTCCGGACAGCCGTATCGACAAGCCCCTCGCGGCCACCCATCGCGTGGAAGAAGAACTCCTTCGGGCCGAGCCCGGAGCGGTAGGAGGCCTCCACGAAGCCGTGGGCGTCCGCCGACAGGTCGTTCTCCTCGAAATGTGAGAGGGTGCGGTTCTCGTAGCCGCGGTTGATCCGCTCGCCACGGACTGCCTGCTGGCCGACACAGCCGGCCATCTGGGTCAGGTTCAGCATCGACCCACGCGCACCGGATTCGGCCATGATCACGGCCGGGTTGTCCTCGCCGAAGTGGTCCTCGGCGATGTCACCGGCGGAGTCACGTGCCTTGCCCAGCGTCTGCATGATCTTCATTTCGAGCGTCTCGTCGACGGTCCGGCCGGGCAGCGATTCGAGCTCGCCGCGGTCGTAGGTCTCGATGAGCTCCTCGACGCGGTCGTACGCGCTGTCGATGGCGTCGTTGATCTGCTCTTCTGCTTCCCGCGGAATCGACTCGTCGTCGATGCTGATGGAGAACCCGAAGTGCATGATCGACCGCATCGCCAGCGCCGAGACCTCGTTGACGAGAATCCGGGCACGGGTCCGCGAGTAGTCCTTGGCGATGGTGTCGACAATTTCGCCACCGAAGGCACCGACGGCGTCCTCGTCGATAGTACCGCCGGTCATCTGGCCGTCCTCGACGACGACAGTGTCGCCAGCGGAGGACGTGAACTCTAGATTCAGGTCGTCGGGCAGCAGCTCCGAGAACAGCGAGCGGCCGGTCCAGTACTCCTCGCCGCCCTCGTCGACGCCGTCGGCCTCGGGCAGTTCGTCGATGCGGGTCGCCCGGAGCAGGTCAAGCGCCTGCGTCTCGTTGAACTTCGGATTGGTGTGAGTCAGCAGGTAGGTCCCGCTGATGTGGTCCTGAATCGCGCCGATGATGTTCTCGCCAAAGCGCGGGGAGAGCATCTGTTCCTGCACACGCATGAGGACGCGGGCCTCAGCCCGGGCCTCCTCGTTTTGCAGCGCGTGCATATTCATCTCGTCCCCGTCGAAGTCAGCGTTGTACGGCGGACAGACCGTCGTGTTCAGCCGGAACGTCTTGTACGGCATCACGACGACCTCGTGGGCCATGATGGACATCCGGTGCAGCGACGGCTGGCGGTTGAAGATGATGATGTCGCCGTCAACCAGATGGCGGGACACTTCCCACTCCGCTTCGACCTTCTCTGCGAGTTCCTCGCAGTTCTTCTCGGTCACCTTCAGCCGGCGGCCATCCGGCCGCTTAACGTAGTTCGCGCCGGGGTGTGCTTCAGGCCCGTTGGAGACGTACCGTCGCGCTTCCTCCAGGTTGCGCTCGGTGACGTTCATCGTCTGGGTCATCTCCTTGGCGACCCGGTCCGGCACACCGACCTCGTTCAGCGAGAGCGTCGGGTCCGGCGAGATGACGGTACGAGCGGAGAAGTTCACGCGTTTCCCGGACAGCGAGCCACGGAATCGGCCCTCCTTGCCTTTCAGGCGCTGGGAGAGCGTCTTCAGCGGCCGGCCGGAGCGGTGTCGCGCCGGCGGCGTGCCCGAGATCTCGTTGTCCATGAACGTAGTGACGTGGTACTGCAGCAGTTCCCAGAGGTCCTCGATAATCAGCTGTGGTGCACCCGCCTCGCGGTTCTCCATGAACCGCTGGTTGATGCGGATGATATCCACGAGCTTGTGGGTGAGGTCGTCCTCGGAGCGCTGGCCGTTGTCCAGCGTAATCGAGGGGCGAGCGGTCACCGGCGGCACCGGCAGCACCGTCAGAATCATCCACTCCGGCCGGGAGCGAGCCGGCTTCATGCCTAGTACTTCGATGTCACCGTCCGGGATGTCTTCGAACCAGTCCCGGATGTCGCTGGGCATCAGCTTGTTCATGTCCTCCTCGGTCAGGTCGACCGACAGCGCCTTCTCTAGGGCCTTTCGGTCTTCCTGCCGGGGTCGGAACTCGCCGCTGAGGATCTCCTGAACGCGGCTGCTGTCGATGCCGGTTTCCTCGGAGAGGTCGATCGGTGAGATCGGCTCTTCGGACTCCTCCATCGCGGCGGCGATCCGCTCGGGGTAGTCCGAGGCCAGCACGTCCTGAACCTCGTAGTAGGTAGTCGGCTTCTCGTGTTTGATGTCGTACTGCTTCTCGCCACAGAACGGACAGCGGTCCTTCTTTCGGGCCTGCCGGATTGCGGCCTTTGTCACGTCGTTGAGGTCGCGACCGAGGTCCTGGGTCCGTGTCAGTCGGTCAGCGAACTCATCGCGCTCGTGCTCGTCGAGACAGAGCCGGGAGCACTCCCGGCAGGTCCCGCGCAGGAGTCGGCGGATGAGCTTCGCGAAGCCGACGTGGATGACGGGGGCGGCGAGTTCGATGTGGCCGAAGTGGCCGTTACACGACCCGCTGTGTTTCCCGCAGGTCTTGCACTCCAGCCCGGGGTCGATGACCCCGAGTCGCGGGTCCATCAGCCCCATGTCGATTGGGAAGCCGTCGTCGTCGTACGTGTCGGCCGTGATCACTTTCGTGGCCGACATTTCCCGGTACTCCTCTGGGTCCATCAGCCCGAAACTGAGCTGACCGATTTCCTGGGGTGTCTGTTGTGAGCTCATACTGCGTCCTCCAGTTCGATCCGCGGGGCGATTCCGAGCGCCTTCATTTCGTCGAGCAGGAGCTTGAACGCGTAGGACATCTCGACCTCGTGGATGTCGGTCTCCTCCTCACAGTTCGGACAGTAGATACGCCGCTGTTCGACGTTCTCGACGGCGGTCATCCCACACTGCCCGCAGACGTTGATCCACTCGCGGTCGGACTCATCGAGCAGGCGCTCCTTG
Organism: Haloarcula sp. NS06; assembly: GCF_051122755.1. Classification (NCBI taxonomy): domain Archaea; kingdom Methanobacteriati; phylum Methanobacteriota; class Halobacteria; order Halobacteriales; family Haloarculaceae; genus Haloarcula; species Haloarcula sp. NS06. The sequence continues at coordinate 1,047,747 of NZ_CP184844.1, forward strand.
AGCGCCATCGCCGCACCGTGCCCGATGAGCACGTCCCGTTCCATCTCACCCACACGGAGGCCACCTTCGCGGGCGCGCCCCTCGGTCGGCTGGCGGGTGAGCACCTGCACCGGCCCGCGCGAGCGGGCGTGCAGCTTGTTCGAGACCATGTGGTACAGCTTCTGGTAGAAAATGTCGCCGACGAAGATCTCCGCGTCGATCTTCTCGCCGGTGATACCGGAGTACATCGTCTCCTTGCCGCTGGAGTCGAAGCCGTGCTCTTCGAGCGAGCCACGGAGTTCCTCCTCGTCCTCGCCGGTGAAGGCGGTGCCGTCGACACGGCGGCCTTCGAGCGCTCCAACCTTCCCGCCGATCATCTCCAGAATGTGGCCGACGGTCATCCGCGACGGCAGCGCGTGCGGATTGATGATGAGGTCCGGGACGACACCCTCCTCGGTGAAGGGCATGTCCTCCTGCGGGGCGATGTGGCCGACGACACCCTTCTGGCCGTGCCGTGAGGCGAACTTGTCCCCGAGTTCGGGGATGCGTTCGTCACGCACAGAGACCTTCGAGAGCTTCGAGCCGTCTTCGCCTTCCATCAGCGTAACCGTGTCCACGACACCGGATTCGCCCGAGCGCATCGTTACGCTCGTCTCCCGGCGCTTCTGTGGTGAGAGACCGCCCATGTCGTCCGGCTCTTCGAGGAACCGGGGCGGACTGGTCTTGCCGAGCAGGACAGCGTTCTCGCCGACCTTCGTCTCGGGGTTGACGAGGCCGTCGTCGTCAAGGTGCGTGTACGCTTCCTCACCGCGTGCGCCGCGGACCTCGTCGTCGGGAATCTCGAAGCGGTCCTCCTGACCACCGGGGTAGCGCCGTTCCTCGCCCTCGTACGTACGGAAGAAGTGCGAGCGGGCGAGCGCACGGTCGACCGACCCCTGGTTCATGACGAGTGCGTCCTCGATATTGAACCCCTCGTAGCTCATCACGGCGACGACGAAGTTCTGTGCCGCGGGGCGGTCGTCGTAGCCGATCTGTTCGGTGGTCTGGGTCTTGACCATCGACAGCTGCGGGTAATGTAGCAGGTGCTGGCGCGTGTCCGGGCGAATACGGTAGTTCGCCGACGGCAGGCCAAGCGACTGCTTGATCATCCCCGACCCCATCGTAATCCGGGGTGAGGCGTTGTGTTCGGGGTAGGGAATCATCCCGGCACCGATACCGAACATCAGCTGCGGGTCGACTTCCAGGTGCGTGTGGTTCTCGGTGAGTTCGCCCTCGTCGACACCGACGAGGATGTCCTCTTCCTCTTCAGCGTCGATGAACTCAACGAGGCCGCGTTCGACGAGCTCTTCGAATTCGAGTTCGCCGTTTTTGACCTGCTCGACCTCCTCGTCGGTCATCAGCGGCTCGCCGTCCTCGACGACCAGCAGCGGGCGTCGGGCACGGCCGGCGTCGGCGTTGATGATGACTTCCCCGGTCCGGTTCTTGACCGAGACGTTGACCATCTGGGAGACATCACCCCGTCGTCGCGCCTGTCGTACCTGTTCTGCGAGCTGTTCCGGGTCGGGATGTGTCCCAACCAGACTACCGTTTACGTATACTTTGGCTTCGCGTCCCTGACTCATGTTAATCGTCCGCGGGCTGCTGTTCGATCGACTCGATACCGGGGATGCCCTGAACCCCCATCTCGGCAAGCTCCTGTTTGAGACCCTGTGGGTCCGATACGTCCTGTGACAGCTCCATCGCCTGGGCAAAGTTCTTCACCAGCCCACAGTTGGGGCCCTCCGGCGTCTCAGAGGGACAGATGCGACCCCATTGGGTCGCGTGCAGATCCCGTGCCTCGAAGTGTGGCTGGGAACGACTGAGCGGCGAGCGCAGTCGGCGGAGGTGTGACAGCACCCCCATGAAGTCGGTCCGGTCGACCAGCTGGCTCACACCAGAGCGGCCACCGACCCAGTTCCCCGTCGCGATCGGGTGCTCGAGTCGCTCAGTCAGCACATCCGAGCGAACGACCGTCGAGACGGACAGCTGGCGGTTTCGCATGTTGGCCCGTTCCAGCTGGTATTTCACGTCCCGGGCAAGCTTGTTCAGCGCCGTCCGGAACAGGTCGGTCATCAGGTCGCCGCTGACCTTCAGGCGCTTGTTGGCGTAGTGGTCCTTGTCGTCGGATTCGCGGCGTTCGAGTGCGAGTTCGAAACACGCCTCGGCCATCCGACAGAGGTAGAATGCTTTGTTGATGCGGACCTCTTCTTCCTCGACGCCTTCCTCGTGTAGATGTGGGAGGAGATAGCGGTCGATAACGTAGTTAGCTCGCTTGAGCTGGTAGTTCTTGCCCTGCCCGGAGGCGACACGCTTGCCCAGCGTCTCGATGGCTTCCTCGGTCGTCTGGACTTCGGCCTCCTCCAAGTTCTCCAGCATGAACTTCACGATTTCCGGGTCCTCGCTGACGCGGTGGACGATCTCCTCGTCCGACTCCAGCCCGAGCGCGCGGACCAGCGTGACGAAGTCGATACTGCCCGAGACGGATGGGAACGAGACTTCCAGCAGTCCGTCCCGCGTCCGTTCACACAGCACCAGCGCGCGGTAGCCACGGCGCTGGGAGAACGTCTTGGCGACCTGCACCTCGTCGCCGTACTTGGTGTCGTACTCGGCCAGAATCTTGTTCGGGGCGAGGTCCTCACTGGTCATCAGCACCCGCTCGGAGCCGTTGACACAGAAGTAGCCACCGGGATCTGCAGGGTCCTCGCCGATGTCGATGAGCTCCTCGTCGTTGAAGCCTGCGATGTTACACTTGTTCGACCCGACCATGATGGGCATCCGCCCGATCTTGGTCTCCGTCCGGTCGACGACTTCTTCCGGTTCTTCCTCGCCACCGCGGACGATGGCCATCTCCATGAACACCGGCGCGGAGTAGGTGATGTTGCGGAGACGGGCTTCCTGCGGGTACAGCAGTTCCTCGCTGCCGTCAGCTTCGCGGACCCGTGGGGTGACGACGCGGACGTCGCCCAGTTCGACCCACACCGGTTCCTGCCCTTCCTTGTCACCGATGTCAGTCTCGATGGTCTCTTTCTCGTCGACGACCTGCTGCATTCCCCGGTCGAGGAACGCATTAAACGAGCGGAAGTGGTGTTCGGCGAGCCGTTCCTTGGCGAAATATTCACGCGATATAGCGCGGCGATCTTGTGTGTCCATTATTCTACCACCAGTCGGTACACGACGGCTTCATCCGTCGTTCTGGAGTCGCGGACGATCCGAACCACGTCACCGACTTCGGCATCATCGGGCAGCGCCTTGTCGGTGCGCTTGATCTTCGGAAGGTCCGTCTTCTTGATTTCATACTCGGTGAGTACTGCTTCGAGGTCGTCCTCGTCGACGACACTGTGGTCTGGGACGAGGTCGTGTTGACTTACATCTACCATGTGTGTGCGTGTGCGTTTGGCCTGCTGCTGGAGAAGGTGGCTGTCACGAGATACTACAGGGTCATACTGTCGGGGTTCATATAACACTTGCCAAGTCGCTCTGCCGTGGCTATTGGACCCGCACACCCTCACGGACTGCGGGCGTGTTTGCTCCTACCAATCACATGCAGCAGACCGGACATAGAACTTTGGGTCTCGTCATGTGCACTCATCCCGGGGCGGGTCTCTTTGGAAAGTCTTAATACCAACACCAAGGTACGAAGGAATGCAACGAAGGCCCGGATGGTGTAGTGGCCCATCATACGACCCTGTCACGGTCGTGACGCGGGTTCAAATCCCGCTCCGGGCGTTCCTATTGCAATCAAACTGGCGAGCACCATGCAGTGTGTGCTTGTCTGCTGCCCGGATGGTGTAGTGGCCCATCATACGACCCTGTCACGGTCGTGACGCGGGTTCAAATCCCGCTCCGGGCGTTCCTATTGCAATCAAACTGGCGAGCACCATGCAGTGTGTGCTTGTCTGCTGCCCGGATGGTGTAGTGGCCCATCATACGACCCTGTCACGGTCGTGACGCGGGTTCAAATCCCGCTCCGGGCGTACTTTTGCGGCGAACAAACTCGTGAGCCGTAAATCCGTAATGGGCGAATTTGAACCCTGGAAGTGGTAGCGCCGAACGGAGTGAGGCGACCGTCTTCCGTCGGTTCAAATCCCGCTCCGGGCGTTTCTCTGCATTCAACTCGACAAGCCACGCGGTTTAGTGAGTCGCGCCCATTCTACATATCAGCCCAGTACGCGCTTTAGTAACATCCAACAGGCAGTACACACCGTTTACTGGCCGAGAAAACGGCATGTACTGATAGCAGACGAACAGGACAACAGCAGACGTCCGGGGGAGTGCCCCCTTGGCCTGTCATAGTGTCCGTCCACCGGGGCCGGACGTGCTATCACTTCACGCGGGGTGGCATATGTTTTGTGTTGGTTGTACGGCGTGCCGGGTAGCGGCTATCAGCGACAAACTGTTTACGAGGCCCCGCAAAAGAGGGGCCATGGAGGACGTGGATGGCGAGGAAATGCCTGGCGCGATTGTCGAGGCGTTCCTCGAACGCGAGGAGGGCGTCCGGGCGCTGCTTGAAGAACTGGAGAAGCTCACTATCGAGGGCCGTCATGAGGAGGTCCGCGACCGAGTTCGCAATCTGGCCGATAGCGACGAGTCAGTGTTTTATACCGTGGCGTTTAGCCTCACCAACTCGCGGCAGTTCTTTGGCGACGTGGAGGCGCAACTGGACGTGACCGCCGCGGACCGGCTCCGGGATCTCGCCGACACGTTTCCCGCGTTAGCCGAGCCGTTCAATATCGTCCGGACGGAGCGGGCGGACGACCGCCTCAACCCGGTAACGGATACGAGCTACGCAGTGAGCTACCACCGTGGCATCGAGTCGCCGATGGTGACATACAGCCCGCTGTCGGGCGAACAGGAGCTGTACGAATCTCGCGGGACGCCAAGCGAGGTGTTGCGGGTCGCGTCCGACCTCACGAGCGCAACGACCGACGCGCTGGACGTAGCGATGGACAACGACTACTCGGTCAACACGGAGGAACTGAGCGCGCTTATCGATCGCCGCGAAGAACTAGAGACAGAGCTGAGCAAGCTCCGGGACCAGCTCGACGAGCTTCGACGGACGCCAGTCTCGGACGAGTAGCGACTGACAGTTCGGACGCAGAGTCATAGAGCAGTACAGAGAGCAAACCCGAATCACAGTGCCGCAACTGGGGCGTTTATGTGTCACGACCGTAAATGCACAGATACGATTTGCTATGGGAATGGACCGACTAGAAGATCAGGTCGAGAAGGAGGGGCGGGACCTGTCGATCCTCGAAGCCGTCATCGAGAACGGGCCGATCGGTATCGTTCGGCTCGCCGAGGAGACAGATGTCCCGAAACACAAGGTGCGGTACTCGCTACGGATGCTGGAAGACGATGAACTCATCGAGCCGACGCCGCAGGGAGCGATTCCGGTGGACAATATCGACGAGCGGGTCGCAACGATCAACGGCGGCATCGACCGGCTGGTCGAACAACTGGACGGGCTGCGAGACGTGTTTTCGTCCACAGAGTAGCGCCGCCGGGACGAGTGGTCGGTATCTGTTTCCGTGGCAGTAACCCTTTTCGAACGCCAAGGTAATGCATCGGTATGGATGTCGCTCTTATCAGCGATTCGCACATCCCGTCCCGGGAACACGAGATTCCGCCGTCGTTCCGGGAACGCATCGAGGTCGCCGACCACGTCATCCACGCCGGTGATTTCGACAGCAAAGGGGCTCTCGCTGACATTCGCCACATGGCGACGGAACTGACCGCCATCTCCGGTAACATCGACCCACAGATCGGGTTGCCGAAACGGGCGACAGTCGAGCTTGGCGGCGTCACGTTTGTCGTGACACACGGCACCGGGTCGCCGCGGGGCTGGGCGGACCGTGTCGCCGCTGCGGTCCGCGAGGGAGCCGACAGCAGCGCCGTTGGCGTCGCCGGCCACACCCACGAACAGACAGACATGATCTACGAGGGCGTCCGGCTCCTGAACCCCGGCAGCGTCACGGGCGCATCGCCGGCAGACCGCCCGACGATGCTGACCGCGACCGTTGAGGACGGCTCGCTCGACGTGGCCCAACACGAACTGTAGCGCGGGTGGGTGAGCGCCGTCGCGCCCGGGATGTACCGGCAGCTGTTGCCACTGTTGGCCGGCTTTGCAGCGAACGGGGGTCTTTTTCCGGCAGAGACCCCACAAGTGGTATGGAAGTCTTCGCGGTCGAGGGGCTGCCCGAGGTCCGCCCTGGCGACGACGTGGCCGAGCTACTCGTCAGACAGGCCGACCTACGGGACGACGACGTGGTCTGTGTCGCCAGCACTATCGTTTCCAAGGCCAACGGACGCGGGCAGTCGCTGTCATCGTACGAGCCAAGCGGGCGTGCGGAGCGCATCGCAGCGACCATCGAGGACATCGCCGACGAGGAGAAGGACCCGCGGATGGCACAGGCGATTCTCGACGAGTGTGAGGAAGTGCTGGTCGAAGCCCCCTTCATCCTCGGCGTGACGAAATTCGGGCACATCACGGTCAACGCGGGCATCGACCGCTCGAACGTGCCCGGCGCGGACCTCCTCTTGCTCCCCGAAGATCCAACGGCGGAGGCCGAAGCGATCCGCGACGGTATCCGCGAGCGGACGGGCGTCGAACCCAGCGTCATCGTCACTGACACGTCGGGGCGGCCGTTCCGCCTCGGCCAGCGCGGCGTCGCGCTGGGCTGGGCCGGGCTCTCCGCCTCGCGGGACTGGCGGGGCGAACACGACCGCGACGGCCGCGAACTCGAAGCCACCGTTCAGGCCGTCGTCGACGAACTCGCCGCGGCGGCCAACCTCGTCACCGGCGAAGGCGACGGCGGCACACCCGCCGCAGTCGTCCGCGGTTTCGACTTCGGCGACCACGCGGGCAGCGAGCAACTGTTCCGCGACCCGGAGAAAGACGTAGTCAGACAAGCACTCAGAGAGTGGTCTCATGTACGCGATTGAAATTACCCCGGAACACCCGGTCGCACAGCTCGCCTCATTTGCCGAACAGGCCGAATCGAACGCGCTCGACGCCGTGTACGTCAGCCATCACTACAACAACCGCGACCAGTTCATGTCGCTGACCGCGATGGCCGAGCGGACCGATGAGGTACTGCTCGGTCCCGGCATCGCCAACCCCTACGAGACGCATCCGGTGACACTGGCCTCGCGGGTCGCAACGCTCGACGAACTGAGCGACGGGCGAGCCCTCTTCGGTATCGGGCCGGGGGATAAATCGACGCTCAGCAACCTCGGCTTCGACCACGACGACGCCCTGCGGCGCGTGCTTGAGACGTTCACGACCGCGCGGAAACTCTGGGACGGCGAGCGAGTCGACAACGATGGAACCTTCGAGGCCGTTGACGCCGGGCTGAACTACGAGGTCGACGATATCCCGGTGTACGTCGGTGCACAGGGGCCCCACATGACCCGGATGTCGGCGAAACACGCCGACGGGGCGCTGTACAACGGAGCGCATCCAAAGGACCTCGCGTGGGCACGCGAGCAGGTAGAAGACATGGCCGACGAGCGACCCGAGGAGTACGGTGAGTTCGACCTCGCGGCCTACGCCAGCGTCTCGGTCGCCGAGGACGAGGCCGAAGCGCGGGAGGCCGCTCGGCCACCGGTCGCGTTCGTCGCCGCGGGGTCGCCACCGCCGGTGCTCGACCGCCACGGCATCAACCACGAGGCCGCCGACGACATCGGGCAGGCGATTTCGGCCGGCGATTTCACGGCCGCATTCGAGGGCGTGACCGAGGCGATGCTGGACGCGTTCTGTATCGCCGGGACGCCAGAGGCGGTGGCTGAGCGCACAGCGGCGTTAGAAGAACACGCTGATAGCGTGGTGTTCGCGTCGCCACTCGGGCCGGATGTCGAGACAGCTATTGATTTGCTTGGGGCGGTCCTCGACCGCCAGAGCCGCTGAACAGCGAGAGCACGGCCCCCAGCGACAGGTACCCGAAGAAGACAACAGAGACGGTCGTGATGACGGCACCGACGGCGAGCATAAGTGCCGCCAGCGGGTCGTTCAGTGCCACGTCGAGGAACCAGCCGGGCATGTCGATGATGCTCTGGAGCAGTTCCGACAGCAGTCCTTGCATTACCTGAACGTTAGCGTGGCCCTACTTTGCGTTTGCGTTCCCGGCTACCACGTGGACTCCCGGGAGCTGCTGTCGCGCAGCGCCACGGGCGAATGACCCTACGCAACAGGCTCAAGTTCCGCTGAGAAGTGTCTGAGTTCTTCCATTGGGGGCTCCCAGACGATTTCCAGGCCGGAGTACTCGTCGCGGCGGTCACGAACTCGTGCAGCGGTCTCCGCGATGTGTTCGAGGTGTTCGTGCCAGTACGTCCGGCGAGGAAGGGCGAGACGGACGAGTTCCGGACGGTTAGTCCCGGGGAAGGCAAACGAGCCGAGTTCGACTGTCCGGACGCCGCCCTCGCGGTAGAGTTCGCAGACGAGTCGCTGCCCGGGGTACTGGTCGGCGGGAATATCCGGGAACAGGGCGGCCGCATCAATGTAGACGGCGTGACCGCCGGTCGGCGTGACTATCGGGATATCTCGATCGCGCAGGAGGTCCCCGAGGGTCGCGACCTGTTCGATTCGCTCGGCGACGTACGGCGGTTGAACCGCTTCCCGCAGGCCGGTCGCCATCGCTTCAAGATCACGACCTGCGAGGCCACCGTAGGTCGGGAATCCTTCATACAGGATCGCGCGCTGTTTGCACTGTTCAAACAGGGCAGCGTCTCGGACAGCCGTGAACCCGCCGATGTTTGCCAGTGCGTCCTTTTTGCCACTCATCGTGATTGCGTCCGCGGGACGTAACTGCTCGCGAGCAATCTCGCTGAGGGGCGTATCGGCGTATTCGGGGTCCCGTTGCTTGATGAACTGTGCGTTTTCAGCGAACCGACAGGCGTCGATGACGAACGTTGCATCGATTTCCGTGGCGAAGGCGGCTGTCTCGCGGATGTTCGCCATCGACACCGGCTGGCCGGCGGCGGAGTTGTTCGTGATCGTCAGAACGACGGCCGAAACAGCGTCCTGCCCGTGCTCCTCGACGGCGTCCCATCCCCGGTCTGTGGAGAAGTTTCCGGCAAACGTCCCGACGCTATCAGTGGTCAGGTCCGTCTCTGCCGGGCAGTCAACCGCGACTGCACCCTGATTCGTCACGTGTGCGCGGGTGGTGTCAAAATGCGTGTTGTTGAGAACGACGTCACCGTCGTCCAGCAGCGCCCCGAACAGGACGTTCTCCGCGCCGCGGCCCTGGTGTGTCGGGACCACGCGGTCGAACCCCATCACGTCGGCGACCGTCTCACGGAAGCGTTTGAACGAGCGCGACCCGGCGTACGCCTCGTCACCTCGAACCACGTCCGCCCACTGGTCGTCACTCATCGCGCCAGTTCCCGAATCAGTCAGTAAGTCGATAAAGACGTCATCCGCAGCGAGGTTGAAGACGTTGTGTCCGGCCTCGGTGAGCGCGGTCTCACGTCGCTCACGGGGCGGAAGCTGTATCGAGGTCACCGATTTGGCCTTGTACGAGCGCATGCTGTGTCGCAGTACGCCGACCGACTTATCTTCCGCCTGATATTTTGTGTACGGAAGTGGGCTGAGATGTCCATCACCAGACGGGTACGGCTATCGGTGGACACGTGTTGCTAGGAGGCAGAAATAGCGGGCATTTTGAGGCCGCAACTGCTGGGGGAACGTATGAGTGTCCGCGAGGAATTCGACGCGTGGGCGGCCGAAGGCAAAGACAGAGGCATGGAGGACCGGCACTGGCACACCGCCAAGCACGTCCTCGCCCGGATGCCGGTCGAGCCGGGCGACACGGTACTCGACCTCGGGACGGGCTCGGGCTACGCGCTCCGTGCGCTCCGAGACACCAACGACGCCGGTCCCTGTTATGGCCTCGACGGATCGCCGGAGATGCTCCGGAACGCCCGCGAGTACACGGACGACGACGGCATCGGGTTCCTGCGTGGGGACTTCGACGCCCTGCCGTTTGCGACCGACAGCATCGACCACGTGTTCTCGATGGAGGCGTTCTACTACGCCAGTGACCCGCCACACACCCTCGAAGAGATCGCGCGGGTGCTGCGACCCGGCGGGACCGCCAACATCGCGGTGAACTACTACGAGGAGAACGTCCACTCCCACGAGTGGCAGGAGTTCATCGACATCGAGATGACCCGCTGGAGCGCCGACGAGTACCGCGAGGCGTTCCGCGAAGCGGGTCTGGCCGTGGCTGCACAGGACACGATCCCCGACCGCGAGGTGGAGATTCCGCCGGCAGACACGTTCCCCACAGATGAGTTCGAGACGCGCGAGGCAATGGTCGAGCGCTACCGCGAACTGGGGACGTTGCTGACCGTCGGCGTCGCCACCGAATAACGGCCCGGACGGCGTGTCAAAACGCGGACTACGAGTGGAACGACCGACAGGGTATTTTGTGGCCGCAGGCAAAACCACTGTGTATGGCCGAGGACACCTCGCTGGAGGACTTTCTCGACGCTGGCGACGAGAGCGAGGCCGAAGGAGAGAGTGGTGCGTCTGCGGGAGACGATACTACAGAGCCAGAAAGCGAAGCCTCCGGCTCTGAAGCTTCGACCGACGCGGTCGACCCGGCCGTGACGACCTACGCGTGGTCGCCCGACGGAGCGGCCTGTGCCGAGTGTGGCGAGGTCGTCGAGCGGCGGTGGACACAGGACGGACACCTCGTCTGTGGGGCCTGTAAGTCCTGGTGAACAGCGCTACCGGCCGTCAAACGGATGTGTGTTGTTCTCACCCATCCACAGAGTTACATACGCTCACGCCGTAATTGTAGCTACAATTGAACGGCCCGGAGGATGTGGCACCCACACAAGACACTTACTGGTCGACAGGGCAGAGTATCCCACTAGTCCCCGTGCCGAGGCGTCGTCCCACGAGACCGCGACTATGACAGACACTGATACCCCACACAGTCAACAGTCGGACAGTCCCCTCCGCGACGCCACACGCGTCGCCAATCAGGTGATCGAAAACGTCGAGCAGGTCATCGTCGGGCAACACGCCGCCATCGAACACATTGTCATCGCGCTGCTCGGCCGCGGTCACGTCCTGCTTGAGGACGTCCCCGGCGTCGGCAAGACGATGCTTGCTCGCTCTGTTGCCGCGTCCTTCGACGGCGAGTTCAAGCGCGTCCAGTTCACCCCGGACCTCCTCCCGACCGACGTGACCGGCGTCAACATCTACAACCAGAAGACACAGGAGTTCGAGTTCCGGCCGGGTCCGATTTTCGCCAACGTCGTTCTCGGCGACGAGATCAACCGCGCGCCGCCGAAGACGCAGTCGGCGCTGCTGGAGGCCATGGAGGAACAGCAGGTGTCCGTCGATGGGACCACACATCCCGTTCCACAGCCGTTTACCGTCATCGCCACGCAGAACACGGTTGAACAGAACCGGGCCTACGACCTGCCGATGGCCGAACTCGACCGGTTCATGACGAAACTGCATCTCGGCTATCCGAACGAGGCGGCGGAGACGGAGATGCTGGGTGATGTGGTGGGCCACCATCCCATCGAGGATCTCACCTCAGTCGCTACCCTCGATGCGTTGTCCGCCGCCCGGGAAACGGTGGCCGACGTGGTTGTTGAGGAGCCCATCCGCTCGTACGCGACCCGGCTGGCACGGTACACGCGGGAGAACGCACAACTGGGCGTTAGCCCACGGGGAGCATCTCGCTGCTCCGGGCTGCACAGGCCCGCGCCGTGCTCGATGGTCGCAGCTACGTCATCCCCGACGACATCCAGACGGAAGCGCCGGTTGTCCTCCCACACCGAATCCGGACCGAGAGTAGCGAGCAGGACGCTCGGGCACTCGTCGCGGAGGCACTCGATACCGTCTACGTCGAATGAGACCGACACGACGCGGCTTCGCCGTCCTCGCTGTCGCCGTTGCCGCCCTTCTAGTCAGTGCCAGATTCGGTCAGTCCGGACTCACTGCTGTCGCTGGCCCGCTGTTCGTCGGCGTGTTCGCCGCCGCCGTGCAGGTTCACTGGAGCGGTGCGCCGACTGTCGAACTAGGCCATCTCCGCCGTGGGTTTCCCGGCGAGACGAAGTCCGTGGAGTTCCACGTCGACGGCAGCGGCATTGCGACAGTCACCGCTCGGCTCTCCGAGGGGCTTGCTGGGGAAACGACGGTCACAAGGTCACTGCCGGCGACGGTGGCGTACCGGGTCACTTACACAGCCCGGGGTGAGCAACGGGTTGGCCCCATCGAGGCGACGGTGACGGACGCGCTGGGACTTATCGGCGAGAGCTACACCATCGAGAGCGATAGCGACGTACTCGTGTATCCGCCCGTCTACCGACTGGGTGGCACAGACGCGTTCGCACGAACGTTCACGCCGGAGAGCGAGGACCGGCAGTCGTTTCGACCGGCTACGCGAGTACGTCAGCGGCGACTCGCTACGGGATGTTCACTGGAAATCCAGCGCCAAGCGCGAGGATCTGTTAGTCAAGGAGTTCGCTGATGACCGGAGCGACCGGACCCTGCTCGTCGCTGCGGAGGCCCGCGAAGGCCATGCCGACGAAATGGCCGCCGCCGCAGCAACGATCACGATGGCCGCGCTGGAGAGCGGTCTCGCGGTCGAACTCGCCGTCCCGAACGGCACGGTCGAGCAGGGGTACGGCGACACCCACCGGACGCGACTGCTCGAACTGCTGGCCCGGGCTGACGCGGGCCAGACCGGCCGGGTGGATGACGCTGACGTGGTCGTCACGGCCAACGGCGACGGGGTCACGGTGTCGGTCGACGGCCGCCGCCAATCCTTCGCTGCTGTGACCGCCAGTCAGGACAACCCCATTGCAGGCGAGGTGAACGGATGAGCGCCGGCGTCGCGGAACGAGTCCGCCGCCAAGTCCCGTGGAGTGGGTCACGAATACTGGCATTGCTTGCGGCGGCGCTGGCAATCGGCGCGCCGCTGCGGACGATGTACTATCTCAGCGACGTGGTCGGCGACCCGACCCTGTTTCTGGCGCTCACCGCGCTCTCGCTTGTCGGCGCGACGCTGCTGGCCCGTGTACTCAGACCGCCCCTCGCGGTCGGTGTCGGCGCAGTACTGTTCGCCGGGGGACTCATCGCATACATACTGAACCTCTCGACGAATCCGGCGATAGCGGAGCTTCTGGGCGACACCGCCGCCCTGCTGACCGGGCGGTCGCTGCTCCAGATCGCCAAAGTTAGGCTGTGGGTGCTGTCGTTCGCGCCGGCACCGGTGTTTCTGACGTGGTACTTCGCGCTGCGGCGCTGGTACGTGACGGCGACAGTGGCGGCCGGCACAGCGCTCGCGTTCTTCGCTCTGACGACCGACGCCGGTGTGGTAACGACGCTGCTGGGTGTGGTCGGCATCGCAGCGACGATCGGCTTCGGGACGCTCGATACGCTGTCGGCGGACGAGTCGGCAGACCTGACGAAGCGGCCCGACGCGCTGACTGGCAGTGACGGAACGGAGCACGCGGACGATGACGGCGACGGCATCGACGCCGGGCGGCGCGCTGTCCTCGAACAGTTGGCGGCGATAATCGTGATCCCGACGGCGCTGTCACAGGTGCCGATCACCCGAGACAGTTTGCTGTCGTACGACGACGGATCAGAGGGCCAGACTGTCGAGGGGAGCCTCTTCGACGCCGGAGAGTCCCTTTCAGTACGCGGGAGCATCTCGTTGACGCCGGAGATCCGGTACACGGTCGAAAGCGAGGAACCGCGCTACTGGCGGGTCGCCTCTTACGACCGCTACACCGGCAACGGGTGGGTACGGACGGAGAACCCGATCCCGTACGACGACCAGCGCCTCGACTCTCCTGAGGGAGAAACCCGGACGCTTCGACAGGAGTTCCGGGCAGAGTCGACCATCGGGACCGTTCCGGCTGCTTGGAAGCCCGTCCGCTACTCGGGGGAGCCGTCGGTATCGGTCTCCAGCGAGGGCGGGTTCCAGCCCGACGGCACGCTGTCGACGGGCGACAGCTACGAGGTCAGGAGCGAACTACTCGTGGCGGCCCCGGACGGGCTGCGCGAGGCCGGCACTGACTACGACGATACGACTGCGGAGCTGTACACTCAGCTCCCCGACAGCACGCCGGACCGGGTCGCGGAACGGACAGCGATTCTCACCGCGAACGCCGAGAACCCCTACGAGACGGCGCTTGTCGTCGAGCGGTGGCTGCAGGACAGCAAGAACTACTCACTTGACGTCGACCGCCCCGATTTCAACGTCGCGGACGCCTTCCTCTTTGAGATGGACGAGGGGTACTGCGTCTACTTCGCGACGACGATGGTGACGATGCTCCGGACCCAGGGCATCCCGGCACGCATGACCGTCGGGTACACCGCCGGCCAGCGAATCGACGAGAACCAGTGGGTCGTGCGCGGGCTCAACTCTCATGCCTGGGTCGAGGTGTACTTCCCCGAACAGGGCTGGGTACAGTTTGACCCGACGCCATCCGGGCCGCGTGAGGCGGTCAGACAGCAACGTATCGAAGACGCGAGTTCGGACGAATCGTCGCCCACCGTCGGCGACGGGAACCCGGTAGAGCAGTACACGCCATCCGACACGTCGACGCCCGCCCCGCTGACTGAGACCAACGGGACCGAGACCGAGCCGACGGAGACACCAACGGCCACGGAATCCGACACACCCACCGGCACAGCAGGGGAGTCAGACACGGACGAGAGAAGGGAGCTGCGCCTGCCGGAGCTCCCGTCGCGCGAGGAGATGACCCTCGGGGTCGTCGCGTTGCTCGGCATCGCGGCGGGCGCGCGCCGGTCCGGCCTCAGCGAGCGAGCCTACCGGGCGGTGTGGCTGCGCTACCAGCGCCGTGTGGACCCCGAGACCGACGTCGAGCTGGCGTTCCAGCGGGCTATGTATGTCCTTGCGAAAGAACACCGAAGCCGCAAGGGCGGAGAGACGGTACGGGCATATCTCGACGCAATAGGGGCCGGCGACCGGGTCCGGCGGCTGGCGACGTTACGGGAGCGACTCCGGTACGGCGGTGAGATCGACGAAGCGATTGCCGACGAAGCCGTCGAAATCGCCGACGGGATCGTCTCCGAGCGATAGTCCCCGACAGTGTTTAATAGGTCGTGTTCGTAGGCGCGATTGTAATGTCGGAAGTCTGCTCGACGTGCGGGCTGCCTGAGGAGCTCTGCGTCTGTGAGGACGTCGCTAAGGAGTCCCAGGAGATTAACATCCGCATCGACGAGCGCCGTTACGGGAAGGAGGTAACGATTATCGAGGGATTCGACCCGAAAGACGTCGACATGGACTCACTGTCCTCAGACCTCAAATCAAAGTTCGCCTGCGGTGGCACTGTTGAGGACGGGCAGATAGAGCTCCAGGGCAATCACACGGGCCGCGTCGAGGATTTCCTCCGCGACAAAGGTTTCAACGTCGCCTGAACTCCTGACTGCCAACGGTTCTCGTGAGAGCGCCGTGGCAAGCCGCTGCTGTGTCCTGCTCGCCAGCTTTTCAGCCCGGTCTGCTCGCGAGTGGTCGCTGCGGTCGGCTACGAGTGGTTCAGGCCTGACTGTTTTTTGCCATCGTGGGAGCTCCCGGCAGCGGTCGGTCAACCCAAGTGTTGGTGCATGATACCGACACCCAAAATCGGCGGTCAAGTATTTCAACCACGGGGCGGTAACTGTTTGCAATGTTCGGTGTACCCCGGCGGGTGGTGGCCGTCGGACTCGTGGTGCTTCTCCTTGGTGGGGGGATCGCGTCGCTCCCGGCGGCGGCGACCGCTGACCACGGGACGGTGGCCGGGGCTACCGACGGAGCGGCGGCTGGAGCCGACGAAAACTGTACGTACAAAACCGAGACGACATCGGCTCAGCGTGGACAGGCAGTTGAGGCGGTGCAGTCGTCGACAGCCGCCAGCGAGTCGAATGGCTCGATACTCCGGACGGGAAGGGCCGAGACGTATCGACGGCAGCCGCGCGGACAGGGTGGAGACACAACCGGAATGGCAGCCCCAGCAGAGGCCAACATAGAGACGGGGACGGCCACGTCGGGGACGACACAGACCAGCGACGGTGACGTGATTCAGCAGACACAGACCTACGCACGTGTGACCGAAGAGCCGGGTGAAGTCGCGGTGACCGTGGCCTACGAGGTCCCAGACCGGGTCGTCAGCCTCGAAACGCACGTCCCAGCAGAGGCGACAGTGACCGAAACGAGCGGATTCGAGCGCCTCAACGAGTCCGTGTACGAGTGGGAAGAAACGACAGATACGGCGACGATCAGCTACCACATTAACCCGAATCAGACCATCAAAAAGAGCGGTCCAGAGGGATCCGAGGGCCGATATCTCAGCGTCGATACGGGCGAGTGGGCGCTGCTCACGCGGTCGCGAACGCCGACGCGCTGGCGCTACACTGGCCAGGACCCCGTCAGGTACAACCGCACGCTCCAGACGGCAGGCCCGGGTGCGGCGGGCGAGGAAATCGTGTATCTCGGCGAAGTGGCGACCTTCGAGGAGACGGCACACAACCAGACGTTCACACTGGCTGTCCCGGAACGGGCGACGATGACAGCCTCGCCGATTTCAGTCCTCGACTCGATGGCGAACGCGTCGAACGCTCTCCGAGTGGGTGACCGTGACGAGCAGGTGTTCGTCGTCGCCGCGCCGTCCGGGGCTGTCGACTGGGGCGTCGAAGGGTATCAGATCGGTGACGCGGATATGTGGGTCCAGTCCCGGCAATCGCTGGATACCGCCAACAACGTCTGGCTCCACGAGTACGTCCATAGCCGGCAGGCCTACGAGACGACACGGGAGACGCGGTGGACGGTCGAGGGCTGGGCGACATACTACGCTGCGGCCCTGACGCTGGAACAGAACCGGATCGGGTTCGACGAGTTTCGGGCACAGCTTGCAGCAGGCGGGCTGCCAGTCTACAGCGACGTGACATTGACTGACAGGTCAAGCTGGACGACCAATGCGAACTACAGGAAAGGGGCGCTCGTCGCCGGGCGAGCGGATGTCCATATCCGCTCGGCTACTGGCCGTAACCAGACACTCCAGAGCGTGTTTCAGTCGCTGAACGGCTACCGTGACCCGGTCACGCAATCGCAGTTCCTCACCGAGTTCGAGGCCGCTGGCGGGGAAACCGTCCGGAACACGACCGCGACGGAGACCGAGACGACAGCGACGGTGACGATGTGGAACGGGACGACACATCGACGCTTGTTCGGCGCGATTCCCGCCCGTATCGGCTACAGCCTGCCACCGGTCGATCAGACGGACGCCTACCGCGCAGATAGTCTCTACCGGTCGAACGCACCGGTTGGCGGGAGCGAACCGATCCGGCTGGCGACCAACGAGACGCTCGCGGTCG
Source organism: Haloarcula sp. NS06 (assembly GCF_051122755.1). Taxonomy (NCBI): domain Archaea; kingdom Methanobacteriati; phylum Methanobacteriota; class Halobacteria; order Halobacteriales; family Haloarculaceae; genus Haloarcula; species Haloarcula sp. NS06. The sequence continues at coordinate 1,065,112 of NZ_CP184844.1, forward strand.
ATGCGGTCGTCGAGAACGCCGGCGGTGAGGCGGGGGCGTACAACGTAACGCTCGCGGTCAACGAGACCGTCGTCGCCGCGAAACGGGGCCAGATCGAACCAGGGGTACGGACCGAGGTCGAAGTGTCACACACGTTTGCCGACCCTGGCCGATACGTCATCAGCGTCGACGGCGATACCGTCACTATCGTGGTGACGGAACCGGCAGCCGCCAGCGTGACCGACGTCACCGCGAGTTCGAGAGAAGTCAGGCAGGGTGACAGGGTCGACGTGACCGCTACTGTCGCCAACGACAACGGTATTCCGGGGACGATAGCGGTCGAGTTCCGCCGCAACGATGTCGTGTTCGCTGAGCAGCGGCTGTATCTCCCGCCACAGGCGATGAGAACGGTCGCGCGGACAGTCACCCTTGACGAACCCGGAACAGTGTCGCTATCAGCGGGTGACGGACGGAACACGACGATGGTCGATGTGGTCGTTTCGACGAGAACGGCGGCATCAACGTCGACGCCGACGGAAATGCGCACAGACAGACAGACGACAACTGGAACGGGCGACGGCTTTACCGCGCTTGTAACCGGACTCGCAGTGTTACTTGCGGTGCTGATTGCCCGTCAGCGTCGTTCCTGACACGAGCCCGAAGGGAACAGTTATTGCGGTCGGCCGGTCGTTGTCAACCGTGAACGTCGGAATCGCGTACGCCATCCTGTCGGCGCTGGTGTTCGGGGTATACCTGTTCGTGATGAAGCGGTGGTTCACCGAATACCCATCTCCCGTGTTCCTGTTGCTTACCTACAGCCTGGTCCCCATCGTCTACCTCCCGATCGTCTTCATCAGCAACGAGCCATTCCTCCCGGCGGGAAACCGTATTAACGTCCTCTCGTCGATACTCGCCGTGACGGCAGTGACGGCAGTGGGACTGCTCACCCTCTTTCGGGCGATCCGCGTCGGCGAAGTCTCCTACGTTTCGCCGATCAGCAAAATCGTTCCCGTGTTCGTGTTGCCGCTGGAAGTCGGCCTGCTGGGCCAGCACCTCTCACCACTGCAGGTCGGCGGCGTCGTCGTCGCGACCGCCGCCGTCTACGTCGCGAACTGGCAGGGCACAGCGTTACTGGCCCCGCTCAAACGAGCCCGACAGTCCCGGCCCGCACAACTGGCGCTGCTATCGGCAGCGGCGTTCGCACTCGTCGATGTAAGCAAGCGGGTACTGATGCAAGAACTGGCTATCGAACCGACGACATATATCCCGGTGATGGCCGTCGGCATCGCCGCGTTGATGACCCCGTTCGCGTTCCGGTACCAGGTCCCACCGGGGTGGCGAGGGGACCTCCCGAAGTTCGTCGTCGCGGCGATGTTCGTCGCCTACGCGAACCACATCGTGTTGCTGTCTTTCCAGTTGCTCCCAGCGAGTATCGTCTCACCTATCGTCAACGGGCAGGCTATCGTCGCCGTCATTCTGGGTGCGATTGTTCTCGATGAGGCGCAGTTCCGAGCACGCCTGGCCGCTGCGGGGCTGGCTATCGTCGGTATCGCAATGATATCGGTCGGATAGAACGGTTAGGCCGACTTTCGCTCCGAGGAGCAGCCAACCTGTACCGCATAGCTCGATTGAAGCCACGCGGTCGGGTTCTCGGTGTCGTAGACGACGACGTCGCCGCCGCCAGTAGTGAAGCTGCCGTACTGCTCGTCGGAATCGGTAGTATCGCGCGACGCTGGTTCCATTGTGGTACAAGGGCACATCCGACACAGCGCTACATAAATGTTTCTCAGATGTGGTATGAAGTATTATTAGCATACTAGGATTTACCCGCATGATATCGTCCTACTGAGAGACCAGCACCGATATGTGGCCGCCGGCAAAGGCCTCAGACATGACACGAACGGACGCCCCAGTAACACCGCCAGTCGTGCTGACCGTCGCCGGCAGCGACTCTGGTGGCGGGGCCGGCATCCAGGCCGACCTCAAGACCATCGAGGCCTGTGGCGGCTTCGGGACCAGCGCGATCACGAGCGTGACGGCACAGAACACCACGGGCGTACAGGGCCAGCATCTGCTCCCGATTGAACAGATCGAGGCCCAGATCGAGGCGGTCACGGAGGATTTCGACGTGGCCGCGGTCAAGACGGGGATGCTCGCGACCAGCGACGTCATCGACCTAGTCGTGGACCACGCCGCCGACCTGCCGAATCTCGTCGTCGACCCGGTGATGGTGGCGGCTTCGGGCGACCGGCTACTGGCCGCCGAGGCCGAAGACGCCTACAAGACTCTCATCGCTGAAGCGACGGTTGTCACGCCGAACGCCGACGAAGCCGCCGTCCTGACCGGGCGCGATGTCGACGACCCTGCGGCCGCGGAACGGGCAGGCCGTGACCTCGTTGAGATGGGAGCCGACAGCGCGCTCGTGAAGGGGGGACACGTCCCAGGCGACGCCGTCGTCGACACCCTCGTGACCGAGGACGGGGTGACGACGTTCCGCCACGACCGCATCGACACCGAGGCCACTCACGGCTCCGGCTGTACGCTCTCTTCGGCCATCGCAGCACAGCTGGCCCACGGCGACGACCTGCCAACGGCGGTCGGAAGTAGTATCGACCTACTTGCGAGCGCGGTCCGGTACAACGTCGACGTCGGGGAGGGCCCAGGCGCGGTCCACCACCTCGTCCAGACGCGCAACGACGCTGCGCGCCATCTGACGAGCGAGGCCGTCGAGCGGGCTGTGTCGGCGCTCGTCGATGCGGACGTGTCGGCGCTGGTCCCCGAGCGAGGGCTAACCGTCGCCGGCGCGACACCCTACGCAGAGACACCGGACGCGGTCGCCGCCGTCGAAGGCCGTATCACCCGGACGATGGACGGCGTCCGGCCAAACCGCGGCGTCCGCTTCGGCGCATCGACGACAGTAGCTCGCGCCCTGCTTGCTGCCCGGGAGCACGACCCAGCGGTCCGGTTTGCCGTCGACTGCCGGCTGACCGACAGCATCGAGGACGCGCTGGCGTCGCTGGACGGGCCTGTCGCTGCGTACGATCCCAACGAGCGACCGGACGGGGTTTCCGACGACGCTATGGCGTGGGGCGTCGGTCAGGCATTCGAGACCAGCGAGGGGACACCGGTCGCCGTCGTCGGCCGCGAGGGCGTGGGTACCGATGGGCGCGTGACACTGTTCGCAGCGGACGCTGACGACCTCGTCTCCCGGGTGGAGACCGTCTACAGGACCATCGAGGACGACGTGTAGCCGGTCAGTCGGTCGTGCGTTGGTCCGACACAGACGGTGGCCGCGTTTAACCGCGAGCAACGCATACCCAGACGTATGAGTGAGACACAGTCGAGCGAGCGGATCACGGTCTTCTCGGACTACGTCTGCCCGTTCTGTTATCTCGGACGCGAATCGCTCAGGCAGTACCAGTCGACGCGTGAGGACGAACTGGAGGTCGATTGGCATCCTTTCGACCTTCGGAGCGGGAAGCGCAATCCCGACGGCTCCATCGACCACACCGTCGACGACGGCAAAGACGAGGACTACTACGAGCAGGCCAAGGAAAGCGTCCGCCGGCTGCAAGCGAAGTACGACGTCGAGATGGATCTGGATATCGCCACCGACATCGACTCGCTGCCCGCCCAGATTGCCTCCTACTACGTCAAAGAACACTACGACTACGAGACGTGGCTGACCTTCGACGTAGCCGTCTTCGAGGCGCTGTGGCAGGACGGACAGGATATCGGCGACGAAGACCTGCTGGTCAATCTGGCCGAGGACGCGGGCGTCGACGGCGACGAAATCCGGTCGGCGCTCGCGGACGACGCTCTCCGCTCTGCGGTCCGCGAGAAATTCACTGCGGCCAAGCGCCAGGGCATCACCGGCGTCCCGACGTTCGCCTACGATGGCCACGCCGCCCGCGGCGCGGTTCCGCCCGAGCAGCTCGAACGGCTGGTCGAAGGTGCCTGAGCGAGGCGAACAAAGCGGCATTGCCTGCGCCTGAGCTCACGCGACGCGGTTCCGCAGTGATTCGCCGTGTGTGACCCGTTCGATGTTTTCCTCAACAAGTGCCGCGATGTCCTCGTGATACCGGCTCGTGGACGCGGCGACATGTGGCGTCACGATGGCCGACTCGTGGTCCCAGAGCGGATGGTCGCTCGGGAGCGGTTCCGCCCAGTGGGCGTCCAGAGCCGCCCCCGCAATCGTCCCGTCGTCAAGGGCGTCCAGCAGCGCGTCCTCGACGACGACCGGTCCCCGGGCGACGTTGACGAGGTAGCTGTCAGTCCGCATCTGTGCAAGGAGACTGGCATCGGCCATGCTCTCGGTCTCCTTGGTGAGCGGACAACACAGCACAACGAAGCGCGCGTCGGCGACGGCGGTGTCCAGTTCGTCGGGCGTGTATACGCGCTCGACGTTCTCGGCGGGATCACCGGAGCGGCGAACGCCGACGACGTCCATCCCCAGCGCACCGGCCCGTTCAGCGACGCCCTGACCGATAGTGCCCAGTCCAACCATGCACACCTGCTCGCCAGTCAGCGTGAACGGCGCGTCGTACGGTTCCTGTGTCCAGTCGTTGTCGCGCTGCCGGTCCCGATAGACGTGGAGGCGGCGGGCGAACGCCGTCAGGTAGCCGACGACAGTCTCTGGGACGGTGTCGCCGTGGATACCGGTGCTGTTCGTCAGCGCCGTCCCGGTGGCCTCGTAGGCAGCCACGTCGAACTCGTCGTAGCCCGCCCGGATACCGTGAACCCAGGTGGCGTCCAGAAACGCGTCCCGCGGCGAGAAGGTGACGACGCAATCACCGGCATCGAATGAGGCGTCGTCGCCGACAATCTCGACGGGAATGTCAGGCCCCTGTAGCGCGGCGACCATCGACTCCAGCGGACAGGCCTTCGCAACCGACTCGTGGACAGCGATTCTGGAGATATCCATATCCGTCCCTGCAGCGGAGACAGTATAGTCCTTTTCCGGAACGCGGCAGGGTCTCCAGCCGATCAGTTCCAACGACTACCGAGCGCGTCGACGCCGTCACGGAAGTTCCCGCGGACCTCGTCGTAATGGGAACCCACGGCCGGACCGGGCTGGACCACTATCTTATCGGAAGCGTCGCGGAGACGGTCGTCCGTGAATCACCAGTGCCGGTGCTGACCGTACAGTTGTCTGAGGAGTAAGCCACGGTGGCCAGAGTCCTGCGTGACCGCATCACCCATCGACCAGGCCTAGCCGGGACGGATTAGTAGCTCGGTGGTACGCGGACAACACGAGCGCGTGGAACGCGACGAGGACACCGACACCGACGACGATGACTGCGACCTGCAGCGGGGTCGAGAGCAGCCCTAGCGAGACGATGAGCGTCGTCGCACAGGCCGGCGCGTGAACCGTATCGGTCGCAATCATCCCCCAGCTCGTCACGACGAGCGAGAGCGTCGCACTCGCAACGAGGCGGAGCCCGGCCATCGAGAACGCCGCCGGGTCCGCGACCAGCGAGACGCCTGTTGCGAGCAGGACGTACGCGACAAGCCCAGCGAGACCGCCGATGAGATGGCTCACGACGACGCTGACCAGTCCTGTCCGGTCGCGGTCCCGCTGAAACGCGAGCATGAACGCAGACGGGCCGAGACTCGGGAAAATAAACGGTTGCCCGGTCACCCACGCGAGCGTTCCGAGGACGACAAACAGCACGCCAGCGTACAGGCTCGTCCCGACCCGATGCCGTCGCATTGCTCCCGGTAGGAAACTGGACGGATAAGACAGTCACGGTCCGACAGAGTCGACCCGAGTGGAGACGACAGCGGTCAGAGAGCCGCCATCGTCGTGTCGTCCTCGCTCGGGGCCGACGGTGGCCGCCCACCACTCTCGCGGAGTTGCTCAAACGCGACTGCGATAACCGCAGTGCTGTACAGCGACAGCAGCGGTTGGAAGACGATAGTCGGTAACTGCGAGGCCGGCCCCGAAAGCGCCAATGCGCCGAGGAGCCCGATAGCTCCGCCGAGGAGCCCCGCAGCAACAACGACGATGAACAGCAGCCCAAACAGCGCTATCCGGTCGCCCTCGGTGAGCCGGTAGCTCTCTTTGAGCGCCGCGATGAAGTTCCGATCTTCGACGATGATGTACGGTGCCATGAAGACGAACGCAACGTACGCAAAGATACCGGGGATAATGAGCAATATCGACCCGATGAACACCAGCAGACCGTAGACGAGTCCGCCGACCAGCACGTTCACCATCGCGAGTGGGACATTCCGTGTGAACGCTCCCTCGGGGAAGCTAGTGCGTGCCCCAGCGACAAACGTTCGGAAAGACACGATAGTGAGATACAGTGAGATCACGGAGCTGACAGCGATACCGGCACCAGCAACAGTAAGCGGGATGTCGAAGGTGAGCGGCATAGCTGCGGCAATCTCACCGTATCCCAGTCTGGCATAGGACGTCGCCAGAATAGTGTTTAGCAGTGCCTGCAAGCTAACTATCAGGGCTAAAAACGCTGCGAGTAGTATCCCGCCGGTACGACTGAACAGCCGGTACCCCGCCTCTTCGAGGGCGGAGCCGATTTGGAGGGCCATCGTCGGACCACTTCGACAAGCAATGGCAAAAGTGTTGCTTCAGTGTGACAATGCAACCCAGTTCACACGTCCGATTCCGACCCGCGCTCGACGAACTCGATCAGGTCCTCAGCCGGGACGAATCCGTCGGCACGGCGGTGAATCAGGTCTCCGTCAGCAAATAGCAGGAACGTCGGCACGCTCCGGACATCAAACGCGTCGACAGCATCGAGGTCGTGTTTCGGATTGAACACGATCACTGTGGCGTCAGTGGCTTTCGCAGCGATGTCAAGTATCGGCTCCATCGACTTGCAGATAGTACAGCCAGTTGTTCGGACCATCACCAGCACGCGGTCATCCGTCGCCAGTACGTCGTCGAGTTCGTCCCGTGTTTCGACCGTCTGAACGCTGTGTTCCGTTTTCGTGTCCATGGGGGCAGTACGTGCCACAGCGCGAAGAACCCCGCGACGAGTCACGCTCGTTCGGCCGCAACTGCTGTCCGGGGCCGTCAGTCCTCGATTTCACGGACGACCGACGCGGGGTTGCCCTGAACGACGACGCCAGCGGGAACGTCGTCAGTGACGACTGCGCCAGACCCGATGACGGCGTCGTCACCGACGGTGACGCCCGGGTTGATGACCGCCTGCCCGCCGACCCAGACGTTGTCGCCGATAGTCACCGGCTTCCCGTACTCGACGCCGCTGCGTCGTTCATCCGGGTCGAGCGGATGCGTCGCGGTGTAGATGTGGACGCCCGGCCCGAGCAGGCAGTCGTCGCCGATATCGACCCGGCAGACGTCCAGTACGACGCAGTCGAAGTTCGCGTAGAACCCCTCACCGACGTGGATGTTGTCGCCGTAGTCACACCGGAACGGCGGTTCGACGTGGCAGTCCGCGCCGACCGAGCCGAACAGGTCCTCGATGAGCGCCTGTCTGGTGTCAGTGTCTGCCGGGTCGGTCTGGTTGTACTCCCGGGTGAGTTCGTTCGCACGCTCACGGGCGGCGACGAGTTCCGGGTCGCTCGCGTCGTAGCGCTCGCCAGCGAGCATCTTTTCTTTTTCAGAGGGCATGCCGACCAGCCTCCGGAGTCTCTCTCGCGGTGCAGCGAGGGATAGTCATAGTGGGCTGTCGAAGCGCCCTGATAAGAGATGTTGGGGTCGGCATCGCGTCCCGAAACACGACCCACCCTGCTAGCCCGGAACGGATTTATAGTCGACCGTCGCCTACCATGGTTCGTGAACCGCACGGCAGCGCTCGACGCAGTCGTCTTCGGTGTCGACATCCAGAGCGGCGACGTGCGCGGCGACGCGCCGTCGTACGCGCTGGTGGTCTTCGACGGGGAATCAGTCGAGCGAGACGTGGTCTCGCGGCGGAAGCTCCGCCGGCGCATCGAGGACGAGGAGCCGGCCATCGTCGCGACGGACAATATGTACGAACTTGCCGAGGACAAGGACGCTCTGATCCACGTCCTCGGGTCCCTCCCCGACGAAACGAAACTGGTGCAGGTGACCGGCGACGAGCGGCCCGAACCGCTTTCCCGGGTCGCCAAACGTCACGGCGTCCCCTACGGCAAGGACCCGATGGAGGAAGCCGAGGCCGCGGCCCGGCTGGCCGCCGCCAACGTCGGGCAGGAGGTGTCCGCCTTCACCGATACAACAGAGGTGAAGGTCTCGCGGGGCCGCTCGACCGGAAAAGGCGGGTGGTCAGAGGACCGCTACACCCGGCGCATCCACGGCGCAGTCCGGAAGCGAACGCGCGATATCGAGTCCGAGCTCGACGCTGCCGGCCTGGAGTACGAGCGGGACGTGACAGAGAAGTATGGCGGGTTCTCCAACGCCGTGTTTCAGGTCTCGGCCCGACCACAGGACATCCCGGTATCGAGAGCCCGGTCGGGCGACACGCGCGTCGAAATCGAGCGACAGCGGCGGGACGGCATCGAGTTCAAGCCGCTCGCGAAACGGCGCGACCACGTCGTCGTCGGCGTCGACCCCGGAACGACGACGGCCGTTGCCATCGTCTCTCTGGACGGCACTGTACTGGACGTGTACTCCTCACGCACTGACGACGCCGCCGCGACGACGGAGTGGATTATCGAACGCGGACGGCCCGTCGTCGTCGCCGCCGACGTGACGCCGATGCCAGAAACGGTCGAGAAGCTCCGGCGCTCCTTCAGCGCCGCCGGCTGGGAACCCGACACCGACCTTCCGGTCGACGAGAAGAAACACCGGACCCGGGAGGAGGCGTACGACAACGACCACGAGCGAGACGCGATGGCCGCCGCCCTCTACGCCTTCGACAACCACGCCGACCAGTTCGAGCGCGTCGCGGGCAAGGTCCCGCCACAGTACGATGTCGGACCGGTCATCGACCGCGTCGTCGCCGGCGAGGAGAGCGTCGAAACAGTGTTGCGGGACCTCGAAGACGACGACAGTGAGGACGAGGACACCACGGCGCACGAACCGCGGGAACTCACCGACGACGAGAAGGAGATCAAGCGGCTGAACGCCCGCATCGAACGGCTCGAATCACACGTTGACGACCTCAAAGAGACAATCAAGCGCAAGGACGACCAGCTCTCGGAGAAGGACAAGCAACTGGAGAAGGCCCGCAGCGAGGGCCGGCGCGAGGTCAGAAAAGACCGCGAGGTGACGCGGCTTCAGCGGCGTAACGAGGCCCTCGAACGGAAAGTCGATGAGGAGGAGGAGAAACGCGAGGCGCTGGCCGACAAGCTCGAGAGGCTGAAGGCGCTGTGGAAGCTCGATCACTCGAACTTCGCCGATGTCTCAGAGAAACAGGAGGGGCTGACCCCGGTCAAGGTGGTCGAACAGTTCACCAGAGACGCCATCGCCGACGCTGATGAACGGTTCGGCCTCGTTGAGGATGACATTGTCATGTTCCGGGACGCCTCGGGCGCGGGCCGGTCGACGGCCCAGCAGCTGGCGGATATCGACCCGAAAATCGTCCTCCGGAACGGGAACCTCTCTGACATCGCCGATCAGGTGCTGTTTGATAACGACATTCCTGTCGCGCCAGCGGAGATGGTCACCGTACAGGAAGTGGACGAACTGGCCGTCACCCGCGAAGGCGAAATCGAGGCGGCAATCGAGGACTGGGAAGAGCGCGCCGCCGACCGCCGGAAGGAGCAGAACGCGGAGATGGTCGACCAGATCATCAGCGAACACCGGGCTGACCGGCCGACGAGCGAGAACTAGGTACTGTGTTGGCGGCCGGTGAACAGTCGCTAGCCGGCCCCGCCACCGGTGCGGGACTGCTCCGACAGCGAGCCAGCCGTACTGCGTAGTTATGTCCTTCGGGTGCGTCTGTCTCGCATGGAAGACCAGTGTCGTGTTCTGGCGGCCGCGGTCGAGACTCTCGACGATGTCTTCTACGTCTACGACGCAGACGGCAAACTTGCGTACTGGAACACTCGGCTGAACGAGCTGTTCGACCTGACGGATAGCGAACTGTCGGGCACAGAGCCGACCGAGTTCTTCGTCGCGGATGACCGGGAAGCCGTTGAAGTAGCTCTCGAGGAGGTGTTCGAGTCGGGTCAAACGACCGTTGAAGCGCGGGCCGAGACGACGGAGGGGGTGGTGACGTTCGAACTCAGCGGCCGGCTCCTCACGGCGGACGACGGCACAGTTCAGGGGTTCAGCGGTGTCGGCCGGGATATTACGGACCGGCGGGAACGGGAGTGGCACCTCCAGCGACAGAACGAGCGGCTCACAGAGTTCGCTGACCTGCTGGCACACGACCTCCGGACGCCGCTTGCCGTCACTAGTGGCCACCTCGAACTCGCTGCCGAGGAGCTGTCGGTCGAGCGTATCAACGCCGCCAGAGATGGGTTAGGGCGGTTAGAATCGATTATCGAGGACCTGCGGACCGCAACCAGAGACGGGGCGCTGGCAGCCGACGAGCAGGCCGTCGATATCGCTGACGTGGTAACGACGGCGTGGACCCACGTCGAGACCGACAGCGCAGTGCTGGAACCTCCGCCATCGATACTGATTGAAGCTGACCCAAAGCGATTGCTCCGACTGTTCGAGAACGTCTTCGCTAACGCCGTCACACACGGGCCTGAGCGCAATGAACGCGCAGCCGATGAGGAAGATGGAGGCGACGCCACCGAAATAACGGTTCGCATCGTACCGACACCCGACGGCTTCGCGATCGAGGATGACGGCCGGGGAATCGCTCCCGACGAACGGGAGCGGGTGTTCGAACCGGGCGCGTCACGGGCGGCTGACGGGACCGGCTTCGGTCTCTATATCGTCAGGACAATCGCCGAAGCCCACGGCTGGACAGTGCGTGTCACAACAGGAGAACACGGCGGTGCACGGTTCGAATTCGATATCGATGCGGACACCGCCTGTTAGTCGTTTCCGCTTCAGGGCATCCCGTCGCCGCCCATACCGCCACCGCCCATACCGCCGCCACCCATACCGCCCATGCCGCCACCAAGTCCGAACGCGCCGAGCAGGCTCGTGACGAGGCCGTAGACGACCAGTCCGAGGCCCCCGACGACGAGAGCGATGCCGACGGCGACGATGGGTGCCTTCCACGCGACCAGACCGATGCCGGCGAGCAACACGACGATACCGCCGATACCAACCGCACCGAGTTTATCCAACATACCCGTGTTGGTCCGGCGGGCGGACAAAAGCCCGTCGGTCAGTACTCGAACTCGGTGTCGACGTTCTGTGCCGCCGCGACCATTTCGGCGATAGTGTCCTGCCGGCGAAGCAGCCGCATCGTGTCGCCCTCGACGTCAAAGGTTCCGTCCATCGCGGCGGCGGAGATGTCGAGGTCGCCCTGCAGCATCGTGACCCACTCGCTGTAGGGGCCACGGAACGCGAAGTCGTACTCGGGGTCTGCGACCGTTCCGGCGGCGGTACAGACGCCGTCCTTGATCACAACGACGAACTGTATCGGTTCACCGGTGTAGGCGTCGTCGGCACGGATTTCGAAACAGAATACAGCGGTGAAGTCGTCAGCGCTGTCAGCGAACGCGGCCCGCTCGTTGATCCGGTCGCGCCACGCGGCGGCCCAGTCATCGGCGTCGGTCGGCAGCGTCACAGTCATTGGCAGGCGGTATGCAAGGGGGGCTTTTCTGTGTTGCCTTGTCCTTTCGAGTGCAATACCCGAGAAGTCATCGCTGTGGCTCCGCGGCGAACGCGAGGAAAACTGTCGAGCGAGGTCTCAGCGGCGTGATTCGCCGCCGAGATACAGCCGAGACACCTCGGGGTCGTCGAGCAGCGAGTCGGCCTCACCCTCGAACTTGACCGTCCCCTGGTCAAGGACGAACCCGCGGTCGGAGATGCCCAGTCCCTCACGGGCATTCTGCTCGACCATCAGGATCGACGTGCCGAGTTCGTTGACTGTCTCTACGTCGTCGAACACTTCCTTGGCCGTGTTGGGAGCCAGCCCGGCACTTGGCTCGTCGATGAGCAACACGTCGGGCTCCATCACGAGCGCGCGGGCGAAGGCCAGCACCTGCCGCTGGCCGCCCGAGAGCGTCTTGGCGTTCGCGGTACGCTTGTCGTCGAGGATCGGGAACCGGTCGTACAGTTCGGCCACGGTCTCGTCGAGGCCGCCGTCACGAGCGACTCCGCCCATCCGGAGGTTCTCGTCGATGGTCAGCGAGCCGAACACGTTCTCCGTCTGTGGGACGTAGCCGACGCCGATACGGACGATGTCCTCGGGGGCCATCCCGCCGATTTCGCGGTCGCCGAGACGTACCGAGCCGGTCCAAGGCTCCAGCATACCGAACACCGTCTTGAGAACGGTAGACTTGCCGGCCCCGTTCGGGCCGACGAGACAGGCGATTTCCCCCTCGCCAAGGGTCAGCGAGAGGTCATCGAGCACCTGTACTTCGCCGTAGCCGCTGTCGACGCTGTCGACAGTGAGGATGGGGTCGGTCATTCCGACGGCCCTCCCAGATAGGCGTCGATGACGCGCTCGTCGCTCCGGACCGCCTCGGGTGGCCCCTCAACGAGGACACTTCCCTGATTGAGGACGATAATCGGGTCGGCAAGCCGCATGATGAAGTTCATGTCGTGTTCGATGATGAGGAAGGTGATCCCCTCCTCGTTGAGTTCCTCGATGAACCCGGCGAGTTTGTCGGCCAGCACGGGGTTGACACCGGCGACAGGCTCGTCGAGGAGCAGCAGATCGGGTTCGGCCATCATTCCGCGGGCCAGTTCGACCAGTTTCATCTGTCCGCCCGAAAGATCCGTCGCAGGCTGGGTGGCCAGATCACCGATCTCGAACCGTTCGAGCATCTGCTGGGCCTGTTCCAGCGATCGCCGTTCCTCCTGTTCGACGGTACTTGGCGATGTGAACAACGGGATTATCGATTCCCCGGTCTGGTTGTGTGGCCCCACCAGCAGCGCCTCCCGGACGGTCATCCCCTCCGGTTTTCGTGGCGTCTGGAACGTCCGGATCATCCCCTGATCGGCGATTTCGTGGGGCTTCTGGCCAGTCACGTCGACGCCGTTGACCGAGACGGAGCCTGCATCAGGCTCATAGAAGCCCGAGACGAGGTTGAACAGCGTCGATTTACCGGCCCCGTTCGGGCCGATGAGGCCCGTAATCGTGCCGCGTTCGACCTCGATGGACGCGTCGTCCGTTGCCACGAGGCCGCCGAAGCGTTTCTCCAGCCCCTCAGCACGGAGAACGGGGTCGGCCTTCCCGAGGACGGGGCCGTCGGAGACGAGCGACTGCTCACTCATCGCGACCGCCCCCCAGCGAGTCGGGCCAGATAAGTTCGCGCTCCGGCGGGAGAATCCCCTCCGGGCGGAGCCTGACGATGAAGATGATGAGCAGCCCGACCAGCATGAGTCGGAAGGGCGCGGCACCGATTGGTAGCGCCCCGGTGTCAGTCAGGAAGCGCGTCCCCTGCTGGATAGCGACGATTGTAAACCCACCAAGCATCGCGCCGCGGTCGCTGCCAGTGCCGCCGAGGATAACGGCGACCCAGACGTAGAACGTCGTGATGGGCTGGAGGTCCTGCGGGCTGACGAACAACACGAGATGGGAGTAGAACACGCCCGCAAGCGCCATGATGAGGCTCCCGATGACGAACGCCTGCATCTTGAACGCGAACGTGTTCTTGCCCAGCGTCTCCGCAAGGTCCTCGTCGGTCCGGATTGTCCGGAGGACGCGGCCCCACGGCGACTGGTGGATGCGCCGGAGGAACAGGTAGACGGCCGCGACGATCACTGTGACGAGGACGACGTTCAGGAAGCTGGTGACGACCGACTGACTCATGTTGAACACCGGCGTCCCGCCCACGTTGAACACGTACGGGTAGGTCAGGTCGCCGAGCACAGGCCAGTCGGAGAAAAACAGCGGGATGCCGGTCAGACCGGCGCTGCCCGCCGTCCACTGCGATTCGTTGAGGATGAAGATACGCACGACCTCCGCGAGCCCCAGTGACGCGATCGCGAGGTAGTCATCGCGGAGTTTCAGCGTCGGATAGCCGATGAGTACCGCGAGCACCGCGGCGAGGGCGAGACCACCAAATAGCGCGACGACGGGGCTAACACCGCCGGAGATCGGTGAACCGGACGCCGTCAGCAGTGCGGTCCCGTACGCGCCGAGGCCGAAGAAGGCCGCGACGCTGAAGTTGATCATGCCACCGTACCCCCACTGGACGTTCAACCCCATCGAGAGGAGCATGTACATCGCCGACAGTCCGATGAGATACAGCAGGTACGCTGGTGCGAGGACGCCGGTCAAAACCGCCACGAGCAGGAGCGCAGCGAGCGCGCCGAGCAGTCCCACGACGCCCTTCTCACGAGGCGAGTACGCACCGACATCAAGCGTGCTCATGTCATATCACCTGCGATGCCGCGGGGCCTGACAAGCAGGACCGCGACCATGATGACGAACGCAACAGCCGGCGCGTAGGCGTTACTGATCGGAAGGCCAACATCGCTAAGCAGCGGCGTCAGTTCATGGAGCATCCCGATGAGGAGCCCACCGAGCATCGCGCCGTACACCGACCCGATACCGCCGAGGATGACTGCGGCGAACACGACCAGCAGAATGTTGAACCCGATGCGCGGGTCGAGCTGGCTGTACAACGCGAGGAAGACGCCGCCGGCGGCAGCCAGGGCGCTTCCGACGACCCACATGACAAGGATGACGCGGTCAGTTCGAATACCGCTCACGCGTGCGAGATCGGGGTTGTCAGCTGTCGCACGCATCTTCCGGCCCAGCGTCGTCCGCTGGAGCAGGAGATGTAGGCCGGCGACGAGAACCGCCGCGCTGACGATGATCGCAACGTCTCGCTGTGTCACGGCGACATCAAGTGTGTCAAGCAGCACCGGAATCGGCCCGCTACGGCGGATATCGTACTGCAGGAAGTCCGTCCCGAAGGTCGCCTGTAGCACCGCGCGGTAGACGAACGCCACGCCGATGCTCGTGATGAGCAGCCCGATTGAGTCCGTATCGAGGGGCTTGTACACGAAGATATGGGTGAGGACGGCAACGACGGCGGCAAGCGCCATCCCGACCGCCAGAGACAGGAAGAACCCAACCGGGAGACCGAGAACGGTGCCGCCGAGGCCGCCGAACACACCGAACGCGACGAACGCCCCGTAGGCACCGAGCGTCATCGTATCGCCGTGTGCGAAGTTCGCAAAGTCGGCGATGCTGTAGACCAGCGAGAGACCGATACTCCCGAGGATGATGATACTACTGAAAACGAGCCCGTTTGCCAGGTACTGTAATATCTGCGCCATTGGTGAAAATGGGAAAGGGTTGTGGCCGCGTTAGCCCTCGATAAAGCCGCTGGATTCGTACGCGTGGTCCACAACTTCGAACACCTGCAGCAACCCGACGGGATCACCGTTCTCGTCAAGGTCGATGGGGCCGCTCACGCCGGTATAGTCCACGTCCGACGGAGAGCCACCGTTGGCCAGAATTTCGTGTGCATCCTCGTAGGTGGTCGCCTCCTCACCCTCGGGACGAGTCACGTCCCGGACGACCTCCATGAGCGCCGAGCCCGTGAACTCGTCGGCGGCTTCGATAGCGAGTGCGCTGACGACCACCGCGTCGTAGGCATAGGCCGACCACGACGTTGGTTCCTCGCCGAAGCGCTCTTCGAACTCTGAGACGAACGCCTGGTAGTTCTCGGCGTCCTGCGGGACGCTCGGAACCACAGCTTTCATTCCGTTGAGGCTACCCTCGGGAGCGGATTCGAGGACTTTTGGGCCCTTGACACTGTCACCGCCGTACCAGGCGGCTTGGTCGGTGACACCCAGATCGAACGCCTCCTGGGACATCGTTGCGAACTCCGGCTGGTAGGTGATGAACACCCACGCGTCAGCGTCGGTGTCAGACATCGAGGAGATGGTGCTGCTGTAGGAGGATTGGCCCTGATCGTGGGGTTCATTGTAGACAATCTCCCCGTCGTAGGCTTCGATGAAGGCCTCACCGACGGACTGGCCGTAGTCGTTGTTAATCCAGGCCAGGGCAGCGGACTCGTTGCCGTCCTCGTTGAGGAGCGACGAAATTGCCTCCGCCTGAGCCTTGCCGGCCGGTGGCATCCGGAGCAGGTCCGGGAAGTTCGTCAGGTTCGGGCTAGTGCTGTTCTGGCTGATCTGGACGACGTCCGTGTTCTGGACGACGCTCTCGTGGATGGCCGTGCTGACGCCGCTCCCGACAGTGCCGATGAGCAGCGGGACCCCTTCCTGATTGACGAGCGTCTGGGCTGCGCTGACCCCACCCTGACTCGTACTCTGGTCGTCCTGCTGTGAGATCGCCAGTTCGCCGCCACTGACACCGACGGAGTTGATATCGTCGAGCGCGATTTCCTTGCCGCGCTGGTTCCGCTGACCGAACGCCGACAGTGACCCGGAGAGGCTGTCAACCATCCCGATGGTGTAGGTTTCGGACCCGGAGTCCGTCGAGGAATCCGTCGCGGAATCCGTCGATTCGCCGTCACCCCCATCACCTTCGTCGGGAGCACCACCGGAACAGCCGGCGAGGCCGACGAGCCCGGCACTGGCAGCGGCTTTGATTACGCTTCGCCTGTCAATCGAACGCGTGTCATGGTCGTTCATGGTATACTGATATCCTTTTTCGTAAGTCCCTGTATAACCCTGTCACCGTCCATGGTAGGCACCATGTTCTCCACGGCATACGAGAAGCCGTGAATTAATACTTCTGGAACGCGTTTGCCGCATAGAGTATCGCTACGGCTATGGAACGAACGGAGTTCATCACGGTAGACACGCACACGGGTGGGGAACCAACACGCATCGTCCTCGACGGTATCGAGGCCAACACGCTCACCGGAGCGACCGTCCGGGAGAGACGCGACCAGTTCAAAGCCACGGCTGACGGCGTCCGGAAACTCCTCATGCAGGAGCCCCGCGGACACGCAGGCATGTTCGGAGCAGTCCCGGTACCGACCGACCGGGCTGACCTCGGGGTTTTCTTCATGGATACAGATGGCTATCTGGACATGTGTGGTCACGGCCTCATCGGAGTCGTCACCGCACTCATCGAACGGGGCGAGCTTCCCGAAGTGCCAGAGCTGACTGTCGAAACCCCCGCCGGACTGGTCGACGTGACGGTCGAGATAGCTGACGGCGTCGTCCGTCGCGTTGCGTTCGAAAACGTCGACAGTTACGTCTGTGAGACGGTAACCGTCGAACAGGACGGCGTCCCGGTCGAAGCTCGTATCGTCTATTCCGGGAACTACTTCGCCGTCGTCGACGCTGACAGTCTCGGCGTCACGCTCAACAGCGAGGACGCCACGCAGTGTATCGACCCCGCACTGGAACTCCGCCGAGCAGTCAACGACGCCGCACCCGAGGACCCAGTCACCGGTACGCGGGCGACCGTCTCAGCAGTCGAACTCACAGCTGGCGGCGACGGCGACCGGAGCTGTGTGGTGTTCGCCGACGGCTCCGTCGACCGCTCCCCCTGTGGAACAGGCACGTGTGCGCGGTTGACGCTCCATCACGTCGACGGCGACCTCGCCGTCGGCGAGCGTGTCGAAGTGACTGGCCCGGTCGGGTCGACATTTGAGGGGTACATCACCGATACCAGCGTTGACGGAGGGGTAACCGTGACCAGCCCGGTCGTCTCGGGTACAGCGCATATCACGGGCGAGCACACGTTTTACCGGGACGACGACGATACGCTCGGCAGTTTTACTCTCGTTTGATTTCAGGCGTTATAGACTGATTTTTTTGGTAGGGGGTGCGTTTAGGCTGATATAGTGGCGTAGTTTCGATAATGATTCCGCCGATAGCAAACAACTTCGTCGCCGGGGAGACAGCGCCGGGGGCGCTCGACCACGTCGCTTCGCTCAACGATGACGACGTCAAGGGCATCCTAAATCTGCTTGGCGAACACTACGACGAGCGCCAGCCAGCCGACGAGGACGCAGACCAGTACATCGAGTTGGTCAAGGAAATCGACAGGAGCGGCCTCGACTGCTGTATCTCAGTCAAGCCCTCGCAGATCGGACTTGACGTTGGCGACGACGTATTCGTCGAGAATCTTGAACGTATTGTCGCAGCGGGTGACGACCGTGATGTCTTCGTCTGGGTCGATATGGAGGACTACACTACAACCGACGTGACCCTTGACGCGTACGAGCGACTCGTTACGGAACACGAGGGCGGCGTCGGCGTCTGTACGCAGGCGAACCTCAAGCGGACGCCCGAGGACCTCGAACGGCTTGCACCCCTTCCCGGGAAGGTCCGACTAGTCAAGGGAGCCTACTCCGAGCCAAAGAGTGTCTCCTACAAGAAGAAAGAGCGCGTCAACGAAGCCTATCGAGACTGTCTCGAACTGATGTTCGAGGAGTTCGAGGGCGGCGTCGCCGTCGGCAGCCACGACCCGGCGATGATAGACTACGCGAAGGACCTCCACGACGAGTACGGAACCGACTACGAGGTGCAGATGCTGATGGGCGTCCGCGACGACGAACAGCGCGACCTCGCCGCCGAGGGCGTCCCGATGTGGCAGTACATCCCCTACGGCGACAAGTGGTTCTCCTACTTCTACCGGCGCGTCCGCGAACGCAAGGAAAACGCGCTGTTTGCTGTCCGAGCCGTGTTGAGTTAGAGTAGCTGTTGGCTACGTGCTGCCCTATCCTTCGAAGCAGGCAACGGGATTCCCATTCTCCCACGGGTCGGGGTCTAGCGAATCGGCCCCATCGAAATCGTTCCGGGTCGTTCTGGCACGGACGGCCCGTGTCGAGCTGACATAGTACGTGACATATTGAGTTATATAGTCGAAGTCCATCCCGGGGTGAATCCGTCCGGAGCCGATGTACTGCAATCGGATGACAGCCGAATTAGTTGGCCCCGGGGCGACCCAGGTACTCTGGACGGAGATGTCGAACCGCGTCAGGTAGCTATCGGGCTTGCCGTCAGTCGTCATGTCAGTGTTCGCTACCATCTCGGCGTTCTGCCGGTAGGCCAGTTCGAACGCGGTGACGTACTCGACCATGCTCTGGCCCGCTAGCTCCGATGGCGGCTGCCCAGGATACGCACGGGGAGCAAGCGACCCCTCGCGGTCGATTGGTTCAGCAATCGGTCTCGAAACGGCCGAACAGGACACGTTCGGGGGCGTTTCCGGAATCTGGGTTGCCCATCCAGTGGCCGATGTCGGTGTCTCTGTGGCTGTCAACGTCTCAGTTGAGTCAGTCCCGTCGAGAGTGCGACATCCGGCTGTGGAAAGCCCCACCCCACTGGTGCTGAGTGCCTTCATAAGATGACGGCGTGTTATCTCCATAGCACACGTGGCAGTAGCATCTCCGGTAGTAAACGGTTTCAGGACGTTCAAGAATACGTTTGAGCCACCCCTCTCATTGATCTGAGTGCAACAGAGTGACCTATTCTGCTCAGTCAATCCGAAAGCAAACGGTCCTCACTGAGAGTCGAATTCCCGTTGTCAACGCTCTGGGTCGATTGACGGAGAACCGGTGCGAGCGGCTCTACACCCTTCCGCTGTGCTACTGGTCCGGATCGAGCAGTTTCGCTTCTGCTTTCCGGAGGTGTTCGAGCAGCGTCGTCTTCGAAACGCCGAGTTTCGACGCGAGTTCGCGTGTCGAGATACCCCGTGGCCACGCGTAGTAGTCCTCCTGTCGGGCAAGTTCGAACGCCTCGCGCTGGCTGTCCGAGAGGCGGTCCATCCGTCGGAGTTGCTTCGGATTGCCGCCGCCAGCGGATGTGATTCGTGTGACTTCGATATCGGCCGACTGCTCCTCGCGGATTTCGTCGAGAAGTGACTCGGCTTCGTCACGGGAGTCCGGGAAGAACACCGGCCAGTGCTCGCGACCGTGCCGGACCCGAACCGGGTCGTTGTGGATGAACCCCCGCGAGAGCAGGCTGTCGCTGATGGTGTTGTCCGGGTCGTACTCGACGAACAATTCGCGGGTCGTGTTCCCCGGCGACGAGCCTGTGCCGGTCGCGCCGTGGCGCTCGCGCAGCTCCAGCACAGAGTCTGTCAGTGACGAGTCGCGAGTCGCATCGATGAGAGCCTCAACGTCGCTAATACTGTCGGCGTATGCGGTGAACAGGCCCTTCACGCTACCGTTCTGTGTGTTGTACACGCCGTGGGCCAGTAGCCCAGCCGCCGTCTTGTCGGTGACTTCGAGCGTCCAGCAGTCCGGATGCCAGATGCTCAGGGTAAGCTGGAGTCCCCCGTGTTGTGATTGTGCGTTACTCATACTGAGCGCCCTCCGTATGAAGGGATGCTAGGGATAGCCACGATGTGGATGCAAATAAAGGTGCGGTTCATAAGGGGAACACCGACCATGGGAGATAATGCCTGATTATGGATGACATATCAGGTTATTGCCGTCCCCCCTGACCATGGACGGTGGAACATATTGGTAGGGGACGCGTACAGTACCTATCATGAGTACAGACGACTCACGTCGACACTACATCGACGGTGAATGGACGACAGGCACCGGCGACGAAACGTTCACAAGTCAGAACCCGGCCACCGGCGAGGCACTCGCCTCGTTCCACCGCGGAACCGAGGCCGATGTCGACCGCGCACTGGCCGCGGCAGAGGACGCCTACGACGAGTGGCGCTCGCTCTCGCACATCGACCGCGCGGAATACCTCTGGGACATCTATCACGAACTGCGTGACCGCCACGAGGAACTCGGCGAAATCGTCACCATGGAATGTGGTAAGGAGATCAGCGAAGGGCTGGCCGACGTCACCGAGTCCTGGCATATGGTCGAGTGGGCCGCTGGCAACGCCCGTCACCCCCACGGCGACGTGGTACCGTCGGAAATCGCCAGCAAGGACGCCTACATGCGGCGCAAGCCGAAGGGCGTCGTCGGCTGTATCACCCCGTGGAACTTCCCGGTCGCCATCCCGTTCTGGCACCTCGCAGTGACGCTGGTCGAGGGCAACACCGTCGTCTGGAAGCCCGCCGAACAGACCCCATGGTGTGCCCACATCATCGCTGAGATGTTCGAAGACTCGGGCATCCCGGACGGCGTGTTCAACCTCGTGCAGGGCTACGGCGACGCCGGCAACGCTATCGTCGAGGATGACCGCGTCGAGACGGTCCTCTTTACCGGGAGCGCCGAAGTCGGTCACAAGATCGCCTCCAAGGTCGGTGGCGAGCCCGGCAAGATCGCCGCCTGCGAGATGGGTGGGAAGAACGCTGTCATCGTCACGGAGGAAGCCGACCTCGACATCGCCGTTCACTCGGCAGTGATGTCTCAGCTTCAAGACGACTGGCCAGCGCTGTGTCTCCTCGGAGCGCCTCATCGTCCACGAAGACCTCTACGACGAATTCAAGGAACGGTTTGTCGACGTTGCCGAGGACATCGCCGTCGGCGACCCACTGGAGGAAGACACCTTCATGGGGCCGCTCATCGAGGACGACCAAGTCGAGAAATTCAAGCGCTACAACGACCTCGCCCGTGAGGAGGGCGCGAACGTGCTCGTCGACCGCGCCGACCTCGGTGCCGAGGAGATTCCCGATGGCCACGAGGAGGGCCACTGGGTCGGCCCGTTCGTCTACGAAGTCGACTACGACGAGGACCTGCGGTGCATCAACGAGGAAGTGTTCGGTCCCCACGTCGCGCTACTTGAGTACTCGGGTGACTTCGACAAGGCGCTGGAGATGCACAACAGCGTCGACTACGGCCTCGCCGGCGCCATCATCTCCGAGGACTACCGCCAGATCAACCAGTTCCGCGACGAGGCGGAAATCGGGCTCGCCTACGGCAACCTCCCGTGTATCGGTGCGGAAGTCCACCTGCCCTTCGGCGGCGTCAAGAAGTCCGGCAACGGCCTCCCGAGCGGCCGCGAGGTCATCGAGGCTGTCACCGAGCGCACCGCCTGGACGCTGAACAACTCCAAGGACATCGAGATGGCACAGGGTCTGTCGGCGGACATCATCACCGATGAGTAAGTCCGTCCAGTCGCCGGAGATCGGTTCCATCTGCCCGCGCTGTCGCGGCGAGACGACGACGGCGAAAGGCATCGAGACCTGCACCGACTGCTCGTGGGTCGGCTGCCTCGGCGCTGACTGACGCGACGACCGCGGTTTTCTATACGGCCCCAGCGTCTGTCCCACGCCGTGACGGGGGCCACGGACCGGGTTCATGGTCCAACTTTTCCAAACCTTAAACCTCTCCCCGTCGAAGTACCGAATATGAGCGACAACGACAGCAGAAAGAACCTGCGGATGCCGGAAGAGGACGAGGTGTTCGCCGTCGTCATGGACATGCTTGGCGCGAACCGCGTCAAGGTACGCTGTATGGACGGCGTCGAGCGCACAGCCCGGATTCCGGGCAAGATGCAAAAGCGGATCTGGATACGCGAGGACGACGTGGTCCTCGTCGAACCCTGGGACTGGCAGGACGAGAAAGCCGACATCACGTGGCGCTATGAGAAACAGGATGCCGACCAGCTACGCGAGGAGGGACATATCCAGGAGTAGCCTGATTATGTATCTGGCTGCGCGCTCGACGGAGGCACAAGCGTGACAGAGGGGCAGTTCGGCCTGCTCGATACGGACGACGTCGACTCACCGGGTGACGAGTGGGAAGAGGTCGACGTTTCCGACACGGAAGCCGACCGCATCGCCCGCAAACGGGACCGCGAGTTCAGCGAGTTCCGTGAGCGCATCAAGGACGCTGACCAGTTCAAAGTCGAGGCCAGCGTTTTCGACGACGCGACCTACGGCGCACTGTACAAGCTCGTGCAGGACGGCCACATCGACGCCTTCGGCGGGCCGATCTCGACCGGCAAGGAAGCCAACGTCTACACGGCCCTATCGGGCGAGACAGAGGTCGCCGTCAAGGTGTACCGCATCAACGCCTCCGATTTCAAGGATATGCGGAGCTATCTCGACGGCGACCCCCGCTTCGAAGGGATCGGCTCGGACAAGAAGAAGGTCGTCACCGCGTGGGTCCGCAAGGAATCGTCGAACCTCAAGCGTGCCCGTCGGGCCGGCGTTCGGACGCCGGAGCCCATCGCCGTTGAGCGGAACGTCCTCGTGATGGAGTATCTCGGGACCGAGGAAGGCCGTAGCAAGCGTCTCAGTGAGGTCCACATCGAGAACCCCGAGACAGCCTACGAGGTCGTCAAGGAGTACACCCGCCGGCTGTACGACGCCGGCCTCGTCCACGGCGACCTCTCTGAGTACAACATCGTCTTCCACGAGGGTCAGCTGTATATCATCGACCTCGGGCAAGCGGTGACCATCCACCATCCTAACGCCGACGACTTTCTGGAACGGGACTGCCGCAACGTCGCGAACTTCTTCGCTAGGCAAGGCGTCGACGCCACGCCAGAGGAACTGCTCGCGTACGTCCGAGAGTACGCGACGCCGAAAGACAAGGCCGACACCGCGCCGGGGAGCAACGATGACGCCGTTCCGCAAGGAACACCGGCCGACCGTCGCGACGACGAGTAGTCACCATCGTTCTGCTCGCATGGAGAGATTTTTGCAAGTGAGAACGTGTTTCCGTGGCTATAGGTGAAGTGCGATTAGTACCAGTCATGCCGACGGTTTCTGGAGAGATATCCACAGTACTGCGCGTCTTTCACCCGGTTTCTCACAACTCATTTGATTGTGAAAACCACAGTGCGTAAACTGTTAGCTCTTGAATATATCAGCATGAGTTGCGTGTCACAGTGCTTTTCATGCTGGCTGAGTCGCCATTGGCCTAGCCCAAGTAGGTGCGACTGATGGACACCGACCCAGCAGACAGCAGTTCGGACCAGCAGACAGCACACAGCGGCGACTCGGTGTCTGAGCGCCTCATCGAGGGACTGTCTTCGCATGCTGTGTTCATGCTCGATACAGATGGTACCATTACGACGTGGCCCGAGCCAGCAGCGTCGCTGTACGGCTACGACCGGGTCGCGACGGTCGGCCAGCACGTCGACATGCTGTTTGCCGACCCTGAGGAGATAGAGACAACCGTTGAGTCACTGCTGACGGAGGCGGCTGACGGCCCCGTCGAGACACAGCACTGGCACCGGCAGGCTGATGGGTCCGTGTTCTGGGCAACCCTCTCGCTCTCGCCGCTCGGGGACGGAGACCCGGAGGGGTTCGTCGCAGTCAGCCAGGATACCACCGAGAAACACCAGTACGACAAGATGCTCGAACGCCAGAACGATCGGCTCAAGGAGTTCACCGACATCCTCGCTCACGACCTGAAGAGTCCACTCAGTGTTATCTCCTCACGGGTACATCTGGCCCGCGAAACCGGTGACGAGGAACACCTCGACGCGCTCGAAGAAACAAGCGACAGGATGGCCCGCCTCGTCGACGACCTGCTCCGTGTTGCCAAGCAGGGAAACGTCGTCACCGACCCAGAGACAACGAACGTACGGGCCGTTGTTGACACCGCCTGGGAGGGGAGCGGCGAAAGCACCGACCGAGGCACGCTCCATTACGCGGATATCGGCGCAGTGAGCGCAGACGCCGACCGCCTCATCGAACTGTTCGAGAACCTCTTTCAGAACAGCATTCGACACGGCGATGGGGCCGTTATCGTCCGCGTCGGTCCGCTTGAGAACGGCTTCTACGTCGAAGACGACGGCCCGGGGATCCCAGCAGAAATCAAGGACGATGTGTTCGACCATGGATTCACCACTGCCGAGGACGGGAGTGGCTACGGACTCTCTATTGTCCGAACCATCGCAGGCGCACACGGGTGGGACATCCTCGTCACCGACAGCAACATGGGCGGGGCACGGTTCGAAGTCACCGGTGTCGAGTTTCTGGGCTGACAGCGGGATCGGCAGACCGCTGTTCCGGTGCGGTGTCCGGTCCCCGCTTCACTCGTCTATTGTGGACGAGACCCCCCGTTCGAGCGTTCTCCTCGTGGGTGAGTATCCCACAGAAGCAGAAGAACAATAACCGATGGGGCAGTGATGCCCAACGACGAGAGACCGCCACGGCTACACGACCCCCGCCATCCACCCATGGGACGCCCTCCAACCCCCACGACCGGACAGATAGTGCCGCTCGTTGTCCTGCTCGGGATAGCCGCCCTTGTTGCCGTCTCCGGAGTCGCCACCGGCTTCAGCAACGCGGTACCCAATGAGACACACTCGGGGAGTACCACACACAGCCACGCCACCACAACCGAGGCAGCGACGCCACAGCCAGCGTGTTCGGTGCAAGACGAGCACCCAGACATGCCGGATACAGGCTCGGCATCCCACTATATCGATGGACTTGGAGCCGCATCGACAACCAACTGGACCGCCGGTGAAACCCTGCGTATCGGCGCAGACGGGGACTGTTCGCTCGGCGTCCGTGCCAACGACACCGCGACACTGACCGCGGCGACAGTCAACACCAGTCAGGGGACTGTGACCGGTGTCGTCGACGTGGGTCGCGGCGGAGCGTTTCGGGTTGTCGAGCGCCCTGACGGAAACACCACAGCGTCAGTCTCCATCCGGAATGTCGGCCGGGAAAATAACGACCGTGTCGACATTGTCTCGACGAACGAGAGCGGAACAATGGTGACTTCCGAGCGCGTCACAGCTCCTACCGGTCGGTTCTTCGTGGTCGAAATCCAGTGGTATCCAAACGGGACCGCACAGGTCGCGCTGTGGGATACTGACCGGCAGCGCCAGCAACGCGTGACCAGAACGGTTTCGACCAGCGCTGAAACCTCCTTCTGGCAAGTCCAGCTCGACGGCCGGGCGTATCTCGACGAAATCGCAGTTGGGTCCCACAACACGGAGCCGGCCGACACCGGGGAGGCTGACAACGGAGAGGCTGACACCGAAGACAGCGAGCAGTCAGCAGCAACGCCCGTCCAGTCCACAGCCTCAGCGGCGCAGAGTGATGAAACAGGGACACCGGAAACCTTCAGTTACAATGTCGGGCCCGAGGAAAGCGAGCCCGAAGAATCCCAGTCCGGCCTCTTTTTGGGTCCACTCATAGCGATAGGTGGGGCACTCATGTACCGGTATGCATACGGTGTCACGAAGTTCAACGAACAGATGGACGCCATCGGGAGCACAACCCGCTCCGGCGAGGTCGAACCCGCCGACTGGAACGTCGTGCTTACGAAACTGGTCGGTGCGGCCGGGAGTATATTCGGCCTCATCTGGTTTCTCACCACGGTATTTGATGGCTGACCGGCCACACCTCGCCGTGTAGTCTGCAGTCCGAACCGGCCGACGGTGAGGTACGGTGCCGAAGGCTCCGGACGCCGAAGTTTTAAACAGGCAGACCCTCCTACAGAGAGGTATACTTATGCAACACGTGAAGATTCCGCAGGACCGTATCGGTGTGTTGATCGGCGAGGGCGGTGAGACCATGCGCGAAATCGAGTCGCGCGCAGAAGTCCGGCTGGATATCGATTCCGAGGACGGCACGGTGAAAGTCGAGTCCGTCGGCGATCCCGTGACGGCGCTGAAAGGCCCCGACATCGTGAAGGCCATCGGCCGCGGATTTGCGCCCGACGACGCGCTGGCGCTGCTTGAAGACGACATGATGATGTTCGAACTCATCGACATCGAGGCCGCCTCCCGCAACAAGAACGACTTCCGACGCCAGAAGGGTCGTCTCATCGGCGAGGGCGGCCGGACGCGGGAGCTCATGCAGGAACTCTCCGGCGCCGCCGTGGTCATCTACGGGTCGACGCTTGGGATCATCGGCGGCCCCGAACAGGTCGACGCCGTGCGAGAAGCCGCCGAGATGATTCTTGACGGCGCGCCCCACGGCTCCGTCTACTCGTTCCTCGAACGCAAACACAACGAGATGAAGCACAAAGGCCTCGAATATCACCAGTTCACCGGGTAATTCCGGTAGTTCGACTGCGTGACTGGCGCTTGCGCCTCACGGCGACAGTATAAGCACGTACGGTTGCCGTCAGGTCCCATCAGGGGCGCACCACACCGTTTTGCCGGCACAGGCTCTACGAGGAGGTATGCCGACCATCGCCGAGACGCACATCGTCAACCGCGAGCGCGTCCAACCGACCCACGCCAACAACTACAACAGCGCCCACGGGGGAATCGTCATGAAGTGGATGGACGAGATCGGCGCTATGTCGGCCATGCGGGCCGCCAGAGAATCCTGCGTGACCGCGCAGATGTCTCGCGTCGACTTCGAACGACCGATTCCAATCGGCGACACTGCCCTCATCGACTCCTACGCCTACGCTACGGGCCGAACCAGCGTCCGAGTCCGCATAGAGGTCGCGCGCGAGGAGCCACACACGGGCGAAACTGAGGAGACGACCAGCGCGTACGCCACCTTCGTCGCCGTCGACGACGGGAAACCGACGCCCGTCCCCGAACTGACTGCCGAGAGCGAGGAGTGCAAACGGTTGCGCGAAACGGCACTTGCAGAAGAGCCGGATCAGTAGCAGTCGACAACCGGTAGCATAACGTCACCGCCTGGCCACTAACTGCGGCTCTCTGTAGTCGAGTAGCGACTGCTACGGTGTTTCAAAGTAATCGAGCATATCCAGCACCGCGCCCATGATGAAACTGATGACACTGATGACCAGAACAAGCCCAGTGAGAAGTGTCGAAATCGGAGGGTTCAGCAGAAACTGGAAGCCAGCGATAAAAACGCAGGTAACCATCCCGACGACCAAGAGAAACGACCCTGCGCTTGGGTCCTCACCGGTGAGAAATTCGAGGCCATTGAGGAAGCCCGACGTCTGTGGCTGTTGTTCCTCAACGACGTCCTCACTCATTGGTCGGCCTCAGACTGTGCCGTCGCTGCCTCCTGAATAATCTGTACGAGATGCGATACCCAGAGTCCGCCGGTAAATCCGAATAGTGCGGAGACGACGACGGCTTTGGTGAGGGTGCCAAGCGGAGAGGCTGCCGCTACCAGACAGAGCGCTCCGAAGAGGAGCATCATGCCGTACTGGATTCTTGTGTCGAGGTCAATGCGTGCAATGGTCTGCGTGAAGCTTGAGCTCATATGGCGGTGGTGGTGGCTGGTCGGGACGTGATTACGCGGCGGTTGATACATGATGTGAATCGACGGCAACACCTGGGCAGTTAGCGTCCGCTTGGAGCAGCCGTTTGATTTCGCGGTGCGAAGTGAGGCCGCGGATGTGTGGGCCAGAAACCGATAAACTGGTCCGACTGTTTGTCGCCGCGGAGGGCGTAGAAATACAGCGTCAGCGCAACGGACGCCGGAGCGGCGGTCGCTTCAGCTTGCGAGGCCGCGTCTATCTTTCCCTGCGTGGTACTCACATGCAATGTTAGGCCTACTCCGGTATATCCCTTTGCAAGGGGTCAGCAGAACTGGCGACCTCAAATGTCCCCAGTCGGTCAACCGTCGGGATTGCAACTGCCACTAGCAACACTATCCACTTACGAACCACTAGGAGCCTGCGCGGTTGGTTCTCTTGGAGAAAGTCTCATTGAAACACACGCGGCGGGATTGCGCAGAGATGAAACTCCACGAAGCTCGTTCGTCGCAGAAAGCATAGGCTGGAATTTGAACCAGAGATTCAAATCCTGGAGCAGTCTCTCACATCGACACGTGACGTGGCGCGACGAGACGCGCTACTTGCAGGTTGTCTCCAAGAAGAGCCTAGGCCGGAATTTGAATCCGGGGTCTCGTCCTTACCAAGGACGCGCTTTACCGCTAAGCTACCCAGGCACGCATCAATGTGTATCCGGCAATTGTCTAAAGTCGTTTCGATTCGGGGCCGGTGTGTCGATTAGTATCAGTGGTCGGCGGCGGCCTCGGTTCCGTCCCCGGATGGCTGTTCGGCCCCTGCCCGCGCTCGGAGCGCATCGGCGACCTCCTCACCGAGCAACTCGTCGTTCGGTGGAAGGCCGTCGACGGCCAGTTCAGTCGCGTACTCGCGGAGTGTCGGGGTGGGTCGGATGCTTGCGGCGGTAACACCGGCGACCACGGCGAGCTCCAGAATGTCCGTTTCGAGCGCGGTGTCGAGGCTTTCATCGTCAGTCGTCTGACGGACTGTCTGGTCGTGGCCGAACGAACGGACGACAGAGACAGCGGCGTCGGCAGCTTCGGTTCTGGCAAGTAGGTAGAACCCACGCGAGACGAGGATATCGGCGATGAGGATATCCAGGTCGGCTGTGTCGCGGTCGCCGTTGACCCAGGGGTCGTCGTGGGCCAGTTGGCGAGTGAGCGAGAGCCCCTCGTAGATGAGTTGGACGCCGGCGGCTCTGTCAGCGACGCCGTCAGCCAAGTCAACCGGTGGGTCGCTGGTTGCGCCCGCGCTGACGAGCGTGAGGACGCCTGGCGCCAGCGACGCGTCGTCAAGGCGAGCGTCGATCCGCTCGTGAAGCCGGTCAGGCTCGACATCGTCGACCGCCGCCAACGCCGCTCGGCGAACTGCCGCCACTTCCTCCATTATGAGGGTCTAGCGACGGGAAGGGCAAAGACCTTTGGAAACCGCAGAGTCACAGCAGCCATGGTACAGACCACGAGCGGCGATGATATCCGGACCCTGACGCTCGACCGGCCCGACCAGCGTAATGCGCTGACCAGCACGGCGCTGCGTGACCTCGAAGCGGCAGTCGAGTCAGCGACCGAGCCAGTGCTGTATCTCCACGGCGCTGGCGAGGCGTTCTGTGCCGGCGCGGACCTGGACGAGGTCAAGGCTCTCGATTCAGAGAGCGCTGAGGCGTTCGCAGCGCTGGGTCAGCGGGTCGCCCGGACGCTCGAATCCTACGACGGAGCGGTCGTCGCCGGTATCGACGGCGCAGCACGGGGCGGCGGCGTCGAACTGGCGCTGGCCTGTGATATCCGTGTCGCGACGCCAGACACGACGCTGGCGGAAACAGGGGTCAAACTCGGCCTCTTTGGTGCGTGGGGCGGGACAGCGCGGCTCCCCGACATCGTCGGGACCGGCGATGCGCTCGACATCGCGCTCTCCGGCCGAACGCTCGACGCCGAGACGGCGCTACAGATGGGGCTGGTCTCGCGGGTGGCTACGGAGCCTCGGGCTGTCGCTGAAGAGGTGGCGGCTGTCGATGCGGACGCGCTTCGAGTGCTGAAGGCACGGATGCGAGACGATGCGGACAGGGAAACACAGGAGCGCCGCGAACAACAGGCCTTCGCCGACCTCAACGCGAAGCCTGAGTAGGAAAGGGTACAAGACGACGCCTCGCATACGGACCGCCAATGGTCGACTGTGAGTACTGCGCGGAATCGTTCGACGGTGACGACGCCTATCTCGACCACCTCGCCGAGACCCACGACGGCGAGCTGGGTGCGATTGACCGACGGCGCGTCGAGGAGCACACCGGTGATGAGGCGGGGAATGCCCTCTCGGTCGGGCCGATTGTTATCGGCGTTGTCGTGGTGTTTGCTATCGGGCTCACAGTGTACGTGACTCAGTTGAGCGGTGGCGACGGCGGCAGCGACGCAGACCTCATTGGGACAGCGGGCGCACAGCCGCTTTCGGCAGTCGAAGCCACTGGGGTCGAAGCGTCGTCACTGGACGACACCGGCGACAGTGACCGACTGGCCGGTGTCGAACAGTTCCCGAACCGGGGGAACAACCACGTCGAAGACGGGAGTGCGATCGACTACCAGCGGTTCCCGCCGCTCTCTGGGACACATTACGCCTCAGCGGAGGAGGCAGGCTTTTACGAGGCGACACCACTGCTTGGCTCGCTCGTCCACACGCTCGAACACGGCGCGGTTATCGTCTACTACGACCCCGACGAGGTCTCGCCTGCAGCCAGACAGAGCCTTCGAGAATTCTCCAGTGTCCATACCGGCACTTGGCGGAGCGTCGTCGCCGTCCCGAACCCCAACGACGACCCACGAGCGACCTACGTTGTGACGGCATGGCAGCACGAACTAACGATGGACAGCTACGACGCCGAAACGATCCACGCATTCCTCTCGGAGTATCTGGGTCGCGGCCCGGAGAACCCGGTTCGCTAGCGGCTAAAACGAGGGGAAAGGATCAGTACAGCGGGTCCGGACCCGGCGGCATCGCTCGCTTGTGGGCGCTCGATTCGTACATCTCGCGAACAGTCTCGACGACATCGATCGGGACACCGAGCCGGTCGGCTGTCGCGGCCGCCGGAACACCACCGTCGATGTGCAGAGCAAGGATGGAGTCAAGTGTGTCGTAGTCCATCCCCATCTCGTCGGCGTCGGTCTGACCGGCCCACATCTCGGCGCTGGCGGTCTTCTCCGCAAGGTCATCGGGAACGCCGACGTGTTTCGCCAGCTGCCGGACCTGTTGCTTGTACAGCGCCGCGATGGGATGGCAGTCGACCGCACCGTCGCCGTACTTCGTGTAGTAGCCGACCAGCGCCTCGCTCCGGTTCCCGGTGCCCAGAACCAGCGCCTGCTCGTGGTTGCCGACGAGATAGTTCAGCACCGCCCGACAGCGAACCCGGAGGTTGCCGACGGCGAGCTGGTCGCCCTCGGCGTCGGGGTAGGCGTCGAGGAACGCGTCGACCAGCGGATTGATCGCGATGACGTCGTACTCAATCCCAAGCAGGTCGTTTGCCACCCGCTCGGCGTCGCTCATGTTGTCAGCACGGTTGACCTCGCTGGGCATTACGAGTCCGTGAACGGCGTCACGGCCAAGCGCTTCGACGGCCAGATGCGAGACGAGCGTGCTGTCGATGCCGCCCGAGAGCCCCATCGCCACGGTGTCGACACCGGCGGCGTCGACCTGTGCCTCGATGAACGAGGTGATATGGTCGCGGTGCGCCTCCAACTCAGCCTCGGAGAACGTCAGGTTCAGCGGCTCATCGGCACGGACAATGGATTCGGCCGTTGCCATGTCTTCTAGTTGGACGGACGGAACTAATACCCATCTATCGACGTGATATTTTCGGACACGCGTCCAGTCAAAACGCTACGTTCAAGTGCAGTCACTGTTGACAGTTCGGTACGGGGTTCGCAGGTCCGACTGACCTGCAGTCTACCACAACGCGCCGGTGGTGAGCGGTTCCGCAGGAACCGCGAGCCTCGGCGCCGACTGCAACGAGCGCCGGTGGTCCAGTGGTAGGACATTGCCTTCCCAAGGCAATAGCCCGGGTTCAATTCCCGGCCGGCGCATTCCTTGCATTCATTCGCCGCCCGATGTTCGCGAACCAGTGGTTCGCTCACTCCCGGCCGGCGCACTCCCTTCTGTCGTTTGCCACTGTGAGCGACACAACCCGCGGACCGCGGGATACTTGTTGGGGCCGGGCATATCCAGAGCCAACAGATGGACGCGCCGCTGTGGACGGAGACACACGCCCCGGAGTTGTCGGATATCCGCCAGCCAAAGGCTCGCGAGCACCTGCAGGGAGCCATCGAGGAGCCGATGAATCTCCTGGTCCACGGGCCGAAAGGAAGCGGGAAGACGGCCGCTGTCCGGGCCTTTGCCCGGGAGGTCCACGAGAATCCCGACGCGGACTTTACCGAACTCAACATGGCCGATGTGTTCGGCATGACAAAAAAGAGGTCGCGAACGACCCGCGGTTCGCGTCGTTCATCGACAGCAAGCGACGGCGCGAGTCCTCGAAGGCCGACCTCATCAACCACGTGCTCAAGGAGTCCGCGAGCTACTCGCCGGTGTCAGGCAGCTACAAGACCATTCTGCTGGACAACGCCGAAGGGATGCGCGAGGACTTCCAGCAGGCACTGCGTCGGGTGATGGAGCAGTACTACGAAGCGACGCAGTTCGTCATCGCGACGCGTCAGCCCTCGGCTGTTATCCCGCCGATTCGCTCGCGGTGTTTCCCGGTCGTGATGCGCGAGCCGACCCACGAGGAAACAGCCTCGGTACTGGAGGATATCGTCACCGCAGAGGGCGTCGATCACGACGACGACGGTATCGAGTACGTCGCCGGCTACGCGGAGGGGGACCTCCGGACAGCAGTACTGGCCGCCCAGACTACCGCTGAAGCCGAGGGTGAGGTGACGATGGACGCCGCCTTCGAGACGCTGAACGCCGTCGAAGCCGACGACCAGGTCGAGCAGATGATCGACGCGGCCGAAGACGGGCGCTTTACCGACGCTCGATCGACGCTCGATGACCTGCTCGTCGACGAAGGGTACGGTGCGTCCGACATCCTCGATGACATGCTGGAAGTGGCCCGGTCACGCTACTCCGGGGACCGGCTGGCCGAAATCCACACGATGGCCGGCGAGACGGATATGGCGCTCGTCGACGCGGCAAACGAGCGAATCCATCTCTCACACCTCCTCACACAGCTGGGCGGGCAGTAAGGGCCGGCGTCCAGCCGCTATCGCTCTGGCAGTGTTGTACCGGACACAGCTAAGCGCTACAGCACGTTCTCGTTCCATCACCGAACCACGGCACGGCGCGGCCACACGGAATCGCGGACGGAGACGGCGTCAGCCGCTTCGAAATCCTTTTACGCGCTTCGGCGGGTAGATACGGACAACGAACCATGGATATCGACATCATCGAAGAAGACGAGAATCCCATGTTGCACCGCACGGACGTCCGGTTCGAGGTCGTCCACGACGAAGCCACCCCTTCCCGTCTCTCTGTCCGCGACTCTCTTGCGGCCACGCTGAACAAGGACGCCGAAGAAGTCGTCATCCACAAGCTCGACACCAAGTTCGGGATGCGGAAGACGGTCGGCTACGCGAAGGTCTACGACAACCCCGAGTACGCCCGCGACGTCGAGCAGGACCACATGCTCGAACGCAACAAGATCGTCGCTGACGGCGAAGAGGAAGCGGAGGAAGCATAGATGCCACACAACGAGTACTACAGCGACGACGGCGAACTCGACCGTGAGACCTGTCCTCGGTGCGGTGACACCGTCCTCGCCGAGCACGAGGACCGCCAGCACTGCGGCAAGTGCGGCTACACCGAGTGGAAGTAAGGCCGCCCGATGCGTATTCTGGGTATCGAAGGTACTGCCTGGGCAGCCAGTGCTTCGGTGTTTGAGACGCCGGACCCAGCGCAGGTAACCAACGACGACCACGTTTTCATCGAAACTGACGCGTACGCGCCAGACAGCGGCGGCATCCACCCGCGCGAGGCCGCCGAGCATATGGGCGAAGCCATCCCGACCGTCGTCGAGACGGCCATCAAGCACGCACACGAGCGAGCGACTGCTGGCGGGGTGGACGGGAGCGGCGAAACCGGTGCACCAATCGACGCCGTCGCCTTCGCTCGTGGCCCTGGACTGGGACCCTGCTTGCGAATCGTCGCCACAGCCGCTCGGGCGGTCGCCCAGCGCTTCGACGTGCCGCTGGTCGGCGTGAACCACATGGTCGCCCACCTCGAAGTGGGCCGCCATCGCTCGGGCTTCGATTCCCCGGTGTGTCTGAACGCCTCCGGCGCGAACGCCCACATTCTGGGCTACCGGAACGGCCGGTACCGCGTGCTGGGCGAAACGATGGACACCGGCGTTGGCAACGCCATCGACAAGTTCACGCGCCATATCGACTGGTCCCATCCCGGCGGACCGAAGGTCGAACAGCACGCCCGGGACGGCGAGTACCACGAACTGCCCTACGTCGTCAAGGGGATGGACTTCTCCTTCTCGGGCATTATGAGCGCCGCCAAGCAGGCCGTCGACGACGGGGTCCCGATAGACGATGTCTGTCGCGGGATGGAGGAGACCATCTTCGCGATGCTGACGGAAGTCTCCGAGCGGGCGCTGTCGCTGACCGGCGCTGACGAGCTGGTGCTTGGCGGCGGCGTCGGCCAGAACGACCGCCTCCAGCGGATGCTCGGCGAGATGTGCGAGCAACGCGGGGCAGAATTCTACGCTCCGGAAAGCCGCTTCCTGCGGGACAACGCGGGGATGATAGCGATGCTCGGCGCGAAGATGTACGCGGCCGGCGACACCATCGCCATCGAGGATTCCCGAATCGACTCGAACTTCCGGCCCGACGAGGTGGCCGTCACCTGGCGCGGGACCGAGGAATCGGTGGACAGCTATCGGGTGGCAGCCAACGAAGTCCAAGGCGCGGAGGCGACCGTCCGCTTCGACGGTGATCGAGTTATCAAGGAGCGCGTGCCGCGGAGCTATCGCCATCCGACGCTGGACGAGCGCCTCAGGATTGAGCGGACCCGGCAGGAAACCCGGCTCACCAGCGAGGCGCGCCGACACGGCGTCCCGACGCCGCTGGTCCGAGATGTGGACCCTCAAGAGTCGCGCATTGTCTTCCAGCGCGTGGGCGACATGGATCTCCGCGAAGGGCTGTCCGAGGCGCGTGTCGCGGACGTTGGCCGCTGGCTCGCTCGCATCCACGACGCCGGCTTCGTCCACGGCGACCCGACGACGCGGAACGTCCGAGTGGGTAGCCACAACGACCAGGCCAACCGGACGTTCCTCATCGACTTCGGTCTCGGCTACTACACACAGGAGGCCGAGGACCACGCGATGGACCTCCACGTCCTCGCCCAGTCGCTCGCCGGAACCGCGGACGACCCCGAGGCGCTGCTGTCGGCCGCTGAAGACGCCTACCGGACTGAGAGCGACCACGCCGACGCGGTGTTCGCCAGCCTCGACGATATCGAGGGTCGAGGTCGGTACCAGTAGGGCTGTGCGGTGGCAGCAGCGGTTAGAGTCCGGCGGCGAAGCCGCCGGTTCCCCGGAATCGCTACTGGCGATTCCGGCCTTTTTCGCCCACGTTTTTGCAAGCGGGGGTACCCGCAGGCCGCACCGGGGCCGAGGACACCCCTCGCAGCAAAAAGGTGGTGGACAAATGGTTTAACCTCGGCCCGAATAGAACGCAGTATGGCAGAAAAACCCCAGTCGGGAACGTTGTTCGGCGTGCCGTACAACTTCGAACGACCGAGCCTCAAGCGGTTGGTGTCGGCCTATTGGAAGCCAGGCGATGACATGCTGGTCGAAAAGCCATTCGGGATCGGCTACACCCTGAACCTGGCGAACTGGCGCTCGTGGGTCGTGCTGGCGGTCGCTGGCGTGATGCTGTATCTCGAACGCGGCGGCAGCAGCGAGGAATTCGAGTCCGAGAGCGAGGACGAACCGGTCGAAGTCGTCGTCGACTGAGACGGGGTGTAGCGAGGGTCCGGTACGTACCTGGCACGGCCCGGAAATAATCTACAGCAGTCCGCCTGCGCGGAGTTTCGACGGCTCTTTTATCGCCGGTCGCCGTGTGCCGGTATGCTCAATTTTGTCACGACCAACCCCGGGAAGGTCCGGGAGGCGACCGAGTATCTCGACGACGATGTCCAGCAGTTCGACTTCGACTACCCGGAAGTGCAGGCCGACGACCTGAGAACGGTCGCAGCCGAGGGCGCGCGAGCGGCCTATCGGGCGGCTGGCGGGCCAGTCATCGTCGATGACGCGGGACTATTCATCGACGCCTTCGATGGGTTCCCCGGCCCCTACTCCTCGTACGTCGAGGACACCGTCGGCGTTGATCGCGTCTGGCGCATGACCGAGCTGGAGGACGACCGCGGTGCGGCGTTCAAAACGGTCATCGCCTACTGTGACGGCGAGGGCTTCGAGGCGACGCCGGATCCGGACGGTATCGACCGCGAGGACCGGCGCGGACAGGACCTGTCAGCCGACGACCGCGGTGCGGCAACGACGGACGAGCAGGTTCACGACGGGAGCGCGGCGCAGAGCAGCGAGACAGTGCCGGTCAAACTGTTTGAGGGGCGCGTGAACGGCGACATCGTCGCCCCGCGCGGCGAGGGTGGGTTCGGCTTCGACCCCATCTTCGAGCACGACGGAGCGACGTTCGCGGAGATGAGCACCGAGCAGAAGAACGCGATTTCTCATCGCGGGCGGGCGCTGGCGAAGTTCGCGGAGTGGTACGGTGAGCGGTAGCGAACCGTCCGTCGAGAGATGCAGTGCATCCCTCGGAAGTTCCAGCGACGGGGGGCCGACGGTGCTGGAACCCGAAGCGACAACGGTCGCGGAGTGGTACGGTGAGCGGTAGCGACGTACCGGTCGTCGGGACCGGTGGCACCGCCTTGATAACCGGTGCGTCAGCGGGCATCGGCGAAGCGTTGGCACGCGAGTTCGCCGCACGCGGACACGACGTAGTGCTGGTCGCCCGGAGCGAGGGGAAACTGGAGCGGTTGGCCGACGACCTCGAAACGAGGAGAATCACGGCGACGCCCGTCGCAATGGATCTCGACCATGCGACGGCCGCCGAGGATCTGTACGAGGAGGTGACCGAGCGCGGTCTGGACATCGATGTCCTCGTCAACAACGTCGGCGTGGGGACCTACGGACCGTTCGCCGAAAGCGACCTCGACGCGGAGCGAACGCAACTGCGGCTGAACGTCATGCTCCCCGTCGAGCTGACGCGGCTGTTCATCGACGAGTTCGACGACGGTGGCGCGGTTATCAACATGGGGTCAGTCGCCGGGTTCCAGCCGGGGCCGAACCTCGCCGGCTACTACGCGAGCAAGGCGTACATCAACAGCTTCAGCGAGGCGCTCGCCGAGGAGTTTCGGGGGACACCAGTCGACGTGACGGTGGTCTGTCCCGGCCCGGTCGACACCGAGTTTCAGGAACGAGCCGGGATGGAGGATTCGACGGTCGGGTACGTCGCCTCGAATACGCCCGAAGCAGTCGCATCGGCAGCCTACGAAGGGGCCGCCGCTGGCGAGACAGTCGTCATTCCACAGCGGTCGATGCGGCTTGTCGACCGACTGGTACGGGTGACACCCCGCTGGGTCGTCCGGCGCGTTGCAGCGCTGGTCAATCGGGACAGATAGAGAATCAGTTCCGAAACTGCTCTTGATTACAGCATCCATATCGTCTCCAAACTGTTTTTTGGCCACTAACCCCTTTTCAATCTCCGAGAATTAGACTCGAACCTTATTATACACTGTAAAAAAAAGGTGCGTATGCTCACAGACCCCGTCAGACAATACAAAGCGGTGATACGTGGATCGCTTGATGTTTTTGGCGTCTCCGGTTCAGTCGAACGGAAGGTGCTCGCGGCCGTCGGGTTGCAGTTTGTCGCCTCGGTCGCACTGGCAGTTGTCTCGCTTGTCGCTACCGGGACCGTCAGGTTCGTCGTCACTGGCGTATTGCTCGCTGGCGCTATCGTTGCGTTCGCCAACACGGTGTTCATCACCCGCGAGGATTTCGTCGAGCCAATTACAGCGATGGCCGCAGGTGCGGACCATATCGCCTCTGGCGAGCTCGATGTAGAACTGCCCGAGAGCGAGCGTGACGACGAGGTTGCCGAATTGCTCTCGTCGTTTCGCTCGATGCAATCCTATTTGCTGACAGTGTCCGAGCAGGCCGACGCGCTCTCCCGGCAGGAGTTCGACGCTGATATTCTCGATGAGGACGTGCCCGGAGCTTTCGGTCAGTCACTGGAGCAGATGGCTGCCAGTATGGACGATTACACGACCGAACTCCAGACGATGACCAGCGACCTCGAACGGCGCTCCCAGGCGCTCAACAATCTCGTCGTCGCATTCGGTGACGCTGCCGAACAAGCGAAAGACGGGGACCTGACGGCCACTATCGACGATGACTTCGCGGCCGACGACGAGCAGTTCGACGCCGTCGTCAAGAACTACAACGACCTCGTGACGACGCTGGGAGAGACGGTCGCAACCGTCGCCACGTTCGCAGAGGACGTCGACGAGACGAGCGATCACGTCACCCGGAGCGTCAAGGAGATAGACGACGCGAGCGACGAGATCTCCCGGTCGGTGCAGGAGATTTCGGCTGGAGCCAGCCAGCAGGCGTCGCGCCACGACGACGTCGCATCCGAGATGAACACACTATCTGCCACCGTCGAAGAGATCGCCGCGACCGCGGAAAACGCAGCCGACACTGCCGAGAAGGCGACACGGCGTGGCCGCGAGGGACGTGCGGACGCCGAGCAGGCGATCGACGAACTCGACGAGATGGAAGCTCGTATCGACGACATCGCCGTCGCGGTCGAAAGTCTGGTCGACCAGATCAGCGAGATCGACGACATCGTCGAGGTCATCACGAACATCGCCGAGCAGACCAACATGCTCGCACTGAACGCCTCCATTGAGGCGGCTCGTGGGGACGGAAGCGGTGATGGATTCGCCGTCGTCGCCGACGAGGTGAAAACACTCGCAGAGGAGACCCACGACGCCGCGACGGACGTGTCGGACCGCATCGAAGCGGTCCAGAACGAGGCCGGCGAAACCGTCAGCGACGTGGAAGCGACAAACCAGCAGGTGACAGATAGTGTTGCGACCATCGAGTCGGCGCTCCGGGACTTCGAGGATATCGTCGACGTGCTCGGCGAAGTTAACGCCTCGATTCAGGAGATATCGGGCGCCACCGCCGAACAGGCAGAGACCACGCAGGAGGTCGTCGATATGGTCGACGAGGTCGCGGCAGTGAGCGAACAGACCAACGAGGAGTCAGAGGCCGTTGCCGCCGCCACCGAGGAGCAGACAGCGACGATTACCGAAGTGACCACCGAAGTACAGGAGATGGCAGCCCAGACCGATGACCTGCGTGAGGTGCTTGCGGTGTTCGACATCGATGAGGGCGCTACTGGGCCATCAGGGTCGGTCTCCGCAACCACGGTAACGACGGCTGACGACTAAGCAGCAAAATCACTTGCTACGCACGTGGGTCCAAGTCTGGGCCGGGATACTCGCCATCTTCGACGACGGGGTACAGTGACTCCGGGTCGAACAGGCGAGCGAAGGCGTCCGGCGGTCTGACACTCAGAGACATATGACGGTTGAGTGACGCGCTGGTCCGAGCGCTGCGCAGGTCGTCCGCATATGAAAGCAAGTGCTGTGCGCCACCCCGGTAGGCCGAGGCCAGCGCAGGATGGTCGCTGGCCGGGTGATCCACGATGTCACAGTCGGACTCGATCCGTGCCCGCCAGGCAGTTGCCAGGTCCTCATCGGCGAGGTCCGCGATAACAGCGCTGGCATCGTCTAATAGGTGGTCACTCGCGACAAGCGTGACCCACGAATGCCGGCGGATGTGGTCGATAGCAGCACGTGCATCGCTCTCTGGCCCACACAGTAAGTCGGCGGCGAGGACATCGGCATCAGCGACGACACGCGCCGGCGACGGCTCATGCATCGCCGTTGTCCTCCGCACGGTGCTCTTCGAGGGCCGCACAGACACCCTCAACCGTGGTCTGGTGGTCCGCCGCACGTTCGAACAGCGTCGCCCAAGTCATAGCAGGAGGCAGTGGCTGAACAGGCAAAAATCCGTGCCGTCTGTCGTCTGTCTGTCGCTTGTCTGACGGGCATTTATGCTTACCGATAGCATTCCACCGGTACGGGCGCGCTTCCACGGCTCCAGTGGATGTCGGTGACACTGCGTGCCATCCTATCCTCCCCAGGCGCGCCCGGACACCGCGATCCTCCCTTTCATATTCTACTCCCCCCGGCCTTCGTCGAAGACGGCGGGTGCTGTCGATTTAAAAGAGACTACGACGACGCGGGATGGCATCCCGGAATCTCAGGCAGACGCGTCGCCCCGGAGCGTCGCTCGAATGTCGTCCAGCCCGCCGGGATCAGCCATGATCGCGACACTGTCGCCGGGTTCGATTTCGGTCTGTGGGAGCGGAATCGTCATGGGTTCGTGGTCCGTGCCGTGTGCGTAGATGTGCGCGTCGCCGGGAAGGTCCACCTCAACAACCCGTTTCCCGATGAACGGGGAACCGTCGGGAATGCGGATACTGGCGACCGAGAGTTGTTCGGTCAGGTCAGCGAGGACGTTGAAGTCACCGCCCAGTAGTGCCGTCTTCGCGCCGGCCGCGCCGAGTCGCTCGGGGTAGATTATCTCGTCCACGTCAGCGGCGTACTTCTCGTAGATTTCCTCGCGGTAGTCGGCGTCGATCCGCAGGACGGTCCGACAGCCGAACTCCTTGCCGATCATACAGGCGGTGAAATTCGTGTTCAGATCGCCCGTGAGACCACCGATAGCGTCCGCACTTTCGATGCCGGCATCGACAAGGACGCTCTCCTCGTTGCCGTCACCCTGGATTGTCTCGAATCCGGTTTCCGTGGCCCGTTCGAACTTCACAGGGTCGTTATCGACGATAACGACTTCGTGACCCTCGCTCTGCAGAATCCGTGCGGTCCGGATGCCGACGCGGCCATAGCCAACGATAACGAACTTCATGGACTACGGTACGACGGCCACCATTAAAAATGTGAACGGGTGACAGGGTGGTGCGGGTTAGGCTTCTGTCGTCGCGTTTTCTTCAGTCGCGTTGTCCGTTTCGTCAGTCTCGTCCGTTGACTGCTCTTCGGTCTCGTTCACTGGCGGTTCTTCCGTCTCGTTTTCGGGCGGCTCTTCGGTTTCGTCTACTGGTGGTTCCTCGGTCTCGTCCGCGGTCGGCTCCCCGGTCTCGTTCGCTGGTGGCTCCTCGGTTTCGTCTGCTGGTGGTTCCTCAGTCTCGTTCGCGGGCGGCTCTTCAGTTTCGTTCTCTGCCGGCTCTTCGGTTTCGTTAACCGGTGGTTCTTCAGTTTCGTTCGCTGGCGGTTCCTCGGTCTCGTTCGCTGGCGGCTCTTCAGTCTCGTTCGCTGGCGGCTCTTCAGTCTCGTTCTCTGCCGGCTCTTCGGTCTCGTTTTCGGTCGGCTCTTCAGGTACATCGATAGCAGACTCGATGGTAATCTCGGCGAACGCACCGTCATCGCGCGTGAAGACGCTGTGGGTGTACGTATCCAGCTCGATATCAGTCGTGTCGACTGTGAACGTCACGTCCGTGGATTCGTTCGCGTCAAGGGTCACGGACTCAGAGGCGAGCGGCTGGCCACCCAGTCGGAACTCGACGGTTTGTGTCGTGTTGAAGCCGTTCGGGTTGGTGACGGTCGCGTTGACGGTGACGTTGTCACCGGCAGTGACGTTCGTCGGCGCGTCGAGGCTATCCAGCGTGAACGAATCGGAGACGGTAACGGGAGCGACCTGCCCATCATCGCTGGTGAAGACACCGTGGCGGTAGTCCCCAGGTTCGATGTCCGTCGTGTCCGCGGAGAACTGGACGGTTGCGCTCTCGTTGGGCGCAAGCGTGACCAGCGTCCGGTCGACAACAGCTCCATCGAACCGGAACGCCACGGATTCAGTCACCGAGGTGTTCTCGTTGTTCGTGACCGTCGCAGCCACGTCAGCAGTCGAGTTCGGGGCGACGCTCTGCGGTGCGGTCAGGGAGTCGACGGTGACTCCTGTGTTCCCTGCCTGTTCCAACGGCGATTCCTGTTGCGCTGTCACGCCCGGTACAGCCCCGACCTGTGCGGTGAGGCCGCCGACGACGAGTAGCGCAGCGAAAACGGCGAGTGTGCGAGTGTTTATCATAATTTGGTTCTGGAATGATCGGACGACAATGCGAACGATTCGACGGGTGAGTAACACATAAACCGGCGAGACAGTTCAATAGAATATAACCACCTGCTAAGTCAGCCCCCTGTTACCGCCGGATCGGGAAAGTAAGACTGACCGACACTTACCCAGTATTAAATTGTTTTGCTGGTGATTAAGCTCTTGACAGAGAGGAGGCAAGATGGTCTGAGAAGGCGGAAAGCGGCCGTTGGTGTCGGTCAGTGCGAATAGCTGTGTCACCACTGGATACACATACGCCCGTCCCAGCGACCCGACCGCATCGGGCGAAGGGTGCTACCACACCCGTGGCGCCGCCCTTTCGACACCGGTTTACCCGTCGACAGTAGAGGATGCGATGACCATGCGCGTGACGTTTCTCGGGACGAGTGGGGCCGTGCCGACGACCCAGCGCAACACGAGCAGCATCTTCGTCAACCGCGACGGCGATTACCTCCTCTTCGACTGCGGCGAGGGCACACAGCGACAGATGATGCGCTTTGGCACCGGCTTCGCTATCGACCACCTGTTCGTCACGCATCTCCACGGCGACCACGTCCTCGGGATTCCGGGGCTGCTCCAGACGTGGGATTTCAACGAGCGCGAGCGCCCCATCGCCATCCACGCACCGGCGGGCACGCGCGGGAACATCAAACAGCTCATTCAGGCCAACGGGACGACGCCTTCGTTTCCCGTCCGCATCAACGAAGTGTCGGCCGGCGACGTAGTCCTCGATCGGTCGGAGTACGAGATTCGGGCAATTGAGACGGCCCATCGCTGTGCTAGCGTTGGGTATGTCCTCGACGAGGACGACCGGAAAGGGAAGTTCGACAGGGAGAAAGCCGAGGAGGAGTTCGGCATCCCGCCGGGGCCGAAGTACTCCAAGCTCCACCGCGGTGAGGCCGTCGAACACGAAGGTGAGACTATCCAACCAGAGGCTGTCGTCGGTCCGGCCCGCCCCGGCCGGCGATTCGTCTACACCGGCGATACGCTGCCGACGGAGAACGTCATCGAGGCGAGTGAGGACGCGGACCTGCTCGTCCACGACGCTACCTTCGCCGAGGACCGGAAAGAGCGAGCGAAGGCGACGGCGCACTCAACCGCCCGGGAAGCCGCCGACGTGGCGCGACAGGCCGGCGCGTCAACGCTGGCGCTGACCCATATTTCGACGCGCTACGCCGCGAGCGCCGACGAGCTAGTCGACGAAGCCCAGGACGCGTTCGACGGCGAGGTCGTGCTCGCCGAAGACGGGATGGAGCGCCGCGTCGAGTTCCCGGACGCGGACGAGTACTGATGAGATAGTGCAGCATTTATTCCTCGAAGCGATAACGAAGCCATGACACACAGATTAGTCCACGTCGGTCTGGGGGGCCAGGGGTCCACCTGGGCAACAGACGCGATTCCGCCGAACGTTCACGACGACCGAATCGAGGTCGTCGCCGCGGTCGATACCGACCCGGAACGACACGAACTGGCCGAGCGGGAACTCGGACTGTCGCCCGAGGAGTGCTACACCGACCTCGAAACCGCGCTCTCGGAGCGGCCGGCCGATATCTGTTCTATCGTGACACCGCCGTCGACCCACGAGGCCGTCGTGGAGACGGCACTCGCCCACGACCTGCATATCATCTCGGAGAAGCCAATTGCTGATACACTGGAAGCGTCGGTCCGTGTCGCCGAGAAGGTCGAGGAAGCCGGCAAGAAGATGGGCGTCACGATGAGCCACCGGTTCGACCGGGACAAGACGACGTTCCGCCGGGCCGTCGAGGAAGCCGGCGACATCGATTATCTGACGGCCCGGTACACGGGCAACGTCCGCGAGCGCGGCTTCTACGCCGACTACGTCTACGAGATGGACAATATGCTCCTGCTCGACGGCGCAATTCACCACCTCGATATCCTCGCGTCGCTGGCCGATTCGCCCTGCGAGCGGGTGTACGCCGAGACGTGGACGCCGGAGGAAGCAGACTACGACGGTGACTGCAGCGGCCTCGTGACGCTACACTTCGCCGACGGGACCCGCGCCCAGTACGAGGGCAGTTACGCCAACGCGACGACGCTGAACGGCTGGGGACACGAACAGTTCCGCGCCGAGTGTTCGGATCAGACGGTCCTCCTCGACCGCCGCGATGTCGAGCGGTTCCATGCCGACGCGTACGACACCGGAAACTTCGAGAGCATCGGCAAGGGCGACGGCAAGACGGTGCCGCTGGCCGAACGGCCCCACTGGAAGAACGCCTGGCTCATCGAGCAGTTCTGTGACTGGATCGACGGCGGCGAGCCGATGCCGACGAACGTCGACAGCGTCCTCCAGTCGATGGCCATCGTCTTCGCCGCCATCGAGAGCAGCGAGACCGGCGAGGCCGTTGACGTGCAGGCGCTGCTCGACGACGCCCGCGCGAACGCCTGATTTCAGGCGCTACGCCGATTC
This sequence comes from Haloarcula sp. NS06, assembly GCF_051122755.1. Taxonomy (NCBI): domain Archaea; kingdom Methanobacteriati; phylum Methanobacteriota; class Halobacteria; order Halobacteriales; family Haloarculaceae; genus Haloarcula; species Haloarcula sp. NS06. Next base: position 1,109,754 of record NZ_CP184844.1, read on the forward strand.
ACCCCGGAACACGTCACCGCGGGGCTCGTACTCCATCTCATCACAGACAGTTTCGGCCACATCCGCGCCCCACTCGCGTTCGACGAGGTGGACGGCGAGGTCTAGCCCGGACGTGACACCGCCACAGGTTAGAACATCGCCGTCGTCGACGACCCGGGCGTCAACCACCGTCGCATCGGTCGCTCGCAGGTCCTCGATTGCGCCGCCATGTGTCACTGCGGGTCGACCCTTGAGCAAGCCGGCCCGGGAGAGAACCATCCCGCCGGTACAGACGCCGGCGACAGTCGTACCCCGGTCGTGTGCCGCTGCGACAGCGTCGGGCAGGTCCCCGCGTTCGGTCTCCGTCCAGACGCCGGCCTCGCTTCGGTCGTTCCACCCGCCGCCGGCCACGACAAGCAGGTCTGGGGTCACGTCGGCGAGCGGGCCGTCGGGTTCGACCCGGAGTCCGTGGCTCGCAGTGACCGTGTCCGACTCGCTCACCGAGCGAAGCGTCACATCCCACGATGCGCCAAAGCGCGCCGCGTTCTCGAACACCTCGTAGGGCCCGATGGCGTCCAGTTCGTCGAACCCGTCGAAACAGGCGATTGCAACAGTGTCCATGCCCATAACACGGCTGACAGCGAGAAATAGCCCGGTGGCTTCGAGGGACTCGGTACCACCTGACAGGTATTCGGAGTGTTCTTTGGGAGCGACGCCGAGCGAATAGGTATGTCCCACCCGTTTCACATCGTCGACGTGTTCGCACAGGAGCGATACGCCGGGAACCAACTCGCCGTCGTGACCGACGCCGGCGACCTCCACGAGGACGAAATGCAGGCCATCGCCGCCGAGATGAACTACTCCGAGACGACGTTCGTTACTGGCGAGCCGACCGACGGTGCGTGGCCGGTCCGCATCTTCACTCCCGCCGCCGAGATACCCTTCGCCGGCCACCCGACCCTCGGAACGGCACAAGTCATCCGGGACCACCTGGCCGACGGGAACCCCGAAACAGTGACGCTGGACTTGCCCGTCGGTGAAGTCCCGGTCGAAGTGCGAGAGCGCGACGGGCGCGAAACCCTGTGGATGACGCAACAGGCCCCCGAGTTCGGCGAGCAGTTGGCCCACGAGGACCTCGCCGCCGTGCTCGGTCTGCCGGCTGACCGACTGGACCACGACTGGCCAGTCGAAATCGTCTCCACGGGGCTGGCGACGATTGTCGTCCCGGTGGCCGACCGCGAGGCGCTGGAAGCCATCGACCTGGACCGGGACGCCTACGACGCCGTGACCGGCGACCGAGAGGCAAAGAACGTACTCGCCGTCTGCCGAGAGCCCCGAAGCGACGACAACGATCTCGCCGTCCGCGTGTTCGCGCCGTTCTACAACGTCCTGGAGGACCCCGCGACAGGCTCCTCGAACGGCTGCCTGGCCGCGTATCTCGCCCGCCACGAGATGCTCGGCAGCCCTGCCGTCGAGGCCCGTGTCGAGCAGGGCTACGAGATGGGGCGACCGTCGCTATTGCATCTCTCCACTGACGGTAGCGGCGAGGATATCAGCGTCCGGGTCGGCGGCAGCGTCGTTCCCGTCGCTCGCGGCGACCTGCTGTAAGCGGCCGCGATAGCTGGGTTACCGGCACACTCATTTCGCCCCGTCCATAACGCCGCGGCATGGACCTTGCACACACCGCGATCTGCGTTTCGGACCTCGACCGAGCGATGGCATTCTACGACGCGCTGGGCTTCGAGGAGACCAACCGCTTCACGCTCGACGGCGTCGATAACGTCTACCTCGGCCGGGACGGCGACGGTGATCTGCAACTGCGCCACGACCCCGACCGGACCACCCCGGTCGCGCCGAACCGCGCCGACGTGGACCACATCGCGTTCACCGTTGATGATGTTGAGGAAACCTTCGAGACAGCCATCAACGCCGGCGCTGCGCCGGTGCTCGAACCGACACAGATTGATGCTGCCGATGCCTTCGCCGCCTTCGTCGAGGACCCCGAAGGGTACACGCTGGAGTTCTACCGCTGGCTCTGAGTAACGGCATCCGTAGGAACGAGCAGGTGATGGTCACCCGAACAGGGAGCGAGCGCGACTGCGCCACAGCGTTGCCGTCCGGGCGGCGACGAGTCGGGCCGGTGTGGACACGGCGACAAGGAAGCCGCCGAAGCCGACGAGACACGTCGCGGCGGCCAGGCTAGCAACGACAATCGGGGAGAGGCCGGCACGGGTGAGGCCGGCGACCGTTCCGGTCGTGAGTGCGAACGAGACGCCGAGGCCGACGGTGAGGGCTGCCGCCACCCTGGGTTCGATCGGAATCCGTCCGAAGACAGACCGGGAGTAGTAGAGGACGTACCCGAAGATGACCAGATTCATCACGGCGTATCCGGCGGCCCCGGCGACCGCTCCGAACTCCGCACCAAATATCGCTGGGACTGGAACGCTGAACACCAGTCCGTAGAGCTTCGTGCGAAAGCTCACGCTCGGTTTCCCGACACCCTCGATGGCGTGTGAGGTGAGCGTCCAGAAACCCCGAAGGATGTTCACGCCACCGACGAGCAGGACGGTCGCCGAGAAGACGGTCTCCGAACCGGCGAAGGCGATCCGCGCGACCACGTCGTGGGCGGCCAGCAAGTAGCCGAAGACAACGAAGGTGACACCCGTCCCGCCGGTGACCGCGCCGTCGAGATATGCGAGCTGCATATCGCCAGCGGAGGAATCCCCACTGACCTTCGTGAGCAGCGGGGAGGAGAGCCGCCAAGAAATCGTCGCGCCGAAGTCGGCGAACCGGTCGGCGGCCTCGTAGATGCCGACGGCCGCCGGGGTCGCGACGATGCCCAGCACGTACACCGGCATATTGTACGACAGGCGGTCGAAGACCTGGTCCGGGACACTCCACTTGGCGAAGTGCCACGCGCGTTCGGCGGCGTGTCGGCCCGGCAACGTCGGGACAACGCCCAACGCGACGGCAACGGGGACGAGCACTGCCAGCCGAACCCCAGCGACAACGAGCAGCAAATCGCCAGCGGTCGCCAGTGTCGAGGCCAGCGCCAGCAAGATGACGAGTTGGATAGCGCTCTGCGTACTGGTAAGCCATGTTTCCACGCTCGGATAGCCGATGGCACCGACTAAACTCGTCACAATCATCGACAGCGCGACCGCGAGGGCGTACAGTCCGACAGGGGCGAGCAGTCCCGGTGACACCACCGTATTGCGGACGATGACACCGGCCAGCGCAGCCACGGCCACACCGGCGATGAGGAGATAGCCGAGGGCGAATAGCAGTGCCAGTCCGAGGTACGGGCCGACGGCTTCGCCCCGTTCGCTGCCGACCTTCTGCAGCGTCTGGCTGATGCCCCGAATCGGGCGGAGGATGAGCGAGACCGAGATGCTGATGAAAAAATACGTGCCGGTCGCCCCGGGCGACGTGACGAATGCGTAGACGATGCCGCTGAGAACGAACAGCGTCGTCGAGAGCAACGCTCCACTGGTCGTCCGAATCGAGGAGTCCAGCAGGTCTATTTCGTCACCGTCGCGCTGTTCGACCATCGACCAAGTATCAGTGCTGGGGGCGTGAAAACGGTGGGGTGGGTCGATGGGGAGAGACGCACCGATGTGCCAGAAGCGGGCGCTCCTCACTCGCAGTCAGTCGCAGAAGACGCCCGCTCACGGTTCACTTCGTTCACCGTTTGCGTTTTCCGAGGTTCTCACGTCGTTCGAACCTCGCTACGCCAGGACAGGGATTTGAACAGATGGTAGACGTTCCGGGCGTGTGGCCTCCACTTCGTTCGGCCGTTCCGGGGCTGCGACTACCGTGCTCAAATCCCAGTTGTCAGCGTTTCACGACTGCTGGCTCGGTCGTCGCTGTCGCTCCTCACTCGCAGTCAGTCGCAGAAGACGCCAGGACTGGGATTTGAACCCAGAATCCCGAAAGGGAACACGCTTTCCAGGCGTGCGCCTTACCGTTCGGCCATCCTGGCACGTACTTCAAGAGTGCGAGGGCGGGCGATTAAGGGCTTTCGTTTCCGAACAGCCGGGGTTGCATACGGTATGAGGCGAGCGTCGCCCCGACACCGACGGCGACAGCGACACCAGCTTTGGCCGATATCGACACCGGCGTCCCGGCCAGCAGTTCGTAGCCCTGGATGAGAACCAGAAACGCGAGGGTCCCAACGACGCCCCACAGAAGGCTACCCTTCGTTCGTGGGTCCATCAGCTCTCCCCGCTCCGTGCTGTTGTGTCGGCAGGTACTGTACGTGCAGACCATCGCATACACAAAATGGTGGTCGCTGCGACTAAAACATCGCCGGAATCAGAGCAGGAGCGTGACGAGCGCCAACACGAGGAAGATGACGATGAGGAACTTCGCGACGCGGAAGCTCAGCCCGGCGATGCCACGGAACCCGGCAATCCCAGCGACGACGGCGAGAATCACCAAGACGACCGCGTAGTACAACAGCCCGCCACCGGACTGCAGCGGCACGGTCACAGTCGATGGCGCAGCGAACGGGAGTGCTACCATCCAGACCACCGGTTACGGGGATGTCGAGAGATCTGGAGCACAGTACTAGCGTGCAGCGATGCCAGTGATGACATATACACCTGTTCCGGCCGTTGCAGCGCCAGTGTTGTGCTTGCGAGGGCGAGACAGTGTGCAGTGGAACCGGTCAGAAACGGTCCCGTTGGGTTGCGATGACGCGGGCGTTGATAGGTCAGGCCCTATTGGTCCAGCAGGGCCTTCATATGCAGGCCATCTGGTGTCTCGGGCGGAGCAGTCAGACGAGCACGTCGACCTCGTACCCTTCGTCGGTGAGCGCGTCGATGAGTTCGTCGACGTGGTCGTGGCCGCGGGTCTCAAGGTCCAGTTCGACCTCGGCCGAACTCATCGCCACGTCGCGACTGGTCCGGTCGTGCTCGATGCCGTAGATGTTGACCTGCTCGCGTGACAGGACCTCGACGAGTTCTTCCAGCGCGCCGGGGCGGTCCTGAAGGACGGTTCGGATTTTGAGATAGCGACCGGTCTCGACGAGGCCGCGCATAATGACGTTGGTCAACATGTTCAGGTCGATATTCCCGCCACACAGCGCGGGGACGATCGTCTCGTCGTCCTCGAAGTCGAACTTCTCCTCCATGACAGCAGCCAGCGCAACGGCACCCGCGCCCTCAGCAAGCGTTTTCGAGCGCTCTAACAGCGTCGTCAGCGCGACAGCGATTTCCGAGTCTGACACCGTCACGACCTCGTCAACGCGATCGCTGATGACGTCGAACGTCTGCTCGCCGACAGTACGGGTGGCGATGCCGTCGGCGATGGTCTCGACACTATCACGCTCGATGCGGTGGCCCTTCTCCAGGGATTCGGCCACGCTGGAGGCCCCCTCGGCTTGCACGCCGATGACGCGGATGCGTTCGTCCTTGCCTTTGAGCGCTGTGGCGATGCCGCTGATGAGCCCGCCGCCGCCGATAGGAACGACGACCGTATCAACGCCGGGGAGATCCTCGTAGATCTCCAGTCCGATGGTCCCCTGTCCCGCCATTACTTTCTCGTCGTCGAAGGCGTGGACGTAGGTTCGGCCCTCCTCGCGTTCGAGTTCGTGGGCGTGTTCGGCGGCTGCGTCGTAGTCCCGGCCGTGGAGGACCACGTTGCCGCCGTAGCTCCGGGTCGCCTTCACTTTCGAAACCGGGGCTCGTTCCGGCATCACGATCTTCGAATCAACGCCGATTCGCGTGGCGGCCAGCGCGACCCCCTGAGCGTGGTTGCCGGCACTCGCTGTGACGACACCAGCCTCCCGTTCAGCGTCTGAGAGCGACGCGATACGGTTGGTCGCACCCCGTATTTTGAACGACCCCGTGCGCTGGAACAGTTCGAGTTTGAGATGGATATCCGCGCCCGTCATCGCGGAAAACGTGTGCGAGTAATCAAGCGGTGTGTGTCTGGCCGTCTCGGAGACGGTGTCCTGTGCCGCGAGGACATCCTCAAATGAGAGCATGCGAGTGGCTATTCACCGGACCATGTTATACTGTGGGCCGACTATGCAGTCTCGGCAGATGTTACAGTTGCAACTACACGGGTAGTGGCCTGAAACGGAAAGGGGGAGCGTGTGACTGCACGCGGGAGAACGAACGCGATTGACTTAAATCCCGTCGTAGCGCGGTGAAAGTGAAAGTGCAAGACAGCATCCGGGTAGAGTTGCGCACCGCTACTGCTCGTCACAGGACGCGACCGTCGGCTAGCCGGACAGAACTGTTTTACACTCGGTATCCCAGAACGTAGTAGATGGATACCTGGCTGCGACGGACGCTATTGTATATCGTCGCGCTTGGCGGCATCATTCTGGGGTATGCGTTTGCATACGACTACGGAATGGTGGCGTTTGAAAACGATCCGCAACCGTTCCTGCGGTCGCTTCGCGTCGTGGTCGAAACGTTCACCACGACCGGGTACGGCTCGGACGCACCATGGAGCACCACGGAGATGCGGCTGCTCGTCATCGTGATGGATATCACCGGCGTCGTGCTCATTTTCCTCGCACTTCCGGTGTTGCTGTTTCCGCTGTTCGAAGAGGCGATGGCGACGAAAGCTCCGAACACCGTCGAGAACGGCCTCAGCGATCATGTCGTTATCTGTCAGTTCTCCCCCGCGGTGAAACGCTCGTCACCGAACTCGACACCTGGGACGTTGACTACGTCATCGTCGAACCAGACCGGGACCGGGCTAACGACCTCTATGAAGACGGGTACTATGTCATCCACGCCGACCCACAGTCCGTCGATGGACTCGAACGAGCCCATCTGTCATCCGCCCGCGCACTGGTCGCTGACGCGTCCGACCAAGTCAACACCAGTATCATCCTCACTGCCCGCGAGGTCGACGAGTCCGTCCAGACCGTCAGCGTTGTCAAGGAGCCCGACCGCGCGAAGTACCACGACCTCGCCGGCGCCGACGCCGTCCTATCGCCGCGCGGACTGCTCGGCGAGAGCCTCGCGAGCAAGGTGACGACCGGCGTCTCGACGACGCTCGGGGACTCGATAGAGATCGGCGAGGACTTCGACATCGCCGAACTGCCAATCCACCGCGGGAGCGATCTCGTCGGAACGACGCTGGCCGACAGCGGCATCCGCGAGGAGACCGGCGTCAATGTCATCGGCGCGTGGTTCCGTGGCCAGTTCGTGAGTCCGCCCGACCCCGACGCCGAGCTTGACGGTAGTACAGTCCTACTGGTGTCGGGGACTGAGTCCCAACTGGAGCAGCTCAAACAGCTGACCCTCTCCAGCGTGCGTGGCTTCCGCCGCGGAGAGACGGTAATCATCGGTGCCGGCGAGGTCGGCCAGACGATCACGTCAGCGCTTACGAACGCCGGGGTGCCGCATACGGTGCTTGATCAGACCGACGCACAGGGCGTCGATGTCGTCGGCGACGCGACAGATCCCGAAGAGCTACGACACGCTGGCGTTGGCACAGCCAGAACGGTTATTCTCGCCCTGTCGGAGGACACCGATACCGAGTTCGCGACACTTGTCATCCGTGACCTCAACCCGGACGTCGAAATCATCGCCCGTGCCGAGGAAAGCGAGAACGTCCAGAAAATGTACCGGGCGGGCGCTGACTACGTCCTTGCGCTGTCAACGGTCAGCGGCCGGATGCTTGCCTCCACAATTCTCGAAGACGAGGACGTTATCTCGATGGACCAGCAAGTCGAGGTCATCCGCGTCGCCGCTAACGGCCTCGGAAATACGACGATCGGCGAGGCCGATGTCCGCTCACGGACAGGCTGTACAGTCGTCGCCATCGAGCGCAACGGCGCCGTCATCACCGACCTCGGTCCTGACGTGACTATCGAACCGAGCGATAAGCTCGTCATCGCCGGCACCGACGACGGCGTGACGCGGTTCAAGTCGGTGTTTGGCTAACCACCTTTTTCAGCGTCGGGTCGCCTTCGGCGACCACTCCTCGAAAAACGTGGGCGAAAAAAGCGCGAATCGCCTCGCGATTCGCGTGAAACCGCGACCAAGGCCGCGGTATGCTCGTCTCGCTTCCCTTCTTCGCCTTCGCAAGCGGCCACGCGGTAGTAACAGGTTAGTGACGACTGACAGCGGGGGCGTCCTACCGCTCGTCCAGCGGCACGAACTCCGTCTCGTCGGTGTTCTTGCCGACGTAGCGGGCGCGGGGTCGGATCAGGCGGTTGTCCTCGATGTACTCGAAGACATGGGCGACCCAGCCACCGACCCGGGACATCGCGAAGATGGGGGTGTAAATGTCGATGGGGATACCCATCTGGTAGTAGGTCGACGCCGAGTAGAAGTCGACGTTCGGGGCCAGTCCCTTCTCTTCCATGAGGTAGTCCTCGATGGTGGTCGACATCTCATACCACTTGAGCGTCCCGGCGGCCTCGCCGAGTTCCTTCGAGCGCTCGCCGAGAATCTTCGCGCGCGGGTCCTTGACGTTGTAGACGCGGTGGCCGAAGCCGGAGACGCGGCGGCCCTCGTCGAGGGCGTTCTTGACCCAGTCGAGCGGGTCAGATTCGGCGTCGTCGACCTCCTTTAGCATCTCCATAACGTCCTGATTCGCCCCGCCGTGCAGCGGTCCCTTCAGCGTCCCGATAGCGGAGGTGACCGCGCTGTGAACGTCCGACAGCGTCGACGCCGTCGTGATAGCCGAGAACGTCGAGGCGTTGAGGCCATGGTCTGCGTGGAGCACAAGCGCCTGGTCGAACACGTCGGCGAGCACGTCGTCCGGCTCCTCACCATTGAGCATGTAGAGGAAATTCGCCGCGTGGTCGAGGTCGTCGCGGGGTTCGACGGGTTCCTTGCCGTCGCGGATGCGCGTGAACGCCGCGATGATTGTCGGGATTTTAGCCGTGATCCGCCGTCCAGTTTCAAGATTGACCGTCTCGTCGGTCGGTTCGGCGTCCTCGGGCGCAGGGTCGAACGCCGAGAGCATCGACACCGCAGTCCGGAGCGCTGCCATCGGGTTCTCGTCCGCTTCGGCGAGCTGTCGCACGGTCGAGATGACATTGTCGTCCACGCCGCGTGCGTCCACCATTGCCTGCTTGAACTCGGAGAGCTCGTCCCGGTTCGGCAGGTGGCCGTGCCAGAGCAGGTACAGCACCTCTTCGTAGCTGGCACCCTTTGCGAGGTCCTCGATGGTGTACCCCCGATACACGAGTTTGCCAGCGTCGCCGTCGATAACGCTGAGTTCGGACTCGGCGACGATGACACCCTCGAGTCCCTTCTTGAGGTCGTCGGACATACGCAATCAGTTCCCTACCTTCCGGGAAAAACATTTTCTTTCTGAGCGTGTGTGGCACAATGTCAGAGAACAGTTATTGGACGACTGTCCAGCAGCTTCCCGTCAAATCCGGGCTGGTGTCCCAGCATATCACCCACACTTGTGTGCAAACGGCCAGTCACGACACATATCGGGGCGCGCTATCTCGCCACACAGTGAGGAACGTTTTTGCTCGGGGCCATCGAACCGGCGGCTATGGACCCGACAGGGACGGTCGAGTACGAACCGGTCAGCGTCAAGCAGGTGCTGGCCGAGATGAAAGACACTGCCGAGTTGCTCATTGACCTCTCGTATTCGGCTGTTCTGCTGGGTAGCGACGACGTGGCTGCGGAGGTGCTGGAATTAGAGGAGAAAATGGACGTGCTCCAGTTGCGCGCGCGCATGAGTCTCCTGATGGCCTGCCGGTCGACGGCGGACGCGGAATCGCTCGCCCCGGTTCTGGGGATGGTTGGGGCCGCTGAGAAGATCAGTGACGCCGCCGGCGACATCGCCAAAATAGTGCTAGAAGATATTGGCCTGCCGGATACAATGCGGGCGGCCCTGCCCGAGGCCGTCGAGACGCTCGTGCGGGCGACGATCGGTTCAGGCTCTCCGCTAGCCGATGAGACGTTGGGGAGCTTGAATCTCGAAACCGAGACGGGTGTCCGGGCGCTGGCGATCCGACGGCAGGGGAACTGGTTGCTCAACCCCGACCGGGAGACGCGCCTTGAAACGGGCGACGTGGCGCTGTTCCGGGGGCCGGAGGACGGTATCTCCGAAGTGTATCAGGACGCGATGGGCGAGGTGTACGAACCGCCGGAGCCACCGGAAGGAGGCGTTCGAGACCTCGAGCGGGCCGTTGACTCCATCGTGTTGATGAAAGACATGGGCGAACTGGCCGTCGACCTGGCCTACGGCGCGGTTCTGTTCGACAGCACGGAGGTCGCCGAGGAAGTCGTCGAACTCGAAGCCGAGGTCGATGCGCTGCAGTCACGGTTCGAGGCCTGGACGCTCCGGGCCGCCGCCGACATCGACGACCCAGTCTCCCTGCGGGGCCTCGTCCATCTGGCCCGGTCGACGGAGGTCGTCTCCGACGCCGCGCTGGAAATGAGCGAGGGTGTCCTGCGAGGGCTGTCGACGCATCCGGTCGTCGCTGAAGCTGTTCAGGAATCCGACGAGATCATCGTCCGAACGACGGTGTACCCCGATAGCGACCTTGCGGGGACGACCATCGGCGACGCGGAAGTTAAGACGGCGACGGGCATGCGGATCATCGCGATACGGCGCGGCGCCGGGGAGAGCGAGCGGACCGGCCGCGAGGGAGGCGACTGGGTCGTCTCACCGGGCCCGGAAACGCAGATTCAGACGGGCGACGTACTCATCGCAAAGGGGACTCGAACCGGCGGCGACCGGCTTACGGACCTAGCAAAGGACGCCTAGCTCTCTACTTGTCTGGCGAGTCGCACGGCCGATACGGCCGTGAACAGCGCTGTCAGCAGCCCACCAAGCGACGTCACGAGAACGAACGCCAGCGCCACGTAGAATCCAATCGGCCGCTGGGCCCCTGGCAGGACGAACAGGGCGAAGAGCCCCGCCGTGAACAGGCCAGCGAGCACAAAGCCGATTTTCGCGTTGCGTGGCACGTTCAGCGCCGCGACCATCGCCGCTTTGCCGCTCTGTGGCTCGGACTGGGACACAGCTGCCGATAGGGTCGGCGGCCCCAAGATGCCGTCGGTCCGGCGCAACTGTTGGCGAAATCCGAACCAGTAAAGGCTCCCAAGGCAAACGTGGGAACAATGGTTACTTTCGGTACGGCGACCGCCGCTCCCGGTGAGAAAGACACGGGGCGGCTGGAGGTCGGTGAGACCCGTGACGGGTCGACGTTCGGGCTACCGGTCGCCGTCGTCAACGGTGTCGACGACGGACGGACGCTCTACATACAGGCGGCCAGCGACGGTGACGAGCTGAACGGTGTCGGCGTCATCCAGCGGACGCTCCCACAGCTCGACCCGATGGAGCTATCGGGGACGATTCTGGTCTGTGGCGTCGTCAACTACCACGCGTTCCAGGTCGCCGAGCACCGCAACCCGGTCGACGACACGAAGATGAATCGGGCGTATCCGGGCGATAAAACAGGGACATCGAGCGAGCGCATCGCCGCGGCGACGTTCAACGCCGCCATCAGCGCTGATTACGTGCTCGACCTGCATCAGGGGTCGACCTCGCAGATGATCGACGAGGTGCGGGTCCGGTGTGGCACCCGGCATCGCCTCCACGAGGAGTGTCTCGAACTCGCGAAAGTGTTTGGCTGTGGCTACATCCTCGACCAGAAAGGTCCCGATGGACAGCTGGCTCGCGCTGCCCCTGACGAGGGCGTGCCAACAATCGACCCCGAACTCGGCGGCTGTGTCGGGTGGGACGAAAACTCCATCCAGCGCGGCGTCGACGGCATCTTCAACGTATTGCACTACTACGGCTTCCTCGATGGCCACCACGATACGCGCCCGCAGACCCGCGCTTCCGGGTTCGAACAGTACGGCTCTCCCGTCGGCGGCCTCATCGACCTCAAACCCGACCTCGGGGACCGCGTCGCCCGCGGCGAGACGCTGTTCGAAGTGACCGATGTGTTCGGCGATCCGAAGGCCGAAATCACCGCCGACTCCAGTGGCGTGTTCTGGCGTGCCCGCCGGCTCCCGCAGGTCGCGACCGGCGAGTACGTCTGCTCGGTCGGGACGAACATCGATACCTACTAGGACTCGCGTTTTTATCCGGGGGTTCGCGTGGCACAAAGCGCTGCGTATGCCCGCTCACAGACCTGCCTTTCCCCGTGGCGGCCGACGGAACGGCCGCCCGGCCGCCGCTCTGTTCGCTCCGCCGCGGCCACAGACACCGACTACTGTGGCCGGAGATGCCGCCGGTTTTTGAACGATGGGTGCTCCAGTGCATCTATGCGCACCTGTAGTGCCTGCGACCGGGAGTATCCGCGTGCAGAACCCTGGCGGTGTTCCTGCGGGGCACCGCTCGACTATGCCACGCAGCCGCTGCCCGATAGCCGACCGGGCCAGTTCTCACGGACCAGCGGCGTCTGGGACTTCGCCGAGTTCCTCCCGATGGATGAGCGAGTCAGCCTCGGCGAGGGCTGGACGCCGCTGGTCGACGCGCCCGAGTGGGACGCCACGTTCAAACTAGAGTATCTCCACCCGACGGGGAGTTTCAAGGACCGCGGCGCCGCGACGGTCATCGCCGAAGCGCTCGACGTCGGAACCGACCGCGTGCTCGAAGACTCCTCGGGCAACGCCGGGCTGGCGGTTGCGTCCTACGCGGCGCGGGCAGGGCTGGACGCGGAGATATACGTCCCCACGAGCGCGAAGGACGCAAAGGTTCGCCGCATCGAGCGGACTGGTGCGGACGTGGTTCCAGTTGAGGGGAGTAGAGAGTCCGTAACCGAAGCCTGTATCGACGCTGTAGAGAACGGGGCGGGCTGGTATGCCAGCCACGCCTGGAATCCTGCCTTCTTCGCCGGGACAGCGACAGCCGCCTACGAAATCGCCGCCCAGCGGGACTGGAGCGTTCCGGACGCCGTCGTCACGCCGCTCGGTCATGGGACGTTGTTTCTCGGCCTCTACCGCGGATTTCAGGCGCTGGAGCAAGCTGGATGGACGGACGCTATCCCGCGTATACTGGGAACGCAAGCGGTCGGGTACAGTCCCATCGCTGACGAAGAGGGGAATACACCCGATGACGCTGCCGCCAATGACCTCGCCGACGGGATCCACATCCGAGACCCGCCACGCGGCCGGCAAATACGGCACGCTATCAACGAGACCGAGGGTGCCGCCGTCGCCGTCTCCGCGGCGGCAACGGAGCGGGAACGAGATCGGCTCGGTGCAGCGGGGTTTCACGTCGAGCCGACGTGTGCGACGGCGACAGCGGCGCTACCCGAGTTCAGAGAGCGGGGAGAACTCCAGGACGGTGACGACGTGGTTGTCGCGTTGACCGGGCGAAACGACTAGCGCATCAACAGCGTCGATACTGGAAAGTCGGCATCAACGGAGAGCCACTGATCCTCTACATTTGTCGTGTCGACATCTGGCGCGTAGCAGATGAGTCGCTCGCTGCCGTCGGGACGGGAGCGTACCACGGCAGGCAGCGTTTCCTCGTCAGCGTCAGCCGCTGCCGTCACCTCGCTCGTCGACCGGGTATCGGAGTCCATGTTCCGATTCACGACAGGTGTTATTATTGTTACCTGTCGGTTATCGGGTGTAAGGGCTACTGAACGTCGTCGAGAGAGACGAGAAGGTCCGACGAAACAGCCAGCCAGTTCCCTTCCAGTTCGGAGCCCGTACTGCCGGGCGGATACAAGATTGAACGCTGGCCGCCACCCGCAGCCGGCTCGTGTTCGACAGTCAATAGTTTCTCGGTGGCCTCGCCGTCCGTCGTATTTTGCTGCCGGGCATCTGACCGCTCAGGGCACATGGCCGCAGATAACAGTATAGCAATATTGTTATCCGTAGTCTAAATCGGGATATATCCCCGTATTACCGGAATATTCGTGGTGCTTACTGACCGGTAGCCAGTTCGAACCAGATAGCAGACACAACTGGAGCCGCAATCGATCGCTGGGCGAGAAGTGTACACGACGAGATCACGTCGCGTGCGAATTGGTGGCGCCTACTTCGGGATAGTATCGGCCCCGAGGTGCAGATGGACCGGTAACCCGAGATAACTCCGTCTCAGCGAGACGGGTGGGTTGGCGCATCGAACCCGCCACGGACCAGCGGCTTCGCGATATGGCGGCGCGCGACCGGCGGGACTTCGTACCACCCGCGTTCCAGTCCCCGCTCGATGGACTCCTCAGTCTTGCCATCAGCGCTGGTCCCGCAGTCCCGACACCGATAGCCCTGGTTCCGGCCGGCGGATTTCATTGACCGGCCACAGTCCGGGCAGTCCGGTGTAACGGATTCCGTCCGAACGAGGTCCCGGACCGCGAACTTCTCCAGTTTGAGCGTCCCGTCGCTCACTTCACCACAGGCGGTGAGTCGGTCGCCGGCTTTGAGCGAACGAACCCGGTCGCGAAAGCCCTTTGTCGGCTCGAAGGCCGCACAGTCGAGGGTCGCGCCGTCGCCTTCGAGGGTGAAAAACACGTGTCCCCCCGCCCGCGTTTCGGGGGCCTCGACCACATGGCCGGTGACGCGGTAGGCGCTGTCGGCCGTGACCGCGTCGACTGTCGCATCCTGTAGATGTACGTCGGTCCCCTGGTTCGTCACGAACATCGCTCGGCGGGCGATGGGTTCGCTGTCGATTGCATCCGCGACGGCGCGGCAGGCGGTTGAGTCGTCGCCGCGAATCCCGTAGAGAATCGGACACGGTGTCCGCGGCACACAAACCGGATAGCCCGACTCTCGGTCGACAGTGTCCCACACGTCCGGGTAGTACTCCTCGGCCGCGGCGCGGACGCTCTCGCCGTCGACCGCCCGCTCAGTGCCCCACCGGTCTTGCTCCCGGTAGGCGATGTGTTCGTAGGTCCAGTCCGACAGCGCGGCCCAGGCTCCGACCGCCGCGAGCGCGCCGACGAGTCCGCGGCCGTTGCCCCGCTGGCAGCGAGCGAACCCCACCACGTCAGCTAGCGTCGTCGCGGCCATCGGGTCCTGTATGGACCGGATTGTTTCACGGGCGAACGTTGCGACCTGCGGTGGGACAGCGTCGGGGTCGCAGTCGGCGACGATAGCGCCGGGGTTGGTCCGTGGGTCGTCGGTCTCAGCCATGTCGAGCACATCCTCGGCCAGTCCAAGCGCTCTGTCGGGGTCGAGGTCCGTATGCACCGCTAACGCCGCGTTCCCGCGAGTCTTGTGTTCGACGGCGGGGTTCAGACGGACGAGGAGCAGTCGCTCGACAGTCCCCCCAGCGTTCCGGATCGACTCGGCGAGGGTCGCGGCAGCGTAGGTCGTACACATTCCCCGTTCGCGCGAGTCCGTATCATCGAGGCCGACGACGGTCACGCTACGGTGTAGCCCCGAAGCGGTCAAACGCCTTTCGTCACGGGCCCTCGATTCGGCTTGAGAGGTCAACGGACGGCGCAATACATATAATGGGTGAGCGGGCTAGACTCAGTAGAGGTACAGAGTACTATGTCACGGTCGGCGCTGGTGGAAAACGTCATGGCGATGCTCGAAGACGCTGGCTTCCTCGTCAGCGACCGCTGTGCGATTCGGCCGAAGAGTTTCGACATCGCTGCCCGTCGCGGTGAGGACGTGTTGCTCCTGAAGATACTGGGCAACATCGACGCCTTCGACGCACAGACCGGAGGCGAGATGCGGCGACTGGGCACGTATCTGAATGCTACCCCGATCGTGATTGGCCTCCGAACGCGCGACGAGGAACTGAAACCTGGTGTCGTCTACTTCCGGCACGGCGTCCCCGTGCTGTCACCCGACACCGCGATGGACCTGTTCGTCGAAGAGGTCCCGCCACTCATCTACGCCGCGCCGGGCGGACTCTACGTCAACATCGACTCCGAAATCCTCGCCGACGTGCGCGAGAACCGCGACTGGTCGCTTGGCCGTCTGGCGAAAGAGCTGGGCGTCTCCCGGCGGACAGTCTCGAAATACGAGGACGGGATGGACGCCTCCGTCGAAGTGGCCGCCGAACTCGAAGACCTGTTCGACGCGCCGCTGACCTCGCCGGTGAGCGTCCTCGAAGGCGCCGAGGAAGTTCGTGACGACGAGCCGACACCGGACGATCCTGATGTCGCGCCGGAGGACGAGCCGATTGTGACAGTGTTCACCCGCATCGGGTTCGAGGTCCACCCGACGGACCGCGCGCCGTTCAAGAGCGTCAACGAGAGCGACGACGAGCATGGGCAGGTCCTTGCCGGTCACTCGGCGTTCACCGAAACCGCCGAAAAGCGAGCGCGAATCATGTCGTCGGTCGGTGAAGTGACCCGGACCCGGTCGGTGTACGTCGTCGACGAACTCCGGCGGGAGTCTGTCGAAGGGACCGCGCTCATCGAGAAAGAGGAGATGGAGAACATCGAGGACGCCATCGATCTGCGCGACCTGATTATGGAGCGCGGCGAGGACCGCGAAGAAGTGGCCTGAGCGGGCGCTATCAGTCTTCGTTGCCAAATGAAAACGAGAAACAGCGTAAGCGCCGGGTTTACTGTCCGTACGTCTCTTCGAGATATTCGACGATATCGTCGGATTCGGGCATTCCGTCGACGCCGTTGTCCTCGTCGATGAGTACCGGAACACCGGTCTGGCCCGAAACCTCCTTGACTTCGGTCCGGTCGCCGTGGGACCGCGGGACCATGTGGGACTCGTAGTCGAGTCCGAGTTCGTCGAGCTTCTTGATTACCTTCGCACAGTACGGACAGCCTTCGAGTTCGTAGAGTTCGAGATTGGCCATTGCACACGCAAATAGGCGAGCCAGCGTCAAGAACACATCGGTGGTGTGTCCCAGCCGCGCACCGTCGGCAGCAGTTCCACCTGCGCTACGCGTCGATGTCGTCGGGTGCGTCGGCGAGCAGGTCCGACGCGGTTACGAGCGAGGACAGTTCGAGGTCGTGGTCGGCGAGGTTCTCGCTGGCCCCTTCCTCCCGGTCGACGACGACGAGCACTCGGTTGACGACAGCGCCAGCCTCGCGGAGTGCCTCGGCGGCGTCGACCGCGCTCTGGCCGGTCGTGGCGATGTCTTCGAGGATGATGACCTCCTCGCCGTCGGTCAGGTCGCCCTCGATTCGGTTGCCCGTGCCGTACTCCTTGGCCTGCTTGCGGGCGATGACGTAAGGAATCCCAGTTTCGACGCTAGTGACCGCGACCAGCGGGACCGCACCGAGGGCGACGCCGGCCAGGGTGGCGTCCGTGTCCCAGTCGGCGATGCGCTCGGCGAATGCCCCGGCGATGAGGTCCAGACAGTCCGGGTTTGTCTCGAAGACATACTTGTCGACGTAGTAGTTCGACGTGCCGCCGTGGGAGAGCTCGAACTCCCCGAATTTGACGGCTTCAGCGTCTCGTAGCGCCGCGATGAGTTCGTCGTTTGCCATACGCTCACTGAACGGTCACGGGGCTAATGACTGTTGGATTCAGACAGCGACATTCCTAAGCCCTTCCGCCTCAGACACTCGCTCGAATGCAAGTGTTCGGGTCGAGCGGCGTCCGAGGTGTCGCGGGCGATGAGCTGACACCGCGGTACGTCCTTCGGGTTGCACAGGCCGCCGGGGACGTCTGGCGTGACGACCACGACCGCGTGGCGATCGCCCGGGACACGCGGACGACCGGGCGGACGTTTATCAACGCCGCGACAAGCGGGCTGACGGCCGTCGGGTTCGATGTCGACCGCCTCGGCGTCGTGCCGACACCGGGACTGCAGGCCTACTGCGAGCGTGAGGCCGTCCCGGGCGTGATGATTACCGCGAGCCACAATCCGGCCGCGTACAACGGCGTGAAGCTCATCGGCGCCGACGGGGTTGAACTGACACGGAGCACGCTCGACCACGTCGAGCAGTCGCTCCGGGACGACACTCCAAACTACGCAGACTGGGAGACAGTCGGGTCAGACACCGCCATCGAGAGCGCCCGCCGCCGATACCGCGAGCAGGTGCTTGCTGCCGTCGACCGCGACCGCATCGCCGACGCCGACCTCACTATCGTCGTCGACTCCGGCCACGGAGCTGGCTCTCTTACAAGCCCCGACCTGTTCCGCGAACTCGGCTGTGAAGTCCACACCGTCAACACCCAGCCCGACGGCCACTTCCCCGGCCGTGACCCCGAACCCGTCGCCGAGAACCTCGAAGACCTGCGGGCGTTCGTCCGCGCGACCGACGCCGACCTCGGATTCGCCCACGACGGCGACGCCGACCGCGGGATGTTCGTCGACGAGACCGGTACACACATCGAAGGCGACGCCGCGCTGGCCGCGCTTGCGGCGGCGAAAATCGAGTCCGGCGACGGCGTCGTCTCGGCGGTCAATGCCTCCCAGCGACTTGTCGACGTCGTCGAGGACGCTGGTGCGACTCTCTCACTGACTCCTATCGGCTCGACGTATATCGTCAGTCGCATCCGCAAACTCCAAAACGAGGGGACCCACGTCGCGATTGCCGGCGAAGGCAACGGCGGCATCCTCTTCCCCGACTACCGTATCGCCAGAGACGGCGCGTTCACCGCCGCGAAGTTCCTCGAACTCGTCGCTGACCGGCCCGCAAGCGAGGTTGCCGCGGACTACGACGACTACTACAACGTCCGGCGGAACCTCGAATACGAAACCGAAGAAGAGCGCGAGTCGATGCTCGAAGGCATCGAGGCCCATGCAAACGAGGCGACAGCCGACCTCGACACGACAGACGGCTACCGCCTCGACTACGGCGACGGCTGGGTACTTGCCCGACCGTCCGGGACGGAGCCCGTTGTCCGGGTCTACGCCGAAGCGCGCACACTTGACCGCGCCGAGGAACTCGCCGAAACGATGGTTAGCCGAGCGACCCAGCAAACAAATACTTACAGCGGCGAATAGGTGTCCAGCGCGTCATCGATAGCCGCTCTGGCCTTGTGGGCGGCCGACAGTTCCTGTTCGACAGCACCGCTTGCCAGCCGCTCGCGTTCGGCTTCTGTGAGTTCCGAGCGAGCGAGAGCGCTCTCCCGGAGCCGCTCGTAGTCGTCTCGCTCCGCGAGTCCACGCACCGCCCGGAGTGCGGCGACAACCGACTCATCGGCGAAGCGGGCAACAACCGAGCGGTACGCTTGGCAGAGCCATGGCAGAGCGGTCGCCGATGGCGGCGGCCAGTCGATCCGCACCGGCTCGGCGTCAAGCCGCCGAAGATACGTCTGCCGGGTGGCGACGGTGCTGCGGAGCGCTGCGGTGTCGTCGACGTAGTGGTCCAGTTTGGAGGCGGAGTAGTCAGCGTACTCCAGTAGTTTCGGAATCGGCTCAGTCCCGGCGTCGTGCTCGCGAACGTACGTCAGCAGTTCTGCGGGTGGGGACCTGAACTCGACTAGCGGATACGCGTCCGCTCGCTCGATAACCGCCAGCACGTCTCTGGCGGGCGTGTTGCGGCGAAATTCAGTGAACGCCTCGGTGACGGCGTCGTTGTAGCGCTCGATTGGCTCACGAAGGTGCTCGACCGGGGCATCGAGATCGGCGTCGCCGAGCCGCTGGAGGCGTTCGAGGTCATCGATGCGGTCGCTCAGTTCGTCGCGTCGACGGCCAGCGTCCGTTCGGGCTTTCTTGTACTGCTCACGTGCGTCATCGAGTTCGTCGAGGCGCCCGACGAGGTCGCCGATAGGGGAGAGCATCTCGCGAGCCTGCTCGAAGTCGCTCTCGGTGAGCCGCCGCTGCTGAAGGAAATCGTCGATTTCTTCGAAGGTCTCCCGTTCGGGCAGGTCCTCTGGGAGGTCGTCGGTCAGCGTTCCGACCTGACCCTGAAACTCCATGAACGCCTCGAAGTCACCACCGCCGGTCGCCCGACCGTCGTAGCTTTCGAGCAAATTCCACAGTTCACGGTAGATCTCACGGCAGTCACGGAGTGCGTCCGCACCGATTTTCTCGACGCGCGCCTGTGCTCGGGCGTACGCATCAGCGGCCTGTTCGAGTTCCGCCACGGCGTCGGGGGGTCCCGCGCCGCTTTCGATCTCAGTATCGGATCGTGCCATTAGTACACGTCGTCTGGGTCGAACACTTGCTCACCGACCGTCTCGCCATCGACAGTTCGGTGGAAACAGGACTCGTAGCCGGTGTGGCAGGCCCCGCCAGTCTGGTCAACGATGTACAGCAGCGCGTCCCCGTCGCAGTCGACCCGCACTTCTTCGACGGCCTGCGTGTGGCCGCTCGTCCCGCCCTTGTGCCAGAGTTCGTCCCGGCTCCGCGAGTAGTAGTGGGCCTCCCCCGTCTCGCGGGTCTTCCGGAGCGCTTCCTCGGTGACGTAGGCGAGCATAAGCACCTCACCGGAGTCGGCGTCCTGCGCGACCGCCGGGATGTACTCCTGCTCGTCGAATGCGAGGTCGACGTCGGTCATACTCGGGCCGAGGTGTGTCCGCAAAATAGGTCTTCTGCTGTCAGGGGTCAGGCCAGCCCGACCGCCTGCAACAGCGAGAACAGCACGTCGCCATAGGTGAGCGAGACGACCAGTCCGGCGAACATCGGGACGAGGAACGGAATCCCCGGCGATATCCACACCTCGTCCTGTTCGACAAGTACATCCAGCCCGTCGCGGAGTTGGGCCGGCGATGTACCGTAGGCCGAGTGATCGATATCGTCAAGGAACCGCTCGGCACCCCACGGGTCGTCGGTTTGGTCGGGATGGGCCGCCCCATCGGCCCCGGCGACGTGGGCTGACGGTTCGGCCACATCGCCGGACGCCGGGTCGCCGTCATCGGTCACCAGAGAGCCGTCGCCGGGGTCGTTCGGGACCGCTGGGAGGGAGGCCGGACGCCGATGCTGCTCGGGGTCGGCACGGATATCAGCGAGCGAGCAACCGCGCCACTGGAGGTACATCCGGAGGGCGTCGAGGTCGAGGCCACCACGGTCGAACCCATCGGGCGATTCGAGCAGTCGACCGTACTCCTCGGTGACGTTGGCGGCATTGACGGGCCGGCCGATGAACATCGCCAGCGAAAATCGCCCCCGGGCGAGGTTCCCGGCAGCGACAGCCAGCGGGTAGACAACACCGGCAAGCACGGTGTTTGAGAGTATCGTCAGCGAGAAGACGCCGATAGCGGTCTGCTGAAGCGGGAGGGCGACGCTCGGTATGGGCAGGTAGTACACCGGATAGACGGGAAAGAGAACGGCAATGAGCATGAACGCCTTCGCGTCAGCACCGCCGAAGCCGCCGATGAGCCAGAAGCCGTACGACAGCGGAATAACGAAGCCGAGACTGATCGCGACCCTGATAAGAAACAGCCGCTGGCCGACTGCTGTCGGGCCGGTCCAGACGGTGTAGGCGTCCCACAGCAGGAGTACGACCGCCAGCACGGCAAGCGGGGTCCAGGTCCGGTTGGGCACCCGGCGAGTTTTCACGTCGCGGTAGGCCGCCCACCCGAACACCGGGACGGCGACCAGCCGAAGCAGGTCCGGTATCGACCCGAGCACGGCTATAGGCAGTACAGCGGCCCCCCTAATGGTTCCGGTACGACGGCTGTCGGTGGCAGTTGCTGCTGGAAGAAGAAAGTGTAGTGCGCTGCAGGAGCCGCGTTAGATGACGCGGTTCTGCAGGTAGTCGAGATGCTTGGCGTTGTAGACGATCTTGACCTCGTCGGCGTCCGGACTGCCGATACAGGTCAGGCGAACGTTCTTGTCTTCGACTTCCTCGTCGCTGAGGATCTGCTGCATGTCCATGTCGATGTCGCCTTCGAGGACGATAGCAGCACAGTTCGCACAGGCACCGGCACGACACGAGAAGGGCCAGTCGTAGCCCTGTGCCTCAGCGGCCTCAAGGATGTACTCGCCTTCGTTCACGTCGAGGGACCCGTAGTCCTCACCGTCGAGGTCCATATCTGACGCCTCTGCGAAGACGTCGTCGTCGTACATGTCCCAGCCGTTATCATCCACTACTTCGTAGTTAAGGTACTCTACCGTGGGCATCACCTGATTGGTTCGAACCCCGCCCTGTTAGACTTTGCCCTTCGGTTTTAGATCGTGCAAAATAATGAGGGACAACGCGGGGATTCGTCGTGAATCGAGGACAGCTGTTCGGGGCCGATTCTAGCTCAGGCGATCGGCAGAAACCTGAACACCAGATACGCCGCGAGCGTCGCAATCGAGGGGACGACATTCTGGAGGAAGATCACTCTGGCAGTCGTTCCGGGTTCGAACAGATCCGACGCTGACGGGATGTCCTCCTGCGACTCCTCACCGATGGGCTCAGTCTCTGCCTGCTTCGGCGTCCCCTTTTTCCCGCCAACAGTCGGGGCGTCCGCGGCCTCCGCGTCAGTGGTCAGCGCACCAACGGAAGCGGCGGGAGACTCGCCCTGCACAGTGTCCGAAAGGCTCGTCGTTCGCGTCGCACGGCCCCAGCCGAGCCCGACGATGCTCATCGTGGCGATGATGACGAAACTCGCTGGGATACCCAGTGCAGAGAGGAAGGTGACGATGGTTGAGGCGACTGCCGCGACGACGATGGCAGCGACCAGCGGGAGGTCGGTCAGGTCGTTGCCGACCGTGTCCATCGTCCGGCGGGCGATGGTGAACGCACCGAGGCCGATAGCGCCGCCGCCGAGCAGAATAGCCGGGTACAACTCCAGTGAGCCGTTGCCCACGAGGGGCGCAACGGCGTTGGCGACGTTTGACGCCCCCGCCGAGAAACCCATGTAACAGCCGATACCGATGACGACGACGGTCCCGACGAACTCACGTGGCGTCGTGTTCTCGCCGAGCGCCGGCCGCGGAATCGCACCAGAGCGATCGAAATCCAGTAGCGACCCTTCGCTCTGTGAGACGGCGAACCACTCGACGAGTGTCGGGTAGAAGTACCGTCCGATAACGCCGCTGACCCAGAAGGCGATAATCGGCGAGACGAGCCGCCATGAGACGATTTCGAGCATCAGAGCGGCGTTCAACGTCCCGCGGGCAAGTCCCAGGCCGGCGATAGCGCCAACGGCCGTCATCGACGTCGACGCCGGAACCCCGACCACGTTCGAAAGGAACAGCGCGACACCGATGAAAAACAGGACAACAATGCTGATCAGCGGCGAGAACTGCGTGGCGACGAGGTCACTGCCCAGGCTCTGGACGACGGCCGGGCCGACGATGAGCCCACCGGCCATCGCAAATATCGTCATCAGGGCCGCTGCCGAGAGTTTCGAAAGCGTGTTGGACCCGACCGCAGGCCCGAACGCGACACCCGTGGACGACCCCCCGATATTGAAGCCGACGAAGATAGCGACGATGATGCCGAGCGCGAAGAGAACCTCAACCATACGTAGGACAGACGTGGCGGGGAGTAAAGGGCACGGTCTGGCGTCCGGCGGCGACTAGAGGACGTACTGGAAGACCAGATAGGAGGCGACCGCCGAGATGCTTGGGGTCAGTATCCACAGCATCACAACTCGGCCCGTCGCTGCGGGGTTGAACAGGTCGGCGGCGGTGGTCGCCGATTCGGGAGCCTCTTCGCCGATTCCTGGGACCTCGGACTCCCCGCCGGCCGACGGGCTGTCCTCGTCGTGGTCGGCCGCGAGCGCGTTGACCGAGACGCCGCCGTCGCCGCTAGCGGCTGGCGTGCCCTTGACCGCCGCGCCGGCAGCGTCGGTCAACGTCGTCGTCCGGGTCGCCCGGCCCCATCCCAGGCCGACGACGCACATCGTCGCTGACACCGCGAGACTCGCGGGGATGCCCGCAGCCGACAGCAGGCTTATGATTGTCGCGCTTACCGTCTCGACGATGAGCGCTGCGAGAATCGGCAGTTCGGTGAGGTCGTTGCCGACCGTATCGAGGGTCCGCCGGGCGATGGTGAACGCGCCCACGGCGATGGCACCGCCGGCCAGAAGCACGCCGGGGTACAGTCCCAGCGAGCCGTTACCCACCAGCGGTGCGACGGCGTTTGCGGTGTTCGACGCCCCCGCCGAAAAGGCCATATAGCAGCCAATGGCGACAACGAGGAACTGCCCGATACGCTCGCGTCGGGTCGTCTCCGGCCCGTCAGTCTCGAAGACAATGCGGGCCGCCAGATGCGGGTAGAGGTAGCGACCGACGACCGCCGATAGCCAGAACGCGATGATGGGGGCGACCAGCCACCAAGAGACGATGCGCCCCATCACGTCCCAGTCGATGGTGCCGCTCGCGACGCCGAGGCCGGCGATAGCGCCCACGGCGGTCATTGACGTCGAGGCGGGCACACCGAAGAGGTTCGAAACCAGCAGCGCCAGCCCCACAAAGAAGAGGACCGTCACGCTGGCAAGCAGCGTGAACTGGCTGCTCGGGACAATCTGCCCACCCATCGTGTCGATGACCTCGGTCCCAACGGTCGCGCCGCCCAGCACCGCGAAGCAGGACATCAGGGCGGCAGCCGTGACCTTCCCGATGGTGTCCGACCCCACTGCCGGACCAAAGGCGACACCGGTCGAGGACCCACCGATGTTGAAACCGACGAAAATGGCAACCAGAAGCCCAACAGCGAAGAGAATCGAAACCATGTCCAACAGCAAACTCCGACGGGTCTAAACAATACCGTTCGTGACCGCTCTCGGGGTCAAACGGTTCGCGTCGCGATGTCTCGTCATCTCAGACCGCAGACATCCCGTAGACAATCCTCGCTATCCAATGGATAGCCGGGCGTCACAGCCACTCAGTCGCGGTCGTCATCGCCGTTGTCAGCCGGCACCGTCTCCTCGACTTCCGACGCTGTCTCCTCGACCTCACTCGCCGTCTCTTTGGCCGCTTCGACCTCGTCAGTGACTGATTCAGCGGTCTGTTTCGCGTCGCTGGTCTTGTCCTTGACCTCAGTCGTCTTGTCTTTCACTTCAGTCGTCCTGTCTTTCGCGTCCGTCGCCTTGTCCTTGACCTCAGTCGTCTTGTCTTTCACTTCCGTTGTCTTGTCCTTGACTTCGGTCGTCTTGTCCTTGACTTCGGTCACCTTCTCGGCAGCGTCCTCATCGCCGGTCTCGGTCGCAGTCTGTTCGACTTCGTCGGCCGTCTGCTCGACCTCCTCGGCTGTCTGTTCAACTTCGTCGACGGTTTCTTCGACCTCGCCCGCGGTCTGTTCCACCTCGTCGGCCGTCTGCTCGACTTCGTCCGCTGTCTGCTCGACGTCCTCTACAGCCTCGTCAACCGTTTCAGCGGCGGTTTCGACCTCGTCAGCGGTCGTTTCCAGCTCTTCGGCGGTCGTCTCTAGTTGCTCGGCTGCCTCTTCGAGCTCAGCGGCCTTGGTGGCGACATCCTCGTTCGTCCGCTCGAGAACGTTCGCGAGGACGAGGAACTGTAGCAAGCCGACAACGACGAACGCCGAAATGGCGATGCTCGCAGCGGTCGCAAGCAGTGACTCCGTGCCAGCACCGAGCGGCAAAACACCGAACGCGGCCAGTCCCCAGGCCAGCGCCAGCCCGACAGCGACGACCAGCACGGCCTGTTCGAAGAGTTGATATTCGCGCTCGTACCGCCCGAACATGATTGCTTCGAGCCGACGGGCGAGCGGTGTGAGGACAGCTGTTGCGATAACCATAGCTGACCTTTCCTATCACAGCGTAAAAGCATGGGGGTACACTGGGTCAGGCAGCCGACTGTACGTATCGGACCGACACGCTTTCGACGGCTGCCACCGGAGCAACGGCCATGTATCCCGATTTCGAGGTCGTTCCCGCGGTCGACATGCAGGACGGACAGGTGGTCCAGTTGGTCGGCGGCGAACGCGGCACCGAGAAAACCTACGGTGACCCGGTCGAGGCCGCACAGCGATGGGTCGACGCCGGTGCGCGGACACTCCATCTCGTCGACCTCGACGGCGCGTTCGAGGGCGAGCGACAGAACGCGGCGGCCATCGACGCCGTCCTCGACGCGGTGGGGTCTGACGTGGACGTGCAGCTCGGCGGCGGCATCCGGACCGCCGAGGACGCCATCTCGCTGCTTGACCGCGGGCTTGACCGCGTTATCCTCGGCACGGCGGCCGTCGAGACGCCGGAAATCGTCGGCGAAATCAGCGACGAACACCCCGGCAGTGTCCTCGTGAGCCTCGACGCAAAGGACGGCGAGGTCGTGGTGTCGGGCTGGACCGAGGGGACCGGTCTGGACCCCGCCGACGCCGCCGAGCGGTACGCCGACCTGGGGGCCGGCGGCATCCTGTTTACCGACGTGGACGTGGAGGGACAGCTCGACGGGGTTCGGACCGAGCCGGTCCGCCGGCTGGTCGATAGCGTCGACATCCCCGTCATCGCCAGCGGCGGCGTCGCGACCATCGACGACGTGCTGGCGCTCCGGTCAGCGGGGGCCGCCGCCGTCGTCGTCGGCAGCGCCCTCTACGAGGGACAGTTCACGCTCGACGCGGCGATTGACGCCCTCGACGAGGGCTAATCGAGCGAGACGAACGGCAGCGTCGCCCGCGAATCGGCGCTGTAGGCTAGCGCGTCGGACTGGCTGACGCCCTCAGGCGTCGCCAGGTCCATGATTCGCGGGGCGTTCTCGACTGCGTCCGGCTTCGCACCGCCGAAGACGTAGCCCTCGGCTTCTTCGGCGACGGGCCGTAGCGACCCGCGGTCCTCGGACTGCACCATCGCGACGACTTCCAGATCCTCCGCGTCAGTGCCGCCGACGGCTTCCCTATCGAGAGAGAGCGTGACTGTCCCAGCGTCCACGTCGACGGCCTCGCCGAGTGAGACCGCGTCCCCGTCGGCGTCGGTCAGCGCCGCGCCGCTGGCGTCGACCGCGCTCTTTGAGAAGCCGCTGATTTCGATGCGGTACTGCCACGGGTCCTCGAAGTCGACGTTCGCGCCGAGGTCGTCGAGGCTACTCGTCGACCCGCTGTCGGCGGTCGGGTCGCGCAGCCAGAGGACGAACCACTGCGGCGAGAAGCCGCGGCTACTACCGAAGGCGTTGTAGAGGTTTGCCACCTCGAAAGTAAAGCGGTGGAGGCTCGGCGTCTGCTCGATAGTCAGCGACTCCAAGTCGAACGCGCCGTCCTCGAAGTCACCGCTGGTCGGATACGTGTACCCGCCGGGACCGGTGTCGTCGCCGGACGGGTCGGCGAGTTCGGCCACCGTCGCCGGCGGTTTGACCGTCACTGTCCCGCTTGCGAGCGTCGTGCCGTCGGGGAGCGTGACCGCCACGTCGTAGTCGCCGGCCGTGTCGATGCTGTAGCCGAAGTCGTAGGTGGCGTCGCTAGCGTTGGGCGGGAAGCGGACGTTCTCCGTCCCGACGGCCTCGCCGTCGACGCGGAGCGTTACCGTGGTCCCACCGATGAACGCCCCGTCGTTGCGCCCGGTGGCTTGGATGAACGGCTCCTGAATGAACACCTCGGCGCTGATATCGACATCGACGTCCTGTTCGGGCCGCTCGTACTCCGGCAGGTCGTTGATCTCCTGACCTGTGGCGCGCCGGAAGCGGACAGCCGTCCCGCCGCTGCCGACCATCGACGCAAGCAGGGTCGTGCCCGGTGTGACGATGGCCTCGTCGATGCGAACGTCGGTCAGGTTCTCGTCGTAGGCCGCGTCGATGCCGTCGGCATAGATTTCGGCGACGTACTTCGGGCCGTTGGGGCCGTTGCCCGTTCCGTTCTTCTTGCCGTTGTCGTTCCCCGGCCCCCGTCCATTGCTGTCCGACGCGGGTGAGAGGAACTCCAAGGGCACGTCGACGGCGCGGCCGCCCTCGTCGGTCATCGCGCCGAGATACCACTCCTCGTCTTTCTGCCGTGCAGTGACCATGTAATCGCCGATCTCGGCGTCGATGACGCGCGTGTCGTCCCAGCCGGCGGCCGGCACGTCCTCGATGAACTGGAACGCGTCGACGGTCTCACCGCGGATGGGAGCGGTCTCGGGTTCGGGCGTCGATTCGCCGGACTCGGTGACGGCCACCGAGTCGAGATTGAAACCACCGGTGTCCTCGGCGGTCAGCGAGAGCGCGATTTCGTCCTCGTCGCCGGACAGCGAGACGGTCGTCGAGACGCTCTCCCAGATGTCCCAGTACTCGGTGGGTGGGAACGTTAGCTGGCCGGCCTCGCTGCCGTCGACCAGCACCGTTGCGGTGCGGTCAGTATCCGGACCGACGGCGTTCTCCTCGGCATCGCTGGCGTACCGGAAGTGGATGTCGTACTCGTCCTCGCTGGCGTCCTCGACGGTCCATGAGACGGTCGCGCCGGGCGCGGCGCTGTTGGGATCGATGGCGACGTACTGCTCGCCCTGGGCGTTGGCCCAGCGGGCGGCCGTCGAGAACCCGTCGAGGTCCCCCCATTCGGCCTGGGCGACCTCGCCGACAGCGGTCATCGACGGCTGGTCGGCCAGGTAGGAACTGGGCAGGTCGGCGGCCATCTGGAGGCCGCTGAAGTACGTCGGATACATCGCCAGTTGCTTGGCACGGGTGGTCTCGATGCCGCCAGAACCGGAATCCATGTCGAAGATGCCCGGCGTGTACTCCACCGGCCCGCCCAGCATCCGTGTGAAGGGGAACGTGACGTGGTGTTCGGGGCTCACGTCGCCAAAGGCGTCGTACTCCTGGCCCTTGACGCCCTCGCGGGTCATCAGGTTCGGGTAGGTTCGCCGGCGGCCGGTCGGATGAATCGGCTCGTGTATATCGAGCATCTGTCGGTTGGCCGCCGCCGTCTCGGCGACCAGCGTGTGGTGGTTGACCAGTATCTGGTTGTGGTGGCTGTAACTCTCGCCCGCAAGGTCGCCGCTGTCGGAGACGTAGCCGCTCTTGATCGTTCGGATGCCCAGCTCGTCGTACAACGAAAATGCCTCGTCGAGCTGTGATTCGTAGTTCCGGAAGTCACCGGCCGTCTCGTTGTGCATCGTCATCTGGGTCGGCGGGTCGAGGCTCGCGCCGTAGTCGGTCACTGCCGCCAGATCGAAGTCCGGATACGGTGTGGAGAAATCGAAACTGCTGCCATCGCCCGGATAGCTCGACCAGCCCTCGTTCCAGCCCTCGACGAGGACGCCGGGGATGTCGTGCTCGCTGGCGAAGTCCATGTACTGCGTGGCGCGCCCGGTCTGTGCGCCGTGGTTGCCGGTCTGTGGACCCTGATACTCCCACTGTGCTCGGCCGGTAATCATCAGCCACCAGACGCCAATGAACTTTTGCGGCTCAATCCAGTCGACACCCTGCGTGAACACCGCCTCGTCGTAGTCCTCGTTGAGATTGACGACGAGGTTCGACTCGATGAGGTCGCCGGCGCTGGTCCCGACCTGTACCGTTCGCCACGGGGTAACGTGCGGGGCCGAGGCTGACACCTTGGTACCGTCAGGTAGCGGTGCGAGCGTTGACTCGAATACTGTATCGCCGCCGTCCGACGGCGTGAGTGCGAGCGAGGCGTAATCTGTCAGGTCTGCCTCGTGAACGGCCACATAGTGGTCGTCGTCGGTCTGCATCGTCATCGGCGTGTGGACGCCGTCGAAGCCAGTGCCGTCCAGTTCGCCAGCGACCTCGCTCAGCGGCGTCTCGGCGTACTCCACCTCGAAGTTGTTGTAGTCGTTGGGGATCCACCAGGAGGTGTAGTCCCCGGCGAAGTTGTACTCGGTCCGCTCTGACGTGATGACAAACTGGTCGCCAAAGGGCTCTCCAAAGATGAACCGGAAGCCGACACCGTCGTCGAACACCCGGAAGACGATCGTCCCGAACCGCTCCGGCCCGGACGACTCCGCAACTCCCAGACGTAGCTCCGTGTACTGCTCCTCGATTTCGTCGTACCGGTCCCACACTGGCGTCCATGACGAATCAACCTCGGTCCGTTCGCTCCCAGTCACGACAAGTCCCGAACGGAACGCGTCCTGATTCTGGAACTCAAAGCCCAGTTCGGATTTCCCGATGAGCGCCATCCCCTCGTGTAGAATTTCGTATGTTGCCACACCGTCGCTGACATCTACGGTGAGTGTTACTGCCCCGTCGGGTGATGAGACAGTCTGTGTGGCCGAATCGTCGCCCGCTGTCACCTGTGCAGCAGCGTCGTCGGAGACGGAGACCGAGAAGGCCGATGCGGCGAGGAGCGAACCGACCCCACCGAGGAACTGTCTGCGGCTCGGGTTCGATTTGGGCTGTGATCTTTCTTCAAACATCGAGTTGGTTCTGCCGTGGGTCAATAATAAAAGTTCACCTAGATTACGTACCAGTTGATCAGTGAGTCGTCGAATGCCACCGCGCTATCGCGTTACAGTCGAAATAGAGAGGTGGCTGAACGCCTATCCGGCTCGCACACATAGTGTAGATATGGACCGCAACGAGGTTCGCCACGCGTGGGACAGCGTCTCCGAGACCTACGCCGAACGGCGCGACCCGACTGGGTCGGACGCAGCCCTGCTCGATGACTTGCTCGAACGACTCCCCGAAGCGCCAACGGTCCTCGACGTGGGCTGTGGCGACGGCGCGCGGACGCTTGCGAACCTTCCGCCGAACAGCATCGGCCTCGACTTCTCCCGTGCGGGCCTGGCCCTCGCAGCAGAGACAGTGCCGGAGAGCCGGCTTGTACAAGGAGACATGACGTCGCTCCCGGTTGCGACCGACAGCGTGGACGCCATCACGGCCTACCACGCCGTCTTTCACGTCCCGCGGGACCAGCACCCGGCGGTTTACCGGGAGTTCGCCCGCGTGCTCCGTCCGGGCGGTACTGTGTTGATGACGCTGCCAAGCGGCCAGTTCGAGACCGTCCGGCGCGGCTGGATGGGCGGGTCGATGTTCTTCTCAGCGCCAGGTCGGCGGGCGACGCTCGACCAGTTGGCCGACGCCGGCTTCACTGACACGGAGACCGTCACTGCGACGGACCCCCTCGGGAGCGATAGCGAGTTCGTCTTTGCCACGCTCGGCGGCGATTAGCGGCCGCCTACTCAGCTAGCTCGTCAGCAGTGCTGACGTGCATCCCCACGAACTGCCACGGGCGGTCCCCATCAGTGGCTTCGAGCGTCCCGCTCCAGCGGGTGTCGTACGCGTGGTGGACGCCATCCTCGGTGTCAGTCCAGCACAGTGTCACGTCGTCGCTGAACCATGCGTAGCCCTCGCGTTCTGTTACCCGGAGTGCATGGCTCTCGACAGTCCAATCGCCCGTCGTCTCGGTCTGGTTCTGCAGTCCTATCTTGATAGCGTCGGTCCCGACCAACTGCTCGGAGATACCGAACTTGACCACCGAGCGGTCCGCGTCGTCGGCGAAGAAGGAGCCGAGCTGATTGCCGGCCCGCAACGCCGCGTAGTACGCCTCGATAGTCTCAGTCGCGTCCATACTTGGCTCTACGGCCTGTGGCCCCTTCACTGGCTACGCCCGGCGGCCGCTCTCCCGACCCGCAATCCTTACGCCGCGGACGGCCACACGGACGTGTATGACAGAGGCGACGGGAATCGTCGGGGAGTTCCTCACACTCAAGGAGGGGACCGACGCGGACCTGCTGGCGATGCAGTGTGGCGACTTCTACGAATTTTTCGCCGAAGACGCCGAGATCGTCGCCAACGAACTCGACCTGAAGGTGAGCCAGAAGTCCTCGCATGGCTCGTCGTACCCGATGGCAGGGGTCCCGGTTGACGACCTGACGCCGTACGTCTCCGCGCTGGTCGAGCGGGGCTATCGAGTCGCAATCGCCGACCAGCACGAGACCGAGAACGGCCACGCTCGCGAGGTAACGCGGGTCGTTACGCCCGGGACACATCTGGAGACCGGCGACGAGTCGGCGCAGTACCTCGCCGCGGTGGTTCGAGAGGCCAGCCGAGACGGCGGTGACACCTACGGCATCGCCGCGACGGACGTGACCACGGGTCAGTTCCAGGTCACACAGCTCGACGACGCCGACGCGGGCGAGGCGCTGACAGAGCTGTACACGTTCGGGCCGGCCGAGATTCTTCCCGGCCCGGAGCTCCGGAACGACGACGAGTTCTTAGACCGCCTGCGCGAGCGGACGGACGCGGCGCTGACGCTGCACGACTCGGCGTCGTTTGAGCCGGGGCGAGCGGGCCACACCGTCCGCGAGCAGTTCGGGAGCGAGACGGTCGACAGCGTCGGCATCGGCGATCAGGACGTGGCACTGCGGGCCGCAGGCGCGGTGCTTTCCTACGTCGAGGACACCGGTGTCGGCACGCTAGCGGCGGTCACGCGCCTGCAAACGTACGGCGAACGCGACCACGTCGACCTTGACGCGACGACACAACGCAACCTCGAACTCACCGAGACCATGCAGGGCGACAGCTCGGGGTCGCTGTTCGACACTATCGACCACACGGTCACGGCCGCTGGCGGACGACTGCTCCAGCAGTGGCTCCAGCGACCCCGTCGAAACCGGGCCGAACTCCAGCGCCGGCAGTCCTGCGTGGCGGCGCTGTCGGAGGCAGCGATGGCCCGCGAGCGGATCCGGGAGACGCTATCGGATGCGTACGACCTCGAACGGCTGGCCGCGCGGGCCACGTCGGGGAGCGCCGACGCGCGGGACCTGCGAGCAGTGCAGGAGACGCTTTCAGTGCTCGGGCAGGTCGCCGACGCCGTTACCGATACCGAGCGGCTGGCCGAGTCGCCGCTTGCCGACGCCCTTGACGGAGCCGACCGCGAAGCGGCTGACGCACTGGCCGCGGAACTCGACAGCGCACTGGTCACGGACCCGCCGGGGACGGTGCGCCAGGGTGGCCTGTTCAAGCGGGGGTACGACGACGACCTCGACGCAGTCATCGACGAGCACGAAGCCGCGCTGGAGTGGCTGGAAACGCTGCCGGACCGTGAGAAGGAGCGGACCGGCATCACCCACCTCTCGGTCGACCGGAACAAGACCGACGGCTACTACATTCAGGTCGGAAAGAGCGAAACCGACGCTGTCCCT
The DNA here is from genome assembly GCF_051122755.1 of Haloarcula sp. NS06. Taxonomy (NCBI): domain Archaea; kingdom Methanobacteriati; phylum Methanobacteriota; class Halobacteria; order Halobacteriales; family Haloarculaceae; genus Haloarcula; species Haloarcula sp. NS06. Next base: position 1,142,405 of record NZ_CP184844.1, read on the forward strand.
GAAAAGTACCAGCATATCAAGACACTCAAGAACTCCAAACGCTACACGACGCCCGAACTCGACGAGAAAGAACGGGACGTGCTGCGCCTGGAGGAGCGCCGCCACGACATGGAGTACGAGCACTTCCAGCGGCTCCGGGAGCGCGTGGCCGAGCGTGCGACGCTGCTGCAGGACGTGGGTCGGACGCTGGCGGAACTGGACGCCTTCGCGTCACTGGCAGTCCACGCCGTCGAGAACGACTGGACCCGTCCGGCGGTCGTCGACGGCAACGAACTGTCTATCGAGGCCGGCCGCCATCCGGTCGTCGAGCAGACCACCGAGTTCGTCCCGAACGACCTCTATATGGACGACGACCGGCAGTTCCTCATCGTCACCGGCCCGAACATGAGCGGGAAGTCGACGTATATGCGCCAGGCCGCGCTAATCACGCTGCTCTCGCAGGTGGGCAGTTTCGTCCCGGCGCGGTCGGCAACCGTCGGACTAGTGGACGGCATCTTCACCCGCGTCGGCGCGCTGGATGAGCTCGCACAGGGCCGCTCGACGTTCATGGTCGAGATGCAGGAGCTATCGAACATCCTCCACTCGGCCACCGAAGAATCACTCGTGATTCTGGACGAGGTGGGCCGCGGGACCGCGACCTTCGACGGTATCTCTATCGCCTGGGCCGCGACAGAGTACATCGTCAACGCCATCCGGTCGAAGACGCTGTTTGCGACCCACTACCACGAACTGACGGCGCTGGGCGAGGAGCTGCCGACCGTGGAAAACGTCCACGTCGCGGTCGACGGCGAGCCCCGGTCTGCGGGCAGCGACGGCGACGTGACGTTCCTCCGAACGGTCCGGAACGGCCCGACTGACCGCTCCTACGGCGTCCACGTCGCCGACCTTGCTGGCGTCCCCGAACCAGTCGTCGACCGCTCGCAGGCAGTGCTGGACCGGTTGCGCGACGACAAGGCCATCGAGATTCGGGGCAGTGAGCAGAACGACAGCGGGACGACACAGGCCGTGTTCGACCTTGATTCGGGGCAGTTCAGGGACGGCGCGGCTCAGTCCGAGGACGCAGCAGCCGGTTCGGCGGCTGAGCCGGTTGCGACCGACGGCAACCCCGAACACGCTCCCGACGGGTCCGTGGCTGAAGCCTCAGATAGCGACGCGGCAGCAGCGTCGCGCGATCCTGAAACTGAGGCCGTCCTCTCGGAACTGACGGAACTGAATGTCAACGAGACACCACCGGTCGAACTGATGGCGAAAGTACAGGAGTGGCAGGCCGAGCTGGACGACGAGTAGCAGACAGCGCCCGATTTTCAACGAAGATACTCACGGCGGAAGGTGTATACGGGAGTTGTCACTGCTAGAATGCAATGACCGACCGGATTCGCGTTCTCCACGTCGACGACGAGCCGGCTGTCGTCGAAGCGGCCACAAGTGCGCTGGAACAGGCGCACTGTGGTATCACGGTCGAGACGGAGACGAACGTCGCCGACGGCCTCAAGCGACTTGACGAGGGTGCGTTCGACTGTGTCATCGCCGGCTACGACCTGCCGGGGCAAACCGGCGTCGAGTTCCTCGATGCGGTCCGCAAACGATCACCGGACCTGCCGTTCGTTCTGTTCGCCCGCGAGGGGAACGAAGCGGCTGCCAGCGACGCGATTTCCGCCGGCGTCACCGAGTACCTCCGGGCTGACGGCAGCGCGGAGCCGTACGCACGACTGGCACACACCGTCGTCAACGCCGTCGAACGGACAGCCGACGATATCAAACACACACAGGGCTCACGTCGTGAGCGTGCTATCGAGGAACTACACTCCACCGCCAGGGCGTTCATGCGAGCCACGACTGCTGATGCGGTGGCGCAGGTCACAGTGGACGCAGCTCGGACGATCCTCAATATGCCGGCCAACGCGGTTCACTTCGCTGACGGCGACAGTCTGTATCCGGCCGCCTGGACCAATCAGGTAGAAGAGCTCATCGGGACACCACCGGTCTTCGAGCCCGGAGATGGCCTCGCATGGCAAGCCTTCGAAAGCGGCGAAACGCAGGTTCACAACGATGTCGCGTCAAGTCCAGCCCGGTACAATCCGGACACGGACATCCAGAGTGAACTCATCCTTCCGCTGGGTGACCATGGTGTTCTCCTCATCGGGTCGTGTGTGACAGGTGCATTCGATGACACAGATGTCACACTCGCGCGGACGCTCTCAGTCCACGCGACAGCGGCGCTTAGCCGTCTCGACCGCGACCGCCAGCTCCGCGAAGAGCGCGAGTTCATCGATCAGGCGCTCAATACGCTTGACGACCTGTTCTACGTCATCGACACGGACGGGAGCCTTCGGCGGTGGAACGAGCGCATCCCTGAAGTCACAGGATACAGCAATGACGAGATTGACGATATGCCCGTCTCCGATTTTTTCCCGGGTGACGAGCATGAGACAATCGCTGCGGCAATAAATGAGACGCGAACCAGCGGCCGGGTGACTGTTGAAGCGGAGATTCTGACTGCCGATAGAGAGCGGATTCCGTATGAGTTTGCCGGAACCCAGCTGACCGACGCTGATGGGGCACCCGTCGGGACTGTGGGTATCGGTCGGGATATCTCCCAGCGCAAAGCGTACGAACAGCAGTTAGAACGCCAGAACGAGCGCCTCGACGAGTTTACAAGCATCGTCAGCCACGACCTCCGAAACCCGCTGACTGTCGCGGAGGGGAATCTGGAACTGGCCAGAGCAGAATACGACAGCGACGCTCTCGACAAGGTGTCACGCGCCCACGAACGAATGCGAGCGCTGATAGACGACCTCTTGGCGTTTGCACGCGCCGGCGAAACGGCGACCGACCTCGAATCTGTCGCGCTCGCCGGCATCGTTGAGGAGTGCTGGCAGAGTGTCGAAGATGACCGGGCAACACTCGTCGTCGAGGGTGACCTGCGGGTTCGGGCAGATATGGCAAAACTCCGGCGGCTGTTAGCGAACCTCCTTCGAAACAGTGTTGAACACGGGACCACAGGCGCTCAGACGACGGCTGACGACAACACCGACCACAGTGGCGGGAGCGCAACTGTACGAGTAGGTGTCATTGAGGATACGGACCGACACGGGTTCTACGTCGCCGATGACGGTCCGGGCATCCCGGCGGCCGACCGTGAACAGGTGTTTGAAGGGGGCTATTCGACCGGCGAGAGCGGGACCGGGTTCGGACTTAAAATCGTTCAGCGGATCGCTGAGGTCCACGGATGGACGGTTACAGCCACCGAGAGCGAGGCCGGCGGCGCGCGGTTTGAGGTGACGGGTCTCGAACCTGCTTGAGCAGACAGACCAGTCGCCGAGTGCGGGACAGTGCCACCGACGGCAGACCCGCCGCAAGACGTGACTGACCTTTTGGTTCTGAAGCCCTCAGTGATGGTAATGTCATCCCAGCGCCCTCCGCGGCAGGGCTCGCGGACCACCAAGCAGTCAGCTGCGCCGAGGGACGGAGCGACGCCCGCGCTCGCCGTCGAGGGGTTGTCAAAGCAGTTCGGCAGCGGTGCCGACGCGGTGACGGCCGTCGACGACGTGTCGTTTCGCATCGAGCAAGGGACGGTCGTCGGCCTGCTGGGGCCTAACGGTGCGGGCAAGACAACGACAATAAAATCAATTCTCGGGCTGGTGTTGCCTGATTCCGGGAGGATTCAGGTTCAGGGTATCGACATGAGCGAGCACCCGCGAGCGGCCTACCGTCACGTCGACGGGATGCTTGAAGGGGCGCGAAACGACTACTGGCGGCTGACCGTCCGGGAGAACCTGCGCTATTTCTCGACCATCAAGGGCGTCAAGCCGGATGCCGTCGCCGACCGACACGAGCGCCTGCTGGCGAAACTTGACCTTCTGGAGAAGGCCGACGAGCCCGTTCGAGACCTTTCCCGCGGGATGAAACAGAAGGTGTCGCTGGCGAGTGTGCTGGCCAGCGAGTCCGATCTGGTGTTTCTCGACGAGCCGACGCTGGGACTGGATGTAGAAAGCTCGCTGACGCTACGGCGGGAACTGCGCCGCATCGTCGACGAGCGTGACCTCACGGCCGTCGTCAGCAGCCACGACATGGACGTCATCGAAGATGTCTGTGACCGGGTCATCATCATGAACGAGGGGAAGATTATCGCCGACGATAGCGTGCCGGCCGTGCTCGACCAGTTCACCGCAAACGCGTTCGCCGTCACCAGTCCCGACATCACCGATGGTCTGCTTGCGATCATCCGGGAGCGCTTCGAGGTGGTCGAGGTGACGAGCACCGAGCGGGGCCGGCGCGTCGAGGTAGCGACCGACAGCGACGGGTTCTATCGCCTGCTGGCCCTGTGCCGGGACCACGACGTGACGCTTTCAGCCGTCGGCACGGTTGAACCGGACCTGGAAGACGTGTTCGTCGAAATCACGGGGCAAGGACGATGAGGGAGGCGGGGCTAGGACGATGACCGCGAGCGCCGACACGCACGCGGACGACAGTGACGGTGCGAGCGGCCAGACCGTCGGGGCCGCCATGCAGGCGGGCTATCTCGACCTCGCGCGAGCGGTGCTGTACCGCGAGTATCTCATCTTCGTCCGCTATCCGGCCAACGCCGTCGGCGGCATCGTCATCTCGGTGTTCTTTTTCGGCCTGCTGTTCTACGGCGGCCGGATGCTTGCCGGGCAGGCAATAACGGATTCTATCGAGGGGATCATCGTCGGTTACTTCCTGTGGTCGCTTTCCGTCGGTGCGTACCAGGCAATCTCGAACGATATCGGGAGCGAGGCCCAGTGGGGAACGCTCGAACGGCACGTTATGACGCCGTTTGGCTTCGCGCCGGTCGCGTTCTGCAAGGGCGTCGCGAAAGTCGTCCGGACGTTCATTACCTCGACCGTCGTGCTGGCAGTGATGCTGGCGATTACCGGAACGACGCTCCAGTTGAACGTTCTCACCGTCGTCGTCGTCGCATCCCTGACTATTGCTTCCGTGCTGGGGCTTGGGTTCGCTGCCGGCGGTGTTGCGGTGCTGTACAAGCGTATCGGGAACTGGCTCAATCTGCTCCAGTTCGGGTTCATTGTCCTCATCTCCGCGCCAGTGTTCGAGCTCGGCTGGACGCGGGTCCTGCCACTGGCCCACGGAAGCGCGCTCCTCCAGCGGGCGATGGTCGACGGGACCCGGCTCTGGCAGTTCTCCGCTACCGACCTAGGCCTCCTCGTCGGTGTCCCGTCCGGCTACGTGTTGCTGGGCTACGTCGTGTTTCAGTACACGACCCGACGGGCCAGACGGCTCGGCGTACTCGGTGACTACTGACTGGCGTAGACAGGTGCTTTTACTTATGATGCCGATAATTTGATAGATAACACTGTCGCTCGGACTGCACACACAGCGCCGGGCGGTCTCTGCCCCGTACTCCAGCTATGGTCACTCGACACTTCTCAACGGAGCAACTTGTCCCCGCCGTCGCGACAGTCCTTGTTATTGGTGTTCTAACTATTTCGGCGTGGTCGCTCGTGGCCACGAGCGGCGGCACCGCCGACCACCCGCAGATCGATGCGGACGTCCAACAACGCTACGAGTCGATAGACGGTGTCAACGCGACCCAGACGACAGTCATCTCACGGAACGGGACGGTTGCAAGCCGAACGACCTACCACGCGACGCTCCAGCCGGGGACGGAGAGAAAGCGGCTCGTACCCATCAATAGTACGGCACAGGCGAGTAACGTGCGGATCTCGGACGGGTCAACGCTATGGCTGTACAACGGCCGTCGTGAAAGTGCGACACGAGTTCCCCTCCCCGAGACTGAGTCTGACAGGGGTGAACGGCTACAGCGCCTGTTCACGAAACTCGATGAGTCGAAAACGGACCCGCAGTCGGTTGAACCACTGCCTGTTGTCCCCCAGAGCGAACGGCGGCCAGTCAACTCGACCGAGGAGATGACCGTCCGCTACCGGGGCACGGAACCAGTTGACGGACGCGAAGCGTACGTCGTCCACGTGACGCCAAGAAATGAGACAAAAGCATACGAGCAAACAGTCTGGGTCGAAACACAGCGGTTCTTCCCGACAAAAAAGCGGACTGCCTGGACAGCAAATGGAAAGCACACAGTTGTGACGACGAGGTACGCGAACATCTCGTACGACACCGATGTGTCCAGTGACGCATTTTCCCCCGACTTCCCGGATGATACAACTGTCAGTGATCCGGAACCAGCAGATAGGAGGTTTTACTTGCGCTGCCAATTATGTGCTACATAATATTGTCGCTCAAACAGATCGAACGTAGCCGGACACTCCCCTGCGCCCGGTAGCCCGAGAGATGGTCACTCGACACCTCACATCGGAACGACTGGTGCTCACGATCGCGACAGTGGTCGTCGTTGGTGTGCTTGCTGTTGCGATATGGTCGCTCGCATTCGCGAGTACCGGGACCGCCGATCAGCCACAGATCGATGCGGACGTGCAGCAACGCTACGAGACGATAGACGGCGTCAACGCGACACAGACGACGACTATCACTCGGAACGGGACGGTCGCGAGTCGGACAACTTACAACGCCGTGCTCCAGCCGGGGACCGAGAAGAAACGGCTGGCAGTCGTCAACAGCACCGTCGAGCGATACGGTCTCCGAATATCAAACGGCTCGGCACTGTGGCTGTACGACCAGCGCCGCTCGAGGGCGACACGCATCTCTCTCAGCAGGACCGGGTCAGACCAAGGTGAGCGGCTACAGCGTCTCTTTGCGAATCTCAACATGGCCACACCGGGCGACACGACGAGCGACCCACAGTCAGTTGAGCCATTGCCTGTCGTTCCCCGCGGCGAGCAGCGGCCGACCGGATCGGCCGGTTCGATGACCGTCAGCTACCGCGGTACTGAATCACTCGATGGGCGTGAAGTGTATGTCATCCACGTGGCACCGAAAGATGGCACAGCGGCCTACGAGCAGACGGTATGGGTAGACACAGAGCAGTTTTTCCCGGTCAAAAAGCGCACTGCATGGACAGCCGACGGTGAGCGCACAGTCGTGACGACGGCGTACACCGACATCACCTACGATACCGGTGTGTCCGAAGACGTGTTTACCCCCAGCTTCCCGGACAACATGACTGTCACTGTCCCAGAGACGCCGGAAAGACAGACCTACGAGTCGGTTGGTGCCCTCAAAGCCGACACCGAGATTCAGGTTCCGGAGCCCGACATCCCGCCGGGATACGAACTGACCTATGCGACACAGACACAGGGACGGGTCCACAGCGTCGGCCTCCGCTACATGAACCGGACCAGTCTGATCACTGTTGCTAAGTACGACCGGCCGGGTGTCGGGGACAACGCCAGCGAAGGGGTAACAATCGACGGGCAGCCAGCACAGGTCAGCTACGGGCTGACAACATCAGTGTCGTGGAGTTGTGAACGCTACCGGTACACGATTCGCGGTGAGGGCGTGTCCGCGGACCGACTCATCACAATCGGTCAGTCAGTCGGTTGTCCCAGCGGCAAGTGAACAGCCACGCTGGCATATCAAGCCGCCGTTTTCTGGGTCAGAAGTTCGACTGCACGTTATATTATGGAACCCCTCCTTGCTTTGAGTGCAGCGGCCCTAACAACACCGTGCCACCAACGCCCTCCGGTGATGGCCGCTGTCTGTCCACCACACTGCCCTAGGGTTCCCCGGGCTGCCACCCCGGGAAGGAATGTGGGCCAGGCCGCCTGCAAACTGGTCCCCCACCGTGCCCCACCTTTGCCCGAAGGCGATGCCCTGACTGCGCCGGTCCCCGCTGACACTGCGCCCTTCTCTACCGCGACTGACTTCTGACTCGGAAACTGACAGGACCTTTTATTCGGGGACGGGACGTTGGTCCAGTACGTGAGTGAGGACCCGGCCGTGGGCGACATCCTCGACCTGCTCAGTGACGAGTACGCCCGGGACATCCTCGCAGCAACGAGTGTCAAACCCATGTCCGCGAAACAGCTCGCCGACCAGTGTGAGATGTCACAACCGACCGTGTACAGACGGGTCGAGTGGCTTCAGGAGTACGGCCTCATCGAGGAACAGACCCAGATAGAGACGGGCGGCAACGACTACAGCGTGTTCGCTGCCACGCTCTCGGAGTTCTCACTGGCGCTTGCTGACGGTGATTTCGAAACCGAAATAGAGCGGGCCGAACCGCCGGCGTTCCCGGGACAGGACGAACAGGACACCGCGGACCGATTCACAAAAATGTGGGAGAATCTCTGATATGGTCGCCATAGAGACGCTCATGAACTGGCTCATCACCGCCCTGGCGTTTGGCTCGACTGTACTGGGTGGGTACGTCGGCTACCAAGCCTATCGGGGGTATCGGCGGCACAACAGCCGCGCGATGCAGTACCTCTCGCTCGGACTGTTCTGTCTCACGGCGGTAGCCTTCGTTGTCGCGTTCGCCGGCTCAGTCCTCCTTCGCCAGGGCCTGCTCCCCAGTCAGTTCCAGCAACCGCTGACACTCGTCACCCGTGCCTTCCAGTTCGTCGGCGTCCTCTTTATCGCGTACTCGCTTCACTCGCGGGAGTGAGGTTCCGGGTGGTCTGCCGGGTTGGCCACGCACTTCAACGCCGAACATCTCAAGTCTATCCGGTCGGAAGCTGTACCTATGGCACAGACGCCGGAGGGACGGCCGACAGTCCGTATCGACGGGGCTGACCCGCTATTGGTTCCATGGGACGTGGCACCCGAACAGCTCCCGTTCGATGTCGTCCGCGGGCCGGTCGCGTTCGAGTGTGCCTCCGGCGACCGGATTGAACGAAAGTACACCGGCATCAAGGTGTTCGATCTGCTGGAGGCGGCGTCGATGCCCGGCGATACGACCCACGTCCAGTTCGAATCGGCAAACGGCGACCTGGCGTGTATCCCGCTTGCCGACCTCAACGGCGCGGTCCTCGCGCTGGGCGACGGACCCGGGACTGAGCCGGGGCGACCGCGGTTCGTCTCGCCCCACGTGCTCGGCCCGCGAACCGTGAAGAACATCTGCCGACTGCGGCCGCGGACGCTCGCCGCCGGCGCTGATCGTGAAGCCTACGAGCGGCTCCCGCTGGACGGCTGACGCTGGACAGCGGGCTATTCCAGCAGGCCGATATCCTTTGCCAGACGGTCGGCGAGTTCTTCCAGTACGTCGGGGTCGACCTCGGCGACCGGGTCGCCGTCGTGAAGTTGCTCGTTGTGGCGCGCGACGGCGTCCTCGACGTCCTCGAACGCGACCGATGTCCGTGTCCCACAGGCCTCACACACGACCGGAATTTCGGGCTGGTCGGTTGTCATTGGCGGCAGTTTCGTTCGCTCCCCGATAAACGGACCGGAGCGTTCGCCAGACACGCACCCGTACTCACTCTAGAACGCTTTTCGGCCGTTTAAGATAGAACGCCTGCTCAGTGACGCGTTCGTACACCGCATACAGCGTCTCGACTGCGGCCGGGTCGGGGTCGAACTGCAGATGCGGGGCCATGTGGTACGCCTTGCAACTGGTCAGGAAGAAGTACAGCGTCCGGTGGTGGGCCGGCGTCGCGTCGATGACGCCCATCGATTGCTCGCCCAGATCGCCGGAAAAGTCGTTGAGCAGGGCCGCGATGTCGTCGTTCAGCTGCTCGTCCGGGCGGGTGAGCGGCGCACCGAGGGCCTGCTGGAGGAACTCGCTCGTCGCCCGCAGGAAGGGGTTCGAATCCATACCCGTCGGGTCCACGGCGCTGAACGCATCGTACAGGTCAAGCAGCGCAGTCAGTTCGTCGTCAGTCAACGCGATGGGTTTGACGGGGTCACCCTGCGGGAGCGAGTAGTCCGGGAAGGAGTGCGACTGCGGGTCCGGTACCTGCCCGAACACGGTATCGAGACTCATGGGGGCAGTTCGGTCGGCGGCGGCCTAACTGTTGGGTGGGAAACCCCTCCGATTCAGTCAGCCGAGACCCTCAGAAAACGGGGAATCATAGCTCACTAGCCCTGCTCGTTCAGTTGCTCGACGAGACTGATACCGTAGGTAGTCCGTAGCACCGTGCTGGCGTCGCCGGCCTCGTACACCAAGTCGTCTCTCGAACTGACGTGGTCGAGCACATCGGGCGAGGAATGCGCGGGGGCGGCGGCGATACCGGCGTCGTTCTCGTCGACCCAGCGCATCACCCGCAGGTCGCTCTTGCTGTCACCCATCACGAGCGCGAACGGGTCGTCGATGCCCAGCACGTCGAAGGCTTCCTCGACGCCGGCTGACTTGTCCAGTTCGAGGCTCACGAGTTCGGCCGCGTCGCCCTCGTAGTAGCCCAGGTCAACGCGTTTGAGGATGTCGCGGAACGCCTCGGGCGCGTCGTCGATGTCGGCATCGGTCGACAGGTCGCCAGCCTCCAGCACGGCGAGAATCTCCGGGTCACGGCTGAAGTAGGCCCGTGCGTAGCCTGCAGGGTCGTCGACCGCGGTGTCAACCTGTCCAGCGATGGCGTTGCCGACCAGCCCGCAGAGGTAGCGGAGGGACTCGTCGATGATTTCGACGGCGTTGTCGCTGCCGACCTCGGCGTTGGGTTTCAGCGTAACGTTGAATTCGTTGCCCTGGAGATGGCAGCGCTTGCCGACGGCGTCGGGGGCTTCCGAGAGGACCCGCCGGCGGACAGCCTCGAACACGTCCACGACTGCATCGTCGAGGCGTTCATACAGGAGTCGCTTGGTGTTCTGGCCGTGCTTGGGCGTGAATACCCCGTTGCCGGACTCGTAGACGATGCTCATCTGCCCGGAAGAGACGAGGTCGTTACCCAGCCCCTGTATCATGAACCCCTTAACGTTCTCCAGGGTCTGGCCGGTACAGACGACGATAGGGATGCCTGCTTCGTGAAACTGGGTCAGAAGATACAGCGTATCGCGGGGGATTTCGTTGTCGGTGTCGCCGGCCGACCGGAGCGTCTCGTCGACATCCAGCACGAGCACATTCACTGATCGGTCGTACTTCGAGTAGAGGTCGAGCGCGGTGAAGGCCTCGTCGCGGGTCAGCCGAGCTGCGATTTCCGCGTAGGTTTCGCCGGTCCCGGGAAACTCGTCAGCGATATCGGATTTGAGGGCGTCGAGGCGGTCACTGGCGGTTTCCCACTGTTCCAGCGCAACGGTCGAACTGAGCGGGGGAAACAGGTCGACGAACTCCTGATAGCCGCGCAGCGTCGTCGTGTCTACGCTCTTGTAGAGGCGGTAAAGTTGGTCGTATTGTTCCATGTCGAGGTCCACAGGATAGTGGCGACTGACGGCGAGCGTACTTTAGCTATCGGGTTTGTGGTCCTCACACACGACAAAAAACAGCTGGTTTGCCAACACCGTGACGGGGATGCGCCGCTGCTACGCCTCGTCGCCGCCGTCGGTCAGCACCTCGGTTTCGGGCGCCTCCTCGTTGAGGAAGGATGGGAGTTCCTCCTCGTCCTCGTCAGTTGCCTCGTCGTCCGTCGTCGCTTCGGTCCAGGAGCGTTCTCTGTGGTGGCACATGGGTCAACACCGTGCGAGGCTCAGGACTGTGTTGTGTTAACTATTTTCATGACTGTACTGATAGGCGCAGTCGAGGGCAGACAGTATCAAGTCGCTCCGACCGTTAGCCGGTGGCAATCACATGCGGAGGCACGTATGACCGATATCCAGCGACTCGACGACCAGACCGTCGAACGCATCGCGGCCGGCGAGGTGGTCGAGCGGCCGGCCTCCGTCGTCAAGGAACTGGTCGAGAACGCGATCGATGCCGACGCGAGCCGGGTCGACGTGGTTGTCGAAGCCGGCGGAACCGACGGAATTCGCGTCACGGACGACGGCGTCGGGATGGGTCGCGAGGCTGTCGAGACGGCCGTCAAGGAACACACCACGTCGAAGATCCGCGATATCGCAGATCTGGAAGGCGGCGTGGGAACGCTCGGATTCCGCGGCGAGGCCCTGCACGCGATCGGGGCGGTCTCACGGCTGACGATCCGGACCAGACCCCGCGGCGGCGATGTGGGAACCGAACTGGTGCTCGAAGGTGGTGACGTCACGTCAGTCGGCCCCGCCGGCTGTCCAGAGGGGACGACAATGGCGGTCGAGGACCTCTTCTATAACGTCCCGGCCCGCCGGAAGTACCTCAAACAGGAGTCAACGGAGTTTGCACACGTCAACACCGTCGTTGCCAGTTACGCGCTGGCGAACCCGGACGTGGCCGTCTCGCTGACCCACGGCGACCGTGAGACGTTCTCGACGACCGGCCAGGGCGACTTGCGTGAGACGGTGATGTCTGTCTACGGCCGGGAGGTGGCCGAGTCGATGATCTCGGTCGGTGCGGGTTCAGGAGCGAACGCGGAGGGGGACGGGACGGACAGTTTCCCAGACGGACCGCTCGACGGCGTCTACGGCCTCGTGTCACACCCCGAAACGAACCGCGCCGGCCGCGAGTACCTCTCGACGTACGTCAACAGTCGCTACGTCAGGGCCGGCACCGTCCGGGACGCCGTTATCGATGCCTACGGTACCCAGATCGCACCGGACCGCTACCCCTTCGCTGTCCTCTTTCTGGACGTTCCCGCAGGCGACGTGGACGTGAACGTCCATCCCCGGAAAATGGAGGTCCGCTTTGCCGACGACGAGGGCGTTCGGGAACAGGTTCGGACTGCAGTCGAGGATGCGCTGTTGCGGGAGGGGCTGCTGCGCTCAACAGCGCCGCGTGGCCGGTCAGCACCCGAGCAGACGGAAATAACGCCGGAATCAGATGGAACGTCCGATAGCGAGGAGCAGGCGGACTCGAACGGCCGAGATGCCGGAGACGAAGCAACAACGTCGGGACAGACAGCCACCACCGCAGCGGAGAATAGTGCTGAGGCACCAGCACAGGAGCCAGAGACTGCGCCTACAGCCCGACCGGATAGTACCCAGACGGAGACAGGGGATCGCCAGTCAGCCGACACAGCCCCATCAGTTCAATCAGCAGATACGAAACAGTCCTCTGAAACCAGAACAACGGACGGTACGTCAAGCGAATCTGAGACTACTCAGACGGGGGGCATCGTTTCGGGTGGAGATAGTGACGGTGGACACCCTGACGCGTCTGCAGCGGGCCAGACAGAGACAGAGCGCGGGGAGCGGAAGTTCACCGGCGGACAGGAGCAGGCACGTCTCGGCGACGAGCCGGAGGCGACCCACGAGTCGCTGCCCTCGATGCGGATTCTCGGACAGTTAGCCGACACCTACGTCGTTGCGGAGACGGACGATGGCCTCGTGCTGGTCGACCAGCACGCGGCCGACGAGCGGGTCAACTACGAACGGCTCAAGGCTAAGTTCGAAGGCGAAACGACGACACAGGCACTTGCTAACCCTGTCGAACTTGAACTGACCGCCCGCGAAGCTGAGGTGTTCGACCGGCGCAGCGACGCGCTGGCGAGTCTGGGGTTCCACACGGCACGCACAGGTGAGCGAAGCGTCGAGGTCCGGACCCTCCCGGGCGTCATCGCCGACGCGGCCGGGCCGGATATCGTCAGGGACGTGCTCGGTGCGTTCGTCGCCGGCGACGACGAAGCGGCGGCGACAGTCGAAGCGGCGGCCGACGAACTGCTCGGCGATCTGGCATGTTACCCCTCTGTGACCGGGAACACGTCGCTGACGGAGGGGTCCGTCCGGGAGCTACTCGCCGCGCTGGACGAGTGTGAGAACCCCTACGCGTGTCCACACGGACGACCGACGGTCATTCACATCGACCGGCAAGAACTCGAAGACAGGTTCGAGCGTGATTACCCCGGGCACGGCGGTCGGCGACGATAGCGAGGGAGGACGGCCCGTCCCTGGCACAGCAGTCGATACAGCCGATTAAACTAAACCTCCGTCTCCCGATGCACGCGGTATGTCACTCGTAACGTTCGGTGAGACTGCTCTCAGATTTGCCCCTCCAAGCGGACAGCGGTTCGAAACAGCCCGCGAGGCGTCGATTCGGGTCGACGGGACCGCAAGCGGGGTTGCGGCGACGGCCGGCCGACTCGGGGCCGACACACGGTGGCTATCGAAGGTTCCGGACACACCACTGGGGCGGCGCGTCGTCGCGGAGCTCCACGAGTTCGGGCTGGAGACGGACGTTGTCTGGGCAGACCCGGACGCCGGACGGCAGGGGCTCACGTTCCACGAGGACGCGGACCCACCCCGTGCCGAGCGGCTGCTACAGGACCGCAGCAACACCGCGATGGCGACGCTGACCCCCGGCGAGCTGCCGATGGGCGAGATACAGAACGCGGACGTGGTGTTCACTTCGGGCGCAACCCTCTCACTGTCTGACACAGCCGCCGACACGACGGGAGCGTTGCTCAGAGCGGCCGCAGGGATGCGGGCATTCGATCTCGATTTCCATCCCGGGCTGTGGGACGCCGAGGATGCCCAGGACGCGCTTGCAGACCTGCTGCCGGCCGTCGATACCCTCTTTGCCGCCGAAGAGCAGGTTTCCGCAGTGTTTGACACGACAGGGAGTCCGCGCGAAGTCGTGCACACGCTCGCAACGGAGTACGATCTCACCCGCGTGATTCTCACTCGGAGCGAGTACGGCGCGGTGGCCTATCACGACGGCGTCATTCACGAGCAGGATGCCATCGAGACGTCCGCAGTGGACGAAGCAGGACAGCACGAGGCCTTCATCGGTGCAACGCTCCAGCAACTGGCCGCCGGTGCTGACACGGACGAAGCGCTGCTCCATGGTGTCGCGGCAGCAGCGCTGTCTCGAACAATGTCCGGACCGTTGACCCCACTCGAACCGTCTGAAGTTGAGCGGCTCGTCGATTCACAGCAGTCCAGACGGCCGTAGAGGCCAAGACTCGGACTGTTTTAACAATTGTAGCGCTGACACTGCTGGTCGGAGTCGGAGTGGTGGGGGAACAACTACTGGGTAGTCACCGGTGATACGCACCGACGTTCTGGCGATGACTGCGCTGCTCGCGGTGACTCTCCTCGCACACCGACGGCGCTAACGGGACGTTTTTCCCCACGAGGGCCGCATACCCGTACAATGACTGTTCTCGAGTCCGTTCACGAGGCCCACGAAGCGACGTTCAGGGAGGTCGGTGGTCGGCAGGTCGTCGACAACTACGGGCGACCGGAGCGGACCCACCGCGCGGTTCGGAACGTCGTCGGCGCGATGGAGTACGGCTACGGCGTCATCGTCGTCACCGGCGAGGACCGCGTCGACTACGTTGACAACGCCGTCTCGAACCGCGTGCCAGACGAGGACGGCGCAGGCTGTTACGCGCTCTTGCTTGACCCCGATGGTCGCATCGACACGGACATGTATGTGTACAACGCCGGCGAGCGCCTGCTCGTGTTCACGCCGCCCCAGAAGGCCGAGGAACTGGCCGCGGAGTGGGCGGATAAAACGTTCATTCAGGACGTCGAGTTCGAGGAAGCGACTGACGACTTCGCCGTCTTCGGCGTCCACGGGCCGAAAGCGACAGAGAAAATCGCCAGCGTCCTCCACCAGACCGGCACCCCGCCGGCACCGCTGACCTTCGAGCGGGGCGAACTCGGCGACGCAGGCGTCTCCGTCATCCGGACGGACGACCTCACTGGCGAGGAGAGCTACGACGTGGTCTGTAGCGCCGACGACGCCGAGGCTGTCTTTGACACGCTGGTCAACCGCGGGCTCAACGCCGTCCCCTTCGGCTACCAGACCTGGGAGACGCTGACCCTTGAGGCCGGGACGCCCCTGTTCGACACCGAAATCGAGGGCGCGCTCCCGAACGACCTTGGCCTGCGGAACGCCCTGGACTTCGAGAAGGGCTGTTACGTCGGTCAGGAGGTCGTCTCCCGTATCGAGAACCGGGGCCACCCCACGCAGCGATTGGTCGGTCTCGCCGTCGAGGCGTGCCCGGACCCCGGTGCTGCGGTGTTCGCCGGCGACGAGCACGTCGGCGACGTGACCCGCGCCGCACAGAGCCCGATGCGGGAAGCCCCGATTGCACTGGCGAACCTCAGCTGGGACCGACCCGACGAAGCGTTGAAAATCCGCATCGACGGTGAGCCGGTCAGCGCCCAGCAGGTCGACCTGCCCTTTATCGACGGCTCGGCGCAGTCGGCGCGGCTGCCGACCTACGAGTAGCGAGGATTACTCCAGTTCGATAGCGGCCCGCCCGCTGGTCGCACTCCTTATCCGGTCTCGCAGTTCGCTGCCCTCAACAGTAGGGACTCGAACGTCGAAGACGACCTCGGCTTCGTAGTCAGCCTCGAATTCCACGCCCGCGGATTCGAGCAGGCTCCGAACACTGCCCGAGTCGTCGTAGGCGACGGTCACAGTGAACTGCTCGTGGGGAACTTCCTCGACGACACCAGCGTCGTCAACGCCGTCCTTCACCGCTCGGGAGTACGCACTGGCGAGGCCGCCGACACCGAGGTTCGTCCCGCCGTAGTACCGCGTGACGACGGCGACAATGTTCTCAATGTCACGCTGCTGGAGGACGTTCAGCGCGGGGTCGCCGGCGCTGCCGCTTGGTTCGCCATCGTCACTGGAATACTCCCGGAAGGGATCGGATCGGACGCGGTAGGCGGGGACGTTGTGGGTCGCATCGGCGTACTCCTCTCCGACGGCGTCGACGAACGCCTCGGCGTCTTCGACGGTTGTCGCTGGGGCGACGTGGCCGATGAACTCCGAACCCCGCACCTCGAAGCGCGCCTCGCCGCGGCCCGGAACGGTCCGATAGCTGTCCGTCACGGGCCGGCGTACGCCCGGCGGCGGAATAGCGTTTGTCGTTCGCTCCCTGCGTGTGGCATAAAATCAGTCCGCCTCGTCGCCAGCCTGTCGCGACCCCCAGACCCTTTTTTCCAGCAGTTTGACCCGCATTCCGTCTCGAACCTGCAGCTGACAGGAGAGCCGGGGGTAGCCAAATCGGTCGGCGAGGTCGTCGTGCCAGTGATCGGGATCAGGCGGTTCGGCGAGACGGACGCCGCAAGTGGCACAGATGCCGCGGCCGCCGCAGTTGACTCGCTTGGCGTAGCGGCCGTGTGGCGAGAGGTCGGCATCGAGAAGCACATCACGGAGGACAGCCCCACGCTCGGCGGTGAGTTCGTGGGTCTCGCCGGTAGGCGTCTCGACGGTGAGCGTTGCCGGCATTATGCTAGTTCGATAGTCCGAACGAACGCCAGTCGACGGATTTCGTTGATGAGGTCGCCGGGGAGTTCCTCGTCGGTGATGACGTACAGTTTCGGTTCATCGGTGAACTCAGGGTCTTCGCTCAGGACCTGCCGGATAGAGATACCGTGGTTGGCAATAGCCGACGTGACAGTCGAAACAATGCCGGACTCGTCGGCGGCCCGGACGGTGACAGTCACCGCGTGCAAGTCGAGCACCGGCGCGAGGTCAAGCAGGCTCGGCACAGAGGAGATATTTCGGAAGATACGCCGCAGGTCGTCGTCGGCGAGAATCGCGTCCGTCGTGGCGTTGACTACCCGGCGGTCGACGTCGGCCTCGCGGGCGATACCCGTGTTCGGGATCTCGATGCCGCCGGAGACGACGCGGCCGTCCTCGTTGACCGAGAACCCCCGTTCCAGCAACAAGCGGATGACGTCCTGCTGGCCGGGAGAGTCCTCGAATTTCTGCATAATCTCATCGAACATACGGAGTGGTGGACGTGAGGCCACTAATCGGTGCCGGCAGCAGTTGAAATAGGGGCGGGCCCGCGTTGCAGTCGACTATAGCTCGCCTTTCGTACTCGCCACGTCGGACCGGCGCTCGTCGATCCGGGTTGCGTCGTCAAGCGCCCGGGCCAGGCCCTTGAACAGCGCCTCTATCTCGTGGTGGGCGTTCTCGCCGTCGACACCGCAGTGCAGCGTTAGCCCGGCGTTCATCGCCAGCGAGCGACAGAAATGCTGGGCCATGTGGCTGGTCATCCCGCCGACAGAAGCCTGTGAGAACTCGCCGTCGAACGCGAAGTACGGGCGGCCGGAGATATCGACGACGACGCTCGCAACGGCCTCGTCAAGCGGGACCTTGCAGTCGGCGAATCGGCGGATGCCGCGCTTATCGTCCAGCGCCTCGGTAAACGCCTCGCCGAGCGTGATGGCGACATCCTCGACGGTGTGGTGGTCGTCGATGTCCAGATCGCCGTCACACTGCACGGTCAGGTCGAACAGCCCGTGCGTCGAGAACGAGTCGAGCATGTGGTCGAAAAAGCCGATGCCGGTGTCGATGGTGCTGTCGCCGTCGCCGTCAACGTCAAGCGTGACCTCGATGTCTGTCTCGGCCGTCGTCCGCGTGACGGCTGCCGTCCGGTCAGTCATACTTCACACGTATCAGGCCGCGTATTTGTGGATTGCGTCCGGTCACTCGGTCTGTTCGTCGAGCAGCGCCAGCAATCGGTCGGTCACCGCCGGCGCGTGCTCGATGAAACAGCAGTGGCGACCCTCGACAGCTTCTCCGGTGCCGCGGGGGAGGTCGGCCGAAAGCGACTGAACGGCCTCCGGCGACACAACGGGGTCGTCCAGCCCGTAGTACACCTCGGCAGGCTGGGTGATTTCGTACAGCGGCGGCGCGTCGAAGGTCGCCATTGCGTCGGCCTGCGCATCGCGGGCCGCGCCGGTCGCGTCCTCGTCGGCGCGCCAGTCCGCAATTCGCTCCATGAGGTCCGGATCGTGTTCGCGGAACGCCGGCGAGAACGCGCCGTCGAGCGACGACGGGGCATCGAGTGCAAGCGCGTCGAGTGCGTCCCGCTCAATCGCATCGCCAGATCCGGCCGTGCAGTACAGCGTCAGCGAGCGGGCGCGGCTGTACTGGTGGGCATACTGGAGCGCGACCATCCCACCGAGGCCGGCCCCGACGAGGTGTGCGCTCCCGACGCCGTGATCGGCCAGCACGGCTTCGAGGTCAGCCGCCAGCGTTTCCACATCGTATGGTCCCGCGGGCGCGTCCGACCGGCCGGTCCCACGGAGGTCCCACACCACCGTCTCATATGGGCCGGCGATAGCGTCGTAGTGCCAGCCCCAGAGCCACGCGCCGTACCCCACGTCGTTGATGAATACGACGGTCGGGCCGTCGCCGTCGGCTTCGTAGTAGAGAGACACGTCACGGTTGCGTGCGGTCGGCATTGGCTGTCGGTTCCTTCGCCGATGGTGTGTCTCTTTCGGTGAGTAGGTCTTTAGCGCTGGCTGTCGAAGGACCGCCAGTCCTGTGTCCGGAGCAGAATCACTTATCGGCGCCGTCGTGTTGGTCGTGAGTCTGGGGGTCGCCGCGCAACTGGTCGGCGACTGGCTCCAGATCCCGAGCGTCGCGTTCCTGCTAGTCGCCGGTGTCCTCGTCGGCCCGCAGGCGTTCGGGCTGGTCGACCCCGCGATATTCGGGCAGGCCGGGTTACAGGCTATCGTCGGCCTCAGCGTCGGTATCATCGTCTTCGAGGGGGCGTTCCACCTCACTGTCGAGCGAGTCCGTGAAGCGTCCAGAGAGTCGCTTGGACTGGTGACAATCGGCGCGTTCGTCTCGCTTGTCGGAACCGCCATCGCCGTCAAAATCGTGTTCGAGACGACATGGCCGGTCGCCATCCTCGTCGGGAGCCTGCTTATCGCCACCGGGCCGACGGTCATCACGCCAATCATGCAGGTGGTTCCGGTGCGGGACCGGGTCGCCGCGGCGCTTGAGACTGAGGGTATCATTAACGATGTGACCGCTGCCATCCTTGCGGTAGCGACGTTCGAGTTCGTCATCGCGAGCCAGTCCTCACCGGTGGTCGTCATCGAGGCGTTCGTCGCCCGACTGGCTGTCGGCCACGTCGTTGGCATCGCCGTCGGCGGCGGCACCGCACTACTGCTCCGGCGGTGGCATCTGTCAGCGGACAATGCCCTCCAGAACGCCCGGGTCGTGGTCCTGACCGCGGCGCTGCTAGCGTACGCGCTCGGGAGTATGTGGCTCTCTGAGGCTGGTATTGCAGCCGCCGCCGTTTCCGGTATCATACTTGGAAACGCCGATATCCCTCACGAAGAAGCGATCGCTGAATTCAAAGGCGGTATTACGCTGTTTGTGCTCTCGTTCGTGTTCATCGTGCTCGCGGCGCAGCTCTCACTCGGTGACCTGCGTGCGCTTGGTGTCGGCGGGCTCGTCGTCGTCATCGTCGTCGCTGCGCTCGTCCGGCCGCTTGGCGTGTTCCTCTCGACACTGGGTGGCCGACTGACCGTTCGAGAGCGGATGTTCGTTGGCGGGATGGGGCCACGCGGTATCGTCCCGGCCAGCGTCGCCACGCTGTTTGCCATCGAACTGCGTCCCGAGAACCCTGAAGCTGCGACGGTCCTCGTCGGAACTGTCTTTCTCGTTATTTTCGCGACCGTCATGTTTCAAGGCGGGCTGGCCCGTCACTTCGCGCAAGCGCTTGATATCCTTCCCATGCAAACACTCATTGTCGGTGGCGGTCGTGTCGGCCGGGAACTGGCAGTACGGTATGAGTCACGCGGTGAGGAGGTCGTCCTCATCGACAGCCACGAGGACACCGTCGAGCGGACCCGAGCCAACGGCCACCGCGTCGTCCACGGGGACGCGACGAACGCGAACGTCCTCGAAGAAGCAGGGGCGAACCGGGCGTCCGTTGTCGTTGCTGCGACCGCGGACGACGACGTGAACTTGCTCGTGGCACAGCTGGCGACAACCCGATTCGACGTCGACACCGTGGTCGCCAGAGCGAACCAGCCGGACAACGTCGAGGCCTTCGAGGATCTTGACGTCGAGACGATATCCGCCGGCTTCGCCGTCGCCGACGCAATCGACGACGCGGTCGAGCGACCGGCGCTGGCCCACTGGCTGTCGGACTCCGGCCGAACGGGGGACGTACTGGAGGTCGAAACTCAGGAACAAGTCGCTGATCGACCGGACGATAGAGGAGACCGCTGACAAACTCCCGGACGGCTGTCTGGTCGCAATGGTGAGCCGCAACGGAACGGATAGAGTCCCCGACAGCGATTTCCGACTCGCGAGTGGCGATCACTTGACGCTCGTTTGCGAGACCAACGAGGCGATGCAGGACGCCAGAAGACTATTTCAGGGCGGCTAGCCGGACGGCGCGTACCGCTCAGCGCAGTTCGTCGAGCGAGACGGTCGCCGACCGGTCCGCAGTGACCCACTCGGTCACGGACTGCTGGCGATCCGAGGGGAAGATCGTCAGCTCTGAGGGGTTCTCAGGGTCGTCGTACAGGTAGTCCAGTTCGAACTCCGGCGTTTCGTTCAGATCAGTGTCCGACAGGGGTGACGTGGTAGCACTCATTATTCAGGTAGCGTGGGTAGCACTGCAGTTTGTACACAGTTCGTCGGGAGCACGGCCGCTGGCAGCGGGCACACTGGTCCCACACCGCCGACACGTCCGTTGTGACCGAATGTACTCGGTATGAGACCGAATGTGTGCGATGTCACGTTCTCCGCGCATATCTGCTATAGATGGGCAGTTACTAAAAATACTTTTGGAAACTCATCCAGATATACCTAATACAAGTAAATGTAATTGTATCTGTTGGGGGTATTCGGCGCGTTCGGGCAGAATATTGAGTCCCAATCGGACAACTGTCCGAAGTAACGGAGCGAGAGACAAAGTCGGCGGCGAGAGAAAACAGGGACGGTTCAGGCGTTCGCGACAGTTCGGAGGATCTCCGGTGCGTCGTCTAGCGCGTCGTCCAGCGCGTCCGCATCGGGGCCGCCGCCCTGTGCGAAGTCCGGCGGGCCGCCGCCGCCGCCGCCGACGCGACCGGCGAGTTCGCCGACGACTTCACCGGCGTCGACATCGACGCCGTCTGGCACTGAGACGACGAACTGCGCACCGTCGAGTCCCGAGCCAAGCACCGCGATGTTACCCTGCTCGACGATAGCGTTCGCCTGCGCGCGGAGTTCATCCATGTCGGCGTCGATGCGCCCGACGACGGCGGTCGCATCGCCCACGTCGACTTCCTCGTTGTCGCTGCCGCCGCTGGCACGGGCCTCAGCGAGTTGTTCTTTGAGTTGTTCGATCTCCTTGCCACGGGCTTTCCACTCGTCGAAGAACCGCTCGGCAGTCTCCGGGACAGAATCGGGCGCGACGTCAAGGATATCCGCGGCTTCGGTGAGCGCGTCCTCGGTGCGCTGGGTGGCCTCGATGGCCGCGTTGCCCGCCGCGAACGTCAGGCGGATGACGCCGTCCTGAATCCGCTCGGTGTTCAGGAGCTTGACAGCCCCGATATCGCCCGTTCGGGCGACGTGGGTGCCACCACAGGCCTGTACGTCGTCGCCGACGGTGATGAGGCGGATCTGCTCGCCGGCCGGAATTCCACCCTGATAGAGGTCGAAGCCGTACCGTTCCTCGGCATCGTTGCGGTCGGGCCATTCCTGCGAGACGGTGATGTTGTCCTGAATGATGTCGTTTGCGAGGCGTTCAATCTCCTTGACTTCCTCGCGACTCACCGACTCGTAGTGGCGGATGTCGATGCGGGCTGAGTCGGTGCCTTTCTGCGCACCGGCCTGTCTGACGTGCTCGCCGAGTACCTGCCGGGCGCTGTGGATGACAATGTGGGTCGCCGTGTGGTGTTGCATCAGGCGTTGGCGACGGGTCGCGTCGACCTGCCCGCGGACGAACTCGCCCTTGCCGGGGTCGTCGTCGCAGGTGTGGACGATAACGTCGCCGTACTGCTGGACATCGGTCACCTCGGCAGAGACGTCGTCGGTCGACAGCGTCCCCTTGTCCGGCGGCTGGCCACCACCTTCGGGGTAGAACATCGTCTGATCGAGCACCACGTCGTAGGTGTCCTCATCGCGGTCGAAGACCTCGAGAACGACGGCCTCGAACTCGGTCCGCTGCTGGTCTTCATAGTAGAGTCGGTCGGTCTCCGGCAGTTCTTCGAGTCGGTCCTCGTAAGGGGTCTGTGACTCGTCGGTGGCGGTGTCGTCGCCGCCGTGGCGCTGGGCGACAACCGCATAGAAGTCGTCGGGCACGTCGACCGCGACGCCTTTCTCAGC
Source organism: Haloarcula sp. NS06 (assembly GCF_051122755.1). Taxonomy (NCBI): domain Archaea; kingdom Methanobacteriati; phylum Methanobacteriota; class Halobacteria; order Halobacteriales; family Haloarculaceae; genus Haloarcula; species Haloarcula sp. NS06. The sequence continues at coordinate 1,165,302 of NZ_CP184844.1, forward strand.
GGCAATCTCTTCGACCATGTCCGGCTGGATGCCGTGGGAGTCGTACAGTTCGACCAGTTCCGACGTCGGAATCGGCTCGCCCTTTTCCGCGTACTCGTCGGCTAGCTGGCGGACGCGCCGGCCACCGCGGTCCAGCGTCTCGCGATACTTCTCGACCTCAGTGCGGACGATATCGCGGATGGTGTCGCGGTTCTCGTAGTCAAGCCGCTCGGCCTGCATGTCGACGAGTTCGTCAAGCGGCGCGTCGACACCGACGCCGTCGACCAGTCGCTTCGTCCGGCGCAGCACCATCCGGGCCAGATAGCCCGTCCCAACGTTCGACGGGACGATGCCGTCGCCGAGCATATACGCAAGCGTCCGGCAGTGGTCGGCGATGGCGTAGATGTCCTCAAGCGGGGCCATCAGGTCTCGCATCTCCTCGACCTCAACACCGACCTCGGCGGCGATGGTGTCGCGTTCGGCTTCGATGTCTTCGGCCTCGTCGATATCCATCCGGCCAGCCAGTTTCGCGGCCTCGTGGACGATGCGCTCTTCCTCGTCGGTGAGTTCGATGCCGGCGTTGTCCTTGAGGAAGGCGATCATATCGGGGTAGACGGCCTCGTACACCGTCGGCGTCCCCTGGCTCATCCAGGTCCAGCGTTCGAGCCCGTAGCCGGTGTCGACGATGTAGGTATCCATCGGCGAGTACCGATTGCCGTCTTTCATCTCGTATTCGCCCTCAGGGTCCTGCTCCATGGACATGAAGACGAGCGTCGCGAGTTCGGCCCCGCGATAGATGACCTCGATGGCCGGACCGGCGTTGCCGCCGCCGACCCACGGGTCCTCGATGTAGACGATTTCGTCTAGATTTGCCCCCATTTCCTCGAACAGTTCGTCACAGTACCGGACAGTTTCGTCTTTCCAGTACACTTCGCCCTCGTAGGCGTACTGCTCGGGGTCTTCGATGTCCTCACGCGCGTTGAACGCGTGGTGGGCCATCATTTCGAAGGCCATCGTGTGCCGGCCGGTCTTCCCGACATTGTCGATGTCCTGCATCCGGATACAGGGCTGGCTGATACACAGCGGGTTCGCCGGCGGCGGCGTCGTTCCCGACGTGACCAGCGGCTGGAAGTCGTAGATAGATGCCTGGGTCAACAACACATCGTCGCGCCAGCGATTCGCTGCCACCGGGTACGGATCGATGCGGTCGTGGTCACGGTCCTCGAAAAAGGAGAGGAACGCCTCGCGCATCTCCGTCAGCGAGTGGGACTCGTCGAAGCCGGGGTTGTCGATGAAGTCGTACTCCGCACACGGCGGTTCGCCGCAGGTCTCGCGCTTGACACGGGACCAGAACATATCGCCACAGGAGGCACACTCCTGTCTGTGGAAGCCTTCCTCTTCGAAGTAGTCGAGTTGGTAGGCCTCATCGAGGTCGCTCATTGGTGTTCAGTTGGCCCACGTTCGCCTAAAACTGTTCCGAAGGGGCCGGCGGTATCCTTGGCCGTCAGAGCGTGACTGAGGATTCCCCGGAAAGGGTCTTCGGCACGACGACTTCCTCGGTCGTCATCCCGCCCGCTGGCGAGGTAATACGCAGTGTCGCAGTCTCGCCTTCTGGCAGTTCCTCACCGAATGGCACAGCGCTAACGGAGTTATCGGCACCGAGGTCAAGCGTTATTCTGAACCGGTCTTCAACGTCGTTGAGCACTGGTTGGGAGCCGTCGTTATCCTGCACGGTCGAAACAGCGAAACGACCATCTGGGTTACCGTCTGCGCCGCCAGCCGCAAGCTGGTAGTACGACCCGCTCGGGCCAATCCACTGGATCGTTGTCTTGTCTAGATCAACGTTACTTGCTCCTGGCGCTCGCCTGACAACGATATCGACCACGCCGACTTCGCTGTTACTGGTGAAGTGATCGCCGGTCATGCCAACGACCTGAATTCGGTTCGTCGTCGAATCGCTAGACTGCTGGCCCGTCGCCTGCGCAGAATTCTGCAGGAACCCCGCAGTGTTGATGAGTACGCCCGCTGCGATTGCCGCGACCAGCACCATCGCGATAAACACGATGAGCGTCCCGATCCCGACCTGTCCGCGGTCCTCGCTCGTCCCCTGCGTAGATGGTCGTAAACGTTGCATTTCAGTTGTTGATACTATTAGACTCCTTTCATCATAAAGCTCACCTGCCAGTTATCAGGTGTGAGAAATTGGAGTGGCGCGGTATGAGACCCTTACTCGTCCTGTGCGAGCGAGGCCAGCATCGCTTCGAGTTGCACGCGCTCGTTCGCACCGCGGGTGATCCGATAATCGGTTTCGCCGATGCGTTCGAGCACCCGGACGGCTGCCGCATCGTCGATATCGAACTCCCAGATAGAACGGTGCAGTTGGTCGATGATGTCGCCGCCGGCGATGCCCTCCTCAGTCAGCAGTCTATCGAGGGTTGCCCGGGAGGCGGTAAAGTCGCCGTCTAGCGCCGACTGGACCATCGTGCGTATCTCTTCCGGACGGGCTGTCGAAGTGATAGCGTACACCGCCGATTCATCGACTGTGTCGCCGCTGACCGATGCGGCTTGCAAGCCGTTGATAGCTTTCCGCATATCCCCGTCGGCGGCGTAGATGAGCGCGTCCAGTCCGTCTTCGGTCAGTTCGATGTCCTCTTCGGCAGCGATGTTTCGGATTTCCTCGGCAACGGCATCGTCTGCCAGCGGCGAGAACCGGAAGACTGCACAGCGGGACTGAATCGGGTCGATGATTTGGCTGGAGTAGTTACACGAGAGAATAAAGCGAACGTTGTTCGAGAACTGCTCCATCGTCCGGCGCAGCGCCGACTGTGCGTCGCTGGTCAGCGCGTCGGCCTCGTCAAGGAAAATAATACGGTACTCGACGCCGCCGAAGCTCGTCCGAGCAAAGTTCTTGATGCGGTCCCGGACCACGTCGATACCACGCTCGTCGGAGGCGTTCAGTTCGAGAAAGTGCTCGCGCCAGTCATCGCCGTACAGTTCGCGGGCGATAGCCGTCGCACACGTGGTCTTCCCTGTCCCCGCGGGGCCCGAAAACAGCATGTGGCTCAGGTCGTTACGCGAGACGTAGCTCTTGAGCCGCCCGACGATGTTCTCGTGGCCCATCACGTCGTCGAGCGTCTGCGGGCGGTACTTCTCGATCCAGACCTCCTCGCGTCCCGCCCGCGACTCGGACTCGGCCTCACTCATGGACGATTGGAAGCGTGGGCCGGTCTTAAACCCCGCGAGAGTCGACAGTCTCAGGTACGTCGGTGGAGTACGGCCGGGTATGCACGTCACCGTCGAAATCGCCGGCGAAGACACCCACAAACTGGAGGTGGACGCGGACGCGACATACGGCGATCTGCTCGCACCGGTCGATCTGAGTCCCCACGAGGTATCGGTCCTCGTCGACGGCGAGCACGTGCCGACGGACCAACCAGTCGAGCACGACCACGTTCGGGTCGTCAGGCTCATCAAAGGCGGATGAGCCGCTGAACAGCGACCCCACAGCTATGCACGTCCGAACAGCGACCCCCGACGAAGTGCCAGCGGTGATGAACGTCCTCGACGGGGCGGTCCTCTCGATCGACGTCGAGACCGTCCGAGCGGGTGCTGAAGACGGGAGCACACTCATCGCAGTGTCCGGTGACAACGAGACGGATGGGCGCGTTCTCGGCGCACTCGTACTCGACGGAACGCACATCGAGGCCGTCGCTGTCCGTCGCCGTCGTCGCGGCCAGGGCATCGGGACGGCGCTCGTCGAGGCCGCACTCGACCGGCGAGACCGACTCACCGCCGAGTTTGACACCGACGTTCAACCGTTCTACGAGGCGCTGGGGTTCGACACCGACCCGCTGGACGAACCAGACCGCTACCGTGGCAAGCGTGAGTAGGAGCGGCAATTCCGCAGAACTGTTCCCACAGCGTCCTAACATTTTTTATATGGTTTCGAGAACGGTTTTAAGACAATGGCAGCAACTGTCGCTGAAGACGCAGTCGAAGCGAGGGACGACCGAGTCGTCGCATACCTCATCGATTTCGCCATTCTGAGCGCCGTCGCATTCGGGTTGTGGCTCGTCACGTTCGTTCTCAACACGGTCCTCTCAATAGGCGCGATGGCCGCCACCACTCCCGGGGATCCGGGCGCGATGGGCGGTGGATCGATGCTGGCTGCAGGGCTCTTGGGGATCGTCATCAACTTCACCCTGTGGATCGCGATCGGTGCGGTACTCGTCTACTACTTCGGGTACTACGCGATGGACAACGAAACGGTCGGGAAGCGATCACAGGACGTCGCCGTCGTCGATGAAACTGGTTCGCCGCCGAGCCAGCGTGACCGACTGATCCGAACGGCAGTGCTGCTCGCCCCGTTCCCGATTATGCTCCTTCTTGGCGGAATTCTCGGTGGGTTCGGGTTCGTCTTCGCACTCGTTCTTATGATCGGCTGGCTCCTCATCGAAGCGGCCGTTATGCTCGTGAGCGACGACGCACAGCGCCTCGGCAACCGCGTGGCCGGCACGTACGTCGTCAGCGCAACCAAGTGAGGTCAGACCAGCGGTTCGACCAGATTACGACCTGCCTCTAACAGGTCATCGACGCGTTCCGCGCTCGATGCTTCGGCGTAGACGCGGAGTTTCGGCTCTGTCCCGGAGGGCCGCACCAGCACCCACGTCCCGTCTTCAAGCCTAATTTTGAACCCATCGACCGTGTTGATGCCGTCGACGGCGACCCCAGCCAGCGTGTCGGGAAGTGCGGTTTCGAGGTCGTCGAGGACTGGCTCCTTTCGGTCGTCCGGGCAGTCGACGCTGATCCGGTTCTGGTGGATTTCGCCGTGTTCGTCCAGAAGTCGGTTGACACGAGCATCAAGCGGTTCCTCGCGCTCGGCGGCGGCGGCGACCAGCGCCACCAGCACGCCGTCCTTGTTCCGCAGGTGGTCCGGCAGGCCGAAGCCGCCCGATTCCTCGCCGCCGAACAGCGCGTCGTGGTCGGCCATCGCCTCGGCGACCCACTTGAAGCCGACGGCGACCTCATGGACATCCTGACCGTGGGCCTCGGCGACGCGGTCGACGATACTGGATGTCGAGACTGTCCGAACGACGTCGCCCGTCCCGTCCTCAAGCAGAAAGTCGTACATCGCGGCGAAAAACAGGTTGGGGTCCAGATAGCCGCGGTCAGGTGTGACGACGCCAATGCGATCGGCGTCGCCGTCGTTGATAATCCCGAGTGCGGCGTCACCCTCGCTGACTTCGCTGACGAGTCCCTCAGCGTTCTCCGCCGATGGCTCGGGCGATCCGCCGCCGAACTCGGGGTCCTGCACGCAGTTGAGACGGGTCACGTCGGCCTCGGCCGCTTCGAGCAGGGCGTCGGTGACGCCGCGGCCGCTGCCGTACAGCGCGTCGTAGGCGACCGGCAGGCCATCGAGGCCAGTGTCGACGTATTCCAGTGCGTGGTCGTGGAACGGGCTGATGAGGTCTTCTTCCGTTCGCTCGCCCCACTCGTCTTCGGGCAGCGGGTCGAGGACGTCGAGGTTCGCCTCAAAGGCGGCCGTCCAGTCGGGCAGCGCCGGCGACCCGTCGCCGGGGATGAACTTCACGCCGTTGTACTCCGGCGGGTTGTGGCTGGCCGTGATCTGGAGCGCCCCCGCCAGATCGCGGTCTTTCACCGTCCAGGCGAGGATCGGCGTCGGCGTGTCCCGGTCCGGCAAGAGCACGTCGAAACCGTTCGCACGCAGGACATGTGCGAGTTCGTCGGCGAACCCGGGCGAGGTCTCGCGGGCGTCGTACCCGATGGCAACGGTCCCGGTCGCCCCGCGCTCAGCGAGCGTCGTGGCGACGGCCTGCCCCACCATCCGAACCCGCGGCTTCGTGAACACGTCCAGCGTCGCCCGCCAGCCGTCCGTCCCGAAGGCGATTGCACCTGCGTCGGCATCCGCGTCGTTATCCATATCCCGCGGTTCTCAGCCCCCAGACAAAAAGTCACGCCTCATCGGTGAGCTGTCATGTTACCGGTATCGGCAGCGTGCGGTGAGCGACAGCTCAGATATCGAACTCCGCTTCGGCGTCGTTGGATTCGACGAGCCGTTCCTTCTCCGCTCTGGAGTACTGCTTGATTTCGTACTCACGGCTCATCGCGTCGGACTGTGAGTCAAACGACTCAACGTGGATTAGTTCGACCGGGGTTCGGCCGCGCGTGTACTTCGCGCCGTTGCCGTCGTCGTGTTCGCGGACGCGGCGTTCCACATCGGTCGTGTAGCCGGTATAAAACGTGTTGTCGCTACAACGGAGGACATACACGTGGTAAGGGCTCCGCGCGGTAGTCATCGCACGATGCTGGTGGCCCAGTGGGCCTCACACTTGTTGGGCGCGCTCTCTCGATACCTCGGCAATGCCAGCGTTTGCCGAGCAGTTCGGACACGCCCGGATATGTCCACGTTCATCCGCGAACACTCGGGCGAACTGGTCTGAGACGTGCGCGCCGCAATGATCACATTCAGGCATCGTGTTCGTCGGCGACACCACCGCCGACGTATACGCGTACGCGCGTTGTTCCCATAGCTCTTTACCCAAATACTTGGGTATACCCGCGGCCGGCGAGGGGGGTTATTCCCGCGCATTGTCGAGCTGTCTGGCGATTAGGCCCGCCTGCGTTCCGGCAGTGAAGCCAGCGTCGATATTCACGACAGAGAGGGCTGTGCAGGACTGGAGCAGCCCCGAAAGGGCTGCCTCACCCTCGCCGCTGTGGCCGTAGCCGGTCGAGACGGGCAGGCCGATGACCGGTACGTCGACGAGACCGGCAACAACCGTCGGGAGCGCACCTTCGCGGCCCGCCGCGACGATGAGCACGTCCTGCTCCCGGAGGCCATCAACCGCATCGATCGTCCGAGCGAGGCTCGCAACGCCAACGTCGTCGATACGGGTCACAGTTACGCCCATCTCCTCGACAATGAGCGCGGCCTCACCGGCCGGAACTGCATCGGATGTCCCGGCGGTGACGATACCCACTGACGCGTCCAGCGACGGACGTTCGAACGCGGGCGTTGTCGCCACCAGCCAGTTCGAGCGGTCGTCCCAGCGAACTGTTGCGTCCGGAGCCGTCTTGTCTAATCGCTCACGAACGGCCGTTGCAGTGGACGTATCGAGTCGTGTCACGATAGCCCGGTCCGTCGTTTCGATAGCTGTCGCCGCCAGGTCCGCCACTTCCGTCGGTGTCTTCCCATCCGCGAGGACTGCTTCGGGAACGCCCGCACGATCCTCCCGGGCAGCGTCGAACCGGCCGGCCCCGCTGGTCGCGTAGCCCGAAAGCGCCGCCTCGGCTTCCGTCGGGGAGAGGTCGCCCGCCGCAACCGAATCGAGTATATCGCGCATAGGGTCCATTCAGTGGTACGGCCACTCCTATCCGTCGGTCCGGGACAGGCGTATCGCTCGAATCAGGGTCGGATTTAGTGGGAGCGCGCGTGAGCGACGCTCGACCGGTGTAACGCGACAGTAGGCATCTGAGTCAGGCCGAAGGACGTATACTGACGGGTTCATTCGGACACAATCACGGATTTATATGGGGTTATGTGTCGTATAACGCCTCAAACTGCCGGTAATAGGGTCGAGAGCGAACTAATTGGAGAAAGTATATAAGTAACCCCCGTCGATACCTCGTCTGTATGGCAGACCTAATCGTCAAAGCCGCCGTTAAGGAAGAGCTCAACGACATGAACGTAGCGTCCGACTTCTACGACGCACTCGACGAGGAAGTCGAGGAGCTGCTTCAGGACGCAGCCCGACGAGCTGACGAGAACGACCGGAAGACGGTCCAGCCGCGCGACCTGTAAGGTCGTTTCAAGCAGCGTATTTTTTGACGCAAACCGACCAGCGACAGCTATTCCGAAAGCGCTCGGACAGTGACGCCGTCAGCAGTGCCAACGTGGATCTCGTCAGCCATATCCACGAACAGCCCGTGCTCGACGACCCCGGGGAGCGCAGCGAGGTCGCTGGCGAGCGGGGCGGGGTCGCCTATAGAATTGAAGTCACAGTCGAGTACGAGGTTTCCGTTGTCGGTGACGACGGGGCCGTCCTTGCGTTCCGCCCGCCGAAGCGACGGGTCACCGCCAAGGTCTTCGACCGCCGTTGCGACCGTCGATCGGGCCACCGGGAGCACTTCGACGGGGACAGGGTGTGAGAGTACGTCCGCCTCCTTCGTCGGGTCGGCGACGACGAGGAAGCGGTCAGCACTCGCGTCGACGATTTTCTCCTGAGCGTGCGCCGCGCCACCGCCTTTGATCAGATTACCGCCGGCTACCTCGTCGGCCCCGTCGATGGCGAGGTCGACCGACACGTCATCGAGGTCCCCCAGCGGGATGCCACAGTCCTTGGCCAGCTGACGGGATTGAAACGACGTGGGGACGCCGACAACATCAAGTCCGGCGTCGACCGCCCGTCCGATAGCACGGATAGCGTGGGCTGCTGTCGACCCCGTGCCGAGGCCGACAGCCATGCCATCTTCAACTGCCTCGGCTGCCGATTCCCCCGCTGCCTGTTTCGCCGCGTCGGAGCCGCCCTGTTTCATATGCGGTGGGTCGACAGACGCGGACAAAACGTTTGTTCTCCCAGCCGCAAGCGCCCGTATGACCGACTGCACGTACTGTGGCTGTCCGGTCGAGGCCCACGACCCGGTGTTCCTCAGCGATTCGCCCGAGGGAGAGCCGACAGCACAGTTTTGCAACTACGGCTGCCTCTCGGCTCACATCGACGAGGCAGACCTGACGACCGGCACGGCCTGTGAGTGGTCACCGACGCGGTAGCGGCACGGCGTCGGCACTGCCAGCCCGCAGTACCTGTCCGATGCCGGATGGATTTTAGGGGCGGCCCGACCCAGAGGGCAGTAATGACACAGTTCGGAACGAGCGGGATTCGGGGTCCCGTCGGCGAGACGGTTACAGCCGAGTTGGCGCTCTCAGTGGGGCGAGCGCTTGGCATCGACTGCGAGCGGGTGGTCGTGGGCCGGGACCCGCGAGCGAGCGGCGAGTACCTGCAAGCGGCGCTGGTGGCCGGGCTCCGGGAGAGCGGCGTCGACGTGATCGACCTTGGCGGCGCGGCGACACCGACTATCGGACGAGCGGTGGCGTGGCAGGACGCCGACGCCGGTGTCACAGTGACGGCGAGTCACAACCCGCCAGAAGACAACGGTATCAAACTCTGGCAGCCCAGCGGGCAGGCCTTCGACGCGGACCTCCGGGCGACGATTGAACAGCGACTGGACGAAGATGCGTTCCAGCCAGCGGCGTGGGACGAGAGCGGTAGCCTAGCGTCCCGGGATGTCAGCCAGCGTCACGTCGACACGCTACTCTCGGAAATCGGCGAACAGGACCTCGACAGCCACGTCATTGTCGATCTCGGCAACGGCACGGGCCGGGTCAGCGTCGACGCGCTCTCGGCGCTGGGCTGTTCTGTCGAGACGCTCAACGGCCAGCCCGACGGCGCGTTTCCCGGTCGTCCCTCGGAGCCGAAAGCCGAGAACTGCGAGTCGCTTTCGACGCTAGTGGCTGAATCCGATGCCGACCTCGGCATCGCACACGATGGCGACGCCGACCGGATGCGGGCGGTCGCGGCCGACGGGACCTTCCTTTCCGGCGACGTGTTACTGGCCGTGTTCGCCCGTACTGCAGCGTCACCGGGCGAGCGGGTCGCTGTCCCGGTCGATACGAGCCTCGCCGTCGAGGACCACCTCAACGACATCGACGTGTCTGTCGAGTACACCCCGGTTGGGGATGTGTACGTCGCCGAGGCCGCAAGCGCCGAGGGTGTCGCCTTCGGCGGCGAGCCAAGCGGTGCGTGGATCTGGCCCGAGCGAACGCTGTGTCCGGACGGTCCGCTGGCGGCCTGTACCGCCGCAGCATTGGACAGCGAGCGCCCGCTGGGCGACCGCGCCGCCGACGTGCCGGAGTACCCCATCCGCCGGGACAGCGTCGAAACCGACGAGAAGGAGACCGTGATGGACCGCGTTCGAGAGACAGTGACCGATGCCTACGACGACGTGACGACGCTCGACGGCGTCCGTGTCGACCTCGGCGACGCGTGGTTCCTCCTGCGGGCCAGCGGAACCCAGCCACTCGTTCGGATCACCGCTGAAGCCCGCGATCCAGACCGTGCTGACGCGGTGTTCGAGGAGGCACAGACACGCCTGACAGACGCGCTATAGTAGCCATTGAAAATCAATACACACCCGATCACACGACGGCAGTGCGATCGGTGTGTAAATCGTTTCAACTGTTACTATAGTATAGAGCCTGAAACAAGGATCACGGCAAAACAGCGGTTGATAGCGAGTTCGACCGGGGAGGAAAGCGTCCCCGCAACCATCAGGTCACAGGGCGACCGTTCCTGACCGGTTCTATCCGCGACGTGTGGACCGGGCCTCACGGACGTCTGCCCCGTCGCGGATCTTGTCCTCACACTGCGGACAGACCCTGGGCTTTTCGACCCCGTTTGGCGTGAACACACGCGCGTAGTCAGCCGTTACAAAATTACCGCAGTTCTGGCATTCCGGCATACAACCCTGTATGTGGGTTATACCCTCTTAATTGTTATTGGTCTGGTAAGTGTTCGCATACGAGGTGTTGGCGGCGCTACCGGGTCAAAACGCCATTTCGTTCGAAAGAAGGAAACGCCATCGACGGACACGACGGGCAGCTGAATGTCGTTCAGTTACCACAAACTCATCGACGGAGCGGCGGATTCGGGACAAAGCGTGTCCGGTTACGCTTTGAAGCTACTGGTAATGGTTCCGTCTTCGGACAGTTCGATGACACCGTCGAAGAGGTCCCGGAACGCCGCGACCGTCTCCTCGTCGTGGACCTCGTCGGCGAGGTGGAACATCCCGACAGCGTCGTATTCGTCTAGCAGGTCGAGGATATCTTCGACAGCCGACAGCGCGCCGTCCTCGTCGGCGTAGTAGATGAGTTCCGTCAGCGAGTCGAAGGTCACCCGGAGTTTGCCGTCATGCTCCTGCAGGAACGTCTCGGCCTCCGAGACAATCCCGGAAAGGTCGTCGGGCGCGGAAACGTATCGGACGCTTTCGGACTGGCGACGGGTGTAGCCGCGCTCGACCGACAGCGTGTCGAGGATGGTCGCTTTCGACTCATCGACCTCGTAGTACTCCAGTTTCTGTTTGACCTCCCGGGCGGTAGTCCGGGTCGATATGACGAGCATCGAGTCCGTATCGGTCGCAAGGAAATCCGTGTCCAGTCGGTCCGTCTCACCGGTACTCGGATGCAGGAGCAGTACCCCTGTGCCACCCGGAACGGTCTCCGGCGCGTTGTCGATAGCCAGCGTATACTCCATATGCACATCAAGGAGAGTGGAACCCAATTAAGTGTGCGGGTCCCGGTCAAAACACGCTGTCCGCCGTCGCGGCCCCGACGACGCTGAAAATTGCACCGACAGTGATGGCTTTCAGCGTCGTCAGAAAGACGGCCATCGGCGTCGGGTCCGGCAGAACCCCGCCGTCGACGAGGAACGTATCCGGGGCAGTCAGCGCCACCGCGAGGATAGCGACCGAGCCGAACGCGACGCCCATCAGTGAGACGAACCGGACCGGAATTCCGGCGACCTCCGCCTCGGTGTCCACGTCGCGGTCGGCGTCGGCTTTGTACAGCGCCCCGTACCCGATAGCGAACACGATACCGACGACGAGCACCGCGTGATACCAGGACATGTTCTCGGCCAGTACCCACACCTCCTCGGTCACGACGAACGGTCCCGCGAGCAGGAACCCGCCGACGAGTTGCTGGGCAGTGTCCGCGACCCGGTATCGGCGTCGAGCCATACCGGGTTGCTGTCCCGTCAGCAGGAAAGTCTCCCGGTCCGCCACTGTCCAACAGGAACCACGTCCAACCGCCGCGGGGCGGTTCACGGCCGTCTTTCTCGTTTCAACTGGACAGAAAATATGCCACCGTCCCTCGGTTTCCAGGTGAAGCAAGGGGGTACAGCGGCTGTGAGTGGACGGAAAATCACGACATCATCGGCTGATTCGGGCCGTGAGTAAAAACGTTTCGTCCCACAGCCGACAGGTCGAGCAGGCCAGGACGGCTTACGTCGTCCGGAAGGCGCGGTCGCCGGCGTCGCCGAGCCCCGGAACGATGAACCCGTCCTCGTCGAGTTCGTCGTCGATAGCGACGCTGATGATGTCAGCGTCCGGCTGCGCCTCCGAAACGCGGACGATACCCTCCGGTGCGGAGACTGCGGCCAAGACGAGCAGGTTCTCCGGCTCTGTCTTCTCCGAGGTGATGTAATCGAGTACCGTGGCCATCGTTGACCCGGTCGCGAGCATCGGGTCCGCGATGATGACGGTGTCGTCCTCGGTGATTTCGGGCAGTTTGACGTATTCGACGGAGATGGGGAACTCGCCGTCGTCGTTCATCCCAGCTTCCTCATCACGGCTGGCGGAGATGACGCCCTGTCGGGCGCGAGGGAACGCTTTGAGCAGTCCCTCGACAAACGGCGTCGCAGCACGGAGGACGTTGACGATAACGACGTCTTCGAGTCCTTTGACGCGCTCGCCCATCGTCGTGGTCAGTGGCGTCTGGATTTCTGTGTACTCAGTCTCCATCCGGCCATCAATGATCTCGTAGCCACAGATACGGCCGAGACGGACCAGTCCCTTCCGGAAAGCGACCTGTTCAGTCTCGACGTTTCGTATCCGAGTCAGTTCATCTCGCGCCAGCGCGTGCGTGACGACAGAGGCGTCGCCGCGCTGTTCGATTGGCATATCGTGCCCGTTGACCCCCGATGGGTTAAACGGTTCTCACTCAGGCCGGCTCAGCCGTGCCAGACTGTCGCGCAGGGTCACCGCCGCGCTGGCGGTTCTTCGCCATGAGGAAGAGGAACAGAACGAGGCCGATACCGCGAAGCACAACGTCGAGCAGCACCGTCATCTCGCCACCGGCGATGCCGACGAGTCCGAGGAGGTCGTACACACCGGACACCGCGAGACCGGGAGCCATCAGGAGCAGCGAACTGAACGCGAACGCCGCGCGCTCGCCTCGGGAGACCGGCGCGTACGCGAACCCGATGACCGTCGCGGCCAGCGCGATAACGCCGAGGAAGACACCGATAACGGGTATCACTATCTCGGGGATTGCGTAACCGACATCGAGAAGATCCGCAGTCCCGACGACCCGGTACTTGTCCCCGACACTGAGGTCAGCAGCATCAGGGTTGCGCCGAAGCAGAATGATGCCCGGCGAAACGATGAACGCGAACGGGACGATAGCCTTGTTGAGCGAGAGCGAGAACGCCTCGATACCGGTCTCGAAGGCGTCGGACTTCGCGACGCCGGAGGCGGCGTAGGCAGCCACGGCGACCGGCGGCGTGATGTCGGCGATGACGCCGAAATAGAGGATGAACAGATGCGCCGCGAGCAGCGGGACGCCGAACTCGGTCAGCGCCGGCGCGAGCAGTGAGACGAGGATAATGTAGGTTACCGTCGTCGGCATCCCCATCCCAAGGATAATTGAGGAGAACGCGGTGACGAGCAACAGCAAGACCAGCGAACCGCCGGCGACGGCCGTGATGAGCGAGACGAGGTTCGGGCCGAGGCCGGAGACGCTGATGACGCCTGGGATGATACCGGCAGCGGCGACGGCGATGACGACCGGCACCGCAGTTCTGGCCCCGCTTTCCATCGACTTCCCGAGGAAAACGCCAAGCTTGTACAGTCCGTTCGATGCCAGATCTGGGCGACCAGCAGCGTCAGCGGTCGTTTCGGCGGTTTCGTCGACAGCACCGTCGAACGACAGCAGCGGCGAGTCGAGTCGGGGCCGCGTAATCAACGTGATGACACCGGCGAGAATCATCAGCGTGCCGACGTTACCGAGGGTGGCCGAAAGCGCGGAGCCAAGTGGTTGTGGACCGGGGAGTGCAAGCGCACCCTCTGTTGTCAGGTCTGCCGCAACAAGTCCATCAATACGGTCGAACAGCGCCGGGAACGCTGTAGTGGTCTGTACAAACCGATTGAACAGGTACCCGAAGATTCCTTCCCCAGTGAGGAACTGCGTGAGCGTCGTCAGCCCGAAGAGAGACGCAAATATAGCGCCGAGTCGGGCACGCGTCTCATCGCTGTAAGCCGCGATAAGTGCGATGAGCGCACCGATAGCGATGAGTGTGAACCACGCCGAGCGGGCAACCGACAGCCGCTCGATGATGAGGTAGTACAGCAGGAGGCCCAGCGGGACGAGGTAGAACCACCCGCTTTTGAAGTGACTCCGGAGGTTGACCAGTTCGGAGGGGTCGAGACCACCGATGTTCTCCTTGACCGCCTCGAAGTGGACCATTACCCAGACGCCGAAGAAGAAGACGATAGCGGGAATCGTGGCGACGACGATGACGTCAGCGAACGGCGTTGCCGTGTACTGGACAATGAGGAATGCGGCGGCCCCCATCACCGGAGGGAGAATTTGACCACCCGATGAGGCAGAGGCCTCGACACCGCCGGAGAACTCCGGCGAGTAGCCCGACCGCTTCATCAGCGGAATCGTGAACGCACCGGTCGTCACCGTGTTGGCGATGGACGAACCCGAGATGGTCCCCATGAAGCCGCTGGCGAGAATGGATGCCTTCGCGGGGCCGCCCTTCCGCGTCCCCGTCGCGCCGTACGCGAGGTCGATGAACCACTGTCCCGCGCCGGACATCTCGAGGAACGCGCCAAAAAGAATGAAGATGTAGATGAACTGCACGGAGACGGTGACCGGAATCCCGAACACCCCGTTTTCCGTGTTGTACCAGAGGTTCTGGATGATAGAGGGCCAGGACAGTTCCGGGATGGAGAGGACGCCGACGTAGGCGGCGTCCTGTGGAATGAGGACTCCGAAGCGGGCGTAGACGACGAAGGCCGCGACGATGACCATCAGCCAGAGGCTGATCGCCCGGCGGGTCGCTTCGAGGACGAGCAGGACGCCGAGCACGCCCAGCACGAACGCGTAGGAGGTGTCGGCGAGCGGTCCGAGCAGGCCCGCTATCGGCTCCAAGAAGGTGAATACTTCCTGAATGGGGCGGCCACGTTGAACACCCAGCGCACGCATGCGCTGGATCTCGTTGAAGTCAGTGATGAAGTACGCGGCCGACAGCACCGACAGGACAATGAAGGCGAAATCCGAGGGCGTCACGCGGTTCATTTCGGCGTCGAGGAACGCCCAGGCGAGGGCGCTCCCGATAGCGTGAACGACACGAGAGACCGGGTGCTCCGCACCGAGTTTCTCGTCGACCAGCGATCCGAGCGCGATACAGCGCCGGGAAAGTGGGCCGTCACCGGTACTGCCGGGATACAGCAAGAACGTCAGAATGAGGCCAAAGGAGACGTGAACGGCGTTGATCTGGAGCAGTTGCAGGGACGCGAACACGACATCACCGACGCCGGGGAGCGAGAGCGAGAGGACGAAGCCTTTCGCCGCGAGCCACATCTGAAACACTGAAAACGAGATGCCGATGAGCGCAACGAGGACAACTGCCCAGCCTGTGAGCGAGCGTTTCCGCTCGATCTCCTGCAGTACTTCGTCGACTTCCTCGTCCGATACGGCCTCCCCGCCGTCGTCAGATCGTGTGTTTTCAGTCATGTGTTGAGCTGGTCTGTCGCAGCACCGAACGCCGAGCGCTGGGTCACGTAGAGGTGGACCGAGCGGCCGTTGGTGCGGGCTACCAAGTCGTAGGTTTCGGCTCCGACGTGAAGTTTATGTCCTGCAACATCACCGGGAGAGACTGTCACCCGCGTGTAGTTGCCCGGCGGGTCGAACACGTACATTCCGTCCTCGCGGGTGACGTTGGCTCGGCTCGGGAGCCCCCAGCCGAACGATTCGAACTCCATGCGGGTCATCTCGAGGTGGTCACCACGGACCGTGTACTCGTCGTAGACGCGCGTTTTTTCGACACTATGCATGTATTCCAGCGCCACGGTCGTACCGTCTTCGACCGGGGCCGTTAGATACTGCTCACCGGTCTCGGCGTCTTCAACGACCAGTGCACGTCCGCCGGGGAGCGCTGCTACAGTCCCGATGAGGAGGAGGGCAACGAGCACCGCGATAGCGACGTATCGTCGTCTCATTCCAGTTGGTGAGTAATAGAAGGTGGTTAGTTAACGATACGGATGGCGTCAGCCGGCGACGTTATGCGTCGAAGTAGGCCGCTGCGCCAGGGTGGAGTTCGATGGACATCCCGTCCTGTGCGGAGTCCGCGCTGATGAAGTCTGTCTTGATAGAGAGGTCGTCGACGTTGTCGAAGATAGCGCCGGTGACCGATTCGACCGTCCCTTCGGGCTGTTCGGCGTTCGTCGCAATCATCGCCTGCACAGCGATTGTTTCGACAGCCTCGTCGACGCCGGTGTAGGTGTCGGCAGGGATGGTGTCGTCAGCGAACCAGGAGGCGTCCTCCTTCGCTGCGGCACGGTTGTCGCCGGAGATGGGGACGATGACGAGGTCGTTGGTGTTCGCGAGGTCCTCGATTGCGCCAACCGGCCAGCCACCGACGACGAACGCAGCGTCGATATCGCCGTTCCGGAGCTGATCGGCGGCCTGAGAGAATGAGGCGTTCTGCTCGTTGTAATCGGAGATACCGACTGACTCCAGAATCTGGTTCGCGTTGACCTGGGTTCCGCTCCCGAGGTCGCCAGTGTTGATCGTCGCCCCTTCGAGGTCAGAGAGCTGCGTGATGCCCGTGTCCGCGAGGGTAACGACTGTGATGGTCTCCGGGTACAGGGTCGCAACGCCTTGGAGGTTCTCGACGGCGTTGTCCTGGAACGCATCAATGCCAGTGCCGTTCTTCGCGAACGAGGCGATGTCGTTCTGGATGAGCGCGAAGTCGGCGTCGCCGCTGGCGAGACTACCGACATTTTCGACGCTCGCACCGGTCGACTGGACGTTCAGCGTGAAGTCCGTGTTGTCCTCTACGACCGTCTTGAACTCGTTCGAGAGCGGGAAGTAGGTTCCACCGGTGCCGCCAGCGTGCCACGAGAGGCGGGTTTCCATATCGCCTTCGGTCATCTCGCCTTCGGTCATGCCACCGTCACCTTCAGTCATCTCGCCGTCGCCCTCTGTCATTTCGCCGTCGCCGCCATCGCCGCCGTCGCCGCCGCCACAACCGGCGAGAGCTGCGACACCTGCAACGCCTGCTGTCTTGAGGAACCGCCTGCGTGTGGAGTTGTTAGTCATACGTATGTCTACGTCACACGGGGGCTTCAAGAAGGTTAGCTAGTACACAGTCGTTATTTGACTATATTGTGCGATATCGTATGCCACTGTGTTCTCCGGGACGGCGACTGGGTGAGAAAACATACCCAGGCCGGACATACTCGGCTCCGAGAAATTCAGCTGAATTGATGTGTGTCAGTGGTCGGTGGGCGTCCGGTCGTCACGCCGACGTCTCGATACCGAGTTCGTCGAGGAGCGTCCGGGCGGCCGCAGCCGACGACGGCGGGCCACGAGCCGTGATGAGGTCACCGTCGACCGTGACGCTGGTGTCAGCATCGAGTTCGGCATCCCAGTCCGCACCGATGGCCTTCACTTCGTCTTCGACCCAGTACGGGAGCTTGCGGCCGTCGGGGAGCAGGTCGTTCTCGTCGACGATGCCCTCCTCCCAGGCGTTCGGGAAGCCAGTGACGGAGCGGCCGTCAGCGAGGAACTCGCCGTCGGTATCGCGGGTGAAGGCCAGAATCCCGACTGTGTGACAGACGACGAGGGCCTTCCCGTCGTCGCCGGCGACGCTCTCGCGCAGCAGTTCGCGGGCGTGAACATCCTGCGTGACGTCCCACTCCGCGCCGTGGCCGCCGGGGAACACGACGGTGTCGTAGTCCTCGGCGTCAGCCTGTGCCAGCGGAATGGGGTTGTTCAGGCGCTCGTCGGTCTCGTGGACCTCTCGAACGTGCTCCGAGAGGTCTTCGCCGACTTCTTCGGGGTCGACGGAACGTTCGTCAAGCACCGGCGGCTCGCCAGTCGGTGTCGCCACCGTGATATCCAGACCGGCCTCTGTGAGGGTCGTCAGCGGCTCGATACATTCTTCGCCCCAGTACCCGTGTTCACTTACGACGAATAGTGCGGATGTCATCAAACTACTATTCGCGTGCAATCCTTATAAGCGGCCGTTCGGTGTTGAGCGAAGTGGGGCGAACAAGCAGGCGGTTATCCAGTAGAAATACGTCGTCTACGTGTTGATATCGAGGGCCGGGAGGGGACTGGTGGGAGAGTATCACGGCTGCCGTCACGGCGGAAACGTTTAACCCCACTGAGCAGCAATCCGCTGTGTACAGATGGACAGCCCACTGCAGCAGGTCCCGCGGCTGTCATAGACCGATCTATTATACCATGGCAGACATCGAAGAGAGCGTTTCAGGATTCAAGACGAAAGGCGGCTGGGTCGACATCGTCGAGCACGGCGAGCGCATCACACAAGCGCTGAAAGACATCGCTTCGGGCGAAGCCGTCGACGAGGACGCCCTCAGTGAGTTCGACGAGTGGCGACCCAAGAGCCACGAACGACTGGACGAGGACGTCAACGAAAAAACCGCTGACCAAGCAAGCGTCGACGAGGGCAAGGGGGAACAGGCCGGCAAGGGGCCGGATGAGGACCTCCAGACCGCTGGCGAGAAACTCAGCGAGTCCTACGAGAACCTCGACGAACCGGACGAGGCGATGGAGCGCTGGAGCGAGTCCGTCGACTACGTGGCCCGCGCGGCCGACTCCGCCAGCCGGAAGGCCCTGCGAAAGGTCGAGGACACCGTCTATCGCAACGTGATGACACAGATCGCGCCCTACTATTTCGACAACGACCTTATCAGCGCGAACCTCCGCCGCGTCGGTGACGGCGACCGTCCCGAGTACGTCTTCGAGGTCAACGTCAACGACGACGACCTGAAGATGCGCGTCTCGAACAAGCTCGCTGACTTCGAGCAGGCCGTCGACCGCTGGCACGTCGATACCGAGAAGGTCACCGAGGCTGTCGAGGCCGCTGAGGGTGTTGATGCGGTCGAGACGGGGGACGAGACGGACGCAAAAACGAACTAAGGCGGCGTTCCTGCCGCCGGCATCGATTTTGTGTCCGAGAGGCGAAGACGAACTAAGCTCGCCGCTGGGCGAGCGGCATCGGCTTCCAGCATCGTCGACGCAAAAACGAACTAAGGCGGCGTTCCTGCCGCCGGCATCTATTTTGCGTCCGAGAGGGAAGGCGAACGAAGCACGAGCATGGCCACACAGACGGTTAGATAGCGTCGTCGGGGTCGTGTTTCTCGGCCATCCGTGTCGCCTCAGCCTCGTACTGCGCCTGCAGGTCCGGGTCGTCGACGGACCCGAGGTTGTCCGGGTCAGCATCGACGGCGGCCGTGGTCTCCCGCACATCAGAGAACGAGGTCAGCGCCCGCTCCTTGCGGAAGTACTGTTCGCCGTCGGGCGTCGCGTACGTGAGAATGATGAGGTTCTGTTCGTCGTCGGAGTAGGTTCGTTCGACCAGCCAGACGCGGACAGTCTCTTCAGTGGCGGACATACGGGACCGAACCACGCGCTACCACCTGAACGTTTGCCCGTGACGCCCGTTCCCGAGTCGATAGTCGGCCTCACAGGGGCGCGCGAACGGTAGGCTCATTGCAGGGCGGGGCAAACGCCGTGACAGATGGTCGCGACGAGTACGATTGCGACGCTTGTTGTCGCGTCAGCCGCGAGTCTGTTTATGGCCTGGGCCATCGGTGCTGGGTCGTCCGGGTCCACGCCGTTCGCACCGGCCGTCGGGGCGAACGCGATTTCGGTGATGCGGGCCGGGTTCTTTGTCGGCATCCTCGGACTGGCCGGTGCGGTCCTGCAGGGGGCCAACGTCACAGAGGCCGTCGGGAGCGAACTCGTCCTGTTCCCGAGCGGTGGCGGTCTCTCGGCTATCGCCGCTATCGTTGCCCTCCTCACCGCAGCGGTGCTGGTCGCCGTCGGGATTTTCACCGGCTACCCCATCGCGACGGCGTTTACCGTTACCGGCGCGGTCGTCGGCGTCGGGCTGGCGATGGGCGGCCAGCCGGCGACGGCAAAGTACATCGAAATCGTCTCGCTGTGGGTCCTGACCCCCTTCTTCGGCGGGTCGGTCGCCTTCGTGACAGCATGGTCGCTCCGGCACGAAGCCACGACCGAGGAACGGCTCGTGCCACTGCTGGGGGGGCTGGTCGGTGTGATTCTGGCGAATATCGAGTTCGTGCTGCTGGCACCGGGCAGTGAGCAGGCGTCGGTCGCCCGTGCCATCGCACGGGCTGTTGGGACGCCGATACTCCCCTCGATGGTCGCCGCAACGCTCCTCATCGGGGTACTCGCGGGGGGACTGCTGTACCTAGATATCAGGGCGGACGCGGCCGCCGGGCAGCGGCACTTCCTGCTGGTGATGGGCGGGCTCGTGGCCTTCTCCGCCGGCGGGAGCCAGGTCGGCCTGGCGCTGGGACCGCTGGTCCCGCTGCTCGGAGAAGGACCGACAGCCGCCATTCCCATCACCGGTATCCTGTTGTTCGGCGGCCTCGGCCTCCTCGTTGGGTCCTGGACGGGCGCACCGCGGATGATAAAGGCGCTGGCACAGGACTACTCCTCGCTCGGGCCGCGGCGTTCTATCGGCGCGTTGATTCCGAGCTTCATCATCGCGCAGGCGGCCGTCTTCTTCGGCATCCCGGTGTCGTTCAACGAGATTATCGTCTCTGCTATCGTCGGCTCTGGCGCGGCCGCCGGCGGTGGCGAGGTCAGTCGGGAAAAGATGGGGAAAACAGTACTTGCCTGGATCGGCTCGCTAGCGCTGGCGTTCGCGCTGAGCTACGGACTCTTCTGGATCATCGACGCGGTGC
The DNA here is from genome assembly GCF_051122755.1 of Haloarcula sp. NS06. Taxonomy (NCBI): domain Archaea; kingdom Methanobacteriati; phylum Methanobacteriota; class Halobacteria; order Halobacteriales; family Haloarculaceae; genus Haloarcula; species Haloarcula sp. NS06. Next base: position 1,186,107 of record NZ_CP184844.1, read on the forward strand.
TCTGATCGGTCAGCGACCCCAGACGTAGCGACTGACGACCTCATTCACTCTGGTCGAAAGACGGCCCATCCAGGCCTCAGGCGAGACGCGCTCGATGTCCCGCTGGTCGACCTCAATTCGATCGTCTCCGAAGGGGTCGTGAGGTTTTTCCCCGCATTCTCGTCAACGGCGTCGACAACGACGCTCATCGAGCACCGGCCGCAGGCCTCGGTGTCTTTCGCCATGATTGTTGGTGAGCAATTGAACGGCCAGCAGCAAAAACCTGCCGCGGCGGTCGTGTACGGCCAATGGACGACCGTCGGCTGACCGACGCGCTTAAGACCCCGACACGGCATCGCCATGGTATGACCTACCGCGGCAGGGGACCAGTACGAACTGAACGCCTACGTGACTCACCACGATGAGCGAGGAAGCCGAGTCCGAATCAGGCGAGGAGTCAGCTGACTACGGTGCGGACAACTGGGAGGACCCCATGACTGGTGCAGTCCCGAAGTCGGAGCTTCCCGACGAAATCATCGAGGAAGTCCCACACTGGACGGACGATCCCTACTTCGACCGGGTGAGCGACCGCCTGATGTACAACTATACGCTGGAACGGGACCACCGGCTCCGGGGCGAGCGCTGGGACCTCTACGGCGAGATGCGGGTTCTCAATCAGAAACAGTTCTTCCACCCAGCACTGTCCTACGGCGACCACGAGTCCGAGGAGTACCTTTACGCCCGCCGCGTCGAGCGGCCGACAGTCGGCGAACTGAAGCGGCTGGTCGAACTCGGCCACGACCTGGCCGACAAACGGGTCACGCCGAACGAAGAGCACTACCGAACTGACTTCACGTTCGTCCTCGTCGCCGACGAGCTACCCGACGAGGTTCGGTCGTTCGTTGAGGGCCAGCGCGAGCGCACGCTACTGAAATACGGCTACTACGGTCACTACGAGGTCAATCTGGGCGTCGTCGTGCCGGACAAGCAGGAGGCTGTTGCTGGCGAAGCCGCTGACGTGGTCGAAGCGTTCGTCCTCTGGGAAGACGTGACCCAGTCCGAGGAAGGGATGCTGTCGCGACTCGCAAAGCGGTTCTGGAAATGACGCTCCCGACTCGGCGCGGCTTCGTCGTCGGCTGTGTGGCGACGCTGGCCGGCTGTAGCGTCCTGCCGGAGGAGCGCGAGGCTATCGAAGCCAGCGCGGCCGCGCCGGCAGTGCTCCCCGAGTCCAGCGGCTACTCACTCGTTGCCGAGGATAGCCGCACCATCGAGACGACGGTGACCGTCGATTTCTCCGGGGACGTGGAGCTAACGTCGCGGCAAGACGTGATTGCGACGGTTTTCCAGCGCGTGTACGAGTCAGCAACCGGAGGTCGGTTTGGCCTCCTGACCGCCCCGGCCGTGCGAGTCGTCGACCAGCCCGAGGTCGTCCGTGACCCGCTGACAGCGGTGGACAGCGCCCGGATCGTTTCGCTTGCGATGGGTACCGATGTGGACACCGTTTCGGAGTGGCGCGAACGCGGCGCAGAGACGCTTCTCGGGACCGAAACGACGCGGACGACAGCGACGGCAACGGTCGACGACAGCGAGCGGAAGCTCGCGCGGGTTCGCGTCCGTGCCGGCGAAGACGCGGTGACGGCGATAGCGACTGTCTCGGACGACGACGCGCCGCCGTTCGGCGTGGTCACACGGGACGTGTAACTGTCGCTATCGACGGTAAAAAACGAAAACGGAGTCGCGGTGTCAGTCGTCGCTCGGTTCGACGGCACCGCCGCCGTAGCTCTCGCGGACGGTGCTGATGTTGTCGTATCCCTTCTTGACCAGCGCCAGAGCGAGGCCGATGAGGGTCAGTGCCAGAAGCGTCTGGATAATCGTTGCGAACAGTTGCACACCGCTCGCACCGCCCACGATAATCGTCTGGTAGATGTTCTGGTAGAACGCGAGCCAGCCGAGGCCGAGCACGGTTATCGCCACCATGATCGCCATCGGAACTCCGGTGGAGTACAGCTGTTTGCTCTTGTCCCAGTTAGCCAGCCAGACCGTCCCGGTCAGTAGTGCGAGCGCGGCCAGTAGCTGGTTCGCGCCACCGAACAGCGCCCACAGGACGACCCACTGGCCGGAGACGACCATCACGTACGCGAGGCCACACTGGATAATCGGGTTCGTGTACCGGCCGCGGCCGAGTTCACCCAGCGTTGAACGGATGCCACCGCCCACATTGAGCCCGCTCGACGTCTGACCGGCCGGCAGGCCGACGATTTCTTCCATCATGTAGCGGCCGAGTCGGACAGCCGTGTCAGTAGACGTAAGCAGGAAGCTCACGAGGACGAGTGCCATGAACGGTGCGCCAAAGCTCTGTGGGAGGCCGAGGCTCGTCAGGATAATGCCACCACCGGTCGCGAAGTTCGGCAGCGCCGCGCCGATACCGCCCGCGGGGTCGGGGAAGCCGGCGACTGCGAGCGTCGACAGCGCGACGGCCGCGAGCAGGCCCTCGCCCAGCATCCCGCCGTAGCCGATGAGGCGGGCGTCGGTCTCCTTATCGAGTTGCTTCGCCGTCGTCCCGGAGGAGACCAGCGAGTGGAAACCGCTGATGGTTCCACAGGCGATAGTAATGAACAGCAGTGGGAACAGCGGGTACAGGCCCGCACCTTCGACACCCCAGAAGCCGTTGAACGCACCCAGCGAACTGTCGATGACCAGCGGCTGGCTCGACGAGCCGAGGATGGTTCCGACGATAATGGCGAGCAGCGCGCCGCCGACGCCGGTGTACAGCAAGAACGAGGAGAGGTAGTCACGCGGCTGGAGCAACACCCACACCGGGAGCGCGCTGGCGACGGCGGCGTAGGCCATGATGACCGGGATCCACGCCGCAGTGTTGCCGCCCAGTGCGCTCGCGCCAGGCACCCAGGAACCGCTCCCACCCAGCAACACGATGACGGACATCTCCGCGGTCCGTTCGGCCGTCGGCTCGAACAGGGCAATCGGGAACTGAATCCCGGCGAAGACGCCGGCGAAAACGCCTGCAACGAACAGGACTGTCCCCGGGATGAACGGGCCGTTGAGCTGGTAGAGGTACACGCCAAACGCCAGCGCGAGAGCAATGTAGACCATCGACGCCGTCACCACCTCGGGATAGGCGTTGAACACGATCCCGACCACCAGCGCAAACACTGCGACGACGAGGATAATCGTCAGGAACGCGAACCACAGGAGCATGTTCTTCCCGCCCTCGCCGACATACTCACCGACGATGTAGCCGATGGACTTCCCCTCGTGTCGGAGTGACCCCGACAGCGAGACGAAGTCGTGGACGCTGCCCATCAGCGGGTTGCCGATGGCGATCCACAGCAGTGCGGGAACCCATCCCCAGATGGCCCCCGCAGTAATCGGTCCGACAATTGGTGCCCCACCCGCGATACTGGAGTAGTGGTGACCCAGCAACACCGGTTTCTTCGACGGGACGTATTCCTGCCCGTCTTCGTACTTGTGTGCCGGTGTCTCGTTGTCGTTATCGAGTTCGAGGAACCGCGCGAGGTACTTCGAATACCCCAGATACCCCACGCTGAACGTCACCAGTACTGCCAGGACGATCCAGATTACCTGTGTCATGGATATGCATGAATGGTAACCAACATCAAGCTATTAATAGTTATTATATATTTCTTATACTTCTCAAGTCCGTCAGAACCCGCTCGGGCACACAGCTCCGGCTGTCAACGAAAAATCCAATATCCGATTACTTATCGGTTATGCGCGGCCCACACATGAGCGGCGGTCGGTGATTCAGACGAACGTGGGCACCTCGGCGTCCGTTTCGACATCGAGTTCAGCAGCGACATCATCGAGCAGGTTGCCTTTCACCTCCGCCGTACGGGTCGTGATTTCCGCGACTAACGGCGGGTCGAGCGTCTCACGGACCTCCTGTAGCCGCTCGTTCTCGGTGGCGACGCGGTCCCGGAGATACCGGGCCCCACGACCTGCCTCGTCGGGGTCCGGTTCGGGCGTGAGCTTGTTCGCGACGAGCCCCCGAACCGAGAGGTCGCGCTCGCGCATCTCGGCGATGGCGCGCCGTGTCTCATTGACCGAGAGCTGGTCGGGGTTGAGCACGAGGAAGAAGGCGGCGTCGGCCTGAAGCGCGCCGCCGGCGAACTCGAAGAACTCCTTACGGTCCTGCAGGCGGGCGAGTACCGGGTCGCCGTCCATCACGCGCCGTGGCTCGTTGTTGCCGATGGCGGCCTTCTCGAAGAGGTCGATGCTCTTCTCGCGTTTGTGCATCAGTCGGTCGATCCACCCTTCAAGGAACTCCGGCAGACCGAGCAAGCGGAGCGTGCTGCCGGTCGGCGAGGTGTCGAAGACCACCCGGTCGTACGGGTCGGCGTTGCGCATCACGTCGACGAAGCGGTCGAACAGCGCCGACTCGTAGGCCCCTGGCGTCTGGTGGGCCATCTCTAGCTGCTGGTTGATTTCGTTGACCATCGCCGCCGACACCTGCTCGGAGAGGTCGTTTCGGATGCCGTCGAGGTGGCGCTGCGTCTCGGTTTCGGGGTCGATCTCCATCGCGTCGAGGCCATCAATACCCTCGACGGATTCCGGGTCGTCGCTGAACTGCTGATCGAACACATCCGAGACGGAGTGGGCCGGATCCGTCGAGACGACGAGCGTATCAAGGCCGACTCGCGCGGATTTCACTCCGTAGGCACAGGAGACGGTTGTCTTGCCGACCCCGCCCTTGCCGCCGAAGAAGACGAACGGCTCCATCAGAAGTGGTACTGCTGGCCTTTGCGTTCGATGTACGAGCCCCGGTCCCACAGCCGCCGCTCCCAGGCCTCGAAGGTGTCTTCGAGGTACGGCAGCAGTTCGGCGGTGTAGTACGACACCGGCGACGGGATGCCGAAGGCATCGGGGAAACAGGCCAGCATGAACGCGTCTTCGGTGTCCTCGGCCTCCTTCTCGATTTTCTCATAGGCCGGGTGCGTTATCATGCCGTGGTACAGTCCACGGGCCCACTCCCGTAGCGTCCGGCGAAAGCGCTCGATTCGGTCGGCCAGTTCCATCGTGGGTCGTGTGTGCGAGAGGCACGGAGTAAAAGCTGTCGCAGTTCCCCGTCGACAGTGCCCACGCGCTGTAGCGCGACAGCGGTCGTGTTTGACCACCGGAAACAAGGCGCGATTTGAAGGGAGCCTGCCCACAACGGGAGGTATGCGCGACACCATTCCCGTCACGATTCTCTCCGGGTAGTTGGATAGCAGGACCAAGAGTTACCGCTCAGTGATGCCTCTCGTCCTTACTTGAGCTCTCTCCCACCGAGAATTGACTGGAGCTGTTCTGGTGGATCAAGTCCTCTCCGCTTCCATGTCGCCAGCATCGTTGTTATCGTCTCGTGAATCTGGACCCCTTCCGCCGACCGAAGGGTCCGAAACATCTTCCGAAGGACTACTTGCTCGCGCAGAGCCCGCTCTGCGCGATTATTCGTCGAATCGACATCCGGCTCAGTCACGAACGTAAGCCAGTGACCCAACCCGTTGCTGATCTTCTTGATCAGCTTCTGAACCTCTCGAGCCTCGTAATCTTCCCTAATCAGGCCCTCCAAGTGCAACGACGCTTCCGCCCGCTTCTGCTTGCGGGCGGAAGCGGACGGCTCTTCGCCGACGAATGTCGTTAGATCGTCGTGGAGTGTGTGTAACTCCCCAGATAGCCGCTCTGCTTCCTCGTGCCGTTCAGCGACGTACTCGGCTTCTCGCAACAGATGAGCCCAGCACCGCTGAAGTTTGGTGTGGTAACTCGAGTATGCTGACCAGCCGTCGCAACTGAGCGTCGAGTCCTCGGCGAATTCCTCGCCGAGGACGTCCTCTAAGACCTGACTTCCACGGCTCTCATCAACCCAGAACAGCACTTCGTCATCAGTGACGAACGTCCACGCCCAGTGTTGTTCTCCATCAACCGGAAAGCCTGTTTCGTCACAGTAAACGACCTCACTCTCCCGAATCTTCTCTTTAACGTCGTCGTATGCGGGTCGCAGCCGGTCTGCGACCCGCTTGGTCATGTTGTAGATCGTCCGGTGGGAGATCGGAAGATCGAGCTCCCAGTCAAACAGCTCGGCCTGTTTCCGGTTCGGCAGTCGTTGATGGAACCGACCGAGGGCGGTTTGGGCCATGATATTTGGCCCAAACCGCCCCTTTTCGGGACAGTCAGGATGTTCAGCAACGACCTCGTTTCCACAGGAGCAGTGGTGTTTGCCGAGTTTGTACTCGGTAACAGTAGTTGGAACGGGAAGCGGTACGTCGATAATAGTCCGTGAAATGTAGCTATCAGGGCTAGAAAGGGTTTGCTCACAGTCTGGACAGAATCCCTGATCGACGTGGATCGTCTCTTCTGGTTCAGGTGCTGTTCGAGTAGTTCCCTCGTGACCTTCACTGCGTCCAGGCGATGAGTCGCTGGCGGCGTCAGAATCGCCGCCAGCGTCGTCTTCATCAGATTCCTCGTCTTCGTCCTTGGTTTGGCCGTCATCGCCTGGTGAATTACCCGCACCGCCCTGTTTACTGGGTGGTGTGTTTGGGTTTTCGTACTGCTTGAGGCGAGCCTCAAGCTGTTCGATCTCTTGTTGTTGTGCAGTAATCTGGCGTCGTAGAAGCCGGTTCTCGAGCTTTTCGATTACGAGCTCCTGGCGGAGTAGCGAACTATCGTCGGTGCGGATCACGGAATCTATTGATTCCGTTGATCCGCGACTCCCCAGCGACACAGTAGTTCAGTACTGGTGAACGATCTATGAGACTGCTACGAAATCGTCTCAGCATGGAACTGCTATCCAACTACCTCTCCGGCAGCCTCGGGGCCGGGAAGACGACGCTACTGAACCATCTGCTGACTGAGGCCGGTGACCGCGACATCGCCGTCCTCGTCAACGACATGGGAACCGTCAACGTCGACGCGGAACTCATCGCCGAGGGGTCCGAACTCGATGTGGACGACGGGGTCGCGGAGCTATCCAACGGCTGTATCTGCTGTGAGCTACAGGACGACCTCGAAACGGCAGTCGTCCGGTTGGCGAACGACCGCGACTTCGACGCGCTCGTCGTCGAGTCCTCCGGCATCTCCGAGCCAGCGCCCGTGGCGCGGCTGTTCACCACCGAATCGCGCGTGGCTGCGCTGTATCGGGTCGACACGCTCGTGACGGTGCTGGATACGCGATTGTTTCTCGATTCCTTCGCCGGCGAGACGCCCGAGCGCCGGGGGGTCGTGGAAGCGAACACCGGTGGAGACAGCGACGACACAGCGGCCGACGACGCCGACCGCCCGCTCTCGGACCTGATGGTCGAACAGGTCGAGCTGTCGAACCTTGTCGTGATGAACAAGACGGACCTCTGTACGGACGGGGAGCTGGACGAAGCCGAGGAGCTGGTGCGGGCGCTCCAGCCCGACGCCGAGACCATCCGAACGACCTTCTCACAGCTGGACCCCGACCGGCTGTTCGACCGCGGCCTGTTCGACCAGACCGAAATCAACGACTTGCCGGGCTGGAAGCGAGCCCTGGCCGGAGCCGAACACGGCGGCGACAACCACAGCCACGAAACTGATTCCCATGAGGGCGACAACGGTCACGAGCACGACGGCCACCATCATCCCGAGGAGGTGTACGGCGTCACCTCCTTCACGTACCGCCGCCGTCGGCCGTTCCACCCCGACCGACTCGCCGACGTGCTGCGGGACCTGCCGCCGGGTGTCGTCCGCTCGAAGGGGACCGTCTGGCTGGCAGGCACTGAGGTACGGGTGGTCATCGGCCAGGCCGGTCCTTCGATACGGGCGGAAGCACAGGGCCCCTGGATTGCGAGTCTCCCTGAAATTGAGCAGGATATGTACCGCTCGAACCGGCCGGAACTTGACTGGCACGACGAGCACGGCGACCGTCGAACGGAACTGGTGTTCATCGGAACTAACTACGACGAAAACACTCTTCGGACAGCGCTGGACGACGCGCTGGTGACAGATGAAGAATGGACCGAGAACGAGGGGGTCACAGGTCCGTTCCCGACGGAACAGGGCGAGGAGACGGTGATACGGAGCCCCTAACAGGCGCAGTCACGACCGGCCGCGCGCTCGAAGCGCATCTCCTCGCCACAGTCCGGACAGACCGGCTCGCCCTCCAGTTCGACATCCCTGATGCGAACGCTGCAGTCGTCACACCAGTACGCCCCTTTCGACCCATCGTCGGGGCGGGACTTCGTCTCCGGCTGTGAGGTGAGTGCCTCCTTGACGCTGTCGAGGATGCTCATGGTTGTATGTGTAGATTAGAGCTACTAAACGTACCGTGGTTGTGCGCAGTTGTCTCACGGGCATCAATAAACCGGCCGGACAGGAGCGGCATCGGCCGATTCAGCCCCCGGGCACATCCGCCGCCAGTTCCTCGATAGCTCGCTCTATTTCGTTGCCGCGCTTCCAGGCGGCGATGCGGTCGGCAAAAGGGAGCGGCAGGTTCAGCGAGACGGTCGACCGCATCGTGACCCGAGAGCCGTTCTCCTCCGGTACGACAGTAATCCGGGTCTCCAGATGGTCGAACGGACCGACCTCGCCCTCAGCGGTGTACCGGAGTCCGTCGTCCCGCGACTCGAAGCGCAGCGGCACTGACATCCCCGGGCCAGCGGCGGTGACGAGCGTTCCAGTCTCTGTTTCCTCGACAGCCGTCACCGTGAACGTCCCCTCCGCCGCCACGACCGCCTCCGGCGAGAGCGTGCGGTGGACAGCCGGCGGCCGTGCCATCACGAACCGAGAGCGTTCGACCTCGCGCATACCAGTCCACATGCGGACCGGGGTAGTAAATCACAGGGCCAGCGGAGCCGAGACGCCGACCAGCAACACAGCGAAGCCGACGCCGATGTAGATGAGGCGCTGAAAGCGAAGCTCCGGGGCGATCTGTACCGAGGGCGGCGGCGCAGTCCAGACCAGTCGGTGATACGAAACGGCGGCGACAGCGACGGTCCCGGCTGTCGAAACGATCAGACCGGCCCACACCGGAAGCCCGTAGGCGAGGCCGTACAGCGGGCCGACGGAGAACAGCAACATCACCGCCGTCGCGGTGCAGACGAGAAACGGGACCGGGTCAACCGGATCCCCATGGCGATTTGGAATCTTCATGTGTTGTGTTAGGCTCCGAATGTGTTTAGTTGCGCGACTTGGCCGCGCCCGGCTAGAGTTAGCGGAGCGAACGCACCGGGGACTGCCAAAGAGCTAAGGGGAGTCCCGTTCGTGTTCGTGGGCATGAGCGACGCGAACGGGTTTGAGGAGGGGGCGAGCGGGTCACAGGGTGACCCACGGGTACTTATCGCGATGAACATTGTGCTCTCGACGGTGTTTTCGGCCACTCTCGTCTGGGGCCTGAGCGTCATCGGCGCGGCGGAACTCACGGCGATCAACGTTGCGACCGGCGCGATACTGCTGTTTGCGCTGACCTACGCCATCACCCTCCAATAGCGGTCCGACATTACGCCCCAGTAGCGTTCTGCGGTACGACTGTGACCCCCGACTTACTCGGGGTCGTAGGGATGGACATCATCCACCGCAGGTGCACCGACGACGAGCGTCCGCACTGGTTCGGTCGCCGACTCTGGGTTGTTCGCCCGCTGGGGGCTGTCCGGCTCGACGACGAACGCCTCGTCTTCCTCGACCTCGTAGGTCTTCTTGGGCGTCTCGACAGCCAGCGTCCCAGAGAGGACGTAGAACAGTTCTTCCTGATTGTCGTGATAGTGGTACGCGAGCGGAATGTCCTCGCCGGGGGAGACCTCGTAAAGGTTTACGGCCGCATTTTCGAGGCCAGCTGCATCACTTATCGACCGCTGGACGCTGGGTCGGTCCGGTGTCGGTTCGATGTCGTCGACCGCGAGGTGATGATAACCCATGTCATCCCTGTCGGCGGCGACCGACCTAAAACAACTGCTCCCGCAGGTGCTCAGTCCGAGGCTCCTTCGGCGTCGACCGGCTCCGTCTCATCGGTTTCGAGGCGGACGACGCGAGCTTTCATGATGCGCGTGTTCTCGACCTGTTCGACGCGGATTTCGACGCCGTCGTAGGTGATGGTCTCGCCCTCCTCGACCAGTCGGCCCGCCCGGTTGAATATGAAGCCGGCGATGGTTTCGAACTCCTCGCCTTCGGGCAGGTCCAGGTCCAGCGCTTCGTTGACCTCCTCGATGTTGACCTCACCTTTGACTGTGACCGTGTCGTCGTCGACGTACTCGATGGGCTCTTCCTCTTCGCCTTCGAGTATCTCGCCGACGATCTCCTCTGTCAGGTCCTCCATCGTCACCAGCCCCTCGGTAGTCCCGAACTCGTCGATGACGATGACCATGTGGAGGCGCTCGGCCCGCATCTCGGTCAGGAGGTCGTCGACGTTCTTTGACTCGGGGACGTGCAGGGTTGGCTCGATGAGGTCCTCAAGCTCCATATCGCGGGCCAGCGCCTCGCCGTAGTTGAGGTCCCGAACGAGGTCGCGGATGTGGATGACGCCGATAACGTTGTCCAGACTTCCCTCGTAGACCGGAATACGGGCGTGTCCGCTCTGGATACACGTCTCAAGGGCCTCCTCGACGGATGACTCCTTGGCGACGGCGGTCATGTCCAGCCGCGGCGTCATCACTTCCTTGGCGATGGTGTCGTTGAACCGGAGCGTGCGCTGAAGCATCTCCCGTTCGTCCTCGTCAAGGACGCCCTCGCGCTCACCTGTCTCGATAATGTCCTGTATCTCTTCGCGGGTGACATAGGAGGTCTCGATGGCGGAACGGCCGCCGGTGATCTTGTTGACGACGCGAGTGAGGTAATCAAACAGCAGAATAAGCGGGAGCAACACCCTCTCGGCGGCCTTGAGCGGCTTGGAAATGCGCAGCGCCCACGACTCGGTGTTCTCCACCGCGTAGCTCTTTGGCGCGCTCTCACCGAACAGGAGCACGATGGCGGTGACCCCGAACGTCGCGATGGCGACAGCCAGCCCCTGGCTCTCAACATACATCGCAAGGAGTCCAGTAGCGATGGACGACATCGCGATGTTGACGAGGTTGTTGCCGACGAGAATCGTCACAAGCAGGCGGTGGGGGTCTGATTTGAGTTGTTTGAGCGTCTTCGCACCCGGAACGGCATCCTCGACAAGCGCTTCCGTCCGGTGTGCAGGCAGCGAGAACATCGCAATTTCTGAGGACGAAAAGAACGCTGAGAGGACAACCAGTGCGACGAGCGTGACAATACCAGCGACGAGCACCGCGTCTTTTGGTATTGGGACGCCGACGATTTCGACGCCCTGCAGCATCGCTGTAGACAGCTCAAACGGCGCAGGTGGATCCAGGGCCATCAACGGTCGAAATTGTAATGGGCGGGGATTAAGGCTTGTCATGGAGGGGTTGCCAGCGAAGCCCTTACACGGCTTTCACGCGTATCGCCGTATAGAGTATGAGCGAGTCCGACATCACGCTGTACCGGTTGCAGGCGTGTCCCTTCTGCGAGCGCGTCGTTCGGAAGCTGAACGAGTACGGTCTCGATTACCAGTCACGGTTCGTCGAGCCGATGCACGCCGACCGCGACGTGGTCAAGCGACTGTCCGGCAAGCGAACCGTCCCGGCCATCGTCGACGAGAACACCGGCGTCACGATGTCCGAGAGCGCGAACATCGTCGCGTATCTGGAGCGGACATACGGCGAAGGCGAGGAGACCGCTGGGGGTGTAGCCTGATGGACCTCGACTTCGATATCGTCGATCTCGATCCGGTCGATCACCCCGAAGAAGGCGACACTGCGCCGGATTTCACACGCCCGCTCGTCAACGACGAGTTCTGGGAAGACGAATCGCTCGCGTCGGTGTGTGCCGACAGTGACCGGGTCGTGCTCGTGTTCCACGCGATGGATGGCGCGTTCCCGGCGACGTACATCTGGAACGAGGTTCGCGACCGCGCATGGCACGAACAGGCCACCGTCGTCGGCGTCTCCATCTCGACGCCGTACGAGCACAAGCAGTTGCTCGAAGAGCGAGAGATCGAGGGAGACTACCGGCTGTTCTCGGACCCGGCTAACGGCGTCGCAGAAAAGTATAACATCGACATGGCCCTTGACGGAATGACTGGAATCGAGGAACCACGCCCGTCGGTGTTCGTCCTTGATAGCGACCGGACCATCGAGTACGCGTGGGTGGCCCAAGAATGGCCCGACTTCCCGGACTACGAGGACGTCGAGGCCCAGCTCTAACGATGGCGACAGTCGACGACGCCGCGGTAGTGGTTCGCGACGGAGAGCTGGTCGTGTATCCGACGGAGACGGTGTACGGCCTCGGCGCGGACGCGCTCGACGCTGCTGCCGTCGAACAGGTGTTCGACGCGAAGGGCCGCGAGCGTGACAAGCCAGTGTCGATGGCCGTCCCCGACATCGAGTCCGCACGCGAGTATACGCGGCTGAGCGACCGTGAACTGGCGTTCATGCGGGCGTTCCTCCCCGGCCCGGTCACCGTTGTCGTGGAGCGCCGCGACGTTGTCCCGGACGTGCTGGTCGCTGGCCGGGACCACGTTGGGGTCCGCATCCCCGACCACGACCTCGCACTCGAACTGCTCGCCGAAACCGGGCCACTCACGGCAACGAGCGCTAACATCTCTGGGAACCCAAGCGCCCGCTCAGTCGACGACCTCGACGCTATCCGTGACCGTGCTGCCGTCGTCCTTGACGCCGGCGAGACCGACGGCGGGACCGGTTCGACGGTCGTGAACGTCGACAGCGGGACGATTCATCGCCACGGCGCACGCGCCGACGCCGTCGAGTCGTGGCTCGAAGGCCGGAGCTGATACCCGCCCGGAACTGTCCGGGTGGCCGTCTGCCTTAGCGTAGCATTGACCGTAGCGCCCGTGTTTTCACCCCGCAGTCGTCGCTGAACTCACAGGGCTTGCACTTGGCGTCGTTTCGCACCCGCCCCGGCGGCCCGTCGATGCTGTTGGCGGTTCTGACCGCGCGACGGTAGATCCCTGCTCGCCGCGCGTTCACCTTGATTCGCCGGATGTCGCCGTAGGCCGGGTACTCGGCGTAGGCGATGTCGACGTCACGCTCGCGCTCCCAGGAGAGTGCCTTCGCGGCGGCGACCAGCCGCACGGTCTGGGGCTCCCAGACACCGTTCTCTGGCGGCCGACCGGCAAACACGAGCGACGGGGCGGGGCCGTCCTGCCTGGCGACGATCTTGTGTGCGATCCCGCGGGCGTCCTTGCCTTCGAGATACGCGTCGGTCGCTGTCGGGGCGACCAGCGCGTTCCAGTCAGCCAGCCGCTCTCGAAGCCCTCTGAGTCGATCACGGTACTCGTCCGGCCCCACTTCGATGGGGGCTGCCAGCAGGGCGGCGTCGTCGGTCAGCAGCCGCTCGTACTCCCGTGCGAGTCGGCGAACCGACTCGATTTCGTCGGGAATCTCGCTTGCGCCATCGCGGCGGCGATAATAGAGCTTCCGCGGACAGTAGGCGGCCGTTTCCAGTTCCCTGAACGTGTGGGTTGACATGGGCCGCCATGGTCGTGTTCTCCCACAAGAAGGTTCGGCGCACCGCCGGCTGTTGAAACAACTGTGCAGTTAGCTACCTTTACCGCGACTGGAAACAACTACAAAAGGTATCCGAGAGTTACATTGACACGTCAGCGCCGGAGTCAAGCGAATCAATGTCTTCAGTGGCCTCGTCAAGGCCGTCATCGCGGAGACCGGCGGCGTGCTGTGTCGACAGGCCAGCGTCGGTGAGTACATCTTCGAACTGGCTCTGGAATCGGTGGGAAACGCGACGAGCGGCGTCCTGTGCGGCGACGACACGCCGGTAGTGGGCGGCCCGGGACTCGCCGATATTGAACTCGGCTGCGAGTTCGGCGACGGACGGGTCGTTGTCGGCGACGCGACGGCGGAACTCGGCGAGGTCAAACGGTGCCTCTGTGTCCGCATCGCGGAGGAGGTGCAGGTCGAGTCGGCCCTCGACCACGTCAGGCTCGTCCATGCCGATCTCGGCCGCGATAGCTCCGTCGTCGCTCCCCTCGTAGAACAGTCGGACCACTGTCACCAGGGCCTCGTCAGTGAGTTCGGTTTGGAACTCATATCGCTCGCGCATCCGCGCGATGACATCACCGAGTCGATCCGCGACACCGGCCTCGTCAGTATCGGCCAGGGACCCTCTCGACGCCTCCTGAGACTCCGTCACAGCTTCCTCGCCGGAGACGTCCATGAAGATGTCACGGAGTTCTTCGGTCTTCTCGTCCATCGAACATGAAACTACTTCTCAGAAGGCATATATCTGTCGGATGGACAACGTAACGCAGCGGAAACTTTCAACGATTTCCTAATTCTCGCAAGACTGCACCGGGGCGTGGCAAGATTTAAGCGGACACAAAGCACGTGTTAGCGTATGTCATCTATACTCCAGACGACCACGCGCCCGACGTTCTGGCGTATCGGCGGCGTGGGAAAGGCGCTGTTCTACTATCTGGCAGCGCTCGCCGTCATCGTCTTTCTGTACGGTGTGTACAACCGCGTCACCCGCTATGCCAAGGGCAGCGAGGACCCCTTCGAGCGACTGGACGACCTGCCCCAGCGGACGGTTGCGGCGGCGCAGTTAGCGCTGTCAAACCGGAAGCAGTTGGACCGCGACACCGTCGCTGGCGTGATGCACGCGTTCGTCGTCTGGGGGTTTCTGACGCTGCTCATCGGAACGACGATTCTGGGTATCGATATCGACCTCTATCGGCCGCTGACCGGTGAATCATTCTTCGTCGGCCAGTTCTACCTCTCCTATTCGTTTGTCATGGACGCGATGGGGCTGTTGTTCGTCGTCGGCGTCGGCGTCGCGCTGTGGCGACGCTACGGCCGCAAGCTGGACCGCCTCCACGACCGCCACACCTCCCGTGAGGATGACCTGTTTCTCGGCTCGTTGTTCGTGCTGGGTGTCGGCGGCTACCTCACGGAAGGCATTCGAATTCTCGGCACGTCGACGGTCCGGGACGTTTCTTTCGAGACGGTGAGCTTCGTCGGCTGGTCAGTCAAAGAAGTACTTGTCATGGCCGGGATGACACCGGAGATGGCAGCGGGCGCGTACCCATTTGTCTGGTGGAGCCACTCGCTCGTCGCGCTGTGGTTCGTCGCCTGGATCCCCTACGCGAAGCCGTTCCACATGCTCTCGTCGTTTGCCAACCTCGTCGCCCGCGACGAGAAAGCAGGCGTGCGACTGCCCGGCGTGCCAAGCGATGCAAGTCCCGATGAGATCGGCCCCAGCGACATCGACGACTTCTCCTGGAAACAGTTGCTCGACCACGACGCCTGCACCAAGTGTGGCCGGTGTTCGTCCGTCTGTCCGGCAAAAGCCTCCGGGCGGCCGCTGGACCCGCGAAACGTCATTCTGGACCTGAAACGCTACCGCGAAGAACGCGACGCCGGCGGCGAGGACGTGCCTATCGTCGCCGACGGCGGCACCTCGGTCATCGACGCCCATACGATGGAGTCCTGCATGTCCTGTATGGCCTGTATGGACGCCTGCCCGGTCGACATCGAACACGTCACGCAGTTCACCGAGATGAACCGCCGGCTCACCGAGGCTGGCGAGATGGATGAACACGTTCAGGACGCGATGATGAACGTGTTCCAGCACGGCAACACCTTCGGCGACCCCGAGCGTGCCCGGCCGGACTGGGCCGACGACCTCGATTTCGAGGTGCCGGACGCCCGCGACGAGGCGGTCGAATACCTCTGGTACGTCGGCGACTACCCCAGCTACGACGAGCGCAATCAGAAGATAGCGCGCGCGCTGGCTCGCGTCTTCGAGGCCGCCGGTGTCGATTACGGCATCCTCTACGAGGCCGAGCAGACCGACGGTAACGACGTGCGCCGCGTCGGCGAGGAGGGCCTCTACGAGATGCTCGTCGAGGACAACGCCGAGGCGATTCTGGACTGTGAGTTCGGGTCCATCGTCACGACGGACCCCCACGCCTACAACACGTTCATGAACGAGTACCCCGAGTTCGAGGCCTGCGAATGGGGCGAAGACGACGTGTTCCACTACACGCAGGTCGTCGCCGATCTCGCAAGTGGCGGCGCGCTCGGCCTCTCCGGGACCGAACTTGACTACACGGTCACGTACCACGACCCGTGCCACCTCGGGCGGTACAACGGCGAATTCGAAGCCCCGCGGGACCTCATCCGCGCGACCGGGGCCGACCTCCACGAGATGCCGCGCAACAGGGACGACTCCTTCTGCTGTGGCGGTGGCGGTGGCGGCCTCTGGATGGACCTCGAAGAGGAGACGAAACCCAGCGAGGAACGCCTCCGCGAGGCCCTCGAAGACACCGAGGCAGGCGCGGCGGTCGAGAAGTTCGTCGTCGCCTGCCCGATGTGCATGACGATGTACGAGGATGGGCGCAAGACCGGTGGGTACGAGGACGACCTCGAAATCGTCGGCGTGACCGAGTTGCTTGCTGAAGCGGTCGGCGAAGAGAGAGTCTGATCGCCCGGATATAAATTTCCAAGTAGCTGAAACGAAAAGGACGGCTATGGCCCTCCTTCTAGTGGCAGGATTACCCGGCGCAACGGAACTCATCGTCATGGTGATGGTACTAGCGGTGTACATCGGACTGCCAGCCGCCGGCATGATACTCATCTATAACTTTCTCGACGGCAAACGCGGCTACGAGAAACGCATTTCCGAACTCGAACGCCAGGTCGAGACACTCGAATCCGAGCTATCCGATGAGTAACGACCGACTCGGTAGCTTCTGTTTGTTGACTTCCTGTCGCAGATGTGAACGCCCCATGATCGCTGTCGGCGTGACCGAACTGCTGACGTAAGCGGCCAACAGGGCCCGGCTCACAGCCGTTCGCAGACCTGTTTTCCGCTCACCACCTCCGGGATTATCACCTCGTCCGCCCCGACGCGGCGGGCCACGGTCTCGTCCTGCTGATCGCCGGCTCGAACGATAAGCCGGACCGTGGGCGCGAGCTGGCTCGCCAGCACCGCTATCTGGATGTTTGCGTTCGTGTCGTCGATTGCGCCGATGACCGTATCGGCTCGCTTGACACCTGCATCTGTCAGCGCGTCCTCACGGCTCGCGTCGGCCTCCAGCGCGAGATGCCCGTCGTCAAGTGCCCGTTCGTACTGTTCCGGCTGCTGTTCGATAACGACTACTCGGGAGTCTGTGTCGCCTATCTGCTCCGCGACGGTCTGTCCGAACGTCCCGTAGCCACAGACGACGACGTGGTCGTCTAGGTCCTCGATTTGCTGTGCGATGTGCATGCGTGTGAGTTCCGTCTGAATCTGGCCACCGAAGGCCGCCGACAGCGCTGTCTCACCAGTCCACAGACCGGCGACGACGAGACCGGTCAGCACTACGATGGCGTAGCCTTTGACCAGCCTCGCAGGCCCGTCGTGGCTCTGAAAGTGGAGTTCGATGCTCGTGGGGTCGAGCAGCCAGAACAGCGCGTTGACGACGCCGACGCCGCCGAACGTGACAAAACCGGCCACGCCAGCGACGACCAGCCCGACGAACGCGAGAACCGGTTTCAAGAGTTGCCGGAGCAACGACCGGTCCGTGTCTGCACTGCTGTCACTGCGTTCCATTGCTGTAGCTGTCTACCGAAAGTCGCGGCACAGCGCCGCCGAAAGCGACGCTGACGTGGTTCGCCGCCGAGCTCAGTCTGTCGACGTCTCGGCGGGGGATGTCTGTGGCTCCTCGACGGACGCTACGTCGCCGCGGTCTGTGTCCGGCACACGGCTTCGGTTCGGGTAGACCCGCTTGACACAGTCAGTGCAATTGGTGACAAGTACCATGCTTTTCATTTGCCGGACCGAGTATATGTATGTTGTCGGAATATGGCTAAACGAGATATAATGTCATTATACACCACTGCCAGACAGTCGGCACAGAGCAGGCTGGCACTATTGGGGCCGATGTCCACGTGCGCGTTCCAGCCAAACCCTTAACGCCGCCAGACTCTCACAGCGAGATAATGGAGGTCGCACTGCTCACTGTCGGTGACGAACTGCTCGCTGGCGACACGGAGAACACGAACGCGTCGTGGCTGGGCCGCCAGCTCACGGCCGCGGGAGCCACCGTCACCCGCGTCCTGACTATTCCTGACGACGAAGCGGTCATCGCCGACGCCGTGGCGCGGTATCACGACGCCTTCGACGCGGTCATCGTCACCGGTGGCATCGGCGGGACGCCCGACGACATCACGAAGGCCGCCGTAGCGCGGGCGTTCGACCGCGACCTCGTCGTTCCCGACGACGTGCGGGCACATCTCGAAGCGAAGGCTGAGCGCTTTGCCGACGACAACCCCGAGATGGTGGACCGGTACGACATGGATCTTGACCTCGACGCGTGGGCCTCGGTTCCCGAGGGTGGGCAGGCATTGCTGACGGACGAGAGCTTCGCCGCCGGCTGTGTTATCGACCGTGTATACGTCCTGCCGGGCATCCCTGAAGAACTGAAAGCGATGTACGAGACCATCGCCGACGAGTTCGACGGCGACCGGACGACAGAGACGATTCACACGCCTGCACCCGAGGGCGCATTGGTCACCCACATCACGGCGGCCCGCGAGCAGTTCGAGGTGGCTGTCGGGAGCTATCCGCGCAAGGACGACACGCCGGGACGGGTGAAGATTACCGGCGACGACCCGGCGACCGTCGCCGACGCGGCGGCCTGGCTCCGCAAGCACATCGAGACGGAGTAGGTCGGTAAGCGGTGGGTTCATGCCGGCCACGGACTGAAATGGCGGTATGAACCTGACACAGCGCCCCCGCCGCCTGCGAACCGACGGCGTACGACCGCTGGTGCGTGAAACGGAGGTCACAGCGTCGGACCTCATCGCCCCGGTGTTCGTCGACGCGACGACCGACGAGCGCGTCCCCATCGAGACGATGCCGGGCCACGAGCGCGTCCCCGTTGCGGACGCCGTGGATCGCGTCAAAGAAGTTCTCGAAACCGGCGTCGAAGCAGTGATGCTGTTCGGCGTCCCGGAGTCAAAAGACGAACGCGGGAGCCGTGCCTGGGCTGAGGACGGCGTCGTGCAAGAGGCGACCCGCCAGATTACCAGCGAAACCGACGCTTACGTCATCACGGACGTGTGCCTCTGTGAGTACACCGACCATGGCCACTGTGGCGTCCTCGAAGACGACGCGGCCGAGGACCCCCGGCTGACGGTGCGCAACGACGAGACGCTCGACCTGCTGGGGAAAATCGCCGCGAGCCACGCCGCGGCCGGAGCCGACATGGTCGCGCCGTCGGGGATGATCGACGGCATGGTCGGCGCGATCCGGGAGGCACTGGACGCACAGGGCGATACCGACGTGCCCATCATGAGCTACGCCGCCAAGTACGAGTCGGCCTTCTACGGCCCGTTCCGGGACGCCGCCGACGGTGCGCCGGCCTTCGGCGACCGGCGGCACTACCAGATGGACCCCGCAAACGCACGCGAGGCCCGCCGCGAGGTCGACCTCGACGTCGAACAGGGCGCAGACGTGCTGATGGTCAAGCCCGCTCTGCCGTATCTGGATATCGTCAAGGAGGTCCGGGAGTCCTACGACCACCCCGTTGCCGCCTATAACGTCTCCGGCGAGTACGCGATGTTACACGCCGCCGCCGAGAAGGACTGGCTCGACCTCGAAGCGGTCGCCTACGAGTCGCTGCTGTCCATCAAGCGGGCCGGTGCAGACCTGATTCTGACTTACTTCGCAGAGGACCTCGCGGACGAACTCTGAGCGGGACCAGTCCATGGGTGTACCCGTTCGAACCGCGCCCGTGGAGCGTTCCAGCGAGCGACAGGTCCCTAACCTATTCATGTGCCAGGGGCGGAGTGGCCGTATGCAGCGACAGTCCCTCCTCGTGGCGGTTGTCGCCGCGATTGCGGTGCTGTCGTTCAGCGTCGGGGCCGCGAGCCTGGACGCTGCTACCAGGTCCGATCAAGCGGAGATGACCCGGGACGACAGCGAGATTGACAACCCAGACGGACAGGGCCTCAGCGACCCGCCAGGAAGCATCGATCCGCCCGAAAGCGAGAACGGCGCTCGGGCGCTGCTGCCGAGTGTCCCCGCCCCGGCGGTCGGTGCGCTCGCCGTCGGCCTTGCGGTCGGGCTCGCGGTCCTGTGGCGACTGGCCGGCCAGAGTCGGACAATCGACGAGGCGGGCGGCGAGACGACGGCCGTCGCAACGGCGGAATCCGCGAGGAGTCCGTCGCATAACGCTGCTGAGATCGATATCCCGCTCACAAACGACGTGTACCGCGCGTGGGCTGCCCTCGAAAACGCAGTGGCCCCAGAAGGCAGTTCCTCGACGCCACAGGACATCGAGGCGGACGCGACAGCTGCCGGTGCCGACCCCGACGCCGTGGCCTCGCTACGGTCGGTGTTCGAGCGAGTCCGTTACGGCCGAGACCAGCCGGACGCAGATCTGGAATCGCAGGCCCGCAAGGCGCTGGAACAAGCGACCGACGATACGGACGACATCGTGACGAATCCTGACGATATCGAAGACGAATCGGGAACGGAGGCCGAGACGTGACGCTGCGCCGGGTTCCGCTAGCGCTCGGCCTCGTCGCGACAGCCGTCGGCGTCGGCCTCGCCGCTCTCGGCGCGCCACTGTTGCCCGCCGGCGCTGTCTCGGACCTCCCAATCCTCGCCGCCGCCGTTTTCGCTGGCGGTGTCGCGCTGCTGGCGCTCCTCGTCCGCTCCCTCGACAGCGACCGCGGGATGGCGCTCCCGGACACTGACAGCCAGTACGTCACGGTCCCCGGCGACGAAATTGACGAAGCGCTTGATGCTGGGGCCGGACAAGAAGCCATCCGGCAGCGCGTCGAGGGAGTCGCAGTCACCGTCCTCCAGCGTGACGGCTTCTCGCCCGAGGAGGCAAAGTCGGCGCTGCGCTCGGGCGCGTGGACGGACAGGGAGCCGGCTCAGGAACTGTTCGACGGCACGCCGATATCGTTCCGGGCGCGGCTGTCCGGGTGGCTCTCGGGTACCCCTCCGTTCCAACGGCGTGTCGCCCACGCAACGGCCGAACTCCGACGGCGCGACGAGGAGCGATGAGCGAGGTCCACCGAACCGGCCGCTGGTTCGGGCTGGCCGGGGCCGCGCTAGTCGCCGTCGGGGTCGGACTCGTGGGGCAGGTCCCAGCGCTCGTGTTGCTGGGTGGGCTCGGTGTCACGCTGAGCGCGTACGACCGGGTCGCCGTCCCACCGGCGGCGAACGTGACGATACAGCGGTCGATCACACCGACCGAGCCGGCGCTAGGTGAGCGGGTGACCGTCGCGCTCACCGTCCGAAATGACGGATCGCAGACGATTCCGGACCTCCGGCTCGCCGACGGCGTCCCGGATTCCGTCCGCGTCGTCGAGGGGTCGGCGTCGCTGGGGACGGCGCTGCGCCCCGGCGCGTCGACGACAATTACCTACGAGATCACCGGTGGAACAGACCGGTGCGTGTTCGACCCGGCGACAGTCGTCGTCAGGGACGTGGTCGGCGTCGTCGCCCGACGAACGTCCGTCACGGCCGAACCCGACACCGTCACCTGGGAGCAGCCGGCCAGTTCAGCCCTGTTGCCGCTGGTCCCGGCGGTTGCCCGCCGGCCCGGGACGGTTCCCGTCGACGAGGGCGGCGAGGGAGTCTCCTTCTATGCAGTCAGGGAGCACCGCTCGAACGACCCGCTCTCGCGCGTCGACTGGAACCAGTACGCCCGCACCGGCGACCTGCGGACCGTCGAGTTTCGCCGCGAACAGTCGGCGACGGTCGTCGTGGTCGTCGACGCCCGATCAGCCGCCGCGCTGGCCCCGCGACCGGATGCCGAGACGGCAATCGAGCGGTCCACAATGGCCGCCGTCGCGCTCGTCGAGGGGCTCCCGGAGGACGGCCACGAGGTCGGCGTCGCGGCGTACTCGCCACATGACGCGTGGCTCGCACCGGGTACGAGCGCCGCACACCAGCAACAGGCCCGGGACCTGCTCAGGACCGACCGCGCGTTCGCCGCAACGTCAGTCACCCGAACACCGGATACGACGAAACTCATCGCACAGTTGCCGACAGCGGCGAACGTTGTCTTCCTCGGCCCGCTGTGTGACGACGACAGCGAGGCGCTGGTCCAGCGACTCGCCGCCACCGGCCATCCAGTGACGGTCCTGAGCCCCGACCCGACCGCGACAGATACGGCAGGCCACCGGCTGGCGCGGCTCGAACGCCGCGAACGCCTCCGTCGGTTGCGAGCCGCTGGCATCGCCGTCCACGACTGGCCCGCGGCGGAGCCGCTGGAACGAGTCACCGAACGGGTCCAGCGGGGTGGCCAATGATTGCGCGAACTGGAGCCGTCTGCGGCGGTGCGGCGCTGGCGGCGGGCGTTGTGACGCTGTTCGTCGCCGGTATCAGCGCCGTCTCGACTGCCGCCGCCCTCGTCGGCGTCGTGCTGCTCGCTGGCGGCCAACTGATTCAGTCCGGCCGGCTGGTCGACCTCGCCAGCGCGTCGCTGTTTCTGGCGCTACTGGTAGCCGCGCTTCAGGGGGCAACGACAACGACAGTGCTGGTCGCCGGCGGCGCAACGGTGCTGGCCTGGACGTTTGCCCATGCAGCTATCGACCTGTACGCGGACCTCGGAACAGCACCCGGGACGCCCGTCGAACTCACCCACGTCGCGGGGACGACGGGGCTAGTCGGGGGGAGCGTTGTGGTGACGACGCTGCTCTTCCAGATTGACGTGCCGCCGCTGTCGCCGCTGGCGCTGGCAAGCGTCGTGCTGGGCGCAATCGCACTCACCGCGGCGCTCAGGCGATAGCGGTCGAGGCTGTTCCGGTCACGGCCGGCTGTGGCTACTGGGACAGGGTACTTCTGAGAGCGTCGCAATGACTACCGCGTCGGCTCAGCCGCTGATTCCGGGGCATCGAGCACCGTAAGCACATCCTCGGTATCGGCGTCGGATAGTGGGAACCGGAGCGAGACAGTCGTCCACCCATCGGTTCGGTCGTACTCGATGCCGCCGCCAGCCGTCTCGGCGACCCACCGGGCGAGCCAGATACCGAGGCCGCTCCCGTGCTGGAGGTTCGTGATGTCCGCGTCCTCGAACACGACGGCCCGCTCGGCGGCGGGAATACCGGGGCCGTCGTCGAGAACACGGACGAACGCGTCGCCGTTGGCCTGTTCGGCTGTGATTCGGACGGCCGTACCCGGCAGTGTGTGTTCGACTGCGTTCTCGACAAGATTGTCGACGGCGTCGTAGACGGCCGTCCCACCAGTGACAGGGAGTGTGCTCGGGAGTGCCGTTTCGACCGGTGCATCCGGGCGATAGCTATCAGCGACAGACCGGGCCAGTGCCGCCGCATCGACCGGCTGGTCGGCGTCCACATCGAGCGCGGTTTCGACGCTCCGGGCCTTCTCGCTGACGGCGGCGAGGCGGTCAGCCGCGTCGAGGGCGCGGGACGCGGCCAGCGAGACAGACGAATCGGCTGCGTGGGCACGGACGTATTCGGACGTCCCGAACATGACAGAAAGCTCGTTCCGGAGATTGTGTCGCAGGACGCGATGGAGAACACGGAGCCGTCGCTTTTGCCGCCGGCTGTCCGTTACATCCGTGTACATCGCGAAGCCACAGCGGCGGCCGTCGGCCGTGTCGTACGGGACACCGCGGTAGATGAACTCGCGGCAACCGTCGGCTGTTTCCCGGGAGACGACAGCGTAGTTGACTTCGCCGGCGGCCGTCCGCTGGTCGTAGTTGACCGCCTCTTCAACGCGGTCGCCGGGAACGATGTACTCGTTGAGGGGTTCGCCGACGATTTCCTCGCGGTCGTATCCGAAAGTCTCGACGAACGCGGGATTGACCGTCCGCACAATCGGGACAAAATTGACGATTTCGAAGCCGACGACCGCGTCTTGGATGAGGTCGAACAGGTGCTGAAACGGGTCGGCTGTCTCGGCCGTTTGGCAGAGCGAGCCGACCACGGACCCGTCGTCCGCGGTCGTAAGTTCAAGCGTAACCGGACGAGAGCGCTCGCTCTGGCGCAGTGTGACCTGGCAGGTCCGTGTCACCTGGTCTGAAGCACTACTGACGGCCTGTCTGGCTGCGGTCAGTGTCTCGCGATCCTCGGCTGCGACCAGCGCGTCGATGGGTGTGCCGACAAGTTCGGCAGGTGTTCGGTCGAGCAGTGCAGCGAACTCATCCGTCGCAAAGGTGAACCGACCAATGTCATCGATACCGAACATCAGTTGTCTCTGAGCTGGAGGAAGGGTGGGCCCGACAACCGAGAGACCGACTGTTTCGTCCCCACAGTGCCACGCGGCGAGGCCGTGAGCGTCAGGTACTCGCGACCGTCAGTCTGTGTCAGCGTGAGTTCCTGATCGGCAGCACCCGAGTAGAACGCCGCGAGCGTGGCCGGGACCGCGTCGTCGTCGATGACGTTGACCACTGTGTCGTGGGGTTCGAAGACACCGTCGTCGTTCTCGTACCGGGCCTCTCTTGCAGCCTGTTCGCCCATCAGCTGTATTTCTCCCTGAATGTTCCCGACGATAACCAGCGGGGCGTCCCGTCTGGTCGCCGTCGTCTCGTTGGCAGTGGCAAGCGAGGTCCGTTCGAGGTCGAACACGTTGTATCGGGCATCCCAGTTGCCGAACATATCGAGGATGAACAGGGCGTCGTCGTCGAGCGCGTCTTCGAGCGAGTGGTCGGTCGCCGCGAACGCGGCGGCCAGCGTCGACCGGTCCAGTGACGGCGGCGGCGTCAGCGAGACGGCCCGGCCGGCGGCGACAGCCGTCGCGCATAGTTGCGCAACGACCCCGTCGACCTGGGTCCCGTCAGCGTATCGGAAGACAGCCTGGCCGCCCATGACGAGACCGCCGCCACAGAGGTCGTCAAGGCCGTCGATACCGGTCGAGACTGTCGGCGCGTCCGCCAGTCGGTTCTGCCGGTCGGCTTCTGCAGCGGCGAGCACGTCGTCGATCTCGTCCAGCATCGCGGTCTGCTCCGAGCGAGCGGCACGTATCTCGGAGAGGTCGTCTTCGATAGCAGCGGCGCGGTCCGACACCGTCTCACACCGCTGGGCGACCGCTTCGCTCGTCGTCGCCTGCTCGTCGGTCGCCGCCGAGACGGATGCGATGCCGTCGGCCGTTTCCGCGACGGTGTCCGCCACGTCGTCGAGGCGAGCCATCGCCGTGCTGACCTGCTCGGCCCCGGTATCGATACCGTCGATAGCTTCGTCGAGTTGGGCAACGGTGTCGTCGGTGGCGTCCCGAACCGCAGCCAGCGTCGTCTCGATTTCCTCAGCCTGCTGTTGGGACTCCTCGGCGAGTCCCTTGATTTCGTCTGCAACGACGGCGAACCCGTCCGTATCGGTGGTGCCGCTTGCCCGCGCTGCCTCTATCGAGGCGTTCAGCGCGAGCATGTTCGTCTGGTCGGCAATGCGGTCGATGCCGGCCAGCGCATCGGCGATACGGTCGACCTGGTCCTGCAGGGCGGCCACCTCTGTGGCGACCGCCTGGCCCAGTTCGCGGACCTCGTCCATCGACTCGATGGCGTCGGCTGCGGCCTCCCGACCATCGTTTGCCGCATCCGTTGCCCGCTGGCTCTGCTCGCTGACCTCGGTCGCAGTCGCAGCGATTTCTTCGATTGTAGCCGAAAGCGACGACACCTCATCGGCGATCCACTGTGCGTCGGTCGCCTGTGCCGTTGCACGGTCGTCAATTGCCGCGAGCTGCTCGCCGACAGTCACCGACGCCGCCTGAACGACATCGAGTGCGCCCTGTGCGTTCGCGACTGCCCGTTCCTCTGTCACGGCCGTCGACTGGTCCGGAACGGAGGGGTAGTGGTCCGAAGCCATAATCAGCTATGAACCCTCCGAAGCATAATCGACTTGTACAGTTTATCGGCATATTGTGCCACGTCTCCCCACTGTTTTCCGGACATTTATACTAAATCCGAATCTGTGATCGCGAGGTATAACCCTGTTGTCGCTGGCAACACCCGCCAGCCGAGAGCGCGCGCAAGCAAAAACGGCCTATTTGGCCCCCTGCGGCCGGAACCGGGGTCGACAAACGTCCAAAATCCCAGTGTGCATATACGGACTTTCTTTACGGAGAACAACCTTATATCCATAATATCATACCATAATCTGGACGGTCGTCTACCACATCCCCTCTAATTTCCGTATTCATAAAGGCAAACCTTATGTAGTGCTGTTACCAGACCCTTTCTCGTGAAAGAGTTGAAGAAGTTGAGCCAGACTGGGGGTAAGTTGGACATGCAGACGGCAGTCGATAACAAAACGAAACAGGTGAACTAGAAATGAGCTACACTGCACTACAAGTAGATCCGACCGTACTCGCAGAGGGGGTTAACCTGCTGTGGGTCCTAGTGGTATCGTTCCTGATCTTCTTCATGCACGCGGGCTTCGCCATGCTTGAGGCGGGCCAGGTGCGCTCGAAGAACGTCGCGAACCAGCTAACGAAGAACCTTCTGACCTGGTCGGTCGGTGTGACGGTGTTCTTCCTGATCGGCTCAGGAATCAGTGCGCTGGTCGGCGGCAGCGGCTTCTCGCCCGCCTTCGGTGCCGGGGCCGCAAACGACTACGTCGGCTGGCTGTTCGGTGCCGTCTTCGCGATGACGGCAGCGACCATCGTCTCCGGTGCGGTCGCCGGACGAGCCAAGCTCCGCGCGTACATCACGTACACGTTCCTGCTGGCGGCGGTCATCTACCCCGTCGTCACCGGGATCACGTGGGCTGGCGCGTACATTAGCTTCGGCGGCGAGGCATTCCACGACTTCGCCGGCGGGATGATCGTCCACGGCATGGGCGGCATCGCGGGCCTCACGGCAGCGTACGTCCTCGGCCCACGCATGGGTCGGTACAACGAGGATGGCTCCGCAAATGTCATCCCGGGCCACTCACTGACCTTCGCCGTTCTAGGAACGCTCATCCTCGCGTTTGGCTGGTACGGTTTCAACGTCGGTACGGCAGCGACCGTCTTCGTCGTTGAGGACGGATCGCTTGCCCTCGGTGCGTTCGCAACGGTTGGCCGTGTCGCGATGACGACGACTATCGCGATGGCCTGTGGTGCGATGGGTGCCGGACTGGTCGCGTGGCTGAAGACCGGGAAGGTCGACACCCTATACGTGGCAAACGGTCTGCTGGCCGGGCTGGTCGGTATCACGGCGATCCCCGACACCACGACGTGGTGGGGCGCAATCATCGTCGGTGCCCTCGCAGGCGGACAGCTGCCGGTCGTGTTCAGCTTCATCGAGAACCGAATGAAAATCGACGACGTCTGTGCCGTCTTCCCGGTCCACGGTAGCGCCGGTGTGCTCGGCACGCTGTTGTTCCCGTTCGTCGCCACGCCCGGAACGGTCGGGTCGGTCGCTAACGCCTTCATCGCACAGCTGATCGGCGTCGTCGCCATCGCGGGCTGGACGATTGTCGCAACCGGGGTCGTCTGGTACGCGCTCAAACTGGCCGGTCAGGCCCGGGTTACGCCCGAACACGAGCAGGAAGGGCTGGATGTCAGCGAACACGGCGTCGAGACCTACCCCGAGTTCGGTGGTGGCGAGAGCGTTGTCGCCGATGGTGGTAAAGTGAGCCCGAGCATGCATACTGACGGAGGTTCCCAAGATGACTGAAACCGACGACTCAGAGATCAAGATGGTAGTGGCAATGGTTCGACCGGACAAACTCGGCGACGTAAAGAAGGCGCTGGCTGAGGTCGGCGCACCCTCGCTGACGGTGACGAACGTGTCCGGCCGCGGCTCACAGCCCGCAAAGAAGGGGCAGTGGCGCGGCGAGGAGTACGTCGTTGACCTGCATCAGAAGGTCAAAGTCGAGACGGTGGTTGCCGACATCCCCGCAAAGGATGTCGTCGATGCCATCGCCGACGGTGCCCACACCGGCGAGAAAGGTGACGGCAAGATATTCGTCCTCCCCGTGGACAACGCCTACCAAGTCCGAACCGGCAAAGAAGGCCCAGAGGCAGTCTGAGCGGACGAGATGGTCGATGATACCGACAGACAGGTAGTGAACGCACTGCTCCAGGACGGCCGGGCGAGCGCCCGTGATGTCGCCGCTGCAACCGGCATCGCGGCGACCACGGTGTCACGCCGGATGGACGACCTGGAGGCGACCGGTGTGATCGACGAATACACCATCGACATCGATTACGGGGCGCTGGGCTACGACGTGACTGCCGTGTTCCAGCTCTCCGTCGAGGGCGACGGGCTCGGACGGGTGGTGGACCAGTTACGTGATCGACGCGAAATGGTCGCGGTTTACGAAGTGACCGGCGACCACGATATCGTGGCCGTCGGGAAGTTCACCGACACGCAGTCGATGAACGAACGGATAAAAACGCTGCTGACCGACGAGGATATCCGATCCGCCTCAACGTCAGTCGTACTGAACACGGTGTGTGAGCACGAACAGTTCCCGGTCGGCGGAACTGACGCCTGAGCCGACGCCATCTGTTTTCCGACTGCAATCACAGCAGTGAGTAGCGTCTCGTGGCGGTTTGGAGGTCTAGTGATCGATGAAGCAAGGTTTAATTACAGCAGTAGTAATATATTTTTCATCATGGATTGGGATACGCGGGGGGTAACAGTGACGCGACGAGAGCTACTCGGGGCCGTCGGAGCGAGTTCGCTTGCCGGACTCGCTGGCTGTGGCGGGGACGGTCGCGCCACGACGCCGACAAGCAGTACAGAGTACGCGAATCAGCCGGTCGACGACAATCAAGTGACGATTGGACTCACAATCCCGCAGTCAGGACCGTTCTCGCCGGTTGGGACCGGCCAGCAGCGCGGCTTCGAGCTGGCCATCGACCACCTCAACGAGGGCGGCGGCTGGGTTGACACCGATGCGTGGCAGGCACTGTCCGGGGGCGGAATTCTCGGCCGGACAGTCGAGAGCGTCATAGCTGACACGGAGTCCAGTTCGGAAACAGCCCGGGACGTGGCGGAGACGCTAGTCGAGCAGGACGGGGCCGTGATGGTCGCTGGCGGCGGGTCGACGAACACGGCCCGAGAGCTGCTCAAGTACTGTCCGACCCGCGGCGTGGTCCATATGCTCGGGTTCGCGCCCGGGACGAACGTCACGGGTATCGGCTGCTCGCGATACGGGTTTCAGGAGATGCACAACAGCCGGATGGCCGCCAACGCGCTGGTCCCGGTGTTGACCGAGCGGTCCGAAGGGCGAACGGAGTTCTACCAGTTGTACGCCAGTTCCGATTTCGGCTTCACACAATCCGAGCAGTTCAGGCGCCGGTTTCAGTCGGAGAACTGGAGCGAGATGAGCAAGACGAAGACACGGGTCGGAACGGAGAACTTCAGGCCACAGTTGCGGGAGGCCGTGGACGCTGACGTCGATGCCATCGTGTTGTCCTACCGCGGGCGCGACGCGGTCACTGCGCTGAACCAGGCGAAGGACATCGTTCCAGAAGAGATGGGTATTGTCATGCCGATTGTGAGCCGGCAACTTGCCCGCGATGCCGGTGCCGACATGGCCGGTGTCGTCGGTACCATTTCGTGGGATTACAGCATCGATACGCCACTTTCAACAGCATTCACGGAGTCGTTCAATGCGGCGTATGCCGCCGCCGAGGCCCGAGTCCCGTCGGATCAAGCCCGACTGGCCTACGCACAGATGCTCCAGTACGCCGCGGCCGTCGAGCGGGCCGGGACGTTCGAGCCGCCGGCCGTCATCCGTGAAATCGAAGATACCACGTACCAGGCCGGACGCGGCGAGGCGACGCTACGGGCATGCGATCACCAGTCTATGGGGCCCGTTCCCGTCGTCGAGGGCTCCAGTCAAGGTCCCGAAGTACTCGACGTCATCGAGATTTCGACTGACGTCGGGTACGGCTGCGAGGAGTATCCGGCAAGCGAGTGTACTGACCTGGGGCCGTACGAACCCGAGACAGCCGACAGCTGACGGGCGGTGGCGTTAAGCCGCTTGCGACGTTCCAGAAGATATGGGCTTGAAAGTGGACGTGCGGAAGCTGGACCTTTTCAATCAGATGGCAAAAGAGGGGTCTGGGACAGTCGCGGAGAACCTCGGTCAGTTGACCGGGCTCGACGCGACAGTTCGGACCTCACAGATCAATTTTCTCGACATCGAAGACGTCAAAACACACATCGGCGACGACAAGGGCGTCGGCATTTATGTCGAACTGAACGAACCGCCCTACGGCTACGTCCTGTTTCTGCTCGAACCGGCCGACAGCAAGCAGATGGCCAGCGCGATGATGGGTGGCATGGGTGAGCCAAGCGAGGGCGAGGGGTTCTCCGACATGGAACGGTCGGCGATGCAGGAGATCGGCAACATCATGACCTCCGCGTTCATCGACGGGTGGGCCAACGTGCTGGAGACGACCATTGATATGGGGACACCGAACTTCGTGTTCGGCCCGGCCGACGGCATCATCGACGAGATGGGTGGCTGGCCGGACTCTGATCTAGTGTTCGTCGTCGACTCGCGTATCACTGTCGACGACGGTGACCTCGGGATGACCGTGTACACGTTCCCCGAACTAGAGGACCTCGTCGCGCTGATTCAGGATATCGACCTCGACACCGACGTGGCGGTAGACACCGAAGCCAGCGATATTCTTGACTGACAGCGGCACCCTATCTCTGCACCCCCTGTTCACCGCGTGGCCAGAGTAGATCTGATCGCCGATCGGACAGCCTGCGGTCCGTCGACACCCGATACCAGCTCCGCCTATGCTAATTGGTTACCCATTTCTATTGAAATAAGTATTATATATATTTATCATCAAAACAGCTGGTATGGGATTGGAAAAAGGGGGAGAGGCAGTTGACAGGCGGTCCGTACTACAGATTGCCGGTGGAGTCGGTAGCGCGGGGCTTGCCGGGCTAGCGGGGTGCCAAGGCGGAGGATCGAGAGCCGAAAACACACCGGAGCACCCACCGCTCGGGAACTATCCGGTCGACGGCGACGCGGTCACGCTCGGCTTCAATGTGCCACAGTCCGGGACCTACGCCGCCGAAGGGCGCGACGAACTCCGAGGGTATGAGCTCGCTGTCACGCACCTCAACGAGGGCGGCGGCTGGGTCGGACAGGGTTCCTTTGACGTACTCAGCGGCGATGGCGTGCTCGGAAAGACCGTCGAGTACGTCACTGCAGACACGGAGACGAAGCCGGATGTCGCGACGGCCAATGCAAAGGAGATGATCGAGCAGGACGACGTCGTCATGTTTTCCGGCGGCTCATCCAGTTCCGTCGCCATCGCTCAGCAGGAGGTTGCACAGGCCCAGAAAGTTCCGTATATGTGTTGTCTGACACACTCGAACGACACGACAGGGACGGACTGTGTCCGCTACAGCTTCCGGGAGATGTTCAACGCGTACATGACCGCACAAGCGCTGCTTCCGGTACTCAAGGAACGGTTTGGCCGGGACGCCCAGTACGTCCAGATCTACGCGGACTACAACTGGGGGCAAACGATGGAGTCGTCAATCCGTGATTTCTTCACGTCGAGTGGCTGGGTCGAACTCACAAGCATCCCGACACGTCTCGGGACGACGAACTACGAGGAACCGCTCAAACAGGCCCGGGACGCCGGTGCGGAGGTCGTCTTCCTTGACCACTACGGACTTGACGCCGCGAACTCACTGACAAAGGCGCAGGAAATTCTTCCTGACGAGGTGGGGATTGTGGTGCCGCTGTACAACCGTATCGTGGCGCAGAACGCCTCGAAAGCACTCGACGGTGTCGTCGGGACAGTTGCGTGGGATACCAGCATCTCGTCTGACCTCTCCAATGCGTTCAAGAACGCCTTCACCGCCGAGCACGGGAACGCACAGCGGCCCTCCGGCGTGGCCCATCTGGCCTACGCACAGACGCTCCAGTACGCTGCGGCCGTCGAGCGGGCCGACACGTTCTACCCGCCAGCGGTTATCCGAGAGCTGGAAGACCACGAATACTCGGTCGGGCTGGGTAGCCAGACGATGCGGAGCTGTGACCATCAGGCCCAGCGTGGCGTGCCGGTGGTCGAAGGGCTTCCCGAATCCGAGCAGTCACTCGGTCGGTTTTACGACCTGCTCAGGGTTACGAAAGCGGTCGGATACGACTGTGACGGCGGCCCGGCCGTCGAATGCGAACTCGGAGAGTATGGGGACTAGAGCCGGATCTCAGCAATGCTGAGTAACGGCAAAATACGGCATACGGAGAACCGAGCGGGGACATGGACACGAGCAGTCCCCAGTTGTCAGAGGCAGACGGACGCGCCCTGAGACGGGCGCGTCACGTCGGCACATCCGGCCGTTCGGAGCCGGGGCCGCGTTACTCCAGTAGCTCCGGTGCCGCGTCGTATGCCACCTCCTGGACCGCGGATTCCGACGGATCATCGCCGTCGTGGTCGGTCGAACAGTCTGTCTCAGCCATAGTCAGTCGTCCGCCGAAATCGGCTGCCCCTCGGCGTCGGTCGGGGCCGGGCTGTCGCCGTCGTCGAAGGGATACCACGACTGCTTGCCATCAGCCAAGCACGGGTCGGTGTATCCCTCGACCTCTTCCGGTTCGGCCAATTCGACGATCGTCTCGTGACCGGTGGCGTCGACCCACTCCCGGAACGTCTGGCCCTCCGAGCGGAGCGCGGCGTAGGCCTCGACGATGTTGGCGATCATCCCCGGGACTTCGTCTGCGGGGACGCGCTGGCGGACCCACTCGATGAACGTCGGCTCCGCGCCGATGCCGCCGCCGACGCCCACGTCGACGGCTTCGACCATCTGGCCGTCCTTGCGGGCTCGCATCCCCTGTAAGCCGATGTCGGCCGTCATCGCCTGGCCGCAGTCGGCCGTACAGCCCGAGAAGTGCATCTTGATGCGGTCCACGTCATCGGGCATGTCGACGTTGTCACCGAGCCAGCGGAGCAGGCGGGCCATCCGCGCCTTCGTCTCTGTGAGCGCCAGCGAGCAGAACTCCGTCCCGGTGCAGGCCATCGCCCCCTGAACGAACGGGTTCGGTTCGGGCGAGTGTTTGTCCAGTAGCGGCTCGTTGAGGAGATTCGAGAGGTTCCCGTCGGGCACGTCCATGATGAGCGGGTTCTGTCGGCGGGTCAGGCGTACTTCGCCGGAGCCGTAGGCATCAGCGAGGTCCGCGAGTTCGATGGCGTCCTCGGCGGAGAGTCGGCCCACGGGCACCGAGAGCCCGACGTAGTTCTTGTCGTCTTGCTGGTCGTAGACACCGACATGATCGTGAGCCCCGTGTTCGGCCGACTTGCCGGCGTTGTACGTGTACTCCCCGCGGAAGTCGGTGCCAGCGGTCTCGAACTCGAAATCAAGCCGTTCGTCGAGTTCCTCACGGATGGCGTCGGTACCGTGTTCATCGACGAAAAAGCGTGCGCGGTTCTTCGAGCGGTTCTGACGGTTGCCCGCCTCGTGGTAATACTCAACGAAAGCCCGGACTGTCTCGACGGCGTGTTCGGGCCGGATGAACAGGTCCAGCGGACGGGCCTCGCGGGGTTCGCGACCGCCAAGGCCGCCGCCGACGCGGACGTTGAACCCCTCTACCTCCTCGCCACCGATGAACTTGTGGGCCGGCTCTAGCCCGATGTCGTTGATGCTGTCCTGAGCACACCCCTGCTTGCACCCCGTCACCGAGATGTTGAACTTCCGGGGCATGTTAGCCAAGTCGTCGTCGTCGCGGATGGTCTCCTGAATCTCGTCAAGGATCGGTCGGGACTCGACGAACTCCTCAGCCTTGCCGGCGACCGGACAACCGGAGATATTTCGCATCGTGTCTCCGCCCGCCGAGCGCGAGGAGACGCCGACGGCTTCGAGTTTCTCCCAGATTTCCGGGATATCTTCGAGCTTGAGCCAGTGCAGTTGGATGGACTGGCGGGTGGTAAAGTCGATCCAGCCGTTGCCGAATTCGGGGTTCTCCACCGGTCCCTTCGCATATTCGCGGGCAACTTCGCCGATGGCCCGGAGTTGGTCGGGCTTCAAAACGCCGCCACAATTTGTCAGCCGCATCATGAAATACGACTCCTGGCCGCCGCGGTGGTGGAACACGCCCCAGAACTTGAACCGCGAGAACCACTTCTCGCGTTCGTCCTCGGGAATCGACTCCCAGCCACTCTCAGCGAACTCCTCTAGTTTCTCCCGTACCTCGTCACCGTACAGCTCCGCCTTGTACTCCTCTTTTTTATGTGCCATCTTCGATCACCCTCTCTCTTGATATATGTGGTTTTTTATCACTCATAAGCATCTGAATGTCCGCTAATTTACGTCTAATTACTTAGCTTGGTGACTTATAACACTAATCGTTAAAGAAGTAAAGAGTGAGAGTGGGTTCGACAACAGCCGTCCAGAATTATACCGTCTGGGAGGTGTTTAAAGAGGTTATACACTACACAGACAGAACGGACGAAACCGCAGTACGGCAAGCGACTGACTCGTCGAGAGCCAGAGTTGTCTTTCCGAGAAACTCCCCGAGGACAGGTCACCGGATCGGGCTGGACCCGTAGAACTGGGGTGTCGGTCGCGCGTGCGCTGAACCGGAGCAGACGGACGCGACACGCAACGCAGCAACTGTAGTAGTGAACGCGTGTGAAGTAAACGAGAGACCGTAGAGTGCGTCAGTCGTCGCCGGAGGCGACAGTCGGGCCTTCCTGCGTACTTCCGACGAACCCGGCCGTGTTAGCGATTTTCGCAATCTCCGGTCGGAACACCCACGCCGACAGGGCGACGATAGGTATCATCGTGACAGCGGCCACGGAATACCCCAGGTGGAGGTTCGCCAGCCATGGCGCGGAGTAAAACAGCGGGTAGACAATCCCACCGACAGTGCCGACGCCGCCGACGACACCGGCGACCGAGCCAGAGTCGTTGGGGAACATCGCAGGCACCTGCGCGAAGATAGCGCCCTCAGCCCAGGCACAGCCCGTGCCCACGAGGAAGCCGATGACGACAGCGTTCAACAGCACCCCAGAGAGGCCGGCCAGCGTCATGGCGAACATCATCACCACAATGAAACAGAGCCCGAGGAACGTCCACTGTCCGCGGTACTGGCCCTTGAAGAACGGCAGGATGTTCTTTTCTTTGCGGGCCAGCAGGTCGCTGCCGTAGCCACCGAACGGCCGGAGCAGCCCCGCGGCAATCGAGAACGTCGCGGCGAAGGTGCTTGCGATGACGAGGTTGTCCTGATTGAACGCCTCACGATAGTAAGTAGCGAGCCACCCGTTCATCGACAGTTCCAGACCGAACGACATGATGTACGCGGCGGCGAGGACGACAGTGCCGTACCGCGTGGCCGTGTGCAGCCAGCCTTTGAAGTTGGTGTTCTCTTTGGTCGCCTGTCGTTTTGCATCGGTCTTCGCGGCCTCGCCGAGCGTGTAGTAGGCGATTGCGAGGAGAATAGAGACGATACCGGTGTAGAAGAACGCGGCTCGCCAGTTGGTCGAGAACAGCGGGCCGCTCCAGCCGGAACCGAACACGCGGGAGAGATCAGTGCGCCGCCGGCGGCCCCGGCGTTCCCGACGCCGGCATAAATACCCTCAGCCAGACCGAGATTCTCTTCCTCGAACCACTCGGCGACGTGCTGGATGCCGATGACGAACGTGATGCCGGCCGTCGCCACGATGAGTCGCAACACGAAGAACACGGAGTAGTCCTGTGCGAAGGCGCTCCCGATCGAGAACACGCCGACGTAGGCCAGCACGATGGCGAAGATAGCCGGCGCGCCGAACTTATCCGAGAGCCAGCCGGTGAGCATCCGGCCGAATGGCGCCATCCAGATGGCCGAGCTCGCCAGAATACCGATCTCCGCCGTCGACAGTCCGAACTCCTCGGCCATTGGACCGGTGAACGGCGCGAACGAGAACCAAATAAGGAACGAGAAATTGAAGCCGATGGTCGCCAACAGTAGCGTCCGGTACTTCGTCATCTTGATCAGTCCCATGCCGACACCCCAGTTACGGACCGCGCGTTATCTACGTCCATTACCGAAATTTTGTCCACCAATTCGATTTTATTTTGGATGTGTGCCCACATCAGTACATGATAGGCAAAATACTCGTCATTAAATAACATTACCCCTTTACAAAACGGCTATTCTAATCTGCCTGAGTGGATAGACTGGAAATATATCATCGGATATCCCCTGTTTAAGGCCATTGAACGCCCAGCGTATGGAGGAATAATTGGACATATTTAGATTAATTCGAACGGTACTGGAGAAGCGCGTGTTGCCGAGATGTCGGAAGCGCGCCCCATATCGGTTCAGTCGGCCGTGGCCGGCGGCAATTCGGCCTCCGGGGCAATGAGGCGGGCGGCACACTGCTTAAAGTTCGGCTCGTCGGACTGAGGGTCCCGGTCCGAGAGCGTCAGCCGGTTCGTCGCCGGGTGGTGAATCGGGAGCCACACCATCCCGTGGGGGACGCCCTCGTCCCGGTCGATGGCGACCGTCGCGGAGCCCCGACGGGTCTCGACGGTCAGCGTCCCGTCGGTGACGAGGCCGCTGTGTTCCGCGACCGTCTCGGGATGGATGCGAGCCACCAGCGGGCCGGCCTCGCCGCCGCGGGATCGGACGCCGGTGTTGTACCCGTCGGCCTCGCGGGCGGTGTTCAGGGTCAGCGGGTAGTCGTTGTCGGTTGGTTCCGGGAGCGACCCCTGGCGGCCGGTCGAGAACTGTGCCCGACCGGACGGCGTCGGGAACGACCACGATTCGTCGGCATGGTAGCGGTAGCCGCCGGCGCTTTCCTCGTCCGGCGCGGGCCACCTGACGGCGTGGCTCTCGTCGAGGCGCTCGTAGGTGATGCCCGAACAGTCAGCGACCGTTCCTGCAGTGAGCGATGTGAACTCGTCGAAGACATCCGACGGATCCGGCGACGTGCTTTCGAACAGGTCGGGGAACAGCCGTGAACCGATGGTGGCGATGATCTCCAGATCCGACCTGACCCCGCTCGGTAGGTCGGTGGCCGACCGAACCCGGGAGATGGTCCGCTCCATGTTCGTCGTCGTTCCGTCGCTTTCCCCCCACGTCGCGGCGGGCAGGACCACATCGGCGACCTCCGTCGTTTCGGTGTGGAAGGCGTCCTGCGCGACGACGAACGCGTCTTCGAACGTCTCGCGGACGCTCTCTGCCTCGGGCATCCCGGCGACGGGATTTGTGGCGACAGCCCAGACGGCCTCGGGATCATCTTCGAGCATCCCGACCGGGCCGGGGCCGGTGTCGTCGGGCAAGCGGTCCACCGGCACGTCCCAGTGGTCGGCGACGAGGCGACGGGGGTCCGGGTCCTCGAAGGCTCGCTGGCCGGGCCAGGTCCCCTTCGAGGAGCAGATACGGGTCCCCATGGAGTTGGCCTGGCCGGTCAGCGAGAACGGGCCCCCGCCGGGCCGGAGGTTCCCAGTCGCCAGCGTCAGGTCGATGAGCGCCCGGGCGGTTTCGGTCCCCTGGACGTGCTGATTGATGCCCATGCCCCAGTAGACGAGCGCCCGCTGGTCCATCGCGTCGGCAAGCAGGTCCACGTCGGCCATCTCGACACCGGCCTCGGCGGCGGCATCGGCGGCATCGGGCAGCGTCGCGAGCAGGTCCTCGAACCCGTCGGTCGCTTCGTCGACGAATTCGCGGTCGACACGCCCCGTCTCAACGATACGAGCGAGAACAGCCCGGGCCAGCGCGAGGTCCTTGCCTGGGGCAGGCGCGACGTGGTGCTCGGAGTTCTCCGCAGTCTCGGAGCGGACCGGGTCAACGACAATGATCTCCACACCGTCTTCATCGGCGGACTGCTGGACCCAGCGGAACAGCACGGGGTGGGCGACCGCCGGGTTCGCCCCCCAGACGACGTGGCGGTCGGCATCGCTGATGTCGGCGTACGTACACGGCGGGGCGTCGCTGCCGAAGGCCTGATAGTAGGCGGTGACGGCGCTGGCCATGCACAGCGTCGTGTTGGCGTCGTAGTTGCGCGTGCCGAAGCCGCCGCGGGCGACCTTCCCTAGCGCGTAGGCGGCCTCGTTTGTCTGCTGGCCGCTACCCAGTATCGCGACGGAGTCAGGGTCCTGCTGGTGGGCGGCCTGAAGGCCCTCCACAGCGCGGGCCAGCGCCACGTCCCACTGGGTCTGGCGGAGTTCGCCGTCACTGCGGACCATCGGCCGGGTGAGCCACTCCCCGTCGGGGGCCTTGCTCTCCCGGAGACCACGGGCACAGGCGAGTCCCTGGCTGACTGGATGCGCGGCGTCGCCGCGAACAGCGTCGATACCGTACCCCTCGTCAGCGCCCTGGTGCATGTGCCCGCAGCCGACTGCACACCGCATACACGTCGTCGGCACCCAGTCGCTCACAGCCGCCCACGCGCCGTCCCGACGCCCATTTGTCCAGCTTGGCATGATATTACAGTACGTTCAGATGCCATTATCGTGTTTGCATAGAAGAACACACACTGTATAACAGTAACTCTTTACGAAATACTTATTTCAACGGTAAGTCCGTGACGTACGTCCACCAAGTCGATTGCACCGCCAGGTAACAACAGTTTCTTTCTGACAGCGGTCAAACGGCAGCGTATGAACCACGAGCAGTCACGAGCGCTGTACGACCGCGCCCTGTCGGTGCTGCCGGGCGGCGTCAACTCCTCCGTGCGAGCGACGCGGCCCTATCCGTTCTTCGTCGAGAAGGGGGACGGCGGGCACGTCATCGACGCCGACGGGAACCGATACATCGACTTCGTCATGGGCTATGGTCCGCTGCTGCTGGGCCACAGCCCGCCCGAACAGGTCCAGTCGGCCATCCAGCAACACGCCGCCGAGGGGCCGATGTACGGCGCACCCACTGAAGTCGAGGTCGAACTGGCCGAGTTCGTCACCCGGCACGTCCCCAGCGTCGAGATGCTCCGGTTCGTCAACAGCGGGACCGAGGCAACGGTCTCGGCGGTCCGACTAGCTCGTGGCTACACGGGACGGGACAAGATCGTTGTGATGCAGAGCGGCTATCACGGCGCACAGGAGTCCACGCTGGTCGAGGGCGAGGGCGACCACACGGCCCCGTCCAGCCCCGGTATCCCCGAGAGCTTCGCCGAGCATACGCTGACTGTCCCGTTCAACGACGAGGAAGCCGCCCATGAGGTGTTCGAGGAACACGGTGACGACATCGCCGCGGTGCTCACCGAACCCATCCTCGGGAACTACGGCATCGTCCACCCGGTCGAGGGCTACCACGACACGCTCCGGGAGCTGTGTGACGACCACGGCTCCCTGCTGATCTTCGACGAGGTCATTACCGGCTTCCGCGTCGGCGGTCTCCAGTGTGCCCAAGGCGCGTTCGACATCGACCCCGATATCACCACCTTCGGGAAGATCGTCGGTGGCGGCTTCCCGGTCGGGGCAATCGGCGGCAAAAGCGAGATCATCGAGCAGTTCACCCCTGCCGGCGACGTGTTCCAGTCCGGGACCTTCTCCGGCCACCCCGTGACGATGGCGGCCGGCCTGGAGACGTTGCGGTATGCGGCTGAACACGACGTATACGACCACGTCAACGACCTCGGCGAACGACTTCGAGCGGGCTTGCAGGATATCCTCGAAGACCAAGCTCCCGAGTACACCGTCGTCGGTCGAGATTCGATGTTCAAGGTCATCTTCACCCGTGATGGTCCGGATTCGTTCGAGGGGCAATGTGAGGCTGGCTGCCAGCAACAGGAGTCCTGTCCGCGCTTCGAGTACTGTCCGAAGACCGGCCACGACGTGACACAGGCCGAGACCGAGCGATGGGAGCGGCTGTTCTGGCCCGCGATGAAAGACCAGGGCGTGTTCCTCACGGCGAACCAGTTCGAGTCACAATTCATCTGTGATGCCCACACAGGTGAAGACATTGAGAATGCGCTCGAAGCGTACAAAGAGGCGATATGAGGTGAGCGACGACGACATCGCACTTTCGGAGAAGCGGATGTACGGGGCGAAGCGCCCGGAGACCCACGCGTACGTCGCGTCGGGACTGGGCGTCACCCGCGTTGAGACGGCTGGTGGCCAAATCGGACGGTTCAGCCTGAGCGAGCGATGCAATGCCCGTGACGTGGCCGGCGCAAGCGGTGAAGTCGCGGTCGCCACCGACGAGGACGTGCTCGTGTTGACTGACGACGGCTTCGTCTCGACTGGGTTCGGGCCGGCCACCGCCGTCGGCTACGACGGCGACGGACTGCTCGCGGCCGGCGACGGCCGTGTCGCCCGCTACGACGATGGCGAATGGACCGATATCGGGAGCGTTGACGACGTGCGCGCCATCGACGGCGACCGCCTCGCCGCGGCAGACGGCGTGTACGCCCTGCCGTCGCTCGACCGGCTCGGTCTAGTGGATGTGGCCGACGTGTCCGGCGACTACGCCGCGACCGAGAGCGGGCTGTACCGCTACGAAGGCGAGAGCGCCGACAGCGAGTGGATCGAGGTCCGGTCGGGTCGGCACATGGCGGTCGCAAGCGACGGCGAGCAGGTACACGCTGCCGCGGTGGACGGGCTGTACGAACTGACCGACGGATCGTGGGAGCCGTGTGCGCTCCCCGTCGACGAGCGTGTGATGGACGTGACCCACGGCGACGACACCTACGCTATCACCGAGAACGGAACCTTCCTCGTTGCAACCGCGGCCGAGGCGACAGCCGACGGGCAGGGTGGCTGGCGACAACGCTCGCTGGGCGTCCCTGACGTTGTCGGCGTTGCCGTCGCCTGATCCGGCTTCACAGAATAAGCCGGCGGCCGGACTTTCTTACTGCGGTATTTGCTGTCTGTCGGCTTCTTTCAAAATAATCCCGTACCCCCGGAGCGCCCCGGACTCGTCAAAACTCGCGGAGAACGTCATGTCTGTCCAGCAGCGCGTGCCGTCCTGTCGGATCTGCAGCCCTTCGTGAGAGGCAGACCCCGCTGTTTTCGCTGTTTCGAGGAGCTGCTCCGGGAGGCCGTTCGCTATGTCTGACTCCTCAAAGAACGTCGAAACGTGCGCTCCAAGGATCTCTTCGACATCGTAACCCGTGAATTGTCGGGCACCATCGTTCCAGCGAGTGACGTAGCCCTCGTGGTCAAGGGTGAAGAAGGCGTGGTCGTCCATGGCCTCGATAAGAACGTCGAACTGAGTGCTCTGCCCCATCAACTGCATCCGTTCGGGTGTGATGTCCCGCGCTGTACACACGATTACCCCGTCGTCAGCGTAAGCCAGACGGTGGTTGGTAACGAGCCTGTCTCCGCCTTTCATCAGCCGAACGGTTTCGCCCGACCAGTACTCGTTTTCTTTGACCGCTGGGATGATGTCGTTCTCTAGCCGGTCCGCTTCGTCGTCGTGGTACAGGATTGTCCAGTGTTCACCGTTCAGTTCATCCTGCTCGTATCCAAATAGGTCCGCAAAGGCAGGGTTCACATACGAGAACGCCCCGTCCGGATCGATGAGACTAATGCCTTCGCTGGCGGTTTTCATCGCCCTGTAGCTACGATCGATTGTCTGGACAGCCCGGTACCGTTCAATGAGGTTCGTGATCCGATTGGCCAGGATGGCGTACTGGTCGATCCCGTGCTCCTTCTGGATGTACTCCGTCACACCAGCGGTAATGGCTTCACTCGCGATCTCTTCGCTCCCTTTGCCAGTGAAAAGGATGAACGGCAGGTCGGGTTGCTCCTGGCGGACTGCAGCTAGGAACTCCAGCCCGTCCATTCCCGGCATATCATAGTCTGAGACGATACAATCGATGTCCTCCGCCCGAAGAATCGCAAGACCATCGGTCCCGCTCGTTGCTGTTTGAACTTCGAACCGTTCGTCTTCTTGTTCAAGAAACTGGGCAGTCAAATCCGCAAAATCAGGCTCGTCATCCAGATGTAATATCTTCATTATTGTGGAGGGGCTGTCCTGTTCGTACTGTGGAATCGAACAGGGATAAATATCTGATCTAGTTATAAATTATATTATGAAAGCATGCCGCTGTGGCCCAGAATATGCATTATCACGCAAGCCGCGTAGGTGTCGTATCTATGAGTGTCAGGTGTGATATATTGTCAGAGGCGGGAGTCAGCCACGATGTCGGGGAATCGAAAAGAGGTTTAGCCCGGACAGCCACCCACCGCACATGATTATCCCCGGGGCAGACACGCAGGCGTTCGCGGCGACCCTCGCCGAAGCGACGGGCGAGCGGCTGGGACGGGTCGAGTATGAGCAGTTCCCCGACGGTGAGCACGTCGTCAAAGTCCCCGAAGCACTCTCCGGCGAGCGTGCTGTCGTCGTCGCGTCTACCGTCGACAGCGACGCACACCTGCAGTTGCTCCAGTTGCAGGACGCGGCCCGCGAAAGCGGCGCGAGTGAGGTCGTCACCGTCATCCCGTACATGGGCTACGCCCGCCAGGACGAGGCCTTCAAACCCGGCGAACCGGTGTCCTCGCGGGCGATGGCCCGCGCCATCTCGACGGGGACCGACCGCGTGCTGACGGTGAACCCCCACGAACCAGCCGTCTGTGACTTCTTCGACGTCCCAGCCACCAACGTCGACGCGGCAAGTGTTCTCGCCGACCCGCTGCCTGCGGACCTGCGGGACCCGCTCTTTCTCTCGCCCGACGAAGGCGCAATCAACCTCGCTGAGACGGTCCGGAACGCCTACGGCGAGGGTGAGACGGACTTCTTCCAGAAGGATCGGGACTACGATACCGGCGACATCGAAATCAGCCCCAGCGACGCGCCAGTCGAGGACCGGGACGTGGTGCTTGTCGATGACATCATCGCCACTGGGTCGACAATGAGCGAGTCCGTCGGCGTCCTCGGAGACCGCGACGCCCGGCGGGTGTACGTCACCTGCGTCCATCCGATGCTCGCCAGCAACGCCCTGACGAAGCTCAACAGCGCCGGCGTCGAAGCCGTCTACGGGACGGACACGCTCGAACGTGCCGTCAGCGAGGTCAGCGCCGCGCCGGTCGTCGCAAACCAGTTGTAGTCACTCCTTGTTTCGCCTCTAGCGCAGGAAGTACTCCAACGCTTCCGCAGCCGCCATACTCTCGACTGCTCCTAGTCGCCGATCGCCTGTTCTGAGGGCGCTCGCCGGTCGCGTGCCGGACTAGTCCGACGCTTCCGCAGCCGCGACGGCTCTCGGCTCCTCTTAGTCGCCGCTCGCCTGTTCCGAGGCCTCTCGCTGGTCGGCCTCGCACGGCGCAATCGCAATCTCCATATCAGTTCCTTCGACGTCCCACGTCTTGCGGTGGCCGTCCTTGACGCCGGCGAGTTCATCAGCCCGGACCTCCTCTTTAATCAGGGCTTCGTGCTCGCGGACCAGCGAATCGACGCGCTCGTCGTCGATAGCCAGATCCACGACAATGCGCT
Source organism: Haloarcula sp. NS06 (assembly GCF_051122755.1). NCBI lineage: Archaea > Methanobacteriati > Methanobacteriota > Halobacteria > Halobacteriales > Haloarculaceae > Haloarcula > Haloarcula sp. NS06. The sequence goes on from NZ_CP184844.1 coordinate 1,229,351, forward strand.
CCTCGATGTCCAGTTCGAGGTCCTTGCGCATCTCCTGCACCCGGCGGATGACCTCGCGGGCGTACCCCTCGCTCTCGATGTCCTCGGTGAGCGTGGTGTCAGCGTAGACGACGCCGCCGCCGTCGAGTGCGGTGAACTCTGTTCCGGTGACGCCGTCGGGCGTCTCGCGGCGGAACTCCACCATCTCCTCGGTGAGGGCGATATCCTCGTCGAGCGCGTCGCTCACTGTGCCTTCGAGGGTATCGAGTGACTGCTCGGTGACGCGGGCCTCGTTGAGCGCGTTCATCACACGGCCGGCGTCATCGCCGAAGGCCGGGCCGAGTTCGCTCATGTCGGCCTCGGCGGAGTACTGGAGTTCGCCCCACTCGTTGTCAGCGCCGACGACCTCAACGGCGCGGGCGTTGAGTCGGTCGGCGATGATTGCTTCCTGAGCGCGGACCGCATCGGCCACGTCGTCGCTGTCCACATCGACGATGACACGAGTGACGGGCCAGCGGAGTTTACGTTCGGCCTGCTGACGGGCGTTCGAGCCCGCTTCCTCGACCTCGCGGACGACCTCGATCTCGCGTTCGAGCGCGGGGTCGTGAAGGTCGGCGTCGACCTCTGGCCAGTCGCACATGTGGACCGTCGGGTGGCCGGCGTCACCGGTGAGCGCACCGTACACTTGCTCGGCCACGAACGGCGTGAACGGGGCAAACAGCGCGGCCACGGATTCGAGCACACGGTAGAGGGTGGCGTAGGCCGCCTGCTTCGAGGCGCTGTCCTCCTCTTCCCACATCCGCTCGCGGACGACCTGAATGTAGAAGCGGGAGACGTCCTCGACAACGAACTCGAGCAGTTCGTCGACCGCTTTGTCGTTCTCGAAGTCGTCCATCGAGTCGGTCATCGCCTCGGTCACGCTCTGGAGTCTGGAAAGCACCCACTCGTCGACGAGTTCGAGATCGTCGCGGACGTCCTCGACCGTCGTTTCCTCGGGGTCGAAGTCGTCGGCGCGCATGTACGGCAGCGGGAACCGGGCGACGTTCCAGAGGATGTTCAGCCGGCGCTGCATCTCGGCGGTCTCCTCCCACGAGAAGTTCATGTCCTCGCCCTGCGCGGTCACCGACAGCAGGAACAGTCGCATCGGGTCGCGGCCGTGCTTCTCGATGACCTCATGGGGGTCGATGAGGACGCCCTTCGACTTGGACATGCCGCGGCCGTCGGGCATGTTGGCGTAGCCGTGCATCAGCACCTGCTTGTACGGGATTTCACCGGTTGCGGCGGTACTCATGCCCAGCTGGGACCAGAACCACCCGCGGGTCTGGTCGTGGGCCTCCATGATGAGGTCGGCGGGCCACAGTTCATCGAAGTCCTCGGTCTGCTCGGGGTAGTTGACGGTCCCCCACGTCGCGACGGAGGAGTCAAGCCACACGTCGAACACGTCGCCGACGCGGGTGTAGGTCGTGCCGTCCTCGGTGATGGTGAGGTCGTCGACCGTGCCCTTGTGCAGGTCGACGCTCTCGGGGTCGATTTCTTGCTCGACCCGCTCGGCGAGCTCCTCGCGGTCGCCGACGACGATGGCGTCGTCCATGTCACCGCTCCAGTCTTCAGGAAGCCAGATCGGAATCGGAATGCCCCAGTAGCGCTGTCGCGAGACGTTCCAGTCCGGCGCGTCCTCGACGAAGTCACGGAAGCGGTTGTCGCGGGCCCACTGTGGGTACCACTCGCTGTCCTCGATGTTCGCCAGCAGTTCGTCCTTGATGTCGGTCACTGTGATGAACCACTGGTCGGTGACGATGCGGACGATGTCGGTGTCACAGCGCCAGCACTGCCCCTCGCGGACGGTGTGGCCTTCCTCGCTGGAGAGCAGGACGCCCTTGTCGTCGAGGTCATCGATGACATCATCGTTGGCGTCGCGGACGAAGGTGCCGGCGTACTTGCCCGCGGCGTCGGTGTAGACGCCGTCTGAGCCGACCGGACAGAATATTTCGAGGTCAAGTTCCTGGCCGCGTTCGAAGTCCTCCTCACCGTGGCCAGGCGCGGAGTGGACGAGACCAGTGCGGTCGGCCTCAACGTAGTCGGCGGTGTACACCTGCCCGGAGCCTTCACCCTGTGCGTGGTCCGGCACTTCCTCGGCCAGCGGGTGGTCGTACTCCCAGCCGACCATCTCCTCGCCGGACAGCGTCTCGACGACCTCGTAGTCGTCGTACCGGCCGGCCTTCAACACGTCCTCGACGCAGGCTTCGGCGAGATAGAGGCGTTCGGTGTCGCCGTCTTTCTCGGCGTCGACGCCCACGTATTCGAGGTCGCCGTCGGCGGCGACGAAGGTGTTGGCGACGATAGTCCACGGGGTCGTCGTCCAGATGACCAGACTGCCCTCCGTGTCGCTCAAGGGGAACTTCACGTAAATCGACGGCTTGCTCACGTCATGGTACTCGACCTCGTTGTTGGCGATCCCGGTCTCACACCGTGGACACTGGTTGATGGAGCGCTGGCCCTGCTCGACGAGGTCGCGCTCGTGAGCCTGCTGGAAGCCCCACCAAGCGGCCTCCATGTACTCTGGGTTGACCGTCTTGTACGGCTCGTCCCAGTCCATCCAGACACCGAAGTCCTGAAAGTCCGTCTGGAGGCCTTCGAGTTGCTCTTCGGCGAAGTCTTTGCACTCCTCGATGAAGTTCTCCTCACCGAACTGCTCGATGTCTTTCTTGTTCTCGAAGTCGAGGCGCTCCTCGACTTTCGTCTCGATGGGGAGGCCATGCATGTCATAGCCCGGCCGGTCAGTGACGTTGTAGCCCTGCATCCGCAGGTAGCGGATGTAACAGTCCTTCAGGGTCTTGTTCCACGTCGTCCCCATGTGGGCCGCGCCGGAGGTGTAGGGCGGCCCGTCAACGAAGAAGTAGTCCTCGCCGTCGGCCCGGTGGGCCTTCGTCTGCTCGTAGGCGTCGACATCGTCCCAGTACTCGAAGACGCCGTCCTCGACGGCGTCGGGGTTGTACTGGTCGTCGACAGCGGCGAAACGTTCCATACCGGCACATTCGCCGCCTCCAATAAAGGACAATCGGTTATGTGTGTGCCGTTCGGACGGTACGGCCCCAATGTGGCGCTGGTCAGCGCTCGCGCTGGAGCAGTAACCCGGCTGTCTGCCCGCTGTTTTCGGTTATCGGTGCGACAACTTCCCAGCCGTCCGCGCCGAGGTCGTTCAGTTCGTCTGTCGGGACGCTACTGCTTCCGAACATCCCGGTGTCGATATCGAGCGTCTTGTATTCGTAGGAGGGCATACAGGCGTCGTGACAGCGGCCACCAGCAAATGTCTTGGGCTCCGGGGCGGCGCATGCGCTGACCGCCACCGATTTGCCACGCACAGCCCTCACGTCGCATGTGCCAAAGTTCCCCGATGGAGCGAAGCGAAACGCCCTCGCTGAGGGCTGTCGGCGCTGCCCCGAACTCGCCGACAGTCGGACCTGTATCTCGTGGGGCAACGGCCCGCTGTCAGCCGACCTCGTCGTCGTTGGCGAAGCCCCTGCCGAGGGGGACCCCGAGGCCGAGCACTGGCAGGGTGGCAACCTGACCGGCATGGCCTACACCTCGCGGCGATCCGGGCGGAAAATCCGGGCAGTGCTCGCCGACGCCGGGTTCGGCCACGACGACTGCTACTACACCAACGCGGTGAAGTGCCATCCGCCAGGGAACCGCGACCCGACCGAGACGGAGCTGGCGAACTGCCGGCCCTACCTCGTCAGAGAGGTCGAGACGGTCGAGCCGGCGGCGGTCGTGACGACTGGAAAACACGCGACGAAGACGGTACTGGCGCTGGACGACAACAGCCTTGACAGCTTCCTCGACAGCGTGCTCGACCCGCGGCAAAGCGAGGCTCTGTGCGTGCCCGTGGTCCCGCTGCTCCACCCGTCGTATCAGGAAGTCTGGCTCTCGCGGCTGGGCTACGACTACGGGGGGTACGTCGACGCCATCGCTGAGACGGTCGCGCGCGTCGCCGACACCTAGAACCTTCTTGTGACCGCCGGACGCAGGGACGACTATGAGCGAGGACTGCATTTTCTGTCAGATCGTTGCCGGCGACATCCCCGGCCGCACCGTCTACGAGGACGACACCGTGCTGGCGTTTCTGGACGCCAATCCCCTTTCGCCGGGACATACGCTCGTTATCCCGAAGGACCACCACGAGCGGTTGAACGACACGCCCGCCGATGTGGCGAGTGCGGTCATGTCGACCCTGCACGAACTCGTCCCCGCCATCGAGGCGGCCGTCGACGCCCCCGCCAGCACGGTCGCGTTCAACAATGGCGAAGTGGCCGGTCAGGAGGTCCCCCACGTCCATGGCCACATTATCCCGCGGTTCGAGGACGACGGCGGCCGCCCGGTTCACGTGCTGGTCAATGACCGCCCTGACCTCTCCGATGACGAACTGGACGACATCGAGTCGGATATCGTCGCCGAGCAAGCGTAAAATTCCGCATCTTTTTATCGAAAGATACGCCAACAGCGACGCATGGGGGTTTCGACGCTCGCGTTCGTCGGGTGTACCGGTGGGGCTGGAACGACAAGATTGACAGTCGAGACGGCGGCGACGCTGGCCCGGGGTGGACGGTCCGTCGCTGTCGTCGACGCAGCCTTTGGCACACAGGGGCTGGCAACATACGTCGATGGGCGACTTGACGCCGACGTGACTGCGGTGGCCGTCGGCGACGTTCCGGTCGACGACGCGCTGTTCGAGTGGAGTATCGACGCCGACGGGCGGGTCGCGCTCTGTCCGACCCACGCGCCGTTCGAGCGCCTCGCTCGCGCGAAGTCAGCCGAGAACGCACAGACGCTCGAACAGGCTATCGAGGAGCTAGCCGACCGGTTCGACCACGTCCTGCTCGATGTGCCACCAATCGCGTCGAATCAGGCCGTCGCCGCTGCAACAACCGCACAGCGGCGGGCGCTCGTGGTGCCGGCCAGCCAGCGCGGTAGCGACCTGCTTCCGCGACAGCAGGGCCGACTCCGTGACATCGGAGCGCCGGCATCAGCCATTGTTGCCACCCGCGTGCACGGCGATACCGACGAATCCGTCGAGGATGCAGCACATACGGTCCCACACATCGAGACGAGTGCGCATAGACCTCTTGTGACGGACCCGGATACCGATGTTGCCCCGACTGTCGCCGCACTGGCCGAGGACCTGCTCGATATCGACCTCGGTCTGACCTTCGAGGACGACAGCCTGTTCTCCCGCTAGGGAAGCGGGAGGACGATGACGGGGCGGTCAACGCGGGCGAGGAGGTTTCGGGCCGTCGACCCGACACCGTCACTATCGTCGGAACCGCGATGTGGGCCGATGAGGAGTTCGTCCGGGTCGTGCTCGGCGACAGCCGCCAGTATTTCCGTCACGGGCTCGCCTTCCCGTGTCTCCGTTGCGGGCATAAACGGCGCGAGCCGCGAGCGGGCGACGTTGACGGCGTCACCCGCGTCACGTGATGGGGCATCGGGGTCGCGGACGGCGACCACGACAATGTCGTCATCACCTGCCGGGTCGAGCCGGTGCTGGAGGTAGTCAGCGGCGGCCGCGGTGACGTGAACCGAGCTTGTGGCGAGCAGAAACGTCGTCATGGACGACTCTGCGGCGTCGCTCGGCTTCGGGCTTTCGTTCGTCAGCAACGCACCAAGGACAACTATACAGGTAGCAACAGACTCGGGGGCGTAGCATACACATAGTGAGTGGCTACTCATATACGGGACTCCTTGCGAAGCCATGACCCTATCCGAAACCCCGGACCCGATACGGTTCGTCTGTCCGTTCTGTGAGCGGACGTTCGACCGGCCCCAATCAGTGTGTGATAGCTGCGATAGCACAGTCGTCGTCTCCGTGGAAAGTCAATCAGTGTACGACAGCATCCTTCCGATGTGTGGACATTAGGACGGGTGGAACATGACGTACCGGTCGTCTGTCACGCGCACCGACGGGCTTACATACAGCCCAACCTGTACCCGAGAGCGTGCGCGTCGAGAACAGTTTCATCGGTACCGACGGCGTCGGGGAAAAGACCGAGCAGTCCATCTGGGAGCAGGGCGTCACCCACTGGGACGAATTCGAACCGTCCGTCGTCGGCGGCCAGCGCGGCGACCGGATCCAGCAGTTCATCGACGAGGGGCGCGAGCGGGTGGCCGAGACCGACGTTACCTACTTCGACCATGCGTTTCCCAGCAGCGAGCGCTGGCGGCTGTACGAGACCTTCCGCGAGCGGGCCTGTTTCTTCGACATTGAGACGACCGGGCTCGACCAAGACCACAATCAGGTGACGACAGTGAGCCTCCATCAGGACGGGGAAACACAGACACTCATCGCCGGTGACGACCTGACTGCCGAGAACCTTCGGGCCGCGTTCGACGGTGCGGACTTGCTGGTGACGTTCAACGGCAAGCGCTTCGACGTGCCCTTCCTCGAAGCGAACTTCGACGTCGACCTCAACCGCCCGCATCTGGACCTGATGTACACCTGCAAGAAGATCGGACTCTCCGGCGGGCTCAAACAGGTCGAGCAGGACATCGGTATCGAGCGGGACCGGCCAGACATCTCGGGCCAAGACGCGGTGCGACTCTGGCGGGAACACGAGCAGGGCAGAGATGGTGCACTCGAAACACTGGTATCATACAACCGTGAGGATACGGTGAACCTCAAGAAATTGGCAGAAACCGCCACCGAGAGGCTTGACGATCAGGTTTTTGTCGGCTGATGGCGAGAGCGTGAATCGTCACCACACCCCCATTGTTTCAGGTGGAGCGGGGCGGCGGTTGACAGCCGTAGAGTGGTAGCGAGAGTATTGCCGCGCTATCGACTCCAGAACGGCGTGTACCCGTGGCCGAGGACGATAGAAGCCACGTGCCAGGCAACGAGTTCGATGACCAGCGACGTATCCTGCCCCGTACCGATGCCGTAGAGCGATGGGAGATACAGCAACGGCAGCAATACCGCACCCCAGAACGCAAACGGTCGGACACTGACGAGTGTCACGGTCCAGACCCCGCGGGCGGCGAACGCAAGTGCGTTGAGATATCGACTGGGGTCCGCCAGTCGAAATCTGTCGGTGTCGCCCTGGTGGGGTAGCGGAGGACTATCGCTGCTCGATGACCCCACCCTCACTCCCCCTGTCTGGCCTCGGTATCATTAATCAAACCAACAGTATACCGCACCTAATCGGTGGTCACTACACAGATAGACGACTGCGCCAGCGTGTCTATGTGTATTCATGTCCACAGGTACTGTCATTTTGTGACAGGAATTACACTGGATTCACGGCGTCCTCACAATCCGGGCACGCGGCGAGCATCCGCGGCCAGTCGCCGGCCCTGTCGTACGCAATGACGAGGTTCGCTGCGGGAATCGTCACGTCACAGGCTGGACACTTCCCGAGCGGTGGGTCGGCCGTTTCTGTGTCACTTTTCCACATACATCGAGCTACGCACTCAATACATATTGTTACCAGGCTCCTACAGGGTGGAACCACGTCTTCACCGTCGTCCCGCAGCAGCGACGCAACCAGTCGTTCAATGTGGTGAATCGGCCGAAAACGGAAGCGGCCAGGTTCAGTAGTTCGGGGCCTCGGGAGTCTGTGGCGAGTCCGTCGGCCGCAGCAGGTGGACGCGCCCGGCGAGGAACCCAAGCAAGAGGCCGGTGAAGTGTGCGATGAGCGCGACGCCGGGGTTCGCGGTGGCGAGCGTGATCGCCGCGGCGACAACGCCAGCCAGTGCCAACTGAACACGCGGTGCGAGTTCGAACCCGCCGATGACAGTGTCCGTCAAACGGTTTGCGGCGAGCAGATATCCAAAGAGCGCAAACACCGCGCCGCTGGCCCCGAGGACGGAGACGTGGCTGACCATCCCGGGAACATGCGGGCCGACAAGGCTGGTAATCGAAACCTGCGAGACGCCGGCGAGCGCGCCGGTCGAGACGAAGAAGGTGTGGAATCGGAGCGGCGACGTCCGGCGTTCGAGGACGACGCCGGCGAGCGCCAATCCGACAGCGTTTGCGAGGAGATGCGACAGGCCAGCATGTGCGTACACGCTGGTGATAAGCGTCCAAGGGCGACTGAACAGCGGCGGGGAGAGGGCGAACAGGCTCCGCGGGGCGGTCACGACGCCGGCGGCCTGCTGTGCGAGGAACACAGCAACGATGACGGCCAGCGTGACCACGGTCGGGCTTTGTCGCAGCGGCTTCATCGTGCCGATATTGTCGCTCTCGACACAAGAAACGCTCGGACAGCCCTCCGTTTCAGAACGCATACGTGGCATCGTCGCGTTATGTCGTGTATGTCCGAACTGACCAACGCCCTCACTGCGGCGTTCGCAGACGAGACCGACGACAAAATCGCACAGACGGCCGCCGAGAACATCGCCGACTTCGCCGAGGAGTACGACGAGGACCTGACGAGCGACCGCGTCACCGGCCTGCTCGCGGACGCGCCTTACGACGGGTTCGACCGCCAGTTCAACTGGGTCATCGGCGAACTCGCCGCCGAGAATGAGGACTGCACCGACTCCCGAGCGTTCCGTATCGATGGGTTCGGCGAACTTGCCGCCGACCCGGATGTCGGGACCTGAGGGGGCGCATGCCTGGCGGAACCTACACGCTGGTTCTCGAACGGGGCACCAGCGGGCCGATTGCAGTCGGGGCGCTTGGTGAAATCACGTTCCCGGCAGGCTGGTACGCCTACACCGGGAGCGCGCTGGGTAGCGGCGGCTTCGGCCGCATCGACCGCCACCGCGCAGTCGCTGCCGGCGACAACGACACCCGGCACTGGCACATCGACTACCTGCTCGGTGACGTGGCGACGACCGTCGACCGGGTCGTCACAACCGAGGCCGATATCGAATGCGCCGTCGCCAAGCAGATCGACGGGCCGACAGCGGCGGGGTTCGAGGGTATCGACGCCTTCGGCTGTTCTGATTGTGACTGTCGTTCGCACCTGATACACCACGAGCAGCGGGAGAAACTGGTCGATGCGGTGACTGATGCCCACGAGGCCGCCCAAGAGGGGGCAGCAGCCGCGACCGAGTAGTCAGGAGATGTGAATCGCGGGCTTGTTCGGTCGCGCTTTGGCTGCGAGGTCGTCGTCGGGCGTGGCCCGCCGGACGACGACGTCACAGGCGAACTCGTCTTCGAACAGCCACGCGGCCTGCTGGAGCGTGTCGAGTTCGCGCTCGCCGTCGATAATTGGTTCGAGTCCCGCCCCGCGGTCGGCCAACCGGTCGGCGAAATCGGCGGCTGTGTCGCCGTGCTGTTTGATCGCTTCGTCAGCCATGATTTCACCGACGATGGCGTCGTCGGGGTCGGACTCGCGGGCGATCTCGTAGGCCCGGTACTTCCAGTCGGCGGCGACGACGAGTTCGATCTCGTTCGGTTCGTCGATGTCGACGACCTCCGTGATCTCGCGCACGTCGTCGATCGTTCGCCGAACGACCTGCCGCTCGATGCGGTAGTCGTCCACGTCCCGGAGCGGTTCCGGCCACCGACTCTCGGCGACGAGACCGTCCTCGTCGAGCAGTTGCCACATCTCCTCGGCGAGAAACGGCGCGATAGGCGCGACTAAGCCGGCGAGCACCCGCAGGCCCCGGCTGTAGGCGAACTGGTACGGGCGGTCGTAGCCCGCGTAGCGCCCAAGTAGCCGGGCAAAGCGCTGTATCTCGCCGATGACGCGATGGAAGCGAAAGCGGTCGTACTCCTCGGTGACCGCTACGATGGTCCGGTCAATTTCCCGCTCCAGATACGCGTCGTGGTCGGTGCTCTCAGTCCTGGTCTCCGTTCGGTCAGTGTATTCCGTGACAAGGCGATACAGCGTCTGCTGGAAGTCGTAGGCCGTCGAGACGTCCTTCACGGTCCACTCGAAGTCCTGCGAGGGATGGGCCGCCGAGAGGACGAACAGCCGCGTCGTCTCGGCCCCGTACTCGTGGGGCGCGATGTCGTTGCCCTTCGATTTGGACATCTTCTCGCCGCTGTGGAGCACCGTCCCCTGATTGATGAGCCGCTCGACCGGCTCCTCGCGGTCGAGCAGACCGATATCCGACAGGGCGCGGGTGAAGAAGCGGATATAAAGGAGGTGGAGGACAGCGTGTTCCTCGCCGCCGACGTACACGTCGACCGGGAGCCACTCGTCGGCAGTTTCCTGGTCGAAGGGAGCATCTTCGAAGTGTGGAGACAGGTATCTGAGAAAGTACCACGAGGAGTCGACGAAGGTATCCATCGTGTCCGTCTCCCGCACCGCGTCGGCCCCGCAGTCAGGGCAGGTCGTCTGCTTCCACTCGTCGGCCGCGTCGAGCGGGTTCCCCGTCGTCTGGACGTAATCGGGCAGTTCCACCGGGAGGTCTTCTTCCGGAACCGGGACGTGGCCGCAGTCGTCGCAGTGGACGATGGGAATCGGCGTCCCCCAGTAGCGCTGGCGGGAGATGAGCCAGTCCCGCAGGCGATAGGTCACCGCGGACTCGGTGGCCTCGTCCTCGCGTAGGCGCTCGCGGGCGGCGGAACTGGCGAGGCCGTCGTACTCGCCGCTGTTCGTGAGCATCCCGTCACCGGTGTAGGGCGCGTGTGGCAGATCCGTCCCGCTGCCGTCGACCGGTTCGACGGCCTGCTTGACGGGCAGGTCGTGTTCGTCGGCGAAGGCGTGGTCCTGCTCGTTGTGGGCCGGCACGCCCATGACCGCGCCCGTGCCCACATCGTCAAGGACGTAGGCCGCGACGTACACCGGCAGTTCCTCGCCGGTGTAGGGGTGGGTTGCAGTGAGGTCCGTCTCGACACCGCTCATCCCGGCGTCGTCCGTGCTCGCCACCGAATCCACGTACTCGGCGACATCGTCGTCTTCGTCTGCCAGCGCACGTGCGAGGTCGTGGCCCGGCGACAGCGCCAGATACGTCGCGCCGTACACCGTGTCGAGTCGCGTCGTGAACGCCTCAACGGTGTCGTGGTCGTCGTGGCTGACTGAGAAAGCGACGCGCGCGCCCTCTTGTCGACCAATCCAGTTACGCTGACTGTCCCGAACGCCGTCGGGCCACCCCTCGAGGTCGTCCAGCCCGTGATACAGCTCCTCGGCGTAGTCGGTGATGGCGAAAAACCACTGGTCGAGGTCGCGCTGCTCGACAGCTGTTCCACAGCGCCAGCAGACGCCGCCGCCCTGGGTGTGGCTGTGGCCGGTGCTGGCGGTCGTCCCGCCTTCGTCGGCTTCCGGCGGCGTTTCGACCTGCGCGTCAGCAAGCACTGTCTCACAGTCCGGACACCAGTTCACCGTCGCCGCGCCGTAGTCGACCAGCCCCTCGTCGTAGAACTGGGTGAACAGCCACTGGTTCCACTGGTAGTATTCTGGGTCACAGGTAGTGATTTCCCGGGACCAGTCGTAGCCAAAGCCCATCTCCTGGAGATCATCTTCCATCTGGTCGATACACGTCCGGGTCCAGGATTCTGGGTCAGTGTCCCGTTTGTAGGCCGCGTTCTCCGCCGGCAGGCCGAACGCGTCCCACCCCATCGGGTGAAGGACATCGTCGCCGGCCATCCGCCGGTACCGAGCATACGCGTCCGTAATGGCGTAATTTCTGATGTGCCCCATATGCAACGAGCCGGAGGTGTAGGGAAACATTCCCAGCACGTACGTCGGATCCGCAGCGTCGGTCGGGCACTCGAAAACGTCCTCCCGCTCCCAGGCCTGCTGCCAGTACTCCTGAACCCGAGCGTGGTCATATCGGCGCGACATTTATTATCTCGTCCTGTGCTTGCCGCGCACATCAGTGTTCGGCTAGGGAAGGCGGCTGGTCCCGATTGGACTGCTCCTGTGTACAGCCAGAAAGCCCCTGCTGTCTCGGCTCCCGCGCCTCGCTGTCGTTCGAGAGAGCGAAGCTCTCTCGTGATGACGAAAGACGCTTTGCGTCTTTCGAACCGCCCCCGAGTTCAGCAACCGGGGCTTTCTGGCTGTTCAAATTTGATCCACTACTGCGGGCAGAAACAAGCCCAGAAAAGATTGTTCCTAGTTCATTCCTCGCCAGACTCGTAGTGGTCACCGGCGGCTTCGGGCAGCCGCGTCTTGCCCACCAGAGCGAGCACGACGATGACGGCGACGAACGGAATGGTCTGGACCAGCGAATCGGGGACAGCGATGACATCGGCCGTCTGAAGACGCAACTGGACGGCATCAAGGCCGGCAAACAGCGTGGTCGACAGCAATGCGCCGACCGGGTTGTAGTTGCCGAACAGATATGCGACGATGGCGATGAACCCCTTGCCGTTGACCATCGTCGGGCCGTTGCCGGTGAACTGGCCAATGTTGATCGCCAGCGCGGCCCCGCCCATCCCCGAGAGGACGCCGGAGAGGAGCACGGCGGCGTATCGGACGCGAGACACGTCGACACCGGCGGTGTCGAGCGCTTTCGGGTTCTCGCCGGCGGCCCGGACCCAGCGGCCGAACGTGGTTCGGTTCAGGACGTACCACGACGCCGCCACGGCGAGGAACATAATGTAGACGGCGGGCGAGGCGTCGAACAGTGCGCCGAAGAACGGAATCTCGGCCAGCGTCGGGACCGTGATCGTGTCGAAAGTACCGACGCTACTGGTGTTTGGCCCACCGTAGAACACCTGCGAGGCGAACGGCGCGAGTCCGAGTGCAATGAGCCAGACGGCCAGCCCGGCGATAATCTGATCAGCGCGGAACTCGATGCAGACGACGGCGAATACGCCCGCGAGGAGCGTCGACGCGACGATGCCGACGAGGAACCCGAGCCACAGCGAACCGGTGGCGTCGGCTCCGAAGATGGCTGCGAAGGCTGAGATGATGAGCAGCCCCTCGAGCCCGATGTTGATGATACCGCTCTTCTCGGCGAAGATGCCACCCAGCGCGGCCAGCACGATCGGAACCGAGAGCCGCAGTGTCGAGGACAGCGTCGATTTCGAGGCCAGCACCCAGAATATCTGCCCGGGCGTCGACGCCGGCGCAAAGAGTCCGAATCCGGCAAGCACAGCCAGTGTGAGGAACGCTGCGGCGGCGATGAGGACCCGACTTGAAGCCGAGCGAAGTCGATCGATAGCGCTGTCGTTAGTCATCAGCACCACCTCCCGCGGTCGCGGCGGCCGGACTGTCTGGCTCACGCGTCGCGAGCCGCCGGCCGATGATACGGAAGAATTCCGGCATCGCGACGAACAGGATTATCAGTCCACGGAGGACGCCGACGAGCTGTGGCGGCACATTGGTCGCAAACGCCACCACGTTCGAGCCGGACTTGAGGACGCCAAAGAGCAGCGCGGCGAAGACGGCCCCGATCGGATTGTTGCCGGCAAGGATAGAGACGGTGATCCCGTCGAAGCCGTAGCTCGGAATGCCAGTCTGGAACTTTCCGAGGGTCATCATCACGAATACGGCCCCGCCGATGCCGCCCAGTGCGCCCGACAGCGTGAGCGAGGTCAGGATAGTCCGGGCGGAGTCGACGCCGCCGTACTCCGCGGCCGCGGGCTGGATACCGGCGGTCCGCAGGTCGTAGCCGAAGGCCGTGTGTTCGAGCAGGTAGTAGACGCCGCCGACGAATGCGAGTGCTATCAGGAGTGCGAGCAACGAGAAGTCCGTCCGCGGGTCGAACAGGATCGATGGGAACTGTCCCTCGACGGGCAGGGTCGGGGTCTGTGTCGCCTGGCTCGTCGGGTCGGCGAAGTGGTTTCGGACGAGATACAGCGTTACCCGAACAGCGACGAAATTGAGCATGATAGTTGTAATGACCTCGTTCGCGTCGGCGTAGGCTTTCAGAGCGCCGGGTATCGCACCGTAGAGGCCGCCGCCGATTGCGCCAGCAAGCAGCCCGAGCGGAATAAACAGGATGAGCGCGATCGTCCCAGAGACCAGCGAGCCGGCCCACAGCACTGTCAGTGCGGCTGCCAGTGCGCCGATGATAAGCTGGCCCTGCGTCCCGATGTTGAAGATGCCCGCACGGAACGCTAAGGCTACCGAAAGGCCGGTAAACACCAGTATCGTCGTCTCGCGTAGCGTCGCCGCGAACTGCGCGTTCAGCGGCGACCAGCTGCCGGCAAAGGGATCGCCCAGTGCGCCGAGGAACAGCCGGTTGAACACGTAGAACGGGTCGTAACACAGCGTCGTGGAACCGAAGGTGAGCACCGGCGACCGACACGTCGCCATCAGCCCCGCGGCAGTGACGATAACCGTCCCGACAACGAGAGAGAGCAACAGCGCCGAGACAGCGATGAGAATCCGCTCGCCGACTGAGGTCTGGCCCAGCCTGATGAGGCGCTGTCGGTACTGTGACCACCGGTCGTTTGAGTCCGATGTCGGCGGGTCGTCGCCGTTCCGCGACGGGCCGCTATCGCTCATTGATCGCCCTCCCCGTTCGCCGCGATGGTCGGGACGGCGTCAGGTTGCTGCCCGGCCATCAACAGCCCGAGCTGTTCTTCGGTCACACGCTCTGGATCCACGATATCGACAATCTCTCCCTCGTAGACGACAGCGAGGCGGTCGGAAAGCGACTGGACCTCATCAAGATTTGAGGAGATGAGCAACACGGCCCGGCCCGCCTCTCGGAGCGCGTTGATCTGGTCATGGATGAACTCCATCGACCCCACGTCCACACCGCGAGTGGGGTGGGAGGCAACGACGAGACGCGGGTCCCGCGCGAACTCCCGACCGACGACGAACTTCTGCTGGTTCCCGCCGGAAAGGGACTTGGCGTGGGCGTTGGCATCCGGTGGCCGAACGTCGTACTCTTCGATAATTTCTTCCGCGTGGTCGCGCGTGTGATTCCAGTCGATGCGCCCGTTCGAAGTGTAGTCGGCCGCGTGCTGGCTCCCCAGCAGGCCGTTCTCGACGAGATTAAAGTCCATCACCAGTCCACGCTCCTGTCGGTCTTCCGGGATGTAGGCGAGCCCGGACTCGATTCGTTCCCGGCGGCTGTCGGTGGTCCGGTCAACGTCGTCGTACATGATCGTTCCCTCGTCGGGCATCTGGAGCCCGGTAATCGCCTCGACCAGTTCCGACTGGCCGTTCCCATCGACGCCGGCGATGCCGAGTACCTCGCCGGCCCGGACGTCAAGCGAAATCCCGTCAACTGCGCGGACGCCCCGGTCGTCCTCCACAACGAGGTCCGAAACCTCAAGGATAGACCGGCCCGGCTCGGCTGGGTCCCGGTCGAGGTCCAGCAGGACTTCCCGACCGACCATCATCTCGGCCAGTTCTTCCCGAGTGATGTCGCCGGCCGGCACGGTCCCGACGTTTTTCCCCTCGCGCAGGACAGTGATTTCATCAGCAGCCTCCATCGCCTCGCCGAGCTTGTGCGTGATGAAGATAATCGTCTTGCCCTGGTCGGTCAGCTCTTCCAGCACGCGAAAGAGGTCTTCGACTTCCTGTGGTGTGAGTACTGCCGTCGGTTCGTCAAGAATCAGGACATCTGCGCCACGGTAGAGCGCTTTGAGGATTTCGACGCGCTGCTGGACACCGACACCGACATCTTCGATGCGGGCGTCGGGGTCCACGTCGAACCCATACCGTTCGGAGAGTTCACGGACCTGTTTTCGGGACTGTTCGCTGTCAACTGTGAGTCCAAGCCACTTGCGGGGCTCGTTCCCAAGCGTGATGTTCTCGGTGACGGTCATCGGATCGACCAGCATGAAGTGCTGGTGGATCATGCCGACACCTTCGTCGATGGCGTCGCGCGGCGAGTCGAACTGCTGTGTCTCGCCGTGCACGTTGACCGTCCCCTCGGTGGGCTGGTAGAGCCCGTAGAGGACGTTCATCAGGGTGGTTTTGCCCGCACCGTTCTCGCCGAGCAGTGCGTGAACCGTCCCCTTCTCGACCGCCAGATCGACATCGTCATTCGCGACTACCCCCGGAAACCGCTTTGTAATACCATCGAGGTGGACGGCCTGTTCCATACTCTGAGCCGTTACCTTCCCGTTGTTTTAACTTCACGGTTCCACATGTCTGCCAAAAATATGCGGCAATTACGTGTGTGGCCGCGGTGACTCTGTTGTAGATTTTGTCCGGATCGTTCCGACCGCAAAGCCGGAATGTGCCGGTAAATCGATCCAGCAATTCGCCTCAGGCGTTGTCGGGGTCAGTCGGCACGCTGATGTCGCCGCCGATGATGCTCTGGCGGACTTCGGACACCTCGTCTTTGACGCTCTGTGGGATTTCCGAACCGAGCTGCTGACCGTACACCGCTTCAACGCCGTTCTGTTCGAGGCCGAGGGTGTTCACAGTGCCGCCCTCAAAGTTGTCATTCGTTGTCGACTCAACGGCAGTGTAGACGGCGTTATCGACCCGTTTGACCATGCTCGCGAGGATAATATCGCTGAAGTTCTCTTTCGTGACCGACTGGTCACGGTCGACGCCGACTGCGAAGCGCCCGGCCTCCTGAGCCGCACGGAACACGCCAGTTCCGGTGTTGCCGGCCGCATGGTAGACAATGTCCGCACCGGATTCGTACATCGAGAGGGCCGCCTCCTGCCCGCCGGAGGGATCGTTGAAGTCGCCGACGTAGGCTGACTGGATGTCGACGTCCTCCTCTGCGTGCTTGACGCCGGCTTTGTAGCCGGCTTCGAAGCGACCGATGAGGTCACCCTCGACGCCGCCGACGAAGCCGACGCTCGCGGAGTCACTCTGCGTGGAGCCGGCTCCAGCCGAGAAGTCCTGACTGGTCAGCTTCGCGGCCATCAGCCCGATGAGGAACGAGCCCTGATGCTCACCGAACACGTACGAGCCGACGTTGTCCGCGTCAACGACGGAGTCAACGATCATGAAGTCCTGCTCGGGGTACTGTTCAGCGTTCTCGGTGAGGGCGTCCGCCTGCAGGAAGCCGATACAGCAGATGAGGTCGTAGTTCGGGTTCGAGGACTGCGCATACTGTTGCTGGAGGCTGCCGAAGTCCTGTACCGCTTCCGGCTGCGACTCATCGTATTCGATGTTTAGCTCGTCTGCTGCCCGGATAGCGCCGGTCTGAGCCTGATCGTTGAACGATCCGTCACCGAGCCCGCCCGTCGCGTACACCATTCCGATACGAGCAGCCGGACCGCTGTCACCGTCGCCACCGTCCCCGCCATCGCTGTCGGTGTCGCCGCCGCTGCCGTCGCCGCCATCGCCACCGAGGCAGCCGGCTAACCCGATTGCGGTTGCGGTACCAACACTACTGATGAACGTGCGCCTTCGCTGTGACATGTCCCACCAGCGGTGTCGATAGGCGTTAAAGACTTCGGTGTCGCACATTAGCCACAACGGCGACAAATCATGGCAAGGCGGGCCGATCACCGTTCGACGCCGACGCCGCGGACATTTTATGTACTGGGTGTGAACGGCTGGCAATGACAGTCTGGTCGCGTTCACACAGCAACAACTGGCAGGCCCCAACGGGGCCCGGCACGCGGTGACCCCCGTCGTCTTCTGGGCGCTAGTCGCCCTCGCGACGATCACCGGGCTGGTGACGGCCTGGACACTCGGTGCGAACAGCAACTCACCGCCGTTCGCGCCGGCTATCGGTGCGAACGCCATCTCGACGATGCGTGCTGCCTTCCTGATCGGCATCCTCGCCGCGATGGGGGCACTGACCCAGGGCGGGAGCATTTCGGAAACGGTCGGCGCCGGCCTCATCGACGGTGCCACGATCACATCGCTCGCAGCCGTTGCCGGACTGTTGACCGCAACCGGATTCATGGCGTTTGGAATCTACTCGGGCTACCCCGTTCCGGCGGCGTTCGCGACGACGGGCGCGATGGTCGGCGTCGGCCTCTCGCTCGGCGGGCAGCCGGTGTTCGACACCTACCGTCGCATCGCCATATTCTGGCTGCTCGTCCCACCTGTGTCGGGAAGCCTGGCCTACCTCACCGCGACAGTGTTGCGCCGGGACGACATCCCCGAAACGGTCGGTGTCCCGCTGCTCGCCGGCGTCGTCGGGGGTATCGTCGCCAACGTCCAGTTGAGCATCATCCCGTCGCCGGCCGGCACCGAACAGGGCTCGCTGGCCGGCTTTGCTGCAATGGTGGCTGGAACGGATATCGCCGCCGTCGCCGCGACGCTACTGGTCGCCGCCGGGAGCTTCTACTACATCCGCCTGCAGACACAGGCCTCGGTCGATAAAGGTATCAAGACCTTCCTCGTCGTTCTCGGGAGCGTCGTTGCCTTCTCCAGTGGCGGGAGTCAGGTCGGCCTCGCAACCGGCCCGCTGGAGAACCTCTACCGCGCCGAACTCGGCCTGCCTGGATTCGTATTGCTGGCGCTCGGTGCAGCGGGTATCCTCGGTGGCGCGTGGATGGGCGCACCCCGCCTGCTACAGGCGACCTCCCGCGAGTACGCGCAACTTGGCGTCCGCCGGTCCATCGCGGCGCTGGTCCCCGGCTTCATCATCGCACAGGCTGCTATCGCGCTTGGCATCCCCATCTCGTTCAACAACATCATTATTTCCGGGGTCATCGGCGGCGGCCTGGCCGGCGGCTCCGCCGGCGTCTCTCGCCGGAAAATAGGTGTAACTGTCGGGTTCTGGCTCATCACGCTCGTCACCAGCGTTGTGATCGGCTTCGGCGTGTATCAGGTGCTGGAAGCGATCCTTGGGAGCCAGGTCTGAAAAAAAGGCTGTCGGCCAGCAACGCGCTACCGGACGACCGTCACCGTCACCGGCGCTTCGCTAACGACCGCCGTCGCCACGGTCCCCAGCAACCGCCGGGCAATCTCGTTTCGCGTCCCGCCGTGGCCACCCATCACCACCTGATCCACGTCAGCCTCCTCGACGTAGTCCAGAATCGTTTCGGCCGGGTCACCGGTCTCGACGGCCGTCTCGACCTGTTGGCCGGCCTCGCTGGCCTGCTGTGATGCCCGGTCGACGAGTTCCGTTGCCCGCTCGTCGGCGGCCGCTTGGCGCTCCGCATCTGGTTCGAGTAAGCCGCCTTCGCTCATCCCCGTATCGAGCGGCGCAACGACGTTCAGGACCGTAATCCGGCAGTCGAACGTCTCCAGCGCGTACGTCAGCGCCTCATCAGCCAGCGGTGAGCCGTCCAGCGGGACAAGGACGTGTGTCGGTGTCATATGTTTTCTCTGGGAGGTAGCTACAAGTAGCAAGGGGCAAGCCGGTGCTTGCCAGACCCGTGTCACACCTGTTCCGCATGGATTCGAGCCAGAGGAAGACTCGCTTCGCTGTGCGCGACTGGCAGGGTTCGAGTTCGTAGCTACAATCTCATGGCTCGTGAGTGTGCTCGCGACAAAAATAGTCCATCCTGGATTCGAACCAGGGTCGAAGCCCCCAGAAGGCTTCAGGATTGGCCTCTACCCCAATGGACTGATTACAATATTCAGTATCCGGCTGCCGTATTTCAGTGTTGCGGAGTCAAGCGGCTATGTCACTCATCGCCATCCACCTGCCCGGCTGTTGTCGGTCGAACCCCAGTCGGAACCTCATGATGTTCTTTTCTATGGCAGTTAGCACAGAGGATGTCACACTTGTCCATCTCAGCGCGGAGCTTCGACTTCGAGAAGCCGTATGTGATCATCTTGGAGATAGTCATCTCTTTGTCTGTATCGTCGCGATGGTGAAAGTCAAGACACGCTGGATCAGCCTCTCCACAGCGACAGCAGCCGTCACTATCTCGTTTGTACTCATACACCCATGCCCGGTGTTTTGCCCGCCGGTTCAGGGTTCGTTGTTGATTCCGGTCAGCGTTTTTGTAGTGCCATCGCTGGTCCTGAGAAAGGTCAGCCCACGAAGAACCATTGGGGAGCGAAACGTCGGCAGGTTTCGTACCGAGTCGAGAACCACGAGAATGATTGGTCTCTAATCCGGCAGCCTTCTTCGCACCGTTCCAGCTATCCATCACCCGCTGAATCGTGCCAGATGCCGGCGTCACGCCAAGCTCCTCGTACTGCGCTTTCGTCGGCGACTCACCTAGTACCACAGCGGCACTGCGGAGGGCTCGAACACAGTCCTCTTCGCTTGTCACGATATCAATTTGTCATAGAATTGTATTTCAAATTACCTTTTCGGCGGTCACAAAATGGTCTAAGCGAACGGCTACTGTGACACCACGAACGAACATCGACAGCGCTTTTTCGGGGTGCTGTGCACACTCGCGTATGTACGTTGGACGATTCGTCGTCGTCAGTCCCGAGGTCGGCGCGTACCGCGTCTCCTCGCGCTCGTTCCCCAACCGCCAGGCAGTCCAGCGCGACGGGACAGTGACCGTCGAGCCGACGCCAGACGCGCCAGAGACGGACAACCCATACATCTCCTACAACGGAGTCCGGGTCACCGAGCACGGCGCAGTCGTCGGCAACGGCTCCCACGTCGACCCAATCGCGGAGAAACTCGAACTGGGCTATCCGGCGCGGGACGCCATCGCGGAGCCGCTCCTCTCGCTCGACTTCGAGAAGGACGACTACGATACGCCGCGGGTCGCCGGTATCGTCGGTGTCGATGCGGCGGACCCGACGACGAACGCCGACGGGCCGGGCGCAGTCATCGGGACTGTCCGTCGGGACGCGCTGCTCGTCGAGGAAGTCACCGAGCCGACGCTGGTGGCGACATACGAGGAGAACAGTCCAACAGCGTTCGATCTGGCCGCGACCGACGCCGGCGAGGTAGCCCGCGAAGTGTACGACCACGAGTACGAGCACGCCGTCTGTTCGGCCGGCGTCGCGGGGTCGGCAAGCGAGTTCGACGTGGCAGTGTACAACGGCGAGTGAGCGGATGACCGCGAACGCACGGCGGACACAAATACTGAGCCAGGACTGACACTCAAGACCCCACAGGGGGTAGAGCACTAGTAATGAAACTCGGTATCCTCTCTGACATCCATGGCAATCGGGTGGCGCTCGCGGCGGTGCTTGCGGATATGCCGCCAGTTGATGGGCTGGTCTGTGCGGGAGACGTAGTCGGCTACAACCCCTGGCACGCCGACTGTGTCGACGCGATGCGCGGACACACCGACGCGCTCCCTGCGGACGTTCCCTGGCCGACCGAAGAAGTGCCAACGGTGATGGGCAACCACGACAGAGCCGTCGCTGCCGAGACGCCGTTCGCGTTCAACGGGATGGCGCAGGCCGGCGTCGAACACGCCACAGAACAGTTGTCCGACGAGCAGATCGAATGGCTGGCGGCGCTGCCCGACGAGCGCCGCGTCAGTGACAATCGAGTGAAACTCGTCCACGGCCACCCCGACGACCCGGACCACTACACATACCCCGAGGAGTTCGGCCCGGACCTGCTAGGCGACGAGGACGTGCTCGTAATGGGTCACACGCACCATCAGCATCACGAGGTGTACGAGGACGGTATCGTAATGAACCCCGGCAGCGTGGGCCAGCCCCGCGACAAGGACCACCGGGCCGCCTACGCCGTGCTCGACCTTGCAGAGATGACTGTCGAGGAGCACCGCGTGGCCTACGATACGAGTGCGGTCATCGACGCGGTTACCGACGCTGACCTGCCGCGGCAAATCGGCTTCCGACTGACGCAGGGCCGGTAGCCACAGGAACGGCACGGCGTCCGTCGCCGGCAGCCTGCAGATACTGCAGCGGGACGAGAGAATTTATGTCCGTGACCGCTACTGTGTGGCGTGGAATCCCCATTCGAGGTCCTCGGAATCACGCCGGACGCCGACGACGGGGAGATCGTCGACGCGTACCGCGAGCGGGTGAAAGAAGCACACCCCGATCAGGGCGGGTCAGCGGCTGAGTTCCAGACGGTCAAAACGGCCTACGAGCGGCTGCAGAATGGATACGAGCCCGGGGACCCGCTGCCCGATGAGACAGCGGAGCCTGAGCCCGAGGCCGAAGAGGCCCCGCCGGAACCGGACGACCCGATGGTGGAGTTTCTCAACTTCGAGGTGCTGGAGGACCACGGCTGGGCACTCGGAGACGAGGACCTGTTCGCGAAAGCCGCCGACACGAACCTGCAATCGACTGATTTCGGACGGTTCTACGTCGACCCGAACGACACGCTGCTGGAAGCGGCCGAAAAGAACGGCTTCGCGTGGCCCTTTGCCTGCCGCGGCGGCGCGTGTACAAACTGTGCAGTGGCAGTCGTCGAGGGTGAGATGCCGTCACCAGCGAGCCATATCCTGCCGCCCGAACTCACCGAGAAAGGCATTCGCCTGTCATGTATCGCCGCACCGGTGTCTGACGACGCGAAAATAGTCTACAACCTGAAACATCTCCCCGAAGTCAGCGAACTCCTGCTTCCCGCGAGCCGGTTCGAGCAGGCCTCCTCAACCGATTAAAAAGAACCCAGCGCTCAGAACACGTCCTGCACGAGCGAGAGGGCTTGTTCGCGGTCCTGCCACGGGACAAACACGGAAACCGACGTCGCGGACGTAATCACGTCGTAGAGATGGATATGGGCGTCGGCCAGCGGTGCAACGACCTGGTGGGCGAGCGCCGACTGGCTCGGGTCGCCGCCGGTGACGCGGATGACGGCGATCTCGTCTTCGACAGTAACCGACGAGAGCGTCTCATCGTCGACGATACGGGCGTGCAGCAGTGCTTCGGCCTCCTCGGCGTCGTCTTCGTCGACGTAGAACGTCAGCGAGTCCATCCCCGAGGAGTTGGCCTCGATGTTGATCTCCTCGTCAGCGATAGCACCCGACAGGTCCGCGAGAATGCCCGGGCTGTTACGGATAGCGCGGCCGGCGACGGTCACGCAAGCGATAGGCTGTTCCTGCAGGTCGATAAGGTTCTGGAACTCACCCTCGATGGACGTGCCACCGGCGAGCAAGTCGCCGTGCTGGTAGTGGACGACGCGAACGCCGAGGTCGTCGCTCTTGTAAGACAGCGCCGACGGCGCGACCACCTCGGCCCCACGGAACGACAGTGAGCGGAGTTCATCCACGGAGATTTTGCCGACGTTCCGAGCGCCTTCGACGACGCGTGGGTCCCCGGTCATGACGCCCTCGACGTCGGTGACGATGACGACTTCGTCGGCGTCCATGTAGTCGCCCATCATCACGGCGCTCGTGTCGGAGCCACCACGACCGAGCGTCGTCACGTTGCCCTGGTAGTCCTCCGCGAGGAAGCCGGTAATGACCGGGACGACGTCCTTGAGCTGGCCGGCCAGCGCGTGGGCGCGCTTCTGTGTCTCCTCAACGTCGACCTCGCCGTACTCGTCAGTGATGATCGGCCAGTCCTCGCTGCCGGGTTCGAGGAAAACAGCCTCGATGCCGCGGGCAGCGAGTGCCCCTTTGAGCATTCGGACGGAGGTCCGTTCACCCATGGAGACGATCTCCGCGCGGTCCGCGGAGTCTGCGTCGTAGTTGATCTCGTCGAGCAGTTCGTCGGTTGTGTTGCCCATCGCAGAGGCGACGATAGCGACTTCGTGGCCCTGCTGGACGGCAGCGGCAATCGAGTCTGCGGCCCGGTTGATTCGGTCGCCGCTACCGAGGCTCGTCCCACCGAATTTGGCGACTACGCGCATGCTACCACCGTGTCCGTGTGTACGTGAACCATTGCCCTCGCGTTATCCGTCGCTCGGGATAACTGTGTTCATCTGTGACTGCATCCCACTGTTGACAGCGACCGGAGATTCCGTCGTGTGAAGCCCTACTGCCGCGAAGGCGGACGCGGTCCGGCGCGTCCGACACACCGTTTATTTGCGTGGGGTTCCCACGCACATGTATGCATATCCGCGACGCTATTGAGGATGACGCCGAGCGACTGGCCGCCCTCGCTGACGGGCCGCCGGACGTGATGCGAAACCTCGTCCACGACCGGACCGTCCGCGTGGCCGAGGAAGACGACAGCATTGTCGGGTTCGTGAGCTTCGACGCCGAACGTGGGACCGTCCACGTGACACAACTGG
This sequence comes from Haloarcula sp. NS06, assembly GCF_051122755.1. Lineage (NCBI taxonomy): Archaea > Methanobacteriati > Methanobacteriota > Halobacteria > Halobacteriales > Haloarculaceae > Haloarcula > Haloarcula sp. NS06. Next base: position 1,253,126 of record NZ_CP184844.1, read on the forward strand.
CCGGGTCAAGCGACGCCTGCGAGGAACTCCTGACCGACCCGATCGAGTTCGCGCGCCGGGAACACATGACGGTCGAACTACTGCTCCCGGAGAACGAATCGCAAGTCAAGGCCGCTGTCGAGGCGGTCGGGTTCACCTCCACCGGAAACGGTCCCCGGTTCGATGGACAGGAGACGACGCGCTACCGGTTAGAACCGGAGCGAGCGGAACACTGATCGGCGTCAGGGGACCGAGAGCCGCCAGCCGAGCGTCGCACACAGCCCGAACCCGAAGGCGTTGAGCGAGCCGTGGAGCGCAACCATCGTCGAAATTGTCAGCCCCAGCGATCGGCCGGTGAACGTCGAGACGCCGTAGCCGAGCGCGAGCGCCATTGAAACGGGAAGTGCAACTGCCGCGATGCCGAGCAGGACCCCCTGTGGTCGGGGACAAGAAGGGACGACACGGCGCAAGACGACAGCGCCGAAGGCCGCGACGGCGACGGTAAAGAGGCTCACTGCGACGACCTCCACCAGCGGCGAGAAGGCGATTCCGACCGCGATGAGTGCCGGACCGACGAGGATGACACCGACAACGGTTCGCAATCCCCGCGAGTGGTAACCGAGATGTCGGCCAGTCAGTCCTGTTGCGAACGGAAGGACGAACCCAGCGTAGTGGAAGTGGACTGCCGTCAGTCGGATGATGACGCGGTCGAACCAGAGGGTCAGGTCAAGATGGGCCAGCAGGAGCGCGACCGAGCCCACTGAGACGTAGGCGAAGCCAGCGTCGATAGCGGTCTCCGGGAGCACCAGACCGCCCCGAACCCGAGTCCGTGCAAGCGCCGCGAGTCCGAGGAGGCCGGTGACAGCCAGCCACGGCGTTGCGAGCACGGCAGCCAGCGGTGCTGGTGACGGGACGATCAGCGAGACCGCGAGCAGGAGCGCGCCGACCGGCTGGAGCCAGATGGCAGCGGTCGTGAACCGACTGGCAAGCGCCTCGAACGCCCCAGTCACTGCAGTTCGGAGGGCGAGCGGGACCAGCACGAGCGGCGCGAGCGCGAGCGCCCGTTCGATAGCGTCCAGTTCGCCGGTAGCCGTCATCACCAGCCAGACCACCGCGCCAAACACCGCGCTCAGGTCTGCCACGGCGATGCCGCTGAGAGACGGCTGGGCGACGCTGTCGAGTGCTGACTTCCGAGACCCAGCGACGCGGTCGCTCATCGCGGGGGGAGTCGGTCGAGTCCGCGGACGATTCGAAGGTCATCGGGCGTCCCACCGCCGGCGGTCTGGTCCTGCGTGAACGTTCCGCGGTAGCCGAGCATGTGTCCAACGAGGTCGTTTTCGACGGTCGCGGTGACGTGGTAGCGTTCGTCGGTTTCGTCGTAGCGGTCACGTACCTCGACATCGGCGGCCAGCGGCCCCGGCAGGGGAACGTAACGGTCCCCGAGCCGAGCCCACTGCCGACCGCCGGCGACCACGAGGGCCCCATCCTCGACCCGCGGGTGGAGTTCGCTGGCGATCCGGCCGTGTGTTCCCAGAAAATCGAGCAATCGCTCGGCCTCGGCGTCCCAGACGGTCAGCGAGTCGAACAGCCGGGTGGTGTCGCCGAATTCGAAGGCGCGGCGGGTCGTCATGGCCTCGTGACCACCGTCCGTCGTATAGGCGACCGTCGTCACCGAGAACGGCACGTCCTCGCCGGCTTCGGGGAACAGCATATTCTGGGTCGTCATCGCGTACAGCGCCGGCAGGACCAGCGTTCCACGGGTAATATCCATCTCGCCACGGCCGACACAGACCGTCCCGTCGTCCGGAGCGAGGCTGTACCGGTCACGGACCTTTGGGTGGAGGTCAGCCGCGGCCTCGCCCAGCGCCCGCTCGTAGACGCCCGTCACAGCACTCCCCCGGCCGGTGGCGTCCCCAGCGCAAGCGGCGTCTCGACAGCAGTGTTCCGGCACGGCACTCCCGACGCGCCCCGCGTCTGTGCGTCCATTGGTTAGCTGTTCCCGGGGGAGATGGATATTTCTACTGGGTAGAAGACGGAAAATACTGAGCAAAGAGCCAGCACAGTCAGTTTTCGACCAGAAAGTCGAGCAGAGCCTCGTTGTTGGCGGCCCGTTCGCTCAGATTATTTTTTCGAGCGGAATTTGCGGTAGAGATACGCAACGCCAAGACTGCCGGCGACCAGCGTCGGGACCAGCGGCGCGTCGGCAACCTTCGACACCTGTCGCCGAACCGTCTGAGTGACTGACGACGGTTCTTCGATGAGGTCCAGCACGGCCTCGGTGCTGTTAGCGACCGGCTCCGGCTCGTTCCCGGCCTCGGCGGCCGCTTCGGGGTCTTTGAGCAGGTGGCCTGTGGTCAGGCAGACGACCGACTCGTCGCTGTCGACCTCGCCCTCGCGCCGGAGTTTCCGGAGGCCGGCGACGGAAGCGGCAGAGGCCGGTTCGACGCCGACGCCTTCCCCGGCGATGTCGCGCTGTGCTTCGGTAATTTCCTCGTCCGAGACGGCGACGGCAGTGCCGCCGGTCTCCCGGATGCCCGGCAGCGCCTTCGGCGCGTTGACCGGATTGCCGATGCGGATGGCGGTCGCGCGGGTCTCGACTTTCTCCCAGCGGCGGGTGTCCTCGTATCCGTTCTCGATGGCCTCGACCATCGGAGCGGCTCCCTCGGCCTGCACACCGGTGAGTTTGGGCACCTGCTCCTCGGTTATCGCGCCGGCCTTGACGAGTTCGCGGAAGCACTTGTACAGCGCCGCGGTGTTGCCAGCGTTGCCGACCGGCAGGACGATGCGGTCCGGATACTCGCCGTTGTCGGCGTAGAACTCCTCCATGATCTCCAGCCCGATAGTCTTCTGGCCCTCCAGACGGAAAGGGTTCAGCGAGTTCAGCAGGTAGGCCTCGCCGCGGGCGGCGAGGTCCTGCACGATGTCGAGACACTGGTCGAAGTTGCCGTCAACCTCCAGAATCCGGGCCCGGTGGAGGCTTGCCTGTGCGATTTTGCCAGCCGCGACCTTCCCGGCGGGCAGGAGAACGAGCGTCTCCATTCCGCCGCGAGCGCCGTAGGCTGCAAGCGCCGCGGACGTGTTGCCCGTCGAGGCACAGGCCAGTCGGTCGACGCCGACTTCCTGAGCGACCCGGACACCGACGGTCATGCCGCGGTCCTTGAACGAGCCGGTGGGGTTCATCCCCTCGTGTTTCACGCGGAGCGCGTCGACACCGATGTCGTCTTTCAGGCGAGGCATCTCGTGCAGCGGGGTATCACCCTCTGGGAGCGTGACGCCCTCCTCGAAGGGCAGGGCGGCGTTGTACCGCCAGACCCCCGAGCCCTCGAACTCGTCGAAGGTCGGCAAGTCGTCGTAGCGGACCTCGAGCAGGCCATCACAGTCGTCGCACGTGTAGCGAATCGCGTCGAAGGGAGCGAACGTCTCACCACACTCGATACAGGCCAGCCAGACGCCGTCATCGGCAACCGGCGGCACATCGTCGGTGAGTTGCAGGTCAGCCATTGTCGGGACCATGCCCCCAGTGGGCAAAAGTCGGACGGTTGTCGGCCATATCGTCGGCGCTCACGGTGCGGCGGCTATCACTCGCTGGGGCTAGCGTCGAATTCGTCGATACGGTGATGGACCGCGGCAGTCCACTCGTCAAGGGTCTTGTGCATCAGTTCGCGGGCCTCCGACAACGGTGTCGCAGTGTACTGGTAGACGTGGCCGCCGCCGTCGAGCAACCGCCGTTTCCGCGTCGCGAGCCCCTTCTCGCGGAGCGTTGACAGCGACCGGTTGACGTTCGAGCGGTCCCGGCCGAGTTCGTCAGCGAGTTCTTCGACAGTACTTGCAGGTGTCTCAAGCAATGTCTGATACGTCCGTACCTCGTGTTCCTGAACGCCGAAGACGGAAGCCATCACATCTGAGAGATTCGGTTCGTCGTCGACCATCAGCTCGTGGAACTGGTTCGGAGACGGGTTGACAGACATACCCATTTGTATTATTCCAATCCCGATAAACTGGGCCGTTACCTCAACCTCACCGCTATGGCACCGGCCCTGACCGCGTCCATCCGATTCCGAGCCGTCGGCGATAGCTCGAGAACCACTCCCCTGTGACCAGTTGTCTCATATATCAAACTGGGTACTGTTTCAGGTGGAGAATTGCTCTAAGACGGAATCATGGCTGTCGGAAAGGATAGTTACGCTCGTTTTACTCTCGTTTTGAGTTACAAATCAAAAGAGTTAACACTCGCAAACTGGTGTCAGTTAAAAAGAAGTAAGCGTATTTCTCCTCGTAGTGCCCAAGTTGCGATGAGGACGCTACTACTTCCCGATCCTAGAAACCAATGAATTACAGGAGTTTCGACCATCTCAGTTCGGATACGCAGGAATGGATCGTCGATCTACCGGACGACCTGGATCTGATCGTCGGAATACCCAGAAGCGGAATGTTCAGTGTCGAACTTACTCTCACTGCATCTCAATCTCCCGATGACGGATATCGACGGGTTACGGGAGGGGAGACTCCTACAGACGGGGGAACGATACGACGGCGAGTTCGACCTCTCGAAGTTCTCGAAGATACTAGTCGTCGACGACACCGTCTATACCGGAAGCGAAATGACCGGCGCGCAGTCGACAATCGACGGGTTCGATCTGTCCGCGGACGTGTACTACGGCGCTGTGTACGTGGACGAGGGCTCCGAACAGTTCGTCGATACGTATGCCCAGACCTTGGCGTTCCCGAGAGTATTCGAGTGGAACATGATGCACCACGACTTCCTCGAGGACTCCTGTGTTGACCTGGACGGCATCCTCTGTCGCGACCCGACACCCGAAGAGAACGACGACGGGCCGAAATACCGGGAGTTTCTTTCGACTGTCGATCCGATCTGTGTTCCCTCGGTGGAAATCGGGCAGATCGTTACCTGTCGGCTGGAGAAGTACCGCAACGAGACTGCCGCCTGGCTTGACGAACACGGAATCGAGTACGACGAACTGGTGATGATGCAGTATCCGGACAAGGCCACACGGGTCGCCGCAGGCAACCACGGCGAGTACAAGGCCACAGTGTACCAGTCCTCGGATGCCAAACTGTTCATCGAGAGCTCACACTCTCAGGCGCGGACGATTGCCATCCAGACGAGCAAACCCGTCTACAGCAAGGAGCAAAACCGGATGCTCCAGCAGGGGTATCTGAACCGCGTCGCCAGAAACGGCCAGATGTCTATTGAAGCTGTCAAATCTGACCCACTCAGATACGTCGAACAGCTTAGGGCAGACCCCGTCGACTTCGTCAAGCGGGCTTCGTCGGTGTTTCTCTAGACCACGTTTTCCCGGTTTGGTGAGCGCTACACGCGCACATTCGCGCAAAGCATGGGGAAAAGCCGTCCCCTACTTCGCTCGGGACGGTCTACGCCTGCTCAGCTAACCACGCGAGCAGCCCCTTCTGAGCGTGCAGGCGGTTCTCCGCCTGATCCCACACGACGGCGTTCTCCGACTCGATGGCGTCGTCGGTGACCTCCTCGCCGCGGTGGGCGGGGAGGCAGTGCATGAATGGTCGGTCCCCGAGCAGATCCGTCGTGATCTGGAAGCCCTCGAAGTCTTCGAGTTTCTGGCCGCGCTGGTCCTCCTGTCCCATGCTGACCCACACATCTGAGTACACCACATCAGCGTCAGCCACGGCGGCTTCTGGGTCGTGGGTCGTCTCAGGCGCGTTACCGAAGCCGGCGGCACGGGCGGCCACGTTGTCGGAGATGCCGTAGCCCTCCGGCGTTGCGACAGTGAGGTCGAGGCCAACCATCGCCGCGCCGATGACGAACGACTGGCAAACGTTGTTGCCGTCGCCGACCCACGCCACTGAGACATCCTCGAAACCGCCGAACCGCTCGCGGATGGTCAGCAGGTCGGCGAGCGTCTGGCAGGGGTGGGCGTCGTCGGTCAGGCCGTTGATGACCGGAACTTCGGCGTACTCGGCCAGTTCCTCGGCGTCCGCGTGGTCAAACACGCGGGCCATGATGAAATCGACGTAGCGCCCGAGCGCACGGGCGGTGTCTTTCACCGGTTCGCCGTGGCCCAGATGGATGTCGTCGGGACCGAGGAACACGGCGTGGCCGCCCAGTTGCGTCATCCCCGTCTCGAAGGAGACTCTGGTTCGGGTCGACGGCTTCTCGAATATCATGCCGAGCGTCTGCTGATCGAGCAGGTCACTCTGACTCCCCTCGCCGTGGTCGGCCTTGATAGCCGCGGCACGGTCGAGGACGGTCGCCAGTTCGTCGGTCGTGAGGTCGTCGACGTCGAGTATGTCCATGTCAGTCCTCCAGCAGGCGTTCGGTCGCGGTTTCGAGCACCGCGACGGAGCGGTCGTACTCGTCGAGCGGGAGGTGCTCGTTCGGTGCGTGGTCGAGGTCCGAGTCGCCAGGCCCGTATGTCACCATCGGACAGTCCCACGTCTTCGCGTAGACGTTCATGTCGCTGGTGCCGGTCTTGCGGAGCAGCGTGGGCTCGCCGCCCACCTGCCGAATCGCGGCCCGGAACGCCCGAGCAGCGCTGGTCCGGGGGCTCTGCATCACCGGCTCGACCTTGTCGTCCCAGTTGACCGTGCCGTTCTCCAGGAACCCGTCGGCGATTTCGCGGATCTCATCGGTGCTGTACTCCGGTGGGACCCGAAGCTGGACGTCCATCGTCGCCTCGACGGAGAGCCCGTCGCTCGACGTGCCGCCCTTGAAGTCGACTGGCTTGCAGGTGACGCGCTCGAAGACGGGGTGCCACTCGTCCGTGGCGAACTCGTCGTCGACCGACGACCACCAGTCGATAGCGTCCTGAATGGCGTTGTTCTCCGGGCGCGAGGAGTGGCCGGACTCGCTGGTAGCAACGTATGTCCCGGCCAGCAGCCCGCGATATCCCAGCGTGATGCCCTCCCAGCCGGAGGGTTCGCCGTTGATGACGGCACCGGGTGCCGACTCGCGGTCCTCGACGAGGAATCGAGCGCCTTTCGAGTCGACCTCCTCGCCGACGACGCCGACGAAGGAGGCCCCGGTGCGGACGGCCGCGACGGCCATCGCACATAGCGGCCCCTTCGCGTCGACGCTTCCGCGGCCCCAGAGCACGTCACCCTCATCGCCCTCCTCGACGCGAACCGGGATGTCGCCCGGGACAGTGTCGATGTGGGAAGTGAGCAAGACGCCGTCGTCAGCGGGCGCGCGGACGTTACCGACCTCATCAAGCCACGCCTCGCGGCCGTGGGCCTCGAAGAACTCGACTAACCGTTCGGCGGCCTCCGTCTCATTCCGCGAGACAGACGGGATGCGGACGACAGCTTCGAGCAGGTCACGTGCCTCGGTGTCAGCCTCGGGCGTCGCGGCTTCGCTCATCCCACCACCTCCGCCATCGCGTCAACGACGGCGTCGGCGTGGTCCTTGTCAATGGTCAGTGGCGGGAGGAGACGGATAACCGTGCGGCCGGCCGGCAGCGCGAGCACCTGATGGTTCAACGCGAGCTTTTTCAGCGCCGCGTTCGCCCCGCGGCCGACCTCGACACCGATCATCAGCCCCTCGCCGCGGATGTCCCGCACGTCGTCGCCGATAGCTGCTTCCAGTTCAGTCAGGAGGTAATCGCCGATAACAGCGGCGTTGCCGGGCACCGAGTCCTCGATAATGGTCGAGACCGTTGCGCCGGCAGCCGCCGAGATGACCGGCCCGCCGGAGAACGTCGAGGCGTGGGAGCCGTAGTTCTCAGCGATCCAGTCGCGACACAGCGTCGCGCCGATGGGGAGGCCGTTGCCCAGCCCCTTCGCCGCGGTTATCATGTCCGGCGCAACGGCAGCACGTTGGGAGTTCCACAGCGCACCGGTCCGGCCCATTCCGGTCTGGACCTCGTCGAAGATGAGCGCGGCCCCGGCATCCTCGGTGATCTCCCGGGCGTCTTCAAGATAGCCGTCCGAGGTGGGGTTGATGCCGCCTTCACCCTGAACCGGTTCGACAATGAACGCGGCGGTATCCTCGTCGACAGCCTCGTCGAGCGCCTCGCTGTCGTCGTAGGGGACGAACTCCACATCGCCTATGAGCGGCTCGTAGGGTTTCTTGTACTTGTTCTTCCACGTGGTCGCCAGCGCGCCCATCGTCCGGCCGTGAAAGCCCTGCATCGTCGCGACAATCTTGGAGTTGCCGGTTGCCGACCGGGCGAACTTCAGCGCGGCCTCGTTGGCCTCGGTCCCGGAGTTACAGAGCCAGGTCTTGTCGATCGGGTCCGGTGCAGTCTTTGCAAGCAGGTCGTACAGCGCCGTCCGTTCGGCGTTCGGGTACGACGCCTGGACGTACGTGATCTTCTCTAGCTGCTCGCTGACGGCGCTCTGGACCGCCGGGTGCTTGTGGCCCAGCGGGACACAGGCGTAGGACGCGCCCATGTCTAGGTACTCTGTGCCGTCGTCGTCGTAGACGTAGGCACCGTCGCCACGTTCGATCTGGATAGGTTTCTCGTTGAAGACGAATCCGCTCATTGTTCCTCCGTCGCTGTCTGGTCTGTGTCCTGTTCGAGTGCGCTCGCGTGAACGTGGGTTCCGCCGCCGTCAAGCGCCGAGAGAATCGGTGACTCGGCGTTGGCGTCGGCCACCACGACCTCCGATGCGCCGCCGTCGAGCGCCTCCTCGGCGGCCATGATTTTCCGGCCCATGAATCCCTCTGCAGCGTCTTCAAGAGCGTCCCAGTCGCTTGCCGTCTCGACCGATTCGATGAGCGTCGACGGGTCATCGGGGTCCGCGTAAACGCCCTCCACGTCAGTCAACAGCACCAACTGTGCGTCGAGTTCGCCGGCGATGGCCGCCGCCGAGCGGTCGGCGTCGGTGTTGACGGGAATTACTTCACCGTCGTCGTCCCCGGCCATCGGCGGTGCCGCAACGGGCGTGTAGCCATCCGCAAGCAGCGACTCAAGCAGGTCGCCGTTGACCTGCTTGGTCGTGCCCGAGTGGTCGCCGCGGCGAATCTTCTTTTTCCCGTCCTCGACGACCCGCACTGCGGACTTCCGCGGTCCGTAGAGCAGTTTGCCGTCGACGCCGGTGAGACCGACCGCGTCGACGCCCTCGCTCTGGAGGCCGGCGACGAGCTGGGTGTTGAGATGCCCAAAGGCCATTTCGAACACCTCCATTGTGGTCTCGTCGGTGAACCGGCCGACGACGCCCGACGGCGTCTCGACGTATTCGGGCTCGACGCCGAGCCGTTCGAGCGTCTCATCGACTTTGGTGGAGCCGCCGTGTACCACGACGACCTGCTCACCATCGGCCACTAACGATGCCACGTCCGCAAGCGCCCCCGCAGGGTCGACCGCGCGAGCGCCACCGACTTTGATAACGACTGTCATAAGAACTCAGGTCAGGGGTTACGGTGCGCCGACGGGGTGGAGCCCCTGGAACTCTAGGCCCGCCGTCTCTTCAATGCCGAGGGCGACGTTGGCCGCGTGGACGGCCTGGCCCGCCGACCCCTTCATCATGTTGTCGATGGCCGAGAACACGACTAGCCGCTTGTTGCCGGGGTCGAGTTCGAAGCCGACCTCGGCGCGGTTCGTCCCCGCGACCGACTTCGGTTCGGGGTAGCGGTAGACGCCACCGCCGCCGGCGACGAGTTCAACGAAGGGTTCGTCCTCGTACTCGCCGCGGTAGGCTCCCCAGAGGTCGCCTTTCGAAACAGGCCCCTCGGGGAAGACGTGACAGGTCGCGCTCGCGCCGCGGATCATGTCCACCGCGTGGACGGTAAACGACACGTCGATGCCGAGGAACTGCTGAATCTCGGCCTCATGGCGGTGGCCCGTGGGCGCATACGGGCGGACGACGCCCGAGCGCTCGGGGTGGCTCGAGGCCTCGCCGCCGCCGGCCCCGCCCTCGCTGGAGCCGACCTTCACGTCGACGACGATCTGCTCGTCGCCGGAGAGGATATCGGCCTCGAACAGCGGGAGCAGGCCAAGAATCGTCGCCGTGGCGTTACAGCCGCCGGAGGCGATGAGGTCCGCGCCTTCGAGGTTGTCGCGGTTGAGTTCCGGCAGCGCGTACTCGCTCTGTTCGAGCAGGTCCGGGCGCGTGTGCCCGTCGTACCACTCGTCGTACTGGGCCTCGCTATCGAGCCGGAAGTCCGCTGAGAGGTCGACGACCGTGCCGGCGGCCTCTTGGAACGCGTCGATCTGCTCCATCGAGACGCCGTGGGGCGTCGCGGCGAACAGCACGTCGACCGACTCCAGGTCCGACGGCGAGGAAAACCGCAGGTCCGAGTGGCGAAGGTTCGGGTGCGAGTGCCCGATGGTTTTGTTCTCCTTCGAGCGGCTGGTCGCCTGCGCCAGTTCGAACTCGGGGTGGCCGTCCAGCAGGCGGAGCAGTTCACCGCCCGTGAAGCCGGAGCCGCCAACGACGCTTGCCGTGTACGTCATGCTGTCACCTCGGCGTCGGCATCCGTCGCCGCCTTCTGTTCGAGCCAGTCGACGACCTTCGCGGGCACGTCCACGTCGGTGACCTCGTTCAAGGCCTTGAACTCGACAGTGTGGTTGACCTCGTGAACCGTGTAGTCCTCGAACTCTCCACTTTCCTCATCGATACCGACTTCCATCAGATCGATTCCAAGCAGCCCGCCACCGACCGCGTCGGAGGCCTTCTCGACCAGTTCCAGCGCGCGGTCGTCGAGTTCGAACTCGGCGGTCTCTGCGCCCTTGGCGGCGTTGGTGAGCCAGTGATCCGAGGAGCGCACCATCGCCGCAATGGGTTCGCCGTCGACAGCCAGCACGCGCATGTCGCGGCCGGGTTTTTCGACGAACTCCTGTACGTAGAAGATCTTGTGCTCGTAGTGGCCGAGTGTCTCCTTGTGTTCGAGGATAGCCTCGGCGGCCGAGCGAGAGTCGATCTTCGCCATCAGGCGACCCCACGAGCCGACGACCGGCTTCAGGACGCAGGGGTAGCCGAACTTCTCGATGGATTCCAGCGCGGCGTCCTTCGTGAACGCCACGTCGGTGTTCGGCGTTGGTACGCCCGCGGCCTCTAGCGCGAGGCTGTTGTTGACCTTGTCCGCGCAGGTGTCGGCGACCTCGGGGCCGTTGACCACGGGCACGCCGTAGGCCTCCGCGAACTTCGTCGCGTACACGCTGCGGCTGGTCGCCAGACAGCGGTCGACGACGATGTCCAGATCCTCGAAGGCCTCGGGGGCCTCGTGGATGTTGAACTGCTGTTTGCGAACGTCTATCTTCTCGATCTCGTGGTCGCGCTCGCGCAGTTCCGACAGGAGCAGCTTCTCGTCCCGGCGGATGCGCGAGTAGAGGAGTCCGACTTTCATATTGAGTCCTCCGTGGGTTCGCGGCTCGCAGCGCCGAGCGCCACGGTCACGTACGGCGTCGAGCGCCGCGCCACCGCGAACACCTCACTCACCCCAGTCCTCTTCGAGCTCGGGTGCGCTGTCGAGCTCGACGGGATCGGCGCCGACGACTTCCAGCTCGGCACCGCAGGTAGCACAGTCAACGATCTCTCCGACTTCGAGGTTGTCGTGCAGGGACACGTCCGCCCCACACTCGATGCATTCTGCCATTGTAGTTCATCCTGTGACAGGGATCCACTTAAAGCCTTCGAACATATCAGAATAGTTTAACGATACATACCGCCCTCTAATCGTATCAAAGCTCCAAATACGCCACGTTTCCGAGTCGTGTATCAGAAGTATGGTATAGTTGTCCCACGAGGGGACGGTGGTCGTTCAGACATATCGGTCCACCTCCGTCTGGCGGCGGTCAGTCGCCTGTGAAACCGCCTGCCGGCGGTCAGTCAGTGCCTCGTTGTCGGCGGCGAGGGCGTCTTCAGCCAGCGACACCTGCTCGACGACAGCGTCGGGAGCCGGGCCACCGCGGGAGTCCCGCATCGCGACACTTTCGGCTGGGTCGAGTGCGTCCGCCAGCGCGTCGCGGTCGACGTAGGCTGACAGAGGCTCGTCCAGCACGTCCTCGGCGACGGCCGACAACGCCTCGTAGTCGGGTGCATCTTCCGCAGGCCCCAGGCCAGCGGCGGCCTCGGCAACGACCTCGTGAGCCGTGCGGAACGGCACACCGGCCATCGCCAGCAAGTCCGCCACGCCAGTCGCCGTCGCAAACCCATCAGTGGCCGCGGCTTCGAGCGTCTCGGCGGGCCAGTCGGCGGTCGCGACCGCGCCAGCGGCGACTTCCACGCTCTCGGTGACGCTGTCGATTGCGTCCCAGGCGTGGCGGCCAGCACGCTGGAGGTCACGGTTGTACGCGCGGGGCTGGCCCTTGAGATTTGTCAGTAAGCCGTTCAGCCCGGCGACGGCGTCGCCGGTGCGTCCACGGACCAGTTCCAGCGTGTCGGGGTTCTTTTTCTGGGGCATGATCGACGACGTCGAGGCGTAGTCGTCGTGGAGGTCGACGTGACCCTTGCTCGCCATCACGACGATATCTTCGGCCAGCCCCGACAGATTCGTCGCCAGCGTGGCGACGGCGCTGGTCGTCTCGACGAGGAAATCGCGCGTCGCCGAGGCGTCCATCGAGTTTTCCGCCACCGAATCGAACCCAAGCAATTCCGCCGTGCGCTCGCGGTCCACGTCGAAGGGCGTCCCGGCGAACGCGGCCGACCCCAGCGGGTTCTGGTTGACCCGTTCGTAGGCATCCAGCAGCCGCGTGGTGTCGCGCTGGAGCGCCTGTTCGTAGGACAGCACCCAGTGGGCGATCGTCGTCGGCTGGGCGGGCTGAAGATGCGTGTAGCCGGGCATCACCGTCTCGCGCTCGGCGCGAGCCACTTCGATGAGTTGCTCGCGGGCACCGATGACAGTCTCGAGGAGGGCCAGTATGTCTTCGCGCAGGCGGTAGCGGATACAGGCCGCCACCTCGTCGTTGCGCGAGCGGGCGGTGTGCATCTTCCCGCCGTCCGGGCCGACGCGCTCGATGACCGCGCTCTCGATGGCTTCGTGAACGTCTTCGCCGTCAGGTAGCGCGCCGTGGCCCGCGTCTTCCACGTCCGCCAGCGCGGCCAGCACCTCGCCGGCCGTCTCGCGGTCGATGATCTCCTGTTCGGCCAGCATCACGACGTGGGCGCGGTCGACCGCGAGGTCGGCCGCGAAGATGCGCTCGTCGTCGGACAGCGAGGAGAGGAACGACCGGGCGGGCCCGCCCGCGAAGCGGTCGCGGCGGACGACCGTCTCGTCGTGGTCGTCAGCGTTTGCCGTCTCGTGGTCCTCGCCGTCGCTCATTCGCTTACTCCTCCGTATCCTCGCTCGCGGCGTGGTCGCCGCTGCCGTCCGTCACGGCGGCCCCTTTCTTCGCGTCGTCCAGAATCTTGTTCGCAAGGCGAGACTGGAAGCCGTGGTACTTCGCGACGCCGGTCGCGTCCTGTTGGGTGATACCGCCGGAGACATCCTCCTCGTTGAACGAGGCTGCCGACTCGCTGTAGACGGCGTAGTCCGATTCGCGCGAGACCGGGCGGCAGTGGCCGCCTTCGAGTTTGACCGTAACGGTCCCGGTGACGCGCTCGTTAGTGTCGTCGATAAACGCTTCGAGCGCCCCCGTCAGCGGTGCGTCGACGAGCCCCTGATAGGCCTTCTGTGACCACTCTTGATCGACCTGGGCCTTGAACTGGCGCTCCTCCTGCGTGAGGACGAGCCCTTCGAGCGCCTCGTGGGCCGTCAGCAGTACCGTCGCTGCGGGGTGTTCGTAGTTCTCGCGGACTTTCAGCCCGAGCATACGGTCCTCCATCATGTCCGTGCGACCGATGCCGTGGGCCCCCGCCTGCTCGTTGAGTTGTTCAATGAGTTCGACGCCGCCGAGTTCCTCGCCATCGACGGCAACGGGAACACCTTCCTCAAATTCGACCTCGACGAGTTCGGCGTCCTTGTCCGAGGGGTTCTCGGTCCACTTGTAGATGTCGTCGGCTGGGATGGTGCTCGGGTCTTCAAGTTCGGAGCCCTCGATGGAGCGGCTCCAGAGGTTCGTATCGATTGAGTAGCGGCCGCCGTCGCCGCCCTCAACGGGCAGGCCCTTTTCGGCAGCGTACTCGTTTTCCCACTCGCGGGTGAGCCCGAGTTCACGCACCGGCGCGATGACATCGAGGTCAGAGTCGCGCCAGACGGACTCGAAGCGGAGCTGGTCGTTGCCCTTGCCGGTACAGCCGTGTGCGACGGCCGAACAGCCCTGCTCCTCGGCGACCGAGAGAATGGCTTTGGCGATGACCGGGCGCGCGAGGGCGGTCCCGAGCGGGTAGCCCTGATAGTCGGCGTTTGCCTTGACGGCCTCCATACAGAGGTCCGCGAACTCCTCGGTTGCGTCGACGACGTGCTGTTCGACGCCCAGCGCTTCGGCTGTTTCCTCGGCCTCCTCGAACTCGTAGTCGGGCTGGCCGACGTCGACGGTGACGCCGATGACTTCGTCGTAGCCGTACTCTTCTTTCAGCAGCGATACGCAAACTGTCGTGTCGAGCCCGCCCGAGAAAGCGAGCGCGACGGTTCCGTTTCCTTCTGGCATGGATGTGTTCTGAATTGGTTCCGTGGTGTGCCTGTCGGTTTCTCGATCGAACAACAGATCGAGTATCCCATCGAACCGACGACGACGGCGTCTAGCGACGAAACGAACCTGTCGAGTGAAGAGTAAGTAGTAGTGGGCCTAGAAACGGCCCGGTCGTCGTCGTCGTGGGGAGAAACGGAGGGACCCCTCGCTGTCCGCAGCGAGCATCGTGGAGAGGGGGGTCCGCGTCATGTACTTTCTGCTGTGTGACTCGGGTACTAATAGCTTCCGTGTTCACAGTGGTGTGAGTGTGGGCAACAGACACATATTCTCAGCAGCCATCACGTCGCCCGTAGCGACCAGTGGCGGCACACAGATCGGCAGGTACAGACTACAAACAGCGTATTCGCCTTCTCTCGCGTTATTGGCCAGCGTCAGTAGTGTCGGACCCACCACCCGGCTGCTCGGTTTCCCCGCCATCGGTGGCCGTCTCGTTGGCTGGCGTAGCATCGGTATCGTTCGTCCGTTCACCCGCCGGGGTCCGCTCCGGCCCGGTCCCCGGACGGTCGTCCATCTCGGTTCGGTTCGCCACGTCGCCGCCGCGGCCGCTGGCAACGTCAGGTCGAGCCTGCTGCCCGACGTTCGGCCCGGCGATACCCTGTGCGATAGCGGCGACTTCCGGACCGCTTAGTTCGCTCGCGCGCTGTGAGAGGGTTTTGATCGCCGCCGCGTCGATGCCCTTCTTCTCCAGCGCTTCGGCAGGGAGCTGGCTGGCGGTTTCGTTCGTCTCGTCTGCCAGTCGCTGGACGTTCTTCGTTTCAGCGTGGAGCTGTGCGGCCTTCGCCCGGTACTCGCCCTCGCTCATCGAGTCGTTCTCGCGGGCTTGCTCCAGCGCCTGCTTGCGCTGCTGGAGTTCTTCGAGTCGGGACTCGGAGTCGCTCACCTGCTCTGCGACGACGGACGCCTTCGCATCGTCGGTGTTCGCCTGCGCGATGCGGATGCCGAACGTCCGGGACTGGACCTCGCCGTCCAGTTCAGCCTCCTGCACGCTGACGACGCCCGCCAGCTGTGCGCCGGGAGCCGTCGCGTTCTCATCGGCCTGTTCAGGCACCGCTTCCGTTTCCTGTGCCATCGTTGCGGCAGGTACCGCGGCGAGCGTGCTCACCACGAGCAGCAGCGCCAGCACTACCGGAGTCGTTCGTCTCATTATATCCACTACTTGTCCACCCAAGACCCTATAAACAGACATCAGTGATGCCGGGTTAGCGCCGATTAAGCCGAATTAAAACCGCAATACTGCGCTCGTGCCAACTGACAGGTTCCGGTGAACGGTCGGTGCCTTTATTACTCTGTTTCGCCGTCGCTGTCGGTTCCGTCGCCCCCGCTGCCGTCACCACCAGTCACGTCAGTGTCCGGCAACGTCACCACGTTTTCTCGGCCGATACGGAACGTCTCGACTTTGTCCTCATCGCGCAGACCGCCGATGACCTGACTCGTCTTGGCGTCGGTCCAGTCGAGTTCGCCGGCCACCTGCTGTTGTTTGAGCCGCCCGCCGTTCGATTCGAGGAGTTGTAGGACCTGCTCTTCGTTGCTCAGGAGTTCGGCCGGCGGTGCGCCAGCGTCGGCGTCCGTGCCAGCGGCGGCCTCCGCTTCTGAATCATCTGATTCAACCATCGACGCCGGAGGTTCGGCTGGCTCACCGCCGCCAAGGATGCCGTATCGTCGAAGGGCATACGCCCCGGCGGCGATACCGACGAGCGCGAGGATTCCACCGACGAGGAGGCCGTTCGACCCACTGTCACCGCCAGCGCTGTCCCCCGAAGTGACAACCACTCGTGGCTCCGATTCCCCGAACGTCTGTTGGCCGCGCCAGGTGACAGAGTCGTTCTTCCGTTCGTCGGCCTGTGGCGCGACGGAGTCGGCCTGATAGCCTGCCGGCCAGCGGACAGTCAGGGAGGTCTCGCTGTCCAGAAACAGCCCAGAGAGCGCGTCGCCGATTTCGAGGCGGTTGTCGGAGACGCCAGCGAAGTTCGTCCACTGGAACCGGTAGGTGATGACGCCGTACGTCTGACCGAACGTCTCCTCGCGTGCGCTCACGGAGACGTTCTCGATGGCCATCTCGCGGCCGGTTGCGTTCTCCGCGGCCCCAGCAGTGCGTTGCATCCGACTCTCGAAGCGCTCCGTGTACGCTGCAGGGTTTGCCTGGATATCCGCTCGCAGGTCCTCAAAGGCCTGCGTGGCGTTGTCGTCGTCTAATCGGATACGGTAGGCGACCGTCCAGTCGGCGGTCCCATCGGGGCCCACGTCTGCGGTCATCACAACTACGTCCGCGTCGACAGACTGCTGGCCGAGGCTGCCGAAACCAGCCCCGGTCGCTGTCGGTACAAGCAGTGCTACCGCGACGAAGACGACTACTAGCGTTCCAGCGCTCCGACCCATCCTACCGCGGCTATCCCCTCGGCAGGTATATCGTTTATTGCCGATTGAGTGAACTGATACTCAGCGACCTTACATCCCATGCCACGCTCGTGCCCGAGCCTGACTCGCCACCTCCCACGGCCACAAGGGGTTTGCCCCGCGAGAGAGTCCTGTCGAGCATGGACAGAGCAAAACTCGACGTGGACACCCTGCTGAAGATTGTCCTCGTCCTCATTGTTGTCTGGTTGGTGCTCGAGGTACTCGATACGGCACTCGGGCTGTTGACTGGCCTGCTCGGCATACTTCAGCCGTTCCTCGGCGTGATTCTGGTCGTTCTCATCGTCCTGTGGCTGGTCGACCGACTGTAGGACCGCGCTCTTTTTCCCGACAGCAAGCGACCCGCTCACTGTGTACAGCATCAACGTCCCGCTCCCGTCAGCAGTCACGTCGCTGGCGGCCGACCTCGCGTCGGACCTGCCGCTCGCACAGCGACGGGGACGGGGCGAGCACACGCTGGTCGCCAAGCGACTGGGCGACGGCGACCACACAGCCTACGCGCGACTGGAAGCGCAGGGGCGTGAGGCGCTTCGCGGCCAACCGGCATTCGAGGCGAAGATTGCAGGCGTCGAGCAGTTCGAGACGGCCGTGACCGGGCCGTCGCCGGTGGTGTATCTCGCCGTCGAGAGCCCCGGACTGGTCGCCCTGCACGAGCGGCTCTGCGAGCGGGTCGACCCGGTCGACGAGATGGAAGGCGACGAGTACGTTCCGCACGTAACCGTCGCCCGCGGCGGGGACCGCGACGCGGCCGCACGGCTGGTCGAGCGAGACATCGAGCCGATCCGGTGGACCGTCGACGAACTCGCCTTCTACGACGCCGACCGGAACCAGCCGGTCAGTCGAGTGTCGCTGCCGGGGTAACTCCGGTCAGTCGTCTGTCCTGGCACAATGGCGAACAGGCGGCACACGTCGACCCCGGCGCGGTGGTGCCGCACAACCGCTCAGCGCGCCGGGCCGTGGCTATGTCACAGCGGCCGTGGTCTCGGCTTCGGATGTAAACGGTTGGACCGAAAGCAACGCTTTTGGAGCGGCCTGCCATCCAGTACAGATATGGATTACCGCGAAGTCGACAGTACGTCCGAGTTCGTCTGCCGACTGGAGCATGGTGGGGACTGGCGCGCGCAGATCGAGGCCTTCGCAGACGAACAGGACATCGACGCCGGCTTTTTCTACGGTCTTGGGGCAGTGCAGGACGCGGAACTCATGTTCTACGACCAAGACCGGACCGAATACGACTCACTGACTTTCGACGAACCGCTTGAGGTCGCCGCCTGCATGGGCAATATCTCGCATCTCGATGGGGAGCGGTTCGCCCATACCCACGCCGTCCTCTCACGGCCCGACGGCGAGGCAGTCGCCGGCCACCTGAACGCCGGTACCGTCTGGGCGGGTGAACTGTACGTCCGCGGGTTCGATACAGAACTCCGGCGGGAGCACGACGAGCCGACCGACCTGGACCTCTGGAATATCTAAGATGCGGGAGGCCGACGAACAGTACTTCGAAACGCTCGAAACCCAGCTCGAAGCCGCCTTCGACGTCGCCGAGCGGGCCAAAGAGCGCGGTGGCGACCCGAAGCCCGAAGTCGAGATTCCGACCGCTCGTGACATGGCCGACCGGGTCGAAAACATCCTCGGCATCGACGGCGTTGCCGAGCGAGTGCGGGAACTGGAGGGGCAGATGTCCCGCGAGGAGGCCGCGCTGGAACTGGTCGAGGACTTCGTCGAGGGGACTGTCGGCGACTACGACAGCCGCGAGGGGAAAGTTGAGGGCGCGGTCCGGACTGCTGTTGCCCTGCTGACCGAGGGTGTCGTCGCCGCCCCGATCGAGGGCATCGACCGCGTGGAACTGCTGGAAAACGACGACGGCACGGAGTTCATCAACGTCTACTACGCCGGCCCGATCCGCTCTGCCGGCGGGACTGCACAGGCCCTCTCGGTGCTGGTCGCCGACTACGCTCGTGCACTGCTGGGCATCGACCAGTACAAGGCCCGCGAGGAGGAGATCGGCCGCTACGCCGAAGAGATCGACCTCTACGACAAGGACACCGGCCTCCAGTACTCGCCAAAGGAGAAGGAGACGAAATTCATCGCCGAGCATATGCCGATCATGCTCGACGGCGAGGCAACTGGCGACGAAGAGGTGTCGGGCTATCGGGACCTCGAACGGGTCGACTCGAACTCCCCGCGTGGCGGGATGTGTCTGGTACTGGCCGAAGGGATCGCGCTGAAAGCGCCGAAGATCCAGCGCTATACTCGGAACTTAGACGAGGTCGACTGGCCGTGGCTGCAGGACCTCATCGATGGGACCATCGGCAAGGACGAAGACGGGCAGGAAGACGGCGCAGACGAGGCGAACGACGACGACGGTGGCGATGGCGCGGACGACGACGGTGCGGACGACGCTGCCGGGCAGGCGGGACCGCCGCGGGTCGACCCCGCCGACAAATACCTCCGGGACCTCATCGCCGGCCGACCGGTGTTCTCCCACCCGTCGAAGGCGGGCGGGTTCCGGCTTCGCTACGGCCGGTCACGCAACCACGGCTTCGCAACCGCCGGCGTCCACCCGGCAACGATGCATCTCGTCGACGACTTCCTCGCGACCGGGACCCAGATCAAGACCGAGCGGCCGGGGAAAGCCGCCGGCGTCGTGCCGGTCGACACTATCGAGGGGCCGACCGTGCGCCTAGCCAACGGCGACGTGCGCCGCATCGACGATGCCGAAGAGGCACTGGCAGTCCGCAACGGCGTCGAAAAAATACTCGACCTGGGCGAGTACCTGGTCAACTACGGCGAGTTCGTCGAGAACAACCACCCACTCGCACCGGCCTCCTACACTGTCGAGTGGTGGGAGCAGGATCTTGACGCTGCCGGCGCGGACGTGCAGGCGATGCAGGATTCACCCCACATCGATCTCACGGACCCGAGCGCCGAGGAAGCCATCGAATGGGCAACCGAGTACGACGCCCCGCTGCACCCGAAATACACCTACCTCTGGCACGACGTAAGCGTCGACCAGATGTGTGCGCTCGCCGACGCCGTCGAGGACGCACAGGTCGCGCAGACCGACGGTGCGTACGCCGACCCGGAGATGGACGGCACGGCGGGCGACGCACACAGCGACGACGGCGCGCTTATCCTTCCACGGAGCGACGCCGTCCAGCAGACACTGGAACACCTCCTCATCGAGCACACACAAGACGAGGACACGATTACGGTCACCGACTGGGTACCGCTGGTGCGGACACTCGGGTTCTCCCGGTCGCTGGAGCGCGACTGGGCACCGTCGGAACTCTCCGAGCACGCGCGGACCTACGGCGAGAGCGAGTCGGTCGACGCCATCGGCGTTGCCGAGGACGCCGAGCAAGAAGACGGCCAGAACGCCATCAAAGCGGTCAATGAGATCGCGCCGTTCCAGGTCCGAGAGCGTGCCCCGACCCGCATTGGCAACCGGATGGGTCGCCCCGAGAAATCAGAGCGTCGGGACCTCTCGCCGGCCGTCCACACACTCAGCCCCATCGGCGAGGCCGGCGGCGCACAGCGGGACGTTGCCAAGGCGACGAAACACGCCGACGACATGAGCGACACGCCCGGCCGCGTCGAAGTGGAAGTAGCCCGGCGGCGCTGTCCCAGCTGCGGGAGCGAGACCCATCAGGCGAACTGTGCCGAATGCGGCGGGACCACCGAGCCGGTGTACGTCTGCCCCGACTGCGAAACCGAGGTCGAGCGCGACGAGTCCGGCCGCGCGGAGTGTTCCCGGTGTGAGACGCTCGCCTCGCCGACCCAGTACAAGGTGCTCGACCTGCAGGAAGCGTATCGGGACGCCCTGCAGAACGTCGGCGAGCGCGAGACGGCCTTCGAGCAACTGAAAGCGGTCAAGGGGCTCACATCCGAGGAGAAAGTCCCGGAGCCGATGGAGAAGGGTATCCTCCGGGCGAAACACGACGTCTCGGCGTTCAAGGACGGCACGGTCCGCTACGACATGACGGACCTTCCCGTGACGGGGGTCCGGGCCTCGGAACTGGACGTCTCCGCTGAGCGACTACGGGGACTGGGCTATACAGAGGACATCCACGGCGACCCGCTAACCCACGAGGACCAACTGGTCGAGCTAAAGGTACAGGACATCGTCCTCTCAGACGGCGCGGCCGAGCATATGCTCCAGACCGCCCGCTTCGTTGACGACCTTCTAGAGCAGTACTACGGGCTGGAGCGGTTCTACGAGTTCGACGACCGCGAGGACCTCGTCGGCGAACTCGTATTCGGAATGGCCCCCCACACCAGCGCGGCGACGGTCGGCCGCGTGGTCGGCTTCACCTCCGCCGCCGTCGGCTACGCGCATCCGTACTTCCACGCCGCCAAGCGACGGAACTGCTTCCATCCGGACACCCGGCTGTGGTACGAGGATGAGGGTGGCAACTGGGAATACGGCACCATCGAGGAACTGGTCGAAAACCGGCTGCACGACCCCGAAGAAGACGACTTCGGGACGCTCGTGCAGGAACTGGACGGCGACCTCACCGTGTCGTCATTGGATGATGACGGTCCCTGTCGCCAGCCCGTGGACGCCGTCTCGAAACACCCCGCGCCGGACCACCTCGTCGAAGTAACCGTCGGTGACCGGACGCTCCGTGTCACGCCCGACCACACGATGCTCCGGGCCGGTCAAGATGGGATCGAGGAGGTCCCGGCCAGCGACCTGACTTCCGGTGACAATCTCCCCGCATACGACGGCGGCGAGACGACCACGATGACAGCACGCGGCGAAGCCTCGACGGAAGCCACTGACGGCGCAGCACCCACAGACACCGTCGAAGCTGTCGAGTACGTCGAAAGCGACATCGACCACGTCTACTGTCTCACGGTCGCCGACACGCATCGGGTGGCCGTCGAAGGGACCTACGTCGGGCAGTGCGACGGCGACGAGGACTGTGTGATGCTCCTGATGGACGGCCTGTTGAACTTCTCGAAGTCGTACCTCCCGAACCAGCGTGGCGGACAGATGGACGCCCCGCTGGTGATGTCATCGCGTATCGACCCCAGCGAGATCGACGACGAGGCCCACAACATGGACATCATGGACGCCTATCCCCGGGAGTTCTACGAGGCCACCCGCGAGATGAAAGACCCGACCGAGGTCGAGGACGTGATGAAAATCGCCGAGGAGACGCTGGGGACCGACCGCGAGTACACCGAGTTCCGCCACACCCACGACACGGCGAACATCGCCGCCGGGCCGGACCTCTCGGCGTACAAGACGCTCGGCTCGATGGAGGACAAGATGGACGCCCAACTGGAGATTTCTCGGAAACTGCGGGCCGTCGTCGAGAGCGACGTGGCCGAGCGCATCATCGAGTACCACTTCCTGCCAGACCTCATCGGGAACCTCCGGGCGTTCTCCAGACAGGAGGTCCGCTGTCTGGACTGCGGGGAATCGTTCCGCCGCGCGCCCCTGACCGGCGACTGCCGGGAGTGTGGCGGCCGAGTCAACCTCACCGTCCACGAGGGGTCGGTCAACAAGTACATCGACACGGCCATCCGCGTTGCCGACGAGTTCGGTGCCCGCGACTACACGAAACAGCGGCTCAAGATTCTCGAACGGAAGATCGAGTCGGTGTTCGAGAACGACCACAACAAGCAGTCAGGTATCGCGGACTTCATGTGAGCGACAACGGTCACCCGGATTTCTCAGGGTGACAGACGAACGCGTGACAGCCGTCCGACGGGTGTTTTTGCCTGTGGCGGTCCTGTCACGGGTATGGCCTCGTCCCGCGATTCAGCGCCGTCGTTCGACTCCGGGGACCGGTCGGGGAGCCCGTTACCGTCACCCCGGCAGACACCCAGTACGATCTATCAGATACAGATCGCGCTGTTGCGCTCACAGGTGGCCACGCTGGAAACCGCGCTCGAACAGGAACGCGAGCATCGTCAGGCTGTCGTCGACCGGTACGAGCGCCTTCTCAACGGGGAATAACCTGTAACTGGCTGTCGGAAAATTCTGCTGTGTTACTCGTCGCCGAGTTCGACGTAGGTCGTTTCGATGATGCGGCTGTCGCCGTTAAGCCGCTCGATAATGTCCTGTGGCGGTTGTTCGTCGAGGTTGTAGACGGACAGGGCCTCCCCGCCAATGGTCTCGCGGCCGTTGAACATCCCGGCGATGTTGATATCGGCCTCGCCCAAAACCGTCCCGATGAACCCGATAGTGCCGGGCTCGTCGCGGTTGCGGACGACCAGCATGTGCCCGTGGGGCACCGCCTCGATTCGGTGGTCGTCGATACGGACGATACGGGGTTCCTCGCCGCCGAACTGGGTCCCACAGACGGAGACAGATTCCTCACCGTCCGAGACGGTGACAGTGATGAGGCTCTGATAGTCCTCGGAGGTTCGGGTCTTGGACTCGGTCACGTCGATGCCACGGTCCTTGGCAATCTGCGGGGCGTTGACGGCGTTGACCTGCAGGTCCGAGGGCGCGAACACACCCTTCAGCGCGCTGGCGGTGACGTACTCCACGTCTTCCTCAGCGATGTCGCCAGCGTAGGTGACCTGCACTTCGGACATATGGCCGCCGAACAGCTGGACCGCAATGCGACCAGCAGTGTCGGCGAGATCGAGGTACGGCCCGACCTGTTTGAACGTCGCCTCGTCCAGCGACGGCGCGTTGAGGGCGTTGGCGACGGGCTGGCCGTTGGCCGCGGCGATTATCTGGTCGGCTGTGGAGGTAGCGACGTTCTCCTGTGCCGCCTCCGTCGACGCGCCCAGGTGGGGCGTGACGATGATGTCGTCAACATCGAGGAGCGGGCTGTCGTCTGGCAGGGGTTCTTCGCCGAACACGTCGAGTGCAGCGCCTTTCAGAACGCCGTCCTCGACGGCCTCAGCAAGGGCCGGCTCATCGATGATGCCCCCGCGGGCGCAGTTGACGACGTAGCCACCGTCGAGCAGGGCGAGTTCATCCTCGCCGATCATGTTCTCCGTCTCGGGGGTCAATGGCGTGTGGATCGTGATGAAGTCGGACTTGGCGAGACAGTCCTCGAGGTCGTCGACCAGCTCCGCGCCGAACTGGTCGGCGCGCTCCTGACTGATGTAGGGGTCAAACGTGACGATGTCCATGCCGAGGCCGCCCAGCCGTTTGGCGACCTGCTGGCCGACGCGGCCGAAGCCGACGACGCCAAGCGTCTTGTTGTTGACTTCCGTGCCGAGGAACTCGCCTTTGGCCCATTCACCGCTTTTCAGGCGGTCATGGGCCTGTGGGATGGACCGAGCGGTGGCAAACGCCATCGCAACGGAGTGTTCCGCGGCGGCGCGGACGTTGCCCTCGGGGGCGTTGGCAACGATGACTCCGTGATCGGTCGCGGCGTCGATGTCGATGTTGTCAACGCCGATACCGGCCCGGCCGACGATGATGAGGTCGGACGCGGCCGCAAACACTTCTTCAGTGACTTCGGTGCCCGAGCGGACAATAAGCGCGTTCGCGTCGGCCACCGCATCGAGGAGGGCGTCGCCCTCGACCTCGTAGGCTGTTTCGACGTCGTGGCCCGCCTCACGGAGTCGCGTGAGACCGGCGTCAGCGATAGGGTCCGTAACGAGTACCTTCATACCGAATCGAACTTACTGGGGCGGCATAACGCTTGTTTTCTCCGTCCGAGCAACTGCGTACGGGGACTCAGCTCAGAGCAGCAGCGCCACTGGGACAGTATTGTCTCGGGTAGAGCCACCCAAAAAATGAACTGACAGATTGCGACCTATCGCCAAGCCGGAAGCGAGGCAGCGTCCGCGAGCGGGGTTGTGAGATAGGCGTCATCTCGGGTCACGTCGGCGAGGATAAACTGGTCCGTTGGACCCTCTTCGACGGACGCCATGATGTCTCCGTCCGCAGCCATCTCGACCGGAACGACAGTATCCGACTCCATGCATGATAATATGTAACAACCATATAAAAATTTAGCGAAACCCATAGAGGGGAACAGTATGACCCAGACCCAACTGTCTGACAATAGTTCGTCTTTTGTCAAGACTGGGACAGAGTGGACCATAGGACAGCACACATAGAGCCTTATATTTCAACCATCAGTACCTGTGTCCGGGTTTTTGTTCAAGCCCAGATACGAGAGGTCGATATGGCAGAAGACGTAGTTGTTTCCGAGGCGGTGCGGTCGTTCGGTTTCCAAGATAGCGCCTGTACGTCAATCAAGGATAACCGATGGCCGCCGAGCGTGCCACCTGAATGTCGAAAACGGACGGATGTTAAGGACTTAGTAGATGCGGGCAGGAAGTTCTGGCAGTATGAACGTCGCAGACGCTATGACGCCACGCTCGGAGGTTGTCACGGTTACTATTCCTGGTACCCGTGATGACGCACTGGAATACCTCCAGGAGCAGGCTTTCTCGTCGGTCCCGGTTATCAAGGAGACCGACGACGGCGAGGAGTTCAGAGGGATTATTTCACGCGATGCGCTCATCGAGAGTCCCGACGAGGACCAGCTCGCGATCCTCGTGGAAGAAGTACCGACAATCAGCGGAGACACGTCCATCGAGGCCGCCGCACAGATGATGGTTGAGGACGGCGAGCGACGCCTCCCCATCGTCGATGGCCAACTCAAAGGAATCATCACGGTGACCGATGTGATTCGGTCCATCGCCAACGGCGACGTCGATGGCGGCGAGATCGTCGACGAACTTGCCAACCGCGACATCAACTGCGTGTACGAGGGCACGCCGCTGACTGTCGCTGAACGGGAGCTTTCCCATGCGAACGTCCCCTACGGTATCGTGCTCGGCGACGACGGCGATATGTCGGGGATGCTCACCGAGGTCGACATCATCGCGGTCGCCCGCGTCGTCGAGGGCGAGGACGACACCGGCGACTCCATCGCCAACCAAGACGACGACTGGGCCTGGGAAGGGATCAAAGCCGTCGGCGGACGGTATATGCCCACCCGTAACGTCGAACTCCCGGCTGAGCCCGTCCGCGAGTTCATGACCGCCGACGTCGTGACGGTGAACAAGCGCCGCACCGCTGAGGAGGCGGCACAGCTGATGATCGAGCACGACATCGAGCAGATCCCGCTGCTGTCTGGTGACGAACTCACCGGCATCGTACGGGATATCGACCTGCTGCGAGGCCTATGAGCGAAGGCGAACGACTTACCGAGCTGGCCAAGCGTCGCGGCTTCTACTTCCCCTCTTCGAGCGCCTACGGCGGGGCGGCGGGCTTCTGGACCTACGGGCCACAGGGCGCTGCGCTGAAATCAAACATCGAGGACGCCTGGCGGGACCGCTACGTCGTCAAGGAAGGCCACCAAGAGATCTCCGCGCCCGACGTGATGCCCGAACCCGTCTTCGAAGCGTCTGGGCATCTCGACGGCTTCGACGACATGATCGTCGAGTGCGGCGAGTGTGGCGCGACCCACCGCGCGGACCACCTCGTCGAGGACAACACGGACATCGAGGAGGCCGAGTCACTTCCCAACGAGGAGGTAATGGACCTCATCGCCGACCACGGCATCGAATGTCCCTCCTGTTACACGTCCCTAGCCGACCAGCCGGTCGACAACTTCAACCTGATGTTCGAGACCAACATCGGCCCAGGGTCATCGTCACCGGGCTATCTCCGCCCGGAGACCGCACAGGGCATCTTCGTCGAGTTCCCACAGCTCTCCGAGTACGCCCGGAATCAGCTCCCCTTCGGCGTCGCCCAGATCGGGAAGGCCTACCGGAACGAGATCTCACCCCGGAAATCGCTCGTCCGCGTCCGGGAGTTCACCCAGGCCGAACTCGAACACTTCATCGACCCCGAGGAAGACGAACCGCCGCTTGACGAAGTGGCTGGCGTGACACTGCCGCTGTACTCCGCCACCGAACAACAGGCAGAGGACGGCGGTCAGCGCGAACTCACCGTTCGCGAGGCCGTCGACGAGGGCGTCGTCGAAAGTGAGTGGGTCGCCTACTACCTGGGCGTCTCCAAGGAGTGGTACGAGCGCATCGGCGTCGACATGGACCGCTTCCGCTACCGCCAGCACCTCGCGGGCGAGCGCGCTCACTACGCCTCTGACTGCTGGGACGCAGAGAGCGAGGTCGACGGCGACTGGATCGAGATCACCGGGTTCGCCTACCGGGGCGACTACGACCTCTCGAAACACGCCAAGCACTCCGGCGAGGACTACACCGTCTTCAAGCAGTACGACGAACCGATCACCGCCGAACGGGCGACCGTCGACCCCGACATGGGCTACCTCGGGCCGGAGTTCGGCGGGTCGGCCGGCGCGGTCGCCGACGCGCTCGAAGCGCTAGCCGAGCGGAATCCGGACGCCTTCGACGGCGACGAGGTCACCGTCGAGGTCGACGGTGAGTCCCACACTGTTCCTGTCGACAAGACGAACTTCAGCGTCGACGAGGTCACCGAGAACGGCGAGCACATCCGCCCGCACGTCGTCGAACCCTCTTTCGGCGTGAGCCGCATCATCTACACCGTCCTCGCACATTCCTACGAGACCGACGAGGTCGACGGCGAGGAGCGGGCATACCTCGACCTCCCGCCGGAGCAGGCACCGACGACGGTCGGCGTCTTCCCGCTGATGGACAAGGACGGGATGGCCGACCTCGCCACCGACATCGCCGAGGACCTCCGAACCGCCGGCCTCTCGGTCACCTACGACGATTCCGGTGCCATCGGACGGCGCTACCGCCGACAGGACGAGGTCGGCACGCCCTACTGCGTCACTGTGGACTACGAGAGCTTAGAGGACAACGAGGTCACGGTGCGCGAACGAGACACGACCGAGCAGAAGCGCCTCCCCATCGACGGGCTCGCCGACCGGCTCGAACGGCTGGCAAGCGGCGAGCTAACCTTCGACGACCTGTAGATGGCCGACGAGGTAGCCCGGCGTCTCGTCCACGTCACCGGCGCGACGGTGCCGCTGGCGCATCTGCTCCGCCCGGACCTGATCACGTGGCGCGTGGTACAGGCGTTCTTAGCCGTCGCGCTGGCCGTCGTCCTGATTCTCGAAGCCGTACGGCTGACGACCGGACTGGACTGGGTGGTGTACGACCGGCTCACCCGCGAGTACGAGCAGGACAACCCCGCCGGCTACGCGCTGTACATCGTCGGGATAGCCATCGTCGCTTTCGCCGTCGAACTCCCGAGTATGAGCGTAACGGTCGCCGTCCCAGCGATGTTGATGCTTGCCATCGGCGACCCCATCAGCGGCCTGCTGGGCTCCAGCGACGCCAGCAACATTAAACAGGCCTGGGTCCTGCTGGTGATGTTCGGCGTCTGTACGCTGCTCGCCGCACCGTTCGTGCCTCCTGCCGCCGCCGTCCTCGGCGGCGTCGCGGCGACGTTCGCCGACGGCGTCAAGCCACGAATCGCTGGCTACGTCGTCGACGACAACTTCTCGATTCCAGTGTTTGGCGCACTGGCGATGTGGGTCGGCGTCCAGTACCTGCCCGGGATCGGACTCTGAACCCGCTCGTTCACTTTCACCGCGGTATCTGAACGCTTAACCACCGGCGGGACAAACGCGTGGGTAATGGCGACCACCGACGCCGGTGGCGAGCACGTCGAGCGCCCGCTGGTGACGCCGGAGTTCCTAGAGAACCGCCGCTACCAGACTGAACTGGCGGAGACGGCGAGCGCCGACCACACGCTCGTCTGTCTGCCGACCGGACTGGGCAAGACGACTGTCTCGCTGCTGGTGACCGCCGAGCGACTCGACGCCGTCGGCGGGAAGTCACTCATGCTGGCCCCGACGAAGCCGCTGGTCCAGCAACACGCCGAGTTCTACCGCGAGGCGCTCGAACTGGACGACGAGGATGTCGTCGTGTTCACCGGCGAGGTCCGACCCGACGACCGGGCAGCGCTCTGGGACGACGCCCGCATCGTCATCGCGACGCCGCAGGTCGTTGAGAACGACCTCGTCGGTAACCGCATCTCCCTTGCTGACGTAACTCACTGTACCTTCGACGAGTGCCACCGAGCGACTGGCGACTACGCCTACAACTACATCGCCGACCGCTACCACGCCGACGCCGAGAACCCGCTGGTAACGGGGATGAGCGCTTCCCCGGGGACGATGAAGAAGCCATCCTCGAAGTGTGTGAGAACCTCGGTCTGTCCGACGTTGCCGTGATGACCGAAAACGACGCCGACGTGGCCGAGTACACCCATGACACCAGCGTCGACTGGAACCGCATCGAACTCCCCGAGGTTGTCGTGGAAATCCGCGACGCCATCAACGAGGTCATCAAAGACCGCCTGTCACAGTTGAAGGAACTCGGCGTCACGAACAAGTCCTCGGCGGACATCTCCGAGCGCGAGATACAACAGATTCAGGGTCAACTCCGGGACCTGATGAACAACGACCAGAGCGAGGGGTATCAGGGGATGAGCCTCCTCGCCGAGATCCGCAAGCTCCGGACCGCCGTCACCTACGTCGAGACCCAGAGCGTCGAGTCCCTGCGGCGGTACTTCGAGCGCCTGAAGGAGGCTGCTCGCTCCTCCGGGGCATCGAAGGCCGATCAGCGCCTTGTAAGCGAGCCGAAAGTCCGCGAAGCGATGCGGAAAGCCGAGTCCTACAACGACCTGCACCCGAAGTTCCGCCAGACCCGGATGTTGCTCGCGGAGACGCTCGGTATCGAGAACGGCGAGCGCGTTATCGTTTTCACCGAGTCCCGCGATACGGCTGAGACGCTCGTTGACTTCCTCTCGGACCACTTCACGACACAGAAGTTCGTCGGCCAGAGCGACACCGACGGCAGCGAGGGGATGACACAGACCCAGCAACAGGAGACGCTTGACCGGTTCCGCAACGGCGAGTTCGAGGTGCTCGTCTCGACATCCGTCGCCGAGGAGGGGCTGGACGTGCCAGAGGTTGACCTCGTACTGTTCTACGAACCAGTCCCGACCGCGATTCGGGCCATCCAGCGGAAGGGGCGGACCGGACGCCAGGCCGAGGGCCGCGTCGTCGTCCTGCTGGCCGAGGACACCCGCGACGAGGCGTACTTCTGGAAGGCCCGCAACGACCAGAAGCGGATGAAACGCGAGCTGAACGAACTCAAAAGCGTCGCCGGCGAACTGGAGGCCCGCCTCGACCAGACCGGTCTCGACGAGTACGAGGACGCCGAGGGGACCGCTTCGAGTGGAACCGACGAAGCGGAAACCGCCACACGGCAGTCGGACTCCACTGGAAACGGGAGGGGTAGCACAGCTAACAAGTCTGCCGATGGGAGCGACAGCGGGGACGGCCAAGCCGGGCTGGACGCCTTCGCGGCGGAGTCGTCTGCGCCGGACGACGAGGAGGCTGGTAGCGGAGAGCAGGACGAGGCGACCGACGACGAGGGAACGGTCGCCAGCGCCGGCCGCGACAGTGAGGACGACCCCGTCGAAATCGTCGCCGACCAGCGGGAACTCGACTCGAACATCGCCCGGGACCTCTCGACACGGGACGGAATCGAGACCCGACTCGAAACGCTGGCCGTCGGCGACTATGTCCTCTCGGACCGGGTGGTCATCGAGCGAAAGACCGTCGCTGACTTCATGGACACGCTGACTGGCGGGGACCGGTCGATGTTCGAACAGGTCGGGGACGCCACACGCAACTACGGTCGGCCCGTCGTCATCATCGAAGGTGAGGACCTCTTCGGCGCGCGAAACGTCCATCACAAGGCGATTCAGGGGGCGCTCGCATCGCTGGCGGTCGATTTCGGCGCGAGCGTTCTCCGGACCAGCGACGAAGACGAGACCGCCGATCTGCTGGAAGTCATCGCCGGACGGGAACAGGAGGTAGCCGACCGCGAGGTGAGCGTCCACGGCGAAAAACAGTCCAAGACGCTCCCCGAGCAACAGGAGTACGTCGTCGCTTCAATCGCCGAAGTCGGGCCGGTGACCGCGCGCACGCTACTGGAAGCCTTCGGGAGCGTCGAAGCGGTGATGACCGCCGACAAAGACGACCTGCTGGACGTGTCCGGTATCGGCGATGTAACAGCCGACCGGATTCGGGAAGTCATCGCCAGCGACTACGAACCCTAGAACCGCGCTGCATCGAGCGCTTCCGCTGCTTCTCGGGCCGCCTGCAGATGTTCGCGAGCCTCACGTGGGTTCTCGGTCGCCGCAGCGCGCTCGGCGAAACGGTGAGCAGTCTCGGCTAGTAGCGCCGACGCCGCATCCATGTTCGCCGCGATATCGTCTGTGTGACTATCGGTCGACTGGGTCTGTCGAGCGGAAACAGGGGGGTTCTGTGACGATGTCCCACGCGGCTGGTCGTTAGCAGTTCGGCTGCTAGGCTCCGACGAAACACCTGTTCGAGCAGTCTGTGGCGCTGGCTCCGAGTGGCTGGACTGCTGGGTCGGCTGGTTACCCCCCGCTTCGGGTGGAGCGGCCGAGTCGGACGTCGACGATGCTGGTTCGGAGGGAGAGTGTGAAGCGGCATCGGCCTGGGTGTGTGCAGTCTCCTGCTGGGCGGGTTCGTCCGTCGCGTCCGCCACACTCTCGGCCGCTTCCTCGTCAGCATCGCCAAACTGGACATGGGCCTCGCCGCTGGGGTCGGCAACCTCAATCTGGTCACCGTCGTCGACCTGACCCTCCTGTTCGTCAGCATCCGACGGGTCCGCCCCGTTAGCCTGCGTGTCACGAGCGACCGGCTTCTGGCAGGTGGGGCAGAACTCCTGGCCGTCATAGCGGAAGATGGGGTCGCCACACTCGCTGCAGTGGGCGTTCGTCATCGTCGCACCCTTCAACAGGAGTTCGCTCATTTGCTCGGTCGCCGCCCGGTTGTCCTCCTCTTTTTCGAACTTCTCGCGGAGTTTCTCACGTTCGGCTTCCTTGTCGAAGTCGCTCATACGAGTCACAACGCCACGGGGCTGAAAACAGTTTACGGGTGCGAGACGTCGAGACCGCCTGAACGATGCGCGGCGGAATCGGGGTTTCGACACGTTTAACGTTCGCGCCCGAGCCTTTTCGAATGGTATGACAAAGGTAAGCGTAGTCGGCGCAGCCGGAACGGTCGGCGCAGCCGCAGGGTACAACATCGCGCTCCGTGACATCGCTGACGAGGTCGTCTTCGTTGACATCCCGGACAAGGAAGACGACACGGTCGGGCAGGCCGCCGACACGAACCACGGCATCGCCTACGATTCCAACACGCGCGTCCGACAGGGCGGCTACGAGGACACCGCCGGCTCAGACGTGGTGGTCATCACGGCTGGGATTCCTCGCCAGCCCGGTCAGACCCGGATCGACCTCGCGGGCGACAACGCGCCCATCATGGAGGACATCCAGTCCTCGCTGGACGAGCACAACGACGATTACATCTCGCTGACCACCTCGAACCCCGTCGATCTGCTCAACCGCCACCTCTACGAGGCCGGCGACCGCTCGCGCGAGCAGGTCATCGGCTTCGGCGGCCGGCTAGACTCCGCGCGGTTCCGCTACGTCCTGAGCGAGGAGTTCGACGCGCCGGTCCAGAACGTCGAAGGAACGATCCTCGGTGAACACGGCGATGCACAGGTTCCCGTGTTCTCAAAGGTCCGCGTCGACGGCACCGACCCCGAGTTCAGCGGCGACGAGAAAGAGCAGCTGCTCGGCGACCTGCAGGAATCGGCGATGGACGTCATCGAGCGCAAGGGCGCGACCGAGTGGGGGCCGGCACGCGGCGTCGCACACATGGTCGAAGCCATCCTCCACGATACCGGTGAAGTGCTGCCGGCCTCGGTCAAGCTAGAGGGTGAGTTCGGGCACGAGGACACTGCCTTCGGTGTCCCAGTCCGTCTCGGGAGCAACGGTGTCGAAGAGATCGTCGAGTGGGACCTCGACGACTACGAGCAGGACCTGATGGCCGACGCTGCCGAGAAGCTCTCCGACCAGTACGACAAAATCTCATAACCCGATATTAGTCGCGGTCGGCAGGTCCGGGACGGGCGCTGTCCCGATCTGCTATTTCGCCTCGCCAGCGGTGTGAAGACATGACTGTGACTGCGAGGAGTGCTCCCTGACGAACAGTGGCCGTTACGCGGGCTCGTCCTGCTCGTCAAGTAAGTCGCTGTCGTGTCCGTCGTCATCGAGATCAGCACCGAGGAGTGACGCCCACTCTTCGAGGTGTGAGTCCGATGTCGAGAGTTCTCGGTGGCTCATGGCGTTATCCGAAGCATCCACGGCATATTATATAATGGTTGTGCCCGCATTGAGACATAATGCTGTATCAGCGGTTCTACGGGGTAATACGGGAGTAGCGAATCAGGAAAGGCGGCGAGAAGACCGTGGCAATCACTCGGAGCGGATGGTTTCCGGGACCTGGATGGAGTAGTGCCCATCTTCCTGCAGTGCAATGATGTACTCTTCGCGGTCGTACAGTTCCATCAAGTTCAGTTCGTACTGGCCGGGTTCCAGCACCTTGATCGACTCGAACTGGTCGTTGAGTTCCGCGCGCAGTTCCTCCAGATCGGGGCGGTCTTCCCGGTCTGGTTCCGTCGGAGGATCAGGATCAGCACCGACAGGGCGGAACTGATGTTCAGATTCGGACGCGGACGGCGCGTCGGATGGGAGTTCGTCTGGCTCGACAATATCGCCACGAGCACTGGCCTGGGCTGAATCCTCAGTCGAAGATGTGGGGTCGGGTTCGGTCGACGGCGAACCGGATGTGTGGGATGGGTCACTCGGCTGTGGGTCAGCCGACCGGTCGGCGTCACGATGGGACTGCTCGGCGGGACGGTCCCCCTCCGTAGTGGAGCCACTGACGAAGTCACGCACCGAGGCGGCGGTCTTGCCGACAGTACGGGCGACAGTGCTGTCGGGTCCCGGTGGTTCCGGTGGCTCCGCATCCGGCGTCTCGGAGATATCTGCTCCCTCTGGCTGATACTGGAACTTGTTCCCGCCGCAGTTGGGACAGCCCGAGAGCATCTCCTTCGACCCGTCGTCGAAGCCACGGCCACAGTCCGTACACTGGTGGGGCATTATTTGCGAGAGACGAGGGCGCTGATTAGCGTTTCGTCCTTGTGGAGCGTCTCTATCTGGTTCGCCGGCCCGATGACTGTCAGCTTCTGGGTCGACTGTTTGCCCATCAGCCGCTCAAGGATGCTGGCGTCGGCGGCCTCGGACTTGGGGTAGGTCTCGATTTCGATGCCGTTGAACTCGTCGGGGCTAATCTCCGTCATCGTGACTTCGATCAGGCGGGACTCCTCGTCGGGGGAGAGTCCCTCTTCGAGGATGACAATATTGCCGTCACGAACCCCGTCGAGAATCATTCGGATCTTCTCCATCGAGGCCAGCCCCGCCATACGTTCGCCACTGATGAGGTCGATCTGGACGCCGTCGTCTGGGTCTTTGACTTCTGCCATTATATCACCCGAAGTACTCCGCGATTTTATCGTAGACTTCGTCCATGTTGTCGCCCTCAAGCGCTGACAGCGGAATCGTCTCGTGCTGTGGGTAGGCGTTTCGAATGCGTTGAACCGAAGACTCCTCCAGATCGATCTTGTTTGCGAGAATCAACACCGGAAGGTCCTGACTCTCGATGATCCCGATGAGCATGGTGTTGACCTGCGTGAACGGATCGGTTGCGGAGTCGAGCACGTAAATGACGCCGTCGACGTCCTCGCGGAGCCAGTGCATCGCTTCGGCGACACCCTCGGTCGCTTCGCGGGAGCGGCGGACGGCGTCGTCTTTCTCCATGTCGTGTTCGAGGAACTCGGTGTAATCGACCTTCGTCGTCACGCCCGGCGTGTCGACGATGTCGATTGTCACTTTCTTCCCGTCGCGTTCGATTTCGACGTTCTCCTTTCGGCGCGCACGACGAGTCTCGTGGGGAACGTGACTCTCCGGGCCGACGGCGTCGCCGGTCCAGTCTCGTGCAATGCGGTTCGCCAACGTCGTCTTGCCGGCGTTTGGCGGGCCGTAAATCCCGATACGCTTCGGATCCTCTTCGGAGAACAGTGTCGATGCCGCACGTGAAATGCTATCTTTGAGGTTTGTTAACAATCCCATCCTATCCTCCCGCCGCCCGGAGTCGTCCGGTATGGCGGCTCTGCCCGTAAAAGATAGGCGAATTCACTTAAGCCTACGTCAGACATGAGTTTTCTTTTTGACACGAGGGGGCATAGCATAGTATAGATCAGCGTGCGGGTGTTACTACGTACAAGGTCGGTGCAGGTGGCGGGGACCTGTTCGGGTGGAGCCCGATCATCCGAAACCTGACGATCAGGAGTGGCGCGTCCCATCCTCAGCCCCCCACCCCTTCATTTCAGGTGGAACGCCACATACCCCTGGGGAGGGGTGGGAGAATTGCCAGTCGAATCGGGAGCGCACCAGTTGTTCAGATCGGTGCGATTCGTGACTTCGCTAGCTAGAGCGGCCTAGACACTAGAAAACCGTACACTAGCCCCTACTAGCTGTTTGTTTTATCTGGTGCGGGTTTGGTTTATGAGATACTGTATTAAATCTTTCCTCTTTCTAGAGGTCATTATAGATCTTCCCACCCCCTCCCCCCGTGGCTGTTTCCCGTTCCACCGGAAACAAAGGGGTGGGGGGGTCGGCCTGGTACGGCTGGTCTCCGCTACAAGTGCCGGCTCTTCATGCTCTTCACTCATATTCACACAGTGTACCTGCTCCCGGAACTTCCCCACCGCTCTCTTTCCTCTCCAACCACTATCCTCCTATATCATGTCTGTTCGACCTCGATGAGATCGAAGCTATAGTCCTCTTTACCACAACAGTCCTCATTCGACAGAAATAATCAATATGGCAACATATATGTTTCAGGGGTGGTGTACCGAAATATTTAATATCGAATCACGGTACGGTTCATGTGGTTCAACTGGACGCACTGGAGAGCGCTGATGCTCACTAATAACGGTACTGACGCACTCCTCGCTCCCTCTGTTCCGGTGTCTCCAACTCTCTCCACACGAAACGAAGGGGATCCTCTCGACTATGACTGACGAAAGCGATAACTCGGCCCCGAAATCCGATCCGTCGACGACAGAGACGTCGAACGAGACTGACGGGTCCGACGGGCAACTCGACATCGAAACAGACTCCGGGACATCGACTGGCCCGTCCGATCTTGACGACGTTATCCTCGACAATCTCGATGCGGGGTCCGACAATCCCTCCGACGAGGCGTCCCGTGGCCTGTTCGACGACCTTCTCGAAGGGGAACCCATTTTCGAGAATAAAGAGGTCCTTCGTCCCTCGTACACACCACATAAACTCCCCCACCGCGAGGAGCAGATCAACAATATGGCGACGATTCTCGTTACTGCCTTGCGCGGTGATACGCCGTCGAACATCCTTATTTATGGCAAGACGGGAACGGGGAAAACCGCGTCCGCGAAGTTCGTCAGTGAGGAACTCGAAACGACCTCACAGAAGTATGAGGTCCCCTGTGAGGTCGAGTACATCAACTGCGAGGTGACCGACACCCAGTACCGCGTGCTGGCGCAGCTCGCGAACAAGTTCATCGACAAGAACGCACAGCTCATCGACGACCGCATCGCTGAACTCGAGGAGCTTCAATCACAGGCACGCGAGAACACGGCTGCACTCGAAGAGACGGCGTTTAATTCCGTTGACGATGTCGAAGCCGAAATCGAGTCGCTGGAAGCCGACAAGTCGGAGTTCGAGGAAGTCCCGATGACGGGGTGGCCAACAGATCGTGTCTACAGTTCCTTTTTCGATGCCGTCGACTACCATGAGCGCGTGGTCGTCATCATGCTCGACGAGATCGACAAGCTCGTCGAGAAAAGCGGTGACGATACCCTGTACAACCTCTCTCGGATGAACTCTGAACTGGAGAACTCCCGGGTCTCGATTATGGGCATCTCGAACGACCTGAAGTTCACCGATTTCCTTGACCCTCGGGTCAAGTCAAGTCTCGGCGAGGAGGAGATCGTCTTTCCGCCCTACGACGCGAATCAGCTCCGGGACATCCTCCAGGCACGCTCGGACGTGGCATTCAAAGGCGACGCACTCACCGAGGATGTCATCCCGCTGTGTGCGGCCTTCGCCGCACAAGAACACGGGGACGCCCGGCGCGCGCTCGACCTCCTCCGGACCGCCGGCGAACTTGCTGAACGGGACCAGACGGACAATGTTCTTGAAGACCACGTCCGCCAGGCTCAGGAGAAAATCGAACTCGACCGCGTTGTGGAGGTCGTCCGGACGCTCCCCACGCAGTCGAAGATTGTCCTTTTCGCTATCATCCTCCTGGAAAAGAATGGTGTTCACAACATCAACACCGGTGAGGTGTTCAACATCTACAAGAACCTCTGTGAGGAGATTGACGCCGATATCCTGACACAGCGTCGCGTCACCGACCTCATCTCCGAACTGGATATGCTTGGCATCGTCAACGCTGTCGTCGTCTCGAAGGGCCGCTACGGCCGGACGAAAGAAATCTCGCTGTCAGTTCCAACCGAAGAGACGGAGGCAGTGCTTTTGTCTGATTCGCGACTCGGCGATATCGACGATGTCCAGCCGTTCGTTCAGGCCCGGTTCGACAACTGATCTGTGTGTTTGTGGTCTCTCAATAGAACTCCCCGTTGCAGGTGAAACAGTCCCCTTCGAGTGAGACGAGCTACCCGGACACAGTCGCGTTCACGGCTGCCGGTTCTGTTTCGTTCACCACTGTTGGTCCTGTTTCGTTCGTCACCGCTGGTCCTGCCCCGCTCGCTACTATATCAGTCGCACCGGCTTGGTTCCACTGGAGTCGGACCTGCCCAAGTAGTGGGACCCGTATCTCCGCAGTTCCGACGACCCACCCGGGCTTGACTGGTTCGCTGATGGGGCTGGAGCCGACCTGGTCGTACCGACCGTTGTTGTCGCCCTTGGTGATGAAGCCGGCGTGGTCGGCCGGACAGGAGGTGAGCTCGTCACAGCTGTCCGCACTGCCGATGTAGTCCCCGTTCGCCCGGCTGTACCAGTTCTCATCTTCCTCGACCCACAACATCGCTCGGTGGATGATCGGCGTTTGCCGACTGTTGCCGTCGGGTTCGTATACGATAACATCGCCCGGCTGCTGAAACGTCCGATAGCTGTCGTCATTTGCGGCGGTGACGACACCCCCGTGGTCACCCGGGCCGGAGAACCGCTCTTCTTCCATCACAAACACGAGGTCTCCTTCCTTGATATGGGGGTCCATGCTCGGGCTTTCGATAGCGACGAGCGGGGGCCACACACCGCTGACGGCGAACAGCAGCATCCCGACAAGCAGAACTGAGCCGGCGCTACTGACGATATCGACCACGTACATCATCCCTCCCGGTCCCTCGGTTTCGTCTCCGTCCGACGACCGACGGTCTGGCCCGGCCATTCGTACCACGAATACTCGGAGGCAGCCAATCAACTTTCTGTTGTTGGACCGAACGCTCCCGTCCGATTTGATCAGGTCGCCGCCGGCGCTGAACCTTCTCCAACCGGCATCGACACTGATGTGTGCCATAGCTGGGACGGCTGGACCCGAACGTATCCGAGACGCGGGATTCGGAAAGTCCCGGTTCCAATGACCCACTCTGGACGGACAACAGTACTCGCTCCGGTGACCTGATCGTATTTATTGTTGGTCAATTTGTTGTCACCTTTCGTAATAAACCCGGCGTGAGGTGCCGGACAGTTCCGAAGCTCGTCGCAACTGTCCGCACTCCCAACGTACTCCCGGTTCGCGCGGCTGTACCAGTTCTCGCCAGCATCGACCCACAGCATCGACCGGTGGATAATCGGCGTTCGTTGCTCGTTACCGTTGGGTTCGAAGACGATGACGTCCCCGGGCTGCTGAAAGGTCTGATACCCGGTTTCGGCCCCGGCCGCTGCCGTTACGATGCCGTGACGGGCCTCCTGCCCCGAGAAGCGGTCTGCGTCCATGACAAACACCATATCGCCAGTGTCGATGTGTGGCTCCATGCTCCCGCTTTCGATGGCGACGAGTGGCGGCCACACCCCACTGACGGCGAACAAGAACGCGCCGACGAGCAGGACCGCCCCGACACTCGTCCCGATATCACGGACGTACAGGCCGAAACGAAATGCAGGACTCGCATCCACAGACTCGTCTGTCTCGCCTGACGGCGTGCTGCTGGTCGATTCGTCCCGGCCCATCCTATCTCGGATTGCTGACAGCGGGATATCAATCTTGTGACG
Organism: Haloarcula sp. NS06; assembly: GCF_051122755.1. NCBI lineage: Archaea > Methanobacteriati > Methanobacteriota > Halobacteria > Halobacteriales > Haloarculaceae > Haloarcula > Haloarcula sp. NS06. The sequence goes on from NZ_CP184844.1 coordinate 1,292,141, forward strand.
GCTGTCGGTCCGCTATCCTTTTGCCCACAGACACGGAGTGTGGAACGTGCCTCTGGAGACGCCGGCACGCATCGTCAGCGAACTCGCGAGCCGCGGCTACAACGCGGAACGTGAGGCAGTGACTCGGATCGCTGACACGCGGGACCCATCGTCGACGCTAGAACGCGCACTCGAAACGGTCCCCGATGAGGCGCTGAAGCTGACAACCGATCACGTCGAATCTGTGGTTGAAGCGATAGAAAGCGGCGACGGAACGCCGAGTACCGAACCAGACCACGGAACCGAAACGACCGGCGCTCCGACTCATACACACCCGCCCGTTTCAACTGGAACCGACTCGACCACGTCGACTGAACCGGGTACGTCAGTTCCACCTGAAACGGGGGGGTCACGGGATGTAGACACATCCCTCCGAGCTATCGACGTTGCGAACGATATGACCGGCCAGTCCACTGGAACCGGGGAGTACTCGGACTTCGTCTCGGTGTTCCGGGATCGCTACGAGAAACTGGCGGGCAAACTGCGCGGCAGAGTGAACCACCGGCCGACCGACGCTATCGAGAACATGGGCGGCGGCAGCGACGCAGCGCTGATCGGCATGGTCTCTGATATCCGCTCGACCGCCAGCGGCCACTGGCTGGTCGAACTGGAAGACACGAACGGGACCTTCCCCTGTTTGGTGATGAAAGACCGCCCTATCGCCGACCTCGTCCAGCAGTTGCTCATGGACGAGGTCATCGCCGTCGAGGGGACGCTGGCCGACGACGCCGGCATTCTGTTCGTGGACTCACTATACTTCCCGGACGTGCCCCGAACGCACAGCCCCTCAACCGCTGACCGCCACGTTCAGGCGGCGCTCATTTCCGATGTCCACGTCGGTAGTCAGGAGTTCATGGAGGACGCCTGGCATCGCTTTACCGACTGGCTCCACACCTCCGAAGCCGAAACTGTCGAGTACCTGCTCATCGCCGGCGACATAGTGGAGGGCGTCGGCATCTATCCCGAGCAGGACAAGGAACTGGACATCATCGACATCTACGACCAGTACCGCGCGTTCTCAGAGTATCTCAAGGAAGTCCCGGCTGACATGGAGATCCGGATGATCCCGGGCAACCACGACGCCGTTCGGCTGGCCGAACCCCAGCCGGGCTTCGACGAGGAGCTCCGGGACATCATGAGTGCCCACGACGCCCAGGTCCATTCAAACCCCTCGCTGGTCACTGTTGAGGGCGTCACGGTGTTGATGTACCACGGCGTCTCGCTTGACGAAGTCATCGCTGAACTCCCGGATGAGGAAGCCAGCTATGAGGAACCACATAAGGCGATGTACCAGCTCCTGAAGAAACGCCACGTCGCACCGCAGTACGGCGGCCACACCCGGCTCGCCCCTGAGGACCGCGATTATCTGGTAATGGAGGAAGTCCCCGATGTGTTCCACACTGGCCACGTCCACAAGCTTGGCTGGGGCGAGTATCATAACGTCGTTGCCCTGAACTCCGGCTGCTGGCAGGCCCAGACTGAATTCCAGAAAAGCGTCAACATCGACCCTGACGCCGGCTTTGCACCGATTCTGGATCTGGATACGCTGGATATGACGGTCCGGAAGTTCAGCTAAACCACCTTTTTCAGTGTCGCCGTTCCTCGCGCGCTCTACGAGCGCGCTGTGGGACGGCTCCTCGAAAAACGTGGGCGAAAAGGCCGGAATCGCTCTGCGATTCCGGAGAAACCGCGCGCCGTCGGCGCGCGGTATGCTCGTCAGCTATGTCAGAAGCTCACTAATGCAAGCCTGCCCTTCCCCGGGTCGCTTTGGGTGCGACGGTCGTCGCACCACTCGCTCCCGGCCAGAAGACTTGCCTACCTGTTCCTCCAGAAGTACGATAACGGCTTGGCCTTCTACCCCGAATCTGATCGGGAACAGCCCGAAGAATCACCGGTATCTCGTAGCAGTGGCGGGCCTCACCGATTGAGGCGCAATTAAGACCCATCCAGTAAAAGGAGAGAGTATGAGTGACGACCAGAACCACGGATTCGAAACCGACGCGCTGCACGTCGGACAAGAGCCGGACGCCGAGACCCGCTCGCGTGCGCCGCCGCTGTACCAGACCACCTCATACGTCTTCGAGGACGCCGAAGACGCGGCCAAGCAGTTTGCACTCGAAAAGCCGGGCCACATCTACTCGCGGCTGATGAACCCCACGGTCGGGATGCTCCAAGAGCGACTGGCGGCGCTGGAGGGCGGCGTCGGCGCGGTCGCCACGGCCTCCGGGATGGCGTCGCTGAATCTGGCGACGTTCCTGCTCGCGGATGTCGGCGACAACGTCGTCACCGCATCGTCGCTGTACGGCGGAACCTACACCTACTACACCCACACCGCGCCGCGCAACGGCGTCGAGACGCGCTTCGTCGACACACTCGACTACGACGCCTACGCCGAGGCCATCGACGAGAACACGGCCTACGTCCACTGTGAGACCATCGGCAATCCGTCGCTCGTCACGCCCGACTTCGAGCGCCTTGCCGAGATCGCCCACGACCACGGTGTCCCCTTCTTCGTCGACAACACCTTCGCGACGCCGTACCTCTGCAACCCAATCGAACACGGGGCCGACCTCGTCTGGAACTCCACGACGAAGTGGATCCACGGCCACGGTACCACTGTCGGCGGCGTTCTCGTCGACGGGGCTCCTTCCCGTGGGAGGAACACGCCGACAAGTATCCCGAAATCGCCGGCGACAACCCCGCGTACCACGGCGTCAACTTCCGCGAGCGATTCGAGGACGCGGCCTTCACCTACGCCGCCATCGCCCGCGGCCTCCGTGATCTGGGCTGCCAGCAGTCCCCCTTCGACGCCTGGCAGACGATGCAGGGTCTGGAGACGCTGCCCGCGCGGATGGACCGTCACTGCGACAACGCGATGGGCGTCGCCGAGTTCCTCGACGACCACCCCGAGGTTTCGTGGGTCACCTATCCCGGCCTCGAAGATCACGAAACGCATGACACCGCCAGCGAGTACCTCGACGGTGGCTACGGCGGTATGATAACGTTCGGTCTCGACGCAGGCTACGATGCTGCCCGAACAACCGTCGAATCGACGGAAATCGCCTCCCTGCTGGCAAACGTCGGCGACGCGAAGACGCTCATCATCCACCCGGCCTCGACCACCCACCAGCAACTCACTGACGAGGAAAAGGCCGCTGCCGGCGTTACCGACGACATGGTCCGTCTTTCCGTCGGTACCGAGTCCGTTGAGGACATCAAGGCCGACCTCGATCAGGCCATCGGACAGGCAACCAACTAACTAAAGGTACAGTATTTTACGGAGCTTTTCTGGACGGTCTAACCACTATCGCGCAATAATTAACCTGTTCATTAGGCTTATTACGCGAGAGGATGATGTATTCAATGAACCGTCGCCGATAGCGAGCACGCGTCGGTTCACGCTCAACCATACTCTGTCATTGGTCCGACAACGATTGCTCGCATCCGTGGGGAGCGTGCCACTCCCCGTTTGTTCTCCGTCTACAGTGTAGCGTACAGACCGGACCAGTGACCGACAAAAACGACGACGTTGCTACAGGATTTCCTCGGCTTCCAGCAGGTCGTACAGTTCGTCCATCGTCTCGACCGACGTGTCACACGATGGCGCGACAGCTGGTTTCGGGTCGAAGCCGATAGCCAGGTTCGCGACTTCGAGCATCGGCAGGTCGTTGGCCCCGTCGCCGACGGCGACGGTCGTGTCTCGGTCTTCGCCAGTGACCGCCGTCACGACCTCCATTGCGTCGTCCTTGGTGCCGGAGATGAGCGGCCCGCGGACCTCGCCGGTCAGCGTTCCATCTTCCACGGGCAGTCGGTTGGCGACGATAGCGTCGACCTCGACCCCCTCCGTTTCGAGTGCAGCCTCGACGCCGCGCTCGAACCCGCCAGTGAGGATAGCGACGTAGACGCCGGCGTTTCGCAGGGCTTCGATGACCTCTGCCGCGCCGGGGCGCAGAGCGACCTCGTCGAAGGCCGTCTGGGCCTGCTCGTCCGGGAGGTCCTCCAACAACGCGCACCGCTGGCGGAGGCTCTCGGCGTACTCGATTTCGTTGTTCATCGCGCGCTCGGTGATGTCGGCCATGTCCTCGGCCGTCCCGTTCTGGCTCCCGAGTAGGACCGTCATCTCCGAGTCGGAGAGCGTCCCGTCGAAGTCGAAGGCGACTAGCATTGCCCGCGAGTTTCGTGTGGAGGGTTTCAAAACATCCGGTTTCCAGTCGAACGATGGGCTCTCTATTTTTGTGTGTCCCCTGCTGTTGTCCCTCTATGGAGCACGTCTCTGCCGACGAAATCGAACCACAGGCGATGGGTGGCGACGTTGACCGCCGCGGGCTTGCAGACCCGCTGGGTACGACTGATGTCGCAATCAACCGATATGTTCTGGACCCCGGTGAGGCCTTCTCGGGCGGATTACACGCACACCTCGATCAAGAAGAGGTGTTCTACGTCGTCGAGGGCACTGCTACCTTTGAACACCGGCCTGACCCCGCCGGCGAGAGTGAGACAGTCACCGTCGGTCCACACGAAGTCGTCCGGTTCGCGCCCGGAGAGTATCAACAGGGCCGGAACGAAAGCGACGACCGGGTAGTCGCGCTGGCACTCGGTGCGCCCAGGAATTCGACTGAGAGCCGCGTTGCACAGCCCTGCCCTGACTGTGACAGCGATGTCCTCGCGCTGGAACCGGCTGACGAGGGGTTCCTACTTGTCTGCCCTGACTGTGGCACCGAACTTGAACCGGATCTCTAGTCCCGCGGTCGTAAACAAGCGTCAGGACCGGACTGTAACAGTCGTTTCCAGCCGTTCTCAGGGCTTCGGCGGCGGCCCGTCGTAGGCGCCCATGTCCTGATAGAAGTTCAACATCGCGAACTTGAGCTTCTCAGGGCCGATATCCACCATCTCGCGGCGTTCCTCAGGAGGAAAGGTCCCCCGGACGGCGTAGTCGTGCATCTCCATCTCGGCGGCCTCCGTGTAGCGCTTGTCGAGCAGGATGCGCGCGCCGAAGTCGTCCGGCGAGCGGACCACGCGGCCGAGGGCCTGACGTGTCTTCCGGACCGTCGGAATTTCGACGGCATAGCGCCAGCCCGCGTCGTCCTCGCTATCGCCGAAGGCCACGTCGTAGGCGTCCTGCACGGCGTCCATCCGGTCGTCGAGATGGGGGTATGGGACGCCGACGACCACGACGGTTCGGGCGTCGTCGCCGTCGTAGCTCACGCCCTCACCCAGTGTTCCCCACAGCGAGGTGTAGAGAACGCCGTCGTCGCCGTCGGTAAAGGCCTCCCGGAGGTCACGGGCCTGCGTGCCCGGCTTGTCAAGATACCGGGTCGCGCTCACAGCGGTCATGTCATGGTAGCGCTCGGCCTCGCTGTAAGAGGGACAGAACACGAGGGTATTTCCGGGTGTAAAGCGGACGATGTCTTCGAGCGTGCGCGCAATGCGTTGCTGGGTCTGTGGGTCGTCCCGTTCGCTGGAAAACAGCGCCGGGCCGTCGACGGCGTAGGTTCGGCGGCGCGCCTCGGGGAACTGTGCTCCGTAGGCCATCGTCACCGGGTCCTCGACGCCGACGATGTTCTCGGTCACGTCAAAGGGCCGGAGCGTGGCGCTCATCAACACGGCGGCATGGAGGTCGGAAAACAGGTCGCGGGTGACCTGCTCGGGGATACAGGTGTACAGCTCCGCGCGGCCGTACACCTCGTCGGTCGATTCGTCGCGGCGGACGCTGACGACGGGGTACTGGCCAGTCTCGTCCGTCTCATCGAGCCAGTCGGAGATGAAGCCGGCGGCCTGCAGGGTCTGGCACTCCTTTCTGGTGTCGAGGTCCCCTTCTTTGAACGCCTCCTGGTAGCGGGCGTCGAGATCTCGGCCGAGGGCCAGCGCGTGGTCCAGTTCCTCGTGGAAGCCGGGGCCGGTGTAGCCCTGAAGGAAGGCAAGCGTCAGGTCGTCCTTCCGATCGTCGTTGGCGATAGTGATGTCATCCCAGTGTTCGTCGACGGCCTCGCGGCCGCCGAACTCGAAAGAATTCTCGTAGGCCTCGACGAGGGCGTCCCGGAACGTCTCGATGACGTTCGCTGCGGCGTCGGCCCGGGCGTCGTCCTCGGCGTCGAGTTCGTCGAGCGCCTGGTCGAGCGTGTTCTCGGTGAGCGTCCGCCGGGCGTGGTCCCGGGCAGCCGACTCGACGTTGTGGGCCTCGTCGAAGACGGCGATGATGTCCTCGGGGTCGCGGCCGATCCAGTGGAAGAACTGCTCACGGATGGTCGGGTCGAGCAGGTGATGGTAGTTACAGACGACGAGGTCGACGCCGTCCATGCCTTCTTTCAGCAGTTCGTAGCCACACAGTCCCTGCTGATGGGCGTACTCGTACACGTCGTCGGGTGTTCGAACGTCGTCGAACAGCCAGGCGTAGAACTCGCTGGTATCGACGGTAAGATTCCGGTAGTAGTGGTCACAGGTCGAGCGCTCGGTTTCGATCTCCTCGCGCTCGTCCTGCAGATCCCGGAGTTCCTCGACAACGGCGTTGCGGGCCTCCATTGCCTCGCTGCTGCCCGCCTGCCCGTCAGAAAGGAGTTCTCCCTCACGCTGTTCGAGTTCAGCGATATCACTCTCAACCTCGACCAGATCACGAGTCGTGTCCCGAAGCGCCTGACACTCCTCGTAGTCCACGTCGATGTGACACATCGACCCTTTCCCCCGGAAGACGACCGCTCGCAGGCGCTCCTGGTCGGTAATTGCTCTGGCGTCCTCGACGAACTGGCGCATCTGCTGGTGGACGTTCGTCGTGATGACGACGGTCTTGCCCGTCTCGCGGGCGTGTTCCAGCGCGGGGACCAGCGACGCGAGCGTCTTCCCGGTCCCGCAGGCCCCTTCGAACAGTACGTCACGGCCCTCCTCGAGCGCGTCGTATATCGTTCCCATCGCCTCTTGCTGATGGTCGTACGGCTCCTCGAAGGGGAAAAACCGCATGTAGCCGTCGTCCGTCGTTGCCACGTGCCCCGATTGGCCGTTCACCGGCAAAAGGGTTCGCCCCCACAGCTACTTGCCGCGAGCGCCCCTCCAGAACCATATGTGGCGCGTCACACTCGCTGTCGGTATCGCGCTTCTCGCGGGCTGTTCCGGCGTCTTTCCGGCTGGACCAACGGCGGACGACAGCGACCCGGTGACGCCAGCGCCCGTCCCCACTAACACGCCGGAGGCGACAGTCTCAGTCCCGATCAGCGACGGGACGGTCGACATGGACCGACTACTGGACCGTCACGAGCAGGCGCTGGCGACTCGGAGCTTCCACCGCCACGTCGAACAGGCGGGGCCACAGAACACGCTCGACGTCTGGATCGACCATGAGCGAGAGGTAACGCGCGTCAGACGGCGGTTCGGTCCGATCTCGGATGACGTGGTCCGCGCCAACGGGACAGTGTACACGAACGTCCGCGACGACCCCGATACGCCGTACGCCACCAGGGACGCGACGCCGAACACGTCGCTGGTCGCCTCCCCGGCCGGAGTTGACCTACTCCGACAGCTGCTGTCGGATACTGCGTATCGGCAGGTGGATTCTCTCCGGTGGAACGGAAGACCTGTCGCTGTTCTGGCCGCGACGGATACGGCCGAGACACCGACTACCGAGAACGAGTCCGAAATCGGACGGTCGCGGCTGTACGTCGATCGGCAGGGGGTAATCAGATACGTCGAACACACTGAGCGACGACCGGATCGGCCGGATATCGACACGACAGTGACAGTCACGACCGATATTGAGCGCGTCCCGATTCCGTGGTGGCTTGCAGAGAGCGACCCCTACAGCTCTGGCTCAATGTAGACTTTCCTGATATCGCCGTTGGTGTCCTGCATCGCAGATTCGAGGGTCGTTATCTCGTCATCCATCGCTTCCGTGTCCAGCGCTGGGTCGAACTGCAGATCTGCGAAGACGATAACCTCATTCGGCCCGAAATAGACCGTTCGGAAGCCGATGATATCGGTTACGTGCTCGTTTTGCATGATGACATCACGGAGGCGCTGTTCCTCGTCCGCCGGGAGGCTCTCCCCGAGCAGGAGGCGCTTGTTCTCCCAGGCCAGCGCTAGGGCAAATCCCATCAGCATAATCCCGATGAGCAGCGCGGAGATCCGGTCGAAAAAGGGGTTGCCGGTCATCTGTTCGAGAACCAACCCAGTCAGCGCGATGACGATCCCCGTGAGCGCGATGGTGTCCTCAGTCAGCGCGGTCAGCGTTGTCACGTCGCTGGTCTTGCGGAAGGCCTCGCGGTAGCCCGACCAGTCGTTCCGGTCGATCTGCTTTTTCATCTCTGCACGGGCCTTTACCAGCGCGTACGTTTCGAACACAAACGCGCCGATGAGGACAGTGTAGTTGACCCACAGCGGGTCCAGCCAGGCCGGGGGCTGGAAGGAGAAAAACAGGAACTCGACCGCCTCGCCGGCATGTCCACCGCCGCCGTGGCCGCCGGCCGTAAGCTCGTTCCAGCCGTGTTTCGCGCTCTCCCACCCAGCGATGCCGAACAGGAACACGGAGACGAGAAAGCTGTAGAAGAACTGCGCTTTGCCGTAGCCAAAGGGATGGCGCCGGTCGCGCTCCCGATCGCTGAACCGAATCCCGATAAGCAGGAACACCTGATTCCCGGTATCTGAGATGCTGTGGTACGTCTCCGACAGCATTGCGGCACTCCCCGTCAGAAGGAAGCCGAAGAACTTCAGTATCGCAATCGCGGCGTTGGCTATCAGTGCAGCGATGACGACTGACTTGCTCCCTGCCATTATTTTTCCGTCACATTCATGACGCAAAATGCTTCTGGATTTATACCTGGCTCCACTACCGGCGGTATGCTCACTGCTATCTCAGATACGCACGGGACGGACGACCATCGACTGACAGGTCGGACGCTTGACGCCGTCCGCGAAGCCGACCACGTTCTCCACGCGGGCGATTTCATGACTGAGCAGGTTCTTGATGCTATCGACGCTGAATGCGATGAACTCACCGGCGTTGTCGGGAACAACGACAGACCGGCAGTCAGGGCCCGGCTTTCCGATGTTGCAACCGTCTCTTGGGAAGGCCTGACGATCGTCGTTGTGCACGGGCACGAACACACCGAAACCGCCCTCAGCATGTTGGCTCGGCAGGAAAACGCCGATATCGTCGTTGTCGGTCACTCGCACAAGCCTGTACTGACCGACTTCGGCGGCTGGACGCTGGTCAATCCGGGTAGCTACGCCGACCCGCGGCGATACCAGCCGGCCCACGCGGAACTAGATGTCATAGCCGGGGACGTTCGCGTCCGGCTTCGCTCCCCAGACGGGACGCCGATTTCGACGACCATCGTTGAGCGGTAAGCGTATTGCGGAATCCGTCTAGTCTATGTCTATTTTGGATACCGGAGCAAAAACGGTCGCAAGCGGCTACTGTCGCATATACCACAGCGCCGCCATGCCTGCAATGACGAACGCGCCGCCAGCGAAGAACGCCACCCCCGGCGGAATCGCAGCGGCGGCAGCCTCGGCACCACCCCGTGCGGCGGTGTCGAGTGCGCCCGCAGTCGCCTCAAAGCTGCCGTCGGTCACGGTCGTGTTCCCGGCGTAAAAACTCGGATCCCGGGCGCCAGTGTCCGCACTCCCGGACGATACGGCCTGGCCACCGAACAACGACCCCAGCCCGCTCCCGAACACCTGCTGGACCAGCAGGCTGGCGAAGCCGATGATCGCGAGACTGCCGATAATGTTCGCTAGCGCCGCCCGAAGCCCCGATGTCTCCTGTTCGTCACCGGCACAGATAACGAGTGGTTGGTTGGCCGGCGCGAACACGTCCATCTCGCGCCCTTTCTCGGAGTACGCCGTATCGACGACCTCGACCGCACCGGCGTTCTTGAGTTTCTTCAGGTGGTACTGTGCGTTTTGCAGCGACGTATCGACCCGGTCGGCCAGCTCCGACGGCGGTGCTGGCTCCTTGTTTAGCTCTGACAGTAAGTTGCGCGCGGTCTCTGCCGAGAGTGCCGACAGCACGTCGTCCGCATCATCACTGTCGACACCGATAACTCGGGGTTCGGCGTCCGGGGTCGCCGGGTCCCGAGAGGGCAGCAACGACATGACTATCTGTATGTTCTATGGGATTATGAGTCTTTGCCAAAGCACAGTGGTCGTTGTAGCTATCGGTCAAACCCGCATTTTACCCTCCAATATCGCACAGTAGACGCCCGAAGGCGGGACTCCCGAAAGGACTTTGATGTCGGCTCGACAACCGCCGGTATGGCTGACCTGCTCACTTACGCACTCCTCGCTGCTGTGCTCCTGTTTTTCTTCTTCATGTATCTGATGCTCCGCCGGACCTTTCAGGGATTCAAAGAAGGGTTCCAGCAGAGCAAGAAGAAGTAGCCGGGAGGGTAACGGTTAGGGGCCGTCGGTGGTGCCTATCTGTATGGACCCACGTATTCGCGAACACGCGGAAGTCATCGTTGACCACTCTATCGATCTGAGCGAAGGCGACAATCTCGTCATTGATGCCCACCCGCAGGCTGCGGACCTCGTTACTGCGCTACATGAGTTCGCTGCCGACCGTGGCGCAAACCCGCTCGTTGTACAGGACCGCCTCGGTGAGCGGTTCCGTCGCGCCTACCTCCGCAACCGGGATGAGTTTGAGACGCCGAGCCACATCGAAGCGCTATATGAGGAGATGGACGCGTATATCGCGATAAAGGGTAGCGACAACGTCACCGAGACCAGCGACGTCGACCCTGAAACGACGGCCGCCTATCAGCAGTCCCAGCAGCCGCTTCTGAACGAACGCCTCTCAAAGACCTGGTGTCTCACACAGTACCCCGCGCCCGCTAACGCCCAGCTTGCCCAGACCTCTACGGAGGGGTACGAGAACTTCGTCTGGGACGCCGTCCTCAAAGACTGGGACGCCGTCCGCGAACATCAGGCACAGATGGTCGAGATACTCGATCCTGCCGACGAGGTCCGCATCGTTTCCGGGGAGACAACGGACGTGACGATGTCTGTCACCGGTAACGAGACGCTCAATGATTACGGCGAAAAGAACCTTCCCGGCGGCGAGGTGTTCACTGCGCCAGTCCCCGACAGCGTCGATGGCGAGGTGCTCTTTGACAAACCGCTGTACCATCAGGGCCGGGAAGTGACCGATGTCTTCCTCCGGTTCGAGGACGGTGAAGTCGTCGAGCATAGCGCCGGCAAGAACGAGGACCTTCTGACAGAGGTACTATCGACTGATGACGGTGCGAGCCGACTCGGCGAACTGGGTATCGGAATGAACCGAGATATCGACCAGTTCTCCTACAATATGCTGTTCGATGAAAAGATGGGCGATACCGTTCATATGGCAGTAGGAAGAGCTTACGACGAGACTGTTGGCGAGGACAACGAGCAAAACGAGTCGGCCGTTCACGTCGACATGATTGTCGACATGAGCGAGGACTCGTTCATTGAAGTCGATGGTGAAGTCGTCCAGCGGAACGGGACGTTTGTCTTCGAAGACGGGTTCGAGGACTGAGTACCGACTGCGAACGGAGTGAGCGGTCGGCCTTTTCGTCGACGTTTTTCAAGGAGCGGTCGCCTCTGGCGACCCGACGCTGAAAAAGGTCGGTGCAGGTCGTCCAGCGGAACGGGACGTTCGTCTTCGAGGACGGGTTCGAAGCGTAACGCTCGATCTCCCACTGTGTGGCTGGGTCGGTTTCTGTCCTCACACACCGGACAGGAAGCTTATGATGCCGGCCGGGGTACGTTCAGGTATGAGTGAACAGCGGTCTCTCCTCGTTCGGGCGGCGTGGTTTCTGTTCGTCGGCTGGTGGGTGACCGGCATCTGGCTCTCGGTTGCGTGGTTCCTGAACGTCACGATCATCGGCCTCCCACTGGGAATCAAGATGATAAACAAGGTGCCGCTGGTGCTGACGCTCAAACGACGCGACCGGCTCGTCACGGAGAGTGACGGCGGCTCGCAGCACTCACTGCTCGTCCGCGCGGTCTGGTTTGTCTTCGTCGGCTGGTGGGCCAGTGGTGTCTGGACTGGCATCGCGTACGCGCTATCGTTAACAATCGTCGGCCTGCCGCTGGCGATCTGGATGTACAACAGGCTCCCGTTCGTCGTTTCGCTGTACCAGTACTGACAGTCAGTCCAGATACGGCTTCTCGATGTCCGTCTCGACCGTGATGAGGGCGTTTATTCGGCTGGTGATCCCGTCGAACAGCGTGATAAGCGGGGAGAGGACACGCTCGACGACCCGGACCGGTGATGCGACAGTCAAGGCCCATTTCTGGGCATTTCCGAGGCCGAACGCCTTCGGCACGATTTCGCCAAAAATTAGGATGAGAAAGCTCGTCACGACCGTGGTCGCAACGACCGCCGGCCCCGGGGAGAGATAGCCCGCCACGAGGACGGTGAGGATGCTCGAAATTGCGATGTTGACGATGTTGTTGCCGACCAGCAGTGTCACCAGCAAGCGATGTGGATTGTCGTACAGTTCTTGCAGCACCTCGGCTTGGCGGTCGCCTGTCGCCGCCTGTTGCGCGATCCAGTCCTTCTGTAGCGAGAACACTGCTATCTCCGAGCTCGAAAAGAACGCGCTCAATCCGAGAAGCAAGACCACCGCAAGTCCACCACCGACTGCCACGGTAGTACCACTCATACCCCGTGTTCAGCGAGACGAGGCAAGAAGGCGTCGACGCACCTTGTCGGCCCGCGAGCCGACGGATACGGCGAAGGATACTCTACGTTCCAGATCCTTGTGAACGTATGCCACTCGGCCAGGTGGAACTGGCGCTGCGCGTCATCGCTGGCCTGTTCGTCATCGTCGCGCCGACGCTGCTGTTTCTGGGGCTGTGGCGTGGCCTCGAAGCGATGCGTGACGACGAACTCATTCAACAGGTCCACCAGCGCAGCGAGATGCGGGATCAGTCGCCAACCGGCCCTGACTGGCCGGCTGACGTACTAACCGAAGAGGCGTCACCGCTCTCGGAGACCGGTCTATCGGTCGTGACCTGTGACACCTGCGGCACGCCGAACATGGAAGACGCCTCCTACTGTCAGGAGTGTCTCACAGAACTGGAGTAGTCAGTCTAATCTGTTGCTTCCGTCGACCTGAATCGCTATCGTCGGCTCGGACCGAACGACGCTGCAGTCGCTGCCTCGCTCGATGGCGAACGTTATCTGTCTGGTGCGGTTCGTGTCCAGTCGGAACTCGGCCGTCACTGCGTAGGACTTCGTGGTCGACCCGGCGAGTGTATCTTCGTCCCAGTCTCTATCCACATCCACCCACACGTCCTCCCGGGGGTTCTCGGCAGGTCCGACGAGACAGCTTGAGACGGTCGGGGGGTTGAGTGCCCGCAGGAACGGTGACGGGTTCGAAACGGTAACCGTTCCGACCTGCCTGCTGACGGGTGGGTACCCGCCACCTCCCTGCCTTGTCTCCGGGACCGACACGGTGACGGACTCGTCTGTCTGCACATCGTAGGTCACTCCGCCGCTGAGCGCGTCGGCTCCCACGAGTCCGCCGCTCACGATGAGGAGGCCGCCGAGGGCAACCGTCGCCGTTCGCCGTGACGGCGTCGGAATCCCTGCCCGAAGCGCGTAGCCGAGCCCGACGAACAGCCCCGCGGACGCGGCGAGCAACAGGAACGTCCCCGTTTCACCCGGTGAATACCGAACGACGACGTAGCCGACGAACACGACGTAGGTCACGCCACTGAGGGCAAAGGCGACGACGTCAAGCACGTCTCGTTCGAGGGCCACACCCGCAACGAACAGCGCAATAAAGCCCAGCAACAGTAGCGCCGCCTTCACCGTTATCGAGAGATTGAACACAACATCGCGGACGAAATACAGCAGCGCCGCTGCGGCGAACAGGACACCGAGTGCGTACAGGAGCTTACCGCTGTCGATAGCAAGGCGCATGGAGGGTCACCGGCATTTCTCTTAGCTGATAAATAAAGCCACGGCTGGACAGTGCAGGTCTGTGACTGGCAGTAATCGAGAAGCCGAACCGAATTGGGTTCCTAGTCGTCGGCCGTCGCTCGTCCGGCGTCAGCACTGTTCGACAGCGGTGTCCGCTCAACGACCGTCCCGTCGTAGGTCGGGTACTGCTCGACGATTTCACCCTTCTCGACATCGCCCTCCTCGACCATCTCCTCCAGCAGCCACCAGGCGAGTTCGACGTGGTCGGATTTGACGGTGTAGTACTCCTCGGGAACGCCGAGGGTTTCGAGCCGGGCCTCGGAGGTCCACGCCTTCCCGTAGACGAGCGTCCCGTCGTCGGTCACGTCGTCGAACGGGCGGCGGATGTTGCGGGCCATCCGCTTGAGCCGCGAGCGGTGCTGGGCGGCGTCCTTGAAGACGCTCGTACAGAAGTACACCTTCTCGTGGTCGCCCATTTTTTCCAGAATATCGTGGGACCCCTCAACGGCGCTCATGTGGTCCTCTTTCAGTTCGAAGCCCTCCTCCTGCATCCGGCGGTAGTTCCCGTCGGACATCTCGAACTCGTTGATGTTACAGAAGTCGGCCGCACCCTCGTCGAGGAATTCGAGGAACTCCTCCTCGGCGCGGATGCCGGGGATCTCGAAGGCCGGCGTCAGTCCTTCTTCGCGGGCGATGTAGAGGATATCCTCCCACTCGGTGCCGTGAAGGTCACCCCACTGCTCTAGAGGCGGGTGGAAGCGGATCTCGTCGAGGCCGGCTTCCGATAGACGGCGCATATTCTCGCGGCCGCCGGGAATGCCGGTGTAGAGGTGCGTGTGGTGGTCCTCGCCGAACTCGTCTTTCAGCAGTTCCAGATAGTGACAGGTCCGGTCGAGTACTTCCTGGGGTTCGCCACCCGTGATTGAGGTTCCCAGCGCGCTCATGCGCTTTGCTTCCTCGATAACGTCCGCGTCGTCCTCGATGGGACGCTCGTTGGCGTACATCTGGGTGACGTTCTTGCGGTTTTCCCCGAGGGGACAGTAGAAGCAGTCTCGCTGGTCGCAGTAGCCGTAGACGAACAGCACCATCTTGCCGCCTTTGGCGCACTGTTCGCAGCCCTCGGAAATCATTGTCTCTAGCCACCGCTCCCAGCGGGAAAAAGCGTGCGCATCTGACCCGCCGTGGGATAAGACGGCATGGGGTGGGCCACGCCAGATGGGGACCGCTTTGAATGGGCCGGCGTCCGTTCTGTGCGTATGGATGACGAGGATGCCGACCCCGTGGGCGGGCCACTGCCGGAAGCGGAGTCGTTCGACGATCGAGTGCTGGGGGTCAGCGAGTCGCTTATCCGGTACGTCGAAGTCATCGCGGCGCTGGTACTGGTCCTCCTCTTTGCTATCGGCGTCTTCGACCTGACCCTCCAGATACTCCAGAGCGCACTCCGTGGCGATATCACTGACCCGCTGGTCGTTGTTGGTTTCATCGACACAGCCCTCCTCCTGTTCATTATCGTCGAGGTGTACCAGACTGTCGTCGCGTACACGCAGGAAAGCGAGACGCGCCGCATCGTCCGCTTGGTCATCTACACGGGCGTCATCGCGATGGTTCGGAAAGCCATCATCTTCCGCACCGGCGAGTACAGCTCCGAACAGGCCGCGCTCACTGCCGCAGCGGCGTACACGCTCATCATTCTCGGGCTCGCGGCGCTGCTGCTCGTCGAGCGCCGGACCCGAGGCACGCTCCCGGAATCAAAGTGAGCGGTCCCGAAAGAAGTTAAAGACAGGCGGCGTAGCGCCGGTAGATGCTGCTGGTGCTGTGTATCGACCTCGACGACGACCTCGGTCGCAAGACCGGCATCGACACGCCAGTCATCGGGCGCGATGCCGTCGTAGACGCAGCGGTGGCGCTGGCTTCGAACGACCCGGAGGACTCCGACGTGAACGTCCTGTTCGAGGGCGTCCACATTTATGACGACATTACCGACGAACCGGTCGAAGTCGCAGCCGTCACCGGTGTCGACGGAAGCGACGTCGCCGCCAACCGGGCAGTCGGCGAGGAGGTCGATACTGTTCTCGCGTCGCTGGCAGCCAACGAGGATGTGCGAGCGCTGCTGGTCACCGACGGCGCACAGGATGAGTCGGTGGTCCCCGTCATCCGTTCCCGGGTCCAAATTAACGGCGTTCGCCGCGTCGTCGTCCGTCAGGCCCAGAACCTCGAGTCGATGTACTACACCATCAAGCAGGTACTCGACGACCCGGAGACCCGCGGGACGATACTGGTTCCGCTGGGTATCCTCTTGCTGATTTACCCGCTGACAATCGCCGTCGAAGCCCTTGGGTATCCCGGGTCCGCGCTGGGCGTCATCTCCGGCTTGCTTGGGCTCTATATCCTCGCACGGGGCCTCGGCGCTGAGAAAATACTGGACGAAGCAGTCGAGCGAACGACCGCCGGACTGTACGCTGGTCGGGTAACTATCATCACCTACGTCGTCGCGGCCGCACTGCTCGTTATCGGCGGCGTTAGCGGCGTCCAGGAGTTCGAACGCCAGACGGACCCTGACGCACTGGAAGTTATCGCGTCGCTGGTCTCTGGCGCGATTCAGTGGTTTGCCGCCGCGGGCATTACCTCCAGCCTCGGCCGCGTGACCGACGAGTATCTCGACGGGAGCTTCCGCTGGCGGTATCTCAACGCCCCCTTCTATGTCCTCTCGATCGCCCTCGTGCTACACGCCGTCAGCGCCTTCTTCCTCGGGATTCAGGATCTGGAATACCTCGCCATAATGCTCACTGGCGGGACGCTGCTCGGCCTG
The DNA here is from genome assembly GCF_051122755.1 of Haloarcula sp. NS06. Classification (NCBI taxonomy): domain Archaea; kingdom Methanobacteriati; phylum Methanobacteriota; class Halobacteria; order Halobacteriales; family Haloarculaceae; genus Haloarcula; species Haloarcula sp. NS06. Next base: position 1,308,886 of record NZ_CP184844.1, read on the forward strand.
GTCAGTACGCTGGGCTTCGCTGTCGCGGAGGCCCGCTTCGACCGCACCGAACAGCACAACCAAGGCCCCGGCGGTCCCTCATCCGAGTGATGTACGTCTCCCGTGCTGTCGAGAGTCTGCGCGCGGACCCAATCGATGGCGAGCCCGTCGATCTGGTTCTCGAAACGGCCGATGATGCCGACCCCGAGCGCGTCGCCGCCGCCGCGGAAGCCGCCGGCGCGACCGTCGAGCGCCACCTCCAGTTCAACGATCTGCTGGTCTCGACGACACAGGACGAAATCGACGCCCTCTGTGACTTGGCTGGCCTGACAGCGATTCAGACCGGCAACGTGAACGCCATCACGACGGCTGACGATGTCGAGGAAGACCTCGACCGCGATGGTTGAGCGGCGACCGTGTTCCGCACTTCTTTTGTCACCGCCGGAAATATACGGTAGCGAGGGCACGTAGCTCAGCCCGGATAGAGCGTCGGACTTCTATCTCCGCTGGCGCTGCCATCGGGGGAAGACATCCGACGGTCGTGGGTTCGAATCCCACCGTGCCCGTTATCTGCGAACAACAAGGAGAAGCATCAATACCAGTTGATATCCGGCCTCACAAAGCCAATCGTCTCCGAAACCTACTCTTGCAGTATTACAGTGAAGGGCAGACGACTACCAGTACCGCGTCAGCTTGCATGACCTGTCAGAGGCACGGCAACCCGACTTGGGGGGACGGCACCGGTTTCGTGCCCTTCACACGCATTGGTTTCCCGGCAACACGTATGTACTAGCGACATTTTCACACCCAGCTACTGTTTTGAATATATGGGTAACACACCTGCACTGTCATGGTCTCCGTTTACTGGGGCAGGGCGATAGCGACACCGTGCTTCGCTGCACAATCAGGCTTGGTCTCCGACTCCGGTGCCACGTGTGAGTGCACTCCCGACTCCGGCGGCTGCTACGCCTCCACGATATCGTCTTCCATGGCAGCGACCTCGGTGAGAATCGCTTCGACGTCGTCGTCGGGGACGCCGTTCTCTTGGAGCGCGGCTTCGAGGTGGGTCGCGACATTGGCGAACGCGTCTTCGGTGATTCCCATACCCTCGTGGGCGGTCTCCATTTCATCGCCGTCGTAGTCGACTGGGCCGCCGGCGACGGCGCTGATGAACTGTGCCTGGTGGCTGCGGAGCTGGTCCATGTCGGTTTCCTCGAAGTACGGTTCGAGCAGCGGGTCATCAAGCACGCGATCGTAGAAATCCGAGACCACCGCGTCGACCGCGTCACGACCGCCGATCCGCTCGAAGATAGACTGTGATGCCATTATTGGGTGACAAGTAACCGGCCGGTATGACAGTTGTGGAAAAACATATTCGGCACAGACCACCGCGTTGTGCTCGGCTGCAATGGCTGGCCGTGGCATTCTGCAGCACGACCGAAATGACTCTCGACGCATTACGGTCGCTGGCGACGAACCAGCAACACCGACAGCAGGCCGAGCGTCCCGAGCACGGTCCACTCCCCGTGGCGGTCCGTGACGGGCCGCGTGGTATCGACGACTCGTCCGGGCCCGTCGCCGGCGGTGGCCGCTGTGGTCGCGCTGCTATCGCCCGACGGCGCGAAATTCGTCCGTCGGCCGGTCGTATCTGCTGCGCCGCTTCGCCGCAGGTCGCGGTCCGTGAGTGTCTCGGCCGGGACCGATGGCGCGGTGCCAGTGACAGCCTGTCGAACAAACGCATCGAGCTCGTCTCCGGAGACAGCCGACACCGTCTCGGCGAACAGCGCGAGGGTAATTCGCTCGTTGTGCCGGGTCAGCCTGTCGAGGACCGCTTCGAACGTCTGGATACCGTCGGTCGCTTGGCGGAGACGGGCGTCGATGGCCGCGACGACACGTGTTCCTTTGTGGTACTGTGCACCCGCTCCCTCCCAAGTATCGGGCTGTGTCAGGTCGGCGCTTTCGTGGCGCTCGGTCGTAATCCGCTCACGGAACTGATTTGTCCCGATGCCGCCCGCGCTGTACGTGAGAGCCGCGGTGTGGTAGTCCGCGCTACCCTCACTGAGCCAGTCCATCGCTGGCGTCGTCTCGAAGGTCTGTCGAGTGTGGCGGTATTCGTGGACCCAGACGTTGACCGGGGACCGGACGGGTTCGCCGGCGTTGACGATGACATCCGACGCGCCGTTGGACGGAGTGTACCCGCCCGGTGCGAGTTCGTTCGGCGCGACAAACACGCGGATGTGGTCGTGCTCTGTGCCGGCGGTTGAGGCACGTTTCGCATGGCTAATGGAATCTAGGACGGCGGTCCGGTTGGGCCGCAGATCCGAAGCCGCCGGGACGATAAGCGTGATTCGGTCGCCATTGACCGTTCTGGTTTCTGTCTCGTGGGGACCGATGTAGGCGGCCGTCCGACCGGCGACACCGCTTTGCCCGGGCGCGAGTGCAAGTGACTCGTTCCACGTGGGCCGCGGCCCGACGTGCCAGCGCCAGCGGGCACGCAGTGACACTTCTTGTCGGGCAAGCAGCGTCCAGTTGCGGGTGTCGGCGGTCCGCTGGCCGAACGTCGTTGAGAGTCCGACCGGCACAGTGTAGGTCAGCCGTGCTCTCTCAGTAGCACCGCTGAGACGCCAGCGGTCGCCATCGGACTGGAGTCCGTCGGCTCGGAGGACTGTCGCCTCCCCCGGCGTCCGTACCGATAGTCCGGTGACGTGCCGTGGTCGCTCAATCGTCGCGGTTACCCGGACCTGACCGGTCTGGTTCGGCTCTCTGTCGAGTGTGTACTGAACAGCAATCGACCTGTCGTGGTCGACACTGCCCTGCGCTGGTGGCCCCGATTCGATACCGAGGGCGACCGGAGACGTGCAAACCAGAAGGAGACAGACCAGTCCTGCCAACAACTGCGTTCTCATAGCTATGGGTGGTGTCGAGTGCTACGCGACAACCAGCGAGTGGCGGTAAAGTGTGTGCCGGTGAAAATCTCAAACGTAATAACAGGCTGTGCGCCTCGGACACGGGGTCGCAAGCGTTTTGCCAGCGGCCACGTTATCCCCTGATATGGCCGATTGTCCGCTCGCAGACGACTGTCCCGAATTCACCGAACGAATTCAGGGGATGGGCTGTACCCACTACGGCGACCGTGGCGGCGCCGAGTGGTGCAATCACTACAACCAGCCGATCTCGGAGCTCAAGAGCCAGCCGGTCAAAATGGGCGAGGAAGTCACTGTCGACGTTGAGGACATCCACGAGAGTGGCGCCGGTGTCGGTCGGACCGAGGACGGCTTCATCATCATGGTCGACGGTGTCCTCCCGCCGGCCCGCTCGCTGGTCAAGGTGACGAACGTCCACTCGAACCATGCCCGGGCTGAGGAAGTCGAGCGACTGGAGATGGACGAGGACCTCTCTGAGTCTGAGGGCGAAGCGAACGACGGCGACACCGACGAGACGGACGACAATGCTGATGATGACGACCGGCGTCTCGGGAGTCGGGACAACTTTTGGGGCAGCTAGGACATACCAGTTGGACAGTTTGCGAGCGGGACTTCTTTGAGCCAGTCGGTCCTTCCTGTGGATATGGACCTCGAACTCGATGGCAACGCAGCGCTGTGTACCGCTGCGACGAGCGGACTCGGACTTGCAAGTGCTGAAGCCCTTGCTGCGGATGGTGCCAACGTAGCGGTCTGTGGCCGGACGCCGGAACACGTCGACGAGGCACGGGACCGGCTCGAAGTGGTCGGCGACGGCGACGTCCTGGCCGTCGAGGCCGACATCACTGACCCCGACCAGATCGAGGCACTCGTCGAGGAGACCGTCGACAGTTTCGGCAGCCTCGACCACGTCGTCACCAGCGCCGGCGGTCCGGCCCCCGGGCCGTTCATGGAGACGACCGAGCGAGAGTGGTACAGCGCCTACGACCTGCTCGTGATGAGCGTCGTCTGGACCACTCGGGCCGCCTACCCACACCTCAGGGACTCCGATGCGGGCACCATCGTCAATATCACCTCCCGCTCTGTTCGGGAAGCCATCGACGACCTGGTGCTCTCGAACGCCGTTCGACGCGCCGTTATCGGCCTGATGAAGACACAGGCTAGCGAGTTCGCACCGGAAGTCCGCGTCAACGCTGTCCTCCCCGGTGCACACGAGACGCCACGCATCGAGGAACTCGTCGAGGCGGCCGTCGAACGTGGCGAGTACGACTCCTACGAGGAGGGCATCGAATCCTGGGCCGACGCCCCGCTGCAGCGTGTCGGCCGACCGGAAGAGCTCGGGGACGTCGCCGCCTTCCTCTCCTCGCCCCGGTCCTCATACGTCACTGGAACGGCCCTGCCCGTCGACGGCGGGGCGATGCAGAGCTAATAGTTCCGGCCACTGCCCCGCTCAGAACCGCCCGACCTCTCGCAGTTCTGTGACTACTTCTCGGACGCGCTGGGCCTCGTCTTTCGGGACCACGAGTGTCCGGTCACCAAACGACGCCACGACGAGGTCTTCGACGCCGACCGCGCTGACGTGGCCATCGCTCGCCAGCACGTTCCCATCGGCGTCGATGGTGGTTGCCTCGCCCAGCACTGCGTTTCCGTCCTGGCTGTCGAGGACGCGTTTGAAGGCATCCCACGACCCCAAGTCGTCCCAGTCCAGCGCCGCCGGAACGACGAAGGCGTTCTCGGCGTCTTCGAGCACAGCGTAGTCGATGCTCACCGGGTCAACAGCGGCAAAGGCGGCGCTGTGGTCCCCGTCGTCGAGTCGCTCAACCATGGGTGCAAGCGGTGACGACGACGCGGCGGACAGGAGAGCCGTCGGCGTCCACGCGAACAGGCCGGCGTTCCAGTAGAACCCCTCCCGGACGTACTCCGTCGCGGTCTCCCGGTCGGGTTTCTCGTGGAACGTCTCGACCGGCGCAAAGCCGTTCTCGGACGGCCCGGGCTTGATGTAGCCGTAGCCGGTCGCCGGCCGGTCAGGCTCGATACCGACGGTGACGAGCCCCTTGGTTTCCACTGCGACTTGGGTGGCCGTCCGTGCGACTGTCTCGAACGGCCCCGAAATTCGGTGGTCGCTCGGCAGACACAGCAAAACACAGTCACCGACCTGCTCGCGGATGCGGTGGGCCGCGTACGCCAGTGCCGGCCCGGTGTCTTTCGGTTCTGGTTCGGTCAGTACCGCCGCATTCGGGACGCGCTCCCTGACCCCGTCGGCGAACGAGTCCCAGGTCAGCACGTAGGTTTCGTCGGCGAACCCCACCCGGCTGACAGTCTCAGCGAGTAGCGATTCGTCTTCCCCAAAGGAGAGAAACTGTTTAGGCCGGTCGCTCCGACTCGCCGGATACAGGCGCGTGCCGGTGCCGCCGGCCAGAACGAGCGCGACGATTGGTCGTTCCATACTCGGGCTTTGCCCAGCCAGTGCTAAAATGTTGTACTGGCGACCGAGGCGGAGACCAGCCGAACCCACTGCAGTCAGCGACTTACCACGTCTCTATCGTGCCGCCCCTGATATCCTCGACACAGCCCTGACAGTCCGGGTTCTCCGCGTCGTAGCAGACCGGCCGCCGCTGTTCGTCCATCGACACCGCGCGGTACTCGGCGTGGCGGCGACAGACGATGCGGGCCCGCCCCTCCTCGTCTCTGGGCAGGCCGGCTTCTGCCGACCGCTTCCCGTTCTTGTAGGCCTTCTTCGCATCGGAGAGTTGCTGTTCGGCCGACCGCAAGGTATCCCGGATGAACCGTGCGAGTCGGTCGTCGTCGGCCATACTGACCGTTGTGTCTGCCGACAAATCAATCTTCTCGCGTGACTCTCACACCCGACTTCGGGATTCTGAAACCCAGAGCCAGTTTCACTTCCACTCCGCTGGGCGAGTATTTATATCGGAAGGGGACCAACTATCGATTGTCTCCCAATGAAAACCAGGCGGAGACAGTGAAAGCCAATGACTGAGTCAGATTTGCGTACCCACGCGACAGAGATACACGAGCAGTTTTCCGACCAGCTAGAGATCGACGTCGACGACGTCGTCGAGCGACTCGATACGCTGGTGAACGATTATCAGGTTCCAATCAGCGAGGCCCGTCGGAGCGTCGTCAACACGTACCTCGACGAGGCTGGCATGGACCGCGACCAGCTAGGTGGCGGCGATGGCGGCGGCAACGAGCAGGTGAACGTCGCCGATGTCGACGCCCCCGAGGAGTGGGTCGATGTCCGCGCGACGGTCGTCGAACTCTGGGAGCCACGCGCCGACGCCGTCGCGCAGGTCGGCCTGCTGGGCGATGAGACGGGCACGATCAAGTTCACGAAATGGTCGAAGTCCGACCTCCCGTCGCTCGAAGAAGGCAAGTCCTACGCCCTGCGAAACGTCGTCACCGACGAGTATCAGGGTCGCTTCTCCGTGAAGCTCAACCGGACGACCACCATCGAGGAACTCGACGAAGCAATCGAAGTCGGCGACGACAGCGTCGAGGCCGACGGCGCGCTGGTCGACATCCAGTCGGGCTCTGGGCTCATCAAGCGCTGTCCGGAGGACGACTGCACGCGCGTCCTCCAGAACGGCCGCTGTAGCGAACACGGCGAGGTCGAAGGCGAGTTCGACCTCCGCATCAAGGGCGTCCTCGATGACGGTGAGGAGGTCACTGAGGTCATCTTCGACGAGGACGCGACCGAGGAACTGACCGGTATCGCCCTCGAAGAGGCAAAGGAGATGGCGATGGACGCGCTCGACACCACCGTCGTCGCCGACGAGATGCGACAGAAGATCCTCGGCCGGTACTACCGCGTCCAAGGTCCGACCTTCGGCCGCTACTTGCTCGCCGATGAGCAGGAGCGACTGACCGGGGCCGTGGATGCAGACGAGATTCTCATCAAAGCGAGGTCGATCTAAATGGCGAGTACACCCACCCGCGAGGTCGCACGGCGCGTCTTCGCACGCGAGTTCAACGACGCGAGCTACACGTTCAAAGAATCCGACGACGACCGCGCGCCGGTGTATGTCCTCCTGCCGACTGGTCAGCGCGCTAACCGCGTGTTCCTGGTCGGCACCCTCACCGAGACCGAGGACGTCGGTGAGGACAGCGAGTACTGGCAGGGTCGGGTCGTCGACCCCAACGGCGATACGTTCTTCATGTACGCCGGGCAGTACCAGCCCGACGCGGCGTCAATGCTGCGCGAACTGGAACCGCCGGCCTACGTCGCCGTCGTCGGTAAGCCACGCACCTACGAGACCGACGAGGGCGAAGTGAACGTCTCGATTCGCCCCGAGTCAATTTCGGAGGTCGACGAAGCGACCCGGGACCGCTGGGTCGTCGAAACGGCCGAGCGAACCCTCGACCGGGTCAAGCGGTACAAAGAGGCCGACCTTGAGGACCCAGCCACTGACGAGTACATCGCGATGGCCGACGAGGAATACGACCAACTGTCAATCGAGAACTATCGGCAGTCGGTCGTCGGCGCGCTGGAAAGCCTACAGGACGAGCAGGCCGAAGCCAGCGCGGACTGAATCCGGCGCTATCCTCGATTTTTCGCTGTTGGTGACTTTCCCGTCGCTACGGCTCCAGTAGCTCGATGCAGTTCCCTTCAGGGTCGACGACGAACATGATAGTCGTCCCGCTCTCGGTCGTCTGCGGGCCGCTGAGTGTTTCGACATCTTCGGGCAGTCGGTCGGCGACAGCGTCGAGGTCGTCAACCTCCAGGCCGGGATGGGTCGCCCCCGGCCGATTGAGGTCGGGATCGGGCATTGCCTCGCCTTCCGGATCGTATGTCGCCAGTTCCAGACGGACGGTGCCGGCGTCGAGGTGGACCAGTTCGGCGCTGGCCCCCTCGATGTCGACAGCGGTTCCGAACGCCTCGTCACCGACCGAAAAGCGGGTCAGTACGTCGAGTCCGAGCACGTCGCGGTAGAACTCGATGGCGCGGGTCTAGGTCGCTAACGATGATACCGAAGTGGTGGCCAGTTGCGTCGATGTCTGTCGCCATCTCTGCCGGAATCGCGGTCGGCCGACTGTTAAATCACAGCGGTTCGACTGTTGGCAGCGACGACCACCGACGAACAGGCCCGGTAGTGTCTGACAAACGATTAAATACGTTGCTGCTAAAACAGTACATAACTATGGGCAACAAAAACAAGACCATCTCCTTTCGCGTCAGCGAGGACAAATTCGAAACCCTCCGCGAAATCGCCGAGGAGCGCGATATCTCGCTGTCCGCAGTTTTTCGTGACTACGTCGACACGCTCGTTTCCCACGACGGTCAGGTGAAGGTCGCGCCGGAACACGAGTTCGAGGACGACGCAACCGAGACCAGCACCGAGAGCTTCCCGCCGAAAGTCGAAGTTCCGAAGAGCTTCGTCCGGGAGCACGAGCGGCTCGAACTCGAAGCCGAGCATCTCCGCGAACAACTGGAAGAACACAAGCGCTACGTCACCAAGCTCCGCCAGCAACTCGATGAGATGGACCAGGACGAGGTCATTCACCTCGAAGACCTCGACCAGGGCGAAGAGGATGACGCCTCCTATCGCATCGGCAGTTTCGACAACCTAGAGTAATCGCTGGCGTTTCCGCTGTACGTCTTCGGCCACGTCGTCGCGCCCATCGACGTCGGCCAGGGTTTCCACGGCTTCTAACGTTCTGACGGAGTTATCGAGGAAGGACAGCACGTCGCCCGGATAGGCATACAGCATATAGTCGTCGCTCATCACGTCAACGATGGCGTCCGGCCCCATCCCTTGCTCGCGCAGTTCCAGCAGATATGAGATGAACTTCCGCTCAGCACAGCCGCAGTGAGGGTTGGCCTCACAGTCACAGTCCAGAAAGTCCTCGGCGAAATCAAGGACCCGTTCTCTGGAGGCTTCGTCGAGCTTTGCCAGTCCCTCGCCCTGAAAGAGGATGTCCAGCGTCGCACCTTTGAACGCCCCCTTCGGGAAACTCGTCTCTAGCTGGGAGGCGAGTTGCTGGTGATTCTTGACGTAGATCTTGTCCGTGATGGCCACGCGTGCTTTTCTGTACGCGTCGGCTGTGTAAAAGCGTCTCGAAGCGGCCGATGGACTGGACAGCGTCCGATGTGCCACCGCTGTCACGCGCTCTCACGACCCACTGGTTTCCAGATTCGTAACGTATTTCTGTTCCAGCGGAATATCTATAGGTGCTTCAACAGCGTGTCCGGGCTGGGGTAGTGGCATCCTTTAGCCTTGTGGTGGCTAAGAGGCGGGTTCAATTCCCGCGCCCGGACTTAGGTCTTCTACCTGCAGATTTTGGGACTACCAGTATCTCGTGGATTCCCCCGGATGGGGCTCCTGTTGCAGTCGGCGCGACGGTGTAGTCGGACCGGAATCTACACAATCCGGCCCGCCGCCAGTACGCGTATGTCACCAACTGTCGACGAACTGCGGAACGAGATTCGCGAGGCTGTCGGGCGGTACGAACGCCCGGTCTCGACTGCTTTCACCAAAGAAGCCCTAGCGGCGATCTGCGAGGCCGTCGGGTACGACATCGACACGGATCGGCTGCCATCGAAGCCACAGATGCGGGCGGGCATTCTCTGGAAAATCGGTGAGCAGGACGATGATGACCCGGCGGACGCGGAGCAGCCCTTTCGGAAGGGTGAACTCGAAGCGATTGCCACGGCGCTGTCCGACGAGTAACGAGGCGCTTCGCTGGTACTGGCTCGTTTGACTACCCCGAAGCTGCCAGAATGCGGAAATATTTGCGTCTCGACAGCGAACTAACTAGTATGAGACGCAACCGCTCCCCGACGTTCGAGAACAGGCAGGCGGCTGGGAAACGGCTGGGAGAGGCGTTGCGCGAGCGGGACATCGCAGTCGACATCGTCCTCGCGATACCGCGCGGTGGGCTCCCGGTCGGGCGTCCCGCCGCCGACGCGCTGGACGCGCCGCTGGACATCGCGGTCGCAAAGAAGATCGGCGCACCGAACAACCCTGAGTATGCCATCGGCGCCGTCGCCGCCGACGGGTCGGTGTGGCTCAACACCGATGTCATCGAGCAACGCGAGATACCCCGGGACTACGTTGCGAGCACACGAGCGGAGATGGCGGAAGCCGCTCGGCAGAAGGCCCAGCGCTACCGCAGTTCGGAGTCGTCGCCGACACTTACCGGGAAGCGAGTCTGCCTCGTCGACGATGGTGTGGCGACGGGGGCGACGGCGCGGGCCTGTATCGAGCAGATCCAACAGGCAGACCCCGAACGAATCGTGCTCGCGGTCCCGGTCGGCTCACCGTCGGCGATTTCGGACCTCGAAGCCCTAGTCGACGAGGTGGTCTGTCTGGAAAGGCCGTCGGCGTTTCGCGCTGTCGGCCAGTATTACGAGCAGTTCGAGCAGGTCTCCGACGAGGCGGCGATGTCGTACCTCGCCGAGGAGTGACCGCTACCGCTCGATTCTTGATTCCGGCCGGACGGTCTCGGTTTCTGACTCGCCGATGACAGTGTAGTCGCTGCTTGATTTGATAATCGAAAGTGCTGTCATGATGTCAGACCGGGTGAGTAGTCCCTCGAAGGAGTCGTCCTCGTCAGTGACCAGCAGGCGTCCGACGGAGTTCTGCTGGAGCGAGGTCAGTGCGTCCATCACGTCGGTGTCCGGGCTGATCGTGATGATCTCCGTTGTCATCACGTCGCCGACGGTGTAGGCATCGCGCTCGACCTCCTGAACGGCGCGAGCGTCTTCGAGCGTCACGAGACCAACGACCTCGCCGCCACGTTCGACCGGGTAACCGGTGTGGCGCTCCTTGAACATCGTCTGGATGAGCTCCCGGACGGACATGTCCTCGGGGACCGTCGTCACGCGGTCCGCTGGCGTCATCACATCCGCGACCGTGACGCCCTCAAACGCGGCCCGCATCGAGGTTTGGCGGGACTCGCCCGCCGCCCCGATGTAGATGAAGAAGGCCAGACCGGCGAGGAAGATATTTCCGAGGACGAAGATGCCAAACAGGCCGAGGAAGACGGCGAACACCTTCCCGACTTCAGCGGCGATGGTCGTCGCTCGGGCGTAGGACCGCCGCCGGGCGAGCAGCGCGCGCAGGACCCGGCCGCCGTCCATCGGGAAGCCCGGAAGCATATTGAACGCCGCCAGTGCGATGTTCATCAGCGCGAGATAGCCGAGAATAAACCGGGCCGATTCGATCGATGTCGCCGCGCCGCTCGGAAGAATCTGGAACGCGACAAAACAGACAACGCCGATGGCAATGCTGACGATGGGGCCAGCGATGGCGATGACCAGTTCCTGTTTCCAGTCTTCGGGCATCTCGCTGAGCTGGGCGATGCCGCCGAACAGCCAGAGCGTGATGGAGTCAATGGGGAAGCCATAGCGGATGGCTACGAGGGAGTGGCCGAGTTCGTGGAGGACGACGCCGGTGAACAGGCCGACGGCTGCACCGATGCCAAGCACCCACACGAGCGCGCCGTCTGTGAGGACGGCCGCATCCAGCCCGGCGTTCAGTGTCCCATTCAACAGCTCCGTCGTCTGTTCGATCTGCGTCCCGATAATCCAGGCGAACAGCGGTAGCACGAGGAGAAACGTCAGGTCCAACTGGATGGGGATTCCAAACGCGCTTCCGATACGAAACCGGCGCATATCGAGGGATTGACGCGGGACGGTCTTAAGCCCCCTTGGCGGGACTGCCACGGTCACCGTCGCCGGTACGCCTTTGCGCTGAGCCCACGATGGATCGCACATGAGCGACCCACTGATTCGGCGGACCGAAGATATCGAATACGAACCCGTTGACGCAGCCAATGGGCTGGAAAAGGGCGTTCTCATTGGCGAGGAGAGCGGCGGCGGCAACCTCGCAATCCGTCGCTTCACGCTCGCCCCCGGCGGCAGCGTGCCGAAACACACCAACGACATCGAACACGAGCAGCACGTCCTTGCCGGACGGTACACAGTCGGTATCGAGGGCGAGGAGTACGCCGTCGAGGCGGGCGACAGCCTCCACATTCCCGCTGGCGCTGTCCACTGGTACCGCAACGACGGCGACGAACCGGGCGCGTTCCTCTGTGCGGTTCCCGCCGGCGACGACGAAATCAAACTGCAGGAGTGACCGCTATCAGTAGTTCACGGGAATAGCAACAGCTGAGAGCCAAACCGCACCACATGTAGCCGATTAGACGAGTATGCTGGATGGGACTTCTGGCTGGTCAAACCAACGGCTACAACGATAGCACCACCCACATCTAGTCCGAACCGCTCAAGTAGCGCAGTCGCCTCTAGACGACTGTGTCACAGCAGGCCGCACAGGTAGAGACGCTGTTCCTCCACGAACACGGCGAGGAGTTTCGCGTCGCCGCCCATCGGGACGGCGAGCGGCTCTTCCACGGCATCCTCGAACTGAAAGAGACCGACGCCGGTCCCCGCCCGCGTCGGCTCCGTGTCAAGGACGGGACTAGCGAGGAGCTTCGCTCGCCCGACCAGTTCGTCGACCTCGCCCGCCGTGCGGCCCGCATTCGCATTTCAGAGCAGACCGCCCCGATTGCCCGCGACCGCGTCCGCGAGATGCTCGACGCCTACCAGATTGAGGCCAAGGTCGTCCGGACCTGTCGGCTGTGTGCCTCCGACGGGCGCTACTCGCCGATTACCAGCGAGACAGCTATCGAGACCGACGACGAAACCATCTGCCCGGAGTGCGCTCGCCAGCAACTCGACCGCGAACTCGCGTTCAAAGGGAGCATCAGCGGCGACGCCCGCGACCGACTCGAAGAGTTGCTACTCGAAGTACAGGACCTCGACCGGGTGACAAACCTCCTGTCGGGCCAACTGGACCCGGACCTGACGAAGTTCGACGAGATCTCGGCGACCACCGACGAGGTCGACCCCGTTCGCGTCGATTCACTGGACCTCCACCCCGGGATGCAGGAGCACCTCGAATCCCGGTTCGACACGCTGTTGCCGGTCCAGAGCCTCGCCGTCGAGCACGGGGCCACGGAGGGCCGCGACCAGCTGGTCGTGAGCGCAACGGCGACGGGGAAGACACTCATCGGCGAGATGGCCGGCATCGACCGCGTCCTGAACAACAAGGGCACGATGCTGTTTCTCGTCCCACTGGTCGCCCTTGCGAACCAGAAATACGAGCAGTTTCAGGACCGCTACGGCGACATGGTCGACGTGTCCCTTCGTGTTGGTGCGAGCCGCATCGCTGACGAGGGCGGCCGCTTCGATCCCGAAGCCGATGTCATCGTCGGGACCTACGAGGGGATCGACCACGCGCTCCGGACTGGCAAGGACCTCGGCACTGTCGGGACCGTCGTCATCGACGAGGTCCACACGCTCGGTGAGGACGAGCGGGGCCACCGGCTCGACGGGCTGATTTCCAGACTCAAATACTACTGCGAGTCCGGCGGTGCGCCCGACAGCGGCGACACGCAGTGGATCTATCTCTCGGCGACAGTCGGCAACCCCGGTCAGTTGGCTGACCAGCTTCGAGCGACGCTCATCGAGTTCGAGGAGCGACCGGTCCCAATCGAGCGCCACGTCACGTTTGCCGACGGCCGCGAAAAGATCGAGACCGAAAAGAAGCTTGTCAAGCGGGCCTTCGACAACAAATCCAGCAAGGGGTACCGTGGCCAGACTATCATCTTCACGAACTCTCGGCGGCGCTGTCACCAGATTTCACGCAAACTGGAGTACAGTTCTGCGCCGTATCATGCTGGACTGGACAACCGGAAGCGCCAGCGTGTCGAACGGCAGTTCGCCGACCAGGACCTCGCAGCGGTCGTGACGACGGCGGCGCTGGCTGCTGGGGTCGACTTCCCCGCCTCGCAGGTTATCTTCGACTCGCTGGCGATGGGGATCGAGTGGCTCACCGTCCAGGAGTTCAGCCAGATGCTCGGCCGGGCCGGCCGCCCGGACTACCACGACAAGGGGACCGTCTACATGCTGGTCGAGCCTGACTGTTCGTACCACAACAGCATGGAGATGACCGAGGACGAGGTGGCGTTCAAGCTCCTGAAAGGCGAGATGGAGCCAGTCATCACCCGCTACGACGAGGGTGCGGCCGTCGAGGAGACGCTGGCGAACGTCACCGTCGCCGGCAAACAGGCCAAGCGGCTCAACGACCGGATGGTCGGCGAGGTGCCGACGAAACACGCGCTGGGGAAACTGCTTGAATACGAGTTCATCGACGGCCTCTCGCCGACGCCGCTTGGGCGGGCTGTGACCCGCCACTTCCTCGCGCCCGACGAATCGTTCCAGTTGCTTGATGGCATCCGCAAGGGACAGCACCCCTACGAAATTGTCGCCGACATGGAACTACGCGACGAGCACTGAGCTGATCGTGGCTGCCGGATCTGTCGGCCGAGTATCCTTTCGGCGTACATTCTTGTAGCGGCACGTACTTCCGGTGTCCATGGGCCTGTTCGATAGGATCCGTCGCGCTGTCGGTGGCGATGACTCGTCGACCGACAGGGACGAACAGGCGGCCGGGGGCGACCCGCCGTCCGACGACGGGCCGGAACTACTTGATACAGCGACGCTTAATCCGGCGACCTTTCGCGAGTACGCCGAGAACGTCGTCGATGGTGCGGACCCGCTGACGTTCGACCCCGATGCGCTTGCCCGCCTCGATACGGCAATCGAGGAGAGCTACGGTGGCGAGACCGTCAACGACACCGCGGGGACGACGACGTACACCGAGAACACGGTTCGGTTTGGGAGCTATCTCGGCGAACTCCTCGTGCGGGCGTACGACGGCGAGTGGGTCCAGTCCGACGGCCGATGGGTCGTTACCGTTGCCGGCCCGGATGACCAGGTCCCTGTCGCGGTGTTCGACGTGGCCGCCCGCTCGTTCGGCGACAAGCCGGTGTTTGCGGCCGTCCCAACACGTCTGGAATCCGAACTGGCATTAGATAGCATCCATCGTATCGACGGTGACAGACGGGCAGATGCGGAGACGGGAGAAACCGATACCGACAGCGTCGTCTCCAAGCCGACGCGGATCGTTAGCCGCGTTGACGACGAACAGGCGGATGAGCGCGAGGTTCCACCCGAACCGACGGCGACAGACGAACGAGGTGCGGCAACCGCCAGCGATACCACTGATTCTGCGCCGTCTCAGACTGTCGAAACGAAGCCGACCCGCATCGTCAAACGGGTCGAATCCGAGTCGGAAGCCGACGACCGGTCGGACGATACCGACCCCACACCCGTCGTCAGTGGGGTCGCTGACGATCTGGAGAACGAGCCACCGTGGGGCAGTGACGACCCCGACGACTGGACTTCCGATAGCAGCGGTAGCACAGACCCCGATACGACCGATTCAGCATCAGATGATGCTGGCAGTGAGCCGCCAGCCGCTGAAACTACTGAAGAAGAATCGACTGTTGAGCCCAGTGACAGGCCGGCGGCTGACGACACCGCCGCTGAGCGGTCGGCGGATGATACCGCCACAGAGTGGTTGGCTGATGAGGCCGCTGATGAGCAGCCAACAGTTGAGACGCTGGCCGAGGAGTCAGCCCTCGATGATTCTGCGGATGAACCGGTTGCTGACACGACTGATGCTGTCGAAACGACGACCGATGCGGCCGCAGCCGACGAGCCGGCTGCGTATATCGACGAAGCGGAGTCGTCGTTCGATAGTGTCACAGCGTCCACCTCTGATGAAACGCCAGCGGCCGAGGCACCGCCTGAAGACTCGGCTGTCGACTCCCGCGACGAGGATGGAACTGGTGACATCACGCCCGCGGGGGCGACAACTGACACAGCCGCTGACGAAGCAGCGACGGACACAGCCGACGACACCTCGACCGACGCAGCGATGGACGACGAGCCGACCCGCGATAGCTCGCCGGATGCGTTGTCAGATGCCGTTCCAGACGCAGAGGCAGCTGCCGAAACGACGGCTGACGAGTCACCTGCAGACATCACCGACGCGAGGGCCGATGATACCCCGGCAGCCGTTTCGGACTCTGACACCACGGAGCTGTTCGATGACAGTCCCAACACACCGGCTCCTGTCGCGGATGTCGACGCGACCGATGCCAGCGAGCACGCAGCGTCACAGGACGTAACCGCTGATGAGACGGCTGCGACAGCAGATGCCGATGAGAGTGAACTGTCCGCACCCAGTGACAGCGATTCGACCGCTAGCTCGATGGCCCGTCCGTGGGATTCCGGCACGGTCCGAGCGGACCACGCCGAGACCGCCGTCGAGTTCGCCGACTTCTGGGGCGAGCACGACCTCGATTTCTCGCCGGCCTCGCTTTCGCGGCTCGACGACCTCGTTGACGCGGAGTGGGACGACGAGCGCTTCGCCGAGACGACCTTCGGGAGCGATACGTCGTTCGACGACCGCGCGTTCACCAGCGTTGTGCGGGAACTCGGCGGCTACTTCGGCGAAGTGCTCGTCCGGCACCTCGACGGCGAATGGACCGACCAGACGGACCACGAAGCGGCCGTCGTCGTCGGCGGACCGGACGGACAGTTCGCCGTCCCCGTCTTCGAGGTCGCGATAACCTCGCTTAGAAAACAGGCGGTGTTCGGTCGGAGCTACGACGCCCTGCTCGACGATCTTGGCCGTGACGGGCCGGCACGGTGAGCGATGTGATTCCTGGTCCGTCGTTTCCCCGCTGTTGCTAGCCAGACAGGGGGAGGACGGACGGACTCCCACACTCCGGGCACTCGTCGTGGTCCGTGTAGAGGCGCGTTTCACACTCGCTACACTGGTGGGTGGCCTCGTCGTCGGACGCCTTTTCGACCTCCTGTTTCAGCTCCTCGACCTTTCGACCGATATCGTTGAAAAGGCTCATTGTAACATATTCGGCCCGGACAGGGATAAACGTCGGCTGCGGCTCCGGGTCATGCGGGGATGCCGCCACTCGCAAACGATACATCCTTTTGTCACTGGCGGCGCAGGGGCCAGACGTGTCGCTGCCACCTGTCACGCCGGGGATGTTATTCGTGTTCGCGGTCATCGTCGCTGCGCTGGTGCTGTTTGCGACGGAGGCGCTGCCCGTCGACGTGACTGCTATCGCCGTTATGGTCGCGCTGATGCTGGCCGAGCCAGCAACGACTCTGGCGGCTGATGCCGGACTCCTCGCCGAGCCGGTGTACGTGTTACATCAGGCTGGTGATGGGATTTCGCCGCTGGATCGCGGGCTCTCTGGCTTTGCCTCGACGGCGACGATAACGGTGCTGGCGATGTTCATTCTCTCAGACGGCGTCCAGCGGACCGGTATCGTCCAGATTCTCGGCGCGAAAATCGCCTCGCTGACCGGAGACAGCGAAACGAAACAGCTCGGTGCGACCGTCGGGCTGGTCGCACCTATCTCCGGGTTCATCAACAACACTGCCGCCGTTGCCATCCTCCTGCCGATGGTCACTGATATCGCGCACAAGGGCAAGCTCTCGCCGTCGAAGCTGCTCTTGCCGCTGTCCTATGCTTCGATGTTCGGCGGAATGCTGACGCTCATTGGGACCTCGACGAACATCCTCGCCTCGCAGCTTTCGGCGGAACTGATCGACCATCCGTTCAGTATGTTCGAGTTCACCCAGCTCGGCATCATCGTGACCGTCATCGGCACGGTTTATCTCCTTACCGTCGGGCGCTATCTGATCCCGTCGCGGATTCCGGTCGAAGAGGACCTCACCGAGGAGTTCGAAATGGGGGAGTATCTCACCGAGGTTGTCGTTCGCGAAGACTCCCCGCTCATCGGACAGACTGTCGACGAGGCACTCAGAGTCTCGGCGTTCGACGTGGATATCGTCCAGTTGGTTCGCGAGAAACGCACGTTCCTCGAACCGCTCGGCCAGAAATCCATTCGGGCCGGTGATGTCTTCGCCGTTCGGACGGACCGAGACACGCTCGTCGACCTCCTCGACGTCGAAGGGCTGGACATCATTCCGGATGTCGAGGTCGACGACGCGGAACTGGAAACCGCAAACGAGCGGAAAAACCTCGTTGAGGTTGTCGTCGCTCCCGGCTCTTCGCTTATTGGCGAGACACTCGTCTCCACGAACTTCCGCCAGCGCTACGACGCGACCGTGCTGGCGCTTCGCCACGGTCAGGAGCTGTACCGCCAGCGAATGGACCACGTCACACTCCGCATCGGCGATACGCTCCTGGTGCAGGCTACTCCCGAAAGCATCGACCGTCTCAACCGTAACAACGCCTTCATCGTCGCTCAGGAGGTCGCACGCCCGGATTTCCGGCGGTCGAAGATTCCCGTCGCTATCGGCATCGTCGCTGCTGTTGTCGGCGTCGCGGCGTTGACGCCGGTCCATATCGTCATTTCGGCGCTCGGCGGTGCGCTGGCGATGGTGCTCACTGGCTGTCTCCGCCCGCCGGAGCTGTACGACGCCGTCCAGTGGGATGTCATCTTCCTGCTCGCCGGCGTCATCCCGCTTGGTACCGCACTACAGGAGACCGGCGGCGCTGACTTGCTCGCGGAGCTGTTCGTCATGGGCGCTGGCAGCGTCCTTACCGCTGGGGGCGGCCTCGCTGTCGTCCTCGGACTCATGTACCTCGTTACGGCGCTGCTGACGAACATAATCTCGAACAACGCCTCGGTCGTGCTGATGATCCCGGTCGCCATCGAAACCGCCCAGCAACTGAACGCCAGCGCCTTCGCCTTCGTCCTTGCTGTCACCTTCGCTGCCTCGACGGCGTTCATGACGCCGGTTGGCTATCAGACCAACCTCCTTGTCTATGGCCCCGGTGGGTACCGATTCACCGATTATCTGAAGGTTGGTGCGCCGCTACAGGCCGTATTCGCCGTCGCAACGACGCTTGGCATCGCGTATTTCTGGGGCCTCGCTCCCGCGTGACATGGCCGCCTCGCAACGAAACGCTTTACATGCTGTCGAATTGAGAGAGTAGTACGGGATCGTGGGGTAGCTTGGTAACCTTCGGGCCTTGGGTGCCCGCGCCCTAGTTCAAATCTGGGCGATCCCATACCTGCGATAACGAAAGCGAGCTTTTTCTCGCTGCTACCGCTACTTCTCTGGCAGCCTGTCCTGCCAGTCCCTTGCTGTCATCGCTGTTCACACTCGTAGCCACGGCCAGTCCTCACCACCCTGTCCGTAGCGAATCTCCGAGCGACACTGCGAAAAGAATCCATCGCGATATCACGCCGCGCTAGTCGCCAGTCCCATCAGGGACGGAACGCGTGGAGTGGTTATCGCTGGCCTTCGACATCGCTGTGGTCGTCCTCCCCGCCACTGGTGTCGAACTCGTCGACGGTCGCGGCCAGCGAGTCAGCACGGTCGCGGAGTTCGTCCGCGCTCTGGGCGATTTCAGCGACGGATGCGGACTGCTCTTCGGCGGCCGCCGATACCTGCTCGGCGTCTTCCGTCACGTTCTGGCTGATCTCGGAAACTCCATCGACGCGGTGGACGACGTTCTGCGTTGCGTCGGCCTGGTCCTCTGTGGCATCCGCAATCTCCTGAATACCATCGTTGGCGTTCTCGATTGCGTCGACAGTGTCCTCTATCGCGTCGGCAGCCTCGCGGACAGTATTGACACCGGTGTCGATGTGGTCGCTGGTCGCGCGGATATCCGTGACAGTCTCATCGGTCTCCGTCTGCACGGCCGCGATTTCGGCTTCTATCTCCGCTGCAGCCTGTTTCGTCTCCTCCGCGAGGTTCTTGACCTCGTCGGCGACAACGGCGAAGCCCTCACCGTCCTTGTCGGCACGGGCGGCCTCGATGTTGGCGTTCAGCGCGAGCATATTCGTCTGCTCGGCGATGTCCGAGATGAAGTCGACAATCTCGCCGATGTCGTCCATGCGCTCCTGCAGGTCGAGAATCTGGTCGACCGCATCTGCCGAGCGGGACTCGATCTCCGCCATGTCGTCAATAGCCGACTCGGCGGCTTCTCGGCCTGTTTCGCCACGGTCGACGGCTTCTCTGGCCGTCTCTGCGACTGTCGTTGACGACGCTGCGACTTCCTCGATGCTCGCCGATAGCTCGTCCATCTCGGCGGCGGCCTCCTCGAGGTCGTCGTGCTGCCTGATGGCGCCGTCGGCGATCTCCTGTATGCGGTCACTGACGGTCTGGCTCGTCGTCTCGATTTCCTCGGCCCCGGTCGCGACCTCGATTGTGGCATCCGCGACTTCGTCGGCGAACGCCGCGACCTCGCTGACGGTGGCTTCGAGCCCGTCGAGCATTGCGTTGAACTCCACTGCGACTTCTCGCATCGCCGTCTCCTCCGCGTTCTCATCGAGGCGCTTCGTGAGGTCACCGTCAGCGATCTCCTGCATCACCGCGCTGTACTCGGTGGCGCGCTCCTGGAGGCGCTGGCTGGCTTCCTCCGCTTGAGCCCGTGCGTCTTCCGCCTCCGTGCGGAGCTCTTCGGCTTCCGACCGCGCCGTCTTCGCTTCCTCGACCGCATCTTCCGCTTCTTGAATGCGGTTCTGGAGAGAGATCCGCATATCGTCGAACGTCCCGTAGAGCCGGCCGATTTCGTCGGCGCGGTTCGTCGAGAGGTCAACATCGAAGTCGCCGGCCTCGATGCGCTCAGCACGGTCCCGCAACTGCTTCAGGGGGTCGACCGTGCGTTTCCCGAGCACAAGGCCGACAGCCGACAACGAAACGAGTGCTAGCAGGACAAGCAGGCCGACCATCTGACCGACCGTATCTCGGACACTGAACGCCTGGGCCGTGTCTAGGCTTGTCACCGTGACCCAGTTCGTGGTCGGGACAGGCGCGAACGCGTACACGCGACCATCGGACACCGCTGTCACCGGTGCTGCAGTGCCGTTCGCATCGCGGATTGCCGCGATGCTCTCACTGTGGGTGTCAGAATCAAACTCGCGGTCGATGTTCAGTACTGTCTCATCGTTGGTGTTCAGAATCGTGGTTTCCTTCGTCGAATTCGTATCGCTGAGCCGGTCGACCTGACTCTGGATGCGCGTAACGACGACCAGATGCGAGCCGTCACGCTTCGGAACCGAGCTAGCGAACGCCATCACAGGCTCGTCGTTGAGGACCGGTGAGCGGTACGATCGACTACTCGACCAGACCTGTGTGTTGTTCCCAGGGCCTTCCGGCACTTCGGCGGCCGTCCACGGCGCGTCAAGTTCGGACAGCGACCGTCCCTCTAGCGGGAGTTCAGTGCTGGCGACTACTTCGCCACGGGATTCATTTACGAGGTGCATACTGACAACGTCGTCAGGCAGTAGCTGGTCCTGCAGCAGGATATACGCGGCCGCCCGTCGGTCGCTCCGCAGCGGCTCACCTTGCGAAACGGAGCGCGTGTGCGTGCGCTGTTGCTCGACCCACGAGCCGATAGAGTCCCCCTCCAGCTGGCTGGTCTCGGCGAGTTGTTCGGTCGTCTGGTGTTCGACTGCTGTGGATGTCGCCTGAAACGTGAACGCCCCAGCGCCTGCGATGACGAGCAACACGGCGAGGAACGCAACAGCAAACTTCGCAGCAAACCGCTGCCGGACGAACTCGGGGGCGACCCGATCAAGCGCGCTCGCCAGTCCATCAAGCGGACCGCCCGCCATCAGGCACCACCCGTGTTGGAGCGCTCAGTTGGTACGACAATGTCGCCGGCAGCGACCTGCTCCCGCGATGTCGACAGCGCCTCTCTGACGTCGTCGGGAATTGCTGGCTCGAGGGAGGTCCCATAGACAATGCCGACGCCGTCACTATCAAGCCCAAGCGAGACGACCTCACCAGCAGGGAGGTTGTCTGCGACCGTCGCTGTCGCCGCGTTGTAGACCGCAACGTTCACTCGCTTGACCATGCTCGCGAGCACGACGTCCGCATACCGGGGGTTACTCCGGGACTGGTCTGAGTCCACCCCGATTGCGTACCGGCCATGAGCCTGTGCGGCCTGGAAGATGCCAACACCTGCGCCACCCGCCGCGTGGTAGACGATGTCCGCTCCATCGTCGTACATCCCGGCTGCGATGTCGCGGGCACCCTGCACGTCGTCGAAGTTCCCGAGGTACTCCGTGAGAACATCAACGTCCGCGTTGGCGTACTCGACGCCGGCTCTGAAGCCGGCTTCGAACTTATGGATAAGCGGCTGGTCGAGGCCACCGACAAACCCGACGGTCGTCTCTTCTGGGTTCGTTGCACCCGCACCGAGGTTGACGTCCCTGGTCGTGAGCAGCCCGGCGAGGTTCCCGGCCTGAAACGATCCCTCGTGTTCGCGGAACACATAACTGGCCACGTTGTCGGCATCCACGACAGAGTCGACGATCATGAACTGCTGGTCAGTGTACTCCGATGCTACCTCAGATAGCCCCTCAGCCTGCAGAAATCCGATACAACAGATCAGGTCGTATGACGGGTTCATCGAACTCGCCAGCTCGGCCTGCACTTCGCCGAATCCGGCGATACTGCCTGGCTCGTGGTTCGTGTACTCGACCCCGTCATCGAGGCGTGCGCGCTGAATGCCGCGGTTCGCCGCATCGTTGAACGAGCGGTCATCGAGCCCGCCCAGCGCGTACACCATCCCGACAGTTGCCGCTGCATCGCTCTCGTCGATGCCGCTGGCAGTCGCTTGCTGGCCGTCGCTGGGGCCCTCGTCTCCTTCTCCGCTCCCCCCGAAGCCGCTCACACAGCCGGCGAGTGCTGCGGTCGCGGCCGCGCCGCCACTGGCAAGGAGCCGTCGCCTTGTGATATTTTGATTGCGCACGGTTATTCTACTTTGAGTGAATCGGGATCTCAGCAAAAACTACAGGGCCCAATTCTCGACGCTGATACTGATAGCACCCTCGTGCCGACTCATTTTAGTTCCACCCCGGTTTGCGAACCTTCTTAGGCCAGTGGGCATAACCACTGTCCACTCAAATGGCGACCGCCGAGAACACCGAACTCATCGACCGCTTCGAGGAGTTCTACCGCAACTACTACCGCAACGAGATCGGTGAGCTCGCCCAGAAATATCCGAACGACCAGAAATCGCTGTATATCGACTGGGACGACCTCTATCGTTTCGACCCGGATCTGGCCGACGACTACCGAACCAAGCCCGGGCAGATTCAGGAGTACGCCGAGGAGGCCCTTCGATTGTACGACCTCCCGGTTGATGTCTCACTCGGGCAGGCCCATGTCCGCGTTCGAAATCTCCCGGATTCCGAGGACATCCGTGACCTCCGCCACGAACATCACGGCAACCTCGTTGCCGTCCGTGGTATCATCCGGAAAGCGACTGATGTGCGTCCGAAGGTCACCGAAGCGGCCTTCGAGTGCCAGCGCTGTGGGACGCTCACGCGCATCCCCCAGACCGCCGGCGACTTTCAGGAACCGCACGACTGCCAGGGCTGTGAACGGCAGGGGCCATTCCGGCTCAACACCGACCAGTCCCAGTTCATTGATGCCCAGAAGCTCCGCGTGCAGGAATCTCCCGAGGGACTGCGCGGCGGGGAGACGCCCCAGTCAATCGACATCAACATCGAGGACGATATCACGGGCCACGTCACCGCCGGCGACCACGTCCGCGTGACCGGCATCCTCAAACTTGACCAGCGGGGCAACGACAACGAGAAGTCCCCGATGTTCGACATCTACATGGAGGGCGTCAGCGTCGAAATCGAGGACGAGCAGTTTGAGGACATGGAGATCACTGACGCCGACAAGAAGGAAATCGTCGAACTCTCCAGCGAATCCGACATCTACGACAAGATGGTCGGGGCCATCGCCCCCTCCATCTACGGCTATGAGAAAGAGAAGCTCGCAATGATGCTTCAGCTCTTCTCCGGCGTAACGAAGGAGCTACCTGACGGCTCTCGAATACGCGGCGACCTCCATATGCTGCTGATAGGAGACCCGGGAACGGGTAAATCGCAGATGCTATCATATATCGAGAATATCGCGCCACGCTCTGTCTACACCTCCGGCAAAGGGTCATCGAGTGCGGGGCTCACCGCGGCCGCCGTTCGCGACGACTTCGGCGACGGTCAGCAGTGGACGCTCGAAGCCGGCGCGCTCGTGCTCGCTGATCAGGGTATCGCCGCTATCGACGAACTCGATAAGATGTCCCCGGAAGATCGGTCTGCGATGCATGAAGCGCTGGAACAGCAGCGTATCAGCGTCTCGAAGGCCGGAATCAACGCGACACTCAAATCACGCTGTTCGCTGCTGGGTGCGGCCAACCCGAAGTATGGCCGGTTCGACCAGTACGAACCCATCGGCGAGCAGATAGACCTCGAACCGGCGCTCATCTCGCGGTTCGATCTCATCTTCACCGTGACGGACAAGCCAGATGAGGAAAAAGACCGCAACCTCGCCGAGCACATTATCCAGACCAACTACGCCGGCGAACTCCACACCCATCGGACGGAGAACCCGACCTCGAACTTCAGCGAGGAGGAGGTCGGCACCGTTACTGAGGAGGTCGCACCGACAATCGAGCCGGACCTCCTCCGGAAGTACGTCGCCTATGCGAAGCGCAACTGCTTCCCGACGATGACAG
Source organism: Haloarcula sp. NS06 (assembly GCF_051122755.1). Lineage (NCBI taxonomy): Archaea > Methanobacteriati > Methanobacteriota > Halobacteria > Halobacteriales > Haloarculaceae > Haloarcula > Haloarcula sp. NS06. Next base: position 1,333,205 of record NZ_CP184844.1, read on the forward strand.
AGGAAGCGAAATCGCGCATTGAGGACTTCTACGTCGACCTGCGGCTCAAGGGTCAGGACGAGGACGCACCGGTGCCGGTCACCGCCCGGAAGCTGGAGGCGCTGGTCCGGCTTGCTGAAGCCTCTGCACGTATACGCCTCTCCGACACCGTCGACGAAGCCGACGCCGACCGTGCGGTCGACATTGCCCACTACTGCCTGAAGGAGATCGGCGTCGACCCCGAGACCGGCGAGTTCGACGCCGACGTGGTCGAGACCGGCCAGTCGAAAACCCAGCGCGACCGTATCCAGAACATCAAGGGCATCATCTCCGACATTGAGGACGAGTACGATGAGGGTGCACCCGCCGACGTGGTCATCGAACGCGCTGAGGAGGTCGGCATCGACGAGTCGAAGGCCGAACACGAGATTGACAAGCTGAAACAGAAAGGCGAGGTGTACGAGCCTCGGACGGATCACCTTCGGACGACCTGATATGGACCGTATCTCTGCACTCCGCAATATCGAAGAGGCGCTGGCCGAGTTCGAGGCCGGGTCGACGTCGCTGAGTGACCTCGAACGGGACGTTCGCGGGACTCTCCGGACCTATGCGACTGAGTTTGAGGGCGACCTGCAGGCCTATCGAGCACGCGGCGGGGCCACCGTGGACGGTCTCGTCGTCCTCGCACCGTCTGAGCCAGCGGCCCGCGAGCGAGTACAGGACCTCGTCGCGGACGCCGGCGAATTCACCATTATAGCCGTTGAGTAGACCTTTTCGAGCAGCGTGGCCCCTATGACATATTCCACACTACCCCTACAGTACTGACTCCGGAGTCCGACTGTCTCCCTCTATCTTTCTTGCCGACTGGCATATATTCAGACTAAATCTACTTCAATTCAGTAAAATTTTATAGTAATAATAGCAATGTCTAGCCAGTGCTACTCGTCGTCACGTACTCCCGGGCGGCACGCAGAGACCTGCGGAACGTCTGTCGTGCCCACGAAGACTGTGTCGTTCGGCAGTTCGGGAGAGCAGCGTTGTTCTCCGGAACTGAGTTCGGGGCCTTCCAGGCGCTTCGGCTTCACGAGAAACACGACCTTGACGTGCAGATCGAGCACGTCGAACCGTTCGAGCCGACAGATGCTCCGGAGCATATCCGTGAGGCGGCCAAACGGTATGAGGCACGCGAGGAACCGGCGACCCCATACGAACGGTTCGCGTCGGGGCGTGACCTTCCGGACCCGGACCAACTCCGAGGCGTTGACCTGTGAAGCTCCGCATCACTGGAACCACGTACACGGGCGCTGTCGTCGACCTCCGCACCCGAACCGTCGACGGTCGGACCATCGCCGCAAGCATCCGCGGGCAGCAGTCCTTTCCGGTCGTTTCCTGCCCGGAACCGCCATCCGTGTACGCCTACGCCGGACACGTCCATCCATCGATGGGACTGCGAACACGGACTGCACTCGCAACTGCCGCTCGGTCACAGGGATACGAGACGCCACAGGACGACGCTATCGCAGACTGCCACGCCCAGTTGGCCGAACTTGAGTGCTCGCCGCCGGAGCTGCCGGACCCTGTCGACCCGGTCCCGAAGTCGACCGTTGACGGCCTGCAGGAAGCGGTCGCTACCCACCGGGGTCGCCTTACCGCTCGGCAGGCGATCGGTGCGGACGACGGGGCGGTACAGGCTGACCTCCGAGACGCGGCGACGGAACTGAGCGAACGAGAAACTCGACGGGCTGCCGCCAGAGAGACTCGCGAACTCCGCCGGGAGCGGGCACGCGCCTACCGGGACACGCTGGAGAAACAACGCCGACTTGCCGACGAACTGGCCAACCTTCGGCGGAGCGCCCGGGCGACTCTCGTTGACCGGTGCGCCGATACGTTCGCTCGGGCCATCGAAGTTGTTCCCGGATCAGTTCCGGACGACCCGTTCGACGCCGACCCAGTAACGGCTGCCCTGGCCGTGCTCCGGATCGCCAAAACGCCTGCACCGGTCGTCCTCGAAACGGATCGGTTCAGGACGCCAGCGACCGCAGCGGACTGTCTCGACGCCCCCATCGTCCGTTGCTGACTTTTAAATTGGAAGGCCGGGCCACCGTCGCTATGGTGACTTTCGACTGTCGCGCCGAGCGAGTCGACGACGTGACGCTCGTCACGGCGACTGTCAGCGACATCGCTGAACCGACTCGAATTACTGTCCGGAACTGTCTCGATGGTCCCCTCTGGCCGCCGAGAACGCAGGGCGTTCCTGCGGCTGGCTGGTCTGAGGACGGGTTCGAGGGTGTCATAAGACCGGGAACACGTGCCCTTGGGTACGCGACGCCGGCCCAACCGTCTGCCCAGCCGGCGGAGCTGGTGAGTGCCGCGCCAGCATCTGATAACACTGTCGCGGACGAGCGACTCGACTCTGCGAACGCCGTTCTCAGAGAACTTGGTGACCCGTCGCCGCCTGCTGCTGCCGTCCCAACAACTGAGTCGGTGGAGGCAGCCGAAGCCGCGAGTGCTGGGTCGCCCGGTCTAACGCTTGAACAAGACACCAAACTGCAGCCAGAGGGATGCCAACCGTCAGCCGAATCGAGGACTGTGGCCGGCCACCAGCCGGACCAGCAACCTCCCGATGCAGTTTCGCAGTGGCTCGAAACCGTTGCTCGGCGGGTTGACCGTGCTGAGCGGCTGGCCGAGGTGGATTCGCTGTCGGCGGCGACGGCTGCGGTTCGCGCGGCGGGCGGCCTGTCTGGCGTCCGGACAGTTGCGGCACGCGGCGATACTGATGAGCAAATGCTCCGGGCACTGGCCCGACGGGCCGAACGGCTTGCCGACCGACGAGCGGCTGCCACGGTACCGACCGAGACGCTGTCGCGCTTGGCATGATTCTGGCAGTCACCGGCGGTAAAGGCGGTGTCGGCAAGTCGACTATCGCGTACAACCTCGCAGCGGAACTTGACGCGTTCGAACGGACTGACAGCAGCGACTCGCGCCCGACTGCGAACACTGGGAGCGTCGTCGTCGACGGCGACCTCGGGATGGCGGACCTCCCGTCCAGTCATGGCCCCGACCTGCACGACGTTCTTGCCGACCGCGCTGACCCGCACGAAGCTGTCCGGGAGGGTGGTCCCGTGACTCTCGCCCCCTGCGGACGAACGCTGGCCGGTGCTCGCAGTGCCGACTTGCGAGCGCTCACAGATGTACTCGACGCGCTGGAACGGACTTATCGCTGGGTCATTGTCGACTCGCCTGCTGGGATGCACGCCGACGTGGGACTGCCCCTTGCAGCAGCCGACGCCGCGGTACTCGTCACGACGCCGGAAGACGCGGCCCTCGCTGACGCGCTCCGGGTCAGGGCGCTGGCTCGCGAACTTGACGCCGGGCTCTGTCGGGTTGCCCTCAACCGCGCCGGTCCAGATCCCGCGACTGGGGCTGTCGCGGACCGGTTCGGTGCGCCAGCTGTCGCTATCCCGAAAAGTGACCCGCTAGCCACGGCACAGGCACATGGACGACCGCTTCGAGACACAGCGCCGGACACGTCGGCTCGGCGCTCGCTCCAATCGCTCGCCGACGCCGTCTATTCCTGTAGCTCGGTGTAGGTTCCGCGAAGCGTGACCGGCGTCACGTCCGCCGTTTCTGCCGCTTCGGCCTGTGTGAGCGCCACACCCTGCTCTTGCGCCGCGGTGTAGAGACACGCTGCCGCGACGCCGGCCGGATTGCGCCCGCTGACCAGCCCACGGTCTTGTGCCTCATCGACGAGCCCTTCCGCACGCTGCCGGACTGCCGTCGGCAAGTCCAGCGTCGTTGCGAACCGAGGGACGTACTCGCGGGGGTCAATCGGACCAGTCGGTAGCCCGAGCTCCCTGTTCAGAGCGTCGTAGGCCGCGCGGAGCTCAGCCTGTGTCGCCTTGGCGACGGTACAGAGTTCGTCGACGGTCCGGGCAACGCTTTCGGTCCGGCAGGTGGCGTAGATGGCCGCGGCCGCGAACCCTTCCAGCGTTCGTCCCTGCAGCAGATCCTCGTTCTGTGCGGATTCGAACAGCACACAGGCCCGGTCCCGGATCGCGTCTGAGAGCCCCATCGAGCTGATGATACGCCGGATCTCGGTGAAGGCGTACACCTTGTTTCGCTCGCGTTTCGAGCTGATCTGGGCGCGGTTATGCTCGCGGCGGAGGCGGGCGAACTGACGCCGCTTACGCCCTTTCAGCCGTGTCGACCGGCCGATTTTCGTCGAGAGGCCGCGGTCATGGCGTGACCGCGTCAGCGGCGCACCCGTGCGTGCCCGGTCAGTGTCGTCATCGTCGAATGACCGCCACTCCGGACCGGGGTCGATGGCGTCCTCGCCGACGACCAGCCCGCAGCTGCCACAGACCGATTCGACGCCCTGCTGTTTGACCGACCCGTTACACTCCGGACATTGCGTTACCGTCGTACTCATGTTTCCACCTACGGCCGGATGGAGGGTTAAAAAACCGATGCAAAGCAGGGTTTCCGGGCACTTTTCGGCGAAACTGCCTACCGGTAACCGGTAGGTAGACCTCAGGAGTCACACTAGCGCATATCGAGATACCGACAGCATTAAATTCCGACGAAAAGAATGAAATTTTAATGACGCTGTCGGATATCGCCGCCGGTGTCGAGGTCACGACCCACCAGCGTGACCACGGCGTCGCTGCTGTCGACGAGACAGACGCGCCGCTCCAGGAGCGACTGGTCTCCGTGGCCGATGATCTCCCGTGCTCAGCGGCGACAGCGGCGACCGTCGTCGAGGCCTACGCAGCCGGCCGGAGTGTCGGCGATGCGGGCCGCGCTGCCGGTGTTGCACCCGTGATGGCCGCCAAGACGCTCCATCTCGTCGGTGAACAGGTCTCGCCGGTCGGCCCACAGGGCCGTGAGATAATTGCCGATTGGCTTGCCGGAGACCTCTCCCGCAGTGACGCCATCGCACTCGCTGACGTGACTGAACAGGAGTTTGCCCTGGCTGTGTACATCGAGACGCACGACCCGCTGCCCGCGGCCCGTGACGCCGTCGAGGGGGCGCTTACAACTGAGGACCGGGACCCGTTAGGAGAGACGATGAGCGACGTCGGCGAACTGCTGTGAGCGTGTGCGAATGACTTTCTTGCCGAGGTCGGGAGTGAGCGACGTCGGCGAGCTGCTGTGACGGTGTCGCAACTGCTCTCTCGCTCTCGCCTCCTGCCTGGGGCATGCTTAACACCCATGGCTGCAAACCCGGAGATATGTCGGCTTCGGAACTGGCGGACCGGGTGGCAGAGGTGCTTGCGACGGACAGCGAGGCGTTCAATGAGCGCGCTCGCGAGGAGGCACAGGCGCTCAAATCCGCTGTTCGTGACGGGACGTTTGACAACACGGAAGCAATCGTCGGCATGGAACTGGAGCTGTATGCTGTCGATGAGCAGACTGACGCGCTCCAGCGGGTCCCCCGTCAGTTGCTCGAACTCATCGGGTTCGAGAAAGAGCTTGGCCTGCACAACGCCGAGATGCAGACGAGTCCACAGCCGCTGAACACCCACGGACTGGCGGCCCAGCGAAACGAACTGAAGGCGTCGCTGATGCCGGCCCAGCAACGGGTACGCAACGAGGGCATCCGCCTCGTCTCCGATGGTATGTGGACTGTTCCGCCCGCCGGCGAGACAGCCGAGACGTATCTCTGTGACTGCGTTGAACAGAGCGGCGTCCGCATCGGGACGAACATGTCGGACTCCGTTCGCTATCACACGATGGCCAACACGGACTACCCCTCGGCGTTTGAAATTGACGCACCACACGTCTCGCTGGAGGCCGAGACGGTGATGCCGGAATCGCTTATCACTTCCATTCAACCACATTACCAGATTCCTCACGCTCCGGACCTGCCGGAGTATTTCACCTATGCACTCCGTATCGCCGCGCCGCTTTTGGCGCTTGGCGTCAATTCGCCGTTTTTCCCGCCGGACCTGTACGACGACGCGCCCGATCCGGAGATTGTCGCGGGGGCGAACATGGAGAACCGCATCGGCGTCTTCGAGTCAGTCCTCAATCCGCCCGACGGCGACTCGACGCCACCGAAGGTCTGTTTCCCCCGGATTTCGACACCGTTGAGGATGCCATCGATGACATCGTTGCGGACGACACTATCGTCCCGGTCGACCTGCCGTCGGGCACCCGCTTCGACGACGACTTCGTCCACCTCCGGCACAAGCATGGCTCCTACTGGCGGTGGGTCAGGCCGGTGTTCGAGGGAGCCACCCGGTCGGCGGCTAACGCCCGCATCGAGTTCCGCCCGCTGGCCGCACAGCCGACCGTCGACGACGCAATCGGATTCGCGGCTGTCTTCGCCGGCCTGATGGAGAGCCTGCCACAGCTGGAACACCCTATCCGGTCGCTGGACTGGGAGACGGCAAAGCGGAACTTCTACACCGCCGCCCGGAACGGCCTCCGGGCGAAAATCGAATGGATCACCGCTGACGGGGCGACGACGACCAGCACCGAAGAAATATACGGTGAATTGTTCGAGCACGCACGCGAGGGGCTCGAACAGCGCGGTCTCTCGGCGGAGGAGGCACACGGGTACATCCGGCCGCTGCGTGAACGCGTCGACCGCCGGCTTACGCCCGCACGCTGGAAACACGACTATGTCCGCCGCCGCGTCGAGGAGAACGTCCCGCTGGCCGAAGCGATCTGGGGGATGCAGGCCACCTATATCCGCCATCAGGAGGAGAATCTGCTGGAGGGGAGTTTCGTCGACTGGTTCGAGTAACTTCAGTCCCCGGTCGCCAGCTCTGACTGGTCCGTTTCCTCGCGTCGGTTCGCAACACCAGCGTACGCGACGACGTTTGATCCCAGTTCTTCGACGCGCTCCCCGATGTCTCCGTCGGCGATGCTGCCGTCATCGAAGGCGGCCCACGAGTCGGGGATGGCGACATCTTGCGGGAGCGGCCAGCCTTTCAGCTCAAGGACGGAGGCCCGAAGATGCTGTAGCGTCGGCGTGGGGAACCCGCCGCCGGCCACTGCGAGGATGCCGACGGTTGTCCCCTCTACGTCGTCGATACCGCAGTAGTCAAGCGCCGTCTTCAGCGGTGAGGCGATTGTGCCGTGGTACACAGGCGTTCCGAGGATCAGTGCGTCGGCCTCGCAGACACGGGCGGCGAGTTCCGGGCCGTCACCGGAGTCAGCCGCACTCGCGTCAGGGTCGAACAGCGGGAGGTCCCACTCCCGCAGGTCGATGTGCTCAACCGTTGCGCCAGCCCCCGCTGCCGCGTCGAGGGCGCGCTGGACAGCGATTCTGGTTCCGCTATCGTCACGAAGGCTGCCGCTGACACCGATAACGTGTGGCGTGTCGTGCATTGTCTGCCTGTTCGTAGCTGCCGCCTATCAGTAAGTATTCTGAGAAATAGATTTCAGTACGTATTTTGATAGGTAGCTGCGTGGCTAGACGGTCCGTGGTGACGTTGCGAGTTTCACTCGCGTTCACTGGGGAGTGGCTTCCCAACCGCGGCTGTCGCTGTCTGTGACTACGCCTAGTCTTCGTCGTCACTATCTGCCTCGTCCACCTCGTCCACTTCGGACTCTTCCGTCTCATCCACCTCTTCGTGCTCGTCGTGCTCGGCGAACTTGACTTCGGCTTCGAGTTCGATTTCGACGCCCTTGCCCTCTAGCTCTGCCTCGAACTCCGCCATGTCTTCGACTTCGGCTTCCAGTTCCGCTGTGTCTATCTCCACTTCGACTTCCACATCGACGGAAACGTCGTCTTGGTCCATATCAACGTTCCGAGGGGCTGACATAACTCCGTTTTGCAACCGGCATCCCGCGGACGACTTCGACATCGATATCTGTGTCAATCGCCGACAACCCGCCATGAGCGACCCCGTGGATGTGACCGTTGACGCTGACGACGAGTCGGAATCGGTCCGAATCCACGACGACGGTGGTGAAGTCGAAGCCGGCGACGCGACCGTCCGATTCAGCTTTTCGGGGACTAGCGACGACGAGCAGTCGCCCGACGGCAATGACGACGGTAACGAGCTGCGCCGCATCGTCGACCTCGATTCGGTTCCCACTGACAGTACGCTCGTTTTCGAGGCACGTGACGGTCGGCGCGGTGTCAACTGCATCCTGCACCGTTCGGGTGATGCCGTCGCCGCCTGGCGCAACTCCTGCCCTCACCAGCCCGAGGTCCCGCTGGATCCGGGCCGGGGCGCGATTGTCCGGGGTGACCAGCTGGTGTGTCACAAACACGGCGCGCAGTTCGAACCCGACGACGGCGTCTGTACGCACGGGCCCTGTGCCGGTGACGCCCTCGACAGTATCGAAGTCTCGGTTCGGGACGGCGACGTGTACCTGATCGACGAGCGCTTCGAGCGGGCCGAACGGCGTTGACATCGCTGTCTGCGTGCTTTCTGCAGTTGTCTCCAAACAAGCAGCCCGTCAGTCGTCGGCGACGGCCGGTTCGCTGTTGCTTCGGGGATCGGCCTCACGCCACGTTCCTCGGAGGAACCAGGCCGCTGCAAGGCCGGCCGCGAGGACGTTCGAGACGGCGAAGGCTAGCCAGATACCCTGTTCAGCCAGCGAGTACGCGAAGAGGTCGACGACCTGCGGGCCAAGCCACGCTGGGACCGCGACCGGGCGGGAGGCGACCCAGGCGACCGGCAGGCGGATGATTCCCAGCATTGTCACCGCCAGCGCCGCTGCGGTGAGCGTCTTGCCAGCCCCACGGAACCCGCCGGAATAGGCCCGAACGATTCCGATGAAGCCGAAGGTCGGGGCAACCCACTGGAGGAACTCAGCCCCGATTCGGACGACTTCGGGGTCGTCGCTGAACACGCTCACGACGGTTGGTGCGGCGAAGATAGTGACCACGCCGAGGACGGTGAGGATGGCAAACGAGACTTTTGCGGCGAAGTGGTTCGCCGTCGCTGCGCGGTCAGGCCGCTCGGCACCGAGGTTCTGGCCAGTCATCGTCTCGACGCCGCGGTCCATCGCGATGGCCGGCATGAACACCAGCGAGAACACGCGGATGCCGACACCGAAGGCTGCCACGATGGTCACGGAGAACGTACCAACGATGAACAGCATGGCGTTGACCGACACGGCGCGTCCAGTGCCTTCAACGGAGGCCGGGATACCCAGCTTGAGCAGTTTCCGGAGGTACTCTAGATCAGGCGCCATATCGCCGAGATGAATCCGCACGCCGCGCCGGCCCGACAGCAGGATACCGATGCCGACGACCAGCGCGACGCCACGCGAGAAGATGGTCGCGACGGCCGCACCGACCACGCCCATCTCGGGGAACACCCACCAGCCGAAGATGAGGAACGGGTCGATGACGATGTTCAGTACGACAGTCCCGAACATCACCAGCATCGGCGTGATGGTGTCACCGGCCCCGCGCATCAACGAGATGAACACGAAGAAACCGAACATCGCCGTCAGCCCGAGCGAGACGACCTGTAGGTAGCCTGTTGCGCCCGGTAGTACCTCGCTGGATGCGCCCAGCAGCGACAGGAAGTCCTCAACGAAGAAGTAGCCAGTCGCGCCGAGCAGTACGGAGGCCAGTAGCGCGAACGTCACAGTCTGGGAGGCGGCGTACTCAGCCTCGCGGTGCTCCTCGGCCCCGGTGTGCTGGGCGACCAGTACGCTGCCCGCCACCGATAGCCCCATGCCGAGCGAGATGAGCAGGAAGATCATTGGGAAGGCAAAGGAGATCGCCGCAAGCGCTGTTGTGGAGTACTGGCCTAGCCAGAACGTGTCGGCCAGATTGTACGCCACCTGTAGCAGGTTTGTGATGACGATGGGAAAGGAGAGAAACAGTAGCGGTTTGCCGATGTCGCCGCTTGTCAGGTCCAGTTCCTCCTGCCCCTTGAACAGGTTCCCGACCAGAGCGCCCAGACGGCCTAGCTTTTGCCGGATGCTCACGCTGTGACCTCCTGCTGTCCGTCCAGAAGGTGTGTCTCGACGTACTCGGTGAGCATCCGTCTGGTACACTTGACCGGGCGTCCGGTCGTGACACGCTCGGTCGCCGCTCCGGTCAGCACGGTGACGATGAACTGGGCGGTCTCCTCAGCATCGAGGTCGGATTTGAATGTCCCATCAGCGATACCGTCTTCGAGAATCACTTCGAGCTCGTCGACGAGGTAATCGTCGAACTTTGTGAGCCGCTCGCGAAAGCCAGGTTCGTAGGGCGCGTGGGCCCGGATTTCGAGAATCGCCGTCCCGAACTCCTCGCTCCCGTCGTCTGGCTTGTCTAGCACGGAATCGATGAGCGAAAGCAGGCGCTCGTGTGGGGTCTCGCCGGCGGGGTCCTCGATCCGGTCGACGAACCCGTCATAGAGGTATTCGAGGAACGCACAGAGGAGGTCGTGTTTGCTGTCGTAGTGGTAGTGGAGGGCAGCCTTGCTCTTGTCCGACTCATCAGCGATGTCCTGCATCGTTAGATCCGCGTAGCCGTGCGTGCACAGCGCCCGGTAGGTCGCATCCATAATATCGTCAGCCGTGTCGCCGTCGTCCATTACGTGTAACTAACTGACTGGTCAGTCAAGTATTCGTCGGTACCGTCTGCAGGTGGGTTCGAGTGGTCTGCTAAATCAGGTACAGACTCGTGGGAGCCGTCGCTCTGGGAGTGTTCGGAACGACGGCAGAAGGGCCGGTCGCTACTCTATCAGATCAAGGTCGAACTGCTCGTGTTCGCTTGCGGCGTTGAGTACGACGGAGGTGTTCGACTCCCTGATGTCAGGGTCGGTCAGTAGTTCCTTTATCTGGGCGTTCATGCCGTCGGTGTCGGTGAACTTCCCGACCGCGATGATATCGTAGTCGCCGGTGACCTCGTACACTGAAATCATCTGCTTGTGTTCTTTGAGGTCTTCGGTGACTGCCGGGAGCGACGACCCCTCCACCTTGAGCTGGATGATTGCCGTCACGTCGTAGCCGAGCTTGTCGTAATCGACTTTGGGGGTGTACCCGTTGATGATCCCCTCGTCTTCAAGATCGGAGAGGTGGTTTGAGACGGTCGTTACCGACACGTCGAGGTCCTCTCCAAGGCTTCGGAGGCTGGCACGGCCATCGCCCAGCAGGGCATTCACTAGCTCACGGTCGAGATTTTCGTACGTCATTACATCGGGGGACGCCCCCCAGGGATTAGAATTTTACGAATGTCCAAATGTAAGCGAAAGCGTCGAAACCTTTGCGCAAATCAGCAGGGTTTTAGTAGTAGCACCGCTCCTATCGGGTGTCCAAAGATGACAAGCGAACTTTCAGAGGCGGCACAGGAGGTACTCGACGAAATCGACGAGAAGAACGTCGACTTCCTTCGGCTCCAGTTTACCGACATCCTCGGCACGATCAAGAACGTCTCGATCACAGCCGACCAGGCAGAGAAAGCGTTCACAGAAGGAATTTACTTCGACGGCTCCTCGATCAATGGCTTCGTCCGGATTCAGGAGTCCGACATGCGTCTGGACCCGGACCCCTCGACGTTCTCCGTGCTCCCGTGGAGAGAAAACGTCGAAGGCGGTTCCAGTGCCCGTCTCATCTGTGATGTCATCGACACCTCGACCGGCGAGCCGTTCTCCGGCGACCCGCGTGGCGTCCTGAAGCGTGCGATCGAGCGCGCAAACGACATGGGCTATACGGTCAACGCCGCGCCCGAGCCCGAGTTCTTCCTGTTCGAGGAAGACGAAGAGGGTCGTGCGACGACAAAGACCAACGACGCCGGTGGCTACTTTGACCTCGCGCCGAAGGACCTCGCTTCCGACGTGCGCCGTGACATCATCTACGGCCTCGAAGACATGGGCTTCGACATCGAAGCCTCCCACCACGAGGTCGCTCAGGGTCAGCACGAGATCAACTTCACCTACGACGACGCGCTCTCGACGGCCGACAACGTCGCGACCTTCCGCTCCGTCGTCCGCGCCATCGCGGCCGAACACGACCTGCACGCGACGTTCATGCCGAAACCTATCCCGAAGATCAACGGCTCCGGGATGCACACGCACCTCTCGCTGTTCACCGAGGACGGCGAGAACGCGTTCCACGACGAGGACGACGAGTTCAACCTCTCCGAGACGGCAAAGAGCTTCACCGCCGGTATCCTCAAGCACGCACCGGCTATCACGGCCGTCTCGAACCCGACCGTGAACTCTTACAAGCGTCTGGTCCCGGGCTACGAGGCGCCTGTCTACGTCGCCTGGTCCGACCGTAACCGCTCGGCGCTCATCCGCAAGCCGGCCGCCCGCACCCCGGCCGCAAGCCGTATCGAGGCTCGCTTCCCCGACCCGTCGTGTAACCCGTACCTCGCCTTCGCCGCACTCATCCACGCCGGTCTCGACGGCGTCGAACAGGATCTCGAGTGCGACGACCCTGTCCGCGAGAACATCTACGACTTCGACGAAGAGAAACGCGAGGAGTACGGCATCACCACGCTCCCATCGAACCTCGGCGAAGCCGTCGAGGCGCTCGAAAACGACGAAGTGATTCAGGACGCACTCGGCGAGCACGTCTACGAGAACTTCGTTGAGGCCAAAACGCAGGAGCACAAGGAGTACCTTGTCGACGTCTCCGACTGGGAACTCGACCGCTACCTCGAGAAGTTCTAAACGGCTCCCTATTCAGTATTTTTCTGCGAGGCGCTCACCGACCAGCGGTAGCGTTAGCAGCGCTCCAGTCCCAAGCCCCGCAAGCACTGTGACGACGCCCGGCGTCGGATCTAACCCGAACGTCACGCCGAGCAACGTTCCGACCGAGACAACGCCCAGCAGCGCTGTGATGCCGACACCGCGCCGGGTCGGCTCCGGGATCGCATCTCCCAGTAGCGACCAGACCACGGCACCCGCGACAGCGACACCCAGCGCGCCGGCCGAATTACGGGAGACGCCGGTGACGAGCAGCCCCGCCACGGCGATGACGGCCGCGAGGCCAAACACCCGCTCGGGCGTTTTGAGCGCGCCGAGGGCGAATGCGAGGGCTGTCCCGGCGATGGCAAAGCCCGCAACGATATCGGCGAGGTAGTGGACGCCGAGTACCAGTCGAGAGAGCCCGATGAGGGAGACGATTACCGCGGCGACAGCGGTGCGCTGTCGACGCGTGCCGACCCGGAGCGCCCACGCGATGCCGCCCCAGACGAGCAGCGAAAGGGTGGCGTGGCCGCTCGGGAAGCCGAACCCCTCTCCGGTCGCCATCGACTCGTAGGCGCCCCGTAGCGCCGCCGGAAGCAGTTCGGCGTGGGTGGCCGTGCCCGCCCCGGGCGGCCGCGGCAGCGCGAACACGCCCTTCAGTGACACGACGAGCGCGACACCGACGGCGAGTAGCGCCACCAGCATCGCCGTCCGGTCGCGAGTGAGGTCCTGCCCAAATTTCGGCGTCCACGGGCCGAGCCAGTACAGCAGGCCACAGGCCAGAAACGTGAACCAGAAATCCCCAAGCTGGGTGATCAGCGCGAACAGCACGACGACCGCGCCGGGCAGCGCTGACAGCACCTCGGTGACCCCGACACCCCGTATCACTGTCGCCAGTCACGCACGCGGTCGACGAGCCGTCCGGGGAGGCCGGTGGCAGTAAGCGTCACACCGACCGCAATCATGATCGCATAGAGGCCCAGCGTTGACAACCAGATGACCAGCATCGCCAGCACAGCATAGAGCCCCTCCAGATAGTAGAACGCGCCAAGGGTCATGATCGTGCCGTACAGCAAGACGATGTAGGGGCCCCACTGGCGGGCATGGCCGCGGCGCATCCGGCGGCGGACGTACTGCTTGAGGTCCGACCGCACCTCGTCACGGTGGAGCGTCCGGCCCTCGATGTCCTCGCGGAACGACTCGAACTCCTCGCGGAGTTCCTGTAGTTCCTCATCTGTCAGCGTATCAGTGTCTCGTCCGGTCGGCCCGGTTCCGGCTGGCGGGGGCGTGTCGGTCTCGTCAGCGTCCTCACTCATCGCTTTGCCGGACCGTCGGCGCGATACCTGTTGTAGTTGCCGGTCCGCGAGCGCCGCGTTGACCGCTGCCCCCACGAGGAGCACCTGTCCGGCGAAGTAAAACCACGTCACGAGCAACAGGACCCCACCGATGACGCCATACACTTGATAGGAATCGGCCTGCGCCGCATAAACGTTGAATCCTGTTCCGAGTAACGTCCACCCGGCACCGGCAAACACCGCGCCGGGAACGGCCTCCCGCAGTGTGATATCCTGATCGGGAAAGAGGTAGTACAGCGGGAGGAAGGCGACTGCCAGCACGGGAACGAGCGCGAGCCCGCCGAGCGCGACCTGCACGCCGAGTACCGTCCCGAACGCGCCGATGATACCGAGCCCGACCAGTGCGATACCGATGCCACCCAGCGCAGCCAGCCCGTCGATGACTTCGCCGACAATCGAGTCGGGGCCGTCCGTCCCGTAGACGCGACTGAAGGCCGTATCCAGCCCGCGAAACACCTTGAGCGCGCTCCACAGCGTCACGCCGACGCCGAGCACAGTCGCACCACCGCGACCGGCCCCGCTGGTCAGCGCGTCTTCGAGCAGTGTCGACGCTGCCGGTGTGAGCACGTCCCCCGCCGCCGTCACGATTCGCTCGGCGAAGGCTTCTCCGCCCGCCAGCGTGCCGACGACCAGCGTCAGCAACAGCAGCGGCAGGAGCGAGACGAACATATAGTAGGCGATGCCAGCGGCGAGAAAGGAGACCTCTTCCTCCTGAACGGTACGGATGACAGCCCGACCGACGGAGACAGCGCGTGTGCGGTCCACGCGAGCACGTCAGAGTGGAGCCACAAATATACTGTCGACTGGCTGATGTCAGTCGGCCATCGACGCCATCTCAGTCGTCGAGCGCCGCGTCGGGCCGGTACGACCGGCTCACGACCCGCCACACCCCTGAGCGGAATCGATAGTAGGTCACCGCTGCGGGAACCGCCGTCTCGACGACGAGTGAGGCGTACAGCGCGAGCTTTCCGAGCGGTGTGACGTAGCCGAGATACGCCAGCGGGAGGGCAAACAGGTACATCCCGGCCAGCTGTGAATAAAACGGCCAGCGCGTGTCGCCGCTGGCACGGAGTGGCCCGACTGAGCCGCCGTCAACGCCACGGAACACAACACTGGCACACGCGACGGCGACGAACACCGTCACCAGCGGGAGCACTGTTGGATCCGAAACGAACAGACGGGCGATGCCCCGCGAGAACGGGAGCAGCGTCGCTGCGACGACGATGTACACACCGATACTCAACCGGAGAACCGTCTCCGCCCAGACGGTTGCCTCACCCTCGTCGCCGTCGCCGAGTGCCTGCCCGACGAGGCTGCTCGATGCGAGGCTTAACCCCCAGTTTGGCGTGTCAAGCAGCGCCCGGACGCGAAGCGCCACGACGTACGCCGAGACGACGCCGGGCCCGAACAGGCCGACGATGAACAGCCGAGGGAACTGCGCCCCGGTCCGTGCGAGGTTGGCTCCCACGAGCGGGGTCCCGGTTTTCGCGAGGTCTCGGCCCAGTCTCCGGTCTAGGAACGGCCGCGACACCGGAATCCGGACCGGGAACGCGCCGATTATCGGCAGGCCACCGCGAGCCAACCCAACGGCGAACCCGACCGTGACTAGCACGTTCGCAATGACTGTGCCCAGCGCCGCACCAACGACGCCGAGGCCGAACCCGAAGATGAAGACGGCGTTCAACGCGATGTTAACGACCCCGCCGCCGGCCCGCAACAGCATCGGCGTCCAGGCGTCGTCGGCCCCCACGAGCGTCCGGCTCCCGATGAGGTTCAGTGCGGCGAAGGGGACACCGAGGGCGACGATACGCAGGTACTGGACCCCGTATCCGACGGCTTCGGACCCCGTTCCGACAAGGTCGACGAGCAGTCCGGGGACGCCCCAGTACGCTGCCGCCAGCGGGAGTGTCAGCCCCAGCACGACAGCGGCGCTGGTCGTGACGGTGACGGCCAGTTCCTCGCTGGCGTCGGCACCGTAGCGCTGTGACACCATGCCGATAGTCCCGCCGGCGACGCCGCCGCCCAGCGCGAACACCAGTTCCCAGAACGGCGCGGCGAAGCCGACGCCGGCGATGGCGGTCGGTCCGAGCGCTAGCCCGACCATCGCCACGTCGACCGTCGACTTCGACATCCGCGCGAGTCCGGTGACGATGCGGGGCCAGGACAGGTCCGTCGCCCGGCGGACCCGCTCGCGCTCGACGAGGCCGAACCGCGCGAGCAGGCTGCCGACGAGTAGCAGGACGCCACGGACCGGATTGTACGTGGAGGGCACGTGTTCGCCACTGCTTTGCGGTCGAACCCGAAAGATGTTAAGAAAGGGGAGCCGCCCTCACAGGGTTTATACAGCGCCGCTGCAACGACCGGATATGGATACGGAAGCGGCCATCCGGCACGGGACGATGCAGGTGACGATCCTGTTGCTCGTCGCGGCCGCGCTGGCTATCGGCTTTGGCGTCGCCGGGGTCGGCGCGTCCCTGCCGATTGTCGTGGGCCTGCTGGTACTGACGGCTGTGCTGTACGCCGTCCGTCCGGACGAGAACCGATTCGGTTCCGTCGCCGGTGTCAATATGGACGGCGTCGTCCAGTCGCTGTGGCTCGCGCCGCTCGTTACGGCTCTACCGCTGCTCGTTCGCCTGTCGGCCACACCCGGCGAGGTCCAGGCCATCGGCGGGCTGCTCGGGCTCGCGGGGATGGCGAACTACTTCCTGCGCCCGGTGTACCTGCTGGGCTACGACCTCGTCTCCGCGGTTCGAGAAAGCGTCGGTCGGGCGAACGGGCGGTAAGAATCAGTTCGATTCACACTCTTGTCGCAATCCTCGATACCGCCTACGACTCTCGGATTCGCTACTCCGCCGTCGCTTCGCGGATTTCCACCACGTCGGCGTCCGTCTTGAACGTCGTGCCGCCATAGTGCGTTCGGGAGGCCTCGTAGCCGGCGTCGCGGAGCTTCTCGATGAACTCGTCCATGGCTTCCGCGCCGCGCCCCCAGCGCTTGCAGAGGCGGTGCTGGTCGTAGTGGGTCGGCGTGTCGATTTCGTCGCTGAGCGTCGCAAGCAGTTCTTTGGCTTCGTCGGCGGTGCCCATCTCTTCGGTCACCTGCTCTGAAACGGCGCTGACGAACTCGGGGTCACAGGTCCGACCGAGCCAGATGGGCCCGGCAGTCTGGAGGTGCTCGTCACAGACCGGACAGTCCTCGGGCGGGTCGGCGATGAGACCGTAGTCGTGGTCGCGCCAGAGGCAGTGCTGGCAGTGGTGGACGTAGCCGAGTTCGTCGATGCAGTCGTTGGCGACTTTTGCGCCGTGGTCGAACTCTAGATAGGTCCGGGCGTAGTGCTTGGTCGCGTGGCTGAGAATCGGCCGGGCGGCGATGTCGTAGCGGGCCGCCGTCCGGATCATCGCTGACAGGAGGACGCGCATCCCCATCTCTGCGTGGAATTCGGTGTTTCGCGGCACCGCGCCATACGAGCGGACGCCGCTCTCGAAGTGCGCCCCACACAGCGGCGCGGTGTCGGTGGCCGTCACACAGAGGAGGTGCTTGGTTCCCTGCACCGCCGCGTCAGCGAAGGGAATCGGCGTGCCGAAGGGGTCCACGTCGACCACGTCGAACGCCTCGGAGTGCATGAGCACGTTCGCGTCCGACCGCCGGACTGAGGCCGCGAGGTCGTTGCGTTCGAGGTTCTGTTCACACAGCGCCGTCGCGTCGTCGTCGATGTCACACAGCGTCGTCTCCCAGTCGTTGGCCGCCGCGCGGACGCCGCGGATGCCGCTGGCGGCGGTGGCGTCCAGATACGTCGACACGCGGGGGGTTCGCTCTCGGTAGGCCCGTAGCGCCGCCACGGTGATGTCTCGGTTCAGCTCCTGTACGGGGTTAAAGAACACGTCCGCACCCTTCCCCGCCTCCGGCTGTTCCGGCACCGTGATCGTCACCCGGCCCTCACTGACGCGCATACTCACCGGTCCGCGCGGGCGCCGTTAAGTCGTTCGAACCTGCTCGTTGGGTCTGCTGTCTTTCAGACTGCTGTGAACAGCCAGAAAGTCCCACCCGATGTTGCTGGTGTAATCGCACTCAGTTCGGCCGGAAGGCCGTCTCTGTGACTGCCACACTCACCCTGCTTCGGCGGCCGTCCGACCCTTGGGCAATCGAACGCTCACCGTCGTCCCGTCGTTCGTGTCGAAGTCGAGGTCGCCCTCAAGCGTTGTCGCGGTCCAGCGGACGAGCCAGAGGCCGACGCCGCTGCCGTGGTTCAGGTCCGTCTCGCGGCCCCGCTCCAGCACGCCGAGTTCGTGTTCGGGTACCCCGGGGCCGTTGTCGCTGACGGTCAGCACAACCTCGTCGCCCTCTGTTGTGGCGCTGACAGTGACGGTGGCAGCCGGCACGTGCTGAAGAGCGTTCTCGACGAGATTGGTAAGCAAGATTTCCAGCAGGGCGGGCTGGGTCGTCAGTTGGAGGTCATCGGGTATCTCCACGGCGACCGAGCCATCGTACTCGTCGCGGACAGTTTCGACGACTCCGGCGGCGAGGTCAGCCAATGCGACGGATTCGAGGGCTGCGTCGCCAGCACCCGCTTCGGCGAGGGTCCGGGCCTTCTGGCCGGAGTCGACCAGACGACTGACAGACTGCTCGATGGTTGCCGCGTAGTCGGCGTGGTCGCCGTCGAGTTCCGTCGCCAGCAGTTCCGCCCGGGCCTGGATGACGACGCTCTCGTTGCGGACGTTGTGTCTGAGAAAGCGATTGAGTACTTCGAGACGGCGCTCGCGGCGAATCTCTTCAGTGATGTCTTGGAAGACAACAGTGTACCCCAGTTGCGTGCCCGTCTCGTCGCGGAGCGCTGTCTGCCGGACTTTGAACTCGCGATGTCGACCACCGGCCTCGATAGACACCCGTGAACTCCCGCCGTCGGTCGCGATATCGTCGTCGCCCAGAAAGTCGTTCAGCGGCTCCGTCAGTGCTTCGTACTTGTCGATGGCGAGCATCCCCTCGGCGGCGGGGTTGAGGTTCACGACCCGGCCCTGTTCGTCGACGATGGCGACGGGCGTGGCGATGTCGTGGATGGCTGCTCGCTCGCCGGCTCGCCGGGTCGCCGGGTGGAACTCGAACATATCGCTCCGGACGAACGCGTACAGATCCAGCCCGACGTGGGGCAGGAACAGGAGCGTCGTCAGATTCACCGCTGGAACCGGCCCGATACCGCCGGCCCACAGCAACACCGCGGCTCCGGGCGGTATCGGACTCAGGCCGACCGCCAGCGCCTCACGCCGGTACAGTGGGCCGTAGCTGACGACCGTATCGAACACCAATAGGGTCCCGAAGCTAACGAACAGCATTGCGACGATGATCGTGAGCAGCCCCACCGGCAAGACGGCGTAGTCGGCCCCCGCGCTGCCGGCAGCCGGTACGACCCGGAAGCCTTGCCAGACCACAGTATGGAGTGGGTTTGTGACGACGAGCGCCGTTTCGACGAGCGGTAGCACCGCCACGCCACGGTACCAGCCACTTTCGAGGACGTTCGTCCGACCTGTGTATCCCAGCGCGAACGAGAGAAAACAGAAGCCGATCCAGATGATGCCCAGCCAGGACACCATCTCCAGGGCGAGGCGCAGTGTCGGGTCGAACACCAGCAGCGCCGCGCCGTAGCTGAAACACCAGACCGTCTGCGTGACGATGGTCGCCACGAACCACTGCGCGCCGGGCTTGTCCCAGTGTGCCCGGAGCTGGGCCAGCAGATACAGCGACCCGAATCCCGAGGCAAATGAGCCCAGCGCCAGCCACGGGAGGTCGAGGTTCATGCCGGAATAAATTTGTACTCCGTGTTTATGTTTCTGGGCACAGTACAAGCATTGATAACTTCTCGCCGCCGGTGGCGAGCCAGCTGGAATCTGGCTGCTGAAGCCGACGCCGTTTTGTCACCCCTTTCCGTAGCACGGATGTGACTGATGTCGAGGAGTGGGTGGCCGACCTCGAAGCCGCCGGTGAGCTGACCCCCGATGCAGTGTCGGCTATCGTCGCCGTCCACGATGACCGCGGCCACCAGGCTATCGAGGCCGTCGGCGAGAGCCGCGTCAAGCAGTACCGTGATTTCACGGTTGTCGTCGGCCACGACGACGAGTACATCGTTGAGGACGGCGGCTGTACTTGCGCCGACAGCGAGTACAACCTCGATGCCGAGGACCCCGACCAGCTCTGCTGGCACGCTATCGCCGTTCACATCGCCGAGGCTATCGACGCCGTCGACGAGCACGATATGTGGTACTCTGAGGTCCGGGAGTTTCTGTAGACCCACCTTTTTCCCGCTCGGGTGAGCGCTACGCGCTCACCTCTCGCGGTAAAAACGTGGGCGAAAAACGCGCGAATCGCTCCGCGATTCGCGTGAAACCGCGCGCCGTCGGCGCGCAGTATGCTCGTGCCACAGTTTCTGTAGCGCTCTGCTATCGTCTCTCCTGCTACTTCGTTACTGCACTGACTTGCTACTGCATCGTCCCGCTACCGCTCTACCGGCCGCCCAGCCCCGTACGTGATCCGCCCTTCCAGCGAGAACCGGAGTACTGACCGGGAGCCGAGGTCGAGCGACCAGAGCGTGTCGGCCCGCTCGTGGTCGCCCAGGTCAACGTGGACGCGCCCGCTCAGCGGTGCGGCCCCCAGTTTCCCCGGAACTCGATCGGTGTTCGTTCCAGTCGTCCCTCTCGAACTGCGTAACTCTCGATGCTCTCCCGGCGCTCCCAGGTTCGGGGCCAGTCGATGCCGACTGTCGCCACGCGGTCGCCGTTCTCGACGACCGTCGTCTCGCGACGGGTCTCGTCGTCGTGGTGGGTGATGTCGGCGACTGTCTTCGGATAGCCCCAGATCTCATCGCCGAGGGCGCGAGCGGGTTCGGTTGTCACCGGGAGCGACCAGATGTAGCCGCCGACATTGCGTGTCAACAGTGGAAGCAGCGGTGGCCGCTGCCCGTCCGGTGTCGCCGCGACTATCACCGCGAACTCGTCGTAGGGCGTCATCGCATCGTCGCCGATACGGTGGTATTCGACGGCGAGGAGCACGACTGCGGCCCGTCGGGCCGTTGCCCGAACCGGCGTCAGCCCGTTGGGCAGCAGCGACTCGGCAACGTCGTATCGTGCCGGGAGCACCGCCCCGGCGGCCGTCGCCTCGGTGACAAGTGGGAGCGTCACCTTGTGGCCGGTCGACAGCCGAACCCGGTCGCAGTCAGACAGTTTTGTCACCGCAGCCACCGCCCCAGAAACGCGCTCGCTCGACCGAACCCGCGGTGAATCGGGTCCTGCAACCGCGCCGGGAGCCAGTGGGTCCATCGGACGAATGTAGCGAACGCGCCGACCGGATAGCGGGCCTTCGGCGGGTCGTCGGTCGCCGCGGCAAGCACCGTCGCGGCGACGGTCTCCGGCGTCGTCGCCAGCGGCCCACCGGTGAGAACCCAGCCGTCCTCCAGCGCGTCGTACGTTCCGTCGTAGGTCGGTGTCCGGGCCTCGGCACGTAGGTTCCCCAGCGCGCCGTCGGCAAACCACGTCTCGACCCACGCCGGTTCGACGAGCGAGACGTGGATGTCGTCCGCGCCGGCCACCTCTATCCGTAGTGCGTCGGTCAGCGACTCGACGGCGGCTTTGCCGGCCGAATACGCGCCGAGTCCGGGTGAGGCGGTGTGGCCCAGCACGCTAGAGACGGTGATGATGAGCCCGCCATGTTCGCGCAGCTCGGGGAGCACTGCCTGTGCGAGTCGGTGTGGGCCGTGGACCAGCACGTCGAACTGCTCGCGGGCGGCGTCGGGCGAAACGTCCTCGACCGGGCCGGCGACTCCGTAGCCGGCGTTGTTCACCAGACAGTCGAGTCGTCCCGCTTCCTCGATGATGTGGTCAACGACAGCCTCGACCTGCTCGCTGTCGGTCACGTCGAGTTCGAGACACCGACAGCGATCGCGGAGGTCGTCGGGAAACGCGCTTTCGATGTCCGTCGCGTAGACCGTCCAGCCGTCGTCGGCGAACGCCTGCGCCGTCGCCGCTCCGATACCAGACGCTGCCCCGGTGAGCAGGACGACAGAATCCCCTGTAGACATACGAATTCCGAGTCGAGAACTCAGTGGTCGAGACAGTAGTCGACGTAGTTCCGGAGGATGCGCAGCCCCGTCTCGCCCGACTTCTCCGGGTGGAACTGCGTGCCAAAGACGTTGCCGGCGTCGTTGGCGACAATCGAGGCAAAGTCCGTCCCGTAGTCCGTCGTCGCCACCGTCGCGCTCTCGTCGTCAGGAACGGCGTAGTAGGAGTGGACGAAATAAGCGTGTTCGCCGTCGATGCCCTCCACAAGCGGGTGGTCCCGCGTCACGTCAAGCTCGTTCCAGCCCATGTGTGGCACGGTCTGGTCGCGGCTGAACCGGACGTTCTTGCCCGGAATGAGGTCCAGCCCCTCAGCGTCACCCTGCCCTTCGTGGTCGGCCTCCTCGCTCGTCGTCAGGAGCATCTGCATCCCGAGACAGATCCCGAACAGCGGCTTGCCGGCCTCCACCTGCTCGACCAGCGCCTCGCGGAACG
The DNA here is from genome assembly GCF_051122755.1 of Haloarcula sp. NS06. Taxonomy (NCBI): domain Archaea; kingdom Methanobacteriati; phylum Methanobacteriota; class Halobacteria; order Halobacteriales; family Haloarculaceae; genus Haloarcula; species Haloarcula sp. NS06. The sequence continues at coordinate 1,355,670 of NZ_CP184844.1, forward strand.
GGCCGGCGTTGTCCATCCCTTCGGAGAAGGCTCCGACGCCGGGCAGGACGATGCCGTCGGCCGCGTCGAACTCTGCGGGGTCCTCCGAGAGCGACACGTCTGCGCCGGCGCGTTCGAGCCCGCGCGTGACGCTCCGGAGGTTCCCCAGTCCGTAATCGACGACGACCACGTCCGCGGTCGTCTGTCTGACACTCATACTTTTTCGTAGGCGAACGGGGGGTAAGTGAGTTCCTGTTCGAACAAGCCTTCGGCACAGCCATTGTCAGGCATGTGGTCCCGATTGCGTTCACACGCCCTGTCCTGAGGGTATCAAAAATGAGAATGGACCAGCCCAGTTTTATTCACCTACCGCATACAGCCGCTAATGATTGATCTTACAGAAGTCCTGTACGTCGACGGTAACGTTCTCATCGCTGAATTTCCCGAAGAAATGGAGATGACAGACGAGACGTTCGCGAAAGTCAATGAACGGTTTGAGGAACTCGCCTCACAGCCGGCGGTCGACACGCACATCTCAAATCTCCAGATGGAGGCGTCACTGAACGACGACGTATTCACGCGAGCACAGGAGGCCGCTGAGGCGGGCAAGGAGTTCGGTATCACGAACTGGGTCATCGTCTCCGAGGGGATCAAGAAAATGGCGCTCAAGAGTCAGGTCGGCGAGATTCCGGGTGTTGACATTTCACTGGTCGATACCAGAGCAGAAGCGATGGATATCGCAGCGAACTAGCGCTTTCCAGCGCACTATCTGACTGTTTTAAAACTCGCCGAGTCGCGACTGACCGCTCTGGGCGTCGGTAAACTCCGCGGCAGTCGTCAGTGCGGCCTCGAACGTCTCTTTCTGGCTCGGATCGTACAGCGTCGCCGCCGGGTGGACGGAGACGAGAACGCGGCGCGGCTGGCCGGCGATAGCCACGTCGAACACGTCGCCCGCTTCGCCGGTGACGGCGACATCACGCTCCAGCAGGTGCTCCGCCGGCACTTTCCCGAGCGTCACGACGACTTCGGGGTCAACACGGTCGATTTCCGTCTCCAGATAGTCGCGGCAGTTCGCGAGTTCGCCTGTTCGCGGGTCGCGGTTGTCCGGCGGGCGACAGCGCACGCAGTTGGTGATGCGCACGTCGCCGCGGTCGAGGCCGGCATCACGCAACCCGTCATCGAGCACGTCGCCGCTCCGCCCGACGAACGGCTCGCCCTGTTCGTCTTCGTTCGCGCCGGGGGCCTCCCCGACGAACAGCAGGTCCGCGTCCGCGGGGCCGACGCCGTTGACGATGCGCGAGCGCGAGCCACAGAGGTCGTCACAGCGCTCACAGCCAACGACGTCGAGGCCGTCCATCTGCTCCATGCACCGTTGTTTGCACCGGGGACTCTCAAACGCAGCGGTCCGCCGGCAGGCATTCGACCGCAGACGCTGGCCGCGATTACTGCTTTACACCGGTTGCTTCGATCTGCACCGCCGCGTCGTTCGGCAGGCTTGCAACGCCGACGACGCTTCGTGACGGTCGCTGTCCGTCGAAAAACGCCGCGTACGCTTGCTTGACCGCTGGTAGCTGGTCCATCTCTGTGAGGTACACCGTCGTCCGCAGCAGGTCCCGCGGTTCGAGACCGGAGTCGGCAGCCATGGCACGAATCTGGTCGAGCGCGGCCAGCGTCTGTTCCTGAACGTCGCCGTTGCGAGCCGTGTCCGCGTCCGGAACCTGCCCATCGAAGAACAGGAGCTGGCTGTCCTGCTGGCGCTTGCCGTACACGCTGTGTTCTGTCGGCTGGTCGCCTTCGTACCGGGTTACGCTACTGTCGATGTTCGTCTGTTCGTTCGTTTCTGCGGGCTCTACAGCATTCCTCGCCTGCGTCTTGCTCTCTGCCATTGTATGCATACAAACACAGTGCCAGCTAATCAGGATACGTTTAGCTATTACTAACTGTAGGTAATGATGAGGCAGTAATCGCTAGCGAGATGCTTTCGGGCCGCAGATCTAACTTAGCAATAGACAACTTTCCGCTGTGGCTCCTGACAGCAATAACTCTGGCCTGTTCCACTGTCTTGACGGCCAGTGTCACAGCGCCGCCGGTCGGCCACTACCGCCGTCCGACTCACTCCATTTCGACCAGTCCACGTGCTGCCAGTCGGGACACCCGAAGCGGTTCCGGACGGCCGCCCTCCGGCGTGAACGCCCGGACGACATCTGCGGCGGCGCTGTCGTCGATACCGACACTCCGAACGTACACTGTCTCGTCGTTCACCGACACCGGTCGGCGCTCCGGCTGGGCACGGTAGGTCGCCAGTCGGTCCTGTACGGTATCGGGGTCGTCGAACGCCTCGCGGATGGCCCCTTCGAGCCCCGGCGAGGACTCGAAGGTGATCGAGAGGACCGGCAGGTCGGTGTGGTCGTGAATTCGCTGGAGGTCGAGGACGTTGAACCATGCCGGTGCGAGACCCGCCACCAGCAGGTAGCGGATGTCCTCGCGGTCCAGTCGGTCGACCATCGCACACACTGTCTCGGTTGCGTCGCTCCCGCCGACCGTGGCAGTACTGAAAACAAAGCCGTCGGCCACTCTACTGGCGCGAACGACAGCGCCAGCGAACTGACTGGTTTCCGCTCGGTACGACTCCGCCACGCCGAGGGCCCGTGCCCCTGCTTTCACGTGTTCTGGTTGTCTTTGATGTCTTCCAGTCTGTCGAGTAGTTCGTCGTTCGACGCGGTGAACTCGTACTCGATGTCGCCCTCGTGGGCGTTTTCTTCAGCATCGAGGCCGTCTTCGTCCTCGAAGTCTGTGTCGTACTCCTGATTGTCTTGTTCCGATTCGTCGTAGCTCCCGAACCCCATGGTACGTGTACAACTATGACGTTCATAGTAAAAAATCACTCGCCGACTCCAGCGTGTTAGCGCGTTAACACGACGTTCTTCGGTCTCACTCTCGGAAGCGTCTGTAGCGACTGGCGGTCGGGACAGTACACTCAAGCGGGCCGCGCCACAGGCTTCGTGTATGGACGTTCACAACGTCACCGCCGAAGCCGAGACATTCACCTGCAACGCCTATCTCGCCATCGGCGAGCAGACGACCCTGATCGACGCCGGCGCGATGCGTGGCGTCGTCGATGTCATCCGCGAGCATACTGACACGCTCGACGCCGTCGTGTTGACCCACCAGCACGGCGACCACGTCCAGCGACTCGATGCCGTCCTCGACGCCTTCGACGCGCCGCTGTACGCCTACGGCTCCCATCCCCGCCGGGACCACGAACTCGCTGACGGCGACACGCTCACCGTCGGCGACGAGGAGTGCGAGGTCGTGTACACGCCGGGCCACGCCGATGACCACGTCTCACTCGTCTCGGAGTCAGCCCTGTTCTCCGGCGATGTGGTCGTCCACGACGACGGCGCGTTCGACGACGGCTCCTTCGGCCGCACGGACCGCCCCGGCCAGTCCCGCGAGCGCCTCATCGAGAGCATCGAGCGCATTCTCGACCGTATGCCGGCAGGCGTCGAACACATGTACTCAGGTCACGGCGACACCTTCCACGGCGACGTTCGCGAGGTCGTCGAGCGCGCCCTCGAACGGGCCGAGCGCCGTGAGCCGAAGTATCCCGACGACTGACCACTCGAAACCGGCGCAACGCTCTAGTGATAGGGCCGATATTCGACGCTATGAACCAGCGACTTCTGACGGGGACGGCCCTGGCGCTCTCCGGCGTCGTACTGGCCGCGATGCAGGTGCTCCACGCGGTCCAGCAGACCCGGATTCCGGTGGCGGTCGCGGTCGATGCGCTCCCCTTTGCGGCGATGGGCCTCGCGGTAGCGTACGCGGGCGTCTGGCTCGCCCGCGACACGGCATTCGAGGGGGCCACGTCCCGAGTGGCCGCGTGGGCCGCCGGCGGAACCGTGACGTTCGCTGCCGTGGCGGCGCTCCTGTTGTTCAGCCAGCGTGTGACTTCTGGCTCACTTGCCCGAGCATCGTACCTGACGGTGGACCTCGTTACCGTCGGTGTGCTGGCGGGCGTTCTGGTCGGCCTGTACGACGCCCGGAGCCGCAGTCGGCTCCACGAACTCGCGGCCGAGCGTGACCGCATCGAGGCCTTTGCTGGTAAGGCGGCCGACGTGAACAACTACGGACGCGCTATCGCCAGCGCCCCCAGCGTCGACGGCGTCGCCGCCTTCGTCGTCGAGGCCTTCGGCACGATGACCGGTATGGAGGAGACGGCCGTCATCCGGCTCAGGGACGGCGATGCGGTGGCGCTCGCGAACACGGTTCGGACCGTCCCGGTTGATGTCGTCGCCGAATTCGCGCAGGAAGTCGAGACACAGGAACAGGGCGCGGTCACCGTTCACGACCGCCCGTTCCCCGTCGACATCCCCGAGGTAGTCACCGATTGTGTGTCGGCGGTGGTTCTGGACGACGAGGGCACGACGACAGTTGTCATCTCGGTCACGACGGACGAGACGACTGTCGGCGAAGAAGACCGGAAGCTGCTGGAACTCATCGTCTCACACGCGTCGGTTCGGATGGCAACGCTCGACCGCCAGTCAGCGGACAAAGAACCCACTGGGCAGTAGCCGAGTGGTGACGAACTGCCACCGGATGCCGGCGGCAACTGACCCGAAAATCAGGCGCTGCGGGTCTCTTTCGCCTTCGGACGCAGGTTACCGTAGCCGCACTTCCGGCACTGTTGGGCGCGCTCTGGGTTCCGAGCGTTACACCGCATGCAGATCTGCTTGTTGAGGAGTCGGTCGGACGCTGTCTCGAAGCTAGCCATGCGCGGTCATTCCCGGTGCGCGCGTTTAAGCTTTGAGTTTCGGCCCGGGACCGATTCAGCGTGGAACGACATTGAAAGACAGGGAGACACTGCCAGCCGTCGCCGGCTTTAGATGCCCGAGCGGCGAAGCCGGAGTATGTACGACCAGGTCGCAGACCTTCCGGTCACTGTCGAGAGCTGTGCGTTCGAGCGTCGAGAACGGGCGACCTCCAGCGGATTCGACCGGGTGACGACCGTTATCCGGCTCTCCGGCGCGGGCGAGACCGGCAGCGGCGAGGACGTGACGTACACGACCGAGGCCCACGACGCGCTACAGGACAGCGATGCGTTGCCGGGCGAGGGGACTCCGCTGGCCGGCGAGTACACTGTCGATTCGTTTTCGGAAGCGCTGACTGAGGCCGACCTGTGGCCCGCACCACCAGACGAGGAACGGTTCCGTCACTACCGCCGCTGGGGATTCGAAAGCGCGGCGCTTGACCTCGCGCTGAAACAGGCCGACACGGACCTCGGGACGGCACTCGGCCGGCAATACGACCCAGTGAACTTCGTCGTCTCGACGCGGCTCTCGAACGCGGACGACGACACGCCGCCGACGGCCGACAGACTGGCGATGCTGTGTGAGCGCTACGGCGACCTTTCGTTCAAACTCGACCCGACGCCGTCTTGGAGTGACGCCCTTGTCGACGAGCTGGCGGACTACGACGTTCGAGTGCTGGATCTGAAAGGGCTGTACGAGGGGACAGATGTCGATGTCGAGGCCGACCCCGAGTTCTACCACCGCGTCGTCGACGGCCTCCCTGACGCGCTGGTCGAGGACCCCGACCTGACCGACGCGACGCGGCCGGTTTTTGACGGGCAAGAAGCACGCGTCACATGGGACGTACCCATCACCGGCGTCGAGAGCATCGAGTCGCTGCCGTTCGAGCCGTCGTGGCTCAACATGAAGCCGTCCCGTTGCGGGACCGTCGAGTCGGTGCTTGCGGCCATCGACTACTGCGAGGAACACGGCATCGACCTGTACGGCGGCGGCCAGTTCGAACTCGGCGTCGGCCGTGACCACATTCAGGCGCTGGCCTCGCTGTGTTACCCTGACGGGCCGAACGACGTTGCGCCTGGGGGGTACAACGACCCTGACCCGGACGCGGACCTGCCGACGAGTCCGCTTACCCCACCTGATGCACCGACCGGCATCGGGACCGGCTTCTGGTAAGCGGCCTTAGAAATGAAGCCGAAGCTACATTATTGTACGGATACTAACTATTGTCATGCGATGCCAAGCCTGCGGAGAACGCATCGACGACGTGCTGGAGGCACACGCACGGCAAGCCTGTCCACACTGTGATGCGCCGCTCCTCGAAAAGCCAGCAACGCCCCAGTGACTACTCCTCGGCGAGGTAGTCGTCCTGCACGTCGATGATGTCGCTCGAATCCTCGCAGTTCGCGTACCGTTCCAGCGGTTCCTCGTTCAGTTCCAGAAACGTGTGGCCCCAGGAGAATGTCGAGAGAATCCGCTCGGCGTGATCGCGCTCCCCGAGAATGGCGAGCGCACCGGCGAACGCTTCGACGGTATTGAGCTGGAATGCCGTTCCGTAGTTGACCGGATTGCCGGCGACGAGGAACGGGAGCGAGCGGTGCACCCCTTCGAGGTCGAACGCTTCCCGTTCGGCAGTCTCCCATGAGCAGTCGAGTGCGACCAGACGGCTGTGGCGAGCGCCGTCGCCGGGGGTCGGTCGGTCCGCCGGAGACAGCGCCTGCTCGGCGAAGGGGTTGAGCACGATGCCGGGCGGCGTCGACCGCGTCGCGCGGTGGAGTTCGGCCTCGTCCATCCGGGCCAGTTTCCGCGCGCTACATTTATCGGGGTCGTCGTCACCCTCGTACCGGACGTGCAGTTCCACAGGAGCGCTACTACACTGGCGAATAAAAGCGACTCGTTCAGTGACACTGTGCAAACACTGTTATAGCCGGGATTGGTTGTACAACGTGTGATTTCAGAGGGGACGGCGGCACCACTGTTCGAACTGCCGGCGCTCGTCGATGGCGACTGCCAGCGAGTCGAGCTATCCGACTATCTCGGCGAGGACGTAGTCATCCTTGCGTTCTATCCGGCGGATTTCAATCCGGCCTGTGACGACACGTCCTGTGATCTGGACGAACTCGACCTCTTTACGATGCAGAAGGACGTAACTATCTTGGGCATCAGCCCGGATTCGGTGTATAGCCACCGGGCCTTCGCCGACCGCTACGGCCTGAAAGTCCCGCTCCTGTCCGACACTGACCACGATGTCGCCCGCGAGTACGGACTCGACTTTATCGACGATATTGGTCAGCAACTCATCGAGCGCGCTGTCGTCGTCATCGACCACGACGGCGACGTGCAGTACGCCTGGAGTACCGACGACCTCCAGCAACTCCCTCGTGTCGGAGAAATCAAGGACGCTATCGCCGACACCGGTGGCGACGACACCGCGTTCGCCCGCTACCGTGTCGGCCACGCCCACTACACTGAGGGACGGCGCGCGTTCACGTCGGCGATGGCGGCCTTCCGCGACTCGGAGTGGATGGTCGCACAGGGCGACTTCCAGCAGGCACGTGAGGAGTTCGCCGACGCCGAAGATCACTTCGACACCGCTGTCCGGTTCGTCGACGACGAGTCCCTGAAACCGATCTACGAGGACACAAAGACAAAGGCGAACTCGCTGTGGCAGGCCAGCGACTGGCTTACACAGGCCGCCCGCGCCTACTCTAGCGGGAACGGAGCGGAGGGCCAGCAACTTCGGGACGACGCCGAGCGGCCACTTGAAGCCGCCCGCGGCTACGAGGAACCACCCGACCCCGACGGTCCGTGGCCACCAGATCTGGCGACGCTGGAAAAGGACGCGGACGACGACCGGCCGGCGTTCCTCACACAGGACGAGACAGCTGTGGATACATCGCTCGACGTGGATATCGACGCGGAAGTCGAACGGACAGACAGCGAACTGGCGGAGACGGCATCACCGGCTACCGAGTCTACGCTTGAGTCGACGCCGTCGCCTGAAGCAGCCGATACAGCCGACGAAATGCGAGACGCAGCTGACGGGGCGACGGCAGAATCAGCAGAGGGGACGACGGCGGGGACAGCTGAGAAGGCGACGGACCCGGCGACCTCGCCCAACGAAACGCCTGCTCCCTCGGATCAGTCGACAGCGGCGGAATCTGCTGCATCGCCGGCCGACGACTCGCCGCCGGAATCAGCGTCAACGCCTGACGGCGAGGGTGAGATTTCGGATGTCGACGACACCGATATCGAGGAGATTCAGGCCGAACTGGCCGCCAGCGAAGCCGAGACCGAGCCGACCGACCCGCTGGAAGAGCCGACCGCGATGGTCGAAGCGCCGCCCGACACGGTCGCCAGCGTGGACGACGACACCTCGACACAGGATGCGTCGGACGGCGAGCAGTCGACCCCTGACGCGTCATCGGACGCCGCTACCGCCTCTGAGACGGAGACTGACGACACAGTCGAACTGGATCTGGCCGACCCAATGGCCGACGGTGACGGCGGCGACACGAGCGAATCTGCGGCCGAATCCGGGCCAGATGACGGTTCTGACCCGGAGACAGACGGCGAGCAATCCGACGCGGAGAGCGATAGAAACACGCCTGCGGAACCCGAATCAGACCCGTGACGCGACCTGCCCTTCTGCAGCGGACACGGGCCTACTACGACGCCATTGACGATGACGACTACGACCAGTTGGCATCGCTGCTCGCCCCGTCGTTCGTTCACGACCGCCCTGACCGGAGCATCGAGGGCCGGGACCGGTTCGTACAGTTCATGCGCGAGGAACGGCCCCAGACAGACACCACGCATCCGCTCGACGGCCTCTACTGTCGCCAGGAAGACAGCGCGGTTGAGCCGGCTGACGGCGACGACGCGTCGACGGCAGCGGTCGTCGCCCGCGGCCGCCTGCTCGATGCCGACGGTGAGCGTATCGTTGGCTTCGTCGATGTGTTCACGTTCGCTGGGGACGATATCGAGCGCATCGACACGTACACACGCTGATTCCTGCCGCTCGTGGAGTTACTATTTCACTGTCCCGGCAGCGACAGCCGAGCGCCGTACATCGACCCGTCGGTTTCGGTCCCGACGAGCGCGTCCACGGTCCACGGCGTCTCGCTGACTGCGGCACGGAACCGTGACGGCGCGACCAGTAGCAGGTCGGTCCACGGGCCGGCCAGCCCGTCGTACTCGACACGGAAAGTCCGGTAAGCGACACCGGGCTGGACGTGGTGGGACGCGTCGGTCTCCGGGTCTGCTCGGTCGAGCGTGTCCATGTCGGCGACGAGACAGCCACCGGGCCGCGTCACCGACGCCAGTTCGGTGAGCGTCGTCCGGAGGTCGGCCAGCGAACTGCCAAGGCCGAGTTGTTTGCCCAGCGCAACGACCGTCTCAAACCCGTCACCCGGCGGTCGTGGGAGGTCGCCGACCACGGGACGCTTGACGCCGCGCTCGCGGGCGACTGCGACGGCCCCGGGACTCCGGTCGACCGCCAGCACGCTGTGGCCGCGCTCCTGCAGCGCAAGTGCGTGTCGGCCGACGCCACAGCCGGTGTCGAGGACGCGGCCTCTCACCGTCGAGAACAGGTCCCGCTCGGTGGGATGCCACGCCGATGGCGGCTCGAAGTAGCCCGAAAGATGTGCTTCGGTCAAATCGTCGTCATCGCGGCGGTAGCAGGGTTGCTCGGCGAGGTCGTCGCGATGAAAGTCCAGTACCATCCGGCCGAATGCGTCGTCAGCCATATCTCGACGGTGCTGGCGAACGAATGTAATAGTGTAATGAAATGTGATTTCGTGTAACACACCGCATGCAGACGACTGGACGCCGGCCGTGCGTAACGGACCGCGGTGGAATTAGTCCTTTTCGCCGGCTCCGACGGCGCTCTCGCCGATCTTCTCAGAGCCTTCGATGACTTCCTGACCGCCCATGTACGGACGGAGCGGTTCGGGCACGGTGATGGTCCCGTCGTCGTTCTGGTAGTACTCCATAATTGCGACGAGGACCCGGGGGACGGCGAGTCCGGAGCCGTTCAGCGTGTGGAGATAGTCGGCGGACTCGTGCCGCTCGGGGCGGTAGCGTAGACCAGCGCGCCGGGCCTGGAAATCCTCGAAGTTCGAGACCGAGGAGACTTCGAGCCAGCGGCCGCCGCGGTCGGGACCGTCCGCCATGTCGTCACCGGGGGCCCACACCTCGATGTCGTACTTCTTCGCCTGTGTAAAGCCCATATCGCCGGTGCACATGTCGAGCACGCGGTAGGGCAGTTCGAGGCGGTCAAGGACTTCGGCGGCCTCGTCTAGTAGCCCCTCCAGCCGGTCGTAGCTGTTCTCGGGCCGGACGAAGTTGACAAGTTCGACCTTGTGGAACTGGTGGACGCGGACGTACCCCCGCGTTTCGGTCCCGTGCTCGCCGGCCTCGCGGCGGAAGTTCGGCGAAAACGCCTGATGTTTGACCGGCAGGTCGTCGTCAAGCAGAATCTCGCCGCGGTACATGTTGGTGACCGGCACTTCCGCCGTCGGGAGCAGCCACAGGTCGTCGCTGTCGTAGTCGTCGTCCTGTCTGGCCCCGACGCGGTAGGCGTCCTCGTCGAACTTCGGGAGCTGGCCCGTCCCTTCCATCGAATCGGAGTTGACCGGAATCGGCGGGAGCACGTCGACGTACTCCTGCTCGCGGTGGACATCGAGCATGAACTGGATGAGGGCGTGCTCTAGGCGCGCACCTTCACCTTTGACGAACTGGTAGCCGCCGCCGGACACCTTTGCGCCGCGCTCGAAGTCAAGCAGGTCCAGATCCTCGCCGAGGTCGTAGTGGGGCACCACTTCGTCGGGCAGGTCCCGGAGGTCGCCGAACCCCTCGCGGTAGCGCTCGACGTTGTCTGCCTCGCCCTCGCCGGTCGGGACCGAATCGTGGGGGATGTTCGGCAGTTCGAGCAGGGCGTCTTCCAACTGGGACTCCAGTTCGTCGGCGCGCTCCTCGACGTCCTGTAGTTCGTCTTTGAGTTCCTGCGAGCGGTCGATGGCCTCCTGAGCCTCCTCGTCCTTGCCGTCCTGTTTGAGCTCTCCAATCTTGCTCGATACCTCGTTGCGTTCCTGTCGGAGCCCGTCACCTTCGGCTTTCAGTTCTCGCCACTCCTCGTCGATTTCGAGGATTTCGTCGAGGTCGACGCCCGTGACGCCCTTCCGTTCGATAGCGTCACGGACCGTCTCGGGGTTCTCCCGGACGAACTGTCTCGATAACATGGCCGACGGTTCTCGACGGCAGAAATTAGGCGTGTCGGTCCCGCGGTGGGCGACCCCGACCGTCAATGTCCGTCTCGCTACGCCTCGCCGCCGACCTTCACCGCTAGCACCGGCACCGGCGAGGCCCGGATGACCGACTCGGTGACGCTGCCGATAAGTTCCCGGGAGGGGCCGGTCCGTCCCTCCGTTGCCATCACGACGACGTCGATGTCGTGGCGCTCGACGTACTCCACGACTTCCTCGTGGGGAACGCCCTGCTTGACCGCCGTGGTCACCGTGTCGATGTCGGCGTCTTCGGCCTGTGCCTGCAGGTCGTCGACAGCCTGCTGCCCAGCATCGGCGAGGCGGTCGAAGATGCTGCTGTCCTCGAACTCGGGAATCTGGTCGACTACCTGCTCGGTTTCGAGGACGTGTAGCGCGTGCAGACTCGCATCGTGGCGCTCGGCGAGGTCGATAGCGTGTTCGGCCGCGGTGGCAGCCCCCTCGGAGCCGTCGGTCGGAACGAGTACGGCGTCGTACATACAGTGGTGTTTCTGAGTGCGGGTAAATGGCTTTGCCCTTCCTGATGCTTGGGTGTCACGACAGCCACAGCACAACGGTTTTGCCCCCGCCGGTCACGTGGACGTGTATGGGAATCGGTGACGTTTACGAGGTGACGGTCGGGGACTGCACGGACGTCCACTACGTTGACACCGGGATGTACGACGTAGCTGAGTACGGCTCCGTCTACATCATCGACGCCGAGCGACCGGCGCTGGTCGACACTGGCATCGGTGCGCGACACGAGAACATCCTCTCGGCGATGGAGTCGGTCGGTATCGCGCCCGAGGACTTGGAAGTCATTGCGACGACCCATGTCCATCTGGACCACGCCGGCGGGGCCGGGTATCTCGCCGAGGACTGTCTGAATGCGACGGTGTACGTCCACGAGTCCGGCAAGCGCCACCTCGTCGACCCCGAGCGACTCTGGGAGGGGACCAAACACGCCGTCGGCGACCAGATCGAGTTCTACGGCAAGCCGATCCCGGTCGCCGAAGACCGGATCGAGACGCTAACTGACGGCGACGTGATAGACCTTGGTGACCACTCGCTCGAAGTCCTGCACGCGCCGGGCCATGCGCCACATCAGGTCGTCTTCTACGACCCCGTCATCGACGGTGTGTTCACCGCCGACGCCGCCGGCATCTACACGCCGTCGACAGACGAGATGCACGTCACGACGCCGCCGGTCAACTTCACGCTGGATGGAGCCCTCGATGACGTGGCAATGCTGCAGGACCTCGACCCCGAACTCCTCATGTTCGGCCACTACGGCCCCGCGAAGACCGGTGACAAACTGGAAACCTACGCTGAGATCCTGCCCGAATGGGTGGCCGAAGTCGAACGTAAACGCGAGGAACTGGGCGACGACGAGGCGGTCATCGACTACTTCGTCGAGCGGGCTGACACCGATCTCTGGGGCGAGCGCAAGGGCCGTGCCGAGATGCGTCTGAACGTCCGCGGCGTGCTCGTGGCGCTCGATAACCGGGAAGAATAGGAGGCTTTCTCAAGGCCGGGCCACAGTGTCGTGGTATGCGCCGAACTGGCTCCGTGTCGCTGCTCTGTGCGGTCGTCCTGTACGCCGGCTCGCGGTTCGTCCGCCAGTTCGGCTTCGACGAGCGGCTGTTCGGGGTCGAACTCGAACCGCTGACCCTGATGAGCCTGACGCTGGCGTCGCTTTTCCTTGCGTTCTACGGGAGCTACACTATCTGCCAGTCGTACCTCTTCGCTCACACGCAGAACAAACGCCGCCGGCACGACGTGCGGAACGCCCTCCGGCTGACCTTCGGCATCCTCGGAATGATTGCGATTTTCGGCGTCGTCACCCGGGAATGGGTGAGCGTGCTGTTTTCTCTGGGCGTGCTCGGATTCGCGGTCACGTTCGCCCTCCAGCAACCGCTGTTCTCGCTTATCGGCTGGCTGTACATCGTGACGAAACGGCCCTATCAGGTGGGCGACCGCATCGCTATCGAGGAGATGCGCGGCGACGTCGTCGCGGTCGATTTCTTCGTGACGGAGGTGTGGGAGATTGACGGCGACCTCGTCTCCTCGAACCAGCCGTCGGGCCGCATCGTCACCGTGCCTAATAGTACGGTTCTGTCCTCTCGCGTCGTCAACTTCTACGGCGAGGGCGTCCAGTATGTCTGGAACGAGCTCTCGATACAGGTTGCCTACGAGACCGACTTGCAGTTCGCGTCCGAGGTGATGATCGACGTGGCGTCGGCCCACCTCGGCGACGAGATGGCCGAACAGGTCCGTGAGTACCGTGACCGCCTCGCTGAGACACCGGTCGAACTCGACGTGAACGAACAGCCGACAGTCAACGTCACGCAGGGTGAGTCGTGGGTGGAGCTTCGCCTCCGATATCTGGTCCACCCTCGTCGGGGGACCCGGATGCGGAACGCGCTGTACGAGGACATTCTGGAGCAATTTAATGAGCATCCCGACCGCGTGAAGTTCCCGGTGAGCCGGAACCGGTGAACTCTGGTGTGGGTCACAGAGGTCGAGTGGCCTCTGATATCGACCTCTCGTCTGCCGGTGAGTGAATGCGTTTATACGAGGGCGATGCGTTAGGCTGGACAGATGGAGGCTAACTGTGGCTGGTAGTTCGGGGCTATTGATTCCGCTCGTCGCCGGTATCATTGGGCTCGGCGTCCTTGCACAGGTCCTCGCAGCACGCCTACGCGTGCCCAGCATTATCTTCTACCTGCTGGTGGGTGTCATCATCGGCCAGCCCGGACTGGGCATCATCGGTGACGGCACCTTCGGCGGGGCACTGTCGGCAATCGTCGGCTTAGCGGTCGCAATCATCGTTTTCGAAGGGGCCTATCACCTCCGATTCGACCGGCTACGCGAGGCTCCGGCCGCGACGTTCAGACTTGTTACCGTCGGTGCGGCTATCGCGCTTGTGGGCACCGCTATCGCCGTCAAGTTCGCGTTCAGCTCCGCGGCCGTCTCCTGGAACCTCGCGTTCCTGATCGGTGCGCTACTGGTTGCGACTGGACCGACGGTCATCACTCCGATTCTTGATGTCGTCCCGGTTCGAGACCGCGTCGCCGCTGCACTGGAGACGGAAGGGATTGTCAACGATGTGACCGCGGCTATCATCGCTGTCGTCATCTTCGAGACGGTTAATCCAGCCGTTGCCAGTGAGAGCCTACTACGAGGATTTGCGCTCCGACTGGGGACGGGGCTACTTGTCGGCCTCATCGTCGCCGGCGTCGTGTACTACCTCCTCCAGTACGTCGACCTCTCGCCCGGTGACGCACCGCGGAACTCCCGACTGCTCGTGCTCGCCGGGGCGCTCATCGCCTACGCGGGCGCGAACACGATAGCGACCGAGGCCGGCGTTGCCGCCGCCGCCACAGCGGGGATGGCGCTCGGTAACGTTGACCACCCGTACGAGGAGGACATCGAGGAGTTCAAAGGCGATATCACGCTGCTGGTGCTGTCGTTCGTGTTCATCGCACTGGCGGCGCAACTGGAATTGGCCTCACTCATTGATGTTGGGCTAGCGGGCATCATCGTCGTCCTCGCGGTCGCCCTGCTTATCCGACCGCTGCTGGTGTTTGTCTCGGCCGCTGGTGATCGGTTTACCACCAACGAGAAACTGTTCGTCAGCTTCGTCGGGCCGCGCGGTATTATTCCGGCGTCCGTCGCGACGCTGTTTGCCGTCGAACTGCACTCCGCAGCCGAGGAGGTCACCGGGGCACAGGCTGAACTACTGGGGACGCAGGCCGATATCCTGCTTGGCACTGTCTTTCTTGTTATCTTTGCGACCGCCCTGTTCGAGGGTGGACTGGCGCGATTCATCGCGGAAAAACTGGATGTGATACCAATGCGAGTCATCATCGTCGGCGGCGGACAGGTGGGCCGAGCGCTCGCCGCACGCCTCGAAGACCGGGGCGAAAACGTCGTCATCATCGAGGAGGAGGAAGAGATCGTCGAACGAGCCCGTAACGACGGCTATGCCGTCGAGATCGGCGACGGAACCGACACCGACGTGTTGCGGTCGGCCGGGGCTGAAAACGCCAAGACCGTCGTCGCGGCGACCGGTGACGACGACGCGAACCTGCTGGTGTCACAGCTGGCGAGTTCGAAGTTCGGCGTCGACCGGGTCATCGCCCGCGCGAACAACCCGGACAACGTCGAGGCCTTCGAGGACCTCGGCGTTCGGACCATCTCCTCAGCGATGGCGACGGCTTGGGCCATCGACAACCAAATCGAACGTCCGGCTATCGCCCACTGGATGACCGATGTCGGCCGCAGTGGGGATGTTCAGGAAGTCGAGGTCACCAATCCGGAACTCATCGGGAAGTCGATCCGCGATGTCGGTCCGATGCTGCCCGACGCCTGTCTGGTCGCGCTCGTCAGCGGCGAACTCCACGAGAACGCCGAAGTACCCACAGCAGACTACATCCTCGAAGAGGGCGATATGGTGACGCTGCTTGGCCGTCGAGAGTCCGTGCGTGACGGGATGAAGATGGTTAGCGGCGACTAGTCGTCAGTAAGATGGGCAACATCTGATTCCTCGACACCCTCTGTCCATGGCGACTCACCGCGGTCGCCATCAGTTTTGTACGTCCCACGAGCGCTCGCGATGTGATGGCCATCGGTGTCATACACTTCTGCATCGACGACTGAGACGCTCCCGCCGCTTCGGAGCACCTCTGCCTCAGTCCGCAGATCAGCGGTTGCCGGCGCGAGATAATCAATCCGCATGTCGACTGTCGGTGAGACGGTGCCGGATTGCGAGATGACGGCCGCCCCGCCGACGGTATCCACGAGTGAGTACGTGACGCCGCCGTGTGCGATTATCGATTCAGGGTTCGAGGAGTGGCCGTCCTCCAGCGGGAGTTCGCCAGCCGCATAACCGTCATCGACAGCCGTGATCTCCATCCCTAGCTGCTTGACAAACGGGATGTCGTTGAACATCGATTTGAGACTCATGGCTATCTCCACGGAATCGAGTCAGATAAGCCTCCGAGAACAATCAACAACGGGTCGAGTGTGGTCGTTATTCGGGACACGACTTCCTGTCAGTCCCCTGCTACCGCTCCGTCCACGCTCTCGTCGCTCTCCGTGGCTTCTTCTGGAAGTAGATGCTCCGGGCGACGCAGGTAGCTCGGCTTCTGTGCGAACGCTTCGATTCGCTCCCACTCCTCGGGTGTGATGTGACCGTCCATATACAGTATCCACTGTTGACACTACTTTAATCCTTGTAATAAAATCTAAAATAAATTGTAGTGGATTATCACCTACTATAGGGAGCTACCACTATCGTAGTGGGCGTCTGTTACTGAGGATGAGGGGTCGGTGTACTTCGACGGCCTTGCTACCGGCGTCTGATTCCACTCATTACCCCTCTTTGCCCCCCGATGACCTAATATGATTTTAGGCAGATATGTGGGTACTACTATATGTTGGCCGTCGCTACCAGATTCTATGCAACCACAGCGGGCAACGTACGTAAAGAAAGCCTGTGCCTACATCACCAGAAACGGGTCGGAACTGCTGGTGTTCGACGGGCCGGGCCACGACGGGCTACAGATACCGAAGGGAACCGTTGAACCGGGAGAAAGACCGCGGGTAGCCGTACAGCGAGAGGCTGTCGAGGAGAGCGGTCTCGCCTCATTCGAGCGTCTGCAACACATCGCCACCGATGTCTGGACGCGCCGCGAGTCGCCACCGAAGCGATACGTGCGGTCGTTCTACCACCTCCCTGTCCACGAATCCCGGGATCACTGGGTCCACACCGTCACCGGGACGGGCGAGGAACGCGGTGCAGAGTTCGAGTTCTCGTGGGTCGACCTCCAGACCGATGCCACCTTCGCACTCGATCTTGACGACTATCTCCACTCTCTGACGAGTCCCGCTGAGGCGACGACAGCCGGCGATGTGGCTGCCGATTAACGACTTCTTCTCTCAAATATCGCTCGTGCAAGCGCCACAGCGGTCGCAAATGACGGATTCATAAGCAACAGACTCGAAACCGACGGATTCGCAAACGATGTGCTGGGGTAGCATACTGAAACCGCGCTGACAGCGGCTGCTCAGGGCAGTCGGAACTCGATAGCCGCGCCCTGACCGAAGCCGACACACTCTGTCGCCAGACCCAGCTCCGCGTCGCGGCGGTTCATTTCGTGGACGAGCGTCACTGGAAGGCGCGCGCCAGAGGCCCCGAGCGGGTGGCCGATGGCGATTGCGCCGCCGTTGACGTTGTAGATGTCGTCGTCGAAGCCGAGTTCGCGCTGGCAGTACAGACACTGGGAGGCGAAGGCCTCGTTGAGTTCCACGAGGTCGTAATCGTCCGTTTCGCGGTCAGTTCGTTCGGTGAGTTTGCGAACGGCGGGGACCGGGCCGATCCCCATCACGGTCGGGTCAACACCGGCGACTTCGTGGGAGCCGATTTCCGCCAGAATGTCGAGTCCGCGGTCCTCCGCGAACTCACGGGAGGTGACCATCAGCCCTGCCGCACCGTCAGAGACCTGCGAGGCGTTGCCGGGTGTGACCGATCCATCCGACTTGAACACTGTCGGTAGCTGGGACAGCTTTTCGAGTGTGGTGTCAGGACGGATACCCTCGTCCGCTTCGAGCTGACCGTCCTCGGTATCGATCGGGACGATCTCGTCGTCGAAGCGACCGGACTCCGTCGCGTCGGCGGCGCGCTGGTGGCTCCGGAGCGCGTACTCGTCCTGTTCCTGCCGGGCGACCTCCATCTCGCTAGCGACCTTCTCAGCGGTCATTCCCATCTGGAGTTCGCCGATGTTGTAGTGTTCGGCCAGCCGCGGGTGGACGTTGTGCGTGTTTTCGTCCATCTGCACACGGGACATCGACTCCACACCGCCGGCGATGAGCACGTCGCGCTGGCCGGCCGCGATGGCGTCGGCGGCTCGCATCAGCGCTTCGGCGGAGGACGCACACCAGCGGTTAATCGTCGATGCGGGGACGCTCTCGCCGAGGTCCGACAACAGCGCGATGACCCGGGCCATGTTGTTGCCCTGTTCCCCGCGCTGCTGGGCACACCCCCACAGCAGATCGTCGACGTCATCGGCCTCGACGCCGGTCGACGCGAGCAACTGGTTGATAAGCGGCACCGAGAGGTCTTCGCTCCGGACGCCGGCGAGTGCGCCGTCCTCCTTTCCCTGTGGCGTTCTGACTGCGTCCACGATGACAGGTGTGGGCATGGACAACGGAACGTCTCGGCCTGTGTTAAAACCTGACAAACTCTACACAGCGGGGGAACCGTTGTCGGCCGACCGGCCTGACTGCGCCCCGACACGGTCGAGCAGCGGATTCACTCCGGTTCGAATCCCGGCGGGAGGCCGGCGTGTCTGAGCCCTTCCATCTCATCGATACGGAACCGGTAGACTGCGATGTCGCCGTCCTCGATAGCGTCCTCGAACAGCTCCGGCCGCCATGCCGTATCGAGCACGTCCGCGAAGTCGTCCCACTCGGACTCGGGGACGGCCTCGATACCGCCCTGTAACAGGACGCTCTCCCAGTGGAACATCGATTCGACTTTGTATACGAGCACGGCCGCATTCTCCGCCGCCTCGGTCAACTGTTGTTTACGGCTTGCTGACCCACCGATGAAGGTGAAATACAGCGCGCGGTCATCATCGTACCCGAACGACAGGGGAATCATGTACGGTCCGTTCTCGGTCGGTAGCCCCAGCACACCGACCCGCTGGTTCGACAGAAACGCCGCAATGTTGCTGTCGTCCATGCGCGTGAGTCCGGCCGCCTCGAGAGTATCTATTGTCATATAGGTGTAACTTCGACTGAAACCTGTTTAATTAATTCGGCTATTCCTCGCGGCGGAGAATTGCCCGCTGGAACGTGCCCGGTTGCCGCTACTCCTCCTGTGTTGCACCCGGAGCGTGGCGCTTGATCCGCTCAATGGCGGTCACGGCTTTGTTGCGTTCGGCGTACCCCTCACCGGAGTCCGCGATGATTTCGCCGTTGCGATGGCGGAGTCGCCAGCGCCACTCCTCGCCCCTGTCCTCGTACACTTCGAACGCTGCGCTCCCGATTTCTAGCAGATCAGCCTCGGCCGCGTACGACTGGACTCGCTCGATGGCATCCATGGCTTTCGACCGATTTGCGTACCCCTCGCCGCTGTCGGCGACGAGTTCGCTGTTGTCGGCCCGTAGCCGCCAGCGCCACTCCTCGGCAGCGTCCTCGTACACCTCGAAACGGTCATCGACCGCGGAGTCGGGTGCGAGTTCGCTGACTCGACGGGCCGCCCGCCGGGCGTTCGACCGGGAACTGTACCCCTCGCCGCTGTCGGCGAGGATGTTGCCGTTGCGGTGGAGCAAGCGCCAGCGGAACTCCCCGGCAGCGTCGGCGTACACCTCGTAAGCGACGGGGTCGACTTTGAGGTAGGCCGCGCCGGGAACGTATGCGCGGACGCTCTGCAGCGCTCGCCGGACGTTCGACTTCGAGGCGTATCCCTCACCGCTGTCGGCGAGGATATTGCCGTTATCGTGGCGCAAGCGCCAGCGGAACTCCCCGGCATTGTCCTCGAACAGTTCGAACGCGGCGTCGCTTTCGGGAGCCGGCACGACCGGTACGTCCTCGGCGGTGTCGTCCTCTGTCGCATCCTCGAAGAAAACGACAGCCCCGCCGGCGGCGTTGGACTGGACGCTACGGAGCCCCTGCATCGCCTTCTGGCGCGAGGAATACCCCTGTGCGCTGTCGGCGATGACGTTGGAGTTCCGATGGCGGAGCCGCCAGCGGTACTTGCCCGCCGCGTCCTCGTACAGTTCGAACGTCGCCTTGCTGTCCATCGCAGCCGCGATGGTGGCGTGGGCCGCGGCGAGTTCCGCCTCGGTCGCCTCGGTCACGGTCGCCAGTTCCTCGCGGGCGGCCTCGCTGGTCGCTAACTTCTCGGCCAGCCTGTTGCGCTCGCGGCTCGCCTGTTCGGCGGCCTGGGACTGTTGTGTCGCTTCCCGGGACGCCTGGTCGGCCTCCTGTGTGGCTTGCTCGGCCACTTCAGTTGCTTCCTGCGCCGTTTGAACGGCTTTGTCGTACGCTTCTTTTCGGCCAGTCAGCAGCGGGGAGACGACCGCGCCGACAGCCATCAGCCCGAGGCCGACGATGTATAGCGTCACTGCCGGGTTCCCCTCGGGGCCGGCCCAATTGGAGGGGTAGAACGTGGTGAACCACACCATCGCGACCAGTCCGACCACGGCCCCGAGGTATGTGAGTATCAGACCACGTCGTGTCAGCGGCAGCCTGATCGTCGGCCCGGCAAACAGCGAGATGAGCCCAATTGCACCGAGGAGATAGCCGAACTGCCGGGGCGTGCTCCGCGACGCTGTCAGATAAAACAGGAGGAGGCCGACGATACCGAGTACGATGCCGATGACGAACAGCCAGTAGCCGTACACCTCGTCGTCGGTCGTCGGCTCGCCGATGCGGTTCCGATACACCGAGATTAATTTGTTATTAGTTGCCACGTTGGAAACACACGGCGGTGGTATATTACCTTGGTGTCGGACATCGGGGCTTCGAGTGACTTATACCGGTTGCGTGGTAACATCAGTGGGAATGAGCAATCCGGAACTGGATGTCGTTGAGTTTCTGCTGACGGCCACTATTTACAGCGAGCGGCGGGACCTTGAGCCGGACGACCTGCCGGCCTCGTACCGGTCCGTCTTCTGGAGCGACGGCGAGATCGAACGGCCGCTGTCGGTCACCAACACGACCGCGAGCGAGGCCACCGGTGTCGAGCGACCCTGGGCGGCCATCTCCGGCCTGATGTTCACCGACCGCGACGATTTCTCGGGGAGCATTTCCATGACGGACCGCGACCTCGCCGAGGAGTGGTTCCTCGAACGGGTCGACGCCGCGGCGCTCGAAGACAATCCGGTCCTGGCGAAAGCCTTCGAGGACCATGTGGAGGGCGCTGACTACAAGCGGGCCCGCGAACAGAACCGACCGTCGCGTGCCGACCGCGCGTTTATCGACGCCAAACTGGAGGAGGCGTTCGACACCGACGACGAGGACGATGAGGAGATGCTCGACCTTGTCGACGTGCGCGCCCCTGAAGAGGTGGAGATGACGCTGGCTGACTTGGTGTTGACCACCGATCAGGAAGACGAGATCCAGAAGATCGTCAAGGCCATCGAGCACCGCGACTACCTCGCCCGGATCGGCCTGCGAGAGATCGGGAAACTCCTCTTTGTCGGCCCGCCGGGGACCGGCAAGACCAGCGTCGCCCGCGCGCTGGCCCATGACCTCGACCTTCCGTTCGTCGAGGTGAAGCTCTCGATGATCACCAGCCAGTACCTCGGCGAGACGGCCAAGAACGTCGAGAAGGTGTTCGAGGTCGCAAAGCGACTCTCGCCGTGTATCCTCTTCATGGACGAGTTCGACTTCGTCGCCAAGACGCGCTCCTCCGACGAACACGCCGCGATCAAGCGCGCTGTCAACACTCTCCTCAAGAGCATCGACGAGATTTCGCTTATTCAGGATGAGGTGTTGCTCATCGGCGCGACGAACCACCCCGACCAGCTTGACGCCGCCGCCTGGCGGCGCTTCGACGAGATCGTCAACTTCCCGAAGCCGGATAGCGGTATGCGCGCGGACATCCTCCGCATCGTCACCCAGCAGATGGAGATCGACGACTTCGACCCGGAGACACTGGCGGACCTCACCGAGGGGCTGACCGGCAGTGACCTCCGGCTCGTGCTCCGTGAGGCTGTCCTCAATGCTCTGACCGAGGAGCGGACCACGCTCACCCAGCAGGATCTTGAAGACGCTATCATCGACTTCGAGGAGCGGGACAACCTCAAGAACATGGACATGATGGACGGCGACGCCGACGCGTTGGTCGCCGGGAGCGGCGGCTTCTCCGGTGACGGCGGCAGTGATCACGACCACGATCACGACCACTGAGCGACGGCTTGCCCACTTAGACACCCGTTCTGGCTGTCGGTATGAGCGATTTACTTATCAATGCAGGAACCATTCGGTAGCCATGGCTGACAACGACGTGTTCACCGAGACAGACGAGCCGGCCGAGTCGTGGGTTGACGTTCGGATGACTGATCCCGATGAAGGCGAGTGGGACGTAGACGTGGTTATCGCGGAAAAGCAGGTCGAGTATGTCGACCTGCGCATCCGACCGGAGTTACTTGAGGGGTTCTTCGAGTGTCTGTTCGACGACCTCGCGGACGAGCGCGCCCGGTCCCTGCTGGCGGCGACGATGGAGCGACAGGGGATCGACCCGGCGAACCTGTTCGATAGCCAGTAACGAAAGCGAGGGGCTTAGGCGGGTCCCCCTCTGAAGGGATGGTAATGGAGGTCACGCTGCTTGGGACCGGCGACACGACGGGGACGCCGACTGTCCAGTGCGACTGTGACACGTGCGAACGGGCGCGCGACCCCGACGAGGAACTCCGGGCCCGCGTCCGCGAGCGTGGCATCGACCCCACGGGCGGCGTCGAACGGTCGCGCTTCTCCGTCGCCGTGGAGAACGACGAAACCGGCGAGTCACTACTGATCGACCTGAGTCCGGACTTCCGTCACCAGTTCCTCCGCGAGTCGGTCCCGCTGCCGGACGCGGCGATTATCACGCACGTTCACTTCGACCACCTCGATGGCCTCGGCAACGCCTACCGCCTGTTCGACGAACTGCCGGTCCACGCTGCCGACGAAACCGATCCGGTGACTGGTGCAAGCGTCGCCGAGAGCGTCCGGAGCCGCTATGACTATCTCGATACGGTCTCGGTCCACGCACAGACGCCGCTCAAGCCGTTCACCGTCGCTGGCTTCGAGGTGACGCTCGTCCCGGTCACGCACCCACCGCTTCTGTGTTACGGCCTGCGAATCGAGGAACCTCAGACCGGCGCAGTGCTGTCGATTTCCGGGGATACCTGCTACGACGTGCCCGACCGTTCGAAATCCGTCCTGACCGGGGCCGACCTCGCGCTCGTCGAGGGCATCGTCCACCCGGAGGCCTGCGAGTACCACCCGAAAGGCGGCACGCACCACGACGAAAACGGCGTGCCGCGGACCTTCGGCACGAAACACATGACCCTGCCCGGCGCGCGGGACTTCGCCGAAGACATTGCGGCCGACGACTACCGTATCGTCCACACGGCGCACTACGTCCCCGCGGACAGGGCCTTCGCTGACGACATCGGACTCGACGGCGAGCGGTTCACGCTCTGACTCCCGATTCGGCTCGGTGAAACGGACCGTAGCTTATAGGCCATGGCGGCTAATGCCGTTGTATGGACAGGCGCGGCATCGCGGAGGTCGGTGGGCTGTCGCTGGCTGGCGGCGTCCTTGCAATCGCCGTCCAGCAGGGTATCGTGGGCAGTATCGACTGGGTGCTGGTGGTGGGACTGGTCACCTGTGTCGGTATCGCGGCCGCGGCGAACTATCAGGCCAGAACGAAACATGCGGCGAAGGTCGCCACCGAAGCGCCGGCAGTGACCGAAGACAACTACGAACAGCACGGCCGTCCGACAGCCGGTGACGGCGGCTTACCGTCGGATGACGCGCCTTCAGGCGACGACGACCGGTAGCGGTGACGACTTCTCGCGGCTATCCGAACCGATCCAGCCCCGACTGACGACGCCTGCGTCCGTCTGGGTCCGCCCGCCACGGCGTCCGCTCGGCCCGAAGCGAGTCCCCGTCGACGGCCGGCGGGTCGGCTGCCTTGTACCCGCCGCAGTCCGGGCCGCACTCGTCGCTCTCGCGGACAGCGCGATCCTTCCACTGACAGTACGGAATCCCGTCACTGTCGGGTGAACAGCGCTCACACGCCGGATAGTCGAAACTCCGCCATCCCTTCCCATACGCTCGCTCGGCCAGTCGCCGGCGTGCGCGAGCCTTTTCAGAAGCGTTGACTATCCCCACGTCTGTCCGGATCGCCCGCTCGTCGAGGAGTTCGACGCCGGCGTCGTCGGTCGCCAGTGGTGTCGCCTCCCGACGGACGTCTATCGTTCCGCTGTCGGCGTCGAACCGCCAGACACCGACTTCCTCGGGAATCCGGTTGAGGTGCGCCCCGGTAACGTAGGAGGCCGTCGCCAGCACGACGCGGTCGGCAAGCGCGAGCGAGACGTCGGTCCGCAACTGTGATTCCAGGTCGCCGGGCCGACGCAGGTCCGGCTTGTTCTCGATGGCGACGATGTCGCCGACCCAGTCGGGGTACCGCGTCGTCTGTCGGACGTACGTCCGGCCGCCGCGACGCTCGCGCTCGAAGAAGCCCCGATCGACCGCCAGTTCGACGGCCCGCTCGGCGCGGTCGGGGTGACAGTCGAAGGCGTCCTTCCAGTACCGCGCCCGACCCGGGCCAACGTCGCTTTCGATGGCCGCCGTCGGTAGTCGTTCGGGAGTGATGGCCGCCCGCTCGTCGAACTCGGGGCCCGGCTCAACGACGACGGTATCGAGGACGCGCCGGCCGTGGATAGCGCCGCCGAGCTGGCGGCTCACCAGTCGACCCTCGCGTTCGAGGTGGGCACACAGTGCCAGTTCGAAGTCGAACTCCCGCACGACCGGAGGCAGGGCTGGGACGGGCAAAAGCCCCGTGCTCGGTTACCGGGTGGCGACAAGGAAACAGGTCAGCGCCGCCAGTGCGAGAACCGGACTCTGCGAGAGTATCGTCAGCAAGCCGAGGTAGACCGTCAGAACGCCGAGGAGGGAACGAACGGTCAGCGGTGGATACGTCGGCCTGTACAGTTCGGGGTCGGCGTAGGGTGCAGGCTGATACATTACAGTGAAACAATGGTCCCGAACGCCGATAAGCATAATCTGAATGATATTTCTGCAACAGACGCGGACAGAGGCTCTCCTGAAGACGATTTCAGTCAGCCGAAAAACAGCTCACCCCCATAAGACAGACAGTACAACCGGCGGACCGGCTCAGTGCTCGCAAGCCTGTCGCTCGAACTTGGTCGGCTGGAGGTTGCCGTCCAGATAGGCGGTCAGTTCCGCCTCGGCCAGCGGAACCCGGACCGTGAGCCGCCACGGGTCGGTGTCTTCAACGCTGGTGTACTGGTCGTCGACACACCAGGGGAGCGTCCAGTAGGGTCGACTCGACAGATCGACGCCGTGGTCGTCGTAGAACGCTGCAACGCGGGAGTTATCGAGTAGCGTCAGTCCGACAGGCGAACAGAGTTCGTGGCGACACCGTTCGCAGACGAACTCGGCGCGGATCGACACATCGAGACAGCAGTCGCCATCGCGGGAGATCTCTGTCCCCATCCGACCGGCGCAGTCCGGGCAGACCCCGTCGGCGGCCAGACAGTGGAGGTGTCGCACCCGCTCGGCGAAGGCCGTCGCGACTTCCGTCGGTGTCCGGTCGACCAGACCGCCCGGCGGGAACGGGTACTCGCCGTGAGCCTTCCCGCAGTCCTCGCAGTCGATAGCGAACTGCTCGTCGGCGTACTCGGCTAGCAGACCGCCGCCACACCGCGTACAGGCCCCGGTCACCGAGAACGGGTCGATGTCGGGCGTCCGAGTGAACGTTCCCGCCCGCACCGCGCGGATGACCTGCGCCCCGGCGTGCCGGAGGTCGTACCCGTCAGTTCCCTGGCTGACGAACTGATCAGTGAGCTCCTGTAAGTGATAGTTGAACTGCCCGCTGTCGGCTAGCTCTACGGCGTCGAACAACTCCGAGAAGCGAACTGGTCGGTCGTCTGCGCGCCACAGGGCCTCCAGAATGTCCAGGCGCGTCTCGCTCGCGATGACCGAAAACGCTGTCGCCGGGTCAATGTCGGCATCCGTTTCGGGGGACTCATCGACTCGCATCGTGCATGAACCTGTCCCCGCATAAACAAAAGCGTTCACAGAAACACAGTTACGTAACAGCACCGACATGAACGCGTCACGATTACTTCAGCGTCCCCGTCTAGTCAACGAGCAGGGTTCGACCGGTTCGACCGGTTCGTCACGGATGGTGGTATGACTGGTCGTTGACTCCGACGTTCTCTTAACGGCGATAGCCGGTGTAATCTCCGACTCGCGCAGTCCGCGGCTCGTGCGCAGCGATGGGATCGCGTCGCTATATCCGGGCCGATACCGAGCAATCCGGTGATGTTGCCGCTGTCAGCAGGGACAATATCGGCGATTGAACCGGGGTCGACGGGCCGCAAACAGTAGGTTTATCAATTGCACGCGGCGAAAATCCACCAAGATTACTCTCGAAATGACATCGAACAAACAACCGGAGGTGAACATCGGACTCGTTGGGCACGTCGACCACGGAAAGACGACGCTCGTACAGGCGCTGTCCGGCGAATGGACCGACCAGCACTCCGAGGAGATGAAGCGCGGTATCTCTATCCGACTCGGCTACGCCGACGCGACGTTCCGTCGCTGCCCGGAGGCCGAGGAGCCGGAGGCCTTTACCGTCGACGAGCACTGCGACGACCACGACGTCGACACCGACCACCTCCGGACGGTGTCGTTCGTGGACGCGCCCGGACACGAGACGCTGATGGCCACCATGCTGTCCGGCGCGGCCATCATGGACGGGGCCGTTCTCGTCATCTCGGCGACCGAGCCTGTCCCGCAGGCCCAGACCGAGGAACACCTGAGCGCGCTCGATATCATCGGTATTGACAACATCGTCATCGCCCAGAACAAGGTCGACCTCGTCGACGAGGAGCGGGCAATGCAGAACTACGAGCAGATTCAGGAGTTCGTCGAAGGGACCGTCGCCGAAGGCGCACCGGTTGTCCCCATCAGCGCAGGTCAGGAGGCCAACATCGACCTGCTCATTGAGGCTGTCCAGTCCGAGATTCCGACGCCGGAACGGGACCCCGACGAGGACGCCCGCATGATGGTCGCACGCTCGTTCGACATCAACCGTCCCGGCACGACCTGGGACGACCTGATGGGCGGCGTGCTCGGCGGCTCGCTCGTTGGCGGCCAACTGGACGTTGACGACGAGATCGAACTCCGCCCTGGCCGTGAGGTCGAGGAAGGCGGCAAGACGGAGTGGCAGCCCGTGACGACGACGGTCCGCTCGCTCCAGTCCGGCGGCGACTTCGTGGACACGGTTACGCCGGGTGGCCTGCTCGGCGTCGGGACTGGGCTCGACCCCGCTATCACGAAAGGCGACGCGCTCGCCGGCCAGGTCGCCGGGCCGCCCGGTAGCCTCCCGCCGGTCCACGAGACGTTCACGATGGACGTGGACCTGCTGGAACGCATCGTCGGCGACGACGGCGGCGAGGTCGACGAAATCTCGACCGGTGAACCGCTCATGCTGACTATCGGCACCGCCACCACGGTTGGGTCGGTCACGAGCGCGCGCGACGACGAATGTGAAGTCGCGCTCAAGCGCCCGGTCTGTGCGGCCTCGGGCTCGAAGATCGCCATCAACCGCCGTGTCGGCGCTCGATGGCGGCTCATCGGTGTCGGCACGCTGCGGTGATGATCGTGCTGGATACGAACGCACTGATGATGCCGGTCGAATGCAACGTGCGCCTGTTCGAGGAACTCGACAGGGTGCTGCCGGATGCGACGGACTACGTGGCGCCCGCCGCCGTCCGCGACGAGCTGGCGAAACTGGCCGATGGCGCCGGCGCGGAAGCGACGGCCGCTTCTGTCGGGCAGGACCTGCTCGACCGGTGTACAGTTCGGGAGACGACGGCGGACTACGCGGACGATGCCGTCCTCGAACTGGCACAGGCAGACGATGCGACACACGCAGTCACGAACGACAACCCCCTCAAACGACGCCTGCTGGACGCGGGCGTTCCAGTAATTAGTTTAAGGGGCCGGAACAAACTGGGTATCACTCAACCATAACACATGTATAAACGGGTACGCCTACGCGATACGGTCGAAGTCCCGCCACGCTTTCTGGCGGAGGTCAGTCCGGGGCTGGTCAAACGGCTCCTGCAAGAGAAGCTCGAAGGACGAATGGACGAGGACGTCGGCAGCGTCGTCTCCGTCATCGAGGTCCACGACATCGGTACCGGTGCCGTGCTGCCGAACAAGCCCGGCGTCTACTACGAGGCCGAGTTCGACGCCCTCACGTTCGACCCACAGATGCAGGAAGTGGTCGACGGGGAGGTCGTCGAGGTCGTCAACTTCGGGGCCTTCATCGGCATCGGGCCGGTCGACGGTCTGCTCCACGTCTCCCAGATCTCCGACGAGTATCTGGCCTACGACGAGGAGAACCAGCAACTCGCCTCCCGCGAGTCCAACCGGACGCTCACCGTTGGTGACGCCGTCCGGGCGCGTATCGTCACCAAGAGCATCGACGAACGCAACCCACGTGACTCCAAGATCGGCCTGACGGCGAAACAGGTTGGCTTGGGCAAGCACGGCTGGCTCCAGGAGGAGCGCGAGCGCCGTGAAGGCACGGCGGAAGCCGGTGATAGCTGATGGCGGACCGACTCGTCTGTCGCGACTGTCACCGCGTCCAGAGCGCGGAGATCGAAAGCCAGTGTGAGGCCTGCGGCGGCACCGCACTGACCGAGGACTGGGCCGGCTACGTCGTCATCGCCCACCCGGAGCGGTCCGACATCGCCGAGGAGATGGAAGTGACCGAGCCGGGCAAGTACGCGCTGAAAGTCCGCTAACGTGTCCGACGTCGTTCTCGAACTCCCGAGTGCCTTGCGGCACGAGCTAAAAGAGCCGCTCGGACGGATTTATACCGACACAGCGGCGCTGCTGGCCGATGCCGGTGAACCCATCATCGCCGTCGGCGACATGGTCACGTACCATCTCATCGAGGCCGGGCGGACGCCCGACCTCGCGCTGGTCGACGAACGGACCAAACGCTCGGCCGTCGACGCGGACGTGGCAGCGGCAATTGATGGCTTTGACCGGACGCTCCCGGTCGACAACCCACCCGCGACGCTCACTGCTGAACTGCTTACTGCGCTCAGGGATGGTCTCGACAGTGACGGGACGACTCTTCTGGATGTTGACGGCGAGGAGGACCTCGCCACGCTCCCCGCAGTGCTCGCCGCGCCCGCCGGAGCCAGCGTTGTGTACGGCCAGCCGGACGAGGGGATGGTGCTGGCCGACTGCGATGACGCAGCCCGGGACCGGGTCCGGTCGCTACTGGAGCGGATGGACGGTGACGCCGAGCGAGCGACTGCACTCGTGTCGAGCTAACCAGCAAAAAACGCGGACGGGTTTTATTCCGGCCGTGGGACGCTGAGATTCTGCATTTCTGTCTCACAGCGGCCACACGAAACTGTCGAGCGCTCGCTACAGAGGCGCTTCCCACAGTCCGGGCATTCGAACAGCTGTTCGTCATCGTCACATGGGGCGGGGTCTGACCACGTTGGCATACTTGAGACTAATTAGCATTTGTCACGGCATAAACTTTGCTCATACCGAAATAAAAGACAACACCCGTCCAGAGAAAGTGGACGTACGTTCACTCAAGAACGTGGATGTGCCTGACCAGCGAGCGATGAACGCGCCGCTTGAAGTAATCAGTGACAGCCCAGCCCGCGCCGGTCGCGGCCTCGCGCCAGTCGCGGTCGGCGACGAGGACACATCGCTCTGCGACGCGGGTGGCTTCGCCGAGCGCACCGGACACGAGTGGGGCCAGTTCCCCCTCAATACGAGACTGACGACCGTAGGGAGCATCGAAGACGACGGCGTCGACGGCGTCGTCGGCAACCGGTAGTGCGGACGCATCGGAGCGGAACACCCCCCACTCGCCCGCTTCCGGGTACGATGCTCGGTTGGGGTGGCCGTCGCCGTCGAGTGCGTAGGCCAGGTTCTCGCGCGTCCCCGAGACCATCTTTTTCTGTGCGTCGCCGCCGACCACGTCGGCCCCGACCAGCCCCGCCTCTAGCAGGAGGCCGCCGGTGCCACACATTGGGTCCAGTACCGTCGCATCCGGGCCGGCCCCAGCGATGTTGACCAGCGCGCGGGCTTCGAGCGGGTCCATGCTGCCGGGCTGGAAGAACGGGCGCTCGGTCGGCTGGCGGCCCCCGAAGTCTCGTACGCTCCCGGTGGTAAGCCAGCCCAGCGCACAGCAGGCCTCGCCGGTCCCGCCCTCCTCGTCGCCCGCGGGGTCCGAGAAGTGGGCATAGAGAACGTGGTCTGGGTTGTCGAGGTCGACGGCGAAGCCGCGGTCGGTGAGCACACCGCCCAGCGTCCGTTCGGCCTGTTGGGTGTCGATACCGGTGCTCGCTCGCACGTCGACCGCACGCACGGCGACGCTCCCCTCGCGGTCGATTGTTGCGGCCGACAGCAACGCGGCGGCGCTCTCGATGTCCGGGTCCGAGGTTCCGATCAGGTCACAGGCCCGGTGGGTGAACGCGAGGTGGCGAACGCGGTCGCTGATGCCCCGTGCCGTCGCCAGTCCGGGGGCGAGCACGTCGACGGCGCTCGCGGCGCTTGCGGCTTCCCGCCGCGCGAACGCGTCATCCTGCCCGCCGAGTTCGAGGACGTACACGCCCGAGCGGTGTGGGCGAGCGGCTATGAGCGTGCCGGTCGCGCCCGGGAACAAAACGCACAAGCGAGCGGCTGCCGAACCCCGAGTATGCTTCAGTCCGGGTTCTCCAGCCTGACCGGCGGCGGTATCCTTGCGGTCCTCGTGACTGTCCTTGTCACCTGGCTCTTTTACGCCCTCACGCTTCACTTGGCTGCGACGTTTTTTATCGGCGACGTGCCGAGCCAACTCGCCGCAAAGGCCGCCCTCGCGCCAGCGATCGTCTCGCTGATCCTCCAACGCTGGGGCGTCGAGTCCGGCGTCGTTTCGGCCGACCTCGGCGTTGCGGTCGTCCTGTTGCTCACCCTCGTCGCCGACGGGATCGCCATCAGCCTCTCCTATCGGCTGTCGACCCGATCGACGGCCCCGCTCGTGGCGCTGCATCTGGCGTTTGCGGCGGTGCTCGGGTTCGCGCTAAACAACATTTTCATGTTCTTCTGACTCTCCGAGCTGGGAATGTGGTGGGAGTGTCTGTGGAATGCGGGCGCGGAGCGGAGTGTGGTGCATACCGCGCCGGAGGCGCGGTTTCGCTCCGAGTGCGGCCGCAGGCCGCGACCCGGAGGTCGCTTTTAGCGTAGATTTCTGCGAACCCGCTCCCCACAGCGCGCTCTACGAGCGCGCGAGGAGATGGGGTGACGTAAAAAGGTACTATTCAACCAGTCGTTCTATCTCTGTGACGAGGATGTCGCTCGCGCCCACGTCCTTGAGCGAGCTAATGGTCTCGAAGACAGCACGCTCCTCGACGACGGCGTGGACGGCGAGCTGGTCGGAGCCGGCGATGTCCATCACAGTGGGGCCGCCCATCCCCGGAAGCACGTCTTCCACGTCGTCAAGGGCGTCCTCGGGGGCGTTCATCATCAGATAGCGTTTGTCTTCGGCAGCGAGGACGGAGCCAAGCGCGGTGTCGACCTGCTGGACCTTTTCGTTGTCAGCGGTGTCTTCGCGGGCGAACAGACGGACGGAGCTTTCGAGCACCTCGTCGACGACGGCCAGCCGGTTCATCCGGAGCGTGGTCCCGGTCGAGGTGATATCGACGATGCCGTCGGCGATGTCGACATGGGGGGTCAGTTCCGTCGCGCCGGACACTTCGGTTACGTCGACGTCGACGTCGACCCGGTCGAAGTATTGGCGGGTGATTTTAGGGAACTCCGTGGCGATGCGGCCGTCCTCGAAGTCGTAGACGGTTTCGATGTCGCTGTCCTCCGGCGCGGCGAGGACGAGGCGACAGCGGCCGAAATCGAGGTCACGGAGTTCGACGAGGTCGTCGGTGTCGGACTCACGGACCTGATCGAGGCCGGTGATACCCACGTCGGCAGCGCCGTCCGCAACATACTCAGGAATGTCGGCGGCGCGGGCGTACAGGACGGTTACGTCCGGATCGACAGTATCGGCGTGCAGTTGGCGGTCGGCCCCGTCGACCAGATGGAGGCCGGCCCGTTCGAGCAGTTCCTCGCTTGGTTCGTGCAGGCGGCCCTTGTTGGGGACGGCGATTCGCATACGCCTACTGGCAGGCCGTGGTGCAACTGTCTTTCCCCTCAGGCTGGCCGAAGCTGTGGGCGGAGCCGTTACAGGCGGTCCCGGCGTGGGAGGACAACGAAGGTAGCCGCAGCCAGCAGTGTCAGGCCAGCCAGACCGTAGAACGCGAGAGCAAACAGGTTCTGGTCGGCTAGCAGACCGACGGCCGTCGAGCCCAGCGAACTGATCCCGAAGAAGCCGGTCCGGAGCAGGCCCCAGCCGGTCCCTTCGGCGGTGTCAGGCAGCGTATCGACGATGTAGGCGTTCAGCTAGCGGGCCGACGCTCATCCGAACCCCGATGAGGCCGGAGACGATGGCCAGCGGCACGACGCCGCGGACGGACGGAATGAGCACGAGTGGAACAGTACTGACGAGCGCGACAGCCGTCAGGACACTGGGCGTTCCGTATCGGTCGGCGACCCGGCCGGTAACCGTCTGTGAGAGCGCGCCACCGACGAACAGCACCGAGAGGAGC
This sequence comes from Haloarcula sp. NS06, assembly GCF_051122755.1. Classification (NCBI taxonomy): domain Archaea; kingdom Methanobacteriati; phylum Methanobacteriota; class Halobacteria; order Halobacteriales; family Haloarculaceae; genus Haloarcula; species Haloarcula sp. NS06. The sequence goes on from NZ_CP184844.1 coordinate 1,388,157, forward strand.
GCCCCGGCGGTCCCCTGTGAGAGGTCCCTGACTGTGACCAGATATGTCGTGAGAAACGCTGTCACGGCCTGAAAGGCAAACAGCATCAGTGTCTTGCCGGAGACCGACAGCACGAGCCGACGGTTGCGAAAGCCGGTGAGGACTATTCGGAGGTCCTGCCGGAGGCTCCGTTTGGACTCACCGGTCGGGCGGTCCGAGACTGAGAGCCAGAGCGCGCCGGCGACAAGGATGAACAGCGGAGCGGCGCTGGCAAGCGCCAGCCGCCAGCCGTACCGTGTGGTGACGAACGCGGCGACGGCAGGCAGTGTGGCCGCGCCGAGAGAACCGGCCGCCATTACGACACCGAAGGCGGTCCCCTCGCGGGCGTCGAACGTCCGTGAGAGCGCGGTCCCGCGGGTCGGGCCGTACACCCCAGTTCCGAGCCCGAACGCGCCCGTTGCGATGAGGAACAGCGAGAAGACCGGCGCGAAGAAGTAGCCCAGCAGCCCGACGCCCGACAGCAACGCTGCGGCTACCAGCAGTGTCCGCTCCCCAATTCGGTCGATCAGCACCCCGGCCGGAAACTGTACCGCCGCGTATGTGAGCCAGAGTACTGTGACTGCGAGCCCTGCCTGTGCGTTCGAGATGACGAACTCCTCGCGTATCGTCGGCAGCACCGCAGGGACGACAAACCGCATCCCGAGAACGAGAAACCAGCCGGCAGCGACGGCAAGCAGCATTCGGCCTGGGCTTCCGTGCCGCATGGCGTTGACCCGTTGTCGGAGTTGCTCTGCCGCCGCCATTCTCTTGCCAATCCGAACGCGCCGGAGCCGAAAGACCCCTGCGGAACAGGCACTGCTGTCACTGCGACACCCGCCGATAAACGTGGCAACACGCCACACAACGACGGCGTGGACCCGGCGAACTAAGGCCCGCGGTTGCGAAGTCACCGTCATGAGCGAACTTCTCGTCACCGGCGGGCAGGTCCTCCGACCTGACCTGACCGTCGAGCGTGCGGATGTACTGGTTTCACAGGACAGCGGCGACATCGTGGCCGTCGACGAACCGGGCACACTGGACGGCGACGATGAACTCGATGCTAGCGACGGCTTAGTCATCCCCGGTCTGGTTAACGCTCACACCCACGTCGCGATGACGCTGCTGCGCGGTCTTGCGGACGATAAGCCCCTCGACGCTTGGCTGCAGGAGGATGTCTGGCCCGTCGAGGCGGAACTGACCGCCGACGACATCCGTGCCGGGGCAGAACTTGGGCTGGTCGAAATGATCCGGTCGGGGACGACAGCACTGTCGGATATGTACTTCGAGGTCGAGGAGATCGCAGATGCAGTCGATCAGGCCGGGATGCGCGCAGTCCTGGGTTTCACCGCGGTCACCGTCGGCAAGGACGACGAGGCCGCGCGGTCTGACCTTCGGGAGAGTCTCGACGTAGCTCGGAAACTCGACGGTGCGGCTGATGGCCGAGTTCGGACGACGTTCCAGCCACACTCGCTCACGACCGTCGGCGAGGAGTTCCTCAGTGAGTTCGTCCCGCAGGCCCTCGACGACGACCTATCGATCCACTTGCACGCCAACGAGACACGCGACGAGGTGACGCCTATCGTCGACGAACACGGACAGCGCCCGCTCGCCTACGCCGACGACATCGGCCTGCTGGATGGCGACACGTACGTGGCCCACGGCGTCCACGTCGACGATAGCGAAATCGACTTGCTGGCAGAGACGGGTACCGGCGTCGCTCACTGCCCGGCCTCGAACATGAAGCTCGCAAGCGGGATGGCACCGGTACAGGACCTGCTGGATGCCGGCGTCACCGTGGGTCTCGGAACCGACGGCGCAGCCTCGAACAACGATCTCGATATGTTCGATGAGATGCGCGACGCGGCGATGATCGGAAAGCTCGCGGCTGACGACGCCAGCGCGGTCGATGCTGGCACTGTCGTCGAAATGGCGACCGCAAACGGCGCGGCTCTGCTGGGCTTCGACAGCGGCCGCATCGAAGCCGGCGCGAACGCCGACCTAGCGGTCATCGACCTCGACGCCCCGCACCTGACGCCAGCCCACGACCTCGTATCGCACCTTGCCTACGCCGTCCACGGGAGCGACGTGCGCCACACGGTCTGTGACGGCGAGGTCCTCATGCGGGACCGCACTGTCGAGGTGTTCGACGAGGGAGCCGTCCGCGAACGAGCCAGCGATCATGCGGCCGCGCTGGTCGAACGAGCCGGCGACTGAACAGGCGAAATAAACGCTGAGAGATATTTTTAAACGGTATACCTACTTTTCAGCCGGTTTTTTCGATCCCGCAAACGGCCTGAACGGGATGAACGGGAGGGGGTGTTTATCGCTCTCTCGGCGAACGTATCGGCTACGATGCGCACCAAACTCTTTGCACTGTACGCCGCTGTCGGACTGACATTGCTGGCCGTCGGTCCGGGACTGGCGGCCGCTGCGGACTCGGCCGGCAACACCAGCGCAGGGAACACCCTCGCTGTCGGTGTTTCACAGGCTGACGACGGCAGCGCGACGGTATCGGTCACACAGAACGAGACGGGCGTCGAGAACACCTCAGTTGCCGTGGAGACGGCTGACAATACCTCCTACGCTGGGTCAGGAAACTACACGACCGACAGTGACGGGACGGTTGGACTGCCTGCCCCCGAGCAGAACGTGACGGTCGACGTGACGGCGACGACCGACAATCACACTGCGACGACGACGGCGGACCTGACCGTCGCGCCGAACGCCACCAACATGACCGAGTTCGACACCTTCGGACTCGAAGTGTCGGCCTACGTGAGCGATGTGCTGAGCGACGAGAACCGGACCGGCGGTATCGGACCGGCCGTTGCCAGCTTCGTGACCGCGAACAACCCCGGCAACGCGCCGGACCACGCCGGCCCGCCTGCGGCAGTCACCGGTGAAAACGAGTCCGACGACAACGAGACCCACCCCAGCGAACGACAGGGTCCGCCGGCCGACATCTTCGGTGACGACGAGAACGAGACCGGGGACGAAAACGAGACAGACGACCGCCGCGGCCCGCCCGAGGACGCCGGACCACCCGAAGACCGCGGTCCGGACAGCGATGACGCGGAGAACGAAACTGACGACGAAAACGAGACGGACGACGACCGTCGTGGTCCGCCCGAAGACGCTGGGCCGCCCGAGGACCGCGATGACGACGACGTGGAGAACGAGACTGAAGACGACGAGAACGAAACCGAGGAACCGGAAGATGAGACGGAAGATGCGGTAGAGGAAGATGAGACGGAAGAGCAAGACGAGGACGACGATGCTGACGACGACAACGACAGCGACGATGCTGACGACGGCGACCGCGGTCGACCGGACGACGCCGGCCCGCCGGATGAACGCGGTAACTGAACGGCTTCGGTAGCGTTTTAGGAACTCTCTTCCTCTATCGTGACATGACGACGCCTATTTCGGAGCAACTTGACGACCTCGACGAGGCTCGCGATTCCGGCCGCCGAAAGATGGACTGGGCTATCCAGCATATGCCCATCTGCGGCGCGCTCCGCGAGGAGTTCGAGGCCGAGCAGCCCTTTTCGGGCGAACGCATCGGCATGGCGATGCACGTCGAAGCCAAGACCGCTGTCCTCGCGGAAATCCTCGCGATCGGTGGCGCGGAAGTCGCCATCACCGGCTGTAACCCGCTCTCGACCCACGACGACGTGAGCGCCGCACTTGACGCTGTTGACGGCATCACTTCCTACGCCGAGCGCGGTGTCGACGACGAGGAGTACTACGAGGCTATCGAGGCTGTTATCGGCCACAAGCCGACCATCACCGTCGACGACGGGATGGACCTCGTCGCGGCCATCCACGAGGACTATCCGGAACTCATCGACACCATCATCGGTGGGGCAGAGGAGACGACGACCGGCGTCCACCGACTGCGCGCGATGGACGATGACGGCGAACTCGACTACCCCGTGTTCGCGGTCAACGACACGCCGATGAAGCGCCTGTTCGACAACGTCCACGGCACCGGCGAATCCTCGCTGGCCTCGATTGCAATGACGACGAACCTCTCGTGGGCCGGCAAGACCGTCGTCGTCTCCGGGTACGGTGACTGCGGCAAAGGTGTCGCGAAGAAAGCCAGCGGACAGAACGCCGACGTGATCGTCACCGAAGTTGAGCCCCGCCGCGCGCTCGAAGCCCACATGGAAGGCTACGAGGTCAAGCCGATGGCCGAGGCCGCCACCGAGGGCGACGTGTTCATCACGACGACCGGCAACCGCGACGTCATCGTCGAGGAGCACTTCGAGGCGATGCAGGACGGCGTCCTGCTCGCCAACGCCGGCCACTTCGACGTGGAGGTGGACCTCGACGCCCTGTCGGACCTTGCCGTCGACACCTACGAAGCCCGCGACGGCGTCCAGACCTACGAGATGGCCGACGGCCGCCGCCTGAACGTACTGGCCGAGGGCCGTCTGGTCAATCTCGCGACGCCTATCGCACTGGGTCACCCCGTCGAGGTGATGGACCAGAGCTTCGGCGTGCAGGCCGTCTGTGTCCGCGAACTGGTCGAAAACGGCGACGACTACGAGGCCGGTGTCCACGCTGTCCCGGACCGACTCGACAAGGAGGTCGCGGAGATCAAACTCGACGCTGAGGGCGTCGACTTCGATTCGCTGACCGATACGCAGGCCGAGTACATGGATTCCTGGCAGCACGGGACGTAGCGAGATTCTGAGCGGTGCGAAGAATCTCGAATCGGAACGGGGAGCGAAGCGACCCGTGGAGGACACAGAGTGGTTCGAGCGGAGCGAGCGGTCTCCAGACTACAACGTCGACGAGACTGCCACACGATAACCGTGCTGGTAACCTTGTTGAATCGATTTAGGATTCAAACACTCGGTCTTCGACACCACGATGATTAGTGTCGGCGCTGATGTGCGAGTATGGCTGTCCACGAGACCGCTCAGGTTGAGAATGCGACGCTGGGAACTGTCGAGATTCGAGAATACGTGACAATCCACGACGCCAACATAGATGACGGCGTCCAGATTTACGAGGGGGCCTCGATCAAGAAGGCGACTATCCACGGACCGACCGATATCAATGCAAACGCCTACGTCGAGAAGGCAACGGTCGGCGAGTCCGTCCAGATCGGACCCAACGCCTCCATCGTCGGCGTAACCCACGACCTCACCGACGCGGGCATGGAGTTCCAGAACGACACGTTCGATGAGATAGTCCTCGAGAACGGAGCTTTCGTCGGCGCTGGTGCGGTGGTCCTTCCGGGTGTCACGGTCGGCGAAAACGCCGTTGTCGGGGCCGGGACCACTGTAACCGAAGATGTCCCGTCCGAGACTGTGGTCCGGAGCGCCACGGAAACGGTACAGCGCTCCCTCTGAGTCGAAAAAATGCCGGTTTCCACTTCCCGGTGAACGGTCGGCCACCGTGACCGATCGACCGGCCGGGGGTACTCGATCGATATAAACGCAAAACCGCTCGTCACATTGGTGTCACCAACCGACCGCCGACTAGTCCTACTCGGTTACGTCGACGAAAACCGTCGACTGAATCCACGCAGACGGGTTTTCGGGGTCGCCGATGTGGGCGACTGTATCCACGCCAACGTCGTACTCTTCGAATGTCGCTCTGATGCCCTCTTGTGAATCGGTGTGTTGCTCGTGCGTCATCGGTGTGTTCCGTGTCTCGTTTGGCAGTTACCTCGTCGGGAATGACTGCACCGGTCCAGTTCCCCGACCGGACCGGGTGCCGTCGCCGACCCGCGCGTCCTTACCACACTTCACCAATAGCGAGTGACGGGCATCCGTCTATCTACTAGCTGTATTCACCTGCCCCGGGGCCGGTTCTATATGTATAGCCCCCGGTCTGGCCGCCCTCGCTGTCGGGAATCCGACACCAACCGTCCCGGTGACGGCAATTTTATTCGCTCCCATCCGAAAGGTGGTGGCAATGGAACCGCTCCACGCACGCTACCCCTTTCTGGCGCGGTCGCGGGAGGCCGTCGAAGCCGCGGCGGTGGACTTGGGCGAGATCGTCGCCACGGACGAAACGGTCACAGCGCGCGCGCTGGAGCGGGTCGAATCGGCAATCACGGACGGGACTGTCGGTGAGCCACATCGACGGACCCGCGTCGAACTGCTTTCGTACCCGGTCGCCCGCGTGCTGGTGTCGCTCGTCGACGTGCACATCTGCACCCGGAAGTACGCACAGGCGGAGGCCGAGGCGGCCTACGACCGGTTTACCGAGGAGTTCGCGACGACGACGGAACTGAAGTCGACTCAGCGCGAGACACTGGACCGAACGGAACTGCTCGCGGAGTTCGACCTCGCGAGTGCTGTTAGCGACGCCGGCGACGGATACCGCGTCGAAGTCGGGGCGTATCTCGACCTGGCGGCCGATCAGCGGGGCGATTCCTGGCGGCTGGTCAATCGGCCACTGACAGACGGCGAGGTCAGGGTCACCGCCGAGGAACTGAACGTCCTGCTGAAGCAGGCGATACGTCACCGAGTCACCGACGGCCTGCCGTTCACCGTCCCGGATGCCATCGCCGACGAACTGACAGAGGAGGTCGACCGCCTAGAGGAAGTCCTCTCGGAACTGGAACTCACCCGCGAGATCGACACTGTCGTCCCGGAGCTGTTCCCACCCTGTATGAAGTCGCTCCTCGACCAGGTGCAGAAGGGCGAACACCTCGAACACCACTCCCGGTTTGCCATCGCGACCTTCCTCATCGGCATCGGGATGACGACAGACGAGATCGTCGACCTGTTCCAGGTCAATCCCGGCTTCGGCGAAGAAGCCACCCGGTATCAGGTCGACCACATCCGTGGGGATACCAGCCCGACGGAGTACTCGACGCCGGCGTGTTCGACCATGCAGTCCTACGGTGACTGTGTCAACATGGACGACCTCTGTGAGACGATTTCTCACCCGATGGGCTACTACGAGCAGAAGTTAGATGACACCGACGAAGAGGAACTAGTCGACTGGCGCGAGGACGAGGCTGACGAAGAGGCCGACGCCTAGAACTGCTGGCGTTCGAGCCAGAGACCGGCAGCAGTCATGAACACGACGAACAGCCCGATCGCGCCGATGAGTGCGTAGCCGCCCGTTGCCTCTACGGTTGACCCACTTAGATACATCTGTGAGGCCGTAACAGTTGCGCCGACGAACAGCACGACGGCGACCGCCGAGATGACGATTTGCAGGAGCGTCTCCCGCTCGATATCCATGCTCTGCGATTTCACAGGGCCGGCAAAAAGGGTATCGAAGCGGCGGAGCCCACTGGCCGAGCCATTTAGGCCCGTGTAGCACCTATGTTTCAACTGGACACATTGGAAAATACAGCCGTGTCCGCACCTATGACGCTCATCGAGCCAGCAGCCGACCGGCAGAGTACCGCACTTGCACCGGACCTCCGTTCCCTCCCGGACCGGGCCGCCCGTGCTTGGACCGAGCGCATGGCCGTCCACCCGCGAGCGGACAGCACGTACGCCGTGACGACGGAGAGCGACAGCACATACCTCGTCGACATCGCACAGCACGCCTGTTCCTGCCCGGACAACCGCATTCGCGGCGAGCACTGCAAACACCTCCGGCGCGTCGCTATCGAAATCACTGCACGTCGGGTCGCACCGCCCGGTAAGCAACGGGCGGTCTGTGACGCCTGTGGGACCGTTACCTTCGTCGCCGTCGACATGGGAACGCCCCATCTCTGTGGCAACTGCCGACTGGAAATCGGCGACATCGTGCGAGACTGCGAGACGGACGACAGCCTCGTCGTTACGGCTGTCACCGACACGTCGGCCGATGCCTGGACCATTGAGGCGACCGACGAGACGGTCGCCGACTACGACACCAACGACGGCTACCCGCCCGATGACCTCGTGGTGCTGGCGACGTATCTCTCGGACGCCGTCAGCGCGACCGAGCCGCGAGAATACGCCTTTCCGCTGTCGCGACTCCGCCGCGTCGAGGACGCCGAACTCGTCGACGGTGGGTGCCCGTAATCGAGCGCCTGCGAACCGCTACTCCAGCATTGCCGCAGCTTCCTCTCTGTCGAGGTCGCCGCGCTCGAAGGCCGACAGCACATCTAGCACGCTCTGGTCGGGGCCGTCGTCGCCCACCTCGTCAAGCGTGACCTTCTCGGAGTTGCCCACGAACTCATCGAAGTCAATCCCGTCAGAGAGAGCTTTCTCCTTTTTGACGCGGTAGTTGCCGCCGTCGGTGGTGTAGAGATCAGCCGGGTGGAAGAAGTACCAGTCCTCGCGGTCGAACCGGACGCCGATACGCGGCTTTGCGCCGAAGTTCCGGGCGAAAAACAGCAGCGCCTCGACCTCTTCACCAGTGAGATAGATGGGGTCACCAGCACTGGACTTCGCCTCGATAGCGTAGAACGTTTCACCGTCGCCTGAGAGCACGTCCGGCAGTTCCCGCTCGGTCGCGCTGCCGCTCGCCGGCGCGCGCATCACTGCAAAGCCCGCCTCGTCGAGTGCGTTGACCAGTTCGCGCTCGCGGCGGTCACCCTTCGCGTTCGAGTTTGCCATTATCAGGTCGTGGCGCGACGGGGGTAAAACCGTTCAGATACAGCCAGACCGTTCATTCCGTTCAGAGAGCCGCACCTCGATTTGACCTATCGCGGGGCATATACGGGCTAACGCCATCCCACGTCATGGAATGACTACGTACGCAACAGCAGCGACAGTATCGTCGGCAACCAACCACACGAGGTGGAGCCAATGAGACGGCGACGATTCATCGCGACAGGCGCTGGCGTCAGCGTCGGTCTCCTCGCCGGCTGTTCCGGGTCGAGCACCTCCGACGAATCCGATGGGACTAGCGGTGATGCAGTGACAGCGGCTCTACTGACGCGGATGCGATGACGGACGACGGCAGTACCGTTGGGACGTTCCGGTTGCTCATCAGCGACCAGCCCGCAGCTATCGGCGACTTCGGCTCGCTTGATGTGTCGTTCTCAAGGGCTCGCATCTTCCACGCGAAAGACAGCGAAGAGACGGACGAAAGCGACGACGCGACCGAAACCGGACCGACGGAAACAGCCACGTCTGAAGCGACCGACACAAAGACGGCCGAGGCGGCTGAAACCGAGACAGCGGACGATGACGACACTGAGGGTGAGGACGAAGACACGGATGAGGAAAAGAACGAGGAAGCTGACGGCGGCGACAGCAGCTTCGAGGTTCGTGACCTCGACGGCGCAACCGTTGACCTCACCGAAGTCGTCGGGGACAAAGCCATCGGCGTCCTCGACGGCGAACTCGAAGCGGGCCGCTACAGCAAGATCGAACTGTACGCTGAATCCGTTGACGGGGTCGTCAACGGCGAATCGGTCGATGTAAAGATTCCGAGCGAGAAGCTCCAGCTCACCAAGCCGTTCGAAGTCGTTGCTGGCGAATCGGTCGACTTCGTCTTCGACATCAATGTCGTCAAGAAGGGCAACGGCGGCTACAACCTCCTGCCGGTCATCTCGGAAAGCGGGGTCGCCGGCAAGGACGTTGCTGTTGAGGAGGTCGGCAGCGACAGTACGGAAGACGAGGCTGACGAGACGGAGACGGACGGCGATAATACCGGCGACGAAGAGGCCGAGGTCGAGACAACAGCAATCGATGAAACTGAGCGCGACTCGACGCCGGAGTCGAACCAGCGCGGCAACGAAACGACAGCCGCCGAGTAGCGCTCAGGGACGCTTAGTCTTCGATTCGTGACTCCAGTTCCTGAATGACCTCATCGGTCGTGCCGCCATCGCCGCGAACCGCCTGCGTGTAGCGCCTGTATTCCTTGGGGGATACCTCCACAGTCTTCGTTTCGCCTTTGTGCGAAATCTCAAGTTTCACTGTGCCGTGTGGATTGTTCCGGCGCCGGAAGCTCGCCATCGCCGTGAAGACGAACCAGAACGCCACGCACGTCCCGATGAAGTACGCCATCGTCGTCTCAAAGGCCAGTGTCTGCTCGCCGACCGTCCAGTTGTAGGGATACGCGACCTGAAACAGTCCGATTCCGACCAGACAGAGAATCGCGCCGACGGCGACACCGCTCTGCTCCCGGCGGCTTGAAGGGAGCACGGCGACGACGCTCAGAAACATCGCGGGGATGCCGAGGCCGCCCAGTGTCCCGCCGAGCTTTTCGGCGGCGTGGGGTTCAGTTGCGCCGACCACTGCCGACAGCGGAGTTGTCACAAGAAGTATCGCCACAACCACTGCCAGCGCGCCGACACCCCCCAGGGTCGCACCGGCAACGACGCGGCGAGGGTTGCGGCCCTCCCAACGCCGGTTGCTGTACGCGTCCCTGAGGTCCTCCATACCGGCCCGTTGGTACCCGACCCACAAAACGCTACGTCAGACGCGCGTTCGACGCTGTACGGCGTCCAATGCGTCGCCGCCAGCAGCTATCAACGTACCGAGATGGTCGCTGTCGACGAGTTCGAGCGAGGCGTCTGGAAGCCGTTGGGCAAGGGCGTTCCCCGTTGACGGGGCAACGTTGGCATCGCTTTGCCCCTGAAACACGCTGACCGGCACTGAAATATCTTCGAGGGCAAATGGCCATGGCTGTGAGAGGAGTCGCTGCTCGCGGATAATCCCGCTTGGACCGCGTGCCATCGACGTGAGCATATCCGCACGGACGATCCGAGCCACCTTGTCAGCTGCCAGGTCGTCTGTTTCCGGTGTCTCATCAGCAACTAACCCCACGGCGTAGGACGGGTCCCTGCGGACAGCAAACCATCGCTGCAGCCGGAAGAGTCGCCCGAGCGCCCATGGAGCGTGCTGGGACAGTGCCCCCACGAACTGCTGTACACGCCCTGTCGCGCCGACTGACGGCGGGCCGCTGCTGCCTAAGAGTGCAACGCGCTCTATGTCTGGCAGTCGGTGACAGGCCAGCGCGAACGGGCCACCGCCGGAGAAACCGACGGCACCAGCCGTGTCGACATCAAGATGGGACAGGAGGTGCGCGGCGTCGTCTGGCCAGTCCTTGAGCGTGACAGAAGCGTCTTCCGAGTTTCCAATGCCCGGTCGGTCCGGAGCGATGAGGTTGATGCCGCGTTCGCGAGCCGGCGCGGCGAGTAGCCGTGCGGCGACGTGTGATCCGGGAGTACCGTGACAGAAGAGGACCGGATAGCCGTCGGCGTCGCCGTAGGTGGCGTAGGCCAGCTGCCGACCGTCTGGGAGCGAGAGTGTCTCCGTTTCGGAATCGTCCGGCAGCCAGTCAGTGGCCGGAATTGGCGGCGCGGAGGGCATCCGTCGTTATTCGCTCTGGATGCGCGGCGCGAGCATGTACGTGACCCGGCCCTGCCCTTCAGCGAAGCTGAAGTGCATCTTAACGGGGAACTCCTCGCCAAGTTCCATCTCGACCTCGGCGTCTTTCGGAATGGCCTTGTTCATGTTCTTCAGGTAATCCAGCGAGAACAGCGAGTGAGCATCCCCGGGGGTGAGGTCGATGAGGTCGTCGCGGGTGAGTTCGAGGTGGACGTCGTCGGTGTCGCCCTCGGCGTCGACGTAGAACAGTTCATCGGTGGCGTCGACGCCCAGTGCGATGTGGTCGCTGACCATGTCTGCGGCGGTCACCGACCGGTCGATGTCCTTCCCTTCGATGACGATGTTTGCCGAGAGGTCCAGATCCGGGAGGTCGGGCTCCTGACGGATGGAGTCGGGGTCGATAAGGGCGAGGGTGTATTCCAGACCGTCGATAGAGATGTGGAGCTTCCGCGTCTCTTCGTCCAGATCGAGGTGGACGAGCTGGCCGGCGTCGGCCATGCCGGCGATGTCTTCGAGGCGGGAGAGATTGACGCCGATGAGCCCACCGTCAGTCTCGTAGGACTCGAACGCCGCCGCGTCGAGCCGCAGGTCGACCATTCCAACGTTTGCCGGGTCGACTGCCCGAATTTCCAGCCCGTCTTCTTCGAGGTGGATCTTGCACTCGTCCACCAGCACGCTCACAGAGTCGAGAGTCGCCTGGAGCGTGTCTGCGCTCACGATGGCGTTGAACATCTTGAACCGGACTATGCCCCCATCCATTAAAAAGTCCCTCATTGAAACCGCGTGCGCGCGAGCGACCGCGGGTGGGCGTTTACGAAAACCGATGACTGTCTATCGAGTGACCGATCAGAACACGAAGCAGCAGCGCAGAGCGTTACTCCGGCGACGCGGTCAGGCCTCTGGTTCGAACACGTCGGGGTTTGCTGGCCCTTCGCGATTGATGATGGCCATCGTGCCCTTACGGGCGACCCGAGAGAGTGCGTGGTCGACCAGTTTGATCGGGCCGGGCACTTCGGCGTGGAGCGTCGTGATGGCACAAGACCCGGGCTTGACCGGTGTGGTCTGGACGTACTTGTTCGGCGGCCCGGCGATAGCGCCCTGCTGCCAGACCTCGTCCCAGACGGACCCGATGGGGTGGAAACTGGAGTCGAGGTTCGGCCCGCCGGTCACGAAGTACACGCGAGCGGTGTCGCCGACCGACATACTCGGCGAGCCGTATCGGTCCGGCGTGATGGCGTACTTCTCGCCGTTCATCAGGACGTACGTCGGCTCTTCGGCTGCCATCGCCTCCATGTCGAAGTCGTGGTGCCCTTTCTCGCCGGTGTCACCGGTAGTGTACAGCTCGTGCTGGCCGAAGTAGAACTCGTGGTCCACTTCGGGGAGCCCCTCCTTCGGCTCAACGAGTATCATCCCGAACATCCCCGAGGAGATGTGCATATCGAGATTCGGGACGGCGCAGTGGTAGATGAACGCGCCGGGGTAGGTGGCCTTGAACCGGAACGTCTTGGTCTGGCCCGGCGTGACCATCGACGCCTCAGCACCGCCCCCTGGGCCGCGGACGGCGTGGAGGTCGATGTTGTGGGGCATCGAGTTCCCCTCCTCGTTCGTGATGGTGAGTTCGACGGTGTCGCCCCGACGGACTCGAATCATCGGACCTGGGATCTGGTCACCGAACGTCATGTACGTGTAGGTGACGCCCGGCTCGACCTCTGCGACCTGTTCTTTGGTGGTCATCTCGACCGACACGGTCTTTGGCTCCGACCGGTCGATAGGGTCTGGGATTGCGGTCGGGTCAGCGGCAATACGGTCGACGTCGGTCTGTTGTGCGGCGTTCATAGCTGGCTCCTGAGGGGTCGTCTCCGCTTCGGTCGCTTGCTCTTTTGCGCCTGGTGCGCTGGCACAGCCCGCAAGTGCGGCCGTGCCGACGCCCAAGGCTTCTAACACCCGCCTCCGCGTCGTCGTCGGAATGGTTGACATTGGGAGGTCACTTCCTACAGATGGGACTCAGCGCGCAACCTGTATATATGGGGACGGCGAATCTCAGCCGCTGAGACGCGTTCTTGTGCGGTAAGAACGACACTGAACGTGTTCGGGTTGGTGGTAATATACCTATGAAAACTGAACGCTATCCCGGTTTCCTCGGAACAACCGACTGGTAACTGTCGCGCAGCAGTTCGACCGGAAACTCTGAGTCGGCATCCATTTGAGCGCTGACCGCCTCCGTGGTACTATGACTACGCGTTCGCCATCTTTCGGCGGTCGAGACGCACGTGGTGTGTGGTAATCATGTCGGGCAAAGACGACTACTACAACAGGGCGAAGCAGGAGGGGTATCGTGCGCGGTCAGCCTACAAGCTCCAGCAGCTAGACGACACAGCCGGCCTCCTCGGTGAGGGACGGACCGTCGTAGACCTCGGTGCGGCACCCGGCGGCTGGATGCAGGTCGCGGCCGAGCGCATCGGTGACCGCGGGACGCTCGTCGGTGTCGATCGCCAGACAATCGATGACCTAAAAGATCCCGAGCCGACCGTCGAGTACGTCCGCGGCGACATGACCGAAGATAGCACGAAAGACGAGATCCGAGAAATCGTCGGTGAAAGCAACGGCAGCGCTGGTCCGGTCGACGTTGTCATCTCTGACATGGCCCCGAACATGACCGGCCAGTATGACCTCGACCACGCCCGGTCGGTCCACTTGGTCCGGCAGGCCTTCGAGGTCGCGACGGACCTGCTCGACGCTGGCGGGGACTTCTGTGCGAAGGTGTTCGACGGACAGGACCTCGACGACCTCATCGCCGATATCGAACCGGAGTTCGAGTACGTCCGCGAGGTCCGTCCCGACGCCTCGCGGGACTCCTCCTCGGAGCTGTATCTGGTGGCGAAACACCGCCTGACTGGGCCGGTCCGCGAGGGCGATGTTGTCGAAGTCACTATCGAGGATATCGGCGAGGAGGGCGACGGTATCGCAAAGATCGAGAACTTCACCGTGTTCGTCAGCGGCGTCGAAGACGGCCAAACAGTCGAGGTCCGAATCGATGACGTGAAACCGCGGTACGCGTTCGCTGAGCCGGTCGAGTAAGCCGCTTCCAGTCGTTTTTCAATCGGCGCTTGCTGGAGTCGAGACGACGTTGTTTCGCCGGGCAAAGCCGACGACGGCGTAGACGAACGGCGTGTCGAGAACGGCGATAGCGAGTTTTAGGAGGTACTGGCCGACGATGAGCGCCAGCGCCTCGGCCGGCGGGACCCCCTGAAACAGGACGAAGCCGACGCCGATGAAGATGACCGTGTCGATGAGCTGGCTGGTGGCTGTCGAGCCGATGTTCCGGAGCCAGAGCTTTTTGCCGTCCGTTCGGTCCCTGAGCCAGTGGAAGACAAACACGTCCCAGTTTTGACTTATCACGTAGGCCGACAGGCTGGCAACGACGATGGCCGTGCTCGCCCCGAGCACATTCTGGAAGGCCGCGAGATCGACCGGCTGGGCCGCCTGTGGGAGTCCGGGGGCGAGAATCGTGCTCCAGACCAGCGCCAGCAGGACGAAGTTCATCGCGAAGCCGACGTTGACGACGACGGTCGCGGCCCGGCGGCCGTACAGTTCGGCGTAGCAGTCGGAGGCAAAGAACGTCAGCGCGTACGCTAGCGCTGCCCCGGGCAGGACAAGTGTCGACCCGGCAAGCGGGAGTGAGAACGGCAGCGAGAACGCAAGCAGCTTCGAGGCGGTCACCTGTGAGGTAACCAGCGCTGTCACGAACAGCGCGACGAGGCCGACGCGCACCGCCTCCGACCGCTCACTGGTCATCGTCGAGTCGTCCTTGGCGCTCATCGATGTCGTCAAGCACGTCGAGCGTTTTTCGGACTGAGGCGCGGATAGCCTCGCTTCGATTGACGAACTTCCCGTCTTCGCCGACGTGCTTGTCGATGTCATTCAGCAACTCCGCCGGAACTTCGACGCTTATCTTGGGCATATCTGGAGAATATATTGGGCATATGCTTAGCCACTGTGGTTCGTTGGCCAGGCGTGTCGACTCACAGGTAGTTTCTGGGCATCACGAGAGCTACTGCACTCGCAACAGGACGGATGGAGAAACAGCTCGGATTTCCGGTTAGGGGGAGGGAGAGCCTCGCGGGGCTGTTATCGAGATAACGGGCCGTTACGAGTATCCCTGAGCGTTCCACGACTGCGACGGCGGTGCGATCATCGTCGAATAACGGTTCGCGACTCGTCGCCGAGCACAGCTATCAGTCAGCTGGTTCGCTTCGGCGGTTCGTCGTCCGCCGGCCGCCCAGCGTGTACACCCAGAGGATACCGAGCCCGAGCATATACGCCAGCGCCGTGGGAATGCCGACGATGAACATCGTGAAAATGCCACTTGGCGAGAGAATCGCCGAGAGGGCGACGATGGCGATGACGACCTCCCGCCAGCGCTCGTACATCAGGCGGAACGGGATGATGCCGCCCTTATGGAAGAGGAACATCGTCACCGGAATCTCCGCCAGCAGGCCGATCCCAATGGTGAGGAAGAACACGAGCCAGCCGAAGTTGCTCACCCGGTAGGCGATGACCATGTTCGAGTTCAGCTGGTCGTAGGCGATCCAGGAGATGGTCATCGGGGCCACGTAGAGGAACCCGAGCAGGCTTCCGCCGATGAGTGCGGCGAACAGCGTTCCGCCCCAGACGCCGAGGATGTTACGGTTCCCAATGACCAGTCCCCGCTCGCGCATCGCCGGCCACGCGAAGTACAGCACCACGGGGATGATGGAGACGGCTCCGAGTATCGTCGAGAACTTGACGATGAACACGAGGTGCTCCACGGGGTGGAGCGTGACGATGCTCACGTCGGCGGCCATCTCCGGCGGGAGCCGGCTGACGAACGTCCGCTGTATCGACCCGATGCCGCCCTGATAGAGGAACAGGAACGCAGCGGCGAGCACCGCCCCGAAGATTCCCAGAATCACGAACGCCCGGGACGCCAGCGCACTGAGAATGAACTGGATGTCGTAGTAGTAGCCGCCGATCTCGTCTTCGGTTGTCTCGTCCTCGGTGAAGGCATCGACCATACCGGCGGTCGTCGAGGTGAACACACCTGTCTCCTCCTCGTCCGCTTCGGCGGCCCCGTCAGCACCGCCGCTCTCACCCTCCGACTCTGTGTCGTCCTCGTGAGCCATGTCCCAGCGGTCGAGGACGGCCTGAGCTTTCTCCTTGTTGTCGTCCGCAAGAGCGCGGTCGGCGTGGGCGAGCGCCTCGTCCTCGGTCATCTCCTCGAACACTTCGGGGGGCGCGACCTCGACGGCCGAGGCGTTGAGTTCGCCAATGTCGATGGCCGTCGGGTCACCGACCTGACCGGGACCGGCTTTCTCTGACAGTGCGGTCAGAACGTGGTAGTACAGGACGACGACAGCACCGATGACACCGAATACGGCGGCGATGAGCAGCGCTGTGCTTTCGACCGGGAGCCCGAACAGCGCCGGCGGCTGGATATCGCCGGTGAGCCGGTCGGACGGGAACACCTCGGCGAACTGCTGGATGTACTGGAACGCCGGCGTCGCTAGGACGTAGTACACCACGCCGCCGCCCAGCACTGCACCGCCGAGAATCGTGTTCCAGTGTCCGCGGGCGACGCTCCACGTGCTCACCAGATCACCGGAGCGCCTGACCAGCATCGCGAGCTTCGCCAGCGCGAGGCTGATCCCGTAGAGGCCACACAGCGGTGCGGCCCACATAATCTGGGTGAAGGGGTCCGGCGGCGAGAACAGCGCCCCGAAGGCGAAAATCCCCATCACCGCGTAGCGCCACTTGTCCCGGAACGTCTCATAGGGGACGATTTCAGTGTAGGAAAGCACCGTCATCACGAGCGGCAACTGGGCGGCGAGCCCGAAGGAGACGGCCAGCAGGAAGACGAACTGGAACCACTTGACGATGGAGTACTGCGGCGTGAAGCCGGCCTTGAACGCGTCCCCGGCGAGGAAGTTGAACATCAGGGGGAAGAACAGTTCGTACGCGTAGGCGACACCGCCGAAAAACAGGCCCAGACTTATGCTGACGAACAGCGCGCCCTTCCAGGTCGGGATGTGTTCGGCCGGCCACCAGCCGCGCTGTCGGAGCCCATCGCGGCCGAAGTAGATCAGCAGCGGCAGCGACATGAGAATCCCGATGACGGCTCCGATTTTCACCTGCAGGAGGATGACGTCGAACGGTGTGACCGCGACGATGCTCGTGGCCTCCTGGGTGGTGAGGTCCATCTGCGAGTACAGGAGATCAGCACGCAGCGTGTCCCAGACGCCGTACTGCAGTCCCATGATCGTGCCGATCATCCCGATGACGAAGACGATGAACACCTTCTGGAGGTGCACCTGTGCCGAGCGGAGCATCGCACCGAGCGTCGCACGCCCGCTCTGGACCGTCTGGACGGTGTCCTCGTCGATAGCACTCGCCATCTTCTCTGTGCCTAGCCCAGTGGGCGTTATCAATTTATTCATCCCGGTGACAGCCACTGCTCGAAAAGAAAGTTTACAACACCCACCGTCTAAGCCCGGGACAGATGGAGGACGGTGATGCGGACGACGAGCAACGCAGGCCCGAAGAGCCGCCGCTACCGTCTGACGACGAGTCCGACGATTCGTCACCCCCTACTGACCCCGTTGCCGAGGCCGATGCCAACCGGGAGGCGGACGAGGTGACCAGCCCCGGTCCCGCACCGGCCGGCGGTGACGAGGACACTGTTGGCTCGCATGCCGCGCCGACAGAAGCCGAATCCAGCGACGGGCTGTTCGACCGGGACGCGTCAGATATCTCCGCTGCTGTCCCGGCTGACGTTCCGACTGACTGGGGCAAGCCGACGCCGTCACCGGCCGGTGCCGGTGGTGCTGCGCCGACAACCGGCGGCGGGAATGCACCGAGCTACGACCCCGACGACGATATCGTCGACGAGGGCGCACCCGACGACGAGGAGATGCCCTTGGCCGACCACGTCGAGGAGATGGCGATGCGGCTGTTCGTCGTCGTCGGCGTGATGGCCGTCGTCGCCGTTATCGCCTTGCCGTACTCCGATGAACTCATCAACTTCCTGTGGTACTCGTTCCTCGACGGCCCGGCCGAGGCCTGCGGACAGGTCGCGACGAACGTCGACGGCAGTGCTGTCGCGGGCGCTGACTGCCCGAACGTGTACAACCCGCTCGCGCTCATTCTGGCGCGTCTCAAGGTGTCTTCGCTAGTCGGCTTTATCGTCGCCTTGCCGGTGTTCGTCTACCAGACGTACCTGTTCATGCGACCGGGGCTGTACCCCCGCGAGCGCCGCTACTATCTGGCTGCGGTTCCGACAAGCCTCGTTCTCGCAGCTGTCGGCGTTGGCTTCGCGTATTTCGCCGTGCTGCGGGCGATGTTCGATTACTTCATTACTTACTCCGACCGCGCAGCCGACCTGGCCTTTGGCCTGAGCGAGACGTTCAACCTCATCATCCTGATGCTGGGGCTGTTCGCGCTCATCTTCCAGATCCCGCTGTTCGTGATGCTCGCAGTGATGATGGGCGTGACGACCCGCCAGTGGCTGCAGGACCGGCGGCTGTACTTCTGGGGTGGCTTCGCCGCTGTGGCATTCCTGTTCAGCCCGGACCCGACTGGGATGGCCCCGCTCATGGTCGCCGTGACGATGATCGGGCTGTTCGAGGGGACCCTGCTGCTCCTTCGTTGGACCGGCAGTACGTCGCCGGTCCCGACAGCGGACGACCTCGCCGCGCGCCGCCCGGTTGCGTGGTTGACCGCCGGTATTGCCGGCTACGTCCTCAGCCCCGCACCGGTCCCGACGGGCTACTATGAGCAACTGCCAGCCACAGTTACTGAGACGCTCGCAGCCGTCGGCCTCGGGAACGCCACGCCAATGCTTGTCGGCGGTGGGATGATCGTCCTGTTCGAGGCGCTGGCCTACGTGAACAAGAACTACTACGGCTCGGTCAAACTCTGGCGCGGGTTCCGGGCCGCCCGCCTGCCGGTGTGGGCCGTCGCCATCGTCGTCGGCTACCTCGGCAGCCCCGACCCGACGCTGTTCCGCCTCATCAACCAGTTCAGCCTCCCGAGAAACGCCGCAATCGCCGTCGCCGCCGGCCTCGTCATCCTCTATGAGGGGACCATCGCCGTCGCGCGCTGGCGAAACCGGGGTGAATAAGATGGGAACCCTACTTGTCGCCCGGCACGGCGAGACGACGTGGAATCGAGACGGACGCATCCAGGGCTGGGCCCCGAGTCGGCTGACCGACCAGGGACAGAAGCAGGCCACGGCGCTCGGAACATGGCTCGATGAGCGCTACGGCGTCGACCGTGTCTTCGCGTCGGACCTCCGGCGGACCCGTGAAACGGCCGCCGCAGCCAACGACGGCTACGGTGGTCTGCCCGACCCTGAGTTCGATACTGACTGGCGTGAGCGGGGCTTTGGGACCATGCAGGGCCTGTACGCGGAGGAACTGCTTGATGAGTTCCCCGACCACGACCGGGACGCGAGCGTCATCTCACTCGACGCAGCCCCGGAAGGCGGCGAGGGCATCCCGACCTTCCGCGGACGGGTCGAGTCGGCTTGGGACCGGGCAATCGCGACCACCGACGCCGGTGAGACGACGCTTGTGGTCACCCACGGCGGCGTCATCAAGGTCTTGCTGGCAAAACTCACCGATGTTGACCCGGATGCGGCGCTGGCCAAAAGCTCACAGCCGAACTGCGCAGCCAACGAAATTCGATTAGACGAGGACGGTCCTGCACTGGTCAACGAGGAGATGACTGGCTGGCGAACGTTGCTAGACTGAGTGCTTACTGTTGCTTGATGCGATACGATCTAAAAACCGCCCTGTACTCTCGTCGGTGAATCTTGAACTACGAGCGATTGCGAGTAGTCGCCGCGCTGTGGTGCTGGCTATCTGACGAACATGAAATAGACACTGATGACAAGGAGTACGAGTGTTAACGTCCCGACGGCGCTCTCCACGCCCGGGGATACCGTAACGAACCGACCCGGAACGAGCTTCGAGAGTACGTACGAGAGGCTGAGAAGCAACGGTGCGACACGTTCTAACTTGGATTCGGCGTCCGTGTTTTCGGTCGATTGCGCGAAAACTACCGGAATGGCAAACAACGAGAAGATGCCGAGTACGAGAAGCGCCGAATCAAGAAATAGGTCAACAAGCATATATAACGTGGTATTCCTGCCGTGTTTCGAGGCTGGCCGCGCATATCACTGAACTCAGCCCGACCGCGGTCCACTGTGGTCTGTATTTCCTCCGACTGTACCGCTACACTTGTACTTTATCTCATACTTTCAATGACAACGAAAGCGCTACTTTGCGCGTCTGATCGCCCAACGTAGAAGCGATGGCTGACGTGACGCACTGGTTTGAGAAGGGTTACGCCGTCAATCGACGGACGGATAGTCGGCGTCGAAAACGTTGCTAACCACGTCCTCGGCCTCTTCTTCGGCTGGTTCTTCTGTTTCCGGGCTCACACTGCCGGTTTCGTACCCGTGGAGGTCGAGCGTGACGTGGTCGAAGCCGCAGTCTTCGATGTGGTCGCGAGCAGTGCGGACGAAGTCTGGGTCGAGTGCGGTTTCGAGTTCTTCCTCGCCGACCTCAATCCGGGCGAGGCCGTCGTGGTCGCGCACGCGGAACTGCTCGAAGCCCCACGTCCGCAGGAGGCGCTCGGCCTTCTCGACGCGGGAGAGTCGTTCCTCCGTGACTTCGAGGCCGGTTGGAATCCGCGAGGAGAGACAGGCCATCGAGGGCTTGTCGGCGACCGAAAGGTCGTACTCGCGGGCGATCTCACGGACCTCGGATTTCTCGATGTTATGTTCCAGTAGCGGTGAGTAGGCGTCCAGTTCCTCGACGGCGCGCAGGCCGGGACGGTGACCCTCGCCCACGTCGGAGGCGTTTGTCCCATCACACACCACGTCGATGCCGAGTTCACGGGCGCGGTCGTACATCGCGCCCAGCCGCATCGACCGGCAGTGGTAACACCGCATGTCGTCGTTCTGCATGAACTCCTCGCTGTCGAGTTCGGAGAACTCAACGATCTCGTGACGGATGCCGATTTCCTCGGCGACGCGGGTCGCGTCCGTAAGCTCGGCTGCGGGGAGCGTCTCAGATTTGGCGGTACAGGCGATGGCGTCGTCGCCGAGGGCGTCGTGCGCCAGTGCGGCGACGACACTCGAATCGACCCCACCGGAGAAGGCGATCAGCACGCCGTCTCGCGACTTGAGGTCTTCGCGGGCGGCCGCGAGCTTCTCCGAAACAGCAGACATGGAATTTCTTTCTCGGTGGAGCGCAAAAACGCCTTCGCGTTCGGTGTTTGACTGACCGGGCCGGAGCGGTATTGACCGCTCCGCTGCCGCCGGAACCGCTGGCAACGGGTTTTTTCTCGCTGGCGTCGAATGGGCGGGCAGATGGAGCTCGAATCGGTTCCGGGCGTCGGGGCGAAGACAGCCGCGGCGCTCCGGGAACTGGACGACCCGGAGGCAGCACTCCGGGACGGCGACGTCGCGTCGCTTGCACGCGCACCGGGTATCAGCGAGGGCCGGGCAGCCCGTATCGCTCGCGGCGCGATCCGGGCCGAACACGACGACCCTGGTGGGTTCACCGCGACGAAACGCGCCCGAGAGATCCACGAGGACGCACTGGCCCTGCTGACCGACCGGACGGTAACCGACTACGCCGCGAAGCGACTGGAGACGATCTATCCCAGCGGCATCCGTAGCCGTATCGAAGAAGTCCGCTCGTTCGCCGAGTCGGCGATGGCCCGCGAGCCCGACCCGGCAGTTCTCGACGCCCTCTCGGCCGTCGAGCCGCTGGCCGAACCCGGTGACGTGCGGGTGCGGGACCGCTGTCTGGCGACCCGCGACGCCGAGCGCTACGCCGACGCACAGGCCGCGATTCCGGAGGTCAGCGTTGAGGTCGTCGACGACGCCCGTCAGCTGGCCGAACTCGCCCGCTCGTACTCGACGGTCGTCGCGCTGGATGAGGCCTTCGCCGGCGTCGACATCGAGGGCGACGTACGGGTGGAGCCGAACGCGCTCGAAGAGCCCGAATCCGTCGTTCCGGAACGCGTACTCACCTTCTTCGCCCGCAACCGCGACCGGATACGGGCCGCCGCCGAGGTCCACTGCGTCGCCGACCTCGACGCGCCGTGTGACCTAGAGACGCTCCTGTCGGCGCTCGACCAGCTCGATGAAGACGGCAGTGTCAGCGGCGACGAGGAACTCGACCGGCTCGCCACTGCTGTCGACGACCTCGACGCGGCGGTGTCGACGGCTGAGAGTGTCGCCAACGACCACCTCCGGGAGGCTATCGAGGAACAGGACGTGACTATCGAGGGGACGGACCTGCTATCGCTGGTCGAACGCGGGGCGGGCGTCGACTCGCTGCTCCAGCGGGAACTGGCCGACGAGTACGCCGCGGCTGTCGAGAAGGCCCGCGACCACCTCGTCGACGCGCTGGCGCTCCGGGACATGGAGGCGACAGCGCGCCGAGCCTTCCCTGACGAGCCCGCCTACCCCGTCGAACACAGTGAAGACGTCGTTGCCCGTCTCCGAGAGGAACTGACCGCCGCGCGCGACCAGCGGGCGACCCGCCGGAAGCGAGAGTTGGCCGACGACCTCGCCGAGATGCGCGACGACGCCGCCGCGCTAGTCGATGCCGCGCTGGAACTCGACGTGGAGCTGGCGATCGCCCGTTTTGCCGACGATTTTGACTGCACGATGCCTGAGCTAACCGAGTCCGAGGGCGTCGCCATCAAGGGCGGGCGCTCTCCACTGCTGGATGTTCCCTTTGAAAACGTCGAGCCTGTCGACTACACTGTCGAGGGCGTGACGGTCCTCTCCGGGGTCAACAGCGGTGGCAAGACGTCGACGCTGGACCTCGTGGCGCTGGTGACGACCCTAGCCCACATGGGCCTGCCCGTCCCGGCGGAGTCGGCCCGAATCGGTCGGATTTCCGAACTCCACTACCACGCCAAGACCCAGGGGACGCTGGACGCCGGTGCGTTCGAAGCTACGTTGCGGGAGTTCGGTGACCTCGTTGCGGACGTGGACCATCGGTCGCCGGCGGCAGCGGATGGGGACGGGACAGAGGCTGACAGCGATGCAACAACAGACAGCGACGATCCGGCGGCTGGGACCGACGACCGCCCAGTGATGGTGCTGGTCGACGAACTCGAATCGATCACCGAGCCCGGCGCCAGCGCGAAGATTATGGCCGGCATCCTCGAAGCGCTGGGTGAACGGCAGGCGACGGCTATCTTCGTATCACACCTCGCACGCGACATCCGCGCGGCCGCCGAAACCGACATCAGTATCGACGGAATCGAGGCGAAAGGGCTGGAAGACGGCAAGCTGCGCGTTGAGCGCTCCCCGGTCAAGGGGAAGCTCGCCCGCTCGACGCCGGAACTCATCGTCGAGAAGCTCGCCGACGACGGGACCGACGATGCCGATGGATTCTACAGTGATTTGCTCGGAAAGTTCGAGTAGTGACCGCCTGAGACGCACTGACCTGTCACTGTGGGTGAAGCTGTGGCAAATGGTTAAGTGGGCCGCGAAGCTCGGTGAAAGTGATGAGCGACGACCCCGAGGACCGGATGCTCGGCTGGGACGAGTCCGTCTTTCGGGACGAACACGTCTTTGAAATCGACTGGCTCCCGGAGACGTTCAAACACCGGGACACCCAGATGGAGACGCTGAAGTACGCGCTTCGGCCGGCCGTCCGGGGGTCGCGCCCGCTCAACGTCATCGCCCGCGGGCCGCCCGGTACAGGGAAGACGACTGCTGCCCAGATCCTGTTCGACGAACTCACCGCCCAGACAGACGTGAAAACCGTCCGGGTGAACTGCCAGATGGACTCGACGCGCTATGCCGTCTTTTCGCGGCTGTTCGCCGAGATCTTCGACTATGAACCGCCCTCCTCGGGCATCTCTTTCAAGAAGCTGTTTTCCCAGATTACCGATAAACTAGTCGAGGAAGACGAGGTGCTCGTCGTCGCCCTCGACGACGTGAACTACCTGTTCTACGAGAGCGAGGCCAGCGACACGCTGTACTCGCTGCTGCGCGCCCACGAGGCCCACTCCGGCGCGAAAATCGGTGTCATCTGCGTCTCCTCGGACCTCGAACTCGATGTCATCGACGCCCTCGATACACGCGTCCAGTCCGTGTTCCGCCCGGAGGAGGTGTATTTCAACCCGTACGGACAGGCCGAAATCGCAGATATCCTGGGCGAGCGTGCCGACCGGGGATTCAACGAAAGTGTCGTCGGCCCCACAGTGCTTGATCGTGTCGCCGAACTGACCGAGGAGCAGGGCGGTGATCTCCGGGTCGGCATCGACCTGCTGCGCCGGGCCGGCATGAACGCCGAGATGCGCGCCTCCCGCTCCGTCGAAACCGAGGACGTCGAGGAAGCCTACGACAAGTCAAAATACGTCCACCTCTCCCGCCGGCTGCGGGAGCTGTCGGACTCGGAAACCGCGCTCGTGGAGGTCATCGCGGCCCACGACGGCCAGCAGGCCGGCGACATCTACGACGCCTTCTCAGAGCAGACAGACTTGGGCTACACTCGGTACTCTGAGATCATCAACAAGCTCGACCAGCTCGACATCATCGATGCCGACTACACAAACGTCGAAGGTCGAGGCCGCTCACGGGAACTGACGCTCAACTACGACGCCGACGCGGTGCTGGAACGGCTGTAGCACAACGTAGTCAATCGTATTCTGCCGAACCACCGAAATAAAGCCGGCTTACTCCATCTTCTCAAACGTCGTCTCGGCCCACTGGACGGCGTAGTCAGCGCCGTACTCCAGATAGGCGTCGGTGTCGAGTGCGGCAAACGGCGCGGGGAGGTCGAGTCCGTGCTTGATGCCGCTGCAGGCAAGTTCGGCGGCCGCGGCGAACTCCGTCTGGCCCTGTGCGATCTCGCTGGGGAGATCTTCGAGGCGGGGTTGCAGGCGCTCGCCGGCGTCATCCCACGCCGCGTAAAGATCCGGATAGTCATCAGCCCAGTCGGCGAACTCCGCCCGGGTCTGGAGCCCGAGATACGCCGTATACACCGCTGCTGAAAGCTGGTATCGGGCGTTCGCATCGAGATGGTTCTCTGTGGCAGCCACGAACTCCGGGTACTGCTCGCCGAAAAAGCCCAGAAAATGCTCGGGTTCGTTGAGACTGACCTCGACGAGCGCCTCGGCGACGAGAAACGAGACGAAGTCGTCCGGTGAGGTCTCCAGCCGCGGCTTGACGAACACGCAGGGCGGGACCGTCTGGCGCGTCCAGGCGACGCCGCCGTCGCCGGGCATTCCGATGGTGAGGTCGTTCCCGATGTACTCCTGTAGCACCTCTGGCGCTGTGGTCGGGAGCCACGCACCGTCGTAGGAAATCTGGTCGAGGCTGTCGGTCACCAGCAGGAGTTCCTCGGCGACTGCGGGGTCCAGCGTCTCGAAGTCACGGTCGCAGTTCAGTACGAGCGCCTTCGGGGCGTAGGCGTCACGTACGGCCGGCAGCTCGCCGGCCAGTGAGCGCTCGGTGAACATCTACGCCGAGAACAGGACGAGGTTGATGATGATGCCGACCGACAGTAGTGCCGACACGCCGATTGTTCCGAGGACAATTTTTGTGGCCTTGCTCATGCCAATGAGTATCTCGGGCCGGACATTAAAACTTGAGAAACGATTTTCGGGATCCGAAGCGAGTATCGAGTATGCGTCGCGAACGCACTTCGACGGGGACTGCCTGGGAACAGCAGGTTGGCTACTCGCGGGCGATACGCACTGGCGATACTGTCCGTGTCGCCGGCACCATCGCCACGGACGACGAAGGCGAGGTCGTCGCGCCGGGTGACCCATACGAACAGACGAAACATGCCTTCGGAATCGTCTCGGATGCACTGACAGCCCTTGATGCCGCTATCGACGACGTGGTCCAGACTCGGATGTACGTCACCGACATCGACAATCAGGAACGGGTCGGCGAGGCCCACAGCGAGTTCTTCGGCGACGTTCGTCCTGTAGCGACGATGGTTGAAGTGAGCGGGCTGGCAACGCCCGAGGCCGTCGTCGAAGTCGAAGCCGTCGCGCAGGGCGAGTGACGCCGTCGAGACGGGTCGGAGACGACCAGTGGTGTCAGTCGTCAGTCGCACCAACGCTCGCCTGTCTGGCAACGTCGCGCCATCCACCGGACCAGAACCGGCCCGCGTTGACCGCAGCTTTCAGGTAGAAGTCGCCAACGAGTGCAGCGAAGATTGCCGGCAGTCCAATCCCGAGTCCCGGTGAGACGGCGATATTGAGGACCGGAACGGTTACCACGAACGACGACGGCAGGGCGAGGGCAGCCACTGGGAGGCGGTAGCAGTAGCCACCCAGGAACGTCCCGTATAGCGGCCAGCGTGTGTCGCCGGCACCCCGCAGGCTGCCCCGCATCGTCCGGGAGATGGAGAAGCCGGCGACGAGCAGGCCGAACACCCGGACGAACGCCGCCGCCAGGTCGGGGTAGGCGGTCCCGAACAGGGCGACGATGGGTCGGGCAAACACCACAAGCAGGGCCGCCACGACGAGCTGGAGAGCAAGCGCGACGCGAAGCGTCTGCCAGCCGTAGGCGGTCGCCTCTCCTTCGTCCCCAGCACCCAGCGACTGCCCGACCAGCGTCGACGCGGCAGTCGCGTACCCCCACGCCGGCATTAGCGCGAGCAGCATGACCCGGCGGCCGATGGCATAGGCCGCGAGTGTCGGCGTCCCCAGCACACCGAGAATGAACAGGAACGGGAAGCGGGCGAACGTCTGCAGTAGCCGCATTCCGGACAGCGGGAGGGCGACACGGACGATTTCGCGCATGAGGTCGGCGCTGAACTGCGTCCCGCCGGGCCGGAGCGTGACGACGTAGCGCCCGGACAGCAACAGTCCGAGGAAAATCACTGCCGCGAGCGTGTTCGCGATGGCTGTCCCCCACGCCGCACCGGCGATGCCGAATTCGGGGAACGGACCGACGCCGAAGATGAGGATGGCGTTGAGTGCGACATTCGTCGGCAGCGTAAGCAGGCGGACGTACATCGGCGTTCGGGTGTCGGCGCTGCCCGCCAGCGCCCGGGCGGCGACCATGCTCCAGAACCGTGGGGCCAGCGACAACATCACGATGGCGAGATACGTCGCGCCGAGGCGGATGGTCGCCGGGTCGTCGGTGAGAACCCCAACGAGTAGTTCCGGATAGCGCCAGCAGAGTACCGACAGCGGCAGGGAGACGAGCAACGCGATCCACAGCGACTGTTTGACCGCGAGGTTTGCACGCTCCGGCTGATCGGCCCCCTGCAGCCGCGAGACGACGCTTATTGTCCCAGAGGAGACTGCCAGTGAGAGCCCAAACCCGACGAAGTAGTACTGGAAGCCGAGTTCGAGGCCAGCGATGGCCGCGTCACCGAGCGCCAGACCGACCATCAGGAAGTCGGCGAGACGCAAGAGGATGCGGAGGCCGCCCGTGACCATCACCGGCGCGGCGAGGTCGGTCGCGGTCGTCGCCTTCTCTTGATCGACGAGGCCTGCACTGGCCAGCAATGCGGGGAACGCAGTCAGCAAGCGGCGGAGGGGACCACCAGTCGACATCGCTCTGACTTGGGGAGCCCAGCCCCCTGTGGGTTTCGGGACGGGGCCGTGGCTTTTTGCCACAAAGCGCCGACAGCCAAGCATATGCCTCCCGTCGAAGTCGGCGAGACGTTCACCGAGACGCGGACGTTCCGGCCCGAAGATGTCGACCAGTTCGCCGCGCTCTCCGGAGACGACCAGCCCCGCCACACGGAGCCTGATGGAGACGGCCGGCGGATGGTCCAGGGGTTGCTCACCGCGTCACTGTTGACCAGCATCGGCGGTGATCTGGAAGTGCTTGCCTCGCGGATGGACCTGCAGTTCCAGCGCCCGGTGTACACCGGCGAGACGCTGGTCTGTGAACTAACGGTCGTGGACGTTGATCTGGATGTCGAGGGCGGCGTCGCTCTCGTGGGTGATGTGGCTGTCCGGCGCATCAATTGCGGCGTTGACTCCGGTCAGGCCGACACAGCCGCGGCGAAGCAGGCTGACGGCGACACCGCTGGAACCGTCGTGCTTGAAGCGACTGTCGAAGGAATAATCAGGGAATGAGCTGTTCGCCGTCGTCGTCGTAGAGTGTGATGGCGTCGACTGGACAGGACCGGGCGGCAAACTTCGCGTCCAGTTCGGCGTCATCTGGGACCTCCCGAACGAACACGTCCGCTTCCTGTTCCTCACTGTCCGCCAGCACCGCTTTGCCGGCGTCCTCGTCGCGCTCGAAGGCGTCCCACTCCGCGACACACTGGAACATCCCGATACAGGTGTCGTAGTCGTACTCGACTCGCATACCTCGTGTTGGCCGCTCGCGGGCAAAGGCGTTCCCCTCGGGACTCGATGCGCTAGTGGACCGACACGGTTGCAGTGCGACAGTTTAAATCGGGGCAGGACCCAAGCGGGGTGTAATGGACGTTGCGGACCTGCCGGGCGTGCCCGAGTGGCTCCCGGACCACCTGCGCGACGACGGCATCGAGGAGCTGTACCCGCCACAGGCCGAGGCCGTCGAGGCCGGGGTCACCGAGGGGGAGAATCTGGTTGCGTCG
Organism: Haloarcula sp. NS06; assembly: GCF_051122755.1. Lineage (NCBI taxonomy): Archaea > Methanobacteriati > Methanobacteriota > Halobacteria > Halobacteriales > Haloarculaceae > Haloarcula > Haloarcula sp. NS06. The sequence goes on from NZ_CP184844.1 coordinate 1,417,039, forward strand.
ATTCCGACGGCGAGCGGGAAGACCCTCATCGCCGAGCTAGCGATGCTCTCCTCGGTTGCCCGCGGCGGGAAAGCGCTGTACATCGTTCCACTGCGAGCGCTGGCCAGCGAGAAGCAGGCTGACTTCGAGGAGTTTGAGCAGTACGGCCTCGACATCGGCGTCTCGACGGGGAACTACGAATCCGAGGGCGGATGGCTCGCGGACAAGGACATCGTCGTCGCCACCAGCGAGAAAGTGGACTCGCTGGTCCGGAACGACGCGCCCTGGATCGAGGACCTCACCTGCGTCGTCACTGACGAGGTCCACCTCGTCGATGACGGCGAACGGGGGCCGACACTGGAGGTGACGCTGGCCAAGCTCCGCCGGCTCAATCCTAACTTACAGACCGTCGCGCTGTCGGCAACTATCGGCAACGCCGAGGCGCTGGCGACGTGGCTCGACGCGGGGCTCGTCGACTCTGACTGGCGGCCAATCGACCTCCAGAAGGGAGTCCACTACGGGCAGGCACTGCACCTCGAAGACGGGAGCCAACAACGCCTCTCGGTGCAGAACAACGAGAAGCAGACCGCGGCTATCGTCCGCGATACGCTGGAAGACGACGGGTCGACGCTGGTGTTCGTCAACTCCCGGCGCAACGCCGAGGCGGCGGCGGGCCGGCTGGCGAACACTGTCCGGCCCCACCTCAGTGCCGAGGAGCGGGACCAGTTGGCTGATATCGCCGAGGAGATCCGGGACGTGAGCGACACGGAAACAAGCGACGACCTCGCGGACGCCGTTGCGGACGGGGCGGCGTTCCACCACGCCGGCCTCTCACGGGGCCACCGCGAACTCGTCGAGGAGGCTTTCCGGGACCGGCTGGTGAAGGTCGTCTGTGCGACGCCGACGCTCGCGGCCGGGGTCAACACGCCCTCCCGGCGCGTCGTCGTCCGCGACTGGCGGCGGTACGACGGCTCGGCCGGCGGGATGGCCCCGCTGTCGGTGCTTGAAGTGCACCAGATGATGGGCCGGGCTGGCCGCCCGGGGCTCGACCCCTACGGCGAGGCGGTACTCATCGCCTCTAGCCACGACGAAGTGGACGAACTGTTCGAACGCTACGTCTGGGCCGATCCGGAACCGGTCCGGTCGAAACTCGCGGCCGAACCGGCCCTGCGGACTCACATCCTCGCGACCGTCGCCTCTGGCTTTGCGCGCTCGCGTGAGGGACTGCTTGAGTTCCTCGAACAGACGCTGTACGCCAGCCAGACCGACGACAGCGGCCAACTCGAACGCGTCGTCGACGACGTACTCACGTACCTCCAGCGCAATGACTTCTTAGAAATCGAAGCTGGCGAACTCGACGCTACCTCGCTGGGCCACACCGTCTCGCGGCTCTATCTGGACCCGATGAGCGCCGCCGAAATCGTCGACGGCCTGCGGGACTGGGAACGGGGTGCCAGCGATAGTACCTCGGCCAGCGGGTCGCCGGCCGAGACGCCCGCGGAGCCGCCGGCTGATAGCGGCTTCACAACCGCCAGCGAACTCGCTGAGGATGCTGACGAGACCGACGACGCCGACGCGGACCCGGACGACATCTCCGCGCTGGGCCTGTACCATCTCGTCTCGCGGACGCCGGATATGTACCAGCTCTATCTCCGCTCGGGCGACCGCGAGGAGTACGAAATGGAACTGTTCGAGCGCGAGGAAGAACTGCTCGGACCTACGCCGTCGGAGTTCGAGGAGGGCCGATTCGAGGACTGGCTCTCGGCGCTGAAGACTGCCCGTCTGCTCGAAGACTGGGCCACGGAGGTCGACGAGGCGACAATTACGGAGCGGTACGGCGTCGGCCCAGGCGACATCCGCGGGAAGGTCGAGACGGCCCAGTGGCTGCTTGGGGCCGCCGAATCGCTGGCCAGCGAGGTCGATCTGGACGCCGCGCGGGCCATCAGTGAGGCCCGCATTCGCGTCGAACACGGCGTCCGAGAGGAACTGGTCAATCTGGCCGGCGTCCGCGGCGTCGGCCGCAAACGTGCTCGGCGGCTGTTCCAGGCCGGCATCACCGACCGCGCACAGCTCCGAGATGCGGACAAGACTGTCGTGCTAGCAGCGCTCCGAGGCCGTCGGAAGACGGCCGAGAACGTGCTGGAGAACGCCGGCCACCGGAACCCGTCGATGGAGGGCATCGAGCCCGCGCCCGATGTTGACCTCGACGACAGTGCAGACGGGGACACGACTGCCGAATCGACAGCCAATGATGACCAGTCCAGTCTGGGTGATTTCTGATGCGGGTCGTCGAAGGCACTGCTGAAATCGGCGACGTGGGCACGTTCGTGGAGACGCTTAGTGAAATTGGCGACAGCCACGGCGTCACGGTGCAGGCATTCGACGCCCGCTACGTCGTAGACCGCACCCATCTCGAACTGGCCGTCGAACTCGCGACCCGGGCCCACGACCGGGGCAACGCCATCGCGGAGGATTTCGGGGTCGAAATCCTGCTGTACGCGGCCGGCCGCCGTCAGATCAACCGCGCGCTGACGATGGGCGTCAGCGAGGGAGCCTGTCCCGTCGTCGCAGTCATCGTCGACCACGAACGGAAAGAAACTCACGTAGGAAAAAGCGAACAGGACGGTATCGAGGCAGCTAAAGACGACGTTCGCGAGGAGCTTACGACGACGTCCACCTTAGGCGAGTACGACGCCGACCGCGTCCGGTCGTTTTTCGACGTGACGGACACCGAACTCGCTGCGACAGCCGGCAACCTTCCCGACGCCGTTCGGGAGCGTGTGGCGTTGCTCCCGGTCGAGAAGTAACGGCAGTATTTTTCCCGACGGACATGCCAGTTCTACACATGGACCCACAGCGGACGGCACGGCAGCGGGCCAGTGAGCGCGCCCGCGCCGTGACGACGTTCGACGAGCGCGAGCAGTCGTGACCGCGCTGGAGACGCCGCTGCAGATAGGTGGCATCGAGGTACCCAACCGACTGTATCGTGCACCGGTACTGGAGTGTGCGGGCAACGGCGCGGCCGCCGTCGACACGCTTATCGACGAACTCGAACCGACGGCAGCCTCCGGTGTCGGCCTCCTCTTCCAGGGGGCGAGCATCGTCACCGACCGTGGCGGTTGTGCCGCGCCGAACATGACGCGGGTTCACGACCCGGCCTTCGTCGAGCGACTTGAACGGCTCACCGGGGCAATTCACGACCACGGCGGTCGCATTTTTCTGCAACTGGCCCACGGCGGCCTCCGAAGCATGGCAACGTGGCACGCCGAATACCGCGAGACCCATCCGGACCAGCGCCAGCTCGCTGTCAGCCGCCCGCCTTGGCAACTCCGGGCGCTTGACCGGCTTGGCCTGATTTCGCTCCAGCCGGATGTGCTCTCGACGAACGAGGTATGGGAACTGGCCGAGCAGTTCGGGCGCTGTGCCGGCTACGCCGTTGACGCGGGCTACGATGGTATCCACCTCTCGGCGGCGAACATGAGCCTGATCCAGCAGTTCCTCTCGCCGTTCTACAACCGCCGGAGCGACGAGTTCCGGGACGGCGTTCGGTTCCTCGAAGCAATCCACAACGCCGTTCGGGAACACGCCGGCAATGTGCCACTGGTCACGAAAGTTCCAGCTGAGACCGCTGCGCCGAGTTTCGTTCGAAGGCACCTAACTCGGAGAGATGGCGTGGCCATTGCGACTCGAGCGGCGGCCATCGGCTATGACGGGCTTGTTCCAGTCAAAGTGTCCCCGTTCTGGGACATGAGCATTGTCCGTGGTGCGTTTCCGGACCGGGCCTGGGACGCGAGTGACCTGCAGGACGACTACGCAGCGGTCTTCGGCGGACGCCTACGAGCGCGTGCCGTTCAGTTGCTTAATCGTCTGCAGGCCCGCCGTTTCAGCCGCGACCCGGGCTGGAACGCCGACTTCTGTCGAGCGGTGCGCGAGCGCGTGGACGTACCGGTTTTGCTGGAGGGCGGTCTTCGAACGCGTGCCGACTGTGACCGGTATCTCGGAGCGACTGGAGCGACCGCCGCCGCTGACGCGGTCGGGATGGCCCGCCCGTTCTACGCCGAACCGCGACTCGGCGCACGCCTGCTCGACGGCGCAGACGCGCTGTGTGAGAGCTGTAACAACTGTACCGTCCCGCAGGTCACCGGCGAACCGGGCCGCTGTCGAACGCCGGCTATCGTCCGCGAGCAGGCCCGACTCCGGCGGGACGGTGCCTACGAGCGAACTGAGTGACCGGCCTTCGATACCGCCGCCACCGTCACTGAGCCGATACAAAGGCTCATACGCGCTCGGTCCCGAACGAGTGCCGATGACTACAGGGATTTCGTCCGAACGCGTCGAGCTGTCTGTCGACGGCGAGGACGTTGACATTCACTACCGGACCGGTGGCGAGGGGCCGCCGATGGTGTTTCTCCACGGTATCGGGCTGGACGCCGCGACCGTCTCGTGGCGACACGCGCTGCCCGCACTTGCGCCGGAGCGAACGGTGTATGCGCTCGACTTGCCGGGCCACGGCGACAGTGACAAGCCCGACCGAACGTACACGACCGACTACTATCTTGAGACGCTGTCCGAGTTTCTCGATGCGCTCGGTATCGAAGAACCCGCTCTGGCTGGCCTCTCGATGGGCGGTGCAATCGCGCTCGGCCACGCGCTCGATGGCGGCCCTGTCGAGCGACTGGTGTTGGTCGACAGCTACGGGCTGGGAGCCGACGCCTACTGGCGAACGGCGGCCAGTAGCGTCTTGCAGACGCCGATACTCGGCAACATGCTCTGGCAGGGCGTCGGATCGTCACAGTCGGCGATCAGAAACAGTCTCCGAAGTATGGGTCCCGGAGAGCCACCCCAGCAACTGGTGGAGGATGTCGATAACGCCGTCGACCGACAGACAGTCCGGGCGATGCGGCGCTGGCAGCGCAGCGAGTTCCAGTGGTGTGGCTTCCGGACCGACTACTCCGACCGGCTGGCGGAGATAGACGTGCCGACGATGCTGATTCACGGGGCCGTCGACCCACTGCTCCCCCGTCGATGGTCCGAGCAGGCGGCTGGAACGGTTACTGATAGCACACTGAAGATCTTCGAGAACTGCGGGCACTGTCCGCCGCGGGAACATCCCGACCGTTTCAACCGAGCGGTGCGAGCGTTCTGCTGAGTTATTCCGGCAGTTCGTCGATGAGGACGACCGCTTCGCCGTCGATGACGACTTCGTCGTCAGCGAGGACGCGTGTGGTCAGCCGGTACTGTTCGTCGCCGAGATCCTCGACGATTTCACATTCGGCAGTGAGCCGGTCGCCGATACGGACCGGGTTGTGGAATTCCAGATCCTGTGAGAGATAGATAGTCAGCCCCGGCAGTCGTGCCAGCGCCGCGCTGATGAGGCTCCCGACGAGCGTCCCGTGGGCGATACGGCCCCGGAAGCGTGTCTGCTCCGCAAACTCGTCGTCTAAGTGCAGCGGGTTTGTATCGCCGCTCGCGGCGGCGAACTGTTGCACGTCGTTTTCCGAGATCGTCTTCGTGAAATCGACGTGGTCGCCGACGCCGAGGCGGCCCGGGTGGTCTTCGGAGATCGAGACGTGCCATTCCGGGAGATCTTCGTTCGGTTCGATACGATCTGCGGGCATTACGCCGTCTTCATCCTCCTGCTGGACGCCAAACGCGGCGAACGCTGCCCGGTTAGCTGCGACGACGCTGTTGAACATATGTGACGATGTTTCAGTCCATGTGTCTAACAGCGGGTTTCGTGGCGATTCAGAACTCATCTGTTCTGGTAGTTTATTGGTCGGAGTATTAAACCTTGGTGTTGGTTTCGCCTCAGCTGTCGATAAAAGCCGTCTAACGGGCGTCAGACGCGTATTTGGGGTTGTAGTTATCGACGCTGCAGGGCGTAGCACGCTCCTCGACGCTCCTGAAACGCTAATACCATCTTCTGCCATTCAATGGTATTCAATGGTTTTCAGCGGAAGGTTTATACTGTTGAGGAGAGTACATGTAGTTGACCGATGGCCGACGAGGATGATGGCCTGATGTGGCCTCCGATGTTCAAGGGGATGCAACAGGCGAGCGAGAACGCGATGGAACAGCAACAGCAGCTGATGAGACAGATGTTCGCCAACGGTGGCATGCCGAGTTTCGATATGAATCAGCTCGGTGCCATGAGTCAGATGGCGACGTTCAAGACCCGCGTGCAGAGCGGGGGTCGGATCAGCATCCCCGATGCGGAGCGAGAGGCGCTGGGCATCGACGAAGGCGATATCGTTCAAGCCGTCGTCCTCCCGGTCACTAACAACAACAGCGAGTAATCCAACAATGGTAGACTACACAACCCCCGTTACGACAGCGTTCGAGATGCAGCGTGCGACGATTGAGCAGAGCCAGAAGGCGCTCGAACAGAGCGTTTCCTTCCAGCAAAACGTCAACAACGCGGTCATCGACAGCCTCGACACACAGGAGTCGGCACAGCGCCGCGGTGTCGAGCTCCAGCAGACCGCGTTCCACAGCTATCTCGACGCGATGGCGTCGACGATGCCCGGCATGACCGAAACTGTCGAGCAGATCCGTGAGACCGTCGACGAGCAGTTCGATTTCCTGCTCGAGAACCACGCCGAGGTCTTCGACAACATGGAAACCGAGCTTGAAGAGGGCGCCGACACCTACGACGAGATGACCGACGAGTACGTTACCGCCGTCAACGATCAGGTCGACATGCTCGTCGAGGCCCACGAGGAACTCGAAGCGCAGTCCGTCGAGGCCGCCGAGCAGTTCGGCGAGCAGCTCGAAGAAGTGCAGGAGCAGGTCGAGGAGATTCAGGAGCAGGTCGAGGAAGTGCAGGCCGAAGCCGCCGACGCTGTCGACGTCGAAGCGTAAAAACGACAGTCGGTTTTTTTGTGCGCCCGCCGCCGAGGTACTATTATGAGTAACACAAACGACATTCAGGAGGAATGGACGGAGATGGTTGAGGAGATGAACAACGCGGTCGCTGACTCGATGGAGCAGAACATGAAGGCCCAGGCGGCTTTCGTGGAATCGTGGGCCGATGCGGTCGAGGATACGATCCCGGAGCAAGAGGACCTTGCCGACGGGATGGATGGCTACAACCGCGCCTACGAGGAGTGGATGGACGCCGCCGAGCAGATGGTCGAGCGTTCGACCGACGCCGCTCGAGGTGAGGACGTCGACCCGGCCGAGTTCCGTGATATCTGGCTGCAGTCCGCCAACGAGGCGTTCAAGCACGTCATGGGCACCTCGGCCTTTGCGGCCGCCAACGGCCAGCTCGTCGAGTCGATGATGGAGATGCAACAGGAAGCGGACGACCTGAGTCAGGACGCTCTGGAACAGATGGGCTTCCCGACACGCGACGACGTTGATGAGGTCGCCGAGCGGCTCGTCGAACTCGAACGCCGCCAGCACGCGGTCGAACAGAAGCTCGACCGCGTCCTCGAACACCTTGAAGAGTAATCATGTCCAGCAATCCGTTCAATCCGTTCGAGGCCGCGCTCAACTGGCAGCGAAAGACGCTGGAGAATATGACCGACGCCGCCGAGACCAGCCAGATCGCTGACGAACGACTGGAGCTGATGGAGTCCGTCGAAGTCGGCCAGACGCCCAGCAACGTCGTCTACGAGGAGAACAAGCTCGAACTCCTCCACTACGACGCCGAAGCCGCCGGCATCGAGGTGCCGGACGAGGAGAAGGAGGACGTGCCGATACTCATCGTCTACGCGCTCATCAACCGGCCGTACATCCTCGACCTGCAGGAAGAGCGGTCGGTCGTCCGACGCCTGCTTGAGGCGGGCCACGACGTGTATCTCATCGACTGGAACGAGCCGTCACGGCTCGACCAGCACCTCACCCTCGATGACTACGTCAATCGCTATATGGACAACTGCGTCGACGTGGTCCGCGACCGCTCCGGGCAGGACGCGATCAACATCCTCGGCTACTGTATGGGCGGGACGATGTCGGTGATGTACACCGCGCTCCACAAGGAGAAAGTTAACACGCTGGGCCTGATGGCTGCTGGGCTGTGCTTCGACCACACTGGCGGCGTCCTCGAAGAGTGGGGGTCCGAGGAGTACTATTCCCCGCAGGATGTCGTCGACACGTTCGGCAACGTCCCCTCGGATATGCTCGACATCGGTTTCGCGCTGATGGACCCGGTTGAGAACTACGTCACGAAGTACATCCGGTTCGCGGAGAACATGGAGAACGAAGGCTTTGTCGAGAACTTCGGCCGGATGGAGCAGTGGCTTGGCGACGGTATTGACGTCGCCGGCGAAGCCTACGTTCAGTTCCTCGAGGACGTGTATCAGGACAACAAACTCTACCGGAACGAACTGGAACTCGACGGTAAGCACGTCGACCTGGACAACATCGACATGCCCGTCCTCCAGCTCATGGGAGAGTACGACCACCTCATCCCGCCGGAGGCCTCCAAGCCGTTCAACGACGTTATCGCCAGCGACGACACGCGAACCATCGAGTTCTCGACGGGCCACATCGGCCTCTCGGTTTCGTCGTCGACGCACGCCGACCTCTGGCCCGAGGTCGCCGAGTGGTACTCCGAGCGTAGCAAAGGGAGCGAAGAAGTCGACATTGAGGTCGAATCCCCCGAGGCGGCTGCAGACGACGCGGTGGACCAGTCGGAACTCACCGACATCGACGTTGACGCGACTGATGATGTCGGTGCCGACGCTACCGAGGATGAAGACGACGCGACCGACGGACCTGCCGATGTCGATAGCGTCTCCGGTATCGGCCCGACATACGCCGACCGTCTGCACGACGCCGGCATCCACAGCGTTGCGGACCTGGCTGAATACGATCCGGCCGAACTGGCCGATATCGCTGAGACCACCGAGTCCCGCGCGCAGGACTGGCTCGACCAGCTGTAATCCGGCGCCGTTTTTCTGTTTCCCGCTGTACGATTAGCCATGCGCGTTTCGGTCATCGGCGGCTCGACAGTCACCGACGAACAGTACCAGCAGGCACGCGAGGCCGGGCGCCGACTCGGTGAGCATGGCCACGATGTCGTCTGTGGCGGCCTCACTGGTGTGATGGAGGCGGTCTGCCGAGGTGCGAGTGAGGCCGGCGGCCACACTATCGGTATCCTCCCAGGCGAGCGCCGGGCCGCCGCAAACGACTACGTCGAGACTGCTATTGCGACCGGGATGGGCAATGCCCGGAACGTCCTCGTCGTGATGAACGGCGCGGCCGTCATCGCTATCGACGGCGGCACCGGGACGCTCTCGGAACTCGGCCACGCCCTCGACATAGACCGGCCGGTCGCCGGACTTGGAACACACCGCCTCGACAGCCCAGTCGGCGACGCTATCGAACACGTTGATACTCCCGCCGAGGCCGTCGAACACGTCGAGTCTGCCGTGCAGTAGCCGCCGTTTCAGTCGAGTATCCGTCTCAGCACCGCCGCAACAACGAGGTTCCCCACGCCGAGCAGCCTGACCCGGCGACGAGACCCCTCTTGTGGCGTAAACTCCACCGACAGTACCCAGCGATAGCCCAGCCGCGCCAGCGACAGTAACAGCCCCGGAACGAGTAGATGGAGCATGCCAGCCAGCGCTGTTCCGGTCCACAGTAGCCGCCGTTCGGGCCGTGTCAGGTCCATACTGTGACAAGGTGCCGCGTCGGTTTGACCGTGGTGCCTGCTTGCGATATGTCTGCTTCATACTCGGGCTAGCCGTTTGGATTGAGGCCACTACTCAAACAGCGTCGACACTAACCCAGGTTGACGATAGAAAATATAGAACCGCGGTGATTGTCGCTTGAATCGACGAGTAGGGCAAGCATCCGGCGCGCTTCGCGCGCCGGTTGAATCGCAGCGAGTGACTACCGCGCCGCGAAGCAGCGCGACAGGGCCCGGGTTTCGTATGTATGGCTTGCCTCGCGGGTCACTTCGTCGTCGGGCGGCGGTGCCGCCCGACTGCCTGCGGGACCTTCGGTCCCGCTCTGTTCCCCGCTCGGCTTACCGAGGTTTCTCCGAAACCTCGCTTACATCATGCCGCCCATACCGCCGCCCATGCCGCCCATGCCGCCGCCCATTCCGCCGGGCGCGCCGCCTGGGCCGCCAGGTCCGCCTTCGTCCTCGTCGTCGTCGCCCTGGCCACCCTTGAGGTCGCCAGCAGCGATGACGTCATCGATGCGGAGGATCATGACGGCTGCTTCGGTTGCGCTTTCGACGGCCTGGGTCTTGACACGGAGGGGCTCGACGACGCCGTCCTCTTCCATGTCGACGACCTCACCGGTGTAGGCGTCAAGCCCGGAGGTGACTGCGCCACCGTCGTGCTTGCTGCGGAGGTCGACCAGCGAGTCGATCGGGTCGAGACCAGCGTTCTCTGCGAGGGTGCGCGGGATGACGTCGATGGCGTCGGCGAAGGCTTCGACGGCGAGCTGTTCGCGCCCACCGACGGAGTCGGCGTGGTCGCGCAGGCCGAGTGCGAGCTGCGTCTCAGGGGCACCGCCGCCGGGCAGGACCTTGCCGTCCTCCAGCGTGGCGGCGACGACGCCGAGCGAGTCCTCGATGGCACGCTCGACTTCGTCGACGACGTGTTCGGTGCCGCCGCGGAGAATCATCGTGACAGCGCGGGCGTCCTCGACGTCCTCGACGAAGATACGCTCGTCGCCAGCGATGTCCTTCTGGGCAACGGAGCCGGCGAAGCCGAGGTCGTCGGCTTCGATGTCGTCGATGTTCGAGATGATGCGCGCGCCGGTCGAGCGCGAGAGCGCCTCGATGTCGGACTTCTTGGCGCGGCGAACAGCGAGAATACCTTCCTGCGCGAGGTAGTGCTGAGCCATGTCGTCGATGCCCTTCTGGCAGAAGACGACATCAGCACCGGCTTCGGCGAGCTTGTCGACCATCTCCTTGAGCTGCTCCTCTTCCTGGTCGAGGAACTGCTGGAGCTGGTCGGGGTCGGTGACGTTGACCTCGGTGTCGAGCTCCGTTTCCGGAACCTCGATGGCCGTGTCGAGCAGGGCCACGTCGGCGTCCTCAACGGCGAACGGCATGTTGTCGTGGACGCGTTCCTTGTCGACGATGACGCCTTCGACGAGTTCGGACTCGTCGGTTGCGCCGCCAACGACGGTTTCGATCTGGATGTTGTCAGTGTCAACGCTGCCGTCGTCGTCGACGACGGACTGTGCGGCGCGGACGACGAGTTCGGCGAGGACGTCCTTGGAGGACTCCGCGCCCTTGCCGGTCATCGCGGTCGCGGCGACCTTTTCGAGGGTCTCCGTGTCGTCAGCGTCGACGTCGATGGCGTTGTCTTCGAGGATTTCCTTGGCCTTCTCGGCGGCCTGGCGGTACCCCTGGGCCAGGATGCTGGCGTGGATGTCTTGGTCGAGGAGTTCCTCGGCCTTCGAGAGGAGTTCGCCGGCCATGACGACCGCCGTGGTCGTACCGTCGCCCACTTCGTCTTCCTGGGTCTGGGCGACCTCGACGATCATGTTGGCGGCGGGGTGCTCGATGTCCATCTCATCAAGGATGGTGACGCCGTCGTTCGTGACGACGACCGAGCCTGAGTTGTCGACGAGCATCTTGTCCATGCCCTTCGGACCCAGAGTCGTCCGAACGGCCTCGGCGACGGCCGTCCCGGCCGTGATGTTCATCGACTGCGCGTCCTTTCCGGATGTCCGCTGGGACTCCTCGGAAAGTACAATCATGGGCTGGTTGCCCATCTGCTGTTGAGCCATAGTCAAACGATGATTGAATGTGATTCTATATAAAAGCTACGGTGGCGGGCGGTGTATCGCCCTATTGCACGCCACACTCGACGGTGTGATACCGTATAACGTGGGTGGTTTATATACCCGTTTAGTGCCGCTTAGCGGCCCATTCCGAACCGACGGTGGCGTAGTTCCGGCGTAATCTGGATGCGGGAGATGTCCTGTCCGGTCCGGTACCAGACGAACGCCGCCCTTGTGAATAGTTCACGACACTCGATACGGACTTCCCGGGGATTGCCATCGGTCCGCTCGTGGATATCTTCGATTGCGGCCCGGGTAAAAAGGTCCGGGGCCTGTCCCTCGTAGGGTTCGTCCCGGAAGTACGCCAGCGAGCGGGCGGCGTACTCGGCCACGTCGTCCGGCGAGAACGGGTCGATACCCTCATAATACCGTAGTCGGGAGTCGAGCGTTCCCCGGATTTCTGCCACCCGCCGTTTCCCCTCCGGTGTCCCGGTGAGGAACAGCCGAACGCCGGCGTCCCCGGCCACCTGCAGCGGCGACAGCAGGTCCGCCTCAAGCACTTCGATCTCATCGACGACCAGCAAGAGCGTCTTGCCGTCCTCGCGCACGCGGCGAACGATTTCGTGGACAGCGTCTTTCGCTTCGGCGGTCGCCCACGGAATCCCATCACGGACCTGCGAGTAATTGCGCTGGTCGATGGAGTAGCCCGCAGCGTAGGCGGCGGTCAGCACCGTCTGATAGAGTTTCCGCGGCGTCGTCTCGCGGGGATTGTCCAGATGCGTGATGACAAAACCCTCGTGTTTCGAGAGGTCACGCAGGACAATTTCACGGAAGGCCGTCTTTCCGGTGCCGTAGGGGCTCACCAGTCCGATGTGCTGGTCCTGCAGGAGCCAAGACGTGACTTGATTCAGCATCTCGGTGTCGTGGCGGACGTACAGCGGTTCAGGCATATGGTCCAGCCCGGCTTCCTCAGTAAACGGGAGGTCCGTCACGGTGTCGGCCGTCCCGCCCAGCGCCTCACCGAAGGCCAGCAGCCGTTGTTCGACCTCCTGTAGCTGGTCCAGTAACACGCCAGCGGCGGCGCTCTCGGAACGTTCTTCCTCCTCGGACCGGAGCGATTCGAGTCGGTCCATTACCTCCGAGACCGACTGTCCCGCGCCGCTAGAACCCGGTTGCTCTGTGTCGTCCACCACGGCTATCTCTCTCAGCCTTACCCGTCCGGCGCGTTATATGTTACGCCCCGGATTTCGAGGAAGATAACGTGACCTGGCCGTCCTGCTTAGAACGGCAGTGGAAACGGAACCGAGCCGTAGGCGTACCCTTCCATGCTGCCGTCCGGTCGAGCACGGAACACGATAGTCGGCGAGTATCCCACGTCTGGCTGTTCGCCGTAGACTCGCCGCCAGTCGTCATCCGGGAAAGAACTGCAGTCGACCACGAGGACCGCACCGGGGTGGGCCGCTAGCTGGTCGCGTGTCTTCGCGTCGCCGGACGCCTTCACCGCACCGACGGCAGTGTCGACCTGCCGCCGGGATGGCGGCCGAGGGCGAGTGACCTCGACGAGCGTGTCTTCGACCCGGAAATCGACGGAGTGGCCGGAGTCCAGTTCGACCTCGGGCCTGATGTCGTTGCCCGCATCGACGAGCAGTTTGGCGACGTTGAACTCGCCCATCGTCGCTCGCATCCGCGAAAGATCAAACCCCTCGCTAGTCCCGAGTTTGCTCGCCATCGTGTAGCGGTAGTCGTCAAGCGCCCCGGTCGCGAGGAAGTCGTCGTAGAACGTCAGTCCATCCTCACGGTCGGCGTCGGGGAAGCCGCCGGCGTGGTCCCGAAAGAACGTCCGTGTCGACTCCCGGCCGTCCTTGGAGAGAAACACGGGCAGGAAAAAGTGCGCCAGCGTCTCGTACTCAGTGAGCCAGGGGTCCTCCACCTCTAGCTGGGCGAATAGTTCGCGCTGGACCCACTCGCTAATCTCGTCGGGCACCTCGTCGAACGTGTACTTCTCCGTCCGCCACAGCGTCTCCGGTGTCTCCGTATTTCCGACCCAGTACGCCCGCTGGCCGTTCCAGCAAAACAGCGCCAGATCGCCGTTGTCCATCTCCAGTCGGCGGGCGGCCCAGCCCTCCGGCGGGGCGAACCACGGTCCGTTCATCGTCGCACCGAAGGTGTTCTGTAACGGTGTCAGCAGGTCCGTCCGGACTCGCTTTTCACTCCATCGCTCGTTCGACTGTCGCAGACGTAAGGGACCAGCCACAGGGTCGTGTAGATGGTCAGTGGTCTTGGGCGTTCCGCCCTGTCGAAACACCCTCTTTGGACCGTTCGACTGCTCTGTTGCCCGTGTGGTACGGTTTCTGTGACCACCGTTACATTGATAGTCACTACCAGCCAAGTTTCACCGTGGTAACCTATGTCGATGGGAGCGTACGACGACGACGAACACGAACGCCGTGAGCGCAAGAACAGCGAGGTCGAACTGGCGGAAGACGATGACCGGAGTACATACCACGGGAGCGTCGACTACGACGGTGACGAGTCGACAGAAGAGTTGCTCGACCAGTTCAAGCAGATTAACTCCGACTGACTGCGGCCGTTCTCGACCGGTAGCGCAATAGCCCGACAGAGACGGCCGTCACCGCTGTGACGGCTAACACATGGCCGATTAGTGCCGCGAGCAGCACCGGCTGGTCGAGCACGAACGGCACGAGTACGAGCTGGAGGACGCCAAAGCCCCAGATCTCTAGGTCGGCCCGTATGAACACCCGTGCTGTCTCGGGGTCGAACCGGTAGCGAGCCGACCGCCACAGACCCGTGACGCTGGCCCACCACCCCGTCCCGATGCGGTAACTCACATCCCAGAGAATGAGCAGTGTCAGGTACACGACCAGTACCGGGGGCTCCGACCCGAACAGTCGGCCCAGTAACGGCATCGAACTGACCTGCGGGTCGAACACAAACAGATGGGTAAGCAGTGCGATGTACGCGAGGACGGACAACACGACTTCGACGTTCGAGGCGAACAGCAGCGCACGGTAGGTCGGTGGCACGTCGATACGCCGGATGAGTGTACTGATTCGCAGCATCTCTGCGCTTCCGATGGTCGCGACGAACACGACGACCGTGCCGGCGATTGCGGCGCTCCAGACCTCGTAGTACCACGACAGGGCGATGATGGCAACCTCGAAAATGAGGAGCTGAATCGCCATCGCCGCCCACGTTGGGAGCCGGATCCCTGGCAGTGCGCCGATGATACTCTCGTACACCCACGTCTCGCCGTACTCGGGGCGGGCGCTGTCGCCGCTCATCTGCCGGCACCACCCGTGGCTGCGGCCGCCTGTGTCGCTTCGCGGCTCCGCGGTTCGCTGAGGGCCAGCCTGACCGCGTCTGCGAACGATGTCGGGTCAACGGCGAACTGTGCCTGCGCAGCCTCGGTGTCTGCGACCACCGGCGTCTTCAGCCCGTGGATGAGCGGGCGGGCGACGCTCGATGGCACATCGGTCATGAGCGCGACCCAGTACGCCGACAGCTTCGGCGTCAACACCGGTATCGGCACGATCGTCGGCTCACCGGTCCCCATGAGTCGCCCCGTCTGCTTCAGGATCTCAGCGTATGTCAGTACCTCCGGCCCGCCGATCTCGTAGGTTTCGCCGGCTGTTTCCGGCTTATCGAGCACGTCGATCAGGTACGCGATGACGTCATCGATAGCGATCGGATGACAGTCTGTCCGCACCCAGCGTGGTGTCAGCATCACGGGCAGTCGCGTCGTTAGCTCGCGTATCATTCGAAAGCTTGCCGAGCCCGCGCCGATGATGATGGCCGCCCGGAACGTCGTCAGGTCGTACCCGCCGTCCCGGAGAATGAACTCGACCTCGCGGCGTGACCGGAGGTGCTCGGACAGCGTCTCGTCGTCCTCGCCGAGGCCGCCGAGGTAGACGACCCGGTCGACACCGGCCTCGTCAGCCGCCCGACGGAAGTTCCGCGCTGCCCGCCGGTCCCGCTCGGCGTAGTCGCTCCCGGCACGCATCGAATGGACCAGATAGTACGCGACATCGACCCCAGAGAGGGCGGCGTCGAAACTGCCCGCGTCGAGCAGGTCGCCCGTCGCCACGTCGACGCCGTCTGGTGGGTCGTACTCGCTCGGGTCGCGAACGAGCGCGCGGACGCTGTGGCCGGCCCCGAGGAGCGCCGGGACGAGATGGCCCCCGACGAACCCTGTCGCACCGGTCACGAGCACATGCATACCCTTCCTGCAGGACGGGACGGGGTTAAAACCGTGGTCTGTTCGTGTCGCCTCTCAGGACTGTCGAACGAGCGGCTCGTACCAGTCACGGTTGTCATGGTACCAGTCGATGAACTTCGCGACCCCCTCCCGAATAGTGTGGTCCGGGTCGTAGCCGAGAAGTTCCTCGGCGCGATCGGTCGCGGCGTGGGTGTGTTCGGCGTCGGCGTCGTGGCGTTCCTCGTAGACTAGATCGAGGTCCGGGTCGATCTGGTCGCGGATCTCCGTCGCGAGCGTCTTGATCTCGATGTTGTCAGTCGACCCGATGTTGACCGCCTTGCCGTCCGCGGCGTCCTCGTGGAGCAACGTCATGTTCGCGTCGATGACGTCCTCGATATAGGTGAAATCTCGCGTTTGCGTGCCATCACCGTAGATAACCGGCGGCTCGCCGTTGTGACACCGGGAGACGAAATTCGAGATTGCCATGTTCGGGCGCATCCGCGGGCCGTACACGGTGAAATAGCGGAGGGCGACGGCGGGGAGGTCGTACACTTCGCTGTAGGCACAGGCGTAGCGCTCGGCGGCGAGCTTCGACGCACCGTAGGGTGAGACGGGGGTCGTGGGGTGTTGCTCGTCGTATGGCAGGTACTGCGGGACGCCGTAGACGGAGGAGGAAGAGGCCATCACGAACCGCTCGATACCTTCGTCGCGGCAGGCGTCGAGGAGGTTCAGCGTGCCGTCGACGTTGACCTCGTCGTACTTTCGTGGGTTCTTGACGCTCGGTCGGACGCCAGCCTGGGCGGCCTGATGATAGACGTAGTCGGCGTCGGCGACGAGGTCCGTCACCAGCTCTGCGTCACGCACGTCGCCCTCGATGAACTCGTAGCTCCCGTCACTGTTCCGGGCGGCGTCCCGCCCCGCTTCGACGTTATGCTGCTTGATATCCAGATCGTAGAACGGGTCGCGGTTGTCGAGCACGACGACATCGTGGCTGTCGGCGGCGAACCGCTGTGCCAGGTGACCGCCGATAAACCCGGCACCCCCTGTGACCAATATTTGCATTATCTGAATGGTGCCCGTCGGGCGACAAAAGTATGCCGAGAGTTAATGACGCTGAACTGTTCGAAGGGGCCAGCTACCTTGAAGTGTATACAGTGCATAAACGTCGGAAATGGCTTCCAGAGCCTGCGATGGGTGTGATACGAACGTTTCGATAGCTGGCGGCATTGCCAACATCTGGTCGCAGGAGTCCAGACCGACTGAGGGCATCGTCCTCGAACTCGGCGACGACACGGAGCATTTCCTCTGCTATGACTGTATCGACCGGCTACCCGACGATCAGGAAGTGACTGCGGCGGATGTGGCCGCCCTCTAACGTCATCACGTCTCCCGTTCGGGTCTTGGCGTCCACTGTGTCACGCGCTCGTCGATTCTGAGATGGCCGTCGCGCCAGCGAACGTATGCCAATATCAGAAGCCCTCCGATGACAGCAAAGACAGTGAAGACGACCCCTTCCTCGCCGACCCATCGAGGTGGACCGACGATTTCGACGGCGAACAGTTCGGGGGTCTGCTGTGAGTGGCCGAGACCGAACACCGCGCTCTGGGTGAAGTTGTACCAGACGTGAAAGCCGATCGGGAGCGCGAGGTCGCCGGTGAGTACGTACGCACCGCTCAAGACGAGTCCGGCGAGTAGGTAGTAGCCGTACTGGCTCGGGTGATCGATCTTCCCGCCGTGCAGGAAGGCAAAGACGAGCGCACTCAGGAGCACCGCGAGCCCGACCGCCGCCCACCGCGGAACCAGTTCATCTGCCCCCTCGACGAGGTTCTTCAGCATCGCACCGCGGAAGACGACTTCCTCCCACGCTGCTGCGAGAGCAATGTAGCCGAAGACGACGACCATCGCCGGGAGGAACGGGAGGTCGCCGGCCCCCTCCGCGACCCCGACAACCGTGGCCCAGCCCGCACCGACAGCGACGGCGAGCGCGCCGGCGTTGATGACGGTCGCTATCGCGCCACCGACGGCGAACGACCGCCACCAGCGGCGGTCGAGTGACAGCCCGTACTCGCCGACGGAGCGGCGGTCGAGGAGACGAGCACTGACGAACACAGTGGCGACGAGAATCGCCCCGATCCCGGCCGCTTCGATCGGTTCTCGGACCGGATGTGTGAACCGTGATCGAACGACAGACTGTAGCGCCGCGAGGACCAGAAACGACAACACCGCCGGAAGCACTGCACGCAGCGGCGCTCTGACCCTCCTGTCTGCACTGTTCCAGACCGGCCAGCGGAGTCCCGAGGCGGCCCGCTCGACCACGCTCGCGGTCGCTTGGCTGTCTCTTTGCTCCGGTGAACTCGGTGACATAGATGGACTGCCGGCCGGAGCAGACGTATCACCGCGGGCACCGCTTCCGGGTTGGAAGCCGGTGAGACTTTTTATTGTACTCCGCTCGCTGGAGCGACTATGGACGCGGTCGGCGACGACGAACTGCTCGCGCTACTCGAAGACGAGTACGCGCGGGCCATCATCGCTGAACTCACTACTGGACCGATGTCTGTCTCTGAACTCTGTACGGCCTGCGAGATGTCTGATCCGACGGCGTACCGCCGCCTCGACCGACTGGAGGCCGCCGACCTCGTCGCCGAACGGCAGGCCGTCGACCCTGATGGCCACCACTACAAGCGCTACGTCGCGACCGTCGAGGACGTGACGGTCACGTTCGCCGACGGGACGTACGACATCGCTGTCACGCGGTCCTCGCAGGACCCGGCGGACCGATTCACCGACCTGTTTGAGGGGCTGTCCTGAGATGCTCGCGACACTACTACAGATACGCACGGGCTGGACCGATCCGGGCATCGCGCTGGCCGTTATCGCGCTCTCGCTCGTCACAGTTGCACTTTCGGCCGCCATCGCCGTCGTCTTGATCCGTGGCTACCGCCGCGGCCCCGGCCGGACCGGCATGCTGACCCTCGCTGTCGGGCTTCTCCTACTCACGACTGTCCCGGAAACCCTCCGTATCGTGCTCCCCACGGCCACTGCCGTCGGTACCGTCGGGCGCTCGCTCCTCGTGAGTGCCTGCGAACTGTCCGGACTCGGAACGATTCTCTGGACCGTTTACGGCGGTGAGTCGTCGTGACGGTGGTCCTCGACTTGCTCGCGCCGGATCTCGTCGCGGAACTCTCGCGGGCCCTGACAGCCGCCGTCGGACTGTTCGTCGCATCGCTGGCCTATCGCGGCTACCGGCGCAACGACGCGTCGAAGATGCGATGGCTCGCCGTTGGTATCGCGTCGCTGACTGCCGGCGTTTACGCCGCCGTCACCGTCGCTGACTGGGCGGGTGCCGGAGAAGGGGTCGTGTTACTCGTCAGGGGGCTCGTGACCGTTGCAGGGCTCTGTGCCGTGCTGTACGCGCTGCTTGTCGAGTGAGTGTCGATAAGAACAAGTGTCAGATACGGTCGCTGATCGACCGGAAATCTGCCCTAGTTGCGGACGACGTTCGTCGCGCGGGGGCCCTTGTCGGCCTGTTCAATGTCGAATTCGATTTCCTCGCCTTCTTCGAGGTCAGGGCCGCCAACGTCTTCCATGTGGAAGAAAACGTCATCGTCCGCGTCCTCAGTCGAGATGAAACCGTAACCGCCTGTGTCGTTGAAGAAATCAACCTTACCGTTTGCCATTGCAAATATACGTACAGGGGGTATATGTATAAGCATTCCGAGAGTAGAAGTACCACGACCGTGTGCCTGTGAACACGACTCATGCCGTCGTCACGGATAGCTGCTGACGCACATCCGGCGACAAGAAAGGTTTACGCCGCCTCGTCCGTTGCTTTCTCGCGTGTACCCCGCACGGATTACCGACGAGTTCCCCGCCCCATCCTACCGGGGCAACCAGAAGCAGGCTCTGGCTGATATCCGTGCGGCCTTTGAGCGCGGCAAGGACGTTGTCCTCGTTCGCGCACCGACCGGTAGCGGCAAATCGTTGCTCGCTCGGGCCATCGCCGGGTGTGCCCGGACTGCCGGCGATGCCGCCGCCGAGCAGGTCATCGACGCCTACTACACCACGCCACAGGTCTCGCAACTTGACGATGTGGCTGAGGACGCCCTGCTGGAAGACCTCTGTGTCATCCGCGGGAAGAACAACTACGACTGCATTCTTCCCGGTGAGACTGACACACCGGTGAATCAGGCCCCGTGCGTGCGCGAACGAAAGTTTGACTGTCAGGTCAAGCACCGCTGTCCGTACTTTTCCGACCGTGCCATCGCTTCGAACCGGCGCATCGCCGCGATGACGCTCGCCTATTTCATGCAGACCGCTGGCAGCGACGTGTTCGGCAAGCGCGACGTGGTCGTCATCGACGAGGCCCATGGTCTGGGCGAGTGGGCAGAGATGTACGCCACTATCGACCTTTCGCCGCAGTCTATCCCGATGTGGAACGATATCGACGTACCGGACATCGACGGCCTAGACGAGGCCATCGCTTTCACGGAGCGCGTCGAACACCTTGCCGAGCGCCGCGTGAAGGAACTACGGCAGAAGGCGGAACTCACCGGTGAGGAAGTCGCCGAGCGAGACTCGTTGAACACGCTCCGGCAGGACCTCGGGTGGTTCCGCGAGGACTACACCGACACCGAGAGCGCGACCACGTGGGTCGTCGACCAGGCCGACGGCGAGCACGCACCGGTGACGATCAAGCCGATGAACCCGGAGCGATACCTCAAACACACCGTCTGGGACCGTGGCAATCGCTTTGCCCTGTTGTCGGCGACCATTCTCAACAAGGAAGCGTTCTGTGCTAACGTCGGTCTCGACCCGGATAACGTCGCACTCGTGGAAGTCGGCCACACCTTCCCCGTCGAGAACCGCCCGTTGTACAACGTCGCTCAGGGGAAGATGACCTACGAGCACCGCGACGACACGCTGCCGGACATCGTTCGCACTATCGTGCGTATCATGGCCCGGCACACGGACGAGAAGGGACTGATTCACTGCCACTCGTATGCTATTCAGGAGCAACTGAAGACCCTCCTTGACGACTTCGGAGTCGGCGCTCGCGTCCGCACCCACGACAAGGAGGGTCGAGACGGAGCGCTGTCCGCCTGGAAGCGCAGCGACAACCCCGACGTGTTCCTTTCGGTGAAAATGGAAGAGGCCCTCGACCTTGAAGGCGACCTCTGTCGCTGGCAGGTGCTGTGCAAGGCCCCATATCCGAACACTCGCGATTCTCGTGTCGCCCGACGGCTCGAAGACGACCAGTGGGGCTGGTACTACCGGACGGCACTGCGGACGGTCATTCAGGCCTGTGGCCGCGTCGTCCGCGCGCCCGACGACTACGGTGCGACATACCTCGCGGACTCGTCGCTGCTTGATCTGTTTGAGCGCGCCGACCACGATATGCCCGACTGGTTCCGCGCACAGGTCGATCGCCTCTCACAGCCCGACCTGCCGCGGTTCGCGCCGGACCAGGCGCTCTCGGCGCTCAGTTCGGACACGAAACGCCGGCACGACCGCTCGCGCTCGCGGTCCGGGGATGGTAACCACCCGCTCTCGGACGTGTGGGACTAACGGCCACGCCGCCGACGCCCAGTAGACACGACCGATGTCTATCACGTGTTCGCTGGCGGAACTGTTCATCGTGCTCGGTGTGACCCTCGAATCCGGATGTTTCGACTAAACATAATTTTTTAATGACATCCACTAGACCAAACGGCATGGACGAACTCCCCGCGGATGCGGTCTACGACTTTCGGCGTCCCACGGACGTCGCGGTCTCTCCGGACGGCGAGTACGTTGCCATCGTCGTCTCCGAGGCCGCCCCTGAAGAGGACGAATTCCGCCAGTCTGTCTTCGTCCTGCCTACCGACGGCAGTCGCGACCCACATCGGTTGAGCCGGGCCTCAGGTGCCTGGAACATCGAATGGTCGCCTGACGGGTCACAACTGGGTGTGGTGATGGTTCGTGACGACGACCTGGCACTCCGCGTCGGTCGCGATAACGATGGCGAGACTGACGAACCGGACACTGAGACGGACGACGAGACGGCCGAGGCGACCGACCCTGACGCCGACGATGGGCCCAAACCGCAGGTCTGGGTGTACGACCTCGAACTGGGTGGCGACGCGCGACAGGTGACCAAACGAGAACACGGCGTTCGTGACTTCGACTGGGGGCCGGCGGGCGAACGGCTCGTCGTTTCGGCGCGCGACCCGACGGACGAGGAACAGGCGTACCTCGAACAGCGCCAGGAAAACGGCCCGATAGAAACCGAACGCCTCCAGCACAAGTTCGACGGCGAGGGCTGGCTCGATACGGTGACGACCTACCTGTTCGTCGTCGATGTCGACACACGCCAAGAGCACCGTCTCGACGACGCCCACGGCGGCGGGATATTCGAATCGATGTTCGGTCTCCAGCCCGCCTGGCACCCGACGGACGACCGAGTCGCCTTCTGTGCGTACCACGGCGAGAACGGCGACGATACGAACGTCTATGATGTTCACATCGTCGACATCGAGAGTGATGAGGTCGAACAGGTGACTTCGGGGGAGTACTCGGCGGTCGAACCGACCTGGAGCCCCGATGGCGAGCGCCTCGCGTTTGGTGCACAAAACCCCGAGAACCCGTACGTACCCGGTGACGTCTGCGTGGCCGAGGCCCCGGACGACTACCGCGTCGTCACCGCGGGCCTTGACCGAACGATTAGCCGGCCTGGCGCACCGACGTGGGTAGACGATACGACACTGCTTGCGAGTATCGGTGACGAAGGGCGGACCAGATTCGTTCGCCTCGACGCGACGGGCGGCCACGAACGCGTCTTCGACCGACAGAGAAACGACGAAGCACACCGCCAGTTCGACGTCGGTGGCGGAACGGTCGCGGCAGTTCGAAGTCATTCTTCGGAGGGGACGGATGTCTACGCGATGCCCGTCGACGGACTCGACGTCGATGATGACGGGCCAGACCCGCGGCGGCAACTCACCGCACTCAACGATGGCGTCCTTGCGGAGTATGCGCACCCGGAGACGACCCGGCTCACCGTTGAAAGCGATGACGGGACCGAGGTCGAATGTATCGCCCACTACCCCCCGGAGTTCGATCCGCTCGACCCGGATCCCCGGCCGACGCTGTTGTGGATCCACGGTGGCCCGATGGCCTACGACGAGCCGGGTTTCGATCTCCGTACGAGCTTCTGGACGACGCGCGGGTATCTCGTCTTGCACGTCAACTACCGGGGCTCGACCTCGTACGGGCGGTCGTTCTGTGAATCGTTACGGGGAGCTTGGAACGGCGTCGAGGTCGAGGACCTGCTCGCAGGCGTCGACGAAGTGGTTGAGCGCGGTTGGGCGGACCCCGACCGACTCTTCGCTGGTGGGTTCTCCCAGGGCGCTGTCAACACTGCATATCTCGTTACCCGCACTGACCGATTCGCCGCAGGTCTCGCCGAACACGGCATCTACGATATACGTTCGGCGTTCGGTACCGACGACACTCACAAGTGGTTCGAACACGATTACGGCCTCCCTTGGGAGAACCCGGATGCGTACGAGGCAGCTTCCTCGATTACTGATGTCGACGACATCGAGACCCCACTGCTCCTCACCGCCGGTGAGGAGGACTGGCGCTGTCCGCCAACCCAGTCCGAGCAACTGTACCGTTCGCTCAAGAAACGTGGCGTCGACTCGAAGCTCGTCGTCTACCCCGACGAACACCACAGCGTCAGTAACCCGGACCGGGCGATACACCGCCTCGAAACGCTTGATGAATGGGTTACCCGATTCGACCCAGGTCGGGAGGCAGGCGACGTTACGACCGAAGATTCGGCTAGCGACGCTCGGTGACCACTGACCCGGGCTTTCGTCCCGTCCGTCGGACACAGCCGCTGTCAGACCCTTGGATTAGAAGAACGCGAAGGCTAACCCGTAAACCACCGACGACCCGACCATCAGGCCAACGAGAATGATGCTGATAATCTGCTGTCTGTCCATACTCTCTTCTTGAGCACTCGCCTAATTAGGCGTTACGACCGTCTGTTCGGGGCCTGTTACTCGTCCGCTGATCTGGATTGCTTGCGTAAAGACGCCCTACTGCACCCGAGCATCCACGACGACGTGGGCGACACCCTCACTGTACTCCTTGACCCGTCGAGTGTCCAGAACCTCGACGTCCCGGTCGGCTTTGGCGGCGGCCGCTTCCAGCCGTTCTATCGGGCGGTCGAACACGAGCGCGTCCGGTGTCGCTTCGTGCATGTGCAGGACGCCGCCGGGTGCGAGCGCGTCGAGCGCGCTGTCGAGGTACTCGTGTGAAGCGTCGGGCGGAGCCCGACTGTCCTCCGCGCGCGGCGCGGAGGCCTCGTAGTAGCCCATCACTACTCGGTCGGCGCGACCCTCGCTGGCAAAGCCCGGTACGACTTCTCGACAATCGGCCCGGTAGGGGTGTACGCGCTCGTCCACGTCGTTCAGCATGACGTTCTCGACCAGGAAGCGAAACGCCGTGGGATTGCGCTCGACGGCGGTGACCTGTGCGCCGGCGCGAGCCATCGGGAGTGTGAAGTAACCGATACCGGCGAACATGTCCAGTATGCGCTCATCAGGGTCAACAGTGTCACCCATCCGCGCCCGCTCAGCCTTGTTGCCGGGCGAGAACATCACTTCTGCGAGGTCCATCGCGTAGCGCGTGCCGTGTTCGGTGTGGACTGTCTCGGTATCACCGTCACCGGCGATGACCTCGACGCTGGGTTCGCGGTGCTCGCCGGAGATGCCGTGGCGGGCCAGCACCGTCTCGGCCTCGCCGTGGAGCGCCAACAGCGCGTCGCCGACTTCTGTTGGCCGGGGGCTGTCGCCGATGTCGACCAGCACGACGGAGCCAAGGACGGCCCAGGAACTCGGGGCGGCATCGATTTCCGCGTCGGTCCAGCCGCGCTCCCGGAGGTGGTCGTCGAGCGTTCGGAGGCGGCGCTTGCCGACCTGCCGGACGACCTCCCGGAACTGCGTTTCCTGTGGCGGGGCAGTCACCGGAACCGCGACGCTGTCTGCGGTCCACTCTGTGATGCTTCTGGTGTCGTCGTAGAGGCCCTCGGCCTGCAGGGATTCGATAGCGACCTGCGAGCGGGGTTTGGCGACGACGACGGCTAGCTGCTGGTCGTCCGCTGTCTCCGTGTCCTCACTCATCGGTATCCGCGTCGGTATCGGGAAGAACGTGCAACCCCGCGTGACTCTTCAGTACCGGCACCTCGTCGGCGTCGGTGTCGAGGTAGTCCGGGCGCGGGACGGTCTTGCTCTCGAAGGTTTCTGGGTCGAGCACCTGGACGGCATTGGCGTCCTCGACGGCGACGAGAGTCGTCGTCTGGGCGTCCTCGCGGAACCCCAGCCGCCGGGCGTCGGGGGTCTCGCCGTCCTCGAAACTGGCTTCGTAGTCCTCGCCGGTCGCCAGACGAACGCCCTTGAGGTTCCCCTGGACCGAGCGGACCAGCACCGGCCCGTTGCCATCCTCCGGGTCGATTACCTCGCCCTGTCGATAGCGGGGCAGGCGGACGGCGTAGGTCATCCGGTACAGCTCCTGGCCGTCCTCGTCCTCGGAGATGAGGCGTCGTGAATCGGAGTACGAGCCGCCGAGCTGGGCGGTGATGCGCTTGGCGATGCCCAGCCCCATCTGGTTCGTCGAGATCTTCATGTCCAGCCCGTCGTCGACGGACTTGGTCTCGGTGATGAAGGCGTTGCGGTCGCCGGTCTCCTCGCGGGCGGCGACGTACTCCTGAGCGATTTCTTCAGCGCGCTCGCGCTCGTCGTCGGTCGGGTCGCGGCCGTCGGCCCGCACCTGCACGATACTGGCGAAGGAACCGCCGGCGATTTTCCCACAGCGCTTGCACGTTTGCCGGGAGATGCGAACGGGGACGGTGACCTCCTCGGTGACCGGCGTCCCGCGGATGACGCCGGAGAACTCCGCGTGCATCCGGATGTTGTTCTTGTCGAGTTGCTCAGGGGCGACCTGCCAAGCAACCGACTGGGCGTCGACGTGGATCCCGAGCGCCTCGCTGACCTGCTCGACGGCGATGTCGGTGTAGTCCTCCGCGCCGATGTCGACCCAGCGGTTCCCCTTGTGGACCGCGCCACATCGTGAACAGACCCGCACCTGAATAGTGTCGGGGGCGTCCACAAGATCGAACTCCTCGAAGTAGCAGGCGTCACAGAGGACGTGCTCGGAGTTGCGCTGACCGCCGGCACCCGCAAGCTCCGGGCGCTCGTCAGTGCCCTCCGGTATCTCGTCACCGCAGCGTGGACAGAACTCTCCCGACCGGCTCATTACCTGGCTTACTGTACTGAACTGTTTAAGCCGTGTGTTCCGCCACCGTGACAACTCTGCTGGTGGGCCCGGTATGACCTTACTCTCCCGTGAGGGTCGGCGTCGCAACGTCGGTATCGACGGCCTCGCGCCACCTGTGTTCGGGTTCCCAGTCCAGCAGCCCCTGTGTTTTCGCGGTCGAGAGCCCCGACTGGTCGCCGTCCAGCTTACACTCCGCGGGAAGGTCACCCCACTGCTCTTCCACGAGGTCAGCCGTCGGCCGGCCGACGTAGTTCTCGGCGGCGGCGACATTGAACGCTTCGTGCCCACCGATGTCGGTATCGAGCGCTGCCGCGACGGCTGTCGCCACGTCGCGCACGTCGACATACGACCAGCAGTTACCCGCGCCGTCGGCGAGGTCGCCCGTGGCCACGTCCCGACAGTTGTACTCACCGGGGTACTGAATCCACGACGGTCGTATCGAGGCTACATCGACGCCGTCACGCCGGACGACCATCTTCGCCACCTCTTCGCCGGCGACCTTCGACGTGCCGTACGGGTCCTCCGGCGCAGTCGGATGGGATTCGTCCATCGGGAGATACGCCGGCAGCGGCGTCTCCTCGGCGAAGGATAGTCCGTAGGCGCTCTCGGAGGACGCCCAGACGACGTCTGCGCCGGCACGACCTGCGGCGTCGATGACGTTGTACGTCGCCGAAATGTTGGTGTCGAACACTCGCGTGCCCGCGTGGCGCTCCGGTGCTGGCAACGCAGCCCAGTGGACGACGGCGTCCGGGTCAATCTCGCTGAAGAGGTCCCGGACCTCCACTCCTTCAGTCACGTCGACGGCTTTGAAGTCCATGTGTTCCCGGGTGGGTACCTCCCAGCCGGGATGGTCCAGATCCACGCAGACGACGTTGTACTCGCCGGCGAGGTGGTCACAGATCCAGCGCCCGGACCGCCCGCGCCCGCCAGTGACGACAACTGTGTCGGTCATGCATCCGATTGTTGCCCGGAGAGTAAATGCGTGTGGACCGTTGGCCCGCTGACGGTCCACTGGCCCCTGCCGTGTGGCACTTTCCCACGATAGCGAGGTTTTAGAGTGTCGACCGTCTATCAAGGGGTATGGAGTGGCAAACAGACTGGGGGCTCCGTGGCCGGATGGCCCTGACGATGTTCCTGCTGTTCGCGCTGTACATCGTCTTCCTTGGAGCGCTCACGCTGTATTTCAGCAATCTCGCACTTATCGTGGTTGTCATGGGACTGTTCCTCGGTGCACAGTTCTTCTTCAGCGACAAGCTCGCCCTGTATTCGATGGGCGCCCGGACGGTCGAACCGGAGGAGTATCCGGAACTCCATCGGACCATCGACCGCCTGGCCCAGCAGGCCGACCTCCCGAAGCCGAAGGTCGCTGTCGCTGACTCTCGGGTGCCCAACGCCTTCGCCACTGGCCGGTCGAAAGACAGTTCGGCCGTCTGTGTGACGACGGGCATCATGAACACGCTAGACCAAGACGAACTAGAGGGCGTCATTGCGCACGAACTGGCCCACATCAAGAACCGCGACGTGATGGTGATGACTATCGCGTCGTTCCTCTCGACGATCGCCTTCCTCATCGTCCGGTGGGGCTGGCTGTTCAGCGGCGGCCGCGAACGCGGTGGCCAGCAGGTGCCTGTCATCGTCGCCATTCTCATCTCGCTGGTCGTCTGGGTCGTCTCCTTCCTCCTGATCCGGACGCTCAGCCGCTACCGCGAGTACGCCGCCGACCGCGGCGGCGCGATGATTACCGGCAAGCCCGCCGCCCTCGCGAACGCGCTGATGAAAATCGACGGCCGGATGGACAAGGTACCCAAGGATGATATGCGCGACCAGGCGGAGATGAACGCCTTCTTTATCATCCCGATTAACGTCGGGTGGATCGGCCGACTGTTCAGCACTCACCCCACGACGGAGAAGCGCATCGACCGCCTGCAAGACCTCGAACGTGAACTCGAAGGCCGCTAACCCCGGCTGATTTTCTGACCGCTATCTACCACGCCGCGTGCCGTTTCGTGGTAACTACTGTACAGAGCGGGGTCTTCTCGCCGTTGGTAGACGCGGCTCTGTACACAACCATCCCACTAGCCGAGACGCAAACCACCTTGGTCTCCGGCCCGTAGGGATTCGCATATGGGACTGCTCGACGGACTCAAGAGTGTTCTCGGGGTGAAAGCCGAGGCTGACGCGACACGGGACGCCGATCCGGACGACCTGTTCGGGATGAGTACCGCCTACATCACGATGGAGGCCGATCTGGGGTACGAGTCGACCGGCGAGGCGGCGCTGTGTTTCGCCGACGTGGACAGCACAGATTTCCAGGACGCTGTCGACGAGGTCGAATCCATCCTTGACGCCGGGATGGTCGAGACGGGCACGCGAGCGACCTTCGAGACCGATGATCACGGTTATCAGTGGGTCGTGCTCCACGACAACGACTTCGAGGACCTGCTCACGTCGATTCATTTTGCCGCGGACACGCTCGTCGAGCGGCGCTACGGCTCGCGCTTGCTCGCAGCGCTGTTCGCGTTCGAGCACACGCGCGACGATCAGACCGTCTACTGGGTGTATTCCTTCCGACGGGGCGCGTTCTACCCGTTCGCACCGGACCCCCACGACAGCCACGAGCGCAACACGTCCGCGGAGTTCAAACTGGACAGTAACCTCACCGACGAGATCACCATTGAGGACGACAAGGAATACTGGTATCCGCTGTGGCCGGACCGCCCCGGCTACCACCCCTGGGAGTGACATGACAGACGGCGGCGTCGCTATCGGTGACCACGTCCGGCCGACCGAGGCCGGCCGCGACAGCCACGTTCCCGCCGGTGTCTACCGCGTCGTTGGTACGGACGGTGACGCTGTGACGCTGCTGCTGGTCGGCGACGCGGCCGGCCGTCGGGTCCACACTGGTGAGGTGGTGACTGTCGCTCTCGAATCCCTCGCCGCGTTCGAGCCCGCTGAGAACCCGGACGCAAGTCGCTCATTTGCCACACGCATTCTCTCACAGCTTGCCGGCCTCCGGTGGTCGCTGCGGCTGCTTTGGCGCTCAATCCGCTCCAGGCCGATTCCTGGCACGACTGCGATTACGCTCCTCCTTGTCGGCGCGTTCGGCGAAGCGATACTACCGGTGTCAGAGACGGTGCTGACTGGGCTCTTTCTGCTGGGGACGCTGTTGCTCACCTATCTTGGTCGAATGGGTCCGGCCTGAGTCCGTTTCCACTGCACTCCGACTCTCTTTCCCATCTAAAACTCCCGATTCTGTCCTGAACTGTACCGCTGCCGTCCCTCACTTTCACTTTCACTCTGGTGTTAACGAGGCTTTATACCCCCGGACGCACAAGGCATGTCCATGTCCGCAAGTGAGGACCTCGAAGAGCTGCCGGGTGTCGGTCCGGCGACAGCAGAGAAACTCGAAGACAACGGCTACGACTCCTACCAGGGGATTGCGGTCGCCTCCCCCGGCGAACTGTCAAATACGGCCGATATCGGCGAGTCGTCGGCGGCAGACATCATTCAGGCTGCCCGCGAAGCGGCTGACATCGGCGGTTTCGAAACCGGGTCGACGGTGCTCGAACGCCGTGAACAGATCGGGAAGCTCTCCTGGGGCGTCGACGAGGTCGACGACCTGCTCGGCGGCGGCGTCGAGACTCAGTCCATCACCGAGGTGTACGGTGAGTTCGGGGCCGGGAAGTCCCAGGTAACGCACCAGCTCGCGGTTAACGTCCAGCTTCCGGCCGAACACGGCGGGCTGGAGGGCAGTGCTATCTTCGTCGACTCAGAGGATACGTTCCGACCCGAGCGTATCGAACAGATGGTCAAGGGCCTTACTGACGAGGTACTGTCGGATACGATGGTCCTCCACGGCATCGTCGAGGAGGAGGCCGACGCAGACCCCACTGACGAGGACCTGCTCGATGACCTCGTCGCCTCCGTGCTGGAGAAGATCCACGTCGCGAAGGCGTTCAATTCCAACCACCAGATCCTCCTTGCCGAGAAAGCACAGGAAATCGCCAGCGAGAGTCAGGAAGAGGAGTTCCCCGTTCGCCTGCTCGCCGTTGACTCGCTGACCGCCCACTTCCGCGCCGAGTACGTCGGCCGTGGCGAACTCGCCGACCGCCAGCAGAAGCTCAACAAGCACCTCCACGACCTGATGCGGGTCGGCGACCTCAACAACACCGCCGTCGTCGTCACGAACCAGGTCGCCTCTAACCCCGACTCCTTCTTCGGTGACCCGACACAGCCCATCGGTGGCAACATCCTCGGCCACACCTCCACGTTCCGGATGTACCTCCGGAAGTCCAAGGGGAACAAGCGCATCGTCAAGCTCGTCGACGCGCCGAACCTCCCGGACGGCGAGGGTGTCATGCGTGTCGAAGAGGACGGCCTGCTGAACGAGTAGCCCGAATCTGGCAGTAGCGGCTATCACCGACCCGACGACTGCAGACCATTTTTCTCGGCGGTTTTTGACACCTGTAACAGCTCGTAGCTGGACTAGTGTGTGTACTGGTCCCGCGTCCCGGACCCCTTCGTTTCATCTCGAACCGGCTTCCGTCTAGCGTCTTGCGCACGTCAGACGCACCGTGGTGAATGTGAAACTTCAACACCCTAACCGCAGGACGGCGGTACATCTCTTGTTGAAACAGGGGGGTGCCAGCCGAGAACCGACAGACGGCTGTCTGGTTGCCGGTGTTCTTCGGGGGTAAACTGTCGACTGGAGATTTCAGTGGCCAACCGTCGTTGTTTGGACGGTGCGAAAATCAAGTGAGCGGCGGTAGAATTAGTCGCTCGCCTGGTCTGTCGTGGCCTGTGCGTCAGCGCTCCAACGCCTCGCTGTCAGTCTCCGGCAGACTTCATACCGGTCTCTTCGAGGTCCGCACCGCCGACCGACGAGCGCAGGGCGTCCATCCCGTCGTCACGGTCGATACCGAAGTTGTCCCGGTACAGTTCCTGCACGCGGTCGTACTCCTCGTCGCTGAGCGGCGGCGTGTCGGGCGCACCGGCCCATTCGTCGATGTCGCCGTTCGTCCGGAACGTCGGGGTGACCGACGCCACTTCGTCGTTGTAGAGGAGCCACTGGATGGCGGCCTGGCCCATCGTCCGTGCTCCATCACGTTCGAGGAACCGGATTTCTTCGACCTTCTCCCAGCCGGTCTCGTACCACTCGCTCGGCCGGTGCGAGCGGTGGTCGCCCTTGCCGAGTTCCGTCTCGGGGGTCACCTGCTCGTTCAGTAGGCCCGAGGAGTGCGGGACGCGGGCGAGAACCGACGTATCGGCGTTTTGCTCGCGGATGGTGTCGATGAAGTGCTGGCCGGGGGTCTGCTCGAAGAGGTTAAAGACGGTCTGGAGCGCATCGAACTCGTTTGCGACCGCGGCGTCGCCCTCAGCGAGCCAGCCGATAGAGGGGCCGAGCGCCCAGCCGATGGCCTCGACTTTGCCTTCCTCGCGGAGTTCGTCCAGCGCTTCCAGCACGTCCTCGTCGACCTCGTCGACATTGGCGTTGTGGAGCATCAGGAGTTCGACGTGGTCCATGCCAAGGCGGTCGAGCGAGCGGTCAACGGCAGTGTGTACCCACTCGGGCGTGACCTTCTTCGGGAGTTCGCCGTGGCCGGCCTGTGGGTTGTTGTAGAAGTCGTAGCCGATTTTTGTCGAGACAGTGACTTCGTCACGGTGTTCTGCCAGCGCCTCGCCGATGATCTCTTCGCTGTCGCCGTGTCCGTATACGTCGCCGGTATCGAAGAACGTCACGTCCTCGTCGAGCGCGTGCTGGACCATGTCGATAGCATCGTCGCGAGTGCGGTCGCCCCACCAGTCCGTACCGACGACCCAGGCACCGAATCCGACTTCTGAGACCTCGACGCCGGAGTTTCCGAGTGTCGCGTATTCCATACCCGTTTTAGCGGCGCTGTCCACTTAGCCGTCTTGGTTTGCGGTGTCGGACCGTGTCCGAATCCGGAGCTGTGGGGTTGCAATGTCGTCGAGCAATTTGACCGCGCCGTACTCGCGGCGGACCCACCAGTACAGTCCGGCCCCGCCGACGGCGAGCAGTGGCAGGGCGACAAGGCCCCCTTCGGGACCGAACCCGCCGCCGGTCACCACAGTGGGACCAGTTGCATCGGTCGAAAGGAGGGTGACGCCCATCCGGAGGCCGCTGACGGGGAAGCCAAGCAGTGCGAGCGTGTAGTTCCAGGCGACGTGGAAGCCGCTGGCGACCCCGAGTCGACCGGTCAGGACGTAACACGCACCGAGCAGGAGGCCGTAGAGGGTGATGTTGGCCACACTGAGCAGCGACGCGCTGGGGTTCGTCCAGTGGAGGACGCCGAACAGTGCACCCGTCAGTGCTGTTGCGACGATAACTGCGCGCCGCTTCCCGATCCAGCCAGCGAGCCCTTCAGCCGCGTTCGTCAGGAGATACCCACGGACGAGCACTTCCTCAGTAGTCGCCTGCACGAGGAAGAACGCCCCCAAGAGGAGGACGGCGACCGGCGGCCCGAACGCGGTCAGCGGGAGCGGCCCGCTGTCGACGGTTGCGAGGACGACACTGACTTCGACGAACCCGACAGCCAGTTCAGCGAGCAGGACGAGCGTGGGAAGCCCCACCCCGAGCGCGAGGCCGAAGGCCGCGTCGCGCCACCACTGACGGTCGAATCCTAGCCCGTAATCCGGGAGCGTTCGCCGGTCGAGTAGATAGCCGATCCCGACGGCGATGGCGGTTCCGGAAGCAAAGAGTGTAATCTGGCGTACGACTGCGACCATCGGTGTCTCGCGTACTACCGACGATACCACTGCGATCATCCCCGAAAAGAGGACGAGGCCGAACCCGGCGAGAAAAACCCACAGCGTGACCCGCCACGGCGCTCGCAGCCGGCGCTCGGCGGGATTGACGATGTAGCGCCGTATCTCCATGATGAAGTCCGACCTGACCATGTCGTCGTCTGGAACGGCGGCGTCTTAACTGTGGCTTGCTCGTTGTGACACTCGGTGTCGTGACACGGGTGTTACTGGGTGGGTTTCACGTAACGGAAACCCCTATCTGCCCGCGAAGCCACGTACTCGACATGACGAAGCGTCACGTGTCGCTGCCACCGCTCGCCGAAGAGGGGCTCAGGGCGTTCATCGACGAGGTCGATGAACGCCTCTCCGGTGACGAGGACACCTGCGATGTTGTCACTGACGTGCTTGTCGACCTCCACGGCGACCGGGAGGCCTACGAGCGCTGGCAGGACGGCGCGGATATCTCCCCGGCCGAGCGGGTCCGGCTCCAGGGCTATGACCCCTGCAACACGACCCTCGAAAGCGAGTACTACGCCGAGAAAGACGAGGAGCGGTTCAAACGCTCGAAACACCTCCAGTGGCTCTGGCGGCAGTTCGACGCGACGCCGATGGCGGACAACGTCGAGTTCGCGCTCCGGTTCCGTCGGATGCTCGCCGACCATCTCTTCGAGTCCTGTGGCGAGGGCTGTCGCTTCTTCAAGGGCATCTCTTTTACCTACGGCCACAACATCGAGGTCGGCGACAACGTCGTCGTCCACGACGACGTCCATCTGGACGACCGCGGGAAACTCACAATCGGCGACCGCGTCTCTATCTCTGACGATACCCACGTCTACAGCCACGACCACGACGCCGTCGACCAGACCCACGTCGACAACTACCACACCATCATCGAAGACGATGTACGCCTGACCTACGACTCGATGGTCCGGGCCGGTGTGAAGGTCGGCGAAAACGCCATACTTGCGGCGAAGTCCATCGCCGGCACGGATATCCCCGCCCATCACATCGCTGCCGGCACACCGGCGAAGTCGCTGACGGTCAAGGACGGCTGGGAGTCCGTCGCGGAGCCGATTGAGGGGGCGAACGTTGACCGCCGCACCGAGCGGCAACTGCCGGCTGACTTGCCCGATACTCTGGAGCAGTTTGATGAGTTCCAGCGCGACCTCTCGCCGCCGGACCACGAGTAAACACCGACAGCACGTCTCACCTCTCTGCAACCGAAGTCCTTTCTCGCGAACCGACCAACAACGGCTATGCGAAGCGTCGCTATCAACGTCGGAGCAAACACGAACGAGCCCGGCTTTCGCGGCCCGCTGTTTCCCGACGGCTCTTTCGAGTACATCCCGATTCCCGAACCGAAACCGACCAGCGAGCCCGTGCCGACCTACGGCGACCTTGACCTGCGGACCGACGTGTCCGCGGTGGCCGACCAGCCGGTTCACTTCGACCCAGAGTTCCCGGAAG
The DNA here is from genome assembly GCF_051122755.1 of Haloarcula sp. NS06. Taxonomy (NCBI): domain Archaea; kingdom Methanobacteriati; phylum Methanobacteriota; class Halobacteria; order Halobacteriales; family Haloarculaceae; genus Haloarcula; species Haloarcula sp. NS06. The sequence continues at coordinate 1,451,480 of NZ_CP184844.1, forward strand.
CCGGCGGTGAACACTACACGTACGGTGACGAACACGGCGTGAAAGCGGGACCGCTCTCGGACCTGTCCGCCGGTGACTACCTGTTCTTCTACGCGACGCTGTCGATGGCCGACGAGTGCCCAGCCTGGGCGTCGCCGGAGTGGGGTGCCCACGTCATCGGTCACTTCCAGCTCGCCCGCGACGCGGTCTCGGGTGAGGAGTACCGTGATCTTCCATCTGCGGAACAGGCCCAGTTTGCCTCGAACGCCCACGTGAAACGCGACCCCTTCGATGCTCGCGTTCTCATTCGCGGCAACGCCGATGAATCACAACTGTACGACACAGTCGTCCCGCTGTCGGCACCGAGCGGTGGCACCGACGCGAACAAACTGGTCACCGAACTGTCGTCCGACTCGGGGAAGGGGCCGTGGTGGCGACGGCCGATGCGGTTCGACGAGGCCGGTACGGAGCGACTGCTTGAATTGACCGATAGCCACCCCAGTGCTATCGAACGCTGACGCAGCCGAATAAGTTATCACCGGTGAAAATAGAATGTGAAAGCATATGTCCAGACGGACTCAGATAGCTGATATGCGTCTCTCTAGTGGGGTCCCCGGATTCGACGAACTCATTGAGGGGGGGTTACTCCCGAATCGTCTTTACGTGGTCAGTGGCCCGCCGGGCAGCGGGAAGACAACCTTCTGTTCACAGTTTATTACACAGGGCGTCAAGGACGGCGAAACGTGCCTGTACGTGACGATGCACGAGACCAAGACGGAGTTGATGCAGGACATGGCCGGCTACGACTTCGGCTTCGACCGGGCCATGCAGTCTGATGCCATCCAGTTCCTCAACCTCGTCACCGAAAGCGGGAAGCGAACTATCACACAGTTCGGCAGCGAGGGCGGCCTGACGAACCGACTCGTTGCCTACATTAGACAGAACGACATCCAGCGGGTCGTCATCGACTCGACGATGCTGTTACAGCACTTCATGGCCGATGTCGAAGACGAGATTACGGGCTTTCTTTCTGCGCTGAAACAGACCGACGCGACGACACTGCTCATTTCCGAGATGACCGATCCATCATCCTACAGCGACGAGCACTACCTCGCCCACGGCGTCGTCTTCTTCCATAACTTCCTCGAAAACGGGAGCATGACCCGCGGCGTTCAGGTCATCAAGATGCGGGGCACCGCTATCGACTGTGACATCCGCGAAATCTCCTTTTCTGATGCTGGACTGCAGGTTCACACTGACCGGAAAGTGGAGACATGAGTCGCTACGAGCGTGAGTTCGGCACCGATTGGGACACTCTCGACAAAGACGAGGCTACCGACCGGGCCTACGCCATCGGTGTCGCCGAGCGCCTCGGGGAGTACAATCGCGAGGAACTCGAAGCCATCTACGCCGAGATGAACTCGGCGTATCACAAGAGCATGGTCGAACTCGCGTACGACGAGGGGCGTAATGAAGCAAAGGAAGCGGCGGAGACGACCAACGCCGACCGGGACGCCCTCTGGGCTGACCTGATCAACGGCGAGAAGACATACCTCGACGAAGGAGACATGCCGACCGGCGGCCGCGACGGCCTGCCGTCGGCGCTCGATTCCTCGGAGCTGCTGGACAGGCAGTCAGTCGACAGCACCGACGCTGTCGACAGGCCGGACTTTCTCGACAGGTAGTCACTCTAAGTGTGCACTCACCGACAGCGATAGCGCTGTTGCTCGCCTGTGTAAAAAACGATGGAGACGGGAAATCCGTCCAGAGCTGGGGTGACTGCAGGCCGTTTCGGGCCGTTAGAAGGAGACTTGGTCCGGCCCGTCTTCGCCCATGCAGATCGGGTCGCGGTCGGAGTAGCCCTTCCGGCCGATGGCCTTGCTCGACACACCCGAGAACGCCGCGAATTCGGCGTCTTCCGCGCTTTCGAAGGTTTCCGGGGCCGACCGGCTGAGTGCGTCGCCCAGCCGTTCGGTGCCGTTTGGCAGTTCGAGTTCCATGTCGCCGTCACCCTCGATGATTTCCTCGGCAGAAACCGGGTAGTCGTACGATTGGAAGGCGTCCGTTGCGTTGCTTAGCATTCGCATGTCTATCGAAAGTTCATGGTTCCTAATAAACCTTCACTATAGATAATCATAATATCCCTTAATGCGTATAAGGAACCCACGTTTCGTGTGCACACCACTCGTGATTTGACCAGAAGCGGCTTCCTGCTGGGGATTGTGGGAGTGGTATGGTCGTCGCTGACTTGCACGTACATACTACTCGCTCCGACGGGACACTCACGCTCGATGCGGTCCCGGCCGCCGCGAGACAAGCGGGCGTCGAGGTCGTCGCCGTCACGGACCACGACCGACTCCAGCCTGCACTCGATGGTCCTGTCACCCAGCAGGACGGTGTGACGCTTCTCCACGGCATCGAACTCCGTGTCGAAACCGAAACACAGCGACTGGACCTGCTGGGCTACGGCGTCGAGCCAACCGACGAACTCCGGGCCGAATGTGCACGCATCCAGCGGAACCGCCGCGAGCGCGGCGCGCGAATCATCGAGTGCGTCGAAGACCACTTGGGCGTCTCGCTGCCCGTCAAACCGCGCGACGGCCTCGGTCGGCCACACATCGCCCGCGGGATCGCCGAGGTGTCGGACCACACTTTCCAGTCCGCGTTTGACGAACTCATCGGCGACGACTGCCCCTGTTACGTCCCGCGGGCGGTTCCGTCATTCGAGCGCGGCTGTGCTGTCCTCTCAGACGCATGCGGGCTGGTTGGCCTCGCACATCCGTTCAGATACCCTGATACGGCGGTCGCACTGTCGAAGTGTGCGTCGCTCGATGCCGTCGAACGGTGGTATCCCTACGGCCGGGCGGTCGACGACAGCCTCGTCGATGCGGCTATCGAGCGATACGACCTCGTTCCGGCAGGCGGCAGCGACGCCCACGGGGAGACGCTGGGTGCCACTGGTCTGGACACGACCGCCTGGGACCGAGTCGAAACGGCACTCAACGTCTGACAATCGGCAGACGGAACCCGAGGGTTCAATGTCGTTCGGGTATATAATTCAAGTATGCAGTGTCACTACTGCGACCGTGAAGCCGACATCGCCGTTGAGAACGACGGTGTCAAGGTCGGTGTCTGCAAGACACACTTCCGTGAACAGATGGCGGAACTGGAAGACGCTGACTGGCTTGAAGACCTCGACGAAGAACTCGATATCGACCGACGCGAGTGATCGACGCTCCGTTTCTCTGCTTTTGCTGTGGCGTCTCCCGCGTGTCACCGCTGTGACCCCCTGACTAACCGTTAAGGACTGCCCGCCGTACATGGCAACTATGGAGAAAGTCAGCCTTGACGCCGTCGAATCGCGAATGGGGCCGGCGTCGGTCAAACGGGCGCTCGCTGGCCCACTCGACACCGACGATATCGCGCTGAACTACTACGAACTGGCATCTGGCGAGTCCTTCGGCTTCGGCTATCACCGCCATCCGGACCAAGAGGAAGTGTTCCTCGTTCAGTCGGGGACAGCGACGTTCGAGACAGAGGACGGCGACGTGCATGTCAGTGCTGGCGAGGCAATCCGCTTCGCTCCCGGCGAGTGGCAACGCGGTCACAACGAGGGTGACGAGCGCGTCGTTGCGCTCGCGCTCGGTGCACCACAGGAAATGGGAGACACGGATATGCTCCGGCACTGCGAGGACTGTGGCGGTCGCACGCACAACTATGTCGAGATGACGGACGACCGTGACGCGCTTGTGACACGCTGCGAGGAATGTGACGCCGAGACCGGTCGGTTCACCTGATCGTCAACAGTTCTCTTGGTGTGGTTAGTCGTCGGCAGCGGTGGTCGCACCGGACCCGTCACCCGCGTGACGCGCGGCGAACTCGGTGAAGTTGTCGAACAGCCGCTTGGCCTCGCAAGCGGCGCGATAGTTCTCTTCTGTAACGCCGTCAAGCACCGCTCCGATGCGCTCGTCGGCGAGCTGGTCGTCCTTGCCCTTCGTCACTGTCTCGGCCGTCTCGGGGTCGTACTCCGGATGGAACTGCACCGAAAAGACGTTCTCTTTCCGGAACCCGTGGACGCCGTAGTCGTTCTCGGCGAACGTGGTTGCGCCCGGTGGCACCTCGGCGACGCGGTCCGAGTGCGTCGTGAAGACGGTGAAGGACTCGTCGACGCCAGCGAGCAGTTCGTTCTCGCCGTCGTGCTCGACCGTCCGGTAGCCGATCTCGTACTCGTCCATCGATTCGACAGTGCCGCCGAGTGCGTGTGCGAGCAACTGGTGGCCGAAACAGACGCCCAGGAACGCGATATCTCGGTCAATCGCGTCCGCGACCCAGGATTCGAGGTCTCGAATCCAGGGCTCGTCCCAGTAGACGGACGCGCGACTGCCCGTGACCAGACAGCCGTCGAACGCGAAGGTATCGGGCAGTTCGCGCTCGGTCACGTCGTATTCCACGAGGTCGGCGTCGAGTTCCCGCCGGAAGTTCCGGCGATTGTCGTCGCCGTCGTGGGCCGCGTTCAGCAGGGCGATTCGTGGCCTCATTACCAGTATGCAGCGGCTCAAATCGTAAAAACATGCGTACCGACGGCAGTGGTTGCCGCTCACAGTGACGGGGACACCGGCGTCGAAGCAGGCGCGGGTACAGCGGCTATCGGGAACGACGAAACTCTCAGAACGGTCTCGCTACGGGTCGTCGACTGCGATATGTGCGTTACGTCTGGTCCGCTTCCGGGTTGTTCGTCCGCCGATAGGAGCCCACCATCTTCCACAGCGTGTCGTTGAAGTCGTCGTTGTTGGCTTCGCTCTCGATCTGCCGGTACAGGTTTTCCGAGACTTCGATACGGGGCATCGAGTGTGTATAGAGAGCGGGAGTAAATAAATCTCCGCTGACACGGAATCGAGTAAAAGCTTCAACGACCCGCTCTAGGGGCCGTATAACCATTTGGCACCGAAGAAGACGAACCAGGCCATCCAGATGCAGAAGACGACTAGCCACGTCCCGTACTGGACTGTCGGGTCCGGAACCAGAACGTACGCCACGACAAGCAAAACCGCGATGCTCGCCGCGGCCGTGGCGTCCCAGCGGTCCAGTGCGGGCGGGTCGACCATTAGGGACTACTGCGAGATGCCGTAGGTGTCGTTGTCCCAGTCGTTGATGCCGGTGTCGTAGACCGCCTGTTCGCGCTCGATGGCGTCAATGCGCTTGCGGTCGGCGGTGCCGAGGTCCCAGTCGAACAACGCGAGGTTCTGGCGGACGTGTTCGGGCGAGGAGGACTTCGGCAGGACCACGACGTCGTTCTCGACCGCCCACTTCAGGATGATCTGGGCCGGCGACCTGTCGTATTTCTCTGCCAGATCCTGAATGACGTCGTCAGCAAACACCTCCGTTCGACATAGCGGCGCGGCCGCCTCGACGACGGTGTCGGTGTCGCGGCAGAACTCGACGACCTGGTCCTGTGTGTTCCATGGGTGGTACTCGATCTGGTTGACGGCGATGGGCACGTCGGCGACGTGCTGGGCGGCCCCGAGCTGGTACGCGCTGAAGTTCGAGACGCCGACGTTGCGGACTTTCCCCTGATCGTGGAGCGTCGCCATCGCGTTCATCGTCTCGCGGATGGAGGTCGCGGGGTTGGGCCAGTGGACGAGATACAGATCGAGGTAGTCAGTCCCGAGACGGTCGAGCGACGCCTTACAGGCCTCGATGACCGACTCGTAGTCGAGGTGTTTCGGCAGTACCTTGGAGGTGAGGAACACGTCCTCGCGGTCGTAGTCGGCGAGGGCCTCGCCGATTTCGCTCTCGTTCTTGTAGCCCTCTGCGGTGTCGACGTGGGCGTAGCCCGCGTCGAGTCCGGCCCGAACGGATTCCTGAACCGTGTCGCCGTCGATGTCCCACGTCCCGACGCCGACCATCGGCAGTTCGTCGCCACTCGGGAGTGTCGCTGTTGGGGGTGTCACAGTACGTGTCTCACTCGCGGCAGTCAAAACCGTTTCGCGCTCGCCGCGGTACGGTACACACCCGGTCGTCTCTCACTCGGGGCTGGCGATGTCGACCGGTTCGCCGGTGTCTGCGCTTCTGGCCAGCGCGTCCATGGCGCGCATATTCCCCAGTGTCTCGGCCTGGTCGATGGGCGGCGTCTCGCCGTTTTCGATAGCGTCCGCGAATGCCTCAACCTGCAACTGGTAGTGGTCGACTGGTTCGAACGTCTCTGTGACCTCGCGGCCATCGACGCTGTAGGTCAGCGAGACGGATTGGTCGTGGGCCGGGCCGAAGCAGTTCGGCGCTTCGAGCCAGCCGTTGTCGGTCTCGACCCGGTAGTACTCCCGTCTCGGCCCGTCGAACCCACAGGAAATAGAGGCGACCCGCCCATCGTTGTACGAGAGGACGCCGCTGAGGTTCGTGTCAACGCCACTGTCCCGCGAGTCCCGGGCATGAGCAAACGCCCGGTCCGGTTCGCCGAGGAACCCTCTGGCCGCGCTGACGGCGTAACAGCCCACGTCCATCAGGCTCCCACCGGCCAGCTCCGGATCCAGACGGATGTCGTCGGGATCGGAGAGCGGAAACTTGAACGACGCATCGACGGTGTGTATCTCGCCCAGTTCGTTTTCGACGATGTCTCTGGCCCGCTGGGTCCGCGGGTGGAACTGATACATGAACGCTTCCATTAGCGTGATGCCCTGTTCGGCACAGTAGTCGAAGAGGTCCACTGCCCCGGCCGTGTCGACGGTCAGCGGCTTCTCACAGAGCACGTCAAGCCCGTGGTCGGCGGCCCGCTGGCTCCACTCGGCATGGAGCGCGTTCGGAAGCGGGTTGTACACCGCGTCGATGTCCGCCTCGGCGAACATCGTCTCGTAGTCGCCGAAGGCACTGGCGATACCCAGCGTTTCGGCCACCTCGCTGGCACGATCTCGGCTTCTGGAGCTGATTGCCGCGACCGTGTGGTCCGACCTCTGGATGCCCGGAATCACGTCTTTGCGCGCGATTTTTGCCGTTGAAATGACCCCAAAGCGCATACCGATACCCGGCTCCCCGCTGATAAACAATTACCGACCTTTCGGCTCCGACTCGACGCTGACTCCCTGTTCAGATACGGCGGCCAGTTCGTCCGCTGGCGGCTCGCATCTGTCGGGCACGAGTTCGGCGGCAACCTCGCGTGCGCGTTCGAAGTGGGCCGTTGCACTGTCACACGCGGCTCCGGAAGTGTCTCGATTTGACTCGTCGCTGCCCTCACGTCGCTTCTGTCGCCCCGCTTCACGGTGTGTCTCGACCAGTTCGACAGCGATGTCTGCGAGCGCCTGCCGGAGCGACGCCCGGTCGCCGTCGAAGCGGCGGTCACGGCCCCAGTCCAGTTCGTACGCCGTCCGGTAGCGGTCGAGGGCGTCTTCCCAGTGTGTGGCCCGCGCCGCCGGGTCTGTTGTTGCTCTGGCCGCGCTCGCAGCCACCTGTGCCGCGTCGACCGGGGCTGACCGGAGTTCGGCATATTCCGCTTCGATTGCGTTTCGAGCGTCCGCGATGGTTTCTGTGGGCGGCTCTGGTGCCGTTACCGCCAGCGCTCGCTCGTACTCGGTCTTTGCCTGTGCGTACGCGTCCGCGGCCCGTTCGTATGCCCGGTTCTCCCATGCACGTCGGGCCGTGTCGCGGTGCTGCTCGGCCGCGCTGACGTGGCGTCGGCGCTGGCAGATATCGATCTGTGCTTGCGTTGACTGGCAACGTTCGTCGATACTCGCTGTCGCCCCCTCTCCCAGCGCTTCGATCCGCCCTCGCCCGTTGTCGAGCGCCTCCTGTGCGGCTGTGATGTGTGTGGCTGCTGTATCGAGGTCTGTCGTCTCTAGTGCCGTCACAGCAGCCTCGACCTGGGATTCTGCCCGATCAAGCTCGGTTAGTGTGCGTGTCCAGACCTGTGTGGCTTCGTCGACGAACTCCCGAACCGGTGTCAGGTCGCCCTTGCACTCGAACGCCCAGCGGTCTTCGTCGACAGTGACGAGTTCGAGTGTCGACGTCCGGAGCCCCGACGTACAATGTACGGCCACGATGTCTTCGTAGGAGAGCGAGATGATCCGGTCACCATCGTCGTCGCCGACGACGAACATGACACGGACGTTGGTTGCGAGCAGATACGCGCGGTAGTCGTCAGCCGGCGTGAGCGACTCGTTGTTCCCCTGAGTAGCGACGAGGCCGGACTGGTCGTTGTACGCGAGATACCTTGGCGTCTCTGTCTCCCGTACGTACTGCCCTAGCGGCTGCTGAAGGCGGCGCGTGCGCCCGAACAGCCCGTCGGTGTTCGCTCGGTCGAATATATCCGGTCGACCCGAGGAACGTACGTCGATAACAGTTTCCACAGTCTACCTCTGTTCGTGACAGTATATTCAAATATCTCTTCGGAGAAATAAATCCTTTGGCCGATAGCAGCGCTCAAACCGGTTGTTTCGACCCAGCCTTGCAACAGTGTCAGTACGGCTGGCTTCGGTCCGTCGGCTGACGCTGTGGGCTCCCGCTCGTCAGGTCGGCGACGCACTGCCGGCAGAACTGGTAGTCCTGCTTGTTCCTCGCCCCGCAGTGAGGACAGTCGATGGATGCAGTGCTGTCGTCGGTGGCGCTGCCACGGCGCCCGTCAGTATCGCCCTGCCCTGTCGCCCCGGCCGGGTCACCGCGGTGCCGGTACGCGTACAGCATGGTCAGGACGTGGAGCCCCACGAGAAGCGCGATTGCGCCGTAGAGCCACTCGCTCACCATCATATGTAACGATACGTGAACGTACTACTTGAGGGTTGTGCCGAGTTACCAATGGTCGGTACTTTCGGCGAGTTCGGAATCAGATCCTGTGACTGCCCGGTGAGCAGACGGGTGTGCTGTGGGCTAGCGTTCAAATACGACCACGCAGCCACAAGAGGCCATGCTTGCTCACACGCTCGGTGGTCCCTGATGGGCCGCCGAACGCTCGTGGCTGTCGGCCGTCCTGACGGCCGTTACGACTGCCGGAGCGCACACTGGGGGGTTGACGCTGACCCCACTGCTCAGTCTCGACCGCTCGGGACCGGGTTGACAGCGTCGGCTGTCCTCGCTGCAATTGATGCCACCTACGAGCAGTTGGTCGTGCTCGACGGGTCGGTCCGAACCTACGCCGTCTGCTGGCTCGACCCAACGCTATCGGACCTCGACGACATAGTTCTCGCCCGCACTGCTGACCCCGATACGTTCCGGCGGTGGTGGGTCGACCGGAAGGACGAGGCCTGTCGCGCCCTCGACAGCGAAGGCTGTGACCCGGCGGCCGTCCGGCGCGCCCTGCTTGCGTCGCTCCGAGACCGCACTTCGTCCGTGTACTGGCCCGACGACGCGTCCTTTTTACGCGGGGACCGCTAATCGCCATCCGTGACTGCCGTCGAGACGCTGACTTACCCCGACCCCGCCGACGCGCTGGATCTTGCGTCGCGCAATGCCGACCGCGGCGCGCTGGTGACACTCGTCGGCACCTGTACGGTCGAGTACGAGGGGCGGGCGGCTAGCTCGCTGGGGCTTGGCGACCGCCACGTGATGCTCAAGCCCGACGGAGCCGCGCTAGTCCACACCGATGAAGGCCAGCAGCCGGTGAACTGGCAGCCACCGGGCTGTGAACACAGCATTAGCGTCGACGACGGCTCGCTGGTTGTTCGTTCCACGCGGTCGACCCCCGAAGAGTTGCTCGAAGTGACCTTTGAGACAGTCGCCCACGCCGCTGCCTTCGATGTGACCGACTCGAAAGACCTCGCACTCACCGGAACGGAGGCCGACCTGAAAGACCGCATTCTTGACGAGCCGGGGTTGGTTGAACCGGGCTTTACACCGCTTGCGACCGAACGCGAGACCCCCGCCGGCGCGGTCGACATTTATGGCGAGGACGCCGACGGTCGGACGACGATACTCGAACTCAAGCGCCGGCGCGTGGGGCCCGATGCAGTCGGCCAACTGGGGCGGTATGTTGATGCGTTAGAACGCGACCTGCACGCCGACACTGATGTCCGGGGTATCCTCGTCGCTCCGTCGGTGACCGACCGGGCACGTCAGTTACTCGCCGAGAAGGGACTGGAGTTCGTCTCGCTGGAGCCACCGTAACTGGCACTTCACTTTCGTCCTACGGACGGTCCGTCCTGCGACTGTACTGACTGCTACAGTCGCCATACAGCCGGATGACGGAGCTACTCGTCTACAGTGACGGTTCCATCGGTGTCGACAACCACACGATAGCCGCTGTAGTCGAACGCCACGTGCCCGTTGGTGTTCGAATCAGCGATGCACGCCCTCAGTGCATCCGGATTGATACTGTCGGCCAGCGGCGGGAGCGTCTCGACCGGCTGTCTCTCCGCGGTTGCCACGGCACGAACGACTGCCATGACGATGGACTGGTCGGTGCCGTGGACTTCTATAACACTTGGTGATCTTCCAGACACGGTTCTCTGACCTCATGCTAAATCTGTTCTCCAGATGTAAAGTTCAGTGTGGCTAGCATAGTAAACGCCGAACCACAATACATGACAACATTCATCATAAGATGTCAACTACACCTGTGTATGTCCCGACAGCTTGGCGACAGCCGGGCGGTAACCCGTGTGGAGTTTGCTCTCTCTGATGGGTCGTATCCCTTTGTGTCGGTGTCTGAAGCCGAAGCGTGTACCGTGATTCTTGAAAAATGCCTCCCGCAGACGGACGATATGTACGCGGAGTTTTTTTCAGTCGAGGGTGCTCGCCCCAGCCGTCTTGTCGAGCGCATCGAAGACGCCAACGGCGGTGAGGCGCGAGTGCTTGAACGCACCAGCGACGGTGGGCTCGTCGAAATCGACGTGCGAGATAACTGTCCCGTTGTCTCGCTTGCGGATGTCGGGGCGGTACCACAGACCGTCCGGAGTGTCGATGGTGAAGGGACTGTCGTAGCTGATGTCCCGGGTCAAATCGAGACGGGGTCGGTTATCGATTCGTTCCTGACTGCCCATCCGGAGGCCGAACTCGCGGCGAAGAAACAGCGTGAGTCTATCGTCCCGCTGTTCGGGTTCCAGAACTATGCGTCCCACACCGAGTCACTGACCAACCGACAGCAGGAGGTTCTTTCGACGGCCCACGAAGCAGGGTACTACAGCTGGCCCCGCGAGGCGACAGCCGCGGACCTGGCTGAACTCCTCGATATCTCGGAGCCCACGCTCCACAAGCATCTCCGGGCTGCCGAACAGAAACTCGTCGCGACCATGTTCGCCTGCCCGCACGACGAACGGGCCACTGACACAGACAGCTGACGGCTACTGTTCTTCGAGTCGGTCCTGCAGGTCCGCGAGCGCGTTCATCGCTTCTATCGGCGTCATCGTCGCGACATCGAGCGAGGCCAACCGCTGTGCCACTGCTTCCGGTAACTCTCCCTTGACGGCGGCCCCGTTCGTCCGAAGCGCCTCCTGTATGTGGCCGTCCGCTCCACCCTCGCTGGCCGAAGCCGCCGCTGCTCCGTTCTCCGTCGGTCCAGTCGTCTCCGTGGCGGCGGAATCCGTGTCGGTGTCGCCCGCCTCGGCATCCGCCAGAAGGTCCCGCGACCGCTCGACGACGGATTCGGGGACGCCAGCCATGCTCGCCACCTCGACACCGTAGGAGGCCGCCGCGGGGCCGGGTGCGAGTTCGTGGTCGAAGCGAACGTCGCCGTCCTCGCGGCTGGTCTCGAAGTGGCGGTTGGTCGCGCCGGGCAGCGCCGCGGCGACGGCAGTCAGGTCGTGGTGGTGGGTCGCAAACAGCGTGTACGCGCCGATATCGTCGTGGAGATGCTCGGTCACGGCGCGAGCGATAGCCAGCCCATCGGCTGTCGACGTGCCGCGGCCGACCTCGTCCAGCAGGACCAGTGAGTCTTCGGTCGCCGCGTCCAGAATCGTCGCCAGTTCGGTCATCTCGATCATGAAGGTCGAGCGGCCGCCGGCGATGTCATCGCTGGCCCCAACGCGGGTGAAGACGCGGTCGAGTATCGGTAGATCGGCCGCCTTCGCGGCGATAAAGCTTCCCGCCTGTGCGAGCAGGCAAATCAACGCGACCTGCCGCATGTACGTCGACTTCCCGCTCATGTTCGGCCCCGTGACCACCCCGAGGAAGGGCTGTCCATCGTTCGTGGCGACGCCATCACCGCTTCCGTCTCCGTTCGCTGGGACTGGCCCGCTCCCCAGATGCGTGTCGTTGGGGACGAAGGCGTCCTCGGTCCGCTCGACGACCGGGTGGCGGCCGGCGGTGATGTCGATGCCATCGCTGCCGACTGTGGGTCGGCAGTAGTTGTACTGCGCCGCGACTTCGGCGAACGAAACAAGCACGTCGAGGCGGGCGAGGCGGTCTGCAAGGGCCTGCACGCGCTCGGCCTCGTCGGCCACCTCGTCCCGGACCGCACAGAACAGGTCGTACTCCAGGTCGTCGGCTGCGCTCTCTGCTCGCAGGATTTCGTCCTCGCGCTCCTTGAGTTCCGGCGTGTAGTAGCGCTCGCTGTTCTTCAGCGTCTGGCGGCGCTGGTAGTCCTCGGGGACGGCATCGAGATTGGCGTTTGTCACCTCGATGTAGTAGCCGTGGACGGAGGTGTGCCCGACCTTCAGCGAGTCGATGCCGGTCCGCTCGCGCTCGCTCGCTTCCAGTTCGTCAATCCACGCCTTGCCGGACTGCTCGGTCGAGCGGAGCCGGTCCAGTTCCTCGTCGTAGCCTTCGCGGATGACGCCGCCTTCGGTCACCTGCTGTGGCGGGTCCGGGCGGATCGCCGCCTCGATTTCCTCGCGGGTTTCGGCCAGTGGGTCCAGTGTCGCGTGCAAGTCCGCGAGTAGGCGGGCATCGGCGTCGGCAAGGTGGTCCTGGATGTCCGGTACGACTGACAGCGTTGCGGCCAGCGACCGGAGGTCACGGGCGTTCGCTCGCCCACGCGAGACGCGTGAGATGAGCCGTTCGAGGTCGTACACCTCCGCGAGCAGGGCTGAGAGCTCCTCTCTGGTTGCGGGGTCGCGCTGGAGTTCCGCAACCGCGCCGTGGCGGGCCTCGATGCGGTCGGCGTCGAGGAGCGGCCGCCGGAGCCAGTCGGTCAGTTTCCGCCGCCCCAGCGCACACGCCGTCTCGTCGACCGTGTCCACGAGCGTGCGGTTCTCGTGACCCCGGACCGAGCGCCGCTCGAACAGTTCGAGACTCTCGACGGCGACGGCGTCAAGCAGCATGTACTCCCGCGGGTCGTACCGCGTGAGGTGATTGAGGTAGTCGAGTGTGCCTGCGGGGTCGACATCTGGATCGACCGGCTCGCCGTCGGGTCCGACTGCCCCGCTGCTGCCGCGGGTGTACTCAGCGTAGGCCAGCAGGCCGCCACAGGCCCGGACTTCCGCGCCGCCGGCGAGCAGTCGATCCGGCGGGCCGAAGTACTGTCCCACCCGGTCCTCGGCGCGTTCCCTGGCAAAGGCGTCCGCGTCGTAGCGCGTCACCAGACAGGCCGGCCCGAAGACGGCGTCCCGGTCCACGTCGACGTCCGGCCCAACGATGGCTTCGGCGGGGCCGAACCGGCTGAGTTCGTCGGCGACGGCGCTTTCCGAGCCGACGCTCGTGGCGTAGCAGTCGCCAGTCGAGATGTCGAGCAGCGCCAGTCCGTACCGCTCGCCTGCGGCCAGAGCCGCGACGTAATTGTTGTCCGCCCCGCCCAGCAGTTCGCTCTCGGTGAGTGTGCCGGGGGTGACGATTCGTGTCACCGCGCGCTCGACCACGCCGCTGACCTCGTCAGGGTCTTCGACTTGGTCGGCGATGGCGACCCGGTAACCCGCGTCCAGCAGCGTCTCGACGTACGACTCGGCGTTGTCGATGGGGATGCCGGCCATCGGGTACTCGCCGGTCGAATCCTCGCGCTGGGTCAGCGTGATCTCACACAGTCGGGCGACCCGTTTCGCGGCCGCACAGAAGGCCTCGTAGAAGTCCCCGACCTGAAAGAGGACCAGCGCGTCGTCGTACTGCCGGCACAGCTCGTAGTACTGTGCCATCATCGGCGTCAGGTCCTCCTCGAGCTCGGCCATCTGCTCGGGCGGGCCAAGCGCAGCGTCCATACCGATTGGCAACAGCCGACACCTGATAGGCGCTCCGCTCTCCCTCGCCATGTGTGTAACGGCGACCAGCCACTAATTTTTATACCGTCCGGGAGACGTAGCCTGTATGTCACGTCGCGCCAACTACGCGCTCTGTGAGTTCCAGCAGCATCTCGGTCCGTCGGCGGACTCGCTCGACGTTCCCTGGGCCGATTTCACTGGTTATTCGACCGATCCGGTTTCCTTCGATATCCCTACCTCGTCGCCGGCAGATCCGTACGTCGAGATGCAGGTGTTCGATGTCGAGGATTTCAACCACGAAATCGTGGTCAACGGCGAACCGCTGTCGGGGTTCGATATCGCGCCCGGCGAGGGGTGGCAGCTCTGGATGGATACGATTGCACCCGAGCGACTCCACCTCGGCGAGAACACGATTCAGTTTCAGCGGAACACCGATTCCAAGGACGCCTTCGTCGTCGGGTCGGTCACAGTCCACTGGACGGAGCCCGTCGAATGAATATATAAACAGATCGACGCCGTTCTGGTGAGGCGTGCCAACAACTACCATTAATAATAGCCAGTACCACCTCTGTCGGGTGATTTCACCCGTTCTGGCTTGGGCAACCGGTGACCGCCGAGCGCCCTATATCCCCTACTTTTATATAGAACCACATGCAATCTTCGCTTGATTATGAGCCAACGCCAGATGCAGGGCCAGCCGATGATCATCCTGGGAGAGGACTCCCAGCGGATGAAGGACAAGTCTGCACAGGAACACAACATCTCGGCCGCTCGCGCGGTCGCCGAGTCAGTACGCTCGACGCTCGGCCCGAAGGGGATGGACAAGATGCTCGTCTCCTCGATGGGCGACGTCACCGTCACGAACGACGGCGTCACCATTCTCTCGGAGATGGACATCGACAACCCGACAGCCTCGATGATTGTCGAGGTTGCCGAGACACAGGAAGACGAGGCCGGTGACGGCACCACCTCCGCTGTCGCCATCGCAGGCGAACTCCTCAAGAACGCCGAGGACCTCCTCGAACAGGACATTCACCCGACGGCGATCATCAAAGGGTTCAACATGGCCGCCACGCAGGCCAAGGACGAACTTGACGACATCGCCACGGAAGTCGACCCCGACGACGAGGAACTCTTGAAGAAGGTCGCCGAAACCTCGATGACGGGCAAGGGCGCGGAGCTCAACAAGGAACTGCTCGCCCAGATCATCGTTGACGCGGTCAACGCTGTGACCGTCGAGGCCGAAGACGGCTCCGTCATCGCCGACCTCGAGTACCTCAACATCGAGACCCAGACCGGCAGCTCCGCCGGCAACTCCGAGCTCCTCGAAGGCGCAGTCATCGACAAGGACCCGGTCCACGAGGAGATGGCAACCGAGGCAGAGGACGCCGACGTCCTCCTCGTCGACACGGCCATCGAACTCGACGAGACCGAAGTCGACGCGCAGCTCTCCGTCGACGACCCGAGCCAGCTCCAGAACTTCCTCGACAAGGAAGAAGAGCAGCTCAAGCAGATGGTCGACCAGATCGCCGACACCGGCGCTGATGTCGTCTTCTGCCAGAAGGGCATCGACGACATGGCCCAGCACTACCTCGCCGAGAAGGGTATTCTGGCCGTCCGCCGCGCCAAGAAGTCCGACATCGAGTTCCTCAAAGAGGTTCTGGGTGCTCGCATCGTCTCCGATCTCGACTCCGCGACCGCGGAAGACCTCGGCCACGGCTCCGTCACCCGCGACGACGCCGAAGGCCTGTTCTACGTCGAGGGTAGCGGCGACGGAGCCCACGGCGTCACCCTCCTGCTCCGTGGCTCGACCGACCACGTCGTTGACGAACTCGAACGTGGTGTCACAGACGCGCTCGACGTTGTCGCGTCCACGGTCGCCAACGGCAGCGTCCTCGGTGGCGGCGGCGCACCTGAAGTCGAAGTCGCCCGCCGGCTCCGCGACTACGCCGACAGCGTCGAAGGCCGCGAACAGCTCGCCATCGAGTCCTTCGCCGACGCGCTGGAGATCATCCCGCGCACGCTCGCCGAAAACGCTGGTCTCGACAGCATCGACACGCTCGTCGACCTGCGCGCCGCCCACGAGGACGGCGACGTCAGCGCTGGCCTGAACGTCTTCTCCGGTGACGTCGAGAACACGCTCGACACCGGCGTCGTTGAGCCAGCACACGCCAAGCGACAGGCGATTTCCTCGGCTGCAGAGGCCGCGAACCTGGTCCTCAAGATCGACGACATCATCGCTGCCGGCGAGCTCTCGACCTCCGGCGGCGACGAAGGCGGCCCCGGCGGCCCCGGTGGCGCCCCTGGAGGCATGGGCGGCATGGGCGGCGGCATGGGCGGCATGATGTAAGCGAGGGGCCGAACGAAGTGAGGGCCCTCGAATAGTGAGCGGCGAAAGCCGCGAACCGCGAGGTTCTGAGCGACGCGAAGAACTTCGTATACGCGAGCGGGGGAACAGCGTGACCCGCAAACAACGTTGCTGATCAGACGAAGACTTTCTGAAAAACGCCGAAGCAACTCCGCTGGGCGTGCTTCGTCTCCTAACAGACCAGCCAGCAGACGATATTTTCGACCGCCTACAGTTCAATTTTCTACGGCTATGGACACGCTGTGACACCGCCGATATCGAGACGTGAAACCGGAGACACAATTAGGTATCTCTCTGCAAAGTATCGACTGTCCCGGTCCGTTTGGTGGGACGGACTGGTGACAGCGGGTGGGGACCTCTTTCCGTTTTAGGGCTGATTCGACAGTCGCTCGCGTTAGTCAGGTTGTGTCGTTCGGTTTCGGTGGCGTCGGTCTTCGAACACCACGTCCGTCGTTCCTAGGTCGCTGTAGCGGAGAATTTCGGTCATCCGGTAGGTATCCGTTCCGTCGTCGACTGTGTACTGGAGCGCGTAGCTCCGGATGACGCCGTTGGGCGTTACGGTCGCCGAGAGGGAGACGTTAGTCACACGGTCGACGGGACGAGTGGCGATCGCGCTGCTGTCGGCCGACCCGGTTCCTTTGATGCGATACAACGAAACGCCGTACAGTTGCTTGATGACCTCATCGCCGGGGCGGATAGACGTGATGTTGGTGGCGGAAAGCAACGCCATGAGACGCCCGTTGAACGTGGGTTCGAAGAACAGTGCGGCCCGGGGTGAGCGTGGCGGGCCACCGATGCCGCGACTGTCCGCGACCACTTCCGTCGATGTCGACCCGTTGACGGTCGTCCGTCTGAGCGCACGGCCGTCCCGCCAGGTGCTGTGAATTTCGCGCGCTGTCACACTCTGTCCGGATATCGTTCGGGTGGCCGTGTACGACTCGTACCCCGCGCTGATGCTGGCACGGGTCCGGACGCGCCTGTGCAGGCCGCTGCCGTTCATGACAGTCCTTGTGTGGTGGACTCGATAGGAGGTGTTCGAGAGCCGACTGACATGGGCGCGGCCGAGCGTGGTGGCGTTGATAACCTGGTCGCCGACAACGCCCGGGGCGCGTTGGGCCGGACTCGTCGGTGCGTCTGCCGTCGGGACTGGTGCTGGTGTCACCGTCTCCCTGGTAGCTGCGTCGTCCCCGAACAGCCCGGCACACCCGGCGCTCAGTAAACAGAGACAGACCACAGCAATCGCCACCCCGCGACGCATACCGATGACTGGTTGCGTGGTAATATAACCTCTGTGACGGCGGAGGGCTAAATATCGTCGAGTGTCAACATACCGTATGCAGACGCTGCTTCTCGGCGCGGACGCGGTCGAGGACCACGCGGCGATGCCGGCAGTCATCGACGCGGTTGCCGCGGCCTTCGCCGCCGATGCCAGGGAGAGCACAATTATGCCGGCCAAGTCCTACATCGACCTGCCGCAGTACAACGGCGACTTCAGGTCGATGCCGGCCTACGTCAACGCCGAGACGTGGGATGCCGCCGCGGTCAAGTGGGTCAACGTCCATCTGGACAACCCCCGCGACCACGACCTCCCGACCGTTCTTGGGACGCTCATCTACTCGGACCCCGAGACTGCGTTCCCGCTGGCTGTGATGGACGGCACAGTCTTGACACGCCTGCGGACCGGGGCGGCGGCCGTCGCCACCGACCATCTTGCCGTCGCCGACGCGGACTCACTCGGACTGGTCGGGGCCGGCACGCAGGCGTACACGCAACTGGACGCTATTTCGGCGGTCCGAGACATCGAGACGGTGGTCGTCGCCGACCGGGATAGAGAGAAACAGCAGGCGTTCGTCGACACGTTCACCGACCGGTTTGACGTGCGGGCGGGCCCCATCGAGGACGCCGCTGGCTGTGACGTGCTATCGACGATTACGCCCGTCGAGTCGCCCATCGTGGACCGTGAGTGGCTCGGCGAGTGCACACACGTCAACGCCATCGGGGCCGACGCCGCCGGCAAGCAGGAACACGACGAACGCACGCTCCTCGACGCGAAACTCGTCATCGATAATTACGAGCAGTGTACTCACTCCGGCGAAATCAACGTCCCGTGGGGCAGGGGTGTCCTGACCGATACTGACCTCCACGGGGAACTCGGAGACATCGTTGCGGGCACGCTTTCGGGGCGGACCGACGACGACGGGATCACGCTTTTCGACTCGACGGGGCTGGCTATCTAGGACGTTGCAGCCGCACACGTCGTCTACGAGAACGCCAGCGACGATGGCGACGGAACGGCGTTCTCACTTGTCGACACCGACGCGACCTGATTACGTCGAGGGCGTGAGCATCTCGGTCACTTTCGAGATGCCCCAGACGATGATAAGAAACGGCAAGAGCGGGACCAGCAGGACGAGCAGGCCGGCGAGCATCCCCCAGCCGAACACGTCCATCTCCTCGTTGCGACGGCTACCCGTCCCCGGCGTGACCGACCGGAGGGCCTTCGGCAGTCGTCCGCTGTCTTCCGCCTCGTCGTCAGGTGATTTTGCCATACCTTCTCTTGCATTGAGACGTGTATAAGCCTAGGCCCGACAGTTACATCGCACCGGCGACACCGCTGCCGATAGCGGCCCCGCAGTTGTCACAGGCGACGAGGTAGAACCGCTTTGAGGCAGTAAAGAAGCCGGTCGTCGACTCCATGTCGAGGAACTCCACATCCTCTTGGGCGTTCATTTCCGCGTCGCATTCGGGACAGTGAACCATCAGGCCGCACCTCCGTTGGACTTCGCGCCGGCGACGCCGCTACCGATAGTAACACCACAGGCCGCGCAGTTGGCAGTGTAGAAGCGCTTGGAGGCTTTGATAAACCCGGTGGTCGCGTCCACTTCAACGAACTCGATGTCGTCGGCCGTTTCGATCGAGGTCTCACAATCAGGGCAGTGTACCATACATTCCTGACACCTGCCGAGTCCGGCAAAAATCTTGTGTGGGCATCTGCTCTTCCGGTCAGCGTACTGGCGACGCTATCGGTTCGACATGCGGCACATCGGATATCACCGACGCCGCTACTGAGACCGAGCACCACTATCTGTGATAGCTGCGTACACCGATCATGCCGAGTCGAAGACTCTCGTTTCGTCTTGGCCGGCCGGAACTGGCTGAAGCTGGAGCATTCGTCCCAGTTCTTGAACTGAGTGCCGTGAACGGCTGTTGAACTCCGAGACACCCGAAACAGTGACAGTCTCCAACACGCAATGGTATGCTCACTGGGAATGTACCATGGGTAGCAAATCTGTCTTGGTCGTCGCAGCCGACGGGCTGGATACCGCCACTCTCGAATCTGCCCTCGCCGAGACGCCGGCTTCGGTCACGCACCTGTCGGACCTCACCGACCTCTTCGATACGCTCACCTATTCGGCGTTCCACGCGCTCGTGCTGCCCGAAACAGTCGATGGCCAGTCCGGAACCGATATCGCGTACGGTGTCAGGAAGCTGTTTCCCGACCTGCCGGTGATCATCGTTGGCGAGGACCCAGCGGCGGTCCCGGATGATCTTGAGGTGACGGCCGTCGAGCCGTCGGCACGTCTCGAAGACGCCGTCGCTGAGGCCGTCCGGGACAGTCTCGACGCTGAGCCACCGTCCGTTGCTGGACGCCCACCGTCCCCGATGGAGACGCTGTTACTCTCTCTGTTCAACGAGATTCCCGACCACCTGTATGCGAAGGACGACCAGGCTCGACACGTCCTGCTGGGCCGGGGGTTCAACGAGCCGACCGACCGGCTCGGCCTCACTGACGTCGAAGTCCCGGAACTGGTCGAGGAACACGCGAAAGCGGCCCTGCGTGACGAGATGGACGTTATCGAGGAGGAAACAGATCTGATCGAAGTGGAGGAGTTCCTCGACCTCGATGCGTCGTACGTCCGCACCCGCAAGATGCCGTGGTATGATCCCGCTGGCGACGTTCAGGGGATCGTCGGACACACGCAGGATATCACTGACCGAAAGCTCCGCGAGCACGCGTTTCGTCGCCAGAACGAACGGATGGTGAAAGTCGCACTCGTGGCGTCTCACGAGCTTCGAAACGAACTTCAGATCGCCTACGGCCGACTCGAAGAGCTGGCTGACTGCGATGGTTCGACTGCCGACATCGAGGAGTCGCTTTCCCAGATCTCTACGATTATCGATACCGTGGTCGAGCTCTCCACGAGCGACCCAAATGGCCCGGTCCAGTACGACGAGGTCGAACAGGTCCCAAAGCGGGAACACGTGTGGCTCTCACGTCTCAGTCGAGAGGTGTGGGACACGCTCGCCGACAGTGAGGCGCGCCTGACCTTCGACGGGGATACCCGTATTGTCGCCGATCAGGAGTCCGCCGGACTGTTGCTCCAGATACTGTTCCAGAACGCACTTGAACACGCCGGACCGTCGGTCACCGTCACTGTCGGTACGACGGCAGACGGTTTCTTTGTCGCCGATGACGGCCCGGGCATCGATGTCGAACCGCTGGAGCGCGTGTTCGACGCGGGTCACACTGCTGTCGCAGAGAACACTGGGTTCGGACTCTATGTCGCCAGACGGGTCGCCGCTGACCACGGTTGGACGGTCACAGCGACGGAGAGCGAGTCGGGCGGTGCCCGATTCGATATTGGAAACGTCGACTGTCCCGAATAGCGGGCGGCCAGTCGACCTGTGGCGACGCGATCGCTCTGTAAGCAGCTGGCTCCCCGGAGTCACGCCCGGTCGGCTTGTGTGTCGTGTGGCGAACCCTGATACCCTCCCGAAGGGAAAGGTATAGCACGGTCGCTGCCGGATGTTCCGATATCATGACCACGACCGGTGAGGAACGCGAGCGGGGGTTCGATCATACAGAGATCGAACCCCGGTGGCAGCGCACGTGGGACGAGGCCGACGTGTTCCGGATCGACGACGACGAGACCGACCCGGAGTACGTGCTGGCGATGTTCCCCTACACCTCCGGAAGCCTCCACATGGGCCACGTCCGGAACTACACAATCACGGATGCCTACGCCCGCTTTGAGCGGATGCGCGGCGAGAGCGTTCTCCACCCGATGGGGTGGGACTCTTTCGGCCTCCCGGCTGAGAACGCCGCCGAGGAACGCGACACCAACCCGCGGGACTGGACGATGCAGTGTATCGACTCGATGCGCGACCAGCTCACGGAGATGGGCTTTGGCTACGACTGGGACCGCGAACTCGCGACCTGTGAACCCGACTACTACCAGTGGAACCAGTGGCTGTTCAAACAGTTCCGCGAGGAAGGGCTGGTCGAGCGTCAGGCCGCCGAGCTGAACTGGTGTCCCTCCTGTGAGACTGTCCTCGCCGATGAGCAGGTTGAGGGCGAGGAAGAACTGTGCTGGCGCTGTGACACGCCCATCGAGGCCCGCGAGATGGACCAGTGGTTCTTCACCATCACCGACTACGCCGAGGAACTGCTCGAGGACTTAGACGACCTCGAGGGCTGGCCGAACAACGTCCGGGAGATGCAGCGCAACTGGATCGGCAAGCAAGAGGGCGCAAGCGTCGCCTTCGAGGTTGGCGACTACGGCGAGGTCGACATCTTCACGACCCGGCTGGACACCATCCACGGGGCGACGTTCTTCTCGCTAGCTCCGGGCCACCCTGTCGCACAGGAAATTGCCGAGGGCAACGACGAGGTCGCCGAATACATCGAAACGGCCGAACAGGCCGACGAGGACGAACTGGACGTGACTTCCGGTGTGTTCACCGGCGAGTACGCGACCAATCCCGCGACCGGTGAGGAGATTCCCGTCTACGTCGCCGACTACGTGCTGACCGACGTGGGGACCGGCGCGCTGTACGCCGTGCCGGCTCACGACGAGCGCGACCACGAGTTCGCGGAGGCCCACGATATCGATATCGTGCAGGTCATCGAACCGACTGACGACGCGGACGCTGATCCCGAAGACATCGACGTGCAGGAAGCGGCCTATCCCGAGGACGGCCTGTTAGTCGACAGCGGCGAGTTCGACGGACTCAGTAGTAACGAAGCCCGCGACCGCTTCGTCGAGGAGTTCGACGGCGAGCACCGCACGGAGTACAACCTCCGGGACTGGGGCATTTCCCGCCAGCGCTACTGGGGCACGCCGATTCCGATGATCCACTGCGACGACTGTGGCTACGTCGAAGTCCCCGACGAGGACCTCCCCGTCGAACTGCCGGAGTTCGTCCACACGACCGGGAACCCGCTGGATGCCGCAGAGGAGTGGAAACACGTCGACTGCCCCGACTGCGGGGAGAGCGCGGTGCGGGAAACGGACACGATGGACACCTTTGTCGACTCCTCGTGGTACTTCCTGCGGTACACCTCGCCGGAGATGGACGAGGCCCCCTTCGACGCCGAGCGAGCCAGCGACTGGATGCCGGTCGACCAGTACGTCGGCGGTATCGAACACGCCGTGATGCACCTGCTGTACGCCCGCTTCTTTACGAAAGTGCTGGACGACCTCGACATGGTTGATGGCGTCCGCGAGCCCTTCACCAACCTCACGAACCAGGGAATGGTGCTGGGCGAGGACGGCAACAAGATGTCGAAGAGTCTGGATAACGGCGTCTCACCCCAGCGCATCATCGAGGAGTACGGGGCCGACACGGCTCGGCTGTTCATCATGGAGGCCGCCCAGCCAGAGAAAGAATTCGCCTGGAGTCCTGAGGGTGTGCAGTCCGCCCACAGCTTCCTCCAGAACGTGTACACGCTGGTTTCGGCCTACGCCGAGGGTGAGGCGGGGACCGCCGCTGACACGGAGAATGGGGCCGACATCGCGGACTACGTCGCCCGCGAAATCGACGCGACGGCAGCGAATGCGACGGCGGAGTTCGAGGACTTCAGGTTCAACCACGCGCTGCAAGCCGTGCGGGAACTGGTGTCGCTACTGCGCCGCTATCAGGAGGCGACTACCCCCGACGCTGACACCTTCGAGCGCGGGCTGGCGACGGCCGCGAAACTGCTCGCTCCGGTCGCCCCCCACGCCGCTGAGGAGATGTGGGCCGAACTGGGCCACGACGACCTTCTCGCGGAGGCCGAGTGGCCGGCCGCTGAGGCGCCCGACGACTACAAGACGGAGCGTCAACTGATTGAGAACACCCGCGAGGACATCCGCGACATCGTCGACACGGTCGGCATCGAGGACCCACAGACGATTACGCTCGCGGTTGCACCGGAGTGGAAACACCGCGTCCTCGACCTTGCCCGGAACGCCGACGGCAACGTCGTCGGCACCGTCATGCAGGACGAGGAACTGCGCGAGCAGGGCGAGGCGGCCGCGGACTTCGCCAAGGAACTGGCCGGCCGTGCACAGTCGCTGGACGAGCAACTGCCGCCCGAGCGTGAACAGGCGGCGCTCGACCGGGCTGCGTGGCTCATCGAACGGGAGTTCGGCGCTGACGTGGTCGTTCGGGGTCCCGAGGAAGGGGACCCCGACCTCGTCAGCAAGGCCGGTCCCGGCCGTCCGGCCATTAACATCGACGAATAGCCCGCAGTCGTTCGATTTTCGTCTGTCGCGGTCTACTTGGCGCTGACCAGCCCAGTATCGACGAGGTCCTCGAAGACGCTCGCCGCGTGGCCGTCGGGGCCGACCCGCTCGTAGACGGCGACGACGCGTTCCTTCGCAATGACGTATGTCGTCCGCTGGCTCCGCCCGTCGACGAGCGGCACGTCGAACGCGTCACACAGCCGCCCTTCGGGGTCGGCCAGCAGGTCGAAACTGATGCCGTTCGATTCAGCAAAGTCGTGGTGGCTCTCGACGCCGTCGGTCGAGACGCCGTACACCGAGACACCGGCCTCCTCGAACCGATTTGCGTGCTCCTCGAACTGCGTCGCTTCCGTCGTGCAGCCGGCGGTGTCGTCCGCCGGATAGAAGTACAGCACCGTCGTCTCCTCGAAGCTGGGCTGGACTGCGTCGCCGTGCTGGTTTGTCGCCCTGATCGTCGGCACGTCGGTACCGGGTTCGAGTACCATCGTTAGTTTACGGGGATATCCGTCCCGTCGTCGTCCTCGCTGTGTCCGACCTTCGCCAGCCGAACGGTGAGAACGCCGCTGTCGTAGCTCGCGGTGGTCTCACCGTCGTCGACGGCTTCGGGGAGGCGGACCGACCGGCTCAGCGACTGTTGCCGACGCTCGCGCTGGACGTACTGACCGTCGGTCGATTCCCGCTCCTGGCTCGACGTGGCGCTGATGGTGAGCTTCCGGTCCTCGACAAGCTGGACGTCGATGTCCTCGCTATCGTAGCCGGGCAGGTCCGCGTGGACGAGGAAGGCGTCGCCCTCGTCGACGACGTCGACCGGGATAGCCCCCATGTCGACGCCAAACTGCTCTCCAAGCATATCGAACGCGCGCTCAATCTCGCTGAACGGATCGCGGTCAGACATACACGGGGGTACACAGGCCCGGGACTTAACGCTTGAAGCGGGGCCGGCGGTGTCTCGCCGGTTCAGTTGACGACCGTCTTGGAGTCATACGACCCGAGCCGGCGGACCCACCCTTTCCCGGCGATGGCCTCAATATCAGCGAGGGCCTCCTGTGTGCGCTGCTCGTAGAGGCCGGCCGAAATGTCGATGTGGAAGACGTAGTCTCCGAGCCGCTCGCCGCTGGGCCGGGATTCGACGCGGGTGAGGTTGATGTCGCGGTCGGCAAACGGCTCCAGCAGTTCAAGTAGGAGTCCGGGATAGTCAACGTCCGGGTAGACGATGAAGGAGGTCTTGCTGCCGGCCTCGCTGCGCTCGCTTTTGGGGGCGACGACGACGAAGCGGGTGGCGTTCGAGGACCGGTCCTGAATGTCCTCTGCGAGCACTTTCAGTTCGGTGCCGTTGGTCGCGTTCTCCGGGTGGCCGATCGCGGCGATGTCAGCGTCGCCACGGGCGCGCTCGACGCCGCGGGCCGTCGACGCGACGGCTTCGACATTGACGCCGGGGTAGTGCTCGTCGAGCCAGCCGCGACACTGGGCCAGCGCCTGGGCATGGCTGGCCACCAGCGAGAACGAGTCGTCCTGTGCGAGTAGGGCGTGGCGGATCGGCGTGATGATCTCCTCGACGACGGCGATGTCGTACTCCGCGAAGGCATCGAGCGATTCGGTGACGGAGCCTTCGATACTGTTCTCGACGGGGACGACGCCACGTTCGGCCTCGCCGTTGGCGACGGCCTCGACGATGGCGGTCACTGACTCAGAAAAGGAGATATTGTCGTCGGTGACTGCCTGTGCGGCGCGGTGGGAGTAGGTCCCCTCAGGACCCAGGGTAACAGTGGTCATACCCGGGGTACAGCGGTGGGAACCAAAAGAACCGTGGTCACCGGCAAGCGCTATCCCCTGTCGTCTGCCGTCGTTCAGGACAGCCGCGCCAGTTCTTCCTCAGTGAGGGCGATGGCGCTTGCGGCCACATTCTGTTCGAGGTGGTCGAGACTGCTGGTTCCGGGAATCGGCAGCGTCACGTCCGAGTGCCCCAGCAGCCACGCCAGCGCGATCTGATAGGGAGTGGCGTCGTGGCGCTGGGCGATTTCGTCGATACCGTCGACGCCGTCGAGGTCGCCAGCCCCTAGCGGGAACCACGGGATGAACCCGATGCCGTAGTTCTCGCAGGCTTCCAGCACGTCCTCGTCGTCGCGGTGGGCGACGTTGTACTGGTTCTGGACCGTCGCGATGTCGACGATGTCTCGGGCGCGGTCCAGTTGTTCGACGGAGACGTTTGAGACGCCGACGTGGCGGATCAGCCCCTCGTCCTTCATCTCGGCGAGCGCGTGAATCGAGTCCTCGAACGGCGTGTCGGGGTCTGGCCGGTGGTACTGGTACAGGTCGATAGGGTCCATCCGCAGGCGGTCCCGTGAGCACAGCAGGGCGTTGCGCAGGTAGTCCGGATCGCCGTGGGGCAGCCAGTCTGCGTCGGTGTTGCGGAGCAGGCCGCCCTTCGTTGCGATGACGAGGTCCTCGCGTTCGGTATCGAGCGCCTCACCGATGAGCCGCTCCGAGACGCCCGGTCCGTACGAATCCGCCGTGTCGATGAAGTCAACGCCGAGTTCGACCGCCCGCTTCAGCACGGCGTGAGCGTCCTCTTCGTCGTCCGGTTCGCCGATGACGTCATCGCCGGTGACCCGCATCGCGCCGAAGCCGAGCCGGCGGACTGTGAGTTCGCCACCGATATCGAACGTCTCACTTTGGTTTGTGACCATGTGAACACGGTTGTCCGCACGCCTGAAAACAGTCGCGCCGGCGCGGGTCGTCATCGCGGCTGGTGTTGATACCCCACGTTGACCGCTCACTCGCTGCTACGGTGGAACAGCGCGAGGTGAACGAGGAGATATCGCGAGGCATAAAAAACCGTCACGCTGGCGACGAAGGCAAACAGCGAGACGGCCGCAACCGACAGCCCGAACCCGGAGTCAACGAATGGGTTTCGACCCGTGAACGCGATGTATGCGGACACTGCGTCACCGCCGCCCAGCCCCACAGCGAACAGGCAAAGCGAGAGGACAATCGCCAGGCCGCCGGTTCCGAGGCCGACGTACCGCGCGAAGTCCTCGGCGTTGAGCGCCGCGTGCGCCTGTTGCTCAGTCAGCGGCGCGAGCCGGACTCGGTAGAGGACTGACCCGACAAGCAAGGTCGCACCGAACAACTGCAGGAACCCGCCGAACACCCCGAGCAACAGCACTTTCGGCGAGGCGACGCCGGGCTCAATCGATGGCAAAAACGCCGCGGTGCTGTCCGGATACAGACCGTAGATCGGTAGTAACAGCGCCAGCGCGCCAAGCAGAGCGCTCTGGAGCGCGAGCGTCCGCGGGACAGTCTGTCTGAGATACGAGTGGCGTTCGTAGCGGAGTCGTTCATACGTCGACCCCGAGATGATTGCCTGAGCGATGGTGTCGTTGGGCTGTGAATCAGTAGACATCTCTTACCGGTTCCTATTCACCGACAGTTTACTCAATCCACCATATAACCCTTTTGCACGGCGCAAGCTTTAGATTCTCTGTCAGTAAAACCCCCTCAGAGTTGTGTTTGAACTCGGTAGTTAATCACGAATCGGTCCAGAGCGTTCTCAGCGCGTGTGAACCGCTTCACCGCGTGCCGCCGCAGCTGCCTCGTGGACCGCTTCGGAAAGCGTCGGATGCGTGTGGATCGTCCCGGCGATGTCTTCAAGCCGTGCGCCCATCTCGATGCCCAGCCCGAGTTCGGCGATGAGTTCGGACGCCTCCGGACCGACGATCTGTGCCCCGAGCAGGAACTCTTCGTCGGCATCAGCGACGACGCGGACGAACCCTTCCTTCTCGTTGACCGTGAGCGCACGGCCGTTGGCCCGTATCGGCATCTGTCCGATGACTGGATCGAAGCCAGCCGCCTCGGCCTCTGCCTCAGTCATTCCGACGGTGGCGATTTCGGGGTCGGTGAACACCGCGGCGGGAATCGCTTGGTGATCGAACGCGGCCGGTTCGCCGGCGGCGGCTCTCGCAGCGACCTCGCCCTCAGCCATCGCCTTGTGGGCCAGCATCGGTTCGCCGGCCACGTCGCCGACTGCGAACACCGACTCGAACGCCGTTCGGCACTGGTCGTCAGTCGGAATGATGCCGTTCTCGTCTGTCTGGAGGTCGATGTTCTCCAGCGCGAGCGTATCTGTGACCGGCTCGCGGCCGACCGCGACAAGACATTTCTCGGCGTTGTACTCGGTGACCGTCTCGTCTTCATCGACGGTCTGGACGCGAATGCCCTCGTCTGTCTCGTCCCAGTCGTCGGCCGCCTCGCCGAAGTTGAACTCGATACCCAGGTCCTCGGCGCGGTCCCGGACGACCGACGCGATGTCGTCCTCGTAGCCGGGCAATACATCGTCGAGCATTTCGACGACCGTGACCTCCGCACCAAGCTTTGCGAACACTGTCGAGAGCTCCATGCCGATGTAGCCCGCGCCGACGACGAGCAGTTTCTCGGGGACCGATTCGAGTGCGAGCGCGTCCTTCGATGAGAGGATGTGTTCGCCGTCGAATTCGAATCCCGGGACCGCCATCGGGCGGCTCCCCGTGGCGACAATGGCGTGTTTGAATGACAGCGATTCCGAACCTTGTCCCTCACCGCCGTGGGCGACCCGGGCCGTCCCGTCATCGACGAACTCGGCGGTCCCCTCCATCAGATTGACGCCGGCGTTCTTACATAGTGACTCAACGCCCCGTGTCAGCCGTGTGACGACGCTGTCTTTCCACTCGGTCATCCCGGACATGTCGACGGCTGGGTCCGCGAACACGCCCATCGACTCGCCCTGTCGGGCGTCATGGGCGACATCCGAGGCCGAAATGAGTGCTTTCGAGGGGATACAGCCGTGGTTCAGACAGGTCCCGCCGTAGGCATCCCGCTCGACGAGCGTCGTGTCCAGTCCCAGTTGCGCGCCCCGAATCGCGGCGACGTAGCCGCCCGGACCGCCGCCAATAACAAGCAGTTCCGTTCCCGTAGTGACATCTCCAACGACCATAGCGGTGCCTCGTCCGGGTCCGTGAAAAGCTATCGCCCTTCAGCTCACTGTCGTCTTTCGCCTGCGCCGTTGGTACAGGTAGTATCCGATGACCGGCACTGACACCGCAAACGCCGCGAGCAGTGTCGTCCCAACGGCGTGGACGATACCGGCGAGCGCATACAGCGGTGTCGGGGCCCAGTCCCCGTCGGTTCGCCGGAGGTGTCGACTGTCGAGAAAAAGAGCGACCGTAAGAAGCAGGCTGAACAGCACACCCGCCCAACTGCCGACGACAGTTAGGGCAAATGCGCCGAGGAACGTTCCAAGACTCCCCTCACCGGCCGACCCCGACGAAATGAACAGTCTCATCCCGACTCGGGAGAGGGCGACACAGCCCGGAACCAGCACAAACAGCCCGGCTAACCCGAACCAGATCCATGTGTCTCTTGTGGAGGGCATCACAAGCCCTGTCGTTCCAGTGACTGGTCTGGTTTTCGGTTGTGACTCCGAGCGGCTACTCTAGGCAGGAGTCGCGTCGGGTCTGCCAGATACTCCTTGAGCGTGTTGACAAAGCGTGCGGCGTCGGCCCCGTCGATGACACGGTGGTCGATTGCCAGCGAGAGTGGGAGCGTGGGTTTCGCGACGACTTCGCCGTCTTCGGCCACCGGTCGCTCTTTCAGCGCTCCGATCCCGAGAATCGCCGTCTCGGGGACGTTGATGATCGGGCTGGCGTACTCGCCGCCGATGGCGCCGAAGTTCGTGACGGTGAACGTTCCACCCTGCATCTCCGAGCGCTCGATGTCCCGCTCTCTGGCCCGCCCCACGAGGTCGTTGATTTCGCCGGCGAGTTCGACTAGCCCCTTCCCGTCCACGTCGTTGACGACCGGGACGACAAGCCCGTGGTCGGTTGCCGCCGCCACGCCGATGTTGTGGACGTCTCTGTAGACGATTTCCTCGTTTTCGGTGTCAAGCGCCGTGTTGAGCACCGGGTGTTGCTCCAGCGCTGCGGCAACGCATTTCACTACAAACGGTGTGTACGTCAGGGTGACATCACGTTCTTCGGCGAGTGGCGCGAGTCGATCACGGGCCTCGACGAGGCCGGACACGACTACCTGGTCGTGGTGGGTCGCGTGGGGCACTTCTCGACGGGAGCGCGCCATCTGTTCGCCGATGGACCGCCGGACACCACGGTACGGTTCGCGGCGCTCGCCGTCGCCTGTCTCGACGGCCGTCGATTCGGCCCCAGTGCCGCCCGCCTCGGCTACCGTTCCCGCCGCGCCACCTTCGGCGCTGACGGCTTCGGCATCGGCTGCCTGCGCGGCCTGCTGGGCCTCCGCGTACGTCCGAACGGCCGACTCGTCGACGTAGGGCTGGCCGTCTCGCGTCTGGTCGGTCGGAACGGCGTTGATGTTCACGTCGAGTTCGCGGGCGGCCTTTCTGGTGGCCGGCGTCGCCAGCGTCTGGTCGCGACTGGCGGCTTCCTGTCCGTCCCCGGAAACACTTCTGACGGCTGACTTGACAGCGGTCCCGTCGTCTGTATCGCCCGCGTCGACTTGCGAAACTGCTGTGGTCGGCCCGTCTCCGTCATCGGACGCCTTCGAGACGACCGATGTCGGGCCGTCGTCACTGTCGGCCGTCTCGCCGGCTGACGCTGTGGCCGCCTCGACATCCCCCTCGGTGACGCGACCGCCCGGTCCGCTTCCGTCGACGGCCGCGATGTCGACCCCCTTCTCACGGGCGAGTCGACGCACGCTCGGCGAGGCGAACACACGACCGTCGGCCGTGCTTGTGCTTGCATCCGACTGTTCCGATGCATCGGCTGCTGTGGCTTCGCTCGCAGCGCTATCGGCCTGCGCCGTGTCGGCTCCCGTCGGCTCGGCTTCATCCGTACCGTCGGCCGCCGCGTCACCCGCTTCGGCGTCGCCCTCTTCTGCAATGGTGATGAGCACCTCGCCGGTCTGTACCATCTCGCCGACCTCGGCGTGCAGTTCCTGTACGACGCCGTCGACCGGTGACGGCACGTCGACGGCGGCCTTGTCGGTTTCCACCTCCGCAAGGACCTGATCCTCGGTGACGGTGTCGCCCGGCGAGACGCGCCAGGTCAGCACCTCACCCTCTGCGACCCCTTCACCGAGGTCTGGAAGATTGAACTCGAACATGCGTCAGAACTCCACTGCCTCTCTGATACCGTCTTTGATGCGGGCGGGTTCGGGGAGGTAGTAGTCCTCTAACGCGTACAGCGGGTAGGGCACGTCGAAGCCCGTCACTCGGGTAACGGGAGCCTCCTGATACAGCAGCACTTCCTCCTGAATGGTGGCGATAATCTCACCGGCCAGCCCACCGGTTTTGGGCGCTTCGTGGACGACGGTCGCTCGTCCGGTCTTTTTGAACGATTCGACGATGGTATCCGTGTCCATCGGCGACAGCGTTCGCAGGTCGATCACTTCGGCGTCGATGCCCTCCTCTGCCAGTTCCTCGGCAGCCTCGACCGTCGGTCGGGTCATCGCGCCCCAAGTGAACACGGACACGTCAGCCCCCTCGCGACGCACCTTCGCCTCGCCAAGTTCGACGGTGTAGGGGTCGTCAGGGACCTCCTCGCGGAACGACCGGTAGATGAGCTTCGGTTCGAGGAAGATTACGGGGTCCGGGTCTCGGATTGCCGCCGTCAGCAGCCCCTTCGTCTCTTTTGGCGTCGACGGGACGACAACCTTCAGTCCCGCTTCGTGGACGTAAAACGCCTCCTTGGACTCGGAGTGGTGTTCCGGCGCACGGATGCCGCCGCCGTACGGTGCGCGAACAGTCAGCGGGCAGTTGTATCGGCCGCGGCTCCTGTTCCGAAGCCGGGCGGCGTGACTAACAATCTGGTCGAACGCGGGGTACATGAACCCGGAGAACTGCATCTCTGGCACCGGTCGAAGCCCGTAGGCGGCCATGCCGATGGCCGTCCCGACGATTCCGGCCTCCGCAAGCGGCGTGTCGATGACTCGGTCATCACCGAACTCCTCGTGGAGCCCCTGTGTCGCCCGGAAGACACCGCCGTTCTTCCCGACGTCTTCACCCATCACGACCACGTCTTCGTCTCGTTCCATCTCGCCGTAGAGCCCGTCACGGACGGCCTGTACGAGCGTCAAACTCTGTGTGTTTGCGTCCTGTGTGCTCATTCCAGTAGCACCTCGTCGCCGTGTCGCGCGCGAAGCTCTTCGAGGTAGTTTAGTTGCTGTTCAAGTCGCTGTGGCATCTCCGCGTACACGTCCGCGAACATCTCCTCTGGCTTCGGTCGCTCTGTCGCCTCAGCCTCGTCGATGGCCGTGGCTACCTCATCCTGAACCGATTCGTCGATGGCGTCGACCCGCTCGTCATCGAGCAGGCCCTGGTCCCGGAGGAACGCCTCCATCCGCGGGATTGGGTCTTTTTGCTTCCAGCGCTCGACTTCGCTGTCGTCGCGGTACACCGATGGGTCGTCAGCCGTCGTGTGTGCGCCAAAGCGGTACTGCACCGCCTCGATCATCGTCGGGCGGAGTTCTCCTTCTGGTGGGTCGTGTGCCTTGTCGACGGCCTCGCGAGTCACCTGATACACCGCCAGTGGGTCCATCCCGTCGACCTGCACGCCATCGAAGCCGTAGGCGTTGGCCTTCTGGGCGAGCGTCTCGCTGGCCGACTGTCGCTCCCGTGGCACCGAAATCGCCCACTGGTTGTTGTTGCAGAAAAACACCGCTGGCACGTCGAACACGCCAGCGAAGTTCAGGCCTTCGTGAAAGTCGCCCTCGGAGGTCGCACCGTCCCCGAAGTACACGAGGGCAGCGGTGTCATCGCCCTTGAGCTTCGATGCCCACGCGGCCCCGGTCGCGTGCGGAATCTGTGTTGCGATCGGGACCGCAAACGAGAACGCTTGAACGTCTTCCGGCGGCGAATTACCGGACTCCGACCCCATCCAGTACAACAGGTCGTCCGACAGGGGCCACCCCTTGACGTACATCGCGAGATGTTCCCGGTAGCTCGGGAAGGCCCAGTCGCCGTCTCGCAGCGCGAAGGCGCTGCCGACCTGCGAGGCCTCCTGCCCCGACATCGGGGGATAGGTCCCCATCCGGCCCTGCCGTTGCAAACTCACCGCCCGCTGGTCGAAATGCCGGCCGAGTTTGAGATACCGGTACATCTCTACCAGTTCGTCGTCCGAGAGGTCCGGGACGGTCGCGCCGTCGACCACTGTCCCGTTTTCATCGAGAATCTGTACCCTGTCCGTGGGGTCGCGTTGGAGGACACTCATAGAAACCGCCTCCGTCGAAGTGGCATACGACGACTGTTCACTCGCACTACGTTTAGAGCTTTCGCGGCGCTGAAAAATATCGCCTACGTGGGTATTACTGGGAATATGGGGGTCTAAGCCGTGCTATAGTGATTTAAATTCTACCTAATTTATAAGCGATAACTCCGATGTATCAGTTGTTAGCGTGGACATCGGCCCGCGTCAGATACAGCGAGTACGCAATACAGAGCAGCCCGGAGAGTTGGATCAGTCGCACGACTAACCGGAAGTAATCCTGATAGACGAGGGGGACTGACCCAGCCTGCAACAGCGCGTTGCCGGCAAAGGCTGTCGCGTAAGTGACGCCGAACAGCAGTACCATCCCGATAGAGAGGTACCGCATCGGGGGGCTGTCGTGGCGTCGGAGCCCGCGGTAGGCCTGATAGCCGATATAGAGGCCGACAAGCGCGGTCGCCGCGGCGGCGGCGGTCGTTGCGAGTTCGAGTGTCGTCAGCGAGTCGTGAAGCGCCATCTCAGAAGTCCTCCCAAAGCCTAGTGAGCCGGTCGGCAACGTCGTCGCCGCGTCGTTCGAGGTCGAACCGGAGTTCGCCGTTGCGCAGACGTATCGACACCTCGTCTAATGTCGCGACGTAGACGGTGTCGTGGTGGCCATCGGCCCGCGGACGGGTGCGCTCGTCGACGAGACCGGCCGCTGTCAGGCGCTCGACGCGCCGGTAAATAGTCGCCTGTGAGACATCACAGCGCTCGCTCAGTTCCTTCGCACTCAGCGCGTCGCCGCTCGTGGCCGTGAGGATCGTCCGGACGTGCTCGTCGTCGAGCAGGCCGACGACGGCCTCGAGCGTCGTGTCGTCGGGCACGTCCGGGTCGTCGGGTAGTGTCATAACTTGCGGTGTGGAGTCGCGTGCGGGTTCTCGCACGCGGGAGGGCAGCACGTCAGCGGGAGAGGGCGGAACGATATCGGGGTCGGGAGACGTCGTAATCATTCGAATTCGTGTTTGTAGACGGTTGCGGACCAGCCACTATCCGAGTGGATGATGATACGAACCCCGATTCCGGCATCGTCGTCGGTTTCGGGGGCAGCGGTGGAGACAGTGAACGACTCGCCCGGTTCCATCCGGCCACCGAGGTGGCCGATGTCGATAGTCGAGGGGTCGAGGTCGCCGATGACACGGAGGGCGTCGGTCGGGACTGAGTCGCCGGCGTCGTGGTGGATGGTCACCTGCTCAGCGTCGGGGTCGTGTGTCGCGCGCCAGGCGACGGCGGGAAGCTGGGACGTCTTTTGGGCCAACGTCTCGTTCACGTACGAACGCTTGATGGCCAGCGTTATTGTCGCAACGCGACCCTCGACGGTGACGTCGACGGCGCTGGCGTGGCGACGGCTCGGGAGGCTCATGGTCGGATAGTCGTTTTTGAGTGCCTCTTTCACTGCCTGCTCCGAGACATCGTACTCTTCGGGGAACAGCCAGGTCTCGACAGTGTAGACGTCCTTGCTGTCGTGTTCGAGCCAGCCGGCCCAGCCGACGGTGTCCTCGAGCATCCCGCCGCCCGTGATGCTCTGGATGCCACGAAGCCACAACCGCCCCCAGCGTCGTTGTCCGGCGCTCTCTGTGAGCGCAGCGACGTTCGCGTCGCGCTCGTGGTATCGCGGGACATCACCGCGGCCGGCGTCGACGGTCGCGGTCACGACCGCTCGTGCATGCAGGCCATCCCCGAACACAATCGCCTCGGGGCCGACGGCGACCGTCCACGGGCGGTCGCCTCGCTCGTACAGGTCGTAGCCGGCGTGGGTATCGACGCGTTCGTAGGCCGTTTCACGGACAGTATCCCTGACCGCGGCCGGGTCGATGTCGCCAACCAGTATCGCGGTCATCCCCGTGCCATACAACTGTAAGAACGTGATGTCCATGTCGTCGATGTCGACGCCAACGTAGTCCATGTTGGAGACGACGGCCCGACGGGCTGCGCTCGACCGTGCCCAGGTCGGGGCATTTGTGGGCGGCGGCACATGAACGATGGCGCTGTAGCCGTCGCTGGCATCGCTCGCGTCTGGTAGCGCCGACGGCGCTGGAAACCACTCGCGATACGACGGCGGCTCCGCCTGCGGGATGTCGATGGAACCGTACTTGAATTGCGTCCCAAGCGGAGGCAACCCGTTACACCCCGCGAGGATGCTCGCAAGTGTCGCACCGCCCGCCCGGAGTACCTGGCGGCGGGGAGTCGTTCGGTCGTTGCAGTCTGGAGTCATCCACTCGGGACGTGGGTGGCAACGTTGGTAAATAGGGCTCTCGGTGTGCCCCTGCTGCAGACTGTGACAACGTTTAAATACTGGAGCGTGCCCGAGGGGTGCGTTCTGCTGGCGTCGCTAATTGCTCGCTCGCGCACGCTCTCGAGCGACGTCCACGTCTTCGCCGTCCCGAACTACCGCCTCCACGAACAGTTCACCGGCGCGGTAGGACGACCGGACCATCGGCCCCGAGGCGCAGTACAGGAAGTCGAACTCTTCCTCGGCCACCCGCTGCCAGGTGTCGAAGGTATCCGGATGAACGTACTCCGAGACTTCCAGATGTGAGCGGGAGGGCTGGAGGTACTGGCCGAACGTCACCACGTCGACGCCGGCCTGCCGGAGATCCGACAGCGTCTGGTACACCTCGTGGGCGTACTCGCCGACGCCCAGCATCAGGCTGGTCTTGCTGTAGCAGTCGCTTTCGCGGTCGACCTGCCGAAGCACTGAGAGGGACTGCTCGTAGCCCGCCCGACGGTCCCGGACCGGCCACTGGAGGCGGTCGACCGTCTCGATGTTGTGTGCGATGACGTCCGGGTCGGCGTCGATGATTTTCTGGACGAGGTCCGGCTCGCCCTGAAAATCGGGGATGAGGACACTCGACGAGGATTGATTGGTCACGCTCTTTGATCGCCCGGATCGTCTCGGCAAAGTGGCCCGCGCCTTGGTCGGGCAGGTCGTCGCGGTCGACACTCGTCAGTACCACGTAGTCCAGCCCGATCTCCGCGACGGCGTCGGCCACCTGCTGTGGCTCGTTGGAGTCCAGCGGGTCCATCCCGCCAGTCTCCACGTCACAGAAGTTACAGCCCCGCGAACAGCGGTCGCCCATCAGCATGAACGTCGCCGTCCCCGGTCCGTCGCGCCCGCTCCAGCACTCCCCGAGGTTGGGGCAGTTGGCTTCCTCACAGACCGTGTTGAGGTTTCGATCCCGGAGCGTCTGCTTGATATCGGTGAACCGCTCGCCCGACGGTGGCCGCATCTTCAGCCAGTCAGGCTTGCGCGAACGACTCATTACCGGCAGTTAGGTTGGGTCGGTCAAAAACGTGCGGGGGTCACGTGCTCTGTGATATCCCGTCTAGCAGGGCAATCGGGCGACCAGGCGGCCCAGCCGAAACGACTGCTGCCTGTGTACTCAAGCATGTCAACGCTACTGCCCGCATGCCCACCTCACGCACGACAGACCGCAAGCATATGTGCGGACATATCCACGACAGTCCGGTCCGTCCGGAGTTCGTCTACGAGCGCCTGAACACCGGCCTGCTCGTGTGCCGACAGGTCGGCAGCGGTCTCTCGGAGCGATGGAGCGGCGAGTACTGACGCCAGCCCCTCCAGTCCGACCAGCGTTTCGACGGTTACTCCGCCTGCCTCTAACAGCGCCTCGAACTCGTCGGCGCGGAAAAAATGGGTCTCGGTGAACGCCGCCTCGTGACCGAGCTGCGCCACGAACGAACTATCGTAATCACCCGTTTCGGCGAGTTCGTCCGCGTGGACGAGGTGTTCCGACCTGCCGACCAGCGAGAGCACCAGCCAGTTGAGCCGCCCCATGACGGAGGCGAACACCGGACTCTCGGCTTTTGTCACCCGGTGAAGCTCCCGCACAGCGGCCGTCCGTTCGTCAGCGTCGAGTATATGAGAAAGCGGCCCACCCAGACACAGCGTCGCGTCGAATACGTCTCGGTCAAACCCGAGGTTGCGCACGTCGCCCGCCTCGACGGCCACCCGCTCTTCGTACCCGTGCTCGGCGATTTTCTCCTGTGCGATAGCTCGCTGGCCCTTGCTGGGGTCGACGAGCGTGACATCGTATCCCTGTTCAGCCAGCCAGACGGCGTACCGACCAGCGCCGCCGCCCACGTCGAGGACGTGTCCTGTGTCGGGGAGGTTCGCTTCGAGCTGTGCAACTGTCCCCGTCCACTCTAACTGCCCGTGTAGCGTGGCTGTCAGGCGGTCCCACTCGCTCTCGTCGTTCTCGTCGTAATAGCTCTCGGGGTCGCTGATAGGCATACCTGCGCACTATCAGCCGGCTGAGTTAATTTTTGGGCAGGCGTGTGGGACGCTCGCACCGACGGGTCATGTCGCGAAACCAGTGAATGGACTCGCTTCTCGCACACGTTCGCTCCCCCATAGAAACGCCTTTGCCGTCGCGGAACCGCGACTGTGACGTGTCATCCAGAACCGACAGCGAGCCGACTGTGGCGGTCGCGGAGGTGCTCCCCGAGTTTGCCGACGCCTTCCCCTTCGAGGAGTTCAACCGGATGCAGTCGGCGGCCCTGCCGGCCCTGCTGAACCGCGACGACAACGTCGTCGTCAGCGCGCCGACGGCCAGCGGGAAGACCGCGCTGGCGGAACTGGCCATCTGCAAGACGCTCGCCGAGGACGGGACCGCGCTCTTTCTCGCGCCACTGCGTGCGCTCACTAACGAGAAGGAAAGCGAATGGGAACGGTTCGAGGATCTGGGCTACTCCGTCTACGTCGTCACCGGCGAGCGGGACCTGAACCCTCGCCGCGCCGAGCGGGCCGATATCCTCGTGATGACGCCGGAGAAAGCTGACTCGGCCACCCGGAAACACGAGACTAGCCGCTACTCCTTCATTACTGATGTGGACTGCTGTGTCATCGATGAGGTCCATCTGCTGGACTCGGACCGCAGGGGGGCGGTGCTCGAAGTCACCGTCTCACGGCTCCGCCGGCTCTGTGACCCGCGCGTCGTGGCGTTGTCGGCGACGATGCCGAACATCGACGACGTGGCTGACTGGCTTGACGCGCCCGATGAAACCACATTCGCCTTCGATGAGAAGTACCGACCGGTCCCACTCAACGCCGACGTGAAGACCTACTCCCACGGCGAGAACGCCTTCGCCGACAAGTACCGGCGGCTCTACCGGGCACTTGACCTCGCCGAGCCACACATCCGCGAGGAGGGCCAGGCGCTCGTCTTCGTCTCCTCGCGCCAGGACACGGTACAGGCAGCGAAGAAGGCCCGCGACGAGATTACCGAACGCGACATCCCCATGGGCGCACGCGGGGACTACGACTTTCACAACGACGCCGCCGACCTCTCGAACGACACGCTCCGCCAGTCCGTACTGGACGGCGTGGGCTTTCACCATGCCGGCCTCGCGCGTGAGGACAAGAACAGAGTCGAGCAGTGGTTCAAGGAGGGTAAGATTCAGCTCCTCTTCTCGACCTCGACGCTGGCCTGGGGCGTGAACCTTCCTGCCCGCTGTGTCGTCATCCGCGACACCAAACTCCACGACCCGCTCGAAGGCGAGGTCGATATGAGTCCACTCGACGTGCTCCAGATGCTCGGCCGCGCGGGCCGGCCGGGCTATGACGACATGGGCTACGCCTGGGTCGTCTGTGACCGCTCGGACGCCGACAAGTATCGCCGTTTGCTTCGGGACGGCAAGGAAATCGAGTCCCGATTGGCGGCTGAACTCGACGCCCACCTGAACGCCGAAATCGCGCTCGGGACCATCGATGACGTGGACGACGTGATGGACTGGCTCGCGACCACGTTTTACTACGCCCGCTCGCAGTCGGCCCCCGACCAGTATGACGCTGGCAGCGACCTCCGGAACCGGGTCAGCGACACGCTCTCCGCGCTCGTCGACGAGGGCTTTGTTGAGCAGGACGGTCTCAACGTTGAGCCGACGCGGCTCGGCCAGCTTGCTTCGAAGTTCTACCTCCGGCTCTCGACCGCACGCCGGTTCGCGGATGTCGCTGAACGCTGTCAGGACGCCGCCGATCCGGACTCCGCTGTCTCCGTCGACGCGGACGACCTGCTGACTGCGGTGGCCGGCGCAACCGAGTTCGACAGTGTCAGCGCCCGCTCCGACGAAGAGGACGCTGTCCACGCGGTGCTGGGAGACAGCGTTGACGACAGCCTCGACGCCGGCCAGCGCAAGGTGTTGGCCATCCTCCGCTCGGGCATGACCGGGACGACGCCGACAGAACTCAAAAGCGACGCGTGGGTCATCCGCCAGAACGCCCTGCGCCTGCTCGCGGCGATGCGGGAGTTCGTCGACACGCTCGGTCCAGCCCGCTACGCGAACCTCGCCTGTCGGGTCGAGGCTCGCGTCGAACACGGCATCAGCGCCGATGCTGTTGGGTTGACGGCTATCGACGGTGTCGCCAGCGGCCGCGCGGGCAAACTCGCCGCGGCGGGGCTCACGTCGCCCGCCGACGTGGTCGAAGCCGGTGAAGACGGGGTCGTCCGTGCTGGGCTCTCCGAGGGCGTTGCCGAGCAAGTGCTTGCCAACGCCCGCGACCTCCCTGTTGTCTCCATCGACTGGGGCGAGTTCCCCGAGACAATCGCTCCCGGTGACAACGATATGCGGGAGGTGACGGTGAAAAACACCGGTGGCAGCGCCCGTGCGGGCCTTCGGGTCACGGTTAACGGGCGTGAGATGACCGCCAAGCCGTCGTATCTCGGTCAGGCCACGCTTCCGGTTGCTGTCTTCGGTGCCGACGCGGACGAACTCACCTTCACTGTCGAGGTCGCCTTCCCTGCGCTGCCGCTCCCGACGATTACCGAAACCCGATCAGTGCTTGTCCGATAACCACTGTTTCTGTTGTCACTCTGAAACCCACTCAGATCACTCGATAAAATTTATAAACGATTTTCGAAGCGTTATGGGCCTCTGTGAAACATCGCTGAAAGGTGCTGAACTCCGGTTAATATTCCGAAAAGAGTTCGAATTTTCCCCAAGGGTCTGGCGTTTATATGGGGGTATGGGTTCTTATGAAGAACTGAGGAAGCCCACAATGTCCAGTGCATCGCCCTTCCGTTCCCCGACGGACGCCGTCCCAAGTAGCCTTGCCCTCCGATCACTCACTCGTCCCCTGCAATTCATCGCGTTCTGGCTGGCTATCGTCACGCCACTGGCATATCCGCCGCTGCTGCTGGGCGGACTGGACAGTCAGAGCTTCCTCATCTTCGTGGGTGTCGTTGCCCTCAACGTCTTCGGCCTCCTCGCGGGCCGCGGATACGGTGACCCCGCCTGACCTGGCCGGGTCTTCCTCCCCTTGACGTGGCATTTCCGGTACACCGCTTTCTGGGTCTACTTCTCGAACACATCTCCACCGCACTGCCACTCGCTTAGCCTCGCTTCTGCCTCTGGCCCAGCTCTGTGCCGAATAGCTGTTTCCAGCTGCCTCTCATTCTGTCCGCCGCCATCTCCAACACAACAGAACCGACTATTATACACCGCCTAACAGCACCTCTCGAAGTGCCGAAGCGTCATCTACGGCCTCGTGGACCATCGATAGGTCCGTCTCGTCACCGTCGCCGCGGAACCCGACAGTCGTCATCCCGGCGGCAACGGCGGCGCGTGCGCCCGCAGTGGAGTCCTCGACGGCCCAGCAGTCCTCGGGCGCGACGCCCAGTTCCGCCGCACCGCGCTCGTAGATGTCCGGCTCCGGCTTGCCGGGGCCATCGATGTCGCCGGCGCTGATGGCGACGTCGAACTTCGAGAGGAGGTCGAAGCGCTCGTCAGCTACGTCGATCCAGACCCATGGTGCGGAGGTCGTCAGCGCCAGCGCCACGCCGGCGTCCCGCAGGTCGTCGAGCAGTTCGTGTGCCCCATCGAGGAACGTCGCCTCGTCGCCGTAAATCCGCTCGCCGTGCTCCTCGAACAGACTCTCGAACATCTCGCGGCTGATTTTGAGGTCGTACTCGGCGTTCAGGTCCGGATACACTTCTCGGTAGTTTCGACCGGTAATTGCGGACAG
Source organism: Haloarcula sp. NS06 (assembly GCF_051122755.1). Lineage (NCBI taxonomy): Archaea > Methanobacteriati > Methanobacteriota > Halobacteria > Halobacteriales > Haloarculaceae > Haloarcula > Haloarcula sp. NS06. The sequence continues at coordinate 1,492,600 of NZ_CP184844.1, forward strand.
GGGGATGTCGTCGTTCGGCGCAGCTGTCGGAAGAATCTCCTCGCGCTGGGCGCGGACCCAGTGATCTTCGGACTGGACGAGCACGCCGTCCATATCGAAACAGATCGCAGCAGGCGGGACACTCATTGCTTTGCCGTCGCTCGGCGACGGCTTTGGCTGTTGCGACTCCGACAGCGACGACCGCGCTACGAAGCCCCGTCCACCGACTGAGGGTTTAAATACTGGAATGTGGGCACGTCAGTCCATGCACGACGGAACCCGTGTGATAGCTGGTGAGTGTACGACCGTTTTCGAGGGAACCCGCGAGCGGGAGCAGCGCGGCGACGTACTCGTCGTCGTTAAACCGGACAACACTGTTCTCGTCCACGATGCGACCGGGTATCAGCCGGTCGCGTGGCTCACGCGCGCCGAAAGCGTCACCATCGACGACGGAACGGTGACTGCCCGCGACGGCGACGAACTCCTCCGGGTGGTTCCCCACGACGAACACGGCAGTGCCCGCTATCCGGCCTCGAACGCCGGCGTTCCGGTACGTGACTGTCCAGACTGCACCGGGACGCTGGTCCGCGCTCGGAGCGAAGTCACCTGTACCGGCTGTGACGCCGTCTACGGGATTCCGAGCGATGCCGCGGTCACTGGCGGCCGCTGTGACGACTGCGGACTCCCCACGCTTCGAGTGGAGCGCGGGCGAGCGTTCGAACTGTGCCTCGACCGGGAGTGTGACTCGCTGGACGACGCTGTCACCGCGGCCTTCGACCGCGAGTGGGACTGTCCTGACTGCGACGGCGACCTGCTGATTCTCCGCCGTGGCGGCCTGCTCGCCGGCTGTGAGCACTACCCCGACTGTGACACTGGTTTCTCGATACCGTCCGGCGTCGTCGTCGGCGACTGTGACTGCGGCCTGCCGCTGTTCGAAACCGCTGGCGGCACGCGCTGTTTGGACAGTTCCTGCGAAGAACGGGGGTGAAGGCTGGGCCTCCACACCTGCACCATCCAGTCTCGCCGACGGCTCGGACCCGTAGGGGCTTTGTCGCCGCGGGGGCCACGTCAGGGCATGGAACTGACGCTCGACGGTGCTGTCGTGCGGGCCGGCTACGAGGCGCGCGAGCGGTTCTACGACTCGCGCGGCTACGGGAAGGTCCGTAGCGGCGACATCGACCTGGCACCGGTGGAGGCCGCACACCTCCTCTACCGCGGGGATATCGAAAGCATCGACGGCATGGACTTCCGGGCGTTCCTCGGGTCGGCGGCCGTCTCCGAGGTCGATTTCGCCGTCTACAAAGACCTCCGTGACCGCGGTTTCTACCTTACGCCGGCCCGCGAGGGGTGGGTCGATGACGCCACGGGCGCCGACTTCGTGGTTTACCCGCGCGGGAAGGGGCCGTGGGACAACGAGGTCGCCTACCGCGTCAGGATAGTTGGCGAGCGTGACACGGTTGTGGCCACTGATCTGGGCGACTGCGTGCTGGCGGTCGTCGACGAGGAGAGCGAAGTGACGTACCTCGATACCGACCGACGCGAGGTTTCCGGGACCAGCGACGCCGCCGTCCCAGCGACGGCGGGCGAACTCCTCGGAGAGCGGGTGGTGTGCTGGGAACCGCCGGCGGAACTCTACGACCAGGCGTTCTACGGGCAGCAACTTGGCGACGACGGCGCGGTCCAGCTCTCGCTCGTGGAAGCCGCGTATCTCGCACAGGAGGATTTGCTTACGGTCGATGGCGGGGCTGATGCTGTCGTTGAGCGGGGCCGCGAGGTCGAGGGCGACCGTTTCGACCGCCGTCTGACCGTCTATGCGGCGCTGCGAGCGAGCGGTGTCGCGCCGAAGACCGGCTTCAAATTCGGCGCGGACTTCCGGACCTATGCCGCCGTCGAAAGTGCCGAAAACCTCGGCCACTCGGAGCTACTGGTGCGGGTGCTGCCGGCCAACCACCGTTTCGAGCCACGGGACCTCGCACTGGACGTGCGGCTCGCCCACGGCGTCCGGAAAACGATGGTGTTCGCGCTCACGACGGACGGCGGTGACGGCGATATCGAGTGGATCGCCGTCGAGCGACTGACGCCCTGAGTTGGCTGCGTGTCGGGGTCGGCCGGTTGGTGTCTGTTCGCCGGTCCGGTCGGCGCATCGAAACGAACCCTTTTTGCGCCGACCGGAACCAAAGCACCTGTAACGTGGCTCACCGCGAGCCGACCACATCCATGACAACGGACGACTCCCACCACGACGACGTATCGCCCGACGAGGACCGCCGCCAGTCGGGCGGAGCGTGGCGGGAGCCTGACGCAAGCTCCGGCGACGAACCAGTGCTACCGGACGGCGGCACTGAGGCTGAAGGGGCCGACGAGGCGACGCTCGACCCGTGGGGCTCCTCGACTATCGCCGACTATCGCAAGCTGTTCGAGCAGTTCGGTATCGAGGAGTTCGACGAGGTGCTCCCGGAAGTCCCCAACCCTCACTACCTGATGCGGCGGGGTGTCATCTTCGGCCACCGGGACTATCGACCGGTCGCCGAGGCGATGCGCAACGATGACCCCTTCGCCGCGCTGTCGGGGTTCATGCCGACCGGCGACCCCCACATCGGCCACAAGCTCGTCTTCGACGAGATCATCTGGCATCAACAGCAGGGCGGGGACGCCTACGCACTCATCGCGGACCTCGAAGCCCACAGCGCCCGTGGGCTGTCGTGGGACGAAATTGACGAGCACGCGACAAACTACCTGTTGTCGCTGCTCGCGCTCGGGTTTGACCCCGACGATGGGACGCTGTACCGCCAGTCCGACAACCGCGAGGTGCAGGACCTCGCGTTCGAACTCGGGGCCGAAGCGAACTTCTCGGAACTGCAGGCCATCTACGACTTCGACGGTGAGACCGACGTCTCCCATATGCAGTCGGTCGTCACGCAGATGGCCGACATCCTCTACCCGCAACTGGACGAGCCCAAGCCGACGGTCATCCCCGTTGGCCCGGATCAGGACCCGCACATGCGGCTGGCACGGGACCTCGCCGCCCGGATGCGGTACTTCGGTGTGACGGAAGCCTTCGCCAGTTTCGAAGCCGACGGGGTTGAGCGGACACTGCTCCGCCAGGCCTACGACGCCCGCGAGGAGTACGCCGAGGACGCCGACCGACCGCGGTGTGGCGAGGCCGCCGACTGGCTGCGCGACCACCAGCCAGCGCCCGCCGACGCCCGCGAGTCCGTCGTCGCGAAACTCGACGAGGCCGGAAAGGAGCCGCTCCGACCGCGCATCCGGTTCCTCGACCGCAACGCCACCGACGTAGCCTTCGAGGCCCTTATCGAGGCCATCGACGGCGAGAAGCGGGTATACGACGAACACATCGATACGTTCGATCTGGACCACGCCGAGGCCGAGGAACTGGCCCGACAGGTCGAACTCGACAACGGTGGCTACGGCTTTCAGCCACCGTCGTCCATCTACCACCGGTTCATGACTGGCCTCACCGGCGGCAAAATGTCCTCGTCGATTCCAGCTTCGCACATCTCGCTGCTGGACGACCCGGAGGACGGCTACGACAAAGTGAAATCGGCGACCACTGGCGGCCGCTCTACAGCCGAGGAACAGCGTGAGAAAGGCGGGAAAGCCGACGAGTGCCCGGTATACGAACTGTATGCCTACCTCCTCTCGGGTGACGACGACGAGTTCGCCAAAGAGGTGTACGACGAGTGCGTCGGCGGCGAACGCCTCTGTGGCGGTTGCAAAGAACAGGCCGCCGAACTGATGGAAGAGTTCCTCGAAGATCATCAAGAGAAACGTGCGGAGTGGGAGGACAGGCTCGACGAACTCGAGATCGACCTCGACTCTGACCGCGCGCCGACGAGCGCGGACTGAGAACCGGGCCGCCACCGCCCGTTTCGTGTCGAAACGAGTACACGCACAACGTTTATATCTACCAGTCACAACCGCTCAGACATGGCACCCGAATCCCATTGCGCCGGCGTTGCTTGCCAGCTATCCGACCGTCCGGGGTTCGGCTTCTTTTTCGCTGCCTGATCGCGTGTGGACTCTGACGGCGTCGAGAGGTGTGGTCGGATGAAACCGCGAGCAGGAAGTGAGAACCGTTAACTGAGCGACCCGCGGTTATCCCCACAAGACCGAGAGACCCGTATGAAACGACCACAGGCACAGGTGGCCGTCCTGCAGGCCGCCGACGCACAGGAAGACAGGCGTATCGACGACGTGGCTGCGGAGGCTGACCTCAAGCCGGAAGCGGCCACCAGAGCGGCGTTCGAACTCGAAGCCGACGGACTGCTTGCCGTCTCAGAAGAGACGCTGGAACACTACGAACTCACCGAGGAGGGCGACCGGTACGTCCGCGAGAGCCTGCCCGAACAGGACCTCTACGAGGCGGCTATCGACGCCGGCGCTGCCGACGGCCCGGTCCAGATGGGACAGGTCATTGGTGCGTCCGGCCTCGAAGGCGGCGCGGTCGATATCGCGCTCTCGAACTACGCCCGCAAGGCCTACGGCGAGATTGACAGCGGCGAGATCACGGCCAACTCCGACGCAGACCCGGGCTCCGACCCCGAGATGCTCGCGCTGGAGGCGGTCGCCGACGGGCGCGTCGAGGACGCCGATACGGACGCGCTCAACCAGCTGGAACGGCGTGGCCTCCTCGATGTGCGTGAGGAAACCGTCCGCTCGGTCCAGCTCACTGACGACGGCGTCACCGCGCTGATGGAGGGCGTCGAAGCCGCCGCGACGGTCGACCAGCTCACCCCCGAGCTGCTCACCAGCGGCGAGTGGGAGGACGTGGCCTTCACCGAGTACAACGTCGAGGCCGACGCCGAGGACGTGAGCCACGGCAAGGAACACATCCTCCGACAGACGGCAAACCGCGTGAAGGACACGCTCGTCGGCATGGGCTTCTCCGAGATGGAAGGCCCCCACGCAGACGCCCAATTCTGGATCAACGACTGTCTGTTCATGCCACAGGACCACCCGGCCCGGACCCACTGGGACCAGTTCGCCCTGGAGGAGCCCGAAGAGATCGGTCACCTCCCACCGGACCTCGTCGAACGGGTCCGCTCGGCCCACAAGGAGGGTGTCGGCCCCGACGGCGAGGGGTACCACTCGCCGTGGACCGAGGATATCGCCCGCGGGATGGACCTGCGCGGCCACACCACCTCGCTGTCGATGCGCTATCTCTCGGGCCATCAGGTCGGCGAACTCGACCCGCCCGAGCGCTACTTCAGCGTCGAGAAGGTGTACCGCAACGACACGCTCGACCCGACGCACCTGCTTGAGTTCTTCCAGATCGAGGGCTGGGTGATGGCCGAGGACCTCTCCGTGCGGGACCTGATGGGGACGTTCACGGAGTTCTACGAGCAGTTCGGCATCACCGACTTGGAGTTCAAGCCCCACTACAACCCCTACACGGAGCCGAGTTTCGAACTGTTCGGTACCCACCCCGAGACCGGCGAGGTCGTCGAGGTCGGCAACTCCGGGATTTTCCGCGATGAGGTGCTCACGCCGCTTGGCGTCGACTGCGACGTAATGGCGTGGGGTCTCTCGCTCGAACGACTACTCATGCTCATGTACGGCTTCGAAGATATCCGCGACGTGCACGGGACGCTGTGTGATCTTGAACTGCTGCGGGAGACGGAGGTGATCCGCTGATGCCAGTCGTCGATGTCGACCCTGACGAACTGCGGTATCTGACCGGCCACGACGAGAAAGACGATGACGAACTCAAATCGGACCTGTTCAACCTTGGCCTTGAGTTCGAGGGCTGGACTGAGGACGACGAGTTCCAACTGGAGTTCGCGCCGGACCGGCTGGACCGCCTCTCAGTAGAGGGTGTCGCGCGGTCGCTTCGCTACCACTACGGCGACGACCGCGGGGTGGATATCCCCAACACGAACAGCGCCGACTGGAGCATTGAGGTCGAGGACCAGCCTGACGAGCGGCCCTACGTCACCGGCGCTATCGTCCGCGGCCTGGATATGGACGAGGCTGCACTGGAATCGCTTATCCAGTTGCAGGAGAAGCTCCACGCGACGATGGGGCGCAAGCGGGCGAAAGGCGCGATTGGGGTTCACGACCTCACAATGCTGAAAGGTGACTCGGTCGCGGACGAGACGGGCAAGTCCATCACCTACACCAGCGCGGACCCCGACGAGGCCACGTTCGTTCCGCTGGACGCCGACGCGGAGATGACTCCAAGCGAGGTCATGGCGTCCCACGAGACCGGCCAGACCTACGGTGACCTTGTGGCCGACTTCGACCGCGTGCCGGCCATCTACGACGCTATCGGGCTGTTCTCGTTCCCGCCGGTTATCAACGGCCGCCGGACCGAGGTCAGCGTCGACTCCCGGGATCTGTTCATCGAGATGACCGGGACCGACCAGTGGACCATCGACCATATGTGCAACATCGTCTGCTACGCGCTCGCAGCCCGCGGCGGGCAGGTCGAGAAGGTTGATGTGTCCTACGCCGATGACGCGCCCGGCGAGTACGCTGGCAAGACGCTGGAACGACCGGACTTCTCGGTCCGAACGAAGACAGTCACACACGACCGCATCGAGTCCATCCTCGGCGTTTCACTGGACAACCGCGAGGTCATCGACTACGCCGAGCGGGCCGGCCTCGATGCCACCGAGACGGAATCTGACGACGGTGTGGCATACGAGGTTGAGGTTCCGCCCTACCGCGTCGACGTCATTCACCCACTGGATATCATCGACGACATCGGTCGGGCGCTTGGGTTCAACAGCCTCGAACCGACGTATCCCGACGTGTCGACGGTCGGCGGTCGGCATGAACGCTCCCGGCTTGAGGACGCTGCCCGCGACGCGCTTGTCGGCCTGGGCTTCGAGGACCTGCTGAACTTCCACATGATAAACGAGGTCGAGAACTTTGAGCGGATGAATCTCTCGACGCCGGAGGCCGAAGACGGAAACGACGCTGACACTGTCGGCCTGGCTGACCCGGTCACCATTCAGGAGCCCTACAGCGAGGACTACACCATCCTCCGGACGTGGGCACTCCCGTCCATCATGATGGTACTGGAGAACAACACTCACCGGAGCTACCCGCAGGACCTCGCGGAAATCGGGCTGGCCGCCGGTCTTGACGATTCGGAGAACACTGGCGTTGCTGAGCATCGCACTGTCGCCGCAGCGCTCGCGCGCACGGACGCCTCATACGAGGATGCGAAGGCCCGCCTGCAAGCGCTCGCCGACGCCTTCGACAAAGACCTCTCGACGCCTCCGACCACACATCCAGCGTTCATCGGCGGCCGCGCCGCAGAAGTCGTCCTCGACGGTGAGTCGGTCGGTGTCATCGGCGAAATTCACCCGAAGGTACTCGTCGAGCACGATCTGGAACTGCCAGTCGCAGCGTTCGAGTTCCGTCTGGACGCACTGGAATAGGTACGGCCGCGAATCGTAGCGAGCGCTCGGTTCGCTTTGCGTTGCCCCTCTGCTCTACCTGTCGCTTGGATACACGTACTCCACGTCGCTTGGTCTCCCCTCTTCTTCGTCGGTCTCGATGACGATAGTTGAGGAGAGTTTGTTGAACAGCCGTACCCCGTCTTCTTCGTAGGCCAGCCAGCCAACGAGAATATCTATTGGAAGCAGGAACGCCTTCCCAAAGCTCTCGATGGCTGCCGTACCGTAGTCGATGTCGTCGCCGCGTTCGTCCGTGACAGCGATGTTCAGCACCATCTTCCCGACCGACTGGCCCTGTCGGCCTTCGAGGGCCGTCCAGTACACGAACAGGCCGAGCCCGTTCAGGCCGGTGACTGGGGTTGTAACCGACAGACTGCCGGTCAGGAGCGAGAACACACCAGCCGCCTCGCCAAGTGCGGAGAGGACGACACCGACGAGCAGGATGTCGAGGAGCCACGCTAGAAAGCGGTCATCCCAGGATGCGATATGCAGTGTGCGGCGGGTGTCGGCCATGTCGCCGGTTCGCTGCAACTGTACTTCAAGATTCGCTAGCTACAGGTCCGCACCAACGGCGTCCTCGACTGAGTCGAAGCCGTCCTCCGTGAGCAAGTCAAGCAGTCCCGAATTGATCTCGTGGGCGATGGACGGACCGCGGTAGACTAGGCCGGTGTACAGCTGGACGAGCGAGGCCCCGGCGCGGATCTTCCGGTATGCGCCCTCCGCTGTCGAGACGCCGCCGACGCCGACAACGGGCACGTCGACGCGTTCGGCGACGAACCGCACCATCTCGGTCGCCTCGTTCTCGATTGGTTTCCCTGAGAGGCCGCCTGTCTCGACCGCGTTCGGCGAGCGCAGGCTGGCGGGCCGTTCCGTCGTGGTATTCGTTGCAACGACGCCATCTAGGTCCAGCTCGGTCACTATATCCAGCGCGTCCTCGACTGCCGGTTCGGGGAGGTCCGGCGAGAGCTTCACGAGCAGTGGGGCCGCGCCTGCGTCCTGTAGCTCGCCTAGGATGGCTTCCATTGCGTCACGGTTCTGGAGTTCCTCGAACCCCTCGGAGTTGGGGCAGGAAACGTTGATGACGAAGAAGTCACCGCCTTCCGCGACGTGTTCGTACGTGGTCCGGTAGTCGTCTGGGGCCTCGTCCGTTCCGACGTGTTCCGTCTTGGCGATGTTGACACCCACTGGGAACGGGGCGTCGATGTTCTTCAGCCGCTCGCCGATGACGATGGCCCCGTCGTTGTTCAGTCCCATCCGGTTGATGATTGCCTCGTCTTCTCTCAGTCGGAACATCCGCGGGCGAGCGTTCCCCGCCTGTGGCTTGGCCGTGACGCCGCCGACCTCGGCGAAGCCGAAGCCGAGCGACGCCAAGGTTTCGGGGATGGTCGCGTTCTTGTCGAATCCGGCGGCGATCCCAACGGGGTTGTCGAAAGTGTGGCCAAACGCCTCGACTGCGAGTCGGTCGTCAGCGACGGTGTAGCGGTCGGCCATCATGTCGGCGACGCGCGTGCCGTCGACTGCTTCTAGCAGTCGGTGGACGCTCTGGTTGGCGGTTTCTGCTGGCAGCGAGAACAAGAGTGGTTTCGCGATATCGTAGGGTCTCATTGTGTGGGTGGTCCGGTTGCTTCAAAGAACGGTGGTGACCGACCGAGATCGGGTGTCGGCCCCAACAGCCCCCAGTGGTACTGTGTCACCGTCGATGGTGCCTCAAAAGTCGTGTTCGACCTCTTCCGGGTCTGCTTTCTGGATAATAATCTTGTTATCACGGACGCGAACGAACACCTCATCGCCGATCTCCATCCCGGCGACGGCTAGCTCGTCTTCGTGAATGTTGATATGTACGTTGTGGTACTCGCCGTCCTCATCTTTGGCGCCACTCGGGCTAAGCTTCTTCTTTCGCACCATCGCGCTATCCTACTCCGCACTTCACCGCAGGATACACTTAAGTCTACCGTGCCGTCGGTCGCTGGGTGGCGGTTTTGTGGACGCGCGTGACGATCTTAGTCCGAATATTTGGCTTGAACTGGCTGGTCTGGGGGGTCGAAGCGGCACCCGATGGCATCAGTGTATAAAAGCACCCCCTGACGGAGGGCGGATTGGGGGGTATATTTATGTTCTGCCATGTGCTGAATTGGCATGGAGCGGTGAAATCCATGGCACCCGACAGTGACAAGCGCAACTTCGCACTGCGCGAAGACGGTGACGAATCGAGCGTCTTCTCGGGCGGAACACCTCGACAGGCTGCGCTGAAGGCAGCACGTCGACTCGAACCGGCCGACGGTGAAGAGCAGGCTGACCCTGAGGAGATACGACTACGGGAGAAGGGGACCCACAAAGTCCATATCTACGAGGCGTGGGCATGGGTCGAGGAGGCACCCGACGACAAGCCCGACTGGATGCCCGGCGACATCACGAAAGGGAACGTCTCAAAGCAGGGCGTCGAACACCTAGACGAGATCTAGGTCGCATTCCCGACATTTTCGGTAGCCCTTTCAGTTGATGAGCGTGACCGCGCGTTCACGTGGGCGCGGATGAGATGTTTACTTTCAGCCACTGCTGTTCCGTGACCCGTACTCTCCGCTTGTATACGTGTGGGACACTCACACCCGTGTAATCGCGTCTCGAAGGGGACCTCCTTCGACGGGGTTAAGTGTGGCTCACCCATCGGAATGAAATGCGAACGTGGTCAGGGGCGATGGCCCCCGAACGAACGGACTCGTTCCGACGCTCTTAAGTGTAACAGGGTGTTCGGAATGGACGCGAAGGTCGCTCACGTCGTGCGGTTCGACGCGAGCCCAATCCGACGCCCTTAAGTGTAACAGGGTGTTCGGAATGAACGCGAACGACGTTCGGTCGGGGACATCAAACCCCTGCCGACACGGACCAGGCGGGATCGACTCGCCAACGAAACTCGAAGCCTTTATGATGGCTTCGAGACAACAATCAGGTCCGAAGAAATGAGGATTCCACCCCTGCGGTCCGCCGTCAAGATGGAATCTGATGTTAGCTCTGATAGTTCGGTGACACTCGGTCGACGGGTGTCCTCGAACACCCTTCGATAGCGACCACACCCATATTATATGGGTGTGATCCCGCCTAACCCCCCGGCATTGTGCCGGGATACATTCCGGTTGATCCTGCCGGAGGCCATTGCTATCGGAGTCCGATTTAGCCATGCTAGTTGCACGAGTTTAGACTCGTAGCATATAGCTCAGTAACACGTGGCCAAACTACCCTACAGACCGCAATAACCTCGGGAAACTGAGGCCAATAGCGGATATAACTCTCACGCTGGAGTGCCGAGAGTTAGAAACGTTCCGGCGCTGTAGGATGTGGCTGCGGCCGATTAGGTAGATGGTGGGGTAACGGCCCACCATGCCGATAATCGGTACGGGTTGTGAGAGCAAGAGCCCGGAGACGGTATCTGAGACAAGATACCGGGCCCTACGGGGCGCAGCAGGCGCGAAACCTTTACACTGCACGACAGTGCGATAGGGGGACTCCGAGTGCGAGGGCATATAGCCCTCGCTTTTCTGTACCGTAAGGTGGTACAGGAACAAGGACTGGGCAAGACCGGTGCCAGCCGCCGCGGTAATACCGGCAGTCCAAGTGATGGCCGATATTATTGGGCCTAAAGCGTCCGTAGCCGGCCGGACAAGTCCGTTGGGAAATCGACGCGCTCAACGCGTCGGCGTCCAGCGGAAACTGTCCGGCTTGGGGCCGGAAGACCTGAGGGGTACGTCCGGGGTAGGAGTGAAATCCTGTAATCCTGGACGGACCACCAATGGGGAAACCACCTCAGGAAGACGGACCCGACGGTGAGGGACGAAAGCTAGGGTCTCGAACCGGATTAGATACCCGGGTAGTCCTAGCTGTAAACGATGCTCGCTAGGTGTGCCGTAGGCTACGAGCCTGCGCTGCGCCCTAGGGAAGCCGAGAAGCGAGCCGCCTGGGAAGTACGTCTGCAAGGATGAAACTTAAAGGAATTGGCGGGGGAGCACCACAACCGGAGGAGCCTGCGGTTTAATTGGACTCAACGCCGGAAATCTCACCGGTCCCGACAGTAGTAATGACAGTCAGGTTGACGACTTTACTCGACGCTACTGAGAGGAGGTGCATGGCCGCCGTCAGCTCGTACCGTGAGGCGTCCTGTTAAGTCAGGCAACGAGCGAGACCCGCACTTCTAGTTGCCAGCAATACCCTTGAGGTAGTTGGGTACACTAGGAGGACTGCCGCTGCTAAAGCGGAGGAAGGAACGGGCAACGGTAGGTCAGTATGCCCCGAATGGACCGGGCAACACGCGGGCTACAATGGCTCTGACAGTGGGATGCGACGCCGAGAGGCGGAGCTAATCTCCAAACGGAGTCGTAGTTCGGATTGCGGGCTGAAACCCGCCCGCATGAAGCTGGATTCGGTAGTAATCGCGTGTCAGAAGCGCGCGGTGAATACGTCCCTGCTCCTTGCACACACCGCCCGTCAAAGCACCCGAGTGGGGTCCGGATGAGGCCGTCATGCGACGGTCGAATCTGGGCTCCGCAAGGGGGCTTAAGTCGTAACAAGGTAGCCGTAGAGGAATCTGTGGCTGGATCACCTCCTACTGATCGGGATTGGGGCTCTGCCCCAACCCACCTTTCGGTGTTCGAGAACTCCGTCGACCGGGCACTTATGAACTATCAGGGCTGACAACCGTGCGGATCTGCCGGGCCCATAGCTCAGCGGGAGAGCGCCGCCTTTGCAAGGCGGAGGCCCTGGGTTCAAATCCCAGTGGGTCCATACGACGTGCCTGCCCCGAACCGTGCCCCTTAAGTGTGGGACGGCGATGGAATATGGTACGACGACAGATGCACCAGGCCGGGTAAAACCGAGCTTGGGAAGGGTCGATTCGCCCACCATCTCCACCTTGGGGGCGAATATGAAACCGTGTGTACGTGCGATCCAGGCGTCCACTGGACTCGTTCAGTTGAACGAGTCACAACGACGTTGGCTACTATGCCAGCTGGTGGATTGCTCGGCTCAGGCGCTGATGAAGGACGTGCCAAGCTGCGATAAGCTGTGGGGAGCCGCACGGAGGCGAAGAACCACAGATTTCCGAATGAGAATCTCTCTAACAATTGCTTCGCGCAATGAGGAACCCCGAGAACTGAAACATCTCAGTATCGGGAGGAACAGAAAACGCAATGTGATGTCGTTAGTAACCGCGAGTGAACGCGATACAGCCCAAACCGAAGCCCTCACGGGCAATGTGGTGTCAGGGCTACCTCTCATCAGCCGACCGTCTTCACGAAGTCTCTTGGAATAGAGCGTGATACAGGGTGACAACCCCGTACTGAAGACCAGTACGCTGTGCGGTAGTGCCAGAGTAGCGGGGGTTGGATATCCCTCGCGAATAACGCAGGCATCGACTGCGAAGGCTAAACACAACCTGAGACCGATAGTGAACAAGTAGTGTGAACGAACGCTGCAAAGTACCCTCAGAAGGGAGGCGAAATAGAGCATGAAATCAGTTGGCGATCGAGCGACAGGGCATACAAGGTCCCATGACGAATGACCGAGACGCGAGTCTCCAGTAAGACTCACGGGAAGCCGATGTTCTGTCGTACGTTTTGAAAAACGAGCCAGGGAGTGTGTCTGTATGGCAAGTCTAACCGGAGTATCCGGGGAGGCACAGGGAAACCGACATGGCCGCAGGGCTTTGCCCGAGGGCCGCCGTCTTCAAGGGCGGGGAGCCATTCGGACACGACCCGAATCCGGACGATCTACGCATGGACAAGATGAAGCGTGCCGAAAGGCACGTGGAAGTCTGTTAGAGTTGGTGTCCTACAATACCCTCTCGTGATCTATGTGTAGGGGTGAAAGGCCCATCGAGTCCGGCAACAGCTGGTTCCAATCGAAACATGTCGAAGCATGACCTCCGCCGAGGTAGTCTGTGAGGTAGAGCGACCGATTGGTGTGTCCGCCTCCGAGAGGAGTCGGCACACCTGTCAAACTCCAAACTTACAGACGCTGTTTGACGCGGGGATTCCGGTGCGCGGGGTAAGCCTGTGTACCAGGAGGGGAACAACCCAGAGATAGGTTAAGGTCCCCAAGTGTGGATTAAGTGTAATCCTCTGAAGGTGGTCTCGAGCCCGTAGACAGCCGGGAGGTGAGCTTAGAAGCAGCTACCCTCTAAGAAAAGCGTAACAGCTTACCGGCCGAGGTTTGAGGCGCCCAAAATGATCGGGACTCAAATCCACCACCGAGACCTGTCCGTACCACTCATACTGGTAATCGAGTAGATTGGCGCTCTTATTGGATGGAAGCGGGGGCGAGAGCTCCTGTGGACCGATAAGTGACGAAAATCCTGGCCATAGTAGCAGCGATAGTCGGGTGAGAACCCCGACGGCCTAATGGATAAGGGTTCCTCAGCACTGCTGATCAGCTGAGGGTTAGCCGGTCCTAAGTCATACCGCAACTCGACTATGACGAAATGGGAAACAGGTTAATATTCCTGTGCCATCATGCAGTGAAAGTTGACGCCCTGGGGTCGATCACGCCGGGCATTCGCCCGGTCGAACCGTCCAACTCCGTGGAAGCCGTAATGGCACGAAGCGGACGAACGGCGGTATAGGGAAACGTGATTCAACCTGGGGCCCATGAAAAGACGAGCATGATGTCCGTACCGAGAACCGACACAGGTGTCCATGGCGGCGAAAGCCAAGGCCTGTCGGGAGCAACCAACGTTAGGGAATTCGGCAAGTTAGTCCCGTACCTTCGGAAGAAGGGATGCCTGCTCCGGAACGGAGCAGGTCGCAGTGACTCGGAAGCTCGGACTGTCGAGTAACAACATAGGTGACTGCAAATCCGCAAGGACTCGTACAGTCACTGAATCCTGCCCAGTGCAGGTATCTGAACACCTCGTACAAGAGGACGAAGGACCTGTCAACGGCGGGGGTAACTATGACCCTCTTAAGGTAGCGTAGTACCTTGCCGCATCAGTAGCGGCTTGCATGAATGGATTAACCAGAGCTTCACTGTCCCAACGTTGGGCCCGGTGAACTGTACATTCCAGTGCGGAGTCTGGAGACACCCAGGGGGAAGCGAAGACCCTATGGAGCTTTACTGCAGGCTGTCGCTGAGACGTGGTCGCCGATGTGCAGCATAGGTAGGAGTCGTTACAGAGGTACCCGCGCTAGCGGGCTACCCAGACATCAGTGAAATACTACCCGTCGGTGACTGCGACTCTCACTCCGGGAGGAGGACACCGATAGCCGGGCAGTTTGACTGGGGCGGTACGCGCTCGAAAAGATATCGAGCGCGCCCTATGGCTATCTCAGCCGGGACAGAGACCCGGCGAAGAGTGCAAGAGCAAAAGATAGCTTGACAGTGTTCTTCCCAACGAGGAACGCTGACGCGAAAGCGTGGTCTAGCGAACCAATTAGCCTGCTTGATGCGGGCAATTGATGACAGAAAAGCTACCCTAGGGATAACAGAGTCGTCACTCGCAAGAGCACATATCGACCGAGTGGCTTGCTACCTCGATGTCGGTTCCCTCCATCCTGCCCGTGCAGAAGCGGGCAAGGGTGAGGTTGTTCGCCTATTAAAGGAGGTCGTGAGCTGGGTTTAGACCGTCGTGAGACAGGTCGGCTGCTATCTACTGGGTGTGTTATGGTGTCTGACAAGAACGACCGTATAGTACGAGAGGAACTACGGTTGGTGGCCACTGGTGTACCGGTTGTTCGAGAGAGCACGTGCCGGGTAGCCACGCCACACGGGGTAAGAGCTGAACGCATCTAAGCTCGAAACCCACTTGGAAAAGAGACACCGCTGAGGTCCCGCGTACAAGACGCGGTCGATAGACTCGGGGTGTGCGCGTCGAGGTAACGAGACGTTAAGCCCACGAGCACTAACAGACCAAAGCCATCATTCATACGCACTGTGACTCATTCACCGACGATTTAACTCGTCGCTGAACGAGTCCAGGCGCAAACTGGATCGCACGTAATCACACGGTGGAGACCGATCGAGACTGGTACTCTCGTGGTTCGATTCCACGACTCGACGTTAGGCGGCCACAGCGGTGGGGTTGCCTCCCGTACCCATCCCGAACACGGAAGATAAGCCCACCAGCGTTCCGGGGAGTACTGGAGTGCGCGAGCCTCTGGGAAATCCGGTTCGCCGCCACCATTCATACCTATCACAGCCCACTCAGGAGAGGGATCTCTCCCGAGTGGGCTTTCCGTATTTACACAAGCTGACAGCTATGTGGCTGGGGTGAAAGAGCCCGTATGACTCGCGAAGTCGCGTTCAATGAATGTATCGCTTAACCGTGACGTACCTGCTGTCGGGCGAGATGGCTTGATCGGAGTCCGACGCTGTACGGTTCGCGTATGCCGTTGGCTTCGAACCGCTGGTTGCACTGCTCGCCAATGACAAGCAGTTCTGCTCTCCGGATGAGACACAATCGTCAGTCTACAGCACACCCCATTCGAAGGAGCCAGTGAACCGAGTCAGTCAGAGAGTGATAGCAAATCGAATTCGCTACGCTTAAACGACCGAGTTGACTACCTCTATTTGCGCCAAGGTGGCAGAGTCTGGCCTAACGCAGCGGCCTGCAGAGCCGCCCATCGCCGGTTCAAATCCGGCCCTTGGCTTCTCAGTTGCTTAAGCCTGATAAACCCTGGTGAATTACTGCTTTCTGCCTTTTTATGTTCGACGTTATGAACTGTTGCTCGAAAACTAAGCACAGGAGCAAGCCTCTGTCGAAGGATACAGTGTTGGCAGGCTGTTTATGAACTCTCTTTTCCAGGGCAACAACTGACGGAGCAGGATCGCACAAACTAATAATGCGGCCACAAACAGATTTCCGGGACATTCGAACGTCGGGGTTAGTGGCGATGAGGGCTGCGAAGAAAGAGATATCTCGCTGCTGACTTGGTATCATCCTTTATCTGTCGACACCAGTGTTACAGTTGCCATGGGGTTGTTGGGTCAGAAGACGCGGCGGACAGTCGTCGACAACTACGAACTGCTACTGATTTGTCTGGTTGCTATCGCTGCAGTTGGCGGATATCTCAGTATACGGAGTACATTGCCCCAGGAACGGACACAACCACGCGGCAGGTCTCGTCGTGGCAATCGTCCGGATCGTTCTCTCGCAACGCGACAGTTCACAACGGGATCTCAGCGTTTCCAGAGGGTAAAGTGCTTGAAGACAGATCCGTATACCTCCAGCAGGTCGCTCCCATACTATACGGAGCGTTCACGTACACGTACAGCGCCAGCAACGAAAGCGATCTCGCCGCCGCGGCTGATGTGGTCGTTCAGTATCGGTCCGTCGAATCGACGCAAAACGGTGAGCTCGTCTACTGGGAAGTCGAACGACCGTTGACACAGGGTACTGTACAGTCGCTGGCTGCGGGTGAACGTGTGACGGCTCCGTTCTCGCTGAACGTCAGTCGCGCAGCCGAAACCATTCGACGCATCGATTTGGAACATGGTCAGACGTCCGGCCGACTTGAGATGGGGGTGGTCTCACAGGTAACTCTCTCGGGGACACGTAACGGGAAGTCGGTCGATACAACTCGCACGTACCGCCTTCCGATTATCCCGAGCCAGAGCAGCTATCGTATCGAAAACGCTGGTCCGGTGACGAACAGTGGTGACCGAACTGTCGAAGCACAGGTAGAGAAGACCTACGGACCGCTCTGGACTCTTGGTGGCCCGGTGCTCCTGCTTGGTAGCCTTGGTGGCGCTGCTGCCCTCGTCTATGGGCGCACGACCGACTATCTCACACTCACCGACGCCGAGCGCCGATGGGTCACATACAAGTCCACCCGTGAGGAGTTTGACGAATGGATAACTGTCGGCTAGGCTGATCCAGTCGACGATGCCTGGACGACTTCCGTCGATTCGCTCGTCGGGCTCGTAGATATCGCAATCGACACTCATGAACGTATCATCGAGTCAGATAGCGATTCTGCATTTATCGTGTACACTGGTGACCGACTGTTTCGGTACTGGCCTCCGCTAAAACCCGGAACTAATTCCACTGTGGGCAACAGTGACGCTGAGACATCGGCGTGACCGAGTTATTTTATTGCTCTTCGGTGCCGCCGTTGGCGGCTTGCGGTTCGAGCATTGTATCGAGTTCCGGGAGTAGTCGGTATCCAGTCACTGTACCGACTGCAGCGGAGAACGCGAGTGCTGTAGCCAACTGTGCGACTGGGTCAAAGCCGGCACTTGAAGCCGCTGACACAACCAGAACTGTGAGCACAATCCCAGCAAGACCGACCGCTGCTTCGCGGACAGCGACGCGGCGGAACCGGTGACGGCGGTCACTCGGTTGTGTCTGAAGTACCGGGAGGACATCATGATATCGTGTCTGGACGAGGTAGTTTGTCACTACAGCGAGCAGGCCAGCGATGAACGCCCACAGTCCCCAGCTAATTCCAAATGCCGGATCGAAACCGAGCGCGAATTCGCTCGGCTCGGCTGACTGCTGGCTTTCGGGTGTCGACGGCACAGGCTCAGCGCCACCGCCGGCCACAGTTTGGGTTTCCTCTTCGTTGATGGTCGGCGTATCAGTCGGATCGTCGGTCGATGTCTCAACGCCAGTACCGCTGCCACCGCCGCCTTCATCAGTGGGTGTTTCAGTCGTTTCGCCAGTCGCCGTCACAGTCTCGGGACTGTCAGTGCTCCCGTTGTCAGTGCCATCCCCGTCGCTCGCGTTGGTATCCCCGCCACCAGCACCGCCTGTCTCAGTGTTGCTGCCGCTATCGCCACTGCCTCCGCCGCCCACACTACCGCCACCGCTTCCACCGGCGCCACTCCCACCAGTGCTTGACTCAGAATCTGGGATCTCCATGGTATAAGTCAGTGTCTCGGAGAGGGACGCCGGGCTGTCGGCATCTGTCGTCACGGCGAACCCGAGCGTTGCCTGCTCGCCCGGGTCAAGCCTAAGCGTGTTACTCGCTTCATCGACCGACTTGCGTGTGCCTGCGTCTGTGTTCCTGTAGATGCCCAACCACTCGCTCTGGTGCTTGATACGGATCGTCGCTGCCTCGTCGCTACCGTTGACTCCCGCAAAACCAACGACGAACACGTCGTCGAATACGGTCTCGGTGCTTGAAAAAACATCAACAGAAATGACAAGTTCGCCGTTGCTGTCAAACGATGCGTAGCGGTCGCCATTGGGCGTGTCAGCTGGGGCCAGCGCAACCCCGGTGTCTTCCGCTGGGGCGAGTTCATCAACGGGTTCGGAGAGCGGGACTGCGGCCGTGGACATGACTGTCCCGCAGACGATGAACACCAGCCCAAGAGCGAAGTACCATTTCATGTCATGGCGTACAATACTGCATATCACTACCGTGATCCCGACCACCTATCGTGTGACAACAGACCTCAGTTGCTCTCGCTTGCTTCTGATGTCCGCGCCGCGAAGACGATTTCATTGATCGAACTGATGTCCTCTCCTTTGTTGCCGTTTCGAAGATCAACGACAACTGTGAGATCCATGGAGTTGCCCGCGCTTAGGGAGACAGCATTATCACCGTCATTGGAGCTATCGACGATTGTGTTTTTGTTGTACCGGATATCCAGAACGTCCCCAATAAGGTTATTAGGGTCGGGCGTTGTCGAACTGCTCCCTCCGTCATCATTCACCGAAAGATAGACCTCTTTGTTTCCGTTGTTTGTTACGCGAAGAACATCCTCAAACCGCGTTGTTGCCCTTTCATTCAGATCGATCTGCTCAATCTTAATCACGTCGTTACTACTGGATCCAACAGATTCAGTAGTAATTATCTTCTCAGCAGTGTTGTTGTTCGGATTCTGCTTAAAACTCAGAAGGGAACTTGAGTCGCCACTGGTATTCAGTTTAACTGTCCGCGTCGCTTCAACTGAGGAGAATGCACCGGAGCCGAACGCGCCGCCGACAGTCGCACTGATTGTCCCGAGCCCGAGCAGGACACTTCGTCGATTTAGTCTCATCTGTTATGCTACACAACGATAGCCCACCAGTTACTATTGACCTGCCTGAGCGGTGTTAATGCCGTCCATTAGCGGCTCAAGCATGGCTGTAAGCCGGCTCAAGCAGCACAATAGTAAGTCCCCGGGAACTGTCGTAGCTGGTACGGCACGGCCATAACGTGCTGACTAACATATGAATCGTAGAAACGTACTTACGGGACTTGGTGGACTGGCAATCAGTGGTGGGGCGCTCTTCGGTACGGGCGCGTTTACGAGCGTTACTGCAACGCGTTCAGTCGAAGTGAACGTTTTCGGTGCAGATAGTGGCACGGACGGGCTCGTAGACGGTGTAGACCAAACTACCGAAGACGATATCGCAGACACAATCACAAGCAACGCTGTTGACGTGCTTGTCGATACGTCATCAAGTGATGTCTCAGTCAAAGGCCCCGGGGATAACTCCGTTGATGCAACAAACCTGTTCCCCTCTAATCCGGATGCTCAGGATGGAGCAAACCCGGGCACAGATGGAACGTACGA
The DNA here is from genome assembly GCF_051122755.1 of Haloarcula sp. NS06. Classification (NCBI taxonomy): domain Archaea; kingdom Methanobacteriati; phylum Methanobacteriota; class Halobacteria; order Halobacteriales; family Haloarculaceae; genus Haloarcula; species Haloarcula sp. NS06. The sequence continues at coordinate 1,512,492 of NZ_CP184844.1, forward strand.
CAATGTGAGCCACAAGTACGTGAGCCTCGTTGCTAATGATGTGAAAATCGTCTTTGGCGAAAATAATGGCCTCCCACCGAACTCGACTCTCGGGTACACTGGTCTGTTTAAATTCGTGCCAAACGCTGACAGTAACAGTACGTTTGACGTTACGTTCGGGGGAGAAAATGGCGGCAATGTGCTTACGCAGGTCGACGGAAAATCGGTTACCGATGGAGCAGTCATCTCAGTCTCCTCGAATAGTTCTTCCGGTGCCGAAATCACGACAGAAACCTCGGCTAACAACGAAGACCTCGACATCAGCATTACAGAACAATAAAACTCAGACGTGAATCGCAGACTGGCATTGACAACCTAGGAAGCTATTTAGCTTACTTCTATCTGTCAATGACTGCTATGATGTAGATGTCGAGTAATCGCATACAGCGCAGGTACCAGATTCGGAGCGTCTTGCCACTGATGAACTGTAACATTGCCTCTATCTTAATCTACTTACTGTAGCTAGTACACCGCGTCGCCCACTCACATCTTGGCACCCGACAGTATTCAACGCTCATAGAATCACGGACTCATCTGCTGTATTATCATAAATTCTATATATTAATATCTGTACTACCGGCTCTGAAGCTGTCAACACCATGTCCCGTCTACTAACAGCCTAATCTACATACAATTTTGTTACCATTGACATTCCAGAACGCTTTTACATATTATAAACTAATATGTCGACAATGGCAGTGGGTGGGAAGCAACGCAACCAGACAGGGGCTGGTGACGCGATTACACGGGACGAAGTATTCGACTTACTCAGTAATCACCGCCGGCGATACGCGCTACACGTAGCGAAGCAGACAGACGGTGACTCAGAACTCTCGGATATTGCTGAACAGGTGGCGGCGTGGGAAAACGGGAAACCACAGAGTGAGATCACGTCCAGTGAGCGCCATCGCGTGTACACGTCAATGCAACAGACGCATCTGCCCGCGATGGACCGCGCGGGCGTGATCGAATACGACAATGGAACGGTCAGGCTGACCGAACAGGCAGCGGACCTCGACGTGTACATGGATGTTGTGCCGGAAGACTCCATCCCGTGGGGACAGTACTACCTCGGGCTGTCAGTGCTGTCGGGTGCTGTTGTCGGCGCTGCCGGACTGAATGTGTTTCCAGCCAGTATTCCTGACCTCGCGTGGGCTGGGCTCGTCGTCATGCTGTTTCTCTGCTCCGGGCTGTATCATGTCTGGCAGAGCCAGCAACTCCGTCTGGGAGCGGGCGAGACGCCCCCGGATGTTGAAACATGAGCAAGAAGTGGACTCGCCGGAGTGCACTCGCGCTGATCGGTAGCGGTGCTGGCCTCCTGACGTGGGGGACTGGTGGGTTCACAGACGTGACCGCTGACCGTCAGGTGAATATCGACACAACTGAAGATAGCTCCGATGGTCCGCTGTTTGGGATTAAATCACTGGCCGATAGTGGGGGCCCCGGTCAGAGGGTATCGCTAATAACGTTCCAGAACAATCTAGACGAAGAAGTTGGAGTAAACCTGAATGCGGCTACAGTCGACAGTGATGATACCACTGAGGTGGCCGATCTGTTCAAAGGTGAAGGAACGGATCCTGCTAATTACTTTGATACGCCCGATAGCGTTGGACCGGGAAAGCAGGGGACGATCGAGGCAACACTTGACCTTCTCCCGGATGTGTCCATTGGCTCCGACCGCGAATATGACCTTCCGCTCGATTTTACTGCTGGAGCCAAAAACGAAAACCAAACAATAACGCTGAGTCGAACACCGACCGTTACATACGAAGACCCGCGGGTTTCGTACTGGGATTTTGAACAAATAGGGGGACAAACAGTCTCAGATATCTGGAGCGGCAACGACGCCAGCCGTAAATCAGTAGGATGGAGTCGCGGCACCTACTATGGTTATGAGCCAGACCCAGCAGACGGTGGTAATCGTGGCACCGTACTTGAGTTCGGCGGCGACAGGTACTCCGGCGGGAGAGGCGTTATTACAGTGTCTAACTCTGAATTAGATTTCACCGATGACTTTTCACTGTCCATCTGGATAAAACCGACTTCAATTCCGAATTTGTACGCGCGACTGTTCAGTAAATGGGATTCCCCCAGAAATAACCGAGATTCTGACGCTGAGAAGGGATACCAGTTTTTCCTCGGCGAAACTGACGATAGATCTGATAATAAATTTGAAATCGGAATAGAAACCGGGCAGAGAAGTGGAAAGACGAATGAAATAAAGACAGGTGCAACAGTGGGTGAAGGTAATTGGAACCATGTTGTCTGGACCCACCGGTCGTCTAACCCATCTGAAGACAGAGTATATGTAAATGGAGATTACGAAAATGATGGATACAGCGGCGATCTAAAAGACCCGTTTGGGTCCGATGAACCACTCCGGATAGGCAACGGGATTGACGGTAATGACGATCTCAGTTTTCCGTTTGATGGTTTCATGGACGAGCCAAAAGCCTACGACACCGCGCTCACCAGCGAGCAGGTTCAAAATCTCTACGCGACAAGCAAAAACGGCGACAGCGGCAGTATAGGCGGCTGAGTTCTATGAGCATATCTATCCAAACCACACTGTCCGTAGCGCATGCAACGAAACAATATCTGGCCAACAGCGAATCAAATGAAGCAGAAAAGACTAATTTGCTGGTCTCAAGGGGGCCAGTAGTCACGTCGCATCGCAGACTACCGGGTGTCAATAGTGAAAATGGATAACTTGCTTTCAGTTTCGGTTCGCTCTGCGCTTAGCAGGTGGTTCGTGCTGATACTGCTCGTTACACTTGCGCTAACGCTTGCTGGCGGCTACGTCACCTACGACAGCCATGTCGACGGAGCGGAAACAGTTACTGAACAGCAGACTGTCGGCACGTGGACGGTGGAAAGCGGGTTCGAACACGGTGCAACAGTGACGCGTGATACCGAGGTTTTCAGTGCGGGTGAGCAACTCAGCAACCGGTCGCTGTATTTTACGACGGCATCGCCCGAACTCGATGGCACGTACACGGTTTCACACGACAACACCGACGGGAACGCGGCAGTCACCTCGACGAACCTGTCACTGATCATCCGCGCGGTCGAGGAGCGAAACGGGAATCAGGTGGTTCACTGGCAGACGCGCGACTCGCTCGACACGCTCGATGCTGTCGAAATCGAGGACGGCGAGTCGGCAGCCACTACAGTCAGTGTGGACATCCCGACAATCCTCAATCGCACTGAAGCAATACAGAACGACCTCGGGGCTGCCCCCGGACAGACCGAAGTCCTCCTTGTCGCCGACACGACTGTCGAATCGTCAGTCGACGGAGAGACGTTTACCGATACTCGCACCGACCGCATCGAGATTGTGCCCGGACAGAGCGTGTACCGCGTCAGCACTACCACAACCGGAGCGACCTCCTACGACGCGACCGAACCGGTAACCCGGACTATTGAACCGACACGGCTGGAACTGTACGGCGGGCCTGTGCTCTGTGTATTCGGACTGGTGTGTATGGCCTTCCTCGGGACCGCACGCTGGCGTGGCTGGCTTGTAGTCACTGACCGTGAGCGAGCGCGCAACGAGTTCGAGCGTGCACGTAATGACTTTGACGAGTGGATCTCGACGGCACGAATCCCGGATACCGACGACCGGACACCTGTCCCGACGAACTCGCTGGCAGACCTCGTTGACATTGCTATCGATAGTGACAGGCGCGTCCTCGAAGATGGTGATCAGTATGCAGTCCTCGTCGACAATGAAATCTACACGTACACGGCGCCACCGGCTGTCGACCCACTTTCGTCACCAGTGGCGAGGGGTACCGAGCCCGCCTCGGAAGACAGAGACGACGCGACAGCGTCGCTTTCGAGCCTGCTCTTCAACGACTCGACCGAGGATGCTGATGCGACACATCCTGATGAAAGCGACACGCGCGACTCGAACGACGGGTGACCCCATCGACCGGCCACGTCCCGCAATTACTGATCGCTCCGACAGTGTTTGCGCTGTTCTATTTTCGCGGCCGCGGCAGGAGATAGATATCGATAGCGGGAGCCACCGCTTGCGATTGGCACAGCTGACGAGTTGAAACACGATATCCTGTGACGATACGGCGCTCACATCGCTTTCCCTGGCTGAGCAACACCGATTTATATTCTGCTGGTCTACATCGCGTAGCGACACACTGGTATGCTCCGAACGTATGTTGTGAGGGGACTGACACTCGCCGGATTCGTGTTGGTTCTGGCACTCGTCGTGGGTGCACTGGTCGGGCAGCCAGTGCTTTTGAGCTTCGTCGTGTCCGGGAGTATGTCGCCAACGATTCAGGAAGGCGATGGCTTCGTCGCGATTCCGGAGCAGGTCGCAGGCGACATCGAGCAGGGTGACGTTATCGTGTTCCAGTCACAGGAGATCCGCGGTGGGGAGCTGACGACACACCGAGTCGTCGGCGAGACTGAGCGGGGGTACATCACCCGGGGAGACGCGAACCCCTTCACAGACCAGGACGGGGCTGAACCCCCAGTGTCTGAAAGCCAAATCGTCGCGGTCGCCTGGCAACCCGGTGGACAGGTGGTGACAATTCCGAATTTCGGCACGGCCATCCTCGCCGGCCGCGTCGTCGTCACGAACATTCTGACTGCGGTTACGACGGTCCTCGGGGTTGAGCAAGCAGCCGAGTCCTGGCAGGCAGGATCGGTGATGCTGGTCTCCGGCGTGATACTGTTTGCAATAAGCCTCAGTAGTGGGATTGTGAACGGTTCCTCGCGTGACCGAGCCCGCTCGCGCGGGCAGGATACCTTCGATCCGCGATACGCCGCGCTCTTTCTGACTGCAATCATCATCGTGCCAGCCAACATCGCAATGGTAGCTCCGAGCTCGACGCACCAGATCCCGGCGGGTGAGATCGCAACCGGGAACAACGTCGCCCCCGGTGAGCCGGTTGAAGCCACGCTTGTAGCCAACAACGAAGATGCGCTGGTGACGATGCTCGTCGTGTTTAACGCGTCCGGTCAGACGACAATCGAGAATCGGTGGCTCGATGTCCCTGGCGGTGAGACGGACTCAACAGCGTTGTATGCCCCCGCACCGCCACGAGGCGAACAGAAGGTTGTGACCGTCTCTGAGTACCGGTACATCGTTTTGCTGCCCCCTACCGTTATTATCGCAATGCATGACATTCACCCACTGGTGGCACTGGGTGTGATTAATGCGGCGCTCACCGTGGCTGTGCTGGCATTCGTCATCGGGTTGCTCGGGACAAGCAAACGACGTGTCCGCGACACCGACCGGGATATCCCGCTGTATCTGCGAGTAAAGCGTAGGCTGTTGTGACTGGGCAATGGGATTGTTCAGCGCAACGCAGCGTACTTGGTGGCGTATCATCCGAACACGCCGCAAACGGTAGTTGTAGTATCTTTGGTTCTTGTGGGAAAACCGACCGCATGGCAGGCCAGTTCTGGTCGGCTATGCCACCTATTGGCTTGATTACTCCGTTTCGACAGGTATCGTATGGACCTGCCGGAGCGGTTCGATGTGGCGTTTCGCTGTCTCGTCCAGTGGAAAGGTCCCGTGGATGTCGGCCGGAACTTGGCCGTGGACAACACGCCCAAACGGCCCGGCTGCGGTGGGGTACACCTGCTCAGCTAACCGAGCGACGGGGGCCGCGATATCGAGTCCTTCCAGCGCTTCCTTCACGGCCGCTTCGCCGACGTGGACTGACTCCCCTTCGATCAGGATGAACGCGAACGGGAGATCACCGAACTGTGCCCGGAGGAACGCCTGAATCGCATCGGATTCCCAGGGAACAGGCGTGATATCCGTGGCACAGCGGGTTACCGTCTCGGCAGCGCGCCGGAACAGGTCGGTACTGCCGTCGTAGACGAGAAGCGACTGAGTCACATCCTCTGTATGGGTTTGGGCCGTTTGAACGTTGTGTAGTGCCACAACGGCTTATGCTTCTGCACCCCGGTGTTTCTGTATGGACGCACAGGACGAACCGACGGCCAGACTCGGGCGACGACTCGAAACGGCACTGGAGGGCGCGCTTGCCGATAGCGTATCGTGGACGGTCACCACTGACGGCCCAGTCGTCGCTCGATTGCCTGACCGCGAAATCGCGTTTGAACGGGCCGATGGTCCGGACGGCCACCGGTGGACGGTCGTGTTACGTGCGGACGGGTCGGTCGTGAGCAAATTCGGGCAGTTCGAGACGATCGACAGCGTTGTTGCGCAGGTTCAATCGCTTGTCAATGCCGACGTTCGGTACACGGTCTGCTGTGACGGCTAGCCGTCCCAGCGCCCACCCGCCAACCGAATTCAGTGACTCCGTTTCAGTCAGTGACACATCGCCTGTGGGTAATCTCTATACGAACCCCGCACCAACGGACAGGCGTATGAGTCTGCTCAAGAACAAGCACCTCCTCAACGGGATCGTCTCACTGGTAATCAGTGTCGCTGTCACTGTCTGGCTGGCCGACGACGAAGACGCGCCGTGGAGTCTGACTGATATGGCCATGGCCGTCGCTATCTCGTCGTTCCTGTCCGGCTTTTTCACCAGCTACTTCGCCGACTGACGGTGGGGTGACCCCATGTAACAGGGGAACACCGATACCGTTGCGGTCCGTGCTACCGGTATGAACGAGCCAGAACCCGTCGATGACTGGCCTCACCGCCCGTTTTCGCCGGCGGAAGCCAGTGCCCTACTAGATGATACCGACGGTGCTGTCGCGGTCTGGGTGATGCACCACGACAACGATGTTCGGTCGGCCGTCGTTCTTGATGATGCCCCCGAGGACGCAGTCATCGATATCGTCGTCGAGACCGACGCCGCATTCGAGATGTACAGTTACACGAGCGGCGTGTGGATGGACTACGGCACTCAGCGGAAAGACGATCCGGATGCCCCCCCGATGGCAGGGACGCTCGACAGCTACGACGTTCTCGCTGGCGAATCTGAGACAGCCTGACCAGTGTGATGCATCTGCACCGCCGTTGCCGGGGCGAAACGGCCGTGCCACCCACGTACCGATACACTCGAAAAGTAATCATTAAACGGCGCGGCGACTGACCCTCCTGATATGCAACGACGAGCCGCGGCGGCGTACTTCGCGTTCTTCCTCGTTATCAGTGTTGCTGCGTACGCCTACATCGGCGTCGCGGAGAGTCAGCGGCCGGCGGTGTCGCTTGACGCTGACGCCGAACTGACCAACGAGAGTGCATTCACTGTCGACGGAACGGAATACACAGCCACGAACATTCATATGTCCAGCGGCGGTGGCGGCCACGGCGGCGGTGGCGGCAGTATGGCAGCTGACCTTTCGTGGACGAACGAATCGTCACAGTATACTGCGACATTAGAGCATAATACTACGACGACCTACCAGAACGACACCTACCGCGTGCACACTGACAGCAACGAGAGTACGGTGACGCTCGAAGAAGAGCTCAACGTCAGCGCGCTCCTCGCTGAGGACTCCTCGGTCAAGAACACGTTGGCGACCCAGAACGGGACTGAATACGTGGTCTACCGGTCGAACAACACGCAAGTCCCGCTGAGTGAGTGGCTCCCAGAGCCGGAGACGGTGTCGTTCACCACTGGTGATACCTACCCGCATGCGACCGACAGCGGCACGCAGGAGGCCACAATCTCCGAAGTGACCGTCGACGGCGCGACGCTCGAATGGTTCGCCCCGCGCGAAAACACGGTCGAACTTTCGGAGGGTGGGAACGTCACGCTGAGCGGACAGCAGTTCTTCACGCACTTCCCCGACCACCATACCGTCCAGATCGTCTCAATTCAGCAGTACGATCAGTATCAGGAGACACTTGACCAGCAGGACTACTTCCACGAGCGCAAGAACGGCATCTGGGGCATCTCGATCCTCTCGGGCATCGCGGCCGTACTGATGCTAGGGATGGCGTATATGCCCGTCCGCGGATAATAACGACGTCTTTTTACGCTCTTTGACGACTGACTTACGCGTCGGCTGCCCAGGTGATGTACGCAAGTCCGACACCGATCACACCCATTAGGACCGCCGCGACCAGTTGCATGGCCACCGCTCCAGTTGACGGGTTCGTCTGCCACGGCGTGCTGGCGACCGCAGCGAGCGTGGCGACGACGAGCAGTACACCCACAGTCGCGCCCAGTGGGCGCAGCGGTTGCGCGAGTGTGCGCTGAATTGTATCGGTAGTTTCGTCCATACTGGTGACATTCGCTGTCTCGGTGGTAAATGAACCGGTCTCGGACTATGTACTGTTGCGCCGCTTCTTTTGTACATAGAATAGTTGTAGGGAGTTGCACCGGAGCCAGATATGCTCTCCGTTGCACGCGACTGGCAGGGTTCAACTCCCCCACAGCGTTACCACTATTCACTGTCGTTTTGCAGGGAAACGGGCCGGGAGGGAGTTGAACCCCCGACCATCTGGTTAAAAGCCAGACGCTCTGCCTAACTGAGCTACCGGCCCTCGCTATTCGCTCGGGGGAGCGGCGATTAAGGCCTTACGGTCCGTCGTCGAAGTACGACTCGATAGCCTCACTGATGACTTCTCCGGGAGAGACCCCATCGAGTGCGGCCTGCCGGCGGAGTCGACAGTAGGCGTCGCGGTCGAGTTGCGTCCGCATTTCACCCAGCGCGTACCCGTTTCTGGCGAGCGCCGCGTCTACGGACGCGCCGTCATTAACACTGCTGGCAACGGATCGGATCTGGCGGACGGTGAGATCGTGATCGAGGGCGGCCCACGCCAGTAGAAGGCGGGACTCGCCGGAGACTCTGGCGATGTGTTTGGCCGCCGTTGGCGCGATATGCCCCATCGCGACGTGAATACGGACAGACCGGGGGAGGTCGTGGACGCGGGACCATTTCCGGATGAATGAGACCGACGCCTCCCCGCCGGCCCGTTCGGCAGCGGCCTTGTAGGATCCTTCACCACGGACCAGGGCCGCACATGCGGCTGCGCCGCGCAGAATGAACACGTTATCGTCGGCGCCGGCGGTGTTCTCGGAGAATTTTTTGACTGTCTTCGCGGCGAGTTCGAGGCTCTCGGGGTCGTCGGGATCGAACTCGATGGCCTCCTCGGGTCGCTGTCCAGTGAGTGCTGGGTCGCCGCGGATGACCGGCTTACCGACCGGTGATTCACGGTCGGTCGATGGAACGTAGTTATCGGGCCCCTCTGGCATCGATATGTGTTTAGGAAGCGCCGCACAAAAGTACCCCGTACAGGGGTGTCAGTCGTCGGATGCGCTTTCGCTTTCGCGTTCTTCGCTCATGTGCTCCCAAATCTCTGTGCAGCCACAGCCGTCCTCGACATTGTCGAGGTGGTCTGTCGTTGGCTCTTCGCGCTCGGCATCGTCGTCGTGGGTCTGTTGTGCGTTCGTCATCGTTTCTCTCACAGCGACGACCAGCGTGGCCGCCACGGGATGTCGTACTCCTCTGTAATAGCCCCACTATCTTAAGGACGGACTCTGCTGTAAGCTTGGCCCGCACTGCGACTTACCGGCAACATATGTGTGTATCTCGTACAGAGCCTGACAAATAGCGGGTTATTATCATGAGACACACACCGCATGACTGCGGCGGATTCGACTCGACCCGGTGATACTTGCACCCGCCGATGGCCTCAGGTGTTTCGAGAATCTAATGAGATGTAATGACGACTGACGTTCACCAGCTCGACGACGGGGCCTGGATTTCCGTCAACGACTCGCGGGAAGTGAACGTCTCGGACCTGTGGTTGTTGGCTCAAAGCGACTTCTGTGGGTGTGAGACGACGGATTTGCTCGCTGAGGGATTCGTGGAAGTGGGCGTTGATTATCTCGATATCCAGGCGCGAATAGCCGGCCAGTGTATCTCCTGTGGTGAAAGCGGCGTGACCGACTGGCTGACGGTCGGGCGCGTCGTGGACCCAGATTCCGGCGAGTTCTACGGCGTTGTCCACGAGAGCGTCCATTTCCCGGCGAAGCGAACCCGGCTCGCCTGTCCAAAAGAATAGGCAACAATCTCTTGTTTCGGGGAGTGGGGGAGACGGTTGACGGCAAAGTGTGTTGTATAAGTCAGTGAGACTTGTGGAAGAACACATTAGCTATGCCCACGAAAGTCGAGAATTGGAAGGACGAGGTTTACGGTAACGAGATCCGGGAGCATTTGATGGAGTTCGCAGAGCAGGGCTGGGATGCCATCCCGGAAGACGAACACGACGCCTGGTTCGAGCGCTTCAAATGGTGGGGCCTGTATCATCAGCGCTCCGGTCAGGAGTCGTACTTCATGATGCGTATCGGGACGCCAAACGGCGTCATCAAGCCCGGCCAGCTCGAAGTCATCGGCGAAATCGCGAAGGAGTACGCGACCGGTCCCGTCGACAATCCCGAGTTCGGCGAGGCCTACTGTGACTGGACGACCCGCCAGAGCATCCAGCTCCACTGGATCAAACTGGAGGACATCCCGGAAATCTTCGAGAAGCTCGAAGCCGTCGGTTTGGGAACCCAGCAGGCCTGTGGCGACTCCTGGCGGAACATCGTCGGCTGTCCCGTCGCCGGTAAGGACAAACACGAGCACGTCGACGCCTGGCCCGTCGCCGAGGACCTCCACGAGACGTTCAAGGGCAACGACGACTACTCCAACCTCCCGCGCAAGTGGAAGGTCGCCATCGCCGGCTGTGACGAGGGCTGTGGACAGGGCGATATCAACGACCTCGCCTTCGAGCCCGCTGAGAAGGATGGCGAACTCGGATTCAACGTCCGTATCGGCGGCGGCCTCTCCCGCAAGGAACCGCGTCTCGCCCGCGATATCGACGTGTGGGTCCCGCCGGAGCAGGCCGCTGACGTGGCCCACGGCATGTCTTCGCTCTTCCGTGACTACGGTGACCGCGAGGACCGCTTCAACGCCCGCATCAAGTTCCTCATGGACGAGTGGGGGCCGGAGAAGATGCGCTCGGTCCTGCAGGAGGAGTACGTCGACTTCGAACTCCCGACTGCAGGCGAGGACATGCGCGACCAGTACAGCTACAACACTGGGTCTCAGGACGGGCACAACGACCACGTCGGGATTCACGAGCAGAAAGACGGCAACTACTACATCGGCCTGAACGTGCTGGTCGGTCGCATGGGTGCCGACGACGTGCTGGAACTCGCGGAACTCGCCGACGAGTACGGCTCCGGCGAGGTCCGACTGACCCAGCGCCAGAACATCATCGTCACTGACGTGCCCGAGGAGAACCTTGACGAGTTCACCAGCGAACCCCTGCTGGAGAACTACTCCCCGGACCCGTCGCCGTTCATGCGCGGCTCCATCGCCTGCACGGGCACGGAGTACTGCTCGCTCTCTATCGTCGAGACGAAGAACCGTCAAGTGCGGTACGCCCGCTGGCTCAAGGACAACGTCGAACTGCCCGAGGACCACAAGGACTTCCACATCCACCTCTCGGGCTGTACGGCTTCCTGTGCCCAGCCCCAGATCGCCGACGTGTCCCTGCGTGGCATGAAGACCCGCAAGGACGGCGAACCGGTTGAGGCGCTCGACATCGGCCTCGGCGGCGGCCTCGGCGACGACCCGCGCTTTGCCGACTGGGTAGAGATGCGCGTCCCAGCCGATGAAGTCCCTGGCGCGATCAAGAACCTCGTCAACAACTTCGAAGACGCCCGTGAGGGTGGCGAGACCTTCCGTGACTTCGTTGAGGACCGCGACGAGGAGACGCTGGCCGAAATGGTCGAACCGGAAGAGACGGACTACCATGATCCGTACATGCACAACACGAAGATGACGTGGTACCCCTACGCAGAGGACGACGACATGCAGGCCTCGCCCGCGCCGACCGACGGCTCTGGTGAGCCCCTGCCCTCCGACGACTAAGGCGCACTGCTGGGCACTCCCGGTTCGACTTTTGCGAATCGTACAACTGTCCGTATTTTGAATCCCTTTCTTCACCGCCTGTGGCCGGGAGCGCGCTCCGTCGCGCGACCCTCCGTCAGAGCGCTGCTCTGACGAGCCTTCGCTCGCTCCGCTCACGAAGACGGGGGAAGGGCAGGCTCGTTCGAATACACAAAATCAGTAGTTGTCGTTTACGAGCATACCGTGAGCGAAGCGAGCGGTTTCACGCGAATCGCGTTGCGATTCGCGCTTTTTCATCGACGTTTTCCAAGGAGCGGTTCGCGCGAAGCGCGAACCCGACGCCGAAAAAGGTCGTTGGTAAGCCTTATTCGCGGCACTGGCGTACCTGTTGGTGGCAGCGGGAGGCCGGCTCCCGTGGCGCAAGCCATGAGGAAAGTCCCCCCACCTGTCGGACAGGTGACCGGGCGCAAGCCCGGGGCGGAAGACCGTCGGCTCTGGAACAGCAACGACACGTCGTCGCCGGACCGATGAGGTGTGCGAATCCCGAGCGAGGCTGGTCGTGCCCCACCAGACGGTGCGGCACGCGGCCAAAGCGAGGGAGAGGTAACCCACCGAGGGCAGTCGCGACCCGGTGACTCCGGGGCGCGCGTTCGTGGATCACAGTTGTGCTCCACACGTGGGCCATCTTCGATGCCCCACGCATTCCGTGGGCCGTCTGAGACGCCCCACGCTTCCGGCGACGGACCGATGGAACGGCGAAACCTCACCGGTGCAAGGCCGCGTCGACAGGTAGTCCGACGCTGCGCGCAAGCGCTGGACGTGGCCGCTCAGCCGAATGCTGGCCCGAACAGAAGGGGGCTTACTCCCCGCAGCCATACGAGCCTTCTAGCGGCGGGTCCGATGGTTACAAGCCCGCGCCGGCCACAGGCCAGAGTATGACCGCAGCCGACCTTATCGACGCAGTTCGTGACGACCAGCAGACGGAACTCTCCCGACTAGGGTCTTCGAAGACACTGTACGCCGACACCCGCGGCGAGATGGAACCGGACGTGGTACTGGCGGCGGCAGCCGCCCGCGAGCAGGCGGCCCACGACACGTTCGATGCCTGGAGCGACGACGAGCACGACGACGCGGCGGCGCTGTTTGTCGATGCGGCAGCCGAAACGGCCGAGCGCCGTGACAGCACTGATGCCGAGCCGGTCGACCGAACGCCGGCGATGCACGACGTGCTTGACGACTTCAACGGGACGGTCGAACGCCTCGGCGGCTTCGTTGGCTGGACGCTTGTCGATAAGAAGGTCAAGGAACAGTACACCGGCTTCTTCACCGGCCAGGCGGACCCACAGACGGCGAGTACGTTCCGCAGCGCCGGCAGCGACGTGGTGGACCTCCGCGATGAGGCCGCCGAACTGCTCGATTCCGTCTGCGAGGATGACGACGACTGGGACGCCGCGGAGGCGGCTGCTATTGACGTCATTTCGACGGCCTACGACGAGTACTTCGAGACGCTGGAAGACCTTGGTGTGAACCCGAAACCGGTCTGCTGACGGTTCTTCGTGTCCGCGCCTCGTTGCGGGAGCGCCAGATAACGACGCTTCAGTCGTCTCCGCTTGGCCCCTGTCCGGAGTCTGGACTCCGCTCGGCGGGCCCACCATCAGCCGCGGTCTGGCCGCCGCTTGGCCCGCTGTTGCTATCCACCCACCCTGACCGCTTTGCCTGCTGTCCGAGTAGCCGGTCCGCCAGACCGCCTAGCCACTTGAACGCGACATTGACGTAGAGGCCGACGAGGAACGGGACACCGGTGGCCAACTGCGACGACGCGAGTTCCGTCGAGCCGAGTGCCAGACTGCCGAACTGATAGACGCCGACAGCCAGAAGCCAGGCGGCAGGAATCCGCATCAACATCTCGGCAAGGTTTTCGAAGTCGCTCCACTTGTCGTAGTCGTCGAGTGAGGTCATCAGTTTCGTGAAGACATAGCCCAGCGCACCCAGGCCCGAATACAGGAAGACAGCCACCGGTATGATGACTCCCGGCCCGTCACCGCCAACTGTTCTGGTGAGTAGCGCACGGCCGCCCGCTCCCGCTGCCATCGCGATGCCGACAATGGTCAGAACGAAGAACAGCCCGATAACGGCCCAGTTTCCGACCGACCAGCGCCCACTGACGAGAATCTCCTCGCTCTCGGTCGATGTTTCTGTCTCGCCCATGTCAGATATTCGATTATGAAACAGAATAAAACTACAAGACTGTTTATACTCCGTCTGAATCGTATTGGATGCTTACTTTCGAGACTAACACTGTTGCATCTTCTTCCCGTCTCCGGGCTGTCGTATCACCTTTACAACACAGGCCGACTGGTCCGGTCTCACATGAACCACGCGGCTCAAGTCTCTCCAGCCCGATGTATCGCTAATGAGCGACACCGGCGGCCCCCTCTCTATTGACCGACCAGATGTCGACCGCGAGTTCCGTGTCGACGCTCCGTTCGACCCTGCGGGCGACCAGCCCGAGGCCATCGAACAGCTGGCGTCGGGCTATCGCCAGGGGATGGACCGACAGACACTGCTCGGTGTGACTGGTTCCGGGAAGACCAATACCGTCTCGTGGGTTGTCGAGGAGATCCAGCAGCCGACCCTCGTTATCGCCCACAACAAGACCCTCGCAGCGCAACTGTACGAGGAGTTCCGCGAGCTGTTTCCGGACAACGCCGTCGAGTACTTCGTCTCCTATTACGACTACTACCAGCCCGAGGCCTACGTCGAGCAGACGGACACGTTCATCGATAAGGACGCCTCCATCAATGACGAAATTGACCGATTGCGCCACTCCGCGACGCGCTCGCTGCTTACCCGGGACGACGTCATCGTCGTCGCGTCGGTGTCAGCCATCTACGGGCTCGGTGACCCGCGCAACTATATCGATATGTCCCTCTCGCTCGAAGTCGGGCAGGAGATCGAGCGCGATGAACTGCTCGGTCGGCTGGTCGACCTGAACTACGAGCGCAACGACGTGGACTTCACGCAGGGAACCTTCCGCGTGCGCGGAGACACGCTCGAAATCTACCCGATGTACGCCCGCTACGCCCTGCGAGTGGAGTTCTGGGGCGACGAGATTGACCGGATGCTGAAGGTCGACCCGCTTGAGGGCGAGGTCAAAAGCGAGGAGCCAGCCGCGCTGTTGCACCCGGCGGAGCACTACTCGATTCCGGAACAGCGGCTCCAGCGGGCTATCGACGAGATTGAGGAACTGCTGGACCAGCGCATTAGCTACTTCGAGCGGCAGGGCGACCACGTCGCCACCCAGCGTATCGAGGAGCGGACCACGTTCGACATCGAGATGATGCAGGAGACGGGCTACTGCTCGGGTATCGAGAACTACTCGGTCCACCTCTCGGACCGCGAGACGGGCGAGGCCCCCTACACCCTGCTGGATTACTTCCCCGATGACTTCCTCACCGTCGTCGATGAGTCCCACCAGACACTCCCCCAAATCCGCGGCCAGTTCGAGGGCGACAAGAGCCGCAAAGAGAGCCTCGTCGAGAACGGCTTCCGCCTGCCGACGGCGTTCGACAATCGCCCGCTCACTTTCGAGGAATTCGAGGAAAAGACCGACCAGACGCTGTACGTGAGCGCCACGCCGGGCGACTACGAGCGCGAACACAGCGACCAGGTCGTCGAGCAAATTGTCCGTCCGACCCATCTCGTCGACCCGGCCGTCGAAATCGCCTCGGCGACGGGACAGGTCGAGGACCTGCTCGGACGGATCGACGACCGCGTCGACCGCGACGAGCGCGTGCTGGTGACCACACTCACGAAACGGATGGCTGAGGACCTCACGGAGTATCTCGAAGAGTCCGGCGTGAACGTCGCCTACATGCACGACGAGACAGACACGCTGGAACGGCACGAACTCATCCGCTCGCTCCGACTGGGCGATATTGACGTTCTAGTCGGCATCAATCTCCTCAGAGAGGGGCTCGACATTCCGGAGGTATCGCTCGTGGCAATTCTCGACGCCGATCAGGAGGGGTTCCTGCGGTCGGAGACGACGCTCGTCCAGACGATGGGGCGGGCCGCCCGGAACGTCAACGGCGAAGTGGTGCTGTACGCCGACGAGCGGAGCAACGCCATGCAGTCGGCCATTCAGGAGACCCAGCGCCGCCGGCGCATCCAGCAGCAGTACAACGAGGAACACGGCTTCGAACCGACCACCATTGAGAAGGAAGTCGGCGAGACGAACTTGCCCGGCAGCAAGACCGATACTGGCGGCATCTCCGGTGACGGAGCGAGCGACGCCGACGAAACCGCTCGCCAGATCGAACAACTGGAAGAGCGGATGCAGGAGGCCGCGGACAATCTGGAGTTCGAACTGGCGGCGGACATCAGAGACCGTATCCGGGAACTGCGGGAGAAGTTCGACCTAGACGGCGGTGACGACAGCGACGGCGTGCCGGCACCTGGGCCGGAGTTCTGATTCGGATTCTGGGCTCCGCTCTGGCATACTCTGCTTGCACTGCTGTCAACCAGCCTGCCGACTCGCTCCCGTCTCCGCCACCGACGCCGCTGTAATCCGTACTTGGACTAATACAACCAAAATTGTTTTACGCGCTACTGTAGTTGTATAGCGTGATGTCCCGCGTCTCGCTCCCACACGATGCGAAGGCCGGTCCCACCAAGCCGGAGGTCCGGGCCGTCCTCGCTAGCAAACTCGCTCTCACCGGGTCCGACCACTTCGCGGAGGTCGGTTCCTGTACCGGCGCCGTCACCATCACGGCGGCGCGCCAGGCCGGGCGGGTCACTGCGCTCGAACGCAAGGGGAATCGACTCGACGTGACTCGCAAGAACCTCGCCGCCAACGATGTCGACGCCGACGTCGAGTTGCGCGAGGCCGAGGCCCCGGAGGGCCTGCCGGACGACGCCGACGCCCTGTTCCTCGGCGGATCACGCAACTACGAGGCCGTTCTCGACCACGCGGTCGAGACCGGCGTCGACCGAATCGTGATGAACGTCTCGCGGCTCGAAGTCGCCGGTGCGGCGACGGAGGCCTTCCGCGAACGCGACATTCTGGAGGAGGTCGTTCAGTTCCAGGTGAGCCACGGCTACGAACTCGCTGGCGCGACGAGCTTCAACTCGGAGAACCCGGTGTACATGCTCGTCGGCAGCGCCAGCGAGGACGTTGCCGCCGACGGCGGGTCACCGTCTGAGACTGAGGCGACCGACGGAGGCCAGCAATGACCCTCTACGGCATCGGCCTCGGTCCCGGCCAGCCCGATCTGGTGACTGTCCGCGGGAAGCGCACTCTCGAATCCGCCGACGTCGTGTACTCGCCGGGGCGGCTCTCGCGGTCGGTCGCGACCGAGCACGTCCCTGAGGAGCGCATCGGCGACCTCGACTTCCCGATGACACGCGACGAGGACAAGCTTCGGACGGCCTGGAAGGAAGCCGCCGCCGAGATCGCGCCGACCGCCCGCGACGGCGACGCCGCCTTCGTCACGCTGGGGGACCCGAACGTCTACTCAACGTTTGGTCACCTCCGGCGAACGCTCGCGGCGTTCCACCCTGAGGTCGATCTCGAAGTGGTGCCCGGCGTCAGTGCTATGTCGGCATTTGCGACCGCGCTAGGCGTCGAAATCACCGCCGGGTCGAGTCTGGCGCTACGGGAGGCCGACCGCGGCGCGTCGCCGACCGGCCCTGACCGAATGATTCTGTTCAAAGTGACCGACGCGCCGGCCACTCACGAGGGACTGGTCGAGGCCGGCTACGACGTGGTGTACGGCCGCCGGCTGTTCATGGAACAGGGCGAGACGGTCGTGACCGACGACCCGACCGACATCGACGAGCGAGACTACTACACGCTGGCCTACGCCGAGAAGCCCGAGACGCGCGTCGAGCAGGCGACCGACGCCTTCCTCGAAGCGGCCGACGAGAGCGGTGTCGTGACCGACGGCGGCGAGCAGTCTATCGGTGAACTGGCGAGACAGGAACGCTCTGAAGCCGTTCTCTGCGGCGACGAGGTGAAGCATGACTGAGGAACCGAGCGAGACGGACCCACAGACGGCAATCGACTCCGTCGCCGGGAACCGAGACGACCGCGTGTACGAGTACAGTGCCGGCGACGAGCAGGAGGGTATTCCCTTCGTCGGAGCCGGGCCCGGCAACCCTCGGCTGCTGACCGTCGCTGGCCGGGAACTCCTAGCCGACGCCGACCTCGTGGTCCACGCCGGATCGCTCGTCAACAGCGAACTGCTGGAGGAGTACTGTGAGGACGCCGAAACGGTGTCCTCCATCGGCAAGGACCTCGAAGAGCTGATTCCGCTGATGCGGGACGCCTACGAGGCCGGCGACACCGTTGTCCGCCTTCACAGCGGCGACCCCGCCATCTACGGCGCGGCCTTGGAGCAGATGGACGCGCTCGAACACGAGGGCGTCCCGACCTACATCGTCCCCGGCGTCACCTCCGCCTTCGCCGCCAGCGCAACGATGCGAACGCAGCTGACGCTGAACGAGGTCGCCGACCACGTCGCCTTCACCCGCCCGCAGGGCAAGACACTGGACGAGGACGAGGACCACATCTCCGAGTTCGTCGGCATGGGTGACGTCACGACCTGTATCTATCTGGGCACCCATGCCGTCAGCGAGACGATGGACCGACTGCTCGAAGACGGCCACGACCCCGAAACCCCAGTGGCGGCTATTTACCACGCGTCCTGGCCCGACGAGGATGTCATCGAGGGGACAATTGCGACCATCGGCGAGAAGCTGGAGGACGCGGGCTATCGCGCTTCTGCGATGGTCGTCATCGGCGACGCTGTCGGCGGCGAGGACTACGAGCGCTCGTTCCTCTACGGCGACTGGGCGAATCGTGGGAGCGACGCGGATTCACAGGAGGCTGATGACTGATGAGCACTGACACAGACGACGAGTCCGGTTCGCATGGTTGCAAAGCACCCGATTCAGACGGTGAAGTAGCCGACGACATCGCCATCGTGGCCTTCGGGCGGAAGATGGATACGGCCGAGGACATCGTCGACGGCATTGGCGACCGTTACGAATCCATCGACATCCTCGAATACCACGGCGACGTGTTCGAGGAGTACTGGGGCGAGTACGACTGCTTCATCGGGCTGATGGCAAGTGGCATCGCGATGCGCAAGACCGCCCACCTGCTCGACGACAAGTGGGACGACCCTGCCATCTGTGTTGTTGACGAGGAACTCACGTGGGCTATCCCCATCACCGGCGGCCACCACGGCGCGAATCAGGTCGCCGACGACCTCGCAAGCATGGGCGCGGTGCCGGCGATGACGACCGCAAGCGAGGCTGCCGACAAGCAGGGCGTCGAGAAGCAGGCCAAAGCGCTTGACGCACACGTCGTCAACGGCGACTCGACCGTGGCGACGAACCTCGCCGTGCTGGACGACGAACTCGGCCCAATCGAGCGCCTCGACGGGCCGAAGGCCGTGCTGGTCGACGACGACGTGACGGTGCTCAAGCGGAACAAAGACGACGGCGTCGTGCTCGGTTGTGGCAGCGTCGCCGGCGCGGATGTCAAGCAGTTTCACGCGGCCTGGGAACAGGCGCTGGATGAGGCCGACCTCGATCGCGACGACGTGGAGTTCGTCGCCACGGGCACCCGGAAAGCCGACGAGGAAGGGATGCTCGCCGCCGCCGAGGAGTGGGGACTGGGTGTCATTGCCTTTGAGAAGGAGACCTTGGAGGAGTTCGAGGGCCCCACGCCCTCGCGGTCGAAAGAGCTCATCGGCTGGCCGGGCATCGCCGAGGCGTCGGCTATCGCCGCCGGTAGCGAGCATGACCTGCTGGCCGAGAAGACCCGTTACGACGAGGCCGTGACCGTCGCTATCGGGCGCTAACCTCGCTTTCTGCAGAAATTGGGTTTTCGTCTCGTCTTTTCATCACCGAGCAGCTACTGGTCTATCTCTGGCAGCCATCCTACAACTGTCCCGAGTTCCTGTCACTGTACAACTCTAAACTTATTTATTATGTGTGATTGTGATGACAAATGACGCATGACAACACTACTCGAAGACAAGGTGGCAGTCGTTACGGGCGGCGCAAGCGGGTTCGGCCGGGCCATCTGCCGACGGTACGCGGAGCACGGTGCAGACGTTATTGTTGCGGATCGACAGCAGGACCCCCGCGAGGGCGGCGAACCGACCCACGAACTGGTCGAAGCCGAGACCGACCGGACGGCGCATTTCGTCGAATGTGACGTAACCAACCCCGACGATCTGGAGGTGGCCGTCGCCGCGGCCGAGGAACTGGGCGGTATCGACATCATGGTCAACAACGCCGGCATTTCGGAGATAGCTGACTTCTACGAGACCACAGAGGAGGACTACGACCGGCTGATGGACGTGAACACGAAGGGCGTGTTCTTCGGCGCGCAGGTCGCAACTGAGGCGATGCGGGAGAACGGCGGCGGCACCGTCATCAATATGTCCAGCTCCGGCGGCATCCGCGGGACCGGCCTGCTGGTCAACTACTGCACCTCGAAAGGTGCAGTCCGGCTGTTCACATATGCGCTCGCAGACCGACTGAGCAACTACGATATTCGGGTCAACGCCATCCACCCAGGCTACAGCAAGACTCAGATGTTTGAGGACGAGCGCATCGACGACACGAAGAAGATGATGCTGAAGGAACTCATCCCCTCGGGCCGCTTCGGCGAACCCGAGGAGATCGCCGACGTGGCGACGTTCCTCGCCAGCGATATGGCCTCCTACGTCAACGGTGAGAGCGTTGTAGTCGATGGGGGACTGACGAACACCTGACCGAAGCAGCTATTGCACTGTTTGCGGTGTGATTCGCAGATGCGAGGACGGTTGAACAGCCACTGCTGTCGACTCCTTCCCGAACTCGAATACAACCAAACTATCCCCTCCCAACACCTGCGCTTGGACTAGTACAAGCACAATTGTTTTATACGAAAGCGGCGTTGTACTCACCATGCGCCACAGTATCGAGATTCGACCGGCGGTTCTCGGAGACCGAGGATGAGCAGCGACGGACGCCAGTCGACAGCGGCCGCGGCCGAGGCGACGCGTCCAGCCGACTACGGGACACTGTACGTGGTCGGCATCGGGCCGGGCCTCCCCCACGACATGACTCAGCGGGCAAAAGACGTCATCCAGACCGCTGATTGCATCATCGCCTCGAACCTCTATCAGGAGTTCCTCCGGAAGGACGGCACGCTCCCGCCTCAGTCGGCTGAACTCGACGGCGAAACCGATGACGGCGAAATCGCTGGCGAAGAAGGGGCCGTACTGGAGCGACCCGACGGCAGCCGGCAGACACTTATCCGGTCGTCGATGGGCAAGCAGGTCGAACTCGCCCGCGAGGCATTCGAGCGGGTTCGCGCCGGTGAGGACATCGCCCACGTCTCCGGCGGCGACCCGAACGTCTACGGGAAGTCCGACCTGTTGTTTACGATGGCCGACGCCGACGACGCCGACGACGTGCCCATCGAGATCGTCCCCGGCGTAACCGCGGCGCTGTCGGGCGCGGCGAACCTCGGCGCGCCGCTGTCGAACGATTTCTGTACGATTTCGCTGTCGGACAAGTGGCGCGGCTGGGACGAAATCGAGGAGAAGCTCCGGGCGGCCGCAATCAGCGGCTTCGTCGTCGTCCTCTACAACTGCTGGCGCGACTACGAGCGGGCCGTCGATGTTCTCCGCGAAGAACGGGCCGACGACGTGCCCGCCGCTATCGTCAACGACTCCGGCCGCGGCGAGGCCGGGCGAAATCTCGACGACGAGACGGAGACCATCACCACGCTCGGCGACCTGTCCGAGCACGACGACAAGGTCGGCGGCATGGGCTCGTCCATCGTCGTCGGCACCCACGAGACCGAAGTCTGGCGCAACGACTACCAGGAGTTCCTCGTCACCCCGCGCGGCGGGCGTGACGTCGACGATTTCTAACAATGAGTACTGACAACACCACTGACGCAAGTACCGAGACAGAATCGAAGTGCGGCGCAAGCGAGGCGCGTAGCGCCTCGGAGACCGAGAGCAAGGCGGAGACAGAGACCGATACCGCCTCCAAGTGCGGCGCAAGCTCGGCGAGTTCATCGACGGAGACAACGCCGGACACAGGCGACGACAGCGCCTCGAAGTGTGGCGCGTCATCATCGTCCGAATCGTCGTCCTCGTCCAGCAGTAGTTCCTGCGGCGCGTCCTCGTCCAGCGAGTCGGACGAAGAGGAAGAAGTCGGTGCGACCGTTGACGACTTCGACGCGGAACCGGGCCAGCTCATCGCTGTCGGCCTCGGTCCTGGGCAGCCGGAAGGGATGACCGCCCGCGCCCGCTCCGCGCTGCTGGACGCCGAACACATCGTGGGCTACACGACCTACGTCGAACTGCTCCCCGACGAAATCACCGACGGAGCCGACGACATCTACAACACGCCGATGTGCGGCGAGGTGTCCCGAACCGAAGAGGCAATCGACCGGGCGCTGGCGGGCAACGACGTGGCCATCATCGGCAGCGGCGACCCGAACGTGTACGCGCTGGCCGGCCTCGCACTGGAGATCGTCGAGTCAAAGGGCGCGACGGCGACGATGCTCGACTTTGACGTGGTTCCGGGCGTCCCGGCCGCCCAGTCCTGTGCAGCCCGCGTTGGTGCGCCGCTGGTCAACGACACCGTCTCAATCTCGCTTTCGGACCACCTCACCGACATGCCGACCATCGAGTCGCGACTCCATGCCGTCGCCAAGGAAGGATTTACTATCACCATCTACAACCCCTGGAGCCGCAAGCGCCGGGACAACTACGAGAAGTGCTGTGAAATCCTGCTTGAACACCGCGACCCCGAGACGCCCGTCGGTGTTGTCCACGCCGCCGGCCGCGAGGACGAACAAGTCGAAATCGTGGAACTCGGCGAACTGCCCGAACTCGGTGAAACCGACCTCGTCGACATGACTACCACCCTCCTCGTGGGCAACGAGGACACCTACGTCTGGGACGACCGGATGGTGACCCCGCGGGGCTACGAGACTAAGTACGACTACTAATGTACCGAATCACTATCGACCGCGACGCCTGCGACGGGGTCTTTGCCTGCCTCGTCCGCGATGACCGCTTCGTTGAGGACAGCGAGGGTCTGGCGGCCATCGAGACAGACGACCAGACGGCAATTGAAGCCACCTTCGACGACAACCGGCGGGACGACGCCGAGCAGGCCGCCGCGGCCTGTCCGCTGGACGCGATTCACGTGGAATCTGTCGAGGAGGACGCTGGAGCCGTCGACGTACCGGCGACTGACCACGAGGAGGTCCAGCCATGAGCGTCGAAACCGGTGCACCGAACGATATGCTCGCAGCGCACCCCGAAACGGCGTACTTCTGGGGCCGGGTTGCCGGCGACGGCGAGTGTGAGGACGGCTGTATCACTGTTCGGACGAACGACGAGACGGCCGCCCGGCGGCTTGCCTCCATCGCCGGTGCGGAGCGGGCCGACCGCCGCATTGTCGAGCGTGCGTATGCCCACGACACTTCGATTACCCGGCAGGAGGAGGAGTTCACGGTGCAGGTCGTCGGCGGGCTCGCCGACCGCGCCAGCGCCGCACTTGGGCTCCCGTTTGACGGCGATTCGGGCGGCTACCGCTTCGACGCGCTGGCTGACTACGACCGCCCGCTCCTCCGCGGCCTGCTTGAAGGCTGTGGCACGGTGTGTTTCAAGTCCGATGACGAGGCGGTCGGTATCTCCTTTGTCCATGAGGACGAACGACTCCTCCGGACGATCCAGACGCTGCTCGACCGCTGTCCGGTGGATGCGCCGTATGACGACCTCTCGGAGACGTCGTCGGGCTACTGGTTCGGCGTGGACGACGATGCGGCACCTGCTCTCGGTGACTGGCTGTACGAGGGCAGCGAGGAGACGGGGCTGTTTGCACCGAGTCGGCGGCGCAAGCTCCGGAAAAGCATCGAACGAGTCCGATGAGCGAAGCTATCTCCGCACCCGAGACGCTGGACGACGAAGCAGTGCTGCTTGCTGGTCATGGTTCCCGGCGCGAGAAGTCGAACGAACAGGTCCGCGACCTTGCGGTCGAACTGGAGGGCCGACTCGGCATCCCGGTCGACGCGGCCTTTCTCGAACTGGCCGAACCGGCCATCGACGAGGCCATCGCGGGGCTGGCCAGAGCCGTCTCGGAGGTGTCGGTGGTCCACCTCTCCCTGTTTGCCGCCAGTCACGTGAAAAACGACGTGCCGCTGGCCGTCGAACAGGCACGTGAGGCCCACCCTGAACTGACCATCAACAACGGCGCACATCTCGGTGTCCACCCGGCCCTGCTGGACCTGCTGGATGACCGCGCGGCGGCCGTTGAGGCCGAACTCGGCGTCGACCGCGAGGAAGACGACGTGGCCGCCGTCGTCTGCGCCCGTGGCTCCAGCGACCCAGACGCCAACGCCGACGTACACAAGCTCGCCCGGCTGCTGTACGAGGGCCGCGAGTTCTCGCGGGTCGAGGCGTCGTTCATCGGCGTTACCGAGCCGTTGCTCGATGACACGCTACACGACATCGCCAAGACACGGCCCGACGCGGTCGTCGTCATCCCGTACATGCTCGGTGACGGCGTGCTGACCGGCCGCATCAAGGACGGCGCACGCGAGTTCGACGAGGAGTACCCCTACGTCGACGCCGCACCGGGCGAACCGCTCGGAACGGATACCCGCTTGCTGGATGTGCTGGGTGACCGCTGGCAGGAAGCAAGAACGGGGAGCGTCGAGATGTCCTGTGACACCTGCAAGTACAAGGTGGAACTTGACGGCTACGAGGAGGATCAGGGCGGCGCTCGCGCGATGCTCCGGGCGCTGACCCATCAGGCCGAACACGCCGACCGCGAGAACGTCGACGATGACCCTCACGTCCACGACGCCCCGGAGAAACACGTCGCCGTCTGTACGAACCAGACCTGCGCTCAGGACGGCGCGCCGGCAGTCCTCGAACGGCTGCGCCAGGCCGCCCGCGACAGCGACCAGTGCGACGCCCGCATCACGCGGTCGTCGTGTCTCGGTCGCTGTGGCGAGGGGCCGATGGTCGCCGTCTACCCCGACGGCGTCTGGTACGGCGGCGTCGAAGACGAGGACGCCGCCGAGATTGTCTCCTCACATCTGGACCGCGACCGCATTGTAAGCGAACTCGTCGACCAGACGCTTTGAAAGTACACACCCGATTCAAGACACACATGAGCTGCTACGAAATCGAGGCCCTCCGACTGGGTCTCATGAACGTTCTCGGCACCGAAGACGACCACGCGCGCCAGCACGCGGAACAGGAGCTGGAGGGCCACATGACCGGCCCGATAAAGGCCCTTGCGGGCGCGAAGACGCTCGCCGCTATCGAGCGCCACCTCGACGCCGCGCTCGTGGATCTCGAAGAAGAGATCGCCGCAACCCCCGAAGACGACCCCGAGTACGACTACCTCCGGGGCCGACTCGTCGCTGTCCGCGACGCTGAGCGGGCGGTGTCGCGCATCACCATGCAGGGCGAGGATGTCCTCGCTGGGCTCGGTGAGGCCCACGACGTGCTTCACGAGGCTTTCCCGATCGATGAGTAGCCAGCGCGCCCCGACTGCAGATCTCGGGGACGTAGCACCGGCCCGTTCGCGCCATCAGGGCCGCCGCTCGGCGGTCACGCTGACCAATGGCCTCGCAGTCGTCGGCACCGCCGACGGGGGCCTGCAGGTGTTCGACGTGTCGGCAGACTCCAGCCCGCCACACCGGCGCTGGCAGTACGATACGGATGGCGAACCAAGCGTCGTCGCGGCGGTACCCTTCGACGACGGCGTCGTCGTTGGCGAACGCAGCGTCCGCGGCGAGATCCGCTGTCACGATGCCGATGGCGACCTGCGATGGCAGTACGAAACCCGGACAGACCTGGGTGACCCACAGCAGGACACACGGTTTCTGCTTCCCTTCGTCGCCAGCCTCGCCACTGACGGTGACCGTCTCTACGCCGCTGCCAGACGGTACGAACGCCGAACCGACGATGACGGGAATGATCTCCGCCACTTCGAGAGCCTCGTCTATGCCTTTGCACCCGACGGCACTGTCGACTGGACCTACCAGACCGACGGTTCCCCCATCTCGATCGACGCCGACGGGAACCGCGTTGCTGTCGCGTACAACCGATGTCCCGGCGACCACCAGCACGGCCTCGTCGTTCTTGACGCCGACGACGGCGACCCGCGCTGGATGTGGGACCCCGGGACCGACGGCCAGCGCCGCGTCGGCGACGTTGCGCTGCTGGCTGACGGCGCTGTCGTCTCCAGTCACGGCGATTACCGCGGCTACCGGCTCGACAGCGGCGGCCGAGAGTGCTGGCGTGTTCCACTGGCGACGCCGACCGACGTGGCCGGTGACACCGTCTACGCGTACCCGAACCACGTCCACGCGACGGACGACGGCGCGGTGTTCGTCACCGGCAACACGTATCCAGAGGACGGTCGTGAGACCGACGCCCGTCACCCGGACGAGCACACCGCCGTTGGTGTCTCACCGGACGGTGACCGCCGCTGGGACGCGCCCGTGGGCGGCTTCGCCAGCGGGCTGGGCACCGACGGCTCGTTGCTGGCTGTTCCCGGCGCGCAGAACTTCCGGGACCGCGATGCCGACGACCACGCGCTTCGACTGTTCGATGTCGTTGACGGTCCCGTCGACACGTTGGATACGGATGGCGTCGTGACGGCGGCCGCAGTCTCTAACGGGACCGCTGTTGCTGTCGAGGAACCGGTCGTCTACCACGATGAGGGTCATGAGCGTGGTGCGTACCGGTTGCATCGAATCGAGACATCCGTCGCTGATGCGTCGACGTAGCGACTTGTACTCTAACGGCACTCCAGACGACTTTTTGCTCAGATGTCCTGTCCCCGGTTTGGCTCCGATTACTGTGTTATGTGGTGTCAAACTAACCGTTCGATAGTCGTAGCATTTCGGTATGGGTGCCCAGTATGGCCGATAATACAGACCCGGATCACGAGGAGGCACAGCCGGCAGCGGACGCCAAAGCTGACGACGACAGCACCGTCGACGACCGCCCAACCGAGCGCGAACGAGAGTTCGCGCAGATGCAGCGACGGCTCAACGAGCGGGAGATGGGCCTTGACCAGCGGAGCGCGGAACTCGACCGGCGCGAAGAGAAGATTGATACCCATGAGGCGGAGCTGGACCGACGAGAGGCGGAACTGGACGAGCGGGAGTACCGGCTCGATGAACGCGAAGCCACTCTCAACGACCGCGAGACCGACCTCGACGAGCGCGAGGCTGAACTGACGGAGTACGATGCGCAGTTGTCCGAACGTGCCACGGAACTCGACGAGCACGAGGAGACGCTAAACACCTACCTTTCGGGGCAGATGGCGGATGTGGAAGCGTCGATTACGGAGACGATGCACGATGCACTGGACCGGTACGAGGCGGACCGGTCAGCTGGTCGGTTCGGCCCGACCGGCACGATGCTCGTCGGGCTAGCCGGCGTGGCGCTCGTCGTCGCCGGCATCGGGTTCGGCGCGCTGGCATCGGCCGGCACGGCCCCGTTCAGCGTCGGCGGGACGACAGCGAACCTCGTTCTCGCCGCTGTTATCGGTATTGTTGGGCTGGCGCTGAATCTCGGAACAGTTGCCGGAAAAATCTGAATCGCGTCGTCAGTCTGCCGTCGCGGAATAGTCTAGGTCGTCCACAGCGGCGGTGTCGTTCTCGCCGAGCCAGGAGTGCACACCAGCGATGGTGGCCCACGGCACTAGCTGACCGAACACGACTGTCCAGCGGTAGGCCGCGACGAGCGCGGCAGGTACGTCACCATGGACCGGGTTTGCCGGTGCGAGCGCGACTGGAACCGCGAGCAGTGCGAGCGGCAGCGCCATGGCTCCCAATCGAACGGCGGTATGGTGGCGCGCCGTCCGCTGATACGCGAGTCCGGCGAGCACTGCGACCAGCGCACCCAGTGCCATCAGGCCGGCGTACCAGGCGAGGCGTGTCTCTGTCCCGAGCGCCTGTTCGACGCCCGGTGGCTGTGGCGGCAAGACGAGCCACGGCGCGCCG
The DNA here is from genome assembly GCF_051122755.1 of Haloarcula sp. NS06. Taxonomy (NCBI): domain Archaea; kingdom Methanobacteriati; phylum Methanobacteriota; class Halobacteria; order Halobacteriales; family Haloarculaceae; genus Haloarcula; species Haloarcula sp. NS06. The sequence continues at coordinate 1,540,390 of NZ_CP184844.1, forward strand.
GAGACGGTGAGAAAGCCGGCTCCCGCAAGCGCCAGTCGCTTTGTCGCCCCCGAACCGGGGATCGCGGGTTCGAGGAAGAAGTACGCCATTCCGAAGGCTGCAACGCCGAACAGCAGGCCCCAGAGGACGCCGCCGCCGATGCTCGCGACGGTCGTCGTGAGTTCGGAGACGACGGGGCCGCCCCCGCCGTGGCTGTGTTCGAACGTCTCCAGCCCGGCGGTGAAGGCGTTCCCGACCGTTGCGACGAACAGGCCGTAGACCAGCCCACCTGCCACGCCGGCCATCGCGCCGCGTTCGAGGTAGTCAGTCGCCATCAGTGGCAGGTGATGCCGGCGCTGTGTCGGAAGTTGTGTAGTGAGTCGTGCAACATTGGGTCTTGCACGAACAGCAGCGTGAAGCCGAGCGCCGCCACCAGCGCGACGGCGATGGCGATCTGTGGGCCAGTCAGTGACGCCTTTGCGCGTTCGATACGGTCGTACACGCTATCCGTTGCGTGTTTGGTATCAGTGTCATCCTGCATTGAAATCTCGTTTGTATTAAGAACAAGTAAGATTGTAAAACTTCCGCCTGATACAGCGCCGATCAAGAGCTACTGGTCGCCGGCGACGGCATTGACGCGCTCGGCGGTCAACGCGTCCAATGAGACAACTGACGCGTCCGTTTCCTCTGCAACAAGGTCGAGCAATCCAGCGCGCCCCGCGTCGCCAGCATTCACCACAACGGTCCGGTTGGCTTCCTCACCGAGCGTTCGCGCCGCGGTTCTGGTCGCCGCGACCGGACTCCCGTCGGCGGTGTTCGCCCGGCCGTCAGTCACGACAACGACGACGCCGGCGTCCGGGTCCGCCCGGTCGAGTACCTCGCAGGCGGCCGTCAGCCCATCCGGCAGCGGCGTCCGGTCGCCGGTCGGGAGGTCCTTCAGGTGCCGGGCCGCCAGCGAGACACTGTCGGTCGGCGGGAGGACCACGTCCGCGCCCTCGCCAGCGAAGGTGACGAACGCGACCTGATCGCGGGCCTGATAGGCGTCTTTCAGTAGTTCCAGCACGGTACCCTTCGCGGCTTTCATTGCTGGGCGCATTGACGCGCTCGCGTCGACGGCAAACACGACCAGCGTTTCGGCGTCGCCTGCGCGAACGGACTTCCGGAGATCTCGTGACTCGACGCGACCACTCCCACGGCTGGCCGCCGCTCGGACCGACGCCGCGGCGTCGACCTCGTCGTCGCGGCCGGCGCGCTCGGTGCGGACCGTTGCGCCGCGTTTCGTTCCCGTTGCGCTCGCACGGCCGCTCGCGCTCCCGCCGTCCGTGTCGACCGACGGGGCGTCCACGTCGGGTGCGCCGCTGTCGCCGACTGCGGCACGGGACTGGCCCGGCAGCAGCGGGGTCGCGTTTTCGGGGTCGGACTCCCCCTGCTCGTCACCATCGTCCCCTGCCTCTCCCTCGCCGTCGCTGGCTTCAGACTCCTGCTGCTCGCCGTCGCTGTCGGCTGAAGCGGGCGTCGGCTGCTGGCCGCGCTCGTCTGACTCGCTGTCGCCGTCCTCAGTGGATTGCTCCTCGTCGTCTGGCTGCTGTTCCTGTTGTTCGTTCTCATCTCCATTGCCCGCAGAATCATTCCCGTCATCTGCCGGTTCGCCGCCGGCCGCTTCTTCCTCGTCGTCCGCGTCGCCTTCCTCACCACCGTGCTCTCCGTCTTCGGCGGACTCCTCCTCAGATTCGCCTTCCTCGTCCTCGAAGTGATCGTCGAGCACGTCGTCCACGTCCGGTGCGTCCTCAAAGGGCCGAGAGGTGAGCCGGTGGGGGAGTGCGAACTCGGCGGCGCGTTCGATATCCGATTCCAGGACTGTCGTTCGCCCGTCCAGCGCGGCAAACGTCCGGGCTGCCCGCGCTGTGGCGATGTCGCCGCGATGGCCGTCGAGACCTGCGTCTCGGCAGAGTTCGGCGATCTGTTTTCGGAACTCGCGGGCAAGGTCGACCTCTGGGAGCAGGTCGCGGGCGGTCCGCAGCCGCTCGCCCGGACTGCGGTCGGGTTCGGTCCGTGTCTCCTCGTCGCCGTCTTCCCCGAGCGCTTGGTCGATGATGGCGACGCGGTCGTCTATGTCTTCGCAGGCGCTGACCTCGGTCTGGAGGGCGAAACGGTCCCGCAACTGCGGACGGAGGTCGCCCTCCTCGGGGTTCATCGTCCCGACGAGCGTGAACTCGGCGGGGTGGGTGACGGTGACGCCGTCGCGCTCGACCCGGTTCTGGCCGCTTGCGGCCGCGTCGAGCAGCACGTCCACGAGGTGGTCGTCCAGCAGGTTTACCTCGTCGACGTAGAGGATGCCGCGGTTCGCGCGGGCGAGCAGGCCGGGGTCGAACTCGTGGTCGCCGTCGAGCGCGTCGGCCACCGACAGCGTCCCCACGACCCGGTCCCGGGTCGCGCCGAGTGGAAGCGTCACCAGCGGAACCGGCCGCGTCTCGACAGGCGGGTCTGCACGCGCTCGACAGTCTTCGCATTGCTCGTCAGGGCGGTCGGGCGGACAGCCGTAGGGACAGTCCGCGACCGCGCGTTGCTCGGGCAGCAGATCGGCGAGTGCGCGTACCGCTGCCGACTTCGCTGTCCCCTTCTCGCCGCGGACCAGCAGGCCGTCGAGGTCGTCGTCCGTCGCGACGGCCAGCAGGCCGTCCTTGAGGTCGCGCTGGCCGACGACGGCCGCGAACGTCGGTCCCTGCGAAGCTTTTTTGCCCGCGCCGAATACAACCATACTTGTATTAGTGCAAACGGAGATTTAATAACGTTATGCCACAGCTAGGACTCTACACCGCGACGGAGAACGAACTCGGGGCTGTTCAACGGGCTGCGGGCGAGGTCGATGCTGACCTCGTCGTCCGCTCGGAGAGCGACCTCGACGACGAGCCAGCGGTCGAGGCGTTCGTCGACGAATTGACCGACGCCGACGCCGTCGTCCTCTGGCTCCACGGGGCCGAGGACAGCATGCCCGGCTACGACCTCGCTGTCGAGCGGTTGCGTGAGGCCGGCGTCCCGCTCGTGGTGAAAGCGACGGGCGACGCCTTCGCCTTCGAGGACACGTCGGTCCCCGACGAGCACCGCGACACCGTCTACGATTACCTCGACAAGGGCGGAGCGAGCAACGTCGCCAACTGCCTCCGCTATCTCGTGGCACAGTACGGCAACGCCGACCCCTCATACGACGACCCGGTGACACTGCCGACGGAGGGCGTCTACCACCCCGACCACCCCGGCGCGAGCATTGACGAACTGCGGGCGACGTTCGATCCGGCGAAACCGACGGTCGCCGTCTGGTTCTACGAATCGCACTGGACCCACGAGAACACCCGCTACGTCGACGCGCAGGTCCGGGCCATCGAGGCCCAGGGAGCAAACGCGCTCCCGATATTCTGCGAGCCGGCGACCGACGCCGAGGGCCAGTGGAACGCCGAGCAGGTCACCGAGGAGTGGCTGCTGGATGACGATGGCTCGCCCCTTGTCGACGCTGTCTGCTCGTCGTTCATGTTCTCGCTGTCGATGGACGAACGTGGCCGCAGCGCCGACGACGAGGGCCAGAGCGCACAGGACGTGTTCCTCGACAAACTCGGCGTCCCGGTCATCCAGACCGTGACGACGATGCGCTCGCGCTCGCGCTACGACAGCAGCGACACGGGCGTGATGGGCTTCGAACTCGCCCTCTCTGTCGCGCTGCCGGAGTTCGACGGAAACGTCATCACGCACCCGATCTCGGGCAAGGAGCGGACCGACGACGACGCCGGCATCGGCAGCGCGCCGAAACAGCACTTCCCCATCGACGACAGAATCGACCACGTTGCCCGGCTGGCGGTCAACTGGGCCGAACTGCGCCACACCCCGAACGACGAGAAGCAGGTCGCGGTCGTCCTGCACAACTACCCGCCGAGCGACGACGGCATCGGTACGGCGTTCGGACTGGATTCACCCGAGAGCACGGTGAATCTGCTGGAGGAACTGGATGCCCGTGGGTACGACCTCGGTGATACGATGCCCGACAGCGGCCAGTCGCTGGTCGAGCGCTTGACCGCACAGCTCACCCTCGACGACCGCTGGGTCGCGCCCGAGGACGTGCGCGAACTGAGCGTCGACACCGTCTCGCCGGATCAGTACAGCGAGTGGTTCGACGCGCTCGACGACGACTTCCGTGAGAATGTCGTCGAGGAGTGGGGCGACCCGCCGGACCGCCCGTTCGCAATTCCCGGCGTGGAGTTCGGCAACGTCCTTGTGACGGTCCAGCCTCCACGTGGGTTCGGCATGGATCCGTCGAAGGTGTACCACGACTCCGACCTCCAGCCACCTCACGACTACGTCGCGTTTTACCGCTGGCTCCGCAACAGCTACGAGACGGACGCCATCGTCCACCTCGGGACTCACGGCAGTCTGGAGTGGCTACCCGGCAAGACCGTTGGGCTGGACGGCGAGAGCGCGCCGGACCAGCTCATCGACGACATCCCGAACGTCTACCCCTACATCGTCAACAACCCCGGCGAGGGAACGCAAGCGAAGCGCCGGTCCTACGCCGCCATCGTTGACTACCTGACGCCGGTGATGGCCAACGCCGGGACATACGACGATCTGGCCGACTTAGAGGAACTGGCCGACCGCTACCGCGAGGCCGGTATGGAGGACGCCCGGACCGACGACGGCGAGCACCTCGCCGAGCAGATCCGCCAGACGGTTGACGAACTGGATCTCGCCGTGGAACTCGGCATCGCTGGCGAGATCGACGAGAAAGCCGACGTTCGCGGTCCCGACGAAGCCGGGTCGACGCTGGCGGAGGGTGACGTGGACGGTGCGGAACTCGACATCGACGCCCTCGTCGAACGGGTCCACGAGTATCTCACCGATGTGAAAACGACCCAGATCCGGAAAGGCCTGCACACGATGGGTGAACCGCCCGCAGACGACCGACTGGTCGACTATCTGGTCGCACTCACGCGGCTCGAAAACCCCGGCGCGCCGTCGCTCCGTGAGAGCGTCGCGGGTGTCCTTGGTGTCGACTACGACAAGCTCCGGAACGCCCCCGGCGAGTACGACGAGGCGCTGGGGATGACCTACGCCGAGGCCGCCGACCACGTCCACGAGACAAGCAAGGACCTCGTCCGGACGCTGGCTGAGCACGACTTCGACGTGCCCGAGAGCGAACTCGAAGACAGCACCTCGGAGGTGAACATGAATCTTCTCGTGGTCGACATTGAACCGCTCGGCGATACGCGCGTGCGGTCGGGCGCACACGAAGACCTCCGCGAGGCGCTGGCCTACATCTGCGACGAGGCGGCCCCGCGGGTGGCCGGCGCGGCCGACGAGATTCCCCGCACCGCCGACGCGCTGGCGGGCGAGTACGTCCCGCCCGGCGGCTCCGGCGCGCCGACCCGCGGCGGTGTCGATCTGCTTCCCACAGCCAGGAACTTCTACACGCTGGACCCGCGGAAGGTCCCGGCCAAGACGGCCTGGGACGTGGGTAGCGAGGTCGCTGATGGCGTACTGGAGCGCCACAAAACCGACGAAGGCGAGTACCCCGAGGAAATCGGCGTCGTCGTCTGGGGCACGCCGACGGTCCGGACCCGCGGTGAGACCATCGCACAGGTGCTTGCACTGATGGGCGTCGAACCGGTCTGGTCCGACGCCGGCCGCGTCGAGGACGTGGAGCCGATTCCGCTGGACGAACTCGGACGCCCGCGAATCGACGTGACGACGCGCGTTTCCGGCCTGTTCCGTGATGCGTTCCCTGCGGCTGCAGGGGTCGTCCACGACGCCGTTGACGCCGTTGTCGACCTTGATGAACCCCACGAGATGAACTACGTGAAGAAACACGTCGAGGAGGAGACCGACGACCTCGTCGCCGACGGCATGGACGAGGGCGACGCCGAGAGCGCGGCGAAACACCGCGTCTTCACGACCCGACCCGGCGGCTACGGAGCCGGGACCAACAAGGCCGTCGACGAGGGCAACTGGGACGATCGCTCTGACCTCGCCGACGTGTACGTCCAGTGGGGCGGCTATGCGATGGGGTCGCGCGGCCGAGTGAGCGACGCTCACGACGCCTTCGAACGCCGCCTCTCCTCCGTCGACGCGACGGTCAAAATCGAGGACACCGCCGAGCAAGATGAGTTCGACTCCTCGGACTGGTATGCCTTCCATGGCGGCTTCATCTCCGCAGTCACGGAGATCGCCGGCGAAGAACCGAACTCCTACGTCGGGGACTCCTCGGACCCGGACAATGTCGACGTGTACACCAACGAGGAGAAAGTCCGGAAGGCGATGCGCGCCCGCGTGCTCAACCCCGCGTGGCTCGATTCGATGGAGGAACACGGCTACAAGGGCGCTGGCGACCTCTCGACGACGGTCGACGTGGTGCTCGGCTGGGACGCCACGACCGACGTGGTCAGCGACACCCTCTGGGAGGACGTGGCCGAGCGCTACGCTTTCGATGAGGACCGTCAGGACTGGCTCCGCGACGTGAACCCCTGGGCGCTGGACTCGATCACTGACACGCTACTCGAAGCTATCGACCGCGGGCTCTGGGACGCTGACGACGACACCCGGGATCGCCTGCGAGACCTGAATCTGGAAGTCGATGGTGACCTCGAAGCACGCAACAGCGGAGCGGAACGACCGGAGGTGTCCTCAGATGACGACTGATGGCGCGACGCCGGAGGCGTCGCGAGACGGAGGCGGTGAAACCGCCGACGCAGATGATGCGACAGACGGTGACGCGAACAGCGACGATGACTTTGAGGAGTACGCCGACCTCGGTGCGACCACCTCGAACGCAATGGACATCGCGGAGACGTCGATGGACCGCGTGCGCGAACTCGTCCCGGACGAGACGCTGGCCGACCGGATTCGCCAGAAGTCCGTCCATGCGACCGGCGACCCCGAGTTCCAGCACCTCGTTCGTTTCACCGGGGCGGACGACGACGAGCCGGTGCGGACCGGCGCGCAGGCGGTGCTGGACGAACAGCCTATCGTCACCGATATCACGATGGTCAAGGCCGGCATCACCGGCCGCGGCCACGACTGTCCAGTCAAGAAGGCCATCGGCAACGGCGCGGAACTCGCCGCCGAAACCGGGATGACCCGCACGGCCGCGTCGGTCCTCGAACTCGACAAACAGGGCGTCTACGACGGAGCCATCGCCGTCGTCGGGAACGCGCCGACCGCCGCGCTCGCACTCGCGGACTGCATCGAGGACGGCACGCGCCCGGCAGTGGTCGTTGCCACGCCTGTCGGCTTCGTCAAGGCGGCCGAGAGCCGGGAACGGCTCCGCGAGGTCGCCGCCGAGCACGGTGTCCCGACTATCACGAACGTCGGCCGCCGCGGCGGGAGCGGGCTGGCAGCCGGGCTGACGAACGAACTGGTGCATGTCGCCAGCGACGTGCGCGAGGGCGAGGTCTCTTTCGATGACTGAGGACGACTACGACCTCGACTCTGGCCCGGACCCGGCCGATATTGCGGCGAGAGCGCCCGAGGACCCTGACGCGGACGGGCCGGTCCATGCTGTCGGCATTGGCCCGGGGAACACTGACTTCCTGACGCCGCGCGGTGAGCAGGCGATCCGCGAGGCCGATGTCGTCGTCGGCTTCGAGACGGTCGTCGATTTCGTCGCCGACCGGACTGACGCGGACCTGCTGACCTGTGGCTACCGGGACGAACTCGACACCCTGGACGCTTTCGCCGAGCGCGTGGCCGACGGCGAGCGCGGGACTGCGGTCGCGATGGGTGACCCGAATCACTCGGGCTATCAGTTCGTGGGGAAGGTCCAGCGTGCTGTCGACTGTCCGGTTCGTATCGTGCCGGGCATTTCCTCGCTCCAGATCGCTGCCAGTCGGGCACGGACGCCGATGGAGGACACGACGTTTGTCACGCTACACAAGAGCGGTGACCTCTCATCCGATCTCGACCGGCTTCGGAGCGATGTCGGCGACCGACACCTGCTCGTGTTGCCGCGCCCGTTCGACCTGATGCCTGAGGACATCGCGGCCGAACTGTTGGATGCCGGCGGCGACCCCGAGCTACCGGCGCTGGTCTACGAGCGGCTCACCCACGACGATGAGGCCCAGACAGCGACGACGCTCGGCGACCTCGCAGAGGATGCCGGCGGTGACAGCAGAGAGGACACGCGGTTCTCGGACCTGTCCGTATTCGTCGTTCGGCGGGACTGAGATCTGCAATATTTGCCGCTCGTCTCCAGGACCGTCAACAATGAGTCGAGGTTTTCGGAGTGGACTCCGTGTGTCCTGTAGCCATCATATGTGAGCGGTCAAGCGCTGTTGGGACGGACGAAAAGTGGCTACCCTACCCCTCGGTTTTTAACCCACGTTCGAGGTAGTCGAGGCCCGTCGACCAGTGTTTCGCGTTCGCTTCGGCATTCCCGGCTGGCGTTCCACCGTAGACCCAGTTGCCGTACTTCATCGATTGTGTGGTGGGTTTATGTGGCGGTCCGATCGCATGACCCGCATTTTCGAAGGCGAGGTGCTCGTATGGGAAGGACACGTCGCTGTCCTCCAGTCGGGGTATCGCACGTTCACTCAGCGCGGAGGACTGCCAGAGCTGGTCGTCTCTCCCGGTCACTAACAGGAGCGGCGCGTCCGTCTGTTCGACCGCAATCGTAGCGTCCCTGATTGCTTCCTCGGACGCTTGGTCGACAGCAGCCTCGTAGAACTTTCGAATGACGACCCCAGACTCGTCACTCGTTGCTGTCTCGGTGGCTCTATCGGGTGCGGGGATGTACGGCACTGGTTCTCCATCGACGCTCCATGTCGATGTCTTGAAGTTTTCACCGACCATCACGAGGCTGCTCGGAGCGAGGGCGACGACTGCACCAACCCAGTCGAACCGCGCGCCCAGCAACAGTGCGGCTTCACCGCCTTTCGAGGTTCCCCACACGCCGACCGGTCCGTCGACGACGTTATCGCGCTGGCGAAGAACCGTGGCAGCGGTATCGAAATACTCCAGTGGAACCCCGGAATACGTCTCTGTCGGCGTGATATCGTCAGTCCCGTACCACTGGAGCGCCAGGGTTACGTAGCCGTGTGAGGCGAGCAGCCGGGCCCAGTTTCGCAATGGCATCCCGCCGCTCCCGTGCAGCACCAGCACGCCCGGGTACGGTCCATCGCCAGCTGGTTCGTAGAGGAATCCCTTGCTGTCCGACGTGATACTCGACTCCGTTACCCCCTCGGCTTGCATCCGTCGCTGTAGCTGGTGGACCGTCTCTGTCGTGTCTGTCTCTGCGGTAATACGAACGGTCTTCTCGGCGCTGTCCCATCCCGTCCGGAACTCGCCGTCGGAGCCGTCGGGTTGCATCGACCAGCACCACCCCATCGGATCGACTCCATCGTAGTTCGCATCTTTTGGGGCCTGTTTGGATAGATCGACCACACCCTGCCCGTTGGCTTCGACCAGCATTTCGGAGGACCATTCGATTCCTTCTCCATCCTCCATCGTCGCGCGGACTGTCACCTCGCTCCCGGGCTCGGCACCGGTCACCCTGATCGACACCGATTCGTCTCGCAAATACTCGCCCGGGGCGTCGATGGAAAGGGGTGACTCCACTCCCTGTGACGTCGATGTGGCTGTCTGCTCGGGTTCGGTGCCAGATGGTGAGTCGCTACTGGATCCGAAGCTACAACCCGCTATTCCTGCTGTTCCAATGCTGAGTGCCGTCAGAACCTGCCGTCGGCTCAATTCGACGTCCTGCATCGTTCGCCCGGCGTATTATCAGTATAAATATGAAAAGGTGGCGATACTATATCCCCGAAGGCGGCCCTACCCTTCCAGATAAGGGTTACATATGTCGTAGTTTCGACAGGACCCTCCCAGTAAGCGGCTGTCACGTTCGCCGGCCATCGCTGCCGCTGGCAACCACTTCACTTACCGTCGCATTCGTACCCGGCTAGTTCAACTGACCGCGGCCGATCCGGCCTGCCGTCGCCTGTACTCGTTGATCAACCGGAACGCGAGCACGTACCCGACGGCGGCGAACACGACGGCCAGAATGACGTTCCCCGTCCACAGTCGGACCAACACGTCGCTCCCCATCGAGACAGAGACGCCGTCAAACGACAGACCGGGTACCGGCCCCAGAATCTGGTTGCCGAGCCAGAAGCTCGACGCGTACACGCCCCACTTGACCGGCGGATTGAGTATCAGGACAGACGCAAACAGCGCGACCTTGCTGAGCTGTTTGAACAGGTACGCGAGGACGAGGAAGGCGAGAAAGCCGGTGCCAAGCGTCGGCAGTGCGGTGAGGAACACGCCGACGCTGAAGCTCACCGCAACCTCTCGCGGTGAGTGGTCTTCTATCAACGCAGCCACTAGCTTCTCTTTGACCTGGTCTCGCGTCTGCGCTACTCGTCGGCGGAGCATCTACGTGCCAGAACGTACCGTGGGTACAAATCGCTTCCTCTCGTCCGGTGCCCCTGGTCCTGTCGCTGCGACAGTCCTAATCGCCCTCGCCGTCGGTTGCCATCGGCCGGTTTGTCGCGGCCAGCGTCGCCTCGAAGGTCTGTGGTGTGCTCGTGTCGGCCATCGTCCGCGCCGTCTCGACGGCGGTCGCGACGGCCTCAGTGACGAGCGGGTGGTCGTCCAGCGTCTCGGTGTAGGCAAGCCCGCCCCTGTCGAGGTCTGAGTTTGGCGGGAATCTCCGACTCGGTCGCGTCGGTTGGCGCAAGAAAGAGCGGCACGGCGACGGCGTGGTCGTGGGCGAGGTTGTACCTGACACATTCGACGGCGGGGTTCTGGAGCAGATAGCACGGTTCGACCTCGCCGAAGGCCGAGCGCTCGCGCAGGCGCTCGGCGTGGTACTCCGTCACCTGGCGCTGATACGGCTTGCCGCTGGAGCCGAAGGCGACGAGCGCGACGGAGGAATCGGGGGCCTCCGGGACTGCCGCGGCGGCACGGTCACGGATCGCTTCGGTCAGTAGCGGGCTGCGGCCGACTGGTTCACAGTAGTGTGTTTCGGCGTCAATTTCGTCGAGTGCCGCCGGCACGTCAGTCACCGTGGTGTGGTCGTGCGCGACGGTCATCGGCAGCGCGAATACGCGGTCGGCGTCGATGGCTACCAGTTCGTCGCGTAACTCCCGACGAGGTTCGTGGTCGTAGGTCAGCACCGTTACGTCGGTTGCTACGCCGCGCTCGCGCAGACGGCGAGCGTGTGTTTCGTAGGGCGTAGCGCGTGACGTGTCCCGACCGATGAGCAGGAGTGTGTCGTGTGGCATTGGTAGCTCCCCACGCTAAAACAACTCAACTTGTTTTAGCGAAAGTTGGCTTGCCTGAACGTTGGCAGGAACCCACTAATACCTTTGGGTACCCCGTCGTATCGGCTATCGACGACCGTCTGTTCAGCACACTGAAAAGCGGATCATACCGACGCTTGGCTGCAATCCCGGTCGCCTCGCGCCGGTCGATGCGTGTCGGCCTCGGGGCGGCCACTTGCGGCGGGTTCGCTCTAATTATTCCCGGCGTTGCCCTGACCGACGCAGCTGTGATGCACATTCTCGGATCAATGCTGCGGTAGTACTCGATTCTCTTTGAACAGTTCGCGACAGCCCACTTTCGAGTGGAGTAACGACAAAAACGAGAGGGCGGATCTACAGTTCGCTGTCGGGAACGACCACGACCTTCCCGAAGCCCTCGCGGTCCTCGATTATTTCGTGTGCCCGGGCGATCTCGCTCATCGGCAGCGTCTCGCGGACTCGCGGCTCCATCTCACCCTGCCAGACCAGATCCAGCACTTCGTCAGCCTGCCCGGGGTGGCCATCGTCGAGCCGATGACCTGCAACTGGTTCCAGAAGATGCGGTTGATGTCCGTCTCCGGGTTGCCGCCGGTCGTCGCCCCGCAGGTGACGACCCGGCCGCCCTTGACGAGGCTCTTGAGCGAGTCCTGCCAGGTCTGTGCGCCGATGTGGTCGACGACCATGTCGACGCCGCGGCCGTCAGTCAGGTCCCGGATCTCGCCCGCGAAGTCCGTCTCCTCGTAGTTGATCGTGTGGTCCGCACCCAGTTCCTCCGCGTAGTCGAGCTTTTCTTGGCTGCTGGCGGTGGCAAACACCTCAGCGCCGGCGTGGTCGGCGATCTGGACGGCGGCGTGGCCTACACCACCGGATGCCCCGAGGACGAGGACGGACTCGCCGGCCTTCAGGTCGCCACGGTCGCGCAGCATCCGCCAGGCGGTCTGGAACACCAGCGGCGACGCGGCGGCTGTCTCCCAGTCGACGCCCTCCGGGACCGGTGTGAGGTTCTCCGCCGGCACGGCGGCGTACTCGCTGTGGACGCCCCGGACGTGTTCGCCGATGATGTGGTAGTCCGGCGCGAGTGTCGGGTCGCCCTTTCGACTGAACTCGTCGCCACCGCCGCTTTTACCGGCGAGGACGGCCACCCGGTCGCCCGGTTCGAACCGCGAGACACCGTCGCCGACCTCGTCGACGACACCCGCGGCGTCACTACCCGGAATGTGTGGCATATCGAGGTCGACGCCGGGGAGCCCGCGCCGCGTCCAGATATCGAGGTGATTTAGCGCGGCCGCCTTTACGTCGATGACCACCTCGTCGCGGTCCGGTTCGGGATCGGGAAACTCGCCATACTCGAGTACATCACGGTCGCCGTGACTGTCGAACTGAACGGCTTGCATCGTTATCACTTCCCGTGGCTTGGTTATAAACGCCAGCCTCCCGGACTATACTGGTCATGATTGCACCACTGTGCCTACTTACTCTGTGTATGGCTGTTCTGTACCATCGCTACTCACAGACAACCTATCCTCATAATATGCGGAATATTTCTATTCACCGCGACTAAGATACTATTCGTACTTTATGTGGCGAGATGCCCGGAATATGATTTGAGAATAGAGAAAATATGTCTAAAAGAGCGGAAAAATCGTCCATCTGGCTGTAGTTTTCGGTATTACAGAACTGCATTCGAGTGTTGTGTGTTACTATTCACCATTGCTGGCTTGATGAGGAGCATACTTACCGCTTGAATCCGTTCTCTATGCCACCAATGGCACACACTTCAAACACACCCATCGGCCGCTCTCAGGTCGCTCCGACACGCGACTGCGTGGGTCCTCGCTGCAGGGCAGTGGTGACCGACCGATGAATCTCTCACTCGTTATCGTCGCGACGATGACCGGCGTCGCTACCGGCGTCGTGTTCGGACTGCTGGATGTTCCCATTCCGGCCCCGCCGAACCTCGCCGGTGTCATGGGAATCCTCGGAATTCTCGTCGGCTATCGACTCATCAAGTACTTCGATGTCGGCGTCAATCTGCTGTCGTTGCTGAAAGTCTGAGCAACTATACGGATTTTTTGAACCGAATCATACTACCCCGTTCCCAGAACGATGGTGACGGCAGTGACTACACTGTTGCCGTCAGTGGTCCGCGTGCTCGGTCCCGTTGTGCTGGTGAGTGTTTTCGTTCCCGCTGTGGTCGGTTCCAGCGTGGTCGTGGTCGCGAGTGCGGCGGCCGTGGTACGTGTCGAGCGTCCGTTCGAGCAGTTCGGTCCGCGTCTCGTGGCCCTCGGCGACCGGTTCGACCCACCGCGATTCGGTTCGCCAGTAGCCCATCACGTCGCCGGATGGCTCGATTACCTCCGCATCGAGGCCATCGACTCCCCAGTCGTCCGTGTACGCCTGAATGAACGAGACGACGACCGTCTCGATGCCAGCCGCGAGTTCGTGGCTTCGCGTGCTCTTCGTGACGTAGGTCAGCCTGATGCGGCTGTCTTCGACGGCGAGGGAGTCGATATCGACGAACCACTTCCGCAGATTGGACTCGAACGCGGCGAGTTCGGTGTCGGCAGGGATATCGGTTTCGTCGTCGCTACCGGCTTGTTCGTCGTCGTGGCTGTGCCCATCGCCGTGATCGTGACTGCCGTCTGTATGCGTGTGGCCGCGCGCCTCGTCGTGGTGTGCCCCATCGCCTGCCTGTGCGGGCGTTTCACTTGCCCCGGATGTCGCTGCCGAGCCGCCAGCTCCGGTGTCGCCGGGCTGCCCGTTCTGTGTGCCGCCGAGGCTGCTACAGCCAGCGCTGGTCACCGCAGCCAGCGCGAGGGTTCCGAGGAACCCACGTCGACTCCGTCGCTGGCTGGTGTCCCGCATGGCTCAGGTCCCCCGCCGCGTTGCGAGCAGCGCTGCACCGATGAGTGCAAGCAGCGTGACAACGGCAGTGAACCCGGGTCCGGACGCGGCGGTCGTCTCCGATTCCGCGGTTGCAGTGTCATCGGCCATCGTTCCCGCCGACTCGTCCTCGGTGTCTGGCGTGGCGGTCGCCGTGGCACCGCCGGATTCGCCGTTGCCGTCAGTCCCGGATTCGGCTTGCTGGCCGGCCGAAATCCAGACCGGGCTGGTCAGCGCTCGGTCGCCGTCTTCGTCGACGACGCGGAAGGCGACCCAGGCGTTCCCGTCGATGTCAACGTCGGTGCTCATGGTGTCGTTCGTGCCGTCGAGCGTGACGTTCGAGACGGTCGTGCCGTTCCGGATGACCTCGGCGTAGGCCAACTCATCGAGGTTCCGGACCGTTGCGGACGCTTCCACGGACGACCCGGCGGTCGTGTTCACGGTCTCGCCGGGCATCCTGTCGTCGACAGTAAACTCTACGGCCGGGCCGTACGTCGCGTACGTGTGCCCGTCTTTCACTGACTGGGCCCACTTGTCGGGTGTGACGGTCCCCTCGACATATGCTCGGGTGCGGGCGCTCCCATATTTCGCCGGGAAGCACTGCGAACAGTGGTCGTCGCTGACCCCGGTCGCCGTGATATCGTAGCCGTTGTTCCAGAGGGTAAACAGCCCCTGCACGCTCGCGGCGTCGGACTCGCCGTACGGGCCGTTGTACGCCTCGATGGCGTCGACCATCGGGAGGTACTCCTCGTGCTGTCCGGGCGCGCTGTCGAGGCTGACGAAGCGGTCACCCGGATGGTTGATCTGGAACACCGTCGCGTTGTGTCGGCTGCGGGACTCCTCGATGAACTCCACAAGGGTCCCGTCAGAATCGATCATCTCCTCGCCGTGCAGCGGATAGGGGTTGAAGTGCCCGAGGTCGCCCGTGGTGATCTCCTCACTCCGGACGAACATGATCTCGCGCTCCTGTGCCTGTGACTGCATCGCCCCCCAGCCGCCGATGGCGTTGTGGTCAGAGATGAACACCGCGTCGACGCCTGCCGATTTCTGGATGGCGACGAAGTTGTCAATGGGCGTCTTGCCGTCGAAGCTGACGCTACTGTGGGCGTGTGGGTCGATGCCGACCCAGTTGCGTTCGCTGGGGTCCAGTTCCTCGGTGAACGTCGCGTTGACGCTGACTGCCTCGCCGGGCGTCACCGAGATGTTCTTCTCGACTGGTTCGGCGATGTAGCCCGTCCCGTGGTTGAACACCAGCGTGTAGTTGCCGGGCGGGAGCTGGAACGAGGCCGTGCCGGCCGGCGTCGTTTCGGTGTAGACGGTCTGGACCGCGGTGCCGCCGTCGAGCACCGTAATCCGGGCATCGGCGGGACTGACCTCGCCCTCGTCGTCTATTGTTGCACTGACGTTGACGGGGGCCGGCCCCTCCAGCGAGTCGAAATCGGCGGTGGCCGTTTCGCCGCTGCTGACGGTGACGGATTTAGGATCTGATGCCGCAAACCCACTGGCATCGGCCGTCAGCGTGTACTCGCCGGCGGGGAGTTCGAGTTCGTACGTTCCGGTCTCCGATCCGACGGTGTAGGTGAACGCACGGTCGCCCTTCGAGGCGGTGACTGTGGCCTGTGACACGGACTCGTTGTCCGTGCTTTCGATGCTGCCGGTCACCGTCCCCGTCTCGGTTCCTTGTTGCTTGTTGTAGTACTCGCTGGTTCCGCTACTTGCGCCGTCCTCGCCGACGAAGAGGGCGAACTCCGCTGACCGCGTTTCGCCGGAATCGAGACGGTGTTCGAGCCACGGGTCAATCCAGGTCGTGGAACCCGTGTACGAGGTAAAGGAGCCGTTTCCGCCCCAGACGCCGTAGCTCACGCGGTCACCGGTGAGCGCGGCCCAGGGCTGGTCGAGTGTGTCGGCACTCACCGGCGGCGAGCGCGTCTCCTCGACCGTCCCCGAACCGGGGAGCCAGGTCGACTGCCCCTCGGAACTCAGTGCGGCCCCGCTCTGGAGGCGCTCGGAGTCATTGACCGGGAGGCGCTGGTCGCCCCCGTTCTCCATCGTGGTGTTAATCCAGATGTGGCTGGAGTTGGCCGGAAGCGTGTACGTCGTCGTAATCGAGACGTTCGGATTCGTACTGACGTGGCCGGTCGCGGTGACGACTGCCGCGCCGTTTGGCCCGGTGGCGTTCTGGCGCTCGAAGGATTCGTAGTCCGGCCACGTCCCGAAGTTGTTGAACGCGAACTCGGCGACGCCGATCTGGTCGGTCGTCAGCCCGTACGCGTTGGCGTCGTAGATACCGCCCGGCAGCGTGCCGAAGGGTCCGTTCGTCTCGGTGCCGATGGCGGCGGCGACTTCGCTGTTTTTCAGGACGATCGTCTCGTTCGCCGGCGTCTCGCCGCCCTTGATTCGCTCGCCGGTGACGGCGACCGGCTTCTCCGGTCGCTCGACGTGCCCCGACGAGGCCAGCCACTTCACCGTCCGGAAGAGGAACGGCCGTGTATCGGTCTGCTGGTGTTCGGCCTGCCACTCGTCGGTGAGATACGTCGTGACCGACTTCTGGCTGCCGAAGGCGACGACGCGGCCGTTGTTACCGATGTCCCACGTCGCGGCCGCACCGACGATGCGCTCGCCACGGGGGTACTCTTTCTCTGTCGTGGAGTAGGTGTACTCGTAGGTATCGCTGTCACCGTACAGCAACGGGGCCTGCGTCCCGTTTTCCGTATCGGTCACGTTGAGACTGACGCCGTCGTACTCCACGGTATCGACGTTGTTCATTATGGGATGCTGGCCCGTGTTGTGCAGAACAACTCGCCACTCGTAGTCCTCGACTGTCTTATTGGTCGGATCCTGAATGTTCCGGAGCCACTTGTCGCTCTCGCCGTTGAAGTGGAGCCCGTACGGGTCGGTAATGTCGTTGAGCTTGCCGGCGTGGCCCTGCAGTGGTGAGGTCCATTCACCGACGACGAACAGGCTGCCGCCGTTTCTGACGTATTCGTCGATTGCCTCCTGTTCGGCCTCGCTATAGGCCGTCTGGGGGACGGGAATGATGACTACGTCGTAGTCCGACAGCCCGTTCGCGGCCGAACTGTTCCACGAAGTTAGCCCGCCTGACGTCGACCGTTTCGTGTCGACGTCGTATCCGCGTTCGCTGAGTCGGTTTGCGAACTTCGTGAACGTCGAGCCTTGATGACTCCCGTCGATCAACACATCGACCCCGGCACCGCTGTTGTTGAGATCGACTGAATTATCAGGAACTGGACAACTACTGTCAAGCTGACAGGTCGCCCCACCGGCTGCGGCCGTCTGTGTTGCTGTCTGGCTATTCGCCGTTACCAACTCGTTTTGTTCGCTCGGTGCAGCAGCGGCACTTCCGATGAAGCCGGTGCTGACAACCGACAAAACGAGTAGTACGCTGAGTAGTACTGGCCGTATGTGATTTCTGTCCATCACTTCCTATACGGTATTGTGACTATATAGTTAAAATTTATGATAGACGCACTGTTTCCGGATACTGACCGTTCTCTGTAACGAACGACCGATTTCATCTCGGCTCTGCAAACCGTCGCCCGGACTTCGACACTGAGAAGAACCTACTCTTAACTGTCCCCTGCTATCACACCGCTTGGCCAGTATAAGACGGCGTTGACTGACACACCTGATCTGTCGGCCACACATTCCGACACACCGATTGTGGTAGCGACGACAGCCCAACAGATTCCCACAGAATACTGCGGTCTGTCTATAGCGGTGCTTCCGTGTCACGACCGGCACGTACCAGCCTTTAAGACCCGACCGGCGGAATTTCGGAGGTATGTCACGCAAAGTCTTCTTCGATACGGACCCTGGTTGCGACGACGCGGTCATGCTGGCGATGGCGCTCGGTCACGATGCAATCGATGTTGTCGGTCTTTCGACTGTCTGTGGGAACACGACTATCGAGAACACGACGCGAAACGCCCACGCGATACTGGATATCGGGGGCTACGACGTTCCGGTATCCCGTGGCTGTGGCCGCCCGCTCGTCGACGAACTCACGACCGCAGAGTGGATTCACGGTGAGAACGGGCTCCACGGCGATATCCCCGACGCCGACGGCGACACACGGGACATTCACGGGGCCGACGCAATCGTCGAAGCCGCCCACGAGTACGGGGACGAACTGACGATTGCGGCCGTCGGTCCGCTTCCGAATCTGGCACTCGCACTGGCAAAGGAACCCCAGTTACCCGATCTCGTCGAGGATATCTATCTCATGGGTGGGGCGGCGATGACGACAGGGAACGTCACGCCGATGGCCGAGGCCAACTTCCACAACGACCCTGCGGCGGCCAGCCGCGTCCTGCAGGACGCCAACACGCGGATGGTTGGCTTGGATGTGACCAACCGCGCCACCGTCGCCCCCGAGTTCATTGAGGAATTCCGTACGGCCGGTGGCGTTCGCGGGACCATCGCCGAGTGGCTCGACTACCGGCCCGACTCCGGAACCTACCCGCTGGCCGATGCGCCGGCCATCCACGACGCCGCTGTCGTCGCCGACATCATCGACAACTCGGTGCTCACCTTTGAGGAGTACTACCTTGAGGTGGACACGACTGGCGGACCCTGCCACGGAGCCGTCATCTGCGACGAGCACGGCACGACCGACAACGACCCTAACAGTCGTGTCGCTATCGACATCGATGTGGACCGTTATCGCGAGGTTCTCGAAACGGGGATTCAGGCCTACGCAACGCAGTAACAGCCGCTTTCTGTGTCGGTTTTGCTGGTATAAATTCCTCTTAGAGCGATACGAGGGTAGATCGAAACCAGACCACAGAAACACAGGCGACTGACCCGTTGCATCACGCGTATTCGGCCCTCTACTGTGCCGTTGCCGACTGGGCGAAATATGCCACAGCTTCTGTGGTTCATTTTGCGCCAGAGTACTGCACCAGCGTCTGTGTCGGTCGATTGTCGGACTCTTATCGAGGATGGTCCCAGCAAACATTTTATATAAAAGTTCAATCTAATGGATACTGTGGCACGAAGCAACAAAGATGACGTAGAAACCCCTTCAGCGGACCGAACTGAGAACGATACGAAGAACAGACCAGTCGACCGGCGGAAGTTCCTCTCGGCTACTGCTGCACTCGGCGCTGTGGGTCTCGCTGGCTGTTCTTCCAGTACTGAGGACGGGACCGAGCAGACCGACGAAGAATCCGAAGACGCTCAGGAGACCGCGACTTCATCTGGAACTGCCGAGACCGAATCTGAACCTGCAACGGGCGAGGTGACGCTCGTCCACGACACCCACGTACACGGTAGCTACGGCGACCTCGAAGAGGCGGCGAATATCGCCACCTACTTCGATCTGATGAATCAGATTGCGGACAATAACGAACACTCGATAAAGGTTGGATCTGGGGACGACCTGGCCACCTCCATTCTCTCCGCACAGTTCGACGGGAAACACATTGTCGACGCGTTCAACGAGGGTGGGCTGGAGTTCGACACGTTCGGAAACCACGACTTTGACAGAGGGCCGGCTGTTTTGCGGGACCGTATTATCGACAGCGAGTTCCAGTGGGTAAGCGCGAACGCCCGCAACACACAGACTGGCGACGTGTTTGGTGCTGAACAGGGAGCGAGCCAGTACGAACTCGTCGAGGCCGGCGACGTGACCGTCGGTATCACGGGAATCATCAACGTCGAAGCGCCCACGATCACTACCATGGGCGAGACTACTGAGGTCCCGGGCCTTGAGGAACCCGTCGACGAGGTCGTGACCGAAATGCGGGACGACGGTGCCGACCTCGTCGTCGTGCTGTCCCACGTGGCGAGCCCGGCCGCTGTCGAGCTTGCAGAGTCTGTCGACGGGATCGATGCCATCGTCGGCGACCACGCCGCGACGTTCTCAGAGGAGCCCCAAGTCGTGAACAACACGGTGCTTTCGTTCGTTGGCGACGAGTATGACTATCTTGGCGAACTGACGCTCACTGTCGAAGACGGGGAGCGGACCGACCACAGCCTGACGGTGTACGACACCGCTGCTGCGGTTGAGGAGGACCGTGTCGAACCGCATCCAGACGTGCTCGAAGTCGCCCAGAACTACGAAAGCCAGCTCAGTGACGAACTCGATGTCGTCATCGGGGAGACAACCGTTCCGCTCGATGCCCGCGAGGACACTGTCCGTTCCGAGGAATCGAACTTCGGGAATTACATTGCCGATGCGCTCCGCAGTCACGGCAATGCGGACATCGCAATCCAGAACGGTGGCGGCATCCGGACTGACGAACTCTACCCCGAAGGAGACATCACGAGACGGATGGTCTACAGCGTTCTCCCGTTCGGAAACAACCAGGTGACCATCGAGGTTACCGGTGACACGCTGGTCGAGGCGCTGGAACTCAGTTCGACCGGCGGGGGCGGATTCCTGCAAGTGAGCGGTATGCGGTACACCTACGACCCGGACAAATCGCAGGGCGACCGCGTCACTGAGGTAACGGTCGGCGGCGAGCCACTCGACACCGAAGCAACCTACACCGTCGCAACAAACGGCTTCACCGCCACCGGCGGCGACGGCTACACGATGTTCCAAGACGCTCCACGCATTATCGACGCAAACGAGGGCGAGCTGCTGTCGGTCATTCTTGAGGACGCAATCAAGGAGGACGGGACGATTTCGCCGTCGGTCGAAGGCCGCATCACGACAGCGTAACAGACAGATATGGACTCACTCGGGCCAACCGGTACTGTCTCGGCGCTAGCAGACGCTTTCCTGGTCTGACGCTCCGTCTCGGTGTTTCATCTCGCTCGTAGCTGGCGGGACACGGCCAAGCCACACCTCACGTGAGAAATATTGTCTCTTCGCTGTGTCTCCGAACGGCCCCTGACTACTGTTCTCCGAATGTGAGTGTCATGTGGTCGAACTCCAGAAACGCAGTCTGGTAGCCGCGGTGCCGCGCGATCTGCGGCGGGGCTCCGACTTCCAGCGTCACCTCGTCACCCATCGCGATAGCAGGGAACGGGGCACCGTAATGGTACCCCAGTTCGGGGTGAATGGCTGCCTTCAGTGGCTTGCGGACCTCTTCACCGGCGCTGGAAACAGTTGCTCGGAGGCCCATGAACGGGAGTGGATACTGGTTGTACGGTGTTCGAGCGGACACCGCGAGATACGGGCCAGAGCTGTCAATTCCTGCCGGAGCATTTCGAAGAACCTGGACCACAAATTTCGCGGCCCCACTCTCAACGATACCACCGTGATCTCCCGATAGCGCCCTCACCTCCGGCAGCGATCCGTTGGGTTTCATGTTCGTCTCCATTGGTTCGAGCGCCCCCGCCTGTCCCGCCTCGTCGACGAACCGCTCGCGAATGTTGTTCATGATGTCGGCTCTGAACAGCAGGTCGAACTCGGCGTCCACTGTGTCGGTGAACCGCCCGCGATACTCGCCTAACTGCCGCGCCGAAACCGGGTCAAACGAGAGTTGCACCGTGTACTCACCCTCGTCGGGAAACGCGACGTTGTCTCCGAAGTGGGGGCCCATCTGCTGGGACAGCATCGGCCACAGCGACTTCTCGGCCACACTGTCGCCGCTCGCGGCGTCTCGAACCTCGACTGGCGGGCTACCCAGTGGGATACGCTGGTTGTACTCCGGGTCCCACACGGTTGCCATAAGATGCAGACCCTGCCCATCGTTGATCCGTACGTAACTCTTCTCTTGACCAGCCAGTACCCAGAAGTCGTGAAGCAGTGTATAGGACATCGCCACCATGTACGGCCCCACCTGGGTCATACCGACCATCCGCATCCCGTCCTGATGTGCCGGGATGTGTACCAATGGGCGTTCCTGCGCAGTAGCTGTCGGGAGCTCGTTCTCCCGCCCCGCGTCGGTTCCCTCGGACGTTGCTTCGGTCCCGCCAGGTACAGCCCCGGATGGAGTCTCAGTCTCGCTCGTGGCGTCATCCCCCGTTGCACAGCCGGCGACACTCATCCCAAGTGCTACCCCGCTCGTAGCGATGAACTCACGGCGCGTAGGGTCTCTCCCGGGCCACATGGTTGTATGGTGATTACTCTCTCGGAAAGGATATAAAACCTTGTCAGGGACACACTATCGCCGTCGTTCGGGAGGACTGTGGGGTCCGGTCGGGTCACGACGGACGGGGGAACGAGCGCTTCGAGCGGGGCGGGAGCAAGTAGTTCCCGCGTCGAACTGTGGTAATGTACTGCAGTATCCCGTTGTTGTTCTTCGTGCCGACGCCGCCGACATTCGCAACGTCGGTGCCGTTCATGGCGCTCCGGGTCTGAATAAAGTCCGCGATGCTCTCCTGGAGACTGAGGAAGTGGACACCGGTTCGGCCATCGTCTACCGTCGCGAAGTCGCGTCGGAGGAGCCGTGGGTCGCCGTTCTCGTCTCGCGCACGTGCGAGCTTCTGTGCGTGTCCGACCACGCCTTCCTCAAATGCGTCGTCACTGACTCGGTCACCGACGCCAGTCTCCGAGACGAGCGACGAATCACCGAGGTTGTCGCCGACACCCTCGACCAGATCCTCCGCCGCGTGCGTCGCCGAGAACATCTTTGCGACGCGCTGCTCCCGGGAATCTTGATTGTACCACTGGTCAAGCTCTGTGCGTAGCAGTGAGAGGTGTTGCGTGGTGCCGCCTGAGAACGGACCCTCGGTGATCGTTACGCTGTCTTCTGTTGCCTGGTTCTGTACGAACCCCGATTTGAAACCCATGAACAGCGGTGCATCTTCGGGGACCGCTCCGTCCGGAACGCCGTCCACGTCGTCGTGTTCCGCCGGGAGCCCCGGACCGATAAATCCCGTCCGCCGATCGACCAACTCGACTATCCCGTCTATGGTTTCGGTGACTTCACTCCCGTTTGCGGTTTCCAACTCACCGAATAGCGCTTGCTTGGCCTCGAGCACCGCCGAAGCGCGGTCGCTTGCCAGATGAACGAGGAGATCCGGAGTATCGAACGACGGGTCCTCGAAAGGGGCTAGTGCCGCTGGCTGCGGCAGGTCAACCGACTCCGGCAGCGGCTCGTCATATCGGTCGAAGTATGCCGGGGAGTAGCTGACAGTAAACAGCAGCCCGTCAGACGCCCACCGATACGTCTCCTCTAGCTCGCGAAACGCGTTTGCAGCCTGCTTCCGGTCCACGTCGTTGACCGGTCCATCGCCAACATAGTCAGCCAGTAGCAACACGTGGTGCCGAGCGAGCACCGGATTGCCGTGTTCCTCGGTTCGAGAGAACTCGTTCCATGCGTGCTGTCGATTCGGCAGTTCAGCCGTCGATTCGGTTCCGTCTGGCGGGTCGGTATTGCGGTTAGCCTCTCCCGTCTCCGTTGGCTGGCTCTCTAGATCGAGGCAGGCTGCGAGCCCTGTCGATCCTCCGACGGCGACGGCTGCGCGGAGCGCTTCCCGGCGGGTCAGGGTCCTGTCTCCGTCCGTCATCAACTACTGTCTGTTCGGACGAGTCCGACATAAGTATTGGCCTGCTCTCCAACAGGACGACGTTTTGCGGCCTGTCTCTGCTGGATACGAGCTATTTCCGCTACTGAGACGATCAAAATAGACGGGAGACGCTCTCCAAGAAACCGTGCCGCTATTCGTAGACGTGGACGCTCCCGGTAGTGTTGTCCTCGATGTAGTCCCAGTCGTACTCCACACCCAGGCCGGGGCCGTCAGGGACACTGACCGTCCCGTCGTCGTCGACCGCATCCATCAGATCGGAGTAACCGCCCTCGTACACTGGCGGCTGGGTGTTCTGGCAATCCGGATGGACCAGCGCCATCTCGTAGTAGTTGGAGTTGCGGCAGGCGGCGATGCAGTGCCGCTGAGCGGGACCGGGCGCGTGGAACTCTACGTCCAGTCCGAACGCCTCGGCCATGCGGGCCACCTTGATTGCGCCGGTGATGCCCGCGTCGTATTCGGGGTCGGCCCGGAGGAAGTCAGTCGCCTCGCTGGCGGCGAAGTCGGATTTGATCTCCAGTCCGCGGATATGTTCCGTCTGGAGAATCGGGGTGTCGAGTTTCTGTGCCAGTTTCTTGTGGGCGTGCTGTGAGATACCGCCGTCGCGGAACGGGTCCTCGTACCAGAAGAAGTCCTGTTCATCGAGCGCCCGGCCAAGTTCCAGCGCGTCGGCGAACGTCTCCAGTTCGCAGGCCGGGTCGTGCATCAAGTCCATCTCGTCGCCGACCGCTTCGCCGACGGCGTGGACCGCCTCGACTTCGCGGTCGAGACTTCGGGCGTCGTCGCCGCCACCCCAGCCGTGAATCTTGAAGCCGCCGAAGCCTTCCTCGCGGCACTCCTCGGCGAAGTCGGCGAAGGCTTCCGGAGAGTCCAGCCCGCCCGCGTCGTCGCCGTGGTACGTCGACGCGTAGGTGGGAATACGCTCGCGGTAGGTCCCCAGCAGTTCGTGAATCGGGGCGTCGTAGTACTTCCCGGCGAAGTCCCACAGCGCGATATCCATCGGGCCGATGCCCATCCGATCGTATTTTCGGAGCGCGCGCTTGCATTCGGACCAGTGCTTCTCGCGTTTCAGCGGGTCCTTGCCGATGAGGTACTGGGCGGTGATGTTGTACTGGGCGGCTGCCGGCGAGTTACCGCCGACGTACTCGCCGGTGATTCCCTCGTCAGTATGAATCTGGATGCCGAATAGTTTCCGTGTGGTTGTCTCGCCCGGCGCATAGACCAGATTGAAGCCGTGCTTGTCGGTCCCCACGTCTTCGAGGGGGTACTCGAACTCTCGACTTTCGATCTTCGTTATCGTTGGCGACATTTGCCGGACATACTGTGGTGGGGGTATTAAAGCTACCCCGCGACAAACCCGAGGCCCTGTTTGAGTGACCGACACAGCAGCGACCGGACCTACGGTCTCACTCAGTCCAGCGCGTCAATACGACGAATACCGGGCTCACCCAGCCGAACCGAACAGCCGATATACAGCGGTTCGATGACTCGGGGATAGTCGAACGACACCGCGTGTTCGTGGAGTACCTTCGGGTCGCCGGCTTCGCCCTGCCACATATCGTGATGTGAGGGGAGCAACCGGGATAGCTGGAGCTGATTTGCGGCCTCGATAATCTCGTTTTCGTCCATATACCACTTCGTTCTGACACCGGAGTCGGGCTCGGGCTCGTAGATGGAGCCCACAGTGCCAAACGCCAGCGCGCCCACATCGATATCGAACTGCTCGCCCACGTCGGAAAACTCCTCTGCGGGTCGGCTATCACCGGCGTGGAAGAACGTCCCGGCGTCGTGCTCGATGACGTACCCCACCGGTTCGATGGCGTCAGGATCGTTCGTCCCAGTAACGTGCACGGTGAAATCACCGACAGCAAACTCATCACTGACGGCGATTTCGTTGCGCTGCTCGTCGGGCACCTGCAGCTCACCGTCATAGTCCGGAGAGTCATACGATGCCGACGGCGCATACAGGTCCGCGCCGAGATCCTCGACCAGTGGGCCGTACGACGGCGGGTGCATGTGGTCGATGTGTTCGTGTGTGACGAGTGTGGCATCACACTGTGTCGCGTCGTCGGGGTCCATCGGCACCGGAATCATGCGGATGAGGTTCGGTGGGTCGCCAGTCCCGAAGTAGGGGTCGATGTACAGCGTCGTCGACTGCGAGCGGAGTACGAAACCGTTACAGCCGAGATACCAGATCACGACGCCGTCACCGGGGTCTGTCGCTTCTATTTCGTCGCGGACAAACCAGTCGTCCCACGTTGACTGAACCATGCGCTGAACTACACTTGGCCGGGTCAAAAAATCTCGCACCGCGTTCAATCGAGCGTGACCGTCGACTCCGTTTCCGAGGCCTCGTAGACGGCCTTGATCGTGTTGATGTCGACGAGGCCGTGTTCCCCGTCGGCGTAGGGCTCAGTGTCGGTCAGCAGACAGTGAGAGAAGTACTCGAACTCCTCTTCCATCTGGTCGATCTGTTCGAAGTCGATGTCGACTGTCGTTCCCTCGTGGGAAAGCTGGAGCGCACGGTCGTCCCAGGGGTAGAAGGCCGGTTCGACGCGGACCTTGCCTTCGGTTCCGAGTACGGAGATGTGGCTGTCGAGATGGGCGTTCTGGCTGGCGGTACACACCGCGTACACGTGGCCGGGGAAATCTAGCTGGAACGCCCCGTGTTCGTCGGGCACGTCCGCAAACTCCTCTTGCACCGATGCGACGGTTCCCCGGACGGCCACGGGGTCGGCATCCAGCAGGAATCGGCTCGTGTTCAGCGGATAGATGCCGATATCCATGACGGCACACCCACCGGACAGCTCCCCGTCCAGCCGCCACTGGTCGGGGTCGGGGACGAGTTCGAGAATGGGTTCGGTCATGTTGCCGTGGACGAACAGCGGCTCGCCGATGTAGCCCTCGTCGATGAGGTCCTTCGCCCGCCGGACGGCTGGCTCGGTGTGCATCCGATAGGCGATCATCAATGTCGCGTCGTGTTCCTCACAGACCTCGACCATTCGCTCGGCGCGCTCGATGGTGGCCTCCATCGGTTTCTCACAGAGGATCGCCTTGTCCAGTTCTGCTGCCGTCTCGACGTACGGGAGGTGGAGCGCGTTCGGGGTGACGATGTAGACGGCGTCGTACGCGTCGCTTGCGGCCCCGTCGTGGAACTCCTCGTACGTAATCGCGTGTTCGACTGTCTCCGAATTAGCTGCCACGTCCGCCGCTTTCTCGCGGTCGCTGCTGACCAGCACAGTCGTTTCACAGAGCTCCGCCGCGTCGACGGCGGGCATCGCCTGTTCGGTGGTCCACCAGCCGACGCCGATCATCGCGAACCGAACTGGGTCGTCGGTCTCTGTCTGTTCTTGCCAGTCTCGACGGTCGAATCCTCCCGTGAGCGCGTCAACGTTCATACCATTGTGGTCAATTGGCTGGATATTATCTTTTGTGTTGGCACGCCCGTGTCAGCCTGCACTGTCCCAGTGTAGCGAATGATAGTTCATATCAGACGTAAAGATATCCCGAAAGAAGATATAGTCGTTTGCTATAGTGGAACAAGCTACTATTCTCAGCCGCAGAACTTCGACACCAACCGGTCGATAATTCGCGGGGAAAATGCTGTTTCACTGGCTGTCTGTGGCCTGTCTTCGTCCCCGCTTTCCGGTTTCGGTATCGAGAATAACGACAGTACAACCGTTATGGAAGCCGTTCCACCATTATGAATGGACGACCGTGAGCGGAGCACCACGGTTCGTTTGATAGGGGCTGTTTGAAACTCCATCTCATTCGACGCGTTCTCTGTGGACAGAACAAATGCTATAGCCGACGACGAAGTGGCGCTGTGCCCAACCGAATACTGGTCTCGTTTCTCGCCATACTCAGGTGGGTCCAGCCAGTGGCATTAACGGCAGCGAACCTCCCTGGCTGCCGGCGCGCTACTACCGAGAGTGGAGCGTCTGTATGGGACAGACAGCGCCGATGCTGGGACCGGTCCACCACCGCTGGTCGGTTGGGCTACGACCATGACTTTGCACGCTCTTGTGGTTGACAAGAGCAATGGAAAATAGCGATTAGTACCATATAAAAACTATGTGACAAAAATACCACTTCGCAGTTAGCGGTGGTGGCCGCCTCGATTAGCTGTTGCGGTACACCGTCTTGATGTAGCTGAAGAACTCCAGTCCGGCATCACCCTGCTCGCGGTAGGTGTTCGTCGAGGAGCGCTTGAGACCGCCGAAGGGAACGTGCAGTTCCAGCCCGGTCGTCTTCTCGTTGACCTTGACCACGCCGGACTCGGACTGCTCGATGAATTCGTTTTCCTCCTCAATTCGGTCGGTTACGATGCTGGCCGAGAGGCCGTAGTCGATGTCGTTGGCGACCTCAACACCTTCGTCGAAGTCGGAGACAGACATGACGGCGAGCACTGGCCCGAACACCTCTTCCTGTGCGATGCGCATATCGGGCTCGACGTCGGAGAAGACGGCTGGCGAGATGAAGTTCCCGGCGTCGTACTCGCCACCGGTGAGTTCCTCGCCGCCCGTTTCGAGGGTCGCCCCTTCCGACTGTGCGATGTCGATGTACTCTAGGCTCCCCGCGAGCTCGTCTTCGCTGACGTGGGGACCCATGCCGGCCCGGTCGAGGCCATCCCCGATTTCGAGGGACTCGGCGTAATCGACGATGGCGTCAAGGAACTCGTTGTACACGTCCTCATGGACGATAGCCCGGGAGGTCGCCGTACAGGCCTGGCCTGTTCCGCCGAAGGCTCCAGCTCCGACGATGTCAGCCGCTTTGTCCACGTCGGCGCTCGGCATGACGACCGTCGGATTCTTCCCGCCCATCTCCGCCTGTGCGCGCTTTCCGTGGCTCGTTGCCTGTTCATAGACGTGCTCGCCGACCGAAGCACTGCCCGTGAACGACACCACGTCGACATCGTCGTGGGTAGTCAACCGCTCGCCGACCTCGCTCCCGGGGCCACACACCAGATTGATAGCGCCGTCCGGAATCCCGGCCTCGTCTAACGCCTCAACGATCATCGCGCCGACGGTCGGTGCCTGCATCGCGGGCTTGATGACGACAGTGTTGCCGACCGCAAGTGCCGGCGCGATCTTCCAGGCCGGGATTGCGATGGGGTAGTTCCATGGCGTGATGAGCGCCGCGACGCCCATCGGCTCTTTCTTCGTCTGCAGCCCGGCGCGACCGCCGCTGGGCTGTTTGACGGTGCCCCCGAAGTCGCGAGCCTTCTCCGCATAGTAATAGAAGATATCAATCGCACGCTGTACCTCGCCTTCGGCTTCGCCGAGCGGTTTCCCCTCTTCGCGGGTCAGCGTCTCCGCAAGTTTGTCTTTCCGGGACTTCAGGATTTCACCGGTCTCACGCAGGATCGCACCGCGCTCTGGGCCGGGCATCCCGTCCCACTCGTCTGTTGCTGCTGCCGCGGCCGCAACCGCTTCGTCCGCGTCCGCCGCCGAGGCCACCGGAACCGTGCTGACGACGTCAGTCTCGTCTGCTGGATTCGTGACCTCCTGTGTCTCTCCGCTTCCGGTCCACTCACCGCCGATATAGTTCTCGTACGTCTGCGTCATACGTTTGATTCATCTCATTCCCAATACTTACGCGTTTCCCATCCTTCGCTGTGCCGCGTCGTTCGACGGTATGGAACGACAGCTGATGCCGGTGTGTCACTGTGGTAATATGCATGACAAGCACCGTAGCCAGTATAACCGGCGTCGCCGGTCCAATCCCGGACCCGATGACTGATTTACAGCGGAACCGCAAACGCCCAGAAATAGCTATCGCTGTCAAAACAGCAAACAACACAGGATCTGTGTGTTGGCAGATCTGTCACATGGGTAGTGGCTGCTTTGTGATTCCTGTGACACTGGAAATACTGTTCTCTCTGTGATGCTCGAATTCTGTTGCTGTGATACTATGGCTGATCGATTATCTGACTACTTCTAGTATATAAATCTATCCCACAGTATAACATGTGTATGCGTGTTATCGGTCTGCTGTTGACAGTCGTACCGCTGGAGTGGTCGTCGTGAGAAGCTCTCTATAATTTGATATAGCAATATTAAATTTATGCCGGCAAAACACACCGTTCAGTGAAACTCAGTCAACGCGTATAGTCCAGCCATTTCTCCCGAATTCGGCCAAACAGACTACTCTAACGACACTATTTGACTATCACATTTTAATTTCGAAAATATAATACCAAAATGGCGTATATGGGAGCAAAATGTACGATAATACTTATATATCGTGCTATTTTGGTACTGTCTGCCGACCCCGGATATCTTCCCGAAATTAAACACGGGCCTGCTCGTTGTCTACCCTTTCAAGAAGCGCACCAACAAGTTCGCTCTTCCGGTGTGAGACCAGCAGATGGCAGTAAATATCGTCTTCACTGTCCGCGCCACAGTTACACAACGGGCATCCGTATGTGTGGCTCTTTGCCGCCTCGGTCGCTCGCTCAGGGATGCTAGCTTGCATACGCGGGTGTTGTTCCGTGCTGAACATAGCAGTTTCTAGGACCGCTATGTCACTCTCATTGTGTATATAGAGTCCTTCTCTAAGAACTCCATCGGAACCAACACTATCCGGTAGCACACCTCACCTCTGGTCCAGCGCCGCGACAAGTCTCACAGTCCGTGCACCTCTCTTGCGCACCGAACAGGACTTCCGCTAGTCATACAGCTCACCGAAGCCAACGTACTGTGAGCAGTACCTGCTGCGAAAATGACTGCATTCTTAGCTATATTTCCATTATATGTTCGCCGAATGGAATATATATGGCTGAATAGTCTAGTTTGAATATATACGCCCTCTCGGATGTCGCTCAACGGCGCGGCTACCAACGGCTGCTCGATAGTTCGCTCGCCCTCGTAACATTACCATGCTGCGCTCGCTCCCGTAATCGTCGTATTCGTTCGTCTGTCGGTGGATGCGTCGATAGGAGGCGCGAAAGCTCGCTATCCGCTTCACTGTGAACGTATAACTGTCGCAAGAGACCGGGTTCCGGCTTCGACGCCTGCTCGATTTTTGCGAGGGCCCGGGCAAGTCCAACAGGATTCCCTGTTATCTCGACCGCGCGGTCGTCGGCTGCCAACTCGCGACGTCTGGAGTAGCCGAGTATCAGCAGCGTTACGGCGAATCCGAGACCGGAAACGACCTGCAGCGAGTACCGTTGTGCCCGGCCAAGCCAGGATCGCGACCACGACGACGGGTCGCCGCGCAGTAATGCGAATGAACGGGCGATACCACCGGTTAGCACCACGATGGGGAACAACATGAGGCCGATGAGTCCGATAAGCGTCTGGACGAGACTATATCCGACAGTCTGAACGAGCGCATCGCGGGTCTCAAGATGCGCGAGTTCGTGTGCGAGAAGTCCCTCGAATTCTTCTGTGGACAACAGCCGGAACAGCCGCCTGTCGACAACGATAGTGCCAGTGCCGCTGCCGATAGCGAACGCGTTCGGGACCGGCAGCTCTGCCAGCAGTAGCGTCGGTGTCTCGACATCCATCTGATTGACAAGCGTGTCAAGTCGGCGGTAGATCTCTGACGCACGCGCTCGTGAGAGTTCGACCGCATCGAGGGAGCGCTTGAGCCGCGCCGTTGCAGCCCAGTAGTTCACAACGCCGAGCGCAATCGCCGTCCCGAGAGCGACTAGAGCGGCTATCAGTGGTGATGGACGGCTGTCCCACACTAGCAGAAGCAGCAGATACCCGACGTATGCCGCCACGAGATAGACCAGCAGCGAAAACAGTCCGACGACGGCCATGAGTAGCCGTCGGGTCACAGCCATGTTCGCCGGTACGCCGTTGTGGGAAAAAACCGCTTCGGTGGTGCCACCACCGATCGGTCCTTCGAATGCTTCGATGCCAGCTTCGCAATCATCGGGCTATTTGATATAGCGACATTAGATTTACCTCATCTACGGAAAACAGGTCGTTACTTTGCTGTATCGGCGATAAAACAGCGTCTCAGGGCTTGAAATGGTGATTGGAGTCGGTGGCGCACACGGTAGCCGACACGCCTTTTTCCACCGCCACACAGACTACTCAGTATGCGACTCGCACGACTTCTGACCGAGGATGGACCGGTCACCGGCGAATACGCCGACGGTGTCGTCCACGCTGACGATGGCCAGTACACGGTCGGCCGCGATGGACGACTGCTCCCGCCGTGTGAACCAACCGCGCTGTACTGCGTCGGCCGGAACTACGCCGCCACCAATGATCAGATGGATTACGACCCCCCCGAGGAGCCGGACTTCTTCATCAAGCCTCCGACGGCGCTACTCGCCCACGAGCAGGAGATCTCCTACCCGCCGTTCACCGATGAGCTGACCTATGCCGGTGAATTAGCTGCAGTCATCGGCAAGCGGTGTCACGATATCGATCCGGCTGACGTTCCCGACGCGGTCAGGGGATACACGATCCTGAACGATGTCGATGCGCTGGACCAGCAGGGTCGAACCGCCCGAAAGGCCTTCGATGGTTCCGGGCCGCTGGGGCCGTGGATCGAGACTGACGTTGATCCAACCAGCATCGATATGTACACGGACATCAACGATGAGCGCCGGCAGTCTGCCAACACCAGCGAGATGCTGTTCGGTCCCCACGAAGTTGTCGCGTACCTCTCGGAGCGGTTCACGTTCCGGCCCGGCGACGTCGTCGCGTTCGGCAGCCCGGCCAACCCAGGCACGGTCGCGCCCGGCGACACAATCGAGATAACCTATGAGGGCGTCGGGACGCTCCGCAACTCGGTTGCCGAACCGTAACGTTATTCGACCGTTGAAATCGTAGTGTAGCGGCTTTTTGCGACACCTATACGGCAGAGTAGTAGATCTGACCACTCGGTATTGATAAACGACCATCTGCTATACGAAATTACTGTAGCCGGGTCCGAATCGTCTCCGCAGTTTGCTCGCCAATACCGTCGATAGCCGTCAGCTCTTCGTCGGAGGCCGCTCTGACGCTGTCTACGCTACCGAAGCGTCGGAGCAGCCGCTTCCGCGTCTCGGGGCCGATGCCGGGCACGTCGTCAAGCGTTGTCGACACCTCGTCACGTAGTGTTTGGTGGTACTGGACGGCAAAGCGGTGCGCTTCGTCACGAACCCGCTGGAGCAGGTGGAGTTGCGGGGCGTCGTCATCCCAGTCGTACACGCGGTCGGGCGTGATGACCAGTTCCTCGTCTTTCGCGAGCGCGATGGCTGGCACGTCCCAGCCGGTCTCGGCGAGCGCGTCGCGAGCCGCCCCGAGCTGGCCGTCGCCGCCGTCGATGAGTAGCAGGTCTGGGTCTGGCCGGTCGTCCCGGCCCTCGACGGAGCGTGCGGCCCGCCAGCGGAGGAGTTCGCGCATGTTCGCGTAGTCGTCGTTCTGTTCAGTGAGCTTCTTCCGCCGATAGTCGCTCTTCTCTGGCGTCTCGTCGACGAACGTGACGTTCGAGCCGACGGCCGACCGGCCCTGCGCATGGCTCACGTCGAAGCCCTCGATACGGCTCGGCCGGTCGATGCCTAGCGCGTCGGCCAGACGACCGCTCTCGTCGTCGGTCCCACCGCGCTGGCGGGCGTTTTTCAGTGCAAGGTCGACCAGCGTCGCCTCTCGGCCGGCCCCGGGCACACCGAGCGTGACGCCCTCGCTCTCAAGCCATGCTTCGATATCTTGGTTAGCGGGGTCCTCGGCACAGAGAATCCGGTCGGGTAGCTCCCGCTCGGCGTAGTACTGGGGGATGAACGCCCGATACACGCCGGCGGTCCCTTCGCCGTCCGGTGCTTCGAGTGTATGTCGGTCCCGCTCGACGAGCTTGCCGCCCTCGGCGTGGAGCCGAGCGACGATGGCCCGCTCGCCCTCGACGGCGGCCCCGAGCACGTCTGTTGTTTGGTATCCCCTGGAGTCACTGACGGCGGTGTCGCCTTCGCCGTGGAGCGCCTCGACAGCCCCGAGCTTGTCACGGAGGTTCGCTGCGCGTTCGAACTCCTGGTTCTGTGCGGCGGCTTCCATCTCGCGGCGTAGCGGGTCCGCAAGAACGCCCGTTTCGCCCTCGAAGTATCGCGTGACCGCTTCGACGTCCTCGGCGTAGTCGGCTTCGCCGATTTCGCCGGTACAGGGCGCGGTACAGATGCCCATCTCGTAGTCCAGACAGGGCCGGTCCCGGTTGCTGTACTTGTGGTCGGAACAGCCCCGCAGGCCGTACGCCTCCCGCAGTGCCTTCACCACTGTCTCCACCCGACCCTTTTCGGTGAACGGTCCGTAGACGGTCGCGCCGTCCGCGGGATCACGCGTCACCTCGATTCGCGGGACAGGATGGTCGGTCAACTGGACCAGCGGGTAGGACTTGTCGTCTTTCAGCCGGACGTTGTACGGCGGCCGGTGGCGCTTGATGAGGTTCGCTTCGAGCAACAGTGCCTGTGTCTCGGTATCGGTGACGGCAAAGTCGATGGTCTCGGCTCGCTCGACCATCTTGGCGATGCGCTCGCTCCGCGGGTCGGCGTAGGAGCGCACGCGGTCGCGGAGGTCGACGGCCTTCCCGACGTAGAGGACCCGGCGTGTGTCGTCCCGGCCCTGTTCGAACAGGTACACGCCGGGCTCCCGTGGCAACGACCCCGCGCGCTCTCGAACCTCGTCGGCGTCCATTACTCTGGGGTTAGCGCTCGGCGGGGTTGAACGTCACGGGAGCGGGTCGTCGGGCGGTGGCTGTGCCGTCCCTTCGGTCTCGGAAGGAGGGGCCTCCGGAACGATGGCAGCTTCGATCCGATCGACGACGCTCTCGTCCTCTGGTGCAGTCAACTCGATATCGTCGTCGCCGGCGACACGCACGACGAGCAGTCGGTCGCGGCTCCAGAGATAGACCCCGAGGACGACGGCGGCAAAGGCCAGTGCGAGGCCACCGAACAGGCGCATCAGGTCATCTAGCTGCGCCATCAGCGTCAGCATCGTCTGGAGCATCCCCAGCATCCCGCCGATGCCGACGGCGCTCGCAGCCCCCCGCTGTCCAGTGAGACGTTGCCGACGAGGCTATCGAGGCTCACGGTCATCCCGGCGGCTACCAGCACAATACCGACGACCAGCGCCTTCACGCCGAGTTCGAGGAACGACCAGTCGCCGCTCGTGGTAACGTCGACGCCCTCGACGTTGGGGCGGTCGACCTGCCGGTAGTTCGACCCCTCGCGGTCGGGCGTGAACACGAGGACACGGTGGCTCGTCACGACGACACCGCCACGGTCCAGCCGAACGTCCGCTTCGATCACCTCACCGTCGTACAGGAGGCTCTCGGCCCGTGCGACCCAATCCATACACCCCGTTTACCCCGGAGACGTGTATATTCTCCCCCGTAACCGCTAACTGTGCGCCCTCGAACATGACAGTATGACCGCCGATCCCCGCTGCCCTCACTGCTCGGAGAAAGTCAGTGCGACCGCGACGTGGTGTATGCACTGTGGCCGGGACTTCGAGAGCCCGGTCGACGCTGGAACCGGGACAACGGTCCTCGACGCTGGCGGCAGTCAAACCACGTCGGACCTCGAAGCGGCCCTCAACGCCGGTGACCTCGACGGTATCCAGAACGCGCTCGCACAGAGTGACAACGGGCCGACAATCGTCGGTGTCGTACTCGCCGGTATCGCACTGTTCACGCTCCCACTCGTTTCGCCTCCGGGTGCCGCGCTGTATCTCCTCGTCGTCGCTGGCGTCGGGGCAATTGCTGCGACACAGTCGACGTTCGACGCGGCGCTCAGAACCGGCGGGAAGGCCCTCGCTCTCGCCCCCTTCGTGCTGGTGTTTATCGACGTGTTCCTCAGCTACCTGTTCAGTGGAATGGTAGCGACCGACCCCACGGCCTTGTTCGGTCCTGCGATTTATGCCGGGCTGGTCATGTACGGTATCCGCTGGTATCGTCGACGCTGAGGGGTTTGTGCCGGTGCGATTGCGAGC
Source organism: Haloarcula sp. NS06 (assembly GCF_051122755.1). Classification (NCBI taxonomy): domain Archaea; kingdom Methanobacteriati; phylum Methanobacteriota; class Halobacteria; order Halobacteriales; family Haloarculaceae; genus Haloarcula; species Haloarcula sp. NS06. Next base: position 1,575,893 of record NZ_CP184844.1, read on the forward strand.
CGTCGTGCATCTCGACTAGCGTGTCGGCGACTTGCTCGACCGCTCTATCGGCGACGGCCGCTCGCTGGGCGTCTGTGAGCGGGGTGTGGCAACCCATGGTCGAAGGTGGTTGTTCAATTGATAAACACTTCGTGGAGGGTACAACCGCTATCTGAGTATCCTCCCCGTGAGCGGTCCGCCCGCTTCAGGGCGCGCACCGGTTCGCTCCGTCCGGTATCAAAACTACCATGCCTCCCGGATTCGAGAGGCTACCTACTACAGGTGGTTCTGTGACCGAAAAACGCGAATACAAAGACGAGTATCAGGACAAGACGCTGTATCTCCCGGGGCCGACAGAGGTGCGCGAGGACGTTATCGAGGCGATGGCCGAGCCGATGTTCGGCCACCGAATGGACCGGATGACCGACCTCTACACCACCATCGTCGAGGACACCAAGGAGTTCCTCGGCACCGACAACGACGTCATCGTGCTCACGGCATCTGGGACGGAGTTCTGGGAGTCGACGACGCTCAATCTGGTCGAAGACAGTATGCTCGTGCCGACCTCCGGCGCGTTCAGCGAGCGCCAGGCCAACGTCGCCGAGCGCCTCGGCAAGAACGTCGACCGCATCGAGTACGACTGGGGTACGGCGGTCAAGCCAGACGATATCCGAGACGCGCTGGAATCCGGTGACTACGACGCTGTCGGGGCCGTGATGAACGAGACCTCGACCGGCGTCCGGAACCCCATCGAGGAAATCGGTGACGTGGTCGCAGAGTACCCGGACACCTACTTCATCGTCGATGCCATTTCCTGTCTTGGCGGTGACCAGATCGACATCGAAGCCCACGGCATCGACGCCATCTTCACGTCTACACAGAAGGCCTTCGCCATGCCGCCCGGGCTGGCCGTCTGTGCCGTCAGCGATGCCGCCTACGAGCGGGAACTGGAGAAAGACTCTGCATCGTGGTACGGCGGCTTCCAGCGCTGTCTGGACTACTACGACCGGAAGGGCCAGACCCACTCCACGCCGGCGACTCCGCTCATGCTTGCCTACCGCAAGCAGATGAAGCATATGCTTGATGAGACCCACGACGCCCGTGACCAGCGCCATCAGGAGATGGCCGAGTACACGCGCGAGTGGGCCCGCGAGCACTTCGACCTCTATCCCGAGGAAGGCTACGAGTCCCAGACGGTGACCTGCATCGAGAACACGCGGGACATCAACGTTGCCGAGACGGTCGAAGCCGTCTCCGAAGAGTACGACATGGTGTTCTCCAGCGGCTACGGCGATATCAGCGAGGATAGTTTCCGTATCGGACACATGGGCGAACACACCGTCGAGAGTATCAAAGAGCTAACCGACGCAATCGAAGACGTGGCCGACCTGTAGCTCAAGTGAGAATCGACGAAGAACGGGGTTATGTATCGATTTGGCGAAATTCGGTGCCACAACTCGGTATTTTCACAGTTTGATAATGCTGGGAAGACTATATTACTGTTTGCTACTTTGCTATAGATAGACGAACCATATGAGTAAAAGCAACAGGCGGAGTAGGGACAGCGACACCGCAACACAGATGAACGTGACCAGAAAACAGTTCGACTGGAGCAAGACACGGCCGAGCGCGGCAGTGACTGAGTACATCTCCGCCATGACCGGCCGGGAACAGACTGACTTCGCACCGCTGTACGAGACTATCGACCCTGAGGCACTCGATTCACTCGTTGATTCGTCAGGCCGATCGACACCTGTCAGTATCTCGTTTGAATATGCCGGCCACTCCGTCACTGTCCGAAGCGACGGGGAACTCGTGATCAAGGCCCCCAGTTCCAGTATCGGCCGATAACTGCAGTTTCTATGGCTGTTACACTCTTGTCTGCCGGTTTTTCCAGCCTCTCCGGGTAATCAACTGTCAAGTTTGTCTCTGCGTCGCTGTTTCGATGGTTCTGGCCGGTCTGTCGGGTCTGCCACAATTCATGTGATACGCGCTTTTTGTCGACTCTGAGACGTGGAGCAGAGCCGTTTTTGTACGCGAGATGTAACACCCCGTCAGTATGACCACTGCCGAGGATGTCGCTGGGAACCCCTATATTTCCGACTCGCGGACTGAGTTCGAGCCGGTCGAAGATGTCGACGAGGCGACGGCCCGCGAGCAAGCCGACCAGTTGCGCGAGGCGCTCCGCTACCACGACCACCGGTACTACGTCGAGGACGACCCGGTCATCGGCGACCGGGCCTACGACGCATTGTTCTCCCGGCTTCAGAGACTTGAATCGGCGTTCGACCTCGACACTGACGGCAGTCCGACCCAGCGCGTCGGCGGTGAGCCACTGAACGAACTCCCCGATGTCGAACACGTCGCCCGAATGGGCTCTATCGACCAGGGCGGAGAGGAAGCCGATGTGCGGGAGTTCGACAAACGAGTCCGCAGTGGCCTCGATGATGACGTCCAGTACTTCTGTGAGCCGAAGTTCGACGGCCTCTCTGTCGAAATCGTCTACGAGAACGGCGTCTACCAGCGGGCCGCGACCCGGGGCGACGGCGAGGTCGGTGAGGACGTGACCGAGAACGTCCGTACCATCTCCAGCGTCCCCCAGCGTCTGCGCGGTGAGTATCCCGAGTATTTGGCCGTCCGGGGCGAGGTGTACATCCCGCGGGACGCCTTCATGGCGTTCAACCGCGAGCGTGTCGAGCGCGGAGAGGACCCCTTTGCGAACCCTCGTAACGCCGCCGCCGGGACGCTTCGCCAGCTTGACCCGTCGGTGACCGCCGAGCGCCCACTGTCGATATTCTTCTTCGGCGTCCTTGACGCCTCGGTCGGTTTCGAGAGCCACAGTGAGCTGCACGAGCGGTTCCCCGAGTGGGGGCTCCGGGTCTGTGACCGGACCACTGTCGTTGACAATATCGACGGAGCCATGGACTACCGGAACGACCAGCAGCAGGCCCGCGACGACCTCGATTACGAAATCGATGGCGTCGTGATCAAGGTTGACGACATGGACGCCTGCGATGAACTCGGCTCGACCGCACGCGCCCCGCGCTGGGCGTTCGCCTACAAGTTCCCGGCCCGGAAAGAGGAGACGACGGTGCGGGACATCGTGGTGCAGGTCGGTCGGACCGGTCGGCTCACCCCAGTCGCGCTCATGGACCCCGTTGAGGTCGGTGGCGTCACCGTCTCGCGTGCCTCGCTACATAACCCGTCGCTCATCGCCGACCTCGGCGTCGACGTGGGTGACCGCGTCCGAATCAAACGAGCCGGTGATGTCATCCCAGATGTCGTCGAAGTGCTTGACGACGACGGCGACGGTCACTTCGAGTTCCCGGAGACCTGCCCGGCCTGTGACAGCCCAGTTGAGCGCGACGGTCCGATGGCGTTCTGCACCGGCGGGCTGACCTGCCCTGCCCAGCGCGAGCGCAGCGTCGAGCACTACGCCAGCCGCGACGCGCTGGATATCGAGGGTGTCGGCGAGAAGGCCGTCCAGCAGTTGCTGGACGCCGGTCTCGTCTCGGACCCCGCGGACCTGTACGACCTCACCGTCGAGGATCTCACCGACTTGGAGGGCTGGGGCGAGACCAGCGCCCGGAACCTCGTCGAAGGGATGGACGGCGCTCGGGAGCCACCGCTCGCGGACTTCCTCGTCGCGCTGGGGATCCCCGAAGTCGGAACTGTCACGGCGCGAAACCTCGCACAGGAGTTCGGCACGTTCGAGGCGATACTCGACGCTGCTGATGAGGGCGACACCGACGCGTTCGAGGCCGTCCCCGACGTGGGGCAGACAGTCGCTCGCTCCATCGTGGAGTTCTTCGAGGGCGAGGGGAACCGCGCCGTCATCGACCGCCTGCTCGATCACGTCGACCCGCAGGCCGCCGAGGAGACGGGCAGTGACGCCTTGGATGGCCAGACGTTCGTCTTCACTGGCTCGCTTGACGGCTACACCCGCAGCGACGCGCAGGAACTGGTTGAGCGTAACGGCGGGTCAGCGACCAGCAGCGTTTCCGGTAACACGGACTATCTGGTGCTCGGTGACAACCCCGGCCAGCGAAAACAGGACGACGCCGAAAAAAACGACGTGACGACGCTCACCGAAACAGAGTTGGAAGAACTGCTGGACGACGCTGGTGTGCTGTGAGAGGCGGGTCGAACGGTCCCGAGTGAGCCGCTGTCGGCCGTAGCGGTAGCGTTTGGACACGCTTGAACCGACCAGTCACGCTACCATCCGTCTCGTGTCTGGGTCCGTCTTGACCCTATCTATTTTATTCGCGTATTCCTACGATACTTGGAAGACTATGGACTTCGCCGGTGAGACAGTCCGCGTTCTTCACGTCGACGACAACTCGGACCTCGTAGACGTGACGGCGTCGGTGCTCGAACACGAGGACGACCGATTGCGTGTCGAGACCGCAAAGAGTGCCGATGCGGCGATGGAGCGACTCTCCGTGGAGCGCTTCGACTGTATCGTCTCGGACTACGACATGCCGGACCAGAACGGAATCGAGTTCCTCGAAGCCGTTCGTGAGGACCAGGGTGACCTCCCATTCATTCTCTATACCGGGAAAGGCTCCGAGGAGATCGCGAGCGACGCGATCTCTGCTGGCGTGACCGACTACCTCCAGAAGGGGTCAGGCACCGAGCAGTACAAACTGCTTGCGAACCGGATCTGCAACGCCGTCGACGCAAGCAGGTCCCGGCAAGAGCTTGACGAGCGAACCCGGCGATTGGAGTCGCTCATCAGCAGCCTTCCGGGAATGGTCTATCGCCGTCTCAACGCACCGGGCTGGCCGATGGAAACCGTCGAGGGCGAGATCGAATCACTCACCGGCTACACGGCTGCGGACTTCGAAACTGGGGAGGTAGTCTGGGGCGACGACGTGCTCCATCCGGAGGACCGCGACCGGGTCTGGGAGACGGTACAGGACGCGCTCGCGGCGCAGGGTGAGTTCGAGGTGACTTATCGGATTATCACTGCCGACGGCATCGAGAAGTGGATGTGGGAACATGGACACCAAGTTCCGGGGGCAGCGGACAAACCGGACGCACTGGAGGGGTTCGTCATGGACATCACCGACCTCCGGGAGCGAGAGCGCAAACTGGAGCGATACAAGCGGATGGTAAACACGATGCCGGAATCGGCCTGCATCTACGACACGGCGGGGCGGTTCGAACTCGTCAATCAGTATCTCAGCCTCGTTCTACGGAACAACCAGAGACGAACTGGAAGGGAAACCGAGTAGCCTCCTGCCGAAGATCCGGAGCGAGTACGAGGGGGACCCGTACCAGGACCTAATCGACGGTGAACGCGACGAACTCCGCGGGGAGGTGAGCGGCGAGTTCCCCGGGCACGGGTACGAGGTGCTGGAGTATCGGCTCACGCCGCTTGTAATCGACGGGACGGTCGAGGGCGTGGTCAGTGTCACCCGCGAAGTGACCGAGCAGCGGGAACACGAGATGAAAATAGCCAGACAGCGGTCGGTTCTCAAAGCACAGCAAGAGGCGGTGATCGACGGGATACTCGTCGTCGACGAAGACGAGACCATCGTTTCTTACAACGAGCGGTTCGTCGATATGTGGGGCATCCCGCGGGATATTGTCGAACGTGGCGACGAGGAAGTCGCCTTGGAATGGGCAATGGAGCAAGTCGCCGAACCGGAGGCGTTTCGCGTGGATGTCGAGGCACTGTATGAGCACCCCCAAATGTCTGCTAGAGACGAACTCGAACTCGCCGACGGTCGCGTATTCGACCGCTATACGGCACCTGTTGTCGCCGAGGACGGGACGCGGTTCGGCCGGCTGTGGACCTTTCGAGACATCACGGACCTGACGGAGCAAAAACGGGAGTTGGCTCGGCAAAACGAGCGCCTCGAAGAGTTTGCTGGTGCTGTCTCTCATGATCTTCAAAACCCGTTACAGGTGGCTCGCAGCCGACTCATGCTCGCTCGCGAGGAGTGTGACAGTGTGCATCTGGACCCGCTCGATAACGCGCTCCAGCGAATGAACGACATCGCCGACAATGTCCTCAGGCTGGCCCGTGAGGGAGTCGATATCGGGGTGACAGAGCCCGTCGATCTCCGGGAGACGATCGACGCCGCATGGACGATCGTCGCGGACGGCGACGAAGCCGCCGAGCTACGGTATGCGACCGACGAGAACCGGAAGTGGATCGCTGAGGCCGACAGCGACCGACTGTCGGGCCTGTTCGAGAACCTCTTCGGGAATGCGATCGAACACGGCGGCCCGGGGGTAACCGTTTCGGTCGGGCTCCTCAACGACGGAACAGGGTTCTACGTTTCCGACGATGGCCCGGGTATCCCCGCCGATGAGCGTGAGCAGGTGTTCGAGGCGGGCTACTCGACCGCCGAGGACGGGACCGGATTCGGGCTCCGGATCGCTAGACAGATCGCCGAGGTCCACGGCTGGGAGATCCGTGTCACCGACAGCGAGGATGGGGGCGCTCGGTTCGAAATCACTGGTGTCGAGTTTCCCGAGTGAAGAATCCGTTGTAACGCTGTAGCACTCCCTGTTGGAGCCGTTGTGGACCAACACTCGTCCGGTCGCCGACGGTAGGCGACCGGCTTGGTACCCGTTCGACTACTGCCATCGCCGTTCGTTGTGGCTGCAAAGTTGCCGGAACGAGACTGCCGACAGCGACGACCGTTACAGGTCCTTGTTCTCGAAGACGTAGTAGCCGGCCACCAGCGGGACGACCAGCCACAGCAAGAGGTAGCCGATAACCGCGACAGTGCTGTACTGGGGCGGCAAAGCGGCGTTGGCACACTCCGCACCAGTCTGTGTTATCTCGAGTGTCCCACCCAGCATTTCCTCACACGTCACCTGCGGGTTCGACGTCAGGAGAAGCCGGGAGCGGATCGGCGTTCCCTGCAAGACCTCCTGAACGAGCGTGCGGTACGCCGCGATAGGGCTCAGGAGTGAAACGAACAGTTCGACGTGGAGTTGGGTCACCTGCCCAATGTTTGCGTGGTCCGACAGCAGGTTTCCGAGGCCTGCTCCGAGGTTCGACCAGAACACCTGCAGGTAGACATAAATCCCGAGTGACGTTGCCATCGCCCGGCGTGCAGTTTTCAGCGCCGCCGAGAGACCGATCGCGAACGCCGTGAACACGACGCCGTACGCCATCGTGGCGAGCGCGAACAGCAGGAACGACTCCCACGCAATTTCGATTTCCGACGGGAGTATCACTAGTAGCGTCGTCAGGAGTCCGACTGTGACCGGAATGAGTGTGATCGCACTCCGGCCGACGAACTTGCCGGCGAGCAGTTCACCGCGTGTGTACGGGAGCGAGAGCAGTATCTTCAGGGAGCCGCGCTCGCTTTCCCGGGCAATTGCAGCGTAGCCGATGACGATGGCGACCGCGGGAAGCAGCGGCGCTGCGATCGGCAGTGCGAACCGGACGTAGGCGTCCGTTGTCAGCGACGCGCCAGCCTCAGCGAACTGCTGGCCGATGTTGAAATACAGGCCAAGCAGTGCCGGTAACGCGAAGAGGACGATGAAAATGAACGAGAGGACCCAGATCCACGGTGAGCGGACCGTATCGCGGAACTCCTTTTTTGAGATCGGGTACCAGTCGGCGAACTCGGAGTTCTTGATGCTCGTATCGATGTCCCCGAGGAATCGCTTGAGGGGGTTCTGCTCGGCGCTCATGCGTCGGCCTCCGGGCGGTCCTGTTCTTGCTGTTCGGTGTAGGTGGCGAACACTTCATCGAGCGAGGCCTCTTCAGTCTCGAAGTTGGCGACCGCGCTTCCGCTTTCCTCGACAGCGTTGAGGACGCCCATCTTTGCGTCGCTATCACAGCCGACGGTGAGCGTTGTTCCATCCGCAGTCACTGTCGAGACCTCGTCGAGCCCCTCAATAGCCGCGACTGCGGCGTCGGTGCCGTCGCCGTCCGCAAGCGTCACGCGGAGGACGGTGTCACCGGCGGCGGCCTCGCGCAGCCCGGCGACGCTGTCTTTGGCGATAAGACGGCCGTTCTGGAGGATCCCAACCGTGTCACAGACGGCCTCGACCTGGCCGAGGATATGGCTGGAGAAGAAGACGGTTGCGCCGCGTTCGTTCTCTTCGCGGATTAGTTCCCGCATCAGGCGGGCGCCGTTCGGGTCGAGCCCGGTCGTCGGCTCGTCGAGGATGAGGAGGTCGGGCTCGCCGACAAGCGCCATCGCCAGCACGAGGCGCTGCTGCATCCCTTTGGAGTAGCCGCCGGCCTTGCGGTCGATAGCGTCGGTGATGCCGACCCGTTCGGCTAGTTTGTCGGGGTCTTCGTCGGCGTCTTTCGACTCGATGACAAAGGAGAGGTGCTGGCGACCGGTGAGCCGGTCGTACACGTCGTAGCCTTCGGGGAGGACTCCAGTGCGGGCACGGATTCGCTTCGGTTCTTCGTGGATGTCGTGGCCGAGCACCGTCGCCGACCCGTCGGTCGCGCGGACGAAATCAAGGAGGATGTTGATTGTCGTCGACTTCCCGGCCCCGTTCGGGCCGAGGAAGCCGAAGATTTCGCCCTCCTCGACGGTGAGGTCGACCCCTTGCAGTGCGGTGACACTCCCGAACTGCTTGGTGACGCCATCCAGTTCTATCGCTGCCATACGGCGCGTTTGTGACGGCCGCGTGTATAGTCTTTCGTGTTCCAGTTATCAATCAAAAAACTCGATAGACGGGTCGTAGCTGCCGAAACGCTCGCTTATACTTCGGCGTCGGGGTCGTGGCGCTCGGCCATCCGCTTGGCCTCCGTCGCGTACCGCTCCTGTGTGTCCTCGTCGGTGACGGGTTCGAGTCGGTCGGGTTCGACGTCGATGGCCGCTGTAATCCGCTTGCGCCTGAGCAGGTTCGGCGAGAGCTGCTTGGTCAGATGGCGGTCGCCGTCCGGGGGCGCGTAGATGAGCGTCACCATGCGCTCGTCGCCGTAACTGGAGCGTTCGACCAGCCAGCACTGGACCGTCTCCTCGTCGTCAGTCATTGCTATGCCGTTTGCGTGCCGGCGGTTTATATCTTACAACCCCTCTCGAACCGCCGTTACCGGGTCACGTTCAGCCCTTGCTGGATGCCCGCGGTGAACTCCTCGTCGATGTCGATCGCAGTCCCGGCGTTCCGGACCGTATTCGTCGCGACCACGCCCGCGTCGCCCGACCGGAGTCGGATACCGGCCGCCGAGGCGTCGCTGACCGTGTTGCCCGTGATAGTGAAACTGTACGGTCGCTCTTCTGTCCGTGTGTCGGTGTTGTCTGCATCTGCTGGGACTGTTCGCGCGAGTATCCCGACCGGACAGTTGTCGACCTGATTGCCCGAGATGGTGATATCGGACGACCGGGCTGCGGGGGTCTCGGCTACCTCGTCCCGAAGGTGGGTCTCCTTGTACTCGATTTCGATGCCTGCCTCGCCGCCGGGGTCGGGCGCGAACTCAGTCAGGTCCCGACAGACGTTCCCGACGATGGTTCCGCGCTGGGCCGGCGAGCAGGCGATGAGGCTGTGGCCGCCGTCGACGGCGACGTTACCGATGACGGCGAAGTTCGCGACGTTGTACGGGGCGATGTTGTTGAACTTCACGCCGACAACGCGGTTACCGGTGATGACCACGTCGCTGGACTGCCGGAGGTCCCGGTCGCTGCCGGTCGGTGCGGCTCGGCTGGTGATACCGTACCAGTTCGGATTGACGACCTCGTTGTGCTTGACCGTCACGCCGGTACACCGCGTGAACGACAGCGCCATCTGGAAGCCGTTTACCGTACGGTTGCGGGCGATGTAGACGCCGTCGCACTGATCGGCCTGAATAGCTTGGTTGTTCAGTTGCGTCCCGTCGGCGTCGAACTCGATATTGGTGACCGAAGCAGCGTCACCGCGCACGCGAATGAGGTCGTGGCCGGCCGGCAGTGGGTTCGACTGTGATTCAGCCGGCGCGGGATCTTCAGCCGTCCCCGTCTGCGAGACGACGAAACGGGTCCCCTGCTGTCCGGTCAACGCGGTCTTGTCGCCCATCGTCGCCGGCCCGCCAAAGCGGAAGGTGTCGGCACTAGCGACAACGGCCCCGCCGCTGTCCGGTACGTTATCGAAGGCATATTGGAATGCCTCATCGGCAGTACCGCCGGTCGAGAACGCGACGCTGCCGCCGCCATCAAGTACCAGATACTCTGTCCCGTTGTCGTTACCGTTGCTGTTTGGCTGGCCGGCTCCTGTCGTGACAAGGTAGACTGCTCCTGTCCCCGGTGGTCCAGCTCCCGTCTGTGCCTGTCCGGTGCCACTGAATAGCCCGATACCCGCTGCCGCACCGATACTCGACAGCACGGACCGACGTGACGCCTGCCAGCCCGACTGTCGTGACCCGGTACCAGCTCCGTTTGTGTCAACAGTCATCCACGTACAGCTGCCCGGCCACTCGCAATAATCGATTATAATAGCGGTCTGACCCGTACGTACTCGTTCATACCTGAATTATCAGCCCCAACCGACCCCGACCAGTGAGTCTCCAGAAGCACGTTGTTGGTGGCACCATGGGATTCCGATCTGTGGAACGCGACGCCAGGGCTCACTTCTCCGCCGCTGACAGCAGATTTATGCCGACAGCGACAGGACGATACGGTAATCCGACGTGGGCTCCGACGACTCGCCGTTCGACGATGTGTCGGCAGACCGGGACTACCTCCGTGTCCTCCTCACTGCCGTGTGTGTCGTCGCCGTGGTGCTGGCGACGGCGACGCTCCCGATTCTGGCACCCGGTGGAACACAGAGCCCGATGGAGTCTCTTATTCCGCTCCCGCAGGAGAACCCGCTCGGCTCGGCGGGGGGCACCTCGACCGGCGGCAGCGGCGGCCAACTCGGCGCGCTGAACCCGGGAAGCCAGACCAGTGTCGGGGGCTCGCTCGATAGTGGCGACAGCGGCGACAGCCCGTACCAGTCACAGGACACGGACCCGCATTTTACTGTCACGAGTTCGGAACCGGCGTACTGGCGGACTGGCGCATATGAAACCTACACCGGTACGGGCTGGGACGGGCAAGCGGACCCACAGGCCTATGAGGGGCCAATTGCGGTTGACGGGATGGCCGACTCGACGGTTGACTACAAGGTGCGACTGGCAAAGTCTGCCACGTCGCTGCCGACCGTCTGGCGGCCGAAATCGGTGTCCCGTGACGACGTAATGGTCACCGAGTACGGCGCGGTCACGTCCGAGCGACCGCTGCCCGCCGGAACGACCTACAGCGCGACCAGCGTGACACCCCCCGACGATCCGGCGGTGCTGCGGACGAGTGGCCGCGACTACCCTGAGGCCATCGAATCACGCTACACGGGCGTGCCGGCGTCGACATCAGCGCAGGTGGGCCCGTTCACCGACCGACTGACTGAGGACAGCGATTCGCCCTACGATACGGCGACAACCATCGAGCAGTGGCTGGAGGCGAACAAGAACTACTCGCTGAACGTCAGCCAGCCACCCGAGGACGACGTGGCCTCGGAGTTCATATTCGAGATGGACAAGGGGTACTGCGAGTACTTCGCCACGTCGATGGTGGTCATGCTCCGGAGTCAGGACATCCCGGCCCGCTACGTCGTCGGCTACTCGACCGGCGAGCAGACCGGCCAGAACCAGTACACTGTTCGCGGAATGAATGCCCACGCGTGGGTCGAGGTGTATTTCGAGGGCGTCGGCTGGGTGCAGTTCGACCCCACGCCCGGGCAAGAGCGCCTTGCGTCTGAACAGCAGGCGATGCAAAACAGTAGTCAGGATTACAGCGCCGCGGAGTCCGGAAGCCCCGATGAGGAGTTCGCCGTCGGGACGCCGACGGACGAGCCACGGACCGAAGTCCCAAACGGGACTGGACAGGAGTCAGAGAGCGACGAAACCGAGGGCACTGAAACGGGCGCAGACGGGACCGGTGAGAGCGACGGAACCGGTAATTCGGGCGACGGACAGACAGTCTCGCAGCCAGGCGAGTTCGTCATCGAACTCAACCGGACGGCGACGCCGGGCGCGGCGGTGGCTGCGACAGTGACCCGTGACGGCGCACCGGTGGAGGGCGTGACGGTCTCGTTCAACGGTGAGCCGGTTGGAACGACGGGCCCGGCTGGCACCGTTTCCGGGACGGTTCCCTACGAAGACGAACTGACGATTACCATCGATGCAGTCGGCGACGCGGACTCACTCATCGCCCCGTCGGTCCCGCATGACAGTACTCGTGCCTTCGCCGTTATCGGCCCGCAGACCCAGCAGTTGACGAACGCGAGCTACGAACTGAACACAACCGCGTCGGTGAGTATCACTGGCGAACAGGTCACTGGCGGCGAGGTGACCGTCACTGCGACTGTCGACGGCGTCCCGGTTCGGGACGGCGATGTCCTGCTTGATGGCGAACCAATGGGGACAACGGACCGGCAGGGGCGGGCAACAGTCACTCTGCCAAGCGAGCCCGGCAACGTCTCGGTCGCCGTCGAGCGGGACGCTGTCAGCGGTAACACGACTGTGGTGCTTGAACGGCTTTCCGTGGCAACGTCGCCGACGCTCCCGCTGGCTCTGCCCGTTGCTGGCCAGACGGTGAACGCGACGATGGGCGGGGAGCCGGTCACGAACGCCACAGTTACCGTCGGCGGGGAGCCGACAGCACGGACCGGCGCGACTGGTCAGGCGATGGTCGGTCTCCCGCTCACGGCGAGTGCCGAAATTTCCGTTTCGAAGTACGGACAGACGGCCACGACGACCGTCAATGGCCTGTTCGTCAACGCCGCGGGCGTCGTGGTTGCTCTCGGCATCCTCATCGCCGGGGCGGTTGTCGGCGCTCGTCGGCGGAACGTCACGCCAGGGACGATATGGGGCTGGGTCCGGGCCGCACGCGAACTCGCCGTCAGGGCGCTCGTCGGCGTTGCGGTGGTGGCTGATGACCTGCTGGGCCGTTTCCGAACGCGACTCGAACTCACTGTCACGGCGCTCCGTGACCTGCTTACCGGCCACCGGTCGCCGGCGGCGCTGTTTGACGCGCTTCGAGCGTGGGTCAGTGAACGCCTTGCAGCGGCCGAAGACGCAGCCGGCGATGCGGTGGCGGCTGTTTCCACGACCAAATCCAACGGAGACGACGGAACGCCTGCGGCTCGCGTCACCATCCGCGAAGCGTGGACGCGCTTCCTGACCCACGTCTCGCTCCGGCGGTACTGGACGCGGACGCCCGGCGAAATCGCGACCCACGCCATCGAACGGGACGGCCTCCCGCCGGCCGCGGTGCGGACGGTCCGGGACGCGTTCCGTGCGGTCGAGTACGGCCAGCGGGACGCACAGGAGCACGTCGCGGCTGTTGAGGACGCGATCCGAACCATCGAGGCGGCCGCCGGGCAGCAGTCCAGCCCGACAGACGACACTGACGACGCGACGGAGGGGCGGCCCTGATGCGTCTGCGAACGGTCGTTTTCGGAACCGTGGGGCTGCTGGCGACCGCCGTCGCGGCCTCCCTCGTTTTCGCGCCGACGGCCGCCGGGGATTCGCTGGTCGCTGTGTTCGGTAGTGTTGCTCCGACAACCATCCTCCTCGCTGGCAGTCTGACCGTTGGACTCTGTGCGGTCCTTGCCGGCTGGCTCGGTGGACTTCTCAGCGGTGGCTCACCGACCGCCTTCGACGTTGCCGTCGACAGCCCCCCGGAAGACGTGACAGCGACGGAGAGCCGGCTGTTCGCCGCCGACATCGACGCGGCCATCGACGACGCCGTCGCTGGCGACGACGCGGCGATGGACACGGTTACCGAGCGACTCACCGCGGCAGCGACCACGGCCTATGCCATTGGAGCCGGCGTCTCGCAGGCGTCCGCCCATCAGGCAGTCCGCGCGGGGACGTGGACCGACGACGCCGTCGCGGCAGCGATGCTGTCCCCGACGGAGCCCCAGTCGCTGCTGGCTCGACTCCGTCTATGGCTCGACCCGGAGAGCGAGCGCCGCCGCCGAATCCGCCGGACGGTCGACGCTATCGCACAAGTGTCGGGAGGTGAGCGCTGACGATGCACCGCCGCATGCGGCGCTGGAGTGGCGGCCTCGCGGCCGCGCTGTTTCTCGTCAGCGTCTCGCTGCTCACTGCCGAGCCGCTGTTACTCGCGGCGACCGCAATTCCGCTCATCTACGTCGCCTACGGCGCGCTCTCGAGGGTGCCGGCGGGAACTGACTTGCAAGCAGCACGGTCCGTCTCCGACGCACAGCCAACGCCGGGCGAGCCGGTCGCGGTCGAACTCACACTCATGAACACCGGCAGCAGTTCGCTGACCGATGTGCGGGTCATCGACGGCGTGCCCGAGGAACTGGCAGTCGTTGAGGGGTCGCCGCGGCTCTGTACGTCGCTGCGGCCCAACGAGAGCGTGACGCTGTCCTACGCCGTGATGGCAAAGCGCGGGACCTACACGTTCGACGCCGCCGCAGTGCGGGTTCGGACGCTGTCGGCCAGCGACGAGGTGACTGTCGACCTGCCCGTGGCCGGCGATGGGACGCTGACGTGCTCGAACACCGTCTCAGAGGTGCCGATGGCCGACGCCACGCTCCCGCGGGCGGGAACGCTCCCGACCGACACCGGCGGAAGCGGGCTTGAGTTCCACTCGACACGGAGCTACCAGCCCGGCGATCCGGTCAACCGCATTGACTGGCGGCGCTACGCAAAGACCGATGAGCTGACCACCATCGACTACCGGGAGGAACAGGCCGTCAGGACGGTGCTGGTCGTTGACGCCCGGCCGCCGGCCCGCGTGACACCAGAGCCGGGGTTCCCGACCGGAGCCGAACTGTCGGCCTACGCCGCCGAGCGTCTGTTCGACGCACTCTCCCGGACCAGCGTCGTCGCAAGCGTCTGTGCCGTCGGATTGGCCGAAGCGGATGTCCCCGGCGGGCTCGGTCCAGACGGCTTGGCGTGGGTCGACGCCTCTGGCGGTCACGCGGACGCCCACGCGAGACAGATATTCGACAGCGTGGGCCGCGCCGCAGCCCGGCAGTCGGACGCCGATACGGCCGACGACGACGTGTCCGAGAACGATCAACCACAGCCGTCCCAGAGCGGAGCTACGAGGGTGACGACGGCCGACGGCGGCACCATCGAGGACCCGGCCCTGCTCGCGGTGCTCGCTCGGCTCCCACCGACCGCGCAGGTGGTCGTGTTCTCGCCGGCCGCCGACGACTGGCCCGTCTCGCTGGTGTCGTCGCTTGCGGTCCGTGAGTACCCGACGACGCTTGTCAGCCCGTCGCTGGCCCGCGGAGACTCGCTCGGCGCGGCTGTCGCGGGTACCGAACGCACCGCCCGCCTCCAGCGGGCCGAACTGTCCGGCGCGACCGTCATCGACTGGGACCTCGACAGCCCAATCGACGTGGCCCTTCGTGCCTCACTTGCCGACCTGTTCAGCGTGTAACAATGGATGACCACACCACACTCCCGACGCGGATGCCCTGGACCAGCCTCGCCACCGTCGTCGGCGTGACGGCGCTGTTGGTCGCAGGACTGCTGGGGACCGTTTCCGCCGACCGGGCCGCGCTCGTCGGTGTGGCCACCGGTGTGCTGCTGGCACTGTCGCTGTGGCTGAGCGGCTGGGACCGCTGGCAGGCGGTCGGCACTGTTCTGGCCAGCACCCTCGCGCTGCCGGTCGCCGTCGGGCTCTCGATCGCCACCGGTGGTGCGGTCGTCTCGCTCGGTGCCGAACTGTTCCCCGTCACTTCCCAAGCTGGCGTCCGACCAGCAGTCGTCACGCTGCTATCGCAAGTAATCGTCGTTCTCGGCTGTCTGACCGCTGTCTTCGGTGCGACCGCGGCCACCCGCGGCGTCGTCGATACCGAACGGGTGGGGACCTACGGTGGCACCGTCGTGCGGACGACCGTCGTTCCGTTCGCTGTTGCCCTCGTACTGTTCACGCGGGGGGCCATCGACTTCTTGCAATCTAACGCCGGGACGCCGGGCATCCAGCAACTGACCGGCGAGGTCCTCACTCGGGTGCTGGAACCGATTTTCGACCCGGTGCCCGGACGAACGCATATCGCTATCTTCAGCCTGTTGCTCGCTCTCGCCGCCACGGCGCTGGCCCGCGGACTCGACGCCTTGCCGCTTTCCGAACTCGTCCCGGAAACGAGCGACGCGCCCAATATCGACAGAGCCGTCGCCGCCGTTGAACGAACCTTCCGGTGGACTGGCCGGCTGGCCATGCTGGTCGCGCCGGTCGCCGGTCTGTTCGAACTGGGTCTCGGTCAGAAATCACTGGCTGGACTACTCCCGGCCGGGCTGTACGACCTCATCGTCGCAGTCACGGCCGCGCCGGGTCTCCGCGGCCTCCTCTGGTGGCTGTTCCTCAGTGGGACAGTCGTCTCGGTGGCTGTCTGGTTCCTCCGGCGGACGGTCCAGAGTTCGGCCGACCGCGTGGGGACCGTCCTCGCGCCGTACGTCGGCGGCGGCGTTATCACGCTCGGCGCGGTGGCGGTCGCGGGACCGGCAATTGATGCCATCGAAGCAGCGCTCCGGGCGACGCCGGCCGCGGCAGCCGTTGAACAGTTCTTTGTTCCGATACTGGACGTTTACGGCCCCGAGACCCTCACGCTGGCGCTGGCAGTCGTTGCGCTGTTTTCGCTTATCGGTGTCGCCGGTCAGCTGTGGGTGGCGCTGGCGATGAGCTATCTGCGTGCGCGGACGGCCGGCGTCACGCTTGCCGCGGCCGGCCTGTTCGGTGCGAGCGCCTTCGCCGCGACGCTTTCGACGCCGACGTGGCTGGTGCTTGCGGGTCTGGTCGGTGCCGTCGTCGTCTGGGACGCCGGCTCCTTCGGGACGACGCTGGGACACGAGGCCGGCAGCGGGGCCGCGACGCGCCGCACTGAACTCGTCCACACCGGCGGGACCGTCGCGGTCGGCGGCGTCGGCGCGGCGGCGACGCTGGGGCTGTCAGGCGTTGCTCGCGGTTCTATTGCTGTTGAGCCATCGGTCGCCGTGGCCGGCCTCGTGGTCTGTCTCGTCGCCGTGTTGGCGCTAGTGGCTGCGATACGGTAGGATCGCACCGAACAATCCATTGTGGCGTGGTGACAAGTCAGTAGTATGACCGACCGGTCCCCGCTGCGACGGGCCAGAGACAACGCGACGGAACTCGCCTCGCTGGCGGTCACCGGGTTCTGGCTTGTCGCCCTCGTGACGGGGCAGGAGTGGTGGCTCGCGGCGCTGCTCGTCGGCTACGTGGTGGTCGCCCCGCTGACGGAGTTGCTATATCGCGATACGGACAAGGAGGTGGCAGATATCGAGGAAGCGGACCCAGCGCCGTCGAGCGATGGCAGTGACGAAACACCGCTGGAACGACTGCGCCGCCGGTACGCTGACGGGAAACTGACCGACGAACAGTTCGAGCGGAAACTGGAACGACTGCTCGAAACGGAGACGCTGGACGATATCGAAGACAGCGCGGTGGTCCGAGAACAGGAGCAGGATCGACAGCGCGAGACCGAGCGAACCTGAACAGTTAGGGACTGACGGCCGGTACCTCGACGCGGTCCAGCACGTCGTCGACGACGGTCGCCGGGTCGACGCCGCGGACGCCAGCGTCGGCAGTCAGGACAAGTCGGTGGGCGAACGCCTCCTCGACGACGGTTTTCACATCATCCGGGACGGCGTAGTCGCGGCCGTCGAGGACCGCGGCGGCGCGAGTCGCCTCGAACAGTCGCTGAATACCACGCGGAGAAACGCCGACGTCCACGCGGTCGTCCTCGCGGGTCGCGCGGCCGAGTTCGACGACGTAGTCTCGAAGCGTGCCGTCAACGGTGACCGACTCGACGGCTCGTTGGAGCGCCGGCAGCCGCTCGCCGTCGATGACGCTGGTGACGCTCGGCGCCTGTGCCGTGCGGTCGGCCCGCCGGTCGATGAGTTCGCGTTCGCCGCCGAAGTCGGGATACCCCATCGATGTTTTGACGATGAAGCGGTCCCGCTGGGCCTCGGGGAGGCCGAAGGTCCCCTCCTGTTCGACGGGGTTCTGCGTGGCGATGACGAAGAATGGCTCGGGCAGGTCGTGAGTCACACCGTCGACAGTGACCTGCTTCTCGCCCATCGCTTCGAGCAGCGCGGCCTGCGTCTTGGGCGGCGCACGGTTGATTTCGTCGGCCAGCACGACGTTGGCGAAGACGGGGCCGGGCTGGAAGTCGAACTCGCCAGTGGCCTCGTTGAACACGTTCGAGCCGGTGATGTCCGACGGCAGCAGGTCCGGCGTGAACTGCACCCGCTTGAACGAGAGGTCGAGCGCCGTCGCGAACGACTGGGCGGTGAGCGTCTTCCCCGTGCCCGGCACGTCTTCGAGCAGGACGTGCCCCCGAGCGAGGATACCGGTCATAACGGTTTCGAGGAAGTGGTCGTCAGCGATGACGGCACTGCCGACGGCGTCGAGAATCTGTCGGCTGGTTCGTCCGGCAGTGTCGTGGTCCATACCGGCGTGTAGACAGCCACCGACAAATACCCTCTCCCTCGGTTTCGCCGGTCGGCGAACCGACACCGTGGTATCCTATCACAATAAGAGAGAATTGCCGTAACTCTGAGTTATAGATAGCTAGAGATATATGCATACTGCACATGACTGACGACTACGGATTCGGGACGCGCTGTGTCCACGCCGGCCAGGAGGAGCCGGACCCGGCCACAGGGGCACGCGCGCCGCCCATCTATCAGACCTCGTCGTACGTCTTCGAAGACGCCGACACCGCGGCCGACCGGTACGCCCTGAATGACGACGGCAACGTCTACTCCCGGTTCGACAATCCCACCGTCCGGATGCTCGAAAACCGCATCGCGTCGCTTGAAAACGCCGTCGACGCCGTCGCGACGGGGTCAGGGATGGCCGCACTTGACGCCGGGACGTTTGTCCTCGCGGCCAACGGCGACAACATCGTGACGGCCTCCTCTATCTATGGCGGCACCCACTCATATTACTCCAACACCGCCAGCCGCCGGGGCATCGAGACGCGGTTCGTCGATACCCTCGACCCGGACGCCTACGCCGAGGCAATCGACGAGGACACGGCTTACGTCCACTTCGAGACCATCGGCAACCCGTCGCTGGTCGTCCCGCCGATGGAGGAAATCGCCGAGGTAGCCCATGACCACGGTGTGCCCGTCTTCGTCGACAACACGTTCGGAACGCCGGCCCTGTGTAACCCGCTAGACCACGGTGTGGACCTCCTCTGGGAGTCGACGACGAAGTGGATCCACGGCTCCGGGACGACCGTCGGCGGCGTCCTCGTTGACGGCGGCTCGTTCCCCTGGGACGAGTACCCCGAGAAGTTCCCGGAACTCGGCGGCGAAAATGAGGCCTTCGGCAAGAACTTCTCCGAGGCCTTCGGCGACCGCGCCTTCTCCGTCGCCGCCCGCCAGCGCGCGCTCCGGTCGCTTGGCGACGGCCAGAAGCCGTTCGACGCCTGGGCGACCCTCCAAGGCGCGGAAACCCTCTCTCTGCGGATGGAACGCCACTGCGAGAACGCGATGGCTGTCGCCCAGCACCTCGAAAACCACTCCGAGGTCGCCTGGGTCACCTATCCTGGGCTGGAGAGCCACGAGACCCACGACCTAGCACAGCAGTACCTCTCCGGCGGGTTCGGCGGTATCGTCACGTTCGGGCTGGAAGCCGGCTACGACGCCGGCCGACGGTTCTGCGAGGAGACGGATCTAGCCCAGTTCCTCGCGAACATCGGCGACGCCAAGACGCTGGTCATCCACCCGGCCTCGACTACCCACGCCCAGCTCAGTGAGGCGGAACAGCGTGCCAGCGGCGTCACGCCGGACCTCCTCCGGTTCAGCGTCGGCATCGAAGACCCAGAGGACATCATCGCAGACATCGACGCCACAATCGAACGAGTCACATGAACGTCGAACACAACACCGTCTCGCTCGGCGAGTTCGAGTTCGACTGCGGGGAGACGATTCCGGATCTGGAAATCACCTACGAGGCCTACGGGGAGTTCGACGGCGACAACGCGGTGCTGGTCTGTCACGCCCTGACTGGTAGCGCCCACGTCGCCGGCCGCGACCGGGTCGACAGTGCCGATCAGGCCCGCGCTTGGTGGGACGACATAGTCGGGCCGGGCAAGGCCATCGACACCACGGAGTACTACGTCGTCTGTGCGAACGTGCCCGGTTCCTGCTACGGCTCGACGGGACCGAAAAGCGAGAACCCGGAGACGGGTGAGCCCTACGGCACCGACTTCCCGCCGGTCACCGTCACAGACTGGACCGAAGCCCAGCGCGCGCTGCTTGACGAACTCGGGATTCCGCACCTCCATGCTGTCGTCGGCGGCAGCGTCGGTGGCATGAACGTCATCGAGTGGGCCAAGCGCCACCCGGACCACGTCGACCGCATCGTTCCCATCGCCGCGGCTGCGCGACTGGACACGCAGTGCCTCTCGCTCGACGCTATCGCCCGCCGGGCCATCACGACCGACCCGAACTGGAATCAGGGCCACTACTACGGCGAGGATCAAGACCCGCCGAGCGACGGGCTGGCGCTGGCCCGCCAACTGGGCCACGTGATGTACCTCTCGAAGGCGTCGATGGAGCGGCGCTTCGGCCGCCGCGCCGCCGGCCGGGACGCCGTCCGCACGTTCCCCACTGACGCCGCGGGCGCGTTCTTTCCGTACCGCGACGTGGAGTCGTATCTCGATTACAACGCCGAGAAGTTCACCGAGCGATTCGACGCCAACAGCTACCTCTATCTGACGCGGGCGATGGACAACTACGACCTCGCCGCCGGGTTCGAGTCCGACACGGACGCGCTGGCGGCGTTCGACGGCGACGCGCTGGTGATGTCCTTTACCGCCGACTGGCACTTCACCACCCAGCAGGCGGAGGCGCTAGCCGACTCGCTCCGGGAGGCCGACGCGAACGTCGCCCACCACGTCATCGACTCCGACCACGGCCACGACGCGTTCCTCGTCGAACCGGACAACGTCGGGCCGCCGCTCGCGGACTTCCTCGACGCGGGCGTCGACGGTAACGCCGTCACCGATTCGGTGGTCGAGGACAGTCAGGAGAGCGACTTCGCACCCGTCCACAACAGCCTGTTCTCGCGGTAGCGACGCAGGCATCTCAGGGGCTGACTGGGCGATCTTCTCTCCTCGGTCGGCTCGTCGATCATGCAATTCTCGGCTCACGCTAGCATTTAACACATCTCGGACCGACTAGCTCTATGTATGGCTGACATGACCACGAACATCGAAAGCGAGGAGTATTCGTTCGGACAGACGGTGTACGACGAAGACGGCAACGAACTCGGGACCATCCGCGGGTTCGACGAACACGGGTTCTACGTCACGGTTGAGGACGGCATCGAAGCGATGTCAAGCGAGCATCTCAGCGCTGGGGCCGCGGGCGAGGCCGAACTGATGTGGCGCTGCTGGGAATGCGGCGAAATGGGCCAAATAGAGGATATCCCCGACGAATGCCCGTCCTGTAACGCGCCAAAAGAGGATATCTACTATTGGCAGGAGGATTGAGACGGCTCGGTGGCTGTCTGGAATCACCGACTGCATCCGCGACGGTGGTTACGCTTACTCGAATCGCTCGGCGACGCCCGGTCCGACTGCTTCCTGCACTGTCTCGCCGGCCGACGGCGGGAGCGAGAACCGAAGCGTCGTCCAGTCGAGTTCGAGAATTGCGTGCCCGTCCTCGTCACCGATGACGACGTACACCAGTGTCCCCCCGTAGACTCGCGCCAGCGCGTCGAACGTCTCTGCCGTCATCGGCACCGTTCCGGTCGTGTGAGTGTCCGTAGCCGAAACGTCGGTGTGTCCCGCGAGTGTCTCGACAGCGAACCGTTCGTGCTGGGGGTATCTCGTCGTCCGACACCGAGGTGGACGAACGCTTTTGCGGGGGATCGCGGTGACGCGTCCAGCACCGCTGCGAGCACGTCCAGTCCAACCGCTTCGTCGGGGTCGGATAGCTCGAACCGATGCCTGGTTTCCTCTTCCGGCCAGGTCGGCCCCGGTTTCGACGCCGCCACCGATCCCCTCCCACGCCGTGACGATGGTCTCAGTCAGCCGGTCGATACCGATCTCGTCGATAGCCCGAACTACCGCCTCGGCGTCGTCGGAGTCGCCCATGCTCACTCGTTCGCCCCTCGTGGGCAAGTGCGTGCTGATTTGGCCCGCCAGTGATGGGTTTTTGTCCGGGCCGTCCCTGCCCGTCGGTATGGATATCGTCGTCGTCGGGGCCGGGAGCCTCGGCAGCCTCGTCGGTGGCCTGCTCGCTCGCGAACACGACGTGACGCTCGTGGGCCGAGAGCCACACGTGGGCAGCGTCAGCGAGAACGGTCTCTCGGTGGTCGGAGCCGAGCAGTTCCGGGTCCACCCGAACGCACAGACGCCGATTCCGCAGCGTGCCGACCTCGCGCTGGTGACAGTCAAGGCATACGACACCGCTGCAACGGCAGCGGACCTTGCCGACTGTACGCTCGATGCGTGTCTCTCACTCCAGAACGGGATGGGCAACGAATCGCAGTTGGCTGCCGAACTCGACTGTCCGGTGCTGGCAGGGACGTGTTCATACGGCGCGCGACTCCAAGAGCCGGGTACCGTCGCGTTCACCGGCCGCGGCGAGATCGTGCTGGGGAACCGCAACGGCGGCCGGTCCGCAGTTGCCGACGACATCGGGGCGGCGTTCCGTGCGGCCGACATTGAGACGACCGTCGCGGAGGACATGCCAACCCGGCTCTGGGAGAAACTCGCAGTCAACGCCGGCATCAACGCGGTGACAGCGCTCGCCCGTGTGCCGAACGGTGCGCTGGCCGACTCACCGGCCGACGATATCGCCGCTGACGCCGCCCGTGAGACGGCCGCCGTTGCCCGCAAGCAGGGCATCGACCTCCCCGACGAGCGCGCGGTGTCGCTCGTCGAGCGTGTCGTCCGTGACACTGCCGCCAACCACTCGTCGATGTATCAGGACATCTCGGCCGGCCGTCGGACAGAAATAGACGCCATCAACGGCTACGTCGCCGAGACTGCGACGGTGCCGGTCCCCGTGAATGAAACGCTTGCCGGTCTGGTCCGCACATGGGAGCGCCACCGCGAGCAGTAACTAGCTGCAACTGACCGCTACCGACGCGATAGCGGGGGTTTGCGTTATCACAAACACCGGGATATCGGCGCTGACGGCCGCTCTGGAATCACACAATGACTATATACACGTCTCCTATGTGTGTCTCACATGACTCCACACGCCGACGAAGCACGGTTCGAAACATCGCGTACTGCTCTCCACGGGACTGATGTGCATGGCACAGCGCGGAGGACACTGGAATGACAGCGGCCGGCGCGAGCGGGAACCGCATCGTCGACTACGAACTGTTCGAGGTGCCGCCCCGGTGGCTCTTCCTTCGACTGGAGACGGCCGACGGGACCGTCGGCTGGGGCGAACCCGTCGTCGAGGGACGGGCCCACACCGTGCGTGCGGCCGTCGAGGAACTGCTTGACAGCTATCTCGTCGGGGAGAACCCCGAGAACATCCAGGACCACTGGCAGGCGATGTACCGCGGCGGCTTCTACCGCGGCGGCCCGGTCCTGATGTCCGCTATCGCCGGCATCGACCAGGCGCTGTGGGACATCAAGGGCAAGCAACTCGGTGCGCCGGTCCACCAGCTGCTTGGCGGGCAGGCACGGGACCGGATTCGGGTGTACCAGTGGATCGGTGGCGACGAGCCCTCGGACGTAGCCAGCGCCGCTCGGGAGCAGGTCGACGCTGGGTTCACGGCGCTGAAAATGAACGCGACACCGAAGATAGAGCGCGTCGACACCCCGGCCACGGTTGAGGCCGCCGCGACACGCCTGCGAGAGGTCAGGGAGGCCGTCGGGCCAGAAGTCGACATCGGCGTCGACTTCCACGGCCGCGTCACGAAGCCGATGGTCAAACGGCTCGCGTCCGCGCTGGAGCCCTACGAGCCGATGTTCATCGAGGAGCCAGTCCTACCAGAACATAACGACGCGCTGCCGGCGCTTGCGGCCCACACCGAGATTCCGATTGCAACCGGCGAGCGGATGTACTCGCGCTGGGACTACAAGGAGGTGTTCGAGGACGGTGCTGTCGACGTGATTCAGCCGGACCTCTCCCACGCCGGCGGCATCACCGAGGTGTACAAGATCGCGTCGATGGCCGAGGCCTACGACGTGGCGATGGCCCCTCACTGCCCGCTCGGCCCGGTCGCCTTGGCGTCGTGTGTTCAGGTCGACGCCTGCTCGCCCAACGCGCTCATTCAGGAACAGAGCATCGACATCCACTACAACGAGACCACCGACGTGCTGGACTACCTCGCCGACCCGTCCGTGTTCGACTACGAGGACGGGTTCGTCACCGTACCCACCGACCCCGGTCTCGGAATCGAGATTGACGAGGCGTTCCTCCGGGAGCAGTCCCAGCAGGAGGTCGACTGGCACAACCCCGTCTGGCGACACGACGACGGCAGCGTTGCCGAGTGGTAGTCCGGCAGCGATTCCCTCTGTCGCCCCCCGTCAGCGACCGCGTTGGTGATTGAACGCACCAAAGGAAAGGGCTCATATCCCGCGCCCGATACGTACCTGTATGGCCTCCTCAACGTCGTGGAAGCGCGATTTCGCGAGCGGCCTTATTATCCTGCTGCCGCTTCTCGTGACAGCATACGTCATTCTCTATCTCTACTCTATTCTCGCGTCCGCAGCGGTTATCGACGCCATTGACAGCCAGTTGCTGTCAACGCTGGGACTCCCTTCGGGAGAGCCGTCTGTTGAACTCGCTCGGGTGTTCACGACGCTGATTATCTTTATCCTCATCGTATTCTCTATCGGCTATCTGATGCGGACGGCCTTCGGCGATATCGTCGAACGCGCAATCGATGACGCAATGAACCACGTGCCGGGCCTCCGGGTGGTGTACAACGCCTCGAAGATGGCGGTCGAGACGGCCGTCGGGGGAACCGAAGACCTCCAGGCGCCGGTAAAACTCGAAGTGTGGGACGGGATGCGGATGACGGCGTTCAAAACTGGACAGACGACCGACGACGGCCGCGAGGTGCTCTTCCTGCCGACGGCGCCGAACATCACGACCGGCTACGTCGTCGAGGTTGAACCGCACCGCTACGAGGAAATTGATGAGCGCGTCGAAGAAGCGCTGACGCGCATCCTCAGCGCCGGCTTCGGCGACACGGACCGTAGTAACGCGACGCCGATTCCGGTCGCCGACGAGGACGACCTCGCAGACAATTAACCGCGGAGTTCAGTTCCCGCTCAGACGTAGTGGAACCACTCTTCGCGGTCACCGCTCTCAATCACGTCGAAGAAAGCCGACTGAAGCTCGTCAGTGACCGGCCCCTTCGTCCCCTTGCCGATTTCGTTGTCGTCAACGCTCCGGATGGGGGTGACCTCCGCTGCCGTCCCGGTGAAGAACAGTTCGTCAGCGGTGTACAGTTCGCCACGGGAGATGGTCGCTTCTTCGTGGACGGTGTAGCCCATCTCTTCGGCGAGCGTGATTGCGGTGTTGCGGGTGATGCCTTCGAGGATGCTCTCGGCCAGCCCGGGCGTGTAGATTTCGCCGTCCCGGATCATGAAGATGTTCTCGCCCGGCCCTTCGGCGACGTTGCCCTCCTTGTTCAGGACGATGGCCTCGGTGTAGCCGTTCCGGCGGGCCTCCTCGCCGGCGAGCATGCTGTTGACGTACAGCCCGGTCGTCTTGATGTTGGTCGGAATCTGGCTGGAGGCGTGCTTGCGCCAGGACGAAACCATCACATCGACGCCCTCCTCCAGCGCTTCCTCACCCAGATACGCGCCCCACGGCCACGCTGCAATGGTGGTCTTCGTCGGGCAGTCTTTCGGGCTCACGCCGAGCGAGTCGAAGCCGTAGTAGACGATGGGGCGGATGTAACACGATTCGAACCCTTCCGTCTCGATGAGTTCTGTCGTCGCCTCGGTGAGTTCGTCTTTGCTGAACTCGATGTCGAGGTCGTAGGGTTTCGCGGACTTGTACAGGCGGTCTAAGTGTTCCTCCCAGCGGAAGATTGCCGGCCCCTGTTCAGTGTCGTAACAGCGAACACCCTCAAAAACGCCGGTCCCGTAGTGCAGCGCGTGCGTGAGAACGTGGGTCTGTGCGTCCTCGAAGTCGACGAACTCGCCGTCCATCCAGATACGGTCTGTTCCCTCGAACATCTCCGGACGGTCGCTCATCGCACGACCCCTCCAGTGAGTTGCCAGTCGCGATGTCCGCGGGTGGTGCCTCCTGCTGTCTCGTCGTGTGTCATATCTACCCCATTGATTCCCTTGGTTAAGAGTGTTGACGATACCCCCGCGGGTCAGGGTCGCGCTGCCTGACACGTCCAGTACGGATCACTGTTCTCGTGAGCGCAAACGCTTTAGTGAAATCTGGTCGTCTGCACCGCACATGTCCTCCCTGAAGCGGTCGCTCCACCGTAGCGTCGCTGTTCTGTTGCTTCCGCTGGGCCTGCTCCTGATTCAGGCCGAGGTCATCACGCGCAATCTCTCCGGTGTCGTCGAATCACCGGTCCCCGGGCTCTCTCGGGCCGTGGGTATCGCGTTGTTCACTGGAGCGACGCTGTACCTCGTCGCCAGCGGTCTCAGACAACTTGGAGCGGCGGCGGATACACCCTTCTGACTCGCAAACCGGTCCAGCCCCATGATTGCCGGACATAAACACTGGCTGCCCGCTTCTCATGATGTCGGACGTACGTCCCTCAATAATCCCGACGCTACGGAGTGACGACTAAGTCTGTCTCAGCTACAGCCGCCAGTATCAGTCGAAGCGCTCTAGCAAGCTGGCACCTTCGACGTACACGAGTCCCTCGCGGTCGGCGTAGGTCCGTGCTGCTGCCGGGGGCAGCGCTGCACCCGTCTCGTCGTCCAACATCTCACAGACCACGGCGGCCTCGGGTTGGTCGGCCGCGGTCGCGAGCGCGAGCGCGAGTTCAGTGTGACCTTCGCGGTCGGAAAGGCCGTCCGGAGCCGCGCGGAGGAGGTGGACATGGCCCGGTGACCGGAAGGCATCGCTGAACGCGTCCGGGTCCGGGTCCGCCGCGACGGCGGCCAGTTCCCGGATGGTCAGCGAGCGGTCCTCGTCGGTGATGCCGGTAAAGGTATCGCGATGGTTCACCGTCAGCGAGAACGAGGAGCGCTCGTCGTACGCGAGGTCGTGGTCGGCCGCTGTCGGATGGTCGAGGACCTCCTGCATGAAGGGGAGTTCCAGCGCCTCGGCAACGTGGTCCGAGAGCGCGACGCAGACGAGGCCTCCGGCGTCGTTCCGCATCCGAGCGACGGCTTCGGGCGTGACGGCACCGGCCGGATAGACGAGGTCCGTCTCGCCCTCGCGGTCGGCGGCGTCGTGGATCAGCACCGGCTCGCCCCGAGCGAATGCGGCGACGGCGTCGGCCACGCTGTCGGCGTCGGCAGCGGTTTCTTCACTCCGAGACATGCACGATCACCTCGTCACCGTCGGCCAGTTCTAGCGACGCCACGGAGCTTCTCGGGCGCGATCACTTCGAGTTGTTCCTCGCCGTGGTGGGTCCGCTCGGGGGCGATGACGTGGGCCGGCTCGTACTCGCCGTCGCTCCCCTCTATCGAGGCAGGGTAGCAGTACGCGGGGCCGTACGTCCGCTCGTCGTCCTCCCAGCCCTCAATGGTGACCGGCTCGATAGCGCTCATCCGCGCTCGCTTGCGGACGCTCTCGGCTGTGAGTTCGAGATTGAGCGTGCCCGCGAACGGCTCGTACCCCAGCCGTTCGATGAACTGCTCCATGTAGCCCGGGAGCGTAATGTAGTGGCGACCCTCGCCCATCCCCGAGGTGACGACGCCGGTCAGATCGACGCTGGCGTCGGATTCGAAGATCCGTCGGTAGTCGGCGTATTCGGACTGGAGGCGTCGTTCACCGTCTCCGGTCAGTTCAACCTCTTGCCCGTCACTGACGATATCACGGGCCAGCAGCCCGGCGTCTTCGAGCCGCTGGAGCCGCCGCGAGGCGGTCTGGTTCGAGGCGTCCAGTCGTTCGGCGAGATCGGCACAAGACACCTTCGTCGACTCGTCGAGCGCACCGTCGAGGGCGAGCAGTTTTAGCGTCGCCAACTCGTCCCGACCGACGCCCTGTCCCATTGATTCAGCCATGCACTGCAGTAGGGATTCCCGCCGGATAAGCATACCGAAGGTGGAATGCATTCCACTTTTGGAACAGTAGAAAACTGGTACGGGGTTGGTAGCAGAAGCGCGTCTTACTGTTCCTGCTGGATACAATTTAAACCGCTGCCTAACACGTTCAGCCCATCACACTGCTGTGATTGGGCGTCCCCTGCTGTACGATGCAGTCAGTACTCCACAAGCGCGTCCTGCTCCCAAAAATCGCTCGACTTCTCCAGTTTCGGGACCCAGGTGTTCTCGTCCTCGGCGAGCATCGCCACGCGGGAGTCTTCGACCTCCTTCAGCACGTCATGGTCGGGGAGGTACTCGCCCATCTCCCGTGTGAACTCCCTGACTTCGCTGTGGTCGGGCATCGAGTCTCGGTCGAGACGACCACGCGAGTGGCCGACGTGCATGTACGCCTTCATCTCGACGAAATCCGCGTCGGCCCGGTCACACATCGCCGCGTACCACTCGGGGTGGTGCATGTTGTGGCCCTTGACCAGCGTCGTCCGGATGACGGTGCGGGTGTCGTCTTTCTCGGCCAGCACGTCTAGCGTGTCGATGAGCGAGTCCCAGGCGTCGTCCTCCATCGCCTGCACCGTCGAGTCGAACGTCTGCCGGTCGGCGGCGTCGACGGAGATGTACAGCTGGGTCGGGTCACACCGCTCGAGCATCTCCGTGTTGGTCCCGTTGGAAACGAGGAACGTGGTGATGTCGCGGTCGTGGAACTCTTCGATGAGTTCCGGCAGGTGCGGATAGAGCGTGGGTTCGCCGTCCAGCGAAATGGCGACGTGGCGCGGTTCCATCGCCTGATCGAACACCTCGCGCGGGACCTCATCGTTGCCACCGAAGCCCGACAGCAGTTTTCGCTGGAGTTCCACGGAAGCGTCGGCGACTGCCGCCGGGTCGTCCCACTCCACGTCACCGAGTTCGTAAGCGTGGCCAGCGTGGTCGCGCCAGCAGAACACGCACCGCTCGTTACATTTCACGACCGGCGTCATCTGGATGCAGCGGTGTGATTCGATACCGTAGAAAATGTACTTGTAACACTTCCCCTCGCCGCGGAGGGCGTTTTTTGTCCAGCCGCAGGTCTGGGCGGCCGTGTGGTTCTCGCTGTGGTAGGCCGGGTCCGAGACCTGTTTCGGACCGCCGTCGGCGTCACTCATTGGACACCGATTCAACAGCCAGCGGCAAAAACTCCCGGATGTTGTGCGTCAGCAGCGATGCTTCGGGACTGCGTTGCGCTTACGTCAGCTTGACGATGGGGTTGCTCATGTGGTGGCCGACAACGTTGCCGTTCTCGATGATTCGGTCGTAGCCATCGTCGTCAACTTCGATCCGCGTTTCGCTGTCCTTCTGCATCAGATAGAGTGTTTTGTTCATACACCTGTGGATGCCCCTGATAGGCAAGACCAGAACTACTAGGTGTATAGATACGCGCTGTGATGCATGCTATATGTATCAAACCACACCGGAAATGTACTTCAGCCGGAAGATTTTGGGGGCTCGACGTTGAGTACACTAGTATGGGTGTGCTTGACACGGTCTCCGAGCTGTTCGGCTCCGGAGAACGGCCCTACAGGTTCCGCTGTGATGACTGCGGGACCGAGTTCGCACAGCGCGCGGCGACAGTCGAAGACCTGACCTGTCCGGAGTGTGGCGCTGAAACGGTACGGCCGGCCGAGGCGGCGTGAGAGCGGGCGTCCAGCACGCCGACCGTATCAGCGGCCCAGGTTGTAGAACTCGTCGTTCGGGCGGATGTCGGCGAGCTGTGCGAGGCGGTTCGAGAGGTTGAAGAAGGCGGCGACGCTGCCGATGTCCCAGATAGCACGGCGGCTGTAGCCGTGTTCCTCCAGCCGTTCGAGGTCCGCGTCCTCGATACGGGCGGGCGATTCGGTCAGTTTGACGGCGAAATCGAGCATCGCCTTGTGCGTCTCGTTAATCTCGGCCGTCCGGTGGTTCGCGGCGACCTGCTCAGCGAGCTTGGGCGCGTCGGCGTAGATCCGCAGGAGCGCACCGTGGGCGACGATGCAATAAAGGCAGTCGTTGACGCCGCTGACAGCGACGATTATCATCTCGACTTCTTCGCGTTCGAGCGCCGTCTCCTCTACTAAGGCGTCGTGGTACGCGAAGAACGCCCGGAAATGCGAGGGGCGATACGCCATCGCCGAGAAAATGTTCGGCGTGAAGCCGGCGCGGTCGGTTTCCTCCGCGATACGCTCTTGCAGGTCCTCGGGGAGGTCGTCGATGTCTGGGGTATCGAACCGAGCCATCACTGTGTCGGAGTCTGCCATACCACCTGTCCGTCCGGCCCCGGCTTGAAAGTTGGTTGCCTGTCTGGCCATGGCCGGCGGGAGCCAGCGTATAGTTCTTCCGGGGACGTGGCACGAGGCCGAACAGCCACGCCGGCTCTTTTGCTAGACGGCGTGACCGTTCGCCTGCATGTCAACGACGACAGAAACGACACAGACGTACGATGTCAGTACCGGCAACTGGAAAGCCGGCGTTCTCGGCGGTATCGCCGGCAGCGCCGTCATGGGCGCGCTGATTCTCGTCATGAACACTGCGACGCTCGCCGTCGCAATCCCGTCCCTGTACGGGCTCGCACCGCCGCCGAGTCCGGGGGCCGGCCTCGTCGTCCACCTCTCACACGGGGCTGTGATGGGCGTAATGTTCGCCGGGCTAGCGAGGGTCCTCAGTCTAGAATCGTCCGGCAAACTGTTTGGACTCGGTGTCGGCTGGGGCGTCGCCACCTGGGTACTCTTCGCCGCGCTTCTGATGCCAGTCTGGCTCGGCGCGGTCGGCTCACCGGCCTCGCCCCCGTTCCCGAACTTCGCGCCGCCGTCGCTGCTGTGGCATGTCGTCTACGGTGCTGTCCTCGCGGTCGTCTACGCTGTGACTGCCGACCGCATCTGAGAGCGGACTGTTCCTGAGTTGTCGCGGTCGCCACTACCGCTCCTGAAACACGGTCCACTGCCGCTCGTCGGTTTCGGCGTCGGCTATCGCCTCGACCTTCTCACGCTGTAGGTCGTCCAACTGCGCGGTCGCCAGCCGGACCCACGACAGGAACGCCCCGCGGAGCCGCTCACGCACTACTTCTGGCGGCTGTGGCGTGTAGACGTACACGTGCCCACCCTCCGGCCTGATTCGCCGGCGCTTCTCGACGACGCCGAACTCCGCGAGATGGTTGAGATGCCGTGCGACCACGCTCCGGTCGTAGCCGATCTGCTCGGCCAGTGCTGCAACGGTCAACTCACCGCCCTCCATCACGCAGAGACAGATGTCCAGCTCGGTCCCGGACATATCGAAGACGGTCTGCAGCAGGGTTTCGAGCGACGGCTCGCTGACTGCCGTCTCCCCTGTCTCGGTCGCCGCCATCGGCTCGCCGCAGCACGCCGGCCGGTTGTCGCCGATGCCGACGCCGCCACAGGTCGCGCACTCGAACATCTGCGCTTCATCAGCGGAGGGTGTCATACCACGGGCTACTCGCCCCGCTCGTAGAAGGTTCAGGTATGTTCAGGGTAACTACGGACAGGTGCCCGCGGGCCGCGGTTTCTCCCTCGTGATATAGATGTTAGTCCAAAGGTCTAAGCCCTCCCGGGACGGAATACAATTCACTATGAGCACTGAGACAGAGGACGCCAACGACCTGCGCGAGCGAATCACGAACTTCCTGCGCCGCAACTTCCCCCAGATCCAGATGCACGGCGGAAGCGCGGCCATCGAGGAAATTGACCGCGAGGAAGGCAGCGTCACGATCCGCCTCGGCGGTGCCTGTTCCGGCTGTGGCATCTCGCCGATGACCATTCAGGCCATCAAGACGCGCATGACCAAGGAGATCCCGGAGATCAACGAGGTCACCGCCCGAACTGGGATGGAACAGCAGGAAGGCATGTCCGGCGGAAGCGGCGGCATGAGTCCGTCCTTCCCCGGTGAGTCTCGCGGCGGCGACGTTGGCGGCGACGAAGACGAAGGCCCCGAAGCGCCGTTCTGAGGCCAGTTCTCGATCTTTTTTAGACTCGTTGACCAGCAACGCGTATAGGCGTGCCCGTGTAAGTCCCGGAGTCTGTGGCCACTCTCGCTAACCCCACAGCGGCGAGTCACACACATTAAGACGACGGGGGCAGACGGCGGGGATATGGAGACGGTCGACACGGTTGTCTGGGCGCTGTGGGCGATGTTGCCGGCGTACATCCCGAACAACGCCGCGGTACTCGCCGGTGGCGGCAGACCGATAGACGGTGGCCGAACGTGGGGCGGGCGGCGAGTGCTGGGTGACGGCAAGACCTGGCGTGGGACGCTCATCGGCACCGCCGCCGGGACGCTACTCGCGCTCGGACTGACGCAGGTCGCGCCCAGCGTGAGCACTGCACTGGGAACCGACCTCCCGACGTTTTCCCTCCGTGCGGGACTCGGACTCGCCTTCGGTGCGATGCTCGGGGACATCGGCGCGTCCTTCCTCAAACGCCGGACGGGCCGTGAGCGCGGGGCCGCGTTCCCCGGGCTGGACCAGCTGGACTTCGTCGTCGGAGCGTTGCTCTGTGCGCTCGTGGCCGCGCCGTCGTGGTTCACCGAGACGTTCACCCTCCCGGTGCTAGTCGTGGTCGTCATCGCGACGCCGGTGCTACATGTCGTGACCAACGGCATCGCCTACCTGCTCGGCCTGAAAAACGAGCCGTGGTAACGCGCTGCATGGACTCACGGACTGCACCACAGAAATACGTGTACCCACCACAAAGCCGTACTCGATGGCCCTGACCAGTTCCCTCCCGGTCGGTGTCCCGCCGGTCATTCGGCGCGCGACGGCTGCCGGCGTGCTCTGTACGGCGGTCTTTCTGCCAGCCATGTACGTGCTCCTGCACGCGTTCGTAGTGCTCACAGTAAGTGTCGGTCCCGTCGACACGCTCAACAGACTGATCGACTTTGCCCTCGTCGCCGGGGGCGCGACAACGTTCATAGCGGGCTTCGTTTCGCAGTGCGTGCTCGGAACTGTGTTCGCTGAGACGACTGCGTAACGACATCGAATCGACGAAGAAGTGCGTTTTTACGCGCTGACCGAGGAATGTCGGGTATGACAACACGCGGGGAGACACTGCAACTGGCGACGCGGGGCTCGGACCTCGCGTTGCGCCAGGCGGCGACGGTTCGGGATTCACTGAGCAGTCGCCGACTGGCGGTCGAACTCGTCGAGGTGGAGACGACGGGCGACCAGATACGGGACGAACTCATTCACCGACTGGGGAAAACCGGCGCGTTCGTGCGCAGCCTTGACGAGAAGGTGCTTGACGGCGAACTCGACGCGGCGGTTCACTCGATGAAGGACATGCCGACCGAACGGCCCGAGCGCCTCGTTGTCGCGGCGGTCCCCGAGCGGGCCGCCGCCGAGGACGTGCTGGTGACGCCCGACGGCCGCTCGCTCGAAGAACTGCCCGAGGGCGCGACCGTCGGCACGTCGAGCCTGCGCCGCAAGGCGCAGTTGCTCGCTGAGCGCGACGACCTCACTGTCGAACCGCTCCGGGGCAACGTCGACACGCGTCTTGCGAAGCTGTTGGCTCCGTCGCTCCAGCAGGAACATCAGGAGCGCCACGAGGCCGAACAGGAGCAGACGGACGACGCCGAGGACTCCGACGAAGGGGACGAGGAACACCCCTACGACCGAACGGTCGAGGAGTGGTTCGACGACCTCACCGAATTCGAACGGCGGGCGATGGAGCGGGACCCAGACACCGAATACGACGCTATCGTGCTGGCGAAGGCGGGGCTCCACCGCGCCGGGCTCACGCGCTACGTCGGGCTGTCTGATCTCGACCCCGACCGGTTTGTGCCGGCCCCGGGGCAGGGCGCACTAGCGGTGACCGCCGTCGATGGCGACCTCGCGCTGGATATCAAAGACCGGCGAGATGACCCCCAGACACGTGTCGAGACGACCGTCGAGCGAACGATTCTCGAAGAACTGGGCGGTGGCTGTGTCGCTCCAATCGGCGTCCACGCCCAGCTAGAGGGTGGCGTTGTCCATACGCGAGTTCGCGTCCTCTCACAGGACGGCACTGAGGAAGTCTCGGTCGGTCGCGACATCCCGGCTGAATACCATATCGACGCGGCACAGGACCTTGCGGCGGAACTCGCCGAGCAGGGCGCTGACGACCTCATTGCCGAGGCCAAGCGGGACTCGACGGACGCCGATGACGCCTCGGCAGTGCGGGAGGAAAACGAGGAATGACGGACG
Organism: Haloarcula sp. NS06; assembly: GCF_051122755.1. NCBI lineage: Archaea > Methanobacteriati > Methanobacteriota > Halobacteria > Halobacteriales > Haloarculaceae > Haloarcula > Haloarcula sp. NS06. The sequence continues at coordinate 1,610,193 of NZ_CP184844.1, forward strand.
CTGCACCCGGCAAAGTGTATCTGGTCGGCTCCGGGCCCGGCGACCCGGACCTGCTGACGGTCAAGGCAAAGCGCCTGCTGGAGGAGGCCGACGTGGTGTTGCACGACAAGCTCCCTGGCCCGGAAATCATCGGGATGATCCCCGAGGAGAAACGTGAGGACGTGGGCAAACGCGCCGGCGGCGAGTGGACGCCCCAAGAGTATACCAACGCCCGACTGGTCGAACTGGCCGAAGAAGGAAACACCGTCGTCCGGCTGAAAGGCGGCGATTCGATGGTGTTTGGTCGCGGCGGCGAGGAACTGGCCCATCTCGCGGAGCACGGAATCCCCGTGGAGATCGTTCCGGGAATTACGAGCGCTATTGCCGGCCCCGAAGCTGCCGGGATTCCGGTCACGCACCGTGATTATACCTCCTCTGTCTCCTTCGTCACCGGCCACGAGGACCCCACCAAGGACGAATCGGCTGTCGACTGGGAGGCGCTGGCCGCGACCGGCGGCACGCTCGTCGTCCTGATGGGCGTCGGCAAGCTCCCGCAGTACACCGAAGCCCTGCGTGAGGCAGGGATGGACCCCGATACGCCGGTCGCGCTCGTCGAACGCGCGACCTGGCCGGACCAACAGGTCGCAACTGGGACGCTCGACACCATCGTCTCCGTTCGTGACGAGGCCGGTATCGAACCGCCCGCTATCACCGTCATCGGCGAGGTAGCCGGCGAGCGAGAGCAAGTGGTGGAGTTCCTGGAGGGGTACTGATGCGCGAAGAACCGCGTCTACGCGTGGCCGCCTTCCGGCCCGATGATGAGCGCCTGAACGACGCAGTCGAACTCATCGAATCGCTCGGTGCCGACCCGGTTCCGGACCCGATGCTTGCGATCGAACCGGCGACGGCCGACGATGCCGACGGTGATCGAGACGATAGGCTAGTCACGCCCCGTACCGACGCCGACTACGTCGTCCTGACAAGCAAGACCGGTGTCGAACTCGCCGCCGAAGCCGGCTGGGACCCCGGCGAGGCGACGGTGTGTGCCATCGGCGAGTCGACCGCCGAGGCGCTTCACGAGGCCGGTTATGACGTCGACATAATTCCCGCGGAGTACTCTTCGACGGGACTCGTCGAAACGCTGTCCGGAGCGGTGGCCGGCACGAGAGTCGAAGTCGCCCGGTCGGACCACGGCTCCGCAGTGCTGACTGACGGACTGGAGAACGCTGGCGCGTACGTCCACGAAACCGTGCTGTACCGGCTTATCCGGCCCCCGGAATCAGGCGAGTCCGCGGAGCTGGCAGCAAGTGGAGACCTCGACGCGGCGCTGTTCACGTCCTCGCTCACCGTCGAACACTTCCTTGATGCGGCTGCGGACCGCGGTGCCCGCGGGGCTGCCATCGACGGGCTGAACGAGGCGACTGTCGGCGCAATCGGCCAGCCGACGCGAGAGACGGCCGAGGACGCCGGTATCTCGGTCGATGTCGTTCCCGACCAAGCCGACTTCGAGGCGCTGGCTTGCGACGCCGTTGAGGCGGCCGCGCCGACCCACCACGAGTAACGGCTCCGATACGGTTTCGGCGTTTCCCCCGAGCTATTCTGCGGCTTCTTCGACGGCTTCGCGCTCGTCCATCTCGGCCCGCAGCGCCGCCAGTTCGTTCTCGACGGCCCGTTCGCCGGAGAGGCGGTCGAGTTCCTGGTCGATTGAATCGCCCTCGTCGAGTACGGATTCGAGCTGGCCGCTCGCTTCGAGTTCCTCCAGCGCGGCCGCACGTGCCTCCATCTGTTCCGTGCGCTCCGTGGCGCGTTCGATGGAGCGGTGTACATCGGCCATCGTATCGCCAGCGCCGGTAAACGCCTCCGAGACCCGCGCCGACGCTTCGGCGGCCTGATAGCGAGCTTTCATCGTCTCTTTTTTCGTCCGGAACTGTTCTATCTGGCTGCTGAGTTCGGCCCGCTTGCCGACCAGCCGGTCCTGTGTCTCTTGTAAGCCGTCTATCTGCCCTGTTAGCTCCGTTATCTGGCTGACGTTCACCTGCTTCTTTTCCAGCGCCCGGCGTGCGAGGTCGTCACGGTCCTCCTGCAGGGCGGCCCGGGCCTGCGTGTCGTGTTTCTCGACGTTTCGACCGCAACCGGGTTCGGTGTATCTCCAGCCGTTTCTTCTGGGTCGTCACGTCGGCGATACCGCGCGTCACGTCCTGTAGTTCGCCCCGCATCTGTTCATATGAGTAGTCCAGTTCCGCCGCTGGGTCCGAGGTTCGGTTTAAGAGGGCGTTGAGCTTGGCACGGATAGCGAACGCGAACCGTCGGAGGAAGCTCATCGGGACCGCTCCGGCAGACAGATAACTCGATTCGGTTCCGACTGTGGCTCGGATGTGACAGCACTCATGTTATCCAGTATGGATGAACGCATTATAATAACAGGGTACCACTCCGTTTAAGCCGAGTTTAATCCGCTAACATAACTGAGATCCGTGACTATCTGATCTTACTGTCTGGCTACTTGAGGGGTGCTGGGAGCAACGAATACGTGAAGATGACACGATCCTTATTGCGTACGGCCGGGACGCTGGCACTCGCACTGACACACCTCATCGGCGTGGCTGCGGCCGTACCCACAACCGGTGGGGGCGATACGACGAACGCCGTCGGCCCGCCCGGCGGCTTCCCGGATCAGGTCCCTGACTTCGTGGCGGCGATCATCGAAGCGATTCAGGTGTTCCTCACCGATGAGAGCGGCGCCAGCCCTGGAGGGGCCGTGAGTGGCGTGGCTGGCGAGAACGGTGGCTAAGATGGATGGTAAGCTACTCGCCGTCATCGGCATCGTCGTACTCCTGCTCGCGGGTGTCGGCGGGGCGTTCGTCACCAATCTCGGCCCGTTCCAGGCGGAAAGCAGCGGCGAGGACCTCTCGGAGTTCCCGACGGAAACAACTGAAGCCACTGAGAGCGACACCGCAATTACCGATACTGGTAATTCTGACGGCGGCGCAGCAAGCACCCCGCCGTTCGCGTTCACCGTCGACTCCATCGAGGAGTGCGGCCGGACCTGTCGTGATGTGACTTCCACGCTGACAAACCAGCAGAACAGCACAGCGGATGATATCACCGTTTACACGCGGATTTACGCCGGGAACACTACCGATGGTGACGTAGTCTGGCAGGGCTCCGAGGACGTTGGCACACTCGAAGCAGACGGATCCTACACCACGACCCGGCGCGTCGATCTGGCGTTCAGTGACGCTTACGCTATCGAACAGGCGGATGGCTGGATAACTATCCGAACGACCATCGAGACAGCCGACCAGACCGTCACCATCAGCGACCAGCGGGAGGTCATCTGACGGGGCACGCCGCACTGGCGCGAACAACCGTGCGTCTGAACGTTTTTATGCCGGAGCGCACCTATCCCCGGTACGATGACTACGACCGGCCCTGTTCCAGCGCTCGCCGACCGCGCGGCCGCCTGCGCTGACCGACTCCGGGCGGCCGACCGCGTGTTGCTGGCCTCCCACATCGACGCCGACGGGCTGACCAGCGCCGCCATCGCCACCGCGGCGCTGTCGCGGGCCGGCATCCCTGTTGAGACCGTCTTCAAGAAGCAACTCGACGCCGCCGAAATTGAGAGTATCGCGGCCCGTGAGTACGACACCGTCTTATTCACCGACTTCGGCTCGGGCCAGCTAGACGTGATCTCCGAGCACGTCGCCGCAGGCGACTTCGAGGCAATCATCGCCGACCACCACCAGCCGTCGGACCCGGGCGACTGCCACCCAGACGCGGTCGTCGACACCGGCGGCTACGCCGACTTCGAGACGCATCTTAATCCGCTGCTGGAAGGCATCAATGGTGCGTCGGAGCTTTCGGGTGCAGGCGCGGCGTATGTCCTCGCCCGCGCGCTCTCGACCGGAGAAACGGACAACCGCGACCTCGCCGCGCTGGCGGTCGTCGGCGCGGTCGGGGACATGCAGGCCGTCGGCGGCGAACTCGTCGGGGCCAACGCCGGGCTCGTCGAGGATGGAATCGCCGCCGATGTGCTTGAGGAAGGGACCGATCTCTCGCTGTACGGCAAACAGACCCGGCCGCTGCCGAAACTGCTCGAGTACGCCACGGAAGTCCCGATACCGGGCATCTCGAACGATCAGGCCGGCGCGACGATGTTCCTTGAAGGCCTCGGACTGGATCTCAAATCCGATGATGACTGGCGCACGTGGGCCGACCTCTCCGATGACGAGCGCCAGACTGTCGCCAGTGGGCTGGTCCAGCGAGCTGTCGAGCGCGGCGTCCCAGCGGACAAGATAGAGACGCTCATCGGCACGACCTACACGCTGACCGCGGAACCACGCGGGACGGAACTCCGGGACGCAAGCGAGTTCTCGACGCTTTTGAACGCCACCGCTCGCTACGAGCGAGCGGACGTGGGGCTTGCAGTGTGTCTCGGCGAGCGTGACGCGCCGCTTGAGCGGGCGCGGACGCTGCTGTCGAACCACCGCCGGAACCTCTCGGAGGGCCTCACGCTCGTCAAGGAGCGCGGCGTCACGCCGGCGGGGACCGTCCAGTGGTTCGACGCAGGCGATGCCATCCGCGAGACCATCGTCGGCATCGTTGCCGGGATGGCGCTGGGGACCAATGGTGCTGATTCGGACAAGCCTATCATCGCCTTCGCCAGCACCGACGAGGACGAGACCAAAGTGTCCTCACGGGCGACCGGCCCGCTGGTCGGCCGGGGCGTCGACCTGTCGGTCGTGATGCGTGACGCCGCCCAGTCCGTCGGCGGCGACGGTGGCGGTCACGATATCGCAGCGGGTGCGACTATCCCGTCTGGAGAGGAGTCGGCGTTTATCCAAGCGGCTGACGAAATTATCAGCGACCAACTGTCGTAGCGACGACAGCCCGGAACGCGCGACGGCGCAACGTACGACTTCCACCGCCAGTATCAGCAATAAAAGCTATACGTCCGCTTCTCCGAACACCCCACGATGGACTCTCGGGGCCTGTTCGATATTGCACTCGTCGTCGTCGCCGGCCTGCTAGCCTACACTGAGACGTTCGGCTTCGCGAACCCACGGACGACGCTACAGGAGATTATCGCAGCTATTGCCGGGCTGGACATCCGCGTCTTTCTCGTCCTAGGTGGCATCTTCGGCATCTGTTTCGTCGCGTACCTCACGATGTATCTCCCGCAGAAGGACGCACGCACGATACAACGCTGAACATCGGGCCATCTTTATCCCCAGCCCCATACCGTTCTGGCAATGACAGAGTTCGATCCCGAGAAGTTTGAGGACAAGTACGCGAACTACTTCCCGGAACTGCAGAAGGCCTACAAGAACGCCTTCGAGCGGATGAACGACACGTACGACTCCGAACTGGTCCACGCGATCGACCAGCAGATCCTCAATGAGTCAGAGCCGTTCTACGAGGACGGCGAGTTCAGTGTCGAATTACCCGAGAACCCGACAGAACGGCTTTCAGCGGTCATCGTCGACGACGAGAAACTCGACACCGTGCTTTCCGAATATATTGATGAAATCGAGCACGAACTGCGCCGCGTGTTCAATCTCGACGACTGACTGTACTCGCCGCGAACGATTGCTACGGTTCTGTTCTGCGAGTATACCAACGCAAACGCCCGGTGACGCCCTATTCGTCGGACGTCATGGTCTCATTCGGCTCGGGGGCCGGGGTTGAATCCGGTTCGGACGGCAACGTGCTGCCACCGATTCCCGTACCGGGGAGCGATCCGCCAGGTCCGGACTCACCAGACTCTGCGGTCTGTGGCGCGTCTGCGGGTGATTTCTCGCCCGTGACGAGGAAATCAAGCAGGTTCCCGACCAGTTGCTCGTTGTCGGCCCGGTAGAGGAACTCCTGCGTGAAAACGTTCGTGTCACCGACGGTGACGACGTTCCCCGAGCGGGCAACGACGCCGTACGTGTCCTGTCGCCGGGTCTTCGAGAGCGTTGTCTGTTCCGTCGTCGTGAGCGCGGTGTTGCCGCCATGAACGGGGATTGCGGCGTAGAAGACCGTTCGGTCGACGCCCGCTGTGAGTTCCGTATCTCCCGTTGGCGTGGCGTAGACGTTCTGGTAGTTGGTGTCGTACTCGTGCATATTGTACAGGTAGCCGTTCCCGTACGAGAGACCGTACTGGCTTGCCAGCGGCGCCATCGGCATGGTCACGCTGTCCGATCGAATCGGGCCGAACAGTCCCAGCCCTGCGGGGCTCGCCTGCGACGGCTCGTTCAGCAAGAGCACGCGACCGCCTGCGTCACTGAACGCGGAGAGGCCGTTCAGTTCGCTCTCGGTGTAGCGCTGTTCCGCGCCGAGAACGACGAGGGCGTCAGCCGAACGGAGTGACTCGTTGAGCGGGCTCCCGCTCTGTCGCTCACCGACGTGGTATCGCACTGTCGCTCCGTTCTCGGTCAGGGTCGAGACGAGCGGCGTGAGTGCTTCGCGGTCGATATCGCCGGCGTGAGCGACGTCGATAACGACGACCTTCCCAGACGCGTCGGCCGACATCGAGAGGTCACCGCTCTCGTCCGCCGGAGTTGCGACGCCCTCGCCGCTGTTGAACGACGGGGCGTTCACCTGACTTACATCTGGGGCCGATTGCGCGCCGCCACCAATCGCGACGGTGCCGACAATCACCGAGAGGACGAGTATCCCGACGAAAAACCCTGCTCGGATGACTGGACTCGAACGCGAGCTATCGGCTGACATTTCAGGCTCCTCCCTGTGCGGTGCTGTTGTAGATGACCTGTTGGTTCTCCGGCGTACCGTATATCATGAGGAAGTGGACCGTGTCGACGCCCTGGAACGTGTACGGGGCGCCTTCGGCGGCGATGGTGGCGTTCCCACTGGCTCCACTCCCGCCAGTGAGGAGGAACAGCCCCCGTGGGTCCGCGGGGTTGTGGTATACGACCTGATACTCCGAGAGACCGGCCTCTTCGGCCGCGCCGGCTATCGCGGCTTCGAGTCCACCGACTTCATCCGCATAGCCGGTCTGGACCGCGCGACCGCCCTGATAGGCTGACGCTTCAGCGACAGTCTCGCGGGAGACGTTGAGCCTGTCACCGCGTTCAGTCATGACCGCACCGACGAAGGCTCGCTTCATCGATTCGAGGCTCGCGTAGTACTGGTCACGCGTCATCCCTCGATGGGCCTTGTCGGGCCCAGTGGTTGCGGATGCACTCAGGCCGTCGCTCGGCGCGGTGCCGATGACGCCGACGTGGCCAACGAGGCTGGCCGGCGTCACGTAGATGCGGTCGCTCGGGACCGCGGTGTAGTACGCGCCGGAGGCGGCGTACTGGTCAACGCTCGTGTACACCGGTTTCTCCGCTGAGAGCCGCTTGACGGCCAGATACATCGACTCACTGGCGGCGGCACTACCGCCGGGACTCGATACCCGGAGAACGACCGCTTCCACCGACTCGTTGCTGCGGAGTTCACGGAGCTCCTGTACCGTGTCCTGTGCGCTAGAACTGGAAATTGTTTCGTCGACATTCACTACAGCGACGTACTGTTCGTCACCCTCGGCGACCGACGCCGCATACGGCACGACGGCGGCACCAATGAGAATGGCAATAACCGCAAGTATCGTGTACGACTGGAGGGCAGTTGCGACCCGTCTATCGATTGGGTTAGTCATGCGACAACATCGATTCGCTGTCACGTTAGGCTAATAAAAGGATAGCCTGAACTGCTGGCTCAGAAGTCGCCGTCCCGGGACGACATGAGAAGTTTCCTTACTGTCGACCTGCAATCGGGATCTATGGACCAACGCAAGCCGCCAGCCACGGAAGAGGGCTGGTACGCGCTGCACGATTGCCGGAGTATCGACTGGGACGCCTGGCGCGAGGCCCCCCAGCGAGTCCGCGATCGTGCACTCTCGGAGGGGATCGGCTTCCTCGACGCGTACGAAGCCGTCGAAGACGCCGAGGAGGGGCAGACGGCGGTGTACACCGTCATGGGCCACAAGGCCGACATCATGATCCTCCACCTGCGGCCGACGATGGGCGACCTCGATGCGGCCGAGCGCCATTTCGAGCAGACGGAGTTCGCCGCCTTCACCGAGCAGGAGTTCTCCTACGTCTCCGTGACGGAGGCGTCGGGCTACACCGAGAAGTCCCGCGAGTACTTCGAGGGCGAAGTCGACGACGACTCCGGGCTGGCCCAGTACATTCAGGCCCGGCTCCACCCCGACGTGCCGGACGAGGAGTTCGTCTGCTTCTATCCGATGAGCAAGCGCCGCCAGCCTGACCAGAACTGGTACGACACATCCTTCGAGGAACGGGCAGCCCACATCAAGCGGCACGGCGACATCGGCCGTACCTACGGCGGCGACGTGAACCAGATGATCGCCGGCTCTATCGGCTTCGACGACTGGGAGTGGGGCATCACACTCTGGAGCGACGATATGCGCCACATCAAGGAGCTGCTGACCGAGATGCGCTTTGACCCCTCGACCTCCCAGTTCGCCGAGTTTGGCCCCTTCTACGTCGGCCGGAAGTTCGATCCCGCCGAATTACCGGCTGTGATGGCCGGCCAGCGAGTCCCGACCGACGACGAGTCGGTTCCGGAGACGCCGGCGGACGTTGCGGAACACGAGCACGCGCCGGCTGATGCCGGCGCGAGTCACAGTCACGACGGAGAGCCGACGACGGGCGGCGCACAGACAGGGGCACACGCCGGCGGAGACGCCGACAGCCACGGCGGAACCCACCCCGGGAGCGCTAGCGAAGGCGACTATCCCCATTCCGAGGAGTCGTCCGACGAGGACGGTTCAGGTTCGTCGAGTAGCTCTGGCGGCCGGCCGGACGTTTCGGCCGACTTCGAGGAGATAGACGACGCCGCACAGCGACTTGGTCGGTTGGGGCTGTACGAAGACGACGCGTACGACGCTGGTGACTACGCGCTGGTGTTCCACTCCTCGGCCGATGCGGAGGACATCGTCGACGATGTGTCCGACCTCGAAAGCAACTTCGACCACTACGACCGCCACGTCCAGACGGCCGTGCGCGCCGACAGCGGTCAGACGCACCTCGTCAGCATCTGGACGGCGAAAGACGCCGCTGAGACGGCAGCCGGCTTCCTGAAGGATATCGATGGTGTCGACGAACAGTTCGGCGGCTCCCTCGGTGAGGATGCCGAGAGCGACGAGACCGTGGACAATAGCGACGCCCAGACCGCTGAATCGTCCCAGTCGATCCGCGAGACGCTCGAATCGGCGGGCGTCTACGCCGGGCAACCGCACGGCGAGGACGTGTACGCCCTCGTAGTGTACTCCGAGGCTGACGCCGAAACACTCGACGCGGAAGTCGCGGACCTCCGGAGCGCGTTCGAGCGCTACGACACGCACGTCCAGACGACGGTGTACGGCGATACCGACGGCGATCTCTCGGCCGTCGCGTCGCTGTGGGACACCGAGGACGCCGCCCAGACTGCCAGCGACTACCTCACTGACCTCCCCGGCGTCGTCGGCCGCCACGGCGAGGGCGACGGGTTCGGGACGATGGGGATGTTCTACACGGTCAAGCCAGAATACCACGAGGACTTCGTCGAGAAGTTCGACACCGTCGGTGGCCTGCTCAAAGAGATGGACGGTCACCGTGAGACCTCGCTGTTGTTCAACCACGACGACGAGAACGACATGTTCATCGCGAGCCAGTGGGACTCACAGGAGGACGCGATGGCCTTCTTCCGCTCCGACGACTTCTCGGAGACGGTCGACTGGGGTCGGGACGTGCTGGCCGACCGACCGCGGCACGTTTTCCTGGCCTGAATCGCAGGCAACCTATTCGCTATCGACCGGCGACGAGCCGTAGCCGTCGGTAGTCTGCGATCCAGGTGTCACCGTCGAAAAGCGTCGGGCGGAGCCGGTCCTCGACAGCCGACAGCACTGCCGCTTGCTCGCTATCGTCGACACCAGCGAAGAACTCATCACCGAACATCTCAATCCAGTTCTGGAGCCCGTCTTCACCGCCGTCCAGCGGCGTCGGTCGGTCGAATAGCCGTGAGAACTGCAGTTCGAGCCCGTGCGCTTCGACTCGCGGCGCGTACTCGCCGATACTCGGGAAGTACCAGGGATGACTGGCGTCGTAGCCCCGTGCATCCAGTTCGGCGATGAGTGCGTTGGTTATCGCGGCCACGTTACCGTGTCCGCCGAACTCCGCGACGAACCGTCCGCTCTCGGCCAGCGCGTCGGCAACCGTCGACAGCACCGCGTCGTGGTCCTCTCCGGGAATCCAGTGCAGCGCCGCGTTCGAAAACACCGCATCGAACGGCTTGTCAGCGGTATAGGACTGCACGTCCGCCTGCTCGAACGCGAGGGTCGGATAAGCGTCTCTGGCCTGTCCGACCATCTCCGCCGACGCGTCGATACCGACCACCTCGGCACCGCTGTCTGCGATTTCCGCCGTCAGGTGGCCGGTGCCACAGCCGACATCCAGTACCCGCTCGCCGGGGTGAGGGTCCAACAGGTCGACGACCGACTGACCGTGTTCGTGGACGAACCCGTGGCGGTCGTCGTAGTCGTCGGGGTCCCAGTCGTTGCCTGGCATGGCCTGTGCTATTCCGAGATGGAGTCAAAAGAATACCGACGGTGTTTCTGTCCGTTTCAGTCGTCGTCTTCGGTCACAGTTCGGTCGATGTCTTTCTCACCGAAGAAAATGTCTGCCCCGTCTTGGGCCACCTTCTCTGCGAGAACGGCACACTTGACTCGCATCGGCGAGATGTCGACGCCGAGCATTTCTGTGATGTCGTCGCGGTCCATCGCTTTCAGGTCCTCGACCGCCATCCCAGCTAGCTCTTGTGAGAGCATCGACGCGGAGGCTTGGGAGATGGCACAGCCATCGCCTTGGAAGGCGACCTGCTCGATGGTCTCCTCGTCCTCGTCGAGGACGACATCCATCCGTATTTCATCGCCACACATCGGATTCTCGCCGATGTGGGTAAACGTCGGGTCCTCAATCTCCCCGTAATTCCGCGGGTTCTTGTAGTGATCGAGGATCTGCTGCCGGTACATATCCGAGCCACCGATACCCATAATTGAACTATGATATGGCTGTCAGTCGGAAAAACGTTCCGAGGTATCGATTCGCATGTACGATGTCCTGTGATAGGAACCGCTTTGACGGCCTGTGGGAACCGACAGACTCCCTTCTGCCAGTCGGTAGTATTTATACTATCCCTGCCCGTTCTGTCAGCCCGTGGGAGAGAACAACGCTCCATCTCCGACTGACCATGCCGTTCGACCCGTGGGGTTCGTCAGTGACGAGCCGGTGATTCGCCAGATCGGCAACCGGGCGCTGTATCTCGGCAACAAACACGCAGCACGGCCCGAGGCACACGACCACTCCTTCGAACACGTGCTTTCGGCGACGAGCGAGGCCTACTCCCTCACGACCGCCCACCACCCGCTTATCGACGGTGCAGGCAACGAATGGACGGCGTTCGAGGCGGCCGTCGATACTGCTCGGCGCTTCGTCCGTGCGGATGGCACGGCGTTGATTCACTGCAAGGCCGGCGTCTCACGGAGCGCGACGCTGATTGCGACGGCGCTCGCTGCCGAAGAGAACCGACCGCTTTCCGACGCACTGGCAGCTGTCCGGGCAGCCCGACCGATTGCGACCCCGAATCCGGCGCTGTATAAGCTAGCTGTCATCTATCTCGCTGCGAACCGATGATACACATCCACGCCTTCTAGAGCTACTCTGTGACGGCGTTCTCGTCTTTCTTTACGACTTCATCACGGATCCGGTCGACCCACAGCGCAATTGGCCAGTCTTCTGTCTGGTACGGTTCTGTGCCTTCGAGCAATTCGAGGCGTCCGACAGAGTCCGGCGGCATTGTGACCAGTCCCTCGTGACCGGTCTCACCCACTGCCTCGATCTTGTGTCGGGCCCCACCGGGTAGATAGACGAACTCGCGTGGTTCAGCCCGGAGCACCTGCTCGCTTCCGTCTTCACGTTTCAGCGTGTATCTAGCGGCGCCATCGAGACACAGACACACCTCGTCGAAACTGGGCGCGTGCGTGTGCCAGTCGATGACCGCGCCGGGGTCCATCTCGAAGTACAGCAGCTTGAATTCATTCGTGGTACACACTGGATACGTCCGGATGTCGTTCCCGCCCTGTTCGAAGTGGCTGGCGTCGTCGAGCGACACCTTGTACATCGTCTGCTCGGGGAGGTGCGTACGATCGAGTGATGCTGGCGTCAGCGATGGTTCCGCCTCATCGGTGTCAGTCATCGTCCTGTGAAAAATTATCGTTGGTATGTCATATAGGTGCTGTACACACCGGTACTAGATTACAACTGAAAGCAAACGTCTTGCAGTCCAGCGACAGACTGAGCGCCCGATTACGCGAACAACTGCCGGGCGTCGTCGATAGCCGACACGAGCTTGTCCACTTCCTCGCGTGTGTTATAGATGTAGAAGGAGGCTCGCGCAGAGGCAGGGACGCCCATTTTGTCGTGGAGCGGCTGCGTGCAGTGGTCGCCAGCGCGGATAGCGACGGCGGAGTCGTTGAGAATCGAGGAGAGGTCGTGAGCGTGCACCGAGTCGAGGTTGAACGAGACGAGGCCACCGCGCTCCGTTCCCGCAGAGGGACCGTACGTCTCTACGTCACCCTCTTCACGGAGCTGTTCCAGCGCGTACTGGGCGAGCTGTTCCTCGTGGCGCTGGATCCGCTCCATCCCGATGTCGTCGAGGTAGTCACAGGCCTCCGCGAGCGCGATGCCTTGCGCGATGACCGGGGTGCCGGCCTCGAATTTCCACGGAAGGTCGTTCCAGGTGGCGTCCTCGAAGGTGACCTTCTTAATCATCTCGCCGCCGTAGAGGTATGGCTCCATCTCCTCAAGCAGGTGCTTTTTGCCGTAGAGGACGCCGATACCCGTCGGACCAGCCATCTTGTGGCCCGAGAAGGCCAGAAAGTCGGCGTCGATGGCTTCCACGTCGACCGGGCGGTTCGGGACCGACTGCGCGCCGTCGACGAAGATGTATGAATCGTGGTCGTGGGCGATGTCCGCCAGTTCCGAGACGGGGTTGACTGTGCCGAGCGTGTTCGAGACGTGGACGACACTGACCATCGCGGTGTCGTCGGTGATAATCTCGCGGGCGTGGTCCATGTCGAGTGTGCCGTCCTCATCGACACGGATGTAGCGGCAGGTCGCGCCGGTCTTCTTGGCGATCTGTTGCCAGGTGACCAGTGAGGCGTGGTGTTCCATCTCTGTGAGGACGACCTCGTCCTCGGGCCCGAGTTCGTTCAGGCCCCAGGCGTAGGCGACGAGGTTCTCGCTTTCGGTGGTGTTCTTGGTGAAGACGATTTCCTCGCGCTCGCCGGAAGCACCGATGAACTCGGCGACGCGGTCGTGGGCGTCCTCGTAGGCGACGCTGGCCTCCTGACTGAGCTGGTGGAGGCCACGGTGGACGTTGGCGTTGGTCGTCCGGTAGTAGTCGGCGATGGTCTCGACGACCGGCTCGGGCGTCTGCGTGGTGGCCGCGTTGTCGAGATACACCACTTGCTCGCCGCCGAACTCGCGCTGGAGGATGGGGAAGTCCTCGCGGATACGCTCCACGTCCAGTAGTTCAGATTCAGCGTGTCCCATTAGTTCTGTTCAGGGGCTCAACAGGCAACATTCCTTCGGTTCACCTAGAACTCCTTCCGTCCGGTAGCGGCCGCTGACCCGACCTATCCGGAGCCAGAGTCGGATTCGGATTTGGCAGCCATCACGTGTTGCTCCCGATAGGTCTCCAGTAGGTAGTTGTCCCAGACGAGATCGCCGAGAACGTGGGCGTACAGCACGACGGCAGTAAACAGTGCCAGCGGCTCGGAGACGAGCCAGAGGCCGAACACGACTACACCGCCGATGAGATGGTGACTGAGGAGGCGCTGGAGCGGCCAGAGGTCCTGCGGGCCGAATATTTCGTCCTGTTCGAGTACCGCTATCTTCGGATTGCGGAGGCAGCGCCGGAGCGCGGCCCAGTCGCCGGTCTCCAGCCGAGCCACGGCAAAGTGATCGAAATCGATGGCGACACCGACGACGACCGCGTAGCCGACGGCGGCCCACCAGGGGAGCGGGACCGGCAGAACGGCGACGCCGGCGGCCCCGACAGCCACGGAGACGATAGCGTGGTCTCGAGAATACATACATGTCACTCTCGACGGGCGTGTGCAAAGACTGTCGGGGTCGGGCGTGCGGCGGGTACCGCAGTTACATCCAGAGCAGTTGCGCGTGGCGCGTCTCGCCCAGATCGAGGACGTTCTCCTCATCGACGAAGCCGTGCTCGACGGCAACGCTGACGGCGTCGTCGCCGACGATGTTGGCGACCGAACAGCGGGAAAGACTGTTGACGATTTCGTCTTCGGTAGCCGCTTCGCCGCCGTAGAACTCTTCGTTGACGGTGAGTGACACGGGACCGTTCTCGAACGTTTCGCCCATAATGTCAGGGTCACAGACCGAGACGAGCAACCCCTCGTCGGTGTCGCGTTCGTTGAGTATCATTCAAGCAGTTGCTGTTCGGCCTCCTCGCGCATCTCGTCGACTTCCTCGGCCAGTTCCTCGGCGCGGTCGAATTCGCCGACCTCTTCGAGCGCGCGGGCCTTCTCTTCGAGTACGTCGGCGTTGCGGAAGCCGAGGCGGACGGCGTTGTCGAACGCGTCGATAGCCTCGTCGAGCTAGCCCGCGTTCGAGCAGGAAGAAGCCGCGGTTGTACCAGCCTTCACCGAAGCGGGAGTCGATCTCGACGGCGCGCTCGGCGTGTTCGAGTGCCTGCTCGGAGCGGCCGGATTTCCACAGCGCGTATGCGAGGTTCGTCTCCGCCGTGGCGGCGTGGTCGGACTCCTCGTCGAAATTGAGGGCTTCCTTGTACGCGCCGATGGCGGCGTCCCACTCCTCGAGTTCTGCGTGGGCCGCACCCTTGTTCGTCCATGCCTCTTGGAGCAGACGCTCCTCCTCCGTGTGCTGGGCAACGCGCTCGAAGGTTTCGGCGGCCTGTTCGTGGCGGTTGATGTGCATATACTCTAGGCCGACATCGAGTAGCTTCTCCGGTTCCACAGAGTCAGCGGAGATGTTCCGCTGGTCAAGCAGGTCGGTGACGACACGGGAGTCGACGGGGTCGACCTTGTCTGGGTCGACCTCGAACTCCGGCGGTTCAAGATCGAACCCCTCGTAGGGGTCGTCGAACCCTTGCCCTTCCGAAAAGGCGTGATCGTCGTCGTTGTCTGTCATACTACCTGATTGACGGCCAATCCGGTTAAGGGCTACGTCCACGGCTCGCCAGGATTTAGGTGTCCTGCGACCGGATTCTCGGCTATGCGGGATCCACTGGCAGTAGACGCGTTGCTCGTCTTCTTCGGGGGTGTATTTGCTGTCGTTGGTTGGGCTGCTATCACTTCGAACGCGGCCTCGCTGTCACTGCCTGCCGCTGGAGCGGGCGTTGCTGGAACGGTCGTTCTGGCGGCTCTCGTCGGACGCTACGACGCGCAGCTATCGGCGCTCTGGCGCCGGGTGTCCAGTCCGGCAGAGACGCCTCGGGAACGAGCGCAGATGGGCCTCCTGATTGTGGCGGTAATCCTCGCCCGGCTATCCCTTGGTCTACTTCCTGATACCGCCATCCCCGCTCTCTTCGGCGTCGCGGTCGCAATGGTTGCTCTGGGTCTCGGACATAGCCTGTGGCGGTGGTATACAACCCCAGACCATTGCGGCCACTGATTCCCGCCGTAGCTTTCTTGCGGACACGATTGGAACCGCTAGCTATGGCCAAACGCCTGTTCGTCAGCGTCGACCTGGACGGGCTCGAAGACGCTATCGATAGCGTACAGGACCGCTTCGACGGGGTGTCGGGCCTTCGATTGACCGACCCCGAGCAGGCCCACGTCACGCTGAAGTTCCTCGGTGACACCGCGCCGGACCGGGTTGCTGACGTCGTCGCCGCCCTCGAAACCGCGGTCGAAGACAGCGGCGTCGCGCCGTTCGAAGCCGAGTTTGGTGGGCTCGGTGTTTTTCCGTCGCTGTCCTACATCAGCGTTGTCTGGGTCGGCGTTCGCGACGGTCAGGGCGGCGCGGAACTGACCGCGCTGCACGAAGCCGTCGAAGATCGGACCGTCGCAATCGGGTTCGAGCCGGCGGACCACGAGTTCACGCCACACGCGACTATTGCCAGAATGGACCACGCCGGTGGCAAAGAGACAGTACAGAACGCCGTCGAGAACGACGACCCCAACGTAGGTTGCTTGCAGGTCACGGAAATCCGACTGAAGGAGAGTGTGTTCGGGCCCGACGGTCCGGTACGTCGGACCGTCGAATCGGTGTCGCTGTGAGCGTGTGCCCTCACAGCCAAACCGTTGCTCCCGGTGCGAGTGCTATGCGAACGGTGCCGACGGCAGTTATTACCATAATTTTGTCAGGAACTACACGATGACGTTAGGACTACCGTAGTATGGACGCCATCCATGTTGAGGCCGTCAATTAGACACCCGCGTAGCTATCTACGGCGTACTGGCAAGCCGTTTAGGCCAGCCAAAACAATCAGGTTAGTGACAATTTTTATCGGTCCGAGCGGCGTAGGACCGATATGGTCGCCGTCGAGAACGTTGTCTTCGTGTTCGTCGCGGGGTTGCTTACGGCGCTCGCCACCGGCCTCGGTGCGATCCCGTTCTTCCTGGTCGATGAGTTCTCCGACCGATGGAACGTCCTGCTATGGGGGCTGGCCTCGGGCATCATGGTCGCTGCCTCACTGTTCGGGCTCGTCCGGGAAGGGCTGGCCTACGGATCGCCAGTGCTGCTGGTCCCCGGTATTCTGGCCGGGATCGGGCTCGTCGCCGTAGCACACGAACTGCTAGACGATTTTGACCAGTCCCCAGAGGAGTTCGAGCAGGCCGATTTCACCAAGCTGCTGCTGATTCTGGGCATTTTGACTGTCCATAGCTTCCCGGAGGGCGTAGCTGTCGGCGTCTCCTTCGCAGAACTCGGACTGGAGGCGGCCACGCCCGACTCCGCCGTTGGTATCGTCGGCATCTCTGTCCCGCTGTTGGCGGTGTTCATGACAGTCGCGATTTCTATCCACAACATTCCGGAAGGGACTGCTATCGCCATCCCGCTCCGTTCGCTGGGCGTCAGCGAGTGGAAGATGGTCTGGTGGGCAGTGTTCTCCTCGCTGCCACAGCCGGTCGGGGCCGTTATCGCGTACTACTTTGTCACGCTGGCAAAGGCGTTCCTCCCGTTCGGCTTCGGTTTCGCTGCCGGGGCGATGGTGTACCTTGTTCTCACGGAGTTCGTCCCCGAGGCCTTGGAGTACGGCGACGGCTTGCCGGGTGGTGGTAAACGCGAACTACTCACTGGCATCGCTGTTGGTGTGTTGGCGATGGTTCCGCTGGCGTTCGTTTAGAAGGGGAGCTTGTTCCGGATGACGGTGATATCGACGAAGGCCTTCAGCGGGTCGTCGTAGTCATCGACGCGAGTTTCCATCCGGTAGTTCGAGTGATCAACGGCGAAGAAGTACGGACCGGGCTCGTCCAGTGACTCTCGTGCGCCGCCGTCGTCCGTCGATGCTTGGTAGATATCCGACCCCGCGGGCTGGACCGCTGTCTGGCTGAACTTGGGGTTCCCCGGCGGTGTCCCGTCGGGCTCACGACCCTTGATGTACGTGTCGTACTGCTTGAACTGCTCGCGGTCCGTGAAAAAGTACACGTTGAACGGGATGTCTGCCTTGACAATATACTGTAGCTCACCGCCCGGGTCGGATACGTCCGGGATTTCCTCCTTTATCCACGCTTTATGTGGGTTGACTCTGACATCCTGCTGCACGCTGATGACAACTTCACCGCCCCCACCCAAGCAACCAGAGCCGACGGCTGTTGCACCGACGCCCATTGTCCGGAGGAATTTGCGGCGCTCCATCCTTTGATAATCAGGTCTACGTCGTACTTAGTTCTACGTCCGCAGTTATAGCCGCTGATAACGGGCCATGACCGGCTCGAAAAGGAAGGAATTTAAACCACGGCGCGGAACAAGCACCATACCATGGGTAAGAAATCGAAGGCTACGAAGAAGCGACTGGCCAAACTCGACAACCAGAACAGTCGAGTCCCGGCCTGGGTCATGCTCAAGACGGACCGCGAGGTCCAGCGCAACCACAAACGACGCCACTGGCGGCGCAACGACACTGACGAATAATGAGCGCCAGTGACTTCGAGGAGCGTGTCGTCACCGTCCCGCTCCGAGACGCGCGAGCCGAACCGAACCACAAGCGCGCAGACAAGGCGATGATCCTCATCCGCGAGCACCTCGCCAAACACTTCTCTGTCGACGAGGACGCCGTCCGCCTCGACCCCTCGATCAACGAGGCGGCCTGGGCCCGCGGTCGCGCCAACACGCCGAGCAAGATCCGTGTTCGCGCCGCCCGCTTCGAGGAAGAGGGCGAAGCCATCGTCGAAGCAGAGACCGCAGAGTAACGTTGCTCCGCGCGGCTTTCTCCGGGTCGTCGTACGTGGGTGTGTTCGCCCGTGCGACCGACGACTGCGTGCTGGTTCGCCCAGACTTAGACGAATCGCTACTCGACGACCTGAGTGACGAACTCGGCGTTCCGGCCGTGCCGACCACTGTCGGCCGGTCCGGGACCGTCGGCGCGCTCGCGACCGGCAACGAGAACGGTCTGGTCGTCTCCGAACGCGTCCGTGAAACCGAAATCGAACGGATTCAGGACGTCGTCGACGTGCCCGTGACACGGCTTCCCGGCCGGATCAACGCCGCCGGCAACGTCGTCTGCTGTAACGACTACGGCGCGTACGTCCACCCCGACCTCCCCAGAGACGCTGTGCAGGCGGTCAAAGACGGGCTGGACGTCCCAGTCGAACGCGGCGTCATCGCTGGTGTCACGACTGTCGGGACCGCCGCCGTCGCCACCAACAAAGGCGTGCTCTGCCATCCGAAGGCCACGGACGGCGAGCTCGACGCACTTGAGGACATCCTTGACGTGCCGGCCGACATCGGGACCATCAACTACGGTGGCCCGCTCGTCGGCTCTGGCCTGCTTGCCAACGACCACGGCTACGTCTGTGGGTCGGACACCTCCGGCCCAGAGCTTGGCCGTATCGACCAGGCACTCGGCTACATCGACTGACTTCTATTTCACCGCTCAGGACGGATGCTGGTGGCTGAGTTTCTCCGCCACCACGCTTGGAACGGGTAGCCCGCAGTCCCCACACGCCCAAGACCGGCTGGTCCCGCCCTGCTCCAGCGCCAGATTCTGCCTGAACCGCAGCGTCGCACCGCACCAACACCGGTAGGTCGTCTCGCTCATGCCTCGACGTACGTGGTGCACCGGCAAATCCGCCGGGGTCAGTGACCATGACAGCTCGTGTCAAAGAATAATATAGTGTGTTCCCAAATATCACACATGGTCCAGCGAACACCATCCGCGGAAGACCAGAACAGCCTCGTCTGCCGGAAGTGTGACTACTCGACAGGTGTACTCCGCCCGTCCTGTCCGGAGTGTGGCGGCGATATGGTGTATGCGCCAGAACCCACGAATAGGGGCTGAGAACTCTGTTTCTGGGTAGTTCGGACGCTGCCGGTTCGGGCTGAATAGCGGTGCGTATTCCTCAGCGCTGTCACGGAGAGCTGCAATACTCGAAAAAGGCGGAAGGGGAAGATACTTCCCTACCCTGCCCGCATCTGCGTGTATGAGCACGTACACTGTTCGCGGTAGTTTCCCGGCCCGAGACGGCCCACAACAGTTCGAGAAGGAGGTCGACGCGCCAAACGAGAACGTCGCTGAGGAGCGCGTTTACAGCGACTTCGGCTCCCAGCACAACCTCAAGCGCACGCAGATCACGATTGAGGAGGTGGCAGCATGATGGGCGGTGGCGGCGGTGGCGGCGGCGGTCAGATGCAGCAGGTCGCACAGGAGATCGAGCAGATGGAGCAGGAAGTCGATGCTATCGACGAGGAGATCGAACGCCTCCGCGAGAAGCAGACTGATATCGACGAGGCCATCGAGGCCATCGAGACTCTCGATTCAGGGTCCACGGTGCAGGTCCCACTCGGCGGCGACGCCTACATCCGCGCAACAATCGAGGACATCGACGAGGTCGTCGTCTCCCTTGGTGGCGGCTACTCCGCAGAGCGCGAACAGGAAGGCGCCACCAGCACGCTGGAAACCAAGAAGGAGACGCTGGACGACCACATCAGCGACCTGCAGGAAGAGAAGGCCGAAGTCGAGACCGAGATGGAGGAGCTCGAACAGCAGGCCCAGCAGATGCAACAGCAGCAGATGCAGCAGATGATGCAACAGCAAGAGCAGGAAGACGAGTAAGGCCGCCATGTTCGACGGACTGAAGGACAAACTCAGCGGGTTCACGAGTGACGTCGAGGAAGACGTCGACGACGACGCACTTGAAGGGGAGGACGAACCGGACGCCGACGAGGTGGATGGTGAAGCGCCTGCCGATCAGGTGACTGAACCCGAGCCCGCGGTGGACGAACAGTCGTCCGAGGGCGACACGGCGGAACCGCCAGCCGAAACCGAGCAACCACAGGCTGACGCTGAACCGCCAGCCGCAGATTCCGAGGCGACAGACGAGTCAGCCACAGCGTCGACTACGGCAGTCGAAGACGCGGACGCGGACGCGGTCCGCGACGAAGGTTCACAGCCGGACGACGCCGCGGAGACCGACGAGGACTCAGCGTCCGAGGCCGACTCGGAGTCTGAAGCAGAAGACGATGATGACGGTGGCCGCGGCCTCGCCGCGAAGGCGAAGCTCATGGCGACCGGGAAGACGGTCATCGAGGAAGAAGACCTGCAGAGCCACCTTGATGACCTCGAACTGGCGCTGCTGTCGAGCGACGTAGAGATGAGCGTCGCCAACGAGATCCTCGACGGCGTCAAGGAGAACCTCACGGGGCAGACCCGCCGACGGCTCTCCAGCACGGGGAACCTCGTCCGGGACGCGCTTCGGGAGTCGCTGTACGACGTCATCAACGTCGGCCAGTTCGACTTCGACGAGCGCGTCCAGCAGGCAGACAAGCCTGTCACCATCGTGTTCACCGGGGTCAACGGCGTCGGGAAGACGACCTCGATTGCGAAACTCGCCCAGTACTTCGAGGATCGCGGACTCTCGACGGTGCTCGCCAACGGCGACACCTACCGCGCCGGCGCGAACGAGCAACTGGAGAAACACGCCGAGAACCTGAACAAGAAGATCATCACTCACGAGCAGGGGTCGGACCCGACGGCGGTCGTCTACGACGCCGTCGAGTATGCCAAGGCCAATGACATCGACGTGGTCCTGGGTGATACGGCCGGCCGACTCCACACCTCGGATGATCTGATGGCCCAACTGGAGAAGATCGACCGCAACATCGACCCGGACATGACGCTGTTCGTGGACGAGGCGGTCGCAGGCCAAGACGCCGTCAACCGAGCGCGCGAGTTCAACGACGCGGCCGAAATCGATGGGGCAATTCTGACGAAAGCTGACGCCGACCCGCAGGGCGGCGCGGCCATCTCCGTCGCACACGTCACCGGGAAGCCGATCCTCTTCCTGGGGACCGGTCAGGACTACGACGACCTCGAACCGTTCGATCCAGAGGAAATCGTCGACAGCCTCATCGGCGAGTAGGCCTCGGACTTCTCGGTTATTGTTGCTGCAATCTCCAGACTATGAGCAGCTACTATCCACCCTGATTGTCCAGTACCTGGAGCGTTCGCGCCCCTCTAAGTAGAATGCACCGTGTACCATACAGCAAATATCACCACAGCAGTGGAGAGATGGTTGTTTTCGCCGACAGGAGCGCGTTGAGGTCGATCGCTGTCCATCACCCACTCACGCAGTACTGAGCGTGACACCAATACAGACAATCGAACGACACGGCGTTTCTGGCAATGCTGTGAATGGGGGAGACAGCAATGCGACGGACGCAACTGTCGGCATGTCGCGCCGGCTGCTGTCGCACCTGAACTCATTGGGGCGTTCCCGGGTGACCGTAGTCCCTCGCTGACGAGCCGCAACTCGTAACTGACGGGCAAGCCGATTTCCCGTGTTCCAGGCGACGGTGACGATAACTGCGGCTGCGGGGGTTCCTGCAGGTATGTGGACTGATACAGGTACTGACACTGGGGACACGGGTTAGTACGTTGCTAAACGGCGACTGAGCGGGTTTTGACCGCTGAATCGTTGTCTTACTCACAGCGCATGGTAGGTAACAAGCTGATAGCTCGGCTTGGGGACGTTGATACCTATGCACTCGATAACTGCTCGGGAACGGTGTGAATAATTATACCCCGAGTATCGAACCACACCGCAGCAAGTTGCATTTCAGCCGACAAAAGCGCAGAACCACCCGTGAACTGGCCGAGATACCGGGTTCGAACCAATCATGGTCTGAAACCGATTGTTTTGCGAACCGGCTCAACCTTCGGGTGTGGCTAATCCGTTCTGTCGGCTCTCCGTCAGACGCTTAGCAGGTCATTCATAAACTGCCCAGGTTCTCTTCGGACAAATGCTATGGGACGACCCACATCTCGACGGAACGTTATCAAGATTGCAGGCGGCGCACTCGTGGCGCTTGCCGGCTGTAGTGACACTGGCGGTAGTACGGAGTCTGACGGCGGTGACGGCGGTGCCGAAGCGCCGGGCACGTCCACGGCAGCAGAGACTGACGCGATGACGGAAGCCAGTACAGAGTCCGAGCCAGAAACTGCGGTCCAGACCGAGGAAGAAACCGGAATAGATTCCGAAACGGAACTCGGCGAGAACGAAACCGATGCCCTCGGAAACGAGACGGAGATGCCGGATAATGAAACCGAACTGCCCGGCAATGAGACCGAAGTATCGGGCAACGAAACCGAACTGCCCGGGAACGGGACCGAGGCTCCGGACAACGAAACTGAAATACCTGGAAACGAGACAGATATTCCGGGTAACGAAACCGAGATACCCGGTAACGAAACCGAGATACCCGGTAACGAAACCGAACTGCCTGGCAATGAGACCGGCACGGCCGGGAACGAGACAAGCAACGAGACGACCGCGAACGAAACCGAAGCGTAAGCCGCCCACGCTGTATCAGGTCTTTCTCCCACCGGCCGGGTGAGCTACTCTCGGGCGGCCTCGACGGCGCCGACGAACTCCGCGGCCTGTTCGCGGACACCGTCCATGTCGTCGTTCTCGATGGCCTCGTAATTGACCAGTGCTGAGCCCGCGCCAACGGCGACCGCGCCGGCATCGAAGAACTCGTCGACATTATCGGTCGAGACACCACCGGTTGGCATAATCGGGACGTCACCGAGTGGACCCTGCAGCGCGCCAATGTGGGCCGGCCCGACCGTTTTCGCCGGGAACATCTTCAGGATATCAGCGCCCGCTTCCATCGCGTCGGCGGCCTCCGTCGGCGTCATGACGCCCGGGATAGCGAGGACGCCCTCGCGGTTACACACATCGATGACGTCTTCGTTGAGGTTCGGCGCGAGGACGAACTCCGCGCCGGCCTCGATGACATTGCGGGCGGCGGCGGCGTCCATGACTGTGCCGGCTCCGATGATGGCGTCGGTGTCGTCAAGTGCCTTGTCGACGGCGGCGATCATGTCCGAGCAGCGCTTCGCATCCGCCGTCAGTTCCAGTGCTGTGACGCCGCCCTCGTGGACAGCCGTCGCCACGTCGACCATCTTGTCCTCGGGAATTCCCCGCAGGACCGCCGTGACGCCGCTGTCGACCAGTTCCTGTTGTACCGCCTGTTTGCTCGTCATGGGCGCAACTGTGACGGGGTGGCTGAAAAGCGTGTCTGAACTGCCGGACCACGCTACGTGTCCGGGTCGTATGGGCGCGCGATGTCGGTCGGTGGCGCGCCGACGCCCAGCACGGTAACCGACTCGTCAGCATCAGCGGGATTGTGCGCGCGATGTGGGCTGTCCGGTTCGGCGACGAACACCTCGTCGGCCGAGACGACGTACTCCCCGTCGGGCGTTTCGACGTGAAGCGTGCCCTTGAGCACGTAGAACAGTTCCTCGCGCGTCTCGTGGTAGTGGTAGGTCCGCGAGAGGTCTTCGCCAGGTGCCATCTCGTAGGTGGCCGCGTGGAGTGCGTGGAGTTCGGCAGCATCGGAGATGCCGCGCCGGTCGCAGGGGTAGTCCTCAGTTTCCGACAGCGACTCGGGGTCAATCTGGTGATAGCCCATATGGTCGGTGGGGGCGCCGGCGGGCAAAAGCGTGACCACGCCGGGGCGTCAGGCGAATAGCCAGATGAGGAGCGAGAGCGTTCCGATGGAGACCACTGTCGAGGTGAAGACGTTCAGCGAGGCGAAGGCGGCGTCGCCGCCGAGTTCTGTTGTGTAGACGTACGTCGACACCGCCGTTGGGGTACCGAGCATCACGACCGCCGCACCCAGCGCCGTCGCGTCCATCGACAGCGAGGAGTACACCAGCCACGCCAGCGCCGGCATCCACAGTACCTTCAGCCCGACGACGCTGACGGTCTTTTGCAGGTCCGACACCGGGAGGTCCGTGTCAAGCGTCGCACCGATACACAGCAGGGCGACCGGGAGCGCCAGCTCCGCCGGTGGACCGAGCGCACCGATGAGTAACTCCGGAACGGACAGCGACAGGACTAAGGCTGTGATGCCGGCCGCCAGCGCGATGAGTACCGGGTTCGTCACGAGTTTCTTGCACTCGCTCAGCAGCGAGGCGTCGCTGCCGTTGATACGGACCAGCAGGAACACCGTCACCGGGACGTGGGTCACCGCGCCGATGCCGAGGATGACGCTGGCGACAGCCGTCGCTTCGCTGCCCATCGTCGCCGCCACGAGCGGCAGACCCAGAAACCCCATGTTGCTGTGATACGACTGAACGACGGAGACGCTGCGGCGGTCGGCGGACTCCAGCCGCCGGTGGACGAGCCAGCCCATCGTTATGGTCAGCGCGACGATGACCCAGAAGCCCCCCAGCAACGCCGGCGAAATAATCTCCCGTAACGGGCGGTCGTACGTAGATCGGAATATAAGCGCCGGCAGGGCGACAGTAAAAACGAGTGTGGTGAGGATATCCGTCCGCCGCTCGGTCAACAGCCCGTAGTGGCCGGCGGCGACGCCGCCCGAAAGAAAGGCGATCATGAAACCGAGCTGCCCGAGAACGGCCATATTGTCGCCCAGTCGCTTCGACCTTTTGACCCTTTTGTCACGGGCAGAAACGGCATTTATCCAGTAGGCACTGTCTCCCGCGTAGGCAGCACCGGGTGCCGACGCCGACGCACGCAACCCCATCTCGGAACCGATTGGCCAGTTGACGTGGGCGGGACTGAAATGACCGGAGCGCTCCGGCTTTCGGCGGTGGTCGTCACGAGAGCAAACCCAGTTCCCTACGTCTACACGGCAGTCGAGAGCATGACAACAAGCCTTTACCCGCGCCGTCGCGTATCTCGCGCCAACAATGGTACTCGACGATCTTGGGAGTTCACTTCGGGGGACGCTTGACGACCTCCGGGGGAAGTCCCGGCTCTCTGAAGAAGACATCGAGGACATCGTCAAGGAGATTCAGCGGTCGCTGTTGCAGGCCGACGTGGATGTCGGGCTCGTTCAGGACCTCTCCGATAGCATCGAAACACGCGCGCTAGATGAGGAGCCCCCGGCGGGGACGACGCCGCGGGATTGGGTCCTGCGCATCGTCTACGAAGAACTGGTCGACCTCGTCGGCGAGTCGACCGAACTCCCGCTGGAGGAGCAGACCATCATGCTCGCCGGTCTGTACGGGTCGGGGAAGACGACGACGGCCGCAAAGATGGCGTGGTGGTTCTCGACGAAAGGGCTCCGACCGGCCATCATCCAGACCGACACGGACCGACCCGGCGCGTACGACCAGTCCAAGGAGATGGCCGAGCGCGCCGAGGTAGACTTCTATGGCGACCCCGACGAGGACGACCCGGTGAAGATTGCTCGCGACGGGCTGGAAGCGACGGAGAACGCGGACGTTCGTATCGTGGACACGGCGGGCCGTGACGGTCTGAACGAGGAACTCATCGAACAGATTGAGCGTATCGAGCAGGAGGTCCAGCCCGATCGGGACCTGCTCGTGCTGGACGCGGCGATGGGCCAGAGCGCCAAGAGCCAGGCCGCCGACTTCGAGGCGGCCATCGGCATCGATGGCGTCGTCATCACGAAGCTCGACGGGACGGCGAAAGGTGGGGGCGCGCTCGCAGCGGTCAACCAGACCGACTCTACCATCGCCTTCCTCGGCTCCGGGGAGACGGTCAAAGACATCGAGCGGTTCGAACCCTCCGGGTTCATCTCCCGACTGCTCGGGATGGGTGATCTCAAACAGCTCACCGAGCGCGTCGAGCGCGCGATGGAGGAAACCCAGGAAGGCGACGAGGAGGACTGGGACCCTGAGGACATGATGGAGGGGAAGTTCACCCTCAAGGACATGCGCAAGCAGATGCAGACGATGAACAACATGGGGCCGCTGGACCAGGTGATGGATATGATTCCCGGCCTGGGCGGCGGGCTGATGGACCAGCTCCCTGATGACGCGATGGACGTGACCCAGGAGCGGATGCGGGACTTCGATGTCATCATGGACTCGATGACGGAGGAGGAACTGGAGAACCCCCGCGTCGTCGGCCAGTCCCGGACCAAGCGCATCTGCCGTGGGTCCGGCAAGCCCGAGGAGCGGGTGCGTGAACTCCTCCAACAGCACAAGCAGATGGAGCAGATGCTCAAGCAGTTCCAGGGAATGGGCGACGGCGACATGGAGCGGATGATGAAACAGATGCAGCAGGGCGGTGGCGGCGGTGGCGGGATGGGCGGTATGGGTGGCGGCGGCATGGGGCCGTTCGGCGACTGACGCCGCTGTGCCGATCCGCGGGACGCGATACGTGACGCTATTTTTGATGATCTATGTTCGAAATCCGGGCCAGAACTAAGGGTTGGCCCGTTCTACAGATGAAGCGAGCATGTACGAAATTGTCGCTGGGATAGACAAAAGTGAGGCTCGTGGGACCGCCATCGCTGAATCGATAACAGAAATTCCGATGGACGCCAGCCAGGTCCGTGTCACGCTGCTGCACGACTTCGAGGAGAACCCCGAAGGCGCGTCCGTCGATCAGGTGGCCTCCGTGCGCCGGGCACGAGAAGTCCTCGAGGACGCTGGCGTTGAGGTGGCGCTGGAAGAGTCAAGCGGCGAACCGGCCGACGCGATCCTCCGGTTGGCTGACGAGCAGGACGTCGACATGATTGTCGTCGCCGGACGCAAGCGGACGCCGACAGGCAAGGTGCTGTTCGGCAGCGTCACACAGAGTGTGATTCTCGGTACGGACCGTTCCGTACTGGTCTGTAGCGGCGAAGAAGAGTAACGCCGCAGTCAGACGCCGTACACTTCTTCGACTCGGTCAGCGAGCGGCGACGGGTCCGTCCGCCCGGTGATCCGCTCGACGGGCTCGCCGTCCTCGAACAGCACGACGGCGGGCGCTGCGTTGACCCCGACCGACTGACAAAACTCCGGGGAGCGCTCGCCGGCGACGCCGCCGACCGGCACGCCGTCCGGGAACGCGGCCAGAACGTCGTCTAACTCCGCTTTCATCGCTTCGCAGGGGTCACAGAACAGCTTCCACACGGTCACGACACACCGGTCGTGGGTGTCGACGAACGCCTCGTAGCTGTCGTCGTCGAGGTGTTCAACTCTCTCGGGTACCGGCGTCTCCGGCCCCAGTTCGGTCGCCATCTGTGCCATCGTCGTCAGTTCCACGATGGTGTAGGCGTCGTCGACGTTCGACCGCAGGGTCAGGAACGTGGCGAACTCCTCGCGCGATACGTCGAGTTCGTCGACCCGCTCGGCTGCTTCGGCGGCCGAATCGAGGCCGAACACGTCGGCGACGGACTCGTGGAACTCCGTGTCGCCCATCGTCACGTAGGTGTCGTAGTACACCTCGCGGTCGGCCTCGAACGCTTCTGTCGTGCTGACTTCGTCCGTTTCCTCGTCGATGACGACGACACCTTCCGACTCCAGTGCGTCGAGTAGCGCTTCGGGAGATTGAGTTTCCGACATTCAGACACCTAGGTACTTGTCGCGGGTCTCTGGTCGTTCTGCAGTTCCTCGGCGGGCCCCTCGAAGACCACCTGTCCACGGTCCAGCACGTAACACCGGTCGGCGATTTTCATTGCCGCGACAGCGTTTTGCTCGACCAGTAGTATCGTCGTCCCGTCTTCGCTGATGCGTTCGATGGCGTTCTCGACCGACTCGATGATCTGTGGTGCCAGCCCCTCGTATGGCTCGTCGAGCATCAACAGGTCGGTGCTCTGGTGGAGCGCGCGGGCGATGGCGAGCATCTGCTGTTCGCCTCCGGAGAGCGTGCCGGCCTTCTGTGACCGCCGTTCGTCGAGTCTCGGGAAGTACTCGTAAATCTCCGCCGCCGACATCCCTTCGTCGCGGAAATCGAGCTTCCGTCGCCAGGTGTTCGACTTGTTGCGGACGGTGTCCGCGAGGTGGAGGTTCTCGGCAACGGTCAGGTCAGTGAACACGCGCCGTTCCTCCGGAACCAGTGAGATACCGCGGACGGCGATGTCCTCCGGCGGGTCGCTGGTGATGTCCGTCCCGTCGAACTGGATCGTACCGCTCCGGACATCGGGCGGCGTCGCTCCGGAGATACATCGGAGTGTCGAGGTTTTCCCCGCGCCGTTACGGCCCAGCAGGGCCGTGATTTCGCCGTCGTCGACGCTCATCGACACGTCCTGAATGATGTGGCTCTCGCCGTAGTAGCCGTTGATGTTGTCCACGTCGAGCAACGTCATTCCTCGACACCTCCCAGGTACGCTTCCTGCACAGCAGGGTCGTTCTGTACCTCCGTCGGCGTCCCCTCCGCGATAACTGACCCACGGTTGAGGACGACGATGCGGTCGGAAATGTCGAAGACGATCTCCATGTCGTGTTCGACCAGCAGGAACGTCAGATCGAGTTCTTCCTTGACGCGTTTGATGAGGTCGACGGTCGATTTCGTCTCGTCGGGCGACATTCCCGCCGTTGGCTCGTCCATCAGCAGCATGTCCGGTTCGGCGGCCAGCGCGATGCCAAGCTCGAGCCGGCGCTTATTCCCGTAGTCGAGGCTATCGGCTTGGTTCTCTCGCTCGTCGTACAGGCCGACCGACTCGAGCACTTCGTTTGCCAGTTCATCGACCGCCGGGTAGCTGTTCTGATTCCGGAAGAAATTGAATCGGAACGAGCCGTGCTCGGCTGCCAGCGCCGCGATGGTCGCGTTCTCCTTGACGGTTAGTTCAGGGAAGATAGAGGCTGTCTGGAAGGACTTGCTCATCCCCCGCTGGACGACCTCGTGTGGGTCCATCCCGATGATTGAATCTCCTTGGAACGCGATTTCCCCGTAGCTCGGTTCGAGCCGTCTGGTGACGAGGTTGATGAACGTCGATTTCCCCGCGCCGTTGGGGCCGATGAGGCTCACGCCCTCGCCCTGTTCTATCTCCAGATTCACCTCATCAACGGCAGTGAGGCCGCCAAACTGCTTGGTGAGCTGTTCCGTTTTGAGGACCGTCATTCGTCCTCACCTCCGACGACCATATCACGAACGTAGTCGATACCGCCCCAGATTCCGTTGGGGAAGAGGACGACGGCGACGACGAACACGACGCCGAGGATGAGGTGCCAGAACGGGCCAAGTGTCTCGAACCCGCTGACAATATTCTCGATGTACAGGTACAGTCCGGCGCCGAACAGCGGCCCGAACAGCGAGCCGACACCGCCGAGCACAGTCATGATGACGATACGACCGGACTCGGTCCAGTACAGCGACTGCAGGGGCACGTAGTTCCCCTCGATGGTGAACAGGCTCCCGGCGATACCAGCGAAGGCCGCCGAGATGATGAACGCCATCAGCTTGTACCGCCAGACATCCAGCCCGACGAACTCCGCCCGCCGTTCGTTCTCCCGAATAGCGCGGAACACGGTTCCGTACGGCGAGTGCAGGATACGGTTCGCCATTGCGACTGACAGCACCGCCACGACGGCGACGAACACATACAACATGTCGTCGACCAGCATCGTCAGCGGGAACGGCACCCCACCGTGGATGTCGATAACGCCCAGCAGGCTGCCGATGTCCACGGAGGTGAAGCCGTTTTCACCGTTGGTTAGGAAGGCCAGCGGCGAAGCCGCCAGGTAGAACGACATCTGGCCGAACGTCAGCGTCAGGATGGCGAAGTAAATCCCGCCGCGGCGTAGTGACAGGAAGCCGACGACCCACGCCAGCAACACGGCAAACGCCGTGCCGGCGAGCAACACCAGCAGCGGCGAGCTACTGACGCTCGCGCTGAAGATGCCGGCGGCGTAGGCTGCACCGCCGAAGAAGACGGCGTGACCGAACGACAGCAGGCCGGTGTATCCCAGCAGGATGTCGAACCCGACGGCGAAGATGCCGTAGATGAGCATCAGCGTCGCCAGCTGCGTGTAGCCGTCGAGGAAATTGTTGAACAGGAACGGGAAGACGGCCACACCCACGACCGTCAACAGGACCGTCGATATCTCTCGGTCGCGGAAGCTGGCCCATCGGTCGGCGAGGCCACCGGTAACCTCTGCATCTGCGTCGGCCGCTGCCGTCGCAGTCGCGTCGCGTGGTTCGTCGCTCACGAGACATCCACCTCCGAGCCCAGCAGCCCCTGCGGACGCACCAGCAGGACTAGCGCTGCGAGCGCGTAGATGCCGACCTGACTCCAGGCGGCGTAGCCGGTCTGGATGAGGAACACCTGCAGCGTGCCGAGCATCAGCCCGGCTACCACGGCCCCCTCTATTTTCCCGACGCCACCGATGACGACGGTCAGGAACGCCGGAACTAACTGTTCAGTCCCGATGTTGGGGTTGACGTTAGCGAGTGGGCCACCGACGACGCCGGCCACGCCGGCGAGTGCGGCACCAATGCCGAAGACGACGAGGTACGGTCGGCTCAGCTTGATCCCAAGCAGTCGAACCATCTCGCCGTCGAGGGTACCAGCCTGAACGATGAGGCCGAAGTCAGTGTACTCGACGAGTGCGTACACGCCAAGGACAAGGACTGCGGTAATCGCGATGACGCCAAGTCGCCAGCGCGGGAAGTTTCCGACAACGGGCAGCGCGATAGGGCCGGATGCCCACGAAGGCTGTTGGAACGGCTGGCTGTTCCCGCCAAGCAGCGCCCGGAGCAGTTCCTGGACGATAATTGCGAGCCCGAATGTCACGAGAATCTGGTCAGTGTCGGGTCGGTCGTAAAAGGCCTGTGCGATGAACCGCTCCATCAGCAGTCCGATAATGAACACGACAATCGGAACGATGACCAGTGCAGCAACGAACCCCAGTCCGATACCGTATGACTGGATGCCCCATTCCGCTAACTGACCGTCGTTCAACGGGACCTGTCCAGTTATGAACAGCCCTAGATACGCGCCGACGAGGTACAGCGCCCCGTGGGCGAAGTTGACGAATTTTAGCGTCCCGAGGATAATCGACAGTCCAACCGCGAGCAGGACGTAAATCGCGCCCTGTTGTAGCCCATTCAATAGGATGGTGAGGATATCCGCGAGTAGCGTCACGTCGGATCCCCCCACTGCACTCCGCTCGTACTATCTGCGTATTCCTAATCATGCTAGTTTTTGTGTATCAAGTAAGGCAACCTCATGCACTATAAATCATGAGGGGTACGGTCCCCTGTCCGGATTCTGCCCTATTCGTCGCCGTACTCGCCGAGTTCGCACTCCGCGGCCGGCCCGGAATCGCACCCGTATCCGACGTCGTCTCGAGAGGTGATCTCGACAATGTCGATGAAGTTCCCGTCTGACTGTTCGCTCTCTGGCAGCCCCTGGGCAACCGGAATGTCCCGCTGGGCCTGGTGGTCACAGGCGCGCATCGTCTCCTCACCCATGCCGATGTTGCTGTACTCGTAGTCCTCCAGTTGGCGGATGACCTCCGGCGGGTAGAACGTGCCCGCTCGTTCGGCGGCGGCCGCGTACTGGAGCGTCTGTGAGTAGGCGAGCTGGGCCGGTCCGGACGGAACGCGGTCGTACTCGTCCTGGAACGCCTGCGTGAACGCGTTCGACGCCTCGTTGTCGATCTGGGAGTCCCAGGCAATCGTCCCGTAGATGCCTTCGATGGACCCACCGGCGGCCTGTGCCATCGGGCGGTTGTACAGCGGGACGACGAGTTCCATGTCCTCGTCGATACCGGCATCGACGGCCTGGGAGACGGAGTTCGCGCCGTCCAGCCCGTAGTGGTTCAGGACAAGCACGTCCGCGCCGCTGTTTGCGGCCTCCGAGAGATACGAGGAGAAGTCGCTGGTCCCGAGCGGCGTCGGCACGCTGTCGACTTCTTCCCACCCGATTTCCGAGAGGAACTGGTTCATCGAGTCCTGCTGGGTCTGGCCCCAGGAGTAGTCGGCGTACAGCTGGTAGAAGGAGTTGTCCGAGCCGTACTCGCTTTCAAGCACTGGTGCGAGCGCCTGGCCGGTCATGTACGCGTTGAACATCTCCCGGAACCCGTACCGGGCGCAGTCTTTCCCAGTCGTGTCGTTCGAGTGGGTCAGACAGGCCATGAACATCACGTTCTGCGACTGACAGAGACCCTGCACGGCGATGGCCACTGCACTGGAAGAGCCGCCCGAGATCATCACCACGTCGTCCCGGTTTATCATCCGCGAGGCGGCCTGTCGGGCGGTGTCGGCGTCGGTTGCCGTGTCACCGTTTACCGAGTCGACCGTGTACCCGAGGACGCCGTCGCCGCTGAGGTCCTCGAAGCTGTCCACCCAGCCACCCCCGTTATTGAGATGCTTCTGTGCAAGTTCGTACGCCCGGAGTTCGTCCTGCCCCTCAGAGGAGTAGGGTCCGGATTGTGGAACGTTGAACCCGAACGTGACTGTGTCGCCCTCAACCGGGAAGTTCCCGAGCGATGGGTAGTCATCACCGCCGTCGCCACCGCCATCGCCACCGTCGCCGCCGTCGCCACCACCATCGCCACCGTCGCCACCGGAACAACCGGCCAGTCCCGTCAGCCCTGCCACACCTGCGACGCCCGTACTCTTCAGCAACTGTCGTCGGTTGACCGATCTGCCATTAGTTGGCATGTTCCATACGGTGTCTGTATATATCATAATAGTTTCGGTAGGTTAATCAACGATTTCACATCTATAGAACGACATATCCCCGATAAATGGCGATCCGTAGACTTATTCTGACCTGATTGGTTTGTTAGAACATGACGAGGTATCTGTGTCGGCAGCTACTCGTCCTCACCATCGTCGTAACCGCGGGCTGTGGCGGGTTCGGGTTCAGCGGCGGCAACGACCTGGCGACGCCGGTGACGCCTGCTCCGGTACCGACCGACTCTGCGACCACATATCCGACTGGTGTCGGCCCAACGGGTGTCACTAGCCCATCCTTGCTTGGGGCTGCACACGGGAACCGTCTCAACGGAACCGGGTACACGGTGACGATGAACCGGACCGTCAGATATGCAAACGGGTCATTGCGGTCCCACCTTCGAGTCCACGTCGCGCTGGACGCGAACCGGACACACCTCGCTAACATATCTGTCCGTGGCCACGCGGCCCCGGTGCTCCTTGGCCGACCGCCGGCGACTGCGTCGTTCTGGTCCGATGGCGATAGGTATCTCCGCCGACTCGCGCGAGACAACCAGACCATCTACAACGAGTACGACCCGCCGGACAGCTACGCCGGAACGTGGCGGTACTGGGTTCATACCGCCGCGCTGAACGGCCGTCCTGCCGCCGACGTGACTCAGACCGTTGCCCCGTTCCACACCCGGACCCTGCGGTCCCAGCAGTCAGATGGGCCCGTCTACGTCATCAGGGGCGACCGATTGCGGGAAAACACGACTTCGACAGCGTGGACGAGCCGGGAGAACGCAACGCTTGTCGCCCACGTCACGCAGTCAGGCCTCATCCGATACTACCGGACCGAGTACACGACGGTCACGGACGGCGGCGACCCGGTCACCATCAACAGAACAGTTCGGTTTACTGGGGTCGGGAACACGACGGTCGGGCCGCCACCGTGGCGTGGTAGAGTACAGTCGACTCCCGACTGAGGCGTCGCCAGCGCTATCAGGGGGCTTTTTTTCGCTCGCCGTCCTTCGCCCTGCAATGACTGTCCGCGAGGTGGCACTCGAAGCCTACCGGGAATCGCTCCCGGTGCTGGCACTCAGTGCGGTCGGCGGCCTCTTCGCGGGCGTCGTCCTTGGCGGCATGGATGCGGAGTTACAGGATGTCGCCGGACTGCTTGTGCTCGTGCCAGCACTCCTTGCCACTCGGGGGAACGTCTACGGCTCACTCGGCGCGCGCCTAGGGTCGGCGCTCCATCAGGGGCTTATCGAACCGAGGTTTTCCTTTGCTGACGACCGCATCAACGCTGCCGTCGCGGCGGCACTGGCGAACGGGGTACTCATCAGTGGTGTCGCCGCGGTGATGGCCGCCGTGTTGCTCGCGCTGATCGGACGACCGTCGGCCCCGCTCACGACTCTCATTGCCATTGCGCTCATCGCGGGCTTTGTCTCAGGGCTGTTGTTGACCATTGCCGTCGTCTCGGTCGTGTTCGTCGGCTACCGCCGCGGCCTCAATCCGGATACGCTGGCCGGCCCGGTCGTGACGACGACGGGCGATGTGGTCGGCATTGCGACGCTGCTGGGCGCGACCCGCCTCGTCCTCGCGCTGGGGGGTGGCTGAATGGCGGAATTCGCCTCCCAGTGGTCGGTTTCAGGCATCGTCCGGACGATGTTCCCCATCCTGATCGTGCTGACCGCTATTGAACTCGGGAGCGGCCTCGTTCTCGATACCTTCGAGGGAACACTGCTACAGTATCCGTCGTTGCTGGTGCTCGTCCCGGTGACAATCGGGATGGCTGGCAACCTCGGTAGCATCCTCGCGGCGCGGTTCTCGACGGCGTTTCACCTCGGCCTGCTGTCGTTCACGCCGACTGACGACCGGTTGGCCGGCAATGCTATCGCTACCCTTGCGCTTGCGGTGACGCTGTTCCCGCTCGTCGGCGCTGGCGCATGGCTCCTCCAGACCGTCATCGGCGGTGCTGCACTCCCGCTCCGGACGGTCGTGCTGGTCGCGCTCGTCAGCGGGAGTCTACTGGCGGTGCTGGCCATCGTCGTGACGACGGTGACAACCTACGCCGCCTACCGGTTCGAACTGGACCCCGACGACGTGGTTATCCCCGTCGTCACGAACGTCTGTGACGTGCTGGGTGTGGTGGTGCTGTTCGGTGCTGTCCGCGTGCTTGTGTGAGAGGTCGGCGTCGGCACTTCGGTATCTGCTGTCCCACACGGCTACCGCTGCGCGGTTCCCTGAAATCGACCGACGCTATCGATGGGCATTTGCGGGCTAGGACCGTACGTTTCAGCGTGCAGTCGCTCGTTGCCGCAGTGCTTGGCCATCCGGCAGTCGCTGTCCTCGGAGAGGTCGCTATCAGGGTCCTCCGCATCACCTTTTTCCTCTCGTTTGGCGTGTTTCTCGCGGAACTGGCGGTCGCGTTCGGACTGGTCGAGAAAATCGCCGTGGTTTCGCGGTATCTCACGTCGCCGGCAAACCTCCCGGACGAGGTTGGGACCGCGATCCTGACGACGACGGCGTCGACGACCGCCGGCTACGGGATGCTCGCCGACTTCCG
This sequence comes from Haloarcula sp. NS06, assembly GCF_051122755.1. NCBI lineage: Archaea > Methanobacteriati > Methanobacteriota > Halobacteria > Halobacteriales > Haloarculaceae > Haloarcula > Haloarcula sp. NS06. The sequence goes on from NZ_CP184844.1 coordinate 1,645,805, forward strand.
GGAGTCTGGCGTGCTGTCAGACCGTGCGACGATAATCGCCGTCACCATCAACACGTTCTTCGGTTTCGCCCAGCACATTATCACGTTCTACGCGCCGATACTCATCCCCATACTGGGCTTCCGGGTTGGGGTGTTGTACGTCGCGACGCGGGGACTCATCGCGCTGGCGATTACGCTGACTGGCATCGCTGCCGGCGCGGTCCTGCTGGACGCATCCAACGTCGGCCGGTCCGGCGCAAATACGGACCCGGCCCCCGACGGTGGGACCGCTGGCGACGCATCCGACGTGTTCGACGACCGTCCGGAGAGTCGTCGAGCGGCCGTCAGGACAGCATTCGACGCGACGGGAGAGAAGGTCCGCGACATCCTGCCGCGGCTAGCGGCCATCTACGCTGTTGTCTCACTCCTGCTCGCCTACAGTGATGAACTACTGGCACTCATCGGAAGCGACGGGGCGTCCGTGACGACTGCCGCCGACGGGTTCGCCGGACTGCTCGGCCTGCCCGGGGCGGCAATCCCCGTTATCGCCGCCTACGCGCTCGATACGACTTCGGGGGCGACGGTCATCGCACCGCTCATCCGAAACGGGACCTTCTCCGCGCGAACCGCCGTGGCGACGATGCTCGTTGGTGGAATCATCTCGTTTGCCGTCTCGACGTTCAAGCGCTCGATCCCCTTCCAGTACGGCATCTGGGGCCGGGAGTTCGGCTCGAAAGTTATTGTCGTCAACACGGGGCTGAAAATCGTCTGGATTGCGCTGGCGCTGGTCGTCCTGCTGTAGTGAGACGCCGGTAGCCCGGCGTCAGTCGAACGTGTAGGCCATCATCACTTCGTCGACCTGCTCGCCGTCGACAGTGTAGTGGTTCCGACGGATACCCTCGGTGTGCCAGCCGTGGTCTTCGAGGAACACCATCGCGTTCTCCGTGATCGCTGGCACGCTGTTGTACAGCTTCCGGTAGCCGTTGGCTTTCGCCCAGTCCAGCCCGCGTTGCATGAGCTGGCTGCCGATGCCTTGGCCACGCTGTTCCTCTCTGACACCGACAGTGAGCTGGGCCGTCTCGCGAAGCTTGTCCAGCTGCGGGATGTCGAGGTGGCACCAGCCGATGACCGCCTCGTCAACTGTCGCGACGAAGAAAACTCTTGATTCAACTGTGTTGTGCCGTGTAACGGCATCTTCGTACAGCAACTGCTCGGCGACGCTCTCGGCGACGACGTACGTCCCGTCGCTTGAGACGTTCCGAATGGTCTGGACGAGCCCCTCGAAATCGTCATTATGAGCCGGTCGAATCGTGTACGTCAGCCCGTCCGTGGCGTGTTCCTCGACTGAGCCGACATCGAGCGCTAGCGTCAGTGTCCCACCGTCGTCCTTGATGTACCCCTTCGACAGAAGGTGCGTCAGGGCCTTCTCGAACGCTTCGGGGGAGAGGTCTACCGTCTCACGGACCCTATGCCGTGCCGCCGTCCCGTGTCGTTCGACGTACTGGTACACCTCCATCGCCGCGCTCGTTTCGAATGTCGGCCGTTCGACAGCGTCCATACCGAATGTATCTACTAGCAGATTATTAACAATTGTTATTTGATAACACGAAACAGGAAACGTGGTTGGAGTTCTCCCGGACTAGCCATAGTCGAATGTGATAGGGTGCGCCTGACTGTCGGTCTATGCCGTGTCCGGAATCGGATCGGAGATGACAACGGCGTCGCCCTCGATGACGCAGTTCCCCTCAGAATCATCGACGGCCGTGGCCAGCCGAAACCGGTTGTCCTGAATGCGTTCGACGACCTCACAGCGGGCCGTGACCTCCTCGTCGATATCGACGGGCCCCTGATAGCTCAGCTCCTGTGAGAGGTAGATTGTCAGCCCGGGGAGCCGCGCCAGAGCCGAACTGATGATGCCGGAAACGAGCGTTCCGTGAACAATTCGGCGGCCGAACCGCGTGCCGTCCGCGAACGTCGCATCGAGGTGGAGTCTGTTCGTGTCGCCACTCGCTTCGGCGAAGGCCTCCACGTCAGCCTTGGATATCGTCTTGCTGAACTCGACGTGGTCACCCACGTCGATACCGTCGGCAGTCCCGTAACTCTCGAACGTCCAGTCCTCGTTCTCGTACAGTGTGTCCGGCCGGGTGAACCGCTTTCGCTGGGGCTGGTCGCTGGACATCCCTATCGCCCGAGAGAGGTGCGGGATGTAGTCCGAGAGGTCAGTCGTCGTGACGATGCCGACGAGTGACCCTTCCTCGACGACGGGCAGCTTCTTGATATTGTTCGTTCGCAGTCGGTCGACGGCCGCTTGCATGTCCGCGTCGGGAGCGACCGTCACCAGTGTCTCGGCCATCACGTCGCCGACGGTCAGTGCTCTAGTATCCCCTTCGGCCGCGGTGACAGCAACGATATCGCTCTCCGTGATGATACCGACGCAGCCGCCGTCGTCCTCGACGACGAGTGAGCCGATGTCCTCGTCGCGGAGGCGTCGGGCAGCTTCGATGACCGGAGCGTCGGGACTGATGGTTTTGACCGGTGTCCGCATGATATCTCTGACTGGCAGCGGGACAAGCATTGTACCGAAACCCAGACATGGCAGACCTATAACAGTCCGCCCAGCGACACCGGCATGCTTGTGTCGCCGGCCGCCAACGTCTATCTGATGCGATGGCCTGTGTTCGGTTTTGTCGTCGTCGTTCTCGTGGTTGCTGCCGGCTGTAGCGGTTTCGCCGGCTCACCATCGCAGTCGGCGGGGACCGCCGTCGACGACCAGTCTGGTGTCAACGTGCCACAAGCAACTGTCACCGTGACGGTCACTGCTGTCGTCGACGGTGACACAATACAGGTCGCCTACGAGAACGGCACCGGTGACACAGTCCGACTCGTCGGCGTCGATACCCCCGAAGTCCATACCGAGAACGACCCCGCGGAATTCGAAGGCGTCCCAGAAACTGACGATGGGGCGTCTTGCCTCCGCGGGGCCGGCACGAACGCGTCGTCGCTCGCTAAACAGCGGCTCCTCGGCGAGACCGTTGGACTCGCGTTCGACCAGAATCTGAACCGGCGCGGCTACTACGATCGGCTGCTGGCCTACGTTGTCCACGACGAGACGCTGTTCAACTACCGGCTTGTCGAAACCGGTCATGCGCGCGTGTACGACAGCGAATTCGAACGAGCCGAACTATTCTACGCCGCCGAGGAGGCTGCCCGCTCCGACCGGCGCGGCCTCTGGCGCTGTACGGACCCGAGTGCGGTGACTCGAACGGCTATCCCCGACGGTGGGACTGAGAGCGCCAGCGGCATCGCACTTGCCGAAATCCACCCCGATGCGGCAGGCAACGACAACGAGAACCTGAACGACGAGTACATCACACTCACGAACACCAACGATGCGCCGCTCGATCTCTCCGGGTGGACGGTCAGCGACGACGTGGGCCACCAGTATACGTTCGCGAACTTGACCCTCGATTCAAACGGCTCAGTGACCCTCTACACCGGCAGCGGCACCGACACTGACACGACGCGGTACTGGGGCCGGAACGGGGCAGTCTGGAACAACGACGGCGACACGGTTATCGTTCGGAACGCCAGCGGCGAGACGGTTCTTCGACAGTCGTACTGATGCTGTCACGCCGCCACGACAGTATAAACCAATCCAGTGCTAACAGTACCCATGACCATCCGCCGGCTGATGCCAACGCCACGGGCGGTCGACTGGGGGCTGTTTGCGGCGGTGGCGACACTGCTTGCCACCGGTGTCGCCACCATCTTCGCAGGCATCCCCAGCAGTGCGTGGATAATCGACCTCCACGCACTCTCCGGCGTGGTGCTGACGCTTCTGTTGCCGGTGAAGCTTCGCCGCGTCTTCCACCGCGTCGCCCCGTCGCGGCTGACCGGTACCCGTCTCCTCTCGGTCGGTCTGGCCGCCGTCACACTGGGCGCGCTCAGTACCGGCGTCTGGTGGATCTTCGGCGGTACGCTCGACCTCGGCCCGTGGGGGCTGTTTCACCTCCACGTCGCGCTCGGCCTACTGGTCCCGCCATTGTTACTGGTGCATCTCCGCGCCCGGCTCTACTCGCCGGCGGAGGCCACCCGCGGCGGCCGCCGGGACGTTCTCCGGTACGCTGGCTTGGTGACCGCGGGAGCGCTCATCTGGCGAGTTCAGAGGCCGGTCAACGACGCACTCGACACAGCCGGCGCGGACCGCCGGTACACCGGGTCACGTGAGGAGGGGACCGACGACGGCAACCGGTTCCCCGTCACCAGCTGGGTCGCCGACGACCCGGACCCGGTCGACGCTGCCGACTGGTCGCTGTCGGTCGCTGGCCGCGTCGCCAGCCCAACCAGCTACGCTGCCGGCGACCTCTCCCCGGACGCAACCGAGTCGGCGGTGCTTGACTGCACGAGCGGCTGGTACTCCGGGCACGAGTGGCAGGGCGTCCGCGTCGGCGACCTGCTCGACGCCGCCGACCCCGACGACGCGGCGGCGTGGGTCCAGTTCCGGTCGGTGACCGGCTACCGCTGGAGCCTCCCGCTGTCGGAGGCACGCGATGCCGTGCTGGCTACCCACGTCGACGGCGAGCGTCTGGCCCACGGTCACGGCTACCCGCTCCGACTTGTCGCGCCTGGTCGTCGGGGTTTCCAGTGGGTGAAGTGGGTCGAGTCAGTGCGAGTCAGCAAGCGCCGCGAACTCGGGGAGTGGCTTGCGATATTCGTGAGCGGACTTTGAGTTCGTCCGAGTCCCTCAGCGACAGCGCAGTCGTCACTCTTTGTGGGCTGTTCCGCCTAGAAGGTGGAGGTTACCTGTAGTACACGGCTCCTTCGGACGGGTTCACTCCGCTGCACTGCCAGTCTTTGCCGACTCGCGGCCCAGTGCAACACTGCGCTAGGTAGCGCTCGAAAGAGCAGCTTACCACTGTAGTTGTCATTGAAGCTACTACTAACGAAGTACCAATGCGCGATAGCAGGAGACATGAACTGGCGGCACCCCGCTCGATTTGCCGGTCCATCGAACACCGCCGTCGCCCTGTGGGCGGTCGCCGTCGCTTTTTTCGGTGTCGGTGACCTCGTCACGACACTCGTTGGCTACAGTATTACCGGCGTGACTGAACTCAGCCCCGTGGTCAAACTACTGCTGGAGGAGCACGCGGTGCTGGTGCTGACCGGCCTGAAAACCACGGTGTTTGTAGGCTTTTTCGCCGTCTGGAAGTACGTTTCTTGGCCATATTCTATCGGCGTCCCGCTCGGCCTGGCGCTACTAGGCGTTGCGGTAACGGCGTGGAACACCGGCATCATCCTCACGGCTGTACTGGCCTGAGCCCCGGCGGTCGGCAGCTTCCAGTACCCGTGGCGTTCTGTCCCGGCAGTTACGCAGGCTACACCAGCGCGTCGATAGAATCCCAGAGGTCTGGCCCGCCGCCGTCGCCCGACTCGTAGTGAATCGGCACGAAGCCCGCGTTGCGTGCGCCCTCGACATCGGTTTCGTACTCGTTGCCGACCATCACGTACTCGTCGGCCGGAAGCTCCTCCCGGACCCGGTCGAACGGAGCGCTGTCGGGCTTGTGCGCGCCGACCTCGTAGGAGGCAACAAAGAGGTCGAACAGGTCGGTCAGCCCGTGGTGGTCGAGCTTGGCGACCTGCCATTCCCGGATACCGTTGGTGACAATTGCGAGCTGATTGTCGGCGGCAAGTGCGGTCAGGCTGTCCCGGGCCGCCTCGGGGACGGTCGTCGACGCGAACTCGGTCTCCCTGAGCGTCTCGACCAGCGTGTCGAGGTCCACGTCCGCCCCGACCGCCTCCACGACGGCGGCCATCGACTGGCGGTACGGGTTTGGCTCCAGCGCCTCGAAGGCCGTGTAGAACGCCTCCTTGCTAACGGCCCGGACCTCGTCCGTATACTCGATACCGTGGGCCTCGACTGTTCTCTGGATGATATTCTTGTACGGCTCCGGATAGTGGACGACCGTGTCGTCGAGGTCGAAACAGATGGTCGTCGTCATGTGTTGTCGTCGTAGACCGGCTGTCCGTCCTCGGTTGGCGGCGCGACATAGTCGATGTACTCCTCGGCGGTCGGTTCGTTGACGGTCACGTTCACATGGATGTCGCCCAGTTCTGAAGGGTCACCGACCGCGAAATTGATTCGCCCCTCGAACGCTGCCTGCTTTTTCACGTCGAACGCGAAAGTGTCACCCTCCAGATTGTCGAAGAAGACCGACCGGGCTGTGTCCAGAATTTCTCGCCGGTGGAGCAGCTCGGAGAACCCGTCCATCGTGTGTACCTCCGCGACGAGTGCGCCCTGCTGGTGGGTCGGGTCAGCCTTCGGGAAGAGGTTCCGGACTGCGTCGGCGACCCGGTCGGTTACTTCGGTGTCGTTGACGGGGGCTTCGATTCGGATGTCGACGGAGTAGACGGCGCTCATTGGTCGAGTACCTCCGGTCCATCCCGAATCAGTGTGCGAACGGTCCGCTGGAACGCGGCCAGCGTCTCCGTGTTCTCGATAGTCAGGTCGGCCATCTCCATGGCCTCGCCCATCCCGAAGCCGAGTTCGCGAGCGTCGCGGTCCTCAAGCGATTCGCCACCGTCTTCCACCGAGGTGTCCCGTCCACGGATGTCGAGGCGGTCGGCCCGCAGTTCAAACGGAGCGTCTATCTCGACGAGCAGGAACGTGTCGCCGAACGCCGATTCGAACGCTTCGACCTCTACGTCCGACCGGATACCGTCGATGAGGACGGTGTCGTTCGATTCGAGTTCCGCCTCGATCATCGGTAGCGAGCGCTCGGCGATGGCGGCGGGCCCGTTCTCCTCTCGGAGTGCCTTCGCGACCGTCCCGTGGTCCGTTGCGGGGTTGAGCCCGCGGTCACGGCACTCCTCGCGGATGACGTCGCCCATCGTCACGATCGGCACGTCCATCTCAGCGGCGACGTTCGCTGCCTCGCTTTTCCCGCTGCCCGGCAGCCCGACGATACCGATAACTGTCATTGCCGGGCGTAATCGAGCAGCGGGCAAAAGCCCTCCCGTTCGGATCGGTCCTCACCGTTCGCGGACAACGACGAACTCCGCGAGGTCGCGCAGGTACTCCATCGACTGGGACTCCGGGGCGTCGATGGTCGACAGCGACTCGAGGGCGGCGTCGGATTCGGCCCGCGCTCGGTCGTTTGCCTCCTCGGTTGTCAGCTCCGTCACTTCCACTAGCGATGGTCGCTGCATCTCCGCGTCGGTCCCAGCCGGCTTGCCCAGCGTTTCGGCGTCTGCCGTTGCATCGAGCACGTCGTCGCGCATCTGGAAGGCTACACCGACCCGTTCAGCGTACTGGCCAACCGCCTCGACCGTGTACGGGTCCGAGTCGGCGGCGATGGCTCCAAGTTCCGCCGCAGCGCGGAACAGCGCCCCGGTTTTCCTGCGAGCCAACTCCATGTACTCCTTCTCGTTGGAGGGCTCCGCGACCAGTTCCATCGCCTCGCCCTCGCCCAGTTCGACCATCGACTCGGAGACGGTCTGCATGGCACGCTCGTCCGTGGAAAAGAGATTGAACGCTTCGCCGAGCAGACCGTCGGAGGCGATAATGGCTGGGCCGTGGCCGAAGGCCTCCCAGGCGGCCGGGGACCCCCGCCGGAGTTCTGACTCGTCGATGATGTCGTCGATGACCAGCGAGGCGTTGTGAACGAGTTCGATGCCGACTGCGAAATCAACGGCGTCCGCTGGCTCCCCACCCAGCGCCTCACACACCAGCACTGTCACCGTCGGCCGCACCCGCTTCCCCCGGAAAGCGCCACGTGACGCACTTCGTCTGCGAGTTCCTCCGGCTCCACGCTGTCGAGAACCGCCTCTAGGCGCTCCTCGACCCGGTCGCGCCGGCGCTCGAGATACTCCATTACTGCTCCCTTAGGACTACCATAAAAAGTACCTTGTCACCCGCGATTCGGTGTGTAGCGACTACTGGAACTGCTCGATGAGTGCCGGGACGACCTCGAACAGGTCGTCCTGGATGCCGTAGTCGGCGATATCGAATATCGGCGCGTTCGGATCGGTGTTGATAGCGACGATCGTATCTGACCCCTTCATTCCGGCGACGTGCTGTACGGCCCCGGAGATACCGATGGCGATGTACACGTCCGGGGTGACGACTTTCCCGCTCTGGCCGACTTGGCGGTCCTTCGCCAGCCAGCCATTGTCGATGAGCGGCCGCGAACCCGACACCGTTGCGTCCAGCGCCTCAGCGAGGTCGTGAATGATATCCAGATTCTCTTCTTCCTCGATCCCGCGGCCGACAGACACCAGCACGTCGGCGTCGGTGATGTCGATATCGCCACCGCCGACTTCCTCGAAGCCCTTTACCGTAGACTTGACGGCGCTCTCGTCGATGCTCGCGTCGAACGCCTCGATGGCGGCGTCGCCCTCTGTCTCGATTGTCGGCCATTCAGCTGGGCGGATAGTCACGGCCGCTTGGTCAGCGTGGACGTCGATTGTCGTCTCGGCTTTTGAGCCGTACAGCTCTCTGGTAGCGGTGAGGCCGTTCTCAGCGTCGATGTCAACCACGTCGGTCACAAGCGGCCGGTCTAGCCGGTTTGCGACTGCTGGCGCGTAATCAAGCCCATTAACGCTGTTCGGCATCAGGAGAACGGTTGGATCCAGTTCCGTGGTCAACTGAGTGACAACCTGCGTGTACACGTCGTGGTTGAACTCTTCGCCGATATCGACAGTGTGGACGGTGTCAACGCCCTCGCGGTTCAGCTTCGCCCCGAACGCTTCGACATCCCCGCCGATAACGGCGGTGTGTAGCTCGCAGTCGAGTTTGTCGGCGAGATCGCGACCGGCTGCTAACTGTTCCAAGCTCACTGGTCGGAGCTCCCCGCGCCGGTGTTCGGCGATAGCAAGGACCGACATTAGCTGGTCACCCCCTTCTCCGCCAGCAGCTCAGCCAACTCGGTCGCCGTCTCCTCGGGACTCCCCTCGAACACCGTCGCCTCGCCTTCGGTCTCAGGCTCGTACAGCGAGGTCTGTTCGAGCGGGCTCTCGATTTCAGACGCGTCAAGACCGATATCTGCCAGACCGTACTCCGCGAGTTCCTTGCTCTGGGCCTGCCGGATACCCCGAAGACTCGCGTAGCGTGGGTCGTTGATCCCGGTCTGTATCGTCAGTACGGCCGGAATCTCAATGTCGGTGAGTTCCTCGACGCCCCCTTCCAGTTCCCGGTGGACGCTGGCAACACCTGCCTCCAGATCGAGGTCGAGATCGTTAACGACAGCGCCCCACTCCATGTCAAGCTTATCGGCCAGCGTGACACCAGTCGCCCCGAACCCGTCATCGGCTGACTGGACGCCGGTCAGCACAAGATCGGGGTCTTCCTCGGCAGCGACGGCGGCCAGCACCTCGGCCTTCGTCTCGGGGTCCAGCAGGCCGGCGTCGTCGAGTGCGTCGTCCCAGACACGGATCGCGCGGTCGGCCCCTTTCGCCAGTGCCTGCCGGATTGTCTCATCCGTCTCGGATGGGCCGACGGTGACAGTGACGACCTCGACATCGTCGTGGGCCTCCTGTATCTGAACGGCCGCTTCGACAGCGTACTCGTCCCACTCGTTGAGGTCGGCTGTGACGTACCGGTCGTCGATAGCGAGGCCGTCGATCTCGAACTCGTCGTCGACGGCTGCCACCTCCTTTACCGTGACAAGGATTTTCATACTCGAACTCCGACCGGACAGCGAATAAACGTTTTCGAACCAGAAACCACGCCCGGCTTGTTTACACTCAGGTCGTCCCGTCGGTTACTCGTCGAAGTCGGTGATATCCTCATCCGGGAACGAAATGAGGTTCTCCCGACCGATTCGGAGCTTGTCAATGCGACCCTCGTCGTCCATCGATGAGAGCAACTGCGACACCTTCGCGTTCGACCAGCCAGTCTCGGAGACAATACGGGCCTGTTTCATCCGTCCACCGTTCTCTTCGAGGAGCCGTTCGACGCGTTCTTCGTCACTCAGGAGTTCAGCATCGACATCGTCTGAGGCCGCGGTATCGCTCGTTCGCGCTGCCGTCCCGGCGCTGTCGTCTCCGTCGTCGTCCCCGGCTCCAACCGATGGTAGTGCGTCAGAATACCCCGTTTTGAACATGTAGCCGACGGCGCCGACGAGTAGCACCATCAGTACGACCCCACCGATCCAGGCCGAATCGATGCCGCTGAAGATCGACTCCGGGGTCTCCGCTGGCGTTCCGGTGTCCGGCTGTTCCCCAGTGTACACGACGGAGAGGTATCCCGGTTCGAACGTTCGTTGCCCCTCGAAAACGAGCTTGCCATCGTTGACGGCGCTCGGGGCACTCTCGACCCCGTATCCCGGCGGCGGCGAGATGACGAATCGCTGGTCGGCAGTCAGCGTCCCAAACCACGTGCCGTCCGTGGAATTGAACGCATCTCCAACGACGATGTTCTCGTCGGTAACCACCGCGAAGTTCGTCCACGTAAACTCGAGGATCACCTGCCCTTTGCGGTCTGACACCTCGTACCGACGGTCGACGTCGGTGATCTCCATCTCACGCCCGGTAACCGTACTGGCCTCGTCTTTTGCCTCCCGGAACGCTGGCAGCCACACTGCCTCATCTCCCTCTGCGAACTGCTCACCGGTGTCTCTAAACCATTCAGTCTCGGTTTCGTCAAGCGCATAGGTATCCGTTATCGTCCACTTGGCGTCGCCGTTTGACTGTAGCTGGAGGGCAAACGTCGTGTTCTCCACGACCGGTGCTGGTGTCCCGGTCGTCTGCTGGGCAGGAACACCACCTGTCGCCGCCGCTGTCGCAAGCGGCGGGGTCGCCAACAGGGCAAACAGGACAAGGAGGAGGAGAGCACCTGAAACCCGCGGGGTCATTCTCGTTCACCGATGAACGTTCTGGGGGCAAAACCCTTTCCATCCGAGAATAAAACGTCAGCAGGCGCTTTGAAAGGTCTCGTGCCCTCTGAGTCGATTATTGATGTATGGAGAATGGGGAGATTTTTGTACGGTGGGTGAGTACGCATCGCTGATGCGTCCCCTCCTCGCAGTCGGTGTGATCCTCCTCATGGTTGTTTCCGTGGCTGCCCCGGTGACCGGGTTCGCCCCGCCAGCCCAGACCGATGAGGGCAGCGACCAGCTGCCACAGATCACGGCCGTCGACAACACGACGAACCATCTCACCATCCCGGCCAGCGATGTCAGGTCGACGACGTACAACCGATCCTCAATCGATGTCGGTGTCGCGGTTGCAGCTGGATCCAGTGACCTTCGGAGCGATTACGCGACGACGACGTTTGAACGACAGTTCTTCCAGCAGGACAGCGAGGCTGCCCGCGACCGCCTCGTCGACGAGACACTGACCGATATCGAGAACCAGCGAACGAGTCTGGAACAACGGAATCAGGCCGCCATCCAGCAATACGCCAACGGTGTAATAACCGCCACTGAGTTCCTGCGACAGCGGGCACTGATCGACGCTGAGTCCCGCCAGCTGGCTACCCGACTGGACCGGATTCGGGCGACTGCCGGAACTGCACCAGACTACTCACTCTCACCGGCTCAGCGCTTCCGGCTGGAAAACAACAGGGGCGTCCTCAAGACATATCGCGGCCCGATAAGCCAGCGTGTCAGTGATGAGACCGCCGGTAAGGTTGAGCCGAATGCGGTGTACGTCGAGGCATCATTGGAGGGGTATATGCTGTCGACGGTCTCAGACGGCCAGTACACGCGTGAGACATATCTCGGTCAGGAACGCGAACAGACGGCAGTCGACCAGTTCGCACAGACCAACGACTCTCTCGGTGCGGTCAACACGCGGGCTGAGACGCTCTACCCGTGGCTCTATAGCGAGCAGTACCCGTCTGTCCAGACGTACGGTCGGAGTGCTATCTACCAGATCCAAGCCGACCATCCGAACGGACGGCTAACCGCGTATCTCGACGGGGGCACGACAAACGTTTTCTACGAAACCCAGCATCTCGAACTGACGACGGTCGACCGGTCGGAAGTAGCGACAAACGTGAACCAGTCAGTTCGCGTCCGAGTCCAGCAGTCCTTTGAGTCCGGACCACTGCTCGTCACGGTCATTGACAACAGTACGGGGTCCACGGCAGATGCAACTGTCAGGATAAACGGCAAGCGGATCGGGACGACCGGGACGGACGGCGCCCTCTGGACGGTCGAACCCCGTGGAGAGTACACCGTCACTGCGACCACACAGGACGGCGAACGAGTTCAAGTGCCTGTCCGTGGGTCGGTGTAGCGACGCAGGAATGTTGAGACTCGCTGTTATTCGGACACTTCTGCAATCGTTGTGATCGCACGTGGAATGCCTGGTCGGGACTATCAAACCACCTTTTTACGGCTCGATGACCTTTGGTCACCGCTCCCCGCAAAAACGTGGGCGAAAAAGCAGCCATTTCGCTTTGCTCGTACCCGAAGGGATTACTCGGGCACTTCTGCAATCGTTGTAATCGCACGCGGACTGCCCGGCCGGGACTGTTGGATGTGATGTTCGAACTCCTCAAATCCGGCCTCGGTGAACATCCGGTCGGCCTCCTCCTCATCGTAAAACAGCATGATGGCGTCGGCCATCTTCTGGAAGACAGTCGAGTTCGGATAGTCGGGGCCGACGATGAGAACCTTGCCACCGGGTTTGGTCAGTCGGCGGCACTCAGCAAGCGCGTTGACGGGGTTGGGCCAGTACTCAATAGACCCCGAGGACCACACCGCGTCGAAGCTGTCGTCCTTGAACGGGAGTCGTTCAGCGTCACCGAGGTGGTAGCGTACGTCACCGAACTTCCCGAACTTCTCGAAGGCTTTCGAGAGCTGGTGGGGGCTCTGGTCAAGCCCGTAGACCGTATCCACGTGTTCGAGCAGCCCCTCGGTGGCGAAGCCGGTGCCACAGCCGACATCAAGGACCTTGTCGTCGGGCGAAAGGTCGAGCATTGCGATTGCCTCGTCGCGCATCCGTTCGTCCCAGATGAAGGGGTTGATCTGGTCGTACACCTTCGAGAGATACTTGTAGAACGTCCGCGCGCGGGCTTTGTTCTCGAGGACTCCCATTACTCTCAGTTTAGGACTTGGCGGTCATAATTCCCCGGATTTCGGCCGCTGTATCACACGGGGAAACTTCGCAACTACCAAATAGCCGCTCTGGCAACGCTCACATGATTAGAGAATGCCACGGCCAGAAGTTCTTGACAGGATACAGGAGGCCGAGCAGGAGGCCGACGAGATCGTCGAAGAGGCCGAACAAGACCGCGAAGACCGCATCGCGGAGGCTCGCGAGGAGGCCGACGAGATCCGCGAATCTGCGCGGGAAGAGGCCGAGGCGGCTGCTGAGGACCGTCTCGAAGCGGCTCGCGAAGAGATCGAGGCCGAACGCGAGCAGATCATCGAAGACGGTGAGAGCGCTCGCGACGACCTCGAACAGCAGGCCAGTGAACAGATCGACGAGGTAGTCGAATACGTCACAGACCTGTTTGAGGAGGCGGTGCATGCTCAGACCTGAGAAGATGTGCCGCGTCTCGGTGACGGGGTCGAAACGCGCGATGGAGCAGACTATTGAGGCCGTCCACGACCTCGATATGCTCCACGTCACCGAGTATGATGGCTCTTGGGACGGATTCGAGCCGGGCAACTCGCTTGCCGGAACCAACGATGTTTCGGACAAGCTCGTCACGGTTCGCTCGCTACAGTCCATTCTGGACGTCAGTGAGGAGGACGCCGGCCCGACCCGAGTTGTCACCGACGAGGCGATCGAGGAGCAACTCGATGAGGTTCGGACAGCAGTCAACGAACTCGACGACCGGCGCGACGATGTCCGGGACGAACTCCGGGCCGTCGAGGACCAGATCAACACGATGGCGCCGTTCGTCTCACTAGGCATCGACCTCGACCTGCTCCGTGGCTACGACTCGCTGTCAGTCGTCGTCGGCGAGGGTGACAGCGACGAGATCGAAGCCGTCCTTACAGAGAGCGACATCGGGACGTTCGAGCTGTTCACCGAGGACGGCGTCACCGCTGTGTTCGCACAGGCTGACGAAGACACCTTGCAGGATGCACTCGTCGGGGCGACGTTCTCTCGGCTCGAAGTGCCTGAGGGCGACGGCGATCCGACGTCATATCTCGAAGAGCTCGAACACGAGAAACAACAGCTCGAATCGAAGCTCTCGACCGTTGAGGACGAACTCGACGAACTCCGCCTTGACCACGCTGGCTTTCTTCTCGCGGCCGAAGAGAAACTGGCTATCGAGGCGCAGAAGGGCGAAGCGCCGCTCACCTTCGCGACGACGGAAAACGCCTTCATTGCTGAGGGCTGGATTCCGAACGAGCGCTACGAGGCGTTCGAGCGGGCTCTTTCGAGCGCCGTCGGTGATGCTGTCGACATCGACCGAATCGAAATCGCCGAGTACGATAGCGAGGGTCACGCGGAGTCTCACGAAGAAGTCGAGCGCGAAGGCGGCAACGGCGGTGAACCCGTCGGCAGTTCCGTCGACGCCCCCGAGCCGGAGAGTGAGAGCCAACCGCAGGAAACCGTCGCTGACGGCGGCGTTATCACGATGGGTGACGACGCACCACCAGTTATTCAGGACAACCCAAGCGGTGTCCGGCCCTTCGAGGATCTTGTCGAAGTCGTCAACCGACCGAAGTACGGCGAGTTCGACCCGACAGTCGCTTTCTTCCTGACGTTCCCGGCCTTCTTCGGGTTCATGATCGGTGACTTCGGTTACGGGCTGCTGTACCTGGCGCTGGGCTATGGGCTGTACTCGAAGGCCGACAGTGACGTGTTGAAGAGCCTCGGTGGTGTCGGTATGTGGGCTGGTGGGTTCACCGCGCTGTTCGGTGTGCTGTACGGCGAAGTCTTCGGGCTCCACCAGCTCGGTGAAATCGTCTGGGGCGGTCACCCGCCGATGCACAAGGGGCTCCAGCCGTCCTACTCCGGCTATGCGCTGGCTTGGCTGACGATGAGCCTGCTCGCCGGGACAGTTCATCTCGCCGCGGGTTGGATCTTCGATTTCATCGAGAACCTGAGTCACGGCCTCTGGGACGCTGTCACCGAGAGCGGGTCTTGGCTGCTGATGCTGTTCGGCCTCTGGGCGTGGGTGTTCTCCGGCGCAAACGGCGCAGCGCCTGACTTCCTCTACACTGCCGAGGCAGGTGTCTTCGCCGGGAATCCGTACGCGTGGGGCTTCACAGGACTGCCAGCGATAAACCTCTTCACGATTCCGGGACTGGGTGCGCCGTTCTCGGCGTGGCTCATCCTCTTCTTCGCCGGCCTCGTGTTGCTGGCACTCGCCGACCCTATCGAGGTCGTCGAGTTCCTCAACGTGCTGGTGAACGTTCTGTCGTACACACGACTGGCCGCTGTACTGCTGGCCAAGGCAGGGATGGCTTTCGTTGTCAACCTGCTGTTCTTCGGAGCCTACTCACACCACGGTGAGTTCCATTTCCTTATCGGGCACGGGCCTGAATGGGCAATCTCTGAATACGGCGCGGAAGCGATCATGTTCCCTGGGCTCATCCACTCCGGGATCGCCGCTGCGCTGGTCGGGGTCCTCATTCTGGTGATCGGTCACCTGCTTGTGTTGGTGCTCGGTATCACCAGTGCCGGACTGCAAGGCGTCCGACTTGAGTATGTGGAGTTCTTCGGCAAGTTCTTCGAAGGCGGCGGGAAGCGGTACAACCCGTTCGGCTACGAACGTAACTACACGACTGAGGACTGATCGCGCGCTTCCGCTTTCTTCGGGCTAATCGTCGTTGTTTACTGCCGGTTTTGCCAATTTCATCGCGGATGTCGACTGCTACACGCTCACAACCGACTACAGCTGAGACCCTAAACCGCCCGAACAGCACGCTGACGAACCGTTTTGGGAAGCTTTATGAACTACGTGGATTCACATACGCCTGTTCGGACACGAGCAATTCCAGAGACTACACATCCATGATCGAAACCATCGCACTCCTTGTTAACGCAGTACTGCAGGAAGGTACCGCCAGTGCTCCAGCTATTCCGGCTTCAGCCGGCGCAGCACTCGCAGTCGGACTCGCCGCGCTCGGCTCGGGGTATGCGGAACGTGGGATCGGGGCCGCCGCCGTCGGCGCAATCGCAGAAGACGAGAGCATGTTCGGCCGCGGGCTTATCCTGACAGTCCTGCCGGAAACGCTCGTCATTCTCGCGCTTGTCGTCGTCTTCGTCGTCTAACAACACTCCGTTTTTTCCAATAATGAGCCTTCAAACAGTCGTAGAGGACATCCGCGACGAGGCCCGCGCGCGTGCTCAGGAGATTAGCGACGCGGCCGACGAACGTGCCGAGGAGATTATCGCCGACGCCGAGGCTGACGCCGACCAGATCCGCGAGGAACGCGAGACCGAGGTCGAGCGGACCATCGAGCAGGAGCGAGAGCAGCGACTCTCCTCTGCGAAGCTCGAGGCCAAACAGGCTCGACTTAACGCCCGGCGTGATATCCTCGAAGACGTTCACGGCGACGTCGAGGACGCGCTTGCGGCCCTCGAAGGGGACCGACGAGAGGAACTGACACGCGCACTGCTTGACGCCGCTGTCGATGAATTCGACGACAGCGACGAGCTATCGGTGTCTGGCCGTGCGTCGGACCAGTCGCTTCTTGAGGATATACTCGATGACTACGACAGCGCGACGTACGCCGGCGAGCGGGATTGCCTCGGCGGCGTCGTCGTCGAGAGCAACGAGTCACGAGTTCGTGTGAACAACACGTTTGATTCCATCCTTGAGGATGTCTGGGAGGACAACCTGAAAGCAATCAGCGACCGCCTGTTCGAAGACCAATGAGTTCGCGAATGGGAACGAGCGGCCAGGGAAGCAACTACGAGTACGTCATCGCACGGGTTCGTGCCCGCAGCGCATCCCTGTTTGACGATGACGACTACCGGAAGCTGGTCCGCATGGGGACGGGCGAAATCGCCCGCTTCATGGAGGAAACGGAGTACGAGACCGAGATGAACGCGCTCGGCTCCCGGTACGATGGCGTTGACCTCGTCGAGTACGCGCTGAACCGCAACCTTGCGAAACACTTCGACGACCTGCTTCGCTGGTCTGAGGGGGCACTGTACGATTACATTGCCCGATACCTGCGAAAATTCGACGTGTGGAACGTCAAAACAGTCATCCGCGGGCTCTACTCGGACGCAGAGCGGACCGAGGTCGAGGACGATCTCATCAGGGCCGGCGAGTTCACTGACCGGCGAATCGAGGATCTGCTGAACGCCGGCTCTATCGAGGAGGTCGTCGAGCAACTCGACGACACCATCTTCGGCGAGTCGCTGGCCGAAGCGTTCGACGTGTACGAGGAAAGCGGCGTTCTCGTGCCGCTGGAGAACGCGCTCGACCGCGCGTTCTACGAAACACTGCTGTCGGGGCTTCCGGACAACCCGGAGATTGACAGCCCGACCGGGCTGTACGTCGAGTTCCTGGAGACGGAAGTCGACTTCCGAAACCTCCGGAATGCGCTCCGGCTGGCCCGCAGTGGCGCGGACCTTGACCCCTCGGAATACTTCATCGAGGGTGGACAGCTGTTCGACGCACAGGAGGTCGCACAGCTGTCGACGAATCTCGATCAGCTGGTCAGCGCCGTCCGCGAGAGCAAGTACGGCGACGACCTTGACCAGGCGCTGTCGGCGCTTGAGGAGGCTGACAACCTCATCGACTTCGAGCGGGCGCTGGACGCGGCGCTACTCGAATACGCCGACCGGCTCTCGAACCGCTACCCGCTGTCGGTCTGTCCGGTGCTGTCCTACGTCCTCGCCAAGGAGCGCGAGGTCGACAACATCCGGGCCATCGCCCGCGGTCGCGAGGCCGGCCTCGGCCCCGACGAAATCGAACAGGAGCTGGTGATACTATGAGCCAGGAGATCGCTGTCATCGGAAGCCCGGAGTTCACGACGGGCTTTCGGCTAGCTCGGCGTCCGCAAATTCGCGGACGTGCCTTCCGACGAGAAAGACGAGCAGCTCGACAACGTCGTCGAGGAGATGCTCAACGACGACGATGTCGGCATCGTCGTGATGCACGACGACGACCTGTCGCATCTCTCACGCGGTGTCAGGCAGGACGCGGAGACGAGTGTCGAGCCGGTGATGGTCACGCTCGGCGGCGGCACTGGGAGCGGCGGACTGCGTGAACAGATCAAGCGAGCCATCGGTATCGACCTGATGGACGAGGACTAACCATGAGTCAAGCAACAGACACAGACGTCCGCGAGGACGGCATTATCGAAAGCGTCTCGGGACCGGTCGTAACGGCTCGGGACCTCGACGCCCGGATGAACGACGTCGTTTACGTCGGCTCGGAAGGGCTGATGGGCGAGGTCATCGAGATTGAAGGAAATATCACCACGATTCAGGTGTACGAGGAGACCTCCGGTGTCTCTCCTGGCGAACCCGTCGAAGGGACGGGCTCGCCGCTCTCCGTGGACCTCGGGCCGGGTATGCTCGACGCCATCTACGATGGTGTCCAGCGCCCGCTCGACGTGCTCGAAGAGAAGATGGGGTCGGCGTTCCTCGACCGTGGTGTCGACGCGCCGGGCATCGACCTAGAGAAGACTTGGGAGTTCACTCCTGAAGTCGAGGAAGGCGACGAGGTCGAATCCGGCGATATCATCGGTACCGTTCCCGAGACGCCAAGCATCGACCACAAGGTGATGGTCCCGCCCGACTCCGAGGGTGGCGAGGTCGTCGCCATCGAATCGGGTAACTTCAACGTTGAAGAGACCGTCGTCGAACTGGACAACGGCGAAGAGATCCAGATGCACCAGGAGTGGCCGGTGCGCCAGCAGCGACCGACCGTCGAGAAGGAGACCCCGACGGAACCGCTCATCTCCGGTCAGCGTGTGCTTGATGGCCTGTTCCCAATTGCGAAAGGCGGGACAGCCGCCATTCCCGGACCATTCGGCTCCGGGAAGACGGTCACCCAGCACCAGCTTGCCAAGTGGGCCGACGCGGACATCGTCGTCTACGTCGGCTGTGGCGAGCGTGGCAACGAGATGACTGAGGTCATTGAGGACTTCCCGGAACTCGAGGACCCGACCACCGGCAACGCGCTGATGGACCGGACCTGCCTCATTGCGAACACGTCGAATATGCCCGTCGCGGCACGCGAATCCTGCGTGTACACGGGTATCACCATCGCGGAGTACTTCCGCGACATGGGGTACGACGTGGCGCTGATGGCCGACTCCACCTCCCGGTGGGCCGAGGCCATGCGTGAGATTTCGTCCCGACTCGAGGAGATGCCGGGTGAGGAGGGGTACCCCGCGTACCTCTCCGCTCGCCTGAGCGAGTTCTACGAACGCGCCGGGTACTTCGAGAACATCAACGGCACCGAGGGCTCTGTCTCAGTCATCGGGGCCGTCTCGCCGCCGGGCGGGGACTTCTCCGAGCCAGTCACTCAGAACACGCTGCGTATTGTCAAGACGTTCTGGGCGCTCGACGCTGATCTGGCCGAACGCCGGCACTTCCCCTCTATCAACTGGAACGAGTCGTACTCGCTGTATCGCGACCAGCTCGACCCGTGGTTCGAGGACAACGTCCGGGCTGACTGGCCGGAGACGCGCCAGTGGGCTATCGACACGCTGGACGAGGAAGCGGAACTGCAGGAGATTGTCCAGCTCGTCGGGAAGGACGCGCTGCCGGAAGACCAGCAGCTGACGCTCGAGATTGCGCGCTACCTGCGCGAGGCGTGGCTCCAGCAGAACGCCTTCCACGACGTGGACACGTTCTGTGAGCCCGAGAAGACCTACCGCATCATGGACGCCGCCAAGACGTACAACGATGCGGCCTTCGAGGCGCTGGATGCCGGTGTCCCTGTCGAGGAGATCACCGACATTGACGCCGCGCCGCGGCTCAACCGTATCGGTGTCCAAGAGGACTGGAACGAGTATATCGACGACCTCGAAGACGAAATCGAGTCTCAACTGCGGGAGCTGTACTAACAATGAAAGAGTATCAGACAATCACGGAGATCAGCGGACCGCTGGTGTTCGTCGAGACCGACGAACCGGTCGGCTACGACGACATCGTCGAAATCGAGCTCAGCGACGGCGAGACCCGCCGTGGCCAGGTGCTCGAATCCGCGAGCGACTACGTCGCCATTCAGGTGTTCGAGGGCACCGAAGGTATCGACCGCGATGCCTCGGTTCGCTTCCTCGGCGAGACGATGAAGATGCCCGTCACCGAGGACCTCCTCGGACGGGTCATGGACGGGACCGGCCAGCCGATCGACGGCGGGCCCGAGATTGTCCCCGACGAACGCCGCGACATCGTCGGTGAGGCGATCAACCCGTTCTCCCGGGAGTACCCTGAGGAGTTCATCCAGACCGGTGTTTCGGCCATCGACGGCATGAACACGCTCGTCCGCGGCCAGAAACTGCCGATTTTCTCCGCCTCCGGCCTGCCACACAACGACCTGGCGCTCCAGATCGCGCGACAGGCAACGGTGCCGGAAGAGGAGGAGGAAGGCGACGACGACGAAGGGTCAGAGTTCGCCGTCATCTTCGGTGCGATGGGTATCACAGCTGAAGAGGCAAACGAGTTCATGGACGACTTCGAGCGTACCGGCGCGCTGGAACGCTCTGTCGTCTTCATGAACCTCGCAGACGACCCAGCCGTCGAGCGGACGATTACGCCACGGCTGGCGCTGACCACCGCCGAGTACCTCGCCTTCGAGAAGGACTACCACGTCCTGGTCATCCTGACGGACATGACCAACTACTGTGAGGCACTGCGCGAAATCGGTGCCGCGCGTGAGGAGGTCCCGGGCCGGCGTGGCTACCCCGGATACATGTACACTGACCTGGCACAGCTCTACGAGCGTGCCGGTCGGATCGAGGGCCGGGAGGGCTCTGTGACCCAGCTCCCGATCCTGACGATGCCGGGCGACGACGACACGCACCCGATTCCGGATCTGACCGGCTACATTACTGAGGGTCAGATCTACATCGACCGCGATCTCAACAGCCAGGGCATCCAGCCGCCGATCAATGTCCTGCCAAGCCTGTCGCGGCTGATGGACGACGGTATCGGCGAGGGACTCACCCGCGCTGATCATGCCGACGTGAAAGACCAGATCTTCGCCGCGTACGCGGAAGGTGAGGACCTGCGCGACCTCGTGAACATCGTCGGTCGCGAGGCGCTGTCGGAACTGGACAACAAGTATCTGGACTTCGCCGACCGCTTCGAGGAGGAGTTCGTCGATCAGGGCACCGACACGGCCCGCAGTATCGACGAGACGCTCGAACTCGGCTGGGACCTGCTCTCGATGCTTCCGAAAGATGCGCTGAACCGCATCGATGAGGACCTGATCGAGGAGCACTACCGCGAGGACGAGACCGCCGAAACCGTCGAGGCCTGACGCGACGGCTTACTTTCTCCAGCACCTCTCTGTCTGTACCATATATTTTGGGTACGCGACTGTTTACCGTTGACCTCCTACACTAGGGTGCACTATGCCAGCACCAGGGAGCGAAGCGACTTGGCTGTGGTTAGGTACAGCGGGCATGTTCCTCGGCATGCTATACTTCATCGCGCGCGGCTGGGGTGAGACCGACAGCAGGCGTCAGAAGTTCTACATCGCGACAATACTAATCACGGCAATCGCGTTCGTGAATTACCTCGCGATGGCGCTTGGCTTCGGGTTGACGATTATCGAGTTCGGCGGGTCGGAACACCCGATCTACTGGGCGCGATACACCGACTGGCTGTTCACGACGCCGTTGCTGCTGTATGACCTCGGGCTGCTCGCAGGAGCAGACCGAAACACCATTTACTCGCTTGTCAGCCTCGACGTGCTGATGATCGGTACCGGTGTGGTCGCAACGCTGAGCGCAGGCAGCGGCGTGCTGTCGGCCGGTGCGGAACGGCTGGTCTGGTGGGGTATCAGTACCGCCTTCCTGCTGGTCCTGCTGTACTTCCTGTTCAGTTCGCTGTCTGGTCGGGTTGCAGACCTGCCCAGTGACACGCGAAGCACGTTCAAGACGTTGCGCAACCTCGTCACGGTCGTCTGGCTGGTCTACCCAGTCTGGTGGCTCGTCGGCAGTGAAGGACTCGGCCTCGTCGGTATCGGGATCGAGACGGCCGGCTTCATGGTCATCGACCTGACCGCCAAGGTCGGCTTCGGTATCATCCTGCTCCGGAGCCACGGCGTGCTCGACGGCGCAGCCGAGACGACCGGCACTGGCGCAACGCCTGCAGACGACTAACGCTACCGTTCGCCGACTTCGTTTTTTTGCGTGTCAGTCCGGAAGCGGCGGCGCTCGAACCGAAATAACTGGAAACCGTTAACTGCCTACGTCGAAAAAAGACCCGTAATGGCTAAGGACGTCAAACCCACGCGAAAGAATCTGATGCAGATCGAGGACCGCATCGAGCTGTCCGAGCGTGGGCACGACACGCTGGAGAAGAAGCGTGACGGCCTCATTATGGAGTTCATGGACATCTTGGACCAAGCGCAGGACGTCCGTGACGACCTCGACGGCTCCTATGAGCGGGCCCAGCGCGCGATCAACATGGCCCGGGCGATGGAAGGCGACGTGGCCGTCCGCGGGGCCGCCGCAGCACTGAAAGAACACCCCGAACTGACGACCCAGTCCAAGAACATCATGGGCGTCGTCGTCCCGCAGATCGAGTCAAGCAAGGTTCGAAAGTCACTGGACGAACGCGGCTACGGCGTCATGGGGACCTCGGCCCGCATCGATGAGGCCGCCGAGGCCTACGAGGAACTGCTTGAGAACATCATCCTCGCCGCCGAAGTCGAGACAGCGATGAAGAAGATGCTCGAGGAAATCGAGACGACGAAGCGCCGTGTCAACGCCCTCGAATTCAAGCTTCTGCCCGACCTCTACGACAATCAGGAGTACATCGAGCAGAAACTCGAAGAGCAGGAGCGTGAGGAGATCTTCCGCATGAAGAAGATCAAAGCCAAGAAGGAAGAAGAAGAGGACGCGCTCGCGGCTGAGGAGGAAGCACAAGAAGAACCCGAAGCGGTCACTGCTGACGACTGAACAGGGCGCTCGTTCTGACCGGTACCGTTTTTGCGCTTTCCCGTTCGTGCTTGAGTATGTCCTGTCCCGAGTGCGGTGGCGACCTCGTTTCGTTCCCAGTCCCGGCCGACCGCCAGCAATTTCTCCCCGGAGACGTACCGGGTGCCAGCGTCTGCCGGTCCTGTCTGGCGCTTCACCCGGAGACCGAGCCGCCCGCTGCTGTGCCTGATTTCACGGGACTTGATGATGCAATTCCCGATGATGACGGCGCAGCGATCCCGCTGGTGTTGCTCGTTGGGCTGCTTGATTCACTCGCAATGCACCGCGAAGAGATCACTGCGCTGCTAGAGCGTATCGAGCGCGAGGGCGTTGACCCACTGCTGGCACTGGACCGTCTCGACGCCAGCTACGGGGAAGCGGCTCATGTCGACCTCGGGCGTCGTCGTCAGCAACTCGAACAGTTGCTGTGAGCGGACAGGTCGACCGCTTCACTACCCCTGAGAGACGGCCCTGCCGGAGCGCGGTTCGGCGGAGCTGGTGGTGGCATTATCAAAGACGTACAGGGAACAGAGAACGACTGAGCGTTAGACGCCTGTCGAGTAGCGCAGCAGACCGGCGACGCCGCCGAAGGCGGTCAGCAGCTGTTCGCCCTTTTCGAAGTCAGTCGAAATGAACACCGTCTCGGTACCACGCTGCTCGGCCAGTTGCATCAGGTGGTCGATGGCGTCTTCGCGCTCGCCGTCGTCGGCGTCGACGATGCCCCCACAGCGGGAGCACTCGTGGTCGTCAGTCCCGGCGCTGCTGTTGATGAGCTCGTACTCGTCGTGGCCGTTCTCGCAGGTGTAGGCGACCACGTCTTTCCGGAGGTCCTCGGAGATGAGCAGCTGTTCGACCGCGCCCATGTTGAGATTCTGGCGCGTCTGGTCGAAGCCATAGGTGGCCTTGTCTCCGTTGTGGAGCTGCTTGAAGAAGTCCTCCATGAGCTCCTTGTCCCGGAGCATTTCGTGTTCGGCCAGCACCTCGTCGGCCGCGTCAACGAGGTCGTACAGCCCTGACTCGTCGGTGTAGGCCACGTCGAACTTCCCGAGCACCATGTCCTGTAGCTCGTGGTGGAGGTAGTCGCCGTCGAGAAACTCGTCTTTGGTCGGTGAAGGGCCGCCCACGAGGATGCCGTCAAGTTCGTGGCGGTCGGCGACGAACAGGTCGTTCGCCATGCCGGCGACCTCCTGATAGAAATTGTCGATAGCTTCCAGCCGGAGGCGGGCGAAACGCTGGGCGGACTGGCCACCTTTCCGCTGTTTGCCCGGGACCAGTGAGGAGGCGGACTTGACGGGTTCAACGCGTTTGCCCTTCAGCCAGCCGACGTTTGCCTCTCGCCGGTCGAGCACGATGAGGCCGAACAGCCCTTTATCAGCCAGCATGTGCTCCAGCGGCTCGGTGAGGAACTCCGAGTCACAGTGGTAGCGGAACGACTCGATGGGGTCCGGTGGTGATTCGAGGACCTTCGTCACCATGTCGGTTCGGCCGCCGCCAGTGTCGAACGCACCCGAGAACACGACCAGTCCGTTGTCGGGTGGCCGCACGTCGTAGTACCGGAGTCGGTCCTTGATCGAAGTGAGCGCGTCTTGCACCGCTGTCCGGGTGTCCTTCGATTTGATGTTCGAAGCTTCGGAGTGTTCCTGGGTGACGTGGGCGACGACGTCGCTGATCAGCTTGTCCTCGGGGATGTAGATAGAGACGAGTTGGGTTCCCGAACCCTGGTACCCCTTGAGTTCCTCTATGACCTTCCGGAACTCATATTTCTGCTTGTCAGATTGTTCCTGTTCCTGCTGCTCGCTCATTACTCCATATTGGCCAAGGTCGCGTAAGAACCTGTTGACAGGGAGCGAAGGGCCCGAGCGAAGCGAGGGGTCTCGAATTGGAACGGCGATCAGCGGGAGCCGTGACGGACGGGAGCGAAAGAAAGCTCTCCGGCACAACGGTACGGTGAAGTGGGACGGTCGATATGGCAGACCTACGCTTCCGATGATCTGATTGGCCGTCGACCCGATTCATCCGGTGGTCCGTCACGTAGCGGTTCGACAAATGACAATCGAATTTATATGACTGCCTGTATTGTACCCAAGCAATCAGACTATGGCGGGGTATGTGTGTACGATTGCGGGCGGCAAGGGCGGCGTCGGAAAGACGACGACCGCGGTAAATCTTGGAGCCGTCCTGCAGGAGATGGACTACGACGTAGCCGTCGTCGACGCAGATCTGGGTATGGCGAATCTCGGCTCGATGCTCTCCGTGGAGCCCGAAAAGAGCCTCCACGAGATTCTGGCTGGCGAGGCTGCGGTGAGTGAGGCTTTGACTGATGCGCCGGGTGGGCTCACGGTGATTCCGGGCGAACAGTCGCTTGAGGCGTTTGCGGACGCTGACCCCGCAAAGCTCAGGAAAGTTATCAAGACGCTCCGAAATGCCTACGACGTGGTGTTGATAGACACTGGGGCTGGACTGAGCCACGAAGTCGCTGTGCCGCTTGGGCTGGCTGATGGAATCGTCCTTGTCACGACCCCTGACGACGTTGCGGTGGGTGATACGGTCAAAACGGCCCAGCTAGCGAACCGAATCGACGGGACCGTCCTCGGTTCGATCATCAACCGCGCGACCCGCCACACTGATGTCGCGGCTATTGCCGAGCAGATGGAGTTCCCGCTGCTTGCGGTCATTCCGGACGACCCGCAGGCGACGACCGAGGAACCACTCGTACTCAACGCCCCTGAGAGCACGGCTGCAGACGCCTATCAGCGGCTGACCGAAGCGCTGGAGGGTGTGTTCTTCCGTGGCGAGAGTCCCGAAACGGATATCGAGACAATACTTGACGATGAGTGGTTCCTCGACGACACCGAGGACCACTCCGATGCCGACGACGAGGACTCTGGCGGCGTGTTTGGTCTTTTTAATTGACGTCCCTGTACCCGATTGTCTCCGGTCTCAGCCTGTCGCTCCGACCGCACGCCACTGGCTCTGGATCAGTCCGGAAGCGGCGGCCACAGCGTCGCGACCGTTTCCTGAATGAGCTGGGTCTGTGCCCGGCGCAGTCGCTCTGAGAGTGACGACGCAGAGATATCCAATTCCGTCGCCACGGCGTCCAGTGATGCACGTCGCGGGATTTCAAAATACCCCATCTCGTACGCCGTCCGTAGCGCCTCCAGCTGTCGGTCAGTGAGCCCGTTCCCGGGCGACTTCGGCTCCGCGTCTCGAGTCAGCCGCTCCAGCCCGAACTCCGCGTTCCGTTGCCAAAACGAGGAAAACTCGGTGAACGCCGCCCGGTCGGCGAACCAGCCCATTTGCTCCCACCCATCCCCGGTCACGGTTATCTGTTCGATTATCGCGTCTGCCGTGGCGAGTGCTTCGAGTCTGTCTAGGTCGTCAATTTCGTCACCGAGTTGCTCTTCGAAGCTCAGCGCCGGCACTGCCTGATACCGTCGGGTGTCGCCGGCCGTCCCGATGCGTGTCCACTCCTGAACGTCGTAGGCGTTGGTGAGTGCCTGCTCGACAGTCTGTTGGGAGCCACCGGTCACGGTTGCGATAAACAGCGGACGACGACCGTGGTTATACTGGAGGGAGAGGGTAATCGACGCTTCGGGGACCGTCTCTGCAACCGACACGAGCGGCAACGCATCGCAGTATATCTGAAACGCTGCAATGAGCCCCATACGAATTCGCTCTACGTCGATGCTGAAGCGCCTGTCGGAACAGTGTGTCCGCCCCTGCTGAACCAATTCCTTTTAAACGGCCCAATCACTGAGAGAACGGCTTAGCCCGACTGCGTTCGACCGTGTTGTTGTATGCAGCCAACACAACCAACAGATGAGATCGAAGTCGAATTCGAGCGCTACGGTGATGGCCAGCCACTCGTTCTCTTACACGGTGGGATGGCCCCTACGGAGTACTGGGGACCGGTCGTACCGGCGTTCGAGGGATACGGCGCTGTCGTTCCTCAGCGGCCAGGGTTCGGGACCTGTCTCGACTCCGCCGCGGAAACGAGCGCCGACGAGGTACTGGACCGCGAGATCAAGTACGTTCAGGCGCTTGTCGACGCTGTCGACGGCGAACCAATCTTGTTCGGCCACTCGTACGGTGCACTTACCGCTATTGAGGCCGCGTCGGTTACGTCGGTCAAGGCAGTTATCGCGTACGAACCGGCGGTACTTCCCGCCGAGTACCGGGCTGACGCTGACCTCGCTGACCGAATGGCATCGCTCGTACAGGACGGAAAGCGAGCGGAGGCGGTGAAACGCTACATCGAACAGGTTCTTCATCCCGACGGTATCGAGGACCTCGACGCCTGGCTGGCGGAGTGGCCCGTCTGGCCCGACTGCGTGGCCCTCGCCGAGGAGGTCGTCCGGATGAACCGCTCTGTCGAACAGTACCGGCTCCCGGACCGTCTCGATGTCGACGCGCCCACGCTCGTTCTCTCCGGCACCGATGGACCCAGTTTCCTTCGACAGAGTGCTCGGGCCGTTCACGACACACTGACACGGAGTCGATTCGTCGAGTTCGACGGTGTCAGCCACAGCGGCCCCGCCGAGGCACCCGATTTGGTCGCAGCGGAAGTCGATGCGTTCCTCGAAACATAGCCTGGCCAGCCGGACTGATTCGCCGCTTATCGCTTGTCACATCGGATACCCGAAACGGGCCGCGCCTACATTGAAGTCGGCGCTTCGACGCCCAGCGCGTCCAGCGCGTTCGCAATCGCCGTTCGGGTCCCGTCGACGAGCGCCAGTCGCGCGGCGCGGGTTTCTGGGTCTGCGTCGAGAACCGGACACTCCCGATAGAAGGCGTTGAACGTCTCGGCGAGGTCGCGGGTGTAGGTTGCGACGGTGTGGGGTGTCAGGTCGTCCGCCGCCGCTTCGATGACGGCGGGGAACCGGGCCAGTTCGCGAAGCAGGTCGCGCTCTTCCGGTTCCGATAGTGGGTCGAGATCGGGTTCGTCAGGGATATCGGTCTCCACGTCGCCCAGAATACCACAGCACCGCGCGTGGACGTACTGTACGTAGGGCGCGGACTGGGCCTCGAAGTCCAGCGCACGGTCCCACTCGAAGGTGATGCCCTTTGTCGGCTGTTTCGAGACGATGTCGTATCGAACCGCGCCAATACCGACCTGGCGGGCGATGCGGTCGATGTCGTCTTCGTCGAGGTCGCCACGGGTCCGGTCGTCGAGTCTGGACTCGACCTCCTCCCGTGCGCGGTCGATTGCTTCATCCAGCAGGTCGTCGAGGTCGATACCGGTCCCCTCGCGCGTGCTCATCCCGCCCTCTGGGAGGTTCACCCAGGAGTAAAACACCTGCCGGAGCTGGTCGGTATCGTTGTCGAGCAGTTCGAGCGCTGCTGAGAGCTGGTCTGCCTGTAGCTTGTGGTCCTCGCCCAGCACCGTGACGGCGCGGTCGTAGGTGTCAAACTTCCACTCGTGGTGGGCCAGGTCCCGAGTGGTGTACAGCGAGGTCCCATCGGAGCGAAGGAACACGAGGTTCTTTTCAAAGTCGGGCAGGTCCAGCTGCCAGGCATCCTCCTCGTAGACGGCGCAGTCGAGGGCCTTCAGGCGGTCGACCAGATCATCGGTATCGCCGTTGCGCATGAACTTCGTCTCCTTGACGAACTCGTCGAACTCCGCCGGAAGCCGGCCGAGCGTACTCTGCATCCCACCCAGCACGGTGTCGACCACCTCGGCGACGCGGTCGTACGTCTCCTCGTCGCCGTCTTCGAGGCCCTGCAAAATCGACTGTACCTCGGTCTCCGCTTCCTCAACCTCCTCGGGGTCGCCCTCTTCGAGGACGGTGTTGCCCTTGCGGTAGTACCGGACCATCTCGTACTCCGGGGACTCCCGCTCGGGTTCGGGCAGGTCATCCTCGTCGAAGGTCTCGTAGGCCCAGGTGAACACCGCGATCTGCCGGCCCGCGTCGTTGACGTAGTAGTGACGGTCGACATCGTAGCCGGCGTAATCGAGCACGCGAGCGACGGCGTCGCCGATGATAGGGTTGCGTGCCCGCCCGACGTGGACCGGGCCAGTCGGATTCGCGGACGTGTGCTCGACGACAACGCTGGTGTCACGGTCGGGAAGCCGGCCGAACTCGTTCTCTGTGACTGACTGCAGGGTCTCGGCGAAGTACGCCTCGCTCGGGAGGAAATTGACGTACGGCCCCTGTGTCGTCACGTCACTGACGTAGGTGAGGTCGTTGGCGGCAATCGCGTCGGCGATGTCGCCGGCGACGTTTGGCGGCGCAGTACCGACCTCGCCGGCCAGCCGGAAGGCGACGCTCGATGCTAATACGGCGTCAACGTCCTCCGGTGGCTCCTCGATACCGAGGTCCTCGGCCGGCAGGTCGAGGGTTGTGAGTGCGTCGGCGAGGGTGTCCTCGACCTCCGCACGGAGCTGCAGGAACATACGCCCGGATTTCGCGGCGGAGAGTAAATGGGTAACGAAACCCCGACCGTCACAGATGGACCGGTAGACTCCACAGCCACAGCAACCGTCGCTAGTCAGGCGAGCGCCGGAAGAAACTGGGACAGCAGTCCGTCTCAGGTCAGGAGCCGCGGACCGAACACCATCAACAGGAGGCCGCTGATCATTGATACCGTGATCGCAATCGAGACGGCCGTCGTCACTCGCCGCCCGTCCGAGACGGGCAGCCGCGAAACGAACGATTCGGTCGACGCCCGCAGGATGTGACCACCGTCAAGTGGGAACGTCGGAATGAGGTTGAACTGACCGATGACGAGGTTGATCCAGCCGGTCCAGAAGAGGACGTTCGCGAGCAGGAACACCGGCGTCGCTCCGAGCGCCCCGAGCGGGCCCTGGACGGTGTAGAAGTTCGTCGCGATCCCGGTGAAGCCGGCGAAGTTGTAGCCGAACCCGCCGGCGACGCCGATGAAGGGGAGCAAGAGCGTGCTGAAAATCCGCTGGGCGAACGAGAACTCGGAGACCGACGTTGGTGTGTCCGGCGAGCCGCCGATGAATTCGAGGAACGCGGCTGCGGGGTAGGTGTCGATGCCGAAGTCACTGACCTGAATGCCGCTGATGCCCTGCTGGATGCTGACACCGATGATGCCGTTGTCGACCTGCTCACTTTCGGCCATCGTCACCTCGTAGGTCTCGCGGGAGCCGTCGGCGTAGCCGGTGATCGTCACCTGGTCACCGGGTTCACCGCTCTCAAGTGCCTGTATCAGTGCCGTTCCGCTGTGTGTTCGCTCTCCGTTGACCTCGGTGATAATCATGCTTTCGCCGCTCGGTGCCCCTTCCCCGGCGAGCGGGCCGTCTTCAGCGACCAGCACGTATGCGCCGAGCGGGGTCGTGACTGTCTCCCCGGACTCGGTTTCGAGTGTCGCTACGGGATGGTTCTGGGCTGCCTGTTCGAACTCATTGCGGGTCGCCACGGCGGTCCCGTTGACAGAGACAATCGTCTCACCAGTCCCAAGTGGCGCACTCTGGAGGGCCGCAGAGACGACGACGGACCGTTCGACGGTGACGGTTTCGGCATCCTTGCGAGCCACTTCGACCGTCTGTGCGTCGCTTTCGGCGAGCACTGATTCGAGGGCCTGCTGGTTCTCGACCGATTGGCCGTTGACCGCCGTGATGACGTCGCCCGACTCGATACCCGCATCTGCGGCGGGGGTGCCGTTGATGGGGCTCCCAACCGGCACGCCGTCGACGACGGCGACAGCACCGGCGACCGGTCCGAATAGCAACAGGAGCGTGATAATCGCGAGCGCGAAGTTGTTCGTCACGCCGGCCGTGTACATCCGGGTCTGGGAGCCACGGTCGGTGCGGAGGAGTTCGTCTTCGTCGGGTTCGACGAACGCCCCAACTGGGATAATCGCCAGCAGGGCAAGTCCCATCGACTCGATGTCGATGTCTTCGACGCGACAGAAGAGTCCGTGGCCGCCCTCGTGGACGACGAGGCCGAGCAACAACCCGAGCACGATTTCGGGTGCGACCGACAGCGGGAGGAAGTCATTCACGCCGGGAATCGCCAGTGCGTTCCGCGGTTCGTTCAGTGCGGAGGGCTGTGGGTTGACGAGCGCCTGGTAGGCGCCGAGCGCAACGAGGAGGAACGAGCCGACCATCACGACAAGGCCGAACCCGACGCCGAGGTTTCCCCAGGCCCGCCAGAACCGCTTTGGCCGTGCGAGCCAGTCGAGCACGGCTTTGCCCTTCTGTGTGTGAATCGTCGTAATCGGGCCGCTAAAACGAATATACTCGGGGACAACGCCGCGGGTCCGTAGCGCCATCGCGAGGAGGGTGTAGGCGACAAGGCCCGCGAGGACCCACGTCAGCGTACTCACCATTTATCCGAAAATAGGCGTAGCCAAGCAAGAGGGTTTGGTTTGGGACACACTGCTGGTCCACAGCAGCCAACGGTGAAGTGACCCCGCCGCAAACGACCACACAATGTACGACCACATTCTCATTCCCGTCGATGGGAGCGATGAAGCCGCGGCAGCCGCACAACGTGGCCTCGCACTGGCAAAAGACTTCGACGCAACGGCTGAGGCGGTCTATGTCGTCGAGCAGCGAGCACGCAGGCTCACGCGAACGGACCGCGAGGACGGCCGTCTGCGGGAACACGGTGAGTCGGTCCTTGCGGATATCGAGTCACTTGCTGCTGACATCGGGCAATCCGTCACGACGGAACTGCTAGAGGGGAAACCGAGCGCGCGAATAGACGAGTACGCTCGTGAAACCGACGCCGGGCTCATCGTCCTTGGCCGACAGGGGATGACCGGTCTCGGGAAACGACTCCTCGGCGGCGTCACTGAGAGGGTCCTGAATCGAACTGCGGTGCCCGTGCTTGTCGTTTCTGCGGAGAAACAGACAGCAAATGACGAATTTGATTACTCGCGGCTACTCGTCACAACCGATGGGAGCGAGAACGCTAACACGGCGACACGACACGGCGCGGCGGTTGCAGACAGATACGACGCTCTAGTACACGTTCTCAACGTCGTCGATATCCAGGCCGCCGGCGGAGCGTTCAACGCTGGCGGGCTGAACGAGACGTTCATCGACCGGCTAGAGGAGAACGGGCGTGACGCCGTCGCAGCAACCGCCGACGAACTTCGGACGGCGGCCTCGGATGTCTCGGTTGAAACTGCTGTGGAACAGACGACCTCGCTTGATGGCGTTGCCGCTGGCATCCAAGCGTACGTCTCCGACAATGACATTGAACTCGTCGTGATGGCGTCACACGGCCGTTCGAACCTGAAACGCCAGTTGCTCGGCAGCGTTACGTCGCAACTGCTCCGAACTGTCGATGTCCCCGTGCTGGTGACGCCTCGTTCGACCTGAGGGGTGGACGGACCACCCGTTCTATGTGGTGTGAGGGCGTACCGCAAGTAGGTGCAGGACAATGCCAGAAACCTGCGGTATCTGTGGCGAGACGGTCCCCTTCGACGCGACCGTCCACGCGATGTTTCACACGCACAGCAAGACGGGCGTCATCGACGTGTACGTCTGTCAGGACTGTTACGACGAGCGCCTCGGACCGATGTTTGAGCGGGTCGACACGCAGGAACAGTCGCCCTGAAGACACCTTCCAATAGGGTGTTACGGACGGGTGGGACCGTCCTACCCCGGACTATCCGTTCCGGCGGAAGCGTTCCACGACGAACTCCTGGTCAAGTTTCGCGATGAACGTCCCGAGCTGTGGGCCTTCGGTGTCGTCGAACAGCAGCCGGTAGCCGGCCGAGAAGAACTCGCTGATGCCGATGTCGTTTCGCTTTGCCGTCTCGTAGATTTCCGACTGAATCGCATCGCCGTCGTGGCCTTCAGCGATGAAATCGGCCAGCTCGTCCAGCGCGGCCGCCGTCGCGTCGTCGAATGACACGTCGGGCATCTCGGCCCGCTTGAGTTCGTAGTTGAATTCGTTGTTCGTCAGGCTGGCCCACTCTTGAGCGCGCTCGACACGGGCGAGCGCCTGCTCGACGGCCCACTCCGGCGCATCGTCCGGGATGTGGCCTTCCTTCCGGGCGATCTGTTCCCGAAGTGCCGGGTCATCGGTCATCCCGAGCACGGCCGCAAACGTGTACGGGATTCGAACCCGCTGTTCGTGCGGGTCGTCCACGACCATCGGGTAAGCTCGCTCCGCGAGTTCTGCGTCGTCCTCGCTGGCCTCGATTTCCTCGAAGTACCGCCGCTCGAACCGATCGAACTCGTCGACAAGCTGGTCGATGGTCTCGACGGAGAAGTCCCGCTGTTTCCGCGGGTCCTTCACGAAGAAGTACCTGAACACCTCCGGTTCGAGGATGTCCAGCACCTCATCGACGGTGATGACATTGCCAGATGAAGAGGAAAGCGGCTCGCCGTCGAGCGTGAACCACTCGTACACCATCGGGACTGGCGGCTGGATGTCCAACACGTTCTCGGCGACATCCTCACCCGATGGCCAGGAGCCCTCGGCGTGGTCCTTGCCGAAGGGCTCGAAGTCGACGCCCAGAATCTCCCACTGACCGGGCCATTCGAACCGCCACGGGAGCTTTCCGTCCCGGAGCGTCGCCGTTCCTTCGTGGCCACAACCATCGATGGTCTGGTCGCCGGCCTCGACGTCTTCACAGACGTATTCGACTTCGCCGGCGTCGAGGTCGACTGCGGTGACGCCCTCGGTGAGTTTGCCGCACTCCTCGCACTGGGGCAGGAACGGGACGTAGTCGTCGTCGACCTTGTTCTGGTACTTAGCGAGCACGTCGCGGGCCCGGTCGGCGCGTTCGAGCACGCGGCGCGTGACTGCTTCGAACTCGCCGTCGGCGTACAGCTCGGTGTTGGAGACGAACTCCACGTCGACGCCGACCAGCTCGGCGCTTTTCTGGAGAAGGGTCGTGAAGTGAGCGCCGTAGGAGTCACAGCAGCCGAATGGGTCCGGGATGTCCGTGTAGGGTTTCCCGAGGTTCCGCCCGAGTGCGCCGGCGTCGACCTCCCCGAGGCCGACGATGTTCCAGTCAAGATCGGCGAGCTGGCGGGGGACCGCCCGCAGCCGGTCCTTGTCGTCGGCGGTGAACACCTGTCGGACCTCGTGACCGCGGTCCCGCAGGGCCTCGGCGACGTAGTAGCCCCGCATAATCTCGTTGAAATGGCCGATGTGGGGGACGCCCGACGGGGAGACACCGCCCTTGATGACGATTGGCTCGTCGGGGTCCCGTGCTTCGATAGCGTCGGCGACGGAGTCGGCCCAGAACGCCCGGGAACCGCCACGACCGACCTCGTAGGGGTCTTCCGCCATCTATGCCTCCGGGAGGATTTCGGACCCGTCGAACTCGCCGTCTTCGACCGCGCGCACGACACGCTCGGGATCAGTGCCGTCAAGGACCATCGTCCGGATGCCGGACCGCTGGATGATTTTTGCGGCGAGCAGGTCGACCGGCGCGCTGCTGCCGGCGTCCATCTCGATGTCGGCGATCACGTCGACGAGTTCGTCCGCGCCGAGTTCGTCGAACCGCGTCGCGTCGTCGTCCTCGTTCGGGTCGGCGTTGTAGACGCCGGGAACCGATGTCGCGTACACGAGCAGGTCCGCGCCCACGTACTCTGCGAAGGCGGCCGCCACGGCATCGGTGGTCTGTGCGGCGACGATACCCCCGAGCACGGGGATATCTCCGCGACGGATGGCCTCCCGGCCCTCATCGTAGCTTTCGGCGGGTGTCGGCGCGGCGCGATCGTCTAGGGCAGCGATCAGCAGTCGGCCGTTCAGCCGCGTAACAGCGATTCCCAGCTGGTCGAGTTCGATTTCGTTCGCGCCGAGGTCCCGAGCGCTGCCGATGTAATCACGTGCGGTTGGGCCGCCACCGACGACGGTCCCGAGTGTATGTCCCTGTGCATCGAGTGACTGGATGGCATCGGCGTAATCGGCGACCCGGTCGGCGTCGAGGTCCGGGGCCAGTACGCTTCCGCCAATGGAAACGACGACTTTCATTAGCCCGCCGTAACCGCGATGCACTCTTAAGGGTTGTCAAGGCCACTGACTGCTGTCTCTCTAGCCAGCCCTTTCTCATCCCCACACCGACTGCTATCGGGTGCATCCCTGTGGGACTGTTGGTATGACGTGTGCCCGACGTGCTGACGCACGTCTGACGCCTCTCCCACTCTATCGGCGAAATATGCCGTTTATCGGGGCCACAGAGGGTGATATCTCTCTTTCACAGACCGTTCAAACCACCACGAAATCAGCCCCTCTTTACGGGCTGAGAAAGCCTTGTAAAACGTCTAAATAAATTTGAAACGGTTGTAAAGAATGCGTTTTAGCTCGATTTGTCCTGAAAGTGACCGAAGTGACCTGAAGGTTCCTTCCTTTATATACTGTCGGCGGGGCTACGAGAA
This sequence comes from Haloarcula sp. NS06, assembly GCF_051122755.1. Taxonomy (NCBI): domain Archaea; kingdom Methanobacteriati; phylum Methanobacteriota; class Halobacteria; order Halobacteriales; family Haloarculaceae; genus Haloarcula; species Haloarcula sp. NS06. Next base: position 1,681,124 of record NZ_CP184844.1, read on the forward strand.
AGTGAGGTGACAAAGATGAGCGCTACCGCAACGCCCTCCGGCGAGGAAGAGCCCTCCAAAGAAGAGCGACTGAAGTCGTTCCTCGCAGAGAAGGCAAGTGACGGCGAGATGTATTTCAAGAGCAAGTTCATCGCTGACGAAGTCGGTCTCTCCCCCAAGGAGATTGGTGCCCTGATGGTCAAGCTCAAGGACAGCGCGTCCGAGATCAATGTCGAAAAGTGGTCGTACACGAGCGCGACCACCTGGCGTATTGAGCCGGCGTAGGCGACTGGTCCCCGCGTACAGTTTTCGGACGGCGTACCTGCTAGCTGTGTGATCGTTCGCGGAGTATTTGTGCCCGCATCGTTTACAAGTAGTTGATGAGTGGTTCCGCCGCGGACCCGCCGTCGCCTGACCGACTGGCCGGCGTGTTCTCCGTCTCGTCAGTACGGCGGGTGGACGGCACTGTCAAGTATATCGGCGACCCGCTGGTGCCACCAGCCGCCGTCGCTGAGCAACTCAGGCCGGTGTTCCGACAGCAGGGCTATGATGTTCGACTCGAAGAACTCGGTCCCGAATCGGCTGCTGGGGCTACCGCGACGAGCAACGGTGGGGCTACTGTTGTCGATGATCTGGGCGCCGATGACTCGATTACCCCCGGTGGTACGCTAAACGCGCGTTCGACCCAGTACGCACTGGTGGCGGAGCCAGTCAGCACGGACACCGGCGGTGTTCCGTGGCTCAACATTGGGCTGCTGCTTGCGACTATCGCGTCGACCCTCTATGTCGGGGCGAGCGCCTGGTATTACATCCCGGTCGCTGAGAACCCACTTCGCGTGTTCGAAGCTTGGCCGTTCGTGGTCGCGATGCTGGGCGTGCTCGGCATCCACGAACTGGGTCACTACGCCGCGGCCCGCTATCACGGCGTCGACGTGACGCTCCCGTATTTCATCCCGTTCCCGTCGTATCTCGGCACGATGGGTGCGGTCATCAACATCCGTGGGCGGATTCCAGACCGGACGGCGCTGTTCGACATCGGTGTCGCCGGTCCGCTTGCCGGCCTCGTCGCGACAACAATTGTCACCGTCATCGGCCTCTCGATAGACCCGATTACTGTCCCGGAACGCGTGGCAAACAGCGGCACCGGTATCATCATTACATTCAATTATCCATTGCTGTTTCAGGCGCTGGAAGCGCTGGTGAACACGCTGGGGCTCGGGACCGAGGTCGGACCCGGTGAGTCTGTCCACCCCATCGTATTCGCCGGCTGGGCCGGGATGTTCTTCACGTTCCTGAACCTGCTCCCGGTAGGACAGCTCGACGGCGGCCACATCGTGCGGTCCATCGTCGGACGGCGTCAGGAAACCATCGCCGCCGCGGTGCCCGGCGCACTGTTCGCACTCGCCGGCTACCTGTATTTCACTCGCGACCCGCCGCCGGTCGGCTTCGGCGTCTGGGGCCTGTGGGTGTTCTGGGGCCTGTTCGCCACCGGGCTCGCGTACGCCGGTCCGGCCCGCCCGACTGTGGACACGACACTGGACCGACGGCGAGCGCTGCTTGGCGTGTTTACGTTCCTGCTTGGACTGGCCTGTTTCACGCCGGTTCCATTCGAGATCAGCGCGGTCTAACTGTCAGGCCGTGTCGCTGGGGGCGGGCTCAGTGTGAGTACCCTCGGTCCGGAAGCGTCTCGCCGTCGAGTGTCACGCCGTGCTCGGTGGCCGTGCCGATGCGGTGGAGCGGGCACGGCACGGTCTTTTTGACCTCAGGAACATCCGACTCGGGCAGCGTACACACCAGCTCAAAGTCCTCACCGAAGAACACACCCAGCTCTCTTCGCTCCTGCTCCGTCTCCGCGAGCGCGTCGACCTGCGGGTCTAGCGGCAGTGGCGCTTCGATAGCGAAGCCACAGCCGCTGGCCTCGGCCAGCTGGTGGAGTGAGCGAGCCAGGCCGTCGCTCGAATCCATCATCGCCGTCGCGTGCGGTCGGAGCGCGACGCCTGCACGCACGCGGGGTTCGAACTGAAACAGTTCGTTCGCCTGGTCGGTATCGCCCCGGTCGAACAGTTCGAGGGCGGCGGCTGACCGGCCCAGTGTTCCGGTGACACAGACCGCGTCACCGGGCAAAGCGCCTGAGCGTCGAACGGGCTCAGCCACAGAGCCGATGGCCGTTGTCGCGACCGTGAACTCGTCATGACTATCCAAGTCGCCGCCAACGTACTCCGCGCCGACCGCGTGACACACGTCCTGTGCGCCGTCGACGAACGCCGCGAGTTCCTCTGGCTCGAACGATGGCGCGCCGTACGCGGCCACCGCCGCGGTTGCGTCGGCCCCCATCGCCGCTACGTCCGACAGCGAGGCGGCAACGGCCCGCCAGCCAGCCGTGTAGCGGCTCGTCCCCGACGGGAAGTCCGTCCGCTCGTGGAGCATATCGGTCGTGATGACCTGCCCGTCCACGACGGCGCAGTCGTCGCCCGCGTCGGGAAGCCGGTCGGCGAGATCGGCGAGTGCAGCCCGCTCGTCCATATCTCGTCGTCAGGTCCCCGGGGCAAAACCCCCGTGGATATCCGCCGGCGAGACAGGGTCGGTGGGTTGAAACCGGAGACTGCCAATCCCATCCACATGGATGGGAACCGCGTGGCGACGGTCGTCGGGTTCGCGGCGGCGCTCGCCGTCCTCGCGGGGCTGGTGTGGCTTGTCGGCATCGGCGAGACGCTGGACGCGCTCGCGACAGCGGACCTGGGGCGCTGCTCGCCGTCGCAGGCATTGCCATACTGTGGCTCGTCTCGTGGGGGCTGGCGCTGTGGACGGTTCTTCAGGCCCTGGGCGCGCCGGTGGCACCACACACTGCCGTGCTCGTGTTCGTCGCCGCCGTGTTCTCGAACAACGTCACACCCTTTGGCCAGGCCGGCGGCGAGCCAGTGAGCGCGCTGCTCATTTCGACGGCCGCCGACACCGAGTACGAGACCGGGCTGGCAGCTATCGCCACCGTCGACACAGTTCACTTCCTCCCGTCGGTCGGGTATGCCGTCATCGGCTTCACGTTCGTCGCCGCTGGTGCGGTCCAGTTGACCCGGAACCTGGCGTTTGCCGCCGGTGCCGTCGCGGTTCTCGCGGTCGGCATCCCCACTGCCGCTGTCCTAGGCTGGCGACACCGGGACCGGGTTCAAGCGCTGGTCATTCGTGGTGTCGCACCGGCTCTGGCCGCGCTGTCGAACGTCGTGCCCCGATGGTCACCGCCGTCCGCGGCCAACATCGAGGCGCGAATTGAGGGGTTCTTTTCCGCCATCGAGCGCATCGCGACCGACCGGCGGACGGTTCTCCAGACCTTCGGGCTCTCGGCCGTTGGCTGGGTCTGCTTGTCGGCGTCGCTGTGGACGTCGCTGTACGCCGTTGGGGCACCAGTACCAGTCGAAGTTGTCCTGCTTGTCGTTCCCGTTGGGAGTATCACCAGCGTCGTCCCGCTTCCCGGCGGGTCCGGCGCTATCGAGACGGTGCTCGTGACGCTGCTGGTCTCGACGGCTCCGGTTTCGGCCGCGCTCGCCACCTCCGCGGTGTTGATCCACCGCGTCGGGAGCTACCTGTTGCCGACGGTTCTCGGCGGCGGCGTCGCCGCTGCGCTCGGCGTCGACCGGGCTGCAGCGCCCGAGGAGTGACTCCACGATTCCCGACAGAAGTGAGAGCATCGCTGGCCTATGGTCGAGTGAACGGTTCACGCCCGCCGACTGCGAACGACGCGTTTAAATGACGGCGACGGAAAGAAATCTGCAATGGCTACACTCTACGACGTTCCCCCGAGGAACTCATCGAGGCACTCACGGAGACGCTCGCAGACGAAGACGACATCGAAGCGCCGGACTGGGCCGAGTTCACCAAGACCGGTGTCGACCGCGAACTCCCACCTGAGCAAGAGGACTTCTGGACGCGACGTGCCGCCAGCCTCCTCCGAAAGGTCGCCGTCGACGGTCCTGTCGGCGTCAACGCTCTCCGCTCCGAGTACGGCACCTCGAAGCAGGGGACGACCCGCTACCGCGTCCGCCCGCACCAGAAGACCAAGGGCTCGGGCAACATCATCCGGACGGCGCTCCAGCAGCTCGAAGACGCCGGCTACGTCGAGACCAGCGAAAACGACGGCCGCCGTGTCACGGGTGACGGCCGCAGCCTCCTCGACGACACCGCAGGCGACCTCCTGACGGAACTCGACCGTCCGGAACTCGAACGCTACGCGTAACCGACGCCTTTCTCGCTGTTTTTCCTCGCCCCATAGCCCCTGCTCCGAAATCGTTTTCCGACCGACTCCAGTATTTCCATACAAGTATGAGTGGCGACCCCAGCGAGGAAGAACTCGACGAGCTCCGAAAAAAGAAGATGGAGCAGCTCAAGGAACAGCAGGGCGGCGAAGGCGAAGGCCAGGAGGCCGCGCAACAGCAGGCTGAAGCCCAGAAACAGGCCGTCCTCAAACAGAACCTTACTGACGGCGCGCGCAAGCGGCTCAACACGGTCAAGATGTCGAAACCGCAGGTCGGCGAACAGGTCGAACAGCAGGTCGTCGCGCTGGCCCGTAGCGGCCGCGTGCAGGGTCAGATCGACGAGGACCAGATGAAAGAGCTCCTCTCGGAGCTGACGCCCGACTCCAAGAGCTTCGATATCAAGCGCCGGTAGATGCGCTGTGCTCTGTTGTACAGCGGCGGAAAGGACTCGACGCTGGCGGCGCTTTTGCTTGACCCCTTTTACGACGTGACGCTCGTCAGCGGCTCTTTTGGCGTCCGCGACACTGACCCTGCACAGGAGAGCGCAACGGCTGTGGGCTTCGACCATGTGACGGTCGAGTTAGACCCGGACGTGGCCCACAATGCCGTCGAGCAGATGCACGACGACGGCTACCCGCGAAACGGCATCCAACAGGTCCACGAACACGCTGTCGAAACCGTTGCCCGTGGTGACTGGGTCGCCGATGCCGACGGTCTCGATACACTCGACGCCGTGGCTGACGGCACCCGGCGCGATGACCGGGTGCCGACGGTGGACCGCCCGCTCGCCCAGAGCATCGAGGACCGTTTCGACGTGGACTACCTCGCGCCGCTTGCGGGCATCGGTCGCGGTGCTATTGACGCGATGGCCGCTGACCGGCTCGTCGTCGAGACCGGCCCCAGCGCCGAGATTCCGAAGGCTGACTACGAGGTCGAACTCCGTGCGCTCCTGCGGGAGCGCTACGGCGAGGGTGTTGTGGCTGACGTGTTCCCCGAGCACACACAGTCCCGCGTGCAGGGTCTGCGGTAGCCGTCGGCGGTTCGAGTCCTGCGCGTGCGTTCGTCAGCCTACGCAATATCTCGGGTGGTGTCCACGCTGATGCGGTCGGTGAGGTCGAGGCAGATCGGTTCGGTGAGCGCTCGCCCTCCGCGGAACTTCGGAACAAAGAGCCTGTTTTCGATGGCGTCGTCGCGCCGCTTCGTTTCGAGGTCAAGCACGACGTCGCTCGTGTACTCCGTCCGGTGGCGCTGTGACGGCGTCGCGTCGTGTTTGAGCGCGTACAGGACCGCGACGCTATCGGTCTGTGTGAGTCTGGAGTGCAGCGTTTCGAGGAAGGCCCGAAACTCCCCTGTATCGGCACGCTCGAGTGGCTCGACTGGGTCGACGACGAGGAGCGACCCTTCGGTGAGTCCCTCGACGTGGGCAAGTGCATCGCTGACCGGAGCCTCCCGGTCCAGTTGGCTGACTGTGAGGTTGTCGTAGGTCCCTCGCTGTGATCGCAACGTCGACGTGACCGTCGTGGGTGCCTGTTCGCCGGAGAGATACACCGTTTCCTGCCGGGCGACGAACTCGGAGAGAAACAGCTCCGCCTGGCTCGCCGGTTCGGCGAGCAGTGTAACGAGGCTGCCAGCCGGTACGCCGCCGTTGAGCTTTCGGTCCAGCGCTCGAACCCCTGTTTCGAATCGTTGCGTCACCGTCTCACCTCACGATGTGTCCACCGATTCACTGCCCATCCCATACAGACACACTCGGTGGAGTGTCTGTTTGTTGTCCGTTCTCTAATACGGGCCGTCCCACACATAGTCAGTCTCTAGCCCGTTTACTGCCAGCGTGTGCTGGTCGTGCCTGCCCATGGTCACAGACCGCTGGCAGAGACAGTTGTGACCTTCATTTTAGCGAGTCTCTACCGGTAGGTATCAACCTATAGCTGTGGCTCTGGTCAGCGTGAACGAACAGGTTCAAGCGCGCCCTTGCTGTAGACGCCGGTATGTACGACTCCGTCAAGGGCTTTCGCGATTTCTACCCCGAGGAGATGCAGGCCCGGCGGTGGGCCATGGATACGCTTGAAGACGTCGCACAGCGCTATGGCTTCCGAGAAATCGGCACCCCAGCGCTGGAACCGACCGAGATGTACGTCGACAAGAGCGGCGAGGAGATCGTCGAGGAACTGTACAGCTTCGAGGACAAGGGCGGACGCGAGGTCGCGCTCACGCCGGAGCTGACGCCGACTGTCGCGCGGATGTTCGTCGCCAAGCAACAGGAACTCTCGAAGCCGATCAAGTGGGTGTCGACGCGGCCGTTCTGGCGCTACGAGGAGCCCCAGCAGGGGCGGTTCCGGGAGTTCTACCAGACCAACGTCGACATCTTCGGGTCGGCAGAGCCGACGGCCGACGCCGAGATTCTGGCCGTTGCCGTGGATATGCTCACTGACCTCGGGCTGACGGGCGAGGACTTCGAAATCCGCGTCTCACATCGGGATATCCTCTCGGGCGTGCTGGAGTCGTTCGGGGCGGACGTTGACGTGCCCGAGGCAATTCGTGCGGTCGACAAGCGGGCGAAGGTCGACCACGACGACTACCTCGACGCGCTCGTCGAGGCGGGGCTCAACTACGGTCAGGCCGACAAGTTCGACGAGATGCTGCAGATCGATGCCCAAGAAATCGAAACACTTGCGGACCTTACCGGCTCCGAGGATGTCCGCGCGGCGACCGACAACCTGCAGGCAGTGCTTGACGCAGCCGAGGACTTCGGCGTCCGCGAGCACCTCACTGTCTCGCTGACGACCGCGCGCGGGCTGGACTACTACACTGGCATCGTCTTCGAGTGCTTCGACTCGACGGGCGAGGTGTCACGCTCGGTGTTCGGCGGCGGCCGCTATGACGACCTCATCGAGGGCTTCGGTGGCCAGCCGACGCCGGCCGTCGGGTTCGCGCCCGGCCACGCCACGCTCCAGCTGCTCTGTCAGCGCGCCGGCGTCTGGCCCGCCGAGGAACTGTCGACGGACTACTACGTCCTGCAGGTCGGTGACACGCGCCCGACCGCAGCCCGCATCGCCCGTGACCTGCGCGAGCGGGGCCACGTCGTTGAGAGCGACGTTGCCGACCGGTCCTTCGGCGCGCAGATGGGCTATGCCGACGGCATCAACGCCGAGACGGTCGTTATCGTCGGCGAGCAGGACCTCGAAAACGACGAGGTGACGCTCAAAGAGATGGACGACGGCGAGCAGGTCAGCGTCCCACTCTCCGAGTTCCCGGGCGACCACGACCGGCCGACGTTCGAGGACTTCACGGAGTAGCGCGACCTAGCGGTCGGATTGTGACAGTAACTTTTTGCGACCAGCGTGTTGAGTAGTCGACATGCAGCTCCCCTCCATCGCTCTCCCGAGGTGGAAGCTCGTCGCAACCATCGCGATACTGTCGATGGGCTTTGCCATGCTCGCAGGTGCGGCCGGCCTCGGAAACGTGCTTGCTCCGATATTTATCATCCTCGGCTGGTTCATCCTGGCCCCGCTTGTCGCCCTGCTTGGATCGAAACTGCCGATGATTGAGTCGCCGGCGGCCGAGCCGGATTCGGATGAAGCCGACATGACCATGGCTTCGGAACCGACGGTAGACCCGGTCGACCAGCTCCGGGAGCGGTACGCCCGCGGTGAATTAACTGACAGCGAGTTCGAGCGGCGTCTGGACCGACTGTTGGAAACCGAATCACTCTCAGCAAACAGTGAAACAGAGGTGACGGTCGGTGAGGCTGACAGAGAAGTTAGCCTCGAAACTGAATGAGACGGAGTCCAGACACTACTTCCGTGTGACCACTATCCCTGCGTGAGGCCGTCTGCGAGGCGGTCCGGTCAGAGCGCCCGTTCCATCTCCATTTCCACGCGCTCTTTGGCAATCGTCTCGAAGCCGACTGATTCGTACAATGCCCGAGCGACGTGGTTCGTGTTCGAGACCGAGAGCCAGACGCGGTCGAGCCCGTTTTCCTGCCCGTAGCCAAGCAGGACGCGGATGAGCTGTGAGCCGATGCCGGCGTGCTGGTAGTCTGGATGGACGAAAATCGCCAGCTCCGATGTGTCCTGGTACGGGACAAGGACGGAGTGGCCGACGGCTTGATCCTCGTGCCAGACAACGACGTTCAGGCCGTCTTCGACAAGGTTCGGCAGCCAGTCGCGGATGTCCGCTTCAGTCCGGGGTGGGACACCCTGTGACCGGGAGTCGGGCCCGAAATCAGCATACATCTCCACCAGTGGGTCAATGTCGCCGTCATAGGCCTCGATTGTTACCGTCCGCCCGTCGTGGTCGGTGAACGTTTCGGGCGGGCGAGGGAAGTTGTGATCCGCCGCGGCGGCGTTGGACATACCCCCGTCTTTGTCCTCAGGACGCCTAAGTTCGTCTATCCTTCCCAGCGACTGAGATTCGGGTGAGACAAGTGGCTCGCAGTCGACAAATCGGTATGCGCGCCTATCGCGTGGCCTACGACGGCCAACCGTATCACGGGTTCCAGCGCCAGCCCGATGTCGATACCGTCGAGGGCCGACTGCGTTCAGCGCTCGTCCGCCTCGGTGTCTGCGAGCGCGGCGAGGGGCTGCCCGACCGGTACGCGGCCGCCGGCCGGACTGATGCTGGCGTCTCTGCACGGGCACAGACCGTCGCCTTCGACGCCCCGGCGTGGCTCTCACCAGCGGCGTTCAACGGGGAACTCCCGGACGATATTCGCGTGTGGGCCAGCGCGGATGTCCCCGACGGTTTCCACGCAACCCACGACGCCACTGAACGAACCTACACCTACTACCTGTACGCGCCGCCAAACGCGGACCGACCTGGACACGGACCAGTCGATGATCAGCGGTGGGCTGACGCTGTCGACGCGCTCGCTGGGACACACGACTTCCACAACCTCACGTCCGACGATACCGGTACTGAGCGGACCGTTGCTATCGACTGGACACGGGACGGCCAGTTCCTCGTCGTCCAGCTTACGGCCGGCGGGTTCTGCCGCCAGCTGGTTCGCCGGCTCGTCTCGCTCGCGGCGGCCGTCGCGGACGGCTCGACCCCACCCTCGAAGGTCGACCGCGTCCTCTCGCAGAAGCCCGTCAGCGGCCCCGATGGGGTTCCACCAGCTCCACCCGAACCGCTGGTACTGACTGACGTTCGCTATCCGAACGTGACCTTCACCCGAGACGAGGACGCCGCGGCTGACGCTCGAACTGTCTTCGCACACCGGCGCGCGAACGCCTGCGCGACTGCGCGGGTTGCCGACAACATCACCGACGGGCTCTCCGGCGGTCGTCGTTGAAACGAAGGCTTACTTCGGCCCCGTTCCAAAAGCGGGCTATGAGTTCGGTACCCGCACGGAGCGACATCGATGAGGCGTACAAGTGGGACCTCGACTCCCTCTACGCCAGCGACGAGGACTGGGAAGCCGCCTACGAGGAGGCGGAGGCGCTAATCGAGGACCTGTCCGCCTACGAAGGACGGGCAACCGAGGACGCCGCCACCCTGCTTGCGACGCTGGAGACGTACGAGGAACTGATGCGGACCGTCTCGAACGTCGCGGCCTACGCCCGGTGCCGCCGGGACGAGGACACGACGGACGACACCTATCAGGCACTGACCGCCCGCTCGCAGTCACTCTCCTCTGAGGCCAGTTCGGCTGCCTCGTTCCTCGACCCGGAACTGCAGGACTTAGAGTATAACGACATTGAGGCGATGATCGAGGAGGAGTCGGCGCTGGAACCGTACGAGCACTACTTCGACGACGTGCTCCGGATGAAAGACCACACCCGCTCGGCCGAAGTCGAGAACCTGCTCGCCGAACTCGGCGAGGTCACCGGCGCGCCCGGCGAGGTGTACAACATGCTGGCCAACGCCGACATGGAGTTCCCGACCGTCGAGGACCCCGACGGCGACCAGCAGCCAATCACGCTCAACAACTTCACGACGCTGCAGAAGCACCCTGACCGCGACTTCCGCCAGCGCGTCTACGAGGCGTTCTACGACGAGTGGGAGACTGTCAGAAATGCGGTCGGGACGGCCTACAAGAACGCCGTCAAGACGGACGTGAAGATGGCCAACGCCCGCAACTACGACACCGCACGCGAGGCCGCACTGGACGGCCCGAACGTTCCCGTCGAGGTGTACGATACGCTGGTCGACACCGTCCACGACAACCTCGATACGCTCCACCGCCACGCCGACCTCAAACGCCAGTCAATCGGGGCCGACGAACTCCGGATGTGGGATCTTTACACCCCACTCGTTCAGGAGGAGTCGCCCGAAATCGAGTACGAACAGGCCTGCGAGTACGTCACCGAAGCCGTCGCACCACTTGGTGAGGACTATCAGTCCCGGCTTGCCGAGGGGCTGGACTCGCGGTGGGTCGACGTCTACGAGACCGAGCACAAGCAGTCCGGCGCGTACTCCGGCGGCACCTACGACTCCCAGCCATTCATCCTGATGAACTATCAGGACGACGTGGAGTCGATGTACACGCTGGCCCACGAACTGGGCCACTCGATGCACTCGGAGTACACCAGCGAAGAGCAGCCCTTCGTCTACTCCGGCTACGAGATATTCGTCGCCGAGGTTGCAAGCACCGTCAACGAGACGCTGCTGACCCACCACCTGCTGGATACCGTGGAGGACGAGCGCCTGCGTCGACACATCCTCAACGAGTACCTCGAACGGTTCCGGTCGACGCTGTACCGCCAGACGATGTTTGCCGAGTTCGAGCACCGCACTCACGAGATGTCCGAGGCCGGCGAGCCGCTGACTCCCGACCGGCTTGACGACCTCTATCGGGACCTGAAAAGCGACTACTACGAGCCGGCAGTGCTCGACGACCGCATTGCCCGCGAGTGGATGCGCATCCCGCACTTCTACCGGGCGTTCTACGTCTACCAGTACGCAACTGGCATTTCGGCGGCTGTCGCGCTCGTCGACGGTATCCTCGAGGAGGGCGAGCCCGCTGCCCAGCGGTATATCGACTTCCTCCAGAGCGGATCGCGGCAGTACCCGCTGGAACTGCTTCGCGACGCCGGCGTCGATATGGCCAGTCCCGACCCGGTCGAATCCGCGCTCTCGACGTATAGCGACTACCTCGATGAGTTCGCCGAGTTGCTGTAGGGCGGTCAGTAGCTATTCGGTGCCTGCCCGGCTAGTCGAGCCACCGGTCTAACTGAACGGTACAGCCCCGTCTCGACACGGATAACTGTTTCACCCCCTGTGACCCGAAGGCACTTTGTGTCTCAACCGTATAGTACCGACCATCCAAATGTCGCGCAGTCCCTCGCTTCCGGAACGACCACGGTTGGAACTTGATCCCGATATGACGCCTGACGAGCGTCTGGAGGCACTCCGGGAACATTTCAAAGAGATAGTACAGGTCAACGAACAGCTGACTGAGCAGCTTGACGCTGCCCGTGACCGCCAACACGACCTCACGGACGAGGTCGACCAGCTCGAACGGGAAAACGAGACGCTCAAAACCTCGTCGCTGTACATCGCGACAGCCGAGGAGCTGACCGACGACGGCGTCGTCGTCAAACAGCACGGCAACAATCAGGAAGTGCTGACGGAAGTCTCACCGTCTATCCGTGACGGCCTTGAGGCCGGCGACCGCGTCGCGATCAACGACTCCTTCGGCGTCAAGCAGATCCTCGACCCCGAGACCGACGCCCGCGCGCAGGCGATGCAGGTCGACGGTTCGCCGGACGTGAGCTATTCGGATATCGGTGGCCTCGAAGAGCAGATCCGCGAGGTCCGGGAAGCCGTCGAGGAACCGCTCGTCAACGCCGAACAGTTCCGCGAGGTCGGTATCGAACCGCCAAGCGGCGTCCTGCTGCACGGCCCGCCCGGCACGGGGAAGACGATGCTGGCGAAGGCCGTCGCCAACGAGACCGACGCGACGTTCATCAAGATGGCCGGCTCCGAACTGGTCCGGAAGTTCATCGGTGAGGGGGCGCGACTGGTCCGAGACCTGTTCGAGCTTGCCGCCGAGCGCGAACCGGCTATCATCTTCATCGACGAGATCGACGCCATCGCGGCCAAGCGGACGGAGTCAAAGACCTCCGGCGACGCCGAGGTACAGCGGACGATGATGCAACTGCTCTCGGAGATGGACGGCTTCGACGAGCGCGGGGAAATCCGTATCATCGCCGCGACGAACCGCTTCGATATGCTTGACCGCGCCATTCTCCGTCCCGGCCGCTTCGACCGTCTCATCGAAGTCCCGAACCCCGATGTCGAGGGTCGCGAGCGCATCCTCGAAATCCACACACAGGAGATGAACCTCGACGACGACGTGGACCTGGGCGCGTTTGCCACCGAAACCGACGGCCTCTCCGGCGCGGAGCTGGCCTCACTGGCGACCGAGGCCGGGATGTTCGCCATCCGCGACGGCCGGACGACGGTCCAGCAGTCCGACCTCCACGACGCCCTCGAGAAGATTGAAGCCGACGACGACGCCAGCAGCGTCCCGGTCGCGTTCGCGTAATACTGCGCGAAAACCAGTTTTAGCCAGTTATGAACTCACGGAACGGCCAGTAAATTGTCCACCACCGTGACGTTCGCCTGCTCGAACACTGTCCGCATTTCGTCGCTCAGCGACACGTCCGTGATGAACATATCAATGTCATCGACAGTCGCGAACTCGCGGAAGCTCTGACTGTCCAGCTTGCTCCCGTCAGCCACGAGGATGACGTGTCGACCGCCTTCACAGAGCAGTGTTTTGATGCGTGCTTCGTCTTCGTTCGAGACCGAGAGACCGCCATCGCTCTGGACCGCGTCGGTTTCGAGAAACACGATATCGAAGTTCGTCTTCCGGAGATACGACTCGGCGCTGGGTCCGACGAGCGCGTCCGATGTCTGGCGCAGCGAGTCACCGACAACCTTGACTTCGCCGCAGGTTTCGCGGAGTTCAAACGCGCTTTCCGGTGAGTTTGTCGCGGCGAGCAGCGATAGCTGTTCCGGGATAGCTTTCGCTACTTCGCGCGCCGTCGGTCCCGTATCGAAGAAGACGGCGTCGCCGTCGCTCAGTTCGTCAACAGCCCGCTCGGCGATTGCCTGCTTGCCGCTCGGGTTGTCGATGTCATCGGTCGTGCCGGACCCGTTGGTCGCTTCCTTCGACGCTGGGAGGGCACCGCCGTGAAACCGTTCGATAAGTCCGTCTTCCGCGAGTGACGATAGGTCTCGCCGGATTGTCGCTTCGGAGACGCCGAACTCTTCGGTGAGCTCTTCGACCGTGACTCGATCCGACTTGTTTACTTGTCGAACGATTTCCTTCCGTCGTTCATCAGGTATCATATTCTAGTACAGCAGGCCCGGACCCTACGAGTGAGTACGGCCTCCGACTGATGTATTCTAGTTGGTGTCATCACTCTCGATAGAATCGGCCCCGTTCTCAGGGCCGGCGTCGCAGTCTAGTGATTTGCGAGATTGCTCGATGGCGTTCAGGGGTATATCATGCAGTATGTAGACGTTCATGAAAAACTCTCTCCCGGTACTAATCGCTGAAAACACCGAACAGCGTCGCGACGACCGTCCCGACACTGCTGACGATTGCACCGCCGTACACGCCGGTCGCGTAATTGACCGCCGCGAGGCCCGCCAGTCCGAATGCGGCTCCGAACGCGAGCAGGCCGGCAGGCGTCATCCTGTCGGTGATTTCCGTCGGCATCGTCAGATCGTCGCCTGTCGTTCGATCTTCGCATCGTACGTGAGCGATTTGCCCGTGGCCGGGTCGAAGTACTGGAGCGAGTCCCTGTCGAACCGGAGGTTCACCGCATCACCCATCTCGACCGTCGTGTCGGGGTCGACTGCGGCCTTGATGCTCTGGCCGGTGTCGAGTTCGAGTTCGAGGACTGTCTTCTCGCCCTGCGGTTCGACGACCTCTACCGTCGCCGGATGGACATTCGCCGGAACACCGTCCTGATTGAGCGCAATGTTCTCCGGGCGGATGCCCAGCGTCACGCGGTCTCCGAGATACGGCTCGAGCGCGTCGGTGAACTCGTCGGGGACGTTGTGGATTACGCCGCCGAGGTCTAGTTCGAACTTGCCGGCGGTGGACTCTTCGAGCGTGCCTTCGAGGAAGTTCATCGATGGCGAGCCGAGGAAGCCGGCCACAAACATGTTCCGCGGATTCGAGTACACGTGCGTCGGTTCGCCGACTTGCTGTATCTGTCCGTTGTCCATCACCGCGATCTGGTCAGCCAGCGTCATCGCCTCGACTTGGTCGTGGGTGACGTAGACGGTCGTCGTCGAGAGTTCCTCGTGGAGTTTGTTCAGTTCGGCGCGCATCTGGACCCGGAGCTTCGCGTCTAAGTTCGACAGCGGCTCGTCCATCAGGAACACCGCCGGGTCGCGGACGATTGCGCGGCCGAGTGCGACCCGCTGTTGCTGTCCGCCGGACAGCTCCGACGGCCGGCGGTCCAGTAGCTCCTCTATCTGTAGCAGTTCCGCAGTCTCCTGGACTCGCTCGGTAATTATCTCCTCGTCCGTGTCGTGTTGCTCCAGCCCGAATCGCATATTGTCCCGCACTGTCTTGTGGGGATACAGCGCGTAGTTCTGGAACACCATCGCGATGTCGCGCTCGTACGCACGAGCGTCGTTAACGATGTCCTCGCCGATGCGGATTTCACCGCCGGTCGCTCGTTCGAGTCCTGCGATGAGGCGCAGAGTCGTGGTTTTGCCACACCCTGACGGGCCGACAAGGACGGTGAAACTTTCATCGGGGATGTCCAGCGAGATACCATCAACTGCGGTAACGTCGTCGAATTCCTTTACGAGGTCGGTGAGTTCTACGTGTGCCATAATTAGTTACTCCTTGACTGCTCCTTGTGTGAGTCCGCTTACGATGTACTGCTGGAAGAACAGGCCGAACAGGATGCCGGGTAACGCGGCGATCATCCCGCCGGCTGCCAGATGTGCCCAGTCGACGAAGTCGTCAGCCACGAACAGCGAGACGGCGATCGGTAGCGTCTGGGCCTGTTCAGAGGACGTGAGAACGAGCGCGAAGACGAACTCGTTCCACGAGAAGATGAACGCGAGGATAGCGGTAGCCGCGATGCCCGGCTTCGCCATCGGCAGGATTATTTTGACGAAGGCCTCCCAGCGGGAACAACCGTCGATTCGGGCCTGTTCGTCCAACGATTCGGGGATGCCGTCGAAGTAGTTCTTCATGATCCAGACGGCGAAGGGGAGATTGAAGAACGTGTACGTGAGGATAAGCGCGAGACGCGTGTCGTACAGGCTCCCGGTGAACCCGCCGATGAGCGGCGGGTTCGACATGATCTGGAAGAACGGGACGATGAGCGCGATGGGGGGAATCATCCGCGCACCGACGATCGATAGCAGCAGCGACTTGTTCCCCATGAAGTCAAACCGGGAGAAACTGTAGCCGGTCACCGTTCCCAGAGTGATACAGATGAGCGTCGTCGTCGTCGCGACGATCATGCTGTTGATTGTGTAGTTGTCGAATGGTCTGTTCGTGAAGATGTCCACGTAGTTCTGTGTCGTCGGGCTCTGTGGAAGGAACGTGATCGGCAGCGACAGCACTTCGCTCGATGGTTTGATGCTCGTAACGAAGATGTAGTAGATCGGGAACCAGATGATCAGGACGTATACGGCGAGCAGTCCGTAAGCCAGCAGTCGCTCGCGGGCGACGGACGGCCACTCGTTCTGTGTATCTAGTCCCAGCGACCGACGCAGTCGGTTGAGTGGTGATTTCTTCGTGCTCATGCTTGGTAGGGTGATTCGCCGAATATCTTGTACAGACTGGCCACGATAGCGAAGGTCACGGCCAGCAGGACGACTCCGAGTGCAGCGCCGGACCCGGGTTCGTTGAACACCTGTGCAGTCCGGTACAGCCAGGAGGCCCACACCTCAGTCGACTTCCCGGGGCCGCCCTGGGTCATCACCCAGACCAGATCCAGTGCCCGGATGTCGAAGATGATACGGATGGTCAGCGCGACCAGTATCGACGGTTTCAGGAACGGATACGTGACGTTCCAGAACCGGGACCACCGACTCGCGCCGTCGACCTCGGCGGCATCGTACAGCTGCTCGGGGACGTTTTGCAGACCCGCAAGCAGGATGATGATAATGAACGGTGTGAATACCCAGACGTCGGCGATAATGAGCGCCATCATGGCGAGTGCGCCGTCCGAGAGGAACGGGATATTCCCGGAGATGATACCGAGTCGCTGGAGCGCGCCGTTAATCGCGCCGAAGTCGGACTGGAACATCCAGCGCCACATCAGCCCGCTCATCACGTATGGGAGAATCCACGGGACGATGACCGCCGTTCTGAACCAGCCCCGTCCTTTCAGGTCTTTATCAAGCAACAGCGCGATACCGAGGCCAAGCAGGAACGAGATGGAGACGCTGAAGCCGACGTAGATGACTGTATTCGTCGTGATTGAAACGAAACTGGGATTGAATATGCCGAGTGCGGCATTGCCCCCCTCTCGTGCGAAGATCAACCGCTGGAAGTTCCGCAGACCGACGAACTCCATTTCGTTTGTCACCGGGTTACGGAACTGGAAGCTACTGACAAGCAACTTCGCGGTCGGATAGACGATTATCGCAGCGATCCACAGGAGCGTTGGCCCGACAGTTAGCGGGACAAATAGCTTGTCGAGTTTGCGACGCAGTGGGCTCTTTTCGATTGACATAATATATAGATCTTGAACCGCGTCACTCAGAGCAGGCCGATGTCCTGGTAGAGGCGCTCGATGTTGTCGTAGGCATCGCTGAGTGCTGCCTCAGGGTCTTTGTTACCCAGCAGTGCCGGCGTGAGTTGTTCGTTAAGATAGTCGTCGACCTGTGGCTGGGCCATGTACGTCTCGCTTTTCGCGTTCTCGAGGTTGAACCGCATATCCTCGAGCAGCCAGGAGGGGTACTCGCTTTGGACCTCGTCGTCTTCGTACACCTCCGGAACAACAGCCGGGTTCCCCTCGACGAGCATGTTGTTCTTGGACGACGCCCGGGTCGTCATGAAGCGGGCGAACTCCTTGGCTGCGCCCTTCCGTTCGGAGAACGCTGAAACGCTGATACCATTCGTGTCTTGGAAAGTCGCGCGGCTCTCCGGCCCCTTCGGCGGCTTAGCGCTCTCGATTCGGCCCTCGTCCCATTCGTCGATGGCACGGGATCCGAGCGGCGTCCAGGATTCAACGGTCGCGTACTGGCCGGCGATGAAGTTGTCACCGACACCACCCTCGCCGAGGCTGGACATCCCGTCTGGGATGATGCCCCGCTCGCGGAGCCCATTGAAGAACTCCAGTACCTCTTTGCCTTCCTCGACAAACACCGGCTCGTAGCTGTCGTTGAACAGCCGGCCGCCGGCCTGGTAGAGGAACTGCTTGAAACTGAACACGGACTTGCCGGACCAGGTGAACGCGAACCCGGACTTGTCGCCCTGTGAGAGCTGTTCGCCCTGACTCAGAACCTCGTCCCACGTGTCCGGCGGCGCATCGAAGCCCTGGTCGTTCAGGTACTGCTGGTCGTAGAGGTAGCTCCCCCACTTCCCGAACTCGGGGGCCATGTACGTCTGGCCGTCGAACTGAACGAGCTCGTTCAGTGAGTCGGGGAACTTGCTCATGTGGTCGCTTCCGAGGCCGATCGGTTCGAGCCAGTCGGAACTGACGAAGTCAGCCAGCCACCAGGTCGGCCCGTTGAAGGCGTCGACGGTACTGTCCTGGTTCCGCCAGATCGTCGTCAGACTGGTCTTGAGGTTACTCCACGGGACCTCATTGACTTCCACAGAGATGCCTGTCTCCTCTTCGAACCGCTCGATGTTGGCTTCCGTTCCGGGATCGAACTCCAGCGACCCGGCGTTGTAAAACACGATTTCGTCTGCCATCGTCTCCGAACCGGTGCCGGTCGTGGCACCGTCGGAGCTTTCGCCGCCGGATCCGTCTTCCGTGCTCGAATCGGAGCCGCCACTGCAGCCAGCGAGTGCCGCTGTCCCGATGACACCGGCACTTTTGATGAACGTTCGACGAGTGCGTTTTGAATTCTTCTGCATGCAATCGCTCACGAGACAGCCATAGATTATAAATTATGGGGGTAATTAAAAATGAAGATTAATATCGTAACAGATACCATAAGCCTTTAAATGGCTGTTTTAGTCGCTAAAATGGGTTTTGAGAAGTTGGATTCGCTGTGGTTGGAATATTTATATATTCTCACTTGCTATTTTGCGTGATTGATTTCGCTCACAAGTCTGAATTCAGGCATGTTTTGAACGATCCGTTCACCGAACCGTGCAGACCCGGCAACCGACTGAATCGGACTTCCGTCATTCGGTTCGGCATTGAGACGCCCGAAGATCGACTGTGACCCACATGACCCCGCGCGATTTAAGCCACCCCGTCCGGTATCGGTGTCCGTGACAGAGCGCGGACGGACGCGGCGGGCATTCTTGCGGACGCTCGCAGCGACGACAGTCGGTGCGGTCGCGGGGTGTCAATCGCAGTTCAATCCGCTCGCATCGACGGCGCTTGATGAACACGCCGCCACGCAGTTCCGGCAGGGGCTCCTGAACCAGGGATATCAGGACGTATCAGTTCCGGATGCTGTTGAGCGGGCTTGGGAACTCCCAGCGAACCGCGGGGAGCACACCGCGGCGAAAGGCAGCCCTGCGATGGCACCGACTGGCGACCTGATTCTGGCTGACGATACCGGCCGCGTACGAGCCATCGCACCGGATGGCGAGGTTCAGTGGTCGACGACGATCACGCAGGCGACGCGCGGGAGCCACGGCACGCCGGCCATCGCCAACGACACTGTCTACATCGGGGCCTACGACGGTGCGCTGTCGGCACTGGATCTCGAAACCGGCCGGCGGCGCTGGCGGACGGAGCTGGGCGATGCAATCGGTGCAAGTCCGACGTACTACAACGGGTCGCTGTACGTCGCTGTCGAGCACGCGGCTCCGAGCGGCAGCGTCGTCGCTGTCAGCGCCGCGACCGGCGACGTGCAGTGGCGCGACAGCCGGCCGACCGACCACCCACACTCGACGGTGGCGCTGGACCGCGAACACGGCCGATTGTTGTTTGGCTCCAATGACGGCTACTGCTACGCGTGGTCGTTTCCGGGTTTTGAGCAAGCCTGGCGCTACGACACTGGCGGCGACGTGAAAGCTCCCATCGCCGTCGCCGACGGGACAGCCATTGTGCCGTCGTGGGCTGAGACAGTCACCGCTGTCGACGTGACCGATGGTTCGGAACTGTGGACCTTCGAGGCCGACGCTGACGTGATGTGCACGCCGGCAGTCCACGACGGCACCGTCTACGTCGGCAGCCACGACGACAGGGTGTACGCAATCGATCTCGTCAGCGGCGCGGAGCAGTGGCGGTACGACACCGGCGGGTGGATTATTGGGAGTGTCGTCGCTACCCGGGAGCACGTACTCGTCGGGTCCTACGACGGGCGGTTGTACGCATTGGAGCGGGACTCGGGTGCAGTGGCGTGGTCCATCGAGAGCCGCGGCCACGTGACGAGTGCGCCGCTGGTGACTGCCGACGGCATCTACTACGCCGAGCGTGCAGTCGACGGTGACTGGAACCGACCGGGGATGTGCTACAGGCTCGTTCCGGCGTAGCGAAACGAAACCCCTTACCCCACAGACCGTCGACTGTCGCCTATGAGTACCATCCGGGTCGTATGGGGGACCGCGACCGGCCCGACCGAGCTGGCTGCGTACGACGCGGCACTCGCCGAGGCAGGCGTCCACAACTATAATCTCATCTCGCTGTCGTCTGTCATTCCTGCTGAGCCAACTATTGAGGTAGTGGAGACAGCGCCAGACCTAGGGCCGCCCGGCGAAGCGCTGGAGGTCGTCCAGTCCTCGGCGACCGTCGCACCGGGTGAACGCGGCGCGGCGGGCATCGGCTGGGCACGCAGCGAGGACGGGCCGGGCATCTTCTACGAGGTCGACGGCACCAGCGAGGACGCGGTCAGGATGGAAATCCGTGAGGGGCTAGCCGCCGGTCGGGACCTGCGGGACTGGGAGTTCGTCGAGGAGAATGTCTACGTCGAGTCAGCGTCCGACGACGCCGAGTACGCCAGTGCTGTCGTTCTCGCCACCTACGGCGAGAGCCACCCCGTCGTGTAAGCGGCGTTGCACCGACGGTTCCGGCCAGAACTGTGCTCGACCCTGGGTTTTTAGTCTTCCCCCCATAGAGACAGAGAACGTTCATGTACGGCAATACGTCGTTTGGTGGGGAGACGGAAGAAGTGACGCTGACCGCAGAACAGCGTGAGGAGCTCCGTCAGGATCTCTCAAGCGTTGCCGCCCGGACCCGCGAACTCCTGCCCGGCGAGTTCGTCGTTGGTTCTGAAATCAGTAACAGCACGACAGGCCCACGGGCCACAATCGCAGTCCAGCCCCCGGTCGGATCGGTCGTCAGCGCTGACTACACGCCGGAAGACCCGGAAAGTGCGAGCATCTCCGCTGCTGAGCGCGACGACCTCGCGCAGGGCATCGCCGCCTCCGCCGCCCTGCAAGTCAAGCAAGTGATGGGCGACGATACGTCGCCGACCGCGCAGTAACAGTCGCTGTTTTTGTGGTTGTAGATGGACAAATAGAGCCTTCAGAACGCTCGTATTTCAGCTCACAGACAGAACGTGATACAGACTTTCTACTCGTCGACTCGTTCGAGAACAATCCCCTCATCAAAACGCCCCCGTTGTTCGGCCTTCAGTGCTCGCTTGTCCCGTAGTTCTTCACCAGTAACCCCTCTGTCTTTTCGAATCGCGTGGATTACTTCAAGAATATCTACCAGTTCCTCGATCTCGTGGCTTTCTCGATACTCTGCCACCTCTTCTTCTAACTTATCGACCAGCCGCTCGGAGTACTCGTCTTCGCCTGCGAGCGAGACTGTCGGCGTTTCCCCGTTTTTCTCGATCACTTCTGGAATCTTGTCTCGAATCAATTTATCAAATTCTCTCGCCATATCATTCACTTCTGACACTATCTCTTAGTGGTGGTGATGAACAATTCCCGGGAAGCGTTGTTAGAAATATGACCGGCGTTCCGAGGAACGACTCGTTTGTAAATAATCCTATTACACGCTCAAGCCGAAGCGGTGGGTAGATAGAGACACTACCGTCAGGAGCGTCGTTCGTCCGCGACCGGCGGATTGTAAAACAGCGCGTAGCCGATGGAGCCGGTCGCCGGGAGGCTGCCGGCACTCAGCGCCGTGACGAAACTAAGCGAAGTAACCACGGCACCGAGCGACGCCAGTAGCATCGAGAGGGCGATGCTGGCAAGCACGAGGTCAGGCATCGACAGGGACCCAGGCATTCGTGTCTGTATGGAGACACGCTTCCTAATTAAATATTATTACTCGCGCAAACAGCGCACCGAGTACCGCCTATTTCCCCCAGAAGGGGTCGCGGTTTCGGTGTTTCTCCAGATACATCGACAGCGCCTCGCGCTCGTCGACGGAGATGTCTTCCTTGAGCTCCTGTTCCAGAATCTTCGCGTGCTTCTCCGGAATCTCGACCCAGAGGTCGTCGCCTTCCTCGATCTGGCGGCCGACGGTCGGTCCCTGGATAGAGACGGCCATACGCTCTCCGGCGCGGGCCGAGTCGACGTCTTCGCCCTCGTCCTGAATCGTTTTGAGGGTCCCGACGCGGTTCGCTTCGCCGTTGTCCCACCTGATGACGTTGACGTTCCGGCGGAGTTCACCGGAGAGGATCTCGACGCCGACGACGGCCGGGTCGGACTGGCGGAAGGTGTGGTCCTGTAGAATCCGGAACTTCGCAGGTCGGGTGATGTTCTCCAGAATCTGTTCCTGCTGGGCTTCCTCGATGGCGGTAACGTGGTCGTCGTAGGACTCGACGAGTTGGTAGATGACGTCGTCCTCGAACAGTTCCACGTCCTCCTGTTCGGCGAGGTCCCGCGCGTCATCGAGCACTTCGACACTGAACGCCAGAATCGCCTGATTGGTTGGCTCGCCGGCGGTTTCGGCGACTCGCACATCCCGCGGTGCGACCGCGCCGACCTCGGCCCGCATCACTGGGATTTCTTCCTCTTCGAGCGTACTGGAGAGGGCCTCCAGCGATCCGAGCGTGTCGGCCTTGATGACGACCCCTTCCTCCTGTGTCGTCACCTCGATTTCGGCGAGTTCCTCCTCCACCTCAGCGATGACCTCGCTGCGGTCGCGGTCGCGGATGACGCGGATCGGCGCGCCGGCCATCGCGTCGCCGAGGTCCGGCGCGGCGATTTTGACACCGTCGGCGGCGGCAACTTGGCCGACCTGTTCGAACTCCTGTTCGGTCCGGATCTCTTCAAGCGGACGCGGCCGGAGCAGGGCGCGCACGTCGGTGACAATTGGCCCTTGCAGCCCGCCGACGACGATGGTATCGTCGTTACGGATCGTCCCGTCGTAGACGATGGCGTCGAGCGTCGTCCCGAATCCCTGGGTGTCTTTGACTTCGAGGACGGTCCCGACACCGGGGCCGGTAGTGTCGATCTCCATCTCCTCTTTCATGTAGCGCTGGGACAGCCCCATCATCACCGTCAGCAGGTCGGGGATACCCTCGCTGGTTTCGGCTGAGACCGGCACGACACCGATGTTGGCTTGGAAGTTCTGGACCCGCCAGTACATATCCGCGGAGAAGCCGTTGTCCGAGAGTTCGCCGATAATTTCGTACAGCTTCTCGTTGAGGTCGGACTGCACGCGGTCGGACTGGGCGTCCATCGTCTGCTGGACTGGTTGCCCCTCATTGGGGTTCCAGCCCGGGACGGTGTCGATCTTGTTTGCGGCAACGATAAACGGTGTCTGCGTTCGCTTGAGGATGTCAATGGCCTCCAGCGTCTGGGGTTGGAAGCCGTCGTTGACATCGACGACGAGGATGGCGATATCGGCGAGTGCGCCACCTCGGGAGCGGAGCGTCGAGAAGGAGTGGTGGCCAGGTGTATCGATGAACAGCAGACCGGGCAGGTCGAAATCTGTCGGATCGACCAGATCTCCCGCGATCTCGGAAATCACGTCAAGCGGGACGGCTGTCGCGCCGATGTGCTGTGTAATCGCACCCGATTCGCCGGCGGTGACGGCCGAACCGCGGATCTTGTCGAGCAGGCTCGTCTTCCCGTGGTCGACGTGGCCCAGAACGGCGACGATGGGCGTCCGCAGGGTGTCGTCGGTGGCTGTTGTGGGGTCCGTGTCAGACATAGATGGCTCCAGAAGTTGTCAGAACCGAGTCGTCGGTGGCAGTTAAGTTCGTCGTCATCAAACGCACGCAACCGAATGTGGGGCTAAGCGGCCGTCACTCGGTTACAGTGAACGACCCCGTCATGCCGACGCTCTGGTGGGGCACGCAGTGGTACTCGTACTCTCCGGGGACCTCGAACGTGTAGGCGTATTCGTAGCCCGAACTGTACGTCTTCCCGTTGTCTCCAGGCGTCCCGGACCAGTTGCTACCGGATGGCGTTGCGGTCGGTTTGACGTTGTGGCCGCCGGCCTCCCAGACCCACAGCACGGTGCTTCCAACAGAGACCTCGAACGTTTCCGGGTCGAAGCTGAGGCTTTCCGGCCCGACGGCGACTTGCTGGTCGGCCTCTACCGGCGTTCCAGTGGGTGTCGGCGTTTCCGTCGGAGTGGCAGTCTCAGTCGGTGTCGGTGTTTCGGGTGGGGTGGCGGTTTCTGTCGCCGTCGTCACTGAATCAGTCGGCGTTGCTGTCGCAGTACGGGTCGGTGTTTGCATAGCGGTGGCTGTCTCCTTTGGGGATGATTCACCGCTGTCGCCATCACTGCAGCCCGCGACAGTCCCAGTAACGACGGCCGTGAGCGCGCCGAGAAACTGACGCCTGTTCCGGTCCATGCGTACTCGTGGGATGCCTGTCGCTTATGACTGCTGCCTCCTGTGACCGTGCGCCCTTGGGCACAGAACGGCACCACCGGTGAATCGACAGTTGCTGACGCATAGTTTCTATCCGTGACCGTCGCTGTCAGCGACCATCGGTTTCTCGCCAGACATCCCCGTGGCGTTTATGTAACCTCGTTCGGAACAAAGGGGTATGGCTGCAATACTCGCAGAAAACCTGTCGGGGAAAGACGTGATGGGGACTGACGGTGCGGAGATCGGCAGTCTCTACAATATCACGATGGACTTCTCCTCGGGCGCGTTGCACAACCTCGTTATTGACCCCGCGGAGTCGCTCCGCAACACGAACTTCGAGTACAGCGATCAGGGCCGCCTGCTTGTCCCAGTTGAGCGGGTCAAGGCGGTGAAAGACCACATGATCGTCAAACGCTAGATGTACGTCCTTGACTCCTCGGCATTTATCAACGAGTATCACACCGACGAGCAGATAGCGGCGATTCCGCTCGTCAGAGAGGAACTGGAAGACGAGGCCGCCTATCGCTTCGACGCCCTCGAAGGTTCGGGGATGCACCTTCACATTCCCGAGGACAACACTGTCGAGCGCATCGAACGCGCCGCCAGTGAGACCGGCGATCTGGCGGAGCTCTCGGAAACCGATATCCGGCTGATCGCAGCCGCGTTCGAACTCGACAGCCGCCTCGTCACGGACGACTACGCGATGCAAAACGTCGCGGAGAAACTCGACGTGGCGGTCGAAGTCATCGCCCGCGAGGGGATTTCCGAACAGCGAGAGTGGCTGTTCCAGTGTGCTGGCTGTGGCCGCGAGTTCGACGAGAACCGCGACCGCTGTCCCATCTGTGGGAGCTCGCTTTCGCGGAAAAACCCGGCTTAGACGGTCTGTTCGTCCCGGGCTTCGAGCCCGAGATCGAGCTAGCTGCGACAGCACTTCCTCCTCTGTGATGCCGTAGCGCCGCGCAAGCGTTTCGATAATCCGCGCTTGATCGTCATCACAGACGATGGTGAACCGCCGAGCCATACCATCGCATACAACCGTTGGTCGCATAAACACCCGTCAGACAACGGTCTGACGGCTCAGACTGCCGGATTTCCTGTAATCTCGATGTACAATGTGAGAAACTGGATGGCGTTGAACGCCCCGTGAATAAAGATGGGCACGAGCAGGTTCTCGGTCTTGAGATAGCTCAGGCCCAGCAGCGTCGAGAGGACGAACACTAGCAGTAGCGAGAGAACGGTCTGTGTCGGCGTGCCGGCGGCGTACTGTCCGAAGTGGACGACGCCGAAGACGGCGCTGGTGAGTATAATCGCCTGGAATTCACCGAAATCATCGTAGAGGTACTTCTGGATGAGGTTCCGGTAAATGAACTCTTCGCTCGGTGCGATAGTCAGAAACGCGAGCGGGACCATCACGAGCAGGAACGACGGGTCCTCGCGGGCCAGTTCTTCGACGCTGCTCCGCGCGGCTTCCAGCCCGAGCGCCTGAATGAGGTAACTGAAGCCAAACAGCGCGACCATGAGAATGACGACGCCGCCGACGCTGTAGCCGATGTCACGGAGACTGGGGCGCTGCAGGTCCAGATCGGTCCAGGTCCGGTTTAGTCGGCTGGCGACGGCTGCCCCAAAGCCGACGAAGCCGACGCCGAGGCCGATAGTGAGCGTAACATACGCGGGGCCGGTGACAGTCCCGCCTTCCAGCGCCGCGGCGCTGACCAGCCCTCCCGCCGCGGCCCCGAGAACGATGAACTGGGCGAACACCGTGCCCACGAGGAAGCCGGCCAGCCCGATTCCGGTTGCGACCGAGAGCGCTCTGGCAATCGTGTACAGCCGGTCGTTTGGTACGCCGGTCGCCAGCGCCCAGCCCAGCGCAACCGTCACGCCGCCGGCCAGCACTGTGAGATACACAGCGGTGCCGACGGTGGCCTCGACGCCAGTACGCAACTCCGGCCCGAAGAAGGCGACGAGTGTCGCGAGGGTTGCGACGATGCCCGCACCTGCTGCGCCCAGACCCGCCTGTCTGTGGTCGAGTGCGCCGTGACGGACAAGTGAGAAGGCGAGCGCGGCGACGACAAAGCCGGCGGTGGCGACCTGTCGGGCGGTGACTGGGCCAACAGTCGTCGTCGGTGTCATCCAGCCAACGACGCCAGTTTCTGTGGCGACGAGTACGACGAGACCGAGGCCAGCGGCGAGCACACCCCAGTTCGCGGCAGTGTCGTCCATTATCGGCAGTCCGTTGCGCCGGCCTAAAGGGACTCCGTTTCACCGATCCGCAGTCGCTCACGTTCGTCGATTACCGCCGTCTCGTCTGTCGCTTCGCCGCGAATGAGCGCTCGCGTGGCGTTTTTACCCCACTCGACAGCGGGCTGAGTGAACGTCTCCACGTCCGCGAGTTCACCGACCAGGACGCAGGCTGCCTCCATCGCGTACAGGAGTTCCCCGACGCTTTCGGCGTCGAGACGGTCGATCTCGACTTCCAGGGCCGGCCGGTCAGCCGCCGGCAGGCTCGCGACTGTCGCCTCGTACTCGGCGTCGATGAGGCCGCCGAGGTCAGTTCCAGCGAGATACGACAGGTCCTCGTGGTCCGGGTCGGGAATCGCCACGTCGGCGCGCTCCCGCGGCCGAACAAACGTGACGACCTTGTCCCGATGGCCGGCGCGGTACAGCTGGAGCTGGGAGTGCTGGTCGGTCGCGCCTAGCGCTCGTGCTGGCGTCTGTCCCCGGCCGTCTTTCCCTAGGCTCTCGGCCCAGAGCTGTGCAAACCATTCGCCGAAGGACTCCAGCCGCTCGGCGTAGGGCATGACGGCGTTGACCGTTGCGCCCGCTTCTTCGAGCGCGTAGGCCATTGCGCCGTAGGCGTAGGCCGGCGAGTCATACAGCGACGGCGCGAGGTCGTCAGCCGCCTTTTTACCGCCGGCAAGCAGCCCCTCGATGTCGATGCCAAGAATCGCTGGCGGAACGAGCCCAACCGCTGACAACGCACTGAAGCGGCCCGGAACGCCCTCGGGAACCGGCAGCGTCGGCAGGTCGTGCTGGTCGGCGAGAGCCCGGAGCGGCCCGGAATCGCCCGTCGTGACGACGATGCGCTCGGTCCAGTCGACGCCCCGGTCCTCGTAGGCCTCGCGGACGACGAGGAAGTTCGCCAGCGTCTCTGCCGTCGTCCCCGAACGGGAGACGACGTTGATGGCTGTGTCAGTGAGCGAGAGCCCGTCGAGCGTCCGCCGGACGTGCTCCGGGTCGACGTTGTCCAGTACGACGTGACTGCCCGGCTCGTCGGCAAGCGCCTCTGTGATGGTTTTCGCTCCCAGCGCGGAGCCACCGATCCCAACGGTGATGACCGATTCGGCGTCGGCGACCGGCGCGACGGCATCGCGGATGACCTCGGCGTCAGTTGTTTCGGGGAGATTCAGCGACGCGTACCCGAACTCGTCGTCGTCCCGACCTTGCTCGATTCGCTCGTGGGCCGTGGCCACCCGCTCGTCCAGTTCCTCAAGCGTCGCTCGCTCGACGCCCGGGTCGGCGGCACTGGCAAGCGCGGCTCCGATATCGACGTGCATACTGGGAGTGTCGACGGGCGGATACAAACAACTCCCGGACGGCATGGCAGGCAGTAGACGTGGCTCCGTTGCCACCACTGGTCGGACAACACCGCGCTTAACCACGCGCTCGCCTAAGCCACAGGTATGACAGACGCGACGGCAGAGCAGTCCGTCACAGCCGACGCCGACGACGACCGGCCCGAACCGTACAACGGGCTCCCCGGCGCGTTCCCGTACGCGTTCCGGGCCACTGATTCGTTGCTGTTCAAAGCCTACGTCCCGGTCGCACTGTTGCTGTCCGTGGCGATTACGCTCGTATTCACCTTCGGGCTGATCACGCAACTCGCCGAAACCGGCAGCGTCCGCGGCGGGACGTTCACCTTCTCCCGGAGCTTCTTCCTGTTCGTTGGACTGTTGCTCGTCGCGCCGCTGCTTGCCCCAGTACTCTCCGTCGCACGCCGCCATCGACGGACCGAATCCTCTGTTGCCTACGACCGCGCTCTCGCCCTCTCCGCGTTCGTATTCATCGGATCAATATACCTCGCGCTGTTAACTTCTGCTCCGGCGGAGCTTCGCGAGCCGACACAGAGCGCTGTCGTTGGCTTCTTCTACTCACTGCCGCCGATTGCTGGCGTCGTCCCGCCGCTGCTCGCAACGCTGGCGATATATCTGACCCACCGGCTGTTGAAGTAGCGCCGCAAGCCTGCGGTTGTCCGCTCCCCTGCGATGACACTCCAGTCCGTTCCCGGGTCGAAACGGGCAAGAACGCCCGTCACGAATGTGTGTCTATGACAGCGATCGAAGGGACATTTCTTGTCACGAACGCCGACGATGCGTCGGCGACGCTTCGGAACGTCGCGGACTCACAAGTGTTGACACTGTCGGACAATCCCGGCGTTGAGGCCGGCGAGGTAGTAGAGGGGACAGTTGAACCGGAGCCGCCGATGGAGGTCACCTACACCGTTACCGAGGTCGCCGAACGGCGCACAATTCCGGTCGAGACGGTCGACCTCGCGCCGACGGCCCAGACGACTGAAATCGCGGCTGAACAGGCCGCTGGCGAGCTAACGACGGTTGAACGGGCTGGCGAGGGCGAGGTACACGTCCTCACGGTCCCAGAAGACGAGACGGCCGAGGCTGCGACGGATGTCGTCGAGGACGAGGCAACTCTCTCGCGAGCGGCTAGGCTCGGCGTCGATCGTGTCGAGGTTCGGACGGCAGATGGCGTCGTCAGCGTGCGCTACTTGCCGGACTGACGCGTTCTCTTATCCGCTCTCGCTGCCTATTCTGTCGGGCCGGCGACGCTCTGGACCTGCCACCCACCGGCGATGCCACACGCCTCGCGCTCGGTGTACACGAATTCGGTGTCTTCGGTCACCGCTGTGCCGCCGTCGACGGATTCGACACGGAGCGGGAAGTCCAGCGTGTCGCCACAGCAGCCGACACCGACGAACTCCGTCCATACGTCGCCCGATGTTGCGGTGTCGTGTGTCTTCCGGAGGTACGCGCGGAACGGCGACCCGTCGATTTTGTCGCGACCCCACCCGCTGAGGTCCGCGGGATACGAAAGCTTGACGCTGATTGCACGCTCGGGCATGGATGGATATACGTGATAGACTGCCATAGATGTACGGCACAGCGGATGTCAGCGGCAGTGATTGGGAAGGCTTATTCCGGCCCGTCTCACACCGTTCCGTCATGTTCGAGTTCGAGGTCCCGGAAGTCGATTACACCCAGTATTCGAACCGCCAACTAGTGGCGGTTCCGCTGGTGGTGCTCGGTCTGGCGCTTGCGGTGCTCGGTGGCTGGTATCTGGTCACCGGAGCGCCAGTATCTCCAAGCATCGACTTCACGGGCGGTTCGGAACTCACCGTCGAGTCGTCTCTCTCACAGGCGGAGCTCAGGGACAATACGTTCGACGAACCCGTGGTTTCCGTCCAACAGGTCGAGGGTGAGAACCGGTATATAATCACGTTTGATTCGTCAAATCTGGAGCCCATTGAGGAAACCGCGCGTTCGAGCGATCAGATGGAGTTCCTCGGTAGCGGGACGACCTCACCGATATTCGGCCAAGAGAACCAACGGCTAGCGGTCGCCGGCATCGGTGTTGCTTTCCTTGGGATGAGTTTGCTTGTCTTTGGGATGTTCCGGTCGGTCGTGCCAAGCATCGCGGTCGTTCTGTCGGCGTTTTCTGACCTCGTCATCCCGCTCGCGGTAATGAACCTCCTCGGAATCAAGCTCTCGCTGGGGACTGTCGCCGCATTGCTGATGCTTATCGGTTACAGCGTCGACTCAGATATCCTGTTGAACAACCACGTCCTCCGCAGGTCCGGCGGGTTCTACGAATCGACGTATCGCGCGATGCGGACTGGTGTGACGATGACGCTGACGTCAATGGCGGCGATGGCGGTGATGGCGATTTCGGCGACGATATTTGGGATCGACCTGATGGCCTCCATTGGGTTCGTTCTCGTTGTGGGACTAGCTGCTGACCTAATGAATACCTATATGCTCAACGTCACGTTGCTTCGCTGGTACAAGTACGAGGGGGTCAAACGATGAGCACACTCAAGGAAAACTGGCGTGTCGTTGCGCTGGTCACGCTGTTGCTACTCAGCGCCGTCGCGCTGTTCGTCCCCGGCGTTCCGCCAGGGACTTCGGATACTGAAGGGGCCGGGGCTGCCAACCAGTCGACAAACCTCCAGTACGGGATTCAGCTTAGCGGTGGGACGCGCATCCAAGCCCCCATTGTCGGCATTACCGCCGAAGGTGTTGAGGTTGCGCCCGCGGATGAGACGACCCTCGAACAATCCGTCTCAGACCAGTTGGGCATCGATTCAATCGACGTACGGGTCTCTAACCGCACTGAAACCGTTGAAGTGTTTGCGAGGAACGTAAGCGAGTCAGAAGTACAGTCCGCGATCGAAGCCGAGGGGTACGAGCCGAGTGAGGTCCGGCCCGGTGTGACCCGAGAAACACGCGAAAATATGGTGTCGGTCATCAACGATAAACTGCGAGAATCAGCCCTCACCGGCGGCTCTGTCCAGCAAGTAAGCTCTCCCGGCGGCCGGAGCTTCATCAGCGTCACAGCCCCAGATAGGGGGCGTGAGGAGCTTATCAGCCTGCTCGAAGAACGTGGCGTCGTTCGCGTGTACGCCGTTCACGACAACACTGAGAACGGATCCTATGTCCGCGAGGAGGTTCTCTCGCAGGAGGATCTGCGCGCCGGATCAGCACAGCGAAGCGAAACGCAGGGAACGCACGTCCCGGTGACAGTCGAACAGGGTGCCGCCGAGCGCTACGCGAACGATATGGTCGAGGCTGGATTCGGTAGTGGATCGACCTGCCGCCGCTCGGACTACGACCACGAGAACCTCCAGAACTCACAGGCGAACTGTCTGGTGACGACGCTGAACGGCGAGCCGGTGTTCGTCGGCGGCGTCGACCCGGGGCTAGGACAGTCCTACCGGAACGGTGACTTCGTCAACAACCCGCAGTTCATCATGCGGACCAGCAATATGTCTGAAGCGACCGAGCTGGAACTCGCGCTGAAAGCTGGTCGGCTGCCGGCCCCACTTGATTTCGACAACGCGGAGAGCCAGACGCTTTCGTCCGCGCTCGCTCAGGAGTTCCAGCAGCGCTCCCTCCTGACTGGCATTCTTGCCGTCATCGCGGTGAGCCTGGTTGTGTATCTCCGGTACGGGCGTCCAGAAGTCGCCCTGCCGATGATTGTCACGGCGCTATCGGAGGTATTCATCCTCCTCGGGTTCGTCGCCTTTGTCCAATATCCGCTGAATCTCTCGCATCTGGCCGGGTTCATCGCGGTCATTGGCACGGGTGTGGACGACCTCATCATTATCGCCGACGAAATCCTCCAGCAGGGGAAAGTCGAAACGGGACGCGTGTTCCAAAGCCGCTTCCGCAAGGCGTTCTGGGTCATTGGCGCGGCCGCGGCGACGACCATCGTCGCCATGAGCCCGCTGATGGTCCTCTCGCTTGGTGACCTTTCCGGGTTCGCTATCATCACCATCGTGGGCGTACTCATCGGTGTACTCGTAACGCGCCCGGCCTACGGTGACATCCTCCGGAGTCTCGTGCTGGACGAGGACTGAGACCCTCGGCTGTACGCCTTTCAGGAATTTCGCCACCGCGAGTACTGTGTCTCAGTTACAGTTAACAGTATGAGCGGTTCCCGCTTTCTGCCTTAGTACGCGGTATTGGTTCGCCTCGAAGACACCACGTTCACTGTCGGCCTGTCCGCGTTCAAAAGTCACCCAGTGTCGACTGTGACGCCGCCGCCAACACGTCGTCACACGTCGACCACGACCGGCGGGCACACGCCGGCAACTCGCCATGTTGGTCGACATAGTCCGCCAGGAAGGCCCGCGTTGTCGGGTCACTGGGATAGCCTGACCCCACGTCGCCGTACTCCGCCGCCAGTTCCGCGACGTGTGTGTCGCGGGCGACCTTCGCGATGATTGAGGCCGCACCGACCAGCGGGTCCGTCTCGTCGGCCCCGTGTTCCGCCCGCACGGTCACCTCGGCGTCGACCGCGTCCGCGACCCGGCGACCGAACCGCGCCGCGTCGGTGTCGCCGGCGTCGACCATCCCCGACAGTCCGTCCCGGGCCACCACCGAGAGCGCCGCTGCCTGCCCCTCGACGGTCAGCGTATTCATGTCCGTCTCGTCGGCATCGATCCGTTCGACCTGAATCTCGGCGACGCCAACGGCGTCCGCCGACTCACGGATTTCCTCGGCCAGTCGCTCACGTCGCTCCGGCTTGATGTCTTTCGAGTCGCCGACACCATTGGGCAGAGCCACGGGGTCAGCCCTGACGGCGGCGGCGAACATCGACCCCAGCACTGGTCCTTTCCCGGCCTCGTCGACGCCGAATCGCATGGCTATCATCTGGATGGCGGTGCAAAAACAGCTTCCGGTCGGACGACTCCGGGAGCGCTACTCTTTGAGGAACTCGTCTGTCGCGAACGGTTCGTCCTCGCCCTGTACGTCGATTACGTCGAGTGCGGTCACCACAGCGTCGGTGTCGAGCAGGCCGGCCAGACTCGGCTCCGTGCGGCCCTCATCGCTGGAGACGAGTTCCTTCACGTACAGGCCGCCCTCGCCGTGGATGCGGAGTTCGGCGTGCCGGTCGTCGGTCAGCTCGCCCTCGGCGTCGTACACCGTCCGCGTTCGGGTGAGGTCGGCCCGTCGGTGGGTGACTCGCTGGGGCGTCTCTTGCTGGATGGTCGCCCCGTCCAGTTCCGTCAGTGCGTCCTGCAGAGCGTCGGCGTCGACCGCGTCGCCGAACTCCACATCCATCCGGTAAGTCTTCGAGGCATCCAGTTCCTTGACGCGTTCGACCATCTCGTGGGTCGCCAGGTGGAGGTCCGTCACCTCAACCTTCCCGTCGGCGAAGGCATTGATGTCGACTTCGAGCTCGTCAGCATCCACGTCGCGTTTGCGGGGTTCCATCACCTCGATGACGAACGGGCGGCCGGAGTCGAGCATCCGGGCGTCTACGTCCTCGCGACCTGCGCCGTGGAACACGGCCTCCTCGCCGTCCATCGCCTCACGGACGACAGGCGCGGACAGTTGCTCGACGCTCTCGTCGTAGCGGTAGCCACTGCCGTCACAGCCGTCACAGGGCTCGCCTTGCCACAGCCCAGTCCCGTTGCAGTCGTTGCAGGGCCACTTCGTCTGGGGGATGTCGCGTTCGAGCTTGCGGTAACGGCCGTAGACGAACGCCGAGTTGACGTGGGTCTCCACTTCGTCCGTTGCGAGGTCGAGCGTGAGCTGGACTGCTGGACGGCCGAACTCCACCTCCGCGCCGGTCAGGTCGCCGATTCGTTTGCCGACTTCGCGGTTGAGTTCGGTCTTCAGCGCTTCGCCGGCGTCGGGGTCTAGCCCCACGTCTTCCCGGAGCAGTTCGTCGTTCTCTTCGAGTAGCGGCGGCACTTTCGTCCCGACCTGATAGGTGTCGAACTCGTAGCCGCGGACGGCACTTGCGGCCTGCTCGGCCCACCACTCGAAGCGGTCACACTCGCCCTCACAGACCCAGCAATCCTCGCTTTCCTCAAAGGGGTCGTCGTCTGCAAGCGCAAGCGTCACCCGAAGGGCGTGCCCTCGTTCGGCGTTGGCCAGCCCGAAACTCCGGTCGGCGAAGAGCCGGCCAAGGCAGGAATCACACAGCGGCCCGGTGGCAAGCGCCGCACGGGCGTCCTCAAGTATACTCATTGCCTGAGCCGACGCGTCGCCCCCGTAATTGCGTTTCGACCTCTCGATCATCGGGTCAGTTGGCCTGCGACCGTGCTTGCGCTCACTCGCCAGTCATGCCGCCGTCGTCTGTGGTTTTGCCTTTTGACTGCGCCTGATCGAACAGTTCGCCCGGAATTTCCTCGGTCGAGACGGAGATGGACCGCTGGGGGAACGGGATTTCGATATCCTCTGCCCGGAATCGCTTGTAGATCGCGCTGTTGAGTTCGTGAGTCGCCCGAGCTGTCAGAGCCGGATTACTGACCCAGCACAGCAGTTCGAAGTTCAGCGCTGAGTTGCCGAACTCCCGGAACCGGACCCGTGGGTTCGGCCGTTCCTGCACGAGGTCTTCGGCTTCGGCCAGTTCCAGAAGAATCTCCTCGACCCGGTCGATATCCGTCCCGTAGGCGACGCCGACAGGGACGCGAATCCGACGCTTGCGCCGCGGCGTCGACTCGTTGACGATGGCGGCGTTGTTGAGCTTCGAGTTCGGAACGGTGACGAGGATGTCGTCACGGGTGCGGATGACCGTCGAGCGGACGGAGATATCCTCGACACGGCCGCGTTCGCCGGTCTCCAGAACGACGAAATCGCCGACTGCGTACGTCCCGTCGAGATACAGCGAGAGCGAGCCGAAAAAATTCGCCAGCGTGTCCCGGGCCGCCAGCCCGACGATGATGCCCATAATCCCCGCTGAGGCCAGAAGCGGCGTCACGTCGATGTCCCAGAGGACTAGCAACAGCAGAATCCCACCGCCCGAGATGAGCGCGCTCCAGACGTTCTGGAGGATGGGGACCATCTGGCGGTCGATGTACGCTGAATCCGTCGCGATGGCGGACGCTTGGCGACCGATGCGCAGTAGCGTCACCATCCAGACGATGACGACTAGCGAGAGCGTCCCGGCCTCCAGCGAGACGGCGATGGCCGGGCGGATGTCGTAAATCTGTGCGCCGGCGTACGCGCCGCCGAGACCGACCGTGACGTACACGGCGGTGTGAATCCCACGGAAGACGATGTCGTCGACATCGCCCTCGATGTGTGGGGTGACCCGTCTGAGCAGCCGGTCACCGAGGACACGGATGACCAGCGCAAGCGCGACCCCGCTGCCGACGAGTACCAGAAACCCTTGCCAGGCCGGCAGTCCCGACAGCAGGTCTACCACCCCGCTTCCCAGTTGCATACCCCCGCTTGGACACCGGGGCTATATATACTGCCACGTCGACGGCCGGAACCGAACGGCCTTTGTCCCGCGGCGTCCGCTCCGTGGGTATGAACCCGATTCTCGTCGCTATTCTGCTGGGCCTGCTGCAAGGGGTGCTGGAATGGATTCCGGTCTCCAGCGAGGGCGGCGTCGCCCTCGCGTCGACGGTGGTCACAGGCGTCTCACCCGCCGCTGCGACCCGCCTCGCACTCTTTCTCCACGCCGGAACGGCGGTTGCGGCCACGGCCTACTACCGCACCGAGGTCCGAACCATCCTCCATTCGATCCGGCAACTCTCGCGTCGTCCGTTCGCCGACGAGACGGCGGACCTCTCGTTTATTATCATCGCGACGGCGGCGACCGCTGTCACTGGTCTCCCCGCGTATATGGTCCTTGACGCGGCCGTTTCGGAGCTTGAGGGTGGTCTCTTTCTGGCGCTGGTCGGCGGCCTGCTCGTCATCACCGGCCTCCTCCAGCGCTTCGCCGCGGCGCTGTCACTGGGAGAGCGTGAGATTCCGGATGGGATCGACGCCGTACTGGTCGGGGTGTTGCAGGGGCTGGCCATCCTCCCCGGTGTCTCCCGGTCTGGAACGACAGTGAGCGCGCTGTTGCTCAGGGGCCACGAGGGTGAGTCGTCGCTTCGACTCTCGTTCTTACTGTCGATTCCGGCCGCGCTCGCTGCCAACGTACTGGTCCTCGTCGATGACGGTGTCCCCGCAATCGACCCGCTGCCGGCCGTCGTCGCGCTCGTTGTGAGCGCCGTCGTCGGCTACCTCACCGTCGACGCGCTGGTCCGACTGGTCCGGCAGGTCCCGTTCTGGGCGGTCTGTACGGTGTTCGGCGGGCTAGGCGTCGCTGGCGGATTGCTTGTCGCGCTGTGAGAGCGGTGCTGGAACTTATTTACCCTTCGGCATCAAATCTGTAGTACCAGCGGCTATGAGTGGTGACGAACGCAAGCTAGTCGACACGTCGGGGGACTTCCAGTACGTCGTCCGCGATGGCGACACGGTGACCGACCCG
The DNA here is from genome assembly GCF_051122755.1 of Haloarcula sp. NS06. Classification (NCBI taxonomy): domain Archaea; kingdom Methanobacteriati; phylum Methanobacteriota; class Halobacteria; order Halobacteriales; family Haloarculaceae; genus Haloarcula; species Haloarcula sp. NS06. The sequence continues at coordinate 1,717,204 of NZ_CP184844.1, forward strand.
AAGTGGCGCTCCTGTCGACTCATCGTCACCAACAAGCGACTCATTCTGGCGACGAACGGCTCGAAACAGCCCATTCCTCACTCCAACATCACCCTCCCGTCGAACCCTGACGATCTGGTTCCCGATGGTGGGACTGGCGGTGCAACCGCGCTGGAGGTGGGCAATAACGTCCTCCTCGTCGACACGCCAAACCTAGACGACTTCCAGACGGAGTACGTCCGCGCGACGCTACAGGGTGAGGTCATCCTCGCACGACAGCAAGCGGTCGTCGGTGGCGTCGTTCAGGAGGACGCCGAGTGGCGCAAGGCACGGTTTCAACTAGACGACGACATCATCCGCCTCCAGTTTCCCGGCGGCAAGAGTATGTTCTTCGAAATCGAGGACGTCGGAACCATCGAAACCGAGACCAGTACCGTGATGGGGCAGGAGCGGGAGGTCATCGAGGTCGAACACACTGACGACCAGGACCGCAGCGTCGAAACCCACATTTCGGGGATGGATCACCACACGCGGGCGCTGAAGACGCTGTTCACCCGCGTTATCGAGGACCGCGAGGACGATTACGAACTCTCGGAGATGGAGAGCCAGGTGCTGATGGCGCTGTACTCTGGTGTTTCACCGTTCGAGATGTCCGATTTCGTTGGAACGACACCTGACGAGGTCGAGGAAATCTATCAGAAACTGCTTGATGTTGGTGCGGTTGATGAGGTCCGGGTTCGGACCGAGGTTGCGTTGAACGCGCAAGGGCGGAATATGGCGAGTGAAGCGATGAGTGAGAAGTAGTGCGGCGCTGTGCGCCGCAGAACGAACGGCAAAGCCGTGAGTAGCGAGAGCCCGAGCGAAGCGAGGGGTCTCGAAACGCGAACGGGGAGCAGCGCGACCCGTGAGCACCAGTACGGCGCTACGCGCCACAGAACGACTTCTCTTGACGCCGGGCCGAGAAAATCGGACAGGGACCGGTACTGAGCCGGGGCAGTTGAGCGGTACCGCTGAACGGGAGGACCACTGTGACCCGTGGTTTGCCTCTCGCGGCGGTTAAGTTCCGATGTAGCCCAGTCAGTACAGTCGGACTCGTGACCTGCTCCTGTCTGGCCGTTTTCACTCGGGCAGGTACTCGATGTCCTCAGCCTCGGTCACCGACACCCCGTCCGGAAGGTCTGACTCTGGGACTGGCGTCAGGGTGAGCACTTCACCCGCCTCGGTCTGTACCCACTCCTGTCCTGTCGCTTGACTCCAATCGTGTGGGTCCCAGAACCCCGACTCGAAGCGCATCCAGATGTCGAGACCACTGTAGTACTCTCCCGTTGAACTTTCGTAGATCATTGCTGACTCCACGGCGTCTGCTGCCATCGAAAAAGTCAATGCACCTACATGGTATTATTACTACCGGCAGGGCTGAAATTCGCCAGGCTTGAGAATGGAGGGGTGCTTGGACAGCACGGGTAAAGCGGTGGTTCGGCCACCGTATGTGTACGTTTAACAGGGATGTCGTAAACTAGCTATGGATCTACCGTTGCTGAAAACGGATTCCGATCTACTGCTGTTCCATCGCCAGCTCAAGCGACCAGAAGAAGCCGTAGTACGCGACGACACCGGCGGCGAGCGTCAGGTAGTAGGCCCACTGGGGAGCCGGGAGCAGGTCGAAGATAACACTCACAGCAGTCACCCAGGCGATAGCGAACACGAGGTCGACGAACATTCCCCGCTTGTGGTCTTGCACGTGGTTACGGAGGGTGTCGACGACGCTCATCGGCGGCCTCCCGTCGTCTGTGGCGACTGTGGTCGGTTCTGTCCCATACTCAGTCACGCCTCGATATCCGTATCACCGTGAACATCGACGACCAGCACCGGCAGCCGCGTCCGGCGGAGCACCTTCTCTGTGACGCTGCCGAGGATGACGCGCTTGAGGCCTGAGCGGCCGTGGGACCCCATCACGACGAGGTCGATGTCGTTGTCCTCGACGAACTTTCGGATGGCGCGGGCCGGTTCGCCGGCAGTGATGTGTTCTTCCACGTCGACGCCGTGCTCGGCGGCCCGGTCGCGGACGTAGCCGGTGGCGTCGTCTGCGTCGGCTTTCACTTCTGTCATCTCCTCCAGATTCCCCTGTCGGATTCGGTCGACCTGCTCTGTCCCCAGCGAGTAGCTGGTGGCGTCGACGTCGACGACGTACAGTGCGTGGACCGTCGCGTCGTACTTCGAGGCGATGTCGACTGCCTGATCGACCGCGTTTTCGGCGGTTTCGCTGCCGTCGGTCGGAACAAGAATATTATCGTACATTGGTTTAGTCGTCTGCGGGGGTGCCGCCACTGGTGCTATCGCCGACGACGTCTGCGGCGGTCTCTTGCTGTCCCATTGGTTCGGGGCTGTGACACTGTCGAACCATCTTCTTCGTCTCCAGGGGTGGCTCGGGCGTCGCCAGCGACACGGCGATGGTGACGATGAACACGAGTGGCGTCCCGATCAGCGCCGCGCCGATGGGCGGGACGTACTGGGCGTATATCGGGACGAGTGCGCCACCCTCTCCAGCGGCTGCGCCGAGCGCGCCGATGTAGTTCGGCAGGACGCTGTTGATAATCGAGGTGATCCAGATGAGTAGGCCGAGTATCATCCCGGCCAGTGCGCCCTGACGGTTCGTGTTCTCCCACCAGAGACCGAGGAAGAACATTGGGAACAGGACGACGCCGGCCAGCGAGAACGCGTAGGCGACCAGTTCGCCGATAAGCGCCGGTGGGTTGAACGCGGTCACCGTCACCAGTGCGCCCATGCCGATAATCGTCCCGCGACCGATGAGCACCTGCTGGCGCTGGGTCGCGTCGGGATTGATCAGTTCGGTGTAGATGTCGTGTGCGACCGCCGATGAGGCCGTGATGAACAGGCCAGCTGTCGTCGCGATGGCGGCCGCCATCGCCCCGGCCGCGACGAGGCCGACGAACCACGTCGGGAGGTTCGCGAACTGTGCGGCGAGCACGACGATCACGTCACCTTCAGCGCCGGACATGCCGCCTTCCGCGGCGTAGGCGCTCGCGCCCGTCGTCGCTTGAAAGAGGTCGACACCGAAGGCCGCCATCGCGGGCGACGCCCAGTAGAGCAGGAGGATGAAGAACAGCCCCCACACGCAGGACCAGCGAGCGACGCGCTCGCTCCTGACCGTGTAGAATCGGACGAGGACGTGTGGCAGGCCACAGGTCCCGACAATGAGCGAGAACGCCGTCGCGATCCAGAGGTAGAACGGCTGGTTCACGAACGGCGCGGAGAACTCGCGTCCGAGGTCGGCGATCAGTGCGCCGTACTCGATCTGCGGGAGCACCGTCGAGTATCCCTGCGAGAAACCGACGATGTACACGCCCGCGAGGAACGCGACGATGAGGATCGTGTACTGGACGGCCATGTTCTTGGTCGCGCCCAACATCCCCGAGAGCGCGAGGTAGCCGACGGTGATCGTCATCATCACGACGATCATCGGAATGATGTCGAGCCCGAAGACGTACTGGCCGACAAGCCCCATGCCGCGGGCCTGTCCGACGGAGTAGACGTACGCGATGAGCAGCGTGGTGAACGCCGCCAGCGCGCGGGCAGTCGGTGAATTGAACCGGTCACCCACGAAGTCCGGCGCGGTGTACTTTCCGAACCGCCGCATCTGCGCCGCCAGGAAGATGAGCAGGACGAAGTAGCCGGTCGTCCAGCCGACGATGAACGCCAGCCCGTAGAAGCCAGAGAGCGCGACCAGTCCGGCGAGTCCCAGATACGAGGCGGCGGACATCCAGTTCGCGCCGATGGCCATCCCGTTCTCGATGTTGCCGATGCCGCGGCCCGCGACCCACATCCCCTCGGTGTCGGCCACCTTGAACACGTAGCCGATGACGAGGAACGACGCCATCATCAGGAAGACGATAATCGCCGGGACGAGCTTGAACGAGATGTCGAGCGCCTCTGCCTGTAGTGGGACCGTCACTGCTCGACACCCCCGTCAGTGGCCGCTGGCTCGCCCGCCTCGGGAGCCGTGTTATCGACGGAATCGGAATCGATGCCGTACTTCTGGTCGAGACGGTCCCGGTAGCGGGTGTACACTACTGCCAGTATGAGCGCGCCCGTCGGCGCACCGAACGAAACGAGGAAGTAGTGTAGCGGGAAGCCGAATAGGGGCGTCTGCACGGTCATCATCTCCGGCGCAAGTGCGGTCAGCGTCACCGGGCCGAACACGACCAGCGCCCAGAGCACGAAACTGCTCCAGATGATCTTCAGATGGTCGCGCATGAACGGCGTGCTTGGTCGTAACAGGTTCACCTCCCTGTCGAGGTAATCGATGTCATCGTGGGCGGCCGCCGTGCCGCCATCTGGTTGTATATCTGACTCTTCTCGGTCTGCATGCGTGTCTCTTGACATGGGTTTGAAGGCTTGAAAATTCGTGGTGCTGTTCGCCGCTACGGCTCAGTCACCCTGGACTTTGGTCTCGATATCACTGACGACGTCAGGGTTTCGCAGCGTACTCGTATCGCCCAGCTCTTCGCCGTTCGCGATGTCCTCTAGCAGGCGGCGCATGATCTTTCCGGAGCGAGTCTTCGGTAGCTCGGGTGTGAAGATGACCGCTTCCGGCCGCGCGATCGGGCCGATAGCGTCCTCGACACCTTCGATAATTGCACTGCGGAGTTCCTCGTCCTCGTCGTAGCCGTCCTCGGTGATGACGTATGCGTACACCGCTTCGCCCTTGATATCGTGGTCGCCACCGACGACAGCGGCTTCAGCAACGCCTTCCACGCCGACGATAGCGCTCTCGATTTCCATCGTCCCGAGACGGTGGCCGGAGACGTTGATCACGTCGTCGACCCGTCCCAGCACGGTGATGTAGCCGTCATCATCGATTTTCGCGCCGTCCTCGGGGAAGTACACCCAGTCGTCGGAGTCGTCGCTGTCGGTATCCGAGTACTCGGCCCAGTACTCGTTGATGAACCGCTCGTCGTTCTTGTACAGCGTCCGGAGCATCCCCGGCCACGGCTTGTCGACGGTCAGGTAGCCGGCACGGCCGGGTTCGACTTCCTCACCCTCGGTGTCGACGATGCGTACGTCGTTGCCCGGCAACGGCGGCCCGGCGGACCCTGGTTTCATGTCTTTGACGCCGGGCAGCGTCGTTATCATCATGCCGCCAGTCTCGGTCTGCCACCAGGTGTCGACGACGGGACACTCCTCGTTGCCGATGTGCTTGTAGTACCATTTCCAGGCCCGGGGGTTGATCGGCTCGCCGACCGTGCCCAGCAGGCGCAGGCTGGAGAGATCGTGTTTTTCGGGGTACTCCTTGCCCCACTTCATGAACGCGCGGATGGCCGTCGGCGCGGTGTACAGTTGGTCGGCCTCGTACTCCTCGACAATGTCCCAGAGGCGGTCCTTGTCGGGGTAGTCCGGCGTCCCCTCGTACATCATCGTCGTCGTCCCAAGCGCGAGCGGGCCGTAGACGATGTAGGAGTGGCCGGTAATCCAGCCGATGTCGGCAGAGCAGAAGTACGTGTCCTCGGGTTTGATGTCGAGCACTGCCTGCGAGGTCCAGGCTGCCCAGGCGAGGTAGCCGCCAGTGGAGTGTTTGACACCCTTCGGCTTCCCGGTGGTCCCGGAGGTGTACATGAGAAACAGCATGTCCTCGGCGTCGCGGTTGACCGGTTCGACCGTTGCGCCCTCGTTGTCGGCGATGACGTCCTCGAAGGCGACCTGGTTGTCCGCGTAGTCGTGGTCGAAGCCGTCGCCGTCCATCAGGCGCTCGGCGACGAGAGCGCGTTCGACCTCGTGGTCGACGCCGCTCAGTCCTTCGTTGGCTTTGTCGAGGTGGTCAAGCGGGTCACCGCGGCGGTAGTAGCCGTCACAGGTGACCAGATACTCCGAGTCGGCGGCGTTCATTCGGGTCGCGAGCGCGTCCGCGGAGAAGCCGGCGAACACGACGGAGTGGGGGGCGCCGATGCGGGCACAGGCCAGCATGGCGATGGGGAGCTGCGGAATCATCGGCATGTACATCGTCACGACGTCGTCCTCGCCGACGCCCATCTCCCGCAGGCCGGCCGCGAACTCGTTGACCTTCTGATGGAGTTCCTCGTACGTGTAGGTGATGTTGTCTTCCTCGACCGGCTCGCCGACCCACTCGATAGCGGCTTCGTCACCCCGCTCGTCGAGGTGCCGGTCTAGGCAGTTCGCCGAGGCGTTTAGGGTCCCGTCCGTGAACCACTCGTAGAACGGCGGGTTCGAGTCGTCGAGTACCTGATCGTAGTCCTCCTCCCAGTCGAGGAGCTCGGCGGCCCCCTCCCAGCACTCCGGCCAGTTTTCTTCGAACTCGTCGTAGATACCCTCGTCCGTGACGTTCGCCTGCTCGACGAACGACTCCGGGGGCTCGAAAACCTCCTGCTCCGCAAGCCGCGCTTCTAGCTGGACATCTTCATCTGACATGGTCTATCATCGATATTTCACAGCGGCCATATAAACAGGGGGTCTAACTACGATAACATGAAACAGGGTTTCAGTTGTCGACCGGCTGTCGCGGTTCGGTCGGCCGGTCGTCGAAAAACGCGGTCAGGACCTTCTGCTGTGCCTTCCTGAGGTGATTATGCAACGTCGGCGACGAGACGTCCAGCGAGTCCGCTAGCTCCTCAGCGGTCGAGCCCCGAGGCCACTCGAAATAGCCGCTGTGGTAGGCCGCCTGAAGAACGGTCTCTTGCCGGTCTGAGAGGGTGTCGGTCAGTCGGTCGCGGAATCCGGTGTCCGTCTCGGCCGGCCGTTCCGTCTCTCGCTTCGCTGCTAACGATGTCTCCCTGTAGGCGTCGGTGACGGCGTTGACCGTTGGTCTGATATCGGCCTCACCGGGGAGCTCGACTGCGATAGTTGCGACACCGTCCGTGGCCGTCACAGACCGGATGCGCCCGCCGCTTTCGACCAACTGGAGTGCTGGCGTATCGGTGACGACAACTTCCAGTAACACGCCGTCGCTGTGCTGTTCGAGGAGTCTGGCGTCGGCCACGCCGTCATCGTCGTCCGCATACGAGAGTATCGCGTCGGCCGAAGCGCCTTCGACCATCAGATAATACAGCAGTGACTGGCCCGCAACAGGGACGACGCCGGACAGTTCGACCGTACACTGTAACGCCCCGGATACTCCGGCGGTAAAGGTTCGCTCGTCCCCACAGTGGAATTCCAACTCGGTCACCGTGTCGGCTAGCAGGAGGCGCTTGCGTTCGGCGGCGACCTGTGCGTGGCCGATCTGGACCCCGAGCGCGGACAGTACGGCACGTTCCGCGTCGGTAAGCCCCTCGCTGGCTCCGACCCCGATGACACCGGAGACCGCGTTTTCCCTGACTAGCGGGACCAGCACGACCGGTCCGGCGCTGTCGTCGACGACACGAACCTCGCCCACGTCGAGCGGGGCGGTGACTGACTCGATATGCTCATCGATCTGCTGCTCAACGGTCGACTCCGAGACCTCTGTCGTCGCGCGCGGTGTCAACCCATCGCCGGTACGCTCGGCGAGCCAGGCGAACTCGAAGCCCGCCGTCTCGGTCAGGTGGTCACAGACCGTTGTCGCAATCGCTTCATCAGTTGCAGCGGCCGCAAGCGTCTCGCTGACCGCCGTAATCCAGCCAACGGTTCGTTGCGGCTCGCTTGCGGACGCCTGCCCGCCGGACCCGTCGACGGCCGCGATGATGGTTTCACGGTCTGGTTCGTCAAGCAGCGGGTCCAGTCGGTCGAGTCGGTCCCAGCCGCCGAGCGCACAGACGATGTCCGGCGGAACGCCATCGTCCAGCAGGCTCGCCGCGAACCGCCATCGGAGGTCGCGTGATGAAACCTCCTTCAGGTGTGGTGTCGTCTCAGCGGCTCGGTCGGCTACCTCATTGACCAGCATCTGGAGCCGACGTGGGGAGACGGAAAACAGCGGCTCGTCGTCGTCCATTCCGGCCGAATTCGTGTACTTCCGCATGTCGTGTTCGACCGAATCCGGGAGGTACGTCTCGCGGACTACTTCGCCGTCCTCCCGAACAGCCAGCAGGCGATATCCCTCGAACTCGATGATATCGGCCAGCCGTACGGCGGTCATCTCCGCCGGGCGGAGTCCGACCTCCGCACCGAGTCGGAGCACGAGGTCGGACCGGTGCGTTTCAGCTGCGCGCCGTAGCTGTTCGTATCCTCGCTCACCGATGCGGTCCGATTCGCCGTCCATGCGTTTCGGGGATTCACAGAATATCGAAATAAGCGTTGTGTCCGATGCATAGATACAGACGAGTAAAACAATAGTAAAGCGATCGTCGGAGACGTCGTCGTCGCGATTATATTTCGGAAATACAGAGAAAGCCGAAACAGCTCACTCTCTTCTCGTCGTCGACTGAATTTCGCCGAGAATTTCAGGGTTCCGCAGCGCGCTGGTATCGCCCAGATTCTCGTCGTTCGCCACTGCGGTTAGCAGGCGGCGCATAACCTTGCCCGAGCGTGTCTTTGGGAGGTCGGGCGTGAACACGATTTCTTTCGGACGGGCGATACCACCGATAGCGTTGACGATCGCGTCTTCGATGGCTTCCCGGAGTTCATCCTCCGCGTAGCCGTCCTCCGGGGAGGCGAACGCGTACACCGCCGTTCCGGTCGTCTCGTCGTCGGCACCGACGACGGCGGCTTCTGCGACGCCGGTAACGCCGGCAACCGTCGACTCCAGTTCCTTGGTACTGAACCGCCGTCCAGCGACGTTGATCGCGTCGTCGATCCGACCGAGGAACGTAATGTAGCCGTCAGTGTCGATCGAGACGCTGTCTTCGGGGTAGTACCGCCACTCCTCAGCACTGTCCGGGGCGCTACCCCAGCCCGTCCCGTCGAGCAGCGCCCGCGGCATCCCCGGCCAGGGTCGTGTCACGACGAGTTCGCCGGCTGTGTCTGGCTCGGCTCCCGCGCCAGAGCGGTCGACGACGGACGCCTCGATTCCCGGTAGTGGGGTTCCAGCGGCTCCCGGTTTCATTTCGTCGACGCCAGGCAGGGTCGATACGAGTATCGCGCCCGTCTCGGTCTGCCACCAGGTGTCCACGACTGGGCACTCGCCACCGCCGATATGTTCGCGATACCACTCCCAGGCGCGAGCGTCCATCGGCTCGCCGACCGTGCCCAGCAGGCGCAGGCTGGAGAGGTCATGCTTGTCAGGGTACTCCTCGCCCCACTTCATAAACGCTCGGACGGCCGTCGGCGCAGTGTAGAACACGTCGACGGCGTACTTCTCGATGAGCTCCCACAGGCGGTCCTTCTTTGGGTGGTCCGCCGTGCCGTTGTAAAGAACTGTTGTCGTCCCGAGCGCGAGCGGGCCGTAGACGATGTAGGAGTGGCCGGTAATCCAGCCGATGTCGGCCGAGCACCAGTAGGTGTCCTCGGGCTTGATGTCGAGAACTGACTGGGCGGTCCAGGCGACGTGTGCGAGATAGCCACCGGTCGTGTGTGTGACCGCTTTGGGCTCGCCAGTCGTCCCTGAGGTGTAGATGCGAAAGAGCGGGTCGTTGGCCGCCCGCGAAACCGGTTCGACTTCCGCGCCCTCGTGGGCCGCCAGCAGGTCGTGATAGTCGTCGTAGTCGTCGCCTAAGTGCACGTCACGGCCCAGTCGGTCCAGCACGACGACCGACACGTCGTGGTCGACGGCGATGCGTGCGTTGTCGGCCTTGTTCTTCTGTGCGACGGCGCTCCCGCGGCGGTAGTAGCCGTCGCAGGTGACGAGGTGCTCCGACTCGGCCCGCTCCATGCGCGTCGCCAGCGCGTCCGCGGAGAACCCGGCGAAAACGACGTTGTGTGGCACGCCAAGGCGTGCGCAGGCCAGCATCGCGACCGGGAGTTCGGGTACCATCGGCAAGTACAGCGTCACCACGTCGTCCGGGCCGACGCCGCGGTCCCGCAGTGCCGCAGCGAAGGCGTTGACCTCCCGATACAGTTCGAGGTAGGTGTAGGTGCGGGACTCGCCCAGATGTCCCTCCCAGACCAGTGCCAATTGGTTTTTCCGTTCGGGGAGGTGCCGGTCAAGACAGTTGTATGCGGCGTTTAATCGGCCGCCGGGGAACCATTCGAACGGTGGCCCGTCCGCTCCACGGAGTACTGTCTCGAACGATTCTTCCCAGTCAAGCAACTCGGCGGCCTCGCGCCAGCAATCGGGCCACTCCTGCTCGAAGCGGTCGTAGACAGCCGGGTCCGTCACGTTCGCCTGTTCGACGAACCAGTTCGGTGGTTCGACTGTCTCGTGCCCCGTCTGGGACTGGTCCCGACCCGGTTCGTCTCCCCGTGTCATCAGTTGACAGTACATCGCCGCACGCAAAAAATATCCTATCTAATTGTGTACGACTTCGCTGCGAGAGCCCTACCGGTGCGGCCGGCCGTTCTCACTTTCGACACTGGCGACGGAACTTATATTGAGTCCTGCGGACAACGAGTGTACAAGAGGCCGGTACGGGGTATGAGCGACACCGAAAAGAAGATCGCCGATACGAAGGGGCAGTTCCTTCTGGCGGTCTCACAGGGCCAGCGGCTGACTGACGCCGAGTGGCGAAACTGTCGCATCGTCCTCACCACCGAGCGGGTCGCCCTGCTGGGCGATGATAAGCGACAAATTTCACTGACTGATATCGATCGTATTGCCGACCGGTTCGACGTGAACCAGCAGAGTGCTGGTGTCTCCGACTACGTCGCGCTCTACGTCGGCGAGGACGTTATCCTCGTATCGGCGTCAGACCACGGAACGTTCGAAACCGATTTTTACCGGGCGAGTCTCGACGGCGCAATCGTGCTGGTGCAACACCCGGCACTGAAGGGTGGTGTTGTCCAGTCCGCCGAATGGACGAAAGGCCGACTCAAAGTGACCGACGAGGCGCTGAAACTCGCCATGGCCGACGGGCAGGCCGTTGTCATCGACCGCGCCGACATCGGCGACCTTGCTGTTGAAGAGAAACAGGTCAGCGGCGAGGAGCGGACGGTCATTCAGGTCGAGCACAGCGAGGAGGATATCAGCGTCGAAACACACCTTGCGGGCGAAGAGTTTCACGCAACTGTCCTCCGGACGATGCTCGAAGAGAGCGCCGAACAGAATCAGGCTGATCTTGACCTGAGTTCTACGGAGAAACGGGTCATCATGGCGCTGCACTCCGGCGTGTCGCCGTTCGATATCCCCAACTTTGTCGGCATCGACGTCGAGAAAACCGAGGAGATCTTCGACCGACTGATCGAACTCGACGTGATAAGTGTGCTCCGGGAGCGGACCGAAGTGAATCTGACGACGAAGGGCCGTCGGGTCGCTGGCGAGCGGATGGGCGAGCAGTAGTCTGTCATCCAGACCCCGCGAAGCGTCACGAGGACCGACTGTCTCGGAGGTTTCACTCGTCTGGTTTTGCCGCCATAACTGGACATACGTGTCGAGTAAACACCGACCAATCTCGGTAAGGCCGCCATATTGAAGCCCCTCCTCCGTCTGCAATATGTATGCACATCGATACGGCTGTAGTCCTCGCTGCGGGTGAAGGGACTCGCCTCCGGCCGTTGACGCGAAACCGGCCAAAACCTATGTTGCCGGCCGCGAACCGTCCGATCCTTGAACACGTCTTCGATGCGCTGGTCGAGGCAGGCATCGAGAAACTGGTCGTCGTCGTCGGCTACAAGCGCGACCGCGTTCAGGACCACTTCGGGCCGACGTATCGTGGCGTGCCCATTTCCTACGTGAGCCAGACGAAACAGCTCGGCAGCGGGCACGCACTTCTTCAGGCACGGAGCGTCGTCGACGGCCCTGTTCTGGTGATGAACGGTGACCGTCTCGTCGACGCAGCCACTATCGAGGCGGTAAATACCTCCTACGCGGAGACTGGGCACACGAGTATCGCCGTCATCGAACGACAGGATACCAGTCGATACGGAGCTGTCGAGGTACAGGACGGTGATATCGTTGACATTGTCGAAAAGCCACAACACGACGAATTCAGGCTCATCAATGGCGGCGTGTACGCCTTCAACGGCGACATTTTCGAGGCTATCGATGAAACGACCCGTCATGCCGGCGAGTTGGCACTGACCGACACTATCGAACTCCTGCTTGAATCTGACCGCGTCCAGGCGGTCGAGATCGACGGGATGTGGGTTGACGCAACTTACCCGTGGGACCTGCTGACTGTCGCCCGCGAGGTGCTAGCGCGAGGTCGAGTCGTCGAATCGGCCCGAGACGAACAGGTCTGGGTCGACAACTCCGCACGCGTCCACGACGAGGCGACCCTCCAGTCGCCGGTCGTCATTGGCCCGGACTGCGAGATTGGCCCGGACGCCGTCATCGGTCCAAACGTCGCGCTGGGCCGTAATTCCACTATCGGAGCCAACAGCGTCATCCAGCACACCGTCCTCGATGCGGACACGCGTGTCGACCCGAGTTCAACCCTCATCGACACTGTCACCGGCCAGGACGTGAATCTGGGCGTCAACACCGTCGTTCCTGGTGGGCCGGCCGATGTTCAGGTCGGCATGGAGGTGTTCGAGGACCAGCGGCTCGGTGCCGTCATCGCCGACCGTGCCACTGCGCTTGGTGACGTGAGCTTCGTCTCCGGGTCGCTCGTGGGTCCAAATGCCCGGCTCGCCACCGGCGTGACAGTCGATGGAACCGTCCGCGAAGGCGCGGAGGTGGTCCGCTGATGTGTGGGATTATCGGCTGTGTTGGCCGCGGCGACGAAACGCTCGACACGCTTGTCCACGGCCTCTCGAAACTGGAGTATCGCGGGTACGACTCCGCCGGCGTCGCGCTTGCGAACAATCATATCGACCTGTGCAAACACTCCGGGAAAATTGCTGACTTGCGTGAGGCCCTCTCTGAACGGACGCTCTCAGGGTCGGTCGGTATCGGCCACACCCGCTGGAGCACGCACGGCCCGCCGACCGACGAGAATGCTCACCCGCATCAGGACTGCACCGGCGATGTCGCAGTCGTCCACAACGGGATCATCGAGAACTACCAGTCCCTGCGAGACGAACTCGTCAGCGCTGGACACACGTTCACGTCTGACACCGATACCGAGGTCGTCCCCCATCTCATCGAGGACGCGCTAGAGGCGGGGGCTGACCCTGAAGGCGCTGTCAGAGAGACGGTCGACCGACTTGAGGGAAGCTACGCCGTCGCCGTCGTCGTTGCCGGCTGTGACTCGGTATTTGCCGCACGAAACGACTCGCCGCTCGTGCTAGGCATCGACGACGACGCGACGTATCTGGCCAGTGATGTGCCCGCCTTCCGGGACTTCACTGACAAAGTCGTCTACCTCGCTGACGGCGAATTCGCCCGACTCAACGGTGCCGGATGGACCGTCACTGACACCGACGGCACTGTCGTTGAGAAGGACATCGACACCGTCCAGTGGGATCCCGAGGAGACCGGCAAGAGCGGCTACGACCACTTCATGCTCAAAGAGATTCACGAGCAACCCCGAGCGCTCCGGCAGTGTCTGCGGGGCCGGGTCGACGAACTCGCCGGAACGGTCGATATCGGCGACCTCGGCGACCTCTCCCCGACTGGCGTCCAGTTCGTTGCCTGCGGGACCTCCTACCATGCAGCCCTGCACGGCGCACAGCTGTTTCGTGAAGCGGGCATCCCCGCCCAGGCGTTCCTCGCCAGCGAATACGCCACAGGTACGCCACCCATTGGCGACGCGCTCGTCGTTGGCGTCACGCAGAGCGGCGAAACCGCGGACACGCTTTCGGCACTTCGGGCCGCCCGCCGTCGCGGCGCGCGCACGCTGGCCGTGACCAACGTCGTCGGCTCCACTGCGGCCCGCGAGTGCGACCACGCGCTGTACATCCGCGCCGGACCGGAAATCGGCGTCGCCGCGACCAAGACCTTCGCCTCCCAGCTAGCCGCACTGAATCTGCTCGCCCTCGGGACGTCGACAACCGGCGACGCCCGGCAGGTAATCAGCGCGCTCCGTGACCTCCCTGGCCACGTCCAAGAGGTTCTTGACGAATCTGCCGCCCGGGAAGTCGCTGAGTTGTATCAGAACGCCAACGCCTACTTCTTCATCGGCCGTGGCTACCAGAATCCTGTGGCACTTGAGGGCGCACTGAAGATGAAGGAAATCACCTACAAGCACGCTGAGGGCTTCGCTGCCGGTGAGCTAAAACACGGCCCACTGGCCCTGGTGACCGAGAACACGCCCGTATTCGCTATCGTAACTGGCGACGACGAGCGCGCCCGCAAGACGATCGGAAACGTCAAAGAGGTTGAAGCGCGCGATGCCCCAGTGGTCGCGATTACCGACGGACAGAGCGACGTTGAACGGTACGCTGACCACGTGCTCCAGATTCCGGAGACACATCCGAGGGCCGCTGCAGTGCTTGCAAACACGCACCTGCAACTGGTGTCGTATCACACGGCTGCGTTGCTGGGGCGAAACATCGATAAACCACGCAACCTGGCGAAAAGTGTGACTGTGGAGTAAGCGGCGCGCAGCTGGCTACTCGCGCTGCTCTGGCGGCTCCGGCGGTTCGAGGAGCTTTGCCGCCAGCTTGGCTGTTGTTGAACCCGAGAGCCTTTTTTGACAGATCGGGTCACCGTGTTGAGGCTAGAATGTTTCCAGAATCGTGTAAGCTGGGGGGTGAAAGCGCCGAAAACAGCGAATAATGGATCGACAGTGTGCGTTTCGCGTAGATCGATGACGATGACCGTTGACTGCGACACTACTGTGTGGCTCAAATCATCCTGCCGTGTCACTTTGCCGCTGTGACTGTCTCTGCATCGTTTATCGAAACTCGATGAGACAGTGCACCAGCGTGATGATCACGGTTCCCAGATTTAGTGCCACGATACGCCCCTACTGGAGTGCTTACTGAGACACACTGGTTCACCACGACCGGCGTATTGCGGTCGAATACTGAGATGGTAGACTCAATGACTAACTGTTCTCAATGGTTCCTGTGTGCCGTTATCACATCAATAATAACGCTCCAGACCTGTCTCGAAACGAGTTTCATATCATAGCTAAACGACTGATCGCGCACATACTCTAGGTCGTATCGCAGCTTTTCGCCCGGCTCCTTTCCAGTCACATGATTAACTTGGGCAGGCCCGGTCAGACCCGGTTTGACGAACCATCGTTTCTGCCAGTCAACGACGCCGGTCTGGATATCCGAGTCCAGTTCTGGTCGTTCGGGCCGTGGGCCGACGACACTCATATCGCCCCGCAGTATCGACCAGAGCTGTGGAATTTCATCCAGATGCGTCTGTCGCAGCACTCGCCCAACCGATGTTACGCGTGGATCAACCCCACCTGCATCTTCGTCGCTGATCTTCGCGCCGGTTTCGCCTTCCGCGTTCTCGATCATCGACCGGAACTTGTAGATCGAGAAGGTCTCGCCGAACACCGCTGTTCGGTCTTGTCGGTACAGTATTGTGCCGCCGTCCTCTAGCTTTATCGCTACTACAATCCCAATAATCACCGGCGATAGTACAATCAGCCCGGCCGATGCAAACGCAATATCGAATGCGCGCTTGAGAATGTAGTCCTGTATGTCCCAGGGCTCGATTTCCACGTCGACTAGCGTTCCGACCCCACTGCTGGCGGTCAGTACAGAGTCTGTGTGTTCTCGGTGGACTTTTGCGTTGACACCATACTCGTAGCAGGCGTCGAGCGCGCCGAAGAACTCCGCCCGGTCGGCGTGTTCAAACGCTAGCACGACCGTATCGATATCATACTCGACGAGTACATCCTCGATTCGCGAGAGACCACCCAACCGTTCCAATCCACCGGGGTTAGTTCCGCCGTCAGCGATGGCTTCGGTCCGTTCGACTGTCGTCATAACACTCGTCGGACAGAGATATCCCAGGAGCGTCCCGTCGACCTCGCTTGCTACTTCGTCTATCACTCGGAGGTTATCGCCGACGACGATGGTTCGCTCGCCGTTTGATGATGGCCGCTCTCGAATCCACACAAACCACGCGGGCAGTGCGACCAGTAACAACGGGGTCACTAACACGACAGTCAAGCGCGGCAGTTTGTATGAATAGTCGAAGTAGCCGATTGTCGCCAGAACGAGAGCTGCCACGAGCACCCGCTTCTGGGCCAGCGCTACAGCATCGAGAATTCTCCGTGGACGGGGTTTGTACAGCGGGAGGAACACGCTGACGACGACTGCGGTCGTGACTAGGAGTTCGATCGTGAACTCCGGTCCCTTTGGAGGATCGGTCGGCAACCGACTGAGTATCGGGATGGTTGTCGCTATCGACTGGATGGTAGCGTTGTTGACAAGTGCGACGGCGACCGCTGTCAGCACGACAACGCCGGCTACACTTGCGACTCGATACCGCCAGCCACTATCCATTATCAGTGTGATTGCCGAGTTCCGGCATAAGTCCTACGTCCCGGGACTCAAATGCTGAAGCTACTGTCCGTGGACACGCGGCCCAATAGCCCTGAATTGTCGTTGTGATACCGGGAGAAAGTGCTGCACGAGACGTATTCGTGAGCCGACGTCCCCACGGTGTACGTACCGACGCAGCCGTGTCGGCTATCGCAGCGTCGATCCAGTTCTTGCTGTGCCTGTTCCGTTTGACGCTGTACGATAGATCTCGTCTCACGGTGGTGGTCCAGCCTTCCGATTGAGTACCCGCATAGCCACGCGGCCCACGTGAGTGTCTGGTTTCACTGGTTACTGACCAGGCTACCCAAGCTGGGTTCTCACTCGCTCGCAGCGATGTTTTCGGCGGCTATCTCCGGATCAATCTCGCCCTGTAGCCGCTTCTCGGCCTGATCGCGGTCCTCGGGATAGCCGATATCGTTCCGCCAGCCGTCCATGCGGATCGCGTCGATCGTTCGCCCGGAGTGTAACAGGAGGTCAATCGCATCACTGATCTCGTACTCGCCGCGATTGGAGGGTTGCACCAGATGGCAGGCGTGGAAGATAGCCGGCGTGAACGTGTAGAACCCGGTCATCACTAGGTTCGACGGCGGCTCTTCCGGTTTCTCGACGACTTCGGTGATCTCGCCGTACTTGTTGGTATCACAGACACCGTACCGCCCGGCCTCCTCCCAGGGCACTTCCTCGACGAGGAAGGCGGCGTCGGCGCGTTCTTCGGCCTGACGGTTGACGACGTCTTGGAGGTTCGCTTCGAAGATATTGTCGCCGAGCATCAGCATGAAGTCGTCGTCGACATGCTCCTCGACGGTCAGGAGTGCGTGGGCAAGGCCGTTCTGTTCGCGTTGGTGGGTGTAGGTAATCGGGACGCCATCGAACTCGTCCTCGTAGTGATTAATGATGGCCTGCTTCTTGTAGCCGACAACTACCAGCAGTTCGTCAGCACCCAGTTCGATCAGTTGCTCGAAGCAGTGGGTCAGAATCGGTTTCCCTGCGACCTCTACCATCCCCTTCGGCTTGTCTTCAGTCAGCGGACGGAGACGGGTACCCTCACCAGCGGCGAGTACGACAGCTTTCATATATCTCAATTCGTTGGCCGTCCGATAAAACTCTTGTCGAATTATAAGATCCGAATTATAATATCCGCTCCTTGACTACTGCCGCTCGATGAACGTCAGTATTGTCGGGAGCGGATACGTCGGGACGACGGTCGCGGCGTGTCTTGCGGATCTCGGGCACGAAGTCGTAACGATAGACATCGACGAAGACATCGTTGATGCAATCAATGACGGCGAGTCACCGATACACGAACCTGGGCTTGACGAACTCGTCGCCGAACACGGTGGTGGGCGACTCCGGGCAAGTACCGACTACGAGGAAATACTCGACACTGAGCTAACGATGCTAGCGCTCCCGACGCCCTCCAACGACGATGGAAGCATCGACCTCCAGTTCATGGAAGCCGGGGCGGCATCTATCGGTGAGGCGCTGGCTTCTGCCGAGCGCCCGGCAGACGACCCGCATCTCGTCGTCACGAAGTCGACTGTCGTCCCGAACACGACTGAGGATCGGCTCGCACCACGTATCGCCGACGCCGGTCTTGAACGGGGGGTAGACTTCCTCGTCGCGTCCAATCCCGAGTTCCAGCGCGAGGGGACGGCCGTCGCGGACTTCCTGAACCCCGACAAGCTCGTCTTCGGGACGGACGACGACCGATCTACGGCCCTGCTCCATGACCTCTACGCGCCACTACGCGAGGCCGTTGACGGTGACGTGCCGATCGTCGAGACCGGTATCGCCGAGGCCGAGATGATAAAGTACGCCAACAACACATTCCTCGCAACGAAGGTCAGCCTCATCAACGACATCGGGAACATCTGCAAGGAGTTCAACGTTGACGCCTACGAGGTCGCCGATGCTATCGGACTTGACGACCGAATCAGCGAACAGTTCCTCCGAAGCGGCGTCGGCTGGGGTGGCAGTTGCTTCCCGAAGGACACGGACGCCATCATCGCCGCGGCGCGGGAGCAGGGATACGACCCTGCGGTCCTCTCTGCGGCCGTGGAACTGAACGACGCCCAGCCTGAGCGTCTCCTCTCTCTCCTCGACAACCACGCCGACGTGTCCGGCAAACGCGTCGCCGTTCTTGGATTGGCATTCAAGCCCGGCACGGACGACATCCGGAACACGCGAGCGGTTCCGGTCATCGAGGGATTGCAGGAGCGCGGTGCGGATATCGTCGCCTACGACCCCGTTGCCACCGAGAATATGCGCGAACGCTATCCCGACATCGAGTATGCCGACTCGGCTGCGACCGCTCTCGAGGGTGCCTCCGGCGCTATTGTTGTCACTGACTGGGATGAGTTCGGAGCGCTCGACGCTGAATTCGACGAGATGGCTGCCCCTGTCGTCGTTGACGGCCGACGTATCATTGACCGGCGCGACGGCATCACCTATGAAGGATTGACCTGGTAGCGCGGTCAGTTACGCGACCGTTTTCGCCTATCAAGGACTGTTACTGTACCGGCAGCGAGTAGCGCTACCACGAGCACGGTCGGGTCCGAAGACACGTACAGGCTCGGTGTCGGCGGCCGCCAGTTTGTGAACGGATACAGCCAAGCGCTTGCCCGCCCGTCGGCGTACACCCGCATCCCATCGAGCAGGAGTGACGTGAGGCCGCCGAACGTCACCAGGCCGTACACTCGTCTCCAGTGGCGTCGATCGAATGCGACGGTGATAATTCCAGCGAGCAACAGGACTCCGCCGAGTGTGGAGAGCGGGTCGTATGAAAACGGGAATCCAAGTATAGATTCAACCGTTCTCTCTTCAAGGACGATTTCTATTTTCACCAGATCAGGAATCGCCGCACCGCCCATCCCAACGACGACCCAATGCTGATCGAGCCAGTCGACGCGCCAACTCGCGACCGTGAGAAGGATATACGGAACGAGCAGGTGTGTCAGCAGGTCAGCCATCACGGGCCTCCAGCGTCCACGTCTCTCTATCGATGCGCCAGTACCGGAAGGACAGCAGCAGGAATCCGAATGCGCCGATAGCCGAGGCGCCGTACTTGTAGAACTCGGCCCACCGACTGCTGTTAACGACTTCGATGCGCTCGGCCGCTATCGTCTGTGCTGGTTCGAGCGTCCCGTACACCTGGACAACGCCACCGGGTTCGACGGCTGTTCTCGTCTCAGTGACCCTGAGTGTGATTGCCGTCCCATCGTTTTCGGCCCTGATTCGCATCTCGCCTTCGCTGGTCTCTGTCACCGTGCCAAACACCATAAGCTGCTGACCGACGTACGACTCGTACCCAGCCGAAAGGTCCGTAGCATCTGGATACGGTGACCGTTCGTCCTCCGTAATCTCTGCGTGGACGAACAGTCCCCCGAGTGTCAGACACAGCACAAGCACGATGACGACACGAACCCAGACGCGCACATCCTCTGTTCTTTCGGTGGGTATCATGGTCGTTTCGCTTCAGAACTACGGCATACCAGTCTGCGGAAATCACTCGACAGTGACGTTACCGCCGCCGTATACTGTCTGCTCTGTGACTTTGACGGTCGTTTCACTACCGCTCTCGGTCGTCACGGTGTACGTCCCTGGGTTTGCGACGGTAACAGTGAACTCACCGTTTCGGTTGGCTGTCGTCTGGCGCTCGTAGTCGATCTCTCTGTCCGAGACAGCGACCGTCGTTACGATCGAGACGGTCGAATTCGGGGCCACAGTCCCCTGTATCGTCCCACCGGGGACGACTGCGAACGCCCTGTGGCTCCCGTCTTCGCTTGTGAAGAGCGGTCGGTAGTGAGACAGGCCGTCCACATCTCCGTTCCGGCTTCCGAAGTGCTGGTGTAGCCGAGTATATATCGCGGTCGGCTCCTCGATGTCAGTTTCTGTCGTCACGACGTATCCGACTCGACTGGAAATCCGATTATGGGCCTTATCAGGGTCTGTGGCTGTGACGAACGGCCCGTACGTCTGGCGGGCGTAGCTGTAGCTCCGTGACTCGCCATTGACGAAGTAGTTGTACACGCGATTCTGTCCCCAGCGGCTGAGGACGTAGTTTCCGGGATATTCGAGTCCGCGCTCGGCGGCGTCTGCCTCGATTGCAGTCGCCGCGTCGTATGTCCCATCCTCGACGAGTACTTGACTCGTTTTGACTGGTACCTGCACCATCCCGAGGGCCCCGAACAACAGGAACAGCACGAACAGCGACACAACTGCGCGGCTATCCGGAACGAGTACGTCTCGCAGATCTCTGTCGCCAGTCGCCAGCACCGGACGGGCCAGATCGACCCACGAGGCGACCCAGACGAACGCGAAGCCAGAAAACAGCGCGAGAAACGGGGCCAGTTCGCCGACGAAACGGACCTGAATCACAGCAAGGGCGAACAGTAGCCAGGCGTAGCTACTGGCGACGAGCCAGCCGCTCCGGTCGCTCCGAGCGAGGTCGACGCCCCACACCATTGCTGGGAGCGCTAGGAACAGTGTCAGGCCGAGCAGGAACAGGAAGCCAAATGCGTCTGCGTTGAACAGTCCGTACGTCTCAGCAATCGCGTCGGATCGAAACAGCGTATCGAGACGCCTGCTGAACGTTCCCCACTGTTCTGTGAAGCCAAAGCGGAAGACAAGGAGGCCGACGACGCCAAGCCCGATATCGACCGCAGCCAGCTGTCCGGCGGTGCCACCGAAGCGTCTGGCTACTTCTGCTGTCACGATGACGACAACTGTGCCCACCGTCAGCAGTGCTGGCGCACTAGCGACAAGCGCAGTTTGCCAGCCGGTGACAGTATGGACACCGCCAGCGAGTATCGCACCGAGGCTGACACCGGCAAGAACTGGTGCGTTCTTGACCAGTGCCGATCGGTCGTTTGAGACATCCAGCAGTGTCTGTCCCAGCACCACCAGACTGGCTGGCAGGACAAGCAACGGTCCGGCCTCCCACGCAAGCACCTGGCCGGCGATCCCGACCCCGATACCGACCGCGGCAATCCACGGCTGTGGTCGACGAAGCGACGTTCGATTCGTGGCCGTCGTTAGCGCAACCACGAGTGCAAGGGCGGTGAGCCCCAGCCAGGGGTAGTCGAAGGCGTGGTGGTCCGCGAATCCGAGGCTCGTCCGGAAGGCGTGGCCGGGAATAAACGCCAGAAAGAGGACCGATGCAAGACCGACGCGCCGGTCGCTAGACACCCGAACTGCGAGTAGATAGAGCAGGACGCTCGTGACGAGTGCTGACACGACCGGATACCAGGCGAGAACGTGGCCAATAACTGGTTTGCTCCCACCAAAGAGGCTGGCGACCCACCAGAGCGTCGCAATCGTGAGTGGCTCCCCGTTGGTTATTCCACCAGGGAGCACGGAGAGCGCCCCGAAATCGGCTGCGCTGGCGGCGTTCGCCGCGACCTGTTCGATGTGGTACCTGTAGTAGTAGGGGTCGTTACTTGATAAGACGATGTCGCCACCGCGATATATTGACCCGATGACGTACGTTCGGGCGACGAACACGACCGCTATGGCGGCAACGAGCAGGCCAGTTGCTCGTGCGTCGAAATCAAAGCGTAGCGCGTCACCGAGCGCCAGCCCGTGCCCGCTGTCGCTACCAACCTCGGATTCGCCGTTGAGCGCGGCCCGCACAGCGTCGGGATCGGCGACGCGGTACTCGTCACCAGCCTTCTCGACGATGCCAGCGGAGACAAGTTCACCGAACTGGCCCGAATCGATGGGAATGTCGTCGAACGTCCAGCCGTCCTGCCCGTCGTCGACGGCCAGAACCGCTTCTGTCGCATCTCGTAGCTCGGGCCGGTCATCGAGTACCGCTTCCGTCCCGGGCGTATCGCTCATGTGTCCTCTCTTTCCGGTCTGGCGAATAAATCCATCGGGACTCGTCGTCTACGTGTTCGTCGACTCCAGTGCTGTCCGAATCGCTGACTCGATATCGTGTTCCGGTGACCAGCCTAGCGCATCGGTCGTCCGCCCGGTATCGACCGGGAACGAGTCGACGAGTGTCTCGTCGTCGCCCCGTGGGTTCTCGACCAGTTCAACGTCGGCATCGACGTCGGCAACATCGGCGGCGAGATCCTTGACGAGGTTGGCCACATCGTGGACCCCAGGATCCTCGTCGCTCGCGATTTCGTATTTCTCGACGCCGGTCTCGCCGCGGTCCAGTTGCTCCAGCAGCCGTTCGCAGCTATCGACGTAGGCCCGGGCCACGTCCTTGACGTGAATGAAGTTCCGGGACTGCGTCCCGGGCTCGTAGACCGTCAGCGTCTCGCCAGCGAGCGCACGGTTCACGAAGAAGTTGATGACTGTTCCCTTCGAGACGGTCTGGCCGTCTATCTCGTGGCTTCCGTAAAGGTTCGAGATCATGAACTGATGGGCCGGGAACGTGCCGTCGGCGTACGTCTCAATATCGCGCTCGTTGAGCAGTTTCGTTCGGCCGTACCAGTTCAGCGGGTCCCGCGGATGGTCGACCGTAATGGGGAACTCCTGTGGATCGCCGATGACGGCCATCGAGAACGGGAAAATCAGTGCCGCGCCTGTCTTGCGGCAGAACCAGGCGACGTTGTCTGTTCCCTGAACGTTGACCTCGTAGGCCAGATCCTGCTTCTGCTCGCAGTCGTCGACACCGGAGATGGCGGCGAGGTGCATCACGACGTCGGCCCCGTCCAGCGTTGCTTCCAGACGGTCCCGGTTCCGGATGTCGACGTGCTCGATCTCGACGTCGCCGACGGACCGCACGGTACCGAGATAGAAGTTGTCGATAGCAGTGATCTCCCAGTCGGGGTGGGCCTGCTGTAGTTCGTAGATGACGCGGCTGCCGATGTAGCCTGCACCGCCGGTGACGGCGATGTGGGGCCGTTCGCTGGTTGATTCTGTCTCAGACATTGGTGGTGAATTTTTCCGCGAGGTCGCGGACACCCTCGCGGAGCGTCCACGATGGTTCGAAGCCGGTCTCGCTCAGCCGGTCGAAGTTGACGTGATACGACGGGCCGGGATGCTCGTCTTCGAGGTAGGTCACGTCGACCGGGGCGACCTCGTCGGCGACGATATCGGCAATCTCCGAGATCTGGTAGTTCGCGTCCATCGACCCGACGTTGTACACCGGTTCGTCCCAGGAATCGGGGTCGCACGCCGCCTCCGCGTAGGCACGGGCAGCGTCTCGGACGTGGATGAACGGCCGCCAGTTCGAGCCGTCGCCGTAGACGGTGAGCGAGCGGTCGGTGAGTGCCCGAAACACGAAGTAGTTCACGACGAGGTTGAACCGGATGCCCGGCGAGTGGCCGAAGTTCGTGGCCATTCGCAGGGCGGTGCCGCTCATGTCGAATTCCTCGCAGTACTCCTGCAGTAGCGTTTCGGACTGGAGTTTCGTCTCTGCGTAGGGGTTGATGGGATCTGGGTTGACCGTCTCGTCGATGTCGGTGCTGGTCGCGCGGCCGTAGACGTTGCACGAGGAGGCAAAGACCACGTGGTCGACCCCGAGTTTGCCGGCTGCAGTCAGGAGGTTTTCGGTGCCGTCGTAGTTGATAGCGAACGTCTCGTCGCGGCGCTCGTGTGTGCTCGACGCCCCGGTGATGGCAGCGAGGTGGATGACGCGGTCGACGCCACGCATAGCGCTCTCCACGTCGCCGTACTCGCGGACGTCGCCCCGGCGGAATTCGAGCCCGTCCCCGAGCGTCCCCAGCAGCGCCCGCGGGGACCCTGAGGAGAGGTCGTCGAAGACGACGATGTCATCCACGCGGTCGTCCGCCCGGAGCAACGGTATCAGCGCGCTGCCGATGTAGCCACAGGCCCCGGTGACCAGCACGTCCATCATCAGTCCTCGCTCAGGACGCCCGGGAGGAAGCGGTCCTCGTGGGACTCAATGGTGTCGGCATAGCGGGTCAGCGTCCCGAAGATGTCGTCGACGCCGTCCTCGAAGGACTGTGACTGGCCGCCGATGAGGTCGTCATAGCAGTCGTTCTCGATCTCCATCTTGTGGGTCTCGTCCTCGTCGCGGGGGTTCTCGAAGTGCTCGACATCTACGTCGAGGTCGTACTCGCTGCCCACGTCTGCAATCGTCTCAGCGATCTCGACGATACTGATGGCGCGCGTGACCTGGTTGTACACTGTCAGGCCCTCGGGGCGCTCGTCTGGGTCGGTGAGGGCCACTTCGGCCAGCCCTTCGACGGCGTCTTCGAGTGAGATGAACGGCTTGCGCTGCTCGCCCTTGCCGTAGACGGTGACGGGATAGCCCGCGACGGCCTGTGCGCAAAATCGGTGCGTGACCGTTCCGAAGTAGTAGTCGAAGTCAAAGCGCGTCTTGAGGCGGTCGTCTTCGCGGGTTTCCTCGGTTTCGGTCCCGTAGACGATGGCCGTCCGCACGTCAGAAATTGGGATGTCAAACTGGGTGTGGGCCAGCCGCATGTTCTGTGCGTCGAAGCCCTTCGTCGCGTGGTACCAGCTCCCGCCCATGTTGGGGAACGGCACGTCGTCGCGCTCGCCCTGATTCTCCATCGTCGCGCCGCCCTCGGGAATCGGGAACTCCGGCGCGCCGTAGACGCCCGTCGTCGTCGTCTCGACGAAGTGGGTGTCTGTGAGGTCGTGTTCTTCGAGGCCCCACAGGAGGTTCCGCGTCGCCTGGAGGTTGTTGTGCTGGGTGTAGTTCGCCCGCTCGCCGTTGATCTGGGAGTACGGTGCGGAGGGCTGTGCGGCGGTGTGAACGACGACTTCTGGCTCGTGGACCGCCAGCAGTTCGTCGACGAATGACTTCTCAGCGAGGTCGCCCTCGACGAAAGAGAGGTTCGTCAGGCCGTGGACCTCGCGGGCCGCGTCGAGGCGCTCGTCGATGCTGGCGACCGGTGTCGCACTCGTCGCGCCGACGTCTTCAACCCACCCACGCCGGGAGAAATTGTCGACAAGCAGCACTCGGTCGTCTGTTCGGTCTGCGATTCGCAGTGCGGCTGGCCACCCGACGTAGCCGTCGCCGCCAGTGATGAGGATAGTCATAGTTACTCAGATAGTGAGTAACCGTGATGCGTAATCAATCTTCTGTTTAGCTGTCCGTTTGTCTCGTACAGCCTGCCCGCTCGTGTGACACTTGACCCCTCAAAACAGCAATTTAATCTCTTTATTGGACGATATCGAACCGACCGAAGTACTTGGAGATGTACTGGTTCGCGTCCGCCGGTGGTTCCGTGACGACGCGATACGCGTCATGTTGGTCGCCGAGGCCCATGTCCTCCGCTTGCGGGCCACCGATGAAACCACTCCCCATCTCGTTGTTTCGCAACCGTTAAAACTGCCCCTGTCTTCTATCCGATTGCTATCGCACGGGCCGGTGGGGTAGCCTGGTATCCTTCGGCCTTCGGGTGGCCGTAACCGCGATTCGAATTCGCGCCGGCCCACTTTTCCAATTCAAACCGGTCAGAGACATTTCCGGGTCTGGAGGTGGCCGCACCACGTTCTCACGGGCGAAAGCACTGCGCGCTCACAGAACAAAGCTCCATGGCGGTTCGAATTCGCACTGGTTCCTGTTTCATCTACAGCATCGAAAAGCAACAGGACCGCTCTCTACGCCGATTATCAGCCGTTGTTCCGACCCCGAGTGACTACGTAGGCCTGTCCGCGGAACTGGAACCGTCGACGGTTCGAATCGTATCCGAGTACGCCGTCCACAGCCCGCTCGTCGGTCTCGACAACGATATGACGCACATCGTCGGTCAGGAACGGGAGGGCGTTACGAAGTCCACCCTCGTACGTGGCGAACCGACCGCTTGCCATGACCTGTTCGGCGATAACCCGCTCACTCGCGCTGTCGGTGCGAGTCAGCGAGAACGTTGCGTCGGCAGGACGTTTCCCATCGCCGTGACGGTCAGTCGTCACGGTGACGGTGTCGCTGTCACGCGCTGTTGACACGTCGTCGGTTGGCGTCACGGCAGCGCGGTCACCGACTAGCTCGACTAGGGCACTGCTCTCGGCTGTCGGATGCCCGTAGCCGGCGACGACGGCGTACTCGCCGCCGCCGAGATAGCCCTGCGTGAGGCCGTCACAACGGCAGTCGCCGGTTCCACAACCGACGGCCTGTCGGTTAAACGCCCGGAGGTCCCACTGTTCCCGACCGCCCGGCACCAGGATGCGACAGTCGTCGGTGTGGCCCGTCGGCGCGATGTGGAACCACTCGCCGTCGACGAGTTTGTAGAGATTCCAGTGGCCACACTGCAGTCGCTCGTGGCTGTTGTTGACCATCTCAAAGCCCACCTGTGCGTCCAACTGCACTCGCTCGGCGGTCGGGCGAACGAAGGCTGAGGTCGTCTTATTTGCTTCGTGGAACCACTGGACGCTGCCGTCGCCGGGAAACGGCGGGAGCGAGCGGCCGGCGAACCGGGAATCAGTTTCGGGGCCGGGACTCCGCGTATCCCAGACGGAGACCGAGAGGGATTCGCCTTGGCCGCGGAACTCGTAGGTCCCGGTCGGCCGCCCGGACTGGCCTGGTTCGCCGACGAGTGCGTACTCCAGTCGGACCCATTCACCGGGGTCCAGCCGGTGGGTTTCTGGCATCCACGGACCGACGTCGTCGACGCGCCAGTACCCCTCTTCCGTTCGGCCGAGCGAGGGCACTTCCTCGGCGAGTTCGTTGTTCTCCGTGGGCGCAAGATGGAGGCGGGCTTCGTGGTCATAGCCACTGAGTTGGCGGCTATATGTCCGTCCGACCCCCGGAATCCAATCGATTCTGAACGTGTTCTCGAACTCGTTGCCGTTCTGGAGCCAGCCGCGAAGCGTGGCCGGATGGCTGTCAGTCGCCGTCCGGTCGAACCAGAACCCGATTCGCGCTCCGTCGTCGGTGTGGAGTCCCGGCGAACTGAGGGCGTAGGTTCGCGGCCCGGTTTCCAGTTCGATGACCGTCGTCGGATTCTCGGGTCGCGGTGGGTTGCCCGTATTTGTCGGCGTCTCTGCTCCGCTGTCGTTCGCGTCGGTTGGTGACTGGTCCGGTTGCGGTGCAGGCGTCACGCTGTCAGTTTCATCCGCTCCAGGGGCACCGAACGAACAGCCGGCGAGCCCGGCCAGCGCACCCGGGACCGACGCGAGGAGGGCACGTCTGCGCATAGTCGAGTGGTCCGCCGCTCCCGGTAAACCCCTTCTGGACGCTCAGACGGCGTTTGTAGCGTCTTCGATACTCAATTTGAGAGAGAACTGCCCACCGCCGTCTCGATAGCCCCGACCGTTCGGATTCGGGCTGTCACCCCTCCGCGAACATCTCGACGACGCGGTCCAGGTCGGGCGACAGTTCCTGCATCACATCTGTTGTCGTAAGAATACCAACGCCCTCGATCTGTCCGTCGACTACGAGTCGCTTGATGCCGTGCTCAACCATCGTATCGATGGCTTCCTCTAGCGGGGCACCGGCTTCGATGGTCTTGACGGGAGTTGTCATCAGGTCTCCAATCGGCGTCGTATCAGGGTCGATCCCATCGTGGAGGCCGGTGATAATATCCGTTTTCGTGAGTATTCCTTGCCCGTACTCGGTTTCGACAACGACAGAACCGACCGCTTCGGATGCAAGGAGCTTCGAAGCGTCTCGGACGGACAGCTCGCGGTCAACGGTTTTCACCGGCTTCGTCATCACTTGCTCGATGGGCGTGTCAAGTGAATTCATACCACAAGTTAGCAAACACACATAATAAGTCATTTGACTCCCGCAATCGGTTCTGACCTGGCTTTACCAGTCAAACCCTTCGTGAATCGCCAGTCCCTCTTCCTGACATATCGGCCCGACGACCTCGGTGACGCCATCGAGAATTTCGCCGGAGCGGACGGACGCCTCGTGGCCGCTGAACCTGCTCATCTCATCACTGCTGACGCTGTACGTTATCTGACCGAGACCAGCGTACCGGAGGCCGCCGGCACACATTGGGCACGGTTCGGTGCTCGTGTACATCACGATTTCCGCGCGTTCGTCCGGGTCAAACTCACGCATCGCTCGGTGCGCTAGGTGGAGTTCCGGATGGCGGCGCACATCGGATTCGGTGAGAACGCGGTTCGACGCCTCCATGACGATTTGGTCGTCACGAACGAGTACAGATCCGAACGGCCGGTCACCGCGGTCGACAGCGGCCCGAGCCAGCTCGAACGCGCGCTGCATATGCGTTTCGTGGTCGAACTCTGAAACGGACATAACGGCGCTTCGCCCCGCAGTCGGAAGTAGGCTCGGCGCGGGACACCACCGTCGTGTCCTCGACTGTGGCCCCCACTCGGAATCTGGCTCCTCGTCAGCATGGATGAGAGCTGACGGGTTCGCGGTCGATGCACGTAAGTCTCTAACCGGCTTCGCACCCGTATGCGCCAGTTCATCATCATCGGCCACGACGCCCCGACGACGCCGGAGTTCTCGCTCGACGACTTGGCCGGCGCGGCCGGCCGGCTCGACGTGCTCTGTCGGTGTGTCACCAGCGCGTTCTTCCTGAGCCATGCTATCCGAGAAGACGTGCGAGTCCACTTGGTTCTGGGCGACGAGTACACCGTCACGTTCGATGGCAGCGACCTCCGTCGGCTGAACCCCGACGAACGGTCCACGGCGGCGCTGATACGCAAGGCGCTAGAAGAGCGCGAGGAAGCTATCGGTCACATCCCGGTCGAAACCTCGCCGGGCGTGTCGCTCACGCGACGGGGGTTCGAGGGGACGCTGGACGACGTGGCCCGCCGCGGAACCGTCGTCCAGTTGCACGAGGACGGCGACCCTATCGTCGACGTTGCCCCACCGTCGGACCCGGTGTTCGTCCTCTCGGACCACCATGACTTCCGCGACGAGGAAGCGGCGCTGCTGGCCGACCGCGCAGACGAGCGCGTCTCGCTTGGCCCGAAGGCACTCCATGCTGACCACTCGATCACGGTCGCGCACAACTATCTGGACACGGCGGGGTTCGAGCAGTACTGACGGGGCACGCTTGGAGACTGCCAGAAGGGTTTTGCTCCGTGGTTCGCTGAATGGTGTATGGCATTATTGGGTTCGGAGACAGCGACGGGTCACGCTGTCCGACGACGCACTGAAATGACGGGGGATCGATGACCGACCGGGAAAGCCTATCCCGCCGTGCGGTTCTACAGACGGTCGCCGGAGCCGGCCTCGTATCCGTCGCCGGCTGTTCGGCGCTCGAAAGCGAAAGCGACGACGCGGCCTCGACAGTCGAGGGCGAACGCGCCGAAGAACTCGCCCGACGGTTCGCGCCGACGCTGTACTTCGACCGGGCGGAGCCGTGGTTTCCGACGGACCCGCGACCGTACACCAGTGAACAGGACGGAGAAACTGTCGTCGACGGGTTCGACGCCTTCGACGGCTATCACGAGCGGATGACCGACGGGGAGCCGCCGGACCCGACGGCGTTCTACCACGTCGTCGAGTACGAGAACTCGCCGCTGGCGGCCGTCCAGTTCTGGTTCTATTCGGCGTTCGACCAGTTCACGACGAACTTCCACTGGCACGACTGGGAGGTCCTGCACGTGTTCGTCGACACGGCGATGGGCGACCCGCAACTGTACGTCGCCAGCTCCCACTCCCGGAAGGTGCCCAACAACGAGTTCCTCGATCCTGATCCGGAGATGGTCCCGCGCATCCTCTCGGAACTGGGGTCACATTCCAGCGCGCTGTCGGTCAACGACGTTCGCGACCGGTTCACCCGGCTGCCGGAGGGCGACCGGTTCGCGGACATCACGAACAGCGCCGTCGAGACCATCGAGGATCTTGCGGAGATTCCCGTCGCCTATGGGCTCCCGCGCGACGAGGGCTCCCGACTCCCGTACCTCGTTCCGGAGTACGAGGGCGCGCCGCTGTACGAACACGAGCAACTGCCGTCGGTCAGTCGCGAGGACCTCATCTCGGAGTCGCTCACCGTCCGCTCGTTCGACAGCCTCACCGAACCGCCGTCGGACCTGCCGACGCGGGAGACGGGACTCGTGTTCCAGCACACCGACCGCGGCGAGGCTGACCCGGACATCGAGTACGACCTCATACCGAGTAGCGAACTGGAACACATCGCCGATTTCACCGGCCCGCAGTTGAGCTTCGAGTTCGCAGTACCCGAGTTCGCCGAGGACGCCGTCTCGGGGCATATCACGACGACGGGTGCGCCCTGGAACCAGCCCCGCTACGAGAACCCCGCTGCGGACATCTCCGAGCCGAACCACCGGGCGGCGCTGGCCGAGCGCTACGACGCCATCGGCGCGCCGGCGGAGATACGGACCGTCGTCGCCAGCCTCTCAGAAGCTGTCTCGAACGACGACGCCCCCGAGAACGAGGGGCTCACGACCGAGGACACGACCGTCGAGTCCGTCGCCCTACTGGAGAGCGACCCCGAGGCCATCCCGACCTTTTCGGGCTTAGCCGTTGTTCAAGACGTGCCCACGGGTGAACACCGGTTCACGGTCAACGGGGCCGGCGTCGCGCCACACAGCGAGACAGTATCGGTCCCTGAAACGAGCGAGACCGAGGGACCGACCAGAGCCGGTGTCGACGGCGAGGTCCCACTCGTCGCCCGGGAGAACGCCACCCGCCTTGAAGTCGACCCGTCAGGGGCCGACAGCAACCTCACCGACCTCGCCGTCGAGGATGACTTCGCCGGCCGGCTGTACGACGCCCCACTCTCGGAACCCGACGCCGTGTACGTCCACGGCGGCGGCGCGTACACGACGGAGGTCCGGGACCGCGACGACGAGGTCGGTGCGTTCCGGGTGAACCCGGAGCCTGAGGCCGACATTGCCGCACAGATCGAACAGCCCCGAACCGGAAAGGCGTCGCTGGCGTCATTTCTCGTCGACATCGCCGAGGAGACGCGCCAAGCGGTGCTCGACGAGATGGACGATGACGGCGATTCTGACGAT
This sequence comes from Haloarcula sp. NS06, assembly GCF_051122755.1. Classification (NCBI taxonomy): domain Archaea; kingdom Methanobacteriati; phylum Methanobacteriota; class Halobacteria; order Halobacteriales; family Haloarculaceae; genus Haloarcula; species Haloarcula sp. NS06. The sequence goes on from NZ_CP184844.1 coordinate 1,748,404, forward strand.
GATGACGGCACTTCCGGGAGTAGCGGCGGCTCCGGGAACGCTATCCAGGGCCTCGAACGGGCGCTCGCCGCTGTCGTCGAGGCTGCTAGGCGAGCGACGGAACGCGCAGAGGCCGGCGACCGCGGGAACGCTGACAAGCAACTCCAGGCCGTTGCCGACCGACTCCAGCGCGTCGCGACCAGAATCGAGGCCGCCAGCGACACCCTCTCTAACCCGCTATCGAACGCGGCTCGACGACGCCTGGAACAGGCCAACCGTCGGACAGAGCAGGCACAGGCCGCCGACAAACTGTGAGTGCCCATCCTATCCTCAGAGCCCGCCCCACCGGGCCAATGCGCCGGCAACGAGCACCAGTCCCCCGGCGATGAACGTTCCGGGGACCGGGAGGACAAACAGTACAATACCGAGCAGGAGAACGATTGTCGATACTCTCATTCCATCTTCAGAGAGTGCGCCACGTCGTATCCGTCCGGTGCCTGCATTTGCGTGGACCCGTGCTGACTTTGCCGGTGGGGACCACACTCTCCATATGGACGAGGAACTCGCCTGGGAGACGCTTGATGCCGAGACCGCCTACGCCTGTCCGGGGTTTGACGTCGTCCGTGAGGACGTCCGCTTCCCTGACGGCACGGAGGGAGAGTTCGACTACGTGCAGCACGGTGAGAGCGTCATCGTGCTCCCGTTTACCGCCGACGGTGACGTGGTTGTCATCGAGGAGTGGCGACAGCCAGTCCGCCGGATCAACTACGGTCTGCCTGCCGGAACGATGGAAGACGAGGACGACGATCCAAGCGTCGCCGCCGCCCGCGAACTCCGCGAGGAAACCGGTTACGAGGCAGATACGCTCGACCACCTCTACACGGGCGAACCGGCCAACGGCAACACCGACTACGTCTTCCACTACTACGTCGCACGCGGATGTGAGGCGACAGCCGACCAGAATCTAGACCACAACGAATCGATTCGGGTCGACACTGCCGACTTCGATTCGCTGGTCCAGTCGGTGCGCGACGGCACGCTCCGTGACAGTCGGTCTGCCGTAGGTATCATGTACTATGCCCTGTTCGAGGGTTGAACCGACGACAGCTTGATACCTTGTGAAGTGGTATCGTATATCATATGGCCTCGATTCCACTCGACGAACAAACGGAGCGCCGGCTTGATAAACTGCGTGCGGCCGTCCGCCGTCGGACCGGCCAGCCGATTTCGCGGGCGGAACTGCTCGAACGGCTTGTCGAGGACGCTTACGGGTCCCGCGATGAGGTGGTTGCTATGTTCCGAACGTCACAGGCGTACGTCGCCGACGAGGACTCAGGGACCGTCCACCGACCCGAGCGAAAACTGGTGCCCGGCGGAGCGGAGCAGCCCGACGAATAGCAGCGCTGTGCCCGCCGGCGCGTCGTTCGCGCCCAACCGCCGTTCTCGGCTGCCGCCAGCAACGAACGGCCAGCCACGGGGGAACACAACCCTTAGGCGCGCCCACCGACGACGACGTGTAATGACGAATTTCGAGGTCCGCCAGTACGACGCCGCGGGCCGGCTGGGCGAGCTAACGGTGCCACGGGCCGGCGTCACCGTTGAGACGCCGACTATTCTGCCGGTGGTCAATCCCCACGTCCAGACGGTCGCACCGGCAACGTTGGCGTCGGAGTTCGGGGCGGAGATACTCATCACGAACAGCTACATCCTGCACGGCTCCGATGACCTCCGTGAGCCCGTGCTGGAGCAGGGCCTCCACGACCTGCTCGGGTTCGACGGGGCTATCATGACCGACTCCGGGTCATTCCAGCTCGCCGAGTACGGCGACATCGACGTGACCACCGAGGAGATTCTGGAATTCCAGCACGAGATTGGCTCCGATATCGGCACGCCGGTGGACATCCCGACGCCGCCGGATGTGGACCGCGAGCGGGCGACCGAGGAACTCAAAACGACACAGGAACGGCTCGAACACGCTGCCACCGTCGACACCGGCGAGATGCTCGTCAGCGCGCCGGTTCAGGGAGCGACCTACCCGGATCTGCGGGAGCGCGCCGCTGCAGATGCCGTCTCCACGGGACTTGATGTGTTCCCGCTGGGAGCCGTCGTCCCGCTGATGAACGAGTATCGCTACGCCGACCTCGCGGATGTCGTCGCGGCCTGCAAGCGCGGGCTGGGTGAGGTCGGCCCGGTCCACCTGTTCGGCGCGGGCCACCCGATGATGTTCGCGATGGCGGCGGCGCTGGGCTGTGACCTGTTCGATTCGGCGGCATACGCGCTGTACGCTCGCGACGACCGGTATCTCACGGTGCAGGGGACGGAACTGCTGTCCGAACTAACCTACTTCCCGTGTCACTGTCCGGTCTGTACAGACCACACACCGGCGGAACTCGATGCGATGGACGCTGACCAGCGCGAGGAACTGCTCGCGCGACACAACCTCCACGTCACCTACGGCGAAATTCGGACGGTCAAACAGGCGATTCGCTCGGGCAACCTCATGGAACTGGTCGACAGCCGCGCCCGTGGTCATCCGGAGATGCTCGACGGCTACCGCGCGCTTCTCGACCACGCCGAGCAACTCGAACGCACTGATCCCGTCTCGAAGGACGCGTTCTTTTACACCTCGAACGAAAGCGCTCGTCGGCCCGAGGTCCGACGCCATCAGGACCGACTGGAGCGTCTCCCGGTTGAGGGCGAGGAGGTGCTGCTGACCGAAGGCAGCTCCAGTGCACAGTACGACGAGAGCTGGGGCGTCCTGCCCCCGTTTGGTCCGTATCCGCGCGAACTCGCCGACACCTATCCGCTGACCGCAGAAACGCCGGACCGGACCGACCGAGCAGCCTACGAGACCGCGGCCACAGGCGTCCGGCGGCTGGTCGAACTCCATCCTGACGTGTCGTTCACGCTGGTCCACGACGACTGGCCGGCGACGGCGCTCGACCGCGTGCCCGAGGGCGTTCGCCTGCGTGACCTGCACGCCCGCGACTGATCTGTTTTAATCTTCTCGTCCGCCGGTCAGATCGTCGGCACATCAACGTCCGCATCGGCAGCCTCACGCCACGAATGGGTCGGCTCCCAGCCAAGCATCGCTGTGGCTTTGGCCGTCGAGTACGCCGCGGCGTCCTCCTCGACCGTGCAGTCGTCCGGAACGTTGCCGTACTGCTCGCGCATGAGGTCGACCAGCGACCGGCCCAGCGCGTTGTCGGGTCCCACGCAGTTGAACGCCTCGTGCCCTGTGACCTCGGCGGTGAGGGTGGCCTCGACGAGGTCGACCACGTCCCGCACGTCGACGTACGACCAGTAGTTGCCCGCCCCGGCCGCGAGGTCATCGACGTACTCCTCGTCTCGACAGGGGTACTCACCGGGAATCTGTATCCACGAGGGGCGAATCGACGCCACAGAGATGCCGTCCCGGCGCGCAATCGTCTTCCCAATCTCCTCTGTGACGACCTTCGAGAGCCCGTAGTCGTCTTCCGGTCTGCACGCGTGCTCTTCCGTGATCGGGAGTTCGTCCGGAACGGGGGTCTCCTCGGCGAAAAAGAAGCCGTACGCGCCGTCCGAAGAGCCCTGCACCACGTCAGCGCCGACGCGGCCGGCCGCTGAGAGGACATTGTGTGCCGCCAGCGTATTATTCTGAAACAGGTCTACCCCGGGGTGGTTCCCGGCGACCGGAATCGCCGCCCAGTGGACCACTGCATCCGGGTCGATGGCGGTGAGCGCGTCAAAGACGCTCCCAGCGTCTGTCAGATCGAGTGCCCGGTATCCGACAGCCGGATGGCCCTCATCGTTGGGGAGTCGACGGTCAAGGACTGTTACGTTGTGCGGTCCAGCGAGCCGCTCGACGATCCAGCGTCCGGAACTCCCTCGGCCGCCGGTCACAACAATATTCATACCGGATCTGAAACCGCTGGCATCCAAAGCGTGGTGGTGTGACTGCGCATTCGGGAACGGGGCTTGCTCGACCCGCTACAGATCAAGCCGGAACCGCTCGCCGTGCGTGAACGTCGTCCAGCCGAGGATGCGTTCGTCCCGATGCGGTCGGTCGGGATTGTCGATTGCCGCCTGCTGGGCCGAAACGTATGTCGGGACGTTCTTCACCGGCTGTCCGCTTTGCTTGAGCGCTTTCAGATACGTGTCTTTCTCGTAGTACGAGTATGCCACCTCGTACACTGAGGACGCAGCTTCCTGCTTTCTGGCGGGGAAGCCGTCACTGTTGACGAACCGGTCGGGGTCTCCCTCGCCCATCGCTTCCCAGGCTTCTGGATCGGCCACGTATGGCGCGTGGGCGTCGAGAATCCGCTCAATCGCCCCCTTGTCACCGTCGAATTTCTGGTACTCGTACAGCGTGGGGCCATCGAGTTTGTCGGCGTAGAGCCGGCTGAGTTCCGCACCGGTGAGCAGCGCCTTCGCCGCGTACAGCGAGTACGCCAGGCTTGACGAGCGACCGATCTCATGTTCCAGCAGGCCGTCTTCCCGGAGCTGGGTGAAGCCCGTCTCGCGGTTACGCTGCATCGCCTTCCGGAACCGGCCCCAGTCACGGAGGTACACTGACCCAGCAGCGTGGGTCATCTCTTGCCAGTTGAAGATATTCTGTTGCCCCATCTCGGTTGGAATACCATGGCCAACGTCGTCTAAGAACGTCCGAACCCACTCCTGTAGGCCGGTCTCTGAGCCGACACTGTCGTCGTTCCACGCTTCGTGGCCGCGAACGAGTTCCGCGCCCCACCACATTTTTGGGAGCGTGATGAACTGTTCGATGCTGTTTGTTTTGACAGGGGCCATGTAGGTCTCCGAACGCAGGAACCAGTGGTTCAGTAGCTCGATGGCTTTCTCGGCGTACTGGTCCGCGCCGGTGTACTGGTAGGCGAGGCCAAGGTCACGGATCCGATCCCCCGTCCTGATGGCGGCGACGTAGTCCTTGCGCGCTCCGGGGTCTTCGGGCCCTTTCGTTTTGAACTCGTGGCCGTCGCCGTTGTCGGTGACACTCTCTGGGTCCGCCGCCATCGCGTCGCGGACATCGTCCATGAAGGCCTTGTGGGCCTCCGTCCACGGGCTGTCACCGTTCTCGACACGGGACTGTACCGCAGCCAGCGCGTCGAGATGAATGAACATTGCGGGCCTGCTTTCCGCTGTTGACTCGGATACCTGTTCTGTCGCTGTCGGTTCCGTCTCGTCTGACGCGGCCCTCGCACCCGAGTCTCCCGAGGAGAGGCCAGTCGAACAGCCCCCCAGCGCTGTGGCTGTCCCCGAGAGGGCGAGCAACACGTCTCGTCGTGTCTGTCGCTGCACGAACGGTCAGCCGTCCCCTATAGATTTAGTTAGGACCCAGCTAATCAGCGGATAGCGGCCTGTTCGCGATAATCATGGTCACATAACTGCCGATCAGGATGGCATCTGCTGGATTTGACCGTCGCTTCGGTCGCGGGGGCGGTGCTGGCCCAAAGGCAAGATAGTTGGTCGCGCGTGGCTGACGCCATTGCATGACCGACTACTTCGAGGTCCACGAGCGTGACAGCGCCGCGCGAGTGGGTGAGTTGCGCCTCGCCGACTCCGTGACGACACCGGCGCTGGTCGACGACGTGGACACTGAGACGCCGGGCGATTGCCGACACGTCCTTGCTGACGCCGGAAGCCGCTGGTCCACCGAGCAAGACGCCCCCGACGGCGACGACTCGCTACTCACTGTTTTGCCCCACCGCGGACTCCCCGCCGGCACGCCGGACGAAGTCGCCGAGGCTTTCGCCGTCGACTATCCCGATGTTGCGTTCCCAAGTGCGGCCGTTGTTTCCCTTGATACCGCGACCAACCACGGCAGCGACGCCTACGTCCTCGCTGGCGCGCCCGGCTACGTCGGGCACGCGTCGGCGTTCGTCGATGCCGTTACGACCGTCCGTGAGACAATCCCCGCGGACACCGCGCTCTACCTGCCTGGCGTTGCAACGCCGCGAAACGTTGCGACGCTCGTCTACGCCGGTGTCGACCTCGTGGACCCCGACCGCGCCGTCATCCGTGGGACCGAGGGCCGGTATCTCACGACCGACGAGGCGTACTTCCTCGAAGACCTCGATGAGTTACCGTGTGCGTGTCCAGCCTGCCAGCAGCCACGTTCGGAGTTCAACCGCGAGGACTGCGCCGAACACAACGTCAACGCGCTCGCTGCGGAACTCCGGCGGGTCCGCCGCCGGATTCGTGATGGTCGCCTCCGTGACTATGTCGAGGGACAGGCCAGACAGAACAACTGGCTCACCGCGACGTTCCGACAGCTGGATCAGGAGTACGGCTACTTGGAGGAGCGAACGCCGCTCATCCGGCGCGCTGACCTCTCGGCGGCCAGCGACGACTCGCTCCGGCGGGTCGAAATCCAGCGCTTCGCCGAGCGCGTCACCGACCGCTACGTACCACGGTTCGATGACCGCCCGCTCGTGCTGGTCCCGTGCTCGGCACGGAAACCCTACAGCGATTCCCAGAGCCACAAGCAGTACCACGACGCCATCAAGTGGCGCGCCCACGTCGTCTCGATGACATCGCCCATCGGCGTCGTGCCACAGGAACTCGAACTCACCTACCCCGCACAGCACTACGACTCCGTCGTCACGGGCAACTGGACTGCCACCGAAATCGAGTTCGTCAGTCGCGTGCTCGAACGCTATTTAGAAGGGACTGACTACCCGGAGATTATTGCCCACGTACCCGGCGAAGGCTACCGCGACATCTGCGAGCGCGTGGCTGATTCGCTGGACCGGGAGTTCACCTACACGGTTACCGACCACCCGACGACGGCAGATTCGCTGGGGAACCTCGCTGCCGAACTGGAAGGCTGGGACCGCTATCCGAAACGAGAACGCGAACACAACACTATCCGCGCCGTCGCCGACTACCAGTTTGGTGAAGGCGCGGGCGACGAACTGTTCGACGACCTCTCGACACAGGGCAGGTATCCGCAACTCCGTGCCGACGACGCCGACGGAGAACAGCTAGCGGCGCTGGCCCAGCAGTATGGCGTGCTCTCGCTGACCACCGCCGGGGCGCGTCGCTGGGTCGAGAGCGATGTTCCGACAAAAACCGTCGAGATCGAACCGTTTGTCCCCCACGGCTCGGTACTGGCGCCGGGGATCACGGACGCTAGCGACGACATCCGCGTCGGCGACGACGTGGTGATTCAGGGCGACGCGGCCTTCGGCGTCGGTCGCGCACAGATGAGCGGCCAGGAGATGCAGTCCTCGACACGAGGTATCGCCGTCCAGATGCGCCACACCGAAGAACTGTAATTTTATTTTCTGCAGAGTAGAATCGGACGCAGATGGTCGATGCCTTTACGCTCTATCTGGTTGGGATCGGTGTTCTGGGCGTTGGTTTCTTTGCCGTCTATGTTTACTACGAGTTTCAGACGGCGGCGGGTCGACCCTACCGGCAACGGGGCGTCACTCGGCGCGGTATCACGGGTGCCACGGTCGTCCCGCTTGCGACAGTCCTGCTGTTCGGGTTCGTGGGCGAGGTGAACATCTTCGCCTCCGACGACGTGCTCAGGGCCGTCGGCTACGCGACTGTCGTCCTCTTGTTCGTGTTCGCCGCTGGGCTGATCGGTCTGAATATCTCTCACACGCTCGGGCGGCGGTGGCGACGACTGCACCCCGACAACGACGTGCCGACCGGGACCCTCGAATCCGGCGAGGTGGCCTGCACTGGCGAGGTGACGGCCGCCGCCGTCGGCACGGCACCGGTCACGGACCGCCGGGCTGTCTGCTGGTCGTGGCACGTCGAGGTGTTGAACCCTCACGGCGTCGGGAGCAAGGGGGACCAGTTCACCACCGTCGAGGCAGACCAGGGCGGTGTCACGTTCGCTGTCGACGACGGGACCGGGCCCGTCCTGGTCGACCCCAAGGAGGCGACGCTCGACCTGTCCTCGACGCGGGCGCTGTCCTTCGATTCCGAGGACGGGCCGCCCCCGGCGTTTCCGAACCCAGCCCCGAAAGTCGAACGGACGCACGACGACAAGCCCCGGACCTACGAGGAGTCCATCGTAGCACCGGGCGACCGGGTTGCTATCGCCGGGACCGCAAGTGAGACCGCGGACGGCCTCCTCGTCTCCGGGCCCGACGCCCACGTCGCCATCGGGTCGCTTTCGACGGTGGCCACCCGGTACCGGAACAAAGCGCTGCTGTACGGGCTGGCGGGGGTCGTCGGTGTCGGCGTCGCCGTCGACTGGCTGGCGGCGCTGTACGGCGTCTTCTGAGCATCGGGGGGCTTATCGACGACGGGGGCCGACACCAGCTATGGCCCGGTTAGTCCCGCGACGGTTCCTGCCCGCTGTTGCGTTCGCGCTGCTACTGCTTGTCGTCTCGCTGCTCCCCGCGCCCGAGGCTGGCAGGCCGATCCCGGTGCTGCTCGGCGTCGCACTCGACAAGTGGGTCCACGCCGGTAGCTACGCGGTACTCGCGTGGCTCCTTGCGCGGGCTCGTGGGAGTCGGACACTGGCCGCAGTGGTGCCAGTGGTCGCTCTCGCCGCCTGCTACGGCGGCGGCATCGAACTCCTGCAGGGACTGACCCCCTCGCGGTCACTTAGCGGAGCCGATGCGATGGCAAACGCCATCGGCGCCGTCGTCGGTGGCGGGCTCTGGGTGGCGCTAGGCAGGCCCGTCCCGACGAGAGCGCGGCGGCAGTCAGAACAGTGACCGCAGCCACGCCAGCAGCCCCCCGTTCCCGCTCAATATCGATGTGTCGCCGGACGCCGTCTCTCGCTCCTATTTCTGGCACCCGGGGTGGTCGCATAGTGCTCTCGCCATACATATGGTAGTTCTGCGGTCGCTCAACGACCGTCCCACAGTTCCGGGCACTCGTAGGCGTCTACAAGCCGTTCGTGTCGGTTTTCGACACGACCCCAGAGGTGTTGATGCTGTTGCCCCGATCGTGTTTCGTTTAGCAGCGACTGGTACGGCGAGCCAGAAAGCCCCGGCTGTTCGTACTGTATGGTCCGCAATCACACACTGCTGTCCCTCCAAACGAGACACCGACCGAACGGCGAACACAGGAGCTATACACGCCCGTCGGCAAGGACGGCGTAATGAGCAAACCGAGTCCTGAAGTCTACGAGGAGGGCAAGGGCATGGACGCCCACAACTCCGTGATGCGTGACATCCGGTCGCGCAACGACTCCACCTACGACCCTCGCGAGCCGACCCGCGTGTGGCTCGACGAGGACAACACACCTGACGGTGTCTACCAGAGCCTGACCATCATCCTGAATACCGGCGGCTGCCGGTGGGCGCGTGCCGGCGGCTGTACGATGTGTGGCTACGTCGCCGAGAGTGTCGAAGGCGGGACCGTTGCCCACGAGGACCTCATGGCTCAGATCCAGCACTGTCTGGACCACGAGAGCGAGAACAGCGACGAGCAGAGCGGCCTCATCAAGATCTACACCTCCGGGAGCTTCCTCGACGAGCGCGAAGTCCCAGCAGAGACGCGGCAGGCTATCGCCGAAACCTTCGCGGACCGCGAGCGCATCGTCGTCGAGTCGCTGCCGGATTTCGTCGACGAGGAGACCGTCGGCGACTTCGTCGATGTGGGTCTAGAGACGGACGTGGCGGTCGGCCTCGAAACCGCGACCGACCGCGTCCGACACGACTGCGTGAACAAGTACTTCGACTTTGCCGACTTCGAGGAAGCCTCCAAGGCAGCACAGGCCGCCGGTGCTGGCGTCAAGGCGTACCTGTTGATGAAGCCTCCGTTCCTCTCTGAAGCCGAGGCCGTCGAAGACATGAAGCGGTCAGTGCGACGCTGTGCGGCCGTCGACGGCTGTCACACCGTCTCGATGAACCCCTGTAACGTCCAGCGCTACACGATGGTCGAGGAACTATACCACGAGGGCGGCTACCGGCCGCCGTGGCTCTGGTCGGTCGCCGACGTGCTGGAATCGACCGCCGACGAGGATGTCATCGTCGTTTCGGACCCAGTCGGCCACGGCAGCGACCGCGGCCCGCACAACTGCGGCGAGTGTGACGACAAACTCCAGCGCGCTATCAAGGACTTCGACCTCCGGCAGGACCCGTCGGTGTTCGAGCAGGTAAGTTGCGAATGCGAGGCGACGTGGGACGCCGTCATCGAACGCGAGCGCAGCTACTCGCTCCCGCTCGCTCGATAGGCACTTCGAGCGCCAGAAACCATGTGACGGCCTGTCGACCAACGCTTATCCGTCTTTCGCGCATAACACTGTTCGATATGACCCCGAACGGTGACCAGGACAGGCGCAGTTTCAATACACGCGGGACGGTCACAGAGTGTGACCTGTGCGGTGAACAGCGACAGTGTATCGACGGCGACGGAATGGTCGCCTGCAGTGCCTGTCAGTCAGACCTGCTGCCGTCCGGCTGGGGTCTCTGAGGCTCCACTTAGACGCTGCCTTTTGGTTGCTTACGATGACTCATCCGACCGCGACTGGTCGAGAGCTGGAATGACGCCGGCGGTCGCGGTTGCTTTGAACGAAGCGACGAGTTCCGAGCCCGTGGTGATGTCGAGTTTGTCGAGGCTCGTGTCGGTCACGAGCGCTGACAGTGTCGTGGTCGGGTCGACTGCCAGTGCGACCAGCGCGATAGATGTCCCCTCGTCGATACGCTCGACGGTCCCCGCGAACTGGTTGCGTGCGCTCGTCCCCGTCGACTCTGGGGCCTCGGGCGGTGCGTTCAGCGTCACCGTGTCGGCGCGGATGCCGACCTCCACCGCGTCACCGGGACACGCTTCAGTGTCGACGATGGCACGGACCGTCCCCGGCGGGGTCTCGACGGTCGCAAGTTCGCCGTCACGGTTCACCACAGTCCCTCGCAGGACCGTCTCCTCCGCCGTCGCTACCCCATCGAACTCGGCCTGTAGCCGCTGAAAGCGGGCCAGCAGTTGCTCGGCCGTCACTGTAAGTTCGCTGCCGCCGCCACCGCTGCCACCTCGACTGCGGTCGACCAGCGGGCCGAAGGCGTCCTCCAGTTCCACGATGCGACGCTGGGCGTGAGCGTACGATCTGCCCAGCGCGTCGGCGGCGGCGTTCAGTGACCCGTGGGCGGCGACCGCCTGCAGGAGCGTCCGGTCGCGGGCGGTCAGCGCCACGTCGCCCTGCTCCAGTTGCACTTCGACGTCCGCAGTCGCGTCCATACGAACGCCAGGCGGAGTGTGGTCAAAGATTTTATGACTATCACGATTGAACTGGAAGTATCTCCCATGACACAACGACCGAACTCCGACACCGCACGCGGTAATTCACGACGACGAACGACCCGGAGAGCGTTTCTCACCGGGGCTGGCGCGGCAACACTGACCGCGTTAGCGGGCTGTAGCGGTGGTGGAGATGGCGGCGGCGACGGCGAATCGGGCGGTGCCACAGACACGGACGACGGCATGGCCGACGGGACGGATTCGATGACCGAGTCGGCGACAACCGAGTCGTCGATGGGTGATTCGATGACGATATTCCACGCGGGGAGCCTCGCGCCGCCGTTCAGTTCAGCCGAACCGGAGTTTGAGGACGAGTACGGTGTCGATGTCACCCGCGAGGCAAAGGGATCGGTTGCGTCGACACAGAAAATCACACAGCAGGGCCGAACGGCCGACGTTCTGGGCGTTTCCGACTTCCGCCTCATCCGCGACCGCATTCTCCCAGATTTCGGGGACTGGTACGCGATCTTCACGACCAACTCGATGTCGATACAGTACCGTGAAGACTCACCCGGCGCGGGAGATATCTCGAAGGACAACTGGTGGGAAGTGCTGACTCGCGACGACATCACTATCGGGCACTCCGACCCGGCCGTCGACCCCGGCGGCTACCGTGCGGTCATGACACAGCAACTCGGCAAGGAGGAGTTCAACGGGGAGCGCCTCTACGACGAGTCGACCTACCAGGCCCTGCGTGACAACTCTGTGGTGCCGACCGGTACGGAGACGAACCTCGAAGGCCAACTGGAGTCCGGCGAACTGGACTACGTGTTCTACTATCAGTCCATCTCCAGCACCGCCGACAAGCCGTTCATCGACCTGCAGTCGGAGGTGGACCTCTCACAGGCAACCAGCGAGTACGCGACGCACTACGCGAAAGCCGAGGTCGAGACCGGCAGCGGGACATTCACCGGCGCACCCATCGCCTACGGCATGACGGTCCCGAACGTCGCGGAGGCGCCCGGACGTGGGGCGCAGTGGGTGGAGTACTTCGCGAGCGACGCGGGCCGGACGATCCTGGAGGACCAGGGGCTCGTCCCGGTCGACCCCATCGTCGTCCCAGCGAGCGGGGAAGACGCCGTTCCTGACCGCGTGATGAACGTCGCTAGCGCGCAGAGCAACCTCGGTCCGCTGGAGCTGTAAGTGGTCACACCGTTGCGGTCGATAGCTCACGAATACGAGACACCGTACGATGGCAACTGAAACCGACCCCCGATTTGGCCGTGAACGCGTCGGCACGCGGCCGCTCGTTGCCGCCTTCATCGCGCTACAGGCGGTCGCGTTCGTTGCGGCCTACACTTACGGACGACCGACCTGGTACGCATACTTCATGGTCGGGAGCACTGCCGTCACCGCGTACTACCTCGACGGCTCCTCGTTCACCGTCGCAACGGCGACCGTCGGGAGCATTCTCACGGTCGCGCTCGGGCTCCCACTGTTCCTCTTCGTTGCCCGGCAGAACCCCTCGCTTGTCGCCGAGAAAGCGGCGGACCCAGGCGTCCACCGAGTCCTCTACCTTGGGGTTTATGGGCCGCTGTTGGCGGCCGTTCTCAGCCTGGTCCTCGGTGTGCCACTGGCACATCTCCTCGCAGAGGGGTTCCCGGGGCAACCGTTCGTCGAGAGTCTCGTGGACCTCCCGCTGGTCGTCCCGCACTCGGTCGCGGGCATCCTCATTCTGTTCGGGTTTGGGAAAGGTGGTGCGTTCCCGCAGTTCTCCGTGCTCGGGACGATGTTCGGGATGGTGCTCGCGATGACGTTCGTCTCGGCCCCCTACGCGGTGAACGCGACCCGGGAGTCGTTCGAGGCTATCGACACCCGACTCGAATACGCGTCGCGGGTCCACGGCGCGAACAAGTGGGCGACGTTCCGTCGTGTCACTGGGCCGCTGGCCTTCCGTGGAATGGTCACTGGCGGCGTTCTTGCCTGGGCTCGCGCCGTCTCGGAGTTCGGTGCGGTCGCCGTCGTCGCCTACTCGGTGTCGTTCTTCTACCCGCCCGAAGGCGGCGAGGTCACTGCCCAGCACGCTCCGGTGTTCGTCTACAACACCTACCTTCAGGGCGGCCTCGCGGAGAGTGGTGCTGTCGCGTTCCTGCTGTTGGCCGTCTCGGCCGTTATCTTCCTCATCGTCAGGTATCTCACCGATGACGGCTCGGCCACCGGAGGGATGCCATGAACGGACTAAACGCCGCTGTCGAGGCGACGTTCACGGCCGATGGAGCCGAAGCGTTCACCGTCGACGCTGAAATCGAAGTCGAACCGGGCGAGAGTGTCGTGATTCTGGGACCAAGCGGTAGCGGGAAGACCCTCTTGTTAGAAACCGTGGCTGGATTTCACGAACATGACGGGTTCGTTGCGTCTGACGGCCGTCAACTCACCGACTTGCCGCCTGAGCGACGCGACTTCGGATTCGTGTTTCAGGACTACGCCCTCTTCCCGCATATGACTGTCAGGGAGAATGTCGTCTACGGAACCCGGTACCACGACGAAACGGGCGATCCCGATGCGCTGCTGACAGAACTGGGGGTAAGCCATCTCTCGGACCGATACCCACCCACGCTGTCGGGTGGGGAAAAACAACGAGTGGGGCTCGCTCGAGCGCTCGCTATCCAGCCGGGGGTTATGCTGCTCGATGAGCCACTCGCAGCGCTAGATGTCCCAACCCGACAGACGCTGCGAGACGACTTGGCAGACGTGCTCGCCGACGTGACATCGGTATACGTCACGCATAACCGAACAACAGCCAGGGCGCTCGCCGACCGTATCGCGGTGATGTGCGACGGACGCATCGTTCAGACCGGAACGCCCGAGGAAGTGTTCGAACGACCCGCTTCGCCGATGGTCGCCGATTTCACCGGTGCCAACACTATCGAACTCTCGTCAGCCCCGTCTCTGCGCCGATTGCTGGACGGGAGCGCCCCGGCAGAGAGTGATGGCGACAGTCACGCTGCGATACGACCGGAAGCTATCACGATCAGCGATTCCGGCGATATACGGGCCTTTGTTGAACGGATCGTCCGCGAAGACGCGACCAGCAGAGTGACGCTCTCGTTTGACGATGTCACCGTCGACGCTTTCGCCGACGATCCGCCGTCAGTCGGCGACACGGTCGGACTGTCATTCCAGACGGACCGACTCCATCACTGCAGGTCGGCTGGCCCCGATCAGCGTGCTCGCCGACTGTAACTGTGGATTACACTTCCACTCCGGTACGCATGTATTTATACGGCTTGACCGCCAAGGTCGATATAGGGACCGCCGGACTATGTCACACGCTCCGCTGGTCCCTTCCCCTTTGCAATAAAACCAGATAGCTGCGCGGCTGTTCGGATGTGTCCTAGTCGATTATCAAACCGCCGCACTGACAGTTTCGTCTGCGAACATCACTCAGCGAAGCCTGTGAGAACGCCGCGGCCGTCGGTCCGCCCGAGGTCCGAAAGTGTCGCCCGCTCCGGGTGGGGCATCATGACGGCGACGTGCTCGGCTTCGTCGGTGACGCCGGCCACGCTATGCTTCGAGCCGTTCGGGTTCGCTTCGGGTGTGACAGTCCCGTCCTCGTCGCAGTACTTGAACAGAATCCGGTCCTCAGCCTCGAGTTCATCCAGCCGCTCGTCGTCGATCTCATAGCGGCCTTCGCCGTGAGCGATCGGGAGTTCGACGATGTCACCCTCCTCGTACTGGCTGGTCCAGGGCGTGTCGGCGTTCTCGACGCGCAGGTGGACGTGTTCACACTGGAAGCGGGCGCTCTCATTGGTCGTGAATGCGCCAGGGGTCAGCGACGACTCGCAGCCGATCTGTGCGCCGTTGCAGATGCCAAGCACCGGCGTCCCCTCGCTTGCGGCTTCCCGAATGTCAGCCATGATTGGCGAACGGGCGGCCATCGCGCCGGCACGGAGGTAATCGCCGTAGGAGAAGCCGCCGGGGAGGACGACACCCTCGACATCCTCGGGAAGCCCGTCCTCGTGCCAGACGCGCTCGGCGTCAAAGCCCAGCGATTCTAGGGCCTGGACAGCGTCGCGGTCGCAGTTCGAGCCGCCGAACTGGATGACGGCAATAGTCACAGAGACCACCCTGTGTGGGAACAGGTCACTGCCGTCCGTTTCGAGGCGCTGGTCATTCTGTCTCGGTCACCTCAACGTCGTAGTCGTGGATGGTGGGGTTCGCCAGAAGCCGCTCGGCCATCTCCTCGGCGCGCTCGGCCGCGTCGTCGGCGCTGTCGGCGTCGAGATCCAACTCGAACACGTCAGCTGAACGGAGGTCGTTCAGGTCGAAGCCGAGGCGTTCCAGCGAGCGCTGTGTCGTCTCGGCTTCGGGGTCGAGGACGCCCCGCTTGAGCCGGACGGTGACAGTCACGGTAAAGGCAGTCATTACTGGCAAGCGAGCGGGCAGCGGAGAAAACGCTTGTGTTCTCCCGGCAGGTCACGTCCCGACAGGCGTCCAGTTGGTTGGCTGGTCACGCAGGCCAGCCACTCGGAGATCGAGGTCGCCCTGGTCGGCGCGAACGTCGACCCGCCCGTCGAAAAACCGTGCCACGCTTTCGACGACCTGCTCCTCGTGGGCGTTCGGGTCAAGCACGCAGACACCAAGGCCGTTAGCGGTTCCGATCCGGCCGGTGATCGTGTTGAGGAACCGGTACACTGCCCGCACGTCGTCGCAATAGACGAGCAGCGGCGTCAGCGTGATGATCCCGGTTCGGACCCGCGTGTAGCCGCTGGCGTACGTCGATTCATACTGGCCGGAGTACTCGATACCGATACCGGTCAGGTCCGCCGGCGTGTTGACCGCGGAGACGCTGTCTTCTGGCAGGTCGCTGCTCTCCTGTACGCAATCGATAACACGGACCCGCTCGCGGTCGAGCGCACCCCCGTGGCGCTCGAAGTCTGCCAATATCGTCGTGGCGTCGCTGTCTGTTGCGACGAGGACGGTTCCGTCGTTGGTATCGGGACTGCAGAGTAGTCGCAGTCCCATCTCCCGCGCACCGCTCAGAACAGGGCCGGTCACGAGCAGGCTCGTCCCCGGTTCGACCGGATTCAGCGGCAGGCCGTCGAACGTGTACCGGTCGTCTCGTCGCTGTGACATCAGTGATCCCCCTGCAGCCGGCGTCGCAACAGCAGTTGTTCCTCGACCTCGTCAGCGAACCGCTGGAGATCGTCCAGTTCAGTCTGGGTGTAACGCCGCGGTTCGCCGTCGGTGCAACAGACGGCACCGATCGCATTCCTTTCCTTGTCCGTGATTCGGACGCCGGCGTAGGACCTGATGTTGAGCTGTTTCAGTGCATCGACCTCGCCGAAGCGGGGGTCTTCGTGGGTGTCCTCGACGACCATCGTTTCGTCAGAGAGAATCGTATGGGTACAGATGGAGTCCTCGCGGGCGAGGGTCCGCCAGTTGGCCCCCTCACACGCCACGAACCGCTCCTCGTGCTCGTCCATAAGCCCGACAAAGGCCACGTCGATGTCGAAGTGACTGGTCATGAGCGCTGTCAGCCGGTCGAACGCGTCGATTGCCGCCAGTTGGTCGACGTCGTACTGTTGGACAGCGGCTAGCCGCTCCGTCTCGGTCTCCGGAACGGGATAGGCCGCCTGCGTTACCTCGGCGGCAGCCATGGCAGCGACATCCGCAAGCCGCTCCCGGGACTCCGGGACTGCCCGCGGCACGTATTCGACAACCTGCTCGGGCCCGCCGCGGGGGAGATCCGACGGTGCGTGTTCCGTATAGAGCGTCACAACACAGTCCGGGTTCACCGCACGGACTGCATCGACCACGTCGAACCCGTCTCCGTCTGGAAGATCGAAGGCCGTCACAACGCAGTCGACCGACCGGTCAAGTACTGCGGTCAGCGTATCGAGGGACCTGACTTCCTCGACAGCGAGTCCGGCGTCGGCAAGCGCATCGGCTGTCTCGGCGCGCTCGTCGGCGTCCGGGTGGACACAGAGAACGGTCGGCAAATCACTCATTACGGCTGTACGTACGCGGACCGATATACAAAGGGTTGGTGTCAACGCTAGGTTGAAAACGAAGGCTTTTGCCGTGGGACTGCCGACTCTGCGTCAAATGAATCACGACGCTGTCCGGAGGTGGGTATCGTGACTCGCGGTTTGACCGAGATTACGGTCGTCGGTGAGGACGACACCGGCCTCATCGCCGAAGTGACCTCGCTCCTGTTCGAGCGCAGCATCAACATCGAGGACCTTGACCAGGCCGTCCGGGAGGGGGTCTTCCGGATGACCATGCGCGTCGACACGTCCGGGATGGTGACGACGGAAGAGAAACTCCGCGAAGACCTCACCGAACTCGGCGACGACCTCGGCGTCGACGTGCAGGTCCGGTTCCCCGCTGACCGCGAGACCCAGACCATCGCCGTCCTCGTTACGAAGGAGTCCCACTGTCTCGAGGCGCTGTTCGAGGCGTGGGCCAACGGCGACCTCGGGGCCGACATCGAGGTGGTCATCGGGAACCACGATGACCTTGAGCCGCTGGCGGCCAAATACGATGTTCCGTTCCACGATATCGGCGACGAGAAGGGGACGCCGGATGAGGACCAACTGCTTGATCTGCTCGCGCAGTACGACGCCGACCTCATCGCGCTGGCCCGGTATATGCGCATCCTCTCGCCCGATGTCGTCTTCCGGTACGAGAGCCGGATCATCAACGTCCACCCGAGCCTGCTGCCCGCCTTCCCCGGCGCGTCGGCATACATGCAGGCCATCGAGGAAGGCGTCCGCATTGCCGGCGTCACGGCCCACTACGTGACGACGGATCTGGATCAGGGACCAATCATCACCCAGCGCGCGTTCAACGTCCCCGACGACGCCACCGAAGAAGAACTCCAGCAGATCGGTCAGCCGCTGGAAGCTGAGGCGCTCATCGAGGCCATCAAGCTCCACCTCAACGACGAGGTGAACGTCCACCGCGGCCGGACGAAACTGCGGGACCCCGAGGAGACCTCGGCCCAGCTTGGTGCACCGGAGAAACTCGATCAGCTGAACCCTGACCGTCCCATCGACGGCCTTGGCGAGTTCGTCGCCGAGGACGACGGTGAGATAGAGGCTGACGACTGAAACGCGCTGTCTTTTACAATCCTCAGAGTTCGCTCGCGGCGCTGACGGCTTCGTCAAGCGATGGCGCGTCGAACACGTCGCCGCCGACGTAGGCGTTCGTGCCGGCACAGTAGAGGTCCCGCGCGACCTGGATTACGTCCTCGTCGAGCGGCTGCGGCGACTCGTCACAGAGTGCTTTCCAGTCGGCGACGCCCTCTGTGTCGGCCTGCTGCTTGGCCTCGCTCACGGCTTCGACCCACTCTGACTGGGTGCGCTTGTGGTACTGGCGGATGACCTCCTTTGAGACCTGCTGCCTCCCGTAGGAGAAGCGGTTTTCGTCGAAGGTTCCGACCACGTCGGCCACGCGGATCTCCCCGTCGTAGTACAGACACTCGATTTTCCCGTCTTCGTGGACGAGGTCAGCTTCGGCGGCCTGCTCGGTGACGATGTGGTTGACTGCCCGAGCCAGTTCTTCGAGACGGTCGATGCTGGCCGCGCCGGCAATGCGGTCGGCTGCCTCCCGGTCGAGGTAGCGGTCCTGTTCCTCGTATTTTGTTGAGAACTCCACGATGGGGTCGTCGAGGCTGACGACTTCCTCGGGCCAGGTGTCGAAATCGAGGCCGTGGTCAGCGGGCTCGGTCCGGGACCGAAGTGATGACCCAACGCCGACCCGGTTCCGGAAGACGATCTCCAGCGGGATGAGGTAGTTCTCGTCGGCCCCCACGTGGTAGGCGTCGTAGTCGTAGCTCCCGTCCTCGAAGGGGAGGTCCGGGACCTGCGTGAGTTCGATGACCATCTCCTCGGGAGCGGCGTCGGCCGACAGCGCCTCGCCGAGGTCAAGCACCTCGTCGCTATCGGGGAGTCTGACGCCCTCGTAGTGTGTCGGGACGTGGTTCTCCTCCAGTAGTTGGAAGTTGTACGCGCCCATCGTACACAGCGACGCGCCCTTGTCGGGGATCTGGTCTGGCATCTTCCCCCAGTCGAATACGGAGTAGTCGTCCGTGAACACGAACGCGCCGCGGCCGAGCCCTTCGGCCGTCGCCGGTTCGTCAACGCGAAATTCCTTGACGCTCGTCATTGTGCCCGCCTTTTGCGCCGGGGACAAAGACGTTTCTCATACTGTTGGCTGTAACTATTGTAAGATATTCGCGGTAGCAAAATTCGTTACAGACAGCATCACTCGCGCTCGGAAGGCAACGTTTTCTGTCGGGCTGTCGACTAACCGCCTGATGGCTTCCAGTCTGTTGGTCGAGGCTGCGATCATCGTCGCTGCGACGGTCGCGATCTGGAAAGGGAGCGACTGGCTCGAATCATCGAGTGAACGGCTCGCGACGTACTACGGGCTCCCAGAGGTCGTCCAGGGCGCGATTATCGTCGCCGTCGGGTCAAGTTTCCCGGAGGTCGCGACTGTCGTCGTCGCGGCGCTTGGCGGGTCGATGCCGCTTGGCGTCGGCGCAATCGTCGGTTCGGCTATCTTCAACATTCTCATTATCCCCGCAGCTGCGGGCATCGCTACGGACGACGAACTCGAATCGAGCCGGACACTCGTCTACAAGGAGGCGCAGTTCTACATGCTCGCCGTCTCAGTCCTGCTCATCACGATGGCGCTTGCGGTCATCTACTACCCTGGCGAGGCCACGCTCACCGGCGTCATCACGCGACCGCTGGCGGCGATCCCGCTCGCGCTCTACGGGCTGTACGTTTTCATCCAGTACCAGGATACGGCCGACCACGACCCCGAAGAGGACTGGACCGCCGGCATCTCGGTCGGGCGAGAGTGGCTCTTCCTCCTGCTGGGTTTGGCTGTCATCCTCGTGGCTGTGGAAAACCTCGTCCACGCCGTCAGGGTCATTGGTCGGGCCGCCGGCGTTCAGGAGTTCCTGCTTGGCGTGACGATTCTCGCGGCGGCGACGAGTCTCCCCGACACGCTCGTTAGCGTCAGAGCAGCCCGTGACGACCGCGGGGTCACGTCGCTCGCGAACGTTCTCGGCTCGAACACGTTCGACCTGCTCGTCGCTATCCCGCTTGGCGTTCTCATTGCCGGCACGTGGACCGTCGACTTCGCGATGGCTGTGCCGATGTTCGGCGTCCTGACCGGAGCAACGATTCTCCTGTTTACCGTCCTTCGGACCGACCTCGTGTTGAGTGAACTCGAATCGTACGCGCTGCTGGGCGCCTATGCGGCCTTCGTCGCCTGGGTTATCGTCGAAACCGGGGGCTGGATCGGCGGCGTATTGCCGACCTGATGTACTGACCGCTCGCGTCACGAAACACAGACCCTGCCGACCTTGTGGACCATGTGCGTACCCATACGTTTTTGACCGTTCTTTCCCTCCTGTCCAGCAATGCCGGACGTCCCAGAGACCGTCGGTACTCCGGACGGCTCCACCGAGTTCGAGCACCGTCCGACGACTGACCAGTCGTTCGAGAACGCCCTCGCCAAGGCGAGAAACGGGACGCGACTGACAGTTGACGACGCTGTCGAACTCTTTACCACGGGCACCGGCCGGGACGGCATCGACCACGACCGGAAAGAGCAGGTACTCGAAGCGGCCGACCGCCGCCGGGCCGAGGTCGTCGGCGACGAGGTCACGTTCGTCGCGAACCTCAACAACAACGTCACGACGGCCTGCAACACTGGCTGTCTGTTCTGTAACTTCAAGGACCGCTCCGAGCAGTTCCGCAGCGACTATCAGGAGGACCACGGCGGCTTCACGAAGCCGCCGAGCGAGTCCCGTGAAATCGTACAAGACGCCCTCGACCGGGGCATCTACGAGGTCTGCTCCGTCTCCGGGCTTCACCCCGCGCTCGCGCTGGACGACGAACACCGAGAGATACTGGAGACGAGCGACCGCAGGGACCTGAACTACCGCTCGCCCGACGAGTACGAGACGGACCCGGCCACATACTGCGAACAGCTCGAGGCGATGAACGTCGGCGACATTCATCTCCACTCGATGACGCCGGAGGAAGCCTATCACGCCCGCCGTGGCACTGACTGGTCCTATGAGGAGGTGTTCAGCCGACTGCAAGACGCCGGGCTCGACAGTGTCCCCGGAACCGCCGCCGAAATCCTCGTCGACGAGGTCCGCGACGTTATCTGTCCGGGGAAGATCCGTACTGACGAGTGGCTCGAAGCGATGGAGGCGGCCGCGTCAGTCGGCCTCGATATGACCTCGACAATGATGTACGGCCACGTCGAGAACGAGCGCCACCGCGCGCTGCACCTGAAGCGCATCCGTGACTTGCAGGACCGGACCGGCGCAATCACGGAGTTCGTCCCGTTATCCTTTGTCCACGAGGAGACGCCGCTGTACGAGCGTGGCATGGTCGACGGCGGCGCGACGATCGACGAGGACGAACTGCTGATCGCCGTCTCACGGCTCTTCCTCGACAACGTCGACCACATTCAGGCCTCGTGGGTCAAATATGGTGACACGCAGGGATTGAAGATGCTCACCTGCGGCGCGGACGACTTCATGGGAACGATTCTCTCCGAAGAGATCACCAAACGTGCCGGCGGCGACTACGGCGAGTTCCGGTCGTTCCAAGAGTACGCCGACATGATTACCGCCATTGGCCGGACGCCCGTCGAGCGCTCGACGGACTACGAGCAACGCCGCATCATCGACCCCGACGCTGACGTGCTCGGCCCGCAGCTTGGACCGAGGGCTGACGGAACGCCATTACTCGACTGAATTAGTGGACCACGGCTGGGCACTGGCCGTGGCCGGTGTGGTAGAGTATTCTGCCTGGAACTGCTGTCAGAGGCACGCCCAGGCATGATATATATTGGTGCGCCAGCGTATGTGTAGATATCGCCTAGACTGCTAGGTGATTTCTGTCCAGTGTCTGTTCTGGCTGTTGTGACCGTCCAGCCGGCCCTGTTTCTTGTTGTCGGAGTCACAGCGTCACTGGATTCACACCCCGGTCCAGTATCGACCGGAACCGTTCGCCGGCATCATCATCGGCCTCGATAGCTGCCTCAATGGGGTCCGAGAGCCAGCCGTCGTCGACGAAGTGGTCGTAGACCGGCAACCGCTCGCTCAGTGGCACCTCGGCGGCCTCGGCGACGGCTGTCAGTTCCTGCAGCGCGGGCCACTCGTACTCGGGGTTGATGTGGTCGACTGTGACCGGGGAGACGCCGCCCAGATCGTCGATGCCACAGTCGGTCAGGTCTTGGGCGGGCGCGAGGTTCGGGGGGACCTGTACGGATACCGCCTCGGGAAGGGCTGCGCGGGCCATCGAAGTCACCCGGCGCATCGTCGCCAGGTCGGGGGACCCGCCCTGCCAGCGTTCGTTCTCGACCACGGGCTGGATGATGACCTCCTGAATATGGCCGTAGCGTTCGTGCATCTCTCGGATAGCGAGCAAGCTCTCGGCACGGTGGTGCCAGTCCTCGCCGATGCCGACGAGAATTCCCGTTGTGAACGGAACGCCGAGTTCGCCGGCCACCCGCAGGGTGTTGAGTCGCTGACCGGGGTTTTTCGCCCGCAGGCCACCGTGTGCCTGAACCTCTGTGGTCGTCTCGAGCATCACGCCCATCGAGGCGTTCAGATCGGCGACGTGGGACATCTGCTCGCGTGTCTGGTCGCCAGGGTTGGCGTGCGGGAGCAACCCCTCTTCCAGCGCGATTTCGCAGGCTTCCCGGAGGTACTCGTGGATGGAGTCGTGGCCCCACTCGGCGAGCTGGTCGTGGACCGCGGTGTAGCGGTCGTCCGGGTCGTCGCCGAAGGTAAACAACGCCTCGGTACAGCCGGCGTCGGCCCCGCGGCGGCAGGTCTCCCGGATTTCTTCTCGGTCCATCAGCTCCGCCTGCCCCGGTGGGTCGTAGTACGTGCAGTAGGTGCAGGTGTAGCGGCAGGCGGTCGTCAGCGGCAGGAACACGTTCCGACAGTAGGACAGCGCCGACGCGGCCTCAACATCCTCGGGCATCACCGTCAGCAGTCGCTCAATGTCGGCGTCCGGAATCTCGATAGCGACGTCATACGCGTCCGTGCCGGGTATCACGTCCCGGGGTCTGCACCCCACGAACAAAAACCTTCACTCGCGGCGGACGGTGACACGGCCGTCTGTGAGCGACAGATTGAAGCCGGCGTCAGTAAGCCAGTCCGCGGCCGCGCCGTCGCTGTGTAACAGCACCTCCGCGAGGTCGCCCGGTTCATCGATGTCAGTCGCGAGCCGCCGGGAGTCAACTTCGGTAACGCTGGCTCCCACGTCCCGTGCGTTCTCGCGGTGGTCGCGGATAGACGCGCCGTGGTAGTCGACCCTGAACTCCGGATGCCGGCAGACGAAGGCGTTCGTCCCGCCGCCGAGGCCCGGGGCCAGCACCACGCCAGTTTCGGGAGCAAGCAGCCGCTCGATGCTCTCCCGGGTCACGAGCGGGAGGTCGGCCATCACGACGGCAAGTGTTCCTTCGCCGTCAGTCACTGTTGACGCGAGCAGGTCGTTGATCAGCGGGTCAAGCCCGCGGTCGTCGACGGTGACCGGAACGGCACAGTTGAGGGGCGCTGTCGAGATGACTTCGGGTTCGTGGCCCGCCGCTGTCACCGCGTTGACGACGTCTGCAAGCATCGCTTCGGTAAAATCACGGCGCTCGTCGGGAGAAAGAACGGCTGCAAGTCGCGTTTTGGGGTCAGACCCCGAGACGGGGACGACGAGACGCATTACAGCTTGGAGTACTCGTCCTCACTCATCTGGGTGTACGCGTAGTAGCCGCCACCGACCAGCAATAGGAGGACGACGAGTCCGCCGCCGACCAGCAGGAGCGTTTGCTGAGTCTGGGCGCTCTGCTGGGCCTGCTGTGCCTGGCTCTCGGCCTGTCCGGCGAGGTCCTGAGCGTTCTGGAAGTTCCCGTTCTCGTAGGAGGAGATAGCGCTACTGACTAGCTCCTCGGCGCCTTCGTTCCCACCGGCTTCGTCGATTGCGGCCTGCGCATCATCGATTGCCTGCCTGGCCGCCTGGCTCTCTTCGGTGTAATGATGCGCGGTGTCGTTGCGGAACTCATCCTCGTTGTTCCCGCTGATACGACTGAGGGTGGCGACCTGATAGTTCTGCGCCGGATCATACGTGTAGTTCGAGATGCCCGGCGTCGTGCCAACGAGTTCAATCCGGACCTCGTCCCCGTTGTTGTCAACCGCCAGATCCTGCTCGAAGGACTGGTCGCCGTAGGTCTCTTGGTCCACTTGGTCACCTGCACGCAACACAGTAACCGTCCAGCTGACGTTCTGGAGCTCGGTCGAGCCGGCGAGTGTCCACTCGTTCGGTGCGTCGGTGAACGGGTCATCTACCGTATACGTCACCGATACCTCTTCGCCGACAGCCGTTTCGGTCGGGACTCCGTCGGCAGAGACAGAGAACGCACTCGCTGTGCCGGCAGTCGCGAGTAGTGCGACAACACAGAGGAGTGCGGCGGTCTTGTTAGAACAGCGGATCAAGTTCATCTTCGTCGTCTTCGACTAAGTCTTCTAAGTTATCTTCGCTTTGGTTACGGATATCGTCGATGTTGTCCTGTGCCTCGATGGCGACCTGCTGGAGTTCCTTGATCCGCGGAACGTTGTGGACACCGGCTAGCAGGATGGATGCGGCCACTTTCGGGGCGTTAGTCGGATAGTCGCCACCGCGGACTTCCATCGAACCGGTCTGCTCCTCGAGCCACTTCCGGCCGCGTTCTATTCCCTTCCGGTTCAGGTGTTTCGGCGGCCCTGCCATCACAAGCAAGGCACGCTCTGCACCTTCAATCTCACAGGGGAGTGTCAGTCGGCCGAGCGCGGCTTTCCGGACGAGCGACGTGATTCGGTTCGTCGTGTTCGCCGTATCCATTCCGTCATCGGACGAGTCGTCGCCCTTGAACCGCGAGAGCAGGCCGCCGCCGCCAGAGGAGACCTCGACATCCTCGGAGGCGTAGCCGACAGTGGACACGCCACCGCCGTCGAGCGTGTTGATGATCTCGGAGGAGTCGACGACGCTTTCCGCGACGTTGTCACCGGCCTCGATCTCGCCGGCCCCGAACAGTACGCCGAAGCGCCGGACGATCTCCTCGTTGATGTGGTCGTAGCCGCCTTCGACGGACTCGCCGGTCTGTCGCCAGGCGTCGTTATCGAACACCATCAGGTTGTCCACCTCGCGCACGAACGTCTGGAACGAGCGGGCGGCGTTGAGGGTGTAGATACCACCCTCGTCACTGCCCGGCAAGACGCCCAGCCCGTACACCGGTTCGGTGTAGATACGTTTGAGGTGTTTCGCGACGACCGGCGACCCGCCCGATCCGGTCCCGCCGCCGAGACCGGCGACGATGAGGAAGGCATCCACTTCGTGGACAGGGATGTTGTCAATCGCACCCTGCACCTCGTCGATATCCTCTTCGGCGATTTCCGCGCCGAGTTCGTTGTCAGCGCCCACGCCGTGGCCCTTGACGCGGGCCTGGCCAATGAGCACTCGATTCTCTTCCGGAATGTGTTCTAGCCCAAGCAGGTCTGCTTTTGCTGTATTAACCGCTACAGCCGAGCGGACGATTCCCGAGCCGGTTTCCTTGTCGTACTCGAGGAATTTGTCCACAATTTTGCCACCGGCCTGCCCGAAGCCGATCATCGCCAGTTTCATTATATAGTTCTCCGCTTAAAGGGTCAAAGAGCGATAGCGAGTATAAGTGTTTTGCCCGGCTCTCAACCTTGAAAGCCTGGCTTGAAAACAAATCCTAGTTTACACAAACCCCTATAGGTGGAGACTACTGCCAGTCCTTATCGGTGAAGGTATCCGCTGAGCGTCGTTAAAGAGCCACTACTAACCCCGAACGCGTCGATATCGTTTGTTGCCGGACTATTATCGAATTTGAGCGAGCGGTACTGGTCGGCACCCATTGGGAACCCAACGCTTCCCAAGACAGAGAGACCGACCTTCGCGAGCGGCATCGGAAGGGGGACGATGCTTACCGACGACGCCTCGGCATCGTATACCTGATTTGTTACGTCTCTGAGCGTCAGTACTTCCGGTCCACCGATCTCGTAGGTCTCGCCGACGTGTTCCTCGGATTCGATACTGTCGACGAGCATTGGAACGAGGTCACCGACCCAGATGGGCTGGAACGTGGTCTGTCTACCGCCGCCGGGGAGCGGGTACAGTGGGACGCCTGGCGCGAACATGCCTTTGAGGCGCTTCGTGAATGAGACGAACTCCCCGCCCTCGCCGAAGACGACTGACGGCCGGAAGATAGTCCAATCCAGCGAGGATTCGGTAACGACCTGCTCGGCCTGTCCCTTCGATCGGATGTAGTGTGTGTCGCCATTGGGGTCTGCACCCAGTGCGCTCAGTTGGACGAACTGGTCGACGCCGTGTTCCTCTGCGGCCTGTACGCTGTTTTCGGTCCCACCAAGATGGATTCGTTCGTGCATCTTATCGCCGCCATCCGGTTTGAACAGGGGCGACAGCGCAACCAAATAATACACTGCGTCCTGGCCCTCGAACGATCTCTCGATGCTACCGTAGTCTGTGACATCCCCGGAGACGGTTTCGACACCGTCTGGTAGTGTCGCGTCCTCCGGAGATCGGGACAGCGCAGTGACAGTGTGTCCCTGTTCGTTGAGTTCACGGCACAGGTGCTGTCCGATGAATCCAGTCCCGCCGACGACAAGTACATCCATAGGCATCAGTACGGCTGGTAGAACCGTAAAGGTGGGCGTATTTCATCGCTTGACCGGCCCGCAGTCCGGTCACTTGTGTCAGCCTACGGATGCACCGCCTAGGTCGGGGCGCTTACGTCCCCCCCACACAGATTGTGAGGTATGCTCGTCACGCTTGAAGGACTGGACGGGAGCGGCAAGACGACCGTGTGGGAACGGCTCCGAACCGACGATACAGTCCCCGACGAGGCTGTGTTCACGCGCGAACCGACCGATAGCTGGTACGGAGATGCCGTCCAGCGTTCCATCGACGACGACGACGCGGACTCGCTGGCCGAACTGTTCCTCTATACGGCGGACCACGCCGCGCATCTCTCGAACACGGTCCGACCGGCACTCAGAGAGAATCAGCTCGTCGTCTCCGACCGCTACAGCGACTCGCGGTACGCCTACCAGGGTGCGACACTCGAAGCGAGTGAGACGTTCGACGACCCGCTGTCGTATGTCCGGGAGGTCCACGCTCCATGGACCCGGCCGCCGGACCGGACCGTGTACCTCGACCTTGATCCCGAAACCGCTGCACAGCGAAGCGGCGCGACGAACAAGTTTGAGACCGCTGACTATCTCACAACGGTTCGTGACAACTACGAGCGACTCATCGAAGCCGACCCAGATCGGTTCGTTCGGGTTGATGCGACCGCCAACCCGGACACCGTGTACGAACGGGTCAAAGCAGCGATTCTGGACTAATCTATCGACGCCGGTACGTCGACTTCATCGGGGGCCGGCATCCAGAAGTAATCGAAGGTGACGCCAATTGCCAAGGGAATGAGGACAGTCACAAGCATGACGGCAGTCGTGGATCCGAGGTTCGCCCCAAGTCTGAACACGCCACTCAACACCAACACGAGAACAACCATGACCACCGGACAGAGAAGCAACGAGTAGACGATACTTCCCCATCGCGTGTGTAAGCGGACGCGGAAAAAGCGCGTCATGAGCGCCGTCACAGCACTGTTGACCAGCACGATGACGAGCAGGCCGATAATACCGGCGACACTGACCATATTCGTCGTAGGGTGGCAAGTCCCTTTGCCGTGTCGGAACAACGCGGGGAACTCACTCCAAACAGATGTACGTGCGCGTGTCGGCGACGCCGTCGAGGTCTCGGACGTGGCCCGAGACCGACTGCATGATGTCATACACTTCCGTACCCGTCGCTTCGCCGATGATGTCGTACTGCCCGGCGACGATGTGTGCCTCGGTGATGCCCTCGGCATCGCGAACTGCCGCAAGGAGTTCTTCGGATTTGCCGGCAGCGGTCTTGATCATAATGAACGCGCTAACCATATTGTGGTGTGTCGTGTCATAGCACGAAAAAGCTTCCGTCAAGAGACAACAATGTCTTTGTTGTTTGCTATCGTGGTCAAGGCGTCCGGTGGTTCCACCGGGTGGGTACTTTTATTCACCCCCGCCCCATAGGGGTGTGTATGCGATTCGTTATCGTGGGTGCAGGCCGTGTCGGATTGCGGACGGCTCGCGTCCTGCAAGAGAGTGGCCACGAAGTTGTCCTCATCGAGCGCGATGAGAACGCAGTCGAGCGCGCGCGAACGGCTGGCTTCGAGGTGATTGCGGGCGACGGCGCTATCGAGGAGACACTCGGCAACGCCGACCTCGAAGCCGCCGACGCGCTCGGCGCGCTCACCGGCGACCTGAACGACAACTTCGTTGCCTGTATGATTGCCAAGGAACACGGCTGTCGAACCGTTATGCGCATCGACGAGGACTACCGCGAGGAAATCTACCGACGCTACGCCTCCGACGTTGACGAGATTATCTACCCCGAACGGCTGGGCGCTATCGCCGCCAAGAACGCGTTGCTGGGCGGGAACATCCGCGCAGTCGCCGATATCGCACAGAACCTCCAGCTCGTGGAGTTTACCATCCAGCGGCAATCGCCGATGGAGGGGTACACACTGTCGGAACTGGAGCTTCCGTCGGATTCCCGGCTGATGGCGCACGGGAAAGGTGAGGACCCACTCGCTATTCCCGACCCGGACGAAACGCTGGAAGCCGGTGACCGAGTCGTGATACTGGCCGACTTTGGGACGCTCTCCGATGTGCGTAGTATTGTTGTCGGTGAATCAGATCCCGCGACCGCGCTTGGAGGTGCCTGAACATGGTCATTGCCTACGTGATGGTCAAAGCCCACACTGGTGACGCGGACCGTCTGAAGACTGATATCGAAGCTGTCGACGGCGTTGTCGAGGCCCACATCGTTGCTGGTGACGTCGACTTCATCGCAAAAGTGAACGTGGAGACGCCCGCCGAAGTCAAAGACGTCGCAGCGACACATATTCAGGAAATCCAGGGCGTCGAAACGACACAGACCTATATCGCGATGGACTGAGACGGACTCCTATCTCTGTTTCGAGCTCGGGACCGTACAGCTACAGCGGTGTCCCGCCGCGGGACCCCTCGCTCCCGCCGGTACTCGCCGAATTGAGCAGGTCAGCTACGACGCCGACGTAGTCGTAGCCGGGAATGACGCCCTCCACGTACGTCCCCTCGACGTACTCGACGAAGGTTTTGGCGACGTCGGCGGCCTGCCGTTCGCCACCCATTGTGTATTCGAACGTGACCACGACCTGCTCGCCGTCCTCGACGACGCTGTAATCGTCCAGTTCGACGGCGGTTCGGGTCGCTTTCGGCGCGTCCTCCAGCCGTCGCTCCAGCGTCTCAAGCCAGCCGTCAACGACTGCGTCCCCGACCTCGTCGCTTGTCGCGGCCTGTAGCGACGGCGCTTTGACCGTCACCTCGTAGTTCGTCCGCCACTCTTCGCCCTCAGACGCGGTCACGCGGCCATCGAAGTTTGTCGTCTCGACAGCGTAGCTATCCCCGGCCGAGACGAGCGCATCGTGTTGGTCGAACGCTTCGGCAACATCATCTGGCATATCAGTCATTACGCCGGTATAGGCCACAGACGTGCAAAAACGCGTCGTGTCCGGACACAATCCGTTCGAACTATCTGTCACTACTGCATCCAAAGCCGTAACCACACAGGCTGTGCCACATCTGGGCCACGTAGACCACAGAATGTGTTTCAGGCGAGCGGTCAGCGTTGCATCTTGTGAACGTCTGTGCCGAACTGCCTCCGAGCCACGGTATCCGCTGGACGGTGGTTCGAATCCCATTCGCATTGCTCCCCGTCTCGACTCGTCACAGAATGCGAGGGATGGGATTCGAACCCACGGACCCCTACGGGAGCGGGTCTTAAGCCCACCGCCTTTGGCCAAGCTCGGCTACCCTCGCGCAGATTGAACTCTGCGGGGGCTAGTGAATGGTCCTTTCGGTCTCGGGCTGCGAGATGACCTATCGTGTCCCACCGCCGTCACGTCGGCGGCACTGGACACGGACTGTGACACATCGACGTGGCTGTCACTCCCTCCGATGCCGATACCTACTCGTCGACAGGGAGTCTATCTGTTGGGAGGAACTTCGTCCGGTCCGCGTGGTTGAACGTTGCGACCGGGGTCCCGTCCAGCTTTCTGAGCATCGTCTGGAACGTCGCGCCGTCGTTCGCAGCGGTAACCGCGTTCCCGGCATCTTGGAGCTTGTACGCGCCAGCGATGAACAGCGAGGCGGCGTCCGGGTCGAAGTACTCGACGGCCAGAAACACCTGCTCTCCGACCGTCCGCCGGTACACGTCATACGCTTCGAGTGGGTTCGATTCGACCAGCCGCGTTACGTCTTGGGCCTTGTTGCCCGGAATGACGAACACGAGTTCGAGTCCGTCACCGTCGTCGACTGTTTGCAGGCCCGCATCCCCAGCCGGGACGACGACGGCCTCGCGGCCGTTAGAACGGCGCTGATCCGCCAGTGCCTGTGTCTCTTCTAGCGTCTGTTTCCACGATGCCTTGCGGTCGTCCGAACCGGCGGCAAGCCGTTCGAGGTCGTCTGTCCCCTCGCCACCTGTCTTAACCATATCCTGTCGTTACGCCCGCGGGAGGTAAATGGTGGTGTCACTGGACGCCGAAGACGACCTCCATGCTCAGGGAGAGCCCGAGGACGAACAGACTCGCAACGAAGAGCTTCACCGGTGGCGAGAGTCGGTCTTCTGGCGGAGCGAGCGTATCGAGAGGCGGGACGACACGAGCCAGCAGCGACTCGAATGGCGTCCGATCCCGCGCTGACACGCCAAACGACACGTTGGATTCGCCGGACTCATCGGAACCGAGAGAGGGCGCACGCCACAGCGTGACCGAGGCGTAGCCGAACAGCGCGAAGCCGATAAAAAACAGTGCAAACTTCACTGTCACCCAGCCACCGCCACGGAGCGGCGAGAGCACGCCACCGATAAGCATAGCTGTGAGCGTTACGCCGAGGGCGTACCACAGCAGATCGAGTACCTTTCCCGCCAGGTTATCCATCGTGCGTGTCGTAGCCACGTTGGCGAAGTTCGTCACCAGGGGAGACATGCTCCTGTGCGTGCCGGTGACAGAAGCTCATCCGTCCGTTGTCGACATCATAGTACTGCGGTGTTTCGGTGTCACACTGACTGCCGAACACTTCTCTGAGGTAGGCTCGAGCGGCGTCTGGGTCGCCATCACTGAGATACGTCGCCGCCTGCTCGACGTGCTCCTGTACGTCCGGCGGAAGGGTCACGTCGCTGAACTCCTCTTCGACGATCTCCTCGCTGTCGGCCAGCGCGGTGTCGAACCCAAGTCGTTCCTTGAGCCGCTCACCGATCGACTGTTCCGCGCGGGACCGCTCGCGAATGACATCTCGGAACTCCCGAATCCGGTCCCACACCGCGTCGCTGGCTTCGATATCTTCCGGGTGGATCCGGACGGGACACCGCGTTGCGAAGGGACACCCTTCCGGCGGGTCCCGTGGGCTCGGTGGTGATCCCGGCAAGGTAATCCGGTCCACCTGCACCGTCGGGTCCGGTTCCGGAATCGCCGACAGCAATGCGCGCGTGTAGGGGTTTTCCGGGCTCTGGAACAGCCGTTCCGTCGGCCCGACCTCCATGAGGTTCCCGAGATACATTACCCCGACGCGGTCACAGATGTGCCGGACCACGCTCAGGTCATGCGCGATGAAGAGGTACGTGAGACCGAACTCCTCTTGCAGTTCCTCTAGCAGATTGAGTATCTGGGCCTGAACGGACACATCGAGTGCCGAAACGGGCTCGTCGAGGACGACGAACTCCGGTTCGAGTGCGAGTGCGCGAGCAATGCCGATTCGCTGTCGCTGCCCGCCGGAGAACTGGTGGGGATACCGGTAGTAGTGCTCCGGCATGAGCCCGACCTGGTCGAGCAGTGTCCGCACCTTCTCCCGACGCTCGCGGGCCGTGCCCTGTTCGTGAACGTCCAGCGGTTCGCGGATGATCTCGCCGACAGTCATCCGGTCGTTGAGGCTCGACTCGGGGTCCTGAAACACCATCTGGGCGTTGCGGCGCCACTGCTTGAGGTCGCCGCCGCTGAGCTCGGTTATATCGGTTCCATCGAAGGAGACCGTTCCAGACGTGGCCGTCTCCAGTTGGATGAGCGTCCGACCCAGAGTTGTCTTGCCACAGCCGGATTCACCGACCAGACCGAACGTCTCGCCGCGTGAGATTTCGAAGCTCACGCCGTCGACGGCTTTCACAGGGTCCCCCCGAGTAGTCCACCGCCTTCGTAGTACGTCTTCAGGTCCTGCACATCGAGCAACGTCTCGCCAGTCTGGTGTGACACAGTGTCGACGACTGATTCACTCATCCGCGCCACCCCCCTCACTGTGTCCGCCGGTGTCACCGGCACTGTGGCCGTGGCCACCATCAGCCCGGGCATCGCTGTCTTCGGGACCAGTGTCCTCTCCGGCGTTTCGCTTTGCAGCCGGCCAGTCATCCGCTGACAGCGCTTCGTCTGCCTCAGCGCCTGTCTGGTCTGCGTTCTCTTCGTGGTGTGTCACAGTGTCGTCGGTAGGCATATCTTCGGGGTACAAGAGACAGGCGGCGGTATGGTCTGATGAGTCGCCGACTTCCACGTGAGCGGGATGGACCCGCTCACACTCGTCGAAGCCCTTCGGGCACCGGCTGACGAATCGGCAGAACGACGCTGATTCGTGTGGCGTCGGCACGTCCCCTTCGATAGTGGGGAGCCGGTCCGTACTGGGGTTCCGACCGGGAATACTCTGCAGGAGTCCCTGCGTGTATGGATGGTGTGGGTTTGCGAACAGTTCCTCTACGGGTGCTCGCTCGACGACTTCGCCAGCGTACATCACGGCGACGCGGTCAGCAACTTCCGCGATAACGCCCATGTCGTGCGTAATGAACATGATACCGATGTCGCGCTCTGTCTGAATTTCCTGCAACAGGTCCAGAATCTGGGCCTGAATAGTGACATCGAGCGCTGTCGTCGGCTCGTCACAGATGAGCAGGTCGGGGTCACAGGCCAGTGCCATCGCGATGACGGCTCGCTGGCGCATCCCGCCGGAGAACTCGTGTGGGAACTCATCGACGCGCCGCGCCGCGTCGGGGATGCCGACCGCACGCAGCAGTTCGATGGCTTCCGACTTGGCTTCGGCCCCCTCCATATCGCGGTGGAGCTCCAGCGCCTCGATGATCTGGTTCCCGACAGTGTACACTGGGTTGAGTGAGCTTAGCGGGTCCTGAAACACCATCGCGATGTCCCCGCCACGAACTGACCGGTATTCCTTCTCCGAAAGCGCTGTCAGCTCTCGCCCGTCTAACCGTATCGACGACTCCTCGCGGATTTCGCCCGGACTGTCGACCAGTCCCATTATCGAGCGTGCGGTAACACTCTTGCCCGAGCCGGATTCGCCGACAATACCAAGCGTCTCGCCGCGAGCAATTTCGAAGGACACCCCGTCGACAGCACGGATCTCCTCTCGCTCGCTGTGGAACACGGTTCTGAGGTTGTCAACGGCCAGCAGTGGCTCGCCGTCTTCGGTGTGGCTCATCCGCCACCACCTCCGGCGGCCGCGCCAGCTGCGCCGCCTTCAGCACCCTCGCTCTGTGGGTCGATAGCGTCACGAATTCCATCACTCAGTGCATTGAACCCGGTGACAACCAGCGTAATCAGGAGCCCCGGAATGAGCGAGATGTGCCAGGACTGACTGGCGACGTACTGCTGCCCGATGTTGATCGCTCGCCCCCACTCTGGGGTCGGGGCGGTAATCCCGAGTCCGATGAACGAGAGGGCAGAGACGGAAATAATGACGCCACCGAGCGTCAGGGAGGCGTAAACCAAGAGATAGCCGAGGATATACGGTGCCATGTGTTTCCGCATAATCACAGTGGGTCGTTGGCCGTAACTCTTTGCCGCGTCGACCCACTCCTGTTCGCCGACCTGTAACGCAGGGCCACGTACTGCTCGCCATAACCCCGGCCAGCGTATTAACGCAAACAGGAGGATGAACAGCATCGCCCCGTTGTATAACTCTGCTATCCAGTGGTTCTTGAACACAACTGTCGCAAGAATCACCAACAGCAATGCTGGCATTGCCTGCACAGAGTCACTGGTCAGTACCACAATGAGGTCGGCCACCCCCTTGTAGTAGGCGGTAACCAATGCCAGCGTCGTCGCGATAAAGCCTGCAATCGCCATCGATCCGAGGCCGATGAACAGTGACACCCGTGCGCCAAAGGCGAGGAAGGTGAACAGGTCCTTGCCGCTGACGAGCGTTCCGACAGGGTGGAACCGCCCGAAGTCGTCGTAACTCCAGACGCCGACATTGCTGTCTCCGCTACCACGGGACGCAGAACCGAGGTTCGCTTCGCCAATGGTAATCGTTTCGACCGTCTCCGTGTCTTCGTTGTAGTACTGCATATCGTAGGAGTACGGTCCTTCGATATTCTCTTCGGCCGTCGTTGGGCCGACAACGGGCGCGAACGCGGCCATCGTAATGAAGAAGACGACGACAGCAAGCCCGAATAGGCCCCAGTAGTGGCTTCGGAGTCGGTCGATAACATCGTCAGTTGGCGTCCAGTCAGCAGCGCGGTAGTGCCGACGGAAGAGCACGTAGCCGTACCACAGCCAGCCCAGCAGGACTGCAACGTATGCATACACCAACAGGAAGCGGATGAGCCATGCGTACTTCGGCTCGAGGCCGAGGAACGTGCCCTGCCAGGCGCTCCCGTCGTAGTACCCCCGGTTGGGTATCAGTTCTCGGCTCAGCAGATGTGGCAGTTCGCCGAAGTAGGCTGAGGCACTGGCGAACGCCTCGGCGCCGGGTGCTCCCGGGAGCAACCCGAGCCCAGCGCCTATCGCACCGAGCAGTCCGTCAAGGTACGTCGGTCCCTCAAGCAACAACAGGAGACAGAGCACAGCCCCCCACAGCAGTGCCGGCCCGGGGTGTGCCTTGAGCCGGTCTCGCAACGGCTGATCGATGTCTTCGGTGGATTCTGTCTCCATCATGCGTCGTACCCCACACGTGGATCGATAATTGTGTACGCGAAGTCCTGTACGATATTCAGCCCGACAATAAGGAGGATGAACAGATACATTAGTGTTCCAACAAGCGGCAGGTCACCCTGTTTTGCCGCCTTGACGAACAGCAGGCCGATGCCATTGATTGAGAAGACAGTCTCGACGAGGACTGACCCGCCGATCAGGATGAACGCTTCGGCAGTGATTACCGGCACGAGCGGAATCAGCGCGTTCCGGAAGATGTGTTTCCAGACCAGCACCCGCGGTGAGACGCCTTTGGCCTTTGCCGTCTCAACGTACTTCGAGTTGATCGTTTCGAGCACAGCAGTTCGGCCGATACGCATCTCTGTACCCATCGATGCGGACCCGAGCACTAGCGCGGGCGGCAGTATCTGTTTTGTCGCTTTTGCGAGGTTGGTCCATGCCTGTCCCGGGTCCGTTATGAGTCTCGTGGGACTCCTCAGCACGGCGAGGTTCGGCGAGGTCACGACGTTAGTCTCGACGATAAAGCTGGTCCAGCTGAACCCAAACAGCTGTTCCGACTGCGAGAGCACCGTCACCAGAATGACCGCGAGCCAGAAGTTCGGCATCGCCCGCCAGACAATCCCACCGAAGGAGGCGAAGTAATCCGAGAACGTGTTGGGATTCAGACCGGCGTAGAAGCCGAGCGGAATGCCGATTCCGATGGCGATCACGACCGCCCAGAATCCGAGCCAGATCGTCCGCGGTGCGTAGCTAACAATAAGGTCGATGGCCGGCGTACCGGAGTTGATAACCCATGACTGGCCCAGATCGAACATGAACAGGTTTCCCATAAAGTCGAAGTACTGTTCCCAGAGCGGTTCGTTCAGTCCCAACCGTTGTTCGATCTGTCGGATCGCGCGTGCGTCACCTTGCGGGCCGAGGATCGCCGCTGCAGGACTGAGCGGCCCCAGCCGGATAATTGCGAACGTTACTGTCGTCCCGAATATAATAACAGGGATTGACAGTACCAAGCGCTTGAGCATATACGTAGCACGGCTCATGGCTTAGCTTGTCTCCGTTGTACGGGTACTTGTGAGTTCATAATCTCTGAGGGCTGCGAAGTTGTTCCCGTCACCAACCGCGACGGGGACGATTACGCCAGCAGGGACGCGATTACTGTCTGTCTCCGAGCGACACAGTGTTCATCTTCTGTCGGCTCGGCCCCATCCCAGCCGGCGGCGTAAAGTCGACATGATCGTACCAGAACAGCTCAGTCAGCTCGTGATACACCGGCAGCATTGCGACGTCTTCCCAGTTTGCGTCCTCGAGTTGGACGTATGCGTCGTTCCGGGCGGCCTGGTCTTCTTCTGTCGGTGCGGGGTTCTCAGCGATTGACTGATACGCCTCCTCAGCCCGCTGTGCAGCGTCGCCGTTCTCCGGCTGCCAGTTGACGTACGAAATCGGGAAATCGAGGCTCGTATCGGTCTGTGGCGGGTTCAGCAGCTGGAGGAAGTTGTCCGGGGCAGGCCAGTCGGCGACCCAGCCAAGCGAGTACATCTCTAGTTCGCCGTTGCGACCACGTTCGAGGAGCGTGTTGAACGGCGCTTGATTGACTTCGAGGTCGATGAAGACACTCTCAAGCTGGTCCCGAAGGATGCTTGCGGTTTCGCTCCAGACACCGGACTCGTAGATTGTCAGCTCCATGGCGAAACGCTCGTTTTCGCCGTAGCCAGCCTCTTCCATCACTGAGCGGGCCTCTCCGAGCTGGCTGTCGTCGTAGCCGTATGGATACTCGTTTTCGGCGCGGTCGTTGTAGTTCTGGGGGCCGCCGGGGAAGATGGATTTCGGCGTGAAGTTGTAGGCAGGCTCGCCGCGCTGTTTGAAGACCTGCTCGACAACGGTATGCTGGTTCATCGCGTACGCGACCGCTTGCCGGACCGGCTTGGGCACGCTGGCCATATTAAAGCCGAGATAGAACACGCCGATGTTCGACACACCGGAGTAATTGGCCGTGGCGCCGTTGCGCAACTCTCCGTAGGTCCCGTTCTGACGACCCTGGTCGTCTTCCTCTTCGACGGATACCTTCCCGGGGTCGTACTGCGCTGTGGGGAGCTCGAAAATGTCGGCATTGCGGTTCATCGCGTAGTTGTAATTGGCCGAATCGCTCTCGATGACCGCAAAGTGGACGCCGTCAACGCTCGCGCTCTCGCCGTAATAGTCGTCGTACGCACTGACTCTGGCCTCAGTGCCGGAGTCCCACGTATCGAATTCGAAGGGCCCGTTCCCGACCGGGCTCGAACTGGAGAACTCGGCCTGTGTCACCTCGCCCTCGTATCCTTCGATGTCGCCGACCATGCCCTCAGGAACCGGGGCGAAGGAAGTGTACGCAAGCATTTCCAGCGTGGAAGCAAATGGCGATTCCAGCTGGACTTCGAGCGTCGTTTCGTCGACAGCTTCGACGCCAAGCGTCCCCGGCTTGTACACTTCCTGTTCCT
The DNA here is from genome assembly GCF_051122755.1 of Haloarcula sp. NS06. Taxonomy (NCBI): domain Archaea; kingdom Methanobacteriati; phylum Methanobacteriota; class Halobacteria; order Halobacteriales; family Haloarculaceae; genus Haloarcula; species Haloarcula sp. NS06. Next base: position 1,786,125 of record NZ_CP184844.1, read on the forward strand.
CGCCGTCGACCGTCTCGGTCGTCGTTTCGTGTGTCACGCCTAGTGAGTCTAGAACGAAATAGGCACGACTGGAGTTGTCAGATGCAGTCAGCCGCTCGAATGAGTAGACAAAGTCACTGGCGGTTACGGTGTCCCCGTTGTGGAAGGTCGCATCTTTCAACTGGAACGTGTAGGTCGTGAAGTCCTCAGATACCTCATAGTCCGCAGCCATAAGCCCCTCTACAGCGGGCTGGCTGTCGGGATAGTTCATCAGTGGGTCGAACATCTGCTGGATGACGATTCCCGACTGGGTGTCCGTTGCCTCGATCGGGTCCATTGTCGTCATCGTGCCCGTGTTGACCCGCCAGAGGTCACCCTCTTGTTTCAGGTCGGTCCCGACATCGCCCCCACTGCCGTCTGTCGAGTCCATACCGCCGCCAGTCCCCTCCTCTGTTCCCTCAGTCTCGTCGCTATCACTGGAACATCCTGCCAGCGCTGCGGCCGCCGCAGCACTGCCCGTTGCTTTCAGAAACGATCGCCGTTCCATGCTACTTGAACGTGGCATATTGATACCCAAATTGCCCCCTACAAATAGAAGTTATGTCATACAGTAGCTTGAAATATTAAACTGCTCGCATGAAGAAATCCAGTTTATTATCTATAGTAATCTTACATGATATATCCTGTAGCGGTTGTTTCCTGCATACAGATATTCTACCCAGCAGAACTGAATTATCGGTGTTATTGACCGCGCGCACCGGTATCTACGCGGACTGATAGACGGTGGTAGAACTGCCGCTAGTAGAAACTGCGCTACCAGTCGACGGATAGTGACCCGTCGCCATTCGGGTCCGGAGCGATTTCTTCGTTCGTTCGCCGGTCGATGACGTGGATAATTCCCCGGTCTTTCTTTGCCGGGCAGGCCTCTGCGGCCGCGATATTATGATCGAGATCCGATTCGTCGATGAAGTACGCCTTGGGCTTGGCGATGCCAGTGTCTAGGTCAAGCGTCCAGTTACGCGACTTTTCGGCGCACTTGCCCGCGCCGAAGCACTTGTTGGCTTCGAAGATTATTTTGTAGGGCTTCTCCTCGACTGGGGGGCCGTCCTGTTCGCCGAACTCGCTCGGATCGACGTCGTCCGCGTCTGCCATTACGCTCTATTCGAGATGGACTGCCTTTCGATTGTCGGTCTCGCCGTCGTTCGCCGCTACGTCTCAATCGCCGAGACGACCTCGACAGGGTCCCCGACGGTGAGCGCCGCGTCGCGGTCGGCCTCTGGAATGCGGGCGATAAGCATCAGGGTGTAGAAGTGATCGAAGGCGTCCCGGTCGGCCCACTCCGGAAACGTCTCTTGCCGGCGCTCGATGAACTGTTCCCGGAACCCCGGCGTTTCCTCGCCGGTATCGGGGTCCCGCTGAGGGACCACACAGCGACCGCAAGGTGTCACCCCTTCGAAGCGGACGCCGCCGGCCTGGAATGCGGGAGCCTCCGCGCCGACGAAGCGGTCCTCCCAGAACGCTGGGACGCCGCCGATTTCGACGTTCGCGCGAAGCCGCCGTCGCAGTCCGTCGACGGTCACGTCGTCGAACCACGATGCCACAGTTTCCAGTGTCGCAGTGCTGATGACTGACGGCCCCATCTCCCGGCGGTCGACGTAACCGAGCGCCTCGTCGCGCTTGACGGTCAGGTCTACATCGAAAAAATCGCTGAGCCAGTCGGCTGCTCGGGTGCGCTCACCTGCATCCCGGAGTTCGAACGATGCACTGTCGCCGTCGGTGGTGACCGACAGCGTTCCTGTTTCGGGGTTGTAGCCGGTGTCGATGTTGTGGACGCGGCGGGTTCGCTTCCCGTTGAGCACGTCGCCGTCGGCGTCGAACAGGGCGAACTCGCGGTCGTGCGCCAGCGTCCCGCCCGGGCGGATCGATACTGAGTTGCAGTCCATACCGTCCAGTGCCTTGACGGGGTAGACGGTGAGGCGTTCGACGTGTGCCACTATCGGGTGCTCGGCCGGAACGACGAAAACGTTGTGTGGTTACCGGTGAACGTCGACCGATTCCAGCAGCATCTCCTCGGTCGGCGCGTCGTTGTGGTCGGTGTCGACGTTGCCGATGGACTCGACGACATCCATCCCGTCGATGACCTTCCCGAAGACGGCGTGCTTACCGTCGAGGTGGGGCTGGGCGTCGAGGGTGATGAAGAACTGCGAGCCGTTGGTGTTCGGGCCGCTGTTGGCCATGCTGAGGACGCCCGGGCCGTCGTGACTGAGTTCGTCGTGGAACTCGTCGTCGAAGGAGTAGCCGGGGCCGCCGCGACCGGTGCCGGTCGGGTCACCCATCTGGATCATGAAGTTCTCGATGATGCGGTGGATGTCGATATCGGTGTACAGCGGGTCGATGCGTTTCTCGCCGGATTCGGGGTCTTCCCACGCGCCGGTCCCCGGACCGACTTCGGTCCCGTCGTAGTCGTCGGCCCCTTCGGCCAGACCGACGAAGTTCTCGACGGTAGTCGGCACGCGCTCGTCGTACAGTTCGACTTCAATCTCGCCCTCTGTTGTGTGGAGGGTCGCAGTCAGGTCACTCATACTCAATCGGAGGGAAGCCCGGCAGAAAAGCTTGCCCACTGACCGAGAGTTCAAGTACCGAAACGAGGCCATCGCCGCCATGGTCTGAGTAGCCGTCGCGTGGCGGGTCGCGGGAGCCCGACATGTCGCCACGTGAGCGGGAGTGTCGGCTGTTCGCTATTCCGGACTACGGCAGATGTGACAGTAGTAGCTTCGACACCTGCTCGGGGGCGTCGAACTGGACCCAGTGGCTCGCCGCCGGGAGCCGCTCGACTCGGCAGTCCGGGATCCATTCTTCGAGGTCCTGAGTCAGATCGATCGAGAGCGCATCGTCCTGCACACCCCAGACAAGGAGCGTCGACGCTGTCACCGGACGGTCGCCGACGCCGCCTTCCGTGAACCTCAGTTTTGCGTTCCGCCGGACAAGCGCCCGGTAATAGTTGACTGCAGCCGTGCGTGCGCCCGGCTGCCCGAGCGCCCGCTTGTACCGCCGCACGTCGGTCTCGGTGAAGGCGTCAGGGCGGCTCGGTCCGTCAGCCAGAATGCGCTCCAGCATGGTGAAATCGTCCCAGCCGAGGCTGGCCTCCGGAAGCACGGGAAGCTGGAAGAACAGCACGTACCAGGAGCGCAAGAGCTGGTCAACTGAGCGGCGGAGCTCCCGTTCGTATGCCGACGGGTGTGGTGCATTCAGGACCGCAAGCTGGTCAACGACATCGGGACGGTCGATGGCAGTCTGCCAAGCGACTACGCCGCCCCAATCGTGGCCAACGACGTGCGCCTGTTCGCGGTCGAGCGCCGAAACGAGGCCCGCGACATCGGCGACCAGCTCATCGATGTGATACGCGGCGACGCCGTTGGGCTTGTCGGAGTGGTTGTAGCCTCGGAGGTCCGGCGCGACCACACGGTAGCCGGCGTCCGCGAGCGCTGGAATCTGGTGTTTCCAGGCGTACCAGAACTCCGGAAAGCCGTGCAACAAGACGACGAGGTCGCCGTCCGGCGGCCCGGCAGTCACGGTGTGGAGCCTAATACCGTTGGTGTCGACCAGTTCGTGGATGCCGGGTGTTTCTGCTGCGGGTACCGTCCACGCAGTGCTGTCACGAGCGCTGGCGTGTTGTCCCATCAGAATGCCTTCGCCCGCTCGGTAGAAGTGGGTTCCGCTCTGCCCGCCGTCGCCGGATCAGAAGGCCCGAAGGTTGTCGAGTGTCTCCGCTGCACTGCCGTCGGCGATCGCTTCACGGGCTTGCTCAAGGCCGTGTTGAATGCTGTCGGCGTCCTCGCGGGCGTAAATGCGGAGGGCGGCGTTGAGCTCGACAGCGTCAGCGAAGCCGTCCTCGCGCTCGCCAGTCAGCACGGCCTCAGTTATTGCCGCCGACTCTTCGGCTACGTCGTCGACCTGCAGATCCTCGCTCTCGATGTCCATCCCGTACTCGCCGGTGCGGATCTCGAAGTCCGCGATGTCCTCGTCGTCGGACTCCTCGCCGGTGACGGGCCATTCGGCCACGATGGTCTCGCCGGGACGAACGTCGTCGTAGCCCTCCATTCCCTGGAAGAACAGGGCACGCTCGACACTGCTGGTCTCTGACCGGACGAGCGTTCGGACCATCTTCTTCGCGAAGGCCAGATGATAGAAGCTGCCGAGATGCACACTGGCGTTAGCCGGGTTCGCGAGCGTTTCAACAGTGTTGACGAACGTCCGGACGCCCATGTTGTCGCGGCGCTCGAACAGGGCGTCGATGCCGGGGTTGAATTCGGGCTGATAGTAGAAGCCAAAGCCGACCTCATCGACCATATCGGCGCTTTCGCTCGGCTCGATTTCGGTTCGGACGCCCAGTTCGTCTAGCACGTGTTTGTAGGCGTCCTGCTTCTGCGTCGGGACGCGGTCGCCGGAGTGAACCACAACGGGCGTCCCGGCGGCGGCGGCGACGACACCTGCGCCGACGCCGAGAATCGCGGACCGGCCTTTGCCGTCGTAGTTGGCCCCGCAGTCGACTGGGTCAGCTTCTGGTGTAGCTGTCTCGACCGATTCCTCGGACATCACGTCGACGTACGCACCCAGTTCCTCGGGACTGTTGCGTTTCCACCGGTTGGCGAGCCAGAACGCGCCAAGCGTTGTCTGGTCGGGTTCGTCGCCGAGGATGCGCTGGAACGCCTCCCGGGCCTGTGTGCGGGACATGTCGTCGGCCGATTTGTGACCGGAGCCGACGACTTCCGTCATGAGTCGTTTGAGCGGCCATTCGCCGTACTCCCGGGTCGCTTGCGCCATGGAAACGTGTTCGGGCCAGAGTTCAAAAGCCCCTGCGTTTCGTTCTCAATTTGCGGGAACTGGCTGAGGTCCCGAAAGGGATACACGACTACACTCCTAACCAGATACAATGAGTCTCCAGTCGGGCGAGTGGCGCGAGCAGATCGACGAGATAGACGCTGCGCTCATCGATGAGTTCCAGAGCGACTTCCCGATTCAGGAACACCCCTTCGAGGCCGTCGGTGATGCACTGGGGGTTTCGGCGGGAACAGCACTCGACCGGGTCAAAACGCTCCGTGACGACGGCATCTTTCGTCGGTTCGGTCCAGTTCTCAATCCGCCGGTCATTGGTTCTTCGACGCTGGCTGCTGTCAGTGCCCCGGAGGATCGGTTCGACGAGGTCGCCGAGATAATCAACGGGTACCGCCAGGTGAACCACAACTACGCTCGCGACCACGAGTGGAATATGTGGTTCGTTGTCACTGCAGGCTCCCGACAGCGACGCGACGAGATTCTGTCCGAGATTGAGGAGCGAACGGGCTGTTCGGTACTCGTCTTGCCGATGCTGACCGACTACTACATCGATCTGGAGTTCCCGGTCGTCAACGGTGACCGGTTTGCCCGGGAGAGTCTGGAGACGACCGACGCCACTGCGACCCGAATAAGCGAAGACGCCGCCGCAGATCTCTCGGAACTGGACCGACGGTTGTTGCTCGAAATCCAGACCGGTTTCCCGCTCGTCGCAACGCCCTACCAGGACGTGGCGGACGCTGTCGATGCCGACGTGTCCGACGTGCTCTCGGGCATCAAGCGACTCCAGCAAGCCGGCTGTATCAAGCGCATCGGCTGTGTCGTGAATCACATTGTCACCGGGTTCGACAACAACTGCATGGTTGTCTGGGATGTCCCTGACGACGCCCTCGACGAGCGCGGGCAGGCAGTCGGCGAGCTCCCCTACGTCACGCTCTGCTATCACCGGCCTCGCCGGCCTGAGCAGGACTGGCAGTACAGCCTCTTTACAATGATTCACGGACGCGAAGCGGCCATCGTGGATAAGAAGATAGACGAACTCGCGACCGACCACCTCCCCTACGACCACGACCGACTGTACTCGACGGAGACGCTCAAACAGACAGGAGCACGATACGACGACATCGTCGGACAGTAGGACTTGGTGAATAAGGTAGCCTGATTTGAGCCGGCCGGAATCCTTTTGCAATCCTGTTGTAAATATGCTAGCTAATGACAAAGGGTCGGCAAGCGACAATCCTCGTCGTCGACGACGAATCAGCGGTGGCCGACGTGTACGCAGAACAGCTACGGGATCGGCACGCAGTCGAGACGGCATACAGCGGTGAGGCCGCCCTTTCGAAACTGGATTCTGCAGTCGATATTGTCCTGTTAGACCGGCGAATGCCGGATCTCTCCGGTGACGAGGTGCTGTCGGCGATTCGTGAGAAACGCTACGACACGCGCGTAGCGATGGTGACCGCAGTGGACCCTGATTTCGATATCATCGAGATGCCCTTCGATGATTACGTCCTCAAACCGGTGTCGAAGGAAGACCTCTTCCAGACAATCGAACAGTTGCTTCTGTACGCTGATTACGAGGAACGCCTGCGCGAGTGTTACTCGCTCACGGCGAAATACGCGGCACTGGAATCGTCGAAACCACAGGCCGTCCTCGATGAAAGTGAGGAGTTTGCTGCACTGGAGGCTGAACTCGCGGAGGTCCGGGCGGAGCTTGACGAACTCACGGATTCGTTCGATGCCACGGACTTCGAGTTGCTGTTCCGGGATTTCGAGACGGACGAATCACTGCCGGACAGTACACAGCTTTGATCCGGTTCGGAGCGGGTAGTTTCCGCGGTGGCGATGCTCACGGCGACCCGCTCACCCTTTCGAAAACACTAACCGATTCTCTTCCATAGGGAGGGCAATGAGTCAACAACTCCCGGACGTGCAGGCGTCAAGTCCGGACGTAACGGTCGGTCTCAATCGCGTCGGTGTGACGGGTGTCGAGAAACTCGTCAAACTGGGGCGTCGTGACCGCGACCCCATCGTACTCATGGCGGAGTTCGAAGTGTTCGTAGACCTGCCGTCCTGGCGAAAGGGTGCCGACATGTCCCGCAATATGGAGGTTATCGACGAGACACTGGAAACCGCTGTCTCCGAGGAAGCCTATCGGGTTGAGGATGTCTGTGGCGACGCCGCCGAACTCCTGCTTGAGAAGCACGATTACACGACGAAAGCAGAGGTTCGGATGGAAGCGGAGTACGTCACCCACGAATCCACGCCGGCGTCGGAAATGGCGACACAGTCGACCGCCGATATCATCGCCTCGGCGACGGCGACCGAAGACGGGACGAGCGAGGAAATCGGTGCTCGTGTCACCGGGATGACCGTCTGTCCGTGCTCACAGGGGATGTCGGCTTCCCGCGCCCGCGAGACGCTCCAGCAGCTAAACGTTGACGACGATGTCATTGAGGAGTTCCTCGAAACCAATCCACAGGCCGGCCACTCACAGCGGGGCCACGCCACGCTCACCGTCCAGAGCGACGGCGCGCCCGAGGTTGACCTGAACGAACTCATCGAAGTCGCCCGCGACTCGATGAGCGCCCGCATCTACAATCTCGCGAAGCGGCCCGACGAGGACCACATGACCTACGAGGCCCACAAGGACGCCAAGTTCGTTGAGGACTGCGTTCGCGCGCTCGCTGAGGGCGTCGTCGAGACGTTCCCGGATCTACCCGACGATGCCGTCGTGACGATGAAACAGTCCAACGACGAGTCCATCCACCAGCACAACGCCCACGCGGAGCGCGTGGCGCAGTTGGACGATCTGCGGCAGGAAGTCAGCGAGGACTGAGCGCAGCGACGTCTTCGGAATTTTGAGTGGGGAGCGCGAGACGCTGTGCGTCTCGATTGTGAACGCTGAAACCGTGAGCGTAGCGACCCGCAGAACCGCAGTATTTTTTGAGCGGCGCAATCCGTGAGAGTACGGACATCGTTTTCGGCCCGATTTCTCCCCGCCTGTTCCAGCGGTCCAACTATGGCGGGCCGACCGGTTTCGCTTCGGCCCAGTGTTCTTCGAACGCCTGGCTGATATCGGCAGTGAAATCGGAGTCTTTCATGTCGATGACGCCGAAGGTCTCTTCTCGGCCCAGCGGGTGTGGGACCTCGATACAGACTTCAATCCCGTCGAGTAGCTCGAACGTAGTCCTGATGTTCGGACTGGCGCGGGCGCTGTAGTTGTCGTAGTGGAAGAGCCGCTCGTAGTACTCACGGTTGGCCTCCTCAGGAAGACTCTCAAACAGATCCGGTCGGACGAGCAGGGACACCTCGACGCCTCGTTCCAGCGCCGCTTCGAGCTCATCGACGATCCGCTCGGTGCCAGAGAGGATATCGACCTGCCGAGCAGGTGCCGAGCCGACCATGATAATCTCGTCGTCGGCAGCAGCTAGTCGTTCAAGCAACAGGTCAAGCGAATTATCGGGGCCAACAGCGGCCGTCCAGAACGGCTCATCGACGGGGTCTGCCGACTCCAGTTGTGACGAGAGGTCGTCGACGATTTCCTCGTACTGGCCGACCTTTTCTTCGAGTTCGCGCTTCTTATCTTCGAGCAGACGGTCGAGAGCCGTGTCGGGCTCGACAGCAACGTATTTTTTGGGTCGGCTGGCGGTCTGACTGCGGACGAGATTGTACGTTTCGAGGCTGTTGAGTACGTCGTAGATGCGGCCCATTGGGACGTCGCTGGCCCGTGATAGTTCCTTGGCCGTTGTCGGTCCCGTTTCCAGCAGTGACCGATATGCTCTAGCTTCATATTCGGAGAGTCCGAGATCTCTGAGACTGGACATACCCATACATCAGGGTACGCGTGCAAAAACTTATCGGGGGTTTACCGTTTGTCCACGTTTGCTGCCGTTGTTCGTGTCAGCGCTCGCCAGTTAGCGAGGCGTCGAGTTCGGCCGGCGTCGTCCCTTCGGCGACGATAGCGTCCCCGTCGAGGAGTCGCGCCGTGCCGTCGCCGTCCGGCTCCGGGACGACGGTGGTCTCGTGGTCGGCCAGCCGAAGCGCCGCGCGGTGGAGATCTGTCCCCGATTCAGTACCGACGGTGAGTGTCTGGGGTTGCTGAAGGCGGGCCGCAACGCCGGCGTAGCCGGCTACCTCAACGCCCATCCGTTCTGCCGCGCCGGCAAAGGACTCGACGGCCGAAAGCGCCGCGTTGCGGTATCGATCCTCGCCGGTGAGTGCTGCGAGGTCGACCAGTGCGTCAGCCAGTTCCACTGTCGCGTCGAGCGGGTGGAGCGAGCGGGTACACAGCCCCGCGCCGCTGGCGGGACCGTCGCGGAACGCGCCGTCGTCCTGCTGGCGGTTCTCGATGGTCCAGTCGGCGACAGCTCTGGCCGGCCCCGGTTCACCGAGGACCTGCCAGCTCGTCGTCAGGCCTTGGAGGAGCTGCGCCTGGTCTAGCAACAGGCCGGTGTCGCTGTCAGTACCGTCGTAGTGGGCGACCTCGCCGCCGTCGACAAGCGACTCACAGATAGCGTCCCGAGCGCGACTGGCATACTGCTGGGCGCGCTCGTCGTCGGTGTAGGCCGCGACCCACAGTAGGGCATCGATAGCGAGGCCGTTGCGGTCGGCGAACACCGTTTCGTCGACATTGGGTGACACTGTTCCTTCGCGCTCTGTCGGCTCTAGGCGGTAGTACTCGTCCGACCCGGCCTGACTCGCGGCGAACGCGTCGCCGGCCCACAGCGTCGTCGTGAGGTAGTCGACGGTCCGCTGGGCGGCGTCCCGGTACGCCTCAGTTCCGGTGTACCGATAGCCGTGAGCGAAGGCCCGGACCAGGGCTGCGTTCTCGTCGAGCAATTTCTCTCTCCGCGGGTTCCCCCAGCTGCGCTCCGTGGAGTATCGGAAGAAGCCGCCGTCGTAGGTGTCGAGCAGGTGTGTGCGGATCGCTTCGAGCGTCCTAGTGGCCTGGTCCCGCGCTCGGACGAGGGCGAACTCTACGGTCCGCGGCAGCGGGAACTTCACGTCGGTTCCCCAGCCGCCGAACTCGTCGTCGAACGCGCCAAGCAGTTGCTCGACCATGTGCTCCTCGATACGCGGGCGGAGCTCGCCAGCAGGCGGCGACTCGTCCTGTAGCTGCCGAGGAATCGAGCCCGCCGCTGCGCCCTGGGCGTCCCATGACTCTCGGACAGAGTCAAGAATACCGCGGAACCCGTCCGGCCCGAGGAACGTCGCGCCGGTGATAACCTCACCCTCAGGGGTCAGGAACACCGTCGACGGGAACCCACCCATCGTGTACCGCTCCCGGACGCGCGGATTGCGGTCGGCGTCAACGCGGACTGGAATGAACCCGTCGTTGATGTTGGCCGCGATGCGGGGCTCACCGAACGTGCCCCGATCCATCGCTCGGCATTCGGCGCTCCACGGGACTGTCAGCGCCAGCAGCACTGGCTTCCCCGACTCGGCGGCGTCCTCAAACGGGGTTGTGCCCCATTCGCGCCACTCGACCTTGGTGTCGCGTGCGTATTCGTCCATATCTAGTCTGGGCGGTGGGCGTACAAAGGCCCTCTCACTCCCGGCGAAAGACCGATTGGCTGGGCGGCCCAAACATTGGCGATGGATACCCAGCAGGCGATTCACGAAACACCGAAACCGGTCACACCGGGCGACCGGCCACCCCGTCTCGGCCGCGTCCCGTTTGTCGACAATACCGCCGCGATGTTGCGTGATCCACTGGGGTTCTATGACCGCGCCGGTGCCCACGAAGCCGATGTGGTGGGGTACAGCGTCGCCGGGACGACGGGCTGTTTCGTCTGTCATCCTGATCTCGTCGAGCAGGTGCTGGTAACTGACGCCGATGTATACGAGAAGGGGCGGCTGCTTCAGGATACCCTTGGCCAGTTCATCGGTGAGGGCCTGTTTCTGTTAGAGGGCGAAGAGTGGCAACGCCAGCGGACGGCGCTCCAGCCCGCGTTCTACCGGGAACGCATCGCCACCTACGGTGACACGATGACCGAGTTCGCCGACCGGACGGCGGCAGGCTGGAGCGACGGCCAGCGCATCGCTGTCCTCCCGCATATGCAGTCGCTGACGCTGAACATTCTCGGCAAGACGCTGCTAGACGTGGATATCGAGACCACTGCGGATGCGCTGGAACCGCTGCTTGACGCGTTGCGCAAGCGGCTGGATCCGCGGTCGCTGTCGGCGTACCTCCCGCTGTGGGTTCCGACCGGAACGAACCGCGCCGTCAACAGCTCGCTGGCCGAGTTCCAGTCCACGCTTGACGACGTTATCGCCGCTCGCCAGCGTGAGGATGAGCGCGCCCGCAAGGCGCGCGACGACGTTCTTTCCTTGCTGCTCTCGCTCGATGACGAGACGATGAACCGCGAGCGACTGGGCCACCAGCTCCTGACGTTTCTCGTCGCCGGCCACGACACGACGGCGCTGACGCTCACCTACGCCTGGTTCTTACTGGCGAACAATCCGAAGCGCCAGCAGCGCCTCCATGATGAACTCGACGCGACGCTGGGAGACGGTCGGCCGACGCCCGAAGACCTGTTCGAACTGCCGTATCTCGATGCCGTGCTGAACGAAGTCCTACGGCTGTACCCGCCCGCGTTCACGGTGTTTCGCCAGCCGACGGAGCCGGTGACCCTCGGCGGATACGAACTCTCAACGGACGCCCAACTCACTCTCCCGCAGTGGCTCGTCCAGCGGGACGACCGGTGGTACGACGCGCCCGACGCCTTCCGCCCCGAGCGATGGGACGATGACCTTGAAGCGTCGCTCCCGGACTACGCCTACTACCCTTTCGGCGGCGGCCCGCGCCACTGCATCGGCATGCGCTTTGCCCGGATGGAGGCCAAGCTCGCCCTGGCGACCATGGCCCAACAGTACGCCGTGGAAGCGGTCACCGAACCACCGCTGTCGCTGGCGATGCAGATTACGCTGAGTCCCACAGAACCGGTCGAAGTCCGACTGCGGGAACGCTGACCCGCTCCCTCGGCAGTTGACTGCTCGGTTCTGCTCTCGAAAGGCGTTTGGGGGCGGGCCTGCAAGCAGTCGTATGCTCCGGGCCATCGGGCTATTGCTGCTCATCCCGCTGTTTGACATCGTGTTGCTGGTGACGGTCGCAATACCGTTCCTCGGCTCGCTCGTGACGGTTGCCCTCGTCGTACTGACGGCGCTGGTCGGTATGCTGCTGGTCCGCGCCGAAGGCCGTGCGACGCTTCGGAAGATCCAACAGCGACTCGCCGTCGGCGAACTCCCGACCGACGAACTCATCGACGGCGGCCTCCTCATCGCCGCCGGCGCGTTCTTCCTTACCCCCGGTCTGGTGACGGACTTCGTCGGCCTCCTGCTCGCGGTACCGTTCACCCGGTACCCCGTCCGTGCCGCCACGCGCCGCTGGGTCGTCCGCCCCTACATCGACGCCAAGACAAGTGGTTTCGCCAGCGGTCAGGTGTACGTTGGCGGCTTCCCTGGTGACGAAAACGGCCCGGCTGGCCCCGGTCCGACCGGTCCAGAGGGTGGCCCCGGTTCCGGCTCTGGCTCCGGTTCCGGCACCTCCTTCGACCCAGACGAAGCCACCGACGTCGACTTCGACGACAGCGACGAAAACTGAAGCCCTGACGCGGTTTCACATCCCCAACCGGCCGCGAAACGTTACCCTTTTCAATACCCCTCGGGTACAAAAGAATGCGTTGGGCCAATAGCTCAATCAGGTTGAGCGCTCGGCTGATAACCGGGAGGTTCGCGGTTCAAATCCGCGTTGGCCCATACCGAGTTCTTCCCGTTCCTTGCTTTACCAGAACCAGATCTACAGCGTTGTAGATTGGAGATTTCGGCAAAATTGAAAGATGCCGCTGAAGGAAGTATTTGTCAACTCGAAAGGGAACCTTGCGGACCCTGCCACCGTCTTGCGTTTACTACGGCTCAGGCTGTTATCACAAGGTGGTCCCGGTGACAACCCCGGAGAATCAAGAGACGGGCATCAACAAAGCGGCGACGTGGACGCTCACATTCTACTAGACGGTAAACCAGCGTCTGGTCTTGTTCGGAATTGATGACGAACGGAATCGATCAGACAACCATACACAATATTGAACAGTTGCGGGTGCGTTCGGCGGTCTCTAAAGAGACATCACATGACATACCACCAATAATATGATGGGGCCATACCACGGTGACAAAAGTATGGACCTCGCAAAAGACTTTTTCGACGAGTGGGCGGGCTTTTACGATGCTAATTACGAGGAGCAGGAAATCGGTGATGTCGAGTTCTACGTTGATCTGGCCGCAGAGACCGATGGTCCGGTGCTTGAAGTCGGCTGTGGAACAGGCCGCATCTATCTTGAACTCCTTCGGGCTGGTGTAGATGCGGACGGTATCGATATCTCTGCGGAGATGCTCACCGTTCTGGAACAGAAAGCCGACGAAGCCGGCCTCACGCCCGCTGTCAGGCAGGCTGATATGACCAACTTTGCCACCTCCCGGGAGTACGAACTCATTATCGTCCCGTTCCGCACTTTCCTCCATAACGTCACAGTAGCGGAACAGAAAGCGGCGCTCCGACAATTCCGCGAGGCTCTTGCGCCGGATGGACGACTTGCTCTGAACTTCTTTGTCCCGAGTTTCGATATGATATCCGAATCCTATGACGAGCCGCAGACGCGGTCTGTGACATATCAGGGCGAGGAATACGTTGTCACCAACATCTCCCGGCTTGTCGACGAAGTTTCCCAGACCGTCGAAACGGAGCGAACGATTGCACACGACGGAGATGTGGTTCGACGGGCAACGTTTCAACTGGCCCTCCTTTCGAAGCCAGAGTTCGAGCTTCTTCTGGAGACAACCGGATGGAGCGACTGGACTGGCTATGGCGGCTTTGACCGGCAGCCGCTGAAAGACGGGGCAAAAGAGATGGTCTGGATAGCGGAAAAATAAGCTGCTTTGTCCCTCGACTCCGTTTCAGCGACCCCTCCACACCGAGTGTCATCACAGCCGCCATATCTCACCCGGGGAAACGACCGCTATTAGGAGATAGTAGAAACCTTGCCAGTCAGTGCGCACGCTCACTCTGTTCATAGCGATTACCGAGGTCAACACAACGAGCTTGGCCCAGAAGACTTTCGTTCCGGTTGGCTGTCAATAGCTGTATGCGACGACGCCAGTTCCTTGCAAGTGGAACAGCCCTCCTCTCGGTCGCTGTCGCCGGCTGCGGCCATCCCTCTGTCGTGCTGGACATGGACGATGCGACGGGAGCCGACATTGCCGACGAAGTCTCGATATCGCCCGATCCCGAGTCGGCGGAATACACGGCCGTCTCAGCGGCCATCGAAAACGGCTCTGCGACACGCCGGGGACGATACGAACTGTTCGACCGGACCGATACCGTCCGGATTGATGATGCCTTCTACGAAGTTTCGGAGACGGCACTCGAGAGCAGTGAAGTGACAGTGTATGAGGTGCGAATTGATCTTGACCCGGGTGATTCGACGGCTGAACTCGGCGAAATCGACTACGAGGAGCTACCGGCCGTGGACCGCCAGCGACTTGAGCCGATCATTTCAGACGATAACCCGCCCAGCGGGGACGGGTACGATGTGGGTGTCGGGTATGGTACTGCCGAGGAAGTGGGCGACGGGTCGGTGTTCGTTCCGGAGCGCCAGTACGATATTATCGTCCACAACGGCGACCGCTACCGGGTGACGGTCAGCACACGAATGACAACAGAGACGAAATACTGGTACGAAGCAACGGAAGTTGCGTCGGGTGTCGACTCGTTCGCTGACCAGATCCGGGACCAGTACCTGTTCACGCTTACGGGCCTTTCCGAAGCCGAACGAGAAGTCGTTGAAGAAGCGATTGACGGCGGCTACTTCCAGGATGACGAGGCCTTCCGGTCGGTCACTGACCACATTCGAGAGCACGAGGGGGTTGAGGTCACAGATAGCTACGGGACGTGGCTTCTGGCGTACGAACAGGTCGAGTATCTCACGTACGTCGAGTGGTAGTTAGTGGTCAAGGACTGCCGCGGCTCTGTCGGCGTGCCGGACCGCCCTAGCTTCAGCGTCTGCAGCAGGCGTCGGTTTTAGTAGCACTGACATTTAGTGTACACCTGATCGCACGAGAGCAGTGCGCCCGGTGTGTACATCGTTTCAATTGGTACTGCTGTCGGTGAATTCGTCGAACAGGTCGGCGACACGCGTCTCGATCTCGTCTCGGATTTCCCGCACCCGCTCAACCGACTGCCCGTGCGGGTCCTCTAGCGCCCAGTCACGCACTGCGATGTCGGTATCGAGTTCGAGCGTCGAACACCCCATCGTCGCAACGACGGTGCAACTGTTGAGCTCGTCGTCCGGAACCGCTTGCGGGGCCCGGTCAGAGAGGTCGATGTCGAGTTCGGCCATCGCCTCGACGACTTCCGGATGTACTTCATCTGCGGGGTCTGTGCCGCCGGTCAGAATTTCGACCGTATCTTCGAGTCCGCGACGGGTGCGTTCCCGTTCGGCAAACGCTGCGGACATCTGGCTTCGGCCCGCGTTCTGGACGCAGACGAACCCGAGCTTCAGCGGCATATCAGTCATCGTGTAACCGTACCGAGCGAGTGGAATAATCCTTCCTAAGACCACTATTGTGGGCTATATATTCGAGACGCTCCACTGTACGACACCAGCGATCGGCGAGCTGACTCGCGAGCGGAACGCCCCCACGTATGTGTAGTCCCTCCACATTGAGGGGGCAGTTCCTTCGGCTATCCAAGTCCCTGCCTGAGTACATGCCGGAGTACCGCTTCACGTGCCCGAACTGTGATGTGTGTGCAACGGTCGACGGTGGCGTTCGGGAGCGCCTGTTGGTTGTTGGGTGCCCGGTTTGTGCCGGAGGAGTCGACACCCCGGCGTTTGTCGAGGTTTCGCCACACAGCACTGATCGAACCTGAGCCACGCTCTTGTCCGTACTGAACCAGTCCGAGAGCTGCGATGTCTGGCTCGCAGCTTTCAACCATGACACAACTTATTTGAATCTATCTTAAGACTGACTGAACATGATAGAAGACGCACTTCGCTATCAGACACAGGGCGATGACTGGGCCAAACGCATCGGCCTCGGTGGGGTTGTACTGTTTTTCGGCTTTTTGATCGTTCCGCTGTTCACGTTTCAGGGATATATGCTCGAAGTGATGCGCCGGGTCCTCAGGGGGAGACTGACACGCCGCCGGCCTGGGACGAACTGGACCTGGCCGACATAACCGTCGACGGAATCCGACATACGGTCGTCGTTATGGGGTACGGGTTGTTGCTCACGCTCGCGCTTGCTATCCCGGGCCTGCTGGTGATCGGTGGTGGACTCGGCGGCTCAGAGGGATTGCTGCTCGTCGGTTTTCTCGTCGCCGCCTTGCTCTACTTTATCGGCGTTCTCGCAATGGCAGTGATACTGCCCGTTGCGACGGGGAACTTCGTCCGGGCGGACAGTATTGCTGCGGGCTTTGACCGTGATGTTCTCTCGTCTGTTGGGACGAACCGAACGATGCTGATGGCCGTGGTAATGGCGTTTGCGGTCAATATCATCGTCTCCGTTGGAGCGACCGTCCTGGGATTCACGATTATTGGCTACCTCGCGGTTCCGTTCCTCGCGTTCGTCGGCCAGTCGGCGATCATGTACGTCTGGGCGCGTGGCTTCGCAGACGCATACGAGGAGGAGTACGGCGAACCGCCGCTTGCACCCACGACCGGCACTGGCGGGACACACAGGTCCGGACAAGCCACCACAGGGACAACTTCGAGCGTGGATGAACAAATAGGAGACAGCTACACCGATGATCCGAGTCGGAGTAACGACACTGATGATGACGGATTCGGTACTTCGGCCTGGGACGACGTCGGTGACAGTGACGGTGACAGCGGGCAACGCTGATAGCGCTTACTGAACACAGGTCGTCCACCGCAATGTGAAGCGCTGTTAGAAATCGCTCAACTGCGACTGAAGACCAGCGACGAGTTCGGACTTGCGCCGTAACTGTCCGAGACTGACGGGGAGCTGGTCGGCGATAGCCGTCAGCGTCTCCCGGAAGGACTGAGCGGTCCCGGGTTCCCCGTCGAAGGCATTCCGGACGCCCTCGCGCACCTGCCAGACACCGACGGGTGCCCAGTAGTCGTCGGTGATTTCCCGCAGCACCAGACACTTCGCCTGCTTGTCCCGCTCCTGCAAATGTTCGAGGACGCCGAGCCGTGCTGCGTAGTACGCTCCGGCCGTCTCCTCGACGTAGGCGGTCCGTCCCTCGTAGCCTTCGTGAGCGCTGGACATGTAGTAGCCCGTCTCCGGGCGTGGGTTCCAGACGCTCTGTGGGGCCTTCATCTCGACGAGCTCGAACTCCCAGCGACCGGGCGCGAGCACGACCCAGTAGCGGTTCCCCATGTACTCGTTGTACCACAGCTCCGGCTTGTCGATGGTGTCGGCGTTACGCAGCGTGCCACGAACGTACTGCCCGACTGTGTCGTCGACGGCAGTGATCGACCATCGTGTCGGCACCAGCGAGCGCTCGCTGGCCTGCCCGAGTGCGCCCGCTGAGAGGATGGTGTTGATGTCGTACACGTCGAACCCGCGGCGGTACAGGTACGCCATCGCGCCCTCCGCGCGCCAGTCGTCGTCCGACAGCGTCTTTTCAACGGGGCGGGGGACGTGGGGGTTCTCCGCCAAGTCGGCACCCGTCGCGTGTGCTCGTGGCCCCGTTGGCGTCCCAACGTCGTCGAAGCTCACATCCATCTCAGGAGTGCCGTCGAGCCCCACCTCCACGTCGACGGGATGGTCCGCGATGGCGACTTCACGCTGGACGCCGACGAAGCCGTTCCAGACGTCGTGGACCCCACCGCCGCCGCGCCCACCACTGGCCCTGACCGAATCGACCGACGTGGTCTGGGTGGAGTTCACCATGCCGGTCCGGCGCTGGAGTACGTCCTCAATGCCCAGTCCTTCCTGATACCAGTCGCCGCTGGTCGCGAACCCGGCAGCGGCGGCGTCGGTGTCAACCGGGGAGAGCAGGCCCGTCGAGACGTTGGGGTACCCCGACCGCCCGACGAATATCTCCGGGGCCGTCGATCCGAACAGCGAATCGCCCTGTACCGCCGCCTCGAACTGCTGCTCGACGTC
This sequence comes from Haloarcula sp. NS06, assembly GCF_051122755.1. Taxonomy (NCBI): domain Archaea; kingdom Methanobacteriati; phylum Methanobacteriota; class Halobacteria; order Halobacteriales; family Haloarculaceae; genus Haloarcula; species Haloarcula sp. NS06. Next base: position 1,804,068 of record NZ_CP184844.1, read on the forward strand.
TTCGAGGTGGTCCGTGATGGCGTAGGACTTCTCCGCCGCGAGGCGGCGCCGCTGTGCGGCTTCGTCTTCCTCGAACCCCTCGATGAACTCGTCGAGTTGCATCTGTCACGCCTTCGGTCCTCCCCGATAAGAACCTTTCCAGCGGTCCGTGGGAGAGCAACTCTTACAGGGGTGGATTGAGTAACAATAGGTGATATAAATCATGGTAAATACAACGAAGTGGTTCCTGCTCGGCGCGACGCTGGTCAGCATGGCTGTCGTATTTGTCTCGGCGATTATCCCTGTCGCGTATGAGCAGGCGCTGGTCAACCTTCTTGTCGGGGAACTCGCAGCCCTCACTCTTGCCCATTCCACGTACCGCGTCTCGTCGGGGAAACAGGTAAGTCCCGTCGCAGCGGCGACAGCCATCCTATCCGGTATTATCCTGTTCCTCTCGCCCATCCTCATCGAGCCTGTCGACCCGATCCTGTCGATCATGTTCGCCGCCGGAGCCGTTGTCACCGTTGGCGGGCTGGTCGGTGTTCTAGGTCGGTTCTTGGGTGGTGAAGAGGGCCGACAGACCGGTGCTGAACGAATCAGCAGCAAAGCCGGGAACTGATAGGGCGACCACAACGTCTATACCGACGGGTCAGCCACCCTCGGACAATGCCGGTCATCGAATGTGACGAGACGACGGCCCGCGAGCGCCTAGCGGATGCGGGACTCGACATTGAATCGGGAAACACTGACCACGAGCGCTGGCGCGTCGAATACGGCGGCGCGACAGCGGTCGCCTACGACGGGAAAGTCGTCGTACAGGGTGAGGGGACCGCACGACTTGAGGCTCTGCTGCGCGACAATGACGGCGGGCGCGTCCATGCGTATTTTGATGGCGCATCGCGTGGCAATCCGGGACCGGCCTCGGTCGGCTACGTGCTGGTCAACGATAGCGGAATTGTCACAGAGGGCGGGGAAACGATTGGAACGGCGACGAACAACCAAGCGGAGTACAAAGCGCTCATCCGCGCGGTTGAAGTCGCACGTGACTACGGATTCGACGACGTCCATATCCGGGGTGATTCAGAGCTTATCGTCAAACAGGTCCGTGGCGAGTGGGATACGAACGACCCCGAACTGCGAGAGAACCGCGTCCGTGTCCGCGAGCTACTGACAGACTTTGACGACTGGCAGATCGAGCACGTTCCGCGGGAAATAAACGACCGTGCAGACGAACTAGCGAACGACGCACTCGACGATGACTGACCTGCCGACAGATGTGACTGAACAGGCCGAACGGCTGACCAGGCTCGCTCGCGAAGCGGTCGATGAGGCCGAGGCTGATGCCTACAGAACCGAACGCGACGAAATCCTCGCCGAGTACGACTACACTGCCCGTATCAGAGACGACGAGACGGGTGACGTACTCGTCTGCCATCCCGCCGAATGGGTCGACGATGGCGTCATCCGTCCGGAGCGGGTCGACGACATCGACCGTGGGGTCGAGATACGGCTCTCAGGCCCCGGTGACCCGGACGAGTGGGCAGAGATAGACGCTGCAAACCGAGCCGTTGTCGAAGCTGTTACCGAAGTCCATGGCGAGACACACGGCGCCAACGCGGAGTTGCTCGCCGATTTCATGAGCAACCACTACGCCAAACCGATCTCCGAGGCGACGCCGGACGAAATTCAGGAGTTTCGGGACGATTACGTTCGGCGGAACGCGTGGCCAACTGCGGAACAGCAGTCGGTTCTTGAGCAGTCGATTCGTCTCACTGTCGAAGAAGCCGGTGGCCGCGTCCCCGACGTCTAATCATCTGGTACACCCGCTGGTGATCCGTATTTGTCTGCCGTTAAGAAGTGGTTACCAGTAGTTCGCAGGTGCCCAGGTGCGAATCTACTGCTGCGCCGCGATCAGATCACGGAGTTCGTCGGCTCGGCCGTCATCGGAGATGAACTTTCCGAACACCCATCCGAGCTGGTCAAGGACCGCGTCCTTGCCCGACTCTGTCAGGGAGTACTGGTTCGTTCGCTTGTCGAGTTCACTCTTCTCGACGAGTCCCATCTCGACGAGGTCGTCGAGGTTCGGGTACAGGCGACCGTGGTTGACTTCGTCGTTGTAGTATTCTTCCAGTTCGCGCTTGATAGCGAGACCATACCGTGGCTCTTCAGCAAGTATTACTAGGATATTCTGCTGAAAAGCGGTGAGTTCTTTTGCGATGCCCGGACTGTCAGTAACTGTTTGTGCCTCTGACATAGTTGAGTAAATGTCAGCAAGCTATTTAACACTTGTTAACTCTGGCGTACAACGCCTGCTGTGGGGCATTAACCACCACACAGCTAGCAGCCACAATCGTATTGGATTTGTTATATTATGTGCCCTTGGTTGAATTGAGTTTCCGATTAATTTGCTTTCAGATTGTCGTTTACAGGTAGTAAGTGTAATCTAAGAATATATCTATAGTTAGATATTATTGGGTTATATAGCGCATAATACCGAATAGCTGCGGCTATTACGAAAGGACTTTTTGACGGCGTCGCGCAGTCGCCGGTGATGACGAACCTCTGGGAAGACCTCGAAACTGGACCGAGCCCACCCGAAGAGATCTACGCTGTCGTCGAGTGCCTGAAAGGCGAGCGTAACAAGTACGAATACGAGAAGGACATCCCCGGTGTCGTCCTCGACCGTGTCCTTCACTCGAACGTTCACTACCCGTCCGACTACGGCTTCATCCCGCAGTCGTACTACGACGACGAGGATCCGTTCGACGTGCTCGTCCTCGTCGAGGACCAGACGTTCCCCGGCTGCGTCATTGAGGCCCGTCCCGTTGCCCTGATGAAGATGGACGACGACGGTGAGCAAGACGACAAGGTCATCGCAGTCCCGATTGAGGACCCGCGCTACGACCACATCGAGGACCTCGACGACATCCCACAGCAGACCCTCGACGAGATTGACGAGTTCTTCTCGACCTACAAGAACCTCGAAGAGGGCAAAGAAGTCGAAACGCTAGGCTGGGAAGACAGAGAAGCCGCAAAGGACGCTATCGTTCACGCGCAGGAACTCTACGACGAAGAGTTCAACTGACGCTTCCAGAACCACGTTTTGCGGTTTTTGTTCCGCTGACGGTGTATTTCCAGAAGTAATACCGGCAGGTGTCTCCGATTATGTATGAGCATGGGTAATCTTTTGTCCGTGTAACCGCTATCTGTACGCGTATGGCTACTGATGACACCGACGCGGCGCTTGACCACACGACTGTCGTTCCGCGAGCCGAACGACGGTCGACACCCGGAATCGCACATCTAACTGTGGTTCCGGAGAACGCGGACCAGTCGTCTTAACCACAGACCGCGTCGATGATATTGCCGCTTTCGGTGACGCGGCGCCGAAAAGAAGTTTCTTGTTCCTGACCTGACTAACGGATCGTATGGGATTATTCGACCGATTGAAGGGCGACGACGCACCGCGTGTTGCCTTCTTCGGCATTGACGGCGTACCGTTCAGCCTCATCGACGAACACCCCGACGTGTTTCCGAACCTTACGGAGATGGCGTCGGACGGAAGCGCCGGCCCCATCGACAGTATCGTCCCTCCCGAGTCTAGCGCCTGCTGGCCAGCGCTGACGACCGGGGTTAACCCTGGGCAAACAGGCGTCTACGGCTTCCAGGACCGCGAAGTTGGTTCGTACGACACCTACGTCCCGATGGGGCGTGACGTGCAGGCGACGCGCCTCTGGGACCGTGTCACCGACGATGGCCGCAACGCGACGGTTTTGAACGTGCCGGTCACCTTCCCGCCGCAGCGGAACGTCCAGCGGATGGTGTCGGGCTTTCTCTCACCGGGCGTGGACAAGGCCGCTTACCCGGACGAACTCCGGGACCACCTCCAGGACAGCGACTACCGGATTGACGTCAACGCCAAACTCGGCCACGACGATGACAAGAGCGACTTCGTCGAAGACGCCCACAAGACGCTGGAAAAGCGCTACGAGGCGTTCAAACACTACGTCGAGCAAGATGACTGGGACCTGTTTTTCGGCGTATTCATGACCACGGATCGGGTCAATCACTTCCTGTTCAAGGACTACGAGCGCGACGGCGAGAACCAGGAAGCCTTCTTCGAGTTCTACAAGCAGGTCGACGCCTATCTCGGCGACCTGCGCGACCGACTCCCCGACGACGTGACGATGGTCGTCGCCTCGGACCACGGCTTCACCTCGCTTGACTATGAGGTCCACTTCAACGAGTGGCTCCAGCAGGAGGGGTGGCTCGACTACGCGACCGACGACCACTCCGAACTCGGCGACATCAGCGAGGATACCAAGGCCTACTCGCTCATCCCCGGCCGCTTCTACATCAATCTCGAGGGCCGCGAACCGAACGGCGGCGTCCCCGAAGACGAGTACGAGTCCGTCCGCGCGGACCTCAAGGAAAAACTCGAAGCGCTTGAGGGACCGGATGGCAAGCCCGTCGCAGACCGTGTTGTCACCAAAGAAGACGCCTACCGTGGCGACCACGACGACATCGCGCCGGACCTCACCGTCGTCCCAAACCACGGGTTCGACCTGAAGGCCGGATTCAAAGGCTCCGAGGACGTGTTCGGTGTCGGGCCGCGAAACGGTATGCACAGCTTCGACAACGCGACGCTCATGGTCGACGACCCGGACGTTCGCATCGACGACGCCGACCTCTACGACATCGCGCCGACCATTCTCGACCTGCTTGACCACGACTTCGACCGCGCAAAGTTCGACGGTAGCAGTCTCGCCTGAGGCTCCTGCCGTCACCAAGTGATTCCGATATCTGGATCGGTTAGAACAGCCCGTCCAGCTGGTCGTTCGTGAACTCGTCCGGGTCGGTCGTTCCGCCCTGTGAGTTTGCCGCTTCCGTGGCGCGCTCCATGAACTCGTCGACCCGCTGGGACCGCTCGACACCCGAAAGGACGATGAGCGACGCGATCTTATCGGAGCCGAGTGGGAAGTCTCCGCCCCGGACCTCCATACTCCCGGTCTGGTCTTCCACCCAGCGGCGCGCTCGCTCGACGCCTTTCCGCGAGAGTCGTTCGGGGTCACCCGCGACGACGAGGAGGGCCGAGTCGGCCTTGACCGCGTTTGGCAGGCTCATGCTCGTAAGGAGGGCTTTCCGGGTCACGCTGGTGATCGTGTTGACGTTCTCGCCGGCGTCCTCGCTGGCCTCGGCGCTGGCGTAACCGATAGAGGCGATGCCGCCGCCCCTGAGTGTGTTGATGATCTCCGAGGAGTCGACGACGCTCTCACCGACCCCCTCAACTGCCTCGCCGGAGGCGAACAGCAGGCCGACACGTCGTGAAATGGCGTCGTTAACGCGTTCGAAACCGGCGGCGACGCTGTCGCCGCTGCCACGCCAGGCGTCGTTATCGACGAGGAGGAGGGAGTCTGCCTCGCGGGCAGCGGTCTTGAGTGAGCGACCGGCATTGGCCTGATAGAGACCACCCTCGTCCCGGCCGGGGAGAATGCCAAGGACGTACACCGGCTTCTCGTAAATCCGCTTGAGTTCGCGGGCGAGCATCGGTGCGCCACCCGAGCCGGTACCGCCGCCGAGTCCGGCGACGACGACGATAGCCTCGGCTTCGGTCGTGATGCGACCGTCAAGTTCGTCGAGCACCTCGGTGGCGTTCTCTTGCATAATCTGGGCCCCGAGCTCGTTGTCACCGCCGACGCCGTGACCTTTCACTCGGTCCTGTCCGATGAGGGCCGTGTCGATATCGAGGTTCTGGAGGTCGGCTCGCGCCGTATTAACGGCGAGGGCCCCCCGGACAGCGTCGAACCCCATGTCGTAATCGAACTGGGCAAGTGACTGGGTTACTTTCCCGCCAGCCTGCCCGACACCAATCAGGACGACTTTCATATCAAATGTCTTGTGAGGGTGACTAATCAACGTTGTCCTCACACTGTGAACGGGCGACAAAGAGGGTGAAACAGCCCCTGGCGTGGAATGGTGGATGCGGTTCCTCGACGTACCGCGTTGGGTGGTTACTCGACCCGGAGCGTGTAGATCCGTTTACGGGCGTCGGAAAACGAAAACCGAGAGTCGATGACGCCGACATCTTCGAGTCGGGACAGGGCGTACCGGACGGTCCGCGGCGGCAGCAGCGTCTCCTCGGCCAGTTGGCTCTGGGTCAGAGTCTCATTGTACTCTAAGACTTTCGCGACGAGTTTCGCGCTTGGCGGAAGATCGCGGACGGCTTCCCATCCACTGTCCTCGTGCTCGCTGTCGGAATCAGCGGACTGGATATCGGATGCGCTCATGCTACTTTCACTGTATCCAATACAGAGTGATAATATTTTCTGTTCACTATTATGCTCTGTAGAAATGTTTCGGCAAAAAACACGGCCGCGGCCGGAGTCCATGCCCGAAAGTTTACCTTCGGTACATCCGGTGTCACAGATGTGGACGAAGTCGAGGTTAGCACAGTCGTGTATGTTTCACCTGAAGCGGTCTACGAGTTTCTGCTGGACTTTCCGGGCTACGCACGATATTCCGAATATCTCGACCGCGTGGTACAGGACGGCGACGGCTCGCCAGGAACCAACTACGACCTCGTGTTCTCATGGTGGAAGCTCTCCTACACCGCTCGGTCAGAGGTGACTGACGTTTCGCCGCCGACGCGCATCGACTGGCGGATCGTCAAAGACATCGACGCCGAAGGGTACTGGGCAGTCGAGCCTGATCCGGACGACGCTCCGGCGGACGTACAGACGGCGTCACGTGTGCGATTTCATGTCGCGTTTGACCCGGGATCGGCCTCGGACAGCGCTATCGACCTCCCCCGACTCGTTTCGATGGACTGGGTAATCGAGAAAGTCAAGCCGCTCATCCGCAAGGAAGCGACTAAAATCGTCGAACGTGTCGTCGAGGACCTCGAAGGGCAGGAACGGGACGTTGATCTGGAGATTCACGCCGGCCCGGATTCGGTATAACGCGGCGACGGAGCGTTACTCGGGCGTCTCGTAGTCGCCGCCGTACCGGATAAAGAAGTACCCGAGTCCGAGCGTTGCGACCATCACGAACGAGGTTGCGACGCCGAGCGTCTTCGCGCTGTTTGGCACTTCCGGCGGGCCGGAGCTCCCACCACCACCGCCGCCATCGGAGGATTTCGTTGGGTAGTCCGTCCCGACGACGATAGCCCCCTTCATCCCCAGTCCTTCGTGTGGCACACAGACGTAGGGATAGATGCCGTCCTCCTCAAAGGTGTGCTCGTAGTTGACACCAGCGCTAGAGGTGGCGCTTCCAGAGTCAAGCGGGCCCTCACTGTCTGATACGACGTTGTGGCCGCCGCCGTTGCCCGTCCACTCCCACTGGACAGTCGCGCCGTTGTCGACGTGAATCGCGGGTGGGCCGAAGCCGAACGCCCCGCCGTTTGCCTGCACGCCGACCTCCACCGTCGCCGTGTCTTGTCCGGTCGCATCGGCGACCGAGCCATCGTAGTTTCCAACCTGATCAAGGAAGCCGCCGAAATCCGGCGGTCCACCGCCACCACCGCCATCGCCGCCTTCGGTGCCTTCCTGTGCGGTCGCGGTGCCTGCTGCGGCCGACGCAGCCGTGGCCCCTGCCGCCGTCCGCAGGAAGCCCCGACGGGACACGTCCGCTCTACCGTCTGTCATACCTGACCGTTTGGGACTCCCCGTCCTGAATATGTCGGTTTCGAATCGGGGCCGTACTCTTCACAGCGATATCACAACAGCCACGGGTGCCGTGAAACATTTAACGCCGGTAGACCGAAACCACCGGTATGTCTACCGGAAGCCATGGGGTCGTCGGCGGGATCCGTATCGACCTCAATCGGTTACACGAAACGTGGATGGAACTCGTATATCCACGTCAGCGAAACGCTAACGACACCGTCCTCGGGACGTGGACACCGGACTCTTCGTTTGGGATGGTCCTCTACCGTCTCTGGTCTGCGCTCGGTGTCCCAGTCATCGCGCTGGTGTATCCGCTGGTATTGTGTGGTGTGGTCCTGCGCTACCAAACCCGCCGCATTGACGGCACGGCGACCCGCTTAGGTGTTGTCGGTGTCGTTCTACTTTCTGTCCTCGTCTGGGGCGGCTTAGCGGCACTCGCCCGGTTCGAGCCCGGGAGCATCGACCTCGTGTCGGGTGGATTCACCGCTGTCGCTGTCGCCGGCGGCGTCGCGACGCTGTCAGCCGCGCTCGCCGTCACGTTCCGGCGCGTCGGCGGCCGCGGGACGACGGTCGCGCTAGCGTATCCGTTCGCCATGACGGCCATCTTCCTGCCGCCGGTCGTCGCGGCGCTGTACTCGACGACTGTCGCCTCAGTCGTCATCCCAGCAAGCGACTCACTGTCCCGGTGGTTCCTCTATGAAGTGCTGGCTTCCGTCGGCGTCGCGGAGTTCTTCATCGAGAACTTCGACCGGGAAGGCATCGCTTACGTCATCATCTGGCTCGGGATTTCCATCCCGCTGGGGTGGGTGCTCGGTCTGCTGGTGACGCTTGCGGACTTCGTCCGTCCGACTGAGTGACCGCAATTCGACGACTCCGGCTCCGGCGACAGACCTATCCTGAATCCGACGGGAGACTCACGAACACGGTCAATTTGTCGTTTGATAGAATGGCCTCACACACAGCCGAACCAGCCGACATACAGCCGTGCTGGTAACCGAGTGGGGTTGAAATAGGAGTGATTTAGCGTAGTGGTCCCGTGACCGTGGACCGAGAGATTGTTACGGACTGGCGCGGAACTCGCCGTGCTTCATCCCAAAGAAGAACGCGATGACCGAGAAGACGATCATCGAGGGTAGCACCATCATGAACACTGTCGAGCGACCCATCACATCCATAGATATGAATGCCACCGTCGCGATGGCGACAATTACAACGAGTGGGGCTACCGCGGTCTTGAAGTCAAAACCCATACTCTTGCTTGTAGCCGGACAAATAAATTCTTTAAGAAAGCAACAGCGTCCATCAGCTGACTGACCAGCGATTCCGCTTTGCATCCGCACCAACACGGCGACTACCGCGTACCCGCTACGCACATTGATGACGAACGTCCGCCGGATTGCTACGCTGGTGTCGCGTCGGCCGGCCGAACAACGATTTCCTCGGGCGCATCCCCGTCGGCAACGGCGATATCCGCAGCCTCGTCGCCGCCGAACACGACCGTCGCACCGGTCCGCATCGGTGCAAGCAGTCCGGCGACGACCGCGCCCGCAGTTGTCATCGGTGCCCGGAGCGCGACGGTCGTCTCCGCATCGATATCGTAGTCGGCGACGACACGGCCGCTCTCGGCCATTAGTTCGCCGTGCGTGTACGTTCTATCGGCCGCCAGTACGCCGTCCTCGGGCGAAACTTCGCCTGGCGGCTGGAGCGGGTTCTCGCTCCACAGTTCCCGCTCGAACTGGGCGACGGTGGGGTCATCGACCGGGCCGCCGTAGGCCAGCCCCTTGGTCCCCGGTCCCTGTGTGTAGCGGTCGAGCCACGCTGCCGGCGCGACGAGCGCCGTCGCATCGACCGCATTCGGTGGGTCCATATCGACGACCGCGCCGTCGAGCGCCGCCGCGAGGAAGGCAAGCAGTGCGTCCGGGGCGTCCCGGAGGTAGCCCGGTCGGTCCTCGTCGGTCGGCTCTTTCGGACCGACGACGACGGCGACCCGCGTCCCGTGCCGGACGCCGTAATGTCGCAGCAGATTCCCGCCTTTCCAGGCGTTCGTGGCGAAATCGGAGTAACTGTACGGCGTCGCCCGCTCCGGCGAACGAAAGAGGACGCCGTCGCGGTCGCGGGCCTGCGCGACAAGGTCACCGAGTACCTGCATACGTCGTCGTTCGGCCCCACCGATGAAAAACAGCGCGGCCACAAAGCCGATGTAGGTGGCTATCCCCACGCTCTAGAAATGAAACGACAACAACAGGTTGCCGACGTACTCAGGCATAGCGACATCGACACGCCGCCCGCCTACCAACTGCTCGATGTGGTGTCTGAACTCGGCGACATCGCGGCACAGGTCAATGAAACGACCGGCTACGGCACCGACTCGACGGCGCTATCGATACCGGAGGCCGAACTCGGCGATGCTCTATTTGCACTGCTCGCGCTGTGTGAAGAACTCGACGTCGACGCCGATGCCGCACTGTCGACGGCACTGGCGAAATACGAGGGCCGATCAGGCACAAGCGGGACGCCGGCGAGTGGCGACTGATTACAGCGAGCTCTTCAGTTTCTCGAAGAAGCCTTCCTCAACGTCGACCTCTTCGCCGCCGGCCTCTGCAAACTGTTCGAGAGCCTCCTTCTGTTCGGCGTTGAGGCTATCGGGCGTGACGACCTGCACCTGCACGTAGAGGTCGCCCTGACCGCGGCGGCGGAGTCGCGGCATTCCCTTGCCTTCTAGTCGGAATACCTCGCCGCTCTGGGTACCGCTGGGCACGTCGACATCCACCTCGCCGTCCAGCGTCGGGACGGTGATGGTGTCACCAAACACTGCTTGCGGGAACGAGATGGCCTGCTGGTATTGCAGGTCGTCGTCGTCGCGCTCGAAGTCCGGGTGGTCGCGGACCCGCACCTCGATGAGCAGGTCGCCGTTCGGGCCGCCGTTTTCTCCGGGCGCGCCCTCGCGCCCCATCCGGAGCGTCTGCCCGTCGGCGATGCCGGCCGGGACCTCGATTTCGAGGCTCGCGTCGTTCTGGACGACACCGTTCCCTCGGCAGGTCGAACACGTTTCGTCGTACAGCGTTCCCTCGCCGTCACACCGGCGGCAGGTCGTCCGCTGTTGCACCCGACCCATCGGTGTCTGCTGGACCTGCGTTGTCTGGCCCTGGCCGTTACACTCTGGACAGGTCTCCGAGTCGGCTCCTGGCGGATGCCCGGCTCCGTCACAGTCGTCGCAGGCTTCCGGCCGGGTGACGTTCAGTTGCTTTGTCGCGCCATTGTAGGCCTCTTCGAGGTCGACCTCCAGTCGCGTCTGGAGGTCTTGTCCCTGTCGCTGTCGGCTGCCACCACGTCCGCCGCGGCCGCCGCCCCCGAAGAACTGGTCGAAGATATCCTGCATATCGAAGCCGCCAGCGCCGCCACCGAACGGGTCTCCACCCATTCCACCGCGGCCGCCGCCACCGCCAGCGCCGCCGCGCTTCTCGGCCTGTTCGAAGCGCTCGTGGCCCATCTGGTCGTACATCTGGCGCTTCTCCTCGTCAGTGAGGACCTCTTTGGCCTTCTTGGCCTGCTTGAACTTCTCCTCGGCGTCGGGGTCGTCACTCACGTCCGGGTGGTATTCCCGGGCTTTCTCCCGATAGGCCTCCTGAATCTCGTCTTCGGAGGCGTCTCGAGAGACACCCAGTATCTCGTAGAAATCCTGACTCATTCGTTGTACAAGGCTTAGACGATTGAGCTACTTCAAAAGAACGGGTTGCCGACTAGTCGTGTTCGACCCGTACCGGGGCGCTTATTTTCGTGCCGGGGGAGGATTCGGGCAATGAGTCCTGAGTCGTCGCGCGGTCACCGGGGTCTCGTCACGGTCGAGCGAGTCGCAGTCTGGGGACTCGCGGCACTGGCCGTTGTCGGGCTGGTCGCACTCGTCGCTGGCCCCGGTGCTGACCTGCGGACGGCGTCGCCGTCGGTGACCATCGACGCCCAGTTCGATGCCGAAGCGGGAGCGGTCACGCTCACTCACACTGGCGGGGACCGGCTCACGGACACCAGTACGCACGCGCTGGCACTTGTCGTCACCGACGCCGACCGGAACCGCTCCACCACGTTGACATGGGCTGAGGCAGCACAGTTGCCCGTCGCGTCCGGTGACAGCGTCATCGTTGACGACCCGCGCGTGGACTCAAATGGTGACGGTAATTATCTTGACGGCGATGTCTCGGTTGGCTTCCACCTCGACAGCGGCGACACTGTCGCGGTCCGCTGGACTGGCCGACCACTCGGTGCACCGGACGAGCGGACAGCGACGCTCGATACCGTAACGCTCGGTAACAAGACTGGCTGACTGTCTACCGATTACAGTGGGCTTACTAGAGCGTCTCCGGGAAGCGTCCACGGCCGTTTGTGTCGGTGCTCTTGCTTCGCGTATAGTCACGGACGAACGGGTCCGGTGTGAACATACACGTCTCCGGTTCCGGTCACAGTCACTCTGTAGTCACCCAGCTGAAACGAGAGCGAGACGGCGCTGTCCGGCTCTGACAAATGGCTGAATAGCTGGTCAAGCGCGTCTGGATCGAGCGTCTCGATGAGGGGTGATAGCTCTATCGCCTCCTGATCAGCCGCGATTGCGACCGTCTGTACGACCGCTACTGATGGTGAGACTGCGTTCCAGTCGAACTCCGCGTGGAGCGTGTCCGGATTGTCGGATGTCCGGTCGGGCCGTCTGTCGGACCCACTCATTACTAGAAATATGTTAATCAAACATCTTAATTCTATTGTCAATTCATCAGTCGGAATTATGATGTATAAAATGAATACCTGATTACCGACTAAAAGCCGGTCAAAGTGTTTAGAACCGGTTGTAACTGGTTGTTTATGACTGCAAAATGATATAATAGCTATCCGTTAGACTTTCTATTCCAGGCGTACCGCTTGAACCCTGCGCGTACAGTTTTCGTGAAAGTGGCACGCAGCAGATGTGGTTGGGACACATAGGACGCTGCGTGCCAACTAACTCTACTCTGGACCGATGTATAACAGTTGTGTGATTAACTGAGTAAACAAGGGCACGGCATCGGAGCGGCCGACACGCAGACCAGTACCTGCGACAACTGGTGCCGTGCTGTCATAATGCGCTCCGAACCCGCACCGAGCGGCGCTAACTCAGGTGAGAGCCGACAGTGTGGCAGTAACAACGTCTTTTACCTGTGGGCATCATCTCCCTACATATCCTCGGCTTCCACCGAGATGAAGGTTGGGACACATGACATCTGATGCAACACACGAAGAAGCGATCAGTTTACTGCAGGAGTTGGGCTTGAAAGAGTACGAGGCGAAGTGTTTTGTGGGACTTTCTCGGATGTCCAGCGGCACGGCCAAAGGATTGAGCGAGGTAACTGACGTCCCAAGGACGCGCGTCTACGACGCTGTCCGGATTCTCGAAGCGAAGGGGCTTGTCGAAGTCCAGCATTCGAGCCCCCAGCAGTTCCGGGCTGTCCCACTCTCTGAGGCCACCGAAACGCTCCGCGATCAGTACGAAGAGCGTGTCGAACGCCTCCAGTCCGCACTGAACGAGATGGGACGCATCGAATCCGACGATGACGAGGCCGAGTTACAGGAGGTCTGGTCGCTCTCCGGGTCCGATGCTATCGAGAACCGCGCCGCGGCGATCAGCAAGGACGCGACCGACGAAGTGGTCCTCGTCATCGCTTCCGAAGCGGTCCTCACCGACCCGCTGATTGAGCAACTCAATTCGCTTGACGCGAGCACCGACCTCATCGTCGGGACTGGGTCCGCCTTGATACGGGATCGCGTGGAACAGGAAATCCCACGTGCCACCGCGTTCCTGTCGGAACTGGACTGGCTTCACAGTGGAATGACGCCAGAAGAGGACGCTGCCGTCGGACGACTGCTGCTCGTCGATCGGTCGGCAATGCTCGTCAGCTCAATCGACCCACAGACTGGCGATGAACAGGCCATCTTCGCGACCGGACTCAGGAACGGACTCATCGTCATCGCACGCCGCCTCCTCTCACAGGGCGTCGTGGAGATGACTCCACTAGAGCAAGATTAGCGAGCCATGTGCACGGGCCGTCACCGCCCACTTCTCTCACTCGTCGTGATACTCGGCGAGGCACACAAGTAGTGGTCGAAGCCGCTGATACTCCGGGCCGCGTGTTACGCAGTGGGTCTCTCGGTCCCACTCAATGAGTCCCATCTCCGCCAGTTTCGGGAAATGCTAATGGTAGAATGCAACAGAGTCAGCCAGTAACGGACCACTGTCGTGAGCGCAGCGGGCCAGTGACGCACCTACCACTGCCTACTGTTGCCTCAAAATGGTTGGATCGGCGGTGTGATGGACAGGCGCCGCCTCCGCCTTGTTTTGGCCGTCTTCCGGGCCGACGCCAAACCGGTGTGACCGAGTCAGCAAGTCACACTCCGGGGACGGTCTGCCCGCAGGTCAGCTTTCGTTGCCGTTGTGCCGACGAAAGTGACGTGACTCGCGTTCTTCGTCTTCGTCAAGCTTGAGAAGCTCACTTCGTTCGCCTCTCAAGACACCGATAGACTCGCTAACGCTCGTCTATCGAGCCGAGGAAAGCTCTTCGGACTCGTTTCACTCGTCTTCGTCGCTTTCCTCGACGTCTTCGAAGTCGGCGTCGACGTACTCTTCGCCTTGCCCGGCCGTGCCGCCCGCTGCGCCGCCCGGTCCAGCAGCACCGCCGGGGCCGGCCGCGCCACCCGGACCAGCGCCCGCGGCGCCGCCTGCGGCCTGCTGGGCCTGATCCTGATACATCTGCTTCCCGATTTCCTGCAGTTCCTCGCTCAGGGTTTCGGTGACCTCTTCGTAGTCCTCTTTCGTGGCGTCCTCGTCTTCGAGAACTTCCTCAACGTCCTCGATCTTCGCTTCGATGTCAGACTGGAGGTCTTCGTCGATCTCTTCTTCGTTTTCTTCGAGGAGCGTCTCGGCACGGCGGACGGACGCCTCGGCCTCGTTGCGCGCTTCGATGCGCTCGCGGCGCTGCTCGTCCTCTTCGGCGTGCTGTTCGGCCTCCTGTTGCATCTCCTCGATCTGATCGTCGGAGAGGCCAGCACCGCCTTCGATGGTGATGTCCTCTTTGTTGCCCGAGCCCTTGTCCTCGGCTTCGACGTTGACGATGCCGTTCTCGTCGATGTTGAACGACACCTCGATCTGGGGCGTGCCTGCGGGAGCCGGTGGGATGCCCGAAAGTGCGAACGCGCCAAGCAGTTCGTTCTCCTCGGCGATCTCACGCTCGCCCTGGAAGACGCGGATCTGGACCTGCGTCTGGTTGCCTTGGGCGGTCGTGAAGATCTTCGACTCCTCGGTCGGAATGGTTGTGTTCTTGTCGATGAGTCGCTCGAACAGGCCACCCTTGACCTCGACACCCAGCGAGAGCGGCGTCACGTCGAGCAGGACGATGTCGTCCACGTCGCCCGAAAGGACGCCGGCCTGAATGGCCGCGCCCAGCGCGACGGCCTCGTCGGGATTGACGTTCTTCTTGGGCTCCTGCCCGGTCATCTCCTCGACCTGGTCCTGCACTTGGGGCATCCGCGTCGAGCCACCGACGAGGATGACCTCGTCAATGTCGCTCTTGGTGTAGTCCGCGTCGGCAAGCGCCTGCTCCGTCGGGCCGACGGTGCGCTCGATGAGGTCCTCGGTGAGGGACTCGAACTTCGCGCGCGTGATCTTCTGTTCGAGGTCCAGCGGACCGTCATCCGTAGTCGCAATGAACGGGAGGTTGATGCGGGTCTCCTTGCGCGAGGAAAGCTCGATCTTGGCTTCCTCGGCGGCCTCGGTCAGGCGCTGGAGGGCCTGCCGGTCGTCGCGCAGGTCGACGCCATGTTCGGCCTCGAACTCGTCGGCAAGGTAGTCGATGATGGCGTGGTCCCAGTCGTCGCCACCGAGGTCGTTGTCACCGTTGGTCGCGACAACTTCGTAGACGCCCCCGCCTAGGTCGAGGATGGAGACGTCGAAGGTCCCGCCACCGAGGTCGTACACGAGGACGGTCTGGTCGGACTCATCGTCGAGGCCGTAGGCCATCGCGGCCGCGGTCGGCTCATTGACGATCCGTTCGACCTCGAAGCCGGCGATTTCGCCAGCGTCCTTGGTCGCTTGGCGCTGGCGGTCGTTGAAGTAGGCCGGAACCGTAATAACGGCCTTCTCGATTTCGTCGCCGAGGTACTCCTCAGCGTCGTGTTTGATCTTCTGGAGGATCATCGCCGAGACCTGCTCGGGGGTGTACTCCTCCCCGTCCAGTTCGACCGAGTAGTCGTCCTCGCCCATGTGGCGCTTGATCGACTGGATGGTCTCGTCGGGGTTCTTTATCGCTTGGTTCTTCGCCGGTTTCCCGACAAGCCGCTCACCGTCGTCGAACGCGACAACGGACGGTGTTGTCCGCTCGCCTTCGCCGTTGACAATGATTTCAGGGTCGCCACCTTCCATGACCGCGAACGCGCTGTTCGTGGTCCCAAGGTCGATACCCAGAATCTTGTTGCTCGCCATCTTACCCGCTCATAGCGGATTGGGCCGGTTAAAAGTTGCTAGATGTACTGATTGGAAAAACGGACAAAGGGGCCTCCTCCGGGCGGTTTTATACTCGGTGGTCTTCCCTGACCGGTGATTATTTAATGTACCGCAATACGACCGCTATACCGCCAGGGTTGCCCGCTACTCTTCGCTCTCGCTGACGGTGACCTGTGCCTCGCGCAGCACCTTGTCGGCCATCTCGTAGCCCGGCCGGTGGACATCGGCGATTGCCCCTTCCGGCTGGTCGCTGTCGACGCGGGCGAGCACCTGATGCTGTGTCGGGTCGACATCTCCACCGGGATCGGGGTCGATAACTTCGACGTTCTCGGCATCGAGCACGTCGTCTAGCTGGCGAAGCGTGGACTCGACCCCCCCTCTGATATCGGAGTCCTCGTCCTGTTCAAGCGCACGCTCCAGATTGTCCCGGACGTCGAGCAGGCGCGTCACGAGGTCCTCTGTGGCACGCTTCTGTTCCTGTTCGCGGCGTTTGTCCATCCGCTTCTTGTAGTTCTGGAACTCCGCTTGCTTGCGCTTGAGCTTCTCCTCTAGCTCCTCGATGTCATCGTCCTGCTGTTCGACCTGCGATTCGAGACTGTCTACGCGCGTCCGCAGCGCGGAGAGTTCTCGAGCGATATCTTCAGGGTCCGATTCAGTGACCCGGTCGATCAGGTCCTCGTCGACATCGGACTCACCAAGGTCGACCTTGTCCGCATCGAAATCTTCAGGCGCATCCTCGAGATCAGCGTCGACGTCGCCGTCCGCTTGCGCTTCGCTCGCGGTCGACTCTTCTGTCGCGGCCGTGTCGTCGGCTGCGTCCTGCTCGGTCATATCCGATAGAAGTCGTCACGTGGATAAAAGGATTCAGAAACGGCGTGGCGGTGATACTGTCCGGTGGGGTCGGCGTCACAGGACGAAGCTAACGACCATCAGGACGAGGAAGACGACGACGAGAATCTTCGCGATTCGCATACTGAGCCCCGCCACACCGCTTAGTCCGGCCAGCCCGGCAACGACAGCGAGGACGAGAAACAACAGCGCCAGTTCGAGGAACCCGCCACCGGGCTGGAGCGGGACTGCAGTTAGTAGGTGGTTCATGACGTTGTGTACCGCCCCATCCTGATTTATTATATATAACCTAATCAGGGACCGACAGTGAACGCGCTCGGGTCGTACTGGAACCGCGTCCGGTAGGTCGCCCACTCGTCGAGCTCTTCGAGACGGTACTTGCTGAACGACGGGTTCCGAACCAGCTCCAGCTCAGCGAGCCGTTCCTGAACCGGGTCGAACAGGGCCGCCCAGTCGAGTTCCTGGAGCGATTCATCCGGCTCCGCCTCACTCTTGGTAAAGGTCAACCCGTCGTCAGTTCGTTCAATGGTCCCGTACTGGTACCGGCTCCAGACGGTGTACTCGCCGAACGGAACGGTCTCAGTCGGTGGCGGTGGTCGGCGGTACTGCGCCTGGAACCGCTGGTGTGTCTCACCGCCGCCCCACAGCACTCCTCGGGTGAGGAGTTTGATACGCTGGTTGGCATCCACGCCGCTGTTGTAGATGATGCGCGCATGCTCGTACTCACTGGACTGGAACTGTTCGGCGACGCTGTCGTCGTGGTGAATGTCGACCTCGTGTTGATACGGCAACGGCGTCCGGAAGGCGCGCTCGAGCACCGAGACCGTCTCAGCGCCCCGGCGCAGGTCTTCGTACGGCCCCGTTCCACGCCACTGCGCCGGGTCGGCCTCGTTGGGGTCGACCCATCGATCCATGCTACCAATATGCGGTATGTGGTCTTAGTTTTTCCCGCGGGGCGGGTGGGTTCGCCGTTTTCACACCAACACGCGGTCGAGTTCGACAACGAGGCCGCTATCGGCGTCCGAGTCGCCGACGAGCGTCCCCAGGCAGACCGCAGCGCCGTCGGGAGTGACGGAGACGACTTGGGAATCCACCTCGGGTGTCGCTCCACCCACTTCCGCCGGCCCGGTCTCGATGACGCCCGGCGCGTACACCGGCGCGCCCTCGGCGACTTCACGGGCGGCGCTGGGCGCAATCGTGACCCGTGGCAGGTGGGACAGCGCGCGCTCTGCCGGCTGGATAATCTCCCGTAGTTGCGTTTCGTCCCCGTCTGCAGCAAAGGCCAGCGCGTCCACGAGTTCGTGCATCGTCGACAGCGACGCGTCGTCGAAGGTCCCCGTCGCCGTCCGGCGGAGGTCGCCCATATGTGCGCCGGTCCCCGCCGCCAGCCCGATATCGTGACACAGTTTCCGGATGTAGGTCCCCGAGGCGCACCGGACTCGCAGGAGCAGCCGGCGCTCGCCCTGTTCGAGGATATCCAGTGAGTGAATCCGGCGGGAACGCAACTGGCGCTTCACTGCGCTCTTTCGCGGTGGCTTCTGGTAAATGTCCGTCTCGAACTCGGCGACGATATCCGCGATATCGGCCGGAGCCTGGTCGTGGAGTTCGAGCACCGTCACGTACTCCTTGATGGCGTTGTCGAACACCTGGGCCATCCGAGCGGCATCACCGAGCAACACGGGCAGACAGCCCGTCACTTTCGGGTCGAGGGTTCCGCCGTGGGCGACCCGGTCTTGACCGGTGGCGTCGCGAATCCAGGCCGCGACCTGATGGGCCGACGGGCCCGGGGGTTTATCCAGGTTGACGACGCCGAACGAGCGAAGCGAATCAAGATCCCGTTCGTCGGGCGGGGCACGGAGTGTCATCGGCTCAGAACTCGTACCGGACGTTCTCGACCGGTGCCTTCCCCTCGTCGCCGTCGGAGCTGTACGATTCGACGGCGTGGAGCGTCACACTCAGCACGCCCTGTGGGTCCCAGCGGGCGGTGTTGACCGACAGGTCGTAGATAGAGAGGTCGTCGAAGTCGATGTCGTAGTAGTCGCTGTAACGCTGAGCCTCGCTCTCACCGCGTTCACGCGTCTCAGTCTTGGCCTGTTCGAAAGGCTTGTTCTCCCGCGTCGCGATGCGGTCGGCGCGCACGTCGAGCGGCGCGGTCAGCCACAGCTTTATATCGGCGTACTCACCCGCCATCCAGCCGGCGAGTCGAGACTCCAGCACGAGGTCGTCACGCTCGGCAGCAATGTCCCGCAGTCGACGGTCCAGATCGCGGTCGATCTGGTCGTCCTCCTCTGCGGCTTTGTTCAGTTCGAGCGGTGTCATCCCACGCTCCTCAGCCAGCGAGCGGAAGATGTCACCGCCGCTGACGTGCTCGTAGCTCAGGGCGTCGGCCAGGCTCTTGGCAAGTGTGCTCTTGCCGCTGCCGGCCGGGCCGGAGACGGTAATCAACATAGAGATGTTCGGGGGGCCCCAATAGAAAGGGCTGTCTCTTCGCGCCTATCCGGTCGGCGACGTCTCGACATTGAGCGCCTTCCGGATGATCTGGGTGAACGACAGCGAGCACAGGAAGTACCAGACAATCCACGCTTGGACTGGGCCGGCAACGCTGTTGCTCCACGCTTCGACTTCGCCGAAGATGGGGAGCGTAATCACCGGGCTCGCGTCGACGCCGGCTCCGAAGACAATCCAGTAGAGCCAGAGGAACAGCGGGATGTTGACCAGCATGATCCACACCATCGGGCGGAACTGCTGTTTGAACATCCCCATCTGGTCTGTCATCAGCTCCATCTGCTCGTCTTCGAGGCGGTCCAGCGCCTCCTGGTCGTCGCGTTCCTTTGCGGCTTTGCGACGCTCTTTGAGGTCTTCCATCTTCTCCTGATGGTCGCTCATCCCCGACATGTCCATGAGATTGTCCTGCAGAATCGTCGAGGTGGTTCCGGTGATAATCGCAAGCACCAGGATAACGACGTAAAACGGCAGCATATCGTTGAGCGGCCCGAGGACGATATTGATGACGTCGCCCGCAATAACGTCGCGGACTGAGGTCATGGAGTAGCCGGCAAACAGGCCGAGCGTTCCGAGGCCGGCGAGCTTGTCCCACTTCGACCAGCCACCGTCCTCATCATCATCGCTCGGTGCCGCATCAGACTCTTCGAGCGCCTCGCGGACGCCCTCGGGGTCGTCGATAACGAACCCCTCGCCGTCGGCGTCAATAAGCAGGCCGGACTCGATGAGCCGGCCCCACTCGCCGCTCGTGAGGTCGTCGCTCACGTCGCTCCAGGTGACGGTCCCGTTCTCTTCGGCCGCAGCGAGTACCGTCAAGAGCGCATCAGTCATTGCCTCGCCGTCTTCGGCGAGTCGTTCTACCTTCGGCGCGGTACGTGCCATTGTGTGTGCTTGAGGTGCGACGGCATATCAACGTTTTACTCTGACTGTCTCGACTGTCTCGACTTCGAACGGTAGTTCCGTCGCGTCTCAGGCCGTGTGTGCGTCGACAGCGTCCTGAATCTCGCTCCAGACTTCGTCGGGCGTCTGCTCGCCGTCGATGGCGACGAAGCCGTCGTGGTCCCCGTAGTGGTCGATGACCGGGGCAGTGTTGTCGTCGAACACGTCCAGTCGGTTGCGGACAGACTCTTCGTTGTCGTCGTCACGCTGGATGAGTTCGCCGCCACATTCGTCACAGACACCGTCCTCCTCGGGCTGATTGAACTCGACGTGGTAGTTCGTTCCGCAGTCGTCACAGACCCGTCGGCCCGTGAGTCGGTCGACCAGTTCCTCGCGGGACACGTCCAGCGAGAGGATCACATCGAGGTCGGTCATCCCTTCCAGTTCCTCGGCTTGTTCGAGGTTGCGCGGATAGCCGTCGAGCACGAACCCGTCGGCCTGCGAGAGGGCTTCATCGACGATAGCGTTGACTACCGCGTCCGGCACGAGGTCGCCCGCTTCCATGTATTCGCGGGGCGTGTCGTACTCGGTGTCCATGTCGCTGATATCCATGTCCTTGTTCGCCCGAAGGGCGTCACCAGTCGTGATGTGTTCGACGCCATACGCTTCGGCGAGGTTGGCGCTCTGGGTTCCTTTGCCGGCTCCCGGCGGCCCAACAATCAGGATTCGCGGATTCGACATAGTCAGCGTTTCCAAGGGGTCGGTTAAATGGTTGTCCAAATCATGCTGGCGGGTCACGCTGCCGCCACCCAAAGGTGTGTAGGCGTCCCGGGCCAATACGGGATCATGCTTGAACCCGGCACACCGGCTCCCGACATCAGGGCACAGAACCAGTTCGGTGAGACCGTCTCGCCCGACTTCGATGCGCCGACCGTGCTGTACTTCTATCCCGAAGATTTCACGGGCGGCTGTACCATTGAAGCCCGGGACTTCCAGGAACACCTCCCGCAGTTCCGTGAAGGCGGTATCACCGTCTACGGCGTCTCGATGGACGACGTGGCGACCCACGACGAGTTCGCAGAGGAGGAAGGACTGCTGTACGACCTGCTGGCCGACCCCGATGGGACCGTCGCCGAAGCGTTCGGCCTAGACACCAGCGGCGGCCGGACGGACCGCCGGACGTTCGTGCTGGCCGACGGCGAAATCAAGTCCGTCTACGACCCGGACCCCAAGGGCCACGCCGAGGCAGTGCTCCGAGACGTTCGCAACGAGTACGTGCAGGGCGGATAGACACGCTGCTTTCCGACTCACTCAGGAGCTGACACGACAGCCGGTACGGGCGGGGCCGTCCGGCTGTGTGACAGCGGCGGCGGACCGTCAGTCCTAGAACACTTCAGCGCCGCCGCCGATGCGCGTCTGATAGACGCGGGCGTCGACACCGCGTTCGCCGAAGGCGTCGAGCATCGTACTCGCAATCTTTCGGCGGTTTTCTTCGGCACACGCGGCGATGACTGTAGGACCGGCCCCAGAGATGGTGACGCCAGTCGCACCGGCCGCCAGCGCGGCCTCGCGGACCTGTTCGTAGCCGTCGATGAGTTTCGCGCGAGCCGGTGTCACCACGGTGTCGTGCATCCCCTGACCGACGAGTTCGGGGTCGTCGCGGTGCATCCCGGTCGTTAGCGCCGCGGCGTTACCCACTGTCTCTACCATCTGGTCGATGCGGGCAGTCTCTGGAACGACGTTACGCGCGTCCCGCGTCGAAACGACGATATCGGGCAGACACGCGACAAGCGGGATATCGGCGTCGACCTGTGTGACGCCTTTGTCGGTCGCGATGGTGAATCCGCCCATAATCGAGGGGGCGACGTTGTCGTCGTGGGCGTCTCCGGAGACAACAGCCTCGCCCTTGGCGGCGATAGGGACCAATTTCTCGCGGGAGTAGCCGCGGTCGTACAGTTCGTTCAGCCCGACGGCCGCTGCGGCGGCGCTGGCCGCGGAGGAGCCAAGCCCCGACGCGGGACGGACACCCTTGTCTATCTGAATGCGTGCCGGCGCATCGAGTGCGTCAGCGACCGCGCCGACGGTGTTCTTGTCGGGGTCCTCCGGGATATACTGGCTGCCAGCGCCGGTTACTTCGATGGTCACCCGGTCGGCTTTCTCCAGACGGACAACGTCGGCCGGACGCTCCAGTGCAACGCCGAACACGTCGAAGCCGCTCCCGAGGTTCGCACTGGTAGCCGGCGCCCGGACTGTCAGCATGCCTGCGAGTTTCAGCAGTGTAGGCAAAAAGGTAGCGAACCGACACTGTGGCCGTTTCCCAGTACTGAGAACGCGGCCCAAAGGCATAATGCTGGGAAACCTGACGTTGGAATAGGTATCGCTATGGATGTCGACATCGCCACGGTCGCCATCCTCGGGAACGCGGGTGGGGCGCTCATTGGTTTTGTAGTTGCGGTTATCGCCGGTCGAAACCGAGATGGCCCCGGTCATCGCCAGTACGGCTGGCTTGCGCTGGCTGGCGGATGCTGGTGTGCCATCTCCATTGTGAAAATCATGGCCGCTAGTCCTGAAGTGGTAGAGACGGCCTACGTGATAGCCCGAACCGTCTCCTCGCAGATAATCGCTATTTGGATTGTTTTTGTGCTTGTCTACACCGGTCGCCGCTCGTGGCTCCGCCCATCCCGCCTCATTCCGGTCCTCGTTATGGCGAACGCAGACGTGCTGCTGCTGTTGCTTGGTCAGGGCCGCTTCGGTCAGGCGACGGCTATCCCCATCACTCAGAACGGCGTGACGCTGCTCGCTGTTCAGCGTGGAGCTGCCTTCGCGGCTACTCTGGCAATCTCTTATATCCCGGCGCTGCTCGGGTACGGATTTCTCATTGAATTACTGTCACGTTCAGAAAACATCTACCGGCGTCAGACTGCGATAATCGGAGCCGGAGGTGCCTTACCGATGATTGTCGCCCTGCTGTATGACTTCGGATACACGCCCCATCCCGTTATCGATTTCACCCCGGTTGTGTTCGCCGTCAGTATGCTGTTTGTCGGCTGGGCGCTATTCAGGGACAAATCCCTGTCTGTGACGACGCTGTCGGGTGATACCCTCGTCGACAACCTCCCCGACCCGGTCATCGCGCTCAACGACGACTGCGTTATTATCGATTACAACGCCGCGGCGGCCAGCACGCTGGATCACCCGGACCCTGACGGAGAGCCACTCGACGACCTTGCCCCAGAGCTCGTTGGCCACATCGAGCGCGGCGAAGTATTCTCGTTTGGGGATTCATTCACCTACTACAACCCACAGACGACGAGCCTTACCGATCAGTCCGGGACGGAGCGCGGTCGCCTCGTCGTGCTCAGGGATGTCACCGGACAACAGCGCCGGCAGGACCGACTCGAAGCGTTACAGGCCGCGACCCAGCAGTTCATTGAAGCAGAGACCGCCGAGGAAGTCTCGGAGATGGCCGTCGAGTTCGCGACGGCCGTTCTCGACCAGAACGCGGCGGGCGTGTTTCTCGAAGATAATAACGTTCTTGAACCGGCTGTCATCAGCGAGACGATCGAAAATAACGTCGAGGAAGAACTGCTGTACGGGTCGCCGACGGACGAGCCCGAAAGCAAACTCTGGAAGACGTACGAAAGTGGTGAGATACAGACTGTCACGCTCGAGCAGGACGGACTCGAACACATCGACAACGCGCTTATGCTGCCGCTTGGCGCCCACGGCGTGATGGCAATCACCGCATACGGTAGCACCTTCGCTACGGAAGACAGGCGATACGCTGCGATTCTCGCACAGACGACGCAGGTGGCTCTCGACCAGGTCAAGCGCGAGCGCGAACTCCGCCAGAGTCGGAGTTCGGTCCAGCGACGCCGCGAACAGATAGAGTTCTTCAACGGCATCCTCAGACACTCGCTACACAACGCGATGGTCGTCATTCGCGGCCGCGCGGAGCACATCAGGGACGATGTCCCGCCACCGAAACAGCGGCATCTCGACAGCATCAGCGACTGGTGTGGGAAGCTCACGGAAATGAGCGAAACGATCCGGGACATCAACAACACGGTGACAGCGAGCGAAGCCGAGCGGCTGGATACCGTCGACCTCAACGCCACGCTCCGTCGCTCAATTGAGTTGCTCCGGGTCGAGTACGATTCGGTATCGGTTTCCTGCGAACTGGACGAGGACTACAGCGTGCAGGCGAACGAACTGCTCGAAGAGGTCCTCTTGAGCATCCTCCGGAACGCGGTCGACCACAACAGCGCTGACACCCCGCAGGTATCCATATTGGTCCAGCAGGCCGGTGACTGGCTCCAAGTCCGCATCGCTGACGACGGCCCGGGCATGAGTGACGAATTAAAAACGAAAGTGTTCGAGCGCGGGCTCTCGCCCGACCAGACCGCCGACGGGTTCGGTCTCTACTTCGTCTCGGTCATGATGGAGCTGTACAGCGGGACGCTCTGGTTCGAAGACAACCACCCGACGGGGACGGTCGCTGTTCTCGAATTCCGGCAGGCGGTGACGGCCGGCGAGGCCGAAGACAACCCACAGCCCGACGACACCGAGACGGCGGCGACCGAAGCGCAAACTAAATCCCACAACCGCTGATAGGTCGGGGTATGATTGGCGTCGTCGGTGGCGGTATCGCCGGCCTCTCAGCAGCGTACCGGCTCCAGCAACGTGGCCACGAGGTTCGTGTGTTCGAAGCGAGTGAGGACCTCGGCGGCCTAGCAGCGACCTACGAGACGGCCGGGGACCCCATCGAGAAATTCTATCACCATCTCTCGAAATCTGAGGAAACAATCGTCGACCTCGCCGAGGAACTGGGCCTCGGTGACGCGGTCGAGTGGCACATCGGAGAGAACGCCTACTACGTCGACGGCGTCGTCCACCCCATGGACAAGCCCTGGGAAATTCTCTCGTATCCGCACCTCTCGCTGTATGATACGTTCCGGCTGGGCATGCTCGTCCTCGATATCGACGTTCGCGGCGGCATCCCTTCTTTCGACACCTACGAGCGACTGGAGGACTTCGAGGACGTGCCTATCGAGGAGTTCGTCGTCGAGCACACCTCGCGGGGCGTCTACGAGAACTTCTTCGAGCCGCTGCTCGACGCGAAGTTCGGCGACCGGAAAGACGACGTGAGCGCGGCGTGGCTGCTCGGCCGTGTCAAGTTCCGCGGCGAGCGGGACATCCTGAACGGCGAGATTCTGGGCTACTTCGACGGCGGATTCGGCCGGTTACTCGACGCGCTGGTCGACGCCGTCGGCCGCGACAATATTGTCACTGACACGCGCGTCTCCGAAGTCGATACGAGCGGCGGGACTGTCTCGTCGCTGACGGCCACGGACGGAACCGGGACGACGGTTCACGATGTTGACAGCGTCGTTGTCGCGACGATGCCGAACGTACTGGAAGCCCTGACCGGCTACACCTGTGACATCGATTTTCAGGGGACAGTGTGTTCGGTCATTAGCATGGACGAACCCCTGCTGGATACGTACTGGCTGAACATTGCCGATGAGGCCCCCTTCGGCGCGCTCATCGAACACACGAACTTCGTTTCCGCGGAGCGGTACGGCGGCGAGCATCTGCTGTACGTCGCCCGCTACATTCAGGACGAATCCGAAGCCATCTGGAACCAGAGCGACGACGAGGTCGCCGAGACCTGGCTGCAGGGCATTGAATCCCTCTTCCCCGAGTTCGACCGCGATGCTGTCAACTGGATTCGGACGGGCCGCAACCCCCGGACAGCCCCGGTGTACGAGCGCGGCTATCTTGACATGGTCATTCCATACGACCTGGGCGATGCCGTCGCGGACGGCCTCTACTACGCCGGGATGGCCTCGCGTGCCCAGTACCCGGAGCGCTCGCTCAACGGCGGTATCGTCGCGGGCTTCGAGTGTGCCGACCGCATCGCACGCGACCCGTCTGCGGCGACGAAAACCGACGATTCGCCGCTTTCGGAAGCCCAACGCTGAGCGTTTTCTGCCCGAACCGATAGTTTACCCTCCGGCCACGTGTCGGCCGACTCTTCTGATTACGGCTGATACAGAAAAACACGTCTTCGGCCGCCGCTCGGCTCAGTCGCCGGCCGCGCTTTCCACGTCGTCCTCGTCGATGACCGGCGCGTCGGTCGGGCTCACGTCGTCCGGTTCCTCGCGGCCGCCGCCGACGACCATCTCCCCGTCCTCGGTTTCGACGTAAACGTCGTCGGCAAAGCCACCGACGGCGTGGGGATGTTCCGGCTCGTCCAGTCGCTCTGGTGTCGACGGCGCATCGGCGACGCCGTCGGCCGGCCGGAACGCCCCGAGCGGGTCGTCGATGGTGATGCCGTGCGCGTCGAAGAAGTCCGCGTACCGCTCGTAGTGGGCTTCGAGTTCGTCAGCCGGGAACTCCATCATCTCCGTCCAGCCGTGGTTGTAGAAGTCGAAGTTCGCCTGAATGTGAGTGATTTCCCGAGCCTCGGCCTCCGAGTAGTCTGCCTGCAGCGCGGCCACGTAGGTGTCCATCGTGGCGTCGAAGAAATCATCGAGGTGGTCGCGCCGCTCCTCTCGGTGAGCCTCGTCAGCCTTCCCGAGGAAGATCTTGGTGTGGAGTTTCACCAGCCCGTAGTTGGCCACCGACCGGACACCGGGTGTGGTCAGCGCCTTCTTGCTTGCCCAGTGGCGCGGGTTCTGGTAGATTTTCATTTCAGTATCGGATACGGGCCCCAGCGCCTTCAAATCCCCGACTATCGGTGTCTTCAGCTGTGTTCACCTCGCTATCGGAAACGATACGCAGATAGCAATCCACATTAAGCCCGATTTCGTATCGGCCGTACATGAGCACGTCGCACGTAATCATCGGTGACGGCATCGCGGGTGCGTCCGCAGCCGAGACAATCCGGGAAGCGGACCCGGACGCGTCGGTCACAGTCCTGACCGACGAGGGGGAGGCACTGTATAACCGGATCCTGATCAAGGAGTTCGCCAAGGGGAAGCTGCCGGAAGCGCCGATCTCGATCCACGAGCCGGAGTGGTACGACGAGCGCGACATCGACCTCCAGTTGAACACCCACGTGACGAACATCGATCCCGATGCTCACGAGATCCAGACTCACGAGGGAGACACCTACGAATACGACAAGCTGCTGGTTGCCACGGGTGGGACGCCGGCCCAGGTCCCGGTCGAGAACAGTGATGCCGACGGCATCCACCACTTCTGGACGTTCCAGGACGCGCGTGGCATCCGTGAGCACGCTGACGAGGCCGACCAGGGTATCATCGTTGGGGCTGGACTGCTCGGCATCGACCTCGCGGCGGTCTGTGCCGCACAGGAAATTGACGCGAAGTACCTGATGCGTGGCAACCGCTGGTGGCGCTACGCGCTCTCGGAGGAGGGCGCAGAGATCATCCACGAGGCGCTCGAAGAGAACGGCGTCGAACCCGTTTTCGAGTCCGGTGTCGACCACTTCGAGGTCGACGACGACGGCAAAGTCACCGGTGCGGTCGACCCTGATGGCAACCACTACGACGGCGAATGGGCCGGCGTCGCCATTGGTCTCGACTTCAACACCGAGTTCCTCAACGGGACCGGGCTTGAACTCGACGACGGCATCGTCGTTGACGAGTACATGCAGACAAACATTGAGGACATCTACGCTGCGGGTGACCTCACCAAGTTCTACGACACCATCCTCAACTCTCAGGCGCAAAACGGCGCGTGGGGCTCGGCCAAGGAGCAAGGGTCGGTTGCCGGGACCAACATGGTCGCGGACGCCGAAGAAAAGGAGTTCCGCTGGGTCTCCTCGTACTCCATCACGCACTTTGACTTCCCGTTCCTTTCCTTCGGTCACCCGACCCGTGGCGACGACGAGGCCGAGCGGAAGTACTCCGACAGCGAGTGGCGGCGCCTCGCTTTCGAGGACGGACAGCTCATCGGCGGCGTGCTGATCGGCGACCTCTCACAGCAGTCGACGTTCAAGAAGCTCATCCGCCAGGAGCGCCAGGTCGCAGACAAGAAGGAACTACTGCTCGAAAAGGAAGTGGACCTCGAAGAAGTGAAGGCGCAGACGCCTGCGCCGGCCGAATAAGGCCTGCCGACACCGATATTTTTACGCGCTGCGGACGTAGTCACACGTATGCGTACCGCCCTTTCCCGCGTCGTTGCTTGGTTCATCCACCGTAGCGGCCAGTCGGGTGAGGCAGACGAGACAGGCGATGAGAGCGGCAGCTTCACCGGCTCGCTACTCGATGCGTCGGTCAATCGAGGCCACGGTCAGGGCGACCCACAGGCCGCCAGCGAGATGGCGGCGGTTCAAGAGGAAGCGGACCGACTCACACAGGCGGACCAGCATCGCGAGTAACTGCTGACGGGAGAACGACGCTCTTTTTTCGCCCTAAAGCGGAGAGTCGCGTATGGATGGCGGCAGCGGCGATATGACACTCGCGTTCGACCTCGACGCCCTCAAGCAACTGGCCTACCCGGACAGCGTGTTCAACGACGCGCGCCAGTGGTCCGAGTACGTCGGCGTCATCTCCGAACAGCCCACCTACGTCGTGACTAACTTTACCCGGAAACACCGGATCAGACAGGACTTCTTCTCGGGGCCGCGCGGCCGCGAGGAGAGCCTCGAAAACGTCAAAGAGCAGTTCGACACTGACCGGCACGTCTTCGTCGGCGCTGACGACGAGGATGCCGATCTCGCCGAGGCGGCGGGCTGGGAGTACCTCCCCGTCACGCAGGCCGCGGAGGCGGCCGACTGGGACCTCGGCGAACCGGAGACGCCGGACGCGACAACTGACGAGGATGAGCAGCGCGACGACTGGCCGTAAGCGGCGTAGTCCCGCTGTCGGCGGGAATCTACGATTCGACGAGTTTTATATTTTCTCGGAGAGCGACTGAAGATATGGCCCTCCAGATCGGCGATGCCTTGCGTAGCGGTCTCGATACCCTTCTCAGCGAGGATGGACTCCTGATTACGGGGGTTTTCCTCCTGTTCAACCTCGGGAACACTGTCGCAAGCTCCACATTTACAGCGGCACTGTTCGACGAAATGATGAACATGGGCGGCCCCGCTGGGCCGGGGAGCGTTGCGGGAGCAGGTGCACCGGGATTCTCGGTGTCGGATTTCACCGGGCCATTCAGCCTTGATGTTGCAATGCCGGTCGCCGTCGTGATGGTTCTCCTGTTTCTGCTCATCGGCCAACTCATCAAGTTCTGGGGGATCAGGCTGTTCGCGGAGCCACGGGAAATCATGGATGAGAATACGTCTGATAGAGCCGTTATGGCTGTTGTCCTCGGCGGCGGTGTCGCGGTTCTCACGTTTGCGCTTTCGATGAGTTCGTCCGCACTGAATGCCAGTGGGCGTCCGCTGTTGGGAGGACTGGCCGGGCTTGTTGGTGGTCTCCTCTCTCGGTCGTCGGCCTTGCACTCGTCTACCTGCTGCAGTCGATTGCCCTGTACGACGGCGGCTACGTCGCGACACTCAAGCACTCCGTCGCGCGGTTCATGGACGCCCCCGCACAAATCATCGTCTTGCTGTTCCTCTTGGCGCTTCTCGGCATTATTCCAGGCATTCCTTCTACGGCGTCCGTCGTATCAATGGTCCTCCCCGGCACATTCAACCTCCCCTCTCAGTCGGTCCTGCAGGTCGTCTCGATGGTACTGAACGCACCGGTGCAGGCGTTTAGTCTCGCAGTGATTACGGACGCATACCTGCAGGTGCGGGCGGATCAGGACGACGACGGGTTCTGAGGGTTGGGCGTGAGTACTCCCCGGCCACCGGTTTCGGGCTTTCGTTCACGCCAAAATATTCATTCAGTTTTATATTTCAGCGGTTAGGGTGGTGTGTATGGCCCTCCAAATCGGCCGTGCCTTCCAAGACGGTATCGACGAACTACTCAGCGAGCGTGGAGCAATATTTGCCGGCGCATTCATCGTGTACGGACTAGTCAGTTCTGTTGTCTATGCGTCACTTTCGCGGGCATTTACAGAACTGTTTCTCGGACAACTGCCGAGCGACGTACAGGTAAGTCAGGCAGCAATGGCTGGTGGTACTCCACTGGCACTCGACCTGCCGCTTGCAGTTGCTGGCGTCGGTGCGCTTGTGCTGTTTGTGGTCAATGAGGCGCTAAATATTGTCGCGATCCGTGCTTTTGCCAGCGACGACCGTGAGCCGATTCCCGACAATGTGGGCCGACGGCTCGGCAAGACCGTTGCAATCGCGATCGCAGCCGGCATTCTCACCAGTCTCGCGGTGGGTATCGGTATTATTCTGCTTATCATCCCCGGACTGTTGTTTGCACTCTTGTTCTTCTTTGTCCGACAAGAGATTGCGCTGAACGATAGCGGAATCGCCGAATCAATCGGTAACAGTGTCAGCATCGTCATTGACAACCTCCTCGCGACGTTTGTTCTGGCCATTGTGCTCGCGGTGCTCGGAATCGTTCTCGGAGGTGCCTTCAGCTTCCTCCCGGTCTCGTTGCCGCCGATGGTCCTGGTGACGGTCTCTACTGTCTTCTCAGGTGTTGTCAGCGTCTTCTCCATCGCTGTAATGACCGTGGCGTACCTCCAGGTGACCGACCTCGACCATACACAGGAAACAGAGTCCATCGGCGGACTCTGAGCCGCTGTAGTTTGTATCGCGGCCTTTAACCACGAGAGCGACCAATCACAAGCAATGGCTGAACCGCGCGTGCCCGGCGGGCGCGAGTCCGAACTCGAACTGGCCTGTGGCGAACTCGTCGACACGCATGACCTCCATCTGGGGATGCGGGAGTTCGCGTGTGACTGCGGGCAGACTCACGGCGTCGTGCTAGACCCGCACCCACTAGCACGGTTCGTTCCGGAGTTTCTCACTGAGGTGCTACACGCGACTATCGAGACCAATGACGACTACGACGAGTTCACCACCGTCCATCTGATGGGCGTCGTCATGGAGGAGTTCCCCGAGAAGGTCGTCGCCGCCGACACCAGCGAGGATGGGTCGGTCGGCTTCTCGCTGGCATGGGTGAGTGACTTCGACTCCCGCCGTCTTCACGAAATCGTCGTCGAACTGCTCGTGGAACTGATGGAACACGCTATCAGCCACGCCGAGGACGACGACGTGATGGCGGAGTTCGAGGAGCAGATGCTCCAGTTCGACGTTGACGCATTTGTTGAGCAGTACCGCGACGAGCGGAACTTTGACGGCCGATCTGATACCGCGATCTGAGGGCGACTGCGACCTGCATACTTAGTAGCGCTGGCTCGCATACCCACGCATGGCGGGTCGTATCGCGGTCCTGCTTGTGCTCTTACTTTGTGCGGGCTGTGGAGCCTTCGGTGGGGCGGAGCGACAGACGGTGACGCCAGTTCCGGTCCCTGAGCAGTCACAGGACGGCCGGTCCGACCCCGCCGTGACTGAGGACGCTGTCGATGCCAGGCGACTTGCGGCGGCCCATCGGCGTGCGACCCAGAACCGCTCGTACGTGCTTGGAATGCGACTGTCGCTGGAGTGGGGAACACAGATCGTTTCGCTTGTCGTCGAAGACAAGTACCGCTACCAGTTCCGAACCGAAATCATCAACAAGAATTACACCAAGCGAGTGTATAACAACCCCAACCGACGCTACGTCTACGACGAGCGAGCCGAGGGGGCCTGGACCGCAACGCGGCGGCCAACCCCGGTCAGTGGGGTACTCGACCCCGACCCCGCTCGACTCATCGAAGCCTACCTCGCGACGAACGTCAGCGTCGACCGTCCGAGAGACGATTGTGACACCTGTAGCGTGACGCTCACGGCTACGGAGCCGCCGGCGGCGTTCAAACCGGCCAACAATTACAGCGTTCGGGCAACTGTTCGGCCGGATGGCCTCGTCCAGTCGCTCACCGTCTCGTACTGGGACCGCTCCAGAAAGGCGCCGGTCAGCTACGAAATCCGGTACTCCGCGGTCGGCGATACAACCGTCTCCCGGCCGGCGTGGGTCCGACAGCGCTGGGGGAACGCGACAGACAGCGACCCTGAACTGTCCGACAGTCAGGGACATGCCGCCGTCGGCTGATTTCCCGAAATCTGCCGTCTGACTGTTGTCTGACGGTGTTATATGGTTGAAGCGGTGTTGTAACTGTGTATGGCTATACGTGAGGGAGAGTTCGAGCTCATTCTGTCAGTGCTCGAAGAAGCCGACGCTGACGGCACACTGACGGCACGCGAAATCTGTGACCTGCTCGAAGAACACGACGAGGCGTTCGGGAGCGCCCACCGTGTTGCGACAGTCCTTGGCCGTCGTGCCCAGTCCGGTGAGGTCGAGGTCATTCAGGGCCAGCCCTACCGGTATCGCGTTCCAGACCGCGACAACTGACTGTTCTCAGCGCCGCTACCGTCTGTCTGCTGTACCGAGACTCGTCTGTAAGATAGCCGACTATGTGACGGACATACATTACGATATTCGAAATTAGGCTTCGAGCTTCGCATTGTTTCGCCGGGCTTATTACGATGTGTAGACTCCGCTCGTACAATGACAGCGGACGAGGACCGTACAATCCTGCTCATCGGCAGTGGCCCGATCAAAATCGGACAGGCGGCCGAGTTCGATTACTCCGGCGCACAGGCGTGTCGCGCCCTTCAGGAAGAGGGTGCCCGCGTCGTGCTCGTGAACTCGAACCCGGCGACGATTATGACTGACCCGGAGATGGCGGACAAGGTGTATCTCGAACCCATCAACACCGAAGCCATCTCTGAAATCATCCGGAAGGAAAACCCTGACGGCGTCATCGCCGGCCTAGGCGGCCAGACCGGCCTGAACGTCACGGCTGAACTCGCCGAGGAGGGCGTCCTCGACGAGTACGACGTGGACGTGATGGGCACGCCACTGGACACCATCTACGCGACTGAGGACCGCGACCTGTTCAAACAGCGGATGGAGGACATCGGCGAACCGGTGCCGCGCTCGACGACTATCACGCTCGACGAGGGCGAGTCGGTCACCGACTTAGACGAGGAGTCGCTCGTGGACCGCGTCGAAGCGGCCGTCGACGAGGTCGGCGGGCTCCCCGTCATCGCACGCACGACGTACACGCTGGGCGGCTCCGGCTCCGGCGTCGTCGACGAGATGGACGAACTCATCGAACGCGTCCGCAAGGGCCTGCGCCTCTCGCGCAACAACGAGGTCCTCATCACCGAGTCCATCTCCGGCTGGGTCGAACTCGAATACGAGGTGATGCGCGACGCCGACGACTCCTGTATCATCATCTGCAACATGGAGAACATCGACCCGATGGGTATCCACACCGGGGAGTCGACCGTCGTCACTCCCTCGCAAGTCATTCCTGACGAGGGCCATCAGGAGATGCGCGACTCTGCGCTGAAGGTCATTCGCGACCTCGGCATTCAGGGCGGCTGTAACATCCAGTTCGCCTGGCACGACGACGGCACGCCCGGCGGCGAGTACCGCGTGGTTGAGGTCAACCCCCGCGTCTCCCGCTCCTCGGCGCTGGCCTCGAAGGCGACCGGCTACCCGATTGCCCGTGTCACCGCGAAGGTCGCGCTCGGCAAGCGCCTCCACGAAATCGACAACGAAATCACGGGCGAGACGACTGCTGCCTTCGAGCCGGCAATCGACTACGTCGTGACGAAAGTGCCGCGCTGGCCTATCGACAAATTCCGCGACACGGAATTCGAGCTCTCGACCGCGATGAAATCCACCGGCGAGGCGATGTCTATCGGCCGGACCTTCCCCGAGAGCCTGCTGAAGGCACTTCGCTCCTCGGAGTACAACCCGGCCGCTGACTTCAACGAGATCGACGACGCGGAACTCGAAACGGAGTACCTCGAAAAGCCGACGCCGGACCGCCCGTACGCGATGTTCGAGGCGTTCTGCCGCGGCTACACCGTCGAGGAAGTCGTCGAAATCACCGATATCAAGGAGTGGTACGTCGAGCGGTTCAAAGAGGTCGCTGACGCCGCCGACGCCGCCCGCGAGGGCGACTACGAGACTGCCGCACAGGCCGGCTTCACCGATCAGGAGATCACGGCGCTGGCCGGCGGCGAGTTCAACGACACGCACGTCTCCTGGCTCCCGGCCGATCTCGATGGAGACGGCGGCGACGAGCCGGAAGTCGAGGCAGCGACCGACGGTAGCGGTGTGCAGATCGAGGACGTCGAGACCGACACGACCGACCGCGACTTCAAGCTCGTCGACACCTGTGCCGGCGAGTTCGAGGCGACGACGCCGTACTACTACTCGACGCGGGACCCGCTGTCGGGTATCGACCGCGACGAGCTCCAGATCGACCCGGACCTCGAAAGCGTCGTCGTCGTCGGCGGCGGCCCCATCCGTATCGGGCAGGGCGTAGAGTTCGATTACTGTTCGGTCCACGCCGTCCGCGCGCTGGAGGAACTGGGCATCGACGCTCACGTCGTCAACAACAACCCCGAGACGGTGTCGACCGACTACGACACTTCTGACGGGCTATTCTTCGAACCAGTCACAGCAGAAGAGGTCGCCGATGTCATCGAAGCGACCGACGCCGACGGCGTGATGGTCCAGTTCGGCGGCCAGACTTCCGTCGACATCGGCCACCCGCTCGAACAGGAACTCGAACGCCGCGACCTCGACTGTGAGATCATGGGGACCTCCGTCGACGCGATGGACCTCGCTGAGGACCGCGACCGGTTCAACAAGCTGATGGCCGAACTCGGCATCTCACAGGCCGAAGGCGGCTCCGCGACCTCCAAAGAAGAGGCCCTTGACCTAGCCCACGATATCGGCTACCCCGTCCTTGTTCGCCCGAGCTACGTGCTCGGTGGCCGCGCGATGGACGTGGTGTACAACGACGAAGACCTCGAAACGTACATCGAGGAAGCAGTTCGCGTGAGCCCGGACAAGCCGATTCTGGTCGACGAGTTCCTCGCCGACGCCGTCGAACTGGATGTTGACGCCGTGGCCGACGAGAACGACGTCCTCATCGGCGGCGTGATGGAACACGTCGAGACAGCGGGCATCCACTCGGGCGACTCCTCCTGTATGATTCCGCCGCGGTCCCAGGAGATCAAGGACGTGATGCCGCGCATCCGCGAGGTCGTCGAGGACATCGCCGACGCGCTCGATACCGTCGGTCTGCTGAACGTCCAGCTCGCCGTTCGTGACGGCGAGGTGTTCGTCCTCGAAGCGAATCCACGCTCGTCCCGTACCGTTCCGTTCATCTCCAAGACGGCTGGCGTTCCAATCGCCAAAATCGCCGCCAAGGTGATGTCCGGCGCGACGCTCTCGGAACTCGACGTGCAGGAGCAGATTCCCGAGCAGGTCTCTGTCAAGGAGGTCGTCCTGCCGTTCGACCGCCTGCCGGGTTCGGATCCGCGTCTCGGCCCGGAGATGAAATCCACCGGCGAGGTCATGGGGACCGCCGGCTCTTTCGGCAAGGCCTACCAGAAGGCACAGATGGCCGTCGGCAAGGCAATCCCGCTTGAGGGAACGGCTATCGTCGACCTGCCCATCCTCGGATTCGAGGAGCATTTCGACGTACAGGACTTCGACGACTACGAAGACACCGACGCCATCATTGACGCCATCCAGAGCGGCGAGGTCGACCTCGTTCTCTCCCGCGACCGCGATGTGCTGGAAGCTTGCGTTGAGGAGACTGTGACGTACTTCTCGACCCACGAGAGCGCTGAGGCGGCACTGGAAGCGATCAACTCCGCTGATCAACCACTCGCTGTCCAGGCCATCGACGAACGGCCAAAGACCCAGCGCGAGTGGGGCGCTGAGTAACGCGGCCGGCCTACCCTCGGGGTCAGATCGCTCCACGCGGTGGCACTGATTCCTGTCATTCGAACAGATCGGCACAAATACTTATTCGTGGGACACGCCCACGTATCATTCATGGCCGATGCCGTACGAGTCCTACATGTTGAGGACGATCCCGAGTTCGCGTCGATGACGGCGGCGTTTCTCAGCCGTACCGACGACCGGATCGACGTGGTTTCGGCAACGTCGGCGAACGAGGGACTCACCCGGCTTAGTGAGGAACCGATCGACTGCGTCGTCTCGGATTTCGATATGCCCCGCCAGGACGGCATCGAGCTTCTGGAATCCGTCCGGGCCGTCGATGAAGATCTCCCGTTTATTCTCTTTACGGGGAAAGGCTCCGAGGAAGTGGCTAGCGAGGCAATTTCGGCCGGTGTGACTGACTACCTCCAGAAACAGCAAGGCACTGATCAGTACACGATTCTGGCCAACCGTATCACTAACGCGGTCGAGCAGTACCGATCACAGCGGGCACTGGACGCGAGCCGGGAGCGACTCTCGCTGTTTATCGATAAGTCACCGCTCGGCGTCATCGAGTGGGACGAGAGCTTTGAGGTGGTTCAGGTCAACGAGAAAGGTGAGGAGATCCTGCGGCGTGGAGAATCGGCGCTCGTCGGCAAGGGGTTTGAGACGCTCGTCCCGGACTCGGAGCTGGATGCAGTCGAAGAGACAATCACGGCTCTACAGGAAGGCAGCGGCGGCTACAACACGGTCCTCGACGTCGAGACCGGCGATGGTGAGCAGATCGTCTGTGAGTGGCACAACCGCATCATCCGAGAGACCGGGGAGACTGTTGCGATCTTCTCGCAGTTTCAGGAGATAACGGAGCGCCGGCAACGACAGCAGCGTATCGAGGCGCTGCACGACACGACGCGGGAGCTGATGCACGTCGAGTCACGCGAGGCTGTCGCCGAACTGGTCGTCGAAACCGCGCGTGATCTGCTTGGATTGCCACTCAGTGCAGTCTTTCTCGCCGACGAGTCCGCCGACGCTCTCAGGCCGACTGCAGTGACTGACGAGGCACAGGCGATTATCGACGACCATCCGACGTTTCGTGAGGGCGACAGTCTCGTCTGGGAGGTGTTCGACTCCGGTGAACAGCGTGTTTTCGACGATGTCTCCACTCACCCCAACCGCTACAACCCAGACACGGACATCAGTAGCGAACTCCTGATTCCACTGGGCGACCACGGTGTGCTGATCGCCGCATCGACCGATGTTGCCGCGTTCGAGGACGCATCGGTCTCACTGATGCGAACCCTCGCTGCCAACACCGAGGAAGCCCTTTCCAGACTTGACCGGCAGCAGGAGCTCAGAACGCTCACCGAGCGCCACGAACTCGCGCTTGACGGTGCCGAACTCGGCGTCTGGGACTGGAAGATCAAGACAGACGAAGTCACCTTCGACGAGCGCTGGGCGGATATGCTGGGCTACTCGCTTGACGAACTCGACCCGACGGTCGACACCTGGGACGAACTGATCCACCCCGAGGATCTCGAACGGACCTACGAAGCACTGAACGCCCACCTCGATGGTGAGACGGAAATATACGAATGTGACCACCGGCTCAAAACGGCGACTGGCGATTACCGATGGATTCGTGACATCGGCAAGGTGTTTGAGCGTGACGAGAACGGCGATCCGGTCCGTGCGGTGGGAATCCATCAGGACGTGACCGACCACAAAGAACGGAAACAGGAACTCGAAGACACGAGCCGCAAACTGCAGGTCATTCTCGACACAGCGCCGACGTACATCCTGATGAAAGATACCGACAGTCGCTTTCTCTTCATCAACAGTGCGGCCCGTGACCTCTACGGGATCGGCGCTGACGAGTCTGTTGTCGGGATGTCCGATTACGATATTCTTCCCGACCACATCGCAGAGCAGACCCACGCTGACGATCAACGGGCCCTCGAACAGCAAGAGACCGTTGAGGTCGAGACGGTAATTCCCGTCGACGGGACGGAGCGGACGCATCTGACGCGGAAGACGCCGATACTCGACGAGGACGGCGAGCCGTACGCTCTCTGTGTCGTTGCGACCGACATCACCGACCAGAAACGGCGCGAGCGGGAGCTGGCCCGCCTCACCGACGAGTACGAAGCGGTGTTCGAGAACACCAACGACGCCATCGCACTCGTCGACATCGAGGGGTCGGCAGACGATCCGACGTTCCGCTACGTCCGGACAAACGAGGCCTACGAACGACAGAGCGGATTCGACACCGAGTCACTGACCGGTCAGACCCCAGTCGAAGCTGCCGGCCCGGACAGCGGTCGTCGAATCGCCGACCACTACAAGCGGTGTGTCTCGGCCGGTGAAACCATCACGTTCGAAGAACGGGACCTCCACCCGACTGGTGTCTGGGAGACGCAGGTGACACCGATCTTCGCTGACGGAGAGATAGATAGACTCGTTGCTATCTCCCGGGATATCTCCGACCGCATCGAGTACCGAGAAGAACTGGAGCGGCAGAACGACCGACTCGAAGAGTTCGCCAGCATCGTTAGCCACGACCTCCGGAACCCGCTTAGCGTCCTCGAAGGCTCACTCGCCCTCGCCAGAGACACCGGCAATGACGAGCAGTTCGACCGTTGTTACCGTGCAATCGACCGCATGAAGGAACTCATCGAGGATCTGCTGACTCTCGCCCGTGAAGGGGACACGGTATCCGAAACGGAACCGCTTGACCTCGAATCGACTGTGCAGTCCTGCTGGCACGCCGTTGAGACGTCTGATGCCACCCTTGAGGTCCCTGCCGAGAGTACCATCTATGCCGACGAGAGTCGGGTTCGCCAACTCCTCGAAAACCTCATCAACAACGCCGTGACACACGGCGGCCCGGCCGTTACTGTCGAGATCGGCACTATCGGTGAGTCTGGCTTTTATGTCGCCGATGATGGCGGCGGCATCCCGGCTGAACAACACGAAACCGTATTTGAGAGTGGCTACACCACTACCGATGGTGGCACTGGCTTTGGTCTCGCTATCGTCAAGGAAATAGCGGCGGCACACGACTGGTCGGTGTCCGTTACTGAGAGCGATACCGGTGGCGCACGGTTCGAGTTCAGGGGCGTCAGACAGGAGTCCTAGAGCAGCCGGGTCCTAACGGCTGTCATCCAAGAGCCAGTTCCTCAAGTATTGCACATCTGAACTGCTGAGCATATATGGTGTCCATAGATAGTACCTAGTTATCTATTGATGATCATCTGTCTTATCCTGGGACAATAATGGCACGTTCGTAACACTCATTTCTGAGGCTATGACACTAGCGGTATGGACCGTGTTGCAATCGCTGTCGCCGCTCCGGGAAGCCGATGATAGAGGACATCACTAAGCGGGCGGAGACAGTCGCTGAGATGGCTCCCGGTGACTCGGTTACGACAGGAGTCCTCGCTGGATACAAGAGTCGCTTCTCCGAGTCACCACCGCTGAACAACCCACCGCTGACGTACCTCGACGGCGCGGAAGCTCCGGCGTATCTCCTGACCAACGGGAAGCGCGGCATCGGGCGCGGGACGAAACGAAAGACCGACTCACCGATCGGCGACCGGCGGACGGTCATTCTGGTTACTGGTCGCCGGACGCTCTGTCTCATCGGGAAAGACGAGGACGACGAAGTCATCGAGATCCCACACGAGGCAGTTGCCGATGTTACCACCAAGTCAGGGTTCCGTGCGCACCGCCTCGCGCTCAGAACCCCACGGAAAATGTACCACTGCTGGGTGCATCGCAAGACCGACAAGACGACTCTCAAAGCAGCTGCCGAGTTCATCGAGACCCACCAGCAGGATAGTCCGGACGCAATCGATGGCGACGACACCGCCAACCGAGTGATGTACCGCGGCCGCCCCGTCGCACCGCAGAACAACACGACCGAAACCGAAGACAGCGACCAGACCACATACTACCGCGGACAACCAATCGACGACGACAGCGACTGACAGACGTGGCTCATGCGTGTGCAAACCGCATTATTGCTCGCGAGTCACTCCGTTCCCCGTCGTCGGGCGGCGATACCGCCCGACTGCCTGCGGGACCGAAGGTCCCGCTCCGCTCGCAATTCGAGGGCCGTTCCCTGTAGTCGCGTCCCTCGCTCTCCTCACGGCTCCTACCGTCGCCGTTCGGATATCTGGAGACCCCTCGCTCCGCTCGGGCTCTCTCTACTCCCCCGCCATCCCTAGCACATCATCAAAGAAGCCGAGCGAATCGTGCGGACCGGGGTTGGCCTCGGGGTGGTACTGGCGCGTGATGATGCTCAGATCATCGTTTTCCAGCCCTTCCGGCGTATCGTCGTTGACGTTGACCTGTGTCACGTCGAGCTTGTCGCCGGGATCGGCGACGGTGTAGCCGTGGTTCTGGGTCGTCATCACGACCTGATTGGAGCGCAGGTCACGGACCGGCTGGTTCACGCCGCGGTGGCCGAACTCCATCTTTTCGGTTTCGCCGCCGAGCGCGTTGGCGACGACCTGCTGGCCGAGACAGATGCCGGCGAGCGGCACGTCACCGACGTATGTCTCGACGAGTTCGCCGGCCTGTTCGAAATTCTCCGGGTCGCCGGGGCCGTTCGAGATGAACAGCAGGTCCGGGTCGACGGCCGCCACGTCGTCCTCGCTGGCGTCGTAGGGGAACACGTGGACCTCGGCGTCGCGTTCGACGAGCGACTCGGTGATAGAACCCTTCGCACCGCAGTCGACCAGCGCGACCGTCGCACCGTCGCCGCCCTCGTTGTGGACCTCCACGTCGTCGACGGAGACCTGCGCGCCGATGTCGGTGTGGTCGGACATATGCTTGCACTCGTGGAGTTCGTCGAGCGCGTCCTGCTCGGTCATGTCCGGCCCGGCGGCGATCCCGCATTTCATCGCCCCCTCGTCGCGGATTTCAGTGACGATATCGCGCGTGTCGAGATGGTCGACGGCCGGGACGTCCTCGGATTCTAGCCACTCGGCCACGTCGTCGGTCATCTCGCGGGCGACCGCCGCGCGCGGGTGGACGCGGTCCGACTCGAAGCGCTCCTCTCGGACGCCGTAGTTCCCGATAAGTGGATAGGAGAACGTCAGGACCTGTTCCTCGTAGGAAGGGTCTGTGAGACTCTCCTCGTAACCGGTGTACGCCGTTGTAAAGACCAGTTCGCCGCGGGCCGTCCCGGGAGCGCGAGCACGCGCCTCGATGACACGGTCGCCTTCGATTGCCACGTATGCGTCAGCCATTACGAGATGCGTATACTATAGTGGGGCATAAGGGTTGCTTTCGAAGACGAATTTCGAATTTCGTAATCCTCAAGTCACGACCGGTGATACTGTCACATCTCGATGGACGACCTCGACAGAGAGATACTCTCGATACTCCGCCGGGACGCTCGGACCCCGTACACCGAAATCGCAGACCGAGTCGGAACGTCGGAAGGGACCGTGCGAAACCGCGTCGAGCGTCTGGTCGATGACGGCGTTATCGAACGGTTCACTGTCGCGACGCGGACCGGCAACGTGAAAGCGATGATCGAGGTCAGCGTCGACGTGAACGTCGACACGGCTGAAGTGTCGGACCGCATCGCCGACTGGCAGGAGGTCGATTTCGTGTGGCAAGTCTCCGGCGAGGAGGACATCGTCGTTGTCGTTGACGCCGCTGACACCGACGCAGTTAACGGACTCATCACGCAAGCCCGTGAGTTGGAGGAGGTTGTGGGTACGAAGACGAGGCTGATTTTAAACGAGCGTGTCGGGTGACGCAGGGCAGAGCCGTAGTCACCACCAGCCCGGGACACCTTGATTTCATATCCGTTGGGCTACGAGAGACGATATGCAGTTCCCGGCGGGTCTGGATATCGACATCATCTCGACGTACGGACAGCTCGCGAGCGACGGGGCGCAGTTTCTCGCCGTGGCGGCGCTGCTCTACGCTATCGGCCGGCTCATCGTTGTGCCAGCGGTCCGGTGGGCGCTGTCACGGACGGCGACGAATAAGACGGTCGCGAGTGCACTCACCAGTGCCGTCCACTTGCTGTCGGTGGTCTTTGCGGTGGTCATCGGGGCTAGCGTTGCGGGCTTCCGGGGCGCGCTCGCGGGGTCGACGCTGCTGGCCGCAGGCATCACACTGGCGGTGGGGCTGGCGGCACAGGACGTGCTCGGGAACTTTGTTGCCGGCGCGTTCATCGTGACCGACCCGGATCTGAACGTCGGTGACGTCATCGCCTGGAACGGGATGCAGGGCACAGTCGTCGACATCGACCTGCGCGTGACGCGGATTCGGACGCCGGACAACGAGCGTATAATCGTCCCGAACACAGAACTGGCAACGAGTGCGGTGACGAACCAGACATCAACAGGCCCAGTGGGTATCTCTTACCGGTTCGGTGTCAGCTACGACGACGATATCGAGACGGTACAGGCAATCATCACGAACGCCGCCCGCGATCTCGATCACGTCTCGGAGAAGCCGGCACCAACAGCCAGAGTCAGCGACCTCGCGTCGACGGCGGTCATCCTGACAGGCCGGATCTGGATTCCCAACGAACGGCGGAATCGACTCGCGTCGGTCAGGGCTGCGTTCATCCAGCAGGTGCAGGAGGACTGCCGCGCGGAGGGTATCGACCTCAGCGACACGAGCCAGCACGAACTCTCCGGCGACATCGGCGTCCACGACGGCGTCAGACCCACACGCGAGCGAACCGAGTAGCTATTTGCGACAGTGTCAGACCCCGTGTTGTCTGCGGAATTCCCAGCGCCCGTACGTTTATACTTGTTCACAAGATGGTATGTATATGGACGAGAAGCGCTTCGTCGTCGCCCTCTTTGGTCTCGCTGTCGCGGTGGTGGTTGGCGTACTCGCATATCAGTTTATCGCGGCGTTGACCGTCTCCGTGTTCCTTTACTACTCGACGCGACGGTATTACAGCTCATTGCGCAGGCTCCGTCTTCCGGCGCGGGTACGTGCCGTCGTCGTCATGGCGTCGCTGGCGATCCCCCTCCTGTTGCTCGTCAGCTATGCCGCCGTCCTCCTCATCGTCGAAGCCCGACAGTTCGTCACCCAGTACGCGCTCGTCGACGTGGCCGCAGCACACATCAGCTGGCTGGACGGCGCGGAGTCAGTGCCAGACCTCACCGTCGAGGGACTGTACAGCGCCTACCAGTCGGGACAGCTCTCGCCATTCGTCGACTTCCTCAGCGAGAACGCGATGGTGCTTACGTCGGTCGCCTCCCAGTTCTTCCTCAATCTGTTCATCACGACCATCGTCACGTACTACCTTCTAGTGGACGGGCAGCGCATTCGCGAGTGGCTGCTCCGATTCGATGACGGGGCCATCATCCGCGAGTACCTCGAAGCCGTCGACGAGGAACTGGAAGCGGTGCTGTTCGGCAATCTTCTGAATGTGCTCGCAATTTCGCTCATCGCCATCGCCGCATTCACCGGCTATAACGTCGTAGCGCCGGCAGCTGTCGAGGTCCCGTATCCGACGCTTGCCGGCGCGCTGACTGGTATTGCGAGCTTGATCCCTGTCGTCGGGATGAAAATAATCTACCTCCCACTGACTGGTATCACTGCGCTCCCGGTGGTGCTTGACGGGCAGTCTTCGCTGCTTGCGTACGTGCTTGGATTCCTTCTCATCGCGGTGGTCGTCGTCGA
Source organism: Haloarcula sp. NS06 (assembly GCF_051122755.1). Classification (NCBI taxonomy): domain Archaea; kingdom Methanobacteriati; phylum Methanobacteriota; class Halobacteria; order Halobacteriales; family Haloarculaceae; genus Haloarcula; species Haloarcula sp. NS06. Next base: position 1,847,855 of record NZ_CP184844.1, read on the forward strand.
CACAATTCCGGACCTGCTGCTCCGGCCACTTCTCAGCGGTGAGAGCACGCATGTCGGGCTCCTCATGCTCGCGTACACGCTCGGACCAGTCGTACTGGGATTCTACGGGCTCTTCTTTGCACCGATACTACTCGTCGTCGGTATGACGTTCGCGAACACGGCACTCCCCCGTCTGCTCGGCGCGAGCGAACCAGACGGTATCCACCCCGATCAGTTACGACTGGAAGACTTCAGCTAGCCGCCGTAATCGGGCCGGGAAGTCGAACGCGAATGGGGGTTTACGAGTGAACCGTTCTTGATGGCTGTGTTGGGCGTGTACTTTTACCACACAAAAAGAGTATTTATATTCAGGTCGAAATAAGGGGGTAAAAATGGAGTCAAACTCCGACTCCCTTCCCTATCAGGCGCCTCCAGAGGACCAGATCGGGGAGCTACATATAGCGATGCGGCGACTGATGGCCGCCGGAGACCAGTCTACGGTCGCGACAGTCGCGGTCGAGACTGCAACAGCGATTCTCGATTTTCCCTTCAGTGTCTTCTGGGCGGCCACCGACAGCGAACTCAAAGCTGTAACCATCTCTGAGCCACTCCGGGAGCACGTCGAGGTCCGTGCTGACCCGGGCCAGGTGATGCGACACGAGCGCGGGAGTTGGTTGTGGGAACAGTACGAATCCGACGAGACACAGCGAGTTCTCGTTTCGGAAGAGAAAGCCGCAGCGGATGTACCGCTGCACGGGGGTATCACCGTCCCGCTCGCAGAGTACGGACTCCTGACGGCCGGGACGGACGAGCGAGCCGAACCGACCGAACGGGAGGCACAGTTGGCTGATATCCTCGGGAAAAACGCACTCTCGACTCTCGAACGGATCGAACGCGAGCGGGAGCTGAAACGGCAGCGAGACAACCTCGACCTGTTGAATCAGATCGTCCGTCACGACCTCACGAACCACCTTCAGACCATCAGTGGCCGGGCAGAGTTGCTCCGGGACCAGTGCAGTGGCAACGCCTTGGAACACGTCGATGGAATCCAGGAGAGTAGCCGGTCAGCTGCGGAACTGCTTGAGACAGCTGGAAACCTTGCGACGGTAATGCGACAGACGGACTGGGAGACTGAGCCGGTCGCGCTTGAGTCAGTCCTGTCCTCAGTGACTGAGGATATCACAGCGACGTACACCGACGCGCAGGTCACCGTCCCGGATGAGTTCCCGTCGGTACGGGTGCAAGCCGACGAACTCCTGTCCTCCGTGTTTCGGAACGTCCTCACCAACGCCATCCAGCACAACGATTCGGCACCGCCGTCGGTCGCCGTCGACGTAACTGACGACGGTGACGCAGTCAGCGTCACTGTCAGCGACAACGGTCCGGGAATCCCGGACGAGCAGAAACGGACGGTGTTCGAGCGCGGGGAGAAGCGACCGGACAGTGAGGGGACCGGCGTCGGCCTCTATCTTGTCCGAACGCTGGTCGATGCGTACGGCGGCGACGTGTGGGTCGAAGATAACGAGCCGCGGGGGGCCGTTGTCGGACTCACGCTGCCGAAAGCGGCGGATGACATCTGAACCACTGCCGGAACCGAGGGAGCTTGTTATCGATTCAACAATCCGTCCAGTAGATGTATAGCGCCGTGTTTGTCCAGCGGGTCGTTCGCGTTCCCGCAGTGGGGCGACTGCACGCAGGCCGGGCAGCCGTTGGCGCAGTCACACGTGGTCAGCATCGATAGCGTGGTGTCCATCAGCGGTCCGATGTCGTGGTAGCCCGCCCGCGTCAGGCCGATACCGCCGGGGTACCCGTCGTAGATGAAGATGGTCGGCTCGCCGGTGTGGGGGTGCCGGGGCGTCGACAGCCCGCCGATGTCGCCGCGGTCACAGAGGTATTCGAAAGGAAACATCGAAATCATCGCGTGCTCTGCGGCGTGGATTGCCCCTGAGAAGTCGCCGGTGTCACCACCGTCGGTCGCTGCATCGCCGGACTGACCGCCGCCACCGCTCCCGCGGTCGCCTTCGGCTCCGTATGCTCCCTGCCGTATCTGGCTTTCTAGGTCAGACGGCGCGGTGTGGTACAGCGCCTTCGTCTCCAGTGTCGTCTCCGGCAGGTCAAGCGAGCGCTGCCCGAGTACCTCCCCGGAGGAGCCGTCGCGACGCTCGTAGCCGGTGATCTGCTTGCGCATCGTCACTGAGGCGAAGCGGACCGGTACGTCCTCGCGGGTCGGCAGTCGCCGCTCCGCCAGGTCCGCCTCGACGGTGATGGTCTTGTCGTGCAGGACGCGAGTGAAGTAATCGGCCCATGTCCGGTCAAGCTCGGCAACGCCTGTATCGAGATCGAGGTCTGTCACCTCGTAGCGCCGGCCCTGATGGTGGTAAATCGCGCCGGGGTGGGCGTCTCGCAGTGCATCCTCGACGGAGAGCTTCGCTATCACGTCGCCTTTTGCCACCAGCTTCACCTCGCCGTCATCGACGGTCCGCAGGTTCATCTCGTGGTGCGGGCTACCGTTGCCGAGCCAGCGCATTCCCTGGTCGGTCTGGCGGCGGTCGAGCTTTCCGGCCGATTCGAGGCCCGAAACCATGTCGGGGAACGTCTCGCCGAAATGGCGGTCGTCGTCTGGCGAGAGCCAATTCTCGCAGGCGGCTGCATGGACGTGGTCCGGCAGCAGTTGCTCATTTTCGGGATTAGTCACGGCCTGTTCGGCCCCTGTCTCGAACAGCGCGTCGGGGTTGCGAAGGACGTACTGGTCCAGCTGGTCCTCCCCGCCCACCAGCGCCACCAGGGCGGGGTCGGTGCCACGGCCGGCCCGCCCGGCCTGCTGGAAGGCCCGCATCCGCGTGCCGGGGTAGCCGTCAAGCAACACGGCGTCGAGGCCCCCCACGTCGACGCCCAGTTCGAGCGCGCTGGTCGACCAGACGCCCCGCAGGTCGCCGGATTGCAGGCCCTGCTCCAGTTCGCGCCGGCGGTCGTCGGTCAGTGCGGCCTGGTACGCGCCGACGCTGTCGGCGAGGGCGTGCTCCCCGCGGCTCCGGAGTTCGTCGGCGCTATCGCTGGCGTACCGCTCGGCCGTCTGGCGCGACCCGGCGAAGACGACCGTCTGGAGACCCCGCTCGACGAGGTCCACGAACAGCTGCTTCGTTTCGACGTGGTTCGACTTCCGGCGGCCGCTCCCCCACCCGTCGCCTTCGTACTCGGGCGGATTCCACAGCAGCCAGTGACGCGGCCCGCTGGCACTGGCGTCCTCGTCGACCAGCCCGAACGACTGCTCGGGTTGGCCGGTAACGGCCGCGGCGTGTTCGACGGGGTTGCCGATGGTTGCCGAGCAACAGACCCACTCCGGGCCGCCCGCTGTCCCACCGTCGCTTCCTGTGCGTGTCCCCCCGGCATCGAATCGCTCGGCGACGCGCTGGAGGCGGCGCATCACCAGCGAGACGTGGCTGCCGAACACGCCGCGGTAGCCGTGGACCTCGTCGATGACGACGGTCTCGAGCCGCTGGAAGAACCACTCCCACAGCCGGTGGGCGTGTGGGAGGATGCCGTAGTGGAGCATGTCCGGCGTCGTCAGCAACACGGTCGGCTGACGCTCCCGGATGGCCTCCTTCTCGGATTTCGACTGTCGGCCGGTGTACTGGGCGACGGAGACACCGGAGGCGAAGCCGAGTCCCTGTGCCAGTTCCGACAGCGTTTCCGTCTGGTCGTTGATGAGCGCGACCTGTGGTGCGATGTACAGCGTTGTCGCCCGGCGGTCAAGCGCCCGCTCGAACGCCGGAACGGTGTAGGCGAGGCTCTTACCGCTCGCCGTCTCGGTCGCGAGAACGACGTTGTCACCGGACCGGACCGCCTCGATTGCCTCCACTTGGTGGGTGTAGAGGTCCGTGATACCCCGGTCTTCGAGGACGCCGGCGAGCCGGTCCGCAACCTCACAGTCCGCGGTCCGCGCGTCCCGGCCTGGGACCGTCCGCTGATCGACGATCTGTCCCTCGTAGTACGGCCGGTCCCGGAGCCACGAAATCGTATCGTCCACGGACGACGTATGGGAGCGAAAAGTATCGGTGTTGCTGTTCTCGGCTGGAGATACCTCAGTCGACGGTGGACTCAGTCCGTGGTCGACTGATTGAGCGATGGTGTCGCATCTCGCTTCGCTGCGGGCGGCAGAGACGCGACCGCTGTGGGGAGCGCGGCCATCGGCACGGCGTCGCGACCGTTGCTCATGGGGGCACTCTCATCTGCCTCGACGGCGAGGCAGGTCCCGCCAGCCTCGACGACCGGCCTGTTGCCGTCACCGGTCTCGCCCGCTATCACGACGGCATCGGCGGCCCGGGCGAGTTCGGCCGCGCGTTCGCGGGCCGCGTCGTCGATGCCGGCGAAGGCCGGGACCGTGACCGTCTCACAGCCGAGGTCCTGGGCGCGCTCGGCGGCTATATCCCCGGCGGGCACAACGCCGACACTGACACGACAGCCTGCCCCGACGAGCGTCGAGACGGCGGACGCCGCCGGCTTGCCGGTCCCGACGACGTGGATGCGGCGGTCGACTGCCTCCCGGTCAGCCAGCGGCGTCACGAGCGGCGCATCGGTGCCGGGCTGGGTCGTCACCAGCGTCTCCGCGTCGAAAGCGTCCCGAAGCGTGTCGCTCGTGAGAACATCGGCGGGACGGCCCGCAGCACGGATGCCGCCGCCGGCGAGCAACACCAGTTCGTCGCAGTACCGGGCGGCCAGATTGAGGTCGTGGATGGCGGCGACGGCCGTTTTCCCGTCTTCGACCAGTGTCCGGACGAGTTCAAGCGTGCGGACGGCGTGGTTGATGTCGAGGCTCGCCGTCGGCTCGTCCAGCAGGAGGACTGGCGTCTCTTGAGCCAGCGCCCGGGCCAGCAGGACACGCTGGCGCTCGCCGCCGGACAGCGAGGTGAACGGCCGGTCGGCGAACTGGGTAACGCTCGCGCGCTCCATCGCTGTCTCGACGGCATTCCGGTCGTCCTCGTCCATCCGGTCGAACCGGCCGAGATGCGGTGTCCGCCCCATTTCAACGGTCTGCCTGACGCTGAAGTCGAACGACAGCGCGGTTCCTTGTGGCGTGCTCGCGACGAGGCGGCTCACCGCCTTCGCCGAGCGGTCCGAGATCGGCTCGCCGCCGACGCGAACTGTCCCACGGTCGGGATCGAGTGTCCCCTTCACCGCTCGCAGGACGGTCGTCTTGCCCGCGCCGTTAGGGCCGACGAGGCCGACGAGTGACCCACGGTCGACGCTGAAACCGACGCCCGAGACGACCGACTGCTCGCCGAAAGACACCGCGAGGTCGGATACGTCGAGCATCGGCCCGGAGCGGTCCCGTTCCGGGTCGGCACTGTTGGACCCATTTGCACCGCTCACAGTTCGTGCACCTCCCGCTTCCGGAGCAGATACAGGAAAAACGGCGCACCGAGGACGGCAGTGACGATACCGACCGGGACCTCGGCGCTACCCGAGCGTGCTAGCGTGTCCGTCGCCACGAGGAACGACGCCCCGGCGAGCGCCGCCGTCGGGAGCAGTATCCGGTGGTCAGGCCCGACGAGCAGCCGCATCACGTGAGGCACGATGAGGCCGACGAAGCCGACAATGCCGGCGACGGCGACGCCTGCCGCCGTGATGACCGCCGACAGCGCGAGCAGGACCCGCTTGGTCCGTTCGACTTCGATACCGAGGCTCTGTGCGTCCTCCTCGCCGAGCAGCATCACGTTCAGGTCGCGTGCATACGCCAGCAGCACGACGAACGGGATGGCAACGAGCACGATGCTGCTGGTGACTTCGGGCCAGGACGCGCCTTTGAGATGGCCCATTAGCCAGTACAGCGCCCGCCGGATGCTCTCGCCGCTGTGGAGCAACAGGAAGGAGACCACCGCGCCGAGAAACGTCTGTATCGCCACGCCGGCCAGCAACAGCGTCGCGACCGGTGTGCGGCCGTTCCGCGTCGCGATGAGATAGACACCAAAGGCCGCGACCAGCGCCCCCACGAAGGCCGCGCCGCGGAGCCCGAGCCCGAACGGGATCGCGACGGGCGCAACGATGAAGCCGACCGCGCCGACCGCCGCGCCGGAGGAGACGCCAATGATAGAGGGATCAGCCATCGGGTTCCGGAAGATCCCCTGCATGATCGTCCCCGCGGCGGCGAGCGAGAAGCCGACGACCGCACCGAGCAGTATCCGGGGGAGTCGGACCTGCAGCACGATCTGCGTCTGGAGGTCGCTCACAGCGTAGGAGAACACGTGGGCCGTAGTCACGTCGACGGCAGGGCCTGAGACCGAGATACCAGTCGGGATGACGACGGTGTTGAGCAGCACTTTCCCGACGATATCGGGTGGAATCCAAACCGGGCCGATGCCGGCGCTCGTCGTCACCACGGCACAGAGGACGGCGACGAGGCCCGCCGACCACCCGACGGTCCGACCCGCGAAACGCATGTATGAAAGCCCAGTTGCAGTAGATAAGTATTTATTGCTCCTGACACCCGCCTAGGACATGCGACGACTTTCTCTCGTATTCGTCTCTGTCTTGCTTGTCGGCTCGTTCGCGGGTGTCACTCCAGCTTCAGCAACAGCAGCCACACAGGCGGACGACTGCTCGTTTCCTGTGACGATGACCGACGCGACCGGGACCGAGGTCACTATCGAGGAGCGCCCGGAGCGGGTGACGACGACCAACCCTTCGGCTGCCCAGACGATGTGGGAGATCGGTGGCCGCTCCCAAGTGGTCGGGCTCACTCAGTATGCAAGCTATCTTGACGGGGCTGAGAGTCGAACGAACGTCTCCGCGAGCTTCGGCGTCAACGTCGAGCGCGTCGTCAGCACGAACCCGGATTTGGTGATCGCGCCGAACGCCAGCGCCGGTGACGTGGCCCCGCTCCGACAGGCCGGGCTCACCGTGTATCACCTCCCCGCCGCGACGACTATCGAGGATATCCGGACAAAGACGGCGACTATCGGTCGCCTGACTGGTAACTGCGGGGGCGCGAGCGAAGCGAACGCTTGGATGGACGCGAACGTCGACGCCGTTCGACAGGTCACCGCAGACGCCGAAGATCGTCCGGCCGCGCTGTACCCGCTGGGCGGGGGGTACGTGGCGGCAGACAACACCTTCGTCACGTCGCTCATCGAACTCGCCGGCGCGGAGAACGTCGCCGCACGCAACCACACGCAGTACCCACAGCTCAGCGACGAGATTATCCTCAAACTCGATCCGGAGGTCCTCTTCGTCACCGAAAACTCGGCGACCATTGCTGAGACGGAACCATACGCCAGCACGACCGCGGGCGAGACCAACTCGACGGTCTCTGTCCGGGTGCGGGACATTAACCAGCCCGCGCCCCGCAGCGTCGTCGCCTTCGCACACAACGCTACCGCGCAGCTCTATCCGGACCGCTACGACGCCGACAGCTACGTTCCGAGGTCGGCCGTGACCAAAACGAGCGAGCCCACGCCCGCGGACCACACGCCGAGCACTGACCAGTCCACGACCGACGCCAGCGGTCCCGGATTCACAGCTGTCGCGGCGCTTGTCGCACTGCTGGCGCTGGTCTGCACACAGCAGTTCCGCCGCCGGAGGCCGTAGCGCCATGGACAAACAAGCTATCCGTGAAACAGTCTGGGACGCGCTGGAAGAGCGCAGTATCGCTCGGTTTCCGTTTCCGCCCCACGACCGGATTCCGAACTTCGCGGGCGCGAGCGAGGCCGCACAGCGCTTGGCCGAGACGGCGGTATGGGACGCCGCCGAGACGGTCAAGGCGAATCCGGACTCGCCCCAGCTTCCGGTCCGGCGGGCGGCGCTGCGGGCCGGCAAGACAGTGTATATGGCCGTGCCACGGCTCCGGGACGAGCGATGCTTCTACGAACTCGATCCCGCCGAACTCGACGACATTGAGGCCGCACCGGCAGTGTCAAACGTCGCGGACCACGCGCGACAGGTCGGCCCGGAAGCGGTTGGGAGCGTCGACCTCGTGGTGTCGGGGTCGGTCGCGGTCACTGAAGCCGGCGCGCGAATCGGGAAGGGCGAGGGGTACAGCGACCTCGAATACGCCGTCCTCCGTGAACTGGGGCTGGTCGACGAGACGACACCGGTCGTGACGACGGTCCACGAACTCCAGATTGTCGGCGGCCCCGAAGGTGTCGTCGACACCACTGTCCCCGTCGACGACCATGACGTGCCGATGGACTGGGTTGTGACGCCGGAGCGCACGGTTGAGACGGAGACCACGCACACGACGCCAGCGGGCGTCGATTGGGACGCGCTTCCCCCGTCGCGCATCGACGAGATTCCGGTCCTATCGGCTCGTCGGCCCGACTGACCTCCCAGTCGATATACCCTTGCTAAACCCTGGTAATGAAAGCCTACCGGCGGTACAATTTTATTCCCACATCTCCTGAAACGGATATGGATACACCCGTGGCCACGCCGAACCGTCACGGGCATGACGGAACCGCCGGGCGGGTACGCGTTCTCTATGTCGATGCGGACTGTGACGACATCACGGTAGTCAAAGAGACGCTGACTGGTAGCACCGATGAATTCACTGTGACGGTGTGTGAAACGGTTGACGACGCGCTCAAATCCCTCGAAGACGCGTCCTACGACTGCATTGTCAGCGAGTACCGACTCCCGGACCGGAACGGGATCGAACTGTTGAGCGTCGTCCGGGAGCAGTCGTCTGACCTCCCGTTTTTGTTATTCACTGACGATGGGGACGAAAGCGTGGCCAGCGATGCCATTTCTGCCGGGGTCACGGACTACGTGACGAAGACACCCCTCTCAGAGCAGACGGAGTTCCTTCGACAGCAGATCACCGCTGCTGTCGCTCGTTATCAGGAGGAGGCGGACATTCTCGACCGGATGACCGACGCGTTCTTTGCGGTGGACGAAAACTGGGAGTTCACATACGCCAACGAACGCGGTCGCCGCGTCATCGGCCGTGCGATGGCGGGAGACGGTGATACCACCGACTTGCTGGGGAAAAACATCTGGGAAGTGGTCCCGTCCCTCGAAGAAACGGAGTTCAGCAAGCAGTACCGACAGGCGATGACTAAGCAGGAGCCAACATCCTTCGAAGCGTACTTCGAGCCGCTACAGACGTGGTTCGAAGTGTCTGCGTACCCATCGCAAACCGGAATTTCGGTGTACTTCCGTGATATCACTGAGCGACACGAGCACGAGAAAGAGATCAGGAGCAGAGAGCGGACGCTCCGAGAGATTTACCGGGTCATTTCGCGTAAGGATCTGGATTTCGAGGAGAAGGTCGAGCGACTCCTCGAAATCGGGCAGAACGCCCTCAGAGCCGAAACGGCTGTACTCTCACACATCGATGGCGATATGTACGTCTTCGAAATCGTCCGCGACCGGACGGGAGCTATCGAGGCGGGCGATACAGTCCCGCTGGACGCCACAAACTGCGAGCGGGCCGTCGTTGAGGAGCAGACACTGGTGCTCGCCGACATCGCCGCGGACCGTCCTGAACTGACCACCAAGACCGGCTACACGGAGATGGGTGTCTCCTGTTATCTTGGAACGCCCGTCGTCGTCGACGAGTCGGTGTACGGCACGTTCTGCTTCTACGGGACGGAACCCCGTGATTCCTTCTCGGAGTGGGAAGTCACGCTTGTTGAGTTGATGGGGAACTGGATCAGCTACGAACAGGAGCGCGAACGCCGTGAGCAGGAACTCACCCGCCAGCGAAACCGTCTGGAGGACTTCGCCAGCGTCGTCAGCCACGACCTCCGGAACCCACTTAACGTTGCGTTCGGCCGGCTCACGCTTGTTGACGAGGCGTACGACGGGGACCCCGAACACGTCGAATCGCTCCGGCGGTCACTCGAACGGATGGATGAACTCATCGACGACGTGCTCGCGCTCGCTCGCGGCGGCCACAAGGTCATCGACGCGACCGAAACGTCGTTAGACGACATCATCACGGCCGCCTGGGACACCGTCGAGAGTTCGGACGCGACGCTTGAACGGGTCGATACGGACGCACGAATTACGGGCGACCAGACGCGCATTCAACAACTCTTCGAGAATCTCTTCCGAAACAGTGTGGAACACAGCGACGACCCCGTGACCGTCTGCGTCGGGACCCTCGCTGACGGCCGGGGGTTCTACGTCGCGGACGACGGTCCCGGGATTCCCGAAGACGAGCGTGACGAGGTGTTCGAGCGCGGCTACACCACGAGCGACGAAGGGACCGGCTTCGGGCTGGCTATCGTTTCCGAAATCGTCGACGCCCACGGTGGCCGGATCACTGTCACAGAAAGCGAGGACGGCGGAGTGCGATTCGATGTGACCGGTGTTCAGGTCGACCGCTTATAGCTGGTCGACGCAGTCCCGAATGAGGCCATCGACGTTCTCCGGCAGTGTTGGGTGGTAGGCCCGGTCCGGCAGATCACGCACGTCAAGGCCGAGCTCGACGATGGTCTGGAACGTCTTGGCGAAGCTATCCGCGTGGTAGTGCAGGCCCTGCCAGCCGAGTACTGTCCCGTCGTCTGCGTCGACGACGAGCTTTGCAAGCCCTTCGGGCACGTCTTTGGATTTGAACACGCCGTCGTCGCTGGCCTGTCGCGTCGCTGTAACGATGTCGTAGCCCGCTTCGTTTGCGGTTTCCTCGTTGTGGCCGACACGAGCGAACGGATACACGCCCAGTCCGGAGAAGATGACGTGGTGGTGGACGTTTCGGTATGCTTCGAGTGAGCCACCGGCCTCCTGTCGGACGATGTTCTCGGCCGCGGTGAAGCCCTGCTCTTTGGCGACGTGGAGAATCGGCTCCTTGCCGTTGACGTCGCCGACGGCGTAGATGTGGTCGGCGTCGCGGGTCTGCATCGTGTCTTTCGCCCAGTCGCCTTCAACCGAGACTGGCGTGTTCTCCAGACCGAGCCCCTCGACGGTCGGCCGCCGGCCGGTAAAGAGGAACAGCTGGTCGGCTTCGAACGTCTCTTCGCTACCGTCGTCGTACTCAACGGTGAGGCGGACGCCGCCGTCCGCAGTCTCCTCCAGTTCCTTCTCGTAGCAATTCGTCGGGATGGTCACGTCCCAGTTGTCCTCGTAGATGTCAAGCGCCTCGTCGCCGAACTCCGGGTCACCTTCGTCGATTGGCCGGTCGTCGTGCTCGATGACGGTAAGCTCCATGCCGCCGGCCTCCGCCAAATACGGGACCAGTTCCATCCCGATGTACCCGAAGCCCATCACGATGCCGGAGTCGGGGAACTCGGTGGCGTCGAGCACTTGGTCGCTCGTCATGAAGTCGACCTCGTCGATACCGGGCGTATCCGGGACGTTCACGCTGGAACCGGTCGCGATGACGACGTAGTCAGCCTCGTGCTCCTCACCGCCGGCCCGGACCGTATGCTCGTCGACGAACGTGGCAGTGTCATGGATGAACGTTACGTCGTCGCGCTCGGCCATCTCGTGGACGGAGTCCCGGCGGTGGCCCGCCCAGTCGAGCACGTGGTCGTCCTTGCGCTCGACGACGGCATCCAGATCAACGTCGGGCACGTCGCCGACGAGACGGTCGTCGTGGCGCGCTTGGAAGCGATGAGCGCCTGCGGAGAGCACTTCCTTGGACGGCATACAGCCACGGAGGATACAGAGGCCACCGCCGGGCTCGCCGTTGTCGATGAGCGTGAGTTCAATGTCCTCCGCCTCGACAAGGTCGCCGGCGACTGCGGCCCCGGCACTTCCATACGCGCCGATGATAACGACGTGAGTCATACCAATGCTAGGACGATGCCGGCAAATAAAGGCTTCAGTGGCGTGTTTCGCCCGGACACGACCAGCGGTGGGTTGTGCCCCGAGGCCACGGGTCAGTCGTCGCCGTCGACAGGCGCGGGTGGACGCGACCGACCGAACCCGAGTATGCCACGAACCGACCAGTCAGCATTGAATACCCGGTCCCAGACGACGAGCGCGGAGGGGATCACCATCAGGGAGGTGAGGAACGCGTACCCGATTGACATGGCCGTCAGGATGCCGAACTGGCCGATTGCGGGGAACACAGCCAGCCCAAGCACACCGATACCGAATGTCGTGGTGAGCATACTCCCGAACAGCGCCCCACCAGTCCCGCGAACAGTTCGGTCCAGTGCCGTTTCGAGGTCGTTCTCCTTGAACTCGTCGGCGAACCGGTGGGTGACGTGGACAGAGTAGTCGACCCCTAGCCCGATAGTTATCGCCAACATCGTCGCTGTGAGTGCGTTGAACGGGATATTGAGCAGCCGCATCGTCCCGCCGAGCCACGCCACTGTGACGACGACGGGAATCATGTTCACGAGGCCGAGCGACGGCCGCCCCTCCAGCATATTGTAGATGAGGATGAGGAACACTGATGAGCCGACAAGTGCGATTGCCAGCGACTGGATGGCTGACTCCAGAATGAGGTCCGAGACGGCTTGGAACACGACGACCGTGCCGGTTGCCGTCGCCTCATACCGGAAGTCGTCGGCGACGTTTCTCGTATCGGTGGTCACCTCTGCGTCGGTCGCGTCTGATTCGACTGTGTAAACGACACGCGCGCTCCGGTAGTCTTCGGTGATGTATTCTAGCGCCGTACTACGGGCCGGCGAGTCGAGCAGATACTCGTATATCTCCTCGAGGTTATCGTCCGGAACCCCGTTGTCGTTCTGGTCGTTGCGTTCGACCATCCGGCGGAACTCGGGGTCACGCTCTGCCTGATCCTGAATGACCGTCACGATGGACGTCGAATCAGCCCGCCCGTCTGCTCGGACGAACGAGTCTGGCGGGTTGTCACCCGCTCGATACATCTGCTCAAGCGCCGCATCGTTCCGCATCGGCCCCTCTACGTACACTGTCGCCTGACTGGACTGGGTCGTATCGAACCGCTCATCGAGGAAGTTCGTCACCTCCGTTACGGTGTATTCGCTCGGAGCGAACGGTTCCGGCAGGGCCTCGACGAAGTCCGGATTCTCCTCGGGCGGCAGGAAGTCCTCCTGACTGAACGAGGTCGAGACGCCGGTGGCGTAGTAGCTGGCACCGACCGTAGATACGAGGATGAGTATGAGGAAGATGATCGGGGCGCGGTTCGCGATGATAACGCCGCCGCGCAACACGTCGCTGAGTGCCGAATCTTCCGCGCCCAGCGGCGTCTCGCTGAACGTCGGAATGGGGTAGCGCTGGCGGAGTCGGTCCAACTCCACCTTCGCTGCGGGCAGGAACACCCCGAAGATGAGGAAGGTGAACGTGATACCGACAGAGGCCACGTAGCCGAAGTCCTGAATCGGCGGCAGTGCGCTGGTGAGATTCGCGGCGAACCCGATGACCGTTGTCCCGGTCACGATGAAGAACGCGACAAGCAACTGGTCGGTCGTGATCCGCATCGACTTCTGGATGGACGCTCCGGTCTCGCGTTCCTCCCGATACCGGTTGACAGCGTGAATCCCGAAGTCGATACCGACTGCCAGTAACAGCGGTGGCACGGCGATGAGCATCTGCGAGAAGGGGATGCCAGCAAGCCCCATGAAGCCGAACGTCCAGACGACGGCCATAAACAGTGCGACTAAGCCAAGCGCCATGTCCGCGAGGTCGCGATAGGCAATCGTCAGGAAAAACAGGATGAACAGCACTGCTGCGGGCACTGTCAGGATAAGCGAGTCGCCGACGACGTTCGAGAACTCGTCCGCGACGATACCACTGCCGAACAGGGTAATGCCACCGTGGTCAGCACTGGCGACAGTGAACCCGGCCTGTTTTTGAATGCTCGTCAGCGGACTCGAACCGCCCTGGCCTGACCCGGAGGAGATTCCGGCCGGGACCTCATGTGTGACGACCCCGATGGTCGCCGACGCCGAGGCGGCTTTGCGATTGAAGTCCTTGCTTAGTAGCGATTTGAACCGGGGATTCTGCTCGGCCGCGCGCCTGACGGCGGCGTCGATTTCACTCGGTGTCGTGGCTTCGACAGCATAGACTTGCTGTTCCGTCGTCGTCGCTTCCGGGTCCAGTTGCTGGGCGACAATGCTCGCAGCGCTTGAGGTCGATGTGACACGGAGTTTTCCGTGCTGTTCCAACCGATCCTGTGACCTGAGCATCCGGAGCAGCGCCGGCTTCGAGAGGACGTTGGTCTCCCGCTGGATGAGCTGTGTACTCCCTGTGTCTGGTGAGAAGGTCGGCGAGAACTTGTCGTTGACCTCCTGCAGTGCCTCCTCGGCCGGCAGGTCGGTGGTAAACTGTGACGTCCCGGAGTTAGTCGAGACGCTCCCGAGGCCGGCGCTGAAGACCACCGTCACGACTAGGAAGAGAAGCACCACCTTCCGTGAATCGTGGACGATGCGGTCGTCCGCCCAATCGATGTAGCGCTGGTAGTCCATGCGTTAGCGGAACCTGAAGTAGCCGCCGATGGCCAGAGCGGCCACGAGTGCGACGCCGATAATCGCCGTCAGCGGTGAACTGCCACCGCCGGAGTTGGTCACGGAGACCGGAAGGCGGTAGGTGTCAGACACCGGCGTATCTCCGTCCGGCTCCTCGTACTGGAAGTCGACCGAGACGGGGTAGCTTTTCGTCATCGCGGCACCGCTTGCGCTGATACCGAACTCGATGGTCGTTGACTCGCCCTGATCGAGGCTGTTGACGTACGCCTGGTCGTCCGACACAGAGATCGGTGACTCGGCGAACAGTTTTGCCTCGATATCGGTCAGTCGCTCACCGGCGTCGTTGGTGATGGTCACTTCGAGCGTGCTCGACCCACCAACGTTGACCGACGCGTTCGTCGTCTCGACGATAAACTCGTCGGCGCTGCCGTCGACGCTCTGCCGGATTTCGAGCGTGTCGCTCTCGCGCCTGTCGCCCTCACTGTTGCGGTAGTTGGCGACGAAGTCGAACTGTCGTGGGCCGGAGTTCGCGTTATCCGACACGTCGGCATCGAATGAGACGGTCGTTGACTCGCCCGGTTCGAGGTTGCCGACCGCGTACTGGGTCTCCTTCGGCGAGATGTTGTCGTGAGTGCTCGCCCAGTTCAGGACGACGTTACGAACTGTCCGGTCGCCGGTGTTGGTCAACGACGCTTCCAGCGTGCCGTCGTCACCCGCCTGCAGGGACGACTCGACGTCACCCATGGCGAAGGACTGTTCGGGTTCGGGTGTAAGTCCGAGTGAGATGTCGTCAGCGACGCCGGCATCGCCTTCTGGGTCGTCATAGCTCACTGACGCCGACAGCGCGTAGCTCTGTGTCTTGGCGTCGTCGCTGGCGCTTGCGTCAACGCTCACCGTTCGCGTTTCACCAGGCTCCCAGGAGCCGACAAACTGCGATGTGGATTCGGACTGTCCGAACGTAATCGCGCTGTTCTGCGTGGTAAGTGTCACTGTCGCGTCCGAGACTGTGACAGGTCCGTCGTTGCGCAGGGTCACGTTATACGTCCCGGAGTCACTGACAGCAACGTCGCTGTCAACACGTTCGACAGTGAACGTTTGCTCGCGGGCAGGTGTAATCCCGATCGAAGAGGCAGACGTACTCTTTCGCACCCCGTCGGTGTCATCGAAGTCGACTTGCAGGTCAAACTGGTACGGTTCGGCTCTGGCGTCACCGCTTGCACCGACGCGGTACCGGAGCGTCCGCTGTTCACCGGCCTCCCAGGTGTTAATAAACCGGGAGCTGCTGGTGTCACTACCGACTGTGAGTTCAGGATTTGTCGATTCCAGCGTTACTGAGGCTTCTCGGGCTGGTTCGTCACCAGTGTTCTCGACGGTGACTGCAACCGTCCCGACCGAGTCGACGCGCGCGCCGGAGTCGACGCTCACCACGTCAAAACCCGCGTCATCGTCGATTTCGAGTTCGAGTTCGACCCGTTCAGTCGCGGTCTTTTCGTCACGTGCCCCGTCATTTTCGGAGATATAGCTCGTGTACTCGTATTCGACGATGACAGGAACGGTGTAGTCCCCGGGACTTGCGTCGTCATCGACGCTGATGTCGAATGAAATCGGACTCGTCTTGCCTTCCGGGACGGAGCCGACGGCCTGTTTGTTCGTTGTTACCGTAATCGGGGCGTCTCCGTTATTGACCTTGACTGTGGTCCCGCGGGCGGTCGTTACTTCACTATTCTGTATTCCCTGGGTCGTAGACCCGGAGTCGACCGTTCCGCTGTTGACGAGGACAACGTCGAGTGTCGTCTCTTCACCGGGTGTGACGGTGTTATCGACGAACGTTGCGTCGAAATCGGGGCTTCCGGTCACAGCGCCGATCGCCGTTCCGGATGCCATGAGCAATGCGACAACAGCCAGCGTCAGTATCGTTCGTGGTTTCATACGTAGGGACACTTCGGACATTCCTTGTCGTTATTTCTGTCCGGAGCGGACGTCATGCCTGGGAGATTGGGATATATACCCACATACGTCTGTGCAGACTCCCGCCCGAACCGTGTACATCGAACGAACGTTCGGTCGTGCATCAACGTTGTGGTTCCGTAACAGTGGGAAGATATTTACTGCCCGAACGAATATTCGGTCGGGATGAGTGATGGAATTCCGTTCGCCGGGGAGCCAGCGGATTCGCATGAGGCGATAATGCGAGCGACATTCCGTGCCCTCCGGGAATACGGGTATGCCGGACTTTCGATACAGCGAATTGCGGACGAGGCCGACCTCAGCAAATCGACGTTTTACCACCACTTCGATGGCAAGGAGGACCTCTTGCTGTCGTTTCAGGAGTTCATCCTCACGGAATTTAACCGCATCTTTCAAATCGAATCGACTGGCGACCCCGAACAGGACATCAAGACCTTTGTCAGTCTCATTCTCGATGATTTCCCTGACTGCGTTGAAACGCCAGATAAGGACGCCGTACTCGGTTCATACGTCGAGATGCGTGCCCAGGCAGTCCAGAACCCGGATTTCCGTGAGAAGTTCACTGAGACGGACGAACTGTTCGCCCGGCAACTCGTACAGATCATTGAGGACGGCATCGAACAGGGAGTCTTCGCCGATGTCAACCCTAACACGGTTTCGCGGTTCATGATCACGATACTCGACGGTGTGATCCTTCAGAGCGCAACTCGCAACGACAATCCTGTCGCCGAGGTTCGGGATACCATCGACGAGTACATCGAAGAGACGCTGATTCTCAACACCTAGCTTCTGCTGATAGACTGGTACGTCTGTTTCAGTTCTTCGAAATCATTGTTCTCGGCTTGCAGCACCCACTCCAGTTCCCTGGCACGCTCCTTTAGCTCCGTGTACTCGGTGCTCGCTTCCAGTTGTGACGTAGACTTTTCGCGCTCCAGCACGGAGAGTTTCGAGGAAATCCGGAAGTACTCGTCGAGCCTCTCGTCTGCATCGGATCGGTCGAGATGTTGATCGAGCGCCGACAGGAGCGTCGACTGGTCGACCGGCTTCTGAAGGTAGTCATCGAACGGCATCTCCAGAATGTTCAGATCGGCGTCGACTGCGGTCAGCATGATGATGACGCCGTCATACCCCCGCTCGCGCAACCGCGAAAGCACGTCGTCACCGTGCACGTCGGGCATCCGTCGGTCGAGCAACACAGCATCGAACTCTGGGCCGGCAGCGTCAAGCGCCGCCTGACCACTGTACGCGATAGTCGTCTCGTAGCGCTCGCCGAGTTTCAGGGCCTGCGTGTCGGCGACATCGTGTTCGTCGTCGACAACGAGCACCCGCGGTGGGCCACCTGTACTTCTGGACACAGTATTAAACTGTTCTAGGGCTGGCAACTGTATATGTTTTACCGGCAACCGCCTCTCGAAAAGCGTTAACCGATGGCCCATTGAGTGTGCACCGATGAGCAAGTCGTCGACGGACACAGGCGGTCGACACCGTCTTGGCAGCCTCGCGGCCGTGATCGGTTGGATAGGGGCAGGAGCGGTCGTGCTCGCTACCGTCGCGCTGGTGGTGCAGTCAGTGTTTTCACTCGGACTTTCGGAACAGGTCACCGTCGGCCTCGGTCTGGCGCTTGGCGGCGGGCTGGGCGGCGTTTCCTACCTTCTGGTGACTGATTCGCCCGGCGAGACGACCGACGAGATGATGACAGTGTCGGCAGATGTCGAGCAAACACCGGAGCCACAGCCAGTCGACCTCTTCGATGGCCATCCTGACCCGGTGTTGTACTTCGCCGACGAGGGGCACGGCCCGGTCGTGCGTGCGGCAAACGAGTCATTTGGGACCACGTTCGACGTGCCGTCCGATCGCCTCAACGGGACCGCCCTCTCAGAGGCGCTGCTCGTGGCCGGGATAGACGAGGTGGACGCCGAGGCAGTCAGTACAGCTGACCTCGATGTCGTCGCCCTCTCGACAGCACCCGACGAACCGCGGCAGTTTCGGCTGCGGACGGCCGGCGCCCCCTCGACCGGCTATCTCCTGCTCACACCACTGGGGACGGCGGGCGATTGAACGGCCAAACGCCGCCCGTGGTCGGCGGCGTAACGGAACTTTAAAGATTCCATCACGGCGAAATTCTGGATAGGAATGCTCGCGTCACCGCTGCAACTCATCGATAGTTTCCTGCTGAACTACACCATCGGTGATGTCCTGCTACTCGGCTTTGTCGGTGGACTCGTCGCGATTCTCCCACAACGGTCGCTCCGGATGCTGGGACTCCATACAATCGCGCTGGGGGCACTGCTTGTGATTACGCCGGCGTCGGCGATGGAACCGAACAGCGCGAGCGTCCTCGCGTCGTCGTTCCAGTACAAACTGTTCGGTCTGGTACTGCTCGTTCTCGCCCCGGTGCTGTACGCCGTCGGTCGGCGTTAGGCCAGTTTGTCGAGTGCGGTGAAGAAATCAAGTGGCGGACCAGCAAGCCGGACCGGTTCGCCCGCACGCGAGACCGTTATCCGCTCTGGCGGGACCACGTCTTTTCGAACCCGACCATCACTGACGACGACACCGCTGTCAGCATCTGTGAGCTCGATGACGATTTCGCTGTCAACGTCGACGACCAGTGGCGGCGTCCCCATCTCGTCTGCCATCCCCGTGATGATAAGACCGGCCACGTCGGGGTGGACGAGTGGGCCGCGTTCGCTGAGGTTGTACGCCGTCGATCCGGTGGGTGTCGCTACCAGTACGCCGTCAGCGTGGCCGGACGTGTAGAGCGAATCATCGACGTACACATCGACCGTCGCCCCGCCGCCGTGACCGCGTCGCTCGCCCTGCACGACGACCTCGTTCAGCGCCGGCGACAGCTCCCAGTCGTCGCCGCTTGCCTGCAGTCGCGGTTTGGCCCGCGTTCTGGCGCTCCCGGTCTTCTGGATGTGTTCGACCTCCGCGACAACCGTCTCGACGGCCTCTTCGGGTGCAATCGCGTTCAAAAAGCCGACCTCGCCGAGATTGACCCCCAGTATCGGCGTCGACCCCGCACCGCGGGCCGCGTACAGAAACGTTCCGTCACCGCCGATACTCACGACGAGGTCACAGGCGGACATCTCATCGACCGGCGCCGAATCGGGCACGGCTGCGTCCCATGCGTCGTGGTCACCCAGCGCTCCGGCGGTCGTTTCGTCGACGACAACGGCCGCCGACGTGGCGCGCAGCCGGTTACACAGTGTACTCGCAAGCGACATAGCCCGGTCGTTGTCCCGCTGCGCGACGATCCCGACAGTCATTGCCCGGACGTTCCCGCTGGCCGTATATAAACCCTCTACGACGGCAATTATATCAGTCGCGACGCGTATCCACTTCCATGGGCCGTTCGTGTGGCTGGTGGTCGTGCGTATGAGCGAGGACAGCGGGTCCGATGACGACTGGTTCGAAAGTGCGCTGGACGACGAGGACGGCGACAGCGAACCGACGGAGGCCGACGACACTTCGGAGACACCATCCGAGAGCGACGCCGAGGAACCGGCGTCTACCGACACCGGGCCGTCTGCACCCGAGAGCGACGACGACAAGCGCAGTGGTGATAGCAGCCCGTTCGATGACGATAGCAGCGCCGATTTTAGTGAAGGCAGTGATAGTAATCCGTTTGGTGACGACGGCAGCGCCGCTGCTGGCGGGGACAGTGACAGCAGCCCGTTCGACGACAGCAGCGGTGACCCCTTCAGCAGCCAGAGTGAGTCTGCTGATGCCGACGCTGGGTCCCCTGGCGACGATGATGGCGGTGGGCTCTTCGACGACGACTTCGCCACTGCGTTCGAGTCTGCCGGTAGTGGCGATGGTGACAGCGGGAGCGACTTTGAGGAGGAGTTCGAGTCCGACATCCCGCGGGTGGACATCGGTATCGAGGGACTCGACCAGATGATTCAGGGCGGAATCCCACAGCGCCACCTCATCGTCACTATCGGTTCGGCCGGAACCGGAAAGACGACGTTCGGATTGCAGTTCCTCCACCATGGGCTTCGGAATGGCGAAAACGCGGTGTTTCTGACGCTCGAACAGTCCCACGATGCGATACTGGACACCGCCGGCGACCGCGGCTGGGGGTTCGAGGAGTACGAAGAACAGGGCCAGCTAGCGATTGTCGATCTCGACCCGGTCGAGATGGCAAACAGCCTTGACAACATCCGCGGCGAGCTGCCGGCGCTCATCGAGAAGTTCGACGCCGACCGGCTGGTGCTTGACTCCGTCTCATTGCTTGAGATGATGTACGACGACCAGTCCCGTAGACGTACCGAAGTGTTCGATTTCACCCGATCGCTGAAGCAGGCCGGCGTGACGACGATGCTCGTCTCTGAAGCCAGCGAGACCAACCCTTTCGCGTCCAGACACGGTATCATCGAATACCTGACTGACGCCGTGTTCATCCTTCAGTACGTCCGGTCAGACACCAGCGAGACGCGGCTCGCTGTCGAGATCCAAAAGATACGGAACGCGAACCACTCGCGGGAGACGAAACCCTATGAGATAACGAACGACGGTATCTCGGTCTACCAGCAGGCGAATATCTTCTAAACTGTCGCCGTCCCGACTGATTCTGATTCATCTCGCTCGTCGAGTGCGGCGTTGTAGCCACTGGCCCAGAGGTCCGTCGCAACCACCAGCACGTAGAAGGTGGCGAACGGACTGAGAATCAGGGCAATGAGCGAGCCGATGAACGGGACGACGTTCAGCAAGTTCACCACGACGTTGGCACCGATAAACAGGGCAATCGAGACCAGCCACGGCGTCGCGTACTCCGGAGACATGACTAACTTCCGTAGCGTCCCGAAGTCGAACCCGGCACCAAACTCGCCGGTACAGGCGAAGTGGATGATAGCCGCTGTCGCAACATACCCGAACACCAGCGACAGGACAAACGAGATCGCCAGCCCGCCGAAGAGGCCGGCCAGACCGGCACCCGCCCCGGCACGAGTCCCGGTCGCCATCGCGAACAGGCTCCCGCCGACAGTCACCCCGAACACGACGAGCGGGACGAGCATATACACGATACCGATAACCCAGGCTTTGAGCCCGTCAACAAGCAGTTCCCCCCAGTCTTCGAACGCTGGCGGCTGTGTCGCGCCGTCTGCCCGCTTGCGGATTGCCTGAACGAGATAGCCGTACACGAGGATGGCGGGGACGACGAAGAACGAGAGGAGGCTGAGGACGCCACCGATGAGAACGGTCATGGTCCAGTCGTCGTCTTCCATGGGATACCTGAGTGCGTCGTCTATCGACTCCATGGTTATTGGTCACACTAAACACAGTTAGTTACAGACACCTTGCCGGGTTATTCGCTCGGCTTACCGCAGGACTACGATGTGTTATCCGGCACTGTGTCGCTCATATTGCACCGGCCGGCGGAACCAATAAATCACAACCGGGCAACAAGTGGGATATGGTACTACTCGTGCCCTTCGATGGCTCGGCCCTGTCAAAAGCCGCGCTCACGCGGGCGATGGAGTTCGCGGACTACCGCGACGAGGACATCACTGCGCTGTCCGTTATCCCGGATGATGCGGCGTACGCGCGGGAACACGGCTGGCTCGACGCGGATGAAGCGTTCAGTGTTGAGGCGGTCGCCGACCGGATGCGGGAGCAAGCCGAGTCGGTCGCCCCGGCAGTGTCGTTCCGCTACGAGATCCCGAAGGACGTGAGCTCAATGGCGTCAACGACAACGGATATCACCCGGACCATCAGAGAAGTCGCTCACGAAGAGGGAGCCTCAATCGTGTTCATCGGCAGTGAGAACGCCGGGCGGGTGTCAACGCCGGTCTGTAGCGTCGGCTCACCGATATCAGAAGACCCCAAATACGACGTCCATATCGTCCGACACCCGTAGCGCTATCTGACGACGGTTACGGGGATGGACGCTCGTCTGACGACGATTTCAGCGACACTACCAAGCAGGATACGGGACATGCCCGAGCGGCCGTGGCTCCCCATGACGATCTGGTTGATGTCGTGGTCGTCTGCGTACTCCACGATGACCTTCGTTGGTCGCCCGACCTCGATGACGCGTTCGACGGACTCGACACCGGCCGCAGTCACTTCTGCCTCGAGGTCATCGAGCAGGTCCTCCGCTGTGGCTTTCTGTTGTTCATACCACTCCTCGGAGAAGGAGGGAATCGAGGCCTCCGCGCTGTAGCCGGCCTCTGCGGGATTGATGACGTGTAAGAGAACGATCGTTGCGTCGGGATGCTCCTCGGCTGCGAACGAACAGGCGACCGTTGCTTGATCTGAACTGTCGACCGGAACAAGGATTCGCTTTGCCATACGCCCACTTCCGCTGGGGCCGGTTTGAATCTTCGGCCCGCTGCAATCGGTGAGCAGGCCTTCGGTTTGTCAGTCTCGCCCGTGACGGGTCACGCATGTCGACAGGCCGATCAGTTCGACCGGCTCGGAGTTATCGGGCGAGTAGACGACTCGCTGCCCTTTCTCCATGTAGGGAACCTTCGATTCGAGGTTGCTGGGGATGTTTACCGCCGAGATGGCATCCTCGTCGCCGAGGTTGAGCACCATCGTCGTGTTGATCTGCTTGAACACCGGGTCGGCGATGTCCTGTGGGTCCTGCGTGATGAGATACAGGCCGAGACGCTCCTTGCGGCCCTGTTTGGCGGCTTCGGTGAACTTCCCGATGACCTTGCGGCCCTGAACGCTGTCGGCGTCAGTCAGGAAGTTATGGGCCTCGTCCATCCCGAGGACGAGCGGCGTCTCCTTGATGCGGTCGTAGTCCGGGTCGTTCGAGAGCTTCTGGTCGATGAGCAGGCTGGAGACGGCAAGCACGATAGTCGAGGCCGTCCGGGAGTCCGTGATGTGGTAGGTCGGGATGACCGTCAGGCCCCCGTCGCGGACGAACTGTGAAATCTGGTCGGTGATTGGCCGGGCGTCCTGATCGAAGACTGCGCCGAAGCCCTGGACGCGACGCTTGACGGCGTCGAACGTGGCCTCGTGGACATCGCCCGCCTCGTCCAGTTCCTCCTTGAGTGCGGGGTCCCCGAGGAAGGTCCGGAAGTCGCTGTAGGTCCCACCCTCCCCATATTCGCGCTTGAACCGCGGGAGCAGCGTGTTCACCAGCGCGCCGTACTGGTTATCGTTCAGGCTGGAGCCGGCGATGAGCCAGGGATTGTCGTGGACGAGCGAGAACGGGATCGTGAACTCCACCTGCTCAGCGCGGTGGTGGCTGGCGTTGTAGTCGGCCCCGGCCACCTTCGGAACGAAGGCGATGGTGTCGTCATGCCCGCCGTAAGCGACGCCTTCCCGCTCACAGCGGCGCTCGAACTCGTCGGTCATCGCGGGGTTGTCGTCGTGCATCTGTGCGTACTCGTCCTGCGGGTCGAACTGGACGACGGCGAGTTCGGGCGTACGGCCATCGCCCATTTCGTAGGTCCGGCCGAGATACTGCCGCAGGATGTTCTTCGAACTGTGGGTCTTCCCGGACCCGGTCCCGCCCGCGACGAGGGTGTGCCGGAACACGAGTGGGTCGCCGGCGTCGTAGTCGTCTTTCAGCCGGTAGTCGATTGTCGGCGGCTCGGCGGCGGTGCGGACCTTCTCGCCGCCGACGGCGAGATGACCCAGGAAGACGCCGTCCTCGGGAATCTTCAGACCGGTCTTGATTTCAGACTTGTCGGTGGCCTCCCGGACGACAGTTTCGGGTTTGGGGACCCGGTCGGTCATCCGACGTTTGAGTTCGCCACCGTCGCTGTACAGCACTGCAACCGGCTCAAGCTCGGCGATGAATTTGAAATCTCGTTCGTCGATTCCCCGCTCGCGCATCGCTCGCCGGGCGTGGATCTCGGTCGCGTCGTCGGCGTGGAACTCTTGGGCGTACTCCAGAGCCTTGATACGACAGAACAGACGTTCACCGCCAGGGTATGGGACGAGTAGATATGTGCCGATACGCAGACGCGAGCGGTTCCGCGCGGTGACGTAGGCTCGCAGGACCGTTTCCTCCGCTTCCTCGCTGATTCGAAGGCCGTTCGCCGCTGAGAGGACACCGAGACCGGTGTCTGTTCCTGCTGGTGTCACGTCCATATCTTCGAAGTCATCGTCCGTAGATTGTGCTGTCGGGCCGGTCCCCTCCGACGCGTCGACAGCCCCATCGCCGTCATCGGCCGTCTCGGCCGACTGTGCGGCCTCGTCGTCGGCCGCCGCGTCGTCGCCATCGAAATCAGTGAAATCCCCGAGGTCGGACATACCCCAGTTCAGGGTAGCCGGGGATTAACACCTTTCCCCAGCAGCATGAATGTGAAACCTTACCCGGTTGGCTGTCAACGAACGCATATGAAGCCGACGCGGGTGATGTCTTTCAATGTGCGGTACGACACCGCCGGGGATGGGGTAGACGGGTGGCCCCACAGGCGGCGGCTGGTGGCGGGTATCATCCAGTATCATAACCCCGACATTATCGGGGTACAGGAGGCGATGGCTCACCAGCTCCGGGAGCTCGAGGTGCTGCTGGACGGCTACGAGTGGGTCGGTGACCCGCGGGACTCTGTCGATGCCGGCGGGGAGCATACGGCCATCGGCTACCGGGCCGAGCGCTTCGACTGCGCGGCCACAAACACGTTCTGGCTCTCCGAACAGCCCGCCGAGCCGAGCAGCATCGGCTGGGACGCCGCCTATCCCCGCGTAGCGACCTGGGCCCGCCTTCGTGACCGCGACACCGACGATGATCTCCTGTGCTTGAACACGCATCTCGACCATCAGGGGGCTGACGCGCGTGTCGAGGGTATCGAACTGGTGCTTGACCATCTCGATTCTGCCACCCGGGATGCGCCCGCAGTGGTGATGGGCGATTTCAACTGTGTTGTCGGTGAACCGGCCTACGAGCGCGCCGAGGGGCACGAACTCCCGGACGGCCGCACACTTGTTGACGCTCGCGATACAGCGACCGTCACCCACGGTCCGACGACGAGCCGAACCGACTTCCACGACTTGCTCCCCGAGATGGGGATTGACCACGTGTTCGTCAGCGAGGACGTGTCCATCGACACCAGGGCAGTCATCGCCGACCGCGACGACGACCACTACGGCTCCGACCACCTGCCCGTCGTGGTCGACTGCGAACCCTGACCTGCCGGTGTCGCCGTGGCATCTGACAGCGCCTTCGTCAAAGCACCTGCTAACTGACCGAGCCTATCGATTGACCCATTCCCCGTCGTCGGGAACCCGAACGTCTTCCGTTGCCGACCGTAGCTCGTCCCGGCTGAGCAGGCAGTGGTTGATCGCCTCCATGTGAACGACAACGACCGTAGCGGCGGTCCCATCCCGGACAGCCGTGATGTCCTCGACGCCCATTGTGATGGGGTCGCCGTGTTCGAACTGCGCTTCACCGCCGTTCAACACGACCAGATCCGGCTCGAACCTATCGAGCGTTTCCTCGACCGGCTCGTACCAGACCGTGTCGCCTGCGACGTACACCGTTTCGTCGCCCTCGAACACGAATCCCGAAACGGGGCCCATCTCCGCCGCTAACTCTCCGTGCCCGTGCCGCCCGGGCGTTCGGTGTATCGAGACTCCCTCGATAGACGCCTCGTCGTCGACGGGGCAGACATTGGTGAACTCCTCGTCAATAAATTCGTCCGCCTCCTCGGGCTGACAGAACAGCGGCACGTCGGCATCGAGTTCCGCCTGGGCCGCCCCATCCCAGTGGTCTTGGTGGCGGTGCGTGACAACCACAGCGTCGTAGGACAGGTCACTGTCGGGCATTGGGACGAGCGGGTTTCGACGGTCGTTCGGCGAATTCGGAACAGGCGGGTTCTCCCCAGGTGACGCGAACATCGGGTCGACGAGGAACGTCACGTCTCCAACGTCCACGAGGACAGTCGCGTTACGAAGTAACTGAACACTGGCACCAGTCGAGTCAGACATACGACTATCTGCGGCACCCACTGACATACGACTTGTCTCGGCACGTGCCAAATTCCGAGGCACGAGAAAGAGCGCGTTCGGATACCGCTTGGGATGCTGCCGCCAGTCGAAGACCCTCGTCGGGATGCGAGCAGTTCCGAGAGCGACCGGTTCAGTCCAGCGGTGTCGGGGCGACCGCTTGTCCCGGGGGAGAATCTTTTGCCGCTGGGGCCCTTACATCGGAGCATGTTGCTTATTCGGGGGACAGCAGGCGGGACAGCGCTAACCGGGACGCTGTACGAACCAGGCGAGGAGCCGCCCAAGTTCAACGGCGCACCGGACGAGGGGACACCCTACGTCTGGGTCTGTGACGCCTTCTACGAGGTTGAAAGCGGCGGACAGGTCCAGTCAATCGGCGACCGTGAGATCCGAATCGCCTTCGAATCCCCGATGCCCCGCGGCTTCGAGACGCGTGATGCGGCCATCAACGCGGCCAAAGAACACGTCCGAACGCAGTTCGCCCGGCTCGGTGTGGCCGGCGAGACGGTCGACGTGACGGTGCAGCAGGCCGAGACGGCGTAGTCGAACCGGCATGCTTTCCCGCCGTTTTCTGAGTCAGCGAACGACCGGTGAGTTATACAACGGCTCGGGTGAAACCGCTGCACGTGGCCGAGGACCCGTCCCCGACCGAGGTGTTTGCCCTCCTCGATGACGAATACGCTCGCGCACTCCTTGCAGCCACGAGTCACAGACCCATGACAGCAACTGAACTCAGCAACGACTGCGACATGTCACTCTCGACCGTGTATCGCCGTCTCGACGCGCTTGAGGACTGCGGCCTCGTCGCTGCTCGAACGCAAATTGCGGATGACGGGCATCACGTAGACGTGTACGAGGCACAGATGGACGAACTCACCGTCTGTCTCACCGAAGGAGCCTTCGACGTGACCCTCTCCGTTGAGTCAAAGACACATGAGTTCGCCGATGCGCTAGTAGACCTCTGGGAGGGACTCTAATGGAGTTTGCCGGCCTCTCCGCCGAAACGTGGGTTACCGTCAACACTGCTTTCCACCTCGCACAGACGGGGGTCGGACTGCTCATTGCTGCATTGGCGCTCGTTGGCTACCGTCGACGGCGGACTCGCTCCATGCTCGCACTGGCTACCGGAATCAGCCTCCTCACCTTCGTTTCGTACCTGGTTACCCTTAGTGCCGTGCAGGTCCTCCCGCGAATGGTGCTTCCCCTCCCGGGCACCATCACCGAACTAGTCGGTCTCCTCGTCCTCCTCTACGCTATCGTTCTGGCCCGTCGTGACTAACCCTTCAGAACGATTCTTCGACGGCTCCCCACCGGATGTCGTTGAACTCTCGCTCCCGGTCGGTCTCGAACGTCCGCTCGATGCGGCGAGTGAGTTCCTCGCTGCCCTGCCGGTCGATTTTGGCGAGTTCATCGGCCTTTCCGATGGCCAGTGGCGGCCCCTGTTCCCGGGCCACGTCGTGGAGTATCTGCCGCGTGAGCTTGGCCCGGCATTCCGGATCTTTGGTGAACGCGTACGGGGCCTCGACGCGGAACACGAGATCCGAACGCGGGTCGTAGAGGACGAAAAACGTCACCTCGTAGGCTTCGGGGTCGAGGGACCGTTCGATGCCCAGCGCGTCACCGTCGGCGGCCATGATGCCGTCAGTACCGCCCCGTGAGCGGAACCAGTCCGTCGCGGTGAGACAGTCGGTTTGCCGCTCTCCCTCGTTGTCGCGGCGCTCAAGGATTCGCCGGAAGAAGGCGGTGTCGTTCACCCACGGGGCGTTGGTCTTGCGCCGTAACGCCCGCGTGAGGGCCTTCGTCGAGGAGTTCTTGATGAACCCCACCATCGGGACGCCCCGCTCGACGAATCGCTCGACGAGGTCGACATAGTTGTTCACGACCGTTTTGGGGCGGTCGTCTTCCGCGAGCAGGTCGGCCAATTCAGTGTCGCGGTCGGCCCAGCGGAGCACGCCGGTCGGGTAGATGGGGCCGTCGAGGATGAACAGGTCCTCGACCATGTCGGCGTTGGTCAGTGCGTGCTGGCTCTCCGCGAGGTACAGCGCCAGCGCGTGGACGACCCGCTGTTCGTAACGGTCGACCTGTGGTACGTCGAGAACGCGCCGCTTGGCGTAGCCGCGGTCCCCGCCCTGCCACTCGCCGTCGAACCCCAGCGTCGCGTCGTTGGAGTGGACGGCCATGATGATGGTCCGGCCCCGGTGGAGTTCCACGTCCGAGGGAACACTCCCCATCGCCGCCTGGGCCACATCAAGTACCAGCCCGTTCTTGAATGTCGTCGGATTGATTGTCCCCGAGTCCAGACCGTGCTGGGTCGGAAACGGTGGGTCCGCCAGCGCGATATCCTCAATGGGGACCTTCCGGCGGCGCTGCTCGTCCAGTGGCTCCAGAATCTTCGTTCCCTCCTGCCACAGCGGGTCGAGAAAGTTGTCCCACACCTCCTCGGCGGCCGCCTCTTGGTCGCTCGTCTCGACGGTCTCGCGTACCTGCCCGGCGAGCTTGGCGATTCCGTCGACGTGGACCGGGTCAAGCGTCATGCCCGTGGGTTCGCCGGCACGGGCATAACCCTTTGGTCACCCGCCGATTCAGTGGTTACTCCTTGCCCGACTCCTCGCGGAGCAGGCGCTCGATGGCCTCGGCGATCTCTTCGTAGGACTGCATCGTCAGGCCGTCCGTGGTGATGAGCACGCCCTGACGCTCGGTTGTCGCTCGCACGAGGTAGCCGTTGGAGAACGCGCGTACGGTGAAGCGATAGTCGCCCAGTTCGGACTCCTGATAGGCGTTCTTCGTCTGCTTGTACCCCTGCCACTCGTGGCCGACGAAGTCGTTGAGGTCGGCGTCCTGTTCGAGGTCCTCCCGCAGGTAGAGTTGCTCGAAGTTCGCACGTGTGAAATACGTCACTGAACGGAGCGAGTCGCCCGTCGCCGTCCGGGCTGTGGTAACGATTGCGTCGGCTAGATCGTCCGAGAGAATATTTCGAGTCATGCCCGACCGAAGGCGGGCCACCCTCTTAATTTCAGGGTTCCAGATACCGGCAAGGATAGCGGAGTGGATGCGTAGGGATAGCCCCATCAGCACCGCCGAATTTCGCATTATCGACCGTCACGTTCGAGACTGACCGACAGTGTATTACGCCGGTCGCGTGACCCACTGGATATGGACGCCGGACTCATCATCTTGGACGGCTGGGGCCTGAATCCGGACGACGATGTCCGGGATGCCGTCGCTGCCGCCGACACGCCGAACTTCGACCGCTACCGAGACGCAGGCGCAGCGTCGACACTTGCCACCCACGGCCGCCGGGTCGGCCTCCCGGAGGGCCAGATGGGCAACTCCGAGGTCGGCCACCTCAACATCGGGGCCGGCCGCGTCGTCAAACAGGACTCCGCTCGCGTCAGCGACAGTATCGCTCGCTCACGTGGCGAATCACCGCCCGACGACGACGCACAGGACCCACCATTCTTCGAGAACGAAACGATTTTATCGGCCTTCGAGCACGCCGAGGCGCACGACGGTCGGGTCCACTTCATGGGCCTCGTTTCGGACGGCGGCGTCCACTCGTATCAGGACCACCTGCACGCGCTCATCGAACTCGCAGGCGAGCGTGATACCGACGCCGTCTCCCATGCTTTCACCGACGGCCGTGACACCTCGCCGACCGGCGGCGAGGAGTATCTCGCCGACCTCGAAGCCCACGCCGAGGAGCACGGAACTGGCCATACCGCCACCGTCTGCGGGCGCTACTACGCGATGGACCGTGACCAGAACTGGGAGCGGACCCGCCGAGCCTACGACGCCATCGTTCACCGCGAGGGCGACCACCACGCCGATGACGCCGTCACGGCGGCCACCGAGTCGTACGCCCGCGACACCACTGACGAGTTCATCGAGCCGACGACCGTCGGCGACCACGCCGGTCTCGAAGACGGCGATGCGGTCATCTTCTTCAATTTCCGGTCGGACCGCGCTCGGCAACTTACCCGGATGCTCGGCGATATCCGCCCGGATGACTGGGGAGCTGACACCGAGCCGCCGGACACCCGGCTGGTGACGATGACGCAGTACGACGAGACGTTCGACCTGCCGGTCGCGTTCCCACCGAACCAGCCTGAGGACGTGCTCGGCGAGGTGCTTTCCGAAGCCGGGAATACACAGATTCGGCTGGCCGAGACAGAAAAATACCCGCACGTCACGTACTTCCTCAACGGCGGTCGTGAGGTCGCGTTCGACGGCGAGAGTCGCGAAATCGTCGACAGCCCCGACGTGGCGACCTACGATATGCAACCGGAAATGAGCGCGCCAGAACTGGCCGACACTGCTATCGACTTCATCGAGACTGAGGACCCCAATGCGATGGTGCTGAACTTCGCCAACCCTGATATGGTTGGCCACACTGGCGATTTCGACGCGGCGGTGACCGCCGTCGAGGTCGTCGACGAACAACTCGGGCGGCTAGTCGAGACGATTGGGGCTGCTGGCGGTCACGCACTCATCTGTGCCGACCACGGGAACGCCGACGACATGGGGACCGAAGACGACCCGCACACGGCCCACACGACCAACCCCGTCCCGTTCATCTACCTCTCTCCTGACGGGACTGCCGGTGGACGGACCGCTCGTGACGGCGGGACGCTGGCCGACCTTGCGCCGACGATGCTCATGCTCATGGGTATCGACCGGCCGGACGCGATGACCGGCACGCCGCTGGTCGAGTAGCAGGCGACGCGACCACGCTAGTTTTCGAGCACGGAGAGATACTGCGGCGGCACGCGGGCAGTCGTGTACGTCTCGGTCCCGCGCTTGACAATCCGTCGGTCATCGGACTTCATCACTTCGGCGTCAACGACAAACACGACCGGGTCTGCGGCGTGGCGACGCCCCACCTCGCGGGCCGCTGCGACGGATTCCGAGAGGTGGACCGTCTGGCGGCCCATCGGTTTCAGCCCCGCTTCGCGTATCGAATCGGCGTTCCGCGGGGCAGTCCCGTGATACAGCGTCGCCGGAACGGGGTCGTCGGTCTTGTCGAGGGTCACGTCGATGGAGTGCCCGTACGCCGCGCGAACGCGACCGCCAGCGGTCGCTGTATCTGTCTCTCCACTGTCCCCTGTCCGTTCGAACCGCCCTTTTGGGTCTGTGGCAATGACGCCGGCCAGTGCTTCACCATCCACCCAGTCGTACTGTCGCTCGACCGCCGTACGGAGAGAAGCGAAGTCCGTCCACCCCGCTTTGTCTACCTCGATGCCTGCGTCTTCGGGAAAATGTCTGAGCGCGCCCGAGACGAACTTCGAGAGCTGTCGTCGCCGTTCGCCGTCGAGAATCTGGGGCCCTGTTCCGTCACAAACCGGGCACGTGTCGCCCTCGAAGAAGCCGTCTTCGGGACAGCGGCGGACTGCGTCTGGCATAGCCGAAAATGAGCTACGACCATACAAAAGCGTCACGCGGACGCATGCAATGCTGCGGCAGCAACTCCTGTTCCAACCGGTCTCACCGGCGGCCACGGCAGCGCTGCTGGCAAGCCGGCCTGCAATTGCAGGCGACGTTGCCGGGTAGCTTCAAGTAGATACAGTCATCAGTGGGCCATAGCGAAATGCCGTCCCCAACAGACCTCGAACTCGGCGGTGAGCGGTCCGATGTGTACCGGTTTGTGGAACGGAACGGCCCTGTCGCACCCAGCGAGGTGGCCGAAGCCATCAGTGTCGACCCCGAGCGGTTCCAGCACCACGTCTCCATTCTCAAACGGGACGACCTCATCGAGGCCACCGAGGACGGGCACCTCACTGTGGCGCTTCATGACGGTGAAACGGCCGAACACTACGAGGCCGGCGTCAGCTATGAGATACGCCCGTCCCGGCCGTCGGACCTCTCCGGCGTCGTCGGCACGATACGCGACGTGACCAGCGAAGCGCCGTATCTCATCGCGGCCGGCGTGGCCGAACAATTGGCCTACGAGGACACGCTCGTCCGCTGGGGCCCCAACCGCTGTCGTGTCGTGTTCGTCGCCACGGTGGACGATGACGTCGTCGGTTGGGTCCACGTCGCCATGTCCGAAGTGGACGAACTCGCGTCGACGGCCGAACTCACGCTCGGCGTGATGGAGACGTACCGTCGCCATGGTATCGGCAGTCACCTGCTCCACCGTGGGGTCGAATGGGCCGCAAGCCGTGGCTGTCGAAAGGTGTACAACAGCCTGCCGGCGACGAACGAGCGAGCAATCGACTTTCTGAAGGCGGCCGGCTGGACGGCTGAGGCTGTCCGTGCCGATCACTACGAAATCCGGGACGAACTGGTCGACGAGGTAATGTTGGCCCGCCGACTGGACTGAGACAGACTGCACAGCGTCCCACCGCGTGGTGAATAGCGACCCCCGAGCCAGCGCCCTGTGGCTTTATGATTATATGCCGACAAGTAGCGACATGACAGTTTCCGAACTGGAAGACTTCGGGATGCTCCAGATGGACAGCGGGGACATCGAAAAGACCCTCGAACACACAAGTGTCGGCGTGCTCGGCGTCCCAACTGACTCCGCGCCGCTATTGCGCCCGCTTAGTTTCTGGTACGACGGCGAGTCCGCGCTTTACTTCGTCTACGTTCTCGGTGTCGACAGCCGAAAAGTAACAGCGAGCGATAACGCGGCCGTTGCCCGGTTTCTCATCCACGACATCGAAACGACGTTCAACTGGCGCAGCGTCCTATTGACGGGACCAATCGAGCGAGTCCCTGAGGACGAACGTATGGCAATTGGAGAACAGATCGACACCGCTTGGGAGCCCGACGTGTTTGAGCGGGCGGCCGAGACGGAGGCCACAGCGCTGTACCGGTTCCGAATCGATGACCGCGCCGGTATCAAGCAACTCGAACTCCCGCCCGAACTCAGGACCGAATCCTCGTCGAGTCGGCCGGACTGACCGGATTCAACCCGTTCGAAAGGAGAAATCCAGCGTCGGTGCGGAGTGGGTCAGCGACCCCATTGAGATGATATCCACACCTGTCTCGGCGTAGGCCGGCACGTCCGCGACGGTGATGCCGCCACTGGCCTCTGTGAGCGCGTTGGCATCGGCCGCCGCTACGAGGTCGACGGCCCGCTCGGTCTCCGCGGGGGGCATGTTGTCCAGCAGGACGATGTCCGCACCGGCCTCGGCGGCCCGCGGCGCGTCCGCCGGGGATTCGACCTCTACGTCGAGTTTCGTGGCGAAGGAGACCCGCTCGCGGAAGTGCTCGACGGCGTCAAGCAGTCCCATCTCGGCGATGTGGTTGTCCTTGACCATCACCATGTGCGAGAGGTCAAGCCGGTGGGTGTCGCCGCCGCCGGCTGCCACCGCTCGCTTCTCGATGCCGCGCAGGCCCGGGGTCGTCTTTCGCGTGCCGGCGATACGGGGTGTGGAATCTGCCGTGGAGGATTCCGCCGCATCGACAGCGGCCCGGGTCTTCGTCGCCACACCCGAGGCGTGACCAGTGAGGTTCACGGCGACGCGCTCGCCGCGGAGCACCGACTGCGCGGGGCCGTCGACGCGAAGCACCACGTCGCCGGCGTCGATAGCGTCACCGGAGTCGACCGGTGTCTCCACCGCACAGTCCAGATACTCGAACACGCCGGTGGCGGCGTCGAGGCCCGCAACCACGCCGGACGCTTTCGCGACTAGTCGCCCCTCGGTCGTCCCAGGCACGTCGTTGGTCACATCGTGGTGGCCCACGTCCTCGCGGAGCCACCGCTCGATGTCGCTGTCAGTGAGCATTAGTCGGCTGTGGACTCCGGTGGGTCCTCGCTCGCGTCCACGAGATTGTGCGTGCCGACGCTCTTCTCGTTCTCGGCGGCGTGGCGCGCAATCAACAGGGCGGTGACGCTAGCGTGGCGGAGTTCGTACAGCGAGCGGCTGGTTCGCGTACGGACGTAGGCATCCACTTCGCCCTTAAGCCGGCGGAGGACGGCCATCGCGCGCTGGAGGTCCGCGGGGTCGCGCTCGACGCCGACATTCTCGTCCATCACGCGGGTCAGCCGCTGGAACTTGTCGCGGGCGAACCGCTCGGGCAGGTCCGGGTCGCGTTCGAGCAGTTCCGGCGCTTCGATTGGTTCCGGATCGGCCCCGGCAGCGTCTTCGCCGGCACGCAGACCCCAGACCAGTCCCTCAAGCAGGGATGTACTTGCGAGGCGGTTCGCGCCGTGGACGCCGGTCCGGGAGCACTCGCCGACGGCGTAGAGCCGATCCAGCGTCGTCCGGCCACGATCGTCGACGCTGATGCCGCCACAGAGGAAGTGCTCGGCAGGCGCGACTGGGATGCCGTCCGCCCACTCGACACCGTGTTCCGCACACCTGTCGGCGAGGTTCGGGAACTCTTCGGCGAAGTCGAGCGGCGACACGTCCAGTGTCACTTCGCCCGTCGCCTCCCGCTCGGCCTTGACAGCGCGGGCCACCACGTCGCGGGGCGCGAGTTCGGCGTCGGCGTGGTAGTCGGGCATGAACCGCTCGCCGTCGCCATTGCGGAGCAGACCGCCCTCGCCGCGGACGGCCTCGCTGACGAGGAATGCAACGTCAGCGTCGCCATTCTCCTCCAGTACGCACGCGGTCGGGTGGAACTGGACGTACTCCATGTCCTCGACCTCGGCTCCGGCGAGTGCGGCCATGCCGATACCGTCCCCGGTCGTGTTGTCGGGGTTCGTCGTCCGCGGGTAGAGGTCGCCGATACCGCCCGTCGCCAGCACGACGCTGCCGGCGAAGTACGGGTCGACCTCGCCGTCGGATTCGAGCATTGCGCCGTGGACCCGGCCCTCGTGACGGATGAGTTCGAGTGCGGCGGTGTCGTCCAGAATCTCCACGCCGTCGTGATCGTCGATGTAGTTCAGGAACGGGACGTGGATGTGCTTGCCCGTCGAGGCGTCCACGTGGAGAATGCGGTCCTCGCTGTGGGCAGCCTCGCGGGTGAAGTCGTGGCCCGAGCCGTTCTGGTCGAACTCGACGTCGAGCGTCTCAAGCAACACGTCCTCGACGGCCTCGTTTGCGTTCTCGACCAGCACATCGACGGCATCGGGGTCAGCGGTACCGTCGGAGGCGGCCATGATGTCGTCTTTGAATTCTTCGGGCGTATCCCGGGAGACGGCGATGCCGCCTTGCGCCCACCAGGAAGAGGAGCCTTCCGGACGGGTCGCCTTCGTAGCGAGCGTCACGTTGTCACCTTCGCGGGCCGCGGCGAGCGCCACCGCCAGCCCGGCGATACCGGAACCGATGACTAGCACATCCGTCGTAATCGGGTCGTCTGTCATGGTTAGATCTCCAGCATTCGGTCCATCGCGACCTGTGCCAGTTCCTTCTCTTCGGGCGCGACTTCGATGACGTTGCGCTCGCGGCCCTCGACCAGTTCCTCTAGCACCCACGCGAGGTAGTTCGGGTCGATCTGGCGCATGGCGTTGCAGTCCATGCAGGCGTCGCCACACAGCGGGACGACGTTCACCTCTGGGTGCCACCGCTGGAGGTGGTGCGTGAGGTGAATCTCCGTGCCGATGGCCCACGTCTCGCCGGGGTCAGCCTCGGCGACGGACTCACAGATAGTCGACGTGGAGCCGGCCACGTCGGCGGCCTCAACGACTTCGCGGCGACACTCGGGGTGGACGATGACGTTCGCGTCGGGGTAGTCCTCGCGGATGGAGTCGATGTGGTGCTCGCGGAAGCGTTCGTGAACCTGGCAGTACCCTTCCCAGAGGATGACATCGTTTTCGACGGCGTCGGCGGCGTCGGTGCCCTCGGCGTCCCAGGGGTCCCACTCGACTGTCTCGTCGGCCATGTCGAGCCGGTGGGCCGTGTTTTCGCCGAGGTGTTTATCGGGAAGGAACAGCACCTTGTCACCTTTCTCGAAGGCGTACTCGAACGCTTTGTGGGCATTCGAGGACGTACAGACAAGACCGCCCTGCTCGGCGCAGAAGGCCTTCAGGTCGGCGTAGCTATTCATGTACGTGATTGGGATGATTTCCTCGTCGTCGTCGAGCGCCGCGGTCAGTTCCGCCCACGCGGCGTCGACCTGCAGCGCCTCGGCCATGCCGGCCATCGGGCAGGACGCCTCCATCGACGGGAGAATCACGGACTGATCGTCGTCCGTGATAATGTCCGCGGATTCAGCCATGAACGTCACGCCACCGAAGATTACGTAATCGGCGTCGGACTGGGCGGCTTCCTTCGAGAGCTGGTAGGAGTCGCCGATAAAGTCGGCGTGCTCGACGATTTCCCGCCGCTGATAGTTGTGGCCGAGGATGACCACGTCGTCGCCAAGCTCGGCGAGCGCGCTCTCGATGCGCTCGGTCCGCTCGTCTGCCTCGAGGTCCCGGTACGCCGGCGGGAGTTGCTCGAGGTTGTCATACTTGAAGAGGCTCAGATCCGTCTCGAACGCGGCGGTTTCCATTTCGGGCACGTTGTATCCACCTGTGGGTACTCACACTTCGGAACTGCTCGGTGAAAAGATTTTATCTTCAAAAGAGTTGGTTGGTGGCGGAGAAGATTGTATAATCAATATCGGTGGCAACTCTATTTTTGTTTCTGGACTTGGTGGCCACTCTGGTTTTATACTCGACTTTGGCGATATATCCGGTTCTATACCCTGTATTGTTGAACCAAGTTATTTGTTACCGAACAACAAGAACTGTGGCGCTTCGATACCGCTCTTTGTTTGATTCAGTCACCGGAGTCAAATACGATATCGCCAGCGCTGACGGTCATCGTGATTGCTGTGTCCGAAATCTCCCCGTTTGGCATTTCCCACGGCGAGGCCGATAGCACAGCGAAATCCGCGACCGATCCCGGCGTAATCGTGCCCATCCGGTCCTCATCGAAGCCTGCATACGCAGCACCGCTGGTGTACGCCCGGAGCGCCTCGTCGACTGTCAGGCGCTGGCTCGGTTCCGGCGCAGTGACGGCCTGCTGGACGCCATACAGCGGAGAGAGCGGCATACAGTCGCTCCCGAAGGCCAGTTGTGCGCCGGCATCAACGAGGTCGCGGAAACGGTTCGTCAGTCCGCGACGCTCGCCGAGGCGTTCGTCGTACAGGTCCCCCGTCGCTGCCCAGCGGTGGAAGTTCGGCTGGGCCGAAACGACCAGCGGCGACGCTGCCAGTCGCTCCACGAGGTCACCGGTGAGGACCTCGGCGTGTTCGACACGGTGGCGCTCGTCCGCGGCATCGACGGATTCGATAGCTGAGAGCAGCGTGTCGATAGCCGCGTCGCCGATGGCGTGGGCGGCGAACTGGAGGCCCGCGTCGTCGACCGCCGACACGAGTTCCCGAAGTGCGTCGGGGTCCGTCCGCCACTCGCCGACGCTGTCGCTGTCGGCGTATGGGTCCCGGAGCCGCGCGGTTCCAGCCCCGAGCGACCCGTCAATGTACGCCTTGATCGCGCCCGTCCGGACGCGGTCGCTCCCGTGGTTCGTCACCAGACCGAGTTCTCTGATTGCTTCGAGATGGTCCGCCCAGTAGTTGAGTCGCACTCGCAGGGAAAGGGCGTTCTCGGTATCTAAATCGCGGTACACTCGTGGGGCGTGTGACTGCCGAACCATGTCGTGGACAGCGGTGACTCCCTTCGAGAGGGCCACCTCCTGTGCAGCCAGCAGGTACTCCCGTGTCTGTGCGTAGTCGGGCGCGATGGCATCGAAGACGGCCTCGGCGGCTTCTTCAACGAGTACCCCGGTCGGCGCGCCGTCCCCGGTCTGAACGCCGTCGTCGGGCAGATCCAGCACGTCCAGCGCGGCGTGGTTCACCGATACGGTGTGGATGTCCTCCCGCGCGGCCGCGACCGGACGTTCAGTGCTTACCCGGTCCAGTGTCGCCGCCTGCAACAAGTCCCCGCCCCAGTCGCTCTCGTCGTAGCCGAAGCCCAGAACCCAGCCCTCGCCGTCGTCGGCCGCCAGCAGCCGGTCGATGCAGTCGTTCGGTCCGTCTGCCCCGGCGAGATCGGCTTCGATCGCACGCCGGCCGACGATGTCCAGATGCGTATGGGCGTCGACGAAGCCGGGCAACAGAACGCCACCGCGACAGTCGACGGTCTCAGCACCCGCGGCCGAGAGTTCGTCCGGGTCCCCGACGGCGGTAACCGTGCCGTCCGTTACTGCAACCGCTGACGCCGGGTCGTCGCCGGACAGCGGCCGTACCTCACAGTTTGTGAATACGCGGTCGACCATACAGACTCCGGGCGCGGCGACTGCAAAACCCTTGGCCCGCCAAGAGCAACTGTTAGGAGCCCCGAAGCCACACCGGTCAGTATGACCGACTCCGACGTCGTCGCGCTCGCAGAGCGCATTCGTGACGGTGAGTTGCGGCTCTACGAACTGGAAGACCACGCCGACCCTGACACTGCAGCGGCTGCCCGCAGGCACCTGCTGGCCGAGGAGACTGGTGCGGACCTCTCCGCGGTCGGCGACTACACCTTCGACGCCGCCGACGCCGAGAGCAATATTGAGAATATGGTCGGCGCGGCACAGGTTCCGATGGGCGTCGTTGGCCCGCTGCCTGTTGACGGTGGAGCCGCTGACGGCGACCACCACCTCCCGCTGGCGACCAGCGAGGGCGCGCTGCTGGCCTCAGTCAACCGCGGCGTCTCGACCATCCGCAACGCCGGGGGCGCGACCGCTCGCGTCCTCAAGTCCGGGATGACCCGCGCGCCGGTGTTTCGCGTCGAGGATGTGGCCGAGGCAGGCGAGGTGTCGGCCTGGGTTCGCGAACACGTCGATGTTCTCGCCGACGCCGCCGAGTCGACGACGAGTCACGGCGAACTACAGGACGTGACACCCTACGTCGTCGGTGACAGCGTCTTCCTTCGTTTTTCCTACGACACCAAGGACGCGATGGGGATGAACATGGCCACCATCGCGACGGAGGCGGCCTGTGACGTTGTCGAGTCCGAAACGCCGGCCGACCTCGTGGCGCTGTCGGGCAACCTCTGTTCGGATAAGAAGCCTGCTGCCATCAACGCCGTCGAGGGCCGGGGCCGCACCGTCGCCGCCGACGTGCTCATCCCCCACGAGCAGGTCGAGGACCGACTCGATACGACGTCCGACGCTATCGTCGAGGCCAACACCCGCAAGAACCTCGTCGGCTCGGCGAAGGCCGGTGCGCTGGGGTTCAACGCCCACGCTGCCAACGTCGTCGCTGCCGCCTTCCTCGCGCTCGGGCAGGACATCGCACAGGTAGTCGAAGGGAGTAACGCTATCACGACGGTCGACGCTCGCGAGGACGGTCTATACGCCTCCGTCACCATCGCATCGCTGGAGGTCGGTACCGTCGGCGGCGGCACGGGCCTGCCAACCCAGTCCGAAGCGCTTGACGTGCTGGGGTACAGCGGCGGCGGTGACCCTGCCGGGAGCAACGCCGACGCGCTCGCCGAAGTCATCGCCGCCGGCGCGCTGGCTGGCGAACTCTCCTTGCTTGCGGCGCTGTCCTCGCGCCACCTCTCCTCGGCGCACGCTGACCTCGGGCGGTAGTCCCGGCTTCGGGGAGGTGTGCTGTCACTCCCGACTCTGGCTCACCAGAAAGCCGGCCCCCGCGACGAGCACGACGACGCCGGCGAGCAGGAGCGCTTCCCGCCCGAGCAGCGGGCCGAGCACGAGCAGCGCCCACGCGACGGCAAAGACACCGTGGGCGATGGCGAACAGCCGGCGGCCCCGGCGAGCGAACACGACCGTCCCCAGCGCGAACCCGAGCGTGAGAACGACCGCCGAGAGCGCAACCGTGCTCACCCGCAACGAGCCGACTGCGACGGGTTCGACGACCGGCGTGAGCAAGAACAGCAGTCCAGAGAGACCGACGAGCGTCCCGACCGCGACTGGTCCAAGCTCGAAATCCAGTGTCTCGGTCATAGCAGCCGGTACTGCCCCCGGCTTTCCGATGCTTCGCCGGCGCGAACCAGCTTTTTCAACGCCTTCCGGGTGTACGACGCCGGGACGCCGCGCTCTTCCGCGTACCCCACGATGTCGTCCTCGGTCGGCTCATCCAGTTCCCGCACCGCGCTCGTTACCGTCTCCTTGCGGCTTGACCCGCCCGTCGCTCCCTGTTCGGCGCGGTCGGCGGCCGCCGACACGGCGTCGGTGTCGATCCCCGAATCTTCGAGGTATGTCTCGTCATCCACACCCACGTCGTCGACCTGCCGCTCCATCTCGGCGTAGGAGTCCAACTCCGCGAAGGCGTCGCCCTCCCCCTGACGGTTGGCCAGCATCGAGGCCCGAACCTCGCGGGCGTGGGCCTCGTCGTCCGTCTCGATGAACTTCCGACGCTTCTCGTGTTTGCGGCGCGTGCCACACCGCGGGCACTGGGTCGTCTCCGGTCGCCCTTCGGTGACCCACAGCGCACTGCACTCACTACACCCGACGACCGCGTACATAGCTCTCCGTCAGGGCTGGACGGTACTGAACCCACCGACGTCCGATGCCGGGGGACGAACGCTTAGGTGGAGAGGGCGCGACAGCACCGCCCATGGAAGAAGTACCGCAGGCGGCCTGTGAGACAGTCGAAGCAGTCGACGGCGTGCACCTGACACAGATGGCCGTCGGAGAGGAGATGAGCGTCCAGCAGTTCCATATCGAACCAGGCGCGGCCGTCCCGGAGCACAGCCATCACCACGAGCAGGTCGGTTACGTTGTCAAAGGGACCTTCACGTTCCACGTCAACGGCGAGGAGTACGTCATCGGCCCCGGAGACTCCTATGTGGTCCCGAGCGAGGAACCACATGAAGCGCGCAACGACGGTGAGGAGCCGGTCCGCGGCATCGACGTGTTCAGTCCGCCCAGACCAAACCCGGACTGGCAGGACTAACCACAACTGTTTGAGTCCTGCGGCCGTATGGTAGTTGATGACGCGGGCAGTGGCTGCTATCGTGACGCTCACGCTCGTCCTCGCTGGCTGTTCCGGGTTCGTCCAGCCGGACAGTCCAGAGACGGTCACACCGGCGGCGGTGCCGACTGACGGGGTCGGGTATCCGCCGGGCGTGAGCGACGACGCAGTGATTCCGTCAACGCTGGCCAGCGCTCACGAGCGGACACTTGCGACGACAAATTACACGCTGATCACTCGCCAGCGAGTCACAGACCGCAACGGGACGTTACTCCGACGGTCAAACCATACGCGCTACGTTGCGGTGAACAAGACGACGTACGCAGGGCGGTTCCGACAGAACGGCACGGAACTGAACACGTTCACTACCCGCATTGACTACTGGACCAACGGC
The DNA here is from genome assembly GCF_051122755.1 of Haloarcula sp. NS06. Classification (NCBI taxonomy): domain Archaea; kingdom Methanobacteriati; phylum Methanobacteriota; class Halobacteria; order Halobacteriales; family Haloarculaceae; genus Haloarcula; species Haloarcula sp. NS06. Next base: position 1,889,234 of record NZ_CP184844.1, read on the forward strand.
TCCATCGTCGCGGCCCAGTACGACGAGCGAGTGAACCGCCGCAGCCAGGTCAAGTGGTCTGTCCCCGACGACGGCCCGGTTTCGGACCTCTCGGAGCGCCGGACGATCCGTGGGATCGGGGAAGCCGTCGACCTCTCCGTTGCCGACCGGAGTGATGGCGTCGTCGTCCTCGTCGGCACCCGCCTTAGCAACCCTGACAGACTCAACACACCGCTGTTCGTGAGCGACCCCCGCAACGTCTCCGTCCGACTCCGCGTCAATCACGATGGCACCGTTTCGGCGTTTCGGCTGGCTTTCGACGCTGAACGAAGCGACCGGCAGGTTCGTGTCACACAAGAGATGCGGCTACGACACATCGGGTCGACAACGGTGAGACAGCCGGAGTGGGTCGCCAATACGACCCAGCGGTCGCTTCAGGACTACTAGTCCGCCTGCAAAGAACAGATCAGGCGCTACCGAGCGCGGGCAGTACCCGCCGTGAGCTGAGCATATAGCCAGCGTACAGGAGGACCAGACCCATGTACACCTCCCAGGCAGCGAACGCGGAGATGCCGCCGGACAGGTCGACGAGAGCGGCCTGTTCGGTGAGTGCTCCCCCTACAGTTAGCCCGGTTGCGAGAAGCGTCGAGAGCAGGAGTTCGAATAGTTCCGGAATCGATTCTGAAACCATGTATGCACAGATATCACTACGAATGCGCTTGTAGCTCTTTCGATCCGAGAAAGCTTAGTAGGCCCACGAGAACTGACTTGTATGAGTCAAAACTGGAACGCGGACTACGCGACACTCGCAAAGCGCGGGTTCATGCTCGGGGCAGGGTTGTTCCTCCTCGGTATCGCAGGGGAAGTCGCTGGGGGCACCGTTCTCGGGACGCTCCCTGCCTGGGGCGACACGCTGCTGGTCGACATAGAAATGCTCGGTATTCTCGTCGGGCTTCTCTCGCCGCTCGTGTTCGGTGTGGTTATGCCGCTGACCGAGTAACGCTTTTCGGACCGGGTACGCTCCGTAGACAAAGGAAACCGATGAGTGACAGCTCTGTTCTATTGACAGACTCCGCGCCTGTCTCGTCGCTCTCGAGCTGTAATGTGCGATAAAAATGGAGCGTCTATGTAGTCAGCGCGACTAGCTTATGCGAGTTTCTCGATATTCGCGCGGTGTAACCGCGCGAGCCAGAGAAGTTGGCTTCAGGCCAGCTTCTCTATGTTCTCGACGACCTTCTCGGCGAACTCGCTGGTGGCGAGCTTCGTGCCGCCCTCGATCTGACGTTCGAGGTCGTAGGTGACGTTGCCCGAGGAGATTGTCTCCTCGACGGCGTCACGAACGAGCTCGCCGGCGTCCTTCCAGCCCATGTATTCGAGCATGAGGCGGCCGGAGAGAATCATCGCGGTCGGGTTGACCTTGTCCTCGCCGGCGTACTTCGGCGCGGAGCCGTGGACCGGCTCTGCGAGACAGCGAGCCGAGCCGAAGTTCGCACCGGGGGCGATGCCGAGCCCACCGATCTGTGCGCCGGCGGCGTCGGACATGTAGTCCCCGTTGAGGTTCATCGTCGCGATGACGTCGTACTCGTCGGTACGGGTCAGGAGCTGCTGGAGCATGTTGTCGGCGATGCGGTCGTTGACAACGAGCGCGTCCTCGGGCGTCTCGCCGTCGTACTCGTCCCATAGCTCGTCCTCGGTGATGACGTGCTCACCGTATTCTTCTTCGGCGACTTCGTAGCCCCAGTCACGGAAGGCACCCTCGGTGAACTTCATGATGTTGCCCTTGTGAACCAGCGTGACGCTGTCGCGGTCCTCTTCGAGGGCGTAGTCGATGGCCTCGCGGACGAGGCGTTTGGTCCCGAACTCGGTGATCGGCTTGACGCCGATGCCGACCGGGCCGTCGTGGATGGTCTCGTCGAAGTTCATCTCATCCTCGACGAACTCCTTGACCTCCTCGACTTCGTCGGTGCCGGCCTCCCACTCGATGCCGGCGTAGACGTCCTCGGTGTTCTCCCGGAAGGTGACCATGTCCATCTCCTCGGGGTCCTTGACCGGTGACGGGACGCCCTCGATGTGGTAGGTCGGGCGAACGTTCGCGTAGAGGTCGAGCGTCTTCCGGAGTGCGACGTTCAGCGAGCGGAAGCCAGCGCCGACCGGTGTCGTTAGCGGGCCCTTAATAGCGACGTTGAACTCTTTGATGGCTTCGACGGTGTCATCAGGGAGATTCTCGTCGTACTTGTCCCGGGCGGACTGGCCGGCGTAGACGCGCATCCAAGAGATGTCACGACCGGTCGCGTTCGCGGCAGCTTCGAGCACCTTCTGTGCGGCCGGACCGACGTCCGTCCCGATACCGTCCCCGTGGATGATGGGGATAATTGGGTTTTCCGGAACGTCGAGTTCGTCGTCCTCCGTGACCTGAATCTGCTGTCCCTCGTCGGGAATCTCCACTTTGTCGTAATCGTAGCCCATATTCCGCCAATTGATAGTCGCCCCTAAAGGCGTGCCGCTTTGCCTCAGACGTGGTAACACAGCGCGTAAAGAAAGGTCACGACCGCACGCCGGCACGTCACTATCGCAACTGTCGGAGGTAATATGCCTTTCGTGTGTCAACGGGGCTGTATGCACGTTATCGTCCACGGCGGCGCGGGCAGTCTCCCGGAGACACCGGCCACTCGGCAGGGAACCCTCACAGAGGCCGCTGAACAGGCGACGGATGCAGAGGGTCCGATAGAGGTGGTGCTGGCCGCGCTTCGGCCGCTCGAATCGGATCCGGCGTTCAACGCCGGCGTCGGTGGGGCAATCCAGAGCGACGGCGAAGTCCGGACTGACGCTGGACTGATGACCGACGGCGGCGGGGTCGGAGCGGCGTGTGCAATGTCTGGTGTTGTACACGCTACGGATGTGGCCCATACTGTGGCAACTGAGACGCCACACGTCCTGCTGGCCGGCAACGAAGCCGTTGACTTCGCGGCTGGCACAGGTGTCGAAACCGGCCGGGACCTCACGACTACAGAGACGCGACAGCGATACGAGCGTGCGGACCCGCCCGACGGTGGACCCGCCGACCACCTCGACTGGGTCCGTGAGCATTTCAGCGGTACTGACACCGTCGGCGCTGTCGCAACCGATGGAGACCGCCTCGTCGCGGCGACGTTGACCGCCGGGCGCTGGTACGCGCTGGCCGGTCGAGTCGGCGATGTGCCACAGGTCGGCGCTGGCTTCTACGCGGACGACCGCGGTGGTGCGAGCGCGACCGGAGAGGGAGAAGCTATCGCCCGGTTCGGGTTGGCTCGCCGCGCTGTCGAACTCTTGGGCACGTACGGCCCGAAACAGGCCGCCGAAGAAGCAATCGCCGAGTTCGAAGACGCGACTGGCGGGCGTGCCGGCGTAATCCTTCTCGACCACGCCGGCCACACCGGAGCCGAACGGAACACTGCCGCAATGCAAACCGCGACGAGATAACCAGAGGGAAACCCCTTTGGCCGCCACCGACTAACCGGCGTGCATGACTGACGTGGACTTCGATTCCGAGCAGTACGAGAAATGCCGCGAAGCGGGCGAGATTCTGGCACAGGTGCGCGACGAGGCGGCCGAGCGCGTCGAGGTGGGCGTCTCCCACCTCGAAGTCGCTCAGTGGGCCGAGGACAAGATCCGGGAGCTGGGCGGCGAGCCGGCGTTCCCGGTGAACATCTCCATCGACGAGGAGGCCGCTCACGCTACCCCTGAGCGCGACGACGACGCGACGTTCGGTGAAGAGATGGTTAACCTCGACATCGGCGTCCACGTCGACGGGTGGCTCGCCGACACCGCCGTGACGGTCGATCTCTCCGGGCAGGACGAACTCGCCAAAGCCCCCGAAGAGGCTTTGGACGCCGCGCTGGACGTTGCCGGCCCGGGTGTTGACGTGGGCCAGATCGGCGCAGCCGTCGAGGAGGTCATCGAGGGGTACGGCTACAACCCCGTCGTGAATCTCACCGGCCACGGACTCGGTCACTGGGAGCAACACACATCGCCGAACATCCCGAACCGCGAAGTGGCACAGGGTGCGACACTCGACGTGGGCGACGTGGTCGCTATCGAGCCGTTCGCCACCGACGGCCGCGGCAAGGTGCAGGAAGGGGCCGACGAGGAGATTTTCGCCCTCGAACGGGAGGGGTCAGTCCGCAACCGGCAGGCCCGCCAGGTCCTCGAACAGATCACCGAGGAGTACCGTACGCTGCCGTTTGCCGCACGCTGGCTCGACTCGCCGCGAGCGGAGATGGCGCTTCGCCGCCTGAAACAGCAGGACATTGTCCACGGCTACCCAGTCCTCAAAGAGCAGGACGGCGCGTACGTCAGCCAGAAGGAACACACTGTCATCATCACCGAGGACGGCTGTGAAGTAACGACGCGCTCGCGGTAACGCGATACGGCTTCGAACCTGCTGGGTGACATCGGGATACCGTTTTCGAGCAACGCCACCACTCTGCGAATAGTGGAAAGGGTGGAGTAGGGGGTGTGTGGCCACGCAGTCAGAGACCGCGTGGCGTATGGAAAGGTGGGGTGGGGGTGTGTGGCCACGTAGTCAGAAACCGCGTGGCGTACGGAAATGGTGGGGTGGGGGTGGGGTGTGTGGGATGGTCAGGCGTTGTTCATCCGTGTCGACGTGGTTGTCCCACAGATTTGACACTCGCTAACCCGATACGGCTCCCGGGAAAACGCCGCGTTTTCGCGTTTATCGGACTCTGTCTGTATCTGGACACGCACGCCGTGCGGTGTTTCACGGTCACACGTGGTACAGTGTTCGGCCATGTCAACGCCGCCGTTTATCGCTGCCATCCCGTCTGATACAAGCCCGGTAGAGAGTATAAAAACCACCTTCAGTTCTGGTCCGTTCAGCACTGTTTATCGCAAGACGGAAGTCGATTTCTGCTGAAGGCGGCGTTAGGTAAGCCAAGAATGTTTAAAAGATTCGCTAAGGCCACAGAATCCACTCAGGTTGCGTGAACGGCCAACACTTTTATATATGCGCTTCACAGCCACAGTCCTGCCGTTTTTGCTGATGGGTCGACAACTGGCGGTATGGACAAGGTGTTTGCGCCGTGGCGCATCGAGTGGGTCGAGCGCGAGGAGACGAACCCAGATGTCGACTGCGTGTTCTGTGCGTTTCAGGCACAGGACGACGACCGGGCGAACAATCTCGTGGCGCGAAGCGACCATGCCTTTGTCCTCCTGAACAACTATCCGTACAATCCCGGACACGTGATGGTCATTCCCCACACCCACACCGGCGAGTACGGCGATCTCGACGACGAAACCTTGCTCGACCACGCTCGACTGAAACAGCGGACGTTCGACGCTCTCGAAACTGCGCTATCCCCGGATGCGTTCAACGCGGGGCTAAACCTCGGCGGAACGGCGGCTGGCGGCTCCATCGACGACCACCTCCATACCCACATTGTGCCGCGGTGGAACGGCGACACCAACTTCATGCCGGTCATCAGTGATACGAAAGTCATCGTCGAGGCTGTCGAAGAGACGTACGACCGGCTCTACGCTGCGTTCGCGTCACAAGACGGGACGACTGCTCCTGCGGATGGGGCTGTTCGAGTCGAGTAGACCGGCTGTTCTGGCATCCAGCTAAGCTACGGTCTTCGCCGGTAGAACTGTGGTCAGACAGCCGATTTCCGGTAGCTGAAAAGCATCGGGTGGGCCTTTTTCAGTGGCCGTCAAACCGTCGTATGGTCCCATGACCCAAGAAGGCCCTCTAAATCACGGCCAGCGTGATAAGTACCCGGCTCCATCCGGTCGCCGCCGCTTCGTCAAAGGACTGGTCGGCGCCAGTGCGCTGTCGGGGGTGACAACCGTCGGTGGCCTCGCAGTCGACGCAACGACCGACCAAGGCGGCGTCGGTGGCGGTACCGTGTCCTATGTCGGCATCCGGAACATCGCTGGCCCGGCGAACCGACCGATGCCGATCGTCCCGCTGGAGATATCCGATGGCGCACTCCGCGGCATCTGGCCGTCCGTCTCAGAAGAAACAGCGGGCGGCGATACCTTCCGTATCGCCAAGGGCGAACTGGGCGGCGTGACGTACTCCCAGCAGTGGTTCCAGTACTGTGGGCTCGAAGTCGCTGCGGGACTCGAACCAGACCCCGATCGCGATGGGTTCCTCAGGTCGAAGGCGACGTACGACTGGCAATCCGAGCTACGCGACGGCGATAAACTCCGTGTCGAGCACTTCGAGGACTACGAGTCGTGGGGAAACAACATCGGTAGCGACGGTCTCGGCAAGCCAGCGGTCGCGACCTGGCGCTCACAGGGCGAGGACGTCAAGGAGATTCAGGTTCAGGTACTCCGGACACCTGCCGTCGCGAAGATGGTCGCCGGTGAAGACAAGTACGCCGACCTCGCCGGTGAGATACGTGAATTCATAGACGCGGCCACCGCCGAGGATTTCATCGCATGGGTGAACCGCTGTACGCACCTCTGCTGTAATCCCGGGTACAAAAAGACGCCTGGAAGCGCGAAGTTCGAAGCCGCCGACAAGGTGTACTGTAACTGCCACCAGTCGGTGTATGATCCGTTCTCACCAACGAAGGCAACCTTCGCGTCCCGGCCTCGGCCACAGGGATAGGTCAGTGTCGAAGCGGCTTTGACGGCGGCCCGACAACGGGGGAGCAATGTCACGCCGCGCGACGCTCAGGCGAGTCGGCCTGCTCGTTCTCGGCGTCAACCTTCTCCTCGTGCTGCTGAAAGCCGGCGTCTGGCTCACCACTGGAAGCTTCGCCGTCCAGTCCGAGGCGGTCAACAGCGCCGCCGACACCGCCTACTCGCTGGTCATCGTTGCCGGGCTGTACCTGACAACGCGCCCGCCGGACTTCGAGCACCCCCACGGCCACGAGCGTATCGAGCCGTTCGTCTCGCTGTTCGTCGCCGCGGGTATCTTCGCCGCTGGCGGGTTCGTCCTCTGGAACGCCGGAACCGCCCTGTTGACCGGGGACATCTCGGTGACACAGGGGCCAGCCGCTGTGCTCGTGCTCGCGTTCTCGGCCGTCGCGAAGTACGGGCTCTACCGGTACTGTCTCCGCGCGGGCACGGACCGTAACTCCCCGGCGCTCATTGCGACAGCGAAGGACAACCGTAACGACATCCTCACAGCAGGAGCGGCGCTGGTCGGCGTCGCCGGCGCGATGGCCGGCTACCCTATCGCCGACCCGCTGGCCGCACTCGTCGTCGCCGTCGGCATCATCTACACCGGCATCGAGGTCGTCCAGGAAAACGTCACGTATCTCGTCGGCGGCGCACCGCCGGAAGACCTCCGGCGCGAAATCCTCCGCCGCGCGCTCGACCACCCGAAGGTCAGCGGCGCACACGACGTCATCGCTCACTACGTCGGTCCCGAAATCGACGTGAGCCTCCACATCGAGGTGGAGGGCGACCTGACGCTGTTCGAGGCCCACGACATCGAGACGGCGGTCATCAAATCTATCGAGGAGCTTCCGGAGGTCGACGACGCGTTCATCCACGTTGACCCAAAGGAACTCGGCGAGTGGAAAGACGACGAAGAAGTGGAACGGCTCGCTGACTTGGAGTGACGTTTTAATACCTGTCGTGCCATGCGATAGCATATGGGTGATGACTCATCGCGTAGCTGGCTCGCGCTTGGACGACTGTTGTTCGGCCTCGGTGTGGCCCTCCAAGCCGCTGAGGATTTCCGTGACATGGAGGATGCTATCGAGTATGCTGAGTCTGCGGGCGTCCCCGCACCGGACCTGCTGGCCCCGCTGGCCTCGGGAATGATGCTGGTCGGCGGGCTGGGGACGGCATTCTGGCGGCTCCCCCGTATTTCGACCGGTGCCGTCGCCACGTTTCTGGCCGTCGTCACGCCGACGATGCACGACTTCTGGAACGCCGACCCGGACAACCGGGGCGGCGAGCGCTTGGCTTTCTTCGGGAACCTCGCGATGTTCGGCGCAGCGGTCACGTTCCTTCGCGAAGCCTATCGTAGCGACTGAGGGGCCGGTCGTTCTGACTGAAAATGTGAGCTGACGACCCGTCAGTCCGCTATCTGCGCTCGCTCGACCGGCTCGCCAAAGGCGTACACGGTGTTGTGGCTCGTGATTTCCACGTCTACCGTGTCACCGATTTCGAGGCCGCGTTCCTGTGCGTCAGCGATGACGACCTGCCGGTAGGCCTCGTCGTAGCCAACCAGCGACTCGTCGGTGCCGTCCTCGACGAGCAACACCGAGGACGTGTGGCCGACCATCTCCTCGTAGGCCTCGGCCATCAGTTCCATCTTCGCCTCGCTCATTTCCTTCGAGCGGTCCTTCTTCGTCTGGCCGCCCAGTCCCTTCATATCGTCGGCGTCGGTTCCGGGCCGCTTGGAGAAGCGCGTGACGTTGATTTTCTCGGGGCGGGTCTCGCGAAGCAGCGCCATCGATTGCTCGTGGTCGGCCGGCTCCTCGGTCGGGAAGCCGACGATGAAGTCCGTCGATAGCGTCCAGTAGTCTAGGTGGTCGTCCAGCGTCTCGACGACCTCCAGATACTCCGAAACGGCGTGCTGGCGGCGCATGTCGGCCAGCACGTCGTCGCTGCCAGACTGGACCGGCGCGTGGATGAAGTTGTATAGTTTGTCGTGTTCGGCAAACACCGCTGCGAGTTCCTCACGGACGCCATGGAGTCCCTTCGGGTTCGCCATGCCAACACGGACCCGGAAGTCGCCGTCGATGTCGGAACAGATGCGGTCCAGTAGCTCCGGCAGGAGGCTCGTCCCTTGGTTCGTATCCCAGCCGTAGACGCCCGTGTCCTGGCCGGTGATACGGACTTCCTTCGCGCCGGCGTGGACGAGCGCGCGGGCCTTCTCGACGTTCTCCTCGACAGATGGCGATTCGATTCGACCGGTCGCCTGCTTGGTGATGCAGTAGGAGCAGTCTGACATACAGCCCCGGGCGATGGGGAGGATGCCGACGACGCCGTTGAGCACCGTTTCGGTGTCCGGCGTGATCGTCGGGCACTCGCCGTTGAGGACGTACTGCGGGACGTCGTCCCAGTGGAGCACCTCGGCGTCGATGTCGGCGCTCTGGAACTCCTCGCCCTGTGCGAGCGCCATACAGCCCGTGATGACGAGGTCGGCCGGCGTTTCCTTGTCGAGTTCTTTGGCCCGTGCGAGCATGTTGCGTTCGGTTTTCTCAAGCACCGTACAGGTGTTGAGGATCGCCACGTCGGCGGACTCCGGCCCGTCGGCGGGGTGGTGCCCGCCCTCCCGGAGCGCCTGCTCGATCTGCTGGGTTTCACCTCTGTTCGAGGTGCACCCGTACGTCTCGATGTGATACCGGGCCATTCATCCAGACACTATCGCCAGGACGGCAAAAGGGCGACGGATTGGACTGGTCAGTAGCCGTCGTCTGTGGCCGCGTCGTCTCGGTCTGATTCCGGTTCGGTCACGGTCTCACCTTCCGTTGCGGCCTGCCACTCCCGAACGATGGTATCGCCGCTCGACGCACCGATCCGCTCGGCTCCGGCCTCGAACATCGCCTTGGCGTCGGCCCACGACCCGACGCCGCCGCTGGCTTTCACCGGGAGGTACTTGCTGAGAATCTCCACGTCGTGGACCGTCGCACCGCCCTCGCTGAATCCCGTCGCCGTCTTGAGATACGCGGCGTCGGCATCAGCCGTGAGCTGCCCGACCCGTTCGAGTTCGTCATCGGAAAGCAGCGGCGCTTCGACGATGACCTTCACGGGAACCGGGACGCTAGCGACGACTTCGGTGATGTGGTCCCGGACGGCGTCGTCCTCGCCGGCTTTGAGCAAGCCCACGTTGCACACCATATCCAGTTCGTCGGCTCCAGCGTCCCAGGCCAACTTGGCCGCCTGGCAGACGCTGTCGGTCTGACCCTGGCCGTGTGGGAAGTCGATGACGGCCGTGAGTGGGACGTTCGCGTACTCGGTCGCCAGCGGGAGCGCCCACGGCGGGATGCATGCTCGCATGCCGTACTGGAGCGCCTCGTCCAGACAGGTTCGTATGTCGTCCGGTGTCGTCGTCGGTCCGAGGACTGTATGCTCGATTCGGTCTGGTATATCGTCCATACCGCGGGGTGACACGTGGTATCTACGTAAAGACGGCGGGCGGCAGACGGTGGGTGGTTTACTGTCTCTCCGTCTTCAGTGTCCGACGGTCGCCGCTCAGGCTGTGATTCCCTCCGTCAGTCTCGTTCGGAAGATTTTCCCTCATCGGAGTCGGCGTGGGGGACATGGTACTGCCTTCGGGGTTAGCGCTCCCGCCGCTTGAGTACACTGTTGGGCTGCTTGCGGGCACGCTCGTGGTGACAGCGCTGCTGTACGCCCTCGAACCACCGATCGACCAGCGGACCGTGGTTGCCCTGACGCCGTGGATGGCGCTTGGCGGCGCACTCCACGCGTTCCACCAGCCACCGATTGAAGCGTACAGGCCCGTAGTCACGCCGCTGTTCGGCGCGCCGGCGGTGTACCTCACAACCTTCGTCACGCTGGGCGTCGTCTGGATCACGTTGACGCTGTTCAGCGTTCGCCGCGGCCACAGCGAGACGATATCGCGCAATCTGGGGTATATTGGTATCGGACTCCTGACGGTGTTGCTTGTCATCGCTGTCGTGATGGCACTGGAGTCCGACCTGCTGGGGCTTATCTGGCCAACCATCGCTGTCGTCGTCGCGACGGTTGCCACCGCGGTGACGGTGCTTGCGGTCGCGCTATGGCGGACACCGGTCGTGGTTCGGATGCGCTATGCAGCCCCGACGGTCGTGTTCGCGCATATGCTCGACGGCGTCTCGACGGCGGTCGGCGCTGATGTTATCGGCATCACGGAACGAACGCCAATCCCGGCCCGAATCATGGAGTTCGCCGGCACACTTCCGACGGCCCCGTATCTTGGTAAAGGCTGGCTGTTCGTGTTCGTCAAACTCCTCGTGGCGATTGGGGTTGTCTTCCTGCTGGATGACTATCTCGAAGAGGACCCCGTCGAAGCGAGCCTCTTGCTCGCGGTCGTGACCGCCGTCGGCATCGGCCCGGCCACGAACAACATCGTCCTGTTCCTGTTCAGTCCGGTCTGAGGGCGGCTACTCTGGGACCGAATCACCGAATCGCTCCTGCCGTTCCCGTTCGAGCCGCTGACATCCGAACACGAGTGAATCCGGAACGTCCGTCGCGTTGGACTGTAGCGATTCGAACACGACAGCCACCTCATCAAACCGTGGACCGCGACTGGCAACCAGTGGCTCACTTTCCCACGTAATGAACTCGTGGTCGGACAGCATCGGCAGATGACAGTGGTACAACTCCTGCCGAAGGCCCTCTGGATCCGGCGGGACGTTTGGGTTTACCGCACTCTCGGGGAGGGGGACTGTCTCGTCAGGGTGGGCATCCAACAACGTGATGATGAGCTGTCGCCGCGGCTCGACGGCAACAGCCTTGAAAACTTTGTCCCAGCGTCTGATCACCTGCTTTCCGTTCTGGTAGCGCTGCTGTGTCATGATATAACTTGCATCATGATTTCGTGCGGCGACATATATATTATCGTGGTGTACTATATTGAGTGAATTGAGCTCCGGGGACGGTTGCTCCAAGACGACACTACCGCGGATGCTGAAACAAGCTTGCTGGCGCTCGGTGAGACACCCGGAGTAGCTATCCTGACGGCGGGCCGTTCTAGCCCCGGACCCTGTTCTGGAACTGTACCGCTGCGCCTCCCCAGTCGCATGACACAATGCTCATTGGCACTGCGAACAAGGGATGGTACGTGCTTGACTACCCCCTCACGCAGTGGGCGTTCGTCTGTGTCGTCGCCGGCGCGGTCGTCGGCCTGTTGTTGAACATCCCGATGGTGACACAGGACGAGGGGTACCTGCCGGCGTACGTTGCCGCGGCCGGACTCACCCGCACTGACCCGAGTGCAGTGAGTCGTCCCCTCGCTGTCGTCGTCCATCACGGCACCGCCCTCGTCGCGGCGCTGCTGTACGGCGCGGTTGTTGCTGGCCTCTCGTTCGTGCTTCCGACGGCGCTCCCGGTCAACGGCGTCCCGCTGATACCCCATATCGTCGGTGTTGTGGGCATCTCCACGTTCATCTACTACTTTTTCGCCCGTGTCGCTATGCCTCGTTTCGGCGGCAGCGTCCGAGACGACGCTGACGAGATTATCCGACAGTGGGCACTCACGGCGTTCATCTTCGGGACGGCGCTTGCACTGTTCACCCCGGTGCTCGTTACCTGGCTGTAAGCTACGTGTCCCCGACTCGCTTCGAGAGGTTTCTGTAGGCCCCGAGATACAGGAAGACGCTGGCGAGCAGCGCGAACGGGACGACGAGGGTCCACGAGGGGCCGTTCGGCGTTCCTGCGCCGATGGTGTAGCCGGTCAGCAGTCCGAGGACGACTCCGGCGGCGAGAGCGATACCCGCCGGCCCTCGCATCCGCCTGTCGAACAGCGAGATATCGTCTGCCATACGTCCTCTCTCACGGCCGTCCTACCTCACTGTTGTGACCGACGGAAATCCATTGACTACTAAATAGTTCCGTGCGACTGGCCTGTATGGCGAAACAACCGCATCTACTCGTTGAGCCGGGTGACCTAACAGATATCGCGCTCGTGCCGGGCGACCCCGGACGCGTCGACCGCATTGCAGGCCTCTGTGACGACCACGAGGTCGTCGCGGAGAACCGCGAGTACAAACTCGTCAACGCGACCTACGACGGCCGCGAACTGACGATTTGCTCGACCGGCATCGGTTCGCCGTCGACGGCCATCGCTGTCGAGGAGCTGGAGGCAGTCGGCGTCGAGACGCTCATCCGTGTCGGAACGACCGGCGCGCTTCAGGAAGGCATCGAAATCGGCGACATGGTCGTCGCCAATGGCGCTGCCAAGGACGAGGGGACGACGAAACGCTACGAGGACGTGGAGATTCCGGCTGTCCCCGACTACGACGTGCTTTCGTCGCTGGTCGACGCCGCCGAGGCGAACGACGAGGACGTTCACGTCGGCCCCATCGCCACGGATGACGCCTTCTATGCCGAGACGGACGAATACATCAACGACTGGGAGGCCGCGGGCCTGCTGGCCGTCGAGATGGAGGCCGCCGCGCTGTTCTCGCTGTGCCGTCGCAAGGGCCTGCGCTCGGGCGCTATCTGTACCGTCGACGGAAACCTCGTCGAGGGGACGCAGAAGGGCGAAACCGATGGCGAGGAACTCCCCGAGAAAGCCAAGAACAACGTCGAGCGCGCTATCGAAATCAGTCTGACGGCGGCCGCGTCGCTGTAGGGTTGGAACTGCTGGACTTCTGAGAGCGCCAGCCGGGCTATCGGACCCCATGAGTGTCCGGTCGCGCCGCTTTCCGGCGGAGGGCTTAACAGACACTCTCCCGTGGAAAACTGTATGCTCGACCAGTTCCGGAAGCGACTCCACGCGGCGGTCAGACGGCTCCGGCGGGTCGAGCGCCGCGAACTACAGGACTTCAGACGGTGGGCCGAGGTGACCGAAAACCTCGTCCACCTCTCCATGCTGGTGTTCGTTCCGCTTGCGATCGTGCTGGTGACAACGCTAGCAAACACTGTCCCACGACTCAGTTTCCTACTGTTCCCGCCGCTCGCGGCGGGGTCGTACACCCTGTTCATCGACCCGACGAGCAAGTACTCCGATCCGAAGCGGTTCGTCGCGGGGCTCACCATCGGCGCGGTCTGTGGGCTGGGTGCACTCGCCGTTTCGAACGGCTATCTCACAGCACCGGGCGGCCAGTTCGGTGTCAACGCGCTCGGTGCCGGCCTCGCTGTCTTCGCGACTGGCGTTGTCACCTGGCCGCTGGACATCGAGGAGCCCTCATCGTACTCCACCGCCTTGCTGGCGCTGCTGGTCGAACCGAGCCAACGGGCGACGTTCGTTGCCAGCATCTTCCTCGCCAGTTCGCTCGTGGCGGTTCTCTTCGTCATCTGGCGCGAGCAGTTCTATGAACAGCGAGCAACGTATCTCTACGAGTCGATGTCCGGTGACGACCACGTTCTGGTCCCGATGCGCGGCGACTCGGCAGGACAGACAGCGATGCTAGGCGCGCGACTCGCAGCCGCCCACGAAGCCGGCAAAGTGGTCCTGCTGGACGTGGTTTCGGACAGCGACGCCGCCACGGCCCAGCAATCCCTCACGCGGGACACGATACAGATGGACATTCGGTCGGAGAACGGCGCAGAGTCGCCACCGGCCCGGACCCGCCTCGTCGGCGATGGCGGTGACCCGGCCACCGCAGGGGTGTCGCCGGACAAGACCGATCTTGAAGCGGAGGTCGACTGGCTGGAGACCCACGCCGACCGGATCGAGACGCGAACGGGCGTCTCCTGTCAGGTCGTCGTCGCGAGCGACGATGGCTCGCCGGCCAAGACGACGCTGCAGACTGCGGCCGAAACCAACTGTGACCTCATCGTCGCACCTTACGAGAGTCAGCACGGGGCGCTGACGCCGTATCTACAGCGGTTGTTCCGCAGTAAGAGCGACATCGTCGTCCATCGGTCTCGGAGCGACCGGACCCGCTGGAAACAGGTCATCGTCCCGGTGCGGTCTGTCAGCGACGTGGCACACAACATGGTCGACTTCGCCACGCGACTGGCCGGTCGGAGCGGGCGGGTCGCTGTCGCGACCTGTATCGGCTCCCGCGGGGACCGCCGCCGGGCCGAAGAGATGCTTGCGGACCTCATCGAGCCATACGAGGGCGCGTTCGAGACGCGGGTTCCGCGAACAAGCATTCAGACGTTCCTGTCCGATACTGCATCGCAATACGACCTCATCATGATCGGGGCTAGCCGTGACCGGAGCAAGGCGTCGCGATTCATTTCGCCGCCGACATTCGAACGGCTTGAGGACGTGGAGACGGACATCGCTATCGTCGACCGCGGCCGGCCCTAGATATCTGCGTCGTCCTCGTCGCTCACGTCGAGCAGGTGGTCGGCGATATTCTCCATCCCCTTTCGACCCAGTGCCGACTGAACGATGAGGTGGCCACCCAGCACTGCCGGGCTGATGACCGTGTCCGCGCCCGCTCGGCGGAGCTTCTCGATGTTCTCGCGGTCGGTCGCTCCGGCGACGATGTTGACCTCCGGATTCAGCGTCTGTGCCGTCAGTACCGCCAGCGCATCCTGTGCGTCGTCATTCGTCGCCGCAACGACCGCCGCGGCCTCCTCGATACCGGCCCGTTGCATGGGTTCCTCATCGCTTGGGTCTGCGGTCAGGACAGCGATGTCCTGTTGCTGGAGCCGCGTGGCCGTCTCTGTGTCCGGCGTAATGACCACGAAATCGATTGCGCCGGTCAGTTCTTCGATAATCGGTTCCGTCAGGTCGCCGTGGCCGAGCACCAGTACGTGGTTCTCGAGCAAGTCAAGTTGTGCGTCAGTCATGTTTCCGAGTGCTTCCGAAAGCCGCTTCTCGATTGCTGGGCCCAGCAGCGACCCCAGTGCGATAGCGAAACTGGCCGTTCCGAGGACGACCACGGACATCCCGAACAGCTTCGCCTGCTGGCTCTGTGGGGTCACGTCGCCGTACCCGACGGTACTGGCCGTGACCAGCGTGTAATAGAACGCATCGGTCGCCGTCGAAAGATTGGCGAATTCATCGCGTAGCGCGTACGACCCTGCCGTCCCGTACATGAGCGAGCCGACGAGTGCCGCGCCCGCAGCCAGCTGTGCTGTCGAGAGATCGACCGATCGGTCGAAGCGCCGCCGGTTCAGTAGCATCACCGGGAGCGAGAGCAGCGAGAACACGACGAGCGGAACCGAGACGGCTGAACTCGGCACGGTGCCAATGAACGGAAGTACCACCTCCGACTTCTGTACCAGCCCCTGAATCGCTGCCACGGGCAGCAAGACGACGGTCGCGTACCACGCGATTCGCAGGCGGCGTCGGAGTCCGATGGCGCTAACGAGTAGCGTAAACCCAGTGAGCGCACCGGTGAATCCGGCTGTCCGCTGTATGCTTCGCGGAATGAGACCCCCGAGCGGCCCGCTGATCGACACGGCACTGATGTTGACCACACCAGTGACGAACGACAACACTGCCACCAGCACTGGCAGGATGATCGTTGCGCGTGCCCCCAACCAGTTCCGCGGCCTGTCCATACCCATCCAGATTACAGCGGTCGGTGTAAATGTACTGTCCGCGGGCCGGAAGCGATTTACTACCGGCCACGCAGAATGTGGACATGGCTTCGCTCCCAGTCGAGGTGTTGATGGGGATCTATCTGGGCCTGTTGGTGGGAGTGATACCGGCGCTCGTGTCGTGGGCGCTGGGGTTTACTTTCAAGTATTTCACCGGCATCACCGTGCCGGGGTTCGGTGTTGTCGTGCTGGCAATCGCGCTTGCCGGCGTCAGCGGCGGCCTCATGGCACTGGCGGATAAGTCGATTACGCAGGCCCCCAACGCCGAGCGCATCATTACTGCAATCATCCTCGTTGGGATGGTATCGCTGTACGCACATAGCAAGGGTGACCAGCTCGGCGCGAACTTCCCGAAGCGGCTCTCCTTGCAGGGGCTACGCGAGAAGAAACTCTCCGCGGATGTGGTCGAATTCGTCGGCGGCCGCGACGAGGTCCGTATTCGCATCGTCGGTGACGTGGCCGACATGGAGGGGTATCCGCCGCTTTCCGAGCCGCTCCGAGCCGAAATTCGCAACGAGGAGTGGCGATTCCCGGCCGACCTGCGCATCGGCGAACTCGAACGCCGGATGGAGGAGCGCCTGAAGTCGGAGTTCGATCTCGGCGACACCGCCGTCTCAATCGACGAGCAAGGGCGAGCGACGGTCGTCGCCGCGCCGCCGTTTTCGGGCCTGTCGAAACGGGTGGGCGACAATCGCCACGCCGTTTCGGTCGACACGCTGTTGCCGACCGGGCTGGCCCGAAACGATGAGGTGACAGTGCTGACTGAGGACGCACAGGTTCGGGGGACTGTGGTCAGTGCCCGGTCGACGCCGTCCGCCGATGAGACGCCGGCCGAGACGCCGACGGAACCGGAAATCGCCGACGCCGAGGCGCCCCCGACGCCGGTTCAGGCACCGACGACCGACGGCGGCGAGGGCCGACTCACCGTCGCTGTGACCCGGACGGATGTGCAACCGCTCTTGCGGTCGGCCCAGCCAAAGGTCGTGGTCGAACCCCGGGGAACTCACCGGGAGTACGAACTCGTCTCCCTGCTCCGCCGGGCTGGAAGCCGGTTTCGCCGTCTCACGGTTCGCGCCGACGGCCCGCTTGACGGGACGACGCTCCGGGATGCCCATGTTCGGGAGGCCCACGACGTTGCTATCGTCGCTATCCGGACACAGGATGGCTGGCAGGTCGCGCCGCGTGGCGATGCGGCCGTCGAAGCCGGCGACGAACTGTACGCGATTGGCCGCCGAACCGACCTTGATGCCTTCGTGGAGGCGGTCGCATGACACCGCTTGGCCCGACACTGCTTGCACAGATCGGTGCAAACCTGCAACTGGAGACGGTGTCACAGACGTTGGTCGAGGGCGTTGTCTGGCTCCTCGTCATTATGCTCCTCGCTGCGACGCCGGCTGGCGCTATCGCTGTCTTCTACCGCTGGTACGTCCGTGAACGGATTCAGACGGGCCTGGGGCTCCTGTTCGGGCTAACTGCGGTCGTCCTCGTTATCGGCGCGACGACTGCGCTCAGCGAGGTTATCCTCGGTGATGAGGACGTGTTGGCGGCCGGTGCAGTCCTGTTGAATCTTGCCGCGTTCCTCGCCGGCGGCGTCGGAGCCTACGGCGGGATGCGCATTGGAGACCGACTGGGTGTTGACCTCTTTGCCGCGACTGGCGGCCGGAACATCGACGCCGACGTGAGCGAGATCGTCCAGACCGTCGGTCGTGTCACGTCTGTCCGCCTCCCCGAGGATATCGAAGACATTATCGGCTACGACCCGATGCCCGATGAGACTAAAGAGACACTTGCAAACCGGCGGTTTCTCTTCCCTCGACGGCTGACGAAAGACGAACTCCGGGACCGCCTGGTTGGCCGGCTCAAGACCGACTACGGCGTCGGCCATGTGGATGTCGAACTGGCCGATGACGGCACCGTCGACTACCTTGCGGTCGGGTCGCGGGCGGCTGGTATCGGCCCGACGCTGCCGCCCTCGACGAACGCCGTCGCTATCCAGGCAGACCCAGCCCATGCCGCGAGCGCCGGCGATCTGGTTCAGGTCTGGGCGCAGGCACCGTCGAAGCGCGTGCTCACCGGCGAACTCCGGGGCGTCGCCGACGACGTGGTAACGGTCGCTATCGACGCCGCCGACACGCCGAAACTCGACCCGCAAACACAGTACAAGCTCGTCACGCTCCCGGTGCAGGACCGCTCCGACCGGGAGTTCGCCTCGCTGCTCCGTGCGGCCGACGAGACGATGGGCACCGCCACTGTCGAACCGGGGAGCACGCTTGACGGCGCGCCGGTCGGCAGTCTGGCAGTCTCGGTGGTCGCGATCACCCGCGACGACACAGCGCCGGAGACAATCCCCTCCCGCGAACGCGTCCTCGCAGTCGGAGACACAATCTACGCAATCGCCACCCCGGACGCGTTGCGGCGGCTGGAACAGGCCACGGAGGGGAGAGGCGAACCAGCCACGACGGCAGCTGTGATGGACGAACCGGACGACGATACTGATGACGGGGATGGCCAGCCAGATGCGTCCAAACCCACTGGTGGCCACGAGCAGACTGGCGGGACGGAAAAAACGGCGGCTGATACGACTGCTACCACCGCTGACGACAGCGCTACCGATGTCGACACGGTCGAGACTGATGCCGATGACACAGCCAACGCTGACGCAGGCGCAGACGCGGCTGACACCGCTACTGCCGACGAGCCGACAGGTACCGCTACTACCGCGACTGACACCGCTGTTGAGGATGAGTCGACGGCGACCCGCGACGAAGCGGACTCCATGGCAGACACCGAAATCGAGGCCATGGCGGACGCCGCCGACAGCGACGAGTCCCCGGACGACGACCCGCTAGAGGCACTCCGGAACACCGACGTTGAAGAGCCAAGCGACGATCTGACGGCTGATGACGCGTTCGACGACTTGCCGGCGGACGACGACGATGACACTGTCGAGGTGTGGGACCCGGAAGAGCGAATCGCCGAGGCGGACGGTGAGCCTGCTGCCGACGAAACCGACGACAGTGACTCGCCGGCCTCCGAAGCGCTAACCGAAGACGGAGACGGCGAAGATGACGAATCAACTGCTGGTGATGATCCAGAGAAACCCAGCTGAGGGGCGAGTATCGTTACTGCCAGATGCACGCCGTCGCAGACTGTTATTCTCCAGCCTGCCCGAACGGGCCGGACACACTGTGGTCCGGAACTCTCTTTTGCCGGACGCTCGGAGTACGGCTATGGAGTGGAAACTGTTCGCACACCTCCGGGATGCGGCCGACGGCCAGTCGGTCAGCGTCGATATCGAAGGGGACGCGACGGTCGAAACAGCGCTCGACGCGCTGCTTACGACGCGACCGACGCTCGCTGAGGAGGTACTCGACGAGAACGAAGAGTTGGCCGACCACATCCGGGTGCTCGTCGACGGCGAAGACCCGTTCGCCGCCGGCGATGGGCTGGCGACGACAGTCAATGAGGAGACGGAACTGGCGCTGTTCCCACCGGTCAGCGGCGGTTGAGACGGATCGTTGGCCGGGTCAGTTTTTCACCGGACTCGCCACTGTTACGTTCGAGATGACGACGCGAACGCCGTCCTGATATTCAGTATCGAGTGTTACGTCCCAGCCGTGGGTCCGTGCAAGCATCCGCAAGTTCGGGAGCGTCATCCCGGCTGCAGCGTCCGGTATCGCGCCGCCGTACTCGAAAAAGGCCTCCGAGTCTGTCTCGCCCGCCGGGGTCCCATCGTCGGTAATGACAATCTCATCGGCCTCCCGGGAAACGGTAACTGTTGACGCGTCGTTATGGGCCGCGAACGTGAACCCGCTCTCGAAGAGGTCCCGCAATCGTGTCGGATCGGCGACGACCTGTCCCTCCACGTCAGCCGCCATGGTGAGACTGTCGGTGTCGGCACGTTCCCAGGCTCCTTCGACAACTGGCTCGAGGTCGACAGGCATTGTTTCGTCAATTGTCTGCCCATGTCGAGCTAGCGTCGCGAGCCCATCGACGATTTCTGACATCCGATCGGCCGTTTCAGACGTTGATTGGAGGGATTCTTTCGCTAGGTCTACGTCTCCGCGGTTCAGGGCGTCGCCAGCGGCGGAGACGCGACCGGTGATTATCTGGAGCGTGTTCAGCAGTTCGTGTCTGATTGCAGTGGCGAATCCCTCTAATTGCTCGTTCTGTCGGTCAAGTTCGCGGCGACGCCGCTCGGTTTCGGTCACATCGGTGAACACGAGCATCCGACCGATATCGACCTGTCCTAGCGAAAATGAGGTGTCACTGACGAGGTAATACTCGGTCCCGCCACCCCGGCTTCGTTCGAGAATCTGCTCGTCCGTTTTCAGGATCTCCATGACCGCCGGCAATACCGTCTTGAGGTGCTGCCCGCGGCTCCCAGATAGTGTCGGGAAGAGCCGCTGTGCCTTGCCGTTAGATTCCTTGATATGGCCGTCCTCGTCGAGATACACGACAGCATCATCGACGCCGTCGGTCAACTGTACGGCGAGGAACGCCTCATCGTACACGTAGAGGACACCCAACGCGAACAGTGCAACGCCGAGCGGTTCGTGATTGATGTCGAGCAAGAGGTCGCTGACGTACCCGACGATATCGAGCGTCGCCGGAAGTGCGGTAATACCGACGAGAACGCCGAGCGGACGT
Organism: Haloarcula sp. NS06; assembly: GCF_051122755.1. Taxonomy (NCBI): domain Archaea; kingdom Methanobacteriati; phylum Methanobacteriota; class Halobacteria; order Halobacteriales; family Haloarculaceae; genus Haloarcula; species Haloarcula sp. NS06. The sequence continues at coordinate 1,910,000 of NZ_CP184844.1, forward strand.
GTATCGTAGTCGGCTTCGAGGAACAACTCGAACAGCATGAAGAAGCCGACGGTGACGAGCGCGTAGGAGAGCCCCGTCACTACCCAGTGGAATACCCCGTGTGTGATCGACAGATGCGGGAACGGGTTGGCGACGAACTGCGTGGCGAAGTAGAGCCCGTGAAGCGGATTGGTCAGCTTTATTATGACGATACCGAGATACGCGCCCACAGCGACCGCACGGTACGATTGGTTCCGGTGGAAGGCCCGACCCGTGTACGCCGAGCAGAAGTACAGCCACGCACCGACCGTCGCAAGCCCGACGATGAGGCTGCCGAGGTAGAATGCGTACCCCAGCGTCCCGGGCGTGATCAGGAAGCCGAGTTCCAGCGCCGCCCAGCCACCGCTACAGAGGAGGAGCCCGACCATTCCCCGGCGGGTATCGGGGTCCTCCATGCGAGTCGCTCTGTAGAGCCCGATACCACACCCGACCGCCGCGAGGGCGTACGCCGCCACATACGCAAGAAACGCTGGAGGGCTCCCAAACAAATTCATCTACCGATGGTACGGCAAGTATTTCTATGAGTGTTGTGACCGCGTTATCGGTTATGATAACTATCTGAGGCCGTCTATCTCGAACACGAAGTCCGGGCGCTCATCGATGTTCCCGCCAGCGTACGCGGTCTGGGCGACGTGGCGCGGTGTCTCAGGGATGAGGACCCGCGTTCCGTCGACGCCGAGAGTAGCTGCATCGGCAGCTATCGCAGTGAATAACGCCTGTGCGGCGTCGACATCATGCCACACCCCGACCGCGTACTCCGCGAGCTGTTCGCCGTCAGCGTCTGTCGTTCGGACCCGACAGGCCATCCCCTGTGGCCCGTCACCGCCGACAGTAAGGACAGTCTGGTCGGCCGCCAGCCGGTCGAGTGTTTCCCGAGTCAGCGTCGAGAGCGCCCAGCTCTCCCCGCTGTCGAGCGCGAGCCCGGACAGGGCGCTTCGGCCGTCGCTCTCCTTCCAATAGCGCCATGCTGTCGCGGGGTCGTTTCCGACAGTCATTTCAGGCGTCTCGTCCGCCGGATCGGGGTGCGCCCAGCGGAACGACGTGACCGCTTCGAAGCCAGTCGCCAGCGACTGGCCAAGTCCAGCCTCATTCCAGGAAAACACCATGCTTCGACCGACCGACGCGCCGGCATCGGCCGCCCACTCAATGAGGTGGTCCGTCAGCAGTGACCCGAACCCCTTCCCCCGGTAGTCCGAGTCAACACGCATGCCCTGGAACCATGCCTCGGTCTCGGTGAGTATAACGGCCTGCGCGAGGCCGACCGCGTGGCCGTCAACGTCGACGACGAGGGTTTTCCGGTCCGCGCCGTCGTCGTCGACCCACTCGCGGAACACGTCGGGGATGTAATCAGCCATCGCGCGGTCGGCCCAGACATCGCTTGTCAAGTCCACAATATCGTCGTAGTCGTCGTGACGAGCCGTCCGAACAGTCGGCGACATACCGGGAGACTCGCCCGCGACAATAAAAAAGAGGCGCTCCGGTGGCGGAGTCGCCCGCACCGTGACCGAGTTACCGCGCTGGGTCCAGTGCTACAACCAAGGTGTCGAGCGCTGCTGAATCTCGCCGGCGAGGGGGTCCTGCATCGTATCGGCCACGTCGTCGCTGTTTGCCATCGCCCACATGAGCTTGACCTTCGCTGTGCCGGGGAGCATATCCTCGCCCTCGATGACGCCGGCGTCGAGCAGGTCCCGGCCAGTGTCGTAGACGCGGTCACAGACACGCCCTTCGAGGCACTGGCTGGTCATGACAAGCGGGATGTCCAGTTCCTCGACGGTCCCGATCCAGTCGGTGTTGACGTGGCCGAGCCCGGTCCCTTCGATAACGATGCCTTCGCTGTTCTCGGCGGCCGCTTCGAGCAGCGACGGGTCCATCCCCGGCGAGAACTTCAGGAGTTCCACGTCGGTCTCGATATGGTCGTGTAGCGCCAGGTCGACGGCGTCCCGTTCGGTGTACTCGCGGCGGAACGTGACCGTGCTCTCGCCGTCGATGTCGTAGTCGACCTCGCCGAGTGGCTTCGCGCCGACGGTCTCGAAGGCATCCCGGCGCGAGGTGTGGTTCTTCCGGACGCGAGTGCCGCGGTGGAGCGCACAGCGGTCGTCGGACTCGTCGGCGTGCATACAGACCAAAACCTCCGCACAGTCGCTCGTCGCAGCCTCGACCGCTGAAACAGCGTTCATCACGTTGTCCGAGGACGGGCGGTCCGCCGAGCGCTGGCTGCCGGTAAACACAATGGGTACTGGCGTATCGAGCATGAACGACAGCGCCGACGCGGAGTACTGCATCGTGTCAGTGCCGTGCATGACGACGATGCCATCCGCGCCGGCCTCGATCTCCTCGTGGACCGCTTGCGCGAGGTCCTGCCAGACGGCCGGGGTCATGTTCTCCGAGAGGATGTTGGCAACGACGCGGCCGCGGTAGTTCGCCATCCCGGCCAGGTCCGGGACTGCCCGCAGCACGTCCTCGGCGTCGAACTGTGCCGTCACTGCCCCGGTCCGGTAGTCGACCGTCGAGGCGATGGTTCCGCCAGTGGAAATCAGCGAGACCGTCGGGAGGTCGTCGTCGAACTCGATTGCCGACTGGCTCTGTTCGTCCTGTGCGCTCTCGACGTCGTACACGTCCGATTCAAGCACGTCGATGGATGCGTCCTCACGGTCGATACCAACGTTGTATCCGCCGTCGAGCTTGACGACGAGGTGCTCGGGCGTACTCGATGGGAGCAACACGCCCTCGTAGGTCTGGGCCGCGCGCTCGACGCGGACCCGGTCGCCTGCGTTCATGCGCGGCACTTTCCGCCGGTGGGACTTGAACCCACTCGTTTCGACGAGCGCTCTCAGTCACACATTGGACTGTGCTGACCGGTCGGCGGTTTCAGTCTATGCTTCGGTTCAATTTCGGAATATCGACACTCGTTACGTTGGATTTCAAGCGTTACCAGACCACAGTGTTATCCCACTCGACATTCTTCTAACAGGTATGGCAGACAACAAGAACGGCCGCGAAGCCCAGGCCCGGAACGAGGAACGCCGCCAGCGGGAGCGCGCTATCGCCGAGGAACTTGAGCGCGCGGACGAACCCGAACCGCCGGTCGACCCGACGGAACTCGCGTACTTCGAGACAGAACTCGAAACGCTCGAATTCCCGGTGACAGCGGCTGAAGTGGTCGCTACGGTCGGCGATAGGGAAATCGAGGCCACCGAAGGGACGTACACCGTTGCGGACCTCTTACCCGATGCGGAGGTCGAGTCCTTTGAATCGCCAGCCGAGGTCCGGACGCGGGTCCAGCGGCCGACGGTAGCCGGGGCGATGAAACGCGTCGTCGAGGCCGCCGACGAACACCAGAGCGCGTCGTTCGGGGCCTCACAGCGCGACGGTTACGAGCGGACGTTCCGGGAGCTACGGACTATCGACGCGGATGACGACGATGAGGGCATTCGGGCCATCGCCGACTGGATTATTGAGCACATTCACAAGAACGAGAAGCTTCCTGGGTCTCGCGACGTTCGCCGGGAAGCGGCGGAGTTCTGCCGGTCGAACGGCTACTCGGTTCGCAACGACGAGTGGCTCGGTATCTGAGCGACACACCACCGTATCCCTGAGTGCCGGCAGACCCCACAAGGACCATACTACTCGCGGTCCCACACTCTGTATGGCCGAACGAACCGAGGAACGGACCCGCGACACGGACGCGAAATCGGGCAGTGACCTCGGCGTCGATGTTGGCACGACCGAGTCGGTCGAGACGGATGTTGCTGTCGGGGAATCGCGAGATACGACATCGTCTGTCACCGAAACGTCCACGAAAGACAGCGGCAGCTACTTCTCACTGCGGGCGCTGCTATTTGCCTTCGGCGCGGTCGGCGGCGGAATGGTGCTCGGCGGGCTGATACCGCTCGTCCCGTTCACCGAACTGGTCGGCATCTTGCTTGGTGGATTCGTCTACGGACTGCTCGCCAGCGAGCGCCGATACGTCGAACTGGGGCTGGCGGGCGGTTTCAGCGGCGGTGCGACGGCCGTTCTGTCTCTCCTCCCACAGCTCGCCGCGGGATTGAACGGGACCAGACTGTTCGCCATCGCCGGCGCTGTCGGTTTGGTACTCGCAGTCGGCGGGCACTACTTCGGGCGTGACCTTCGCAGCGGACTGACGGAAGACCTGTAGTTTGCTCGACGGTACATTCTGGCCAGTGGCGCGACCGCCCCTTCTGGGCTTACTGTACTTGATGATCCTGTCGTCTGATATGCCGCACATCGGTCGGCCAAACGATCTCGATGTCCTGCCGATAGCCTGCCTGCGAAAGAGTCCCCAATAGCAGTCTCGGCGTGAACGGACTTCTTGGCACGTAATATTGACTGTACTGGTCTTGTCATATAGTGGTAAGATAAATCCATATATCCAGAATATTGAGATGTAACTGACCATATGGTGCACTTTCTCGATTTTCAATCACAGTGTCTTGAGTTGATAACGCTTATAACTCTCGTATGTAAATCCCGGAACAGAACGCATGGCACCAGAAACGTACGGGCTTATCAGCCTGTTTCCGGCGATGCTCGCCATTGTACTGACGTTGTTCACTCGCCAAGTACTGCTCTCGCTGTTTGCAGGTATCTGGATCGGTGCGACGGTGCTCGTCGGCTGGAACCCAGCCGCCGGAGCCGCTCGGAGCCTACAGTTTGTCGTGGATAACGTGACCGAGCCGTTTAACGTCAAATTGCTCCTGTTCACCTTCCTCATCGGAGCAATGCTGGGGATGATCTTCCTCTCCGGCGGGATGAATGCGCTTGCGTCACAGATGGTCAAGCGCATTCGGACCCGCCGGCAGGCGGCGCTTGGCACGTCGCTACTGGGGATGACGATCTTCGTCGACTCGTACGCCTCGACGATGATTACCGGGTCGGTCATGCGGCCGATCACCGATAAGTTCGGCATCAGTCGCGAGAAGCTGGCGTACATTCTTGACTCCACCACTGCCCCGACCGCGTCGATATCAGTCGTCTCGACGTGGCTCGGATTCGAGGTCGGACTCATCGCCGAGCAACTGACCACAATCGGGGTGGACCGAAGCGCGTTCCTGCTGTTCCTCGAATCGATTCCCTATCGGTTCTACAGCCTGCTCGCGCTTGCAATGGTCTTCATTGTCGTCATCGCCGACCTTGACTTCGGCCCGATGGCGGAGGCCGAACGTAGAGCCAGAGAAGAGGGCAAAGTCCTCGGCGACAACGCTGACCCGCTCATGGAAACGCAGGAAGACGATATCGTGACGCCCGACCACGTCGAGCCGCGGTGGTGGTACTTCGCCGCCCCAATCGCCGCACTCGTTGGGGTGACCGGGTTTTCACTGTATTACTCCGGCGGTGGGTTCGCTGGACGGGGTCTCACCGATGCGCTGTCGAACGCGGCCACTGCGGATGCCATCGTCTGGGCCTCGTTCTCAGCCTGTCTGGTCATTCTGACCATTCTCGTCGGGCACGCACGGATCGCGGTTGACGAAGTGAGCGACGCTATCTTCGAGGGGTTCAAGATGGTGATGTTCCCCGTCGCGGTGCTCTCGCTCGCGTGGTCTATCGGTGCCGTGAGCCAGGCACTCGGTGTCGGCCCATACGTCATCGCCATCAGCGAGGGGATTATCACGGCTGGGATGCTGCCCGCCGTCATTTTTGTCAGTGCGGTCATTATCAGCTTCAGCATCGGTACGTCTTGGGGGACGATGGGTATCCTGTTCCCGGTCGCAATCCCGCTCGGACACGCGCTCGGCGCGCCGCTGGCACCGGCTATCGCAGCGATTCTGACTGGCGCGCTGTTCGGTGACCACTGCTCGCCGATCTCGGACACCACGGTGATGTCGAGTATGTTTGCCGCAAGCGACCACGTTGACCACGTGAACACCCAGATTCCCTATGCAGTGCTGGCCGGTATTGTCGCAACCGGGCTGTTCCTGATGGCCGGCTACGGCGTCCCGGCGTACATCGCGCTTCCGATCGGACTGGCCGCTGTCGGGTCAGTGACGTACCTGCTCTCAGAACAGTTGTCGGTCGAGGTCCCGAGTTCGTACGGGTCGAATGCGGACTGAGACGGTCCGCTTCCTGAAGCTCTCCCGTCCCGTCTAAACGATTTCCCAGCCGTCGTCGGTCCGTTTGACCACATCGTCCTCCGCAAGCCGAGTGAGTGCTTCCTCGACGATTTCCGGCGGGGCCTCGATCTCTCTGGCCAGCGCCGGGACGGTATCGATACCGTTTGCGAGTCCGCTGACCAGCTCTGCGTATAGTCGTCCGTCGCCGTTCTCGAAGCCGGAGTCGATGCGGTCCCGCACGTCGGTCATGCGGGCCTGCACCCACCGCTGGGCCAGCGACAGTTCGTTCTCTAGCTGCTGGAGATGCTCTAGTTCGCGTGCCAGGTCGTGAAAATTCCCGCCAGCTTCTTCGCCGACATCTATCGAGAGGTGGCGGCAAGAGGGCATCTCGAACTCGGGATTTGCCGGATAGGCGCTCTTGGTACCGAACTCATACGGAGAGACACGAACCTCCAAACGGAGGTTCCGAGCGATAGAGAAGTACTTCCGGCGTTGGTCGTCTGTCCGGGAGTCGATGAGCCCGGCGTCTTCGAGCTTCTGGAGGTGGTCGATGACCGCTTTCGGGCTAACCCCGATGTATTCGCTGATTTCGGTGACGTAGCAGGGTTTGTGTGCGAGTAGTTTGAGAATCCGCCGGCGGTTGGCGTTTCCAAGGAGATTGAGTAACTCGGCGGAGTCCATCGATACGTAGGTAGCGGGTCACGGTTCAAAAGCATGACTCTCGTCAGGCGGTTTGCTGGTGTCACCCGCCTACGATAGCCGGTCTATCCACGATGTGCCCTGTAAGCCGCTGTTTCCGCTTCCCTGACCGCTTCCGCCATTACCACTCTGTCCGCCACCATCATTTCCTCCGTTATCGGCGTTGTCGTTGCCACCATCGGAAGCGCTGCCAGAATCATCGACACCGCCATTGCCGGCGGAATCGTCACTACCAGAACTGTCGTCGGAGCCGCTAGAATCGCCACTGCCAGAACTATCGTCAGAGCCGCTAGAACCGTCACTGCCAGAACTATCGTCAGAGCCGCTAGAACCGTCACTGCCAGAACTGTCGTCAGAATCCGACGTGTCGGCTGAATCATCTTCCCCACCACTGTCAGAAGCCCCATCAGGCCCAGTGCTGCCTCCCGCGCTATCGTCGCCGCTGGCGTTCTCATCATCACTGCTGTTGCCCCTATCGTTACCCTGTTCAGCGCCGTTTCCCCCACTCTGAGCTGTGTCGTCGGACTCTGCAGTTTCGTTTTCGCTGTCGCCAGGCCCGTCGTCCGGTGGGCCTTGGTCGCTCTCGTTCCCTTGCTGTCCGGGGGTATCAACAGGCGGCCCCTGTTGGCTCTGGTTTGCACCCTGCTCGGATGTGTTGGCTGGTGGGCCCCGTTCGCTCTGGTTGGATCCGATGTTGTCCGGCGGCCCCTGCTCATCCGGGTCGGTGGTCTCCGGCGGTCCGGCGATGCCGCGAGCAATCGATGCGACCCGCTGACCGGAGAGATTGCTGGCGTTCTGTTTCAGCCGCTTCAGTGCGGTGTCGTTCACACCGGTCTGTTCGGCGGCTGTGTCAGTGTCATTAATCGCGGCCTGCAGGCCCGCGATCTCCGCGGTAAGTCTGCTCTGTTGTGCCACGTAGGCCTGCTCACTGATGCTTCCGTTCTCGTATCGCTGTTCGAGCGTGGTATTGCGCTCCTGTAGTCGGTCGAGTCGGCGCTCAAGCGAGTCGGCCCGGTCTGTGACCAGTTCGGCCCGTTCGGTTCCGTTCGATTGGTTGTATGCGGACCGCCACATCCCGTTCTCGACCGTGTCGTTCGCGGCGGCGGAGTTCGACTGCAGGAACGCGGTGAGTTGCGTTCCCATGCCGCTGGCAGAGTCGTTCTGCGTAGCCACTGCCTCCGTCGCGGTCTCCTGTGCTGTCACGGCCGGGAGGCCGACAGCGACAGTCCCGACGATGACCAGCACGGTGAGGAGCGTGGCCTGACGTGGGCTCATTCCTGTTCCTGCCTCTGTCCTCCCACATCAAAAAGAAATGCCTTCGTTCGCGTCGTTCATAGACGCTCGAAATAACCTCAAATAGTCCAAGAGTGTTTAAGCTGTCTTTTCAGTCGGCAGCTGCATCGGAAGCAGTCGCCAGGCGATTCCCACCGATAGCACTGAGAGCGCGACGGTGGCAATCGGTAACACGAGTCCTGGATCGTATCGTAACGGCGGATAGTAGCCGAAGCCGTAGTCGAGGACGTCGTTGCCGAGTGCCAGCACCAGTGCAGTCACGAGCGCGCCCTTCGTTGTTCGGGCGTAGTGCGGGACTAACAGCCCCTCGGCGACGAAGCCGAGGTGGGTAATGATGATGCCGAAATACGCCCACGGAGCCGGGAAGTAGGCGTCGAAGCCGATGTTTAACGCCACGACGGTCCACAGACCCATCTTGACCAGCCAGACCAGCGCAATCGTGTGGAGGTACGCGAGCGGCACCGTCAGCGGGACCTCGTCGAGTGACTTGCCGAGGAATGGCAGGAGGGTCGCTACCGATAGCGTCATCAGGAACAGCGCAGCCGGCGAATCGGCGTACAGTGGCCAGAGGAACGTCGACACTCCGGGCATCGTCTCGACGTAAAACCGGACACCGACGAGCATCGCGACGGCGTTGACGACCAGCAGCCACACGAGACTCGGCGTCTGTTCCAGATAGTAGCGCGCGTACCGACGTGGCAACGGCCCTCGCTGCTCGCTCATAGGTCGATTCGGGGCCGGCCGTGGCAAAGCCCTGTCGGACAGACGCCGGTATCGGGTTACCGACCCCCCGAATCCGCGCTGTTTGCACGACGGGAAAAGGTTGCCGGCGAACACTTATGTATGTCAATGACACACATTCAGTTGCACCGATGTTCGAACAGTTTTCGCGCGGATACTACCTCGGCCGCCTCTACGTCGAACCGAGAGACGACGCGGCGGCCGCAATGTGTCGCGAGCAGCACGAGCGAGTGAACGAACAGTTGTACGCCTCCGGGGACGGGGTCGAGCGCACAGACTATCCGCTCGTAATGAAACTCGGCTCCCAGCACTTCGCCGTCCACGGTGACGAACAGGTCCCGGCGGACACACTCGTCGTTCCCGAAACGATGCTTGAAAACGCCAACGTCCGGAACCCACCCAGCCTCGAAGAAGTATTTCTGGCGAAAGCGGACCACGCCGCACAACTGCTCTCTATTTCAGAGGGGACGCCGACACTGCCCGACACCGCCGTCTGAGGGTCGTCGGAAGTCAGTTTTAAGCCCGTCCCCGTCTGCCATCCAGTCGATGCTTGACCGGTTGCTGGGACGAGCGTCGCTGAAAGAGCGGGTGGCCGAACTCGAAGAGGAGAACCACCATCTCGAACGACAGCTCGACGCCGAGAAGGAGCGCCGCGCCGACGCAGCGACCGAACGCCAGCAGGCCGAGGCCGAGGTCAATCGGCTGGAGGACCGCGTGGCCGAACTCCAGGACCGGGTCGCACGCCTGCAAGACGAGGAGGGCGAATCGACGTTCCGGGCCGAGGAGACGCTCAGTCGGGCGCGCCTGAGTGAAGTACTCGACCGGCTGGAATCTGTCGAGACGGAGCCAGAGGGGATCTTTACCGCCTACGTCGACGCGGAGCGCTCCCTGCCCGGCCCGGTTCGGGACGCCTTCGGCGACCGCGCGGCGCTGGTCGCCAGCGCCGCGCCGTGTCTGGCTGTGACGGACGACGCCGGCATCCTGTCGGCGTGTCTGTCCGTCCCTGCGCCGCCGTCGCCGTTCACCGGGTGGGCCGACACTGTTCAACTGGAGCGGTCTTGGTTCGAACCGACCGGCGAACACGTCGTCGCGCTGGTTCGCTCGGACCTGTTCGCCATGGGCGAGTACGACGGCCGCGAGCGGACCGCGTTCCACGGGTTCGACTCGGAGCTGAAAAGCCAGCACTCGAAGGGCGGCTTCTCGCAGGGCCGGTTCGAACGGCTCCGGGACCAGCAAATCGACTCCCACCTCGACCGCTGTCGGGCCGCCATTGAGGAGGTGTCGCCCGACCGGCTGTACGTCGTCGGCGAGGGGTCGGTCATCCACGAGTTTGAGGACCTTGCGACGGCGACGAAGCCGGTCGACGCGACTGGGGAGCCCGACGCGGCGCTCGACGACGCCGTTCGGTCGCTGTGGTCAGTCCGGCTACGCGTTCCGTAGCTTTTTCGCGGGGCGGTGATTCTGTCCGGCCATGGCCGTAGCCATCTTAACACACGACGCCTTCCCCGACCGAGCCAAGACGGCCGTCGGGCTGTTGCGGTACGGTGACCGAACGGTACGCGCGCTTATCGACCGCGAGCGGGCCGGCCAGCGCGTCCACGACTCGCTGCCGGACGTACAGGATGCGCCAGTCGTCGCATCGATGGCCGACGCACCCGACGTTGACGCGCTCGTAATTGGTATCTCTCCAATCGGCGGCGAGTTCAACGAGTCCTGGCGAGACGACGTTCGTACAGCGCTCGAACGCGGTTGTGACGTGTATTCTGGACTGCACGACTTTCTGGCTGACGACGACGAGTTTTCTCGTCTCGCCGCGGAACACGACGCCGAACTGCACGACCTCCGCAAGCCGCCCGAAGACCTGACCGTGGCAGCGGGGACCGCCGGTGAAGTGGACGCGACAGTCGTCACGACTGTCGGCACCGACTGCTCGACGGGGAAGATGACTTCGTCGTTCGAGATCCGCGATGCGGCGCGGGAGCGGGGCCTCAACGCTGCCGTCGTTCCGACGGGTCAGACCGGTATCGCCATCACCGGCTGGGGCATCGTCATCGACCGCGTCATCGCTGACTACGCCGCCGGCGCGGTCGAACGGCTGGTGGAAGAAGTGCAGGCGGCGGACCTCCTCGTCGTCGAAGGACAGGGCGCGCTGGCCCATCCGGCCTATTCGGGTGTGACGACGAGCATCCTCCACGGGTCGGTCCCGGATGCGCTCGTCATGTGCCACGAGGCCGGCCGCGAGGCCATTCACGGCTACGAGTCGTTCGATATTCCGCCCCTCCCCGAGTACGTCGACATCTACGAGCGTCTGGCCGCGCCCATCTCGGACGCCTCTGTCGTTGCGGGCATGTTGAACACGCGCCACCTCGACGACGGTGTGGCCGCAGATGCTGTTGCAGAGTACAGCGACGCTCTGGACGCACCGGCAACTGATCCCGTCCGCCACGGCGTCCCTGACGAGGTACTGGACGCCATCCTATGAACTGGCGCGTCGACCGTCACGACCTGCCGCTGTCGAACCCGTTCGGCATCTCGCGGGAGACCAGCGAGACCAGCGAGACCGTTGTGGTTGAACTCACCTATGAGGGCACCACCGGCATCGGGGCCGTCACGCCGTCCGCGTACTACAACGAGAGCGCTCGGTCGGTGGCTGAAACGCTGCCCTCGCTCTGTGAGACTGTCGACCGCATCGGCGACCCACATGCCCAGCAACGCATCGAACGGGAACTCGCCGAGCGAGCGCCGGACCAGCCCGCCGCCCGGATGGCACTCTCTATCGCCGTCCACGACCTCGCCGCTCGGCAACTGGACCTGCCACTGTACCGCCAGTGGGGACTTGACCCGGACACGGTCCCACCGACCACCTACACGGTCGGCATCGACTCACCCGAGCGGATGGCTGAGAAAGCAAGGAAGGCGGCCGACAGCGGCTTTGGCCACCTGAAAGTCAAACTCGGGACTGAGGACGACCGGGCGCGACTGGACGCGGTCCGGGACGCCGTTCCCGACGCCGAGGTACGCGTCGACGCCAACACCGCATGGACCGCACAGGAAGCTATCGACAATGCGGACTGGCTTGCCGACGCTGGCGTGACGATGCTCGAACAGCCGGTTGCGGCCGACGATATTGACGGCTTGCGCCGCGTGACCGACGCGACTGAGATTCCTGTCGCCGCCGACGAGTCCTGCGTGACTGCGTCCGACGTGCCGCGGGTCGCTGACGCCTGTGACATCGTCAACGCCAAGCTTGTCAAATGCGGCGGTCTTCGGCCCGCAATGCGGCTGCTCAACGCCGCCGACGCCCACGGCCTCGACCTGATGCTCGGATGTATGGTCGAGTCCAACGCCAGTATCGCCGCAGCGGTACATCTCGCGCCGCTGGTCGACTACGTCGACCTCGACGGAGCGCTCTTGTTAGCGTCAGACCCCTACACCGGCGTCCCGCTCGACGGTGACGTGTTCGACCTGACCGCGGTGTCGGCCGGCACCGGCGCTCACCGGACACGAGACGCGTAGCTGCGAGGGAGTGCCTATAAAAACCGGGTTCGGGGGTGACCCGCTTACGCCGACTGGACGGCGTCCAGCAGCTCGTCGTAGTCCGGCTCGTTGGTCGGGTCGTCGGCGACCCAGCTGTAGGCGACCTCGCCGTCGTCGTCGACGACGAACACGGCGCGGTTCGAGACGCCGAGCAGCCCGAGGTCTTCGATGTCAATTTCGAGGTCGTAGTCCTGAATCGCCGACCGGCCCATGTCGCTGAGCAGGTCGAACTCCAGACCGTGCTCGTCACGGAAGGAGTTCAGCGAGAACGCCGAGTCGGCGCTGACGCCGAGGACCGTTGCGCCGGCGTCGTGGAAGTCACCGAGGTGCTCCTGCAGGGCCACCATCTCGTTGGAGCACGGCGGTGTGAACGCGCCCGGGAAGAAGGCCAGCACGACCGGCCCATCACCAAGGTGGTCGCTCAGTTCGAAGTCCTCTACCTCACCGTTCGCGATTGTCGCCGAGATGTCCGGCGCTGTGTCGCCTGTGGATACCATCACCCAAATATAACGGCGTCATCCGAATAAATACCCGCCATCCGGCAGGAGACTCTTGGACTCCGTTTTACCGGGGGCTGGCCGCTTACAGCCACTCTTCGAAGGAGTGGTGTTCGCGACTTGCTTCGATATAGTCCCGTTGCATCGACTGGATGGCTGCCGAGAGGTCGTCGCCGTCGTCGAGGTACTCACGGACGCGAGCGATCTTCCATCCGCTTGGGGTCATGCCGGCGTCGTATCGGGCTTCAATGGGGCCGAGGTACTCGTCGATGCGGGCCTCTGGCACATCCTGTTCGGCTAGCCCCAGACGAGCGTACTGGAAAATCTCGTCGTAGATCGCGTCGTGATCGACCGTCCGCTCGCCCTCGGCCGTCACCCACGAGAGGTCCGCGTCGGAGCCGTCCTGTGCGGCGCTGTAGAAGCTCCGCCTGGCCTCCTGCCAGGGCAGTTCTGCGGCTGGGTGGTCGGCGACGACCAGCCCGCGGATGAGGCCGACCGTCAGCGCCTGCAGCCCGATCATGTCCTTGGCGTGGGGCTGGGTCGGGAGCGGGCGATACTCGATTCGGAGTGACTTTTCAGTGCTTGCCCCGTCGACGGGCGTCCCGCCGACGACACAGCGGAGCCAGCGCCAGTAGGTCCCGCGCTTGTGGTCGAACTCCCAGAACTCGTCTTCGAATGCCGCCCGGTCGTCGTCGTGCAGAAACTCCCGGAGGAACGGCGCGAACAGGTCGTCGTCGACGACGCGACCGACGACATCAGTGGTGTCGTTGAGGTCTCGCGGGACCCGGACTTTCGGGTTTTCACTGGTGTTGACCGACTGCTCGAAGGCCGCAATACGGAGTTCGTGATGGGTAGTCTCACAGAGCCACTCGCCGTCGGTGTCACCGTACATATCGGCGGGTAGGAACGGCGAATTGACTGATAGCGCAAGCAGCGGCCCGAGCGTCCGTATCGCAGCGTTGTAGTACTCGGGGAACGCTCCGGCATCCGGAATCTGGAGGTGTGGCTGGATCGAGGTAGCCAGCGACTCGAACAGAATCGTCGGGAACGACCCGCTGTACCCCGGTACGTCGAAGTCGATGCTGCCGCCGGCGTGGTCCAGCGCTTCGTTGTCTAGTGCCACGTATCTGGGGGCCTGCCGCATGTTGTCCGCGAGGACGACACCGTCGTTCGTCTCGTGCGCCGAGAGGTACTGCTCGCTTCCCTCCTCCGGGGGAATGGTCCACATCGCGTCGAGGACGAGTTCGCAGTTGTGCTTGCTCGCTTGCTGGCGGGCCTGTTTCGTCTGCATCTCCACCGCCGTCGTCTGGACTTCCATTCCCGTCTCGTCGAAACTGTTCGGCTCGGTGTTGACCTCGGCGTTGTGCAGGCCCAGTTCCTTGTTGGCCTCCCCCTCGAACACCACGTCGGGTAAGGGGGTCAGCCGCCCCTTCCAGTCCTCGGGGTCCATGTACGGTTCGTCACTTTCTTCCTCGACTGATGACTCGACGGCCGGTTCGGCCTCTTCCTCCTCTGGCGTCTCCGGTTCGTCCTCTGCCAGCGGGCTGTCCGGGTCGATGTCGAGTGACGGCCCCTCTCCGGGACCGAACGCGTCGTCGGACCCGTCAACAGCTTCACCAGCGTCTTGATCTGGAGACTCATCGCCGTCGGGCTCCAGTGGATTGCCATCGTCTGGCTCCAGCGATGCCCCGTTGCCGTTTGGCTCCAGTGATGCGCCGTCGTCTTCTGGCTCCGCCGGCGCGTCGAGCGACCCGCTCCAGGCTGCCCCGCCCGATCCGCTCAGGCCCTCTTCGGTGGCTTCCTCGCTGTCTTCCGCATCGTCCGGTTCGGGCGGGTCCGGCTCGGCGTTGATGGCGTACAGTTCGATTTCCAGACCGACGGAGAACGCCTCGTTGTCGAACTCCCCGGCCTCGATGGCTCTCCGGAGCTGCATCGCCTGTTCGTCGACCCGCTCAGTGAACGCCGCGGCAGTCTCGTCAGCGAGCGACCGGGTCACGAGGTCGACGATATCGTCCATGCTCGGTACTGTGTGGGTTCTTCCACTATAAGTGACCTGTCGTTGTCCGCCGGGTGTTACTCGAAGAGGTCCTCGTGGCGGGCCGCGAGGTTGGCGTAATCGCCGGAACTGAACGCCTCGAACACTTCGTTGGGATCGATAGTGGTCTCTGACAACGGTGTCACTGTGGCCGGACTCCCGCGGACAAAGGACTCCGCGGGGACCTCGTAGCCCGGTGGGACGACCGTTCCCATCGCGACAATAGAGCCCTCGCCGATAGTGGCGTCGCTGACTGTCGAATTGAATCCAACGAGCGCCCCGTCACGCACATGGGCGTCGTTGAGAACAGCTCCGTGGCCGACCATCACTTTTTCACCGACGGTCGAGGCGTGGACAATGGCCCCGTCACCGATCGCCGATTCGCGGCCTACCTCGACGGGGGCCACGTCGCCGCGCAACACGACACCGGGCCAGACGTTCGCGTTCGGGCCGACGGTGACATTACCCACCAGCGTCGCCTCGCGGCTGACGTGGGCGTATCCGTGGATGTCAGGTGTTGCTCCTTCGAAAGCGTACTCTCGGCTGTCCATACTGTCACCATCGTGTCGGCGGATCGAAAAGATACCGGTCAGAAGGGGGTGCTACCGGTTGTATAGCCGCTGTCGCGCACGTCTCCACCGCAACCGCACCTCACCGAGCTATTCGATGTGGACGACGAGGACGGGGACGGGCGCGCTCTGGACGACGCGCTCGGTGACGCTCCCGAGATTGGCGACCCGGTCTCGGCCGGTTCGGCCGTGGGTTCCCATCACGATGAGGTCAATGTCTTCCTGTTCTGCGTAGTCGGTGATTGTCTTGTGGGGAATCCCTTCCGCCATGGTCGTGACGACCTCGACGCCGGCCTCCTCGCCCCCAACCACGATGTCGTCAAGCGCGACATCTCCCTCTTCCTCCAGCGACTGACGCACCTCGTCCTGATTGGCCTTGTCGGCCGCGACGTACAGTCGTCTGTCCACGACGTACAGCCCATGGAGGGTCGCGTCGTTGTCGCGCGCGATCGAAGTGGCGTGTGCGAGCGTCTCAGTCGTTCCCGAACTGCCGTCTGTGGCCACGAGCACCGAATCGTACATATCCGGCTTCTCATGCGAACTGTGCCCACATAGTATTCCCTATCACACTGACACGGTCCACAGCTGTCCAACCGGTGGTGTAATCGTTTGATTCAGTTTCCGTCGTTCAGTGTATAATCGTTCTAACCATTATTTGTCAACAGGAATACTTTTGCCAGTTGCTGTCCATTAATTTCTATACGATGCAGGGGAGCACGCAGCCAGACGGCACACGGGCAGAACTGTACGTTCGTTCACTCCTGCCCGACGGGCACACGCAGCAACAGGCTGCGGTTATCGACCGACTTCAGGGGCTGTCAGACACTGATGTTTTGTCGGACTTTACTGTTCAGGTCGTTGGTCGGCAAATACCGTCCACGCCAGCCGAGGCGCGGACCGAACTCGGACTCTTCGCACTCAACCGAGTCAGCGTCTTTCAGGAATGGGCAAAACGCAACAAATGTTCACTCGAACCCGCGTTCCAGGTCCGATCGGTTGACTCCGAGATGTCGGGGGAGCAGTACCGAGCGCTTGTGTTTCCGGTCCAACTATTAGCCGAGTACGCCGGGTCGGAACTCAGGTGCGTGACACCGCATACGGCCGGCGGGGAGACTGTCACTGTCATGGATCGCCTCACAATGCTCGAAGGAGAGGAAGAACTGGCGCTTTCATCGCTGGAGCGGGCAAGTGCAGCACGGCCACCGGCCCAGTCTGACCTGCCGGCGGCCGACACTATCGACGAGGATTCGGACCCGCTGTTGCCAGAGTAACACCAGCGTCGCCCGCGTCTCAATACACTTATCCCCGGCCGCCGTCGTATCCTCGGATATGAGTACGGTCACGGTCACGCTGCCCGACGGGACCCCACTCGAGGTCGAACGCGGCAGCACGGTCGAGGATGTCGCCTACGAAATCGGGCCAGGGCTGGGTGACGACACGGTCGCCGGCGTTGTCGACGGCGAACTTGTCGACAAACACGCGCCGTTGACAGAAGATGTCGGACTCGAAATCGTCACCGAGAGCAGTGACGAGTATCTCGATGTGCTTCGTCACTCCGCCGCCCACGTCTTCGCGCAGGCCCTGCAGCGCCTCTACCCCGATGCAAAGCTCACAATTGGGCCGTGGACCGACAACGGGTTCTACTACGACATTACCGGTGTCGACATCGACGAGGACGACCTCGAAGCTATCGAGACCGAAGCCGAGGAGATCATTGAGGAGGACCTCGACATCGAACGCGAACTCGTCGACCGCGACGACGCCTTCGAACGCTACGAGGATAATCAGTTCAAACAGGACATCCTCGAAACCGAGGCCGCAGACGACGAGGAAGTCTCGTTCTACACCCAGGGCGAGTTCGAGGACCTCTGTCAGGGCCCCCACGTCGAATCGACCGGCGAAATCGGCGGCTTCGCACTGCTCGAAATCTCGGCGGCCTTCTGGCGTGGCGAGGAGGAAAACGAGACGCTGACTCGCGTGTACGGAACCGCCTTCCCGACGGAGGACGCGCTCGACGAGTTCCTCGAACAGCGCCGCAAGGCCGAGGAGCGCGACCACCGCAAGATTGGTCAGGAGATGGATCTGTTCTCCATCGACGAAACGACCGGGCCGGGCCTGCCGCTGTACGAGCCCAACGGCAAGAAGATCCTCAACGAGCTGTCGGACTACGTCGCCGGCCTCAACCGCGACGCCGGCTACGACGAGGTCGAGACGCCCCACGTCTTCCGGACCGAACTCTGGAAGAAGTCAGGCCACTACGAGAACTACGTCGACGACATGTTCTTGCTCGATGTCAACGACGAGGAGTACGGCCTGAAGCCGATGAACTGCCCGGGCCACGCCACCATCTTCGAGCAGAACTCCTGGAGCTACCGGGATCTGCCGGTGCGGTACTTCGAGGACGGGAAGGTGTACCGCAAAGAGCAGCGCGGCGAACTCTCCGGGCTCTCCCGAACTTGGGCCTTCACCATCGACGACGGCCATCTATTCGTCCGCCCGGACCAGATCGAGGAGGAAGTGCTGGCGACGGTCGACATCATCCTCGATACGCTTGACACCTTCAACCTCGACTACACGGTCCAGTTCGCTACCCGGCCGGAGAAGTCCGTCGGCGGCGACGAAATCTGGGAGAAAGCCGAATCCCAGCTCGAATCTGTCCTCGACGAGCAGGACATCGACTACGTCGTCGAGGAAGGCGATGGCGCGTTCTACGGCCCGAAGATCGACTTCGCCTTCGAGGACGCGCTCGGTCGCCACTGGGACGGCCCGACCGTCCAGTTGGACTTCAATATGCCCGAGCGGTTCGACCTCTCCTACACCGGTGAGGACAACAAGGAGCATCGCCCGGTGATGATCCACCGCGCGCTGTATGGCTCCTACGAACGGTTCTTCATGGTGCTGACCGAGCACTACAACGGGAAGTTCCCGCCGTGGCTTGCCCCCGAACAAATTCGCCTGCTACCGGTCAGCGACGACAACATCGACTACTGCGAGGAGATTCAGGACGAACTCGATGACTTCCGGGTCACTATCGAGGACCGATCCTGGACTGTCGGCAAGAAGATCCAGCAGGCCCACGACGACCGGGTTCCCTATATGTGTGTCATCGGCGACAACGAGGAGGAAGCCGGGACAATCTCAGTCAGGGATCGCAAGGAACGCGAGGAGAAGGACATCGACATCGCCGAGTTCCGCGACCACCTCGAAACCGAGGTCGAGCAGCAGCGAACCGCTGTGACGTTCCTCGCCGGGCGGTAGCCTCCAGTCAGCCCCTGCCCCCGCGTTTGCTCCGGTAGACGGAAACTACTAATGTGGTTGTCTCGCGATAGTTGCACTCCACGTGTCGAATCAGACCGTCAACCCAACGACTAGTGATTCCGCGACCGGTGGTTGCCTCCGTCCCGGTGCAAAAGCCCTCATCCGGTCGTCGGACGAGGTTTTGTTGGTGAAAGAGTACCACGCCGACGGAACGCCGTTCTGGACGCTCCCCGGTGGCGGGACTCAGCCAGGCGAGGACGACCGGGAGGCGCTCGAACGCGAACTCGCCGAGGAACTTGGGTGTCGGAGCGCGATCCACGGACCGGTAGCGACCATCTACTACGCTCACCACAGTCGCTCGCAGACGCTCTCAGCGTATCGTGTGTTCGGGTGTCAGTTGTTGGATCACCCCACTCCGAACGCCGCGGAGGGGATTCAGGCCGCTCGTTGGGTCCGGCCGGAATCGCCGCCGGCGCAGACGCTGCCGCAAGTCCGGTGGGTACTGCGGACTCACTACTGGTGACTGTCACGACGACCGAGCCGAATGCGGCGGCATTCCGGGTTGAGGCAGTCGAGACGCGGGTGGTCCGTCCGGTCACGTCGGTCACCGCCCCGTCAATGTTTACACCAACATTGCAGGGGCGCAATCCGAGACGCTGGAACTGATGACGAACGACACTGACGCCACCGACAACTGACTGGCCCATTCAGGGGTGACGCCGCCCCGGCCGGAGGCTTTTCTGCCTGGCAGGAGTCCGGGACGGTGTGCCATCCCCCTCTGCCGAGAGCCAGTTGAGCGACACCATGCGAGAGCGCGCCGCCGGTGACACCCGGCTCCTCTGGCTCCTCCTCGATGCGAACCGCTGGCTCGTCACCAGCCTCCTCTCGGCCGTCCTGTTCTGTGGGATTCTCGCCGTCGGGCTCTTGCATCCTGAACCGGCCATGACGCTGTTGACTCGCGGCGACCCGGTCGAAACGCTGTTTCAGGCGCTGATTACGGGGACGATAACTGCCGTTACGCTGGTCCTGACACTCAATCAGCTTGTCCTGTCGCAGGAACTCGGTGCGGCCGGCGACCAGCGCGAACGGATGAACGGGGCGATGCAGTTCCGCGCCGATGTGGCCGACGCCGTCGACACGCCGGTCAGTCCGGCAGAGCCCTCGGCGTTCCTCCGGTCGCTGGTTCGCGGGACCGCCGAGCGAGCTGAGAATGCCCAAAACGTCGTCGATGAGACGACCCTTGATGACGACCTGACGGCGTTGCTGTCGAACTATCTGGACGCCGTACTGACCAACGCCGACAGCGTTACCGATCAACTCGACGGCGGAACCTTCGGCGAGTTCGATGTCGTCAAGGCCGCGCTAAACTACAACTACTCCTGGAAGCTGTATGCTGGGCGGCGGATTCGCGAAGCCTACGCCGACGAACTCACCGACGAGATCGACGACTCACTTGCGGAACTCGTCGAGACGCTCGAACTGTTTGGTCCGGCTCGAGAACACTTCAAAACGTTGTATTTTCAGTGGGAACTGTCCGACCTCTCTCGGACATTGCTGTACGTCGCCATCCCGGCGCTTACCGTCGCAATCACCTCATTGTTGTTCCTCGATGTGCAGGATTTCGTCGGCGTCACAGCCGGCGTCCCCGACGCGCTGTGGCTCCTCGCGGTGACGACGACAGCATCGCTGCTTCCGTTCACAGTCCTGATTTCGTACATCCTCCGTATCGTCACAATAACTAAGCGAACGCTCGCAATTGGCCCATTCATCCTCCGTGAGACGGACCGGAGTGTCGACGTCGACTGGGAGTGACGCCGTTACATCACCACGGTATAAGTGCTGGTCTGGACTCGCTAGTACTATGCAGATTGGCTCGCGTCGGTGCATTCTCAATCCCGTCAGCGGCGATGGCGAGCACGCCGACTACGTTCCGCGGCTGATGGCGGCACGCGGGTTCGAGGTGTACGAAACCGAGGCAGCGGGCGACGCAGTCGAACTCGGCCGCGAGGCCGGGCGGGCCGAGGCCTCTGAGGTCGCCGTCTGTGGTGGCGACGGGACGGTGAACGAGGTCGTCCGCGGACTCGATGACGCCGGCCACCTCGACTCGGTGACGCTGAGCGTCATCCCGGCCGGAACGGCGAACCTGCTGGCCGGGAACATCGGTGTCAAGGACATCGAACACGGCGTCGAAATCGCCGACACCGGAGAGACGCGCCCGGTTGACGTGGGTGTCGCCGGCGACGAACCGTTTCTGGTGTCCTGTATCGCTGGCCTTCCTGCCGACGCTAGCGTCTCGACTCCGGGCGACCTCAAGGAGCGGTTCGGCACGCTGGCGTTTCTGCTCACTGGCGCACAAGAGGCGCTCCGCTTCGACGGGCTCGATATCACTATCGCGGCTGTCGGCGAAGACGGACCATTCACCTGGTCCGGCGAAGCCACCTGCCTGCTGGTGGGCAACGCTCGCAAGTTCGTTGCCGAAGGCGGACAGGCAAACATGGAAGACGGCCTGCTTGACGTGGCCATCGTCGAACAGATGCCCACGGGAAACCTCGTCGCGGAGGCCATCGGCCAGCGGCTGCTGACGCTGGACACTGACGGAGTGACCCACGTCCGGGCGGATGAAATCACAGTCGCCGGACACGGCGAGCAACTCACGTTCAGCCGCGACGGCGAACTCAGTACGCACGAGACGCTGTCGCTGTCAGTGCGTGAGACCGCACTGACGCTCCGGGTCGGCCCGGGATACGAGCCGGACCCGACGTGACAAGATGGCGCGACCGGTGGGCGGCGGTGAGCGAAGTGAGTCCGCTCGCGAAACCCCCTGACGGCGTCCCGGATGTTTTTATCGCCGTCCGCCGAGAGGGGTGGTATGCCCTCGCTCTCGATGGGCGCGCTCGTGGTTTTCGCGCTCGTCGCCGCCGCCCTGACGCTGTTTGTCACCGAATGGCTCCCGCCAGACATGACGGCCATCGCCGTCCTCGTCGCGTTGGTCGTGCTGGAACCGTACACCGGTGTCCCGGCGCGGACAGCCATCGAGGGGTTTGCCAGCCCGGCGGTGGTCACTATCGTTGCGATGTACATTCTCAGCGCCGGCGTCGAATCGGCCGGTGTTGTCGACTGGCTGGCCGGGCGGCTCGCGGCGCTGACGGGCGGTGACGAACGGCGTCTGCTGACCGCCATCGTCGGCACGACGGGCGTCAGCGCGGGCTTCGTCAACAACACGCCGGTGGTCGCGGTCTTCATACCGCTGGTCACCGGGCTCTCGGAGCGATACGGTATCTCACCGTCGAACCTGCTGCTGCCGCTCTCGTTCGCCGCGATGCTCGGCGGGACGCTCACGCTGGTCGGCACTGCGACGAACTTACTCGCGAGCGACCTTTCGGCGCAGTTACTCGGCCGGCCGTTCTCGATGTTCACGCTGACGCCTGTCGGCGTGGTCGTTCTCACTGTCGGCGTGGGCTACCTGCTGACGGTGGGTCGGGCGCTCGTCCCCGAACGCATCCACCCCGCAGCCGACTTCACTGAGGAGTTCGAGATGGATCGCCACCTGTCGCAGCTACGGGTTCGCGAGACGTCCCCGCTGGTCGGGCTGACGGTGCAGGAAGCGCTCGAAGGCAGCGTCCCTGTCGACGCGGTTGAGGCGGTTGTTGAGGTGGTCGACACGGGGGAATCACTGCCGACCGAGGCTACCGTTGAGCAGGTCCTTGCCGTGAGTGACCCGCTCGATGTCGACGTGCTCCAGATTGACCGCAACGGCGAGTCGTTCTTCGCGACGGCCACCGATCGGCCGCTCGAACCCGGCGACGTGCTGACGGTCCGTGGGAACCGTCAGGCTGTCAACCAACTCGCACAGACGCTCGACCTGCGGGACCTCGCCCGCGAGTCCGTTACAGCGGACCTACTGGCGGAGAGCGGTCACCCGGGCATCCTCGCGGAGGCCGTCATCGACAGGGAGTCGCGGCTCCGCGGGCGAACGCTCGCCGACGTGCAACTTCGCAGTCGATTCGACGTGACGGTCCTCGCCGTCCGCCGCGGTGACGAGATCATTCACGAGGACCTCACAGCAGTCGAACTGTCCGCCGGCGACCTGCTCTTGCTCCAGACGCCCCTTGACGAAGTGGGACATCTTCAGGATGAGGGCTACCTGACCCTGACAGAGGGCCCTCCCGAGCTGTTCGACGCGCTCGACGGCGGCCAGCCCTCGCTCGACGCCGCTGCGGCGGTCCCACTCGTGACCTTGCTTGCTGTCATCGCGCTTGCGGCACTGGACCTCCTCCCGATCTACATCGCCGCGCTGGGCGGCGTCGTCGCCACGGTGGCGACCGGCACGCTAAGCGCGTCGAAGGCCTACGACGCGGTGAGCTGGAACGTTGTGTTCCTGCTCGCCGGGTTGCTCCCACTGGGGCAGGCGATGCAAGCCACTGGCGGGGCCGCGTTCGTCGGCGCGCTCCTCGTTGACGCCGCCGGCGTCCTCCCGCCGCTCGCGCTGCTGGCGCTGGTGTACCTCCTGACTGCCGTCCTCGCCAGCGCCATCACCCCGGCCGCGACCGTCGTGTTGATGATCCCGATTGCCGTCGCCACCGCCGCTGAAATCGGCGTTTCCGGGTTCCCGTTCCTCGTTGTCGTGACGTTCGCGGTCGCGACGGCCTTCCTGACGCCCATCGGCTACCAGACGAACCTGATGGTGTACGGCCCCGGCGGCTACCGCTTCACCGACTTCGCGCGTGTCGGCGGACCGCTACAGCTGCTTCTGTGTGCAGCTACGACGCTCTCGGTGTCGGTTGTCTGGCCGCTATAAAACTCCCGTGTCGCCGCGTTACTGCTCGTCTTCTTTCAGCTCATCCAGTTCTGACTCGACCTCGCTCTCGTCGACGTCGACTTGTGTACTCTCGTCGGTGAGTTCCTGTTCCAGTTCGGCCTCGGAGACGTCCGCATCGCTCGACCCGCTGTCGCCGTCCTCGGCTTTCCCCATCTCTGCTTTGAGCGTGTCGAGTTCGGCGTCGACTGACCCTTTCTGTCGGACCTCTTCAAGCTCCCGTTCCAGTGAACTCTCATCCGATATCTGACTTTCGAGGACGCCGTCCTCGCGGAGTTCGTCCATCGCCTGCGAACGGGCTTCCATGTCCTCGGTGCGTTCCTCCGCGCGCTCGATAGCCTGATTGATGTCCTGCATCTCGTCGCCCGCGCCGGTCATCGCCTCGTTGACGCGCGCTGACGCCTTGGCGGCCTCGTGGCGAGCCTTCATCGTCTCCTTTTTCGTGCGGAACTGCTCGATCTGTTTCTGCAGTTCGTCTTTCTGCTCGACTAGCTGGTCCTGTTGGCTCTGTAAGTCCTGTATCTGGCCTTCCAGGTCCTCAATCTGGCTCATCTTCTGCTTTTTCTTTTCCAGCGCCTGGCGGGCGAGGTCCTCGCGGTCCTGCTCGACAGCCTGGCGCGCCTGTTCGTTGTGCTTCTCGACGTTCTCTTCGAGGCGGCGCTTCTGTATCTCCAGTCGCTTCTTCTGGGTCGTCAGGTCCGCAATGCCCTGTTTGACGTCCTGCAGTTCGTCACGCAGCTGCTCGTAGCTGTAGTCGAGGGTCTCTGTCGGGTCCTCCGCTCGGTTCAGGACGGCGTTGAGCTTGGAGCGGATGACGTACGACGCGCGCGAGAGGATTCCCATGTATGCGCATTGGTCTCTCCAACCTTAAATTTCTTACAGAGGGATGACGAGTGAACACGTATGACTACCGTCGGGATACCGGGCGGGCGAGATGTCACCGCATCGCTCGACCGGCCGGCATCGGATGCCGTCGTCGTCGCGTGCCCGCCCCATCCGCAGTACGGCGGTAAGCGGTCGGACACGCGCCTGAAAGCGGTCAGTGATGCGCTGGCCCCCGATATCGGCTGTCTCCGCTTCGACTACGGCGCGTGGGACGAGGGCCGTGGCGAGCGGGCCGACGCCGAAAACGCGCTGGTATGGGCCGACGAGGGGTACGACGCAGTCGGCCTGTTTGGCTACAGTTTCGGCGCGGCTGTGGCGCTCTGTGCGGCCGCTGAACACGACACTGCGGCCGACCCCGTGGCCCTGTCAGTGCTTGCACCACCGGCCGGAGTGACCGAGCACCTCGACGTTGTTGCCGCGCTTGAGGCCATCGACTGTCCAGTGCAGGTCGTGGTCGGGGAGCGCGATGCGACAGTGGACTGGGACCCGGTCGTCGACCGGGCCACCGAGCTGGGCCAGACAGTTGAGCACCTGCCAGCCGACCACCATTTCGTCGGTCAGAGCGGCCGTATCGGCGAGACAGTTGGGCCCTTTCTCCGCGACCACCTGTAGCTGCTGGGAACCCACTGTTCAGGGTCCGTGGTCGATTCCTGTCGCCAGTTCAGCGCCCAGTGAACGTATCGTTCAGGCCCCACACCTGCTGGATAGTATCGAAAGACAGAGGCGCTGTCGGCTCGATTTTCAATCATGGATCGCCCGCTCGCGTTCGCTGCTGTGTCGTTTCTCGCCACGCTGGTGACGCTGTTAGTACTGATGCAGACGGCACTCGTCGCGGGCGGGCCGGCACGGGCGCTTGTGCTCGCCTCGGCTGGTGCTATCGGGACGTACTTCGCCATCCGATCCGGCGTGCTCAAGTCCTGACCGTCGCCGAACCCGCCCACGGATACCGAAGGTACATTTATACTATATACTGATAAATAATGTTGTATGTCAACGCGAACCAGGGCGGCGGTGTCTCACTCGACACGGCACGGCGTCGTCTCGCTTCTGGGTGGGTTCGTCGCCGGCTACCTGCTGTTCATCGCAATCGGCTCCAGTCCCGGTGATGCGCTGTTCTCGGCGCTGTCGCTGGCTGTTCTCGTGGCAGCGTGGCGCGTCCTCACGCAGCCGTCACTGTAGTCGCGTTGACACTGCGACGGGGTGGCGAACAGTGCGCGCTCCGAAACCGTTTAGACTACGCGGGGTTCACCGTCGGTATGCCGACCGAACCCGAAACGGACTACGACCCAGAACTGGGTCGGAAGTTCATCTTCGTCACCGGTGGCGTGATGTCTGGCCTGGGGAAAGGCATCACCGCCGCCAGCACAGGTAGATTACTCAAAAACGCCGGGTTCGACGTTACAGCGGTCAAGATTGACCCGTATCTGAACGTCGATGCCGGTACGATGAATCCCTTCCAGCACGGCGAGGTGTACGTGCTCAAAGACGGCGGGGAAGTCGACCTCGATCTGGGGAACTACGAGCGGTTCCTCGACATCGACATGACCTTCGACCACAACGTCACGACGGGGAAGACCTACCAGCACGTCATCGAGAAGGAGCGGTCCGGCGACTACCTCGGTCGCACGGTCCAGATTATCCCGCATATCACCGACGATATCAAGCGCCGTATCCGCGAGGCCGCCGAAGGCAACGACGTCTGTATCATTGAAGTTGGCGGCACGGTTGGAGACATCGAAGGGATGCCGTATCTCGAAGCGCTCCGACAGTTTGCCCACGAGGAGGACGAGGACGATATTCTCTTTACCCACGTCACGCTCGTCCCCTACTCGAAAAACGGCGAGCAGAAGACCAAGCCGACCCAACACTCTGTGAAGGAACTGCGCTCTATCGGTCTTCAGCCCGACATTCTGGTCGGCCGCTGTTCGGACAAACTCGACATCGACACGAAGGAGAAGATCGCACTGTTCTGTGACGTGCCGACGGAAGCAGTCTTCTCGAACCCGGACGTCGACGATATCTATCACGTCCCGCTGATGGTCGAGGAGGAAGGCCTCGATCAGTACGTGATGGAAGAACTGGACATCGCCTCGGAGGCGCTGCCGGAAGACGAACGGGAGAACCGCTGGCGCGACCTCGTCACCCAGAACACCGAAGGCGAGGTCGAAGTCGCGCTTGTCGGCAAGTACGACCTCGAAGACGCCTACATGTCCGTCCACGAGGCGCTGAAACACGCCGGCCTGGAGAAGAACGTCGACGTGAACGTCCGGTGGGTCAACTCCGAGAAAATGAATGACCACCATGCTGACCGGATGCGCGAGGCCGATGCTATCGTCGTGCCGGGCGGCTTCGGTGCCCGCGGCACGGAGGGTAAAATCGAGGCGATCCGGTACGCCCGCGAGAACGACGTTCCGTTCCTCGGGCTGTGTCTCGGCTTCCAGATGGCTGTCGTCGAGTACGCCCGCAACGTACTGGATCTGGACGCCGCCCACTCGGCGGAACTGGACGAGGACACGCCACACCCCGTCATCGATATCCTCCCCGAGCAGTACGAAATCGAGGACATGGGCGGGACGATGCGGCTGGGTGCTCATGAAACCGAAATCAACGCGAACACGCTCGCCGCAACGCTGTACGGCGGCGAGTCCTGCACGGAGCGGCACCGCCACCGCTACGAGGTCAACCCCGAGTACATCGACGACCTCGAAGCCGCCGGGCTGAAGTTCTCTGGCTACGCCGAAAACCGTATGGAGATACTCGAACTCGAACCCGAGGACCACCCCTATTTCATCGGGACGCAGTTCCATCCGGAGTTCCGCTCCCGGCCGACGCGTGCCAGCCCGCCGTTCGTCGGACTGCTCGAAGCAGTCCTTGGCGACGACCCCCACACTGCGACGACTGAGGAGGTGAGCCACTGATGGTGAACGTCGACGAGTTCATCGAGGAGGCGAAAGCCGAGATCGCCGACGAGATCGGGGACAAGCACGCCGTCATCGGGCTTTCCGGCGGTGTTGACTCCTCGACGGCCGCCGCGCTGGCCTACGAGGCTATCGGCGACCAGCTCACCGCCGTCTACGTCGACACCGGGCTGATGCGGAAAGGCGAGACCGACGAGATCCGTGAGACGTTCGATTACATGGATTCGCTGCGCATTGTCGAGGCACAGGACCGCTTCCTCGACGAACTCGAAGGCGAGACCGACCCCGAGGAGAAGCGCCATATCATCGGCGAGCAGTTCATCCGGGAGTTCGAGACGGTCGCCCGCGAGGTTGACGCCGACTACCTGGTGCAGGGGACCATCTACCCCGACCGCATCGAGAGTGAGGGGACGATCAAGTCCCACCACAACGTCGGTGGTCTCCCCGAACGCATCGACTTCGACGGCATTGTCGAGCCGATGCGGGACCTCTACAAGGACGAGGTCCGTGAGGTCGCCCGCGCGCTCAACCTCGAAGAGATCATCTCCGAGCGGATGCCGTTCCCCGGTCCGGGACTCGCCGTCCGGATCATCGGCGAGGTCACCGAGGAGAAACTGGCGGTGGCCCGCGAGGCCAACCACGTCGTCGAGGAGGAACTGGAGGAGTACGAGCCGTGGCAGGCGCTCGCTGCCGTCATCGGCAAGGCCACGGGCGTCAAGGGCGACAACCGCGTCCACGGCTGGGTCGTCGCCGTCCGCTCCGTCGAGAGCCGGGACGGAATGACCGCCCGCGCACAGGAACTCGACTGGGACACGCTCCAGCGTATGCAGTCGCGCATCACCGGGGCCCACGAGAACGTCGCCCGCGTCGTCTACGACGTGACCCACAAACCGCCGGCGACAATCGAGTACGAATGAACGTCGTTCTCGTCGGCTCGGACCCCAACGGACTCACGGACGCGCTCGAAGCCGAGGGACACACTGTGACGGTCGCTGACGTGGGCAACCGCCCCGGGCTGGAGGAGGCCGGCATCCACGAAGCGGACGTGTACCTGCTGACTGAGATGTCACAGGCGACCTCCATCGCCGTCGCCAAGGACCTCAACCCCGACCTCCGGATCGTCGTCTACGCAGAGGGCTCCCTGCCCGATTTCGCCAGCCGACAGACGGACCTCGTCGTCGACCCGGGCCTGCTCGGTTCCGACGCGGTCGCCGAGGAACTGTAGCGCAGTCCCACACGGTCCGGTTACTCACACCGTCGCCGCGAGGCGGTCCAGCCGCTCTGAGCCGTTTTTTTCGAAGGGAACGCCATGGCCCGGCACAGCAATCTCAAACTGTGGTGCGCGCTCGGCAAAATCTCTGACACTCCGGGCAACGGCGTCGGTATCGTAACTCAACAACCACGGTGACGGCTCGAAGCGGCCGCTGTCCTCACGGACGAGGTCACCTAGCAGTCCCAGTGACAGCGACTCGCTGACGTAGCAGACGTGCCCTGGCGTGTGTCCGGGGGTGTGATAGGCGGTGAAACTCCCGACGGTATCGCCGTCGGCCAGGGGGATAACGTCGTTGTCCGGTGCGTCGACGAACGGTGAGACGAGTCGCTGGAACGCACCCTTGTGGTTTCCCAGCGGCGGCGACCGCTCACCGGTGACCAGCGGCGCGTCCCGCTTGCCGACGTAGATGGGCACGTCGATGCCGTCGAAGGCGGTTAGTCCGCCGACGTGGTCGAAATCGAAGTGTGTGAGGAGGATTCGGTCAAGATCCCGGAGTTCGTAGCCGGCCTCGCTCAGGCCGGCGACGAGCCCGTTCCCGTGCCAGGGCAGCCCCGTGTCCACGAGCGTGAGCGCGCCGTCGTCGTCAACGAGCGTCGCGTTGACGCCCGTGAGATCGTACCACCAGACATCATCGTCGAGCGCCGTTACCATAGCGCGGGATTGGTGTGGCGATTCCTAAACCCTTGGTCACCACTCCGTCTCGGCGAGCCGACTCCGGTTCTAATCGAGTGCGACCGGCGCAGCCTGTCGCACATCGTCCTGAAGTCGGTCAGCGTGTTCGAGCCGAGTCTCGCGAGCATCGTGAGGTGTGACCGGTTCCGGTCTGTCGAACGTCGGCGCGACCGGCTCGTACGCGTCCACATCGAATCCCATCCGGTCGAGATACGACCGAACGCTGTCCGAGGTGGCTCCGTCCCGGATAGCGTCGTTCGCGTATGCAAGGACAGCATCGAACTCTGGGAGCACGATTTCGTCGTCGGTAACGCGGCCCGTTTCGCCCTCGATACGTACTTCGGTTTCCCTGAGGTGGTCCATGAGAGACGCAACAGCATCGGCGAGTTGCAGGACCTGACTCGGGAGTGCAGCGTCGGGCGACCGCCACTCGACGGTGCCGAACTCGGCCCGAAGCTGGACCGGCGTCCAGATCGTGCTTTCGGGCTCGAAGTTCGCTGCGACAGTCCGGCGGTCGACACCAGCGTCGACAGCCGCGGTCACGAACTCATCGTAGCGCCGTTCGAGCCGGCGGTCCCACTCCGCAGTGTCGTCGAGATACGACCACAGCCAGCCCTGGTGTGGCACTGAGTTGTACGCCATCCAGCGGTACAGCTTCGAGCGCGCACTGTCGGCCAGCCGCCGGCCACGGAAGTACGGCGAGGATGAGACGAGCGCTAGCGCGGGGTCAATGGCAATCAGCGCGTTCAATTGGTCGATTTCCCGCCCCGACTGCTGTTCGACATGGATGTGCGTGCCGGCACAGTGGCGGACGTACTCGAAATCGTCGCCGACGACACAGTTTTGAATCCGGGTCCGGTCACACGGAATCTCCTGAATCTCGTCAGCGTTGACTGGGGTCGAAAGCGGCACGAGCCGTTTCCCGAGGTCGTCGGCCCGTCGCAGCACAGACCCGAGCCGGCCAAGGAGTTCCTCGCGCAGTTCTGTCGCTGTCTCACACGGGGTCGTCTTGACTTCCAGCAGGGGCTCGACGAACTCCCGCTCTGCCCCAGGGGTTGCGTCGACGAGCGCGCCCGGTTCGACCAGCCGGCCCGCGTCGTCGATGACCCAGTACTCCACTTCGATGCTCCGTCGTATCGGATCGGATTCGTGTACTGACACAGTGGCCTCGCTGTGGGTTCATCGGTGTGTTCCCGCGCCGAAATCCAGTGGTAACACACCACACAAAAGATGCGGCCAGACGGCTTATCATAGTTGTGTGATTAGTAATATTTGCCACACCATGCGCCACGATTGCGGGGGTAAACGCTACAAAATACTTCATACGTGCCACCACCCGCCGAATCCTCTCCTATCCAGAGATCGTTGGTTCGAAACGGAACACCGCTCAGAACGGCAACTGTGACCGGACGAACTGCACGCCCGTCTTGACCTTTGACGGGTCCCGAATCCGCTCCATCTCCGCGTCGGTGAGTTCGAAATCAAAGATCGCCATGTTCGCTTCCAGATGCTCGCGGCTCGATGCCTTCGGAATCGCGGCTACGCCTTCCTGCTGGACCAGCCACCGGAGCGCGACCTGCGCCGGGGATTTCCCGTACCTGTTCCCGATCTGGATGAGCGCGGGGTCGTCGAGGACGCCGCCGCGAGCCAGTGGGCTATACGCGGTCAGGAGCACGTCGTGAATGCGACAGTAGTCCAGCAGTTTCCGCTGGTCCCAGTAGGGATGGTACTGCACCTGATCAGTGAAAATAGGGGCTGAAGAGATGCCTCGTGCTTTGTCCAGCAGCGACGGCGAGAAGTTGCTGACGCCGATGTGTCGAACTAGCCCCTCCTCGACGAGGTTGTTCATCGCGCCGAGAGTCTCGGATAGCGACGCCATCCACGGCGTGTTCGGCCAGTGAATGAGCAGGAGGTCAAGGTAGTCTGTTCCCAGTTTATTCAGGCTCTCGCGGGTCGACCGGCGCACACTGTGCTCGTCGCGGTTGGACCCGTCGAGCTTCGTCGTCAGAAACACGTCCTCGCGGTCGACCGTGGTGGCGTCCATCCCCAACCCGACCTGCCGCTCGTTGCCATACGCCTGTGCGGTGTCGATGTGGCGATAACCCATCTCCAGGGCCGTTTCAACGGTCTCACGGCAGGTATGGCCGGTGAGCTGCCACGTTCCGAGGCCGAGTGCGGGGACCGAGGTTCCTTGGACCTGAATGTCGTCCATGTACGGTGTTGGAGGGGGCCGGTGAAAAGTCAGTGGCTCCGATGTGTCGCGGCCTCGAACCAGCCAGTGCTACTGTGGCGTCACTTCTCGAGGATAGTCCCGCCAGAACCGACCGCGATGTCGGTGCCGCCCCGGACGACGGCCTTCAGGTTCTCGCCGGCAGGAGTCTCCTCCTGTGTCCAGTCGCCACCGCTGAGGGCGTACACCTTGCCGCCGCCACCGACCGTGTAGCCAGTACTGTCGTCGTCGGTGACCTCGATGTCGCGCAGGCCGGCGTCGCCGGTGTCAGTCGGCATCCACTCGGAGCCGTTCCAGTGGAATATCATGCCGCCACCGCCAGAGACCCACACGTCGTCCGGGCCGTCGGAGTCGACGCCGTAGAAGTTGACGTTGGCATCGGCGAGGCCGATCTTGTTCCACGTTGCGCCGTCATCGGTGACGAAGACGCTCTTGTTGCCGTCGACGATGTGGCCCGAGCGAACCCCGTGGAAGTCGACGGCGTTGATGGCTGACCCGGACCCGGGTGTGGTGTAGTCCCACGTCTCACTCGCGCCGTTCTCGAAGCTGTAGTACATCTTGCCCGAGTCGCCGGCGACGTAGACGTTCGCCTCGCCGGCGGTGCCGGTCACGGACACGTCGTTGAAGTTGTTGGTGACGTCCATCGGGGCGCTGTGGTCGGTGAGGACGCCCGACTCCACGTCGTACTCGCCGATAGCGCCCGACGCGCCGACGAACCAGAGGGCCTTGCCGTCGTCGGTCACGTCGGCCCCGTAGAGGCTGTTGCCGTTGCCAGTCGGGCCGCCGCCGATGACCTTCTGCCAGCCCGTACTAGTTCGTTCGAGGACGATACCACCACCCGCCACCGCGTACGCACCGGCCGTAGTGTACTCGACATCGTGGAGGGTGTTCCCGGTCGGGGACTCGACGGACTCCCAGGGACCGGCCGCCGCAACCGTCCCGGAGAGGGCCGCCCCACCCAGTGCAGCCGCAGCTGTCGCGCCGATACCTTTGAGCACGCCGCGTCGTGTCGCGTTGCGATCGGACATGACACCCGGTCCTGTGGACTGTCTTCACTTCAATGGGGGGCGCAGTTAACGACCTTTCACGGCGATTTATCCGTTTAAACGGCCGATATCTAGAAGTACAAGCCGTCGGCATCGGAAAAATTGGTGGCCCGGATCGAACCGGCAAATATCACGTTAAGCCGGGTAAACGGACACAAGACTGATAACATGCATCCGCCGGCTGTAGGTCAGGACAATTCAGCGACAAGGGATGGGGCCTCCGCCGCGATGATCTCGTCGATAGCGACACGGGCCGCCGCTGGGTCTGCGGGCAGGCAAAACACTGGTGTCCCGTCGGCTATTCCGGCCGTCGCGCGGACAGCGATGACACTGGTCCCCTGTTGCTCGAAAAGAAGGCCCCGGTACACCTCCTCAAATCCCGGCAGGGCCTTCTCGAACAACGGGTGGACCGCTTCGAGCGTCTGCTCCGACGGGGCGACACCGAGGCCACCGGCAGTGACGACGACTGCAACGTCGTCACGCCCGACCAGTCGGTCGACGGCTTCCTGGATGCCGTCGTAGTCTCCTCGAAGGCGCTCACGGGCTGTGACTGTCTGGCCGGTCGCTTCGAGTGCTGTCTCCACCGCCTCGCCCGTCGGGTCGCCTTCCTCTGTCGCTGTCCCGACCGTGACGACGGCAGTGGCAACCGACTGCTCCTGCGCCGCGTCTGTCTGGGTGGCTGTCTGCGCTGTCGTCTCATCCGTCGTCTGAACCGCTGCTTTCTCCCCCGACTGAGCGGCTGATCGGGTCTCAGTGTGGGGTTCTTCCTGTGGGCCCTCGTCAGGTCTCTGTGTCGCCTCGGCAGTCACTTCAGCGTCCTGTGTTTCAGCCGTTGATTGGCTGTCCGCACTGTGATCCGCCGCCTCGTCGATTCGCTCCGTCACAGAGCTGTCAGTTTCGGGCTCCGAGGTAGACTCGTCACTGTTCTCTGCGGTATCATCCGTTCCAGAGGTATCTGGGCTGTCAGCCTCATTTGGGACTCTGTCGTCATTCCTCGTCGCTGTATCCGCTGCTTCGGTGGGTTCCGAACTAGTGGCCGCGTCGTCAGTCTCGGCTGCTGCGGATTCCTCGTCGTCCCCCGTCTCGGCCTCATCTATCTCCTCGTCCTCCCCGTCAGTCGGACCCCGGCGTGTGTCACGGGACTGGAAATCCACCATACTACTCCATCGGCTGCGGTGAATAAATACCCTGACGACTGTTTGCGGAACTGCAATACATATAATATCTGAAACCGATACGCTTAAAATATAGCAAGAAGAAAGAAAATGTATGGCTGAGAGATACCACGTCGTCTGCCATGAGTGTGCGTTCGAGGGACTCTACGAAGACTCGTCGGTCGCGGAGGGGCAGCGGGACGCACACGTTTCCGACAGCGGCCACCGGATGAGCCTGCGTGACATCTCACGCCAGGAAGCACCCGGTCTGTCGCAGTAGCGGGACCGTTAGCGTTTTGCGCACGCTTGCCTGACTCCGAAATATGCAGCCACGTTGTTCCGTCGGTATTACTGGAGGTGGGCCCATCGTGACGCACCGTTCGAGCAGGTGCGACGGGGTGCGTGCCGATGGCTGAC
Source organism: Haloarcula sp. NS06 (assembly GCF_051122755.1). Lineage (NCBI taxonomy): Archaea > Methanobacteriati > Methanobacteriota > Halobacteria > Halobacteriales > Haloarculaceae > Haloarcula > Haloarcula sp. NS06. Next base: position 1,944,147 of record NZ_CP184844.1, read on the forward strand.
GACGAGTCCGGCTACGTCCATCGCCCTGACACGGAGCCACAGTCCACAGAGATGTCACGTGCGGACAGTGAAACGGGCACGGAAGCCGCCGACGGTCCCGAGTTCGGAACGAGCGGCTGGATTCTGGTCGGGATGATTGGCGTGGCGTTCCTCCTCGTTCCTGGCGCAATTTTGCTCTTGCCGGCCGCCCAGACCGTCATCAGTAACTTCGGGCTCACGCTCCGGGACGCCTATCTCACGCTCCCGCTTGTTCCGGCGTTCGCACTCGGTGCGCTTGCGGTCTGGTCTGCGCTCCGTTCGCAGTCGAAGTGACCGAGAATAGTTATGTCAGGGACGCCTTTGCTAGGCTACTGAATGGTCCTGTCGCCGCTTACTGTCGTTTTATTGTCGGGTGTTGTCGGTATGGCTGTCGCCTTTCTGGTGTGGCTCCACCGGGACCGGCCAGGGGCAGGACCGCTGGCAGTGTTCGTCGTCGCGGCGAGCCTCTGGGCTGTTGCGTACGGTATCGAACTCGCTGTGCCGGGGTTATCCACCATGGAGCGCCTCGTTCAGGCACAGCTGACGCTCTCAGTAATCATCCCTGTCGCGTGGCTCGTGACGGTTATCGAGTACACGGGGCACCCACACTGGCTCACGCAGCGCCGAACAGCGCTGTTGCTCGTCGAACCGGCGGTGTTTGTCACGCTCGTGTGGTCGAATCACGCCCACGAACTCATCTGGTCCGGCCACGGGACACAATCCGTCTCCGCATCGTCGGTAGCCCTCGCTCCCGCGTACGAAGTCATGTACTGGGGGCACATGTCCTACATACTGCTGTTGATTCTCGCCGGCGGTGTCCTCCTGTTGCGGATGCTGTTCCGGTCGAACCAGGTGTTTCAGGGCCAAGGGGTCGCATTGTTGCTCGCCATCGCCGTCCCGACGGTCGTCCAGACGCTGTTCGTGCTCGGTGCGGTACCGACTCCGTTCAACCCGACGAGTCTCGGGTACGTCGCGTCGGGGGCCGTCCTCTCGGTCGCCATCCTCCGCGGGCAACTACTTGATGTGGCGCCGGTGACCCGGGAACTGGGTCGGGAAGCTATCTTCACGGAAATGGACGACTTCGTCATCATTGTCGACGACGAGCGCCGCATCGTCGATGTCAATGCGGCCGCCACGGCGCTGTTCGACGGAGACCAGAACTCGCTTCTGGGCCACTCGCTACCGCATACGTCACCGGCACTTGCCGAGACGGTCCCTGACCCCGGTGAGCGAACGCAAACCGAGACGGCCCTCGAACGCGACGGCAGCGTCCGCTACTACGACGTGCGCGTGATACCGCTGTACCGCGCGTACGGCGTTGTCTCGGGCCATCTTATCAGCCTTCGGGATATCACAGACCGCCGACAGCGCGAGCAACGACTGGACGTGCTCAACCGCTTGCTCCGTCACGATATCCGAAACGAAATGAACGTCGTCAAGGGGAACGCGGACCTGCTCAGGGATACGGCCGACGCCGACGAACGCGAACGACTCAACCGTATTATCAGCACGGTCGACGACATCGTCGATCGCAGTAACAAGATTGGCCGAGTCACGGAGGCTCTAGAGACCGAACAGCACAGCTCGACACCGCTTCAGAAACTGCTGGACTCGGTCATGAACGATGCGCAGGGCCGCCATCCTGACGTGGCGATCACGCTCACCTGCGAGGATGATCTCTGGATACGGGGTGGTCCATCGGTCCTCATCGCGCTGGAGGAACTTGTCGAGAACGCTGTCGAACATCAGGCGACCGATGCGGGGCCAGTCGCGGTCGAAATCACGGCGACACGGGCCGATGGAACGCCGGGCGTCCGTGTGGCCGTTCATGACAACGGTCCCGGTATCACAGATCACGAGCGTGAGGTCATCCGCTCGGGGACCGAAACGCCGCTCAAACACGGTTCCGGCGTTGGGCTCTGGCTCGTCAACTGGATCGTCCGGAACCTTGGCGGCCGGATGTCGTTCCCCGACACGGACGAGCCGGGAACGACTGTGGAACTGCAACTGCCGGCGGCTGAGCCAGCCCACGCGACGGACGTATCAGCGGCGGCCCACAGCGAGAACGCTGATTGATCGCGGCTGCTACCACTCGATTTCAGCTCTGTCGCGCCAGAACCGCCCGCTTGGCGCATCGGGTCGGAACCGAGCGAGCCAGACTGGTGTTTCAGCCCCTTTTTCGGGCGTTCGTGGGGCGCTCCCCTCAGTCATGTCCGTCTGAACGTAGCCCGGACACACCGAGTTGGCGATGAGGCCGTCGGCCGCGTACTCGCCGTCGAGGTACTTCGTCAGCCCGTTGACGCCTGTCTTCGAGATGCGGTAGGCCGGCGTGCCGCCTGACTGGCTCTCGGTGATAGCGCCCAGCCCGGAGGACATGGTGACGACGCGGCCGCCCGCCTCGGCCAGCAACAGCGGGAGGGCATACTTCGTCATGAGCACCGCTCCCCGGAGATTCGTGTCGAGGGTGTGGTCGATAACATCGGTCGGCATCTCATCGAGCGGCTCCCGTGAGTCCATCACACCAGCGTTGTTGATCAGCACGTCGAGCCGGCCCTGCTCGCGCTCGATGCGGTCGACCGCGGCGACCATCCCGTCGTCGGTCACGTCGAGTTCGATAGCGTGGCGGTCCGTAGCCGCGATGTCGTCAGTATCACGAGCGCCGGCGTACACCGTCGCGTCGAGGTCGACCAGCCTGTCGGCGATTGCCTTCCCGATGCCCCGCGTGGCTCCGGTGACGAGCACGATCTGACCGTCAAGGGAGTCGTACAGCGGAACGTCCATACCCGGGGTTAGGCGGCGGGGCCGAAAAGAGGGCGGGTCAGGGTGGCGTCACTGCAATACCTGTCGACCGTGCTGTCAGTGAGCGTCGGCGTTACCGTTCCTCGTCCCGGCGCATCGCAATTTCGAACCATGGACAGAGGCGGAGCTGACGGTAGTACTCGGGGTGTTCGCGGAGTCGCTCGTAGGGAACCCACATGAGGCCGTCGACCTCCTCGGGATTCGGTTCCAGTGAGGTGTCGTGGAGCGTGGCCTGCAAGACCGCACAGACTTCCCATTCGAGGCCGGCGTTCTCGTAGTAGCGCTTGTACTCGAACCGATCGGTCACGCGGAGATTCTGGTACTGTGAAGGGTCGATACCCAGTTCCTCTTCGAGCCGTTCCTCGGTGGCTTCGACCTGTGTCTGGCCTTCGACGGGGTGGGAGGCGACGGTGCCGTCCCAGTGCGTATCCCAGAGGCGTTTGTTTGCCGCGCGCTGTGCGAGCAGGATTCGGTCGTTCTCGTCGAACAGCAGGGCGGTGAACGCGCGGTGGCGGACTCCCTCGCCGGTGTGGGCGTCCAGCCGATTGACCAGCCCTTCCTTGTTGTCGTCGGCGTCTACCGCGATAACCTCCTGTCGGGCGTTTTCGTGCGTCTCGTCGACCGCGTCGGAACTCATATGTCGTACCTCTCACAGAGGCGCGTATTACGCGCTTCGACTTCCCGTCACCGCGCGGGGAGGTCCGAAACGAACTGCTTGAGTATCTGTTCCTCCGCGCGGTGGAGCGTCTCGCTGCAGGTCGACTTCGCGATACCGACGCGGTCCGCCAGTTCCGTCAGCGAGCACTCCCGTGGCGTGTCGTAGTAGCCCGCGTCGATGGCCTCTTGAACCAGCTCCAGTTGGCTATCAGTGAGTATCTGCTCGGTTTCGAGGTGTTGCTGGATGCGGTCAACATTGAATGAGATACCGAACTCTTCCAGTTGCTCGCCGAGTTCGGAGAGCCGCTCCTGTGGCGCTGATATCTCCCAGACGGCTTCGCCGTTGGACAGGGTAAACGGCATCTCAAGCGGGACACCCGAGCCCTGCACCGGGAAGAGCAGGAGTGGCATCGAGGTCTCGAACTGCACCAGTGCGCTGTCGTCCCGGTGAGAGAGTATCTCAAGAGTCGTGACCGACTCGCGATTTTCAATATCACGGAGAACCGCTGGGAGGTCGTCCGATGTGATCTCCGCTAACCCGACACCGGAGTCCTCGCCGGGGAGCGCAGACAGGATGCGAAACGTCGCGTCGTCGTACGCTCGCGAGACGTCGCCGATCCAAATCTCCTCCGGAATCGTGAGCGTGAGTTCAGCGTGTGGCATTGGTGTATCCGAATATATTCGCCCAACCCCCGCGGCGATATTCCCGAACATGTTCGTTTAGTTTGGGTGAGGATAAGAAACTTGGGGCGTACTGTCACACGCTGTCAACACGAGGCTAAGCCGGTCAAAACCACAGCGTCGAACATCTCCGGGTATGGCGAACGCTTATTCCGCCGGCCACTGGCCGTCTGGTATGGAGCGTGTCTCACTGACCCAGATGGTCCCGGCCGATCCAGAAACAGTCACTGCCCTCATAACTGACGTGGAGCCGTTTATGCTTGCGGCAGGGTTCGACGAGGTAACACTCGACGGCGACGACCTCGGCATCACGAACCGCGTCGGACTCTTCGAAATCGAACTGGACCTCGAAATCGTCGAGACTGACACAGTGCTGCGGTACGAGCAGCAGCAAGGTATCTTTGAGTCAATGATGACAGAATACACCGTCGAGGCCGTCGACGGCGGGACCGAAGTCACGGCGACGACGGAGTACAGCGCACTCGACCTCCCGGTCCTCGGCGAGATGATCGATTCGACCGTGATCTCGCGACAGCGCAAGAAGGAACTGAACAAGCAGTTCGACTGGCTCGTCGATCAGGTGTCGTAGCGGGACGTGTGATAGCGGCTGTTCGGAGATCGACTCTCTGCTATCCGGTGTGTATAGTAACCCGAACATCTTCGGGAGAGGACCGAGGGACGCCCGCCGATAACGGGTACATATGAGCCACTCCCACGAGGACGTGTCGCCGGTCACGACCGAGGTTCACGACAACTCCTGGTCGGCGAACCTGGAGACGCCCGCACACGCCGAAGACTCCGACTTGGTCGTCGAACAGTCCATCGACGCCGTCGAGATGACGACGGCTGGGAATCACGTCAATCTGGTGAGCCACGCCGACCACGGCCACCCGGAAACCTATCTGTTCGACGCGCTGGAGGAAGCGTTCGGTGAGACGATCACAACGGAGTACGTCCAGCAGTGTGGCTGTGGGGGCCACGTTACCCGCGTCCACCGGGAGGCATAGATGCGCGGGAAACTCGACCTTGACGAGCAGCCGCTTGTGCTGATCTGGGAAGTGACACAGGCCTGTGAACTGGCTTGCAAACACTGCCGGGCCGACGCCCAACCCCGCCGACATCCCGACGAACTCTCGACGGCAGAGGGGAAGGCACTGCTGGATCAGGCCCGCGACTTTGGCGACGGCCAACTGGTCGTCCTCTCGGGCGGGGACCCGCTCGCTCGGGAAGATCTCCCGGAACTCGTCGACTACGGGACCGAGCAGGGGCTTCGGATGACGCTGACGCCCAGCGGGACGAACTCCATCACGCGAGACCGACTAATCGAACTCGACGACGCCGGACTCCGGCGGCTGGCCCTGTCCATCGACGGCGGCGACAGCGAGTCTCATGATACCTTCCGGGGTGAGTCCGGGAGCTTCGAGGCGACGATGGAGGCCGCCGAGGCGGCTCGTGACCTCGATATTCCACTGCAGATCAACACCACCGTCAGTGCAGAAACGGTCGAGCAACTGCCGGCTATCCGGAACCTCGTTGCGGACCTCGACGCGGTGCTGTGGTCGGTGTTTTTCCTCGTTCCGGTCGGCCGCGGGCGAGTGTTGACGCCGATTGATCCCGAGCGAGCGGAGCGCGTGCTGTCGTGGCTCCACGAGGTCAGCGACGAGGCCCCGTTCGGCCTCAAGACGACTGAAGCGCCCCACTACCGGCGGGTCGCGATGCAGAATCAGGAGGAGGGGGCCAGCGGGCTCAAACGCCGGAGGGGCATTCGCGCTGGCAAGGGATTCGCCTTCGTGAGCCACACCGGCGAGGTGTTCCCCTCCGGGTTCCTGCCGAAATCGGCTGGTAGCGTCCGCGAGGAAAGCGTCGTAGACATCTATCGGGAGTCATCCCTGTTCCAGCAACTCAGGGATGATGACGCGCTGACGGGCAAATGCGGGGCCTGTCGATACCGAACAGTCTGTGGCGGCAGCCGGTCGCGGGCGTATGCGACGACAGGGGACCCGCTGGCTGCGGACCCGCTGTGTGACTACCAGCCGGATGGGTTCGAGGGATCGGTTCCCGATCAGCACCCAGCAGATTGAGGGGGTTTTTCACTCCGTGGGAACGCGCCTCGCCCGTTTTGTAACGTGGTGTCACAGTATCTCATATGAGCGACTCCGGCATCAGAGTGGAGCTGTCGGTCGACACCCCCGGGGCCTGTCCAGTGGCGAGCGTCTCAGATGAGGCGGGCACGGCAGTGACCGATGTCGCCCGAAGCAGCCCAGATGCAGACGGGCAAGTCATCGAAGAGTTCACCGCCACGGACACTGACGACGGGGAAATCGAAGCACGGGAAGACATGGACAAAGTGTTCGCGACAGGCAATGGGACGCGCTACCAGTTTTCTCGGTCGCGAACTGAGTGCGTCTGCGAGGCGGTCGAAACATATGACTGTCCGGTCGCGGATATCCGTGCCGAGGGCGGACAGCTCCACCTGACCTTCCACGTTCCCGATGTCGACCGGGTTCGCGCTATCGTGACGCGGCTGAAAGAACTGTATGACGGCGTCTCGCTCCGATCGATGCGGCGGAACGGCGACGTTGACCCGGTGGACTCGATTCTTGTCGACCGAAGTAAACTCACCGACCGGCAGCAAGAAGTGCTCGAAACCGCCGTTGAGATGGGGTACTTCGAGTATCCGAAAGGAGCCAACGCTGGCGACGTGGCGGCGGAACTGGATATCTCTGTCTCGACGTTCGCGGAACACCTCGCCGCCGCCCAGACGAAACTGCTCGACAGCATTGTCGCGGAGTAGGCTCGTGACGGGGAGCTCCTACTGCCATCGGCGAGCGAATGCCGCTAACAGGAGATACGTATAGCAGAGTGCGCCGACAACGCCAGCCACTGTGCCGACTGATCTCATCCAGCCGAACCGACCGATGAGACCGAGTAGTTGTATGCCGAGTCCACCACCAAGCAGCCCAATCGACAGCAGCGCAGTCCGGTCATCAGCGTAGGGCCAGACGCCGACGGCCGGCGGATAGAACTGGAACGTCGCCCCGACCACAGTGAGTCCGAGAAAGCCCGCCAACATCGCCCGATAGTGTGCGCTGACCAGCGCCGGGTCCCGACCGGTTGCGGCGATAATCAGTCCGAGTCCGATACCGACGACCCCGAACACCACTGCCAGTAGCACCGCGTAGAACCCGACTCGACGGCGCTCCGACCGCAGGAACAGGACCAGATATGACAGCGTGAATCCTGCGACCGCGATAGCCTCGATGACGCCACCGACGAGGAGAAGTCCGGGTTCGAACAGCCCGAAGCCGAGCAATGCGGGACCGACAGCGCCGGCAGCGATGACTACCGTAACGATCGGTCGCGGCGCTTCGGCAACCAGAAACCGGGGAAACAGCCGGAAACCGACGCCGAAGACGAACAGCGCGGCTGTCCCCGTAGCGAGCAAGTGCGACAGTTGTTGGGGGAGTACCGACCCGAAGCCGGCGACGGTAACGAGCGCACCACCGGTCGCAAGTGCGAGGTAGCCGAGCGCTATCGGGACTGCGACGTTGGCAGTCCGGTCGACCGGCTCCCTGTGGGCGTTTGGACCGCCGGTCCCTGTTGCCACGCCAGTGACGTTGTCGCGAATTGTCCATCCTAGCGTGCTGAGAAACACTGCGACGCCGCCGGCCCAGAGCGCAGTCCCGACTGGTCGGAGCCACGGTGGACCGAGCGGTGTAAGCGCCAGCCCTGTTGTGCCGAGGACGGACAGCGGGAACTGGACGGCAGGCCCCAGTTCCCACGCGAGGTCCCGATCGAAGTACGACGGCACAAGCGCGTAAGCCTTCCCGAACAGGACGTGCAGGACGAACCCGTACAGACCGAGCGTGACGACCACGCGGCGGGGCGCTGCGACCGCCATCGCGGCGTGGAAGCCGATGAAAAACAGCGCGCTGGCGGTGACGAACCACCGCGAGGCACGCTCGGGTCGCATCTCACTCCGGCCTGATCGTGACGTGCCACTCTTCGTCGGCGATTTGTTCCGTGTCGTACTGGTACCCTTTTTTTATGAGGACGTCGTACAGCGGCACCGGTTCGAAACTGTTCACCAACCGGAGCGCCTCGCTTTCGCTGACAGCGTCGAGGGCGCTCATAATCTGTTCGAACGGTTCCCCGTCGACATCTCGGACGTCGAGTTCCTGTACCGATTCTTGGTGATCTGTGCTCATACGTCCGACAACGGTCTCCGCCAGTCAGGCGCTTGCCCCGAACGTGTTCGCCTCTGTAGCGGTACAGCACTGTGATCGGAGGCTGAAAGCCCTAGCATACTGCTATGGTATCGCGCTACCGAAGCGTGGTGTAGCTCAGTCCAGCAATCGCGACGAACTGTAACGAGCGCAGGACCAGTACAGCTTGCTGGACGTGTGGGTCGCCGGCGTAGAAGCTCTGCATCGAGAAGAAAAAGTAGACAGCGATGGCGTTCTCGGCGAGCATCGCGACGGCGAAAGCGATGAGGCCGGCGACGAGTCCCGTCCGGAACGTCGCGTAGTTGCGGACCCAGACGCCCAGCAGTGGGAGCAACAATAGGACGTTAAGCCCGCCAACGATGGCTGCGGCGGTGATGAGCGGTCCCATCGCCATCAGCACCACCGCTCCTGTTGGCTGGCCACGGTCCGGATGGTGGTTTGTCCCCTCATTCGTCCATCTTCTCCACGATTTCTTCGAAGGTGTCACGGTAGTTGTCGAACCGGTCGGTCAGGAAGTAGAGTTTGGCGTACTCTTCGTCGCCGGATTCGACCACGTCGTGGTCCTCTAGCTGTTCCATGTGATGTCTGATCGTCTTGTAGCCCACGTCGAGTTCGTCGGCGAGTTCGTTGGCGTTCATCGGTCGGTCCGAGAGAGCATCGATGATACGCGCCCGGTTGGCACCGCCGCGTGTCGCCGTCAGCAGATACCAGAGCGCTTTCTCCATCCCACTGTCCTCCCGGGAACTGTGTCTGCCCGTCGTATAGTCCTGTCTCTCCCCGTCGAACAGTGCGCTGGACTTTGATTCATATACCACGATGGGATACGCGAGTCAAGACAGGCGGCAAATAAAGCGTTTCTTCGCACTCTCTTCCGAGACTGTTCCAATTTCGGGACGACTGTCCGCGGGCCCACTCGCTTGCGAGCGCTCAGCGGACCGCCGCCGTCGCGTCGGCCATGATACCGATGGCTTCCTTCAGCGTCGCCATATCCGTTGCGTAGGAGATGCGGGCGTAGCCCGTGCCATGCTCGCCGAAGGCGTCGCCGGGTACGACCACGACCCCGCGGTCGATGACCTCGTCCACCCAGCCGTCGGGAACCTTCGGCATCGCGTAGAACGCGCCCTTGGGCGTGGGACAGTCCAGTCCCATCTCGTCGAGGCCATCCAGCAGCACGTCGCGGCGCTCTTGGAACGCCTCGCGCATCTCCGCGACGGGCTCCTGTGGCCCGGTCAGCGCCGCCTCGGCGGCGTACTGTGCCGGGGCCGACGCACAGGCCTGTGCGTACTGGTGGACCCGCAGCATCCGCTCGATGCGGTCCGTCGCCCCGGTGACCCAGCCGAGCCGCCAGCCAGTCATCGAGTACGCCTTCGAGCAGGCGTTGACGATGACGACGTTGCCCGTGTCACTGAACTCCGCCGGCGAGCGGTGCTCGCCCTCGAACACCTGGTGTTCGTACACCTCGTCGGAGATACACAGTACGTCGTGCTCATCGGCGATACGGGCGAACTCTCGCATGTCCTCGGGGGACTGCACTGCCCCGGTCGGGTTCGCGGGCGAGTTCACGACGAACGCCGCCGTGTCGTCGGTGATGGCCTCCTCGACTATCTCGGGGGCCATCGTGAGATCCTCGCGCAGTGGGACGGGCCGCGGCGTCCCGCCTGAGAGGTGTGTCAGGGCGTCGTAGGAGACGAATCCCGGGTCTGGGAAGATAACCTCCTGTCCCGCATCAACGTGGGCTTCCAGCGCGATATGCAGCGCCTCGCTCCCACCCGACGTGGCAATGATGTCTCCGGGGTCGACGTCGAGGTCGTTATCCCGCTCGTGTTTGGCGGCGATGGCTTCTCGGAGTTCCTCAGTCCCCTTGTTCGACGTGTAAGCGTCGACCTCTCCCGCCTGAATTGCCTCGACAGCCGCTTCGCGGGCATGCTGCGGCGTCGGGAAGTCCGGCTGACCCAGGCCGAGGTTGATAGCGTCCTCGCCCGCCGCCTCGAACACTTCGCGGATGCCCGAGATCGATACCTGCTCTACCCGCCGGGAGAATCCAGTCATACTTTCTCTGGGGGCGGCCGGCCCGATAATTCTTCCCGATTCCCCGGCCGCGCTCAACTCTCGGTGCCTCCAGCGTCACCACGCCGTGGCGGGGAGACGGTCATCCGCCTCGTCGTTGGCGGCTCCTCAGCGCACCACAGACATCGCAATCGCCCCGCCACCGCCGACACTCATCCCCACGATGCCGCGGTGATGGTCCGCTCGCTCCATCGCATACAGCATCGTGGTCGTGAGGATCCCACCGCTGGCCCCGATTGGGTGGCCGAGCGCCACCGCGCCGCCGAGCGGGTTGTGCTTCTCGGCGGGGATATCGAGTTCGTCGGCGACGTATACCATCTGCGCGGCGAAGGCCTCGTTGAGTTCGAAGTGGTCCACGTCGGCCACGGTGAGGTCGTTGCGCTCCAGCAGCTTTGCAACGACGTCGCGGACGGCGATAGAGAACTCCGACGGGTCGCGGTAGGCAACCGCGTAGTCCTCGACGTGGGCCATCGGCCCCAGTCCCTCGCGCTCAACTGTCTCAGCATCGGCCAGTACCACCGCACCTGCCCCGTCAGAAAGCTTCGAGGCGTTGCCGGCGGTGATTGTCCCATCGTCCGCAAAAGCCGGTGGGAGCGCCGCCAGCTTATCCATCGTCGTGTCTGGATGCGGCCCTTCGTCCTCGGTTACAAGCCCGGCCGCTGTTTCTACGGGAACGAGTTCCTCGGTGAACTTCGCGGACCGGATAGCCTCACCGGCTCGATGATTGCTCCGCCGAGCGTACGCGTCCTGGGCCTCGCGACTGATGCCGTGCTCGGCGGCGAGTTCCTCTGTCAGCATGCCCATATGCGCGTCGTAGTGTTTGTCCCACAGCGAGTCCCAGATCATCGCATCGACGAGTTCGCTGTTTCCGTGGCGGCGACCGCCACGCATGTCCGGGACGAGATACGGCGCGTTCGACATCGACTCCATGCCGCCGGCGAGACACACCGATGCCCGACCGGCCTCAATACGGTCGGCGGCGGTCGTGATTGCTCGCAGTCCCGACCCCGACGCCTCGTTCAGTGTCGTCGCGGCGACATCGTCAGGGAGCGGCGATTCGACGACGACCTGTCTGGCCGGGACCTGACCGACGCCGGCCTGCACCGCGTTTCCAAGGCCAACCCAGTCGACACTGTCTTCATCGACGCTGGTCCGGTTGAGCAGTCCCTCGACAGCTGCACTGCCAAGCGCTATCGCGCTTCGGTCTGCAAGCCCTCCCAGCAGTTCACCGTGTGCAGTGCGTGCGCCGTCGACCAGAACCACATCAGTCATACGAGCTACATGAACCTAATCCTACAATATTGTTCGCCCGACGATGGACGGCGTCCTACTCCTCACTCGCTGTCCGCAGTTCCTCGATAGCTGTCTCCAGTCGCCTGAGTGTCGCATCAGCGTCGGTATACCCCTGCTCGTACTCACCGTAGGCGTCGTCGGCTTCGTTCAGGAACGCCTCGACAGCGTCACGGATCTCGTTGTCGCTCATGGCTGTCCCGACGGCAGCCGACCGGAAAAGTCCCGCTACTCGCGGGTCACTGCGTCACGTCGTAGTCGACGCTCGCGTCGCGAAGCGCGTCGGTCACACGCCCAACGGTGTCCTGTGTCGCGACGACGACAGCATCAAGTCCCCGCGATGCGGCGGCGGCGGCCACCTCTCCCGCCGCGAAATGCGTTGTCGGTTCGATGTCGGCATCGCGGAGCGCAACGACGGACTCGACGCCCGCTGCGGTGACGATGGGGACGTCCGCACAGGCCACAGCGATCTCGTCGATGTTCTCGACCGGCCCCGACCGTACCGGCGGGACCTGGATGACGCTAACGTGACCCGGGTTAAGATCGATGACGCCCTCGAAGCCGGTGACGCCGACGACCTCGCCCTCCGCGGCGCTGGTTGTCGTCACGCCCGTCGCGTCGCCGCCGCCGGGGTCGGCGTGCAACAGGCCGTCCGACAGCGAGAGTGTCACCGTCTCTCCTTCTTCCAGATCCGCCGTGGCGATGGCGGCGTCCTCCTGGACACTGCCGAGCACGTCGTCGGTGACGTGGTCGGCGAACCGGCGCACGTCGGTGGCGGACTGGAACACCCAGTCGACGCCCTCTTTGGTGACGCGGTAGCGCGACCGCCCTTCCTTCTCGACGAGGCCATCGTCGACGAGTTCGCGGATGTACTCGCTGACGGCCTGGCTCGTCACGCCGACAGCGTCGGCGATTTCGCCCTGACTCACTGCGGGCTGGCGCTCGGCAATCTCCACGAGGACCCGAAACCGCGTCGCGGCCCGCTTGTTCTCCAGGACGTCGACCATACAGGAGTCACGGGAGTCGCAGGTAAAAATACCACCGACACTGTCAGGCCAAGCTATTCGGCTGTGGTCCAGACACCTGCGATGTGGCTCATCGCCATGACCGACAATATAAGCCTCGCCAGCGCCGACTGGACGGCGATGACAGCCAGCTACGACGACCGGGCGCTCCTGCTCAGGGACACGCTCGTCGTCGCCGACCTCCACGTCGGCCGGGGTACTGGCGGGAACCTCGAACTTCCGGTCGGGTCCGGCTCGGACATGGTCCAGCGGTTCCAGTCACTCGTTGAGCGCCACGACCCAGCGGAGGTCGTTATCGCCGGCGACCTCCTCCACTCGTTCCAGACAATCCCCCGCTCGGTCGAGAGTACCGTGGCGGGGCTCGAAAAGCGCCTGTCAGGCGGTCGGGGCACGCCTGCTTGTGACGCCGGGTAACCACGACACGATGCTCGACAGCGTGTGGGATGGCCCGACTGAGACGGCATACCGGATCAGCGACACCGTCGTTTGCCACGGCCACGAGGCCCCTGAAGTCGACGCCGACCGCTACATCGTCGGGCATGACCATCCGACAATCAACATCGAGGGGCAACGCCAACCCTGCTACCTTGTCGGGAGCGGTCAATACCGTGGCAGCGACGTCGTGATGCTCCCGTCATTCAACAGGCTGAACGCCGGCGTCGAGGTCAACGAGATGCGGGCCGGCGACTTTCAGTCCCCGCTCGTCACCGATTCTGACCGACTGGAGCCAGTGGTTTGGGACGAGAGCGGGCGCGAGACCCTGTCGTTCCCGCCGCTGGGTGAGTTCCGGCGCATGCTATAACGGTAAGTATTTGAGCGACGACGGTGGACGCTGGAATATGGTTCAGACAGAAATCGCGCTGGGTCTCATCGCGATTACGCTGCTCTCGCTACTGCTGCTGTACTTCGCGACAATAAAGTACGTCTCTGAAGTCCTCAAGGGGGAGGGGCACGACGACAACGAGGGAAACACGAATAGCGGCGGTCCAGCCGCATAGACCGCCGTCCATTTGAGCGCTGTATCTGTATCGGCAGGCCTGTTATCGCAGCAGATCAGCGGCGACCTTGCCGCTTTCCAGCGCACCCTGTATCGCCGACCAGCGGGTGTAGTCGCCGGCCAAGACGGCGTTGCCCTCCGGCGCTGTCGGGTCCGGGAGCGAGCCCCGATACCCCGGCGGCTGGGCGAACTGTGAGAGCGGGACGCGGTCGGTCCGGAGCAGTTCCATCGCCTCGAAGCTCGCGTTCGGATACCACGACTGCAGCGCCGCCCGGACTTCAGCGGCCAGTTCCGCGTCGTCTTCTTCCGGCGTTCCGAGGAACGTGGCGCTGTATAACTCCATGCCGGCGGGCGCGTACTCACTGGCAACGGCCGACAGCGGCGCGACGGTGTTCGGTCGGTCGTCCGCCGCGTTGAGGATAATGCGCTGTCCGGTCGTCGGCGCACGGTTGGTCGGGAGCGCAAAGTACTGGGTGACACAGCCGACGGGCTCGGTTGGAATCGCGTCGATGTTCGTCAGCTCCGCCGCAGTCTGCGGGTCCGTCGCGACGACGGCGCTTTCAGCTGTCACTGTCTCGCTGCCTACCTCGGCAGTGACCTCCCCCTCATGGGTCTCCAAGTCTGTCACGGCCGCGTCGGTTTCGATGGTCGCGCCCGCCGAGCGAGCGCGGTCGGCGAGCTGTCGCGGCATCGCCTGCATCCCGTCGGCGGGGACGAATATCTCGCCCTCGCTCAGCATCTTGTAGGTGTACTCGAAGATGCTGCTGTCCGTTCCCAGCGAGCGGTCGAGCGTGATGCCGCCGTAGAACGGCGCGGCGAACCGCTCGACGAACCGCTTCGAGAATCCGTAGTCGGCGAGGTATTCCCGGATAGTCGTTCCCCCCGAGAGAGCAGTTCGACGGGCTCGATGCCGGCCAATTCGCGCTGGAGCCGGAACAGCCTGAGCTTGTCGGCCGTGCGAACGTCCGTGTTGAGCAGCGTCTGTGGTGCTGCCGAGGGATTGCGGAGCGGGTCCGACAGCACCGAACGGTGGTTCGGGCTGGCGATAGTGGCCCCCGGCGTGAACGTTCGTGGAGCCAGCGCCTCAATATCGAGTTCCCGCTTCGCCGCAGGGTAGGCGGTGAACATGACCTGAAATCCGCGGTCGAACGTGTAGCCGTCCTCGTGGGCTGTCTGGACTCGACCCCCGACCTCGGACGCCTGTTCGAAGACGGTCACGTCCTGACCCGACTCCGCCAAGTGGCGAGCGGCGACCAGCCCGGCGAGTCCCCGCCGGCGACGACGACATCTGTCATGTCCGCTCCTTTGGCCGCCCGGGACAAGAGCGTGCTGAAGCGGGACCGGACCACACTTGGTTGTCCCGTCCACAGGGAAAGCCATGGAGACGACTGCGGCGTTTCGCGGCCTCATCTGCACGGCGTGTGGCGCGGAAACCGACAGCACGGCCGACCGCTGTCCCGACTGTGGCGGGGTTCTCGTCGGTGACTACGACGTTCCGGACTTGACGCCAGAGGCGCTGCCCGATGCGACGGGACCGGGCCGGTACGAGCCGCTTCGGCCGTTCCCGGGAGACGCGACGGTCTCGCTCAGCGAAGGGGCGACGCCGCTAGTCCCGGTGCCGGACTTGGCCGAGGAACTTGGCGTCGACTCGGTGTACGTCAAAGACGAGGGGCGTAATCCGACGGCCTCGCTGGGCGACCGCAAGCTCTCGCTCGCTGTCACCGCTGCCGCTCAGCGCGGAGCCGAGCGCGTCGCGACGCCATCGACGGGGAACGGCGCACAGTCCAGCGCCGCCTACGCGGCTCGCGCCGGCATCGAATCAAAGGGGTTCGTCCCTTCACGCTGCCCATTCCTCAACAAGGCGATGGTGAACGTCCATGGCGGCGACATGCGTGTCGTTGAGGGCCGGTACGACGACGCTGTCTCAGTGTTCGAGGATGAACTGACCGACGCCTCCGATGGCTGGGTTCCGGTCGCGCCCGGCCATCCGTTCCGCATCGAGGGAGCCAGATCCGTCGCGTTCGAGACGGCCGATGACCTCGACTGGACGGCCCCCGACGCGGTAGTCCACCCCACCGGCCATGGCGAGACACTCGTCGGTCTCGAACACGGCTTCCGGGCGGCCACTGATAGTGGCCTGACGGACTCAGTACCACGAATCTACGCTGCTCAGCCGGATTCGACGGCCGCCATCGCTGATGCCGCAAGTGAGGGTGTGAGCGAACCGGTGTCCATCGAACACCCCGACACCATCGTCGGCCCGCTTGAGGTCCCCGACCCTGCCGCTGGCGTTGCGGCACTTGACTCGCTCGACCGCTCGGGCGGCGACGGCGTCGCTGTCTCTGACAAGGACATTCTGGCCGGCGCGGTCGACGGCTGTGAGATGGGTCCGGAAACCGGTGCGACCGGCGGGACGGCAATCGCTGGCGCGCGGGCGCTGGCCGACGACGGGGCCTTCGATGATGACGATGTCGTGGTCCTTGTGAACCCCGTCGCCGGGAGCAAGGAGGCAGACCTGCTACGCAGTCACCTCATGAGCCAGGGTATCTGAGAGATCGGTCGTCTGACCGGGGAGCGGGAACCGCTACTGCCGTCAAGCAGGCAGGTATCCCACACTTCGGTGTTGTTTATACGCTTCTGGCCCATCCACGAACCTAATGCGCGTTGCAGCGTTTAGCGAACTCACTGGCCCGGACGGCGTATCGGTTATCAACCAAACAACCCCTGCGCCCGAACGCAGCGAGGCGGTGGTCTCCGTCGAAGCGTGTGCGATCAACCGCCACGACCTCTGGGTTCTCGAAGGGGACTCCGCGATGGTCGACACGGACGACTTGCCGTTTGTCAGCGGCCTCGACGTTGCCGGGACCGTCGACGCCGTCGGCGATGGCGTCACGGCTGTCGAACCCGGGGACCGCGTGGTCCTCTGCCCGAACGAAACCTGCGGGACGTGTCGCTACTGTCGTGAGGGGCCGGAGAACCTCTGTGAGAACTTTTCGCTGTATCACGGTGGCCTCGCCGAGGCGGCCCGCGTGCAGGCCGACCGCCTTGTCAGGCTCCCCGACAGCGTGGAGACGGTCGACGCGGCCGCGCTTCCGACGGCCTACATGACCGCCTTCCATATGCTCCGCCGGATCGACGCTGGACCGGGCGATCTGGTGTTCATCCCGGGCGTCACCGGCGGCGTCGGCGTCGCGGGTGTGCAACTCGCGTCCGTTCTCGGCGCCCGTAGCGTCGGAACTTCTTCTTCAGCGGCGAAGCTAAACCGCGTCGAATCGCTCGGTCTTGACTACGCCATCGAGAGCACCGATCCGGACGAGATTCGGGCGGCAGTCGCCGATATCGGGACGGTCGACGGCGTCCTCAACCACCTCGGTGGCGAGTACACGCAGACCGGTCTGGGCGTTCTGCGACGCGGTGGCCGGATGGCTGTCTGTGGTCGGACCGCCGGCGGCACATCCGAGATCAATATTCCCGACCTGTTCCTCGGTCACAAACGCGTCATCGGGAGTACGATGGGGACACAGGGCGACTTAGAGCGGCTCGTCGGACTCGTCGCCGACGGCGAACTCACCCCGGAAATCGAGGAGACGTACTCGCTCGAAGAGACCGGTGCGGCGTTTGCGGCGATGCAGGACCGCGACAGCGTCGGGAAGCTCGTCGTGACGCCGTAGTCACTCCTGTGCCTACGGTGTTTCGTGACCACAGCCGCTGCCACTCATCGGGCGACGATGACGGGAACGGGTGAGTTACGGAAGACTTTCTGGGCGACGTTCCCGACAACCAGTCGATCGGCTAACGAGCCGCCGTGCGTTCCGAGCACGACCGCATCGAAGTCGTCGGCTCTGTTCAAAATCGCCCGAGCGGGGTGTCCCAGTTGCACTTCGGTGGTGATTTCGACATCGTATTCCGCGGCGGTCTCCCGAGCGCCATCGAATACCTCTTCCGCACGCTCCTCGGCAGCCGCTTCGACGTCATCCGCAAGAGCAAGTGCGGTGGCTGCTCCCCCCAACGGTGAGGGTCCGCCCACGACGTGTAAGACAGTAATCTCCGCGTCGGGATGGTTTTCAAGGGTGTACTTGAGCGCTTGTTGGGCCATCTCCGAGTCGTCCATTGGAACGAGAATCTGTGCGATCATATCGCGACTACGGCCAGACTGTGGATAAAATGGTGGTGCGCTTGCTTCAGAGACGCGACCTATTACCACCGGCTCTGAAGGACCCGCTACCTCGCCAGTGGCTTCTGAAGGTGCGATATCCGTTGGACGAGGCGTGCAAGATGCAGTACACGTACGCAGCACAGAGAGGTCTCAGATTCACTCTGCAACAGCGTGGTGGGCATCGAACGTAGTGTTAAATCAACAGCCTGTCAAACCGTGGCTATGAGCCAAACAATCGACTCGATTCTCGTCCCGACCGACGGCAGTGACGGGGCACGGATAGGGGCCCGGCGAGGTATCAACCTCGCTGCCACAATCGATGCCGACCTCCACGTCCTATCAGCGGTTGACGCCCGTGACATCGAACCGGATCTGAACGCTGATGGGCAGACCGAGCGGGAGCGGCTCCTCGAAACGGAGGCTGAACAGGCGGTGGATTCCATCGCAAGACTTGCCGGGACGCACCTCTCTGGGCGAATCACCACCGCTGTCGAGTCGGGAATCCCGTTCCAGACGATCAACGACTACGTCGATACCCACGACATCGATCTCATCGTTATGGGGACGCAAGGACGGACCGGGTTCGAACGGGTTGTACTCGGGAGCGTTGCAGAAAAGACGCTCCGCACCGCTGATGTCCCGATCGTCACAGTAACTCCGGACGGGGACATCGTCGAAATCGGCGACCAGCAGTACGAGAACGTTCTACTCCCGACTGACGGCAGCGAGGGGGCAGAACTCGCGGTCGAGTGGGGAATCACGCTAGCTGAGGTGTTTGACGCAACGATACACACGCTCTATTCTGTTGACACGAGCCGATTCGGCGGCGTTGAGGGATCAGCAGAGATTCACGATGCGCTTGAGCAAACTGGTCAGAAAGCACTTGAGACGGTCCATGAGCGTGCCAGCGAAGCGGATGTCAGTGTCGCAGGCAATATCGCAAGCGGCCCGGCTGCACGCACGATTCTCTCCTACAGCGAGGAGCACGATATCGACCTCACCGTGATGGGAACGCACGGCCGATCCGGCCTCACTCGATACCTTACCGGGAGCGTCACTGAGACGGTGGTACGTAATTCGGCTATCCCGGTCTGTTGTGTCCCGATGCAGTGACAGGCCTTCGGTCCCTTCTACGATGCCCGCTGTCTTGATGCGCCAGACGCGTGCTGTTTTGCAGTGGTGTACGCTTCCCGGACGCGCTTGAACTCGTCCTCGTTGCCGCCGTGGTCTGGGTGGACCTCCTTGACGCGCTCACGGTAGGCAGATTTCACGTCGTCCAGCGACGCGCTCTGGGTCAGGCCCAGTTCGCTGAATGCCTGCACTGTCGGGTGTGGTTCCTCCTCGGGGTCCGGGCCGAGGTTGACTTCAGGCGTCTCAAAGGGAAGGCGTGCGCCGAGGTAGACGCCAGGCATCTCGTGTTCGACCAGTACAGGGATGGTTGGTGATCGCTCGATTCGGTAATACGCTCGGGCGTCGAACGTGATGGCCACGTCCCGCTTGGGGAGATAGAAGGCGACGTGTTGGCCCTCGACGAAGTGGTTCTCGGCGAACTGCTCGTCGATGGCTGTGAGGTACTCACGGAGCTCCGCCCGGCGTCGCATTTCCCCGCCGTCTGTCGCCTGCCGGTTCGGCCGCTCGGCCGGAAACACACGGTTCGCGAGGACGAACAGTCCAGCGACGACTAGGGTTCCGGCGACACCGAGGACGAGCCCGAGGAGCAGCCACTCCGGTAGGACGCCCGGTTCTGTCTGCACGACCATCTGTTAGGCTCCAGTGGTAAAGAAATTCCCGCTCTCCGGTAACACGTGACTGCGTCAGGCGGACTGCTGTATGTCATTTCCGACCAGCACCAACTCTGTAGCCAGCGAGTACTGTGACCAAGGGGTAACAATCCGTCTCAGCCGATGTATCTGAGGTCTTCGTCGGCGGGTGACGGGGAGTTCTGCTGTTCCATCTCCTGGATCTTCCGGACGACCTCCTCCATCTCGTCGGCACGGTCTTCCAGGGAACTGTAGTCGACTTCGAACCCGATGACTTCCTGCAGGATTTCGAGGACGGCCTGCGCGCTCTTGGGGTCGACCAGATAGCCCGACGTCTCGCCCATGAGGCAACTGGCCGGCACGTCCCGTCGTTTGCTCAGGCCCAGCAGCAGGCCGGAGACGCCGACGATGCCGCCGGCCGGTTCGTCCTCGCGGAAGGCCACACCAGCGTCCTCCAGCGTTTCCTTGAAATCCTCGGTCGTCGTCGCACCGAGCACGTCGTACTCCTCGATGAGTTCGCCAGTTGGGACGCCGCCGAGAGCGAACACCCGCTGGACGCCGAACTCGTCAGCGATGTCGAGGAACGTGTCGGTCAGGCCGTAGTGGCCCTGGTTGTCCTGTGCCTGGTGGTCCCCGGAGAGTACGAGCAGGTCCTGCCCCTCGTCGGGGGTGACGGCGTGGAATTCAGCGCAGGCGAGCTGTGCCTGTCCGTCATCGATACTGACCTGCGGTGGGAAATGCGTCGAGTAGACGCGGCGGACAAGCTCGCTTTCGAGCTCCTCCAGTAGATGCTCTGCGGCAAGTTTCCCGACGTGGCCGACGCCGGGCAAGCCCTCGACCAGTACTGGTTCGTTGAGGTCGGGGTCCGCTACGCGCTCGATGTCGAATTCGTCCATACGGCTTATTCGCGGCTGCGGCGCTTAAGAGAACGTCGATACTCGCCGTAGCTATCTTCAGGAGAGAACGGTGCGGGTGCGCTGTTGACCGCTCCGGCCCCGCATTCGGGACAGGTATCATCCAGCGTGTACACCGGCCGGTCGTGTTCGGACTCCCAGATGGCACAGACGTGGATATCCGATTTCATCGGTGGTGAATCACTGGAGCGATAACCGGCTTACTCGTCGTCTTCGCTGCGTTCGCGGTGGAACTGCCCTGACCCACCGTGTTGCTCAACGACCGTCGCGGCGCGGTCCGCGCTCTCTTCGAGCGCGTCCTCGGCGGTCTTGTAGTCGGGCGCTTGCACCTGAACCCGGTACTCGGGCGAGCCGACGTAGGTCACTTCGAGCTCAATCTCTTCGGGAATCTTGCCGTTGCCCTCCGCAGCTTGGAGCGCTTCCTTGATGATGTCGACGCCGTCGCTTTCGGGACAGGACAGGTCAACGTAGCCGGTGACCTGTACGTACGGCACGGAGACGTTGTTCCGGGCCGTCTGGACGATGGCGTCAATCTCCTCTTCGGAGAGGTCAACGTCTTCGAGGGCGTCCTTGCCGTGGATCGCCGCTGACTCGAACCCGTCGTACATCGAGCCGAACTCCGCCAACAGCTCGTTGGCGATGGCAGCATAGGTCTCGTCGTCCAGATCCTCGCCGAAGGCCAGTTCCATCCAGTTGTCGGCCTTCTGCTCATTTTTCCACTCCTGGATCTTCTCTTTTCGCTGGTGGTCGTTGACGTCCTTGATTGAGAGGTCGATCTGCTGGGCGCTCTCGTCGACGTCAAGCACCTTGGCAACGACTGTCTGCCCTTCGTTGACGTGGTCGCGGACGTTCTTGATCCATCCGCTGGCGACCTCGGAGATGTGACAGAGGCCGCGCTTGCCTTCGTACTCGTCGAGGTCGACGAAGACGCCGAAGTCCTCGATCTCGTCGATCTTGCCGACGACGAGTTCGCCCGGTTCGGGCCAGCCGCTGTATTTCATCCTATCGGGCCTCGACGACGGCGGTCACTTCGCCTTCGATGTCGGCCTTGCCGCCCGTCGGGCGGGCGATAGTGTGGCCACAAACGGCACACGAAACTTCGCTCGCGGCCTTCTCGAAGAGACTCTGTTCGTTCTCGCAGTCGGGACATTCGACGGTGATGAAGCTTCCTGCCATTGTTACTCCTGGAACTCCAGTCGGCCGGCGCGCCATCCTTCGCGGAGGTGGGCCTTCCCACACTCGCCACAGCGGTACTTGAGGTCCGTCTTCTTGGTGGGCTTGTCGCCACCCGGGACCTTCGAGAACTTCCCGTCGTTCCCGATACCGGAATTACGCTCGCGCTGGCGGTCGATCCACTTCATGCCCGTCTGGCGGCCGCTGCGGACTTTCTCGACCTCGTGTTCCTGATGCTCGTTACAGTGCGGACAGTACGTATTGAATCGTCGTGGCATCTGCATAGATATCGGCCTTACCGAGCGATTTGACGTGGCCGCTTAAAACCCGTTTGGTTCGCACCTGCTGTGTGCCCCACAGTACCGTCCCTGCCGCGTGACTATCCGCAACATTCGGTCCGTCCGCGCTCTGCCACAGCGCTGGCTACTGGAACCGGGCTGACGGCCCACTTGATTCGATTCGGACAGCTCCATACACACCTGACTCCGAACCCGAGAGCAGTTCGAGATTCACCGCTTCACCAGCAGAGAATGAATCCAGCTTCGTCGCCAGTTCGTCGTCGATGTAGTCCACAATCTCGTAGGTTTCGTCGGCTTCGACGTCCCGGAGTTCCATCCGTCCGTCATCGTCCATCGGGCTGACAACGACTGAGGCCCGCTCGCACGACCGCTGCTGTTGTTTCAACATACACGACTGTCGCGATTCCGGATATATAAACCTCGGCTATCAGGCTGTTAAGCATCTAGACACGACCAGTAACAATATAAGGACATTCTAGTTACAGGTACTCCCTGTCGATTGGTGCGCTGTGTCGCAATCGCCTTCGAAGTCACTAAGTACGCTGTTGGCAAAGAAACGGGCATGAAGAAGCTCATTATCCACGGCGACCCGGGGCTGCGAAAGGGCGGCCGCATCGAATACGAGGACGAGGAGTACGAGGTGTTCTCGGTCTCGCGGCAGGGTGACTGGCACGGCCCGGACCGGCCACAGCTCTGGTGTACTATCGGCTCGGAAGACGAGGAGGAGACGTTCAAACGGCAGGAGTTCATCCCGATGCACCTGGATACAGACGACATCGAGGCCGAGGCCGTCACCGTCCACCGCGAGCGCGCGCCGCCGAACGCTGAGTCCTGAGCGGCCCGTATCGTACCTGAAATCGCCGTTCGCCCACAGTAACCCGTTCCTTTTTCAGAAGTACTTCGGTCGGACCTGATAGATCGTGACGCCGTCGGTTCGCTTTGCTACGGTGACGCCCTGTAGCTGGTCGACAGTCACCTCGCCGTAGCGGGCTCGTTCGGCCGGGCCGACGTAGACGTAGCGCACGTCATACGCTTCGAGGAGTCGGCGTTGCTCTGTGGCGTCCCCGGTGTAAATCGTCTCCACGTCGTCGACACGACGGTTGTACACCGTGTCATTGCGGTACTGGGCCTCGTGGGTCCAGCCCGCGACGGTCGGTAGTCCGGTCAGGCTCGACGGCGCGCTTGCGCCCTTGCCCTCGTTGGCATTCCACTCATAGTCAGCAGGGGCGGCTGTGACAATGGTTGGCCGGCCCTCCGTTGTCGCATCGAGCCATCGAATCGCTTCGGCTTCTTCGGGATGGTCGTCGTCGAGGTACGCCAGCCCGTCCAGCGTTGGGTCGTCAGCGGCAGCAACGTGGTTCGAGAGTGCGAACACACCGTACAGGGACGCTGAACAGACCAGCAGGGCGACGAACGCGCGGACGCCGATGCCTGCCCACGCTCGCGCGCGGTCGCCGGTCGGCCGCCAACGAGTGAGCAGCCACGCCAGCACGGGGCCGGCGGCGGCTCCCCAGAGCACCCACACCTGCATATACGTCTTGAACACGGTGTTCATCCGGCCGATGTTCTCCCTGACGAAGACGAATTCGACGAGGAAAACGAGGCCTGCGCCGGCGAGAATCAGCACGGCCTCGAAGCCGACGGGTCGGTCGCCGCCGTCAGCGAGCGCCGGGACCGCGTCGACGGTGCGGTCAAGTGTCGGCGAGCGCGCGAACAGCCACGCACCGACCAGTAGCGGGGTAAGCAAGCCGACCGCTGCGATGTCAAGTGTCGCGGCGAGTGCCGCCGTTCCGACGGTTACGAGACCGACGATTCGGGCCGTACTCCGCCCGACGGCACGCCCAGTCTGGGCGTACAGGTATAGCCAGAACGGGACGACGAACAGGCCGTGGACGGCCAGGAGCTCAAGCAACGAGGTCCGGTCGGGCAGGACCGCAATCTCGCGGCCGCTCGCCGGGCCGAGCCAGAACGGGAGCGACCAGAGCAGTCCCAGCGCGAGGACGCCGCCAGCGACGGCCAGTCCCATCCCGATTCGGATACCCTCTTGGCCCGGTCCGTTCAGTCGGAGTCGCTGCCCGATAGCATCCGGGAGGAGCGTCGTCGGGTCGGCCGGCGCAACGGTGACCGTCAGCAACGCCAGCCCGCCCATCGACGGGAACGACCACGTGTTCGTCACGGCCATGATGCCCGCGATGGCCGGGAGTGCACCGAAAAGCAGTGCCAGCCGCTGTCGACGCTCGGCGGCCGGTGTCTGATAGTAGCTGAAACAGAGCGCGGCAGCGAGCAGCAGGAAGCCCGTACTCATCATGTGAGCGTGCATATCTCCGTTGAGCCAGGAGAACAGTGGGAACTCATCGATGACCAGCGCAGCACCGGGTTCGTACGTACCGAAATCAGATGCCGTGTCCTCGATGACACGGCTCGCGTCCCAGTAGCTAAACGAATCCGGCCCCGCTGCAAGCCCCTTCAGTTCGTAACCCGCCCGCTCGGCGACTGTCTGGCGCAGCCCACCCGGCAGGAGCCAGACGACGAACCTGGCGGGCGTCGACAGATTGCTCGCGATGCCGACACAAAACGCCGTGAGGCCGGCGGCCAGCCGTCGCGGGAGGCCGCGCTCGCTCGCGACAGCGCCCGCCAGTCCGTACGCCGCCGTGACCAGCGTCGCATAAAAGCCCGCCAGCGCGAGATTGTACGCGAACTGTCCGGCAGTGCCCGTTATTCTGGTGAGAATCGCCGCGATGAGATGCCCACCGTAGTAGTACGCGACCGACTCGCCGGCGAACCACATGTCCTCTAGCGGGAGGCTGTCAGCCCGTACGAGCGACTGCAACAGGCCGAAATCGAGGAACTTCTCGCCGCCGATTGGGACAATTGCTGGGTCAAGCGCTCGGATACCGACGACGAACAGGAACGCGACCGTGAACACGCCGGCCGTCTCCGCGTACATTCGGGCGTTCGGTCCACTGTCGCTCCGCCAGACAGCCAGTGTACTCACAGCGAGCACGGCGACGCCGAGCCAGATGCCAAGCGTCAGCGAGAGGCGGCCGAGGAAATAGGTGATCAGCCACAGTATCGAGACGGCGACCGGGACGCCGAAGGCGAGTCCGTGGTCGGCAAAGCGTGGGAACAATAGTCTGGCGACGGTCCCGCCGGCGTACAGTAATAGAAGGTAGAGGGCGAGCCAGATGGCGAGGAGCCCGTATTCCATCAGTGAAGGGACCGGTTCGCTGGCCTATACGCTTTTTCGTTGCTCCCGCGGTTATCAACTGACTAGGGACCGGTAGCTTCGAACTGTTTTTACTTCCGCCTGTCCGACTACTCGGCAATGTCGCGTTCCGTCGGGGTTGTCCTTCCAGCCTACCGTCCCGACATGGATCAGCTCGGGACCTATATCGCCGCCATCGACGATGCCCTTGCCCCGCAGACAATTGTTGTCGAGCTTGATGCGCCACGAGACGGCGTCCCTGCACAGCTCCGTTCGCTCCCAGCCGAGGTGCACACCGTGCCCTATCGCCGTGGGAAAGGCGCAGCAATCACCGCTGGGTTCGAACGGTTGGAGACCGATGTGCTGGCGTTTGTCGACGCCGATGGGTCGACACCGGTCCGCTCGCTCGAACGGATACTGGACCCGGTCACCGACGGCCAAACGGACCTCGCTGTGGGCTCCCGTCGTCACCCGGACGCGACGGTCGCCACCCATCAGACGTTCGCTCGCCGGTTCCTCGGTGACGGCTTCGCGTGGCTCGCCGGCCAGCTGCTCGACGCGCGGCTGTATGACTACCAGTGCGGTGCGAAAGCCATCGACGCAGCCGCCTGGAACCGGGTCCGTGACCACCTATACGAGCCCGGCTTCGCGTGGGACGTCGAACTGATCGCTATCACCGCGGCGCTGGACTTGCGTATTGAGGAAGTCCCCATCGAGTGGGAGGACAAGCCCGGCTCGACGGTGTCGCCAATACGAACGTCGATAGACCTGCTCGAGGCGCTGTTGACGGCTCGCCACCGATCGAAGCAACTGCGCGATGATCGCCTTCATACGGCTCTGGCTGAGCATCTCGACGAACCAACCGCCCTTATCGAGAAGAACCGATGATAGACATCGAACAGCAGGTTCGACGCATCGTTCCCGACCGGTTCGAGTCACTTGTGTCGGGCGTTCGTTTCGGCCAGTTCGTCTCTGTCGGTGTTGTGGGTGCGATCAGCGACAATACGGTTCTCGCTGTGCTCGGTCTGGCTTTCGGTGTGAGCGACATGTGGGCGAAAGCCGCTGGCGTCGAAACGGCGATTCTCGTGATGTTTCTGGTCAACGAACATTGGACGTTCTCCAGTCAGGGTGCCACCGGTCGTCGTTCGTTCGCCAAGCGACTCGGGAAATCACACCTCGTCCGGTCCGGCGGCGTCGCGGTCCAGCTTGCTATCTACTGGCTGCTCACGCAGTGGTTGACGGTTGAGCTTCTCGTTGCCGGAACTGATCTGTGGTTCATTGCCGCGAGCCCACTCGCCATTGGCGTTGCGATGCTGGTCAACTACGTCGCTGAGAGTATCTTCACTTGGCAGGTCCATGCGGACGAGTGACCATAGCGCGTTACTAACTCACGGACGGCACTCGAATCACAACCCTTAATGAGGGGACCGGACTACGAGATAGTAGCGGGATGGGATAGCCAGGAGATTCCGGCGGGCTCATAACCCGCAGATCGGTAGTTCAAATCTACCTCCCGCTATCATTTTGCCGAACTCACTCTTCCAGTGAGGCATTTCACCGTCGAACGACGCTGCATTCGACAATTATAGCTGAGAAGAATTGAACGAGAGAACACCGAGTGATAGCGAGGTGTTCGCGTTGTTCAAATCTACCTCATGGGACATTTCTCGCGTTGTAGACTGCTTTCAGCCTGTTCACCGCTATTGCTCATTGCTATGGAGGTACCCCTCTTTGGCCGCCGTCAGTATCCGGTACAGCGTGGCAACCAGCGCAACAACGAGGAACACGCCAAGGACCTGTGCAGGCGTGTTTTGCGTCTCGAATGCCCATGGGAGCGACAGCGCTACAAACCGAACGGAGACGATGAGTCCGGCGAAGGTCGTAACGGCGACCAACAGATACCGGGCAACACACTGAAATGGGCCGCCGCGGTCCATCGTCTCGAGCCCGTGTCGCTGTACCATCGCTCCTTCCAGTGCCAGCCAGAGCGCTAGCAGTGCGGCCACACCGAATCCGACGGTTCCGAGTGGGTCCGGAAGCGCGAGCTCCGTTAGCCCGCCGATAATCCTGCTCGCACCGACGAGCAACCCGAGCGTCAGCGGCCCAAGCAGTACAAGCGAACTGAACACGGCGGCGAAATCCCCTGCAAGGGATCGAATGGAGGGAGACACAGCAGCTAGTGTCGATTCAATCTTTTGTAAGCCTACTGGTAACTGCTGGTGGCCCGCTTTCAAATCGCTACGGAAACCGTATCAATAGCCGTCTTAGTCGTCGCCGTGCTCGTCGACGATGGTGACCTCGCCGTCGATGACCTGGACGTTGATCAGCGTCTTCGCGTCGTACCCCGCTTCGTCGAGCTTGTTGGTCCCGTCAGCTTTCTTGATGACACAGACGATGTCGCGGATGTCCGCGCCGATGTCTTCGAGCGCGCCCGTGAGTCCGGCCAGCGTCCCGCCGGTCGAGAGCACGTCGTCGAGGACGAGCACCTGGTCGCCCTCGTACACGTCGTTGACGTACATCTCGCTCTCGGAGTAGCCAGTCACCTGAGACAGCGACACTTCCCCGTCGAGCCCGTACTGACGCTTGCGGACGACGACAAGGGGGATATCGGTCATCAGCGAGACGGCTGTGGAAATGTGGATACCCATCGCCGCCGGTGTGACGATCTTGTCGACGTCGTCGAGCTCTGCCTTTCGAATGATCTTGATGACGATTTCGCGCAGAAGTTCTGGTCGAAGCATCGGCACCCCGTCGCTGATGGGGTGAACGAAGTAGTGATAGCCTTCCTTCTCGATAATTGGCGCCTCGAGTAGGGACTTCTTGAGTCGGTCCATGCTGGCGGTACTACAAGCCCGTACTAAAATTCTCCGTCACCGACTCAGTAGAGCGCCAGCAACTCACCGAGTGCTCGCATCATCGGGAGGAGGTGCGCATCACCCAGCGCATAGTACTCGACGATCGTCAGCAGTAGAAACACAGCCGCCACACCCGTTGCAGCCCCGAGAAGCACTGCCCCTGCCTGTCCAGCCACTCCTTTCGAGCGACCACACAGTGCCCAGATACCGAGTGGAACAGCGATCCCAAGCGCGAGCAGCGCGTGCAACTGGAACGCTTCGCCGATGCCGTTCACCGTCAGCGCGACGAACATCACGATCATTTGCCCGCCGATCAACACTGTCCCCGCAACTGTCCAGAGGAATATGCGCCAGCGGTCCGTGAAGCTCTGGCGTACCACTGGGAGCCGCACGAGCAGATACACGCCGAGTGGATAGAGCGGGAACAGATACCGGGCGGTCACCTGTGCGTGCAGTGGCAAGCGACTGTTGTACAGCAGGACGATGCCGACGAACGCCGTTATTGCGAACGCGTCTGTGACACGGTCGGCACTGAGTGTCCGGCCAGCCATCGACGATGGCAAACGCAGCCGTCGGACGACTGGGAGCGCTCCAAGCATGGCGACAAGCACTGGCGCGGATTCCAGAAGTGAGAGGTTGACGGATTCTTCGCCGGCGTTGTCCAGTGCGCTGGTCGCGCTTCCCGACCGGACGAACGCGTGATACACGTCGGCTGGCTGCTGGTGGAGCGTTTCGAGTCCCGAAACGAGTTCCCTACCGAGCAGCAACAGTGGCTGCATCCCGCTTTCGATGGTCCCGAGTAGAGGTTCCAGTAGCCTGAGCGCTCCTCCGGACTCGCCACCCCCGGAACTACCCCCGCTCCCGCCGGTACTGCTTGCAGCATCGTTACCCAGGGTACCGCCGCCGGAAACCAGTCTTGGCGGCTTAATCGGGGAGCCGGTGATGGCGATATTAGTGATAATGAACGGCAGCAGGGAAAGGGCGAAGACGAAACCGATACGAGCGAGCGTTCGTGGGCTGTTGTCCGGGGCTGTCGGGATATCGACCATCGCCAGGGTGACACAGAGCAGGAGCGCTTCCGGAGCGTGTACCCACGCATATAATCCCACCAGCGCGTAGGCGAGTGCGCGGAAGGTCTGCCGCTGCGTGATAACCGCCCCGTCCGCTGGCTTCCGGCTCCGATAGAGGCAGTACGCGATGCAGATGACCACCGTCCCGGTGATGGCGTGGCGCTTCGGTACCGACGCCCAGAAGGCCAGTGGCGTCCCGGCTGTGAGCAACACGACGCTCAGGAGCCCCAGCCGACGCGTTTGCATCCGGCTGAGGAGTCGGTAGAGAACTACCAGCGTGAACGCCGCGATGAGGAGATGGGTCAGTTGCAGCGCGTACAGATGGATTCGACCGGCATCGAGTGGCTGCGCCAGCGCCACGTTCAGCCCGAACAGTCCCAGGACGGCGGCGGTGCCGCCGTAGAGAACCCAGTCACCGTCGGTGTAGTAACTGCACTGAACCACCAGCGCTAACAGCGCGAGCGACCAGAGCGCAACCAGCGCAATGCGGAGTTCGACGATGGCGGTGAGCAGGTCAAGCATGAGCACGAGCGGCAGCGAGAGGACAATGACGCCGTAGTTGCGCGCGTACCACTGGCCGCCGTATCTGCTCGCCCCCGGCGTTTCTAGTCCGGGGCCGTAGGCAGCTTCAGTTATCGCTAGCTGTCCGTTCGAAAGGCTGTACAACCCATTTGCCAGCGTATAGGAATCGTTTATCAGGAACGCCGTCCGCCACAGCAGCCCGAACAGCACGACTGTCGCGAGAAATACGGTCAGGCCAAGTCGGTCCCCAAACAGCACCGAATACGCCGTCTCGCGGGTGTTCGACAGCGCGGGTGTTCGCTGTCGGAGACGCCCGACGAACTCCGTCGCCGTCATTCGACCACCGATATTGTGACGTTGCGCGTCGCCACCACGCCGTGGCCCGACTCGTCGCGCTTACTCACAGTCACTGTGCCGTTGTACCGCTCGCGCTCTATCTCCGCGTCGGTGAACGTGTCCGACGCCAGCGTCAGTTCGTACGTGTCACCGGTCGAGTCGCCCAGGAAGTGATTTGTCGTCCGCGAGTAGCCCAGTTCTTCGATTGTGAGTTCGTAGACGAGCGTCGGTCGTCCGGTATGATTCGCGAAGTGTATGGGGACCGGCGGCGCATCAAGGTAGTAGCTCGCCGCGCCATAGGATCCCTTCTTTAGCGTGACGTCCTCCGGCATTTCAACCGTGGAAACTGTGATATTGCCTGCTTCGAGTGCAACCGGTTCTGGTTCCGTTGTCAGTGTCACGCCGGGGACCAGTGGGCCGGAAAGCAGTGTAACGCCGAGGATTATGGCGATCACACTGGTGATAACAGCCCGCATTCTTTCCATCGTTATCAGTCACTGGGTAGGTGGAAATAAAAGTATCGTGACGGGTTCTCGTGTTTGATTCTGCAATATTACCAGTATGAGACTAGCGTCAATTCAAGCACTATCACGCCACTGCTCATCGCTTACAAAACAAAAATTGAGAGCCGGATTATGCGTCCGGACCGCTATCTTGAGCGAGCGTTGCAGAAGTGTCGCCTTCTTGAGTTTCGTAGACGACACGGATATCGTAATTAGATGAAACAGCAGCATCTATAGAGTTCCCAGCGGTTACCTCCGTTTGACCTCCCACAGCGGTGTCCCAATCGTCATCAGGATTAGTGCTGTCAATATTGGGCGTCGACCCTGACCAGGAACTTCCGTCTGCAAGATCACCACGGACAAAGAGTTCGTTACCTTGGATTGTGTCCCCGCCATCATGCGTTATCGTTAGCATTCCTTCGTTGCTACCGCTACCACTTGCAGAAGAATCATATTCAAATGAGAAACTCGCTTGCGGCGTTGCCTGCTGTGCCTGGTCACCGAGACCGAGCACGAAGGAAGCGATTACGGCGGCCAGAATGACCGTGATTGCGACCATCAGGATGACCCCGATGACCGGCGACACAGCGTCGTCGTCGTGGATGAGTTGTTTGATATCCATGGTTTATTCGACGCACACCGCGAGTGTGACCCGAGTAGGAACCCCCTATAGACCGAAGGGTTTCCTTACCGGCTCGCGGGGTGTGCTGATTCAAGCACATGGGAGGGGACCACTTATACTCACAATACGTTTTAGCCGTTCAACGTTGCCTTGAAAGCCTTCAAGGCTGGCTGTACCGCCAGAATTCGATACAGCGGCATTTCGATAGTTTAGCGGCAAACGAAACGGTACAAGCCGTGAAACAAACTGTGTGCTTCAGTCGTCGGGCTCGGCTTCCTGTGCCACATACTCGGTCAGTGTCATCTCACGACCGGCGTAGGTATGATAGCCCGCGGAGATACTGAGTACAACCGCGATCAGCGTGGCCCAGACCAGCGGCGGAATTGCCGTGAAGGGATAGACGCCAACCCAGAGGATTGTTACGATTGCTAGACTGACCGCGCCGAGCGAGAGGTAGTACTCGCGCCAGGGGAACTCGCTTCCCGGCACGATTTCGAGATAGACAGTGAGTTCTTCCGTGTGTGCAGTCTTGGAAATCGTCCCGTTCTCGTCGTCGTAGTCGATGATACCCGTCTCATCCATCCGCGGGAGATGTGACTGCTGTAACGTGGTGTACACGCGCTTCCGTTGCGCGCTCGTGACTGCGGTGTTCGGGCAGTCGTACTCCTGTGCTGCGACGTGTGATGCAAGGTCGCCGAGCTGTACCGGCCCGTCGTGTTCCCGTAGATACTGAAGCGTGTACCGACGCCGTTCGTTCTGCAGAACGTCGAATATCTCGCCTTTTGAAAGGTCATCGTCCGCAGCGGAGTCCGACCGTTCTACCTGCTTGCTCATGTCATACTCTCCAATTACCCCCACCCATCGCAGGGAATACAGCGAACATCAGGGCGTTCATCGGTTATAAACTCATGGGTTTTGGTGCCGGAAAAAACGAGATGTTGCGAGTTTATGCGCTCGGTCCGGATGCGGTAGCGAGCGTCGCGGAGTTGTCACCAGTAGCCGACTGGTAGACTAGGTTGATAGTGAAACTTTCCGTATCAACCCCGACGGTGACGCTATTACCTGCGACGACCTTACTATTACTCCCGCTGGCCTCTCCGTTCCACTGTGTGTTGTCCGAGGTTATATCCGGGGTATCGCCGTCGGAACCACTGGCGATATCGCCTCTGAGATACAAGTTACTCGCTTTAATTGAGTCACCACCGTCATGTGTGAATTCAACCCAGTCGTTTGCATCCTCGTACTCCGTACTGAAGCTAGCCTGTGGAGCCGTGTTACTGACCTGGTCGCCCAGACCGAGGACGAATGTTGCGATAACGGCTGCGAGGATGACCGTGATTGCGACCATCAGGATGACCCCGATGACCGGCGACACAGCATCGTCGTCGTTGAAGAATCGTTTGAGTTCCATTGTTGTGTCCGCACGCATCAACAGGTCTCCCTGTTATGCCGTGCTTATCGAATCGTAGCTATGGAGATATATAAGTCTGCACCTGTATTATCAGAGACTGTAATCACTTAATCTGTTAACAGCTATTCTGGGATGTTTGAACCCAACTGTGACTGATAAGGTCCACAATTATCACAAAATATGCTTTTATGACTTTATGAAAGGGCCAAGAGCGCCACTGTAACGAACACTGCGAGAATGAGGATGCTAAGTCCGATGCCGGCCCGCATCGGATGTACGAGGGTGTCGTCGTCGCGGAGCCGCGCAATCACGTCGTTCGGGGATGTAACGGTCCGTGTGACGACGCTCGTAGCCTGAACCACTGCGCGGTCAACGGCGGCGTACAGTTCGGTCACACCGACAACGAGCCCGCGGGAGCCATAGAAGACGGTGGGGTTGTACAGCGAATCGATGTCCGGGACGCGGCCGAGCTTCGAGAGGGGCTTCTTAGTCACCGCGAAGCCAATCAGCCCGAGGATGGCCAGAACCACTCCCTCGATGACGTGGGGAATAGTGTAGGTCTTGTAGACGTGGTGAACGGCAGCCTCGCTCGTAACGTCGAACGGAAGGATGGCGAACAGTGCCGTGTCGTACACACCGTAGATGACACACAGCGCAGCCACGGACACCATTGCCACGCTCTGCAAACGGTTCGCGTCCGGGACGCTGCTGTCGTACTCGCCGTGGAAGAACGCGTAGTAGCCGAACTTGATGAACGACATGAACGTGCCGACACCGCCCAGTAGCAGCAGCCACTCGAGCGTATAGAACTCACCGAGCGGGAGCGGTCCCTTGCCGAAAGTATAGTGGCTCCCGGAGATGATGATCCCCTTGCTGACGAACCCGTTGAAGCCGGGGAAGCCGGCGATAGACAGCGCAGCGACGGAGAACGCCCCCGCCGTGATCGGCATCTCTCGCCAGAGACCGCCGAGTTTCTTCAGGCTCTCCGTCCCGGTCCGATAGATAACGACACCGGCAGTCATGAACAGTAGACCCTTATAGAGAATGTGGTTGAACACGTGAGCGAACGCGCCGGCCTGTGAGAGGGCGCTCCCGATACCGACGCCAGCGACCATGTACCCGACTTGGGACTGAATGTGATACGAGAGGAGTCGCCGCATATCGTTCTGGAACAGCGCGAACAGCGCGCCGAAGACTGCCATCCCGCCGCCCATGTACGCGATGGCCTCGTGGCCGTTGGGGAATGCGCGGTACATCCCGTAAACGCCAGTCTTGGTCGTGAACACACAGAGGAAGACGCTGGCGGCGATGTGTGGACGCGGATAGGTATCGGGTAGCCACGCGTGCAGGCCGATGAAGCCAACGTTGACGCCGATACCGATCGCGGCCAGCGCAGCGGCCAGCCCGGACGTGATTCCAGCCGTTTCCGGACCGCCCGGCACTGACGCAAACAGGAACGTCTCCACCTCGACGTAGTGCCGGAGGATAGCGGCCATCAACAGCGTACCGCCCAGTCCGTGTAGCAGGGCATACCGGAACCCGGCCCGGACCGCCTTGCCGCCGTAGTGCCACACAAGCAGCGTGCTGGTAACGGCCATCAGCTCCCAGAAGAAGATGAGCGTCAGCCAGTCACCGGCGAACACAGCCCCGAAGCTGGTCGCGACGTACGAGAGAGCGTATCCGGTCTGTGTCGTGTCGGCCTCGCTGGCATAGGAATAGAGCACGGCGACCGCGGCGATGAGCCCGAAGATGATACCCATCAGTCGCGAGAACGGGTCGACGTTCAGCAGGACGGCGTCGAACCCGAGGAACTGGGTCTGGAGATGTGCGCCTTCGGGCACCATGACGGCCCACGGCACCGCCAGCGCCGGGACGAGTGCACCGACCGCGTGTCCGGCACGCCGCGGGAGCCGCGAGACGACGATTGCCAGCGCGAGCAGTACGACGACTGGCGGAACCGCTGTAAGCATCGACATTAGGCCATCACCCCCGGCAGATTACTGACGATGGTGTCAACGATTCGCAGGAAGACAGCCGTGTACGGCACTGTTCCCAGCAAAAGCGACAGCGTAGCCGCGGTGAGTATCGGCCCGAGCATGAACCACGTGCTTTCGCCGCCGCGCCAGCCGCGGTCGTCCCAGCCTCCTGCGGGCGGGCCGCCGTGGTGCTCGTGCTCCTCATCGTGTTTCCCGAGGTGGTCGACGTGCTCAGGCTCCGGCACCTCGCCCTCGTCGCTGGCGGCGTGTGTCTCGTCACTGTCACCACCGTCAGCACGCAATTCACTCCGGCCGCCGAATGGCCCCTCGATGAGTGGTTTCTCGTCGTGGCCCTCCGGCGATTCGAAGTACGCCTGGTAGACGATAGGCCAGAAGTACGCAATGTTGAGGACGCCGGAGACTAGCAACGCGGCAGCGAATACGAGCCCGCCGCTTCCGAGGTCCAGCGCGCCGATGACGAGATACCACTTGCTGACAAACCCGGCGACCAGCGGAATCCCGGCCATCCCAGCCGCAGCGACAGCAAAGGCGGCCATCGTTAGCGGCATCCGTTTCCCGATGCCGGCCATGTCGCTGATGTCGTCGGTGTGAGTTTCGACGTGGATTGCACCGGCACAGAAGAACAGGGTGAGTTTCATGAACGCGTGGGCAGGAATGTGGAGCAGGCCGCCGGTTAGAGCGCTCTCCTTGAGCAGTGCTAGCCCGAGCACGATATAGGAGAGTTGGCTTATCGTCGAATACGCCAGCCGCCGCTTGAGGTTGTCCTGTCTGAGCGCGATGACACTCGCGGTCAGCAGGGTGAAGGTCGCAATCGCAGCCAGTGGGAGGGCGACGCCGAGTTGCTCCATCGTCACAGGGCCGTACACGTCGAGGACGACTCTGGCGATGCCGAACACGCCGCTTTTGACGACTGCGACGGCGTGCAGCAGGCCCGACACCGGCGTCGGCGCGACCATGGCATCCGGAAGCCAGGAGTGCATCGGCATCAGCGCGGCCTTGACGCCGAAGCCGGCAGCAAGCAGGGCGAATGCGGCTCGTGCCAGCGTCGGGTCGGCCGTCGCGAGACCTTCGAGCCCGCCGGGAGTAAACGCGGTCGTCCCAGCGAGGACGAACACCAGAACTGTGCCACCTAGCACGGCAACCCCACCGCCGAAGGTGTATGCGAGGTACTTCCGGCCGGCGGCGCGGGCTTCGTCGGTTTCGTCGTGGGTAACGAGCGGGTATGTCGACACTGTCAGCAGTTCGTAGCAGACGAACAGTGTCAGCAGGTTCGACGCAAAGGCGACGCCGATGGCCGACGCGAGACTGGCGGCGAAGGAGGCGAAATACCTCGTCTGTGCGTGTTCGTCCAGCCCGCGCATGTAGCCGATGCTGTAGAAACTAGTGACGATCCACAGCAGGCTTGCAAGCAGGCCAAATAGGAGTCCCAGCGGGTCGACACGGAACGCTAGTTCGATCCCGGTTGCCAACTGGCCGAACGAGAAGACGTACCGCGTCCCCGAGAGGACGCCGGGGACCATGCTCGCGACGATAGCGAACTTCGCGACTGCCACCGTGATGGTCACTCCTTCCCGCACGTTCGGACGGCGTTTGAGCGAGAGAATCACGGGGATGGCCACCGCGGAGACGAGGATTGCAAACAGCGGTCGAAGTGATGTGATATCAGTCATTGGTTTAGCAGGGGTGGAAGCGTCTCTCGAAGCACCTGTTCAAGCATCGGGACGGCTGCGGTCAGCGCGACCGCGAGTGCGGCCGCGATAACGACGACAGCGATCATCCCGAACGAGATCGCCTGTCCGCTCCCGTCTGTCACGGGAGCCTCGTCATGCTCCGTGTGGATGGTTGCCTCGGCGAAGTATAGCCGCTCGACGAGGCGGGCGAAGTACGCAAGGGTCAGCAGGGTACTCGCGAGCAACACAGCCACGACGGGCCAGTTCTCGGCATTGACCGCGCCGAGGACGATGTACCACTTGCCGACGAAGCCGACCGCCGGTGGAACACCGACCATCGCCAGCGAGAGCACGGCAAAGGCAAACGCCGAGATCGGGACGCGGCTCCCCATCCCAGCGTAGCCGCTCACAGTTGTTGCACCCGTCTTGCGCTCGATAACGCCCGTCGCAGCGAATAGCCCGCCCTTCATCACTGCGTGGCCAAGCAGGTGGACGGTCGCGCCGATGACGGCCAGCGGGGTTGCAATGGCGAATCCGGCGATGACGAGGCCGAACTGTGACACTGAGGAGTAGGCTAGCATCCGCTGGACGCTGTCCTGTGAGACGGCGAGCGCACTTCCCGCGATGATACTCACGCACGCCAGACCGACCAGCGCCCAGCGCGCGACAGGTACTGCTGTCAGGAACTCCACGGTGAACACAGAAAACAGCAGGCGGGCGAGCGCGTACGCCGAAACCGTCGAGACAAGCGCTGAAATGAACGCGCTCACCGTATCCGGGGCGTTCGCGTAGGCGTCGGGCTGCCAGGTGTGCAAGGGGAACAGAGCGACTTTCACCGTCAGCCCGCCGACCATCAGGCCGAACGCGGTCAGGACGAGCGTCGAGTCGTAGGCCGCCATCTCCCCGAGTTTGGTCGCCAGGTCGGCCATGTTGAGCGTGCCCGTCGCCGCAAGCAGGTAGCCGATGCCGAGCAGGTACAGCGAGGCCCCGACGGTCCCGATGATGAGGTACTTCAGCGCCGCGACGGCGGCGCTTGCGTCCCGGCCACTCGCTACGAGGCCGTACGCTGCAAGCCCCGTGATTTCAAGGAACACGTAGAGATTGAACACGTCGCCAGTGATCGTCATCCCCGTCAGGCCGGCGACCAGCAGCAGGTACAGGCCGTAGAAGGGACCCGAGTGCGGGCCGGCTTGGCGAGAATACGCAAGCACGCCCAGTGACACGACGGCCACGAGCAGCGCAACGGCCCCGGAGAGCCCGTCGACGACGAGTTCGATACCGTACGGGGCGGCGAAACCACCGACCGCGTAGGAAACAGTCCCATTTGTGCCGACGGTCCACGCGAGCAGTCCGGCCAGGCCGGCCTGCCCGATGAGTGTCACCGTCGCGACGGGCCACCCGGCCCGGTCGCTGACGAGACTTGCGGCCAGCGGTATTGCACCGCCGATAATCGGCAGGACGACCAACAATACAGGGAGGTGTTCAATCATAGTAGAGCTGTTTGAGTTTGTCTTCGTCCAGCGTGCCGTACTCGGTGTAGATGCGGATGATCAGCGCCAGCGCCACGGCGGTCAGGCTCACCCCGACGACGATAGCGGTCAGGATGAGGACGTGTGGCAGCGGGCTGACGTAGGGGCCGCCACCCTCCTTGATTATCGGGGGGTTCCCCCGGCCCGGAACGCGAGCGTGATGAAAAACAGGAAGATGCCAGTCTGGAAGATATTCATCCCGATGACTTTCTTTACGAGGTTCCGGGACTCGATGAGCATATACAGGCCAATACCCAGCAGGAGCATCACCGCGAAGTAGTTGTAGTGTGAGTTCAGCAGTTCAAACATTAGCTCTCATCCTCCGGTGCGTCGACAGCGTGGCCGAACCCCGCTGCGAGCAGGAAAAAGAGGCCGATGGCAACACTGGCGACGATGCCACCGATGGCCAGTTCGACGAGCTCGATAGCGTAGGCGACCACATGCGAGATGTACTGTTCGTACAGGTGATACTCGAGGAAGTTCCCGCCCAGAACTATCGTTCCCAGCCCGATGGCTGCGAACGTCAGCACGCCGCCGGATGCGAGCGTGGCGACGACACGGACATCGAGCCACTCGCGCGCGGCATCAATCCCGTAGGCGAAGGCAAGCATCATCACGACTGAGCCGGCGATGACCCCGCCCTGGAATCCACCGCCCGGAGAGTCTGCCCCGTGGAACATCACGAACAGGGCGAAGGTGAGGACGAACGGCGCGACAACCCGCACCGTCGTCATGATGATGGTGCTCTCGACGTACAGTCCAGTTCGCTCGTTACTACTCATGCGAAGACCTCCTGTCTGAGGACGGTCAGCGCCGCGACGCCGGCCGAGAAGACCACGACAGCCTCACCCAGCGTGTCGAATCCACGGTAGGCCGCGAGCACCGCCGTCACTGCATTGTGGACTTCCGTGTCCGCGTACGCGTTGTCGATGTAGTGCTGCGTTATCTCGCCGCTGACGACGGGGTTTGCCGCCCCCTCCGCCCCAACAGCAGGCAGCGACGGAACGGTCGCAATCATGACGACGACGAACGCGCCGACCAGCACGACGGTCCGGACGCTGATCGACTCGAACAGGCCGTTTTCCTGTGGCCGAACGGTGTTTGCCAGCGCCAGAATGAACAGTATCGTCATGATGCCGGCCCCGACAGCCGCTTCGGTCAGCCCCACGTCGGGGGCTTCGAGCATCACCCAGATGATGGAGATGCCGAGGCTGTAGGCGGCAAACGCCATGAGCGACGCCAGCACGTCACGGAGTACGGCCGCGCCGATAGCACAGCCCAGCACAAACACCAGCAACACTCCTTCGATGAGCGAGAGCGTCATGACTCGCCCTCCTCATCGCCGGCAGTCCACGGCTCGATACCCTGGTCTTGTGCTGCCCGGGCGATGGCGTGGGCGGCGGTTGGGTTCGTCAGAAACATGAACGTCAGCAGGAAGACGGCTTTGATTGTCGCGAGGTCGGTCTGAATCGCGAGTGCAGCGGCAGCGATACCGAGAACAGCTCCCAGCGTATCGCTTTTCGACGCTGCGTGAGCGCGCGTATACACGTCGGGAAGTCGGACAATGCCGATCGAGGCGACGCCAGCAAAGAAGGCACCGACCAGTGCGAGTACGACAATGGCCCACTCCGTTGGCGTCATAGCACACCCCCGTGCTCGACGTTGAACTTCGAGAACGCTATCGAGAGCAGGAAGTTCAGCAGGGCGTACACGAGCGCGATGTCCAGGAACAGCGGCTTATCGAGCGCACCGGAGACGAGCGCGATAGCGATGACAGTGTTCGTCCCCATCACGTTGACCGCGATGACCCTGTCGTGGTCCGTCGGTCCGGCGAACACGCGGTACAGCGATACGATAGCGAACAGGACGAACGCGCTAGCGATTGCCAGCAGCGCCGCTTCGAACTCAATCATCGTCGGCCACCTCCGGGTCGCCGATGTCGCTCTCGATTGTGCCATCGTCGTCCCCCTGCCCCCGTTCGCGCGGCGAAGGGATCGCCGCGGCCTCCCGGCCGTAGAAGACGAACCGGACGGCCCGTTCGAGGCCACCGTCCAACAGGTCCTCGCGCGCACTACCGGTGAGTGAATGGATATCGAACGCCCGCTCGGAGACGCTGACGGTGAGCGTCCCGGGCGTCAGCGTGATGCTGTTTGCCAGCGTCGTCACCGCGCCGTCACCCCAGATGGCGGCCTCCAGTTCGACCATCTGCGGGTCGATAGGCAGTGACGGGTGCAAGACGACGTACGCGATTTCGAGGTTGGCGATGGCGATTTCCTTGAGCAGATACGGGACGTAAATCGCGAACCGAGCGAGCTGTCTCGGAATCCGAGTCAGCGACGGCTGGCGACTGAACGCGATTGGCGCAAGCAACGCCGTGACGATCGTCGCCGTTATCGCGCCAGTGAGGAAATCCAGCGGCTTGTACGAACTCAACAGCAGATAAAACAGGTACGACGCCCCGAAAATGCTGAGATACTTCTGGAGCGTCGCGGCGCGAGCGAGCGCGGTCGACCGTGCCGGCCGCTCGACAGGCGCGGTCTCGACCTCGATATCGCCCCGGACGAGTTCGACTTCGAGCGGCCGAAGCATCGGCGTCGTGCCGCCCGGGTTGAACTCCGGATCGAGGACGACTCGTTCGATGCTGTGTTCATCGGCGTAGGCCAGTATCACGTCGGCGTAATCGCCGGGACTGAACAGGTAGCGGTCGGCACCGATGACGCCCAGTTCAACCTCAAGGTTCGACGGTGGGGAAGTACCCATATCTTCGTCGAGCCAGACCTCAATGCGGTCGAGGAGGTCCTTGGCCCGGCCGAGTTCTGTCTGTGCGTCGGGGTCAACGGCGCGTGTGCTTGCGACGGCGACGAGGTGCAGCGATATCTGTTGCTGTCCCTCTCTGGCCGCCGATTCGGCCTGTTCAACGGCGTAGGCGACGGTGTTCCGGACCGTCACCGAATCGGCTACTGGCACGAGCAGGCGACGGGGTGGTGGTACAGTCACAGTATCTGTTTAGAAACTCCGAATAGGCGGTTCGTCGGGCAGTACTGTCGTTATCGGACCGGAGCAACGGAACACGCAAAACTATTTCGTAATCGGATACGCGCTCAGTCACGACTGGACAGATGGTCACCGAGCTCAGCGGCGACACGAGCGCCCAGCCCCTGTTTTTCCCCGACGTACTCTGTGGCCGCGTCTGCGCCGACAAGCAGGGCGCGCGTCTCGTCGTCGCCCATCACGCTCGCGTCGTTGGCGACCACGAAGGCTAGCCCGGTCCGCTCGCGTATCTCGCGGGCGCGCTCGACTAACGTCTCGTCGTCGCCTTCGGTTTCGACTTTGAACCCGACGATAGGGAGGTCCGGGTGGTCCGCCCGAACGGTGTCGATGAGCTTCGGCGTCGGTTCGAGTGTCAGCGCCAGTTCCGCCCGTCCGCTCTTGATCTTCTCCGGAGCCTGCTCGACGGTGTAATCTGAGATGGCGGCCGCTGAGACCAGCGCATCGGCCGAGTCGGCGACCCGACGGGTGGCCTCTGTCATCTCCGCGGCTGATTCGACCTGCTCGACAGTGGCGTACGGCACGTCTTCCCCGTCGTGGACCAGCGTCACGTCGGCCCCGCGGACGTAACAGGCCCGCGCGACCGCCCGGCCAGTCCGTCCCGAGGAGCGATTTGAGAGCGTCCGCACGGGGTCGACTGATTCCGTGGTCGCGCCAGCAGTCACGACGACGTGTTCGTCCGCCAGCGGTCGGTCGCCCGCGGCCCGTGCAGTCGCTGTGACGATGGCTTCCTCAGTTGCGATCTTGGCTTTCCCCTCCTCGATTCGCGGATCAACGAACTCGACGCCCCAGGACTCGACGCGGTCGATAGCGTCCAGCACGCCGGGGTGGTCATACATCGGTTCGTGCATCGCCGGCGCGACGACGACAGGCACGTCAGCACCGAGGGCAGTCGTCACACACGTCGTCACCGGCGTGTCGTCGATTGCCGCTGCGACCTTGCCGACGGTGTTTGCCGTTGCCGGTGCGAGCAAGAGCACGTCCCCCCAGCCCGAGCGCCCGCAGAGGTCGACGTGCTCGACACTGCCTGTGATTTCGGTAACTACCTCATTGTCCGTTGCGAACTCAAGTGCCCACGGGTGGATGATGCCGGTCGCGCTGTCGGTCATCACGGCTCGGACGGACGCCCCCTGTCGTCGGAGTTCGTGTGCGAGTTCCACCGTCTTGACGGCCGCGATAGACCCCGAAATCCCCAGAACGACGTTGACTCCGGTCAGCATACCCGCCGGTTCGCGGTCCGTGGGTAAAAGCCCCTGTCTCTCCGGCGGCGTTAGTCGCTATCGTCGGCTGTCCGCTCACTCCGTCTACTGCCCGTGTCACTGCTGGTATGTGGTGCCCCGTCGTGTGCGTTCAGTGCTAGGGCGAACGCGGCTATTGCCAGCAGAACCAGTCCAAGCGCGAGTACTGAACTGAATGAGAGCCCGGCCGACGTGGTCGGAATCGCGACCGGAATAAGCGCGTATCGAACGAACAGCACGAGGAGGATAGCCCCGGCGAGGACGGCCGCAGTTCCGGTGACATGGACGAACTCGCTATCCGTCGTTTTGGCGTCCCGGCCCAGCTGTTGCCCGATACTGCTGGCGTGCGCGCCGGCATCCCAGACCAGTAGCGCCGCCGCGCACCCGACGAGGACGAGTATCGGTGCGAGTCCGCGCTCAGCCCCGACCAAGGTCATGACAAACAGGAGCCCGCTTCCGGCCGCGAACCCTGCCACCTGCCGGGACAGCACCTCCGCGCCGACTAGTTCGGTCAGCAGCGCAACGAGCCCGCGGAGGACGACGACCGAAATCAAGACGCCTATGAGCAATACGGTAGCCGAGCCGTAATGGCCGCCCCCGGTGAATGTGGGCGCTACTCGCCGGGTCACGCCGGCGGCAGTAAGGATCAGCCCGCCCAGCAGCAGTCCCACAGAGGCCACGATACTGCCAGTCTGCCGTGCCAGTGACCGTCCGGGATCGTCCCCAAGCCACTGTAGCAGCCACTGGCGGAGCCGTTCGACGATGAGGATAGCCAGTAACGCAATGCTCCCGGCCGCAAGGGGGAGATGGAGCGGGCCACTGAAGGCGACCCGAAGAGCCGACCCGAGCACCGGGAGGCTGTTGAGGAAGCGGTCGAACAGTTGCTGTGCCGTCGGAACAAACGCCACGAGCAACTGCAGGCCAATGGCGGCCTTGAACGGTGTGTTGATGTCACACCAACTCGTCCCCAGCAGTTCCAGCCGCCCGAGCGCCCGGTCAGTCGTCGTCGTGGGTTCTGGAATCCACGACTCCAGCGTCTTTGTGGCTCGGTCCAGCAACAGCAGGGCAAGGAGGACCCCGACCTGTAGCGTCACGAAGCCCACGAGCGGATGGAGCGAGAAGCCGACGACGACACGGACGAGTACCCAGGGCAACCTGATGGCAGCGGCAACGGCACAGACGATTGTGATGATGATGCCGACGACCAGTACCACGAAACTCTCATTGAGCATCGCCGAGAGTTCATTCGTCGCATCGGCCGGTGGCACCAGCCCACTACTCGCGTCGATGACAACAAGTGTGGCAGCCAGCGGGAACCCGAGCGCCACAATGAGCGAC
Source organism: Haloarcula sp. NS06 (assembly GCF_051122755.1). Taxonomy (NCBI): domain Archaea; kingdom Methanobacteriati; phylum Methanobacteriota; class Halobacteria; order Halobacteriales; family Haloarculaceae; genus Haloarcula; species Haloarcula sp. NS06. The sequence goes on from NZ_CP184844.1 coordinate 1,987,553, forward strand.
CAGTAGTCAGTCGCCACTAGCACGGTCCCACAGAACACGCCCGCGCCGATAACGATAGCAAGGCTGCCGCCGGCGATGCGTTCGTGAGTATCGCTGCGGAGCGCCCAGACCCCGGCCGCGATACAGAGCCCGCCGACGAAGCCGGCCAGCACCGGTATTGGGTCCACGACAGCGAGGCCAAGGACGAGTGAGACAAGCACCGCGACCGTTCCAGCCAGTGCTGCGCTCGATGCCGCCGGTCGGCTGTCGAGTTCCGTCATGCCCACCGCTCCGTTGCGCGAATGAGGGCCTTAGCAAGCGGTTCCGTAGGCGTCCAGTCGACGACTCGAACTGTCCCTCGCAGGGTGTCGAGGCGGGCCGTCCGGTCGATTTGCTCGACGGTACGTCCCGGGCTGTCACCGGTCGTCATATCTGGGCTGACGACCGTGACCGCGTGTCCGTACGCGGCGAGCCGTTTCGCCGCATCGGCTGCCCGGTCATCGAGCAGGGGCGTACAGAACACGACCTGTGACTCGCTCGGTATCGATCGGTCGAGCGTCGCCACCGCGTCGCCGCCGTCGGCGATGCCGTACCGATCTGCCATCTTGGTCGGCGACTGCATTCGCCGGCTTCGGGTGCTGGTGTCGAGCAGCGATGAACCACGGGTCCCTGACGACCCACTCACAACCTCTCTCAGGAACGCCTCCAATCGCTGTTCCTGTGCCCGGTTGGCCGACGGCTGTAGCGTCTCGCAACTGTCGTAGACGGCGGCACCCACGCGGTTGTCCATCCCCAGAAGCGCCGACCCGACCTGCTGGGCCGCGTAGGCACAGAACTGGACCGCTGTGGGCGCGTTTACCTCGCCCGCAATGGAGTGTCGGGAATCTACCAGCGTGATGACGGTGGCCGCTCGCGTCTCCTTGAACTCGACTGTTGCAAGCTCGTTTGTCTTCGCGAGGCGGTTCCAGTCGACGCGACTCATCGGGTCCGAGGACTGGTGCTCGCGGATAGCGTAGAAAGCGAGCCCGTTCCCGCCGGCATCCGTCGGGACACGCCCGGACTGTGCCAATGTCTGGCCCGAGAGTGGGACAGTGTCAACACTGGCACTGCACGAGAGCGTCGTCTCGACGCTGACTTGCTCGGCGAATTCGACGGTCCCGGTTAGGTTTCGGCAGACGATTGCCACGTCGGTGAAGGCGTGGTCACCGCGCCGGGCTTCGACGGTGTAGGTGACCGAATCCGATGCCCCGGCTTCAAGATGGGTTCCAAACCGCGGGGTGCCGTCGATGACTTCCAGCCGCTCCGGAACGCCGTCGAGGACGCGAACGTCGGGTAACGTCGCGTCCCCGTCGTTCGTGAGCGTCAGCGTCACTGTCACCTCTGCGCCGGGGAGCGGGTCGGTCGGTTCGACGTGGCGCTCGACCGTGAGCGTCGGCTCTGGGTCACCGATGGCCGCCTGATAGGCTGCGTACACCAGCGCCACCGCTGCGACCATGAAAACCGCCGGGTTCCCGGTGACAATACCGGCCCCGCCGGCCACTAGCGCGGCCGAGACGCCGACGTTGCGCTGTGTGGTCTCGCGTGTTCTCACGCGTGCTCACCCCGCTGGAGGCGGCGTATCTCGGCCGTCGCCGCCTCGACCTTTCGGTCGAACCCTTCGCCGCTGGCCCAGTCCCGTAGCTGCATCTCGATTGGCGGGTCGGGCGCGTCCGGGCCGCCAAGGAAGGTGGCTGCCCGGCGGTTGTCTGTCCACGAACCAGTTCGGACTTCCCGGGCCGCCGCCTCCACCGACAGATCTGCTGTTTCGACCAGCATCTGTCGCGCGGCCTCACGGAGCCTGTTCCTGATTTCCGACGCATAGCTCGCTTCGAGGCCGTTGTATGGGTCGACGCGCCCGTCGATTTTTCTGAGCAACTCGTCGATATCGTCACCGACTATATCGTCGGATTCTGTCTGGGTTGCTTCCGGTTCTAGCAGTTCATCGAGCAGTTCCGTCGACTTGTCGCCTGTCTCGTCGTCATGATACGGGTCACGCGGCTGACGCCCCTTTACCGGCGGCAGAGCGGAGTCCTGTGTCCGAACGACAGAATACAGGCCGAAAAGGCCGACAACGGCGGCGCTGACGCTTGCAACAAGCTGTAGTTGCTTGGCCGTTCTGCTCCCGACATCCGGAAGGACCGAGGGGAAAGTAACGACGAACACTGCCCCGGCAAGCGCGGCGAGTCCCAGCAGGGTGTACCGAACGAACCTGCGCCCCGGTGTTGGGCGGTCGACACTGACATCGATGGTTGCGCTGGCAGTTTCTCCCTGTCGTGACTCTGCGTCAGTCATCAGTCGTCACCCCCGTTGAGGAGCTGTCTGAGGGCGGTCCGAGCCGATTCGACTCGGTCACCGGTCGCCGGTCTCCCGCCGTATTCGACCTCCCGAAAGCGGACAGTTAGCCGGCGCACGGGCTCGGCCGGGAGCCCGCTGTCGATAGCCCGGCGAGCGTACTCCCCGGGCGTCGCCGTCTCGGGGTCTGACACTGACACGCGGTCAGCTAGCAGCGCCCAGGCCTCTTGCACCGATAATGAATCGATGTCCGGCCCGTCGTCTGCCTCGGCTGTCGATTCGGCGGCCGCTGACCCGCTGGCCTTCGAATCTGATGAGCCAAACAGCGACGGGCTGTCGACACCACTCCGAACGGAGGTAAGGAAGCCGCCAGTCCCGCCGAAGCCGCTGAGGGCTTTGAACGGCGCGACTGAGAGCGATCCGAGCGCACTCGGCAGGCCGGCGACGCCCCGCAGTGACATTGTGCCGACCGATCCGACTCCTGTCGCCAATCCGGTCAGGATACCGCCTGAGACGGCACTGATACCGGCCCCGACTCGTGAGAGCGCCGACGACCCCGAGAGCAACGCGGCGGTTGTTACCTGCGGAATCCGGCCGATGGTCCGCCCGATCGTCCCGTTCGAAATCGCCGAGACGACCGTCCCGACCAGCTCATCCAGAATCGGGTGCAGTTGGAGTCCAGCGTCTGTTGACCCATCACTCTCCGCGTTCGATGCGGCCCGGATGACACCGACTGCGACAACGCCGAACCCGCCGATCAGCGCCAGCCCGAACAGTTTCACCAGAATAGGGGACCCACTATCTTCGCCGTCGCCGGCTGCCGGCGTTTCTGTCGCCGTCTCTGTCGGTGTTGGCGTCGCTGTCGCCGCCGGCTCATCGCTCGTTACCCGTGGTGTCGTCTCTACCCCATCGCTTGTCGCTACCGGCGTCGACCCACCGTCGATTTCGTCGGGCGCTGTTCCGTCGGGTGTGGCTGGCCCGCTCGCTCGGCTGTCGAGGGGGCCGCTCGACTCGAACTTGACGCCGATTGCGCCGGGAAACAGCGCCGTGCCGAACAGCACAGCGACTGCACAGAGGAGGGCGAGGGCGGCACGCACCAGCTTTGTTGACACTACGGCACCGTTTCCGGCGGTAGAGTAAATATTTTCCCTCACTACCGGACTGTCCGAGCAGAAAACCTTTCATTCGCTGTGGGTATAGCAGAACTACCGCTATGCGGACACTGACCCGCCGTATGCTGTGGACCCTCCTGCTCCTCCTCGCCGTCGACATCGCTGTGGTCGCGACCGCAGCGGTGCTCCTGACGCCCTGGCTTGCGCCGGTGCGGGATGTTGTCGCGTCTCACCTCCCGTTCGGTGGAGCATCGGCACGTATCGCCTGGTGGGTGGCCGTTCTTGCCCCCGCCCTCGTGGCGTTTGTCTGGGCACAGCTCCGGTACACCAGCGCCCAGACGATGGCCGAGGTTGACGCTCGTATCGTCGGTCCCGAGGAGTACCCCGAACTCTACGAACGAGTCCAGCGGCTCGCACAACTGGCTGACCTCACGCCACCACGGATTGCCGTCACGGATACCGACGTACCGAACAGCTTCGCTATCGGGACGCTTGGCGGCGCGACGGTGGTTGTCAGCGAGGGGCTCCTCTCAACGCTCGACGGCGACGAACTTGACGCCGTACTGGCCCACGAACTCATGCACGTCGCCAACCGCGACGCGACTGTCATGACGCTGGCCAGCTTCCTTCCGTCGCTGACCAACGGGGAGTATGACCCGCTTGCAGACCTGCTCCCGGGCGGAAGCCGATACGCGCTCGGACTGGTCGCGCTTGGTTTCGCGTACGTGTTCAGCGCCCGGGTGCTTGCAGCCCCTTTCGGAAGCCTCTCGTTCACGCTGGGGTTCCTGTTTCTGTTTGCGGTGACTGTCCTGCTGGGTAGCGTCGCGCTGGGTGTGTTTACTGCCCCCGTTGTCGTCCTCGGGCGGTCGCTCTCACGCGCTCGGGAGTTTGCCGCTGACCGGAGCGCGGCCCAGTTGACCGGAGACCCTGCCGCGCTCGTCGAGGCGTTAGAGACACTCGACGGCGGGGGCCACGGTCGTCCGGGAACAGACAAACGCTCCGCGTACGCGGGCGTCCGTGGACTGTGCTTCCTTCCTTACGGGTTCGATACAGAGGCGTCGAGCGATTCGCTGTCTATCGAAACGCGGTCCCATCCACCGACAGCCGAGCGGATCGAGCGACTGCAGTCAGTCGCACGCTCGCTCGAAACCGGGCCATAGCGACTGCTCTAAGCCGTTTCGGCATCGACCGCCGTACGGTCGACCCGGGAAACTGTTACAGCAATCCCTATCAGTCTGAATCCTGATCGACGCTCGGATGCATCGTCGGCTCGCCCGGCATCGGCTCTTCGAAGTACCGCCGCATGACCTCAAGCGATTCTTGTTCGCGTTTCTTGCGCTCCGCCTCGTCGATTTCCTCACAGCCCGGCGGAACCGGGCGGTCCCGATCGGTGAAATACCCCTCTGGCGCGGTCCAGTCGTGATAGAAGTCGATGTCGGCGTCTTCGAGCAGCGTGAGCCCGACCTGTGCGCCGTGGCCCGCAGCGACGATAGTCTGGTGGTGCTGCTCGGCCAGGCGGCCGGCCGCGTACAGCCCTTCGACGTCGGTCCGACCCTGTTCGTCGGTCGAGATGAACTGTTTCGACCCCCGGTCGATGAACGATAGATCCAGCCCCTCCAGATACGACGGGTCCGACCAGGACGCGGCGATGAGGTACGTCGCGTCATACGACTCATCATCAGCACAGGCTACCTCGAAGCCCTCCTCAGTTTCCGTCACCTGTTCGGCCTCGCCGTCGATGAACCAGACGCCGGCGCGCCGCGCCTGTGCCCGCATGAGTTCGAGCAGGAGCCGGGGGTTGATTCCCGCTGGAAATCCGGGGTAGTTTTCGAGATGTGCGTTGCGGTTTAGTATCGACTCACCGGTCGAGATGATGCGTGTCGACAGGTCGGCCCGAGCGGTGTAGATCGCCGCCGACAGTCCGGCGACGCCGCCGCCCACGATAATGACTTCTTCGCGGTCGGTTGGCATGGACGGATGTTTCCAGCGGGGACCAAGAAACGTGCCGGTTTGATACCTATAGACGGAGAGCGGCCAGTAACGGCCCCCTCAAGGCACATGCCGGGCGATACAGTTTCTGAGACTACCCGAAGCCTCATAACGATACACCTACTAAAGGCGTCGTAATGACCGACACCGTCGACGAGGTCGATATGCCGTACGACGATGACGCGTCTCAGCAACAGAAGATCGAGGCGCTGCAGGAGCGGCTAGAGGTGCTCGAATCGCAGAACGAGGAGATGCGCGACAAACTGCTGGACGCGAACGCGGAGAACAACAAGTACCAGCAGAAGCTCGAACGGCTCACGCACGAGAACAAGAAGCTCAAGCAGTCACCGCTGTTTGTCGCGACCGTTCAGGAGCTCTCCAGTGATGGCGTGATTATCAAGCAGCACGGCAACAACCAGGAGGCCCTGACAGAGGTCACTGACGAGATGCGCGAGGACCTTGAGCCCGACGACCGCGTCGCCGTCAACAACTCACTCTCTATCGTCAAGCAACTCGACGACGAGACTGACGTTCGCGCTCGCGTGATGCAGGTCGACCAGTCGCCGGATGTCACCTTTGCTGACATCGGTGGCATCGAGGAGCAGATGGAAGAGGTCCGCGAGACCGTCGAGATGCCGCTGAAGAGCCCCGAAATGTTCGAGGATGTCGGCATTGACCCACCGAGCGGTGTCCTGCTACACGGCCCGCCCGGCACCGGGAAAACGATGCTGGCGAAGGCCGTCGCCAACGAGACCGACGCGACCTTCATCAAGATGGCCGGCTCCGAACTGGTCCACAAGTTCATTGGCGAGGGCGCGAAGCTCGTCCGCGACCTGTTCGAACTGGCCCGTCAGGAGGAGCCAGCCGTCGTCTTCATCGATGAGATCGACGCCATCGCGGCCAAGCGAACGGAGTCGAAGACCTCCGGCGACGCCGAGGTCCAGCGGACGATGATGCAACTGCTCTCGGAGATGGACGGCTTCGACGACCGCGGCGACATCCGTATCATCGCCGCGACGAACCGCTTCGATATGCTTGATCGGGCCATTCTCCGCCCCGGCCGCTTCGACCGGCTCATCGAAGTCCCGAACCCCGACATCGAAGGGCGCAAGCAGATCTTCCAGATCCACACCCGAAGCATGAACGTCGCCGATGACGTGGACTTCGAGACGCTGGCCGAGGACATTCAGGATGCCTCCGGTGCTGACGTGAAAGCCACCTGTACTGAGGCCGGGATGTTCGCCATCCGCGACGACCGGACCGAGGTCACGATGGCGGACTTCCACAACGCTTGGGAGAAGATTCAGCAGGAAGAGACCGACGACGAGGACGTTTCCCGGACGTTCGCCTGATTTCGGTAGCGCTTCTCTCCGATTCTCCGCGCTTTTGTAGGTCCGTAGTCACCGCTTCGACCTGCAATTTCGCTGTCGTGCTCGCCCGTTTCAGAACACAGTTACCATTCCGGTCCTGAATCATGGGCATGGCCGTCGCAGACACACTCCAGTCGCGTGCCCGCGCTCGTCCGCGGCTCGTCACCGCCGTCGTCTCGGTCGTTGGCTACGCGCTCGTGTTCGGCGCGTTTGGTGGCGTCTTACCGTTGCCAGAGTTCTCGAATGACACCGTTATTCTGCTAGGTGATGCAATCGCCGTCGTCAACAGTATCGCCCTGCTCGCAATCATCGTCGGCGTCTACTTCATCAAGAACAATCAGGTACAGAAACACCGCGCGGCCATGCTGACCGCGTTCACGCTCATCATGGTGTTTCTGGCCCTGTACATCCTCAAGGTCGGCGGCGGCTTCGAGAAGGCAATCGACGTCGACGGGTTCGTCTGGACGGCATACATCGTGATGCTCGCTATCCACATCCTGCTATCCGCGGTGTCCGTGCCCGTCGTCGTTCACGCCGTCGTCCTCGGGCTGACCCACTCTCCCGCCGAACTCAGAGAAACAATCCACGCCCGTGTGGGTCGTATCGCGGTCTCCGCCTGGGGGCTGAGCCTGTTCCTCGGGCTCGTCACCTACGTCATGTTGAACCACATCTACGGCTGGGTCCCTCGCTAGTATCGGGTTTCGCGTGTCGGGTGGCGAACGATTTTGCCGGCCGCCGCCGTAGGCCACGGCAATGACCACAATCAAGGACAGCGTCCACGACCACATTGAGGTTCAGGGCGTCGCGGCGGCGTTGCTCGACACGCCACCGGTCCAGCGGCTTCGGCACATCTCCCAGCTCGGCACGGTGACGCTCGTCTACCCTTCGGCGAACCACACTCGATTCGAGCACTCGCTGGGCGTCTATCACCTCGCGGACCGGGCACTGTCCCATCTTGGCATTGAGGGCCAGCAGGCCGAACGGGTCCGAGCCGCGGCGCTGCTCCACGACGTGGGGCATTCACCGTACAGCCACAACGTCGAGGCGCTTATCCACCGCCGGACGGGGAAGTACCACGACGACGTGGACGAACTGCTCGGTGACGGCTCTGTCGCGCGGGTGCTCTCAGAGCACGGCCTCAACCCGGACCGCGTGGCTGACCTCGTTGCTGGCGAGGGCGAACTGGGGCAGCTCGTCTCCGGCGAACTGGATGTCGACCGGATGGACTATCTGGTCCGCGACGCCCACCACACGGGCGTTCCCTACGGTACTATCGACCACGAGCGGCTGGTCCGAGAGCTGTGTTTCGTCGACGGGGAACTTGTCCTCGATGAGGGCAATGTCCAGACGGCCGAATCGCTCCTGCTCGCGCGGGCACTGATGAATCCCACCGTCTACCAGCACCACGTCGCCCGCATCGCCAAGTCGATGCTGCGCCGCGGGACCGAGGAATTACTCGCTGCGACTGACACGACAGCCGAGACGCTTCGCAGGTGGGACGACAACGACCTGCTCGTGGCGCTCAGGCAGTGCGAGGCGACGGCGGCGTACGCACGGCGGCTGACCCAGCGAGACCTGTACAAGCGGGCCGTCTGGGCGGAGTGGCAGGCCGTGCCCGATGAGGTGCTGGCGGCCGATCACAACGCTGTCGGGACGATGGAGCAGGCTATCGCCGACGAAGCGAACGTCGATAGTGACGCCGTTGTACTCGACATTCCGCCCGAACCGTCGATGACCGAATCCAGCAGCCGCGTCCTCGTCAACGGCGAGGTCCGCCGTCTCGGCGAACAGTCGACGCTGGTCAACGCCATCCGCGCCGCCCAGCGCGACCAGTGGCGGCTCGGCGTCTATGCCCCCGAATCTGAGAGCGAACGGGTCGGTGCGGCGGCGATCCGCGAGTTGGGACTCGACCTCGACGGAGCTAGGGTCCGGGACGTGCGGACTGGTATCCATGCGACCCTCGATGAGTTTAACTGAGAGAGCGGGCGAACAGGGAACATGATTCTTGAAGGGACGATTCTGACGGGACGGTCGTTCGAGGCTATCGAGGGCCGCGTCGTCGTTGAAGACGGGGAGATAGTCGCTATCGAGGAAACTGCGGTCGACAGCGACGACATCGTGGTGCCAGCGTTCGTCAACGCTCACACCCACATCGGCGATTCAATCGCCAAGGAGGCCGGGGAGGGGCTCTCGCTCGAAGAACTCGTTGCCCCACCGGGCGGCCTGAAACACCGATTGCTCCGCGATGCGAGTCGAGACGAATTAGTGGCCGCAATGGAGCGGTCGCTGTCGTTCATGGAGCAGGCCGGGACTGGTGCGTTTATCGAGTTTCGGGAGGGCGGCGTTGATGGCGTCCGCGCGATACAGGACGCGCTAGCGGGGTCAAACCTCGACAGCGTGATTCTCGGACGCGAGACGACCGATGCAATGGAGCTGGCTGATGGGTTCGGCGCGAGCGGAGCCAACGACAGCGAATTTGGGGCGGAACGGCGCGCGACCAAGCAGGCCGGGAAGCTGTTCGGCATCCACGCCGGCGAGGTCGATAGCTCCGATATCAACCCCGCGCTCGACCTCGACCCGGACTTCCTCGTCCACATGGTTCACGCCGAGTCACTGCATCTCGAACGGGTCGCTGACAGCGAGATCCCAGTAGTGGTCTGTCCCCGGTCGAACATCGTCACCGACGTAGGCCGCCCGCCAGTTGAGGAATTGGCTGACCGGACGACAGTCGCGCTTGGGACGGACAACGTCATGCTCAACAGCCCGTCGATGTTCCGCGAGATGGAGTTCACCGCAAAGCTGTACGACCTCTCGGCCCGCGAGGTGCTGCGCATGGCCACGGTCAACGGGGCCGAGATCGCGGGGCTTGGCGGCGGACTCATCAAGACCGGGCAGCCGGGACGCCTGCTGGTGCTCGATGGAGATTCGGACAACCTTGCCGGCGCACAGAACCCCGTTCGGGCGGTCGTTCGCCGGGCGGGAACGGCTGACGTTCGACGAGTCATCCAGCCGATGACGGAATAATTCTTATCACTGCGGAAATAGTATACTTGGGCAATGCCCTCCACCACCGACCGCGCTCAGAGCACCTCCCTGAAAATACTCCTGTATGGCGTGTTAGGGCTTGTCTCGTTGTTTGTCGTCATCGCGGCTGTGAGACTTGCGTTCGGACTGTTCTTCGGTCTCATCGGCATCATACTGGGGCTGCTCTCTCTGGCCGCTACCATCGGGTTTCTGGCGGCTGTCGGCTATGCCGTGTACTGGGTCGTGTCGGAAGTATTCGGTCAGGACGAGGCAACGGCGTCAACGACTGGCGCGTCACGAGCACAGGCCGCACACACGACTGACGAGGCCAGCGAGACAGACCCCGTCGACCGACTCTCCGAGCGCTACGCTAACGGGGAGATTACCGAGGCTGAACTGGAACGCCGGCTCGAACAGGCCCTTGACGGCCCGTCCGTGGATAACTCCGGGACAACGGAGTTCGAACGGGACCGAGAGTTGAACTGAACCATCTCTGGCTTGATTGTTGAATGTTATCTCTTACCAAACTATATCCGTTCAGCCAGTCAATAGTACAGTATGTACGACAGAATACTGGTACCAACAGACGGGTCGGCGGGGTCGAAAGACGTTCTCAGACACGCTAAAACACTTGCAACGGCCCACAACAGTGAGATTCATGGGCTGTACGTCGTCGACATCGGTCGGTTCTCGACGCTCCCCCACGAACCGACGTGGGAGGGCGTCACCGACTCGCTCCACCGCGAAGGCGAGATGGCGCTGGACATGGTGGAACGTCTCGTTGCCGACGACGTGGCTGTCACGCGAGCCACGACCGAGGGCAGCCCGAGTCGGGAAATCGTCGACTATGCGAGCCAGCACGGCTGTGATCTCATCGTGATGGGGACCCACGGACGCGGCGGCATTGACCGCTTGTTGCTGGGCAGCGTCGCCGAACGGGTCGTCCGGTCAGCCACCGTTCCAGTCGTCACTGTTCCGGTGGAGACAGCGATGCAAGACGTCTCGGAAGACGAACAGCCTGCCGGCGTTCCACAGTGATGTCTCTCCTGTCGTCGCGATCACTCCGTAACTGGGCGGAGATGCTCACAATCCCCCGCTGAAACGACCTCTGTACCTGATTCTGTTTCGATGACGAGCGCGCCCGGGAACTGGACATCCACGGCTTCGCCCTCGATGGGGCCCCCGGGTGTCTCGACCCGGACTTTTTTGCCCAGCGTCGTCGCGTACTCCCGCCATGCCTCGACGACGTGATCCGTATCCTGTCGCAACGCGTCGAATTCTTCTAGCAGTCGTTGCGTGAACAGCCGTCTGTCGACCGGTTCGTCTCGTTCGGCCGAGAGGCTCGTCGGGTTTGCTTCGTCGGGCAAGTCGGCGGGGTCGACGTTCGCGTTGACACCGATCCCGACGACGACCCAGGAGACGCGGTCGGCCTCCCCCTCCATCTCGGTGAGGATACCGACCAGTTTACGCTCCTCGTCACCGTGACGGACCAGCACGTCGTTGGGCCACTTGATGCCGGCCTCGACGCCGGCCTCACGGGCCGCCCGTGTCACCGCGACAGCGGCCGCGAGCGTGAACACCGGCGCGTGGGCCATCGGCACGTCGGGCCGGAACAGCACGGAGAGCCAGATTCCACCGCTGGGCGAATGCCAATCACGCTCGAGTCGCCCCCGGCCACCGGTCTGTTCGTCGGCTAGCACCACAGTGTCCGACGCCCCCTCCGCGGCCAGATCCCTGGCGCGTGCGTTTGTGCTCGGGATACTGTCGTGGTACTCGACCGAGAGGGGGGCGTCGAGGCCGTATTCGACCGCGCTCGCCCCGAACTCCGGTACCGAATCGAGGGCGTAGCCCGCGTCGTCGCTGCGGATCTCGAACCCCTCGTCGCGGAGCGCTTCGACGTGCTTCCAGACCGCGGAGCGGGAGATATCCAGTTCGTCGGCAAGAGTCGGCCCCGAGACAGGACCGTCGGCCAGTGCATCGAGTACCCGGTGACGTGTGTCGTTCATAGGCGGGGCTTCGACCGGCCGGAATAAAAGGCGTCTGCAGCGCGCAGCGGGCAGTCCGCTAGCTCACCCGATCACAAAGAGCAAGTCGCCCATGTCGACGGATTCGCCCTCGCCGACGGCCACGTCGTTGACAGTGCCGCCGCGTTCGGCGACGATGTCATTCTCCATCTTCATCGCCTCCAGCACACAGAGAACGTCGCCGGCCTCGACCTCGTCACCTTCCTCGACGTTGACCTCCAGAATCGTTCCCTGCATCTCCGCGGCGACCTCCTGCCCTTCGGCGGTGGTGGCACTGCCACCTCCGCTGTCAGAGCTACTGCCGCCCTGTGGCCGCTGTGGCTGATTCCCGCCGTCGGCGTCCACATCGCCGACGTTGATTGGGGGTGCGCCGCGCTCTTCGAGGTCGACTTGGAAGCGCTTGCCGTTGACCTCGACAGTAAATTCGCGTTCGACGACCTCCTCGTCTTCGTCGCTGCCGGGTTCAGTGACAGTACCCCACTGCTCCTGCGCCTCTTCGATGCGCGTGCGGTCGAGGTGCTCGTCGAGGTACTTCGTGGTGTGTGTCCCGGTGACGAACTTCTCGTCGGTGAGCATAAGCCGGTGGAACGGAATGACGGTCGGGATGCCTTCGATGTCGAAGTCCTTGAGCGCCCGTTTCCCGCGCTCGATACACTCCTCGCGGTCCTCGCCGTAAGTGATGAGTTTCGCGATCATCGAGTCGTAGTCGGTGACGAGGTCGTCGCCCTGCCGGAGCGCATCGTCGAGGCGGACGCCGATACCGCCCGGCGGGTCGTATGTGTCGAGGCTGCCGCCGGTCGCGGGCGCGAAGTCGTCGGCGGCGTTCTCGGCGTTGATACGGAACTCCATTGCGTGCCCCTCGATTTCCACGTCATCCTGATCGAAGGTGATCTCTTCGTCCATCGCCACCCGCAGTTGCCACTTGACGATGTCGATGTCGGTAATCTCCTCGGTGACGCAGTGTTCGACCTGAATACGGGTGTTGACTTCGAGGAAGTAGAAGTTTGCCCCCTCGCCGAGTAGTTCACCCTGCTCGCGGTCGGTGTCCTCTTCGACGAGGAACTCGACAGTCCCGGCGTTGTAGTAGTCCGATTCGCGGACGCCACGGCGGGCAGCATCGCCGATTTTCTCGCGGAGCGCATCGTTCAGGGCCGGCGAGGGCCCCTCCTCGATGACCTTCTGATGGCGGCGCTGGAGCGAGCAGTCACGCTCGCCCAGGTGCCTGACATTGCCGTGGTGGTCGGCGATGATCTGGACCTCGATGTGGCGGGGGTTCTCCAGATAGCGTTCGAGATAGACGGAGTCGTTCGAGAAGTACGCTTCTCCCTCCCGCTTTGCGCTTTCGAGTTGCTCCTCGGCTTCCTCGGGGTCGTGGACGATTTTCATCCCGCGGCCGCCGCCACCGCCTTCAGCCTTGATCGCGACCGGGAAGCCGTTCTCCTCGCCGAACTCGACGACTTCCTCGGGGTCCTCGACGGGGTCGGTCGTCCCCGGGACGATGGGCACGTCGGCCGACTGCATGATCTTGCGAGCCTTTGTTTTCTCGCCCAGTGCCTCCATCGACTCGCTCTCGGGACCGACCCAGGTCACGCCGTCCGTTTCCTGAACGCGCGCGGCGAAGTCGGCGTTCTCCGCGAGGAAGCCATACCCCGGGTGGATGGCGTCAGCTCCGGCTTGCTTGGCCGCGTCGATAATCGCTTCTTGATCGAGATAGGAGTCTGCGGCACGGGCCGGGCCGACGTTGTACGCCTCGTCCGCATACCGGACGTGCCCGGCGTGCTTGTCGGCGTCAGAGTAGACGGCCACTGTGCCGATGCCCAACTCCTCGCATGCGCGCATCACGCGCACCGCTATCTCCCCGCGATTAGCGACGAGCACCTTATCGAACATACGCCCTCATACTGAGAGTCGCCTCATAAAACTATGCGCAGATAGCGGCCAAACTTACATATATAATCATGTTAGTATGGAACATGACCACAAACCTAGTCACGGCGTCGCCAATCAACTGAGAAAAAACTGTCCGCGATTAGAACCGTTTGGCGCGGCCAGCGGCGCTCCAGGGATCGGTTGGAGCGTCAGCACGGACCCGAACAGAACGCTTCTGCGTGGCTTCCACGCGCCCGGAGAACGACCACTGCTTGCCGTCCCAGGAGTCACCGTCGTCTGCCGCCGCAGCCGCCGCGGCCGCCGCTGCCGCGCGCTGGCGGTCCGTGAGGTGTGCGCCGATAGCAACGGCGATAGCAGCCGCCTCGTCCGCCGACGCGTCGTCGAGTTGGGCAGCGATCTCCGCGACTAAATCCGCATCGACAGCCGAGTCAGTGTCAGCCGCCATCGTTACAGTGGGATGTTGCCGTGCTTGCGGTCGGGCTGGTCCTTGCGTTTCCCCCGGAGAAGGTCCAGATCGTCGATGAGCCGCGGGCGGGTCTCCTGAGGCTCGATGACATCGTCGACGAAGCCGCGCTTGGCCGCGGTGTAGGGGTTCGCGAAGGCGTCGCGGTACTCGTCGATGAGTTGCTGCCGGCGGGCCTCCACGTCGTCGGCGTCCTCCAGTTCGTCGTCGTAGAGGACGTTGACTGCGCCCTTCGGCCCCATCACGGCGATTTCGGCGGTCGGCCAGGCGTAGTTCATGTCTGCGCCGATGTGCTTTGAGGCCATCACGTCGTAGGCTCCCCCGTAGGCCTTCCGCGTGATGACGGTCACCAGCGGCACAGTGGCCTCGGAGTAGGCGTACAGGAGCTTCGCGCCGTGGTTGATGATGGCGTTGCGTTCCTGATCCTTGCCGGGCATGAACCCGGGCACATCGACGAACGTGAGAATCGGGATGTTGAACGCGTCACAGAACCGGACGAAGCGCGCGCCCTTCCGCGAGGCGTTGATGTCGAGCGTGCCGGCGTTGACCCGCGGCTGGTTGCCGACGACGCCGACGCTGTGGCCGTCCATGCGGGCGAACCCGATGACGATGTTGCGCGCGAAGTCCTCGGCGACCTCGAAGAACGAGTCCTCGTCGACGATACGCCCGACAACATCCGTCATGTCGTAGGGTTTCTGTGGCGCGTCGGGAACTGCGGTCTTTAGTGCCTCGTCCCGGCGCTCGGGGTCGTCCCAGGGTTTGACCCGCGGCGGATCCTCGACGTTGTTCTGCGGGAGATACGAGAGGAGGTAGCGGATGTCGTCCATCGCGTCCTTCTCGTCGGCGGCCGTGAAGTGGGCCACCCCGGACTCGGAGGCGTGGGTCTTCGCCCCGCCGAGTTCGTCGAAGCCAACCTCCTCGCCGGTCACCGTTTCGATGACGTCCGGCCCGGTAATGAACATGTGGCTGGTCTCCTCGACCATGTAGACGAAGTCCGTAATGGACGGGGAGTACACCGCGCCACCGGCACACGGCCCCATGATGGCCGAGATCTGCGGGACGACACCGCTGGCTTGCTGATTGCGGTGGAAGATATCGGCATAGCCCGCCAGCGAGTCGATCCCCTCCTGAATCCGCGCGCCGGCGGAGTCATTCAGGCCGATGATCGGTGCGCCCGTCTCGATGGCCTTGTCCATCACCTTGCAGACTTTCTGTGCGAACGCCTCGCCCAGCGACCCGCCAAAGACGGTGAAATCGTGGGCAAAGACGTAGACACGCCGACCGTCGACCTGGCCGTAGCCGACGACGACGCCGTCTCCCGGTACTTTCTTGTCGGCCATGTCGAAGTTCGTCGAGCGGTGTTCACGGAGCGAGTCAATCTCGACGAAGGTGCCGTCGTCGAGGAAGTAATCGATGCGCTCACGCGCGGTGAGTTTCCCGCGGTCGTGTTGCGCCTCGATTCGTTCCTCACCACCGCCACGTTCGGCCTCGGCTTTTCGTTCCCGAAGGTCCTCGACACGGTCATCGTGGCTCACGCGATATCACTTCTCCCGGACCGGAGCATATCCGACTCCTTGCGGGCATCCGAGAAAAGCGTTATCAAACTTAACCATTATTTCTCGTATTCGATAACCGAAACCGGCGGAGTTTTGAGCGATGGCCCGTTGCATTCGCGCGTGAAGAACGTCACGGCCCGCCAGCACAACCCCTTTGGCTTCGACGCACCGTGTGAGCCGTTTGTGCCGGGGTACGGCGACGCCAACGCCCACTTCCACGTCATCGGTGACCACCCCGGCGTCCACGGTGGCGCGACCTCAGGCATCCCATTTACCGACAACGCTGCGGGTGAACGCCTCCAGCGGGTGCTTGTCGAGGCCGGACTGCTCGCTGAGACTGGCACTCCGCCGACTGTGGAAAAGACGTATCTGTCGTATCTATACATGTGCGGCGGCGATCCGCCGACAGACACGGACTACGAGGCTCTGGAGCCGCTGTTCGACACGGAACTCCGGGCCATCACCGCCCACGTCCTCCTGCCCGTCGGCGAGCGCGCCACGCGACACGTGTTCGCGAACACGACATCGGAGCCAACCGAGTCGATCGACATGGACGCGCTGCACGCAGATGAAGTTCTTGGCAGTGGCTGGCTTGTCTACCCGATCAAAGAGCCAGCGGAGTGGACCGACAACGACGAGGATGTCCTTATCGATGCGCTGACGGCGCTACTGGAAACGGACTATCGCCGCGAGGCGGACCTCGGACGGTTCATGCCTGGCGAGGACCCGTATCTGGTCCGGTAGCTGCGTCGCAACTGGTTTTCTTGCAGTACTAGTCTGAGTGAGCCGAAACAGCAGTTACAGCGACCACTCGTCCGAAAGCGGCTCCGCGGACGCCCAGTATGTGTCGAACGTCTCGATAGCCCACTCGCGGACGGCCGGCGCGGTCGTATCGATAGACGCCTGCAGGACGCCGTTGTCGTCCCGCAACAGCAGATGCACCACGTCGTCGGCGATCATCACGGCGAGCGGCACACCGTTGTTTCGTACCCGGACCGACGCGTCCGATTCGGAACGCAGCGATTCGAGCCGATTCCGGAGCCGGTCATCTGCCGCCAGCGCGTCGATTGCGCCGGGCGAGAACACGCCCGAGAACCGCTGCTCACCCGCGCTGACCCGCTCCTGAACGACCCGAATCGCCTGATTGTTGAACGCATGGGAGAACGTCCGGACTTCCTCGGCGTCTCGAAGCAGGTCGAGCAGTCGCTGGACCGGCGCGTTCGGACGCGTCTGGCTCGGGACGGTTATTCTCGCGTCGGCTAGGTGTTGCAGGTCGAAGTCCATCGCATCGGTAGGGAGATACTGGATGATGTCGCGCAGCCGCCGCTCGGTTTCGAGGCTGCCGAGCAGGTCGGTGAACCCGTCAGCGACGATACGACCCGTCGCCGTGGCGACGTATTCGCCCCCTGTTCGACGAATCCACGACCGCTCCTCAAAGTCAGCGATGATTCGCCCGAGCGTCGCCTGTGATGCGCCGGTTTCTGCCGCCAGTTCCCCGCGTGAGTGCGGTTCCGATGCGAGGAGCCGTAACACCTCGACCCGGTTCGAGGAGAGTGCGAGGAACTCGATCTCTTCGAGCGCCGATTCCATACCGCCACGTTGGGGAGTCCGTCCTAAAGCGCTTTCGCAGTGTGAAATTATTTCACACCGTGAATGTCCGCCACGGGTGTTCGGCCGTTTCGCGTTATGTAATATTTTCTAAACGGGCCTATAAGCCTCGATACCGTACCGTAGAGTACGATGACTCAGGTTTCTTCACGTGCTCTCTCTGTCGGCTGTGCAGTCGTATCAGAAACAAGATACGAGGTGGCGGTATGATTTCGCGCCGGACGCTCGCCCTTGCTGCTGTTGCCAGTGTTCTGCTTGGTGGGACCTTCGTCGGCGCGAAGGCCGGTCTGTCGTATCTCCCGCCACTTCTGTTCGTCGCCCTACGGTTCGATATCGCCGCCGTCGTGCTCCTCGGCTACGTTGTCGTGACGCGGTCCCGAGACGAACTGCTCCCACAGACCCGCGGCGACGTGCTGGGGATTCTCTCGACGGGCCTGTTCGCGCTCGGTCTCGCGAACGCACTGATATTCGTGGGTCAGCAGTCCGCCACCAGTGCGGTTGCCGCTATCATCTTCAGTCTCAACCCGATACTGACGCCGGTGTTCGCCGCTCTCTTGCTCTCCGACGAACGACTTTCGGCCCGCGGCGGTCTTGGGATGGTTATCGGCCTGCTCGGCGTCGGTCTCGTCGTCAGTCCCGATCCGGCGATGCTCCTGAGCGGGGGCATCGGCAAGCTCATCCTGTTCGCCGGCGCGACCAGCGCGGCGCTGGGTAGCGTCCTCATCCGGTGGTCCGGTGGCGGCCTGTCGAGCACGGTCCGGACCGCGTGGGCACTCCCCGTCGCCGCCGCGCTCTGTCACTCACTGAGCATCGGCATGGGCGAATCGGCGGCCACGGCGGTCTGGTCGCCGACTGCGATCGCGGCCCTGCTGTACGTCGGCATCTTCGCCGGGGCAATCGCCTACATTGCCTACTTCGGCCTGCTCGATATTACCGGTGCAATTCAGGCCAACCTCATCTTCTACGTGGTCCCCGTCGTGTCGACGCTCGGCGGGTGGGCCCTGCTTGGCGAGGCGATCACCCCGACCGCAGTGGCGGGCTTCCTGACTATCTTCACGGGGTTCGTGGTACTCGGAAGCGAGTCGGTCAACATCCGGGCACTGTTCCCGGGTACTACTGACGAGTCTGACACTGTGTCTGAAAGCCTCGGGATGGCGGACGAGCCGCGCGGGTTCGAGTCTGACTGAGATGGACGTAGGGCATCATATACTTGCTATCACCCCCATTTAGACTGGATAGTACACTGAGCCCGCCGGCCACAGAGGTTCAGTAAAGTATTCAGCCCACCGTTATGTATCCCCAAGGACATGAGTATCGGCGAAAATACACGCATTCGGCGACTATTGATACCGATAGGCGGACTGGCGCTAGTGCTTCAGTCGATAGCGTTTGAGGGTACCTTCGGACTCGTGGAGCGTCCCGGTGTTTCCGGGCTCCTCAGAGACGTGCTGAGCGGTGGTCTATTGCTGGTAGCAACGGTCTGTCTCTTTGGTGGCGTGTATCTACGCCTCCACGATTCGTGAGAGACATGCAGCCCTCCTCTACGTCCGTCTAGTCTGCCACGGCTGAAAAAACATCCCGCGACGACCGCCCACACCGGGCGGTCACTGCGAACTGCTGAGAAGAAGGTCCGCGGGAAACCGACCCTGTTCGTCGTTTATATTGGCGGGATGATCGCGGGGTCCTCAGCGAGGAACAGCGTCTGCAGGCCGAGGGCCAGCGTCAGGACGACGCCGAGGATGACCACCGTTCGGACCATCCAGAGCCAGGTCGGACCGAATGCCCGGAGCCCACCCGTCCCCTGTCGGAGCTCGGCAACTGCGTTGGAGGAGAGCACCCAGCCGACGAACACTAGGATGAGCAGCACTGACAGCGGGAGGAACAGCTTGTACGCGAGCGTGTCGAACCAGCCGAACCACGCCAGGTCCCAGGCCGACGGCAGGCCCAGAATGAACAGTCCAACCCCGAGCATCGCCGACAGTGACACCCGTGAGTATGACGTGTTGTCGACGCCGTAGGAGACTGCCACCTCAAGGAGGCTGATGGCAGAGGAGATCGCGGCGATGAGGACAACGCCGAAGAACACGACGCCGAGGAGTCGCCCTCCGGGGAGCTGTGGGAACGCCGACGCCATCGCGACGAAGATGGCCGACGGACCGCTGGTGTCGGGGCTGACGTTGATAGCGAAGAGAATCGGGAACACGACTAGCCCGGCCAGCACACCGACCATCGTGTTCGTCACGACGATGATGCCACCATCAACCGGGAGGCTCTCGTCGTCACCGATGTACGAGGAGTAGGTAATCATGGCCGCCATCCCCAGCGAGAGGGTGAAGAACGCCTGGCCAACTGCGAACGGAATCAGGTCGCCAGCGTTCGCCGCCAGCGTGGAGAAGTCCGGTGAGAGGAAGTAGCTGTAGCCAGCCCCAGCTCCCTCAAGCGTGGTGACCCAGGCCGCCATCCCGAGCATGAGAATCACGATACTGGGGACCATCACCTTTGTCGCTTTCTCGATACCGTCCTCGACACCCACTGCGACGATACCGACACAGATCAGCAGGAACAGTGCCTGTCCGAGGACAGCTTCTGGCCCACTTGAGATGGCTCCGAAGTACTCCGCGGAATTTCCGAAGTATGCGCCCGTTGCGCTACCAAGGATATACCGCATGACCCACCCGCCGACGACGTTGTAATACGAGAGGATCCAGAATC
The DNA here is from genome assembly GCF_051122755.1 of Haloarcula sp. NS06. NCBI lineage: Archaea > Methanobacteriati > Methanobacteriota > Halobacteria > Halobacteriales > Haloarculaceae > Haloarcula > Haloarcula sp. NS06. Next base: position 2,007,611 of record NZ_CP184844.1, read on the forward strand.
CCGTAAAGACGCCCAGACCACCGACGACCCGCCACTGCTTGAATCCGAGTTCAGCGAACGCGTCGACGGCATTACGGTTCGTTCGCCGCCCGATGATGAACTCTGCCAGCATTGCCGGGAAGCCGATGAGCAATACGGCGGCGAGGTAAAAGACGAGGAACACTGCGCCGCCGTTTGTCGCGGTCTTGAACGGGAACTGCCAGATGTTTCCGAGACCAACTGCGCTACCGATTGCTGCGAGAAGGAACCCGAGCCGTGAGGCCCACGTTTCTCTGTCACTCATTGTGATGCGGCATATTCTTTTGGGGTATAAAAACCACCATGATTCAGGTTCGCAATACCACCCTGTAATATCAGTATAAAAACACTATTTGTGAAGCCAAACAGCAGCAGTCGGGAGATTCGCGCTGATCCCGCTCTGTCCGCCGTTTCTCGACAATGCGGATACGTAACTACGAGAAACGCGTGATTGTGGCCGAACAGTAGGCAGACCAGATACAGCCTACAATATCAGACCTCGCCGTACACCGGCACCGCCGCACCGCTGGTCACGGTTGCGGTGTCAGAACAGAGGAACAACAGGACGCCGGCGATGTCTTTCGGATCGACCCACGTCTCGAAGTCAGCGTCGGGCATCATCTCGCGGTTCATCGGGGTATCGATGACGCTGGGCATGACGGCGTTGGCTCGCACGGACCCGAGGTTCTCCGCCGCGATAGTCTCTGTTAGCAGTCGGACGCCGGCTTTCGACGCTCGGTAGAGTCCGTCGCCTGCACCGCCTTCGAGTGACGACCGCGCGGAGACAGAGACGATCGCGCCCTCGCCAGCCCGCAAGTGTGGAATCGCGTGTTTCGACGCCAGAAACATCGTCTTCAGGTTCACATCGAACAGGAAATCGAACGTATCCGCATCCGTCTCGTGGATCGGTGTGCCGCCGCGCCACGTTCCGGCGATGTTCAGCAAGTAGTCCAACTGCCCGTGCTCGTCGACGACCGCGTCGATGGTGTCGGCGACGTCGTCCTCGTCGCTGAAGTCCGCCCGGTAGAAACCCACACGTTCGGGGTCGGCCAACAGGAAATCCTCGGTGTTCGGTTCGACAATGTCACTGCCACAGACGGTCGCCCCGGCTTCGAGGAACGCGTTTGCGACCGCGCTGCCCAGCGCCCCGCCGATACCCGTAACCAGTGCTACCTCGCCGTCGAAATTAAACTCGGCTGACATGGATGTGTCAACGGATAGTGGAAAGATAAAGGCCCCTCCCGAAAACCCGAGGTTCGAGTCCGTGGACCGACGATGGACGGTAACACCGGTCTGATTACGGCGTGACGACGAGTTTGCCGAGGAAGCTGTCGTTGAGCACGTCCTCGTGAGCAGCCGGGACTTCTGCAAGGTCGTAGCGGCGGGCGACGACTGGCGTCAGTTTGTCGTCGGCCATGAGGGTCGCCAGTCGGTCCAGTACCGCGCCGAACTCGGGCGTGTTGAACATCGAGACGTGGTGGACGCTGAGGGCTTTCGCCCGGCAGCGTGGAACGCTCTCGAACGTCGCCGCGGGGTCGGTGTTCCCGATGGCGGCGACCTGCGCGCCCTGCGCGGCCACCTCGGCGTCGAACCCGAGATAGTCGTCGAGCCGGTGGTCAAGAATCACGTCTGGCGCGCCGGCGCCGACCACCGCGTCGGCGAGGTCGTCCCGGCTGTAGTCGAACACGTCGTCCGCACCGAGGTCGGCAAGTCGGTCGTGGTATTTCGGTGCTGCCGTCGTCATCACCCGTGCGCCATTCGCCGCCGCTAACTGGACCGCAACGTGGCCGACACCGCCGCTCCCGCCGTGAATCAGCGCCCGCTCAGCCGGCTCCAGCGCGCAAGCGTCGACGAGCGTCTGCCAGGCGGTGACACCGACGAGCGCGACGGCCGCGCCCGTCTCGGCGGACACCCCCTCGGGGAGCTTTCGCTAGGTGTGATTCGGGAACAGCGACGTACTCCGCACAGGTTCCCTGGAGCCAGTTGCCCAGTCCGGTCGCGAACGCCCGGTCGTCTTCGGTGACGGAAGCCACGCGCTCGCCGGTCGCGGCGACGGTCCCGGCACAGTCGGAGCCGGGTATCCAGGGCAGTTCGCCCGGTTCGTAGTCGCCGGTCCGGAAGTACGTATCGACCGGATTGACCGCCGCTGCCTCGACTTCGAGCAGGACCTCCTCCGGTCCCGGTGTGGGTCGTTCGATGTCGTCGACACGGAGCACGTCCGTCCCGCCGTATTCGTGGAATCGTACAGCACGCATTGGGATATGCGTCAGGTGGTATCGGGAAAACCTTTCCCCACGGACTGAGCGGCCCCGGATACGGTTTCAACATATCGCAGTACGTGGCGTGGCATCGCCGACACCGAACGAGTCAGGTCGGTGCTCATCTCGGTGACTGTAGGGTGTATCATCGGAGCAATAGACTGTCCCAACGGTAGCCGCTCTGAGGCGATAGATGTCCACAGTCGGCCGCAGTGCTTATCATCGGTGAGAATTGCGCAACAACCCTTTATTAGCACGTTTGTGTAGAATTGGGTGATGGAATCAGATAGGGACTCGCCGCTCCCGAGCTTTATTGCTGGCAGTTACGCCGCCAGGCTCGGGTTGGCGCTTTCATTCGCGATACTTGTCATTATCGCTGCTGGAGTCCTGACAAGCGTACAGGCGTCCGCCACTCTCGAGGAGGACGTGGCGGACGACATCACCGCGCTGTCAGAGACGCAAGCAGTACAGTTAGACGACTGGCTGACGACATCGCGTCGGAACGTCCGGTCGACGTCGCGACTTCCCGTGTTCACCGATGGAACAGACACGGAGAAACAGCAACGACTGGAGGAATTACAATCCAACGAGGAACTGCCACCCGGTGTCGTCGCAGTACACTACTTCGACACCGAGACAGACGAGATTCGTGCCAGTTCGAATCAGGACTTCATCGGGGTCAACGCTGCCGATCAAGGGGCTCCGTTCGCTACGGACCCGCCACAGTTCGACGGGCCTGACGACACGCACGTGACGGAGCCGTTCTCCGTCTCAGTCGTTGACCACCCGATAGTTGCTGTCGTTTCGCCAGTCCCAGGGGACGACGACAGGGCGCTCGTGTACATGATCGACCTCCGGGAGAAGGCAGATCAGATATCAAACCAGCGCGATGGGTCATTTACCACGGTCGTCAACACTGAGGGTGAGTTCGTTTCTCACCCCAACACCTCGATGATCGGGTCGACAGCACCGATTTCGCAGATGGAGTCGGACCCGCTGGGTACAGTTGAACCCGGAAAGAGTGCCTTCCACGAGACAGGCAGTATGCTGATGGGCCTGAGCCGCCTCGAATCGCATGAGTGGGTCGTTATGGTCCACTCTGACCCAGAGGCCGCATACGCCCTGAGCGATCAGATCAACTCCGATCTCATCGGGCTCATTCTGCTTGCCGTCGTCAACCTCGGACTTATTCGGGGTCACGATCGGCGGGAACACGATCGCTTCGCTGCGGCGGCTTTCGGTGAAGGCCGAATCGATGGCCGATGGTGAGCTTGACGTTGATCTTGACACCTCCCGCGAAGACGAGTTCGGAACGCTGTACGCGGCCTTCGATAACATGCGGGCGAACCTCCGTACACAGATATCCGAAGCCGAAACCGCCCGGCAGGAAGCGGAGGAAGCCAAAGAGCAGGCCGAGGCCGCCCGCAAGGATGTTGAATCCGAGCGCAACGAGATGGAGGCACTGACCGGCCACCTCGAACTCAAAGCAGAGCAGTACAGCAATACGTTGGAAGCTGCCGCCAACGGGGACCTCACCGCACGGGTGGACACGGACAGCATGAACGACGCGATGGCGGAAGTCGGCGAGGACATCAATACGACGCTTGATGCGCTCGAAGACACCATCGCCGATATGAAAGCGTTCGCGACGAACGTCATCCAGTCCAGCGACCGTGTCAACTCGAACGCGGAACGGGTCGACCGGGCCAGCAAGCAGGTGTCGAAGTCGATCAACGAGATCTTCGAGGGAACGACCGAGCAAAACGAAGGCCTCGAATCAGCGGCTGCCGAGATGCAGAACCTCTCTGCAACCGCACAGCAAGTCGCCTCCTCTGCCCAGCAGGTCGCTGACACGTCCCAATCGGCTGCAGAAGTTGGTGAGGACGGCCGTGAAGCCGCACAGGAAGCTATTGCGGAGATGAGCGCTATCGAGGACGAGACCGGCGAGACCGTCGAAGAGATCAATGCGCTCGACGACGAACTTGACGAGATCGGCGAGATCGTCGGCGTCATCACAAGTATTGTCGAGCAGACGAACATGCTGGCGCTGAACGCCTCCATTGAGGCTGCCCACGCCGACGGTGATGGCGAAGGGTTCGCCGTCGTCGCAGACGAGATCAAGGGCCTCGCGGAAGAGACGAAAGAGGCCGCCGCCGACATCGAAGGGCGCATTGAGGGCATCCAAGAGCAGGCCGGCGACACTGTCGAGACGATGGAGTCGACCAGCACCCGGATCACCGAAGGCGTCTCGACGGTCGAGGAGACCGTCGACGCGCTGGAAACCATCGTCGAGTACACGGAAGAGGTCGACACTGGTATCCAAGAGATTGATCGGGCGACCGAGGAGCAGGCCCGAACCGCACAGGACGTGATGGGGACTATCGACGACCTGACGACGATCAGTCAGCAGACGGCGACGGAGGCAGACACCGTGGCCGGTGCAGCACAGGATCAGTCCGCGTCTATCGACGAAGTGTCGGACTCTGCGACGGAACTCAGGCAGCGTGCTGACGATCTCGAATCGCTACTGGACCGCTTCACTGTCGAAAACTCCGCTGGGACGGGCACTGACAGTACGGCCGCTGTGGGGGATGACTAACAATGGCAACGATAACGACCTGGTTCACGCTGGGACTACTGGGTGAACTGCTCGGGACGGCGGTGCTGGCGTACGGCTACACGCTCGTCCCCGAAGAGGTGCGGAAGCGGTATCTGCTGCTGATCGCGATTCCGGGTATCGCAATCGTCGCCTACGCTCTGATGGCGCTTGGCTTCGGGTCGATACAGAGTGAGGGCCACGCGGTGTACGTGATCCGGTACGTTGACTGGCTGTTGACGACGCCGCTCAACGTCTGGTTCCTGGCGCTGCTCGCTGGCGCGAGCCGGGAGGACACAGTGAAACTTGTCGTCCTGCAGGCGTTGACTATCGTCTTCGGATTCGCCGGCGCGGTCACTCCATCGCCGATTAGCTACGCGCTGTTCGCGGTCGGCGGAGCGCTGTTCGGCGGCGTCATCTCGCTCCTCTATCGGAACATTGCGGCGGCCGCAAAGTCGACCCTGTCCGACATCGAGATGAGCCTGTACCGCACGCTCCGGAACTTCGTCGTCGTCCTCTGGCTCGTGTATCCGGTCGTCTGGGTACTCGGTGCGGCAGGAGTGGGCCTCATGGATGTCGAGACTGCGACGCTCGTAATCGTTTACCTCGACGTGGTCACGAAAGTCGGCTTTGGCGTCATTGCCTTGCTGGCGATGATCGACCTCGGCTCGGTCGGCGAGACTGCCGAGGAGTCGACGGCGGTTGCAGGGGACTAGCGAAGGGCGCGACCGCAGGGAGCGCCCCTCGAAAATGCGAACGGCGACGGAAGGGGCCGTGCGCAGGGAGTGGCCCTCGTTGCTGTGAGCGACCTTCATTACTGTGAGCGGCTCGATTTTGTGTGAATCGCTATACTCTCATACGATAACATCAGTGGCCAGTCAGGACCGACCCTCACTGACGGTCCCAGTGGTCTCTGCCTCATCAGTCGTGTCACTTCCCTCAGTCTCGTCGACGGTATCGAGTGCGTCTGGAAGCTGATCTTGGATCAGCCAGAACGTCAGCCGGTAGACGCCGTACCCGAGCAGGACGAACAGCACGAGGTCGATAAGATACAGTTCGACGAATTCGAGGACCGAAATCTCGCTGAGCGCGAGGTTGCCGGACAGGATGAGAAACTCTAGCGTGGCGAGAACAAACAGCGCGGGTGCAAAGAGGACCACCAGTCCGATGACGAGAAGTGCAATCCGTTTCTGCGAGGGGGAAACAGGCATACCGACAGTTCGCTGCCCAGACAGATAGCTCTACACGTTGCTTGTTACCAATCCTGTAACAACCGGGTGAGTCGTACTATCAGTGGCAGTATGTAGAGCGAACGGCGGACAGCGATACAACCGAATAAAAGGGGAAGCGCGGCCGGTCAGTGGATTCCCATCGCTTCGATCTGCTCCTGATACCGGTTCCGGATGGTGACCTCTGTTACCTGGGCCACGTCGGCGACCTCACGTTGGGTCTTCTTTTCGTTACAGAGCAGCGAGGCGGCGTAGATGGCTGCGGCGGCGTAGCCGGTCGGTGACTTCCCCGAGAGCAAGCCTTGCTCGGCGGTGGTGTCGATGATTTCGTTAGCCTTGGACTGGACTTCCTCGGAGAGTTCCAGTTCGGAGGCAAACCGCGGGACGTACTGCTTGGGGTCGACCGGTTCCATCTTCAGTTCGAGCTCTTGTGCAACGTATCGGTACGTCCGCCCGATTTCCTTCTGTTCGACCCGGGAAACGTCCGACACCTCTTCCAGACTTCGTGGGATGCCTTCCTGTCGACAGGCCGCATACAGGCAGGCTGTGGCGACGCCCTCAATGGAGCGACCGCGGATGAGGTCCTCGTTGAGCGCCCGTCGGTAAATGACTGAGGCGACTTCGCGGACCGACCGGGGGACGCCCAGTGCGCTCGCCATGCGATCAATCTCCGACAGCGCGAACTGTAGGTTCCGTTCGCCGGCATCCTTGGTTCGGATGCGTTCCTGCCACTTCCGAAGGCGGTGCATCTGGCTCCGCTTCTCCGAGGAGAGTGACCGACCGTAGGCGTCCTTGTCCTTCCAGTCGATCTGTGTGGTCAGCCCCTTGTCGTGCATCGTCTGGGTTGTGGGGGCTCCGACGCGTGACTTGGACTGGCGTTCGGAGTGATTGAACGCCCGCCACTCCGGCCCGCGGTCGATGTTCTCGTCTTCGATGACGAGGCCACAGTCCTCGCAGACGAGTTCACCACCGCCGTCGCTAGATATGGACTCCGACTCACACTCAGGGCAGGTCTGCTGGCCCGTGCTCTCGGACTCCTCCTCGCGTTCCTCCTGTTCAGAATCCCGCTGGCGCGTCGGCCGTTCCATGTGTTCTTTTACGGAGAAAAGCCAATCACGTATAAATGTTTGGGCGAGACCGACAGTTTTGCCTGATTTGGACGCTGTCTGTGAATGCTAGATGGAAAAATCATGTTAAATTTAGCTAGAACTGTCTATCTTTCGAGCGACCGATGGGTGTAATGGGATGGCACACCTTGTTCTCACTCCGCGGTGACGGTGGAGCGCGGACAGCCAGCACTGTTCGTCCCACATATCGCGCTCTTTTAGTCCGGGACTCCCCCACCTTGCGGTATGAGCAAGGTCAATATCGGGCTTCGGGGCTGGCGCTTCGATGAGGACGTGCTTGGGCCGGACGGGCGGGTCCGTCCGCTCAAGACGATGGAACCGGAAACCCGGCAGCGGCTACTGGTGCTTGCAGAACGAGTGGTCGACCCCTGTGATGCCTGTTGGCTGATTCACGGGGACGAAGACATTGAGCAGTGCAACGTTGCGGACGCTATCTACGGCGAGCCAATGGGTGAGGTAGTGGTCTGTTCGGACCACGAGACGGACTTCATTTACTGGTTCCGTGAGGAAGGCGGCGAGGCCTACGCCGGTGATACTGACCTGGCCTCGGCCTTCCACGAATGGTTCCTTGATGGGAACCGCGCGCCAGAGGAGTACGTCGGCCTCGAACACGTCGATGAGGATCCGACAGCGCTGCCAGAGGCCCCCGACAGGGACGAAGCGATTCCAGGACTTGAAGAGGAAGTCGAGCAGATGGACGAGGAGGATCTCGACACGATCGATATGGACCTCAGCGACCTGGACGTATGATCTCGGTCGCCGTCGTCGACGCGGAGACACCGGGCAACGTCGGCACCATTGCACGGTCGATGAAGAACTTCGGCCTGTCGGAGCTGTTGCTCGTCGACCCACCGGAGCTGGACCCAGACGGCGAAGCGTATGGCTTTGCCGGCCAGGCCCGGGACGACATCCTTCCGAACGCCCGGACGGTGACATTCGACGACATCGTCGAGAACTACCACACCGTCGCCTGCACGGCGACGACGAACGAGGACCCGGCCAACCACGTCCGGTATCCGGCGACGACGCCGGCCGACCTAGCCGACTCGCTCCGGGACGTTGAGGGCGATATCTGCGTCGTCTTCGGCCGCGAGCGGGTCGGGCTCTCGAACGACGAACTCGCACGGCTGGATGTCATCTGCTCTATCCCGGCCAGCGCGTCGTATCCGGTGTTGAATCTCGGCCAGGCGGCCACCATCGTTCTTTACGAACTCCGTGATCTAACTGTCGGCGAGACCCAGCACCCCGAGGAACTCCATACGCTCGCCGAGACGCCAGCGGTTGAGGGCCTACATGAGGAGTTCGACCGGTTCCTCGGGGCTATCGGTCACCCCGAAGAAAAACAGCACAAGGCTCGACGGCTGTTCCGGCGGGTCCTCGGGCGTGCACAACCGACCGGCCGAGAGACAAAGACGCTTCGCGGTCTGTTCCGGCAAGCCCGACAGCGAATCGAGCGTGCCGAAGACGACTGAGGGTCAGCTGAGGTTCTCAGATCCGGTTCCGGAGTCGAATAGCGAACCGATAACAGCGTCGTGGGCCTTCCGCAACCGGTAGTGTAAGGTCGGCGCGGAAATGTCGAGTGTCTCAGCCAGTTCCTCTGCGGAGCTCCCTCGCGGCCAGTCGTAGTAGCCGCGTGCATAGGCAGTCTTGAGTGCGGCGGCCTGTTTCGGAGTCAGCTGATCGCGTATCTGTGTCTGGAAATCTGTCACCGTAGAGACTGGCTGGTCGACGTACTGCTTGCTCCGTAGTTCTGTCCCGGGTGTTCCCTCCTGGATCGCCTCAACGACAGCACGGACGTTGATGTCCGGCGCCATCTCCGCTGTGAACCGCAGATCACCGTCCGCTGCAACGGCCTGCTGAACGGCCCCGCCGTAATCTGCGAGCGTGTCAAGCGGCGATGCGGATATCTCATCGAGCGTGACTTCGAGCAAGGGCACTCGGTTTTCCGCCGCCGTTTCCACGACGGCACAGGACTCGACCGACGGCATCTCAGTGAGCGCCCGACACACCCGGTCAGTGTCCACACCACTGGCGCGAACGTAGTGGAGACAGTTCCCGGAACTGATCGGAACGCGCCGTTCGAGCGTGAACGAACAGTCGAGCATCGCGGAGAGGCGGGCGAAGACGTCGTCGGAATCCGGCGTCAGGAACTCTAGTTTGACGGTCGTCGCCGCCAGCAATGACTGCTGACTGTGGACGCGCTGGATAGAAAGCGCGATAAGTCGCCCCAGATCGGCCAGGATGTCGGACTCACGACAGCCAATCGTGGCCCCAGTCGATGCGTAGACCATCAGTACGCCGTATGTCGTCACGCCAGTTGTCAGGGGAACTGCCGCAACGGAACAGTGGTCTGCAATTAGTGAACGGTCCATGTCGGCGTCCGAAGGCGTCGACACGCTGGCGATGTCCTCAACGACCTGTACCTCGCCGGTGTCGATGGCGTCGATGGCGAGGCTGTGCTCGTCGGACGAAAGCTGCTCCGGCGCCGTGTCAATCCCAGCGGCGGCAGCCAGTGTTATGCTCGTGGCACCCCCGCGGCTCCCGGTCCAGACGGCCTGGTACAAGTCCGATTCAGTGAGATGCGCACACACTGCCGATTCGATTCCCTCACGTGTCTGTGTGTCCTGTAGTGCCTTTGCAATCTCTCTGCCCAGCACATTGAGCCGCTGTGCCTGCTTGAGTTCGTCACGCTGTCGCTCAAGTTCGGCTTGGCGATTCTTGTGAGCAGTGACGTCGCGAGCGACGAAGATGACAGTATCGAGGTCGTAGGCGCGACTTTCCAGCGGCGCGACCCGTGCCTCGAACCACCGCTTGCCATCGGGAACCCGTAGTTTGTACTCCACGGACTGGAATGACCCGGTTCGCAGGGCCGCACGAACGGTCGTCAGGAGCGAATCAGCGGTGTCGTGGGGAAGAAACTCATGTAGCGTCTGGCCGACAAGCGTGTCTGTATCGTCTACCGTCAGCATTGTCTCGGGGTCGGTCAGGCAGTCGAGGAATCGCCCTTCCGCGTCGATGATGAAACTAGGGTCCGGAAAGGCGGTGTTCAACGCATCGCGCTGTTCCGTGTGGCGCTGTCGTTCGAGTTCATAGCCCGCCCAGTCGGAGAGCAACCGAACGAACGTCAGGTCCCACTGCGTGAACTCCGCTGTGCGCGGCTCCAGTCCGTAGAAGCAGAACGTTCCGTACACGGCCCCATCGACGACGACGGGTGCACCGATGTAGTTCGCAATGCCCCACTCAGGGTCAGCGAGGTCCGGCGCGTCCGTCTCAACGTCCCTGATCGCGAGCGGTTCGCGGTGTTCGACGACGTGCCTGCAGTTCGGGAGGTCCTCGATGCTGGTCGTTCTGCCGGCTTCGAGGTCGGCAGTCGTCGGTGCAGTGACTGCTTCAAACACGTATTCGTCGCCGTGGACCCGGGAGAGCGTCCCAAACGACGAACCGAGTGTCTCACAGCCGAGCTCTAACAGCGCGTTGAGTTGTTCCGTGAACGTCCGGCTCGAATCGGTACAGATGTCGTAGGCCGCTTCGAGCACCGACTCCCGTTGCTTCCGAGCCGTGATGTCGATATGTGCGATGGACGCGAACGTTGCTCCATCGACGGTGAACGGGGCAGCGTACAACCGGAACCACCGTTTCGACGACGGGGCGTGACACGGATATTCGAGTTCGAACGAGGATTGCTCGCCAGCGAGGACGGCCCTGATCCCGTCGGCTGCCTGTTGCCCGGTCGTGTCGTCAGCCATGTCAGCGACGTCGAGATAGTTCACACCGACCGTATTCGGCGTCAACTCTGTTCCGTTTGCCCGGCCGAACTCGCTCCATGTCTCGTTCGTCGAGAGAATCACCCCGGACGCATCTACAACCGCAAACATGAGGGGTAGTGTATCGATGGATGGCCCGTACAGAGTGGGAACATCGTAGCCATCCATGACACTTGGGACCATGTATTTACTGTTGCGGCGAGCCACTTAACGCCCAGTGTCTGGTTAGAATACTAACATTCTCGCAGAGAACATATTTGCCGTGAATATCATGCCGAATTGGGGTTAAAGGACTGTAAAATGGATCTATTCAAATGAACGCCTGCCAGACCACCCACCAAATATCCATATATTAACCAATTACCGACTGGCCCGGATATATCAAACAGGATTCTGTCTCACCCCGATTTATTCTAGGGACCTAGAGAGAGTGTTTAGGATGGTGACCACTGTAGCGACCCACAGGATACGCACTACCTCACTATGGACTCCACTGTCAATCCAGTTCGCGTCGAACTGTTCGTCCGGTCCCTGTGTCCGGAAGATACAACGCAACAACAGAATTACGTGCTTGATCGATTACAGGCTCTTGAGAACGCTGGCCGTATCGAGGACCTGTCGATACTGATCTGGGGACGCCGGATCGAACCACGACTCGCACAGCGGACTGCGGAGGGACGACACCTGCTGGAACGGCTGTCCATGTTCGAACAGTGGGAGCGGGACGCCGATGCCTCGCTTGACGCATTCGACTGGCAGCACCCGGTGACGAACATGGTTTCCGATGAGTCGGTCACCGTCATCACGCTGCCCACGCTTGCCCTCGCTGAATACGTTGACGGTGACCTCCAGCACGTCGCCCCCTGCACGCGGGATGGGACGGTCCACCGCGTCGCGGATCGTGTTAGACACCTCTCAGATACCGCAGACATAGCCGACGAATTCGACCATGAGCGTACCGTGGTACAATAGCATCCGAACCGCCCCAAACCTAACACGCTGACCGTCCAGATCCAGCACCATACCAGGTAACATGAATACGAAACAAACCGAGATACCGGATTCGCTACCACTGGACGACCGGCTGTCGCTCCTGTCGTCGCACTATCGACGGTTCCTCCTGTACGGGCTTTCACAGTACACGACCCCGGTTTCACTGGCTGTACTTACGGACACGGTGACCGAATTCGAACACGAGGCACCGGCCGAACACTACCGTGACGAGCGACTCAAGATCTACACGGCTCTCTATCACAACCACCTTCCGCGGCTGGTCGATGCCGGTGTCGTCCAGTACAACCAGTCGGAAGATATGGTCGATATCGGGCCGAACGCGCCAGCCCTCGTCCCGCTACTCGAGTCGACGATCGAACACGACCTGTCGGCGAACGGTAACGACCTATCATCGAACGCCGTCGATGTCAATTCCTTACAGCCCGAGCGACGCAATTAAGCCCGCTTTTGTATCTCCGAGCGCAACACGTCGCTCACCGTATCACCGTCAGCTTTGCCACGGAGTGCGCCCATGCACTCGCCCATCAGCGCCGAGAACGCGCCCATTCCTTCCTCGGCGACTTGGTCCTCATGGCGTTCGACGACTTCGGCAACGGCGTCACGGACTTCTGACTCGTCGACGCCGCCCAGCCCTTCCTGCTCGACGGCCGCCTCGGCCGTCAGCGACGGGTTCTCGGCGAGTGCCGTCAGGAGGTCTTCTATACCCTCACGGGGCACATCTCCGCTGTCGACCAGCAGGATAGCCCCTTTGAGGTGCTCGTCGGTGAGATGCCCGACGGGCACATCGTCGCGGCGGAGTTCGGTCAGCGTCGACTCCAGCGTCCCGGCAGCCAGCGTCGGGTCAACACCTTCGCCCGCCACCAGTGCCTCGAACAGCGGCCACCGCTGGCCGTAGGCGACCTGCTCGGCGAGGCCGGAGCCGAGGTCGAACTCGCGCTCGTACCGGTCGACCTTCTCGGTGAGCAGTTCCGGGGTCTCGACTTCGGTTACGTCGGGTTCGACGGGCGGCACGTCCGTCTCGGGGTACATCCGTGCCGCGCCGGGGAGCGGGCGGAGGTACCGCGACGTAGCGTCCTCATTCGCGTCGCGGGTCTCCTCCGGGACGCCCTCAAGCGCCGTCTCGGCCCGCTCCGCAACGGCGTCGATGGCCAGTTCGGCGGTCTCCGGGTCGTCAGCGACGATAGCGACGGCGTCCTCGGGACTGGCTCCAACAGCGTCCCGCAGCGCCTCGACTTCCGCCTCGGTGACGCCGTAGGCCGGGAGCTCGTCGGTGTGGAAGATGCCGCCCGCGCCGTGGCGCTTGGCGTGGTCGGACAGTTCGGTCCCAAGCCGTCGGTCGGGCTGAATCTCCCGGCCGACGAGCCCGTCGAAGCCGGACAGCAGGAGGCCCTGTACTTTGCCGCCTGAGGAGAGCGCGCCCTCGATGACGCCGGACTCCGTATCTTCGAACACCTCCGTCACGTCCTGTGGCTCGCCGACTGTTGCGTCGCGCTCGGTGAGTTCTTCGGCGATGTCCAGCAGTTCGACCTGCCGGCGGACCTCGTTGCGGACGAGGTCGTCGATGTCATCGAGGCTCTGGACGCCTTTCAGTTCGATCCGTGCGCCATCCTCGATAGAGACGTTCACGTCCTGGCGGATGGTCCCAAGGCCGCGCTTGACCTTCCCGGTCGAACGGAGGAGCATCCCGATGCGCTCGGCGGCCTCGCGGGCCTGCTCGGGCGACCTGATGTCCGGCTTCGTGCCGATTTCGACCAGCGGGATGCCAAGGCGGTCAAGCGAGAAGCGCACGCCGTTCTCGGTTTCCTCGACGCGCTGGCAGGACTCTTCTTCCAGTAGCATATCCTCGATGCCGACTGGGCCGGCGCTCGTCTCGATGGCCCCGTCGTTGGCGACCAGCATCGAGCGCTGGAACCCCGTGGTGTTCGAGCCGTCGACGACGATTTTCCGCATGACGTTCACCTGGTCGATGACGGACATATCCAGTAGCTGGGCGATCTCGAGCGTCGTTTCCATCGCCTCGCGATCGACACGGTGGGGTGGCTCGTCGTCCTCCTCGACGAGACAGGTCGTGTCGTAGGCCAGGTACTCGAACTCCCGGTCGACCATGCTCTCCTCCAGCGCCGCCTCGTCGATCTCCCCGAGTTCGCTCTTGGTCGGGTGCAGATAGCGGGTAAAGGAGCGCTCGCTCTCCTCGGGCTCGCGGATCGTCGTCGGACAGTCACAGAACAGCTTCGTCGCGGTATCGAGTTGCTGGTGGATCTCCAGGCCGGCGACGAGCCCCAGCTCCTCGTAGTCGTACTCAGTCATTGTCGAGGTGTCCGGGACCGGGGGCCAAAAAACGCACCCTTCCCGCGCTCGCCGCCGCCCTTTTGACTGTCTCGTCCTCACTGTCGATATGCGCTGGCTGTCGACAGCCGCGGTGGTCGTTCTTCTTCTGACCGGCGGCTGTAACGCTTTCGTCGGCGCTGACACCGCCGATAAGGGGACCGTCACGCCAGCCCCGGTCCCGACCGCAGCGGAGTCGGACACAGCAACATCGCTGGACCCGCCGCCCGGCGTTACCACGGACCGGCTCGATAACGTTGCCCTCCTGTCGGCTGCCCACCGGCAGGCGCTCAACGGCACTACCTACACCCTGAACGAACGTTACAGCGAGTTCACAATCGGGAACGACAGCACTTCCGTCCGGCGTGAAGAGACTGTCGCCGTCGAATCACCGACCCGGTACCGCGACGAGATGGTAAGAATGACGACTGACTCAAACGGGGCCGTCAAGCGGTACGAACAGTCGACCTACGCTGACGGCACCAACTGGTATGAGCGTCGTGACAACGGCACAGTCGAGCGCCAGCGTGGTGAGGTCCGGTTCAGCCGCGACAAGTACGCCTACCGGACGGCGTTCTATCTTAACCGCTACGCCGTGGTCAACCAGAGCGCCACGGACGTCGTCACACGGGACGGCAGTCGGCTCTACCGGATTCGGGGCTCCGGCGGCGAGATTCCGACCACGGAACGGCTGGAGGAGTTCCGAATCGAACTGCTGGTCGAACCTGCCGGCCTCGTCCGCCGATTCAGCGTCTGGTACCGCACCGAAGATCGCATCGTCGAATACAGCTTCTGGTACGAGGATATCGGTGAGACGACGGCGGAGCGGCCAGCGTGGCTCAACGAATCAACACCGGCGGACTGAGGGGGCCGGTAGGCAACAGCGCACGTCAGCGGCTACAGACGATCAGTCTCAGTTCGAACATCGTCGGTTCCGGACGTGCTCCCGGCCCGGTCGTCGTAGTACTTTCGGCCGATGAAGTCGTCGTCAAGATTCCCGACCAGAGAGTTGTACAGCCCATCTGCGGACTGGTACGTGGCTTCGCTGGTCCGAGCCAGTACCTCACTCATTTCGATCGAGTCGCCGTTCTGGGCGACCAGCTCAACGTCGCCGAGTTGCCGGACGACAGCGGCATGGTCAGCGGGGAACTCACAGGCCTGGTCGAACAACTGCAACGTTTCGGAGTAACGCATCTGTACTACACATCCGTATTCATCATCAAAAAATATTATGAATTCTGGTTATCCGGTAATCGGCTTCACTGACCAGATCCGGTTGTTGAGACGAGACCTGATATTTCGCTCCAATCGGTGCGGGAAAACATTTCAAAGATCATGGCATATGTTTTCGTATGTCAATTAGCCTGGCAACTCCGGACGATGTAACGGCGATCAATCAGGTGGCAACGGCAGCCTGGGAGACGGACTACCCCCTGCTCACCCAGGAAACGGTTGAAGACGGCGTTCACGACTGGTATTCGCCCGAGCAGCTCGAATCGGAACTGGTCGAACCGCAGACCCTCTTGCTTGTCGCCGAGCGCGAGGAGCACGTTGTCGGGTTCGCACACGCGACGTGGCACGAGACTGACCACACGGGGTATATTCTCCGGCTGTACGTCCATCCTGACTCCCGGCGCGAGGGAATCGGCCAGTCACTGCTAGAACGGACCTGCGAGGAACTGTTCGAGCACGATATCGACCGGATCAACGCGATGGTCCTCTCGGCGAACGAACCGGGAGCCGAGTTCTACGAGCAGTTCGGATTCGAGTTCGCCGACGAGAGCGACACCGAAATCGGCGGCGAGCGCTACCCCGAGAGCCGCTACGTCCTTGCGGACGAGTCACGGGTATAGGTCACAGAGTCACTTACGGGAAAGCCGTCGCTCTCCGAGGCTATCGTCCTAAGAAAGGTGCGTGACGAGTTCCGTAACGCGCCCACCCGGGTACTCGACCTCGTCGACCTCCTGCTCGACAACGTCACCGGCGAGGCCTGTCACGTTGGAGAGCGGAATAACGCGCTCCTGTCCGTCGCCCTCCGGTACGGCCCAGACGACGTTTCCCATGATTTTAGCTGTCGTACACTCGATACTGGTGTCGCCGTCCATCGAACTGTCGAGGAACACTGTCGCGCTCATTGTGGTACCCTTTGACACGATAGGACATAACCGATACGGTCAGGTCGGAGTGGCGGTTGGCGTCCCAGCTGCCACTCAAAGCAGGGTCGAACAGAAACCTGTGTAAAGCAAGAGTCTCTGCTGCTCACGGGTCACTCTGTTCCCGCTCGCATTTTCGAGGTAGCTCCATCGCTACTCCCTCACGGCGCCTCACGGCACTGTTCCAGTACGAGAGCCCTCACTCCGTTCGACTCTCGCTACTCGCGGGTCGCTATCGCTCTCCCCTCGCACTAACGAGGGCCGCGCTTCGCGCGCGCTCCTCGCTATTCCTCGCCCAGGATGCCACGCTTCGTCATCTTCTCGGGGTCGAGTACGTCGTCGACCTCATCTTCGTCGAGATAGCCCTCTTCGAGGACGACCTCGCGGATGGTCTTCTCCTCGGCGAGCGCCTTCTTCGCTACCTTGCTTGCCTTGTCGTAGCCGATAGCTGGGTTGAGCGCCGTTGCCAGCGCCATGCTCTGCTCGACGCGCTCGGCGCAGTGGTCGGCGTCGGCCTCCAGTTTGGCGACGAACTTCTCGCCGAACACCGCACTGCTGTTGGCGATGAGCTTGGCCGACTGCAGGAAGTTCGAAGCCAGCACGGGCTTGTAGAGGTTCAGGTCGATCTGGCCCTCGGCAGCGCCGGCCGAGACGGCGGCGTCGTTGCCGACGACCTGCTTGTGGACCTGATTGACCGCTTCGGCGACAACGGGATTGATTTTCCCGGGCATGATCGAGGAGCCGGGCTGGTTCTCCGGCTGGTCGATCTCGCCGAGGCCGTTTCGGGGACCAGACGCCAGCAGACGGAGGTCGTTGGCGATCTTGTTCAGTGAACCAGCGACCGTCCGGAGCGCACCGTGGGCCTCGGCCATCGCGTCGTGTGCGGCCTGGGCCTCGAAGTGGTTGTCCGCCTCGCGGAAGTTGAGGTCGGTCTCTTCGCTGATGTACGTCGCGGCTTTTTCGGGGAATTCGGGATGGGTGTTCAGGCCAGTCCCGACCGCGGTTCCGCCGAGTGCGAGTTCAGCGAGGCGACCGTGAACGTCCTGTACGCGGGAGATGCCCTTCTCGACCTGCGTGCGGTAGCCGGAGAACTCCTGGCCCAGCGTCACCGGCGTCGCGTCTTGGAGGTGGGTTCGCCCGGTCTTGACGACGTTGTCGAACTCGTTCTCTTTGGCTTCGAGTTCGTCACGCAGCGTCTTCAGGCCCGGAATGACGTCCTTCTCGACCGCTTCGAGGGAGGCGACGTGCATCGCCGTCGGAATCACGTCGTTGCTGGACTGACCGAAGTTGACGTGGTCGTTCGGGTGGATCTCGCGGGTCCCGATGTCGCCGCCGTACAGCTCCGTGGCGCGGTTGGAGATGACCTCATTGGCGTTCATGTTCGACGACGTGCCCGACCCGGTCTGGAACACGTCGACGGGGAACTGGTCGTCGTGCTCGCCGGCGATGACCTCATCGGCGGCCTCGATGATACAGTCCGCCTTGTCCTCTGGAATCGTTTCGAGGTCGCGGTTCGCCTGTGCGGCCGCTTTCTTGACAACGCCAAGCGCTCGGATGAATCGCCGCCCGAACGTCACGTCGCTGATCGGGAAGTTCTCGACGGCACGTTGCGTCTGTGCGCCCCAGTACGCGTCGGCTGGCACCTGCATTTCACCGAGGCTATCCTGCTCTGTCCGGTACTCGTCGGTCATACGTCCGGGGGGTGGTCCGCCCGGTCGTAAAACCCACCGGTACGAGTCGGGACACCACTCGGCACAGCCCTGTAACCGCCGGGACAGTCACTCACGGGGTGCCACGAGTCCCTCCTCGGACAGCGGAGACCGTAGGGCTCAGCACCCATGACTTGGATAAACGTGTATTATCATTCGGAAATATTAAGTAGAATCTCTCTCCACTTACCATGAGTTCGACGCCACAGAGACGTTCATGACTGATGGCCTACAATGCCCGGTGACGGCGGTGTGTTGCTGCCGTCGTCGGCTGTTAGGGCCCGATGGGACACCGACGGACGTGACACATCGCGAACGCTCGCGGCCGGTGTACCCGCCGCGTTGCAATCGCTCGCCCACTCGGCACGACGACGGGATGGCACACCCGTCATCTGGCGTTCCCATGCTGCCTGCCGGCCTGTGTTGGTGCGACAGGCTGTGCGGGTCGCGTGGTCTGCGTGCTAGCTGGCGAGTCTATGTGACTGACGACACATCCGTCGGGACGATGGACGGCGAACTCACGTCGGCGAACCACTGACCAACCATGCGCGAGATACTCAGTAGACTCCTCGCCACCGGGGGTAGGCTCCGGTCGGCGGTATCGAGAGACGAATCGGACGGCGACCAACTGGCAACAGACGGAGGGGCGACGGTGAAAACGACCCGGAGAGACTCGCTCCGGAACTCACTGCCGGTCGAGTGGGAACTCATCGAATCCGCCCCGTTCTGGCTGCCGCCAGTCCTGTTTGCGGGCTTTTTCGTCTACGGCGCTATCGCCTGGAACTTTCTCCTGTCGCTGACCGACTACAGCGGCCTGGGTGGTGCACAGTACGAGACCTTCGATCTCAGTATGTACAGCCGCATACTGAACGACGGGGCGTTCTGGCAGGCGGCACAGAATACGGTGGTGTTACTTGTCGTGTTCACCGCCCTCTGTCTGGCGCTTGGCCTGTTTGTGGCCATCCTCATCGACCAGCAGATACGCTTCGAGAACACGTTCCGGACCATCTACCTGCTCCCGATGAGCCTCTCGTTCGTCGTCACGGCGACGATGTGGGCGTGGGTGTACAACGCCCGTAACGGCGTTCTCAACCAATTTCTCCGCGTGTTCAATCTCGAAGGGGCCATCGTGGGACTACTCCGGCCGGCTGGAGTCAACGCTGAGGTCATTCAGTGGCTCTCTTGGAACACGACCGCACTGGCGGCGGTCATCTTCGCGCTTATCTGGCAGTTCAGCGGCTACGCGATGGTTGTCTTCCTCGCCGGCCTCCGTGCAATCCCGACCGAACACTACGAGGCTGCGCGGGTCGACGGGGCGTCGACGGTTCGGATGTACGCGCGAGTAATCATCCCGCAGCTCCGCGCTTCCGCGGTGTCCGCGTCGGTGGTGCTGATGGTGTTTGCGCTGAAAGCGTTCGACTTCATCTACGCGCTTCGTGGCTCACAGCCGGGGGCGAACATGGACATTCTGGCGACGATGATGTATCGGGTTGCGTTCGACAGCCTCCAGTGGGCGTATGGGTCAGCCGTCGCTATTGTGCTGTTTGCCCTCGCACTGCTGGTCATCGGACCATATCTCTACAGCGAATACCGACGGGGTGAACTATGAGTATCAGAGACGGCGGTTTCATCGACGAACTTCGTAGTACAGAGAACAGCCGTATCGGCCTGTATGCCCTCCTGCTGGCGGGCATTGTCTTCTACCTCTTCCCGGTGGAGACGGCCGTGATGACGATGTTCAAGACCGAGAGCGCGTTCGCCCGGACGCTTCCGTTCGCGCCGCCGGGCACTGACGGCTTCACGCTTGACGCGCTCACTACCGCCTGGAACACGCTCCGGCCGGGACTTATAAACTCGCTGCTGATGGCGATTCCCGCGACGATTGTGTCGGCGCTGCTGGGCAGTATGACTGCGTACGGACTGACGACGATTAGCTGGCGGGGGCAGGTCGGCGTGGTCGTCCTCATCATCGCGGGCATCTTCATTCCCTATCAGGCCGTGCTGGTCCCGCTGGCACAGTTCTGGTTCCAGGTGCTTCCGGGACTGCTCAACGGCTTCGTCAACACCGTCTTTGGCTTCATCACGGGTGGCAACTGGCAGTATCCGAGCCGCAATGGGTACGTGCAGTTGCTGCAGTTGTCGATTACCCACGCCGCGTACGGGATTCCGATCTGTACGCTGCTGTTCCGGTCGTATTACCAGAGCATCTCCGACGAGATGATTGAGGCCGCTCGCCTCGACGGCGCGAGTGCGTTCAGCATCTACCGCAACATCATCCTCCCGCTGTCGCTGCCGATGTTCGCGGTGACGCTCATCTACCAGTTCACGCAGGTCTACAACGATCTGTTGTTCGCACTCGTGCTCGTTAACGAACCGGCTTCGCAGGTGGCGACCCAGCGCCTTGCGGCGCTCACTGGTGGGGTCGTCCAGTCGTTTAACACCACGATGGCAGGGGCCATCGTCGCAGCACTTCCGACGCTGCTCGTCTACATCATGTTCGGCGAACAGTTCGCGAAAGGCGTCGCTGGAGAATAATCACGGAGGTATTCACAATGGCACAACTCACACTGGACGAGGTAACGAAGACGTTCCAAGACGACGACGGCGAAATTATCGCAGTTGACGAGATATCGGTCGACATCGAGGACGGCGAGTTCCTCTGTGTCGTCGGTCCATCTGGCTGTGGAAAATCAACGACACTGCGGATGATTGCCGGGCTCGAAGACATCACGCGCGGCGAAATCCGACTGAACGGTCAGATAATCAACGATCAGCCGCCGGCCCGTCGGAACGTGGCCATGGCGTTCCAGTCCTACGCCCTGTACCCGCACATGACCGTGCGGGAGAACATGGCGTTCGGGCTGGAGGAATCGACAGATATGCCCGACGACGAGATCAACGAGCGCGTTGAGAAGGCGTGCAAGGATATGGGCATCTTCGAGCTCATCGACCGCAAACCAGGCGAACTCTCCGGCGGGCAGCAACAGCGTGTGGCCCTGGGCCGCGCTATCGTCCGGGACCCCGAAGTGTTCCTGATGGACGAACCGCTGGCGAATCTGGACGCGAAGCTCAAAGCCGAGATGCGAACCGAACTTCAGGAGCTCCAGCAAGATCTTGACGTGACGACGGTGTACGTCACCCACGACCAGACGGAGGCGATGACGATGAGTGACCGCATTGCAATCCTCAACGACGGCGTCCTCCAGCAGTGCGCGACGCCGCTTGAGTGTTACCACGAGCCGAACAACCTCTTTGTCGCTGGCTTCATCGGCGAGCCGTCGATGAATTTCTTCCCGATGACGCTGGAGGGGTCGACGCTCAAAGGTGAGTGGTTCGAGTACGAACTCAGCGACGAGACGATCGCCGCGGTCGAGGGGACGACCGACATCACGCTCGGTATCAGGCCTGAAGATATCGAATTCATTCAGAGCGACGCCGGCCCGAACGTGTTTGATTCGACGGTCCATGTCGTTGAGCCACGCGGGAACGAGAACACGGCGCACCTGCAGTTCGACGAGTCGATGGACGACCAGTTCATCGCGACAGTCGGTGGGATGAAACAGCTCAAAGCCGGCCAGCGCGTCAAAGTCCGGTTCCCCGAAAACGCCATCCACCTCTTCGACACGGCCAGTGGAGAGGCCATCCGGAACCGTACGCTCGACGAGATCGAAACGGTCGAATCTGTCGTCTGAGCGGAACCCGTCGTAGCCGTCCTTATTCCGCTGTTGGTCGGTCGTGAGCCTCTGCTGTCACGCCCAACGGTCGAGTCCGGTCTGGACGACCGAGTCGTCAATGCGTTCGAATCCGCGAGCGACTTCGTCAGCGTCGACCTCCCACTGCTCGGTGACAAATGCACGGGCGGCATCGATGTCCGGCTCGATGCTGTCCGGAATCTCGTAGTCGTCACTCACCGCGGGGTCGAGAAACAGGTCCCGGATGCGGTCTGCGTGGTCGATGTGTTCGTCGCGGGCCTCAAGCACCGCGTAGAGGTCGCCATGCTCGTGGAGGTCCTTGACGGCTGTTTTGGGGCCGATACCGGAGATTCCCTCGTTGAAGTCCGTCCCCATCAGAATCGCCGCGTCGACCAGTTGCTCCCAGGTAAGGTCGTGCCGCTCAAGCGTGGCCTCAAAGTCCATCAGTTCGGGGTCGCCCTTCGACGTGATCTGCCGGAGTGTCATCGGCGCACCGAACAGGAGCGCGTCGTAGTCTTCAGTCCCGACGTAGTCTACGTCGCCCCGCCGGGCCATCACCGACGCCTGCCCCTCGCCTTCTGCTGGGGCATCGACGATAGGCACGTCGAGCAGTTTCAGCAGGTCCCGCGTCGTATCGACGATAGTGTCGGTCAGCCGCTGCGTGCGCGAGTCAAGCTTGGCGACGCGGGTGCTGTCACCAGCTTTCCGGGCCGCCTCCAGTTCGGACTCGTATTTCTCGCGTTGCTCGCGGCGCTTCTCGACCTCGTCGTCTTTGAGGTCCGTGACTGCGCCGTCGAAGACGAATACCGGCGTCATGTCGTGCTCGAAGAACTTCGGCAAGCCCTGAACGACGCCGATGAGGTTCGCCACCTCCTCGCCGTTGCTGGTGGTGTACTTCGACTCGCTGGTGAATTTCACCGTCGTCGTCAGATAGCGATAGAGCCAGTTGTGGGCGTCCACGGCAACGACACTCCCGCCGAGGTCGTCGAGCGACACGTCAGACAGCGCCGCGAGCGACCGTAAATCAGCGTTTCCCATTGGCAGGCCTTTGGCCGACAGCGGTTTGAATCTCTCGGAGACGACGTATTACTCCGTGATGGCGCAGTCGGTGCCGGTCGGGCGACTCAGTCGGTCCGTGGGGACGGCTGTTCGGCCCAGTCGTCGAGGACTGATGGCGGGTCGGCGTCGGCCCTCGTCGCGAGAAACGACTCCTCTTCGGGCGAGAGGTCGCGCTCTCGAAACAGGTCCAGCCCGTCCTGATACCGCTCGGTGCTACGGTCGCCCGGCCAGACAAGATCGAGTTCGGCCATCCCTGACTCCGCGCCGCTGAAACAGAACCCGGCCCGATAGGCGGCCTGATACGAAAACGGATTGTTGACGCCGATGGACACGCGCTCGAAGCCCCGATCCGTGGCCCGTTCCCGGACGAACCGGAGGAGGCGGGCACCGAGCCGGTCGCCCTGCCGGTCCTGCCGAACGGTGATGTACCGGATACAGAGGGTATCCGCGTCTGTCCGGTCGGCATCGAACGCAGCCGCGGCCACGACCCCATCGTCCCCGACGACGGCCTTTCCGGTCGAGGTCATCACGAACTTGCCCGCGTACGCGAACTGCTCGTGGTCCAGCCGGAGCCGGTGACCGTCCTCGGGCCAGCCGAGCAGCGTGAACTCCATAGTCCAACTGAACAGGCCGCCCAGTGTAATCAGTACTGGTCGCTGTTTCAGGATACTAACCGTCGTCGTCAAATCCGAGAGAGCGAAGTGCTTGGAGTTGGAACTCCGTGTATGAGCGTCTCGACGGTGGGGAACGGTCGTATCGAACTGTCCACTCGGACGGCGCTGGTCGCCGTCGGTGACTTGCTGGCGATTGCCCTGTTCGTCGGTGTCGGCGAGCTAACCCACGGTACCAATCCGATACTCAGTCCCGGTCGGTTCGTTGGGGCGCTGACGCCCTTTTATATCGGGTGGCTCCTCGTTGCAGGACTTGGGGGACTGTACACCGCCGCCGCGACCGCAACGATTCGAGTGGCTCTCGGCCGCACTATCGTGGGGTGGGTGCTGGCAGTCGGGATCGCACAGGGACTTCGGTCAACGGCGATGTTCCCCGGTAATGCGGCGCTGACATTCGCGCTCGTATCCGTGATCATTGGTGGCACGCTGCTGCTGCTCTGGCGCAGTGCAGTTGCAGTCGTAAAATAGGCGGCCCGTAGTAGAACTGGGGTGTCGATGACGGACTATCGCAGGTCGGCGACTTCGAGCGACTCTGTCGACTGAATCCATGCCTGGTGGTTCTCTCGGTCGTAAATTACGAACTCTTCGTCTCCGATGTTCAGTTCGGCGTAGCGTCGTTCTTGGTCGTCGGTCGCGGCGTCCGTCGTGTTGTCCGTTGCGTTCGTGCTCATTGTCTCGTTTGGAAGTCGGCGTTCCGTTTTTCTCCGGTTCAATGTATCTTGGCGTAGTTAATAAGCACACGGACCCAGTTATCATTGGAGAAAATAGCCTGCATTACCACTCCACGAATGGCCAAATCCCGTTCTCAAATTCTGAAAACAGACGTATAACCGGGTCCTATACCGAGAAACAGATAGCCGTTACAGCACCTACCGCATAACGGTTGGTAAACACTGTATTCCTGCTTTGTAGTAACATTACATATCCTGCGCGTGACTGCAGCCAGGAATAACGGATCGTCTCTGTCCTTATATTGTGAAAGACTCACAGGAATAGAGCCATATTAATCTTTTCCCCATATCCAACTCATAACTTATGAAATTGTTACGCAGCGGGTACTGAGTAAATTTGCAGGGGCCATTGAGTGTATTATCCCGTATTTTAGGGAAACATTCATATACCACACTACCGTAGAATAATTCATACTTATGACGGGTTATTACGACATCATTCTCGGACTCATTCCGCTCGCCATGGCCGGCATCACTGCCACTCTGTTCGTTGTCGGCTTCGAACTGACGACGGCGATTCCGATGGCCTCTGTCGTAACGGTCGGCCTTATCGGCCACGCGATGTTCGTCCGTGCCCCCGTTGACCCGGTTCCAAACGAGACGTCAGCCCGGAGTGCACAGTCGGATCCGGTCCAGACCGCGGATTAGGCGCTTTCCACCCGTCTTCTCGCCTGTTTTCGATAGAAATCCAGTAACTGCATACCCGATCGAACACACTGGCCACCGCCGGGCAGTATAAGGGTCGGTCGCCCAAACGACGGAGTATGACAACAGATGCGACAGCGCTGTTCTTGCAGAGTGATGAGGTCGCTGACCTCGCTGAACCCGCCGAGTACGTTGACGCCGTCCGGGAGGGGTATCGCCAGCGTGGTGAAGGGGCCCCGGCAACTCCCAGAACAACGCTGTTCTCGGACGAGCCCGCAGGCATGTTGACGGGCTATCTCGCGATCCTCCCCGACACCGGCGCGATGGGTGGGTACACCTACGCAGCCGGGTTCAGCGGACGGGATGCACACTTCACACTCCCGATTTTTGACGCCGACAGCGGCGACCCGCTCGCTGTCCTTGACGGTGCGAGCATGAACCCGCACAAGACTGGCGCGGTCGGGGCTGTCGGTGTCGACGCACTGGCCCGCCGTGACGCCAGCGACCTCGCAATCATCGGCAGTGGCGCACAGGCACGCGGCCAGGTCCGTGCGACGGCGACGGTCCGTGATTTTGACCGCATTGAGGTGTACTCGCCGACAGCCGATAACCGGGAGTCGTTCGCCGCGGAGATGAACGACGCGCTGGACCCGACAGTTGCAGCCGTTGCGTCCCCGGCCGCAGCAATCGAAGGGGCCGATGTCGTTATCACGGCGACTAACGCAAGCGAGCCGGTGTTCGACGGCGACCTTCTGGAACCTGGAACACACGTGACTGCGATGGGTCAGTACCACCCCGAGAAGAACGAACTGGACGCGACGACAATCGAGCGCGCCACGTACGTTCCGGACCTGCGCGAGCGAGTGACACAGGACGCCGGATCGTTCATCAGTGCCCTCGATGCGGGCGTCGTCGACGAGGACCACGTCCACGCAGAACTGGGTGACATCGTCGCTGGAAACGCATCCGGGCGGCAGTCACCCGAGGAGATTACAGTCTTCGACTCCGGCGGCACGGCCATCGAAACCGTCGCTGCAGGCCATATGCTATACGAGCGGGCGACGGCAGACGGTCGCGGCAAAGAGATCGACTTCGCGCCCGCAAGCAAGGCTCTGACCGGCCGGTAGCGGTCGCAGGAATGCTAATTAGAGATACGGGCCGAGACCGAAGGCGTCGACCAGACTGATGCCCGCGGCGAGCGCGCCGACGATGTAGCCGGCGATAGTTCCACCGTTCAACAGTGGGAGTCCTGCGTGCGCACGTCCTTTTAACACCATCCAGAGCAGTATCGTCAGGCCAACGTAGGACCCGATCATCGCGGTCAGCGCCGGCAACGGAACGCCGAACACCGACAGTACGTCCGATGAGGCAAAGAACGCGGCGCTAGCGACGAGTATCGACGGAATAATCGCATCACCGAGGCCGATAAACAGCGCGTCGCGCTCTAGCGGGTCGGCGTGAACGTCGTCACCTTCGTCTGCTTCGCCAGTGCCTGTCGCCCCCTCAGTTGTGTCGTCTGCCGTCGAGTCGTCGCTCGTCTCGTCTTCCGTCGTTGGGTTCGGCGTCGTCGCGTCGAGATAGGAGTACGACAGCGTCATGGGAATCACGAGGACGACGGGGACCCTGAGGTCCATGACGCCCGAGGCCAGCGTGAGCATGTGCTCGGTCCCGTAGACGCTGACTGCGTCGTACACGGCGAGGACAGTCAGCAGAACGAGCGCCGGCAACACGCCGAAACTGATACCGAACAGGCCAGCGGCGGCGGCCCCCATTACAGCACCGGCACCGTCGATGACGTACCACTCAGGATAGACCAGCAGCGCCGTCCCCAGACCCAGCGCTAATAGGGCGGCAACGACGTTGATGCCGGCGTACGTGAACACCGGCGGCACCAGCACCTGAAACACGTACAGAGAAAGCCAGGCCGACGAGAAGACGATGAGTCCGCGGATGAACTGATCGACATCGTAGCGGAAGGCAAGCAACATAACTGCCGTCGCGACCAGAATCGCCCCGATGTACATGAGGCTGTTCGTAGGGTCAGACGGATCCTCGACGGCTTGGTAGCCAGCCGATTCGAAGGGCTGGACCAGCGCTAGCGCGCCGAGTTGGACGAACAGAAAGATACCAGCGATAAGGCCACAGCCGCCGAGGATTCGCCACCGTCTCTCCATGCACACACGTCCTGCAGGAACCGGTTTGAGCGTTACGAAGCAGGTGCGGACACGTGTCGGCGGATCGGAGTGCTGTTATCGCGCGTACAGGACCGTGCCGACCAGCGCCGGGAGATGCACGCTGTCGTTCGGCGAGACTGCGAGATATGGGCGCTCGACCGGACCGAACACGTCGACAACGGAGCCAACCGTCTGGAGTTCCTCGTCCACGACGTCGGTTCCGACGGACGCGTACTCGTCGTCAGGTGCCCGGACAACCGCTAGTCCCTGTGCGACCCGCGAGACAGTGCCGATACGTTTCATTCACGGAGCGCCTGCATGTAGGCCGCTACGGCCCCAAGCAGGTCGCTTTTCGTCGCATCGTCCGCGTCCTTGACGACGACTCGCCCGCGGCCTTCGTACTCGCGTGGATACGTCTTGTCCCGTTCAATGACCGCATCATAACCAACCTGCTGGACGGCTTTGGCGATCTCGTCGACAGTCGGGTCCTCGACGGCTAGATCCAGTGATACACGACGCCCATCGCTTCGCGAACGGTTGGCGTCGAGTGCCGCCGGCCAGATAACGTTCTCGACCATACCGGCAGTGGCCGCCCGTGGCATATATGGGTTATCGTCACCGTCGACAGTAGGAGAAATGAAAATCAGATTAGGTAAATGAAGAATCAAGCTTACATACCTCTGTAATCTATTCGTTGTATATGGTAAAGAAAGGGTTACTCGCTATCGCCGCCGTGGTACTCCTCGTGGTTCTGGGGACGGGAGTCCTTGTCGGAGCACAGTTCGCGGGCGGGACAGCGGACACGACGACACAGACAACCGATTCACAGAACGGCGATGGCGGCGGCGGTAATGACGGTAGCTCAACGGCGACGGCGACAGCGGGCAATAGTACGACGCCGACACCGACACCGGGAGCAAATGGAACGGCGACCGAGACAGCGACTCCACAGCAGAAGTCGATCCCGGCACGACAGTTCAACGAACAGAACGTCTCGGACTACGTCCGACAGTTCCTCAACGAAGAACGCGAGGCTGCAGGAGTCCCACCGTTCGAATCAGGACTTCGGACGGAAAAAGATCTCAACGAGATGGCAAAGAACCACAGCAAGCAGATGTCCATCGAAGGGAAGGCGATTCACAAGGTCGACGGCGTCTCCAGTAAGGACCGGTACAAAAACACCGGCCTTTACGACCGGTGCACGTTCAACTCTGCAGAAGGCGAGTACATCGAGCAACCAGACCGAAACCGGTTCGAGGCGGTTGAGAAGACAGTCGCTGGACAAACGTACGAGGAGGGTGGCAAAGAGCGATTCCACGCTACCGATAAGGAAGTCGCCAGAAAGATCGTTGATGACTGGATGGCGTGGCCAGACTACCGCGAACGGCTCACGCTCCGCAACGCTAATCTCGTCGGCATCGGCGTGGAGATAACCGACACTGGTAACGTGTACGTGACTGCCAACATCTGCAGCTAACTGCTGGACGGGCTAATCGGCACAGCGACTGTTCTGATGGCCGGGCCGTTTATGAGCGCTGCCTTGCCGCCACCGCTCTACATCTCTGCCCAAACTCTATACTTCCCCAAATGCGAGCAGTGTCGTTGTTACCCCGCTTCTCTCTGTGGTGAGCGTTCGGAAATCGCTGGTGTCAGTACTCACTCAGTCAGCAGAGATCCTCAACCTAATTTCTCACAAGACACTTACACAACCCATTTCACCAGCTATTATGAATCGTCGACAACTCCTCTCAATCTCAGCACTTTCCATACCTCTCACCGGTTGTGTCAAGTGGGATTTTGATGGCGCAACCGAAAATAATTCCCCAGCACAGAAGATGACCGAAACGCCGAGCAAAACCGCCACTGAAACTGGGACGACGCCTTCCGAGGTATCGACACCGGAATGTTGGCCATCGATGTGTGAAGGGTCGCAGCTCGTGGAAGCCCAAGTCGTCGGCGGGTTCTCGGGTGCCGTTGTTCTAATAGCCACATGCCGGAACAAGGAGCTTTCAATCCAAGCAGGGGAATCAGTCCGAATTAACCGCGATACGGATGCGCAGACCTGTCGAATTGTGTTATCTGTCGACGGTAAGCAAGAATTCAGTGAAACGGTCAACAGCCACCAAAGCGTGAATCTGACCGTGGGTTCGGACGGCGAAGTGACTGAAAGATGGATCGTTCAGTAACGGACAGGCCCGCTTCAGTTCGCTCTCTTGTGGTACTTCGATTTGGTCGCGACTCCCGTTCCGTACGGAAACGTACGGTGTGCCGGGTGAACGTAATATTCCGTAGTTCGCCAGTTCTCGAAGCGAAAAAGCCGCTCAGTTACCGCGCTACTCGCCACTGTCTTCGGAGCCGTCACCGCCGCTCTTCTGCTCTGCCAGCCAGTCCTCATACTCGTCCTGCGGGACGACCTCAACGGTCCCGAGCATCTGTGAGTGGCCAGAGCCACAGTACTCGGCACAGTAGAGCTGGTATGTCCCGGTGTTACCCGCGTTGGTTCGGAGGCGGTTGTACTGGCCGGGGAACGCGTCGGATTTCAGTCCAAGTCCAGGCACGTGGAACGCGTGTAGCCAGTCTTTCGATGTAACCCGCAAGGAGACGTCCTGATTGGCTGGTATCTTCAGGTCCGTTCTAGTGGTTACTTCTGCCTCGCCGTCCCAGCTTGATTCGTTGTAGTAGAACGTCCAGCCGTACCGCTGGGCTTCGACGGTAATGAGTTCAGTGTCCTGTTCCTGTAGTGCGGCCTGATCACCGGCCTCGGCGGTGACGTACGGGCTAGCCATAACTTGGTAGGAGGCGACGCCCACGAACAGGAGAATAATTGCTGTCGCGATGGTCCAAGTCACTTCGAGCCGGCGGTTCTCCCGCGTTGGAAGCGCCTCTTCCTGATTACGGAACCGCCAGACGGTGTAAATCAGAATCCCTTCGACGAGGACCGTAATCGGGAGAGCGACATACAGGAGGTTCATGTTTAGCCCCCAGATGAGGCTATCCGTCGTCGAGTCCTGAATCTGTGCGGCGGCGGCCGGCTCGGCGGCGAGCGCGAGTAACGCAGCACCGAACAGAGCGACCAGACCGGCGCGTTTCCGGGTCATGAATGCGGCTTAGGATTTCGGAGATAAATAACTGCTGTCTTCGCCGCAGGCCCCCGATTTGCAGCAATAGGGAAGCAGAACTGCTCCGGACAGAGACAGCAGAATCGCGAGGTCTAAGTGGCCAGCATCGAAGTATACAATAATGGCAGAGAGCCGGACCTTCACCGGGCTGCTCGCCGCGACCGCTGTCGGCGTGTACTTGCTAGTCCTCGCCGGCGCGACGACAACGCTCACGGATGCGGCAGCAGCCTGTACGACTTGGCCGCTGTGTGACGGACCGGTCGACGTGACGAACACGGCCCTGTTGGTCGCCTGGGGACATCGACTTGTCGCAGCCGCTGTCGGACTCCTCGTGGTGGCTATGGCCGTCGTCGGGCTCCGTTCCGACTGTCGTGGCCGTGTCAAAGCGGCGATTCTTCTTGGGGCTGCGCTGTACCCAGTCCAGATAGCGCTCGGTGCTGTCGTCGCGACGAGCACCGAGACGGCACTCCCTGGGACCCACCTCGCTCTGGGGATGGGTATCTTCGGCTCGTTCGTGCTGGCCTTGGCGTGGCACCTCGAAGCTGAGACGGGCAGTGATGATGAGTCTCCGGTGAAGAACCCAACACTCGCACCAGAGCCGACCGGAGACGAAACCGCCGGCCGGACTCCAACACTCTCCTTCCGTGAACGGCTTGTCGGGACCGCATCTGCGTACTTCCGCCTGATGAAACCCCGGCTGATGTGGCTCCTGTGTCTGGTCGCCGCGGCCGGGATGGCACTCGCCGCCGAACAGACGCTCACCGTTCGAACGGTGCTACTCACGCTTGGGGGCGGCGTCCTCTCTATCGGCGCTTCGGGAACGTTCAACCACGTCCTCGAACGTGATATCGACAAGCGGATGGACCGAACCTCGGACCGTCCTATCGCGACCCACCAGATTCCGGTCCGGAACGCGCTGGCTTTCGGCCTGCTCCTGTCGTTCGCCTCGTTATGGCTGTTCTGGCAGGTGAACGCGCTCGTAGCGGTCCTCGGACTGACCGCGATTGTGTTCTACAGCATTATCTACACGCTCGTGCTGAAGCCCAATACCGTCCAGAACACTGTCATCGGCGGGGCTGCCGGTGCACTACCGGCGCTAATCGGCTGGGTCGCTGCTGACGGATCGGTCGGCCTCCCGGGCGTCGTCCTTGCCGTGGTCATCTTCCTCTGGACGCCAGCGCATTTTTACAATCTCGCGCTCGCGTACAAGGACGACTACGAGGCGGGTGGTTTCCCGATGATGCCGGTCGTCCGCGGCGAGACGGAGACGCGCAAGCACATCGTCTACTATCTCGGGGCGACGCTCATCGCTGCGGGTGTTCTGGGCGTACTCACGCCGCTTGGCTGGTTGTACGCCGTCACGTCGGTGTTGCTGGGGGCAGTGTTCCTCTGGGCCGTCATCCTGCTCCACCGCGAGCAGACCGAAGCGGCGGCGTTCCGGGCGTTCCACGCATCGAACGCCTACCTTGGGGCGGTTCTGGTCGCCATCGTCGTCGACGCACTGGCACTATGAGCACTACGACAGCCACGCTCAGGGATGCGATACCGGACACGCGCTCGCTCGTAACCGGGGCAGTCGTACTGAACGCGGAATTAATCCTCATTCTGGGCTACGTCGTCAACACGGCCCAGCCCGCAACGGACCCGTTTTTGCTGGTGTTCCCATTCATCTGGCTCAATATCGCCGGTCTCGTTGCCCTGCGAGTGCGGCCGGAACTGACCGACCGCCGTCGGACGGTCAGCAGTGCGGTTGTCGCTCTCGGCTATCTACTTGTGCTGGGGTATGTCGGTGGCGTGTACGGCACGGGCGGCCAGGGGACTGGTCTCCGGCTAGTCACACAGGCTCCGCCAGGGTTCTCGCCGACGGTCGTGTTCAGCGGCGCGACCCTGAGCGTGGTACTTATCCCGTGGAAGGCTGCCGGCTACTTGGCGCTCTCGTATCTTGTGTTCGTGACTGCCGTCGATGCGAGCGGCGGCGCGGTGGGCGGCATCGTCGGCCTCTTTTCGTGTGTTTCCTGTGTTCTCCCGATCATCGCGTCGATACTGGGCGGGTTTGTGGGTGTCGGGGCAACGCTGTCGCAGGCGGCCCTGTCCCAGTCGTACGGGCTCTCCACGGTGGTGTTCGTCACCTCGGTTGGACTGCTGTACGGTGTCCACCGCTTCGACGTGACGCTCGTCGGTCGGCTCCGAACATTGGTCGACCGGCCATAGCGCTTTCAGGCTGACAGGCGTAAGGGCCGGTATGAGTTCTGTCGAAATCGAATACTGTGTTCCGTGTGGGTTCCGCGAACGAGCGGTAAACGTCCAGCAAGCGATTTTATCCGGACTCGAGCGGGAACTCGACAGCGTCCGGCTGGTCATGGGCGACCACGGCGTGTTCAGGATTAGCGTGGACGACGAGACCGTCTACGACAAGGCCGAGGCCGGTGATGAGTTCGATGTGGACGCTATCGTGCGCGAGATTCGGTCGCACGTCATGTAGCAGGCCACTGTGCTACTGTCGGCGGAATATCGTGGCGAAGCTATCCTCGGTTTGTGACTTCCTACCGCACAACAAACTATTTGTTGTTCTGGTGTGACACTTTCGGCAAATGGCGACGAAAACCGAATTCTGTGACCACTGTGAAGAGACCATGCCAGTCGTCACGGACAAGCCGTGGCTCCCCGCTGTCTGTCTGGAATGTGGCCGCAACGTGTAGCCCATAGTCGCGCGAGAACGGAACTGCTTTCGGCTACCCGACCGGACGAGGGCGCATGGACGAGGTACTGGTCGCGTCGGATGTCGGGCGGCGCTACGGCGATACGGTCGCACTTGACGGCGTTTCGCTGACGGCGACCACTGGAGAGGTGCTCGCGCTGGTCGGTCCCAACGGGGCTGGCAAGACGACGCTGGTGCGAGCGTTGACCGGAACGACAGATGCGACTGGCGAGGTACGGCTGTTCGGCCAGTCACCCAGAACGGTCGCTCGCGACCGAATTGGCCTGTTGCCACAGTCGTTTTCGCCCCACGAGCGACTGACGGCGCGGGAACTGCTTGAATACTACGCCGGCCTGTACGATGATACCCGCGACGTCGAGGCTGTTCTCGACGATGTGGGTCTAGCCGACACCGCAAGCACCACATACGAGAATCTCTCGGGCGGGCAGCAGCGCCGGACTTGCGTCGCGACGGCGCTCATCAACGATCCGGACCTCCTTGTGCTGGACGAACCGACCACCGGTATCGACCCGGCCGGTCGGCGGGATCTCTGGCGACTGCTGGAGGGACTCGCCGACCGCGGCGTGACGATTCTCGTCACAACACACTATATGGAGGAAGCCCAGCGCCTCGCGGACCGCGTCGGCCTCCTCGCTGACGGGACACTCATCGCACTTGACTCGCCGGAGCAGCTCGTGGCCGAACACGGTGGCGACAGCCAGCTCATCGTTGATGGATCCTTCGACGAAGCTGCCGTCTCAGCCATCGACTATCCGGCGGAGACAGCGATCCGGAACGGCCGGCTGGTCGTCTACGGCATCCGCCCGGAGTCTATCGGCAACATCACTGAGCAACTGGGGCAGGCGGGCATCGAGTACGACAGCCTGACCTGGAAACAGCCGGACTTGGAGGATGTCTACCTCAAACTGACCGGAACGGCCGTCGGTCAGCGCGGTGAGCCACAACAGGCGGAGCCGGTCGCGGGTGGTGCCCAATGAGCCGGCTGGGACGACTCACAGCGGAGACGCGTGCGGCGTCGCTGGCCTTCCTCCGGCGACGGACGGCCGTCTTCTTCACGTTCTTTTTCCCGGTCATCATCGTCGTCATCTTCGGCGTACTGGTCCAGACCCAGCCGGGCGGCGGCGGGCTGTTCACCGAGCCGCCGAGCTTCTACGCACCGGGCTATCTGGCCGTCGTCGTCCTGTTTACGCCGCTCTCCCGCGTCGGTAGCGAAGTGGCGCGGCATCGGGACGGCAACCGCTTCGAGAAGCTGGCGACGACACCGCTGACCCGGACCGAGTGGCTGCTGGCACAGACGCTCGTCAACGTCGTCATCATCGGCATCGCCGGCCTGCTGATACTCGGTATGATGGTATGGCTCACCGGCGCAACCATCCATCTGTCGGGGCTGTTGCTTCCCTTTGTCGGCCTCGGCGTCGCGCTGTTCTGTGCCGTCGGCGCGATGCTGGGTAGTCTCGCGGACTCACAGGACGGCGTCATTGCGGCGAGCAACGGCCTCGCGCTCCCGCTGCTCTTTCTCTCGGAGACGTTTGTCCCACAGACACTTCTGCCCGCGTGGCTGCCGACGTGGCTCTCGCCGCTGACGTACTTCTCCCGTGGCGTCCGTGCGGCGACGACCGGTACTGGCGATGCACTCGGGCCGCTGGCTGTTCTCACAGTCTGTGCTGTCGTCGGCTTTGTGATCGGTGCGCGACTCCTCCCGCAGACGGATTGAGTTCTGGCGGGACCTTCTATAGGCGTGCGACTGACGATAGCAGCCCGGACAGCTCTGCTTCAGTCGCGTTCCCTGATTCGATAGCGTCTCTGGGGTCACGACCCATCTCCTGAACGGTCTCGATGGCGCGGTTGGGGCCGTAGTCATAGTGATACACCAGCCACGCGGCGAGCACCTGTCCGGTGCGGCCGATGCCGGCCAGGCAATGAACCACGACTCGCTCCTCTGCCTCACAGGCGTCAACTAAGAACGGCAGGACATCGTCGTGAAGGCGGTCTTGAGGGATAAGTCGGTGGTCGGGAACCGGTACGTGGCGGACTGATGACGCTCCGAAGGCCTCTCGATAGCGCTGGATATTGGCCCCAGCATCGTCGAGTTGTCGCCCGGGAAGCAGACAGCAGATCCGCTCAATGTCGTGGGCCTGCATATGTGCAATCCAATCATCAAGAGCGTCCTGATGCGTGGCGGCCGTATGCCAGCCCGGTGCACAGGACCCGTAGACGTACTCTTCGTTGGAGGCTGCAGGCGCGAAGCGGTGTGGATTCACGATGGGCATAGCACCCGTTACCCTGCCTATCCTACCGACCCCCTTCACTCTACCCACCCAGTTCTCAGCTGTGATTCTCTGAATAGAACACTGTCCCCGCCGGACCGCTTTCCAGCCTGACCAGCTTCAGTGACCACGTTTATACTGTCAGTTCCCCCTACGTCGAGACATGGTGACGTTTCTCGCCGGCGGGACGGGAACGCCGAAGCTCCTCGTCGGTGCCGACGACGTGTTTTCGCCGGAAGCCACGACTGTTGTCGCCAACACTGGCGACGATATCGAGCTGGGAGGCCACCTTGTCTGCCCGGACCTCGACACCGTGCTGTTTCTGGACGGGGAAGTCCTCGACCGTGAGACATGGTGGGGTATCGCCGACGACACCGCTGAGACACACGCCGAACTGACACGGCTCGCCGATGCCGCCGGGCTCGACGGCGGACCGCGATACCTTTCCGACGACGCGCAAATTGAGGGCCGAGACATTGCCCACTGGCGGCGATTCTCCGGTGTCGCGGAGTTCATGCACATCGGCGACCAGGACCGCGCGGTCCACGTCACGCGGACCTCGTTGCTCGACGAGGGCCGCTCACTGACAGACGTAACGCGTACGCTCGCCGATGCATTCGGGCTGGAACGGACGCTGTTACCGATGAGCGACGACCCTGTCGCGTCAATCATACACACGCCGAGCGGTCCAATGCACTTTCAGGAGTGGTGGGTCGGTCATGAGGGGGAGCTGCCGGTCGAAGATGTTGAGTTCAGAGGCGCAGAACGGGCCAGCGCGACGGACGCCGTCCTGACCGCACTCGACGATACTGTTGTCATCGGTCCGTCGAACCCTGTGACTTCGCTCGGGCCGATGCTCGCCATTGACGACATCGAACGGGCACTACACGAGACAACGGTCGTCGCCGTCTCGCCGTTCATCGAGGATACGGTGTTCTCGGGGCCGGCGGCGGACCTCATGGCCGGTGTCGGGCTGGAGCCAAGCACTGCCGGCGTGGCCGAGGCCTACCCCTTCGCTGATGCGTTCGTGCTGGACGGCGAGGACTCGACACCGCTTGACGTGCCGGTTGTCCAAACCGACACGACCCTCAACGACGCGGCCGACGCCGAGCGAGTGAACCGTGCGGTCGAGACTGCTCTTTCGGAGGTGTCCTGATGTTCGAGCCGCGCGTCGCCCTCGCGAGTCTGAGTGGCGAGGCCGACGCGTCGTGGGCCCGCGCGGTCAAGTCCCACGTCGGATGTGCGTTCCTCGGCGGCATCGCGCTCGACAACCAGACGCGCAAGGCCGCCCGGGCGATGACCGACCGCGACCGCTCCGAGTTCCTGCCGGACGATCCGATTGCGTTCATCGATGAACAGCTCGGCGCACTTGCGGACGCACCGCTTCGATCTGGTTTCAACGTCCGGAGCGCGACACCTGCCCCCGTCGAGCGTGCCGCCTCCGTCTGTCGGCGCCACGACGCCATCATCGAAATCAACGCTCACTGCCGGCAGGACGAGATGTGCGCTGCGGGTGCCGGTGAGTCGCTCCTTCGGGAGCCGGAGCGACTGGCGGCGTTCGTGGAAGCAGCAGCGTCGACAGGGGCGACGGTTTCGGTGAAGGGGCGTGCCGAACTCGACGGTGTCTCGCTTCCGGCCGTTGCTCGAGCCATCGAAGATGCCGGTGGTGATGTATTCCACGTCGACGCGATGGACTCGGAGTCGGTCATCGCCGACGTGACCGACGCCACCGACCTGTTCGTCGTGGCGAACAACGGCGTTCGCGGGACGGCGACCACACTGGAGTACCTCTCGTACGGTGCTGACGCCGTCAGCGTCGGTCGCGCAAGCGACAGGCCGGAGTTACTTGACGAGGTCCGGGCGACGACAGCGGAGTGGTTCGCCTCGGAGGTGTCACCGTGACCGAGCGGTCTGTTGCACAGAACGCCCAGCTGGCACTGTTACTGGAGGTCTCCGGCACGCCGAAGCCCGGCAACGTCGACCGCCAGCGGGAGTACGACGACCTCCGGTTCGAGCACTTCATGGCCGGTGCCGTGGGGGCGCGTCCGGGCCTCGACCGCGCGGCCGCGGGCGACCCTATCGGTCCTGCGTTCGAGACCGCTGTCGAAGGGATGGCGGGCCAATCCGGCGGGAACACCCAGTTCGGGGCCTTGCTGGTGCTCACACCGCTGGTGGCCGCGGCGAGTGATGGCCGGCTGTCCCCATCTGGCGTCGATGCTGTGGTTCGTGGGACGATAGTCGAAGACGCGGCGGCATTCTACCGCGCCTTCGAGCACGTCGACGTGGCTGTCGACGACCCGCCGGACGGGCTGGAACCGCTCGATGTTCGCCGCGGAAGCGACGCGGTTCCGGCACTCCAGGCGCGCGAGATGACGCTGTTCGACGTGATGGAGTCCAGCGCCGATACCGACGGCGTGGCCGCCGAGTGGGTCTCCGACTTCGAGCGCGTATTCGAGGCCAGCGAGAGGCTACTGGACGGGTCTGGTCCGGTCGCCGACCGCGCGTCCGAGGTCTTCCTCGAACTGCTCGCGGCGGAACCGGACACGTTCGTCGTCACGCGTCAGGACCGCGAAACCGCCGAGGAGGTCCAAGAGCGGGCACAGGCTGTTCTCGACGGCGACGGAGACGCAACCGATCTCGCCGAGGAGTTCGTCAGGCGTGACATCAATCCCGGAACGACTGCCGACATCGTTGCCGGTGCGCTGTTCGTCGCGCTGGAACGGGGGCTCGAAGTGTGACTGGGGCTCCTTCGACAGGCGATGGTCCGGACTCTGGTGAGTCCGAGACACAGTGGCCCGTCACGCTTGCTGGCGTCTCCGAGACAGTCGTCACAACACTGGGCCCGAACGAGCGCTGGAACGTGGCTGCGCTGGGTGTGCATGCACCGGATGACGATGGGCCAGCTACGGCGACGACGTGGGGCCGAACCCGGACTTGGCGGAACTTCCGGGAGCGAGAGGGTGGCTACGTTCAGTTCACGCGCGACTCGGTCGATTTCGCCGAGGCGGCGCTGTCGGTCCGCGAGGAGGACGACCCCGTCCTCGACAGCGCGGACGCCTGGGTACAGGTCAATGTCGAACGGCGTGACTCCGGTACTGAGGGCAACACGCAGTGGGTCGAGTGGGCGCTACACCCCGTCGACAGCACTGTCGAGCGCCGCGTCGTCCCGACGACGAACCGCGGCCACGCCGCCGTCGTCGAGGCGACCGTCGCAGCCTCACGGCTGGATGTACCGAGCTACGACCGCGAGACGCTGCTGGATCGTCTCGCGTACTTCGAGTCCGTGGTCGAAACAGCCGGCGGTGAGCGCGAGCGCGCGGCCTTCGAGCGCGTCCGCGACTTGGTCGACACCGACTGGTAGGGGACTTCGAACGGAATTTGGGGCATGCAGGTGACACACGACGGTCCGAGACAGGCTGTGTCGCACTCTTGCGGGACCTGCCACGGCAACGATCAGCGCACGGTTGCGGGTCGTCCCACCCCTACTGATAAACATTCGCGTGCGTGGTCCGTTCCGAACCCTTTTTGAGTGCGACCAAGCAAGTAGCGCGCATGGCAATCAAACCCGCCTACGTCAAGAAGACCGGGACGCTCCTCATGGAGCGATACCCTGACGCCTTCGGTGCAGACTTCGAACACAACAAAGACGTCGTCGAGGAACTGACCAACATCGAGTCCAAGGGTGTCCGCAACCGCATCGCCGGCTACGTCACCCGGAAGATGAACAACCCGGTCGAAGCGTAACTCGGTTCTTTCTCTCTGTCTCCCGCGGCATCTGAGCTACTGCTCTCTTCAGTCGCTGCCCGCTACTGTTCGGGCTGAGCGCGCTGGCTGTCGCTCTGTCGCTTCCGGTGGATGATGCCCTGCATGTTCGCGGTGCGAGCGGCGATGTCGCGGAACGATTCACCAACGTCGCTATCCTCATCGAGCACGAGCGGTTCGCCAGTGGCTCCACCCTCCCTGACTTCGGGGTCGAGAGGAATCTCGCCAAGGAACGGCATCTCCGTCTCGTCGGCGAACTCGCGGCCGCCGCCGCTGCCGAAGATATCGTGCGTGCCACCACAGTCCGGACAGACGAACGACGACATGTTCTCGACGATGCCCAGAACCGGCGTCTCGTGGCGACCGAACATCCGCAGGCCCTTCCGGGCGTCGTCGAGCGCGACCTCCTCCGGCGTGGTGACGATGACGGCCCCGGAGACGGGCACCTGCTGGAGCATCGTCAGTTGCGTGTCGCCGGTCCCCGGCGGCAGGTCCACGACCATGTAGTCGAGCTCGCCCCAGAGCACGTCGTCCCACAGTTGCGTGAGGACGTTGTCGACCATCGGACCACGGAAGATAACTGGGTCGTCCTTGCCGACAAGGAAGTCCATGCTCATCAGCCGCATCCCGTGTTTCTCCACGGGAATTATCTCTTCGTCCTCTGTCGCTTGTGGCTGTTCGTCAGCATCGAGCATCCGCGGGACGTTCGGCCCGTACACGTCGGCGTCGAACAGGCCAACGCGGGCACCGAGCCGCGAGAGACCGGCAGCGAGGTTCACTGCGACGGTCGACTTGCCCACCCCACCCTTGCCCGAGGCGACCGCGATGACGTTCTTGACCTTCGGCAGTGGGTCCTCTGCTTCCGGGACGCCGCGGTCGACGCTCGCCGAGAGGTCGATCTCGCGGTCAAGGTCACCCAGCGCCTCGCGGACCTCGTTCGCGATGCTCGTCTCCGTCGGCGAGTACGGCGCACCGAGCGCCAGGTCGATGCTGACTTGGTCGTCAGTCACGTCGATGCTGTTGATCAGCCCGAGCGAGACAATGTCGTCCCCAAGATCCGGGTCCTCGACCGCTTGCAGGCGCTCGCGTACGTCATCTGTATTCATGCACAGGGTTAGGCTCTGGAGGTGCGATAAGGATTGTGACACCGCCGGACACGGCAGTAACCGAATTGGCGGCATCGAGATGTGCTGGCTCCAGTTATCGTAGCTCTCGCGTACGCAAGCGCACGAGGTCAAATAACGAAAATCGGTACAGCAGCCGTCTCGGACTCAAGGGCGTCGAAACACGTAGATGCCGCCGTCGTCAAGTTCGGCGCGTAGCTCACCGCTGTCGTGGTCGAACACGAGCCGCTCCGGCGTCCCAGCAAAGGAGTGTAGCGGCATGCCGGTGTCTATCGCGCCGTCGGGGGCCACTGTGACGTGTGTGCGGCCGCCGAAGTCGGCCCGGAGCGTTCCGTCGTCCGCCTCGGTCACGGCGTCCGGTCCCGCGAACCGTTCCAGCTGGCCGCGAACCGCCGTTCGGTCGGTCGGGTCGATGCCACCGCCGCCGCCGTCGGTGATCTGTCGGCGCATACGTTGACATGTGGTCCCAGTGATGAGTGTATTGTGCCGGCCCCGTCAACGACCTGAGGCCTGTTACTCCATGCCTCAGTGGGTATGCCTTACAATCACGCGCCCGGCCCCCTTCGTTGCGTTTAAATACAACCCCGGAATAGAATCGGATAGACTCGTGTAGGGGGACCGGCCCCCGAGTCCGCGTGCTGCGGGCGCGAGTGTCATAGAACGCGTGTCGTGGTAGCCAAGCCTGGCCCAAGGCGCAGGGTTGCTAACTCTGTGGCGTACAGCCTCCGGGGTTCGAATCCCCGCCACGACGCTCACCCATCAGTACCTACATATGAGTGCAGAAGACCCCAACGCGGGCGAGGACGCGGATGCCGAAGAGGAGGAGGACATCCGCTATTTCGTCCGTATCGGACAGACAGACCTCGACGGGACGAAATCCGTCGAGCGAGCACTGACAGAACTGAACGGTATCGGCCACCGGGCCGCCCGAATTATCGCCCAGAAGGCGGACGTCGACCGGCGCGCTGTCTTCGGCAAGCTCGACGACGACGTCATTGAGCGCGTTGTCGACCGCGTCGAGAACTTCGCCGACGATGTGCCCGAGTGGATGACCAACCACCAGAAGGATTACTTCACTGGTGAAACCACCCACGAGACTGGCAACGACCTCCAGCTTACCCGCCGGCAGGACATCAACCGCATGAAGATGATCGACTCCTACCGCGGTGTCCGCCACAAGCGCGGCCAGAAGGTCCGTGGACAGCGTACCAAGTCCACCGGCCGGACGGAGGGAACCATCGGCGTCAACGTCGAGGCGATCAAGGAAGAGCAAGCCGAGGAAGCCGCTGCGGAGGATGACGAATAATGGCGCTTGGTTCAAACACGAAGTTCTACGAGACGCCGAATCATCCCTTCCAGGGCGAACGCATCGCCGACGAGGCCAATCTCATCGGCCGCTACGGCCTGAAGAACAAAGAAGAGCTCTGGCGCGCACAGTCCGAGCTTCGTGGCTACCGCCGTGAGGCACGGAAGCTGCTGGGCAGCGCCGGCGAGCACGAGACCGAGTCCGAGGAGTTCCTCGCTCGGCTCAAGCGCTACGGCATCCTCAACGAGCAGGACCAGCTCGACGACGTCCTGTCGCTTGACGTGACTGACGTGCTGGAACGCCGCCTGCAGACGGTCGTCTACCGCAAGGGCTACGCGAACACGCCCGAGCAGGCCCGCCAGTTCATCGTCCACGGACATATCGTGCTGGACGACGCTCGCGTTACCCGACCCGGCATGACGGTGGAGAACGCCGTCGAAAGCTCGGTCGGCTTCGACGAGCACAGCTCTCTGTCGGACGAACTCCATCCTGAGCGCGCGGAGGCCCAAGAATGAGCGAAG
The DNA here is from genome assembly GCF_051122755.1 of Haloarcula sp. NS06. Classification (NCBI taxonomy): domain Archaea; kingdom Methanobacteriati; phylum Methanobacteriota; class Halobacteria; order Halobacteriales; family Haloarculaceae; genus Haloarcula; species Haloarcula sp. NS06. Next base: position 2,049,594 of record NZ_CP184844.1, read on the forward strand.
AAACCGAAGACATCTGGGGCATCGCCCACGTGCACGCATCGTTCAACAACACGATTATCACCATCACCGACCAGACCGGCGCGGAAACGCTCGCAAAGAGCTCCGGCGGGACGGTTGTCAAGCAGAACCGCGACGAAGCGTCGCCGTACGCGGCGATGCAGATGGCTGAGGTCGTTGCCGAAAAGGCCCTCGACCGTGGCGTCGAAGGCGTCGATGTTCGGGTCCGTGGTCCCGGCGGCAACCTCCAGACCTCGCCCGGTCCGGGTGCGCAGGCGACGATCCGCGCACTCGCCCGAGCGGGTCTGGAGATCGGTCGCATCGAGGACGTCACGCCGACCCCGCACGACGGCACTCGTGCACCCAAGAACTCCGGATTCTAACCAATGACACAGGACTACGAGGTTGAGTTCGTCGAACGCGGCGAGCGCGAGGCGCGGATCCTCGTGCGCGGCATCACGCCGGCCTTCGCCAACGGCATCCGGCGAGCGATGGTCGCGGACGTACCGACGTTCAGTATCGACACCGTCCGCGTCATCGAGAACACCAGCGTGATGTTCAACGAGCAGATCGGTCTCCGACTGGGACTGGTCCCGCTGACGACCGACCTCGACGACTTCGAGATCGGCGACGAAGTGACGCTGTCGCTGTCCGTCGACGGGCCGAGCACGGCCTACTCCAGCGACCTCGTCTCTTCGGACCCGATGGTCGAGGCCGCCGACGACAACATCCCGATCATCGACCTCAAGGAAGGCCAACGTCTCGAAGTCGAGGCAGACGCCGTCCTCGATACCGGTCGGGAACACGCCAAACACCAGGGCGGCGTGGCCGTCGGCTACCGACACCTCCAGCAGGTGGAGGTCGTCGGCGACCTCGGCGAGTTCGAGGACGACGACCCGAACATCCTGCGTGGCGTCATCGAAGAGCAGGCGGCCGAACACGCCGCCGGCGACGCCACCAACGGCGAACTTGTCGCGACAGACGAGTTCGATAACGACCTTCGGAACCGCTACCCCGGCAAGGACGTCGAGGTATCGGACGTGCCGAACGCGTTCGTGTTCCACGTCGAGACGGACGGGTCGTTCACCACCGAGGAACTGGTCCTGCGTGCGGTCGAGACGCTGCGTGACCGCGCGACCGAACTGAAAGACGCAGTCCAGCTGTAACGATACAATGCCCCGACACACCCCACTACTACCGATGACCGCCCGCTCCCCGAGCGCGAGGACCGAAAGGGGTTTTACGGGGCACGCAAAACGAACAATCGCGCGCAGGGATAGCCAAGTTTGGCCAACGGCGCAGCGTTCAGGGCGCTGTCCCGTAGGGGTCCGCAGGTTCAAATCCTGCTCCCTGCACTTTTCCCACAACGGAGGAATCATATGAGTAAGACGAACCCGAGACTCAGTAGTCTCATCGCCGACCTGAAGTCAGCCGCCCGCAGTTCGGGCGGTGCTGTCTGGGGCGACGTCGCCGAGCGCTTAGAAAAGCCACGGCGCACACACGCGGAAGTCAACCTCGGCCGTATCGAACGATACGCCCAGGAAGACGAAACCGTCGTTGTGCCCGGCAAGGTGCTTGGCTCCGGTGTCCTGCAGAAGGACGTCACCGTCGCCGCTGTCGACTTCTCCGGAACCGCCGAGACGAAGATCGACCAGGTTGGAGAGGCTGTATCACTCGAACAGGCAATTGAAAACAACCCAGAAGGCTCCCACGTCCGGGTGATCCGATGAGCGTCGCAGAGTTCGACGCGGATGTCATCGTTGATGCCCGCGACTGTATCATGGGCCGCGTCGCATCACAGGTCGCCGAACAGGCTCTCGATGGCGAGACGGTCGCTGTCGTCAACGCCGAACGCGCCGTGATCACCGGCCGAGAGGAGCAGATCGTAGAGAAGTACGAGAAACGTGTCGACATCGGTAACGACAACGGGTACTTCTACCCCAAGCGACCGGACGGCATCTTCAAACGCACCATCCGTGGCATGCTGCCCCACAAGAAGCAGCGTGGCCGCGAGGCGTTCGAGAGCGTCCGTGTCTACCTCGGCAACCCGTACGACGAGGACGGCGAGGTTCTAGACGGCACGTCGCTTGACCGACTGTCGAACATCAAGTTCGTCACGCTGGGCGAGATCAGCGAAACGCTTGGAGCGAACAAGACATGGTAACGAACACGTCTGGCAAGAAGAAGACCGCCGTCGCCCGCGCGACCGTTCGCGAGGGTGAGGGCCGCGTGCGTATCGACTCGCAGCCGGTCGAACTCGTCGACCCCGAGCTGGCGCAGCTCAAGATGCTGGAACCGTTCCGCATCGCCGAGGACGACCTCCGCGGCGAGGTCGACGTGGAAGTGTCCGTCGAAGGTGGCGGTGTCATGGGGCAGGCAGATGCCGCCCGAACCGCCATCGCTCGCGGACTTGTCGACCACACCAACGACGCCGAACTCCGTGACGCGTTCATGGAGTTCGACCGCTCGCTGCTGGTCAACGATGTTCGCCAGTCCGAACCCAAGAAGTGGGGCGGCCCCGGTGCGCGGGCCCGCTACCAGAAATCGTACCGCTAAGGTGATTCAGGTATGATGGTACCGGTTCGGTGTTTCACGTGCGGTAATGTCGTCGGCGAGCACTGGGAAGAGTTCAAAGCACGCACCCGCGAGGCCGAGGAGCCTGAGGACCCGGAGAAGGTCCTTGATGAACTCGGCGTCGAGCGGCACTGCTGTCGCCGGATGCTCGTCTCGCACAAGGACCTCGTCGACATCGTCTCACCCTACCAATGAACGCACAGGAAAGCCGCTACGAGAAGGCCCGCAAACTCGGCGCGCGAGCGCTGCAGTTGGCCCACGGTGCTCCCGTGCTCATCGAGACGGAACACACCCAGCCGATACTCATCGCCGCCGAGGAGTACGACGCTGGCGTCCTACCGTTTACGGTCAACAGGAGTGATTAACGATGACGCTCATCACTGACATCCGACTCCGCCGCGTCCTCGACTCCCGCGGGAACGCGACTGTCGAGGCCGACGTTCTCACTGAGAGTGGGGGCTTCGGTCGTGGCAAGGCACCGAGCGGCGCAAGCACGGGTGAGTACGAGGCCATCGAACTCCCCGCCAACGAGGCCATCGCCAAGGCCCGTGAGGAGGCACTCCCACGACTCATCGGTGAGGTCCACGCCGGGAACCAGCGTGACGTCGACGCGGCGCTTCACGCCGCCGATGGCACTGACGACTTCTCCGGCATCGGAGCCAACAGCGCTGTCGCCATCTCGATGGCGGCCGCAAAGGCTGGTGCTGATGTGCTGGGCGCACCGCTGTACCAGCACCTCGGTGGCACGTTCCGGGGCAACGCGTACCCGACGCCACTGGGCAACATCATCGGCGGCGGCGAACACGCCGCGGATGCAACCAACATTCAGGAGTTCCTCGCGGCCCCCGTCGGCGCGCCGAGCGTCGAAGAGGCCGTCTTCGCCAACGCCGCGGTCCACCAGGAAGTCCACGACATCCTGGCTGACCGCGACTTGCCAGCGGGCAAGGGCGACGAGGGAGCCTGGGCACCGTCCGTCTCGGACGACGAAGCGTTCGAGATCATGGACGAGGCCGTTGAGACCGTTGCCGACGACTTCGGCTTCGCAATCTCTTTCGGCCTCGACGTCGCTGGCGCGGAACTCTACGACGACGAGGAGGACGGCTACGTCTACGATGACGGCGTCAAGTCCACCGAAGCGCAGATCGAGTACATCGCCGAGAAGGTCGAGGAGTACGACCTCGTCTACGTCGAGGACCCACTCGACGAGAATGATTACGAGGCCTTCGCGGACCTGACCGCACAGGTCGGTGACCAGACGCTCGTCTGTGGCGACGACCTGTTCGTCACGAACGTCGAGCGCCTGCAGGCCGGTATCAACGCCGACGCCGGTAACTCCATCCTGATCAAGCCGAACCAGATCGGGACGCTTACCGACGCTGTCGACGCCATCGAACTGGCGACGGCAAACGGCTACGAGTCCGTCGTCTCCCACCGCAGCGGTGAGACGGAAGACACGACGATTGCACACCTCGCTGTCGCCACTGACGCACCGTTCATCAAGACCGGCGCGGTCGGCGGCGAGCGCACAGCCAAGCTGAACGAACTAATCCGTATCGAGGACAACGCAGTATGAGCGGCAACGAAAAAGAAGGTCTCGACGCGTCCGATTCCGACTTCGACCCGTCCGACGAGGACGACGAAGCGGTCGACGCGGAGACCGAAACGGAAGCCGAACAGCCCGCCGACGACGCCGAAGAGGCGACAGAGGCCGAACCAACTGATGACGACACGGAAGCCGACGAAGCGGCCGACGCCGACGAGGCTGCCGGCCCACAGCTGGACGAGGACGTCATGCCCGACGAGCAGTCGGAGGCCGACCTCCTCATCCCCGTCGAGGACTACCTCGGCGCCGGTGTCCACATCGGGACCCAGCAGAAGACCCAGGACATGGAGCGGTTCATCCACCGCGTCCGGACCGACGGGCTCTACGTGCTGGACGTCTCGATGACCGACGAGCGTATCCGCACCGCCGCGGACTTCCTGGCCAACTACGAGCCGGAGCAGATCCTGGCCGCATCGTCGCGCCAGTACGGCCGGTTCCCGGCAGAGAAGTTCGCCGAAGCGATCGGCGCGCGCGTCCGCACCGGTCGGTTCATCCCCGGCACGCTGACCAATCCCGACTACGACGGCTACATCGAGCCTGACATCGTGGTCGTCACCGACCCGATCGGTGACGCCCAGGCTGTCAAGGAGGCCATCACAGTCGGGATCCCGGTCATCGCAATGTGTGACTCCAACAACACCACGTCGAACGTCGACCTGGTGGTCCCGACGAACAACAAGGGGCGAAAGGCGCTGTCAGTCGTCTACTGGCTGCTGGCCAACGAGACGCTCGACCGCCGCGGTGCCGAGCCGACGTACGGACTCGACGACTTCGAGTCCGACCTCTAACGTCGCTGAACTGTTTCGTTTTCCGGCCCGTTGCCGCACAAGTGGCGACGCCGGTGTCGCCAACACAAAACATACCACGAGCCTCGGAGTAGCTCCGGGAAATGGCAGAAGGAGACACGTTCGTCAACGCTATCATTGGTGCTGTCGCGACCGCACTGCTGAGCGGGTTCGTCCCGCTCGCACCGCTCCTTGGTGGTGGCATCGCTGGCTATCTCGAAGGCGGTGAGCGAGCCGACGGGGTTCGCGTCGGGTTCCTGTCCGGCGTCATCGGGCTGGCAATATCGCTGGTCTTCCTGCTGGTTGTGTTCGCCTTCCTGACTGTGTTTCTGGCGATCGCTCCCGAAGCCATGGGCGTGTTCGGTGCGATGGGGCTGCTCGTGCTCGTTCTGGGAACGCTCACGACGGCCGCGTACTTCCTCGGTCTGAGTGCCCTCGGCGGCTGGCTGGGCAACTACGTCAGATACGACACCACCATTGGTGATTAACCGGCTAGCCGCGCTGTCGGTAACTACATCACTGGAGATACCGCTACTACCAACGCATATGCGTGAGACGGTGACCAACGCCGGTATCGGGGCAGTCGTCACGGTTGCGCTGTCGTTCATCCCCTTTTCGTCGGTGGCTGGCGGTGCCGTGGCCGCGGCGAACCACGGTGGCGGCTACCGGACCGGGCTTTGGCTGGGGACGCTGGCCGGCGCCTGCGCGATGGTCCCCTTGCTCGCCCTCTTCATCCCGGCGCTGTACATCGCCGGCCTCCTGGGGTTTGGGATTCCGCCCGGGACGCCCGGGTACGGCCTGTTCCTGGCGCTCGTGTTCACGTTCTTTCTGCTGTACACTGTCGGTCTCAGCGCCCTCGGTGGCCTCGGCGGCGTCTGGATATCGGTACACACTGACTGGCGCATAGATGCCGACCGCTGGCTCTGAACGTGCCAGAACCGCCTGCTACCCGACATTTGGCATACCATTCAAGCGTGTCCGACACTAACAGTAGTCGATGTCAAAGACGCCGCCCGGACCGAAGGGCGAACCGCTGTTCGGCAGTAGTCGAACGTACGCACAGGACCCATTCCGGTTCATTTCGGCGCTGGAGCGGGCCTACGGCGACGTCGCTCGATTCGACATGGGGCCGATGGACACGGTCATGCTGTGTGACCCGACGGCACTCGAGCGCGTACTGGTTTCGGAGGCCGATCGGTTCCGCAAGCCCGACTTTCAGGGAGATGCGCTCGGGGATCTGCTGGGTGATGGGCTGCTGTTGAGCGAAGGCGAGACGTGGGAGCAACAGCGAAAGCTCGCGAACCCCGCGTTCTCAATGGCGCGGCTATCGGGGATGGCTGATCGCATCACCGACCACGCGGAGGACCGCATCGCCGACTGGTCCCACGGTGATGTCATCGACGCCGAGCAGTCAATGACCCGAGTGACGCTGGACGTGATTCTGGACCTGATGATGGGTGTCGAACTCTCTGAGCAGCGAGTCCAGACCATCGAGGAGCAACTGCTGCCGCTGGGCCAGCGGTTCGAACCGGACCCGATCCGGTTTGCTATGCCAGAGTGGATGCCGATGCCCGACGACGCAGAGTTCAACCGCGCTGTGCGGACGCTTGACGAGGTACTGGACGACATTATCGAGGTCCGTGAGGACTCGGTCGGGTCCGGTGACGACGGCCCGATGGACTTCCTGTCGGTGCTCCTGCGTGCCCTCAACGAAGGGAATCAGTCGCCCGAGCAACTGCGCGATGAAATGATGACGATGCTGCTCGCGGGCCACGACACGACGGCACTGACGCTTACCTACACCTGGTTCCTGCTGTCGGAACACCCCGAAGTCGAACAGCGAGTCCACGAAGAACTGGACGATGTCATCGGCGACGAGCGGCCGGGGATGGAACACGTCCGCGAACTGGACTACCTCGAATGGGTGATTCAGGAAGCGATGCGGCTCTACCCGCCAGTGTACACAATCTTCCGAGAACCGACCGAAGACGTGACGCTGTCGGGATATGATGTCGAGGCCGGGACGACGCTGATGGTCCCACAGTGGGGCGTCCACCGGTCCGAACGGTTCTACGATGACCCCGAAGCGTTCGACCCGGAGCGCTGGAAGCCCGAGCGAGCGAGCGAGCGCCCGCGGTTCGCCTACTTCCCCTTCGGTGGTGGCCCGCGCCACTGTATCGGGAAGCACCTCGCAATGCTCGAAGCGCAGCTCATCACCGCAACAACGGCCAGTCAGTACCGACTGGAATTTCAGGGGGAGACGCCGCTGGAGCTGCTGCCGTCGCTGACTGCCCACCCCCGACAGGAGATGTCGATGCGCGTACAGGAACGGTAACACAGACGCCGATGGGACCACCCTGTTGACGCACGGTTCGAATTCTCCGATATCGGCACCGCTTCCGAGTATTATACCGACGGTCGTCCTGACCGTCGACTCCGAAAACGCCTAACGCCCTGGGAGCACACGAGCGGGTATGGTCACGTCGAGCGCTCCCGGGAAGGTGTACCTGTTCGGGGAGCACGCAGTCGTCTACGGCGAGCCGGCGGTGCCCTGCGCCATTGAGCGGCGGGTGCACGTGACGGCAACCGAAATCGATGAGGGATTGCGCATCCACGCGAACGACTTGCAACTGGACGGCTTTACCGTCGAGTACTCCGGTGACGGGGAGAGCCATCCGGACGTGGATGTCGCCGAGTCTCTCGTCGAAGCTGGGATGGGATACGTCAACGAAGCGGTCGCACAGGCCCGTGATGCGGCCGATTCGCCTGAAGCGGGCTTCGAGATCTCCGTCGAGGGCGACATCCCGCTCGGGGCAGGGCTGGGGTCGTCGGCCGCGCTCGTCGTCGCAGCGATAGACGCGGCGACCAGGGAACTTGGTGTCGAACTGCCGGCAAGCGAAATCGCCGACCGCGCCTATCAGGTCGAACACGAGGTACAGGACGGGCAAGCCTCGCGGGCAGACACGTTCTGCTCAGCGATGGGCGGGGCAGTTCGTGTGGAGGGTGACGACTGCCGGCGGATCGAGGGTATCGACACCCTTCCCTTCGTCATCGGCTACGACGGCGGGGCCGGCGATACCGGGGCGCTCGTTGCCGGCGTCCGGGACCTCCGCGGGAAGTACGATTTCGCTGCCGACACCGTCGCAGCAATCGGCGACATCGTTCGCGAGGGCGAGTCAGTACTGGGAACGGGCGACTACGAACGGCTCGGGGAGCTGATGGATTTCAACCACGGACTGCTCTCGGCGCTGGGGGTCTCTTCGCGGTCGCTGGACTCGATGGTGTGGGCGGCCCGCAACGCCGACGCCCATGGCGCGAAACTCACTGGGGCCGGTGGCGGCGGCTGTATCGTCGTGCTGGACGAGACGGATGACGCGCTCACGGCGCTGAAGTACACGCCGGGGTGTGAGGACGTCTTCCGGGCTGAACTGGACACCGACGGAGTCCGACAGGAATGACGGTCGTCCTCAAACTCGGTGGGAGCGTCATCACCGAAAAAGACGAACCTGAGACGGTCGACCGAACTGCGCTATCGGCGGCGGTGTCAGCTATCGCTGACTCGGCAGTCGGCGAGGATATCGTCATCGTGCATGGCGGGGGAGCTTCGGCCACCACCACGCCGCCGAATATGGCGTTAGCACGACCGAAGGAACCCACGACGTAAACGGCGTGCAGGCCATCCACGGCGCGATGTGCCGGCTCAACGCCGCTGTCGTAGATGCGCTCTCCGAGGCAGGCGTTCCGGCTGTTCCGGTCCACCCGTTCTCGGCGGCTGCACGCGACACAGGTGGCGATATCTCGCTACCGACGGCGCAGGTCACGACGCTGCTTGAGGAAGGGTTCGTTCCAGTCCTGCACGGCGACCTCGTCGCACACGCCGGCGCGGGCGCGACGGTTCTAAGCGGCGACGAACTGGTCGTCGAACTCGCGCCCGCCGTCGACGCCGACCGCGTCGGCGTCTGTTCGACCGTTCCCGGCGTTCTCTATGAAGACGGGACCGTCATTGACCGTATCGAGGCATTCGAGGCTGTAGCATCGGCCCTTGGTGGGAGCGACACGACGGATGTGTCGGGCGGGATGGCCGGCAAGGTCCGTGCGCTGCTCGCACTTTCAGCCCCCGCACTCGTATTTGGCCCTGACGCACTTCCCGCGTTTCTCGCCGGTGAGAGTCCGGGGACGACTATCGCTGGTAATGACAGCGACTGATAGAATCGCTAGCCCTGTCGTCGGCTGACTCTGCCCAGAGTGTGAATACTCGAACTCAAGCCCAAACGGACTGATGGAGCGGTATCACTGCTCGCTCTCAGCGGACAGGTAATCTAAATATCACTTCCTCGACTGTCGTAACATATTTGTCCTCTGTTATCAATTATGCGACTATGTCTGCAGTAGGTCTGACCGACGTCTATCGATACGGAACGAGGTTTCTCGGGATATTGCTTGTCGTCGCCGGCGTCGGTGGCGGCCTCATCGCTGCAGGGTACGTGTTGATACAGAACGGCTCGCTCGCCTCGCTATCGGGGAACGCGGGCTATCGTGCGGTACTCGGCATCGTCGTCGGGGCGCTCGGTGGACTCCTGTTGCTCTCCGGCGTGCTCGGCTTGACCCACAAGCTCATCGCCGACGCAACGATGGCAGGAACGTTCGCGGCACAGACAGCACAGCGTGATGCGACCGATGTGGCATCCGGGGCCCCTCCGGCCAGTGACCAGACAGCAACTGAAACTGCCGAGGATAGCACTGCACCCGCCACCGAACCGACTTCGGATTCCGACGACCCGACACCGGAGCCAACCGAGCCTGAGCCAGCGGCTTCCCGGGATACCGAACCGGCTGCTGACCCGGCGGTTGCCGAGTCGGCAATGGGCGAGTCCGAGGTGTCGGAACCGGTCGCTGACTCCGAACCGGACGCCGACTCGACCGGTGAACCGGGAGTCCACGCGCCCGCACAGCGACCCCCTGAGCAATCCGATGGGGCAGCGCTGTCTACTCCGTCCGACACTGCGGTGGCCGAGACTGACGACGCGCCGGTGACGGCGGCCGACGATGATCCGCTGGCAGATGCTGACCCAGCGACGGATGCTGGCCCGGTGACGGACGAAGACGCAGTAGAGACAGCCCCGGCGGAGCAGGACGAACAGATATCGAACCAGCAGCCGGCGGAAAACGTTGCTGGACCGGAACCTGAAGCGGTGGACGACACTACGGCGGAGCCATCCCAAACGGATCTCGCCGAGGACTCGGAAACGGTGGGTCCGCAGTCAGACCCCACCGAGCAGTCGGACCGTGACCTGCTTGCTTCGGACGCCGCCGAGGAGTCGGAGCCGAGCACGGAGCCACAGGAATGGACCCCGCCGGACCCTGCGGAGTTCGACACGCAGGGCGAGGAACCCGCGGCAGCTGACGACCGGAGGGCAGATGAGCCAGCACCGGCCGACGACTGGGAAACCGAACCTGAAGCCGATGCTGAACCCACTGGTGCCGGCACGCCGGATACCGACGAGGCGGACCAGCACGACGCCGTGACTCAGGACACTCGATTACTCGACGAATCGGATGAAAAAGACACGTCTGGCGGCCCGCGGACGACGGACGACCTGTTTGGCGGTGCTGATGACGGCCAACCTGGAACCGGGGCTGATGGGGTCGTGCAGGACGAGACGGAGCCTCAGGACGCGGACGCGACTGATGACGAGGACGCGACGCTCGCGGACGACGGTGTCACTGGCTTCGACGTCTCCAGTGATGACGACCCGCTCTCGGACCCCTTAGACGACGAGTAGCGACGAACCCACACCGTTTTAAGAAGCGCCGTTGTAGACCGACGTAACCGAGCGCACGGCCGCCCGTGGACTGCGGTTTGGCGGCCGGCAGACGGCGGATGTAAGTTGCGGGACGGAAGTCCCTCCCACTGCGGTTGCACAGGCTACGGGCGTACCCGACTGGCCTGGAGCGCCGACGCGGACGAAGTCGCCTACATTGCAGATACCGTCGTTGCCGTGCCCCACCGGATGCCCGCGGCCGGCTTTCCACTCGGAGCTACAACCATGGAAGTCGAAATTGCGACAATTGGCGGTTACGAGGCTGTAGGCCGACAGATGACGGCCGTCCGTGCAGGGGACGACGTCGTCATCTTCGACATGGGCCTGAACCTCTCGAAGGTACTGATTCACGACAACGTCGAAACGGAACGGATGCACTCGCTGGACCTCATCGACATGGGTGCCATTCCGGACGACCGGGTCATGTCCGACCTGGAAGGCGACGTGAAGGCTATCGTGCCGACACACGGTCACCTTGACCACATCGGCGCGATATCCAAGCTCGCCCACCGCTACGACGCACCGATCGTCGCGACGCCCTTTACGATCGAACTCGTCAAACAGCAGATCAAGAGCGAGGAGAAGTTCGGCGTCCAGAACGACCTCGTCAAGATGGACGCCGGCGAGACGATGTCTATCGGCGAGCGCAACGAGCTGGAGTTTGTTAACGTCACGCACTCCATTATCGACGCCATCAACCCCGTCCTCCACACGCCGGAAGGATCGGTCGTCTACGGGCTGGACAAGCGGATGGACCACACGCCGGTCATCGGCGACCCTATCGATATGAAGCGGTTCCGAGAGATCGGCCGCGAGGGCGAGGGCGTCCTCTGTTACATTGAGGACTGTACGAACGCGGGCAAGAAGGGCCGCACGCCCTCCGAGTCCGTGGCGCGTCGCCACCTCAAAGACGTGATGGACAGCGTCGCCGACTACGACGGCGGTATCGTCGCGACGACGTTCTCCTCACACATCGCTCGTGTCAAGAGCCTCGTCGAGTTTGCCGACGACATCGGCCGTCAGCCGGTGCTGCTCGGTCGCTCGATGGAGAAGTACTCCGGCACCGCCGAACGGCTTGACTTCGTTGACTTCCCGGAAGATCTGGGGATGTACGGCCACCGCAAGTCCGTCGACCGGACGTTCAAGCGGATCATGAACGAGGGCAAGGAGAACTTCCTCCCCATCGTCACCGGCCACCAAGGCGAGCCACGCGCGATGCTCACCCGCATGGGCCGCGGCGAGACGCCCTACGAGCTAGACGACGGCGACAAGGTCATCTTCTCGGCTCGGGTCATTCCGGAGCCGACCAACGAGGGCCAGCGCTACCAGTCCGAGAAGCTTCTGGGCATGCAGGGCGCACGCATCTACGACGATATCCACGTTTCGGGCCACCTCCGCGAAGAGGGCCACTACGAAATGATCGACGCGCTCCAGCCGAAGAACATCATTCCGGCCCACCAGAGCCTCGAAGGGTTCGCACCGTATGTCGACCTCGCCGAAAACATGGGCTACAAAGCCGGACGGGACCTCCACATCACCCGCAACGGCAACATGATCAAGCTCACCGAGTAAATCGATGTCCGAACGCCATCAGCAGGTCGAAGACGCGATTGTCGCCCGACGAGACCGGGTCAACGATGCCCTGCCAGAGGACCTTCCGGTACAGAAGCCGGACCACCTCTACGAGGCGTCGCGATACCTGCTGGACGCGGGCGGGAAACGACTCCGCCCGACGGTCCTGCTGCTGGTCGCGGAGTCGCTACTTGATGTCGACCCGCTGACGGCAGACTACCGTGACTTCCCGACACTCGGAGGCGGGCAAGCCGACATGATGTCGGCCGCCCTCGCCATCGAGGTCATCCAGACGTTCACGCTTATTCACGACGACATCATGGACGACGACGCGCTCCGCCGTGGAGTGCCCGCCGTTCACAAGGAGTACGACCTCTCAACGGCAATTCTCGCCGGCGACACGCTGTACTCGAAAGCGTTCGAGTTCCTGCTTGAGACGGGCGCGGCCCACGATCGGACCGTCGACGCGAACAAGCGACTCGCGACGACGTGTACCCGCATCTGCGAGGGCCAGTCCCTCGACATCGAGTTCGAGCAACGCGATGTCGTCACGCCTGAGGAGTACTTGGAGATGGTCGAACTCAAGACGGCCGTGCTGTACGGCGCGGCCGCCTCGATTCCGGCCACGCTGCTGGGGGCCGACGAGGAAACCGTCGATGCCCTGTACAACTACGGGCTCGACGTGGGGCGTGCGTTCCAGATTCAGGACGACCTGCTGGACCTGACGACGCCCTCGGAGAAACTGGGCAAGCAACGGGGCTCGGACCTCGTCGAAGAAAAGCAGACGCTGGTAACACTGCACGCCCGCCAGCAGGGTGTCGATGTCGGCGATCTGGTCGACACGGACTCCGTGGAGGCCGTTTCGGAAGCCGAAATCGATGACGCCGTCGAGCGCCTGCGAGAGGTGGGGTCAATCGAATACGCCCGCCAGACCGGGCAAGACCTCATCGCGAGCGGCAAGCAGAACCTCGAAGTCCTCCCGGACAACGAAGCTCGCTACCTGCTCGAAGGCATCGCGAACTACCTCGTTGAGCGCGACTACTGAGCGCGCCGGCGGTCAGTTTTCCCGCGTCGCTTCGACCCTGACTAGTGCTGGTCAGCAACTAAGACACGTCGCTCCCTAGCGACGCCCGTGACTCGATTCGTCCTCTACGGCGGCAAGGGCGGCGTCGGCAAGACGACCGTGGCCGCGGCGACTGGCTATCGGCTGGCGAGGACGGGCCACGAGACACTCGTTGTCTCTACCGACCCCGCCCACTCGCTGGCCGACGCCGTCGAGACCGAGGTCGGTGGCGACCCGACAAAAATCCGGTCGGGGCTGTGGGGTGTCGAGGTCGACCCACAGACTGGAATCGACCGCTACCGGTCGCTGTTCGAGGCGCTCGCGTCGGAGTTCTCCGATGCCGGCATTCGGATGGACGAGGACGAAATCGCCGACCTGTTCACCACCGGCGTGATGCCCGGTAGCGACGAACTGGCGGCTATCGAAGGCATGGCGACGTACATCGAGAGCGACCGCTGGGACCGCGTGGTGTTCGACACCGCTCCGACCGGCCACACGCTCCGCCTGCTTGACCTCCCGTCGGTGATGGACCGTGGCGTTGCGACGGCGATGGACCTGCGCGATCAGGTCCGCCGGAAGGTCAACACCGCTCGGACGATGATGTTCGGCCCGATGGCGAGTCGGCGCGACGACGGCCCGGACGACTTCACCGAGATGCGCACGCGGATGGAGCGGGTCGGCACGGTGCTTCGGGACCCCGAACAGACCGCGTTCCGGGTCGTCACCATCCCCGAGACGATGGCCGTCCGCGAGACGGAGCGGCTGGTCGGGAAACTCCGCGAGTTCGACGTGCCGGTGACGACGCTGGTCGTGAACAAGGTTATCGAGGATGCTGGTGACTGTCAGCGGTGTCAGGGCAAGCAGGCAGTGCAGGAGGCGGCTATTGCACAACTCCGGGAGTCGCTGCCCGAACTGGATATCTGGACGATTACCGATCAGTCCGGTGAGGTGACTGGTCTTAGCGCGCTGGAACGGGTCGCGGACTCATTGGGTGCTGTTGAGTGACCACTCTTCGTTTGCGGGGAACCGTCCTGCGTAGAATACACAGCCCGTCTGCGAACGTACCAACCGGAAAACACATGGGGCCAGAGGTGAGTTGCTTGCGTCATGAATCTGCGTCCGCTTCTTGCGGTGTTTCTCATTATTACTGTCGGCATCGTAGCTTCGCTACTCCTGTTTCCAACCCTTTCTGCCCACAGCGGCCCGCCCGATGTAACGACGACTGACACGCCGACGATTGATCCATCTGTTCCAGCACCATACCAAGGAACGAAAGCCAACCCCTCTGTCGTCATCCAAGTCGGTGCAACTGGGAATGGGTTGCCGATTCAGGTTTGGAATGCTAGCCCGATGAATCAAACCGTATCCGTCGAACTAATACATAATGACAGTGACTCTTCAGTCGTAACCCGTACAGAAACACTCCCACAGAACGGGACACTTTGGTTAGAAATTCCGTCTCCAGGGTACCTCCTCACAGTGACGGACGTGTCAACACAGGCGAATGGAACGTACCCAGTGACAACTGACCATTTCGACTGTAATTCCCGGTTTGCAGAAGTCCGTATCGATAGCAACGGAACAGTCGATTCTCGGACCGTCTCCACAAGTATGGGCTGTTGACGGTGCTCGCTGTACTAACCAGTGTGTTTCCCCCTGTACCGAGTGAAGCGAATCGTTGTAGACATAGGGCTATGTGAACGCTTGCTGACACCCTGCCCCCATAGCTGGCTGAACCCGACGGCGTTTTGACCCTCCCAGTCGCAGGTCCCGGTAATGGACGACGAGCTGCGAGACCGAATCACGGAGGCGGCGGAGACGAGCGCCCTCCTCAACGCGGTCAAACACGACAGCGAGGCACAGGTCGGCGCAATAATGGGCCCGCTCATGGGCGAGAATCCGGAGTTCCGCGAGTACGGCGACGAGATACCCGGCGTTATCGCGCCGGTCGTTGAGCGAGTCAACGGGATGGATGCCGAGGAGCGCCGGGAGCGGCTGGCCGAACTCGCTCCGGAGAAACTCGAAGAGCTGGAGGCCGAGGATGAGGGCGAGGACCACCCGCTGCCAGACCTGCCCAACGCCGAAGAGTACGACACCGTCCGGATGCGCGTTGCGCCAAACCCCAACGGCCCGTGGCACATCGGCCACGCGCGGATGGCCGCCGTCGTCGGCACGTACAAACAGCGCTACGACGGGGAGTTCATCTGCCGCTTTGACGACACCGACCCCGAGACCAAGCGGCCGGATCTGGATGCCTACGACGCAATCCTGGACGCTATCGGCTATCTGGGCTTCGAACCCGACGACGTGGTCAACGCCAGCGACCGCGTCGAGACGTACTACGAGTACGCCCGCGAGCTCATCGACAAGGGCGGGGCCTACACCTGCTCGTGCCCGCAGGGCGAGTTCTCCGATCTGAAGAATAACGGCAAGGCCTGTCCGCATCGCGACAAGGACGCCGAGACCACGCGCTCGGAGTTCGAGGCGATGGTCGACGGCGAGTACGACAGCGGCGAGATGGTACTGCGGGTCCGGACCGACATTACGCATAAGAACCCCGCACTGCGGGACTTCGTCGCGTTCCGGATGGTGGACACACCACACCCGCGAACGGCGGCCGAGGAGTACCGCTGCTGGCCGATGCTGGACTTCCAGAGCGGGCTGGACGACCACCTGCTGGGGGTCACGCACATCATCCGCGGTATCGACCTGCAGGACTCCGCGAAGCGCCAGCAGTTCGTCTACGACTACTTCGACTGGGAATACCCCGAGGTCATCCACTGGGGCCACGTCCAGGTCGATGCTTACGACGTACCGCTGTCCACATCGAGCATCGCCGAACTCATCGCTGACGGCGAACTCGCGGACTGGGACGATCCGCGAGCGCCGACCGTCGCCAGCCTCGAACGGCGCGGCATCCGCGGTGAGGCCGTCGTCGATGCGATGATTCAGCTGGGTACGTCCACCTCGAACGTCGATCTGGCGATGTCCTCTATCTACTCGAACAACCGCGATCTCATTGACGACGACTCAGACCGGGCGTTCTTCGTCCGGGACAGCGACGACCACGGCGGTCTCGTTGAGCGCCAGATCGTCGGCGGGCCGGACGCTGGCGAACCGCCGTTGCATCCGGACCACGAGGAGCGTGGCCGCCGCGAGATTCCGGTGACCAGCGGTGTCGTCGTTGAGGGCGACGACCTGCCGGAACACGGCGATCGTATATGGCTCAAAGGATACGGCTGCGTGCGCCACACCCGCGACGCATTCGAATACACCGGCGACGACATTGACGCCGTCCGCGAGGAGGGCGTCGACGTGATTCACTGGGCACCGGCTGATGGGCCAAAGTTCCGCTTGCGGACGATGGACGGCGACGTGTCTGGCGTGGCGGAATCTGGACTACTCGATTACGACGCCGACAAAGTCGTTCAGTTCGAGCGTATCGGGTTCGCCCGACTCGACGAGATCGCGGACGACTCAGACGCGGAGTCTGTCGCGTACTTCACACATCCCTGACACGGGCGAACCGCTGGCTCTGCTGGCCTGATACCGTTTTTCTGTACCGCAACGACTCACTTACGTTCTATCTGTCGTATGGCTTCAGTTAATATGATTAGGGGTTTTTTACGAACCACACCACTAGTGTCAAATAGATGTGAGGTGATGGCCAATGGCACTGCCAACAACCACACCGAGTTCATGGATGCGCGGTCTTGACCTCCCGTCCCGCTTGTTCGAAACCGGTAGTAACGACTACGAACTGTACGAGGAAGAAGGCGAGGGAATCGCTGCGAACTATACGAACGGTATCCTCGAAGTGCGCCTACCCGTTGAGACGGGCGCGACAGCCCGTGGCAAGCAGATCGAGGTCGAAGGCTGACCGTCGGGCCACAGACGCACCGCCCGAGAGCCGACCTTTTTCACTTCGTTCGGAGGGAGGCAACTGACGATCAAGCCAGTTCCCAACAGACCACGGTGGGATAGCGATGCCGACGCGTCGTTCAACTCCGGGACCGAGAGCTGATAGCGTCGGGCTTATGTCCGCGACGGCCCGACCAATGCCCGTGACAGAACGCGCCCCGGAGTCAGTGACAGTGCAGCGCGACATTCCGTTCGATGAGGCGGGTGGCGAGACGCTGACGCTCGACCTGTACGACGCAACGGCGGCCAGCGGCCCAAAGCCGGTTGCCGTGCTCGTCCGAGGTGGCGCGTTCACGTCTGGCGACAAGGGCGAGTTCGCCCGGCACGCGCTTGATCTCGCCGCGGACGGCTTTCTGGTCATCGAGCCGCAGTATCGGCTTGCACCGGAATGGACGTTCCCAGCGGCGCTGGTCGACGTGAAGGCCGCTATCGAGTGGGCACGGACGGAGGGAGAGAGCTACGGCGCGGACACCGACCGAGTTGTCGGCATCGGCCACTCCGCGGGCGCAAACCTCGTTGTTCTGGCCGCGCTGACGGCGGATGAGCCCGGATTCGAACCCGAACTGTACCCCGGTTCGTCCTCGGCACTGTCAGCCGTCGTCGGCTATGCTGGCGTCTACGACTTCCACGCGCTCGACACTGCCACTGACGTCCCAGCGGGTGAGGGCCATCGAGCGTATCTCGGCGGCGGGCCCGACGGTGAACCCGCAGCCTACGACCTCGCCTCGCCGGTCGCACAGGTGGATATCGACGCCCCGCCGACGCTGTTGCTCCATGGGACCGACGACGACGTCGTGCCGCCGGCACAGTCCGAATTGCTGGCTGATGCCCTCGGTCCCATGACCGATGTGGTCCACAAGACGGTGCCGTCGGACCACGGGTTCCCGTTCTACGGCGCTCACTACGACGACGTGTACGAACGGACCGTCGAGTTCATTCGGCGAATCGGAACCGACAGTCCGGGCACTGACGGCCCAGGGGGAACAGGCGAGGACACCGGCTTGCCCGACGGCAATCTGCCAGGATCGACCGACCGCATTGACGACCTCGGGTCGGGGGACATTCGCGGCTCGGATCGCCGCAACGGCCCCGGATTCTGACGGGCAGGTCGAAAAGTTAAGTAGCTCCCAAAAGTGAGATAAGATACCAATGGCCATAGATCCGGAGTTCGAGGAGAACCGCGACGTTGTCGAACAGCATGATGGACACGATGTCTGGGGGCCGGTTGACGAGCCCGAGGACTTGGGCATCCACGGGACACACGTCGCCGTCGATTTCGACATCTGCATCGCTGACGGCGCGTGCCTGGAGGACTGCCCCGTCGACGTGTTCGAGTGGGTCGACACGCCGGACCATCCGGAGAGCGAGATCAAGGCCGACCCGGCTCACGAGGACCAGTGCATCGACTGTATGCTCTGTGTCGACGTGTGCCCGGTCGACGCTATCGACGTGGACCCGGGCCGTGCTGGTCGCATCTGAAGCTACCAAAATCCTATTTTCGCGGGATTGCAGTATTCTAAACCTCGAATACAAACGACCTGTAGCTATCGGCCCGTCGACATACTGCGCATTGCCCGGACTCTACCTCCCCTGAGAAAGAGCTCTCGACCTGTCATTCAGATTTGTAAACATACATTTATTATAGATTCTTGTGTGAGATACACTCACGAAGGTCATAGTACCATGCATACAGTTGTTATGACAAAGGGCGTTCCGGACTTCCGCGAGGGACAGGTATCGTTCGACGAGGACGGGCATCTCGAACGGGGAAAGACACCGACGGTGATGAACCCCAACGACAAGCACGCACTCCGTGCGGCGTTCCAGACGAAAGTCCGCAACGGCGGCCACGTCTCGCTGATGAGTATGGGGCCGCCGGGGTACAAAGAGGTCCTGCAAGAAGGGATGCGGGATGTGTACGCCGACGACCTGTATCTCCTCTCGGACCGCGAGATGGGGGCTGCGGACACCTGGGCCACCGCGATGACCGTCGCCACTGGCCTCCAGAACCTTGACGAGCAGCCTGATCTGGTGTTTGCCGGCTTCAAAACGGCCGACGGCGAAACGGGCCACACCGGCCCACAGACCTGCTGGTGTCTGGACTGGCCGATAATCACTCACGTTCTCTCGCTCGATATCGACGAGGACGCCGGCACTGTCCGGGCGAAGCGGCTGGTTGACGGTGACATCTCTGAGATCGAGACGGTCAAAGCGCCGATGCCGTGTTTCATCGTCGCCGACCCCGAGTTTGAACCGACCTATCGGAAGGCGAGCCACCGGCTGAAGCACAAGGACCTCCGCGGGGGGACCCAGCAGCGGGCCGAAGAGTACGAGGACCACCTCACGGTCTGGGACCACGAAGATCTCAACCTCGATCCGGATTACATCGGTCTCGACGGGTCGCCGACGATCGTCGCCGGCGTCGACCCGATTCCGAAGGCACCCTCGGAGCGAGAGGCAACGATGATCGAAGCCGACGAACGCGAGGCACTGGAACCGGTACTGGACGAACTCACGCCGTACGCGGCGGGTGACTGACCATGCCTGATATCGACCCCACAGAACACGAAATCGCCGAGCTCGGGCCGAAACTCAAAGATGTCGATGATGCCGACGAACTGCGGGCGATGCTGGCGCTGGAGGAAGATGGTGAGGACCGAATGCCCGTCAAGACGCTCATCGAGGACCGTATCGAGAAGGTCGAAAGCGACGACGACGGCGAGACCGACCCGGAAAGCGTCGACCTCTCCGACCTCACCGTCGCTGACGTGGCGAACATGGTCAGGGACGTCGATGACGCCGATGTGCTCCGGGACCTGATCGAACGCGAGAAAGCAGGCCAGGACCGGAAGACAGCGAAATCCCAGATAGAGAGTCGAATCGAATCGGTCGAGGGAACCGAGGAGGCCGAAGGCGAGGAGGTGACAGAGGTCGAGTACGTCCCACCGGAGGAGAAGTACCCCGAACTCGACCACCCGACCAACGACAAGCAGTGGGTTGAGGGCACAGTCGGCGCAGAGTACCGCGATATGTGGGTGTACTGCGAGACGCAGGCCGGCGACTTGGTGGACGTTTCGAAGGAGATGCTCGGGAAGGCTCGCGAACTGATGGACGACTACAACGCAGCGTACGACGAGGAGGAGCGTGTCGTCGCCGTGCTCATCGAGGCCGACGCCAGCGACCACATCGACGATGTCATCGCCTGCGGCGCGGATCTCGTCGTCTATCACGAGGACGACCGCCTCGAGCGCTTCCGCCATCAGCCCTACACCGAAATCTTCTGTGACATGGCTCGTGCCGGTGGCGACCTCGCTACCGAGGGGCGAGAGGAAATCGAATGGAAGGACTACCACGAACCGCGGTATGCCGTCTTCCCGGCGACGAACAACGGTCGGGACCTCTCGGCGCTCGTTCAGGGTGAACTCGACTCCGGATTAGCGTCGGACTGTTCGGGGTTGTACATCGAGAGCGCGATGATCTCAAACCCCGCGAAGGTCGGCACCGCCGGCGACAAGAAGGAGTTCGAACGGGTGCTACATATGAAGCGCCCGGACTTCTCCGGGTTCGAGTACTCGACGATTCTCTGCATCGACAAACCCCACCGGGATTTCCACCCACAAGGGGCGTCGGTGATTCCGGGGAGCTTCGAGATGCCTGACCCCGACTACGAGCGCGACGGCGAGGTCATCGACTACGAGATGGACCTCGATGACAACTGGTTCACAGTCGAAGTCGAGGAGTACGATCGCCTCTCCGGCGGCGTCGACCTCACCGGCAACGACGTTATCGTCGCCGTGGGTCGCGGTATCGGTGACGATCCGACGCGGGGCATCGAGCAGGCACTGGACCTCGTTGACGCCTTCGAGGACGCCGACCTTGGGCTCTCGCGTGGCGTCATCACTTCGTCGTACTCCTTCGACGGCCACGTCGAGCAGTACGTCACCGAGGAGCGCCAGATCGGCGAGTCCGGGCAGGAGGTCGAACCGGACGTGTACATCGCGGCGGGCATCTCCGGCGCGATACAGCACAAGGTCGGCTGCGACGAGTCCGACACGATCATCGCAATCAACACTGACCCGGACGCCGATATCCGCGACTTCTCGGACTATCTCATCGAGGGCGACTTATTCGAGGTGTTGCCGCAGTTGACCGAGGCGGTCGAGGCCGGTGAACTGGGTGCGATGATGGAGGCCAGCGATGACTGACGCCGTTGAGGAGTACGAGGCCGTCGTCGTTGGCTGTGGTCCGGGCGGGGCCGCCGCGGCGGCGACACTCGCGCGGAACGACGTCGAGACGCTCGTCCTCGAACGCGGCGTCGATGCCGGCTCGAAGAACGTCTCTGGCGGGCTCATATACGCCGAAGAATCGGCCCCATACACTATCGACGGGCTGTTCCCGGACTTCCGCGAGGAGGCGACCGAGCGGCCGGTGACAGAGAATATGATTCACAACATCGCCGGCGACAAGGTGAAATCCTTCGACATCGGCGACCTGCACCACCACGACACGGCGTGGGCCGACGCAGTGCTCCGTCGGAAGATGGACTCGTGGCTCGCCCAGCAGGTCCACGAGCGCACCCGCGAGACCGGCGGCGGATTGCTGACCGAGGTCCATGTCACCGGCTTGCTCCGCGAACGGGGCGAAATCGTCGGCGTGACGACCGAGGAGCTGACACCCATCAAAGCCGACATCGTCGTGGCGGCCGACGGCGTCAACTCCGAACTCGCCCGGGACGCCGGGCTGATGGACTGGGACGAGCCCGAGGAATGGTTCCAGGGCGTCAAAGCGGTCGTCGACATGGAGCCGGAGGTCATCAACGACCGCTTCGACGTGGCTCCCGATGACGGCGCGGCCCACCTGTTCTCCGGCGACCTGTTCGACGGCGTCCGCGGCGGTGGCTTCCTCTACACCAACGAGTCCTCGCTGTCTATCGGCACTGTGTTCCACCTCGATTCTATCGCCGAGGAGCGGGCGGAGCCCCACGAACTGCTCGACAGCCTGCTCACGCATCCGCTCATGGCCCAGTGGCTCGGTGACGAATACGACGAGCGCGAGTACAGCGCGAAACTTGTCCCGGACTCGAAGAAAGCGGCCCATCCCTCGCCACACAAGGACCGGCTCGTGCTGGTCGGCGACGCCGCCGGCCAGATGCAGGCCCAGGGCCCCATTATCAAGGGGATGAACCATGCGGTCACTGCCGGGGCGCTGGCCGCCGAGGCCTTCGCCGACGCGAGGGCACGAGACGATCCGTCTCAGGCCGGCGACCTGTACGAGAAGAAACTCCACGACGAGGGCGTGATGGACAAGCTCCGGCCGACCGGGTACAGGGTGTTCGGGCAGCTCGGCGAACTCGGCCCCGTCGACGACTTCTCGAACGCTATCGCCGACTCCGCCGTCGGCCGGTTCGGGGTCCGCGCGGCAGCCGGACTGCTTGAACGGGCCTACTCGTCGCCGCGCATGGTGTCGATGATTCCTGACACTAAACTTCCCTACGTGACGCTACCGACTGTCATTGCCGAGGAGCTCGGCGAGCCGGTAACCGATGAGAACACCGTCTCACCACCTGACCTGGGTGACCGCATCGGCGACTTGACCTACGACGTAGACGACCCGCACATCGAACTGGTCGACAAGTCATTCGAAGCCTCGGGCACCGCCGTGACGGCCTGCCCGGTCAGCGCCGAGGACTTCGGCGGCGGCTGTTACCGCGACGAGATGGTCCAGACCAACGGAAGCGAGGAACACCTCGTGAGCCTCGACACCCAGCCCTGCGTCGAGTGTGGTACCTGCGCCATCGTCGCCGACACCGAGTGGGAACACCCTGCCGGCGGGAAAGGCGTGGAGTTCAACCAGGGGTGACCCGGTCGGTGATGAGCGGCCAGTACGACGACCGTGTTCGGGCGCTCGCGCGCCGGGCCGAACAGGTCCACGAGTCGCTGGACCCCGACCCGCCAGACGAGGAGCGCGCGATGGAAATCCTTCGGGACGGGTTCGGACCCACAGTAGCTCTGTACTGCGAGGCCCGGACCGGCGGGTCGTGGGTCCGGTTCTCCGAAGCGGAATTCGAGCGGCTGGAACGGGCGATGAATGACTGGCTTGACTGCTACGCCGCCTGCTACGGCGTGGAGTTAGCCGGCACCTACAGCGTCAGAGCGGCCGCAGAGCTGCTCGTCGACACGCATAACGCCCGTGATGTGGCAGTCCTTTTGACCGGTGTTCCGGAGCAGTAGCTGCCGTTTACTGAGAAGTACATGGTTTTTGATAAAGGATTAAGTACTGTGTCGTGGTAGCAGATACCATGGAGTTAACAGAGCCACTGCATTTCGATCACGAGGACCGACGGGACATCTACGAGTACGTCGAATCGCACGGGTCTGTGGAGCCGCGAGCCGCTCGCTCGGCGCTACAGATGGACCCGCGACCGTTCGGCCACCACGTTGCGATACTCAAACGCGACGGCGTACTGGAAGAGATTGACGGGCAACTCCGCGTCGCCTACAACGATACCGTCGAAGAAGAGTTCGAGGCCGACGACATCGAGTTCACCATCCGTCAGGCGCGACAGGAAGACCTGACCGGTCTCGTTGGGGCCATCCGGGCCGCGATCGGCGGCGGTGAGTACGTCGACGCGGAGACCGTCGCCGACGTGGTGGACAGCGAGGGCGTGTTGCTCCGACACAACGAACTGGAGTCGCGCATCTTCTTCGTCGCCTGCATCAACGACGACGTAGTCGGATGGGTCCATCTCAAACATCCCGAAGTCGAGAAGCTCAGCCACACGGCAGAGCTGACGCTTGGCGTCCTTGACCGGTATCGAGGCCACGGCATCGGCTCGCAGTTGCTTGCCCGGGGCACCGAGTGGGCGGCGTCGAACGGCTACGAGAAACTGTACAACTCTGTCCCATCGACGAACGAGGATGCGATCGAGTTCCTTGAAGGCCACGGGTGGGACACTGACGCCATCCGCGAGGACCACTACAAGTTCGGCGACGAGTACGCCGACGAGGTGATGATGGAAATTGACCTCTAACTCGGCCCCAGCGCCCGAATCGTCTTCCGAGCCAGCTCCCCATCGACCTGCTGTGGCACAGTTAGCAGAAGCCGGTCGATGACATCCCTGTCCGCAATCTTATCCCGTTTCTCCCGCGCCTGTTCCGGCGTCCCAGCGATGCCGAGGTCGACCGTCATTTCGTCGGTGACGAGCTCCGTCGCCTCGTTGCGGTCACCCGCCTGCCAGGCGTCGGCGATGCGCTCCGCCCGGTCCGGATACGTCTCCGCAACAGCCCGGCGGTACCCCTCGCCGCTGCCGACGTAGTAGGCGATGTGTTGCCGGAGTTCCTCTGTCGCTCGCTCGGCATCCTCGTGGACTACTGCCGGCACGTACGGTGCGACGGTGATCTCGCCCGGGTCGCGGTCGGCATCGCGTGCGGTCTCGGCGATGTAGTCGAACGACGCTTCGAGTTCGGAGAAGGGAACCATATGCGGGAGCCAGCCATCGGCGAGTCTGGCGACGACGCGCCTGTTCGCCGGCCCGAGCGCGGCGTGGTACACCGGCACGTCACGGTCTAGCGGCGGAACGCCTCTGACCGACACCACCTCGCCGTCATAGGTTACCCGCTCGTCGCTGGTCATGAGTTGTTTGATGATATCGATCGTCTCGTGGGCGCGACGGACCGGTCGCTTGAACTCCATGCTGTGCATATTCTCGATGGACCGGGCTGTGCTCGTCCCCAGCCCCAGCACTGCCCGTCCGTCCGACACCCTGTCGAGGGTCGTCGCTGTCATCGCCAGCACGGCCGGTGACCGCGAGAAGACGTTGAGTATCGCGCTGCCAATTTCGATATCGTCGGTACGGGTCGCGATATCCGTGAGTTCGACAACGGAGCTAGCGCCCCACAGTTCGTTCAGCCAGACCGAGTCGTACCCGTAATCTTCGGCTTCGACGGCCAGGTCGATTGTGCTGTGGTCCTCGACGCGTGGCACGACGACTCCCAGATGCATGGTGTGACCGACTGCTGGAACACTAATAAAGAATCGTGTTGGTTCTGTTCCACTACTTCACAGCTACCGCCGCGCTCACTCCTGCCCGATCATCCGCTCCTGCTCTTGCCAGTACTCCTCTCGGAGTTCGTACTTCTGGATCTTCCCGGTCGCTGTTTCAGGAAGCGAGTCACGGAAGTCGATGCCTGCGGGGACCTTGTAGCTCGCAACGCGTTCTCTGAGGAATTCGAGAATATCCTGTTCGGTCGCGTCGCTGTCGGCCGTTGGGACGACAATTGCCATCGGCGTCTCGCCCCAGTCCTCACTCGGTGCCGGAATGACCGCGGCTTTCAGCACATCGGGGTGATCGTACAGTTCGTCCTCCAGTTCGATCGAGGAGATATTCTCGCCCCCAGAGATGATGATATCCTTCCGGCGGTCCATGATCTGTATCATCCCGTCGTCGTCCCACGTCGCGAGGTCGCCAGTGTGGAAGTACCCTTCGACGCGGTCGTTGAACGCCTCCTCGGTAATATCGGGCTTGTTGAGATAGCGGTCCATCACCTGGTTGCCCTGCACCACGATCTCACCGATGGCCGTCCCATCGCGTGGCACGTCGGTGCCGTCCTCGTCGACGACCCTGATGTCGGTACACAGCGCCTGAGACCCCTGCTTGACCTTGATCTCACGGCCCCGTTCAGCGATACGCCGCGGGGAGTTGCTGGTCGTGATGATCGGGGCCGTCTCGGTCAGGCCGTAGATGTGGATGATGCGCCAGCCGAACTCGTCTTCGACGCGGTCGATGGTCGCCGTCGCCGGAGCACTGCCGGCTGTCGCGATTCGCACGTCGCGGTCACCCTGCGTCACTACGTCGCCGTCGTTGGCCCGGTAGTGCTGGATGAGCTTGTTCAGAACCGTCGGCGCGCCACACATGAACGACACGTCGTACTCGCGGACCCGGCGGAAGGTATCCGCAGCGTCGAAGGTCCGCTGGCAGACGTGCGTCCCGCCGGTCCCGGTGATGGCGTAGGTGTGGCCCCAGCCGTTGCAGTGGAACATCGGGAGTGTCCAGAGGTACGTGTCATCGTCGCGTATCTCCATATGCTGATTGAGGACCAGCGAGTGCCAGCTTTCGGTCCGATGGGTCCTGACCACGCCCTTCGGGTCCCCCGTCGTTCCGGACGTGTAGTTGATGCTGGCGTCGTCGTCCTCGGTCATGTCCGGTCGGTCCGGTTCGGCAGTCGGCTGCCCGTCAAGGACATCGCTGTACCCCTCCCATTCCCCATCGATACGGTCGGGCTCGTAGCCGATAAACGTCTCCGCAGGGATGTCGTCCCGTACTGGCTGGACCTTCTCCGCGAAGTCGTAGTCGGCGATTACTGTTGCGGCTTCACAGTCGTTCAGAATGTACTCGATTTTTGCGGGATCGAGTCGGTAGTTCAGCGGGACAAAGACTGCGCCGAGTTTATTCGTCGCGTACAGCGTCTCGATGAAGTAGTGTGTGTTCGGCGCGAGGAGAGCCACGCGACTCCCCTTCGAGACGCCCCGGTCCGACAGCGCGTGTGCCAGCCGGTTGACTCGTTCGTTCATCTCCGCGTACGTGTACTCGGTGCCGTCATGGGCGATGATCCCGGTAACGTCGTCGTATATGTCTGCTGCACGGTCGATGAAGTCGGTGGTGAGCATCTCGCGTTTCATGATAACACGCCTCAGTTGTCGTATTCAAACCCAATTATTATTATATTTTCTTCGTGAACGGTTGACAACCTGTTGATTCGATACCCACGTGTAAATTAAATCGTCAATTCCGACGACAGCGGTCTATGGCCACCTGTCTTCGTGGCCGTCCATCGGCGCTGGGACGACGCCGTCCTTCTGCGCCCAGACGCGAGCGTGGGCCGGACACACTTCTCGGTTCGCCTCCCAAGGGATGTGGAGTTCGACCGCGGCCTCATTCTCGCAGCCGTCCTCCGCACACTGTGTCATAGGAGCGCGACGGCAATCATGGTAACCAGTATCGACGCCGTCAGCAGGGCCTGGACGACGCCGGAGGCCAGCATCCCGACAGTGGTTACCAGCGCGGCCTTCGCGCTCCCTCTTGCGTCCTCCTGCCGATAGAACTCGACGACGAACACCGTTCCAGCGACGCCCAGCAGGATGCCGAGCGGGCCGGTGACGAAAAAGAGGACGAGCGCCACCAGGCCGGCCAGAACTGCTGTCCAGTTCGACGCCCCGCCGACGCGCGCGGCGACGGCTCCGCCCGCGATGTCGACAGCCCACGTCAGCAGGCCGACCAGCGTCAACAGGGCCAGCAAGAGCGTTCCGGGGGCGGTCATGCCGCTGGCGATCCAGTACAGGTACACGCCGGCGAGCGAGACGAGCGCGCCGGGGACCTGGGGCGTGAGGCTACCGATGACACCGCCGACCAGTAGGGCGAACGCGAGTACAAACAACAGCGTTTCGAGGCCAAGCAGGCTCATAGGTGTCTGTCGAGTTCCTCCTGTACCCAAGGGTCGCCGTACAGACGCGTCAACCTTTCGACTATTCCGCCGAGCGTGCGCATACACTCACGCTCGGAGACGAACGCCAGCTCCTCGGCGACGGCCGACCATGGATGTGCCTGCAAGACTTTTCGGACGAGCAGGCGTTCCTCCTGCGCTGAGAGCGCGGTCGCGTCGGCCGGGTCCGACAGGTGTCGACGGGTGAGTTGACGGAACGGCTTCGGGTTCGTGTCGAGGACCGACGCGCCACCGGGGACGCCGGCGACCAGCCGCCAGTCCCACTCCGAGAGCGATACCGGCCGCTTGCTGTCGGCCGCCCGAAGCACGGCCCGAACTACGTCGGAGTCACAGTCGTCGAGTGGGTCCGACAGTACTGCGCCGATGCGGTCCTGAAACCACTCCCCGTGGCGCGCCGCGAGCGCCGCCCCGTCGTCGGAACAGGGGTCGAGCATCACGACGGAGTACTCGCCGCTGGTCGCGTTCCGAGAGGTTGCGAGGTGGATGGTGTTGTAGCCGTTGTCTGCCCAGAAGCGGACGAGCTCCGGCGTTGCACCGTAGCTGACCCCAAGCCAGTCCACCCGTTCAGCGAACTCCGCTCTGATTTCCGAGAGGAGTTCGGACCCGAGTCCGCGGGACCGGACCGCAGCGTGGGTCGCGATGCGGAGGACCCGCTGGCCGACCGGGATTCCGGCAGCTTCGTCCCGGAGTTGTGTCGACAGCACGTCCGGGAGCATGTTTCCTCGCACCCGTCCACCCTCGTACATCGTGGCCCGGGTCGACGCCGAGAGCCCACCTTCCTGTGCCAGCAACGCCACTGCAACGACGTGGCCTTCGTGGGTTAGCGCCCGGACAGTGAGATTGGGGGCGTCGAGCAGTCGGGCCAGGTCCGAGGGTTCCGTCCGGTAGTGCGCCAGCACGAGCAGGCCGAAGACCTCCCGGAGCAGGTGCTCGTCAGCGAGCAGGTCGGCTGCCGAGAGCCGGCGGTACTCCACGGTCTCTGGCGTCGCATCTGCGATAAGCTGGTCGACCGGCGGGCGAGCGTCCAGCAACAGCGCCCGGAACGCCCACACCTCCACGGGGTCGGCGTCCCCGTATCGAATGGGCGTCGTCATCGACACGTCGGTGACGGCGAGGTCGCTTTCCGCGAGGCGGTCACGGAACCGGACGGAGAAGCCCCGGCCTGCCCCCTCGTAGCCGTGGACGGTCGTGGTGAAGGCGACCGCCGGCGCGTCGAGGAACTGTTCGAGTCGCCGGACCGGCAGGGCCGCGGCCTCGTCGACGATGACCACGTCGGGACCATCCGGAAGCGATGCCGCTTCGTCCGGTGGCGCGTACCGCACACAGCCCGCCCCTGCAACGCTGAGCCGCTGGGGGTCTGACGAACGGTCGCGCGTGAAGTCGACGCCGAGCGTCTCCAGCAGATGTCCCGCCCGCGCGAACACCTCGGCGGCGCTCCGGTACTGCGGCCCGGTCACCAGTACGTCTCGCCCCGCTACAGCGAGATTTCCGGCGGCCAGCCCGGCGGCACTTGACTTCCCCCGACCCCGGTCGGCCTCGATCACGACCGCCTCGCCGTCGTCCCGCAGGGATTCGAATGCCTGGACCGCGTCCCGCTGGTCGTCGGTGAGACACTGAGCGTAGGTCTCGGAGCAGAACCACGCGTCGGTGGGTAGTGTCGGGCGCGGAACCGGACGGCTCGGTGGCGGGTCCGTCAGGCCGTCCTGCTCGATAGTGCCCGTGTCGGCGTCGACGATGGCAACACCTCGGTGTGCTTGCAGTGTCTCGACGAACCGACGGCGGAAGTGCCCGCTCACGTCCTCGACGCCGAAGGGCGGGACTGCGAGCGAGGCGTCGAACCCGTCGCTTTCTTCGGGCCACGTTTCCAGTGGTGGCGCGAGGAGGACGTAGAGGCCGCCACCGTCGACGGCACCGACGGTGCGCCCGACCGCATCCGGTCGTAGTTCCTCGTGCGCATCGATGATGACAGCCGTCCGCGTCCGACCGAGAAGCTCCTCGGCGCGGGACTGCTCGTGGTGTTCACAGTCGAGAAACGATTCCGGGCCGACGACAGTCGTTTCGGCGCTGGAGATGCCTGCCGCGTCAAGCGCTGCTGCCGCTCGCTCCCGCGTCCGGTCGGGGTCGCCCGCCAGCACGAGCAGCCGGCGCTCGTTCGCACGGCGGGCCTCCGCTCGGAGCGAGCGCGCGATGTCCATACCGGTGGTGGCGGACGAGCCAGTATGGACCTGACGGTCACGGTGCTCTCCAGGTACGCTTTTTATTGGACCGGACACAGTCGCCGGCATGGCTCCCCTCCAGACCCCGCTCTGTTCCGAGATCGGTATCGACCACCCAGTCGTGCAGGCACCGGTCGGGAGTGTCTCGACACCGTCCCTGGCCGCGGCAGTCGCGGACGCGGGCGGCTTCGGGATGCTGGCGATGTCGTGGCGTGAGGCCGACGCGATCCGTGACGCGTACACGGACGCTGCAAACGCGACTGACGGCGTGGTCGGCGTCAACGTCGTCCTCGACGAATCGACGGGCGTGCTCTCGCCGTCGGCGTGTCTCGATGCCTGTCTGGACGCGGGCGCGTCGGTCGTCTCCTTCTCGTTTGGCGATGCCGGGCCGTACATCGACCGGGTCCACGAGGTCGGCGGGACGGTGATGGTCACGGTTGCCAGCGCTGCCGAGGCCGGGGCCGCCGTCGACGCCGGGGCCGACGTAGTGGTCGCTCAGGGCCGGGAGGCTGGTGGCCACGTCCAGAGCGACGTGACGACTTTCGCGTTGCTCCCGCGGGTGGCTGACGCGGTTCCAGTCCCGGTCGTTGCGGCCGGCGGTCTCGGCGACGGGCGTGGGCTTGCGGCGGCGCTGACGCTCGGAGCCGATGGCGGCTGGTTCGGCACTCGGTTTGTGGCGACCGAGGAATCGGGCGCGCACGAGACATATCGGCAGCGAATCGTTGACGCGCCTGAGACGGCGACACGGTTTACCGACCTGTTCGACCGGGGCTGGCCGGACCAACCACACCGAGTCCTCGAAACCGACGAGGTTCGACAACAGGCCGGACACGACTCGGATGAACTGGACGACGCCAGCGACCCCGAACAAATTGCACAGATGCCCGACGGCGAGCCGATTAGTCGGATTGCTGATATGCCCCCGCTTGCGGGGATGTCCGGCGATGTCGAGGCCCTGCCACACTACGCCGGCCAGAGCACTGGCCTCACACAGGACGTACGGCCCGCCGGTGAGGTGGTGGCCCGTCTCGTCTCGGACGCGCGGGCCGCGCTGGTCGATGCGTCGGCGGCCGCAGAATAGGCAGACCCCCCGACAGCACCTGTGTGGCGGGCTGGCACGCGATTTCGGCTTCGAAAGCGCTTTTAGGGCCGGTAGCACAGAATGGTGTACAGCCTGCGCCGAGTTGATGATGCTCCCAGCCTTTTCAGGATACACACCATCACGGTGTGACGGGCCTCGCGGCCCGGACACGGCGGGGGAGCCTGAGCTCGCGCGCAGGAGGTGAACATACAAATGCCAGTATACGTAGATTTCGACGTTCCCGCGGACCTCGAAGACGACGCCCTTGAGGCGCTCGAGGTTGCCCGGGACACAGGCGCAGTAAAGAAGGGTACAAACGAGACGACCAAGTCCATCGAGCGCGGCTCCGCCGAGCTCGTCTTTGTCGCTGAAGATGTCCAGCCCGAGGAAATCGTCATGCACATTCCGGAGCTTGCCGACGAGAAGGGCGTTCCCTTCATCTTCGTCGAGCAGCAGGACGACCTCGGACACGCCGCCGGGCTCGAAGTCGGCTCGGCCGCCGCAGCCGTCACCGACGCCGGTGAGGCTGACGCCGATGTCGAGGACATCGCCGACAAGGTCGAGGAGCTTCGGTGAGGTGACCTCGGATGAGCGCTGAGGAATCCGAAAGCAGCGGTTCCACGCCCGCCGAGGTTATCGAAGTCGTGGGCCGGACGGGGATGCACGGCGAGGCCATGCAGGTCAAGTGCCGCATCCGCGAAGGCGAGAACCAGGGGCGCATCATCACGCGCAACGTTCTCGGCCCGGTCCGCGAAGGTGACGTGCTCCAGCTCCGCGAGACGGCTCGCGAGGCCGACACCATCGGAGGGCAGTAACCATGCCCCGGACACGCGAATGTGACTACTGCGGCACGGACATCGAACCCGGCACGGGCACGATGTTCGTCCACAAGGACGGCGCGACCACGCACTTCTGTTCCTCGAAGTGCGAGAACAACGCCGACCTGGGCCGCGAGGCCCGCAACCTTGAATGGACTGACACCGCACGCGGTGACGCCGGTGCGGTCGAGGACGAGGCTGAAGACGTCGAAGCTGACGCTGACGAGGCAGAAGCGGACGCTGAGGCGGCTGCGGACGAGGAAGCAGACGCTGAAGAAGCTGCTGCCGACGCCGACGAGGCCGACGCAGATGCTGAAGACGAGGCGGACGAGGAAGCTGAGGAGGCCGAGGCCTGATGTCCGAGCACGAGCGCACGTTCGTGATGGTCAAGCCTGACGGCGTCCAGCGCGGCCTCATAGGAGATATCGTCTCCCGCTTCGAGGACCGCGGCTTGAAGATGGTCGGTGGCAAGTTCATGCAGATCGACCAGGAGCTCGCCGAGGAGCACTACGGCGAGCACGAGGACAAGCCGTTCTTCGACGGGCTTGTCGACTTCATCACCTCCGGGCCCGTGTTCGCGATGGTCTGGGAAGGTCAGGACGCGACCCGGCAGGTCCGAAACATGATGGGCGAGACTGACCCCGCCGAATCGGCTCCCGGCACCATTCGTGGTGACTACGGGCTCGACCTCGGTCGGAACGTCATCCACGGCTCCGACCACGAGGACGAGGGCGCAAACGAGCGCGAAATCGAGCTGTTCTTCGACGAGGGCGAACTCGTCGACTGGGACCAGATCGACTCGTCCTGGCTGTACGAGTAACGTCAGGTCGACCGCTGCGTTTTTTCGAGCACAACCACCTTGAGGGCGGCGTCCGTACCGCTCAGTATGAGCCTGACGCTCTACCAGCTCGACGGCTGTCCGTATTGTGAGAAAGTCGCCGACCGACTGGACGAACTCGGCATCGATTACGACAGCGTCTGGGTCGAGGCGTTGCACTCGAAACGCGACGAGGTGAAGCGGGTCTCCGGTCAGCGGGGGGTCCCGGTTCTGGTTGATGAGGACCGCGGCGTCACGATGGCCGAGTCCGACCGTATCCTCGAGCTTATTGAGACGACTTACGCGCCCGAAGCCCAGTCAGCGTAGAGATAGCGAGCGGCCGCGCCGAGGCTCGCAAATACCAGCGGGAGGAAAAACAGCAGAATGAGAAGCCACAGCACTGCCGGTGCAGCCTGCCCTTCGCCCCCACCATCGAACATGACCGTCCGAACAAACACGAAGCTCCCGATAAACCCAGTGACGACGTAGCCAAAGCCGATACCAGTCCCGACGAGCGCCGCTTCCTCGAGCAGGCTGTCCGACCGGGCATCGCCGCGATAGCGCTCGAACAGCGCGCCGACGACGAGCAGCGAGACAATCGGAATCAGGAAATAGACTATCGGCGGGATGCTTGCACCCTGTGCGCCGTACAGGACGTTCCGTGCGGCCGAGCCGTACACCTCTGCGTCCGATGCCGTCACCAGCGTCGGCACGTGGTGGGCGTTGTACAGCACGAACCCGTACTGGACTAGTCGGTCCGACAGTTCCGGCAGGTCGACCGACGACGGGCCGACGAGAAACAGCAGGGCGACGAGCAGATACTCGACAGCCAGCGTCCCGACTGCGACGCCGGCGGCGCGGAGCCACGGAAACGTTCGGAGGCTCTCAGCTAGCAGGTGACTCTCCGGCTGTGGCTGTTCGGCGGTCGCAGTCGGTGGTTCGTCGACCAGCGACTCGTCGACCGATGCTCCGGCCCCGTCGTCGCCCGCCTCGTCGGTCCCATGTTCAGTCACGTCTAGCCGTATCAACTTCAATGACGAAAAAAAGGGTTCCGGTGGTTGCTACTCTGACTCGAAGTCAAGCGCCGCGCCGTTGATGCAGTACCGCTTCCCGCTTGGCTCCGGTCCATCATCGAACACGTGACCCAGATGACCGCCACACTCGGCACAGATGACTTCTGTTCGCTCCATCCCGTGGCTGTTGTCCGCCCGTGTTTCGACGTTGCCTTCCTGATACACGTCCCAGAAGCTCGGCCAGCCAGTTTCTGATTCGAATTTCCTGTCGCTATCGAATAGTTCTGTCCCGCAGCCGGCACAGGTGAATACGCCCTCGTCCTCTACATCGATAAGTTCGCTGCTGAACCGCGGCTCTGTTCCAGACTCGCGGAGGATTCGGTACTCTTCGTCGGAGAGTATGTCGCGCCACTCTTCGTCGTTGTCCGGGAGTTCTTCTTCGGATTCACTCATGCTCTGCCGTACGCCCTCCAGCGGTAAAAGCGTAAAGCCAGGGGTGGGATTTGAACCCACGAACTCTCGATTACAAGTCGAGTGCTTGGACCACCCAAGCTCCCCTGGCACGGTTGCATACCTGCGTTGTGTGGGGACCGTTTAGAGAGTATCGTTTTCGGTCGGCTTTTCGAGCTCGATCCGGTGTGGTGCGTAGCCGTGTGCGCGGTAGAACTGTCGGGCGGACTCGTTGTCTGCCATCGCTTCCAGCGCAAGGATATCTGCACCGGCCTGGTGGAGTAGCTCTTCTCCTGTAGCGAGCAGTTCGCTGCCGATTCCCTGGTTCCTGTGGACCGGTTCGACGAAGATATTCTCGATGATACCCCGCGTCTCGTCTTGTTCGTACCGGCCGCTGTCGATGGTCACCATGACGAACCCGACGACGTGCCGGTCTATGCGAGCCAGACAGACGTTCTCGGCGACAACGCGCTGTACGACTGTCTCTCGGACCGCGGTTCGGTTCCGGTCTCCGAACAGATGTGATCCGTGAGCACGCTGGCTCTCCGCCAAGTGGACCCACAGGTCAACGATGGTGTCCACGTCATCCATCGAGGCGGTGGCGATTTCCACAATGTTACTCCGTGTCGTACGGTCAAAACAGTTCGGCTACGCCGTCGTATCCGTCCGCTGCAGTGAGGGAGACCGGTTGAAGTGGCTCAGACGTCCCGGCAGTCCGCACAGAGAAGCTGCCCGTTGAACGAGGCCAGATCCCGTGTAAACGTGCTGCAGGCGGAACAGATGCCCTGACTGTCGAACGAATCCTCGGCGGCGGACTGCATTCCGTCGGTTGTGGCTTCCTGACCGGTCGTCGCAACTGTCGAGGTCTGTTCGACGACCTCTGTCGACTCGCTCTCTAATCTCGCAGTCGAGAGGATATCGTGCTCGGTCAGTGTCCCGAGCGGCTCTCCGTCAGCCGTTACCAGAAGGAACTCGGCGGAGCGTGTCGCCATCCGGTCCCGTGCCGCCGGGAGTCCAGCATCGGGACCGATTGTCGGAATGGATTCACGCATCACGTCACCGACAGTGGCAGTCTCCGGGTCACCACCGTCAACGATATATGCCAGCACGTCTCTGTCCGTCGCGACGCCGACTGGTTCGTTCCCCCGTAATACGAGAATCGGGTGCTGATCCTCTCGGATCAGCAGCTCCGTCGTTTCAAGGAGGTCGTCGGACTCGCTTGCGCCGACGTACTCTCTATTCATAACCTCCCGCACAGTGACCTCACCGTTCATGTGTGTAGTTACCACATGACCGGTCTAAAAGATACCTCCACTACGTTTATATCGCGTGGTTCACAAGTTATTCACTTGTCTCGGTTTCGATGGTGACGGCCTCGCCAGTCGCTCGACAGGTTTCTAGCGCATGCTTGGCGTCCATCCCGGCCGTCGCTGCCGTCCGCCCGCGTCCGACACCGACTTTCAACTCTACGTCGACCGCTTCACGAACGTGATTAATTGCGTCGTGGTAGTCGGCTTCATCCAGGTCCGGACAGACTGCGATGACGTTGTCGCCGCCGACGAAAAACGACAGCGAGTCGTGGGCCTCGCGCATATATTTCATGAGCGCTGCATACCCCTGTTCGATCTGAATGAACGTGTCGAACTCGTTGAGCTGGTCGGTGTATTTCTCGGTGGCGTCATCGACATCGAAATGCGCGAGTTGTACGTCTGTGGGCTTCTGGAACTGCTCGTCGATCGTCTGGCCGCGTAGCACTTCTCGTCGACCCTTGTCCTGGGCACTACCGGCCTCCTGAAGTTGTTCCGTCGCCGTTCCCAGCGCCGAGACGGGTGTCGTTCCCGTCGCGACAGAGAGGCTCATCGTCACCGGGTAGCGATTGCCGACGGATTCCTGAATGAGCGCGTGTGCGGCCTCATCCAGTCCATTCGTCACGGCAATCATGTTGTCGAACCGCGAGAAGAAGATGTAGCCGTCGCGGTTCCCGACCAACTGTGCGAGGTCAGCGTACAACCGGGACTGGAGCGTCTGCAAGTCGACTTCACGGCGGGGCTCAGGCGTCACAGTCCACGGCCCGTAATTATCAATCTGTATATGGGTGATTTGGGTGTTGGTCACTGTCCATCGTTCGTTTAGAAGCAACGGGTATTGCTCTGTCGAAATTAACCGGCAGAATGGACTGAAGGCCGGTCCGACCGGTGTTGGATTCCAGATATGCGAGCCGATTCAACGGGGGTCAGTCGCTACTGCATCACGTCGCTGGATCTCGACAGTTCCGACCATCGAATCGTACGCGACAATATCTGTTGCCGTCAGTTTCGGGAGGTGATCGGTAAACAGTTCCTCGGTGAGTTCGTCCCTGTCAGTGTCTGGGATCGCCGCTGGTTCGGTGTCACGCTCGGCCGCCAGAACCGCTGCTGCGAGGTCTGACACGACCACTGGCTCATCGCGGTCAGCCAGTATTGAGAGCGCCTGCCGGCGAGTGTTGTCCGACAACAGGTCAGCAACAACCTCTTCGGGAAGTCCCTGCTCGGTGCGGTCGCCGCTTGAAGATGTCGTCGCCATACGCGACGCTACACCGGCCTCCCACAAGTATGTGTCGTGCCCACACACTACACAATCAGGCCTGTTCGAGTCTGTACGGCCACCAGTCTGCCTCGCGCAGCGCGCGCCCAAGCGATTTGTGGAAGTCCGGGAAGTCCTTGAACTCCTCTTGGTCGACGTATTCGAAGATGTCCGCCACGCTGACGACCGTCTCGTAATCGATCCGAACCGGGTGATCTCCGTACTGTTCGACATACTCCTCGGCGGTCAGCGGGAAGTCCTCGTCCTCGTCAACTTTCTTCGCCAGCACAGCGTGGCCGTACTTTCGCCGGCCCTCGCTTCCTTCCTCGCCGTCCGGATCGTGTGGCCAATCCATACGCGACTCTCTGGACACTGGCACAAAAAGGGTTTCTCTCCCCGCCTACAGTTCGAAGCCGCTGTCGTTCCGGCTGCCACCTCGTCGGAGGAGCGCGATGACGACACCGAACAGCAGCAACGCACCGAGAAGTCCGCCGATGACCAGCATCGTATTGATGCCCATGATTGTGCCCGGGAGCGGCCCGAGTCCGCCGTCACCGTCAACCGCTGGTTCGGTCTGGGCCGCTGGCTCTGTTCCCGTCGGCTCCGGATTCGGCTCGGCGCCGCCGTCTTCGCCGGTCTGGACCTGACTCTCGGTTACCTGAATCTCGCCGGCGTTGACATCGTTGAAGTTGATTTGGAACGTCCCTGGCGTTGTTACGACCGTCGACAGCGTCACCGTCTGTTCGGTGTCCGCTGGTACAGTCACCGATGTTCGATTGACGACCGCATCGTCCACCCGCATTTGTGCGTCGTAGGAGCCCTCGATACCGCCGCCGTTGGAGACCGTTGCCTCAACGACGACTCGTTGCCCCTCAGGAACCTGTTCGCTGACAACTGCGGTTCGCGTGATGCTGAATGCAGGCTCGATCTGCCCAATCGCGTAGGCCGATGCGCCCGCCGTGTCCGCTTCGTAGACGACTTGGTTAGGCCGCTCGTCAACAACGCTTGTTTCGGCGGCTTGCCATGACCCGTTCACACGGTGGTACACGCGGACCGCCGAAGCATCGATGCCAGCCGATTGAAGGTTCGAGCGGTTCAATATGAACTGCATCGACGACGGCTGGACCCCTGCCGATGATCCGACGGTAACCACACCGAACACCGATGCATCGTCGTCATCGG
Source organism: Haloarcula sp. NS06 (assembly GCF_051122755.1). NCBI lineage: Archaea > Methanobacteriati > Methanobacteriota > Halobacteria > Halobacteriales > Haloarculaceae > Haloarcula > Haloarcula sp. NS06. The sequence continues at coordinate 2,087,569 of NZ_CP184844.1, forward strand.
GTACTGTGATACCTGCGCCCGCGGGGTCTGTATATTCAGTTACGTCCTGTGTGAACGATCGCTGGGATGCGTTTACAGTCCACGACTGGACCGCGAACGTCCGGTTCATCGCACCCGGCATCTCGACTTCGTATGGCTTCGCCGTTGGCACTGCGCCGCCACGGACCTCGGTTTGTCGGCTGGTTGCATCCTGTCGTCTCATCGTTGCAGTCGCCTTCTTGACCTGAAGGCGTCCAGCCGACCGCTCTGGACCTTTAACCGTAATCTGATATGTCCCAGGCGTGTTAAACGTTAGTGCCCGTGTCTGCTTGGCCGATGACCCGGAATCGACGGCCACCCGCTCAGTCGCTTTCGTCGTTCCGTTCGCTATGTACTCAACTCTCATCGCGCCCCCGGAGCTCCCGGTGTTCTTGACCGTCGCGGTGACGTTTACCGATTCACCGGCCAGTATCGTGTCTACCTCTTTCGATGCGCCGGATACGAACAGTCGTGGTGCAGCAGCAACAGGACCTGCCACCGTCGCTGCGAGGAGGAGGGCAACGACACAGACCGCGAGGAGGCTCGGAAGATGCTGCTTTGGGGACCTCTCTTCACGTACCATTACTCAAATATAATCCAGACCATCGACATAAAACCGCCCGATTGCCTCGATTCGGTAAACGGTCCCTACGAGTCAGAAGGCAGCGAATTCTGTATCTTCCCGTTGCAGCGTCTGTTACTCGTGCAGTCGGCTGCGACGGGTTTCAGCTTTCCAGACAAGGCGATCACACTCACCGCGTTCTGCGTGGACTTGCAAGGCTCAAATCGCCAATGCGTACCGGTGGCTCCTCGCGTATTCGCTCGGAGCAATTTTAATCATTCTGCTGTTCCATATCTACACCAAGCAATTCGCGGAAGTAGTCTTCTAGCTCTGCTTTTAGTTCAGGCACTTCGTCTTTTGTTACCCGATTTCATACATTTAGCCATTCTTCAGGGTCTTGAGGGTCTCCAATACGAGACTGGTATGGCTTGAAGATGCCAAATTTGGTATAAATAGATTGCATTTCGTCATCCAAGCTCTCGATAGTTTCACATATTTCTGGCGGGAAATGTATTTTATTTTTCATATAATAGTTTCGGAATTCGTTACCTGATTCAGCCGCTGGTTGAAATTTTTCGTCTTTCGGTGGGCCATCCCTTCTTTCCACAGGGTCGGTCAGACTCCGCATATCCTCTTCAAATTCTACGAACTTCTCGTATAATTCCGCAGTAATCCTTGCCCTCTCATTGTGTAATTGAGAAAACTGCATTTTATCTTTCTCAAGTTCAGCTTGAAATCTGCTTATCTCTTTATCAATCTCTTTTTGGTATTTGTTTAATTCCTTATCAAAGTAATTAGCAATCGCCTCTTTTGCTACCAAACCAGCAACTGTCGCACCAACTGCGAAAACGCCTAAATCCCGCAAGACTGGGAGCAGGGATTGTAGAATCATGGTTACACGCATGTCGTCACCGCATCATGATTGTTTCTAATTAAACTATTCCACTCTAACATATGCAACCAAGCTAGGCCCAATTAGCCCCGAGGCTATCGTGCATAGGATTTATTATCATGAATATAGACTACGGATGTGAACGCTACGGGGCTAGATACCCGAACCACCGAAAACCGCAGTACGTGAGGCTATTCACGTAGAAACAAACGGTGGGACTGGGATTTGAACCCAGGAATCCGTGAGGATACCTGCTTTCAAGGCAGGCGCAATAGGCCGCTCTGCCATCCCACCGCAGTCAAGCATATTCGGTGGGCCTTCTAAGACCTGTCGGTCTCTCGGACCACGCTCGGCTCGCCGTCGTCGTCGACAACACGTATTCCGAGGTCATCGAGGAACCCCGTCGTCTGTTGCGGTACGACCCGACCAGCCCGGCTCCGGGCCCGGAGCAGCGGCACGATGGTCTCAAGATCCGCTCGCGTTTCGAGAACGGCTGACGGCGGGAGAAAGTCCACGTCGAGGCCGGCATCCGCAGCACGCTCGCCGATCGTTTCGACTGTTGGGGTGGCGTAGCTGTCCTCGAAATCTATCGGCTCGCCGAAGCCGGCGTAGTAGACGCGGCCGCCGGCAGCGGGGCCGAGAACCACGCCGCTGGACCGGAGTTTCATTGCTGCGCTGTCGATGAGTTGCCGGTTCAGCAGCGCTGCTGTCGGTTTGACGGCGGCGACAGTTGCGACATCTTCTTCATCAAGGAGGTGCGTCACCGTGTTCCCGACCCGACCGGCGAACGTCGAACCGACCTGAACCTCGAACCGGGCGTTATCCGGTGATTCAAGAGCTTCTGTCACTGGCTCCCGCACCGCAGCTTCGGGGTCGACGTCGTCCGGGACCTGTTCCGAGGGACGGTAGTTCACCAACAACTCGGCACCGCTGATCTCCACCGCACGACAAACGTCAAGCAGCATGGCTTCGTATAGCTCGGCGGCCTCGGCGTCGTCTACAATGCCGCCCGCCAGTTCCTGTAACACGAACCCTTCGACTGGCGGGTCAGCCAGCACAGTTACCGTAGTCATACTGTCTTCTCGGCCCGACTGTGATTAGTCGCTTGTGTTCCGGTGTAGGCACAGAACAATTATATCACATGGGGGATAATTGATAAGTAAGAGAATCTATATGGAGCAATCCCAGACCTACAGATGCGATGGATGTGGGTCGGAGTATCGGGTACTTGGAGATCCACAACCGAAAGTCGTGTGTCGCGACTGCGACCGCCAAGCGACGTTATCCGGGACGGCGGCAGCACAGCGGGCATATCGTATCGGCTACACACGGTATCGCGAGGCGCGCCGCCAGCTATCGGACGCGCTGGCGACCGTCGAAGACGGGGAGTTGGCGCTCGCTCGTGGTGGGTTCGACAGTGCCGCGTCGGATTTCGAGGACAGCGTCGAGGAGTTCACGACGGCTGTTCGCGAAGCGAACGACGACACGCTGGCCGAGCTATCGGAACGAGCACGCAAGAAAGCGACCTGCCTCTGGCAAGCCGCCGAATGGCTCAGCGGCATGACCTATGCCAGCGAACAGGGTGAGTCGACACAGGCGAGCCAGTACCGCCACGACGCCGAGAACCGTCTACAGGCAGCAACAGAGTACGGAACAGTGTCGAGCCCGAAAGAGTTACCTCAGGCCGCTGCGACTGAAGTCCAGTCTGACACCTGACTACCGCCCGCGTCGGCCCTTCGTCTGGCGGTAGTCCTGTCCAAGCGTCTCGCTGAAGTGTTCCAGAAACGCCGTCCGTTCCGCGTCAGTCTGTTCGCTCGGTGGAATCATCGGGAGGATCTCGAACCCGCGGCCGCGGATCGTCGTCGCGTGGCGGTCCTCGATGTCGAGTTCGTCCTCGCTCATCGTCGTGTACTCGAAGGCCAATTCTTCGAGTGGCCGTTGTCCGACCGGCAGCAGGATCTCGGGGTTAATCATCCGTATCTCGCTGTTGAGATACGGCTCGCAGTTAACGACCTCCTCGTCAGTCGCATCCCTGTCGGGATGGCGACAGCGGGTGACGTAGGTCAGGAAGGTGTTCTGTAGCTGTGGTCTGTCAGCGTCCGGGTCTGAACACATATCGACCGCGGCGAGGATGTCGAGCAGTTCGCGCTCGCTCTCCCCGGTGAAGGGGAGACCGGACTCGTTGGCGCCGACTGCGGGCGAGTCACCGAGAACGATGAACTCTGCGCCCACGTCGCCGTAGCCGTGAACGACGTTCTCGCGCGTCTCACACAGCGCAGGGCAGTTCTGGCATTCTTCATCCATCCCGAAGGGGTTCGACTTGGACTCCTGTTGTGCGTCCATGTTAGTCGTCGTCGATGGTTTTTGCGTGGGTGTCCGCATCCTCGGGGTCGTTCTGCGGGCTGGACGGGTGGTAGTCGGTGTCGTATTCGCCTGGCCGGCCGTCGAGCCGGTCGGGATTGATGCGGCCGCCAAGCAGCATGAAATCGAGCACCGTACAGGCGAGCATGGCCTCGACGACTGGGACCGCCCGCGGCGGCAGGACCGGGTCGTGGCGACCGGTGACGGTAATTTCCTTGCCTTCGCCGGTCTCCCAGTCGACGGTCTCCTGGGTCTTTGGAATCGACACCGGCGCGTGCCACGACACTTCGCCGTAGATGGGCTGGCCTGTTGTGATGCCGCCCTGGATTCCGCCGTGGTCGTTGCCGACGGGCGTGGGGTGACCGTCCTCGTTGAACTCCCAGTTCTCGGTGTACTCGCTGCCCTTGGTTGTCCGGGCTTCACGGCCGATACCGTACTCGAAGTCATTGACCGCCGGGATGGAGTACATTGCCTGTCCGAGCCGGGACGGGAAGCTATCGAACCGCGGCGCGCCGAGGCCGGACGGGACGCCGCGACACTCGAAGTAAATCGCGCCGCCAATGGAGTCACCCTCCTTCTGGTGCTGGTCGGCCACGTCGCGCATCTCCTCGGCGGCTTCGGGGTCAGCACAGCGAACCTCGTTTTCCTCGCTGTGTTCGAGCATGTCCTCGAAGGTCACCGGGCCGGCCTCTACGTCACCGATCTGGCAGACGTGGGCCTTGATCTGAACATCGTGGTCGGACTGTTCGAGGACCTGCTTAGCGACGCCGCCAGCAGCGACCCAGTTGACGGTCTCGCGGGCAGAGGAGCGACCGCCGCCGCCCCAGTTTCGGGTCCCGAACTTCGCGGAGTAGGTGTAGTCGCCATGAGACGGCCGCGGGGCCGTGATGAAGGGTTCGTACTTGCCCGAGCGGGCGTCCTTGTTCTGGATGACCATCCCGATAGGCGTCCCCGTCGTGTAGCCGTCCTGAATCCCGGAGTTGATCGTCACCTTATCAGGCTCGCCCCGGGAGGTGGTGATCATCGACTGGCCGGGCTTGCGCCGGTCGAGGTCTTTCTGTATCTCTTCCTCTGAGAGTTCGACGCCCGCCGGAACGCCGGAGACGGTACAGCCCATCGCCTCCCCGTGAGATTCACCGTAGGTCGTCATGCGGAACAGACGACCGAACTCGTTACCGTTCATTACAGTGGTGTCGGGGTTGGGGGCATTTGAACCTTGTAGATGCACCCGTCAGTCGTCGAGCCACCTGACACGGTCGAGGAACTGCACCGTCTCCGCCGCCCTGATCTGTTTTTCAAGGACCGCATCGAACACCTCGTCTGCGTCGTCAGGCCAGGGCTCCCAGGTGTACCGTACCAGTGTCGTGTCCGTATACTTCGTGTTGACCGTACGGGCAAAGTTGCCCACTGAGGAGGCAGTACGCCGGCGTCCAACCACCACGCAGTCGAATTCGCGGTCGGTCAGCAGTGTCATCGCCCGGTCGGTGTTTGGTGTCGTTACTAGTTCGACTGCCTCGCGCTCGTCGGCGATATCGGCCTGCAAATCAAGCAACAACTGGTCGTCATCGACGTAGAGGACTGTCGTGGGGTCCGCAGTAGACTGTTCGGAAGCGCTCGTCTGATTCACAACGTGTGTTGTAAATGACACTCGAAACGTATAAGACCACTCATCTATCAAATCATCAAAACTATTTCATTGCAAAAACTGACCTGCTGGTGTCCCGATACCTTATTGCTCGACAGCAGCGCCGAGCGACTCGAGCACGTCGAAGAAGTCCGGGAAGGACACGTCGACGTGCTCCGCGCCCGTCACCGTCGTTTCGCCGTCGGCGACGAGGCCGGCGACGGCCAGCGACATGATGATGCGGTGGTCTGCACGGCCCTCGACGGTCGTGCCGGCGAGGTCGCTGTCCGCGCCGTAAACGAACAGTTCGTCCTGGTGTTCCTCTACTTCCGCGCCCATCTTCGTGAGTTCCTCGGCCATCGCGCTCACGCGGTCAGTCTCCTTGTACCGGACGTGTTCGGCGTCGGTAATCCGGGTGACGCCGTCGGCAGCGGCCCCCAGCGTTGCGATGGTCGGCAGGAGGTCCGGCGTGTCCTCGACGCCGACCTCAATGCCGGTCAGCGAAGATTTCGAGACGGTGATTTCGCCGTGTTCCTCATCCCAGTCGAGGTCGGCCCCCATCCGGTCGAGGATGTCGACGATTGCGGCGTCACCCTGAGCGCTCGGGAACGCCGACGTGACCTGCAGGCCGTCCTCGGCGGCGAGCGCGCCGGCCGCGAGCAGGTAGCTCATCGACGAGAAGTCCCCGGGGACGTTGTAGTCGCCGCCGTCGGGGACGTAGGTCTGGCCGCCGTCGACGGTGAACCCGGTGTCGGTTTTCTGGGTGTCGACGCCGAACGCGTCCAGCACCTCCAGCGTGATGTCGACGTACGGCGACGACTTCAGTTCGGTCGTCAGGTCGATGTCGATGCCGTCCGGCGAGACGGCACCGGCCATCAGCAGCGCAGTGATGTACTGCGAGGATACGTCGCCGGGGATTTCCACTGCGCCGCCGTCGATGCCGCCGCCGACCACAAGCGGGGCCTGCCCGTTCCGGCGCGTCGACTCGGCGTCGCCGTCCAACTGTCCGATAGCATCCAGCAGCGGCCCCTGCGGGCGCGACCGGAGTGACTCGTCACCAGTCAGCACCGCGAGGTCGTCCTGTAGCGCAGCCGTAGCGGTGACCAGTCGCATCGTCGTCCCGCTGTTGGCGCAGTCGATGATGTCAGCCGGCGTTTCCGGACGCCCGTCGAAGCCCGTAACCTCGACCGTCGATTCGTCGTCGGCCAGCGAAACACTGCCGCCGTAGGCCTCGACGGCTCGCATCGTGGCCTTCGTGTCCGCACTCACGAGCGGGTCGCGGACGACTGCGCCGTCAGCGTAGCCCGCGGCCAGCACTGCCCGGTGCGTGTAGCTCTTCGACGGCGGCGCCTGTGCCGTCCCCTCGACCGTCGACTTGGCAATCGTGATGTCCATGCCCGGTCGGTAGCGGGCGTTCGACAAGAGACTACCGCTCCCACTCAATAGGGGGTGAGAGCAACGACCTTGTGGCTGGCAGCGGTACCACCGCTATGGTCCCAGCGATGGACAGCGCAACCGCTGTTGTCACGGGTGCGAGTAGAGGTATCGGCGAGCAGATAGCTCACGCGGTAGCGGGTGCAGGCGCACATACGGTTATCTGTGCCCGCGACGCCGAGGCGCTTGAGCGGGTCGAAGGTGACATCCGGGACGCGGGTGGCTCCGTGACCGCGATTCGCACGGACGTACGCGATGAGTACGATGTTGAACGGCTGGTCGAAACTGCCATGCGGGAAGGAGATGCAATACAGTACGTTGTCGCCAACGCCGGCGTCTACCACGGAACCGCCGGTGAGACGCCGCTCACCGAGGAGTCCTACACCGCCTTCGACGACCACATTCGGACGAACGCTCGCGGCGTGTTCTCAACGATCCGTGAAGCGGTCCCACACCTCGGTTCGGACGCCCGCATCGTCGTCCCGACGGGCGTCGTTGCGCGTGAGGGAATGCCCGGGTACGGTTCTTACGCCGTCTCAAAGGCCGCCGCGGAGGCTGTTGCCCGCGGGTTCGCCGCCGAACTCGATATTCCGGTCGGTGCAGTCGACCCCGGACAGGTCGCGACGGACCTCTCCGGTGACGGCGGACGCGATCCAGAATCCGTCGCTGAAATGGTTCTCTGGGCACTCCGGGACGCTGATCCGTCAGCACTGGACGGCGGGGTCCTCGACTGGGGCGACTATCGGTCAGCGACGCGGTGACCGCCACCGATGGGTTTATTGGCAACAGGCCGGTGATTGTAGATAATGTCTATTAACTCAACCTCAATTTTTAATAACAATGGGCGGGTGTCCGCCGCTGGTATCGCGGGTGCCGTCGGCTTGGTAGTCCTGTCAGCCGTCGCATTCACTGCCGGGGCGGGCAAAGTCCTCGTTATCTCCTGGGTCGCATTCGTCGCAATGGCAATGGGCGCGTGGCTCGGTGCGCGGGCCGACGAGACAAACCCGTACCGACTGGTCTGGGGGTACGGCCTCGCGAGCGGAGCGATGGTTGCGTCAGCAGCCATGTTCCTCGTCCCGCAGGCGATGGGGCTTGGCGGTCAGGCCGGTGCAGCGCGAATCGGCGGCGTCGGTATCGCCGCCGGACTGGTCACCGGCTACGGCACCCACACTATCGGCCACCGACTGACCCACATTGAGACGTCCTTCGATATAACGACACTCGCCATCGCTGCCCACGCGCTCTCGGCCGGACTGGTCATCGGGCTGGTCTATGCTTCGATGCCAGAACTGGGTATCCTGCTCGGCCTCGCCATCGTCTCGCACAAAGGGCCGGCCGGCTACGCTGCCGCCCGGCGGCTCGGACGTAGCGGCAAGTCCGCAACTGCCCTGTTGCTCCCCGCGGCCGGCGTTGGCCTGACGGCGATCCCGGCAGCGCTGCTTCCAGTACCGGAGTCAGCGCTTCTCAACGCAGTTATCTTCGGATTCGCCGCTGGCATCTTCCTCCACGTCGCAATGGATTTCCTGCCGAACTGCGAAGCCGGCAGTGAGATCGATGAGGTCTGTGAACTCCACGACCACTCTCACGACCTGCTCGACGAACTCCGGACGCACGCTGTCGGGTCAACGGTGGTCGGCGCTGCCGTCATTGTCCTGGCATGGGCCGCCATCTGAGCGTGTGTTCGCCGTCACCGCACGGGCATCATCACGGAGATACTCGTCCCGTCACTATGGGTCTGAATGTCGATATCGCCACCGATGTAGCTGATAAGCCAGTACGCGAACCACAGCCCCAGCCCGGACCCGTGTTCAAGCGGCTTTTCTTCCGCTGCTTCGATGACCTGTCGCTCCTGGTCCGGGACGCCCGGCCCATTGTCTGAAATCGTCACTGTCGCTGTCGTGTCGTGGCGCTTCGCCCGGATGGTCACTCGCGGTGCCGATGCGTCGGAGTGCTTGATACCGTTCTCGATGAGTTCCTGCAACGCCGGAACAACCTTTGCATCTATCGTCGATGACGGGAGTGAATCGACCTCGACGACGAACTCGGCGTCGGGGTATGCTGCGGCCAGCCCGTCTGTGATATCACCGAGGGCAGTTTCGAGTTCGCGCTCGACATCGTCGGTCAGTGAGTCCGCGAGCAGTTCCTGCACGTGGTGGGCTTTCTCGCTGATATCGAGCAGGGACTGAACGTTTCTTTTGATGGTCTCAAGATGGGCGAGCGCGTCATCGTCGTCGACTAGTTCTGAGAGAATATCCGCACGTCCGCTGATCGTCGTTCCGTTGTTACGGAGATTATGTCGGAGTATCCGGTGAAAAACGGTGAGCTGTTGCTCACGTAGCCGACGACCGGTAATTTCGTCCTGAATCCCAACAAACCCTTGGATCGTCCCGTCTGCGTCCTGAATCGGGGCAATGGTCTGGTTGATGATGAATCGCTCTCCGGACTTTCGCTCGTTTACAATTTCGCTCGTCCAGACCTCGCCACGGCAAATCGTGTCCCAGAGCTGTTCGTAGAACTGTTCGCCCTGTTCGCCGGACTTGAGTATCCGCGGCGTCCGACCGATTGCTTCTTCGGCACTGAATCCAGTTAACTCCTCGAACGCCGGATTAACGTACTCGATGATGCCGTACATGTTTGTTATCAGAATCGCGTGCCCTGCGTGCTCGACAGCGTTTCTGAACCGCCGGAGTTCGTTGTGTTGCTCCCTGAGGTTTTTAGCAAGGTCCTCGGTGTGACTGCGCCGCGCGAGGAGGTTCGCGATGGTTCGAAAGAGTGCCTGCGTGTCCAGCGGCACTGTCATGATATCGTCGACGACGAGTGGCTGTTCGGCCGCGTCGATATCGGGGAGATCGATCCTGCCCGGAGTCTCCTCGCGACGGACCAGAATCACGGGGCAGAACACCGGATCTGCCCGATGTTTGTACTGCTCTATCGCTTCTCTGTATTGCGAAAACGACGACTCGTCGACGATGTGGAGGTCCGCCTCCCGGAACTCGCCGTCCGTGATCGCCGTGTGGTGTTCGGCGACGACGGAGGCGAGTGCGTCCCGGTTGCCATCGCCGGCCAGCAGTAACTGGATGTCGGCCATCGGTGGTTAGCGAGTGGACGACTGATTGGTGTTGTCGCCGCGCTGTTCGGGAACGCCCTCGAACACGCCGTGCATCCCTGAGACGGGGGCACCGACCTGTAGGCCGTCGGCCGTTATTTCGAATCGGCGCGGGACTGTCTCGAACCCGCCGACGCGCTTTTTCAGTGCGCCGACGACGCGCTGGAGTTCGCCCGCAACCTCGATGTAGTTCTCGAAGACGATGTTGTCAGCGAGGTAGCTGACGTTCTCGCTCGTCGGCTCGTGCAACCCGGTCACGTCTCTTCGCTGGTCAATCAGGATTACGGCCGTGTTCCCGCGAGAGATGCTGTGTCAGGGCGTGGAGTCGCCGACGCAGTTCCACGTCGTCTTGGCCGCGCTTGATCGCGTTCTTGTAGCCTGCGATGCCGTCGATAACGACGAGTTCGGCCCCCCGATCCTCGGACTGGGTCTTGACGCGGTTCGCGAACTCCTCGGGCGACAGCGCCAGCGATTCGACCTCCTCGACGAGAAGTGTCCCCTCGTCACGTAACTCCGAGAGTGGTATCCCGAACGTCTCACAGCGGTGGCTGAACGTGTCGATTGACTCGTCGAACAGGTACGCGAGCGCCGGGGACCCGTCTGCCGCTGCGGAGGCCAGGAACTCCGTCGCTGTCGTCGACTTGCCGACACCGGAGGGGCCACTAAGAATCGTCACTGTCCCGCGTTCGAGTCCCCCATCGAGGAGCGAATCCAGTTCCGGAACCCCCGCGGAAAACTGCGTGGGGTCGAACGACCGCGTCCGCTGTTCCGGTTCGAGCGCCGGATACACTTCGACGCCGGAGTCGCGGATTTCCATCCCGTGTGAGCCGTCCTGTTGGCCGATGCCGCGATGCTTGCGCAATCGAATCCGTCGACCTGCCTTCTCGTCGCCGTAGCTGAGCGAGATGATGCCGTCGCTGAGCGACCTGAGCTGGCTGTCCATCTGATTGCTCGGCGTCTTGGTCGCCAGCACGGTCGTCTCCCTGTCCTGCAGGAAGCGTGCGAAAGAGATGACGCGCTTGCGAAACTGGTACTCGGTCGGTTCAAGATACTGGAAATGCGTGATGGGGTCGATGAGAACGCGGTCCGGGTCGACCCGCTCGATAGCCTCGCGGATATCCGAAATCAGGTGGCCGTCCTCGACGTCTTGGGGTTTGACAACGTCGTACGACTCAGCCTCTTCGAAGAACTCTGAGTCGGGGCCAACGTCGAGAAACGTCGCGTCGCTGATATCAATGCCGAGTTCGGCAGTGTTCGCCAGCAGGTCGGAAGCAGATTCTTCGGCATGAATGAACAGTACGTCGTCGCCAGCTTCGAGCCCTGCTTCGAGAAACTGCGTGCCAAGCAGTGTTTTGCCAGTTCCGGGCGGCCCGATAACGAGATAGAGTCGCCCTTCTACCAGTCCACCTCTGAGAAGCGAATCAAGGCCGGAAATACCGCTAGAAAGCTGCACGAACTGCCGCTCGGAAGAGAACATAGACGGACTATCGGATGGCCGGTAATAAGCATCTCGCGAGAACACGGGCGTGACAACCGAGGACAGTCCACGAATCACCGATTCGCGTCTCCTCGCTTGTTCGCTCACTCGCGCCGCTCGTGGTCGTTCTATTCCTCGCCAAGCAACTGCCTCGCCAGAATCGGGACAAAGGTGCCGATATCGGTGACCATCCCGACTGCCTGTGCGGAGCCGCGGTCGAGGAGCTGTGTCACCGTCGCGGGGTTGATGTCGACGCAGACGACCCGTGTCGTCGAGGGGAGGCAATTCCCGACGGCGACCGAGTGCAGCAGCGTCGAGAGCATCAGCACCATGTCGGCTTCGTGGGCCTGCTCTCGGATGGCGTTCTGGGCCTCGACGGCGTCGGTAATCGTGTCCGGGAGCGGGCCGTCGTCGCGGATCGATCCCGCGAGCACGAACGGACGGTCGTTATCGATACACTCGTACATGACGCCGGACTCGATGGTTCCGGATTCGACGGCCGCCTCAATCCCGCCCTCGCGGATGACCTCGCTGATGGTGTAGATGTGGTGTTTGTGGCCGTGGCGGGGGTGGTCAAGGCTCTCGGTGTCCATGCCGAGTGAGGTGCCGTAGATGTCCCGCTCGATGTCGTGGACTGCAAAGCCGTTGCCGGCCGAGAGTATGTCGACGTAGCCCTCTCGGACAAGGCGAGCGAGGTCCTCACGTGCCCCGGAGTGGATGAGCGCCGGCCCACAGACCGCCATCACCTTGCCGCCCTCCTTTTTCGTTTCTTCGATCGCGTTTGCGATTTTGCGGATTGTCGACTCTGACGGCCGCTCCGAGGAGACGCCACCTTGCATGAAGCCGAACGCGCCACCTGAGTCACGGGGCCGCTCCGGAGGTTGGACCTTGATGCCCGTTTCGTCGGTGACGACCATGTCGCCCTCTTCGATGGCGTTGAGAACTTTCGTGTAGGCCCGGGGGGAGTCACCGTCCTCGACCACCACGGCGCAATCCATCTCCACGTCCTCGACTTCGACCCACTCGCCGTCGTGACGGATGAACGTCGGATGGTTCGTCGTCGAGTAGAAGCCATGTGGGACGACCTGATCGTCGGGCGCGGGGACGAGCGTGGCGTCTTTCGGGTCCGAGGGGTTGACGCCGTGCTGGTGGAGTTCGTGGACAATCGACTGTAGTTGGGCCTCATCGTCGGCTTCGACGAGCATCCGGGCGTAGGACTCCTCGTCTTTGTGGCGGCCGATATCGAACTCTTGGACGGAGAAGGAACCGCCCAGATCCATGATGATACCGAAACAGGACTGCATCATCCCGGAGTCGATGATGTGGCCTTCTAGCTCGACTTCGCGAGAGACGGTCATGGCCAAGACATGGAGGCAGGTGTGTAAGACGGTTTTGGGTCTGCGTGACCCCGGCGGTCCGGCTACTGTCCGTCAACGTGTCGTTGCACGGCCCACGACACCCCCGCGCTGGTCTCACACAGGCGCTCAAAGAAACGCTGTAGCCCGTCGGATTCCGTGGTCGGCAGGACGTGCAATCGCACGGTTCCGTCGCGGACCGCGACGCGGAACACATCGGCTGTTTCCTCGTCGCGGACCAGCCACAGCGGCATCGGCAGGTCGTGGAAATCACCGTAGCGGTACGGCCCAGCCGCAAGAATGTCGACGACTGTCTCGGCGAGTTCCGGCGTCGCCTGCTCCTGTTCCGGGATGAGTCGGAATTCCGTCCCGCCCTCGTACTCGACCCCGCTCCCGTGGGGAAAGCGCCGCTGTGGGTGTGCGGGGATGCTGAACGAGGGGTCCGTGGTCATCTGTCACGTAGTTGGGCGCTTTCGGATTTAAATTCGCGGGCCGTGCAGGGCCCAGTAGTATCTTCTCCCCTGCGGCTGTGGCGACCCGATGTGGTCTGGGGTCTAGGCATGGCCGGCGGCGAACTAAAGTCATGAGAGTGAATTGTCTTCGGAGTGAGGAATCAGTATGCGCGTTAGTCTGGCGGTGGTAGACCGTCTCGTCGCGAACGGCATCGATACCGTCTTCGGAATCCCGGGGAAGCAGTCCCTCCCGCTGAACGAGGCCATCGGCAACCGGGACGACATCCGCTTCGTCGTGGCCCGACACGAAACTGCGGTCTCACATCAGGCTTGGGGCTATGCAGAAACGAGCGGAGAGATAGCGAGCACTGTTGTCGTCCCCGGCCCGGGCGATATGAACGCGATGAACGGCCTGAAAAACGCGCTGAATGACTGCACGCCGCTGGTGCATTTCGCCATCGAAACCGAGCCGGCACTCCGGGGCGGTGATGCGATTCACGAAACCCCACCGGACACCTACGACAACGTCGTCAAAGAGAACATACTACTGAAAAACCCCGAAACGACAGCGGCGACAATCGACCGGGCAGTACAGATCGCGCAAACACCCCCGAAGGGCCCAGTCAGAGTCGGGCTTCCGAAGAATTATTTACAGATGGATGTCCCGCTCGCCGGTGCAAGCACACCGTCGGCTCCGTCCGCAAGCACCGTCCCGGAGCAAGAGGTTTCGACAGCCGCCGAGCACCTGCTCGCGGCCGAGCGGCCGCTTATTCTGGCCGGTGGTGGCGTGCGGGCGTCGGGTGGGACGGCGGCGCTCCGAAGCCTCGCCGAGCGAATCGACGCGCCCGTCGTAACGACGTACAAAGGCAAAGGCGTGCTCCCGGAGGATCACGACCTCAGTGCCGGCGTGTTGGCCGGCAGCGCGAGCCCGGAGCTACTGGACTGTCTCGCCGACTCCGATGCCGTGCTCGCCGTCGGTTCAGACCTCGACGCCCACGGGACACGCGGGTGGTCCGTCGAACTGCCCGAGACACTCATTCAGGTCACCATTGACGCTGACGACCTCGGCACGGGCTATGACCCGACTGTCGGCATCCTCGCAGATGCCGCGGACGCGATGGCAGCGATTGAAAACAGAATCGCGGCGGCCGACACCGCTCCTGTCTCGAAGACGGACGGCACCGAACGCGCACAGGCTGTCCGTGCTGCCACTGCGCGTCGAATCGAACCGCTCGTCGACTCGGAACTACCGCTCACCTCCGTCCACGTGCTGCAAATCCTTCGAGACGCACTCCCTTCGGACGCCATCACGGCCGTCGATGCCGGAGGGTTCCGCGTCTGGGCGCTGAACGCGTTTGAGGCGCACGGGCCACGCAGCTACGTCAACCCCGGGTCGTGGGCGACCATGGGAACGGGACTGCCGTCGGCGATTGGGGCACAGCTAGCGAACCCGGACACGCCCGTCGTTGCACTGACCGGTGATGGCGGCCTCATGATGTGCGTCCACGAGCTTCATACCGCGGTCGCTGAAGACCTCCCGATCACCGTTGTCGTCCTCAACAACGATGATTACGCGATTATCAGCGAGGAGGCCGGGCGCAGCTACGATCTCGACGATCAGGCGTACGGATGGGACAGGACGCCGATTGATTTCGGAACTGTCGCTGCCGGAATGGGGATGGAGGCCATGCAAGCCGACACACCGTCCGAGATCCGCGCGGCGGTTCGTGAAGCGGTGCAGACGGACGCGCCGACGCTCGTTGAGGTCAGGACCGACCCGGCGGAGCCACAGGCAAGCGAGTGGATGCGCGAGTAGTGGATTTATCCAGCGGGAACGCCAAACACAGGTCATGTGTGGCCGCTACAGTTTGTTCTCCCCCCGCGAAGAAATTGAGACGCGATTCGACGCCGAGTTTTCCGTCGACCACGAGTCTCGATACAACGCCGCTCCGAGTCAGGACCTGCCGGTCATCACCGACAAGTCGCCCGGGACAATCCAGCGGATGGAATGGGGCCTGATTCCGACTTGGGCCGACAACCGAACGGACCACGGGCACATCAATGCCCGCGCCGAGACGCTGGCGGAGAAACGATCGTTCGCCGATGCCTACGAGTCCCGGCGCTGTCTGGTTCCCGCTGATGGGTTCTACGAGTGGGTCGAGACGAGCGACGGCAAGCAACCGTACCGCGTGGCGCTGCCGGACGACGACCTGTTCGCGATGGCGGGGCTGTACGAGCGATGGGAGCCGCCACAGCGACAGGCCGGGCTGGGCGAGTTCGGTGCAAGCGGCGGCGATTCGGGTGGAGAAGACGATACTGTCGAGTCGTTCACGATTGTGACGACCGAGCCGAACGAGGCTGTCGCCGACCTGCATCACCGGATGGCCGTCATTCTTGACCCATCAGAGGAGTCGACGTGGCTGCACGGCAGCGCCGACGACGTGGGCACACTGCTTGACCCGTACGACGGGCCCATGCAGACCTATCCGATTTCGTCAGCGGTCAACAGCCCCGCCAACGACTCATCAGAACTCATCGAACCGGTCGGATAGCAACGGCGTTACTCGCTTGGCGTGTTCTGGCGCTTGAACTGGTGCAGCATCTTCCAGAGCGTGTCTTCCTCGACCTTATCATCGGCGGCGGATAGCTGGCGGTACAGGCCCTCAGAGACAGTAATCTCAGGCATTACTGAAACGATTGGATGGGGACGACATAAGCTTCTGGAGACTCGGAACCGAGTGAATGTATTCGACCCACAGTATTCGGGGCACTCTGTTACGGGGACCAATCGTCTTCTCCCGATGTATGCAGTCGTACGCCCAGCGAGATGATGATGACGGCACTGTCGCAGCTAGCGTGACTGACCTCATCGGCGACACGCCGCTGGTCTGTCTCGACAGTTTCGCAGGCAATCTGCTCGCGAAGGTCGAAGCGGCCAACCCCTACTCGGTGAAGGATCGCGTCGCGCTGTACATGGTTGAGGCGGCCGCCGAATCCGGGGACCTCCCCGACGACGGAACGGTCGTCGAAGCGACCAGTGGTAACACCGGCATCGGGCTGGCCGCTGTCTGTGCTGCACGGGGCTATGACTGCGTGCTGACGATGCCCGAATCGATGAGCGAGGAGCGCCGGCAGTTGCTCTCGGGACTCGGCGCGGACCTCGAACTCACATCGGCCGACGGCGGGATGAGCGGCGCAATCGAGCGCGCGAACGAACTCGCGGATGCGCCGGGCACTGTCCGTGCCCGGCAGTTCGAGAACGAGGCGAACCCGCGGGCCCACCGCGAGACGACCGGCCCGGAAATCTGGGCTGATACCGACGGCCACGTAGACACGGTCGTCGCCGGCGTCGGGACCGGCGGCACAATCACCGGCATCTCGGAGTACATCGAGGAGGCGGTCGGTGCAGACCTCACCTCAGTTGCTGTTGAGCCGGAACAGTCCAAACTGCTCTCGGCGGACGACCCCGATAGCCACGATATCCAGGGCATCGGTCCCGGGTTCGTACCGGACATTCTCCGGCGTGACCTCGTCGATGAGGTTCGGACCGTGAGCAAGGCGGAATCTATCGACGCGACCCACCGACTTGCCAGCGAAGAGGGAATCATGGTTGGAATCTCCTCGGGTGCGGCGTTGCACGCGGCCGCCGAATATGCCCGAAAGAACCCCGAGGAAACGGTCGTCGTCATCCTGCCTGACACCGGCGAACGATACCTCTCGACGGATCTCTGGGAATAAGGAAGAAACGTAACTGCGCCGCGGAGAAGCTTCCTTCAGGCGACCCGGCCGAACGCCAGCGTACCGCTGATGCTCTCGATGTAAGCTTCGACGACCTGTCCTTCGCGCGCTCCGGAGACGAAGATGGTGTATTTCCCTTTCTCGGCGACACCGTCGCCCTCGCGGCCGGTGCCGGTGATCTTGACCTCGTAGGTCTCGCCCTCTTCGAGCGTCGGTCGGTCCTGCTGTGTGTTCGAACTCGCACCCTTGGCAACCGGGCGGAACGCACCACAGGCCTGACAGCGAAGCATATCGACGCCGTCCTCGTTCTTGAGGACGGTGTCGGGCAGGCCACACTCGGAACAGGTGACGTACTCGGCGACGTACGCGTCAATGGCAGCCTCGAAATCGCTGGTATCGAACGAGCCGTTGTAACGGGCTTCACCGCCGTCGAACTGCCCGTTGGTCCCGAACTCGCGCTGGATGGCCCGGTGGAGGTGCTGTGCGTCCCGTGAGACGGCGTCAGCGATTGCCTCTAAGTTTGTCAGGCGTGTGAACGCCCCGTCTGTCTGACCTTCCGGGTCCGGAATCGAGAGCCGTTCACCGGCTTCCCGGGGCTGGTCTGGTAGCACGTCGTACGCACGCTGTAGAGCGGACTCGTAGTTCATACGTTTTAGACGGTGCTGGCACGTAAATGGATTCCGTCACATCTGTGACTAACTACTGCCAAATGATATTAATACTGAGAGTGGATAATTGGTTGACATGGATCAACACGAACAGCCTGCGGAGACATCGGGATCATCATCCGAGCGACTCGATACGCTCCTACGGGCGCTGGCAGCTGAGCCCCGACGGATGATATGCACCTACCTCGCCGAACACGATTCGGCCACAGTTACGGAACTCACTGATGTGGTCGTAGGCTGGCTCAAAACGCGTGGGCGGGACGCCTGCAACTGGGACGATACCCGCACTGCGCTCCACCACCAGCACCTCCCCATTCTCGATGACGCTGGCATCGTTACCTACGATGCTGACCAGCAGACGGCAACGCTGGCATCGCTGCCGCCGTCAGCGACCGAGATTCTTGCAACGATAACCGATCTGGATCCCGCTGAGACAGACCACGAAGGCTAACTATGGGCCGATGACAGTCAGCACGCTCCTCCGACGGTTTGAGGGCTCGGACGTAGCGATGACTGTGTACGGTCCGCCTGCATCGACAACTCTAGTTGAGCGTCTGGCAGGCCAGGGAATCGACGCCACGTGGCGGAAACTCCCGACCGGCGACAAAGATGCGTTCGTCGTCATCCGTCGGGATGGCGCGTTCGCAGAGACAGTCCCACTCACCGTCCTGCAGGCGTTCCTGTGCAAGCCGACGATCGGCTCCGACGAACGCGGACCGCCTGACAGTGACCCGGGCCGACAGTTGCTCTACTCGGCACTCGCAAACACGCTCCTCTCATCGCTCACACCGGCACAGTTGCTCGAAACGTCCCACGAGTTCGAGGACAGAGCCTACCGCGTCGGGGAGGGAACCCTTCGAGTGAGCTTCCAGTCGCTGTCGATTTTCCGCTCTCAGCGCGCCCGGTATGAGACGCTTGCCAGCGACACGGCCCTCGACATTCACGTGTACGGACAGGCGGACTGGGAGCCGCCGACGATTCCCGGAATCACGTTCCATCCGCTCACAGACACCGCCCTCGAACAGGTGTGGTTGCTGGCGTTCGACGCCGCCGGTGACGACCAGAACAAGTGTGCGCTCGTTGCTGAGGAAACAGTTGACGGACCGTTCCGGGGCCTCTGGACGTACAGCCCGCGACTGGTCGACGATATCATGACCGCAGTTGTCGCTGTCGAGGAGTAGCCGTCGAAGCCGCGCCGATTTGAAAGACACCACAGCGGATGCTATGCCGGACACGACAGCGGAGCCAAAACCACGAGCCTATCACCGTTTGATTAGTGCTCGAAAAGGCCGAGCCCGTCCTCGAAGTGTCCCCTACTCAAGATGGTGATAGTCGAGTTCGTAGCCGACATCGACCGCCTCGCTGACTGCGTCGCTCGGCTCGGCGACCCCGCGGGTCGTCAGTTCGAGCCCGGTGTCTCCGCGGTTCACGAGGATGTTCCGCCGCCAGTCGGGGTCCACATCGGGCGCATCGGTGCGGTAGTGTGCGCCGCGGGACTCGTCACGCTTGCGCGCACCCAGCAGTAGCGCTTCGGCCACCGTGAGGCTGAACGAGAGGTCGACAGCGAGTTCGAACGACAGACTGGTCCGGTCGCCGTCGACGCTGATGTTCCCCGTCCGCTCGCGGAGGTTTCGGAGCTTCTCCAGCCCTGCCGACACCGACTCGTCAGTGCGGAGGATACCAGCGTGCTCCCACAGCAGGTCGCCGAGGTCTGCGAGGAGCTGCTCGGGCGTTTCGTCGCCATCGGTGGCCTCGAGTTCCCGCAGCGACCGGAACTCACGCTCGGCGATAGCGCGCTGTCCATCCGGCAAGGCCCCGTTGCGGTCGTCGCCTGTCACCTGCGCCGCGACGTGGTCGCCGACGAGCGCGCCGATGGCGACCGTCTCCGCGAGCGAGTTCCCGCCAAGGCGGTTCGCACCGTGAACGCCTGCTACTGTCTCGCCGACGGCATAGAGCCCACCAACGCCGGTTTCGCCGGTCTCGAAGCTGATGTCGACGCCGCCCATCGAGTAGTGGGCGGTCGGCGCGACTTCCATCGGCTCCTCGGTGATGTCGACGCCGAGGTCCATGAACCGCTCGTACATCCGCGGGAGCCGCGATTTGATGTACTCGTCGTCGCGGTGGGAGATATCCAGATAGACACCTCCGTTCTCGGTTCCGCGGCCTTCACGGAGCTCCTGTGCGATGGCGCGGGCCACCACGTCCCGCGCGTCGAGTTCCATCTGATCCGGCGAGTACTCTTCCATGAACCGCTTGCCGTTGGCGTTGAGCAGCCGACCGCCTTCGCCGCGAACCGCCTCGGTGACGAGTCGGCCGTCCCAGTCCTCGCCGTAGCGGTTGCCGACCATCCCCGTCGGGTGGAACTGAACGAACTCCATGTCCATCAGCGACGCGCCGGCTTCGAGTGCCAGCGCCGGGCCGTCACCGTTGTTCTCCTCATCACGCGAGGAGTGGCGGTTGTAGAGGGCGGAGGAGCCACCCGCCGCCAGGACGACGTGGTCGGACTCGAAGAGGATGAACTCGCCGCTCTCCATGTCGTAGCCGGCCGCGCCGTAGATCTGGTCGCCATCCGAGAGCAAGCGGGTAATCATCACGTTGTCGCGGTAGGGAATCTCGAGACTCTGGGCCTTGTCGACGAGCGTATCAAGCATCGCCTCGCCCGTCCGGTCACCGACGAAGCAGGTCCGACGGAACGACTGCGCGCCGAAGTACCGCTGATTGATTTTGCCGTCCTCGGTGCGGTCAAACGGCATTCCCCACTCGTCGAGTTCCCGGATGCGGTCGGGCATGTGCTTAGCCGTCAACTCGACCGCTTTCGGGTCGTTGATGAAATGACCCTCGTCCAGCGTATCCGCCGCATGGATGGTCCAGTCGTCCTCAGGGTCGAGCGACCCAAGCGAGGCGTTGATGCCACCGGCCGCCCAGGTCGTATGCGCATCGCCGTGGTCCCGCTTGCCAATGACCAGCGGTTCGACACCGTTCTCGGCGAGTCCGATCGCGACCCGCGCCCCGGCAGCGCCAGCGCCGACGACCAGCACTGGGACCGACACCGTCTCGTAGTCGACCGCCGGGCCCGCGTCGCTCGCCCGACCGTCGGCAGCCTGCTCGCCGTCAGCGGATGGCTTCTGTGGTGTCATCATTTAATGTAGGGGCTGTGGACTTATCAGGGCTTCGCGCGCACACGCGCACGCGGACCCCGAAACGGTTTTCAGACATCGTCAGAAGATGACTTCCAGATGTCGTCACGTATCCGCTACTGCGGGCGGTTCGGGGCCGATTAGTCCTCGCCCGCTGCCACCGATCCGGCACCACCGGGCCCCGTGGCCGGCTCTTCGCTGTCGGTTCGGTCCGCATAGACGATCTGCCAGCCGGTCACCCCGATGAACAGGAGCACGAGCGGCGAGAGGAAGCCGAAGAAGTAGTACGGCGCGTACTCCAGTGTTGGAACGCCGAGCGTTCCGGCCATGAACAGTCCGCCGCTGCTCCACGGGATAAGGGCACTCGTCGTCGTTCCCGACGCTTCGATGGCCCGGGAGAGGTTCTGACTCTTGAGCCCCTGTTCGTTGTACAGATTCCCGAGTGTCATCCCCGGCACCACGATACTCACGTACTGTTCCGCCGCAAGAATGTTCATCGAGATGGCGGACACAGCGGTCACGCCCGTGAGACTCGCGACGCTGTGGCAGAGTCGCCCGAGATGGTGGGAGAGCACCGCGAGCACGCCGGCCCGTTCGAGCAGGCCGCCCAGTGCGAGCGCGGCAATCGCGATCGTCACAATCCACGCGCCGCCGGTCAGCCCACCGCTCTCTAGGAGCCCGTTGACGAGTTCCATCCCAGTTTCCGGGGCTGTTCCGGACTGTGCCGCCGACCAGGCAGCGCCAAATCCGGTTCCCTGCACGAACATCGCGGTCCCAACGCCCGCGAAGACGCCCGTCCCGAGCGTCGGCAGTGCGGGGATGCCACGCAGCGCAAGCCCAAAGGTCACGACGATTGGCAGAAACACGAGCGGCGAGACGACGTATGTACTCTCGATCGCCGCTTGGATGGACGCAACGCGGTCAGCGGGAATGGCCCCAGCGGCCCGCAGTCCGAGGCCAGCGTACAGGACGATGGCGATCGTGAACGCGACGAGCGTCCCGGCCCGCATCGCGTTGATGTGCTCGTACAGGTCTGTGTCCGTCACTGCGGCGGCCAGATTCGTCGTATCCGAGAGCGGGGACTGCTTATCTCCCGTGTAGGCCCCGCTGAGAATCGCGCCGGCAGTCATCGGCTCTGAAATACCCAGTCCCGACCCGATCCCGATGAGCGCGACCCCGAGCGTCCCGGCCGTCGTCCACGAGGAGCCGACGGCGAAAGAGATTATCGCCGAGAGAATAGCCGCTACTGGGAGAAACACCGTGGGCGTGAACAGCTCCAGCCCGAAGTACATGAGGCTGGGAATCGTGCCCGCCTGAATCCACGACGCGATGAGCGCATAGACGGTGAACATGATGAGAATTACCCGCATGCCCATGAGCAGGCTACTGGCAATGCCGTCATACAGTTCCGTCCACGACAGCCCGAGATGGTACCGTGCGAACAGGCCGGTGAAGGCAATCCCCCAGAAAAGCGGGAACTGTGGGTCCAGATCGAAGGCGACGAGGCCCACGCTGAGGAACACGATCATTCCCGCGATTGGCACGAGTGCGGCACCCAACGAGGGCCGTTCAGACGGATCGATCTCGTCGAACAGCCGAGGTTCGAACTCGACCATCACTGCACCCCGTCGCGCCTATCTGACCGGACTCCGGCAGGATTCCGGTCTGGGGATGGAGATTCCCGCCAGCCCTGTCGACACGCACCGATACGCCTCTTCTGACCACTTGCGACGGCACCGCGTGTCATAGTTATATCGGCGATAACCACAGGCGGGTTAAAACAGACTTCATTCCAGTGTCGGCGTGGGGAATGGTAGCTTACGACTGCTTATCGACAATGTGTGCGTCCGCCGGGTCAAAGCCGACTGTCACGGTCCCGGTTGGCGGGTCTTCGGCTCGCAACAGGAGTTCGCGTCCCTCCCAGTCGAGATGAACGCGCGTGGTCTCTCCGAGGAACTCCGCGCTCGTGACCGTCGCCGTCACCGCGTTTCGGTCAGCGTCGACAGCAAGCCGTTCCGGGCGCACACAGAATGTGAGCCGGTCTCCGGACGAAACAGCCGGGGTCGGGTCGCTGTCACCGTTCAGGGCCACTGAGAGCGTGGTGTCGTCGACCGTCACGTCTGCGATGGAGTGACCACTATCACCGCCAGAGTTGTCGGCATCCTCGGCACTGACGGTTGACCGTACCGCTGTCACCTCGCCGCTGAGAACATTGTTGTCGCCGACGAAGGTGGCGACAAACTCCGTCGCCGGCTCGCGGTAGATAGTCCGCGGCGGCGCGACTTGCTCTGGCGTCCCGTCGCGCATGACCGCCACGCGGTCAGATACGGCCAGGGCCTCTTCCTGGTCGTGGGTGACGTAAATCGTCGTAATTCCCAGTTCCTGCTGAATCTCGCGGACCTGCACGCGGAGGCGCTCCCGGAGTTTCGCGTCAAGGGCGCTCATCGGCTCGTCGAGCAAGAGCACGTCGGGGCCGGGGGCCAGTGCGCGGGCCATCGCCACTCGCTGTTGCTGGCCGCCGGAAAGCGTGTCCGGGTCCCGGTCCACCATGCCGCCGAGGTCAACCAGTTCAAGCAGTTCACGCACCCGTGCCTCGGCGCTGCCGCCGCCCGGCGGGTCGGCGAATCGGAGTCCGTAGGCGACGTTCTCCCCGACGGTCATGTGGGGGAACAGCGCGTAGTTCTGGAAGACGACGCCCACGTCGCGGTCCTCCGGTGGGACGCCAGTGATGGACGTGCCGCCGAATCGGACTTCGCCTTGCGTCGGGTCCTCGAAGCCGGCGATGAGACGGAGCGTCGTCGTCTTCCCACAGCCGGAGGGCCCGACCAGCGTGAAGAACTCGCCGTCCCGAACCGACAGCGAAAGGTCATCGACGGCGGTCGTCTCGCCGTAGCGTCTGGTGACACCGTCGAGTTCAACAGCCGGCAGGGCGGTCCGGTTCACGGCAGCCCTGTCTGCTGGGGGCTCCTTAGAACCCAACCTCGTCACCCCCGAGCCGGTCGATGAGCAGGAAGCTCGCGCTGGTGACCACGAGCAGGACGACCCCCATTGCCGTCGCGGGACCGAGTCGCCGGCCGATGAACCGCTCGATGGCGATGGGCATCGTGAACTGGTTCGTCCCGGAGGCAAGGACAATCGTCGCTGAGAACTCCCCGATAGAGATAGCGAACGCGAAGGCCGATCCAGCGATGACGGCTGGCCACACGAGCGGCAGTTCGATGTCGAGGAGCACTCGAGCACGCGGTGCGCCGAGTGCGCGGGCGGATTCGACCAGCGTGTGGTCGACCCCCTCCAGTCCGGGCGCGACCGTCCGAACGACGAACGGGTAACCGGCGACAGCGTGGGCGGCGATGATAGCGAGACCGCCACCGACGGCGAAGCGGGACCCGCCGACTTCGACGCCGAAGACGAGGCCACGAAGCAGGCCGAGGCCGACGACGATGCCCGACACGGCGAGCGGAGCCATTGCGACGGCGTCAACGAGCTTCCGACCGCGGTAGTCCCGAGTCGTGAGGACGGCCACGACGACACCCATCGGCAGGGCAACGGCGAGCGAGGCGACCCCGAACAGGAGTGAGTTCCTGACCGCATCCCACGGCTGGACCTGGAACGACGCGCCGGTCGTCTGGCGGTCGATGAGGAACTGATAGTTCGCCAGCGTCAAACCCTCCGGCCCGCTGAAGCTAGCCAGAATCATGCTCGCTATCGGCGCGACAAACACCGCCAGCGCGACGATGGCGTAGACGGCGATCCCCATCCGTGGAAGCAGTTCCCGAACCGAGAGCGACGGCGGCGTCAGCGGCCGCCGCGGGAGCGGCCGAATCCCTCGTGACTGGACAGTATGTTTGACCTCGTACCGGAGATACGCGTACAGCAGCCCCAGCGAGATGCCGAGTTCAATCAGCGCGAGGGCGGCCGCCTCGGCGTATTCCAAGTCGCGGATGAGCCGATAGACGAACACCTCGACGGTGGCCAGCTGGAACCCACCCAGCGCGAGGACGATGGGGAACGTACTGAAGGTGAACACGAAGGTAAGCGCCGCACCCATCAGCACCGACGGATACAGTTGCGGGGCGACCACGTCGCGGAACGCTCGGAAGGGGCTCGCGCCGAGGCTCCGGGCCGTCTCGACCGCGCTGGCGTCGACGGACTCCCAGGCGGCGGTGGTCACCCGCGCCACGAGGGGGGCGTTGTAGAACGCGTGAGCGATGACGACAGCCTCCAGCGTGAACAAGAGATCCACCTGTCCTATCCCGATCGCACCGAGAACGGCGTTGAGCGTTCCGTTTTGGCCGAATGTTGCGACGAAGCCCACTCCGACCATTATCGATGGGAGGACGAACGGAAGAATCGTCAGCGACCGGAACGTTCGCCGACCGGGGAACTCGTAGCGCGCCAGCAGATACGCCGCCGGCAGGCCGAGTGCGACGCTGGCAACGGTTGAGAGGGCCGCCTGATAGGCCGTGAAGCCGATGACGCCAAGCCGCCGGTCCGGCGACAGAACACTCTCGATGACGGCACCTACTGGCTCGCCTGCGAGGAATCGCGCGGGCTCCCCGAAATAGAACGGGTCCTGCAGTATCGAGACAAACACCCGGCCAGTCCAGCGGCTGTCGACGAGAACGCTGTCGATAAAGACTGTCGCCACCGGGTAGTAGAAAATGCCGAGCAACAGCGCGATAGTGACGACTGCAAGTCCGACGATTGCCCGGCGTTCGATAGTATTTCGGACGGTCCGGCCTCGCTCGCGGGACGGACTGCTCGCTGTCCCTGTCGCTGTTTCGCTGTCGGAATCATCTACGCCGCCGTCGAAATCTCGGGCCACAGTCCGTCGTCGTTAGTTCGAGGCGAACTGCCGTTCCCAGTCAGAAATCCAGCCCGAGACGGAGCCCTTGAGTTCGTCGTAGCCGAACGTGACCGGCTCAGGTGGCTCTTGGGCCAGTTCGGCGTAGTCCTCGGGGAGGTCGGCTGACTCAGTCGCCGGGAACTGGACGTTCCGGACGGCGATTTCGCCCTGGATTTCCGGGCGCAGCAGGAAGCCCATGAACTCCCGGGCGAGGTCGGGCGTGTCCGCCCCGTCGAAGATCGCCATCCCTTCCGGGTTGGCGTAGCCCTGGTCGTTCAGGAAGCGGATCTGGTGTTTCTCCATGTTCGCGTCGTTCTGGTCGGCAAACACCTGGTCAGTGGAGTAGGAGACGACCATCGGCGCTTCGCCGCCCGACCAGGCGCTGTAGGCGTCGCTCCAGGAGCCAAGCACCCGAACGTCGTTGTCCTGCAGGTCGCTCCAGTAGTCCAGATAGCCGTCCGGGCCGAACTGCTTGACCGTGTGCAGCAGGAACGCCCGCCCGGTCGCTGAACTGGCAGGGTTCTGTGTGATGAGGTCGCCAGCGTGTTCCTCGGCAAGGAGGCCGTCGAACGTCTCCGGCGCCGTAGTCGCTGTCCCGTCGAACACCAGGCTGATGTAGCCGGTGTCGTAGGGGATCGCCCGGCCGTCGGGATCGAACTGCAGGCCAGATTTGATGTCGTTCTGCCCCGCCACGTCGCCGACATCGGCGAACAGGCTGTCGTCGAGGTTCTCGTCGACTCGGACGAGGTGGTCCGTGTTCAGTCCGAGGTACATATCGGCCTCGATGTCGACGCCAGCGTTCCGGCGCTCGATGTAGTGGTTGACCTCATTGCTTGGTGTCTGCCAGATCAGGCGAGCGTCGAACTCCTCTTCGAAGCGCTGTTTCACCCATGCGCCCGGGCTCGTCGACGGCGAGTCGACGAACGCGCTGTAGGTCCCAACGACCAGCGTCTCGTCGGCACTGCCGGCGTCGCCGGTACTTGTCCCGGTGGCGGTTGATTCGTCCGTGCTCGACGCCTCAGTGCTCGCTTCGTCGCTGCCACCCAGTCCGGCACAGCCGGCAAACGAGACGGACACCGTCGCGCCGGCCGCTGTCAGGAAAGAACGTCTATCCATTACACCGTGGTCACACCCAGTGGTACTTAATCCCGCTGTTCCTGAATTCTAAGGCTTCAGCGCTTCAGATGCCCGCAAAAGCCGTTATTACCCCGCGGTACTGCAGGATGGTGACTGAGTTGTAGGCGACGACCATGAGTGTCACCACGGCAAACAGGGCAAGAAAGATCGTCGCGTTGCGCTCGGAGAGCAGTCGCCACCCGGCGACCAGCCACAGCATCGCCCCGAACTTCACCAGCCAGAGGCCAGCCAGCCCGAACTCCGCAAGCATCGTGCTGACGACGGCGTTCCCCTCCTGTAGGCCGACCGTGAGCCCAGTCATTGTCAGGAGGATATCTCCGACTGTTGCGACGAGGATGACGGTCCAGAGCACCGCATGAGTGTGCGATAGGTGGTGATCCGGCCAGAGCGTCACCCGCTCACTGTCTGCCGCTGGCCCCTCTTTGCCGAGCATCATGAATACGTTGGGCGGACACGCCATGAATTATACGGCTCAGTTATGCTAATGAAGGGACTGTTTTATTTTCGCCGTCGTGAAAATCACGATAATGAATCTTGTCGGCAAGTGCCCGCCGACCCCGGCCAAGCTAGACGCCGCGGCCGATCGGGGCTTTGATAGCGTAGAACTTCACTTGCGGCCGTCAGACCTCGATGACGTACCGGCTACAGCGGCAACGGTCGAAGAGTCACCCGTCTCCGCGACGTCGGTCCACACGCTTCATGCCCGCCCGGATGACCCGGACCCGTTCCGCCAGAGCGATGCATTGGCCCAGCGACTCGACGCCTATCTCGTGGTCCACAGCCAGTACGCACAGCACACGCATACTACCCAACTGGACAGCTACGACTTCACCGCTCCCTGCGGCTACGAGAACAATCCCGGCGCGAGTCAGTTCTCGCTGGCAAACCTCCTGCTCGACCGTGGCCACGACCTGGTGCTCGATACAGCGCACCTGTTCATGTCCGAGCCAGCCTATCTGGAGTCGCTGACAACCCTCCTGAGAGACTACGGCGACCAGATTCAAGTCGTTCACTTCACCGACAGCACAGTACTGACGGACGGGCTGGCATTCGGCGATGGTGACATTCCGCTCGAACCAACTGCCGGTGTTCTCAATACCCACTTCGACGGCGCCGTCGTCCTCGAAGTGATGCCCGACGATCAGGCTGACGCCCGTCGGCGCGTGTTGGAGTGGCTTGGCTGACCGGAGCCGAACACAGCTTTTTGACGGTCCTCTCCGAGTGTAGGGTACGAAATGACACAGGACGTTCTCAATCGGGCGCCCGACGACCGGGTACAGGCGCTCGATTCAGACGGTGAGATCGTCGAACCAGACCTCATTCCGGACCTGTCCGATGAGTCACTGGTGTCGATGTACCGCGATATGCGCTTTGCCCGCCGGTTTGACGAGCGGATGATAAGCCTCCAGCGGCAGGGCCGGCTCGGGACCTACTCATCGCTGGCGGGCCAGGAGGGGTCACAGATCGGGTCGACGTACGCGCTGGCCGACGAGGACACTATCTTCTATCAGTACCGGGAACACGGCGCGCTCGTCGCCCGCGGGCTCCCCTGGGAGTACGTCCTCTACTGGATGGGCCACGAAGCGGGTAACGCCGCTCTCGGCGACGTGAACGTGTTCCCGCTGAACATCTCCATCGGCGCACACCTGCCCCACGCCGTCGGCTGGTCGTGGGCGGCAAAGCGCAAGGGCGACGAGCGGGCAGGCGTCGTCCACTTCGGCGACGGGGCCACCAGCGAGGGGGATTTCCACGAGGCGATGAACTTTGCCGGCGTGTTCGAGACACCGACGGTGTTCTTCTGCAACAACAATCAGTGGGCCATCTCCGTCCCGCGGGAGCGCCAGACTGCCAGCCAGACGCTGGCGCAGAAAGCCGACGCGTACGGCTTCGACGGCGTGCAGGTCGACGGGATGGACCCGCTGGCGACCTACTCCGTCACCGAGGCCGCCAGAGAGCGGGCCGTAGGAGCAAACGGCGAAGATCAGGAGCCAATTTTCATCGAGGCCGTCCAGTACCGCTTTGGCGCGCACACGACCGCCGACGACCCGGACGTATACCGGGACGACGCAGAGGTCGAGGAGTGGCGCGAACGCGACCCGCTGGACCGCATGGAGGCATTCCTCAGAAACTGCAATCTGCTGGACGACGGGAAAATCGACGTGATGGACGACACCATCGACGAGCGCCTTGGCGAAATCATCGACAACGCTGAGGCCCACGCACCGGACCCGACGGACCTCTTTACCGACGTGTACGATGAATCGACATCGAACATCGACGAGCAGCGCGAGTACTTCGAGGGACTCCGCGAGCGCCACGGTGACGATGCGCTCCTAGAGTCCGAGTAGCCGACCGAGCCTGTTATTGCCGTCCCGTCGCTTCCGTCTACTGTGACAGAGTGGCCACCGGTGGACCCCGCCGACGCAACGGCCGTTGCACAGCAGCGTGACGAACTGGTCGCGGCGGTCCGGGACCACGCCGGACAGGTCGCCTACCAGCTCGCCCGACTGGAGGGCGGCGACTACGGACAGGCGGATATCGAGACCGACCGCGGCGAGTGGACGGTGAAGTACGAGGGTGGCGATCTGGAGTACCTCCGGTTCTCCCCCTCGCGCGGCTCCGATACCTACGTCATCTCGACCAAACAGCCACCAGAGCCGGAGCCGCTGGCGGCCGCGCTCGCCGACTACGATGCCTTCGTCGAGGGATTCAACAACTACGTCGCGTCGCTCGACGGTGTTCTCGACGACGTGTCGACGGAATTCCCGGAAATCGAGACGACCGACGGCGTTGTGGCCGAACGAGACCGTGTCCTCGGCCGTATCCGCGAGATATGCGACCAGATCGCGCGGGAACTCCAGCGCTACGAGGGCGGCGACTACGGCACCTTCACCGACCGAATCGGCGGCACGCGCTGGGAACTGAAGTGGGACACCGACGGGGCGTCGTACCTCCGGGTCGGCGGGAGCAACGGGCTCTATCTCCTCTCGCAGTACGAACCCCCTTCGGCAGCCGACATCCGTGAGTACGCCCCGCAGTTCGAGGATTTCGTCGACGCGTACAACGACCACGTCGACGAACTGGAATCGGACCTCGGGACCGTCGAACTCTGAGTCAGCGCAGTCTGGACTCCTTCTGGTAGCGTTCCGCCCGGTGAGCGCGTGATATACTAATTCCGCAGAGCTTCCATTTCCGCATAATCGCTGTACAGCAACCGAATTACCGTAGAATACCACCGAACAATATGTCGGCAGTGTTTTCAGGGGGCCTCACCCAAGCCGGAGGTATGAGTTCGACCGAAACCGTCGACAGTTCGGCTGTTAGCAGCGGGACAATCAGTGACTACGTCGAAGCGATGGGACCATCCTGGATCGCGGGCGCGATTGCTGCCGGCCCAGCGACGATAGCCAGCCTCGTTACCGCGGGCGGTGCCTTCGGCTACAGTCTCCTGTGGGTCGTCGTCCTCTCCGCAGGGGCGGGAGCGCTGGCGCAGTATCTCGCGATGCGGCTGGGACTGCTGACCGAGCGTGGCATCGTCGCCGTTGTCGAGGATCACCTCGGCGAAACGTGGGCGTGGTTGCTTGTCGGCGACGCGGTACTCGCTGCCGGCGTGGCACAGTTGGTCATCATGAAGACCGTCGCCACGGTTTCGGCGACGGTGACGGGTATCGACGCGCGTATCTGGGGCGTCGTCTGGGCGCTCATCCTCGCAGCGGGGCTGGCGGGCGGGGGCTACCGGTTCCTCGAACTGGCCGCGAAAGTGCTCGTCCTGCTGGTCGTCGTCGCGTTCGTCGCCAGTCTATTCGTCGTGCCCATCGACGCCGGTGCGGCGGTGACAGGACTGGTCCCGTCTGTCCCATCCGGAAGCGCACTGGTCGCGGCCGGCATCCTCGGTGGCGCGGTCCACATCACGCTCATTACGATGCACTCCTACACAATGCGGGCACGCGGCTGGACCCGCGAGGACTACGACCTCGCGACGGTCGACGTGGGGGCGTCGATGCTGGTGGCCTTCGGCATCTACAGCCTCGCCATCTTTCTGGTGACGGCGAGCGTGCTCACTTCGGGCGACCTTACCACGGTCGGCGCTGCTGAGGCCCTCGGTCCGCTGGTCGGCGACAGCGCCCGCTGGCTGTTCCTGCTCGGTCTGTGGGGCGCTGCTGTGTCGACGCTCGGAGGCAACACCATCGTCCCGCCGTTCCTGCTCGCGGACAAACTCGGCTGGGGCACTACTATCGAGGACAACCGCTACCGCGGCCTGCTCGTCGCTGTTGCGCTGCTGTCCGCGCCGGGCGCGTTCATCGGCGGGAACGTCCTCGGCCAACTCGTCCTCGTGCTCGCGCTCGGCACCGTCGGCACGCCGTTCGTCATCGCCCTCGTCCTCTATCTCCTGAATTCTGATGCGGTCCCGGAGTCCAACTCGCTGCTCGCCAACGTCGGCGGGCTGGCACTCATCGCTGTTTCGGGCGGGCTGGCCGCGAACTTCGTTGTCGAACAGATCGGCGGCGGTGTCGGCCCGCTTTCCGGGTTCGTGCTGGCGTTCGCTGTCGCGCTCGGCCTCGCCATGGCTGGCCTCGGCGGGAAATTCCTCCGGGAGGAACTCCTCGCGTGACCGGCCTCCAGTTCCCGCTCTCGGGGTCGACGCTGGTCACCGGTCCCTCGAACGCCGGCAAGACGCGGACGACTGCGACCGCCCTTGACGCTTGGCTCGACAGCGAGGGACCCGCGGGCGTCGTCGTCCTCGATTTCGCACCCGAACTCGAACGGGACGGGACCATTCTGGGCGGTCGCCTCGACCGATTCATCACTGTGCCGGAGGCGGTCTGGCTCGGCCGGGTTGACGCCAACGCGCCCCGTGCCGAGAGCGAGACAGGCGAGCAGGCAGTCGCGCTCGCCCGGGAAAACGCTCGCCGTGCCGAGCAACAACTGGACGCGCTCCCGGAGACTCCCCGGGCGGTGTTCGTCAACGACGCGACGATCCCATTCCAGCACGATTCCATTTCGGTCAGCCGGCTCACCGAATACTGTGAGAAAGCGGACGTAGCCGTCCTCAACGCTTTCGATAGCGACGAACTGGGCGTCGACGACCCGGTCTCCCGGGCCGAGCGGGATGCGCTCGATCGGCTTCGGCGCTGGGCCGACCGGACTGTCGACCTGTCGGAGTGACGGTCGACCACTGCCCGGACGCGTCAGCGACTGGCTACGACCCACCGCGTTTCCGGAACCAGACGCGCTCGCCGACCGGACTTTCGTTGTCGCCGATGTCCAGCCGACTGACGAACAGGTCCCGGATGGCCATCGTGACGACGAGTTCCGTCGGCTCGCCGGCCTCGTCTTCGACAGTGACGACACAGTGGCCGTCTTGCTCCGCTATCTCGGTGATTGTGCCGACCGTCCAGCGATCGCGGTGGTGTGACGGTTCCTGTGCGTGAATGCGGTCGTGATTCATGACGACTACCCCGAGTTATCTCAGCGGTTCCACTCGTAGAACCACCACGCGCCGCCGAGCACCATCAGGCCGATTCCGAGTGTCGATGTCGCAGGTTCCGGGATGATAAACAGCACGAGTCCAATGAGTACCATCCCGACCGGTTCGAGTTCGTCGAGATACTGGGTGATGTTCATACGTGTTGCTTCACCCGCCTGCAGTATAGAGGTTTGTCTGATTACTGATAGCGAATCGAGAACAGCGACCGGTCAGCGGAAGCGGAACGTTTCGAGGTTCTCCGGCGCGAAGGTCCGGATGTTCTGGTCGTGGTACAGCGACGAGGAGAGGTCCTGTGTCGCGGATTCATCGCCGTGCACGCAGAGGATTTTCTCGGGCCGGGGGTTCATCGTCTTCACGAAGTTCTCCAGCCCTTGCCGGTCGGCGTGCCCGGAGAAGCCGTCGACCGTTTCGACGGTCATCTCCAGCGGGACCTTCTCGCTGCGTCCCTTGCCGCCGACGGGCACCTCGTCGATGCCGCGCTGGATTCGCTTGCCGAGCGTTCCCTGTGCCTGATAGCCAACGAAGGTGAGCGTCGAATCCGGGTCGGGGCCGAGCTGTTCGAGCCAGGACATGGCTGGGCCACCGGTGAGCATCCCAGACGTGGAGAGGATGATAGAGGAATCACCGTCGGCAATTTCCTCTCGCTCCTCGTCACCGCCGTCGATAGGGTTGAACTGGTCGGCCAGGAACGGATTCTTGTCTTCGTCGAAGATGCGGTCCTGCAGACCGTCACGGAGATACTCGGGGTAGGTCGTATGGACGGCTGTCGCCTCCCAGATCATCCCGTCGAGGTGGACCGGCATCTCGGGGATATCACCGTTCCGCATCGCCTCTTCGAGGACGAGCATGAGTTCCTGGGCCCGTCCCACGGCGAAGGTCGGAATGAGGACCTTCCCGTCGCGGTCGTAGGCGTTCTGGATGATCTGTTTGAGCTTTCGCTCCGAGTCTTCCTGGTCGGTCTGGTAGTCGTTGCGGCCGCCGTAAGTCGACTCTAGCACGAGCGTCTCGACGCGCGGGAAGTCGTTGACCGCGCCGTCGAACAGGCGCGTGTCGTCGTAGTGGATGTCACCGGAGAAAGCGACGTTGTACAGGCCGTCACCGACGTGGAAGTGACACACCGACGAGCCCAGAATGTGGCCGGCGTTGTGCAGTGTCAGCTTGATATCGGGCGCGATATCGGTCACGTCGCCGTACTCCAGCGGGATGGTGTGTTTGATCGCCTCACGGACCATCTCGGAGTCGTACGGCGGGGTGCGGCCGTCGTCCGCGGCGGTATCGAGGTGATCGAGCGTCAGCAGTCCCATCAGGTCCCGCGTCGGCTCGGTACAGTAGATGGGGCCGTCGTAGCCGTACTCGAACAGCAGCGGGACCAGTGCTGAGTGGTCGAGATGCGCGTGGGTCAGAACGACAGCGTCGATACCATTGGTTCCAGCCCCGAACGCCTCCGGAATGTCCAGATACGGCTTCTCGCCGTTCGAGCCGGGCTTGTTGCCACAGTCGATGAGGATTCGCGTGTCCGGCGTCGAGAGGATGAACGCGGCGCGACCAACCTCCCGACAGCAGCCTAGCGTCGTAATACGGACGTACTCATCGTCCGACATCGGCTCGCGGTGGATCTGCCGACCCACGCGTTCGAGGACGTCGCGGCGGTCCTCGCGCTCCTGTTTGAGGAAGTTTCGGACATTCTCGACCGTTGAGGACTCGATGGGTGGCGTCCGAACGACTTCGGGCGTCCACCCGACCGCCTGCGTGATCTCACGCAGGGTCGAGCCGCGCCGGCCGATGACGACGCCGGGCTTCTGTGCCTGAACGACGACTTCGCCGGTGTCAGCGTGGAAATTCAGGTCCATGACGCCGGCTTCCTCGGGGATGAGGTCCCGGATTGCCTCTTCGGCCTCGGCTGGCGGGGCCAGTACGTCCGGGTCCGGGCGGACCGTGATACGCTTCCGGAGCTTCGATGCGAGCCGGCGAACGAGGTCGCTGTTCGCGGCAAACTCCTTCGGGTCCCGCGTGTATATGACGAGTTCCGGTCCCTCGTACGTGACATCCGAGACGGAGATACGGCGCGGGACTTCCTCGTCGATCGTTGCCTTCACGTCTTCGAGTTGCTTGTCTACAGTGCTCATAGCTCAAAACGGGTCATCCCGGTAGCGGGGCCGTCCACGGCTGGTGCGGGTCGACCTGGTGCCGCGGGATGTACGCTCTCTAATAAAGTCATCAGTTATCGGTGAGTTGCCTCCGGACGTGGAGAGATGTCCGGAAAACCGTCCTCTATTTCTCAGTATTCCCCTCGCGTTATAAAAGCCTTCGCAATACGGAGGTCGGAACTGTCCCGCAGTCGCCGCTGTGTGTGCCCACAAACGGTAAGCGGCCGCCACGTGAGACGCCGGCATGCGATTGACACCTGAAACCGTCCGTGAGGAGTACGACTGGGTCCAGAAACGGGGCGACGACGTTGTCCCGCTAATAAATGAAACGCGAGCCTTCCTCGGTTCCCAGTTTGCTGTCGACGTTGACACGCTCACAGACGACGCCTATACGGCTGCTATCGACGAGGTGTTCGCCGACGGCGACCGAGCGGTCAACGTCGCCGCGCTGGTTCGCTTGCTCCGAGGCCTGGACGTCACAGGCGATTACCCAGGCTTTGTCGTCGACGAACTCCTCGGCCGCGAGCTTGCGGCTATGATCGCCGGTGAGCAACCGCTCCGGCTGCTCGCGGAGGCGACCTTCCACGTTGCGGACGTACGAACCCACGGTGACGACACGGCCGCCGCGGGTGCCGACGACCTCGATGCCGCGCTTGCGGCGGGGGTCCAGACACGGGTCCCGGGCTGGCCGTGGCAACAGGCAGAGAGTCCGTTCGCTGTGGAGTGATTCGGCTATCGGATTCGACCCGACTCTGCCGTTCTATACGTGGTACTATCTCACAACATATTATTCTGGAAAACAAATATTAGTGTGCATGAAAATCTGGTAACTATACGGACTGTATTACTCATGTTCAGTGAGCAAGTCCCGGGCCAGTGTCCAGAATGTGGGTCGGTGAATGTCCAGATAAACAGGGTCGCACCGTCGTCACACGAGCGCGGAGATGACTGGAGCATCCGTGCCGAGTGCCGCGACTGTGACGAGTACACAGATTGGTTCGATTAGGTGCCAGACTGCAACGCTATTCGGATCGGTCGCGGAGGGTCATTCAGGTCGCCGAAGGCATCGCCTCGACAGATGTCTCATGCCGAGGCGTTACTCTCGGTGTCCCTCAGCGATCATCACCGACGGATTTCGACCGGTCGAACCCTATCGGGCGTCTGGTCTCAATCGAGCGGAAGCGGTCAGTTACCCGAAAACGAGAACGAGGGCGTCGTCAGGAACGCTGTCTCGTATCCCTCATGACGGGACACCTGTGGCGGGGCGACGACATCGATGCCGACCGATGGCTCTTGTACTGCCGTCCCGACGATTGCGCCGTAGTGATACCCGAGTTCGGGGTGGACTGCGGCGGTCAGCGCGTCTTCAAACACTGTCTCGCCGTCGGCATCCACGGTTCCGTCGAGAGACATCATCGGGAGGGGAACGCGGTTGTATGGCGTCCGAGCTGAGACGGCGAGATACGACTCACCGTCGGCGAGGAACGCGGCGTCCTGAAGCCACGTAACCGCGTAGACGCCGTCGTTTCCTTTGTCCGTCCCGAGGACCGTTCCGGGCAGCGCCGACACTTCGGGGACCTGCGAGGTCGGCACCATGTCCATGTTCATCAGGTCGATTGCTGCACGCTCGCCCTGTGAGTCCGGGAACTGCTCAAAGGAGAGCTGGTCGCGGGTGCTCTGTGCGAAATCGAATTCGACCGTCGCCTCGCCGGCCTCGTTGAACCGGCCTTCGAGGGCACCCAGTCGGCGTTCACCCATCCCGTTGACGCGGACCGAGAGCTGATAGACGCCGTCGCCGTCAAGCGCGTAGTTGTCGCCGTAGTGAAACCCCATGTTCTGGGAGATCATCGGCCACGGAGACTTGTCAGCGACCGTCTCCCCGTCGCGCTCAACGGTGATTGAGAGGCCGGCGGACACCGGGAGGACCATCTCGGTCTCGGGGTCCCAGACAGTCGCCATCAGGTGAACGCTGTCCTCACTCCGGATGTCGACCTTTTCGGCCGTCGTCCCAGTGACCGTCCAGAAGCGGTGGGGAAAGGAGTAGCTCAGTCCGACCATGTACTCGCCCGCCTGTGCAATCCCGGCCATTCCCATCCCCTCTGCGTGGGTGGGCCGGTACGTGGCGTCGGGGCGGTTCTCGACCAGCGGTGGAGCGCGTGTCGACTGGGAACTCAGCGAACCACACCCCGCTAGGACTGTCGTGCCGGCGAAACCGGCACTGGCGAGGAACTGTCGTCGATTCATGAACCGCCTTTGGGTCCTCGTCTGAAAGACCGTTCTGGTACGGCGGCCGAATATCGTGGCGGGAACTGGACGGCACAAGACACTTGTTATTGGTCAGCACATTCCGGGATATGCCCTCCCTAACGCTTCGAGTTGTAGTCCTCGGTTTCGTCGTCCTGACCGCAGGCTGTTTCGGTGCGCCGTCGCCGGAGTCACCGGCCCCGTCGGAAGCAGCGACGACCGCTCCGTCCCCAACAGGGACCGTCGAGTTTCGGGACGGTCCGAAGGAACGGCCGAACCGGCCCGCGACGCTGAACGAGTCCTCCGTCCGTGAGTTCGTGTCCGAGTACCAGTACCGGCACGTCTACAACGGTCTGTGGCAGGGTGAATACACCGAAATGAGCCTCGACTGCCGCGTTGATACTGTTACCGAGCGGTCGTGGGGGTACGATGTCGTCGTCACCTGTACGGGATCTTCGACGACTGACCCGCCGGCCGGATCAACGGCGACAGAAGGACCGATATCCGACTATTTCACCCAGTCGTACCGCTACAGCGTCAGCGCCGACGCCCTCACCCGTGAATCAGTCGAGAACCGCGACCCGGTATCCTGACGACGCCAGAACCGTCAGGCTGGATCGGCCGGCGGGAGCGCCCGCAGGTCACGTGGCGGGAGCAGGTAGTTCCCACGTCGCGTAACCGTCATGTACTGGAGGATCCCGTTGTTCACCCGCTGGCCGACGGCGGAGTCGTTAGCGACATCTGTTCCGTTCATCGCCTGTTTCGTCGCGACGAAGTCGGCGATAGAGCGTTGCAGCGCGAGGAAGTGCAGTCCCGCTTCACCGCCGTCGGTCGAATCAAAGTCCCGGCGGAGAATGGTCGGCGTCCCGTCTTCCCTGACGCGGGACATCTTCTGTGCGTGGCCAACGACACCCTCCCGCCGGCCGCTGTCGACCACATCCTCGGGGCATTCGCCGGCACCGTTGTCAGTGCCGAGGTTCTCGCCGACGCCTTCAACCTTGTCCTCGGCGGCGTGGGCCGGACAGAACATCTTCGAGACGCGCTGGTCCCGAGAGTCCTGTTCGTACCACTGCTGGAGTTGCAGCCGGATTTTCGAGAGGTGCTGGGTCGCGCCGCCGGCGAACGGCCCTGAATCGACCGTTACCCGGTCCTCGGAGGCCTGGTTCTCCTTGAATCCTGACTTGAAGCCCATGAACAGCGGGGCCTCTTCCGGGACTGGCTCGGAGTCCGGAACCCCGTCGACGTCCTGATTCTCGGCGGGCAGACCGGCCCCGACGAATCCCGTCCGGCGCTCCGCCTCGCGCAGCACACCCTCGAAGGTAGCGCTCATCTCGTGGTCGTTTACCGTGTCTCGGTTGCCTTTCACCGCTTCCTCGGCTGCAATAACGGCCCGCTCGTCGTCGCTCGCGAGGTGTAGCAGTGCGTCGGGCGTGTCGAGTTCTGGGTCTTCGAAGGGGGCAAGCGCCATTGGCTCGGGCAGGTCGACGCCGGCTACGTCGGCCTCGAAGCGGTCGAAGTAGGTCGGACTGTACCCGAGCGTGAACAGCAGTCCCTCGTTGCTCCACTCGTAGGCCCGTTCGAGGTCTCGAAGCGCAGTCTCGACCTGCTCGCGGTCGGCATCGGCCGGCGTTCCGTCGCCAGTGTAGTCCAGCAACAAGAGGACGTGGTGGCGCGACAGTCGGTGGTTCCCCGCGTCGTCAGTGGCCAGCGACGCGTCCCAGGCGTGCTGGCGCTCCGGGAGGGACGAGGGGTCATCGGTTCCCTTGGGTACCGTTCCCGATCCGCGATCAAGACAGGCGGCCAGTGCCGCGGTGCCGCCGATGGCGACGGCACTCTTGGCGAACTCGCGTCGGGAAATGCCGCGTTCAGTCATCACCCACACTATGGGCTGCCCGTGCAATTGGGTTGTGGTACAAGACTCGAAAGCACCGCTGCCCGCAGAAACTGAGCTACTCGCTCTCGAACAGCCTGTCAAGTAACCGGGTGAAGCGATCCGACAGGCGGTCGGGGCCCGTGGGCTCCACTGCCGCGAGCAGTTCGACCGTCAGGTCCGGCCGACAGAGCGCCAGCGTCACTCGTCCCTCGCTCCGGCGCTTTTCGACGATATCGTGCTCGACCAGCCCGCTGAGGTGGTGTTCGAGCGTGCTCCGTGCGATATCGAGATGGCCGGCCACCTCGCCGGGGCGAGCAGTTTCGCGCTGTATGAGCGTAACAAGAATGTCTCTCGCCGTCTCGCGACGGAGGAAGGCGATAGCATGGCGCTCCCAGGGGTCAAACGACGACGCGTAGTAGTGTGTACGCCCATTGACCGACTCGCTGTGAACGCGGTCAAGTCTGGCCAGGTGGTGCTGGACCTGTCCCGTCGCGAGGTCCAGCGCCCGTGTTAGTTCTCGGAAGTGAACGCCCGGATTCGACTCGATATGCTGGTGGATTCTGGCTCTGGTGTCGCTCATAGTCCCTCCTCATCGAGGCGTTTCTCGACTGTCCGGGCGTAGTACACTGCACCGAGGACGAGGACGACAAAGACGGTATCGAGCGCGTGTTCGAGGAGATGGTGAGTCGGTGCTGAAACCACTGAAAACCCCGACAACAGCGCGATGAGCGGGCGGGCAAACAGCGCGGTGAGTGCGAGCGCAATCAGCAGGTACGCGCGCGTTCCGCGTTGTCGGTACGCGGCCAGGGCGAGCCCACACAGGATTGCTCCGGCTACGGCGGAGAGGACAACGACGGCGACGATATCCCAGCTCTCAGCGCCGGAGTGCCCCCCAATACTGAGCAGCTTCATCAGACCACTACTTCGAAACCACGGTGCCTCAGTCGTTCGGTTTTGCGCGACTTTTTTATCGGACCGCTGAGACGTGGCGGTATGGACTGCATCGGCTTCATCTGCGAGCCTGAACACCCGGTGTTTGGTGCCGTCGCAGAACGGCTCTCCGCTCGGGGGTTCGACGTCCAGTTTCTCCGCCCCGGAAACCCGGTGGCCAAAGCCGATATCGACGACCTGGCCGCACTCGTCAATACGACGCTCGGGCCGGAGTCGTTCAGCGCCCTTCGATACGCTGACAGCGTTGGCGTTGAGACGTGGAACGGGTTCCTGCCGACGACGGCGCTTGCCTGCCGACTTGTCGCCCTGAACGGGTTGGAACAGGTCGGCTGTAAGGTGCCGACCGTCTGGTTCGAAAAGCCAGAGTGCGATTACATCCCTCGCACCCGCTACTCCTGGGACGGTGTGCCGGCAAATAGCGACGAGGGCGATTTCTATCAGGCCTGTGTTCGGGAGGAGCCGGTGGAGTACAAGTACTTCGCCGTCAACGACGGCCGCGAAACCCATCTGCGAGCGATTCAGGTTCGGTCGGAAGTGTCCGGGCTGGACCACGTCATCAGCGAGGAGACTGTTGAGGTGACGCTCGCGGCCCGTGTCCGGGAGTTACTGGACCGCTTCGGCGCGCGGGCGCTCTGTGTCGAGTTTGTCGAAGGCGAATCACAGTTCTACGCACAGGCTGTCGACCCCGTGCCGGGATTCGCTGGGACGGGGATGGAGCGCCGCGTCGCCGACTCTATCGCCTCGCTGACAAC
The DNA here is from genome assembly GCF_051122755.1 of Haloarcula sp. NS06. Taxonomy (NCBI): domain Archaea; kingdom Methanobacteriati; phylum Methanobacteriota; class Halobacteria; order Halobacteriales; family Haloarculaceae; genus Haloarcula; species Haloarcula sp. NS06. Next base: position 2,127,831 of record NZ_CP184844.1, read on the forward strand.
AATCGGTGCCTGAGTGCCGGCGTCGTCAGGGACGTTCGATAATCCTATATCTGGTACCAAGGCACAAGATTATACAGGCGTACCGACGTGGTAACGACCGGAGCATCATATGAGCACGTTCGTTCATCTTATCGCGGATTACGGCCCGGCCGACCCGGCCTTCTCAGAGGTCGTCCACCGTCTCACTGCTGCCAACCCGACGATGACCGTCCAGTCGACCGAGGTCAAGCCGTTCTCGACGGTCGCCACGGGGTTCTGGATCGCGCAGCTCGGCATCCACAATCCGTCGTTCGACGACCTGTTGATTTACTCGAACACGGCCCCACGAACAACGGAATCGACACCGGAGCGGCCCGACACCGGCGGGGCGCTCTGTTACCTCGAACTGGACAACGGTGTCCCCGTCGTCGCCGTCGACGCCGGCTACAACCTCTCGTTTATCGCCGACCACGCCACGACCTTCCGTGAGATCGAACTCCCGGCGGACACGGGCCAGTTCCGCTCGCGGGACGTGTTTCCCCGGCGAGTCGTCGAAATCGCAAATGGGAATCACTCGTCCCTCGGCGTGGAGCGGTCACTCGACGACGTGCCGGCCCCGCCCGAGTCCGTGGTCTGTCACGTCGACGGCTACGGGAACGTCAAGACCTCGATCCGCCATTCGGCGTTCGCACCGGGGAGTGACACAGTCACTGTCGAACTCAACGACGAGTCCCATGAAGTCGCCGTCAGAGATGCTGTGTCGAACGTTTCGGAAGGGTCCCTTGCTATCGTCCCGGGGTCGGCAGGTGGGGGCGACCCGTATCAGGAACTGTTCCTTCGCGGCGGGTCCGCGGCGTCAGCCTTCGGCAATCCGGAGCCCGGAGATTCTCTCTATTCGGGCGGAACAAGCCTGAGATCGCCCATACAATGGTCTCGCAGCGCGGAGCAGGGATCGAACTGGTCCGGTCGGCGTGCCAGCGGCTCACCACCCTTCGGGGAGTTTATTAGCGCCGTGGGCCACGACACACCTAATGAGTGGCGAGCAGGAACTCGGCATCACCGAGAGCAAGGAGCATTCACCCGGCGAGTGGTACGCCGAGGTCGTCCAGAAGGCCGGCCTCGCGGACTACGCCCCCATGGGCGGGTTCATCGTCACGCGCCCACGCGGCTACGCTATCTGGGAGCGTATCCAGAACAATCTCGACGGCTGGTTCAAGGACACCGGCGTGCAGAACGCCTACTTCCCCATGTTTATCCCCGAAGAGTATCTGGAGAAGGAGAAAGACGTCGTCGAAGGGTTCGACCCCGAGGTGGCATGGGTAACCCATGGTGGCCACGACGAACTCGAAGAACGCCTCGCCGTCCGGCCCACCAGCGAGTCCATCATCGCGCCGTTCATGGCCCAGTGGACTCGCTCGCACCGGGACCTCCCGATGCGGCTGAACCAGTGGTGTTCGGTCGTCCGATGGGAGGCCACCGAGACGAAGCCGTTCTTCCGCACCAAGGAGTTCCTCTGGCAGGAGGGCCACACCGCCCACGCCGACAAGGACGGCGCGTGGGAGGAGACGATGACCCGTCTGGATCAGTACGCCCGCCTCTACGAGGAGGTCATGGCGATGCCGCCGCTGAAGGGACGCAAGCCGCCCCACGACAAGTTCCCCGGCGCGCACACGACGACGACCATCGAGACGCTGATGCCCGACGGTAAGACCGTGCAGGCTGCCACCTCCCACTACCTCGGGACCTCCTTCGGCGAGGCGTTCGACATCACCTACGCCGACGCCGACGAGGAGGAGAACACGGCCCACACGACCTCGTGGGGACTGTCCTGGCGCGCGATGGGTGCGCTCATCATGACCCACTCGGATGACCAGGGCCTCGTGCTCCCGCCCGCACTCGCGCCTGACCAAGTCGTGGTCGTCCCCATCTGGCAGGAGGACAACAAGGACGAAGTCATTGACTACGCCGCCGACCTCGCTGCCGAACTCGACGAGGCCGGCGTCCGCGTCGAACTCGATGACCGCGAACACCGCAATCCCGGCTTCAAATACAACGAACACGAACTCCACGGCGTTCCCCTCCGGGTCGAAATCGGCCCCCACGAGGTTGAGGACGGGGAAGCCACGCTGGTCCACCGGCCCGACGGCGAAACCGAGACGGTCGACCGCGACGGTATCGCCGACACCGTTACCGACCACCTCGACACCGTCCACGCCAAGCTATATGCCAGCGCTGAGGAGACGCTGGAAGGCGAAATCCGTGAGGCTGAGTCCCGCGAGGAAATCCTCGGCACCATCGGCCAGCACGGCGGCTACGTGAAGTGTGGTTGGTGTGGTGACGAGGACTGCGAGGAGCCGATCAAGGACGCTATCGCGGCCGAAATCGTGATGGTGCCCCTTGACCGCGACGAGGAGCCAATCCACGACGATTGCGCCATCTGTGGCGAGGACGCCGAGGAGACGGCGTACTTCGCGAAGAGCTACTGACCAGACGGTTCGGTTGCTTTCTCCGGCACCCGCTCCAGAAACGCGTCCGCTTCGGCTCGGCCCGTTTCGATGAGATCCTCGATAAACCGAGGGTCGCGGTCGCGTTTCGAGGCTGCTGTCAGCTTTTCATCGAGTTTCAGTCGCCGTATCTCCACGTGTTTGAAATCGTCCGGGAGATACCCTTTGTCCACCCATTCGTTGACCTTCCGGACGAAGAACAGCTCCTGATTCAGCGAAAGATTCCCGGATAGCTCCTGCCGGCGGTCGGTGATCTCTGCCAGCGATGTCGGACGGTCATCGCGGGTCTGTGGCTCGATCTGGATAACCCAGATCTCGTCCGGTTTTGGCCGGTCACTGGTCAGGAACTCCCGGATCGGCGGGTTCTGTGAGAACAGGCCGTCCCAATGCCAGTGGCCGTTCAGTTCGACAGCCTCGTACAGCAGCGGGAACGCAGCCGAGGCCAGCACCGCCTTCGGTGTGATGGCATCGTCGGTGAACGTCTCGAACACGCCGCTGTTGACGTTGACTGTGCCGACGGTCACGTGTGGCGGCGCCCTGTCAGCGAGGCTGTCGAACTCGTCGAACGCGATGTGGCGGTCAAGCAGCGACAGATACCAGTCGTGGCCGACTGCTCCCGGCGTCGCGTAGGGCGAGATATCGGCCGCAGGGAGCATGCGGTTCTGCAGTCGCTTGCGCCACACGAGCGACTCGTTCAGCAGGAACGAGGGCGTCGTCGTGGCGGCGACATCACACCAGACATCCTCCAGTAGTTCCCCGGCGTAGTCGTGGCCGTCACTGAGCAGGCCGTACCAGGCCGTGACTGCACAGAGAGCGCCGCCTGAGGTGCCACTCAACCCTACGAGATTGTACTCGGCGTTGACCGCTGGTAGGAGTTGTTGCAGCGCACCGGCGGTAAACGCGCTGTGGCTGCCGCCGCCCTGACAGGCGATAGCGACGCTGGGGCCATGACCAGACATGGTTTAATTCATATACGAAGAACTTGTATAGATAACTGCCGGCTGATACTGCCGTGAAGCACATTGCTACCCCTGAGGGAGCCTGTGTCTTCACAAAGGTACAGCCAGCAATCTGAAGGAAGGATGGGGTCGGGGAGCGTGTGACATTTTCCTCCGTGCCCCCGATACTCTCTGCTGTCCCTATGTATATAAATCGCCGTCAGACTACAGTCATACAAACGCCAAACGGCGAACAGATACCGTCGTGGGAAATGTAGCCCTTCAGACAGTACATGACAGCAGCGGAGGAGCAACAGCCCTGATGCAACCGATCAGTTGGAGTGGGTTGTCGGAGACAGCGGGCGGTTAGTTGAGTGGGTACATCCGTCGCAGCGAGTGACGAATATTAAGACCTTATATATTTCTCAGCAGGTGAAATGGATAGATATCCGGAACCAACACGGTTATATCTCGGCCTATGTTATCAGCTGTCATGGACGACGTGTTTGTCGGACGAATTATGTCATCGCCTGTCACCACTGTTGCCGCCGATGCGAACGCGAAAGCGGTCGCCAAGCGGATGCTTGACGAGAACATTAGCTCTGTTGTCGTCGTCGACCCCGACGGAGCGTTACTGGGGATCCTCACCTCCACGGACTTCGTCGAAATCGCCGCAGAAGGAGGCGATACGGCGGGGTTAGACGTGTCCGAATTCATGACGACGGACTTGGTTACGGTAACGGCAAACGACCCCATCGAGGCGGCCGCAAGCGTAATGCTGGACCACAGTGTCCACCACCTTCCTGTCGTCGACGAAACGGAAGGGGTGGTCGGAATGTTGACGACAACTGACATGACGGCGTACGTTTCGGGTATCGAGCAGTCATCTGCACCCGTGCTCGGCTGAACACGATGTAAACCGCCAGCCGCGGTACGATGATTTATAAATGGTGATACAGTTCAAACAATCGTGATAAATATATACTCCCTAATGTGGGGTTAAACAACACTAATACCATTAGGATTACCCTCTTATAGTGGCATCCCCAGTCGTGAAACACATGGTTGAGCGACAGACAGGTCTCTCTGCAGGCGACGCCGGGCTTGCAGATCCCACAGACGAACGGTCGAACTGTGGTGTCGGGGTCGTCATGGACCTCGACGGCCAGAGCGACCACTGGGTTGTATCGGACGGACTCGAACTCCTCGACAACCTCGAACATCGAGGAACGACAGGAGCCGAGCAAGATACGGGCGACGGAGCGGGCATCATGCTCCAGATTCCACACGAGTTTTTCGCTGCCGAAGTCGACGCCGACCTGCCACCTGCTGGCGAGTACGCCGTCGGCACGCTCTTTCTCCCGCAGGACGACGAGGTCGCCGAGAGTCTGACAGACCTCGTCGAGACGGAACTCGCCGCTGAGGGCCTCGATGTCCTCGACTGGCGCGACGTTCCAACGGACAACAGCGACCTTGGCGCGACGGCGCTCGAATCCGAACCCGACATCGTCCAGTTTTTCGTTACCTCTGCGACGGGCAAGACCGGTGATGCCTTCGAGAATCAGCTGTACATCGGCCGCCGGGCGCTCGAAAACACTGTTGAGGGGGAAAAGCCGGCAGGCCACGAGCGGTTCTACGTCGTTTCGCTCGCAACCGATGTCGTGGTGTACAAAGGCCTGCTCAAGGCCGAACAGCTCGAAGACTACTATCCTGACCTCGAAGACGAGCGGATGCAGTCGACGTTCGCAATGGTTCACGCCCGGTTCTCGACGAACACGCTGGGTGCGTGGCACCTCGCCCACCCGTATCGTCGCGTCATCCACAACGGCGAGTTCAACACGATTCAGGGGAACATCAACTGGATGCGCGCTCGGGAGACCGACATCCAGAGCGACGAGTTCGAGGGAGATCTGGAGAAGATCAAGCCCATCATCGACGACCCCGAGCAGTCAGACACTGCGAGCGTTGACAATGCGCTCGAACTCCTCCTGCAGGGCGGCCGCGACCTCCCCCACGCCCTCCGGATGCTCATCCCCGAGGCCTGGCGTGGCGAGATGAACGACGTGACCGGTGACCGTCGTGACTTCTACGATTACCACGCCTCGCTTGTCGAACCGTGGGACGGCCCGGCGCTCGTCGCAGCCACCGACGGCGACCGCATCGGAGCCGTGCTGGACCGGAACGGTCTCCGCCCGTGCCGCTATGACGTGTTGGAGGACAATACGCTCGTGATGTCCTCAGAAGCCGGCGCACTGGAACACGACGCCAGCGAAATCACGGAGCGCGGGCGTCTCCAGCCCGGCCAGTGTTTCCTCGCCGACCCTGAAGAGGGACGCGTTATCCCTGACGAGGAAGTGTTCGACGACATCACTGACGACAAGTACGGCGAGTGGGTCGACGAAGAACAGGTCGACCTTGACGAGGTTGCTGACCGCGGAGACAACGCACCTCGGGACCCCGCGGACGCGCTCCGGAGCCAGCAGGCCATGTACGGCTACACGTATGACGAGGTCGACCACCTCATCGAGCCGATGGCCGAGAAGGGGAAAGACCCCGTCGGCTCCATGGGTGACGACACGCCGCTGTCGGTGCTTTCGCAGTTCAACCGCCCGCTGTTCACCTACTTCAAGCAACTGTTCGCCCAGGTGACGAATCCGCCGCTTGACTACATCCGCGAGGAACTCGTCACGTCGCTGGAGTCTCGGCTGGGCCACCAGCGTAACATCCTCAACGAGAGTCAGGGCCACGCTCGCCAGCTCGTTTTGGACTCGCCGGTTCTCACCGACGAGGAGACGCAGTCCATCAAGGATCTGGACGCCAACGGCATGTCCACGACGGTCATCGATATCACCTATGAAGAGGGCGGCGACCTTCGCCAGGCCGTCGAAGACGTGCGGGCCGAGGCTGACGCCGCGGCGCAGGAACACGATATTCTCGTGCTCTCGGACCGTGCGGCCAGCGACGGCCGCGTGCCAATTCCGAGCCTCCTTGCCGTCGGTGGGATCCACCACCATCTCGTCCGCAACGGCCTCCGCAATCACGTCGGACTCATCGTCGAGTCCGGTGACCCGCGTGCAGTCCATCACTTCGCGACGCTCATCGGCTACGGGGCCGGGGCCGTCAACCCCTATCTGGCCTACCAGACCATCGATGATCTGGTAGCCGGACCGGACGGCGCAGACCTGGCCGACGCCATTGATGCCTACATCACTGCCGTCGAGGACGGCCTCCTGAAGACGATGGCCAAGATGGGTATCTCCACGGTCGAATCCTATCAGGGTGCCCAGATCTTCGAGGCCGTCGGCCTCTCCTCGGACTTCATCGCCGAGTACTTCGAGGGGACGACTTGCCGGACCGACGGTATCGGCATCGAGGAAATCGAGGACGACCTCACCCAGCGACATGATGTCGCCTGGAGCGAGGAGGAGCCCGACATGCCCCGCCAGGGCGAGTACGAGTTCCGCTCGAACGGCATCCATCACCAGTGGAACCCCAACACGGTTGGCAAGATCCAGCAAGCCGTCCGGATGGGCGACTACGATACGTACAAGGAGTTTGCCGAACTGGTCAACGACCAGAACGAGGAGCTCCAGACGCTGCGCGGTCTACTCGAATTCGACTCCGACCGTGAGTCTATCCCCATCGAGGATGTCGAGTCGGTTGACGACATTGTCGAGCGTTTCGAGACCGCGGCGATGTCACTCGGGTCGCTGTCGCCCGAGATGCACGAGAACAACGCCATCGCAATGAACCGGCTCGGTGCCAACGCCAACACCGGCGAGGGCGGCGAACCGCCCGAGCGGTTCGACACCGAGAAGGAGTGTACGACCAAGCAGGTCGCCTCCGGCCGCTTCGGCGTCACTTCCGACTACCTCGCGTCAGCCGACGAACTCCAGATCAAGATGGCACAGGGGTCCAAGCCCGGCGAGGGCGGCCACCTGCCCGGCAAGAAGGTGAACGAGATGATCGCCCACGTGCGGTACGCGACGCCGGGCGTCGGCCTCATCTCGCCGCCGCCGTTGCACGACATCTACTCCATCGAGGACCTGAAACAGCTCATCCACGATCTCAAGGCCTCGAACCCAGAGGCCGACATCAACGTCAAACTGGTCTCGGAGGACGGCATCGGGACCATCGCGGCCGGCGTCGCCAAGGCCAACGCTGACGTGGTCCACATCTCGGGCCACGACGGCGGGACCGGCGCGTCGCCGAAGACCTCGATCAAGAACGCCGGCCTCCCGTGGGAGCTCGGTGTTTCGGAGGCCAACCAGATGCTCCGGGCGACTGGCCTGCGCTCACGAATCAAGGTGACCACCGACGGCGGCATGAAGACCGGCCGCGACGTGGCCGTTGCCGCCCTGCTCGGTGCCGAGGGGTACACCTTCGGGACCGCCTCGCTGGTCACCTCCGGCTGCGTGATGGCCCGGCAGTGCCACGAGAACACCTGCCCGGTCGGCATCGCCACGCAGAACGAGAACCTCCGCGAGCGGTTCCCCGGCGAGCCACAGCACGTCATCAACTACATGACCTTCGTGGCCCAGGAACTGCGCGAGATCATGGCTGAACTCGGCTTCGAGACCATCGACGAGATGATCGGCCGACCGAGCGTCCTGAAACAGCGCGACAACGTGAGCCAGCCCAAGGCCCAGAAGCTCGATCTTTCCTCGGTCATCGCCGAGCCGGCCGACAACGACGGCCGCTACAAGCAGCGCGAGCAGACCCACGAGGTCGACGAACAGCTCGACTGGGATCTCATCGACGCCGCCGAGGACGCCATCTACAGCGGCGACCCGGTCGCTATTGACACCGACATCACCAACGTCGACCGTGCGGTCGGGGCGACGCTCTCGAACCGCATCTCCCGCGAGCACGCAAGTGACGGGCTCGCGGACGACACCATCCGGGTCGACTTCGACGGCACGGCGGGCCAGTCCTTCGGCGCGTTCCTCTCACAGGGCGTGACGATGGAACTGACCGGGACGGCCAATGACTACGTCGGCAAGGGCCTCTCCGGCGGGAAGCTCATCGTGAACACGCCGGATCAGGCTCCCTTCGATCCATCGGAGAACATCGTCATCGGCAACGTCGCGCTGTACGGCGCGACGCAGGGCGAGGCCTACGTCAACGGCATGGCCGGCGAACGCTTCGCCGTCCGCAACTCCGGGGTCAAGGGCGTTGTCGAAGGCGTCGGCGACCACGGCTGTGAGTACATGACCGGCGGCGCTATTGTCGTGCTGGGCGAGACGGGCAAGAACTTCGCGGCCGGGATGTCCGGCGGCGTCGCCTACGTCTACGACCCCGATGGCGAGTTCGCAGCGAAGGCAAACACCGGCATGGTGTCGCTGGCCGAGACGCTCGAAGGCAAAGACCGCCAGATGATTACCCGGCTCGTCGAGAACCACGCCGCCTACACCGACTCTGACCGAGCGGCGGAGTTGCTCGACGACTGGGACGCTGAGGTGGAGAACTTCACGAAGGTGATGCCTGACGCCTACGCCGAGGTCATCGCCGACCGCGAGCGCGACGACGTGCGCAACGAGCCGCCGGCCAAGGCTGCGGCGAGCGCCGAAGCCGCTGAGGCCGACTTCGCCGCCTCGACAGACGACTGAAGCGCCGTTTTTCAGCGTTTTTGTCTGTCGTCAGGGGCTCTGTTTTTCTGCCACAATCGAGCCGCGTTCTGGGGGGTCGTAATGCGACATTGTAACAATCAACCGCTGGTCCTATAGCTGTCGGGCCGAAGTGCTGGACATGGTCCCCGTACAACCAACCGTCGTATCGTATCGGAGCACAGCATGAGTGACATCCCCGGTCCTGACCCCGATTCCGGGTCAGACATCGACATTGATGTCGGCCGCGGCCTCCGTATCGGAGTCAGCGTCGTTGTCGCCCTCGCCGTCGCAATAGCCCTGTTTGGTGGCTACCATCAGGTCCCCGAAGGCCACGTCGGCGTCCAGAAATCGTTCGGCGCGGTAACCGGTGACCAACTTCAGCCGGGCGCACACATCATCGTGCCAGTCAAGGATTCGGTTCAGGACGTGGAAATCCGGCCACGGACCTACACCATGGCCAACACAGAGGGCGAAGGCGACAGACCGTCACAAGCCGATGCGGTGACCGTCCAGACCATCAATGGGACGACGGTCGACATCGACATCACCGTCCGGTACAAGATCCAAGAATCAGACGCATCAGGATTCGTCACTGAATGGCGGACCGTCGGCCAGGCGGAGGAGCGACTTATCCGACCGTCCGTCCGGTCGCAGCTCCGTGATGAGGCCGCAGGTATCCAGACGAGCGAGATATACACCAACGACGGCCGCGAGCGACTCGGCGATGCGGCACAGCAGAAACTCGAATCCGCGTTCGAGGGCGAAGCGCTCGTCCTCGAAGAGGTGCAGGTTCGGACCGTTGACCTCCCAGACTCGTACGATCAGGCGCTCAACGACAAGGAAATCGCAAAGCAACGCGTCGAAGAGAAGAAATTCGAGATCCAACAGGCCGAACGCGACAAGGAACGGCAGGAGATTCAGGCCGAAGCCGACGCCCGGGTTATCGAGATCCGCGGTGAGGCGCTTCGGGACAACCCGGTCGTGCTGAAACAGCAGTACGTCCAGAGCATCGACGATTCGGATAAGGTCATTCTGGCGACTGACGATGATGGAACACCCATCATCCTGCAGACTGGCCGGAGCAGGGGCGGAAACACTTCCAGCGCCGATACTGGGTTCTCGACGAACGTAACGAACGCGACGGCCGGCAACTGAACACAGACACGCGGGCACGCCTCGTTCGTTTTTTATTTGGCTGTGCCGTTCATCAGAGATGACGACCGGTTTTGCGCAGTGGCAGATCGATATCGGGACACAGCGTACCTGTCGAGTCACGCAGTTAGTTGCTGCTGGATAATAACCGCGTTTGACGGGGTGTGCACGACTCGGACGGTCACTGTGTCGCCCGGCTGCAAGTCACAGTCCCCGCCCGCTATCCGGAAGACAATCACATCTCCGGGACGGAACTCGTCTGTAACCAGAGCCCCGGTATCATCAGCACCGCGCTCTGTAAGCGAGCCAGTGCTCTCATCAAAGATGTCGTCGCCCTCGATGTTGTCGCTCTGTGGCCGGTCACCGGATTTCACTGGGAGATTGACTAACCGCCCGTGCTTTTCAGTCCCATCGCTGCCGCAGTCAGCACTGACGGCCACCTCAATCTCGGAGACGCGGACGATATCTCCAGCAACGTGCCTGATACGGACGATGCCCCCGTCGAACCCACTCTGCGGGGCGAACTCACCGTCTGATTGGCTGATCACAGGCGCTGTGTCATCCAGTTTCTCCGCGAGGCCGAGCGTCGCCACTGACAGCACTGCTGCGAGAACGACAGTTACCGCCACGAGGAGGATAACCGAAATAACTGAAGAGACAGCACGCAACTTACCTGTCACTGCATCTGTTACTGCCCGACTACGTAAAAATATCCGCCCCCTGAGATGTCGTCTTGCACCGTACATTGCCGACTCTATCGCCCGTTCTGCTGATGGGGTGTCGGTCGTCATGCCACCTCGGTAAACACTCGGTGTCAACTGTCGGACCGCGGCAGACGCTGGCGGTGAGCCACACTGTTTTGCTGGTCCCGTTCGAGCACAGCGTATGGACAGTGTCCTCGTCATCGGCGGCGGTCGGTTCATCGGCCGGCACACAGTCACCGAGTTCCGCGACGCAGGCTACGACGTGACAATGCTCACCCGCGGACAGCGTCAGAATCCGTTCACGAACTCCGATGTCGCTCACATCAAGGGCGACCGACGCGAGCGGGACACACTCGAAACCGCTCGCGAACGGGTCGAGCCGGACGTGGTCGTCGACTGTGTGGCATACTTTCCGGAGGATGTCCGGGTGGCGACCGACGTGTTCGCCGATGTCGATGCGTACGTGTATATCTCAAGCGGCGCGGCCTACGGCGCTGAACGGACGCCCAAGCGGGAGGGGGAGACACCGCTTGCGGGCTGTACTGCCGAGCAGGCCACAACCGACAGCGCGGAGACCTACGGGCCGCGGAAGGCCGAAGGCGATCGTGAAGTGTTCGCTGCCGCGGAGGACGGTGTGCGAGCGATGAGCGTCCGACCGACCGTCGTGTACGGGCCCTACGACTACACTGAGCGGTTCGCCTACTGGGTCGACCGCGTGGCCGAGTACGAGCAGGTCGTTGTTCCCAGTGACGGCCTCAGCCTGTGGCAGATGGCCTACGTCGAGGACGTGGCGAGCGCGCTTCGCCTCGTCGCGGAGCGAGGGACAGCCGGCGAGGCCTACAACGTCGGCGACGAGCACGCGCCGACGCTCCGGGAGTGGGTCGACCTGCTTGCCAGAGTGCACGAGACGGATGTCGAGACAGTCGGTGTCGGTGAGCGCGAACTCGGGGCCGCGGGGCTGGACCCCGACGACTTCCCTATCTACCGCGAGTCACCGCATCTGCTATCGACGGCGAAGCTCCGCGACATAGGCTGGTCATCGACGCCCCACGAGACGGCACTGGCCGTAACCGTCGCCGAGCACCGGGAGAACGAGCGAACCGGCCGTGAGTTCGGGCCTGACCGGGACACGGAATCAGAGCTTATCGACCGCCTAACCGAATGACAACTACGTCCGGCGTAGCGTCGTGTGCTTGACCTCGTAGTCCTCTAAGAACGCACCGTATCCGCCGACGGTGATGCGGCCGTCTCCGATGTCGACGACCAGCGAGTTCTCGAACCCGAAATCGCTATTGTGCGGCTCAACGAGGTTCTGTCGGACGTCGATCACCTCGCCGGATATCACTTCGAAGTCGTCGTCGGAGCCCGTCTGCCGCGCGTACAGGTCGGCGACGACGGACTCACCAGCCCGGAGTGCGAGTGTGGTCGTGAACACGACGGGACGGAACATATCGTACCGAGCCGGGAGTGTCGGAGGTTGCGACACGAGGACCTCTTCGCCTATCGGCCAATAATTGCCCAGGTAGGAACCGACTAACACAGCCGCAACTGCCTCCTGCGTAAACGTGATCGCGTTCGTCTCGTCGTGATCCCAGCTGAGCATTGTCGACGGAGAGACGAACCCGCGCTGCTGGTCCGTCGCAAGCAACGAAGGCGCGCCATCGAGGCCGATTCGGACGGCGTTGGCGATCTCCTCTAGGTCTAACTCCATCGTCGCCCTGTCGTAACTCGACAGCGTTAGGAGCACGAGGATGCCCCGTTCCTGGGCACGACGGAGCGGTTCGCGGATATCGGGGAGCCGCCGGGCCGGGATCTGCAGAATAACCTCGCAGTCGGCGGCTTCGATGTGTTGCTCCAGCCGTTTGACGATAGTCGGTCGGGACTTGACCACCTCGAAAGTGTTATTCTCGGCCGAAGTGTCCTCGTACCGGGTCTGTACCGCTGTCTCCAGCGTGTCGAGTTCGCGTTTCAGCGCGCCAAAAGCCTCTGACGGGGGTGTCGCACGGATGATCGTCGGTGTCCGATGGTCGTCGACGGTGACAAAGCCGTCCGCGGCCAGCGAACCACAGATGTCGTACACGTAGCTCTTGGATATCCCTGCTGTTTCGGCCACTGTTCGGGCTGTTGCTGGCCCCTTTTCGACGACGGCGAGGTACGTTTCCGCCTCTGTCCTGGAGAGGCCATACTGCTGGAGTCGGTCCCGAAGGGTCTCGCTGGGTTGGCGTGTGGAGTCAGGCATCGGAGTGCTGCTCAAACCGTATTGGCTGATTCCGTGTCACTGGGTCACTGCTTTAGTTACTATAATCGAATATACATAATTGTTTGTGGGCGTGCGAGCGGACCAGTGTCTGTCTGTGCATGGTGGGTCTCTGAGGTCTGTGCACCGGCGGGAACACCGCGGATTAGAGTACGTGACCCGCCTCAGGATCCCTTCCGAACCTCATCGAGAAGTTCGACGACGTCTTCCATGGTGGGGTCGCGGCTGGTGCTGTCGCCGTTAGCATTTCTGTTCCCGTTGTTACCGTTGCCGGTTTTATTCCCACTATTGCCCCGACCGGGGTTGCTCTCTGACCCGTTCGGGAGGCCCGGAACGGGGTCCGGATCGGTGATGCTCGCCGTGTTCCGGACGGTGAGCGTGGCCGTTGGGCCGTCTTGGCCGACAGTGAGTTGGTACTCGCCAGCTTCGACGACCTTCGGGCCGAGTCCAAGCACGTCACCGGGAACCACCTCCAGCGCCGTCAGGTCGGCGGTCACGTCCACTGTGGCTGACTCGCCAGCGTCAAGCGAGACACGCTCGTAGCCGAGCAGTCGGCGTCTCGGCTGGAGGACCGAGCCGTACGACTGGGTGTTGAACACCTCGACGATGTGCTCGCCAGCCATCTCGCCGACGTTCGTCACCTCGACGCTGACAGTCACTTCAGACTGGTTAGCCGGGTTACCGACAGTGGGCTGCGTGACCGAGACGCTGCCGTACTCGAAATTGGTGTACGAGAGCCCGTGGCCGTACTCGTACAGCGCGGTGTTGTCCGTCGCGCCCGTCGATGTCGGGTCGTAGCGGCTGTGCTGTACGGGCGCGGTCCCGACGTTCTCGGGCCAACTGAAAGGGAGCTTGCCCGAGGGGTTGTACTCGCCGACCAGTGTTTCGGCGATGGCGACCCCGCCGTCGCTACCGGGCTGGCCGGCAAACAGGAGGGCGTCGAGCTGGCTGAACGTCTCCGGAGACCCTCGCGGCGCACCGGCGAGCATGACGCCGATTATCGGCGTCGAATCGTCTGCGGATTCGACGACGGTGTCGAGGAGGGCTTGCTGGGACTCGTCGAGCACCAGTTCGTCACGGTCGCCGAACCCTTCATTGTGGGTCCCTTCGCCGATAACGACGACGACGGCGTCGGACTCGGGAGCAGCCGATTCGACCTGTGACCGTTGCTCGTCGGTGAAGTCGAAATTTCCGTTCTCGTCGCTCTGCTGGTTCTCGCCGTCGCCCTCGCCGGCCCACCAGGTGGTGTTCTCGTACGAGGTGGGAACGTGCGTGAGACTGCCGACGCGAGCGCGGAGTTCCGCTTCGAGGAGGTTCTGGCGCGGGAACGGGCCGCTGGCGCTGGCCCCCTGCCAGCCAAGCGTCCAGCCGCCGTGTTGCATCAGCGCGCGGGTGTTGTTGCCGTTGGCGTCGACGCCGGGCCCGGTCAGCAGGACGGTCTCGTCGCCGGACAGCGGGAGCGTGTCCTCCGTGTTTTTCAGGAGGACCATCGATTCCTTTGCCATCGTCTCGGCGGTCTCCTGTGCGCCGCCGAGTACGTTCCCGATGCGGGACTCGTCGACCGTCGGCTGCTCGAACAGGCCGAGGTCGGCCTTCAGTTCGAGGATCCGCCGGACCGCTTCGTCGATACGCTCCATCGGAATCGCGCCGTCCTCGACGAGGCCGACCACGGTATCGATGAACTGGACCGGTCCCGGTGCGTCGCCGCCGTTGCCGATCATATACATATCGACGCCAGCGTTGATGGCCATCTCTGTCGCCGTCTCGAAGTCGGGCGCGTAGTCGTGGTTCGTGATCATGCGGTTCAGGTCGTCCCAGTCCGAGACGACCATCCCCTCGTAGCCGTAGGTATCCCGGAGCAGGGTCGTCAACAGCCAGTGAGAGGCGTGGGCCGGCACCCCGTTTATCGACCCGCTGTTGACCATTACCGTCCCGGGTTCGGATTTCAGTGCCTCCCGGTACGGCGGGAGGATGTTCGTCCGGAGGTCACGTAGCGACGTTGAGGCCGGTGCGCGGTCGTTGCCGTTGTTCGGGATGGAGTAGGCCGCGAAGTGTTTGACACACGCTGTCAGCCGGTCGTCGTCCTCAAGTGCCCGTGCTCGTACCCGTGAGACATCCGCTTCGAGTTTTGGGTCCTCGCTGATACCCTCGAAGAAGCGGCCCCAGCGGGGGTCTCGCTGGAGATCCGTCGTCGGTGCGAAGGTCCAGTGTGCGCCCATCGCCGCCGTTGAGTTGCTCGTGTGGCGCTCGGCCTCTGCGATCAGACTCAGGTCTCGCGTCGCACCCATGTTCAACCGCTGGGGGAACACCGTCGCACCCTCCAAGAGGCCGTTGCCGTGTGTTGCATCGACGCCGTAGAGAAACGGGATGTCGTGATCGGCGTTCTCCATGTTGTATTCCTGGAGAGCATTGATTCCTTGAACCACGGTCTCGCCGTCGAAGCTCGGCGGTTCGGCCCCACCTGAGAGGATTGACCCGACGCCGAGTTCACTGAAATACTCGCCGACCGTGTCGACCCCGAAGCTATCAGGGACGTTTGATTCCTCGGGTTCTGCCTCGAAGGAGCTAATTGCGACCTGCGTCATCTGTCCCGCTTTCTCCTCCAGTGTGAGGTCGCCGACGAGCGAATCGACGTCCGGTTGCGCCGCGGCGGTCCCAACACCTGCGCCGGTGGCGGCCGCTGCCGTGGCCACGCCGGTCGCTTTCAGAAACGCCCGCCGAGACGCTCGCATGCCGTCGTCAGTCGTGTCATGTGCCATGACAGGCACACCCAATCGTTAACGTTAATAATTGTTTTTGAAAAACTTGTGTGTAATAGTTGCCAACGGATTTTGGGTACCGCGCAGTCGGAACGCCAGTCGCACCTAAACTGTTTTCACGCGTGCCCGGAGACAGGCAACCATGTTCGAGAAACGCACCTGGATCCGTCTCCCCCGGAACGTCGTGGTCGGGCACGGTGTCCTCGGCCAGGCAATCGAGGCCGTGAGCGAACTCCACCTGACCGGCAGGCCGCTGGTTGTCTCCAGTCCGACGCCACATGATGTCGCCGGCAAGCGGGTCGTCGACCAGTTTGAGGACGCGGGGTACGACCCCTCCGAGATCGTCATCGATCAAGCCAGTTTCGATGCCGTCCAGCAGGTCATCGACCACGCGTCGGAGATTGATGCGGGCTTCCTGCTTGGTGTTGGCGGCGGGAAGGCCATCGATATCACGAAGATGGCAGCCGACGACCTCGGGCTGGGGTTTGTCTCGGTGCCGACGGCCGCGAGCCACGACGGCATCGTCTCTGGCCGCGGCTCGGTCCCCGAAGGTGATACGCGCCACAGCGTCGCCGCTGAGCCGCCACTGGCCGTCATCGCCGACACTGAGGTGCTGGCAGAGGCCCCCTGGCGGCTGACCACTGCCGGCTGTGCCGACATAATCTCGAACTACACCGCGGTTCGGGACTGGCAACTTGCCCACCGGCTCAAGAACGTCCACTACTCCGAGTACGCCGGCGCGCTCTCCCAGATGACCGCCGAGATGCTCGTCGAGAGTGCTGACTCGATAAAACAGGGGCTCGAGGAGTCGTCATGGATTGTCGTGAAAGCGCTCGTTTCTTCCGGCGTTGCGATGTCTATTGCCGGTTCTTCTCGGCCGGCAAGCGGCGCGGAACACCTGTTTTCCCACCAGCTGGATCGGCTCGTCCCAGACGGCGCGCTTCACGGCCATCAGGTCGGTGTCGGCTCGATCATGACCGAATACCTCCACAGCGGCCAGAAAGGCCAGTGGAAAGACGCCAGAGATGCACTGGCCGCCATCGGCGCGCCGACAACGGCAGACGAGCTCGGCATCGATGACGAGACGGTGATCGAAGCGCTGACCACGGCCCATCAGATCCGTGACCGCTACACGGTGTTGGGGGATGGAATGAGTGAAGAAGCAGCGATAGAAGCAGCGACCGTTACCGGCGTTATCTAAACCAGTTCCGCGACCGCGACATCGCTCGCGTCGTCCCACCGGATCGACGCTTCGGCCTCGTCGGGCGTCCCAGCGTCACCGTCTTCGGGTGCCGTGCTTTTGATCTCCGCGTCGAACACGATACTGAGCCGGTACACCGTCTCAGCGTCCGGGTCTGCCTCGTTTCGCACGCCACAAATGGTCGCCCGAACCGCGTCACGAATCGTACACGCGACGCCGGCCGTTTCGGTGACAACCCGCTCGACCGCTGCCGCCGGCCGTTCGGCCCCCTGTGTCTGGCCTTGCGGGATCTCCCAGGACCCGTCAGCGTCACTCATCAACACGTCGCCCGACTCGTTGTGGACGAACGCGTGTACGTCCACCTGTCCTGCTCGTGAGCGCTCGACAGCACGCTGGTATGCCTCTGCACCCACCGAAAAGGTGGTCTGGTCAACCGGCGTCGAGCCGAACTCCTGTTCGAGACGGGCGAGACGCTCTTGCACCCGTGCTCGCGAGCGCTCGGCTATCTCCATACGAAACGGTGCTTCGGCAGCATAATAAATCCGCCTGAACACTCTCACGGTTTGAAAATACCCCGGTGTACCGGCGACAACACGCGTGCAGTGGACGCCCGCGACAACGTTAGTATGGCTCGCTCAGACGTGGTCGTTGAGGAATTCGACGACGGCGGTGTACGCTTCAATCCGGTTCTCCCGCTTGCTGATGCCGTGTCCCTCGTCGTCGAAGATGAGCTTTTCCACCGGGACGCCCTGTTTGGACGCCTGCTCGGCGATTTGTTCGGCCTCGTCAACTGGGACACGCGGGTCGTTGGCCCCGTGGAGGACGAACAGTGGCGCGTGGATGCGGTCGACGTTGTTGATCGGCGAGATAGATTCGAGGAACTCGCGGTCCGCTTCGAGAGACCCGTACTCGGCCTCGCGGAGTTCCCGCCGCCAGTCACCGGTGTTCTCCAGAAACGTCACGAAGTTGGCGATGCCAACCACGTCGACACCGGCCGCCCAGAGGTCCGGGTACTCGGTCAGTGCCGCAAGGACCATGAAACCGCCGTAGGACCCGCCCATCGCCACGATCCGGTCGGAGTCGACAGCCCGGTGGTCGTGGAGCCAATCGACGCCGGCCCGAAGGTCTTTCACCGAGTCCATCCGCTTTTCCACGTCATCAAGGTGCGTGTAGGCCTTTCCGTAGCCCGTCGACCCGCGGACATTGGGCTCGAAGACGGCGTAGCCTCGTGAGAGGAAGTACTGGGTCAGGCCGGAGAACGACGGGCGACGCTGGCTCTCCGGGCCGCCGTGGATATCGACGATGACGGGCGTGTCGCCGTCAGCGCCAGCCCCGTCAGCCGCGCCGTCCGGCAGCGAGAACAGCGCCGGAATCTCTCGCCCGTCGAAGGAGTCAAACCGGACGACTTCTGGCTCAATGAACGTTTCACGCGGGATGCCAGCTGTCGAGGCGGCCGTCCACTGCTCGCTCTCGCCGGTCTCGGCCTCCACGACGAACACGTTGGTGTTGACCTGCCGCCCGGTGACGCTGACGGCGAACCGTTCGGCGTCGGGTCCCCACGAAACGCCCCCGGCCAGCCCGCCCGGCAGGTCCGGCGTCGGGAACGTCTCAATGGTTGTCGGCCCTGTCAGTTCGCCGACGGTGAGTTCGTTGTAGCCGTCGATGTTGCGCGAGTACACGAGACGGCCACTGTCCTTGTCAAGCGCGACGCCGTCGATGTTCCACTGGTCGTCCGAGCGGACGATGTCGAGGTCGCCCTCAAGCGAAAGGCGGGCAAGTTCGAGCGTGTCGCTTTCGGCGTCGGTGACGAGATACACCGCCTCGCCCTCCGGTCCCCACGACGCGCTCGTGTAACGGACCTTCCCCTCGTGTGGCGTGAGATGGCTGCGATTCC
This sequence comes from Haloarcula sp. NS06, assembly GCF_051122755.1. NCBI lineage: Archaea > Methanobacteriati > Methanobacteriota > Halobacteria > Halobacteriales > Haloarculaceae > Haloarcula > Haloarcula sp. NS06. The sequence continues at coordinate 2,146,828 of NZ_CP184844.1, forward strand.
CGCTGTCGATGTCAAGCACGTAGATGTCTTGGTCGAAACTGGAGTGGGCTTCGCTGACTAACAGTCGCTCACCGTCGGGCGAGAAGCCGCGGACGGAGAACCAGCCATCTCCCTTCCAGATTAGGTCCGCATCGTCGCCGGTCGCGTCGCGGTCCTGCACGTAGATGTCGAAGACAGCCTCGTCCCGACGGTTCGACGCGAACGCGAAGCGCTCGCCATCGGGCGACCAGCCGCCCCAGCGGTGTTTCGCGTCGGGCATCCCGGTGAGTTCGTGGACGCGCCCGTTCGCGTCGAGCCGGTACAGCTGCGCCCGCTCGTTGCCGCCCTCGTCCATGCCGAAGACGAGTTCCTGGCGCTCGGGCGAGAAGTCGACGAAGCTCACAGTGTCGTCGTAGAACGTCAACTGTTCGGGCCAGCCGTGGGGTTCGGGAAGCGACCAGAGCTGGGCAACGCCGGTCGTGTTCATCAGGAAAGCGAGCGTCCCGTCCGGCGCGAACGAGCTGCCGTAGGCGCTTCGGACGTTGAGATAGCGCGAAAGGTCGTACGCGGTCACAACGGGAGGGAGGGCAGGCACGGGCAAAACCCTTTGTGGCGACCGTAGTCCTGATTCAGCGGAACGCAGCTGTGTTACCCTGACAGACGCTGAAGCGGTTTCTCGCCCTACCAGCGGGCGTACGCGTACGAGGCGACGAGGAGAATCCCCCCGAGTACGAGAAAGGAGAGTGTCCGGGCGAGCGTATCGAGCCCCTGCGTATCGTAGAGGAACACCTTGACTGTCACCAGGCCGAGGACGACGACGCCCTGAAGCCGACGACTGCGGGCGTCAAGTGCGAGGCCAACCCCGACGAACACGAGCCCCAGAACTGCCCAGGCGACCGACAGACTCGCTCCCGAAAGCTCCAGTCCCAGAAGCACCACTGCGAGCCCGGTCGCAGTCCAGACGTACGGCGCAGCCACCGAAAGTTTGCGGTCACTGCTGGGTACCGTCGTCGATGTGCCGCTGAACCATCGACCGAGTGCATAGAAAACCGCGATTCCCAGCAGATAGGCGGCCGGCCGCCCCGTCACCGTCGCAAGTGGGTCCGCAAGCGAGAACGCCGGTAATCTGGTCGCGTCCACAACGAGCAGTTTGACGACAGTCCCGACAGCGACGAGATGCCCGCCGATACGGACCGCCCCTGCATCGTGCCGGGCTCCGAGCGCCAGCGCCCCACAGAGCAGGATGAGGAGACCGACGGTTTCGACGAACGGGTCGGCCGCGAGGATGACACTGATGGCGAGTAGAACGACGGCAAGCACCCCAGAGGCGCTGTTTTGCTGTCTCAGGCGTGACTCCGTGACGGCGTAGATGCCGCCGAGGGCGAGCCCGACTGCCCCGACAGCTACCCCGTCCGGTGCCGTCGGGATGAGTCGACGAACGACTCCTTCCAGCAACAACACGGCGAACACGGCATTGGACGCGGTCGTCCCTTCCACCAGTCGGCGGTGCCATCGATCCGTTCGGTCGCTCGCACGGAGTACGTACACACCGGCAGCATATATTCCGAACGTCGCGGCGAGAACAGCGGTGGCGACCGCCTCAGGCGGCTCCAGCCGCTCCAACCACGCAAGGTGGAGCACGTAGGCCGGGAGGACGCTGCCGAGGACGAGTCGGCTCCACGGGCGGACAGCGGCGATGGTCACGAGCCCGGCAGTGAGAAGCACGACGTAGGCCGGCGAGACGATGAAGGACCCGGCGTCGATTCCGACGTAGGCAGTGACGTATCCCAGCAGGAACGCCTCGCCGGCGACAGCCGGTGCGTGGTCCCGGACCGAGAGCGCCGCGGTGGCGGCCACGAGAGCTGTCAAGACCAGCAGCACCGCCCACAGTGGCGCTCCGATGGCAGCGCGGTACGACTCGAAGCCGTAGGCCGCGTAGACGCTGAAATACGCGATTGCGAGGCCAGTCCCGGCGACGAGTCGCCCCCACCGGCTGTAGCCCTGTGCCTCGGCGGCGTACCGGCCGCCAGCGAGCAGTATGAGCCCGCCCGCCGTGCCGGTGAGTACACGCCCGAGCGGGCCGAGGTATCCCGCCTCGATGGCCAGCCGAATGAAGAAGACGACGCCGACCACCAGCGTGAGGCCACCGACCCCACCGAGCCACTTCATCCCGATGTTGCGCTCCCAGTTCCGTTCGTCGGCCGGTGCGTTGCTGTCGGCAGTCTCGCCGGTGTCTGGCTCTGGCTCCGTACTACCTACGGACTCCGATTCGGGAGCCGCTGTGTCCGACTCGACTGCTGTGCTGGCAGTTTCGGCCTCGGTGGACGGAGGCGGGTCGGTGTCTAACGCCGACTCCAGGGCGGCGATGCGTGTGTGGAGGGCATCAACCTCGGCACGGAGTTCCTGTACCTCCGCACTGAGGTCGCCATCATCGCTCATACAGTGACACGTTGCGGAGTCGCTGTAATAAACATCCAGCCGAACGACAGGTTTGTCGAGGGCAAACCTGTCGTCTGCCGCCGTCAGACTCGAACGGGTGGATTTTTGAGCGGCCACGTCGTCGCCCCTGTATGCGTGTCGCGGTCGTCGCCATGGAGACGAGTCAGTACCGGGACACAGTGGGCCGGACCCGGCTGGAGCGGGTGGCCACCGAACTCGCCGCTGCCGGCCACGACGTGACCGTGTTCTGTTCGCAGTGGTGGCCGGGGTTCGATAATCAGCGCGAGCGCGACGGCGTTACGTACCGCGCTGTCACCGTCTCGCCCACTGTCCCGTCCTTCTGTGTCCGCCTGCCAGTCATGCTTGCTCGGTTCCGACCGGATGTCGTCCACGTTCACCCGACACCAGCATCAGTCTCGCTCGCGGCCAAGACCGGCGCAACGCTTTCACGCGCACCGCTTTTGACGGAGTGGTTCGGGGACGAGGACGTCCCCAAAAACCGCCGGGCTAGCCTTGCGCTTCAGGCGTCGGACTGTCTCATCACCCCCTCTGAACTCGTCCGTACGCGGGTCCGAGAGCGGGGGGCGACGGCGGACCAGACCACGATACTCCCACAGAGCATCGACATGGATCTCGTTAGAGAGGCCGATGCCGGCGAGGAGATCGACGTGGTGTACGCCCATCGACTGGACGGCAGTGCGAACGTCGAGTCGCTGCTGCTCGGGCTGGCGGAACTCAGACAGAAGGGCTGGTCGGCGACGATCATCGGTGACGGCCCGGAACGGGAGTACTACGAACAGGAGGCGGCCGACCTTCGTATCGACGACCGCGTGACCTTCGCCGGCGCGTGCGATATCGAAGAGCGCGTCTCGGTTTACAAGGGCGCGCACGTATTCGTCCAGACGGCGTTCCGGGAGTGTTTCGCCACGGACCTCCTCTGGGCAATGGCCTGTGGCTGTATCGGCATCGTGGAGTACCAGGCCGAGTCGTCGGCCCACGAACTCATCGAGCAGCGCGACCGTGCCTTCCGGGTGACGAACCCGCAGGAAATCGCCGACAAAATCACCGAGTCGGCCGGCTTCGAGCGCCGGACGGTCGACGAGTCCTTCGTCGAGTTCGACCACACACAGGTCCGTGCGGAGTACGAGGACCTCTACGAGAAGCAAATCGAGGATACTGGCCTTTTCTAATCGAAACGGCGCTCAGACGCACTGACGGCGAGCAGAAACGCGCCGTCAGTCAGTACGGGATGACGCGGAACCCTTCGGGGAGCACCAGCCCGAACACAAGGAACAGCACGGCTGCGATACCCGCCGCGATGAGGGCGTAGGGGGCTTGACTCCTGACGTGGACCATGTGATCGCTGCCGCTCGTCGAGGAGGCCAGCACGGTCGTGTCGCTGATGGGCGATGTGTGGTCACCGAAGATGCCGCCGCTGAACACCGCGCCGAGGACGAGCGGGAGGTTCGCGCCCGTCGAGAACGCCAGCGGGATGGCGATGGGGAACATGATGCCGTAGGTCGACCACGACGACCCATCGGAGAAGCTGACAAAAGAGGTCACGAGGAAGATGCCGACTGGGATGATGAACGCCGGCACGCCGCCGAAGACGTTCGTCACGAACGACGAGACACCGAGTATCGTCACTGCGTTCTGGATGGAACTGGCGAACATCAGGATGACAGCAGCCAGGAGGATGCCCTTGAAACCGACCATCATCGCATCGGTGGCGTCGTCGTTCGACGGGATGTCGCCCTTCCAGCGATACAGCAGGAAGCCGACGATAAGTGCTGAGAACGAGGCGAGACCGAGCTGGACGCCACCGATGTTGAACGCCCAGGGACCGCTCGGCGGCGTGATTAGCTGCCAACTGCCGAGTTGGAGCAGTGTGGCCCCCATCCCTTCCTTCCCTTTGACGTAGATAACGGGGCTGGCCCGCCAGAACATCGCGCCGAGGCCGACGACGATCATGGTGAGGATCGGCCAGGCGAAGTTCCGCCAGTCCGGTGTGGCGGTTTCGGACATCTCGTATTCGTCCATCTCCGCAGATATCATCGGATCGGCGTCGTCGCCGACGACCTTCCCTTCGTTTCTCGCTCGGGACTCCTCTGTTCCCATCCCGTAGATGTTTGGCACGACCTGCCACGCGACGAGGCCAGCGAGTCCAAGCGCGATCCATGAGTAAAAGCCGGTAAACAGCGTGTTGAAAAACAGCGGCCAGACGGCGCCGGTTGCCGCGGTGACCTGCTCGCCGCCGGTGTTCACGAAGTTCGTCATCCCCGACGGCAGCGTTCCCTGACGCTGTGCCTCAACGAGGCCACCTCCGATGAAGCCGACCATCGCCGCTCCCCAGGTCGAGTAGAACGCGAGCCGGGACGCCGGCGACCCCGCTGAGTCGACGTAGTAGGCCAGCTTGGCCCGTGACACGTCGAACTTGTCGGTCAGCGGTCGCATCATTGAGCCGACCACGAGGCAGTTGAAGTAGTCGTCAATGTGGATGGAGATACCGGCCAGAAACGCAGCCTTCTCGGCGTCTGCGGCGGAGTCGGCCCGTGCCACCAGCGCCTCCAGCACACCCTGAATCGCACCAGCTCGAATCATCAGTCCGATCAGCCCGCCGATGGCGAAGATGGCGAGCAAGACGTTCTTGACGTACCACTCTCCGAATAGCGGGGCCGTGGCAATTATATCTGGAACGAGCTTCAGGCCGAAAATGCCGCCAAGCACGATGCCACCAAGACCGACCGTCCAGGGACTCCCGTCCTCGGCCTGTGGCTGGACGGTCGCCACCTCGCCGCCAGCGGTGATCAGGTCCGACGGGACCCCGACTGCTTGGGGGTGTAATGCGCCGACCAGCATGCCTGTGATGACGATACCCACGAACAGTCCGATAAGCGCGTCTCGGGTGTACCAGGCGAGACCGATTGCGACGAGCGCTGGAACGATTGACCACGGTCCAGCCGCGATTCCCTCAACCATGCCGGCAGGTCTAGGTGGCGCTATATTAAGGTATGTATTCACACCCGCATCAGGGATGGTCCAGACGAAACCCGTTTGAGCGTCGGTCCCCTCCATTCGGTAGTGACAGACGAGGAGCCAGCCGACCGAGACGACGACTCTGACTCCACCCCGGAACTCGAACTCGACGCCGTCTACGACGCTATCGACGCCGTCGGTCGTCCGCACCTGACGGCGACAGAGTTCTCCCGAAAGACGGACCTGACACCCGACGAGGCGCGGGCAGAACTGGAGCGTCTCGCCGACGACGGCGACATCGAGCGCCAGGACGTTTCCGAGGTCGAGTCCGTGTGGTATCCGACAGACATCGCCGAAGTGACCGACCGCGAGCGTGTAGTTCTGTTTCCCGACCGGCGGGAGGTCGTCGTCGAACACCCCGAACAGTTCACACGAGCACAGCTCTCACAGTTCGCCCGCTTGCAGGACACCAACCGTTCGGGCGGGTACGTGTACGAACTCCGCGAGGAGGACATCTGGGCCGCGCCCCACGAGTCCTTAGACGACCTTCTGACGACGATGCGGGACGTGCTGGGCGAGCGCTCGCCACACCTCGAAGAGTGGGTGACGAGCCAGTGGGAACGCGCCCGGAAATTCCGCCTGAAGACCCACGAGGACGGGTATGTCGTACTCGAAGCCGAAAGCGACGACCTGATGGGCAACGTCGCCCGGCCGAAACTCGACGATGACCACCTCCGAGCCCCCATCTCGGACTCGGAGTCGTGGGTCAATGAGGACGCCACCGCCGAAATCAAGCGCACGCTGTACGAGGCAGGCTATCCGGTCCGGGACGACCGCGACCTCGAAACGGGCGACGCCATCGACATGGACCTTCGCCTGCGCCTGCGGGACTACCAGCAGGACTGGGTGGAACGATTCACCGAACAGGGCTCGGGCGTGTTCGTCGGCCCGCCCGGTTCAGGCAAGACTGTCGCCGCGATGGGTGCGATGGCCGCTATCAGCGGCGAAACGCTGATTCTCGTCCCCTCGCGGGAACTCGCGACTCAGTGGCACGACGAACTGGTCCGGCACACCTCGCTGACCGACGACGACATCGGCGAGTACCACGGCGGCGAGAAGTCTATCCGCCCCGTTACCATCGCCACCTACCGTACTGCTGGGATGGACCGACACCGGAAGCTATTCGACCAGCGCAAGTGGGGCCTCATCGTCTTCGATGAGGTCCACCACGTCCCGTCGCCGATTCACCGTCGGAGCGCGGACCTCCAGACCAAACACCGACTGGGGCTTACCGCCACACCGACCAGAGAGAGCGACGACGAGGAGGAGATATTCACGCTCATCGGCCCACCTATCGGGACGGACTGGGGCAAGTTGTTCGACGAGGGTTACGTCGCCGAACCGGAGGTCGAAATCCGCCTTGTTCCGTGGGGGAACGAGACGGAACAGTCCGAGTACAGTTCCACCTCGGGCCACGACCGCCGGCAGGCCGCCGCCAGCAACACCGGGAAGATCGACGAGATACGCTATGCGCTGGCCGAGAACCCGGCCGCAAAGGCACTGGTGTTCATCGAGTATCTCGACCAAGGTGAGGCTATTAGCGAGGCCATCGATGCGCCGTTTATCAGCGGCGAGACGCCACACGCCCGCCGGGAGAAGCTGTTCGACGAGTTCCGCCGTGGCGAACTGAACACGCTGGTCGTCTCTCGCGTCGGCGACGAGGGGATCGACCTGCCGGACGCCGAACTCGCGCTCGTCGCCTCTGGACTGGGTGGGTCCCGTCGGCAGGGCGCACAGCGGGCCGGGCGGACGATGCGCCCTGCCGGCGACGCCCGGATGGTCATTCTCGCGACGCGAGGGACGACGGAGGAGGACTTCGTCCGCCGCCAGATGCGCCACCTCGCTTCGAAGGGCATCCGCGTGACCGAGACAGAGGCCGAGGCTGTCGAGCCACCGGCAAAGACAGAGTGAGCAGGGATGGGGCTACGCTCGCGCCTGGAAAAACGCGAAAACCCCACCGAGTTCATCGTCGACGGTCTCGACGTCGATGACGGAGAAGCCGGCCTCGGTCAGTAGCTCGCGATTGCGCTCGCGGCCATGGAAGCTCCAGGCCATCTCGGTATCGGTCCCCAGCCAGTCCTCGTTGTGGCCTTCCCATTGTTCGTCGCCCAGCGCGGCCAGTAGTCGACCGCCCGGTTTGAGCACGCGCTCAAACTCGGCGAAGACGCCGGCGTGTTCCGCTCGTGGGACGTGGATGACCGCGTGCAGTGAGACGACCGCGTCGAACGTGTCTGCCGGGAACGGCAGCGCTGCCAGATCTCCCTGACAGAGCCGCGATCCGGGGAGCCGTTCGCCTGCCATCTGTAGCTGCTCGCGAGAGAGATCTAGCCCTGTGACGGTGTGATCGGTTTCGAGAACGTCCATCGCTGGCGTCCCAGCGCCACAGCCGGCATCGAGGACCCGACTCTCGGCAGGTAGCCGATCCGCGAGGCCCGCGACCAGATCGCGCTCGCGACCCTCGCCGTCACGCTGGGCTGCGTATGCCGCGGCGATATCGTCGTAGCCCTCGCGGACGATGTCGCGTCGGTTCATACGCGGTGCTCTCGACTGACCAGAATAGCTCTTTGGGTGGTGTGTGAGCGGGTACACCCCGCGCTCACACCTCGCACTACGTAGCTGGCTGGGAATCGAAGTTACGCCGTATCTGTGTCGAGTCGACGCGCGGTTTCGGCTACGTCCTGAATCTTCTCCGTCTGCTTCTCGTTCGTCGCCGCGAGGTCGTCGAGTTGTGCCGATATATCGTCGATCCCGCTCGACAGTTCGTCGACCATGCTGGCGACCGCTTCTGTCGACGCCGCTTGGTCGTCGGTCGCCGCAGAGACTTCCTGAATGCCCTGTGACGCCTCGTTGACCGCCGAAACGATCTCTTCGAGTCGTTCAGCTGCCGTCTCGACCTGATCGATACCCTCCGTCACCTGCTCAGTCACGGTTTCGAGGCTCTCGACGGCATCGACAGTCTCGTCCTGAATCTCCGTGACGGTGTCTTCGATCTGGTTCGCGTGTTCCTGTGAATCGCCCGCGAGCGTCTTGATTTCGTCGGCGACAACAGCAAACCCATCGCCCGCTTCGCCGGCACGTGCGGCCTCGATGGAGGCGTTCAGCGCGAGCATATTGGTCTGGTCAGCGATGTCGTTTATCACTTCGACGATGTCATCGATTTCGTCGGCTTGCTCCTGCAGGCCCGCGATATCAGCCGAAACCGTGTCGACGGCGTCGTCGACCTCATTCATCATAGTCGCGGCCTGCTGTGCGGCTTCGTTCCCGCGTTCAGCCTTCTGTTCGGCCGATGTGCTAGTACTTGCGACCTCTTCGGCGGTCGAGGCGATCTCTTCGATTGTCGCGCTCATATCCGCAACCTCGCCCGCCACTTCGTCCATTGACTCGGACTGGCTCTCGGCAGCGGCGTTGATCTGCTGGTTCGTCTGCGCGACCTCTTCGGCTGAGGTGCTCAGTTCGTCGATAGGCCCCTGCAGTCCGCTCTCGACCCCCTCCATCAGCGCTTGTTGGTCATCGATTGCTGATTCAAGTCGCTGACTGTATGAGTCGATGTAGGTGTCCATCGCGACCTGCTGGTCGAGGTTCAACAGTTTGAACACTGACAGCGCCCGCGACTGCATTTCTTCGAGCGCTTCGTCCCGGGCAGCGTCGCCCGATTGCAGGTCTTCGACGATTGTCCGCAGGAAGTGTTCGAAATAGATGGTGTAGGCCCCGAGATAGATCTTCGGCCCGAGGTCGAGCATATCGTGAATCTTCCCGATACGGGCCCGATTCTCGAAGTACTGTTTGTCGTAGGTCCCGGCGACGAGGTCCCGGAGGTACTGTGACTGCGTGTTTTTCAGCTGGTCGACTGACTTGGTGGATCGCCCAAAAATCTCGACAGTCTCGTCGAACGACTGGAGGTGATCGTAGAAGTCGTCGACGACAGATTCCGCCCGGGCGTTCGTCTCATCTGCCATCGCGGTGAGATTGTCGGCGTCAGACTCGTCAAATCCAGTAAAATCCTTCCGCCAGTGTATCTCTCTGGTGTCAAGTCCAATGCGATCGGTCAGCGTCCCGCCGTCGACGCCAGACCTGTCAGATTTAGTGATGCGTTTCCGAGAGCCCGTACTCTCGCTCTGGAATGCCATGGAGAAGAGTCAACCGACATAGGGGTTATATGTTCGCCCCTGATTCTCACCATTGAGAAATATAAAAAGGGTGGCCAAATATTTCGGGTTGGCGGTCACGTCTGTCGATTATCCGGCCGCCTGTTTAGCAGTCAGAATCAGTCCTCGAACTTCTGTGGATCGCGGGCTGCCTCGGCGACGCGAACGGCGGCAACGTTCTCCGGGACGTCGTGGACACGAACGATGTCGGCCCCTCGCTCGGCCGCCAGCGTCGTCCCGGCGATGGTTGCCTCCAGACAGTCGCCCGCCTCCTGCCCGACCAGCCCGAACAGTGACTTGTGGGAGTGCCCAACCAGAATCGGGCAGCCGAGTGCCTCGAACTCCGAGAGGCGGTCGAGCAGTTCGAAATCTTCCGTGGGCGATTTCCCGAAGCCAACGCCGGGGTCGACGATAATCTGGTCGCGGTCAAGTCCGGCCTTTTCAGCGAGCAAGACGCGCTCCGTCAGTTGGTCGATGCAGTCCTCGACTACGTCGTCGTAGTGGATGTCGCTGTCGGGGTCGACTGGTGTCTCGATGGAATGCATCACAACCACCGGCACGTCGTACTCGGCGGCGACGAGGCGCATTTCGGGGTCTTCGAGGCCGGAGACGTCGTTCAGGATGTCCGCGCCAGCATCGAGTGCCGCCCGCGCGACAGGGGCTTTCCGCGTGTCGACGGAGATGGCGACATCTAGCTCCGACAGCCGCTCGATAACCGGGACGACGCGGTCGATTTCCTCCTCAGCCGGGACCGGTTCGGCACCGGGGCGGGTCGACTCCCCGCCGATATCGAGGATGTCCGCACCCGCTTCGACCATCCGCTCGGCGCGGGCGACGGCGTCCTCGACGGCGTTGTACTCGCCGCCGTCGTGGAAGGAGTCCGGGGTGATGTTGCAGATGCCCATGACGGCTGTCCCGTCGTCCCAGGGATACGTCGTCGACGTGTCGGGCTCTGGCTGCTGGATAGACAGTGCCGTCCGTAGTTCGTCGGCGAACGAAGCGAGTCCGTAGGGCTGGCCGTCAAGTTTCTCCGCGAGGCGTTTGTACTGGGCCATCGTCGCCATCGTGACCACATCGATGGCCTCCTCGTCCTGCCCGCTCAGGCCTGAAATCGCACATTCGCCGCCCAGCGATAGCAGTTCCTCCTTGAGATACTGGGCCTGTCGCGGCTGGACGCGAGTGTGCAGGACGCGGTGGACGCCCTTCCCCCGCATCCGCTGGGCCCCGGCCGCGGTGACGTGGGCGCTCTCGATGGCCTCGCGGGCCTCGGCCAGCGAGTCGACCTGTTTGGGGACCAGCGACCGCGACCAGTTAGTCCGGGCCTCCCGCACGGCGTACAGCGACCCCACCACGAGGACCGCATCACCGGACTCTGCGGCGTCGAGTGCGATATCGAGCGCCCCTGTAACGTCGCTACACGTCTCAACTGTGGCGTCGGTCGCGTTCTCTACCGCAGCCGCGACGACGTGATGGGACTCTGCCCGGTCGACGTTTGGCTGACAGGCGACGACGTGGTCCGGGTCCGGCAGCGCCGTGGCGATGCGTTCGTGGTCCTTGTCCACCATCGCGCCGATAACGACGTGGAGGTCGTCGTAGTCGAACGAGGACAGTGTCTCCGCGGTGCGTTCGATGCTTCCGGGATTGTGAGCACCGTCGAGGACGACCAGCGGCGACTCGTTCATCACCTCGAACCGACCGGGCCAATGGGCGTTTCGCAGGCCGCGTTCAAGATTCGTCTGTGAGACATCCGCGACTTGCTGGCATAGCGTGGCGGCGATTCCGGCGTTCTGTGCCTGATGTGCGCCCAGAAGCGGGAGATAGGTATCGACACTCCAGTCGGGGCCGTCGACCGAGACTGACCCCTCCAGCCCCTCGCGACCGCCGTACATGGCCGTCACGTCGGCGTCGTCGCCCTCGCCGACAGTCACCACCTCGTCAGCGACATCGCGGACGGCGGCGAGCGCGTCGCCAGTCGTCCCGGTCACCAGCGGAGTGTCGTCTGGGGCGACGTGGGCCTTGTCGTGGGCGATTTCCTCGACAGTATCGCCGAGAATGTGAGTGTGTTCGAGCGTCACAGACGTGACAGCGCTGGCGACCGGATCGACCACGCTCGTAGCGTCGTATCGGCCGCCGATACCGACTTCCAGCACCGCCACGTCGACGTCCTGTCGGGCGAACTCCCACAGTGCCATCGCGGTCATCGTCTCGAAGAAAGTGGGCGAGTCGTTGGCCGCGCCCTGTTCGGTCACGTACGACCGGACCGACTCGACGAACTCAACGAGGGCGGCTTCGGAGAGCTTCCGGCCGTTGATACGGATCCGCTCGCGCACGTCGTCGAGATGTGGCGACGTGTACAGTCCGACATCGAGACCGGCTTCCCGCAACGTTCGTTCGACCATCCGCGCGGTGGACCCCTTCCCGTTGGACCCCGCAATCTGGACGCAGCGAAGGCCCTCCTGTGGGTCACCGAGCGACGATAGCAGGTCCTGCGTGGCATCAGTGCCGGCTCGCGGGGCGAACCGGCGCAACTCGAAGAGGAAGTTCGCGGCCTCGTGGAACTCCATGGTCGGGCTATCAGAGCCGCTCGCTTTAGCCTGTCGAACTGTTGTGTGTCTCCGGAGTGAAGACGCCCCGAACGCCCGTTTCCTTACCAGTAGCTGGTAATCCGGTTTCTGTATTCAGCTACCTCTCTGAAACTGAAATGGCTGTATCGGTCAGTGCAGGTGCAAAATCTATCATCTCCGCCTAAGTTCGTTCGTGTACACTGCGAAGGTGAACAGTGGGCCAACAGCGAGGAGAAAAATTAATTCGTCAATAGCGGCTCCGATGATACTGAGCTGGAGGCCGATAATCATAACCATAATGTCCTTCTGTCTGGCGGCAGTCTCGGTCATACGATAGAGTTTTATTCATATCTGACAGGTGTTTCGGTTCATTTTATCAGTCGTTCAGTCTGCAGGCTCACTGAGCGGGCATTTCACCTCTACAGCTGAAGAGAGAAACTATATTAGCAACTACTGTTACCTATCGCCACTACCGGTGACAACTACGCCTGGTCGCTCCGGTCGCGCGTGGCCCACCGACCGAGCGCGCTCGACAGAATCAGGAACGCGGCACCAAGCAGCGGTGCCGGGTCGATTTTCGCTTCCGGCCGTTCATCCGTATCTGTTGCATCGTGCTCTGTCTCCTCCTGTTCCAGTGTCTCCGCCGCCATCTCAGACCCGGTGACGCTAGCCGCCTCGGCATCTCTCCCAGTGTTCTGGCGTCGGTGCCCGGCCTCGCTGTCCTGCTGTCGCTGCCCGGACTCAGTCCGTGACCGATCTGCGGCCAGCGTTGTTTCCCGGGTCTCCGAAGTCTGCGTGTCCTCGGCCTCTTCTACCGCTGCTGTCGGCTCGAACTCCGTATCGGTTGGCGATGGTGTGTCAACAGTTGGCTCTGCCGGTGGTGGCATCTCATCCGGGCCTTCAGTGGCCCATTCCGACGCGTACTCGTCGGTACTATCGACATCGGTTTCGTCAGCGTTGCGGCGACGGTACCACCAGAGCCCGGCTGTAGCCGCGCCGAGCGTGATAAGCGACAGTCCCGTGCCGAGCAGCCCCCACTGTCGCCACAGTGACCCGAGACGGTCCGTGAGACTGGGACCGGAATCTTCTGTGTCATCCGGCCCTGCCGGTCCCGGTGATGGGGCAGCAGTGGCGTCGTCGACGACAGCGACACCGGGAACGGTGTCAAGCACCGAGGCGACGGCGTCCCGCTCCACCTCGACTTCGAGAAATGTGGGTGCGTCCATATGTGACCTGTCGTCCGGCGACCATGTAAAACCCGCTCAGTGCTATTCCCGGGCGGGTTCGTACTCGGTGTCAGTTGTCGTGGTCCGCGACAGGTCAGTCTCAATGTTGTCATCGAGCCGTTCTGTATTCGACACCTCATTCTCGCCGAGAAGCGCCTGCAGTTCTCGCTCGTATTCGGCCTCTGAGAGTTCCCCGTCGACGTACCGACGCGTCAGCGCCTCGTGTCGCTCCTCAACTGTCGGCTCCGGCGGCGCGAACACATCGGAGAGCCCAAGTGACGCCAGCGGCGGAACGATGGATTCGAGACGCGAAAGCCCATCGGCGACGCGCTGGCTTTTCGGCACCGACGCTCGTCGGGCCAGCGCACGGACCAGCGCGACAGCGAAGACGATGTCGACGCCCACGAGCAAAAATGTCCCAAGCAAGAACGTGGCAAACGTCTGGACAACCGCCCCGCCACCGAGTAGCGCCCCGAGTGTCGCGACAACGCCGACGATCCCAACCCCGACGGTCCCCAGTGTCGTCAGAACGACGGCGGCAAACAGAAGCAGGAGTCGGTTATCTCTCACCCAGTTCACACCAACGATAGCCGGAGGGCGTTGAAATGGTTTGTGTCAGCGCTCTTTCTCTCGTGACTCCGGATCAGTTCTGGGAACCTCGTCAGTCGCAGGGACGTACGAGCGCCCGGAAGCGGACCACCCGCCCCAGACCCACTCTCGGAGAGTGAGCTGGCGCTTGGGTCCTTCGTCCCGCGCCGTTTCGAGCCGCCGTTCGGTCGTATGGAAGTAGTTGACGACGGTCACGAGGACGACGCCACCGACAGAGTTGCCCAAGAGTACCGGCAGAACGAACTGCCAGAGGCCAACAGACAGCGCCAGCTCACCGATGAAAACCAGATAGAACATCTCTGTCGCGGAGACAACGACGTGGTAGAGGTTTCCGAACGGGATCGCCAAGAAGGAGATGTATATCAACACGAGCCGCGAGATGCTGTCCCGCAGCGAGTAATCGACCCAGACGACGCCGGCGACGATGAGCCCGGCGAACACTGCCTTCGAGAACAGCGCTAGCTGCGATGTCTCGATTGCTTTCTGGGCGAAGCCGGCGGCAGCCGCCGCTGCGTCATCGGAAAGGACATCGGTCGTCGCCAGTGCGAGCGCCCCGAGCATCCCGCCGAAGACATTCGACACCAGAACGACGCCCCAGATGCGAAGCAGCGACGGGAGACTCGCCAGCCGCTCGAGGACGAGCGCGACAGGCGGGAGCGTGTTTTCGGTGTAGAGTTGGTAATCCCCGAGAATGATGAAAACGAACCCGAGCGGATACAGGAGCGCGCTCAATATCGGGTCGCCACCGGTTTTCGCATACAGCGACGCGTACAGCATGAACGTCACAGTGATAGCGAACCCACCCGCGATCCCGGCGAAGAACAGTTCGCGGGTCCCAACTGTTACCTCCTCATCTGCCGCGACGATGATGCGCTGGAATATCTCGTCAGCGGAGAACCGGTCCCGGATGACACTCCCACCCGCCGGCGCACCGCTTCGAGAGACGTCCACAGCGTCGCGGACAGCCTCCTCTCTGTCTTCATTATCTGCCATCGGTCCGCTGATTCGGTATCCGGTGTCAAACTTCTTTGGTTGTTGCTGAGTAGCGCCGTAGAGAAGCCCGCAGCTACCATGTCTGAAAACCGACAGGTTGCTACACTCTATCGAGGTTCAGACATCCTTCGCTATTACTCAGTCGTGTCTGAACGACCGCTGGCCGGTGAACACCATCGCGATGTCGTGTTCGTCCGCGGCCTCGATGACGCTCTCGTCGTTCTTCGAGCCGCCGGGCTGGATGACAGCTTCGATACCGGCGTCGGCAGCCTCCTCGATACCGTCCGGAAACGGGAAGAAGGCGTCCGAGGCCATCACAGCGCCCTCGGCGTCCTTCCCTTCGGCGTGTTCATCGGCTTTCATCGCGGCCAGTCGGACGGCGTCGACGCGGGACACTTGCCCCATGCCGATGCCGACTGTTTCCGTCCCGTCGGCGAAGAGGATGCCGTTGGACTTGACGTGTTTGAGCGTGTGCCAGGCGAACAGCATCGACTTGATCTGCTCGTCGGTCGGGTCGCGCTCGGTGACGACTTCCAGATCGTCGGCCGACAGGTGTTGGGTGTCCCGTTCCTGCACCAGCCGGCCCCCGACGAGGGGCTTCTCGGTCAGGCTGTCGGTGACCTCGAAGTTCTCGTTCACATCGAGAACGCGGAGATTGTCCTTCTCGAACAGCACATCGAGCGCGGCGTCGGTGTAGCCGGGCGCGACGACGACTTCCTTGAAGGAGTCGATGATCTGCTCGGCGGTGGCGGCGTCGCACTCGCGGTTCAGCGCGACGATACCGCCGAAGGCGCTCATCGGGTCCGTCGACAGCGCCTTCTCGTAGGCGTCAGCCACGGTGTCAGCAGTCGCACAGCCGGCCGGGTTAGTGTGTTTGATGACTGCGGCGGCTGGCTCCTCGAACTCCTTGATGAGGTTCAACGCGCCGTCGGCGTCGTTGTAGTTGTTGTACGACAGCGCCTTCGCGCCCTCGTTGAGCTGGTCGGCGTGGACGACGCTGGCCTCCGAAACAGTCGTGTCGGTGTACAGCGCGGCGTTCTGATGGGGGTTCTCCCCGTAACGCAGACTCGATGCCAAGTCATCCGAGACGATGCGGCGGGCAGGGAAGTCGCCGCCCTCATCGCCTTCTACCGAAACCGTCCCTTCATCCCAGTCGATGGTGACGCGGTCCTCGGCGAACCACTCGATGACGCGCGGGTAGGCGGTGAACTCACCTTCATAGAGGACGCGCTCCTTGAGGCTGTCCTCGTCGTCGTCCTCGAAGACGGGGATTGGCTCCTGTGTGACGATGGGACCGCCGTCGACGCTCTCATCAAGGACGTGGACGGTACAGCCCGTCACCTTCACGCCGGCGTCGAGGACCTGCTCGTGGGCGTTCGCTCCGGTGAAATTCGGCAGGAGACTCGGATGGACGTTCAACGCGGTCGGTGTCCCTTCGAGGAACGTCTCGCTGAGGACGCGCATGTAGCCGTCCAGCGTGACGAGGTCGAAGTCGTACTCCGAAAGGGCGTCGAGAACACGCTCTTCGTGGGACTGGCGCGACTCGTCCGCATCGCGCTCGACGACTTCGGTCGGGATGCCGCGCTCGGCGGCTGCTTCGAGTACCGGCGCATCCGCGTCGTTAGTCAGAACGACGGCGAACTCCGCCCCGCCTGGGGCGCGGTCCGCGATGTTCATGAGATTTCGGCCACGGTTACTGGCCATACCGGCGAGTTTCATGTGGGACTGACCGACCGGACCGTGCAAAGTTGTTGCGAAACCCCCGGCTGGCCTGTTGTATGCGACCGAGGACCACTATTTGCGTCTGTGGTGTTGGCGTGTACCGGTTCGGTGTGCATTTGTAGCCCGCCGCCAACTCGCCCGTATGGCGAAGCTACGGTGTCAGCGCGCGGGTGCGGTCGCCGCCGTCGGTGGTGTCGTCTGGGTCGGCTGGGCCGTGGCGCTGTCCGCGACCGGTCAGACCGAAATGAGTACCCCCATCCTCGCCGGAACCGCCCTCTCCGCACTCGGTGTCGTCGCCGGTCACTATGCCATTGAGGATTTCTATGGCGCACGGATGAAGCGGCCAGGGACCATCGGCGCGTGGGCCGGCGGCCTCGGTGGTCTCGTTTTCGCGGTCGGACAACTGGTCCGCCTCCTTACCGGTGGTGGCGAACCAGTCATCGCGGTCGGCGTGCTCGTGCTGGTCAGCGGGTCACTGCTGGTCGCCGTCGGTCTCGTCAGGACGCGCATCCAGCCGCCGTGGCTGGGCGTGTTGCTGGGCGTCGGGACCATTGCGTTTCTCGGGTTCGGGATCCAGCCAGCGACGGCGACCGTCTACGGCCTTGCGTGGGCCGCACTCGGACAGGACCTCTATCGCTTTGACCCGCCGGACGGCCGCTTCGGCGATGCCGATGGCGACTACGGTTGGCTGAACTGAGGATTGCTCGCTAGCGGGACCATCTCTTCACTTTCTTTCGAAGGTACTTCGATGCGGACGGTCCTGAGTATATTTGATATGTTTCGACGGCTTTGGCAACTGTGGATGGGTATCTAAAAGTAATCTAGACGTGTCCTGTAAGAACTACTACCCCTCAAAAATGGGGGTATGGCCCCTCTTAGTGACACATCTATTGTAGTTTAAAAACCATAATATTCATTAGTAAGATATCCAATGCTATTAATGTAATGCAAGCAGTACTACTAGAAGAGTTTCAGGAACCGCTAACAGTACAGGACGTCGAACGTCCCGAGCCAGAGCCAGACGGTGCCGTCGCCGAGGTCATCGGCTGTGGTATCTGCCGGTCTGACTGGCACTGCTGGCAGGGGGACTGGGACTGGTTCGGCTACCGGCCTGATCCGCCACACGTCCTCGGCCACGAGCCGACAGGCCGTATCGTCTCCGTCGGCGATGATGTCGAAAACGTCGAGGAGGGTCAGGAGGTCGCAATCCCGTTCAATTTCGCCTGCGGGAGCTGTGACCTCTGCCGGAACGGGCGTGAAAACATCTGTGAGAACCACATCGGACTCGGGTTCATGAATCAGGCGCCCGGCGCGTTCGCCGAGGAGGTCCACATCCCCAACGCCGACCTCAACGCCGTGCCGCTCCCGGACGGTATCGACGCCGAGTCAGCCGCCGGCATGGGCTGTCGGTTCATGACCTCGTTCCACGCGATGGCCCACCGGGCACCGGTCAGTGCCGGCGACGACGTTGTCATCCACGGCTGCGGTGGTATCGGGCTCTCGGCGGTCCACATCGCGAACGCGCTTGGGGGCAACGTCATCGGCGTCGACCTGATGGACGAGAAACTGGAGCGCGCCGAAGACCTCGGCGCTGTCGCCACCGTCAATGCACAGGAGGTGGACGACCCCGCAAAGGAAGTCAGGGACATCACTGACGGCGGGGCCGACGTGTCCGCAGACGCGCTCGGCATCGCAACGACCTGCCAGAACGCCGTGAACTCACTGCGTAAGGGCGGGACGCACGTCCAGATCGGACTGACCACCAGCGAAGAGGAAGGGATGGTGTCGCTCCCGACCGACGAGTTCGTTGCCAAAGAAATCGACTTCAAAGGGTCGCTCGGCCTCCAGCCGTCGCGGTACAGCGAAATGCTGGACATGGTTGAGTCGAGCAAACTCGACCCGACCGCGCTGGTCGAGGACACGGTCGACATCCACCAAGTCCCCGACGAACTGGCCGCGATGAGCGACTACAACACGGTCGGTATCCCGGTCTGCAACGAGTTCAGCAACTAGCGACGCGAGCTCGTTCTGTACCCGAATCCCCCTTTTTGTCCCTTTCTACTGTCACACCACGCGCCGAAGCTGCACCGCGTCGCGGTTGCGGGAGAACGACACGCTTTTTCGCGCCTCCCGCGCACACTCGGGTATGACCGATAGAGGGCCACTGGCTGCTGTTTCGCCGCTCGACGGCCGATACGCCCGCTACACCGAGCCGCTCGTCCCGTACGCCAGCGAGCGGGCGCTGATGCGCGCCCGCGTCGAAGTGGAAGTCGAGTACCTCATCGCGCTTGCCGACCTTGACGCCACGCCGCTGACAATCGATGACGGCCAGCGCGCGACGCTCCGGGCGCTGTACGAGGAGTTCGACGACGAGGACGCGAGCGTCGTCAAGCAACTCGAAACTGAGGGGTACGGGGAGTATTCGGCGACCAATCACGACGTGAAGGCTATCGAGTACTTCATCCGGCTGGGGATGCCTGATGACCTCGACGCCGACAACTGGATTCACTTCGGACTCACCAGCGAGGACGTGAACAACCTCGCCCAGCGGCTGCTGGTCAAGCCCGCTGCCGAGGAGGTGCTGGTACCCGAACTCCGCGAGATTCGGGATACACTGGTCGAGATGGCCCACACCTACGCCGACGTGCCGATGCTGGCCCGCACCCACGGGCAGCCCGCGACGCCGACGACGTTCGGCAAGGAGATGGCCGTCTACGCTTCCCGACTGGGCCAGGCCATCGGTCGCGTGGAACGGGCCGCCGAGAGTCTCTCCGGAAAGCTCGCTGGTGCGTCCGGTACATACGCGGCCCATGTTGCCGCCTACCCCGACGTGGACTGGCCGACGTTCGCTGAGTCCTTCGTCGACGACCTCGGACTGGAACACGAACCGCTCACGACACAAGTCAACCCCTGTGACGACCTCGCGGTCCTGTTCGACGCGCTCCGGGGTGCGAACAATATCTTGCTTGACCTCGACCTCGACGTGTGGCTCTACGTCTCGGATCGCTATCTCGGTCAGGAGGCTGTCGAGGGCGAGACTGGTTCCTCGACAATGCCTCACAAGGTCAACCCCATCGACTTCGAGAACAGCGAAGGGAACCTCTCGAAGGCCAACTCCGATCTGGTCTTCCTCGGCGACTACGTCACGAACTCCCGGCTCCAGCGGGACCTCTCGGACTCGACGGTCAAGCGCAACATCGGGGCCGCATTCGCCCACTGTCTCATCGGCTACAGCAAGTGCCAGAACGGGCTGGCGAAGGTCGTCCCCAACGAGCAGGTAATGGCCGACGATTTGGCTGGGACGCCAGAGATCATCGGCGAGGCCGTCCAGACGATTCTTCGCCGTGAAGGGTACGCCGACGCCTACGAACAGGTGAAGAAAGCTACACGGGGCCGCGAGGTCACCATCGGGGACTTCCACGATATGTTCGCCGATCTCGACGTGAGCGACGAGGTGCGGGCCGAACTGGAAGCGCTGACGCCGACCGGATACACGGGCATCGCGGCGCAGCAGGCCGAGGACAGCTGAGGATCGCTGCCTTGCCGCCGTCGTTTTCAGATCGACACGTACCCCCGCGGCGAACGCAACTATGACGAGTGTGGCCGCCTTCGTTGGCAGTAGATGGTTCTCGGCACTGACACGCGGGTTCTGACGCTGGCGTTCGCCCGGATGGCGGACGCACTGGGCAACTCGTTTCTCATCATCGTCCTTCCTCTGTACATCGCCAGCGGGCAGGTGTCGCTCGCCGGCATCGCCGGCCAACAGGTACTCGGGCTCACGCTCCAGACGGAGACGCTGATCGGGCTGGTGCTGTCCCTGTTCGGTCTGCTGAACAGTTTCGGCCAACCCTTTACCGGGCGCCTCTCGGACCGGACCGGCAAGCGCCGGGTTTTCGTCCTCACCGGCCTGGTACTGTTCGCTATCGGAAGCGCGGCCTACCCGTTCCTTTCCTCGTACTGGACGGTCCTCGCCGCGCGGGCGTTCCAGGGCCTTGGTGCAGCCTTTACCATTCCGGCGACGGTCGCACTGGTCAACGACTACGCCGCGAGTGATGCGGAGCGCGGCGGGAACTTCGGCGTGTTCAACACCTTCCGGCTCATCGGCTTCGGCTTCGGGCCGATAATCGCCGGCGTCGTCATCACTGGCGGACTCGCCGCGAACGACGTGGTGACCTACCGGGTCGCCGGCACCGCTATCTCCGGCTTCACCGCTGCCTTCGCTATCGCCGTTCTGGGCGCTGTTGTGAGCTTTGCCCTCGTATGGGCGCTGATTCAGGACCCGCCGTTCGAGGCAGAGGCCGGAAAAGACCTCTCGATAGCGATTCTGGACCGAAACGGCGAGGGGCTGGATTCGGTATTCGTCCTCGGCGTCGGCACGTTCATGATGGCGTCCACTATTGCGTTGTTTGCCACGCTCGAGGGACCGGTCCGGATGCGGCTGGACGAATCGACCCTGTTTTTCAGCGTTCAGTTCGCCGCCGTCGTCATCGCAAACGTCGTCTTTCAGGTGCCCATCGGCCGGGCGAGTGACCGGTTCGGCCGGCGACCGTTCATCGTCGCCGGGTTCGTCATCCTTGTTCCGTCGGTGTTCGCACAGGGAATCGTGACAGGCCCGTGGCTCATGCTTCTGGCGCGGTTCGTTCAGGGCATCGCCGTCGCGCTCGTGTTCGCCCCGTCGCTTGCTCTTGCTGGTGACTTGGCTGGTGCCCGCGGGTCAGGAACAACGCTATCTGTCCTGACGATGGCGTTCGGCCTCGGCGTCGCTATCGGGCCGCTGGCGTCGGGCCTGCTGTACAACTTCGGTTCGTTCAGCACGCCCTTCACCGCCGGTGCTGCGCTCGCGTTCGTCGGACTCGTCCTGACGTATACACAGGTCGAGGAGACGCTGGACCTCGGGCAGGGGTCGGACCAGCCGGCACCACAAGACTGAGCATGATGAATCCGGCCAGCCGCCAGTCGAAAAACCGCTAACCGGAATGATTAGGATGCACGACTCCATATAGTGTGATATGTTCACAGACCGCTCGGATGCGGCGCAACAGCTCGTAGCCGCGCTGCGCCAGCGGGATGTCGTCGGCGATATCATCGTCACGCTCGCACCGAACGGCGTCCCTGTCGGCAACGTGGTCGCTGACGCGACCGGACTCCCGATGGATGTCATCGTCATACAGCGTATACGCGCGCCAAACCACCCTGAGTTGACCATCGGAGCTGTCGCTCCGGGTGGCTTTTCGTGGATCAACAGCCCGATGATGCGGTTTCTGGACGTGAACTGGGAGTACGTGCAGGAGGCGAAGACGCACGCGAGTGACACCGTCGAGTCGCGAGCGGTCGACTACGGCGAGACGTGGGGGCCGCTTGACGTGGCCGGCAAACGGGTTCTGCTGGTCGATGATGGGATTCCGACGGGTGCGGCGATGCGTGTCGCAATCCAGCGTCTCCGAAAGGCAGGTGCGAACGAGATTATCGCCGCTGCCCCTGTCGCGCCGCCGGACGTGCTTGAGGAGGTACAGCGGTGGGCCGACGACGTCGTCGTCCCGCTAAAACCGGCGGCGTTTCAGGCCACCGCGGACTACTACGAGGAGTTCGACAGCGTGACAGACGAAGACGCGACGACGGCGCTCTCTGACCTCGTCCAGCGGCGGTCGGCGTAGGCCAGTCCATCGGCGAGTCGCGGCTCAGACCAGTCGTTCGACCGTCTCCCGCACGGCTCGCGCGGCGGTTCGAACTTCGGAGAGCCTGACGTACTCGCGTTTCGAGTGAGCGATAGCACCCGTTTCGTCGCTCAGGTCACCGGGGCCGAACACCACCGTCGGCCCGTTGGTTGCGAAATACGAGGCTTCCGTCGCGGCCCCGAACTGCCGGACTGCGCCGCCGCTCGCTTCTTGGAGTGTACGAACCAGTTCCGCGTCGGTGTCGGTCGCAAACGCTTCGGGAAACGGCGTATCCGGGCGGATGAGGTCCACGGTGAGGCCCATTGATTTCGGGAGCCACTGTTCGAGGTGGGCCTGCAGGTCCGCACAGAAGGATTCGCTCGTCTCTGGCGGGACGCTCCGTCGGTCGAACGTAATGGCGCACTCCGCCGGGACCTGATTGGTCGCCTCACCGCCCTCCACCATCGACGGGGTGAGAATGGGGTAGCCAAGCGTTTCGTGTTCGCCCGGCCCTTTCTTCTCGTCGTAGCTTTCCATCGCCTGCAGAATCGGCGTAGCGGCCCGAATCGCGTTGTGGCCGCTGCCGGGGTCGGCGGCGTGGGCGCTCTCGCCGTGGATGGTGACCGTTCCCTCGAACTGGCCGCGGGCGGCCGTACACACGTCGAGGCCAGTCGGCTCGCCGACGATGTAGCCATCGGCGTCGATGGTGTCCGCGAGGTGTGCGCCGCCGGTCTGTGTCGTCTCCTCGTCGGTCGAAATCGCCAGTGTGACGCGGCCGTCGTCAGGCGCAACCGTGAGGAACGCATCGAGGAGCGCCGCGAGCGGCCCTTTCGCGTCGCAGGCCCCGCGGCCACAGACGATGTCGCCGTCCCCATCACCGCCGGTGCCGTCGACAGTCTCGTCCGGCCCCGGTGGCTCTGTCCGCCGTTCGTAGGGCAGGTTCGGTGGGACGGTGTCGATGTGCGTGTTGAGCAGGATATGCGTTCCGTCGTCGTCGCCGCGGGACGCGACGACGTTGCCGAGGTCGTCTATCTCCGGGTATTCGCCGGCGTCTTCCAGCGTGTCGACTAGCAGCGAGCGGATGTCGTCGACGTGCTCGTCTGACCGTGTTTCGACCGCCCGCCGGTGGAACGAAGGAATGTCGAAGGCCATTACTGTTCCATGCGGGTCACGTCCGCCAGCGTTTCGCGCTCCCGCACGACTCGCGTTTCGCCGCCCTCGAAGGCAACCTCTGCCGGCCGTGGCTGGGAGTGGAACTGGTTCGCCAGTTCGTAACCGTACGCGCCGGCGTTGCCGATAGCGAGCAGGTCAGTTTGCTCGGGTCGAGCGAGCGGTCGGTCAGTGCAGAACACGTCGGCGCTCGTACAGCAGGGGCCGCCGACCGACACCGGTTCGGCCTCCCGTCTCGGCGCGGTGACGTTCCGAATCGGGTGGTATGAGCCGAACATCGCCGGTCGGATAAGCGTCGCCAGCGAGGCGTCGACGCCGACAACAGTCGCTGCCGGCGTCTCTTTGACTGTGTTGACCTCCGTGAGGATGCACTCGGCGTCGGCGACGACGTACCGGCCGGGTTCGAGTTTGACCTGTGCGTCGAGATCCCCGACCGCCTCGCGAACCTTCTCGCCCACGACCTCCATGTTCAGTGGCTCGACATCTTCCCGGTAGGGGACGCCGAAGCCACCGCCGAAATCGACAAAGTCTAGGTCCGCGCCGTCAGCGATGACTTCTCGGCCCATGTCAGCGACCTTCCCAATGGCACGACAGTGGTCGTCTAAGTCGTCGTGGAGGACGCCGCTGCCGGCGTGGGCATGCAGGCCGACGAGGTCGAACCGCTCGCGCACGTCGGCCGCGACCTCGGGCACCTCGTCGTAGGGAATTCCGAACTTGGCGTCCTTGCCGGTGGCGACCTTCTCGTGGTGGCCCGTTCCGATACCGGGATTGATGCGGATGGCGACCCGGCCGTCGTAGCCGCGCTCTTCGAGGCGGTCGAAGGTGTCCCGCGCGCCCCCCGTAATCGTCAGCCCAGGGTGCTCTGCCGCCAGTTCGACGGCACGGTCGAGGTCGCGGTCTGGCGGATTGACGGCGGTGTACTGGAGCGTGTTCGGGTCCGCGCCGGCGTCGATAGCTCGCTGGAGTTCCCCCAGGCCGCACACTCGATGTCAGCGCCCGTCTCAAGCAGTTTCGACAGAACGGCCTGACCGGTGTGGGCCTTCGCAGCGTACATGACGTGGGCGTCGGGAAACGCCGCGGCGAACCGCTCGTAATTCTCGGCGACGCGGTCGAGGTCAACGACGTACAGCGGCGTGCCGTGCTCGGCAGCTACCGCCTCCAGACGCTCGTGGTCCCAGTCCGCGAGGCGGCGGACCGGCGGCGAGTCGTGGCTCATTGGGGAAACCACGGTGTCGGCGGCTAACAAGGGTTCCGTTTCGATACACACAGCGCCCCAACTGCTTACCATCTCCGCTATCGGGCGACGGTCGACTCCGGACGGCACTGTATCAATAACTCGTCTGTTGGGACGCAACGATGCATCGGTTGTGAGCCGTGCCTACCGATTCAAGACTACAGTACTGCCGTCGGACGCTGTCCCCGCTCATTCTGTGCGCTCTGCCGACCGTTCTCGAACGTGTACGACACCGTCGTTTGTCACATCAATGCGAAGTGGCACCTGCACCGTGTCCTGCTGAATCGCACCATCGACGGCGTCATCGATGAGTTGCAACAGATTCGAGGAGCCGTAATTGACCTCGACTCCGGCTTCATCGCAGGCGGCATACACCGTCTGGGGAATATCGTAGATGTCGGTCCCGACCGCAATGTCGACACGAACGGGTGCAGTCAGGGTGTTCGCGAAGGCGACTGTCTGGCGTGCCTTCTCGACGTTTTCTCTTGCATTGCGCTCTATACTTGAAATATTCGCGCGTGACGTGCCGAGCAATTCCCCGATATCACTCTGACGGACATCCTTTTCGCGTAGCGCAAGCACCTCCGCTTGCCGGCGCGTTAGCACGCTTTCATCTGCATCAAAGCCGACAGCGGCAAGTAGTTCGTCGGGATCGATTTGCTCATCCATAGCCACAGGTCGGCAGCCGAAGTGAAAATAACGTTGTTGCCAGCCGCGAGCTATCATCCCTGAATGTATTTAGGAGGCTGGAGTGCTGACCCTGAGTGACAGCACAGACTGCTGACTACCGAGTTCACTGTTCGGTAACGGACACAGTGCCTGGCGACTCCCAGCGGGTCACCTCGCCGCTTGGATGGCGTGCCATGACAATCGATTCGGCGTCGTGTGACCGGGCGAACCGCTTTACGATGGCAGTTTCGGTGAAGTCATCCGGGGCATCGATGTACACGCGTCTGGTCAGCCCATCCGTGTGCAGTGAAACCCACCCGGCCAGCGCCAGTTCGGTCTTAGGGTCAAATGTGCCCTCAGCAGCGTCGGGCACCACCGCCCGGCACAGCCGCTCGTGCATCCCTGACGGGACGACGTATTTCGTCCCGTCGGGGGCGATGGACACGTTCGCGGCTTCAATCTGTCCGGGCTGGACTTGCGGGAACGGAATGTTCACATCAATCGAGTGAGATGTTCACCGTCTTCGTCTGCGTGTAATGGTCGATCGTTTCCTCACCGATCTCTCGACCGATTCCCGACTGTTTGTAGCCGCCAAACGGCTGTCCCGCCGGGAAGTCGTTGTAGGTGTTGACCCAGATATTCCCGGCTTCGATGTCTTTTGCACACTGGTGCGCCTTTGAGAGGTCTTCTGTGAGGACCCCTGCTGCGAGACCGTAGTCGACATCGTTCGCCAGGTGCATCATCTCATCGTACTCGCTCCAGCTGAACACTTCTTGGACCGGGCCGAAGATCTCCTCCTGGACCGGCTTGCTGTCGTGGTCAATCTCGTCAATGAGTGTCGGCGCGACGAAGCAGCCATCCGAAAGGGCTTCGTCGTCCGGCTGACTTCCCCCGGTGACGAAGGCTGCCCCTTCCTGTTCTGCCTCCTCAATGTAGCCCAGCGTCCGCTCGACCTGCTCCGCGGTCACTTTCGGGCCGAGGTCTGTCGACTCCAGCAGTGGGTCGTCAACAGTCAGGTCCTCAGCCGCAGCCGCAAGCTCATCCAGGAACTCGTCTTTGATATCTTCGTGCACGAACAACCGTGACCCGGCACAGCAGCACTCACCGGTATTAAAGAATATCGCCGTAATCGTTGTCTGGACGGCCTGTTCCAGGTCTGCATCGGGGAATACAATGAGCGGACTCTTTCCGCCCAGCTCCAGCGTCACGTCGGTGATACTTTCGGCGGCACTTTGCATCACCTTACTCCCGATTTCTGTCGAGCCAGTGAACGCTAGTTTCCGGATATCAGGGTGCTTTGAGAGAGGTTCACCCGCATCGGGGCCGAATCCAGTGACGACGTTAACGACCCCGTCAGGAATCACGTCTTCTGTGATTTCCATCAGCTTGAGAATACTCAGCGGCGTCTCCTCGGCAGGCTTCAGTACGACGGTGTTTCCAGCCGACAGCGCCGGAGCGAGCTTCCAGGCTGCCATCAGGAGCGGGAAGTTCCACGGGATTATCTGTCCAACAACCCCGTACGGCTCCCGAAGTGTCTGGACGTGCCGGCTGTCGTCAGTTTCGATGGTCCGTCCCTCGCCCGACCGAGCGAGACCTGCGAAATACCGGAAGTGGTCGATAACAAGGTCAATATCGATCCGAGCTTCGGTAATCGGCTTCCCGTTATCTAAACTCTCGAGCTTTGCGAACTCCTCGCTTCGCTCTGCAATGGCATCTGCGATACCGTCCAGCATCGCCTGCCGTTCGCCTGTAGACATCTCGCTATACGTCTCGTCGTAGGCCTCCCACGCGGCCGCAACCGCGCTGTCGATGTCCTCGGCGGTGCCGGCCTGCACTTCCGCAAGTGTTTCACCGGTTGTCGGATCTACTGTTTCGAATGTTTCCCCGCCGCTACTCCGGACCCATTCCCCACCGATGTACAGTTCACGCCGATCCGGCAGCACCTCGTTTGCCGCCTGTTCGTGACGCTTCTTTATCGCTGACTTCCGCTCCGTGGCGCTTTGCTGCTTGCTGTCACTAGACATATCTACGGCCAACATTTCATGCCATTAATACTTAAAGTTGTATGGTGGTGTGGCCAGTAGCAATTACAAAAAAGAGAATTTAGAAGAAAAAGAAACGAGTATTGGTTTCTCCTTGTCCGACACACTTCTAAAGTACAATCGACATCTCGGCTGTGCTATCGGACAAGAGGTCACCGGGAATCGCTGTCGACCTATCTCCAAAATATCGGATAGTCGACACAGACCCCTCGCTCGGTCCAATCCCCGCGGTTGATGCCCGCGTTCCGAGTGCCGATGCTCCGTGCACTCCCGCTACTCTCTTCGGGTGGTATTCTCGCTACCTGATAGTGTCAGTGTATATTTATCATCTTGCCAATAAAATCAGATTGTATGTGTTCTAGACTCTCAAGCGGTGGCCGGCAAGTCGTGACGCTCGCAATCGTATCGCTCGTTTTGCTATCAACTGTGACCGGTACCGTCGCCGCGCAGTCATATCAGGGAGCAAGCGGAACGATAATCGTCGGACCCGGCGAGACGGTCGATAGCATCGCGGGGGTCGCCGGAACGATCATCGTCCGTGGGACGGTGACCGGAGACGTCGAAACAGCGGCAGGTGCCGTCCACGTCACCGAGACCGGCAGGGTTGGTGGGGACCTCGAAGCCGCAGCAGGGACTGTCCGTATCGATGGCACTGTCGGTGGCAACGTGAGTGTCGCCGGCGGCACAGTCGAGATCGGCGAGACAGCACAGATTGGGGGGAACCTCGAAGCAGGTGCGGGTTTCCTCGCGATTCAGGGGACAATCGACGGGACCGTCCGCGCTGGCGCAGAGGAGTTCGCCCTCGGGCCAACGGCGTCGGTCGGTGGCGATGTCCGCTACGACGCCGCGACGTTCACCCGCGATTCCGGGGCCACCGTCGGCGGAAGCGTCATTCAGGACGAGAGCATCGGCGACAGCGCCGGGCCGGATTCCGGCGGGTTCACGCTGCCGTCGTGGCTCGGTGTCGTCTACAGCCTGCTCGTGAACTTCCTGCTGGGTGCGATCCTACTGGCCGCCTTCCCATCGTTTTCGACGCGCGTCGCCGGACACGTCACGGAGCACTCGGTGAAGTCCGGGGGCGTCGGCCTGTTGACACTTGTCGTCGTGCCCATCGTCCTCGTCGTCCTCCTGTTCACCATCATTGGCATCCCGCTCTCGCTGGTCGGTGCCGTCGTTTTCGGCGTCGCGGCGTGGGTCGCCGTCGTCTACGGCCAGTTCGCCGTCGGGTCGTGGGCACTCTCGCTCACTGATCGGGAGAACCGCTGGCTCGCGCTCGTCGTCGGCCTCGTCGGCTTCGCTCTCCTCGGCGTGATTCCAGTCCTTGGCGGCCTGCTCGAACTGGTTGCGTTCCTGCTCGGCCTCGGCGCGCTGGCGCTCACGCTCAGAGAGTCATACCGGAACCGCGGCACGAAGCCGTCGGGCGGCCGGCAGACGACGCTCGACGAGAGTAGCGACACTCCCGCGGCGTGAACGCCGACTGACGCAACTGCGACGCCCTTCAGGCCTCGCTCGCCACGCTGTCAGGAGCCCTGCGACCCCTGGCCGCGGCGTAGGTCCAGCCGAGGAGCAGGCCGTACACAAGGTGGGCGACGCCCACCGACGCTACGACGAGGAAGCTCCCGAGCATGCCCGGCAGCGGGACCAGCGGTTCTGGGAACGACTGGACTCCCAGTGCGCTCATCGAGACCGGGAGCAAGAACCCTGTCGAGAGCAGGCCGATCGCGGCCGCGAAGACCACGCCGGCCGCGACGCTCTCCCCGACAGACTCGATCTGGCTGTGGAACACCGGCCGGGAGACGACGAATGCGAACAGCAGGCCGGCGAGGATGCTGTTCAGCAAGTGGACGATCCACCCGCCGAAGACGGTCGGCCAGCCGTACAGTGCCCCGATGAACGGCATGAGGTTTGCTCCGGCGTGGAACACGACGCCCATGCCGACGCCGGCGACCAGCCCACTCGCACCGCCAGCGACCCATCTGTACCTCGTCACCGCCGAGACGCGAGAGACGGTGTGTCCCTGGCTCATGCGATAGTGTTTGTGATATGGTAACAAATATGTGGGCGATTGTTCACTCCGTGGTAACGGGTGCTTGTTCGCATGGCCACAGCAGCACACCCTGCGACGGTGCCCACCGTCACTCGGATACAGCACTTCACGGCTCACGGCGCTCGCCGTGTCGAGGGTCGCGCGAAGCCCGGCCCTCGCTACTCCCCGGCTCTCGCCAGTCGCCGTTCCGCCGAGGTTCTCCGCTTCGCTCAGAACCTCGCTACTCACTGATCGCTTCGCTCACCGTCCGTCTAACGAGAACCGCACCCTACGTCGCGCCTCTCGCTACTCCACGGCTCACGAGGTTCGCCGTTCCGCCGAGGCCCGCTCACTGCGTTCGCGCGCCTCGCTACTCCCGAAGCGCGTCTTCTCGCTCCGTCGCTTCCAGCGTCTCCTCCTCCACATCAGTCGCCACGACGGCTGGCTTGTACGCCCCGCCGGGGATCAAATCGTTCTCGCCGACCGAGGAGTCGACAAAGCGCTGGAACGCACGCCGCTCTGGCGGCAGTTCGCCGTACAGCACTTCATCTTCAACGAGGTCGTACACCGGAATCCGCGGTGTCAGGAGCGTGTTCTCGCCGACGATGGAACCCTCACCGACGACGAAGCCGCTGGTGACACGGCAGCCAGCGCCCAGCGACACCTCGTCCTCGACAATGACCGGTGCGTTCTCGACCGGTTCGAGTACGCCGCCGATAAGCGTGTTCGCGCCGAGTTTGACGTCCTGGCCGATCTGGGCGCAGGAACCGACGGTATCACAGGAGTCGACGAGCGTGCCGTCGCCGACGTACGCCCCGATGTTGACGAAGGAGGGCGACATCATGATACAGTCCTCGCCAAGGTACGCACCCCGGCGGATCGTCGTGCCATCCGGCGTGTTGCGGGTTCCGCGCTCGCCGAGGTCCGCGGTCTCTCGCAGCGGGAGTACGTCGTGGTAGTCAACGCCGCCGTACTCGCGAGCGACGGTCTCACGCAGGCCGAAGTTCAGCAAAATCCCCTGTTTGACCCAGGCGTTCGCCTCCCACTCACCGCCGGACTTCTCCGCGGCGCGGACCTCGCCGGCCTCCAGCGCCGCGAGGAACTCTGCAAGTACGTCGAGGTGGTCGTCTGTTGCGTCGGTCGCTGAGAGGCCGTCCTGTTTCCGCTGCCAAAGGTCGTCGATGTCGGCTTTGAGACTCATACCACTCGGTTGCGACGCCGGGGGCTTACCTATCGGGGTTTCGAGATGGGTGTGCTACCACGCAACACTTTTTCGGTGTTGTTCTTTTAGTCGGATCCGCGCCCGGAAATGTACCCACAGTCCCGGCACATGCTGATGCGTGGCGCCGTCACTTCGAATTCACTGGAACATCGTGGGCAATCGGCCGCTGGGAGTTGTACGCGCTGGTTCGTAGCCATACACGAAACTCAGCAATTCCGGCATATAAGGCTGACCGTGGTATTGAGAGAGGTCTTCGAGTGTGTATTATCACATATTCATACTTCTCGGACAGCACGTCTCAGTATGTGTCGCCGTTTTCTGCGTCGTCTAAAACAGCAATCAATTGCCAAGTACACCGCGAAAAACCGTCTCTGTTGTCTTCCTGCTTCCGTTCAGGCGTCTACAACATCGCCAAACTCGTACCAGCCAGCGTCGCGGCCGACGAGCCACGCTGCTGCATCGAGTGCGCCGGCGGCAAACACGCCGCGGTCCTCGGCGCGATGGGTGAGTGAGAGGACTTCGTCGTTGCCGGCCAGCACGAGTTCGTGCTCCCCGCGAACGTCGCCAGCCCGGCGAGCGAACACGCCGATCTCGTCGGCCTCGCGTGGGGCGTGCCCCTCTCGGCCGTACACTGGCTCCACGTCGCGCTCTTCCTGAATCACGTCGAGGATACTGCTGGCAGTTCCTGACGGCGCGTCGACTTTGCGGTTGTGGTGGGTCTCCATGAGTTCGAGGTCGTAGTCTTCGAGCGTCCCGACGGCCTCGCTGACGAGACGCTGGAGGACCTGAATCCCCTGCGAGAAATTCGTGGCCTTTAGCAGCGGAATCGCCTCGGTGGCGTCTTTCAGGCGAGCCAGCCCGTCCTCGTCGAAGCCGGTGGTTCCGACGACCATCGGGACACCAGCTTCGACGCAGGCTTCGGCGACGGTCAGCGCGCCCTCGGGGACGGCGAAGTCGACCACGACGTCCACGTCGTACTCTTGTAGCGCCTCAGCAGCCTCAGCCGGGTGGACGACAGGGACGCCGTCCACCGCGTCCGTCTCGCTGGTCGCGAAGCCGACCACGACCTCGCTGTCGGTGGCGGCCTCGATGACGGCCCCGCCCATCTGACCGGTGACACCGTTGACCGCCACTCGCATCATCGTTCGGCCTCCGCGTACTCGTCTTCGAGGTCCTCGGTTTCAAGCGTGGCAAGCACGTCACGCAGGTGATCGAGGTGTTCGTCGGACAGGCGAGTCAGCGGCGAACGGAGGTGTGCCGGGCCATAGCCCCGGATTTGCATGGCCTCCTTGACAGGGATGGGGTTGGTCTCGACGAACATCGCGCGGAACAGCGGCCCGAGTTCGTGATGAATCGCCCGCGCTCGCTCGAAGTCGCCGGATAGCGCCGCACCGACCATGGCGCAGGTACGCTCCGGTTCGATGTTGGCCGAGACGGAGATACAGCCGGTCCCGCCAACTGACAGCATCGGTAGCGTCATCCCGTCGTCGCCGGACAGCACCGCGAAGTCCTCGTCCCGCGTGCGTTCGATAATCTCGGATATCTGGTTCATGTCGCCGCTTGCGGCCTTGTATGCGCGGATGTTCGGGTGCGATGCAAGTTCGGCCGCCGTGTCTGGTTCGATGTTCTGGCCCGTCCGCGAGGGGACGTTGTAGACGATCTGTGGCAAGTCGACGGCGTCGGCCAGCGTCGTGTAGTGGTCGATAAACCCCTGCTGTTCGGGCTTGTTGTAGTACGGCGAGATGAGCAACAGGGCATCAGCGCCGGCCTCGGCGGAGCGCCGCGATAGCTCCAGCGCTTCCTTGGTGTTGTTCGACCCTGAGCCGGCGATGACCGGCACGGCGTCGACGGCGTCGATGACCGCCTCGACGACCTCGATGTGTTCGTCGTGGGAGAGCGTCGCCGATTCGCCAGTCGAACCGACGGGCACGAGTCCGTCCACGCCGGCGGATTCGAGCCGCTTGGCGTCTTCTCTGAGTGTTTCGAAGTCAATACTGCCGTCCTGATGGAACGGCGTGCACATCGCCGGGAACACGCCGTGGAAGTCAATCGCTGTCATTGCTGAGTGTGTGGTGTCGCTGTGGGTTCGGTTGTTCGATCGGAAACGGTGCGGAAGCCGGCCGATACCGCCGGCTGTTGTGTGTCAAACGACCTGACCCGAGACGGAGTCGCCACGTCCGCCACGAGTCGCTAAAACGTCGGTTTGCGCTTTGCGCGGACGACGCCCTCTCCGGGGAGCCACGAAGCGGTTCCGGACTGACGGCGTCGTCGCATGGTCGAGTAACTGCGTGTGACCGACTTAGCTTTTGTGTTCTCACTGTCCCCGTTCACAGTACGCTCGAAGGGCTATCGTTGACGGAGCGACTGCATTTTGTTTATTTGCGTCCTGCCTGAAACAACCGGCCAGCAGACGTGCAAAGAATACAATTGAACCAGTGACGAACGCTAACAAAGACACAACGGATATAAGATATTGCACAGAAGATGGGCTTGCTTACTCGTCTGATGAGTTAGGATACTAAAAAGCACTCCTTATATATTTCAGTAATTGCGTAAAATGGAATCAACATCGAAAAATCGATTCAGTGGCCGCGCTCTCATTATACTTGCAGTAGCATCGTTCATTATATCCGGTCTACTCATTGGTGCTCCCTCGGAGCCGACGAACTCAGCTTTCACCACAGAGACGAATGGATCGCAAGTCTCTCCCGATGCTGAAGTAGTCAGTTACAATAACCTTTCAGCAGCGGGCCAAGACGTGTTCGACCAAACACTCCGTGCTGATGGGGCTGCTACAGTGCATCAGTCACCGCCAGATTTTGACTATCTAGGTGACACGATGGACTATACCTACGTCGAAAAAACGGGAGTATATACACTATAGGCACTGGATCAAATACATGCAGGGTGTGTGCCTTCGTGGAGACAGTTAGTATCGTGACTGGACTCGCGGGGGTCATCCTGTTGCTGTGTGGAGTATATCGCTTGGTGAGCGGGGAGGCTGACGCTACATAGAGATGATGACCGGTAGAGCGTCTTTTGACGGTCTGGTTTCAATTTGGCCGCAGGTTTCGCTCACGACCAATTCTGATCAACGTTAGAGCTTTTATAACCTATGAGTTATAATCACTGCACTGTCCGACTGTCTGGTCTCTATATTGATATATTCTCTCCACGACTAGAATTGCTGAATGTACAACAACTGGTCAGTTGGAGCATAATTACCCCGTGATTTCACGTTTTTATCCCGAAAGCATATTCCGGCCGATAGCCAATACCTGATATGACAGTTTCCCAGCCGGGACAGCGCGTGGCCGTACTGGCCGACGCGCAAAACCTCTATCACACTGCCCGGAGCCTTTACTCGCGGAACATCGACTACGGGGCACTACTGGAAGAGGCCGTTGACGGCCGCGAACTGACCCGTGCTATCGCCTACGTCATCCGAGCTGACTCGCCCGAAGAAGAGTCGTTTTTCGACGCGCTCGTTGATATTGGCTTCGAGACGCGCATCAAGGACATCAAGACGTTCCAGGATGGATCGAAGAAAGCCGACTGGGATGTCGGGATGAGTCTCGACGCGGTCTCCTTGGCGAATCACGTCGATACGGTAGTGCTCTGTACCGGCGACGGGGACTTCGCTCGCGTGTGTCGGTATCTCCGCCACGAGGGCTGTCGTGTCGAAGCGATGGGGTTCGAGGAGTCGTCTTCTGAAGACCTCAAAGCGGCCGTTGACGGGTTTATCGACATGAGCGACGATTCCGACCGGTTCCTGCTGTAGCCGAACCAGTGTGTGGGCGTTCATTCCGCTGCTGTGCCAATTGCTGGTACGACTACGTAACTGAACGCCCCTGCGGTTTCCTGCGGTTCAACGGACTTACAGCTACGGTGTTTGGGTTGCTGTCGAATAAAAAAGGCTCTCTCGGCGGTTAGACCGGGCGACCGTCTTCTGACGTTCCAACGAGGAGGGCTCCGGCAGCCAGCCCCAGTGCAGCCAGCACTCCGGCAGCGGCCGGGATACCGATGTCGATTGCCCCTGTACCAAGGATGAGCACAGTGCTGATCACCAGCAGCACAGCGCCCAGAATTACTTTTCGCGTGTCCGTAGCCATATCACCTGTTTCTAAGAAGTCATCCGGTATAAATTTCCCCAAAACCGACGGAGGAAAGTATGGTACAAGACAGCAATGCTCAATATTTCTCTTGAGGGACACCGCTTCTCCGGCCCGGCGGAGCGGTATTTCGGGCCCACCTGCATAGCTGAAGCAGTACATACATCCCCTCGTAGTGCCCCCGACCAGTTGGGTCACAGAGACGACGTGTTGCCACGTGCTGAAGCGTGTCGGTACACCCTCGCGGCTGCTCGTCACGGAACAGGCGCGAGATAGAGACCCACTGCAGTTCCAGGCATCGTAGTCGGACCTCCGACCACGGATTGGATACAGAGGCACACGCCCCGTACACTCGGGCCGGGGCGACTGACGGAACGAACCAATGGCATTCCGGTTCGAGTCTGTCACCCAGAGGGCCGGACCGTTGATTCGGAACGGACTGGGGGGAGTGGCACTCAACATCGCCACACGATTTGCGTCGGCCGTGGTTCGGGCAGCCACGGTCTGGCACACATTTCGATTCGGATTCTACTGGATAGTGGCACGGACGGAACCGAAAGGCGGTTTATCACCCGGCATCGAACACGGGCAATGAGTGACGATGAGTTCCGCGGGCTCCGGCGTGCAGCCGACTACCAGTTCGGCGGTGGCGGCGGGACAGCGCTGTTCGCAGATCCCGATACCCTTGACGTAACACACACCAGTTCCGGCCGTCCGCGGCAGGTCCATGACACGGATGGCCGCATCGCCACATACGGCGACGATGGGCGCTTTCGACTCGGACTCGCTGGGGGGAACCGGCTCCTTGATTCGTTCGACGGGACGCGACACCGCGTAGTCGTCGGCGACGAGAGCGAGCCGTTCATCCGCGAGGGCCGCAACGCCTTCGCGAAATTCGTGCAGTCCGCCGACAGCGCCCTCCGTCCGGGGGACGAAGCCCTCGTTGTCCATGAGAACGGCTATCTGCTCGCCGTCGGCCGCGCGGAACTGCCCGGCAGCGGTATGGACGACTTCGAGACGGGGATGGCGGTGAAAGTCCGGCAGGGCGCAGAGGACTGAGACGGAGTGGCGTCGTGATCTTCTGGTATGTGCCGACCTCGGGGTTGGCACTCTCCAGACCTGCTCGACACCACCTTGTATGACAGAAAGCATTTGCTACTCCCGTCGGGACGAGCGATATGCGCCGCCGCACGCTCCTCGCCGCGCTCGCGCTCTCTCCAGTCACCGGCTGTGTTGCGCCCGGTGACGACACAGCGACGAACAGCTCAACGCCACCGGCAGCCACAGCGACGCCAACGGAACAGTCGACAGCACCGGTGAGCGAGACACCACAGAACACGCCGACACCGACAGTAACGCCCGCCCCCGACGACCCGATCCTGTTTGTTGTCGACAACGACACGGACAGTGAGCAGACTGTCACACTCACCATCACACGGGACGAAACGACGGTTCTCGATGAGACGGAGACGCTGGCTGCTGGCGAGTCTGCCGAGTATGACCCGATGATCGGTACGACCGGCGAATACACGATTACCGTGGAAGTTGTCGGCGGCCCAAGCCGAACTATTGAACGGACGATTGGTCAGTTCGCGGTTAGCAACGGCTCGAATTACTTTGTCGATATTACCGCCGACGAGATTAGGATATACTGGGAAGAGTAGTCACAGCACCAGTCCGGACTGCAGCAGCCACACCAGCAGCGTGACCGTTACCGCACTTGCGATGGTCGTCAAAAACACCGTTGCGCTGACGAGTTCACCCGGCGACTGGTCTCCTGCCCCGTGGCTGAACGCGCCAACGAGGATAATTGTCGTCACGCCGGTCGGCGTTGCCAGCAGTAGTACGACCACCTGCGCGACCGTCTGGTTCTGGAATCCGACCGCAAGCACCGCGGCGAACGCGAGCACCGGAGCCAGCAGGAGTTTCAATGCGCTGGCGATACCGACGGACCGGAAATCGCTGTCCCCGTCGACGTTCGATAGCTGGATGCCCAGAATGAGCAACATCACTGGAATCGACGCGTTGCCAAGCAGTTCCAGCGTCTGCATCACTGTCGACTCCGTCGGCGGCACCGCGCCGACCCATCGGAGTGCCAGCGCCACGATGACGGCGTAGATGAGTGGCACACCGAACACGCGGCGCATATCCGACAGCGGGCTGCCGCCGCTACCCCGGGCGGCAATGTAGATGCCGACGGTGTAGAGCAACACGCCCTGCAGTGCAGTCACGAGGACAGCCGTACTGCGCCCGGTCGCGCCAAAGGCGAAGTCCGCCAGTGGAATGCCGTAGTTCCCAGTGTTGGGGAAGATCGACACGAGGACGAACGCGCCCAGAAGCGGTTCCGAGTGTCCGGTCAGGCG
Organism: Haloarcula sp. NS06; assembly: GCF_051122755.1. Classification (NCBI taxonomy): domain Archaea; kingdom Methanobacteriati; phylum Methanobacteriota; class Halobacteria; order Halobacteriales; family Haloarculaceae; genus Haloarcula; species Haloarcula sp. NS06. Next base: position 2,184,033 of record NZ_CP184844.1, read on the forward strand.
GCCGACGCCCTCCGCGAGGAGGAGCATCGCGGCGGTGAATAGCACGATGGCGAGGACGACGCTCAGAATTGTGTCGCTGGCCAACGTGGACGTGGTCAGGCTGTGGACGACGAGCGCCGGCGCGAGGACGTACACCGTGATGGTGTTGAGCGCGTCGGGGTCGGTGCCTTTCAGCCGGCCGAGCGCAAAGCCGGCCGCAGCGACGGCGACGACTGGGAGAATCGCTGTGGCGAAGATAGACAGCAGTGACACGGCGGGGATGCACGGGCGAGCCTTAGAATCGTTACGAAGCCGTGGGTGTGTGCCGGTTTCGTCCGGGCAGCAGGCCGCTCTCGCAACGAACGTCGGCCCGAGCCCGGGTCGCTACGCTTTTCTGCCCTGCCCCGCCAGTCCTACGTATGTTTGGCGGAGGCGGCGGGATGAACCCGCGCAAGATGAAGCAGATGATGGAACAGATGGGCATCGACATGGAGGATATCGATGCGCAGGAAGTAATTATCCGCACCCCGGACGAGGAACTCGTCTTCGACGACGCGGAGGTCCAGCTCATGGAAGCGCAGGGCCAGAAAACGTATCAGGTCGTCGGCGATCCCGAGAGCCGCGAACTCGGTTCCGGCGAGGGCTCGGCCGCGGCTGACGACGCCGACGAGAGCAGCAGCGACGACGGCGTCGACGAGGACGACGTCGAACTTGTCGCGATGCGGGCCGGCGTCGACGAAGATACCGCGCGAGAGGCGCTCGAAGCCAACGACGGCGACCTCGCGGACGCGGTCGACGAACTGGAGTAACGTGGCGTACCTCTTCGTCCACGAAGACCGCGAGTACCTGCTGGACCCCGGCGAGCGGTTCGAATCCGACCTCGGCATTCTGGAAGTGCCTGAGGACGTGGAACCGGGCGATGTCGTCGAGACGCATCTGGGCACCGGCTTCACCGTCCGCCGACTGCGTGGTCCGGACCTGTTTACCCACCTCGAACGCACCGGCGCGCCGATGATGCCTCGTGACGTGGGGCTAGTCGTCGGCAAGACCGGCGTGGCAGCGGCAGATCGCGTTCTCGATGCCGGCACCGGGACCGGCATCCTCAGCGCGTACATGGGTCGCATTGGCGCTGACGTGGTTACTTATGAGCAGGACCCGGAGTTCGCCGAGGTAGCGCGACAGAACATGGAAATCGCCGGCGTTGCGGACACTGTCGATGTCCGGACCGGCGACATCACCGATGACCTCGACGACCTTTCGGGCTTTGACGTGCTGACGCTTGACACCGAAGACGCGCCCACTGTCGTCGAGCGAACGCCCACGCTGCTGGACCGCGGCGGGTCGCTGGCAGTGTACTCGCCGTTCGTGGAGAACACGCGCGAGGTCGTCGCGACGGCCACCGAGGTCGGCCTTGACGGCGTTGAGACGCTCGACACCATCCAGCGGGAGATGGACTTCGACGACCGCGGTTCGCGCCCTTCGACCGGCGGCGTTGGCCACACTGGCTATCTGACGTTCGCGCGGCGTCCCTGACAGTGCCTGTCAGTTCTGCCAGACCCCTGTTGTTGGGGTCGGCTTTAAACATGTATGAGTACGTATGGGATACTGCATGAGCGAATCAGAAACGCCGATGGAGACGACAACCTGGCCAGACCTCGCAATCGGGCTCTACGACCGTCTGACTGGACGCAACGCTGAAATAACGTACGACTTCGATGACATGGAAGTCGATGTCCCAAGCAAGGCCGGCGATGACGCCGACCACGCTCGCTGGCGGGTCGATGGCACGCTGACTATCACGACACGCGATAACGACTGACAGTGGTCACCACGGCGAAGGCGGTCGGTGATCTGTTCGACCTGATCGAGCGAAAACCGGACCTCCTCGTCGACGCCGACCTGACCGTCGAGCGGGACGGGGTCGCGTTCACCGTCCGCGGATACGACGATCTCGTCGCTGTCGACCTGCCGTCGTTCGGGGCGGCGCTCGATCTCTGGCGGGATCGGCTGGTCGAGGGACGGGACGCCGCCACGGCGCTGGCTGCTGCCGGACTGACGGCTGAAATCCGCGTTCGCGGAGCGCCCGTCGCCCGCCTCGGTGCGGACGCCGTGCCGAGTTCGCTCGCGAAGCGACTCGGTCTCGGGCCGATCCAACTGTTCCTTGACGGCGCGCTCTTGGCGATTACGCCACGGCGCGAATGAGGGAAAGCAGTTCGGTCCGGTAGTCCGACGGCGTCCGCCGCAGCGGTTCAGGCGGATTTTCCACATTCAAAAGTGTCGCCAGCGACCGGTCGGGATACGCTCCAGCGGCGATCCGGAACCCGTCGCTGTGCCAGACGCCGACCCAGCCGGTAATCGACAGCGTCGCGTCGGTCGCTTCGAGATCGAGTTCGGCGCTGTAGGTCCGGAGCCGCGCCCGGTCGCCGCTGTCCACGCGGACTCGTTCTCTCCGCCCCCGTTCGATGGATTCGAACCCCCTGTCGGCCAGTTCATCGGCGAAAGCCGACTGGGCCTCCGAGCGGACCGTCGGGAGAATCATCGCCGGGCCGATACCCGGCGCAAGCGGCGGGGTAAACGACAGTGCGGTCGCGAAGAAGAACCGCCACTGGTGGTCAAGCCCGATGGCGTCTCGGACAGCCTCACGCGTCTCGGCAGCATCGTACACCTTCGTCGCCCCTTCGACGCGGGCCGTTGGTAATTGAAAGACTGTTTCGACGCTCTCGTCGACGAGCTTCCAGCCACCATCGCGCAACTGGTCGGTCGGCACGTCCGGGTACGCGGGGTCAGTGGGCACGGGCTGGCCTCAGTGGTCGTCCTCTCGCCACTTGTGTTCGCACTCGGTGCAGGTGAAAAAGCGCGTCTCGGATTCGTCGGCCGCGCGGATCTGCTTCATCTCGTAGAAGGCCCGCTCGTTCCCACATTCGGGACAGCGAGCGCCCGTCGTCGGCCCCATGTCTTCGGCATCGACCTCGGAGGTGTCGACGACTTCCGACTCCTCCTGACCCTGCGTGGTGACAGCCATCTCCTGTTCGGTCTCGGCGTTTCGAGCCTTCTCGTAGCCGCAGCTACCGCAGACCCAGCGCTCGTCGTCCGTTTTCATCATCGAACCGCATTCGTCGCAAAACTCCATTGTAGTACCACCGTTTGCTTGCCGACCGTGTTAAACACCCGGTTTCGACCGGGCCGTTCTCTCTCCGTGTTGCCGTGTAGTGCAGAACGAACAGCAAAATCGGCGTGTCGACCGTCTCAGTCGTTGCGAACCCACGCCGAGCAGGCTTCCATGTCGTCCATGACCTCGCCGTGGAACGAACAGTACGGCTCAATGTCGCCGTCCTGCATCACGTATTCGAAGTGCCGGCAGTTCCCGCAGTAGGTGTCCGGTTCGCCCTGATGGACCGCCGTCTCGGTAATCGCGTCGCGTCCCGTTGTCGCCGCCCCGCCGTCGGTCGACGGCGATGCTTCCGGGCCTGCCTCAGCAATCCTTGGGTCGAGTGCGTTCTCAGAGGGGCCGGTCTGGTCCGGTCCACTCGACGCGGTGTTTTGCTGACCGGTGCTCGAACGACTGTTCGCCTGACGGCCTGATCGTCGCTCCGTCGCTGTACCGCTATCTGACTGTGGTGAAGACCGCGTGCTGCGGTCAGACTGCGTGTCTCTCGTCGGTTGCCGACGGCGGCTGTCGGCCGTGCGCGTGTCGCCCGAATGCTGTCCGGTCCCGCCATCGCTGACAGCGCCCTCTGTACCTGCCCCCGGTCGATTCGTCTGCGTCTCAACCGTGCCGTCTGGGTCCTGTCCGAAAAACCCGATGCCGCCCAGCCCCGGGAGCGTTCGTGCTTCCTCAACGAGGCGAATTGTCCCTTCCTCGGTAACTTCCATGCGTGCCGTCCCGCCGGGGTCGTTTCGCGTCTTGAACGTCGCAAGCGACGCGAACAGGCACCAGAACGTCGTTACGATACCAGCGAAATAGACAACGCCGGTAAGCAGTGCCAGCAGCGGGTCGCTGCTGGTCCAGCTGTAGGGGTACAGCGACCGGAACAGGCCGACGCCGGCCGCCGCGACACCCGTTCCGCCGAGCGCGGTCAACCGGATCCGACGACTGGCCGGCAACACCGCGAACACGCCGAGAATAACCGACGGCAGCCCGAGCCCGGCGATGATGCCGGCGACTCGCCTGGCTGCGTAGGCGTCCAGTCCGTATCTGTTTCCGACGGCGGTCGTTGCGAGCGCGATTGCCCCGACGAGTCCGGCAACACCAACGAGAAACAGAGCCGTCCCGACGAGTTGCTGGCGACGCGATGCGACGCGTCCAACCTCCCCTTCGTACACGTCGGTGAGACTAGTCATGCAGTACACTACTGCTACATCAGATAAAACTACCCGTCAGACAGATGCATGACGCGGGCACGCGCGTACGCAGTCCGATAGGTACGCGAGCCGTTCCGAAAGCACTAATCGGACCCACGGGCACTGTCCGAGTATGAGCGACGACGAAAGCGAGGACGCGGAGGAGCCGGCTGTCGAACTCGGTGACGGACCCGACGTTGCCGGTGCGCCGCTGTCCCGCGTCTCGGCCCGGCTCACCTGGGGCATCGAACACAGCACCATCGTCGACCGCGAAGGTGACACGACGATTCGGACGCCCGACGGCCCGCAGGAACTGGCAACGGTGCTTGAGGATGTCGGCGTGCCGTATTTCTCCGACCGCCATGAGTTCGAGAACGCGGTCCGAGACGTCATCGGGACCGGTCCCGTTCCGACTGAGTAAGCTGGGTAGCGGACTTTTGTCTGGCCAAAGATGGCCACACTAGCTGGTCCAGCAGCGGTCCATCCGACGACATTGCCCGTCTGGCACCTGCTGTCTGCGTGGCACTCCGCCATCATGTTTGAACCGCAGGGTTTGATACCGTTTGTTGCGGAGACAGCGTGTGTTCCATAGTGGTGGGCTATCCTGGAAAGAGCGAACCGCATTCGCTATCTGGGGATTCGGGGTAATCATCGTACTCCGAACTCTGTACGATGTATTCAGCGTAGAGGGGCGCGAGTTAGCTATCGTGGCCGTCGTCTTGTTCTTTGGCTCGTTCTACGGCGTGTTCATGCCAGTCTGGCGGCGGCTCTCAGCGACGTGACTCACAAGAAGAGGTGCCTATACGGACACAGCGGCGTCAACGGTCCGACGCAGCACGGTCCGCTACCGTAGCGTCACAACACAACAGCTTGCGACCAATTACCGCATATTTTCGAGCGCGTACACCGTGTCGGAGATAATCCACTCCGTCTCACAGTCGGCGTGCTCAATGCTGAGCGCGTTGAAGGTCTCTCGCCCGTCATCGACCGTTATTTCGAACGCTCGGCTACGAAGCGACTCCGGGTGGGGACTCGGTGGGGACACACATCCTCCTCATAGGGTGGGACCGATAAACGAGTCGATTCGCGGCGAGAGGGCCGTAACGCGCCGATTGGCCGCCGTCTGGCGATTGGTCAGGATTCGGGGCGGTCACTCGCTTCGGCCCTGCCGCGGCGCTTCCCGAACAGGTACGCGGCGACGATGAGTGCGATGGGGATGATGAGGAAGATACCCATCATGATGAGGAGGATAACCAGTTCGACAGCACCGGGCATACCGGGAAACAGGAGGGGGACCATACGTTCCGTACACCCGCCTGTCGCAAAAATCCACCCGCAAAGTGAGCGCCGGAATTCGCTCCTGCTGTGTCCGGCTTAGACGTGTGGCTCCGGCAGCAGGTCATCGAACGCCTGCGCGTCCAGCCACTCACAGAGCCTGACGAGCTGTTCGGTCGCGGCCTCGAACATCTCCGCGCCCTTCTCGGCCGTCGCGTCCGTCTGGTCGCCCAGAACGCCGTTGTCGGTGTTATCAGCGGCGTCATAGAAGGTCCGCGAGCCGTATTTCTTTGTCTCCGCCGCCTCGACGCTTGGAATCCCGCCGTCCCGTGCGTCTTCGAGGCGGTCGTCATGGACCAGTTCGGAGCGCAGGTGTTGAATCATGGCCGTCTCTTTCGGCCCGCCGTGTGGCCCGTTCTGCTCGAACAGGTCATCCACGAGGTCCGGGATGCTCTCGTCCCACATCCACTCGATAGCGTACAGCACTTCGTCGTCCCGGAGCCGGCGGCCGACCTCTCTGAGGTGCTCGATATTCCCGCCGTGAGCGTTCACGTAGATGACCCGGTCGATGCCGTGGTATGCAAGGTTCCGGGTGAACGACTCGACGTAGTCACGAAACACCGGCGCGTCGACCCACATCGTCCCGTTGAACTGCCTGTGATGGGGGCTCACGCCGACGTTGATCGTCGGGGTGCAGAGGTAGCCAGTCCTATCGGCGGCTTCCCGGGCGAACGCTTCCCCAATGAGGTGGTCCGTCGCCAGCGGGAGATGCGGGCCATGCTGTTCGGTCGACCCAAGCGGCACGAGCGCGAGCGACTCCGTCTCGAAATAGTCGCCGAGGTCCGGCCAGGTCTCGTCGGCAAGATACATACCCCGTGCTGGTGACGGGCGAGCCTTCAATCTGTGCCTCGCGACGACCTTTGCAGTGGGATTCAGGAAGAGAGGAAGTTATCAGTCGAATAGCTCGTAGACGCGAGCCTCGTACGGTGCGAGTGTCACCGTTCCCGGGTCCGTGTCGTCGCAGTCGTAGTTGCCCTCGACCAGCGTCGCATCGGCGTACTCGACCGGGAGGTCGACGGTCTCCGTCACGTCGTCGAAGTGCAGGACGACGAGAACCCGCTCGGTTCCTGAGTCCGTCGATAGCGACCGCGTGAAGGCGAAGACGGTTTCGTGGTCGGGGAGCAGGTCGGTGTAGTCCCCGTACACCAGCACGTCTCTGTCGGAGCGTAACTGGATGAGTCGTCGGTAGTAGTTGTAGACGGACTCCCCGTCGGCTTGCTGGTCGGCGGCGTTGATATCTCTGTAGTTCGGATTGACCTGGATCCAGGGGTCACCGTCGGTGAAACCGGCGTTTTTCGAGTCGTCCCACTGCATCGGCGTCCGTGCGTTGTCGCGGGTCCGATAGCCGACGATATCTTTCACGTCATCGTACTCCTCGACGCCCTCTTGATCAAGTAGCTCTCGTGCATGGTTAATAGCGTCCACGTCGCGGAGGTCGTCCATCGTCTCCCAGTCGGCGTTAGTCATCCCGAGTTCCTGGCCCTGATAGATGTATGGCGTGCCACGGAGCGTGAGGATGAACGTTCCAAGTAGCTTCGCCGATTCCCGGCGGTAGTTTTCGGGGTCGCCGTAGCGGGAAACGCTCCGCGGCTGGTCGTGATTCTCCCAGTACAACGTGTTCCAGCCGTCCGCCGCCAACCCGTCCTGCCAGCGGTCGATGATACGCTTCAGTTCCGGCAGGCTCCAGTCGCCGACCGACCACCGCTCGCCGTCAGCGTAATCGAGTTTCGTGTGCTGGAAGTGAAACGCCATATCCAGCGGGCCATCTGTGTCGGCGTACTCGAGAGCCGATTCGACGGTGAGCTGTGGCATCTCCCCGACGGTCATCACGTCATAGTTCGATAGCACTTTCTCGTCCAACGCCGTCAGATACGACAGCATCTCCGGACCGTCGATGAAATGCTCGGCGCCGACCCACTCGCTGTCCGGGTCGCCGTCGGGCAACCCTTCGACTTTCGACAGGAGGTTGATTACATCCATCCGGAAGCCGTCGATACCCTTCTCCAGCCACCACTCGATGGTGTCGAAGATGTCCTGTCGGACGCCGTCGTTGCGCCAGTTCAGGTCCGGTTGCGAGGTGTCATACAGGTGAAGGAAGAACTCGCCGCGCTCCTCGTCGTACTCCCAGGCGGAGCCTCCGAAGAAGGACTCCCAGTTGTTCGGCGGTACGGGGTCGCCGTCCTCGTCTGTCCCGCCTTCACGCCAGATGTAGTAGTCCTCGTACTCCGGGTCGCGCTGGCGGGATTTGCGAAACCACTCGTGCTGGTCTGAGGTGTGATTGACGACGAGGTCCATGACGAGCCGCATGTCCCGGTCGTGGACCTCCTCGACCAGCGTTTCCCAGTCGGCCATTGTCCCGAACTCGTCGTAGATGGCCTGATAATCGCTGATATCGTAGCCATTGTCCTTCTGCGGGGAGTCATACACCGGGTTAAGCCAGATGACATCGATGCCGAGGTTGGCGACGTAATCCAGGCGATCGATGATGCCCTGCAAATCACCGATACCATCGCCATCGCTGTCATTGAAGCTCCGGGGATAGATCTGGTAGACGACTGCTTCCTTCCACCAGGCGCGCTCTGCGGTCATACAGAGAGGTAGCCTGACGCGTCGGTTAAATCCACGGGTTCGTACAACACCCGTTGTAAACTGCTCAACCTTACCGAGTAACGGCGGTCCCAGTACCGCTACAACTCTAGCACCGTGTGTCGCGGGAGTTCGAGGTCGTAGCCGACCGCCGAGACCATCTCGGTCGGCCAGTCGCCGGTCCCGGACAGCAGTTCGATGTCGTCATCAGAGACGAGATACGTGTCCTCACTCTTCGTCCCGTCGATAGTCGGGTTCCAGGCGTACCCGTGTGGCAGCGTGACCTCGCCCTCGTGTCCGGGCGTGGCGATCCACTCGCGGCCGGCGAAGCCCGTTGCGCCGCCTTGGTGATGGTTCTGCCACTCGCCTTCCCAGCCGACCTCGGCGTAGGCGTCCTGAATCGCGTCGAACACGTCGCCCGCTGTGCCGCCACCCCGGCCGGCTGCCTGTGTCGCGGCCAGCGCAGTGGTCTCGACTCGGGCGGCTTTGCGGGTTCGCTCGATGAGCCACTCCGGCGGGTCGAACGCGACCGCCCGGGTGGCGCTGACGTGGAGGCCGTTCCGCTCGACGGTCACCGACACGAGCGCATAGTCCCCGAGTTCAGTGTCAGTCGGAGTGTAATGGCGATAGGATTGCGCTCGCTCGGCGCTACCGACGAGCACGACGGGCGTGGCGATGCCCCGGCCTTCGAGCTTCTGTCGAAGCACCGCGGTCACATCGAGTTCGGTATGTGAGGGCTCGACGTTCCGTGCGACAGCCTCGACTGCTTCAGTCGTGTCTCGCGCGAGGTCACGACATTGCTTGATCTGGGTCTCGGTCAGCGGCTGTCGGAGTTGCGTGGCGTCGACTGATTCGAAGCCGGGGACATCGAAGTCCGCCGCCGCCGGGCCCGGGCTCGCTTCAGCGACGGCTTCGGCCAGCGACTCCACGTGCCAGTCGAACGTCTCCACGGTCACATCGCCGTCCAGTTCCTCGTCACGAAGCCGTGGCGCCTCGATGTTATTGGCGACGACCCGTACCTTGTCCCCGTCGTAGCCCGCGGCAGCGACGCCGATGTCGCCCTCTCGGTCGACGACATTGTCGCCACCTCCCGTGAGCCACGCGAAGGAGTTGGGTCGGGCGAACCAGACGGCTTCGAGCCCTGCTGTCCGGAGGTACTGATCGAGACGGTCTGTAAGCGTCATACCCTGACATCTCGCCGGCCCCCAGTAAAAACCAAGGACAACACGCGGCAACAGGACTGGCGCCACAGTCTCGCACAGCGGCAATTACGACACACCGTTCGCTACTATCGTCTTCGACGCCGCTCCTGACTCACTCGGCGATGCCGCTGTCAGGGTCTCGGGACTGGAGCAGCGAGTACATGACCGACTGGAAGGCGTCGCTGTCGACGGACTCCACGACGTGGGTGTTCGGTTCACCATCGGTCACACCGTTGACGTCGACGCTGGTGTACCCGCGGGTGAGCCCGTCGCGGTCGTCCACCGCGACGTGATACGTCGACACCGCCTCGCGGAGTTCCGGGTACGCCAGCAGCGCGGCGGTGACACTGTCCGGGAGTGCTGTCCATCCGGGGCCGTCGTGGCCCTCGCTGTTGAACGCTCGGGCCTGCCTGGTTACCGACTCGAAGAACGACGCCAGTTCAGTGTCGAACGCCGATACCGCCTCAAACTCGGGCGAGCCGAACACCGCGTCTCGAAGACACACGCCCCAGTCGACGAGTGTTACCTCGAAGGCGTCGAACACGCGTTTGGCAGCGTCGGGGTCGACCCACAGATTGAATTCCGCGGCGGGGGTGATGTTCCCCTCACAGTTGACGTTCCCGCCCATCACCCACACCTCATCGACAAGGTCCGGAAGGTCAGGCTCGCGGGCGTACGCCAGCGCCAGATTGGTCAGCGGGCCGATACAGAGCAGCGTGATTTCACCCGGAGCCGCTCGACAGCGGTCGACAATCTCGTCGGGGCCAAAGCCCGCCGCTGATTCGATGTCCGTTTCGGGGAACAGGTCCCCGCCGAGGCCGTCTTCGCCGTGGATATACTCCGCGTGTTCGAACTCCTTGAGAAGCGGCTGTCTCGCCCCTTCGTAGACGGGCACGTCGAGGGAATCGGCGATATCGAGCGTGTACTTCGCGTTCTCGACCTCCCTGTCGAAGGGCACGTTGCCGGCGACGACCGTGACCGCTTCGACGGTAATTCGATCACTGAGACAGGAAAGAAGAATCGCCTGTGTGTCGTCGCCCGCGGTATCCGTGTCAATAATGACGCGTCGCATACCCGCTCATCGCAGGGCCCATACAAATGTCTCGGGCCGCAACTGTGTGCCACATCGACACTGCGGCACTCAGTAGCGATGAATGAACGACCAAGTGACGCTGTGAACCGCCGGGATTACACCATTTCGAGGCGGTGTCCGCTGTCGTCACCGAGCGATTCGTACACGATACGTGCGGCAGCGATGTCCTGAATCGCGAGGCCGGTCGAGTCGAAGACCGTAATCCCGGACAGGTCCTCACGGCCGGACGCGTTCCCGACGACAATCTCGCCGAGTTCGGCGTCGATATCCGACTCGTCGATTTCGCCCGTGCTCCATGGGACGTTTATTTCGCCGGAGTGGGTCGTTTGCTCGAAGTCGTCGATGACGAGCGTCGCCTCGCGGATGACCTCGGTGTGGAGTTCCTGCTTCCCTTCAGCGTCGGCACCCATAGCGTTGACGTGGGTGTGCTCCCCGAGGTCCTCGAGCGTGACGATGGGGTCTTCGACTGGCGTGACTGTCGACAAGACATCACAATGTCCGGCCTCGGAAATTGTGCCTGCTCGCACATCGAACTCGTCGCCGAAGGTGTCGATGAACCGCTGGACACGGTCGTCGTCGAGGTCGCTGACGATGACGGACTCGATCGGTCGCACCTGGGAAATGGCCTCCAGTTGCGTGTACGACTGGACGCCGGCGCCGATGATGCCGAGCGAGGACGCATCCTCGACGGCGAGATGGTCCGTCGCCACGGCGGCGGCCGCACCGGTTCGCTTCATCGTCAGTGTCGTGGCGTCCATCACGGCAACCGGGAAGCCGCTTTCGGGGTCCGTGTACACGAGCGTCCCCATCACAGTCGGCAGGTCGAACTCGTCGGGGTTGTCCGGGTGTACGTTCACCCACTTGATGCCCGACGCTTCCCAGTCGTCTGTTTCGAGGTAGGCCGGCATCGACCGGAAGTCCCCGTTGTGCTGTGGTAGGTCGATGTAGGACTTCGGCGGCATCTGCGCCGTGTCGTTTTCGTATGCGGCGAACGCGGCCTCGATGGCCGGAACGAGGTCCGCCATCTCGACGGCCGCCTCGATGTCCGTACTGGGGACGATAGTCGTCTGGTTGTTCTGTCGTGCTGTGGAATATAGTGAATTGCTCATAGTGTTGTGAATGTATTATATCGGGTTATTCGATCGCGCGATACTGATTCAGCGTATTCTTGGCTCTCTGTGGTACTGTCAGAACGACCCCTGAGACAGCGTCTTTTTGTGAGTGATACGACCGCGGTGCTCGGCGTCGTCAAAGGATTCGACCGTTGCGAGCACACGACAGCCGACGATATCCGCCTCGCCGTTTTCGAAGTGAAGGCGGGTCTCGCCGACCTGTGCGACCAACTCGCCGGATTCCTCGTCGAGTTCGGTGACGTACACCTCTATCTCTTCGCCCGCCTCGAACGTCGGCGTGGTCGACCTGAACGACATCCCGGTAAGGAACTTGGTAAACATGCTCATAGACGGGTCACATCCTTGGATTTGCGGTCAGTGGTGTACTCGAGCCCGAACCCGGTCAGCGCGGAGAGGAGGAACACGCCGAACAGGAACCAGCCGTGGAAGACGTACGGCCAGACCTGCACGGGGTTGACTACCATCGCGCTGGTGAACCACTCGTACTGTCCGGGGAGGCCCTGTAGCGTCGCGAAGCCGATGAGGACACCGCCGCCCCACGGGAAGATGTACCCGAGCGCCGAGGTGTTCGCGTCGAGGATATTCGCCCGGCGGTAACTGTTGATGTTGTACCGCTGGCCAATGCGGGCGATGTACGGCGCAATCGCGATCTCTGCCGCCGTGTTGATCGTGATCATCGAGTTAACGAGGGCGGTGCCGACCACCATCGTCGTCTCGGCCTTTCGGACGCCCGTTGCGACGTTTTCAAGCAGCCATTCCTGTATCGCTTCGAAGCCACCGCCACGGATCATGATCTCAGACCCGGCGACGATGAGCAAGACGAGAACGATAAGCGGGAAGAACCCGGCTGCACCGTTGTAGATGGACCCGGTGACGCCGGCGTTTTCGGCCGCGACCACTTCCGCGATGGGAAGCGAGCCGGCCCAACTTGCGGCTGCTGACGTTTCGGGAACTTTGAACAGCAACACGTCACTCAGCGGTGCGAGACCGAAGACGACGTTGAAGACAACCGCAACGATGAGTCCCCACGAAATGGCTTCGACAATGTGTCGGCCCATGACCGCCGTCACGATGACGACGAGCATGGAAATGAGGTGCAGCAGTCCCGCTGGTTCGCTGTTCTGGACGAACAGGTCCTGTGCCTGCTGGGAGATGTCCAGCCCGGGCATCGCGTTTCCGGCAAAGACGTACGCCGCAAGCGCCAGTACCGCCGCAATAACGGCGTACTTGAACCGCGAGGCGACGACCCCGCCGATATCAGCGTCTTGCGTCACTGCGCTGACAATCGTCGTATCGCTGACCGGCGCGAGGTTGTCCCCGAAGACGGCCCCGGAGAGAATTGCCCCGAACAGCAACACCGGGTTCGCACCGAGCAGGATACCGGCCGGGAAGAAAAGCGCCGAGAAGGCGACTGCCGCTCCGTAGCCGGTTCCGATTCCGGTCGTAAAAAGCGCTGCGAGGATGAAGGTGGCGGCGGGGAACAGCGCGCCCCCGACCTCGGCCGCGTTCGCTGCCCAAACGAGCCCGCCGACGAAGCCACCTGCCTGGAGCGTGTTCGAGAACATTCCTGCCCAGAGCCACGCGACCACTGCTGTCGCGGCGACCCGCTTCGTCATCCCATCGAAGATGGTGTTCGCGTAGTTCTTCCAGTCTCCTTTGGCGAAGAACATCCCGACGATGAGCGCCACGAGCATTCCCGCGACAAGCCCAGTCGTATCCCCGATACCGAACAGACCACTCTGGACAATCGCCCACAGGATAAACAGCCCTATGGGAACGACACTCATCCACCGTCCACCGTAAAACTCGATTGCTTCGACATCCGGGCCGGAGATCTCTTCGATCTCTGTCCCATCGCCACTATCCGTGTCTGACATGCATTCTGTGCCTCGTCAAATACACACGCAAAAGTTCATGATAATAACTATCTCTCCGGTAACAAATCACCGGAGCCGTCTCTGGTAAAGGCTTCTCTTGTCATGGTTGCTGTAGCTATATAAAAGTCCACTTCTATCGGAATTTGAGCAGTGTAGTAACCCTGTATATAGCCCGAACTCAAGCGATAGAACTAATTTCAGATAGATATTCTGAAAAATATAATTTCTGGTAATTGAATAGCTATCAGCTATCGGAATAAGATATAATCTCCACGGTATCTATTCCACTATGACCGGACTTTTTTATACCATGATCAAGTCCACAGTGGTATGGACAGTTCTGGCGGTCGTCGTCTCCAGACGACCGAAACCTCCCTCGCAATCATCGATGCGGTAAACGAGATGGGGGAGGCTCGAATGAGTGAGCTTGCGGACCGGCTGGACCTCTCGACGAGCACCATTCACGTCCACCTCAAGACACTCTTGGACCAGGAGTATCTGGTCAAACGAGGTGAACAGTACCGACTCGGCATGAAGCTGTTCCACCTTGGGGAGGGCGCTCGAACCCGCAATGAGTGGTACGAGGTCGCCCGTCGCAAAACACACGAACTCGCGGATAGTTGCGGTGAGGAGGTCACGTTCGCTGTCGAAGAGTACGGGCGTGCGATAACGCTGTTCAACGTCGTCGCTAACGTCCCCTCGAAAGGGTTCCAGGTGGGACGGTACTACTACTTGCACAACTCAGCAGTCGGGAAGGCGATTCTCGCCGGGTTGCCGGAGACCCGAGTCAACGAAATTCTCGACCGATGGGGACTGCCCGCTGAGACAGAGTACACGGTCACCGACCGAGAAGCGCTTCTGGAAGACATCGCCCGCACGGAAGAGCGCGGCTATTCGGTGAACGATCAGGAGGCAGTCGAGGGGCTTCGGTCAGTCGGTGTGCCGGTTACTGCCCCACACGGCGGCGTTCTCGGCGCGCTCGATATCTCCGGTCCACTGTATCGGCTGCCACCGAACGAGGAACTCGCATCGATGCTGCAAGACGTCGTCGAGGAACTGGAGTCGGAACTCGGGGTCCAGTAGCGCTCGGTCGCACCTGTAGTTGTATTCTAGGTGCAAATATGAGACGCTGGCTCTGTGACCACGGACGCGACAAATAGAAACACGGGCCGAGACGCTGTGCTGCCATCAGTCCCGGTCAGCACCGCTGGGACCGAGAAGTGTGGCCTCGACTTTCCGGAGGTGTTCGTGAAACGTCGTCTTCGCGACACCAAGCTCGTCGGCCAGCTCGCTCCCGCTTACTTCTCTCGGGTAGTCGTAATAGCCGCGGTTGCGGGCCAGTTCGAACACTTCGCGCTGCTTGTCGGAAAGCTGCCGGACAGCCAATCCATCGGATTCCCTGCTTCCAGTAGTCGCGGACGTAATCTGTGTCACGGTTATCGTCGCGTCTTTCTCTGCGCACACGGCGTCGAGTTTCTCCTGTATCGTCGCCCGTGATTCGTCGATAGCGACCGTCCAGTACTCGGTCCCGTCACGTATTCGGATCGGCTCCTGATTCATGAACCCGTGTGAGACCAGCGCGTCGTGGATGCTCTCTTCCGGGCCGTATTCGACAAGAAGCGTGCGCGTTGCTTTGTTTACCGGTGCCGATATTCCGCCGAAGCTACGACGGGTATCCATTTCCGTGACTGCGTGGGTGTGGTCGGACGCCCGGGTCGCCGCAACGAGCGCCTCGACCGTGGCCGCTGACTCAGCGTATGCAACGACGTGGGCCTTGACCTTCCCGTCGACTAAGTACGCAGCGTTGACCAGCAGTCTGGCTGCAGTGGCCGCCGTCACTTCCCGCATCCAGCAGTCGGGGTGTTCCAGTTCGAGCGTCAACTGGAGCCCGCTGCTGGACGAAGCAGCGGTCATATCGGAGCCGTCAGCACCCATTGTTTTCCATGGGTTCTTCGACGTGATCGCGCTCGCCTGTGTTTGCCTTCATCACGAGTGGTCGTTCTCAATTGATGTCACCGAGAGCCACACATGTAAGGCTCTGGTTTGTCAGTCACGCCCGCACTGCATAGCAGTATGGACTTGCGGCGAAAATACGACGAAGGCACGCCCGCTGTTGTGCTCGCAGAGGGGGAGTTCGGACAACCGGAAGGCAAGACGGCCAACGGTATCGTTATGCACGGAGAGCTGTTCGATGCCCAGGCCGTCGTGGACTCGACGTGTCAGAGTCCCCACGCTGGCGCGGCTCTTGATTGGTCGGCTGCTGACGACGTTCCGGTCGTCGAGACCGTCACCGAAGCACTGAATCGAGCGCCAGATGCGGCCGTTCTTGTCATTGGTGTCGCGCCCGCTGGCGGTGACCTCCCCGAGGCCTGGGTCGAGGCCATCCAGCGCGCGATGGAGCGCGGCTGTGACGTTGTCTCCGGCCTGCACGTTTTCTTGAGTGAGCGCCCAGCCTGGACTGAGCGCGCCCAGCAACACGGTGTCGACCTCGTTGATGTCCGAAAACCCCCGTCCGTATCCGACCTGACTCTTGGTGATGGTCGCGGGGACGAGGCCGACGCAGATGTCGTCCTGACGATGGGAACCGACTGTGCGGTCGGGAAGCGAACGACGACCTTCGAACTGTACCGGGCGGCGACTGAGGCCGGACTCGACGCCGGCTGGGTCGCGACGGGACAGACCGGCATCCTCGTCGGCGCGGACCGCGGTGTCGTCATCGACCGCGTTCCGGCCGATTTCGTCTCGGGCGTCGTCGAGGACATGGTGCTTGATGTCGCAGCGGACCACGATATCGTGTTCGTCGAAGGACAGGCTGCCCTCACGCACACCGCATACGGCGGCGTGACGCTTGGGTTGCTCCACGGAGCGGCCCCCGATGCAGTCGTGTTGGCCGACGACCCCTCCCGAGAGGCACGGTCCCACTTTGACGACCTCACGGTCGCCGGGGTCGAGGCCGAACGCCGCGCGATTACCGACCTCACAGAGGCGACAGTCGGAGCGCTTTCCACATGGGGGGACCCGGAGGCGGAAACCGCCAGAACAGGGCTTCCGGCGGCGAACATCTACGACGATGATGGCCCGGAGAAACTCCTCGCGGCCGTTCTGGAGGCGCTATGACTCGTATCGACCGCGTCTCCGTTGAACCGCTTGACCACGAACTCCGCGAGCCGTTCGAAATCTCACTCGGAACCCGAGAGAAAGCACGGAACATAGTCGTCGCAGTGGAGACTGACTCCGGTGTCATTGGCCATGGAGAGGGGTCCCCGTTACCGCCGGTGACCGGCGAGACGCAGGCGGCCGCCGTGGCGACTGCTCGGTCGGTAACATCGATGCTTGAGGGGGCAATCCTCGCCGATTACCGCAAACTCATCAGCGACCTGCGAGCCGCAGTGCCCGGAGCGGTTTCGGCACTGTTCGCTGTCGAGACAGCCCTCCTCGACGCCTACTGTCGCGACCGCGGCATCCCGCTCTCGGAGCTGTTCGGTGGTGCGCCGACGCCCGTTAGGACGGATATCACCGTTCCGATAGTCACACCCGACGCGGCAGCCGAACAAGCCACGCGTGCCGCGGCCGCGGGCTTCGACCACATCAAGGTCAAGACCGGCGAGGTCATCGACGACGACGTTGCCCGAACGGTTGCGGTCGCGGACGCTGCACCCGACGCGACGATTACGGTGGACGCAAATCAGGGCTGGACGCCGAAGGCCACAGAGCAGTTTGTTGACGAGGTGACCGCGGCTGGGGTCGAGCTCGCTCTGGTCGAACAGCCGACGCCGAAGGACGATATTTGGGGTCTCGCGAGGACCCGCGACAGACTTTCGATTCCCGTCGCCGCGGACGAGACCGTATTCACGCCCGCAGACGCGACCACCGTGGTTCGCGACGGGGCTGCTGACGTAATCAACATCAAACTCGGGAAGTCGGGGCTCCTCGGGGCGGCGGCGATTTCAACTATCGCTGAGTCCGCTTCCCTGGATTGCATGCTCGGCTGTATGCTCGAAGGCGCAACCGGGATTGCGACGAGTGCCCACCTTGCCGCTGGGCTCGGTGCCTTCGACTACGTCGACCTCGACGGTCACCTGCTACTCGACGAAACACCGCCGTCGATGTCGTTCGATCCACATATCGATATCGACGGACCGGGACACGGGGTTTCACCGCCGGCCGCTGTGAGTGACGCGACTGAGAACTGAAGCTGTGTGACAGCTTTTTGACGCAAAATAGCGTCCGAGCGGTTACTCTGCGGACTCTGCCGCCTCTTCAACATCGGGACCCTGCTCGGACGTATCGCTGCCGGGCGTCGCTCCGTCTGCATCCTCGTCATCGGTTACAGTACCGTCTACAGTGGCAGGGTCGTCGTCGACTGCTGCATCGGCCGCCGGATCGCTGTCGTCTGAATCGCTTCGTTCGTCAGCTGGCTCCGTAGTGTCAGTGTCAGCTTCGAGCGATTCGGCCATCTCCGCCATCGCCGCAGCGGACTCATCCGGTCGGTCCAGCACTGCCTCGGTGTGCATCCGCATCTCCTCGCTGGCCCGGATCGTCCCGTCGACCGTCGCGTTCTCGTGGAGTTCGACGGTCGTCCCCGAGATGTCGCCCCAGACCTTCGCGCCTGGGCCGACACGGACGGTGCCGCTGCGGGTCGTTACGTCCCCTTTGATCTCCGTGCCCCGGCCGACCACGATATCGTCTTTCGCACGGAGACTCCCGAAGACGACCGTGTCACGGCCGACTTCGAGGGACTTCGCGCGGATATTGCCGTGGAGCCGGCAGTCGTCGCCGACCGTCGCCGGCGTCGAGACGCGCCAGGCGTCGTCCGAGACGCTCGCACCGCGTGGAATCAAAACCGGGTCGTGTTCGTCGCTCCCGTCGTCTAACATCTCGTCGATTACCTCTTCGGCCGCGTCCTCCTCGCCGATTCGGAGGAGCTGCGAGAGGTAGACGAACAGGAAGACGATGGTCGGCATTGGATTGCGGATGACGATCCAGCCGTTCGCCTCGAACCCGTTCTCGATATCCACGTCGTCGCCGATATCTAGGTCGCCAGCGACACGAAGTTCGCCGCCGATATGTACCCGTTCGCCGATGTAGGCGTCCTCGCCGACGAGCACGTTGTCCGCCACGTCGCACCACATATCCAGCCGACAGTCGCCTTCAGCTTCGATGTGGCCGCCAAAGCGGACTCGCTCGTCGGCGATGACCGTCCGCCCGCGCACGCCGAACTCCACGGTCGACTGGCCGCCGACGATGACGTCACCGTCGGTCACCAGGTCGTGTTCCTCGACAGTCGTCCCGTCAGGAATATCGAGTTCGGACAGCGGGTCGGAGCCGAGAGGCACGGTTGCTATAGCGGTTTCGTTCATATTAAACCCTCATGACGTGCATGACGGGCGTCTGACGCTGGTCGGACGGGAACGGCGTCGCCCCAGTTTCGCGCTGGTGGCATAGTCAGTGGCGGGGTATCGCATCTTGACGATAGGGGAACGTGACAGCTGAGCGGCCATAACGAACTAATTCGCTGCTACAGTGACTCCGGTATGTTACTCGAACGCCGCCACCTCTCGCTTGCACTTGTGGTGCTATTGATAGCATCCGCTGGCTGTAGCGGGCTGTTCGGCTCTGAAACGGGCACGGGCACGGGCACATCTGAGACATCGACCTCGGCTGATGCCAACGGCCCCGCACCCGGCTCGTCCGGTTTTGACGCGGGGGCCATCGAACGTGGGCACTTCGAAACGCTGTCGAACTCGTCGTTTACCACCTCGCTGTCGTTCCAGCTTTCGACAGTCCGGGACGGCGAGAACCGGTCGGTGTTCATCAACCGGACAGTTGCTATCGACCGTGAGAGCGACCGGTCGCTGGCCAGCGGTGAACTGGTGCAGGCCAGCGGTGACACGCTGGCAACGACGACCTACACCGCCGACGGAACCACGGCCGAGCGGCGAGTCCTCACCCGCGGTGAGGAGGAGATGACGGACTACCGCTCCGCGTCATCGCCGTACGACGGGCCGGTCCAGCCGGTCAACGAGAGCAGCGTCATCGACCGCTCACTGCTCCAGTCGCTCGGGTCGGCCATCAACTGGACCTACGCCGGAACCGAGACGGTTGACGGTGACAGCGTCTCGCGGTTCGAAGCGACCGGGAGCAATGTCACCGGCTTCGCGGCCGACGACGCTGTCTCGACGACCGTCTCGGCCAACGGGACGACGAACTCGGCCAGTGCAACGGTTCTTGTTGATGAGGACGGCGTCGTCCGGGCGTTCCAGTACCGGGTGAGTACCGAGCGAGACGGCCAGCCGGTGACGGTGTCGCTATCGCTTTCCGTCTCACAGGTCGACGACACCTCCGTCGCGGAACCGGACTGGCTGTCGAACGCGTAGTGTCGACAACCGACGGCAAAGATTACAGCGACTGTCCGGCGCTGAACTGTCTGGCGACCCACTCTGAACTGTCGAGCGTCTCGACGCTGTGCTGCAGGCGCGCCAGCCGGTCACCTCTGTCCGCTTCGTCCAGTTCCAGCGCCCGCTCGATGGCGTCCGCAATCGCCTCGATATCATGTGGGTTGACCGTCAGTGCGCCGTCGAGATGGGTCGCCGCGCCGGCCAGTTCACTCAGCACGAGTGCGCCGTCACCGTCGGTGCAGGCGACCGGGTACTCGTGGGCGACGAGGTTCATCCCGTCGCGGTGTGGCGTCACTACCGCGACATCAGCAGCTCGGTAGAGTCCGGCGAGCGTCTCGCTGTCGAGGTTGGCCTCGGTGTAGACGATGGGCTGCCAGTCATCGGTCCCGAAGCGGTCGTTGACGCGTTCGACGGCATCGACGACGTCCGCTCGATACCGACGGTAGGCGGCGATGCCCTCTCGCGTTCGACTCGCCTTCTGCACGTACGTGAATTCGCCTCGCAGGTCCGGCCGCCGGTCCCAGAGGTGTGCCAGCGCCTCGATCCGCTCGGGGATGCCCTTCGAGTAGTCGAGCCGCTCGACGCCGAGCGCCAAGCGGATGGACGCGTCCGAGCGACTGCCGCCCAGCACGGTATCCCGGATACTGGCCACGTCAGCGGCCCGCGCTCGGCTCCGAACCGCTTCGACATCGATACCCAGCGGGTTCGCGACGACTCGTGTCGTCTCTTCGCTCCGGGTAACCGTCCCGCTGTCCGTGTCGACGGTCGCTGCGGGGAACGCGCTGTCCACGCAGTGCAGGAACTGCTCGGCGTATCCTGCCGTGTGAAAGCCGATGACATCGCAGGCCAGCAGTCCGTCAAGGAGCGCGTCGCTGTGGGGACAGTGCTGGAACACCGACGGCGCGGGCCAGGGGATATGCCAGAACTGTAACAGCGTCGCGTCCGGCCGTCGCTCTCGGACCAGTCTGGGCGCGAGCGCTAAGTGGTAGTCCTGGAACCAGACCGGTTGGCCCGTATCGGCGACCGTATCGACGGCCGCTGCGAACTGCTCGTTGACGCCTCGGTACTGTTCCCAGTAAGCTGGCTCTGCCCACATCCGGCCCGTGTCCTCGTGACAGAGCGGCCAGAGCACTTGGTTGGCGTAACCATAGTAATAGCCCTGCACCGCTGCGTCGGAGAGTGGGACGCGTTTCAGGTCGTACGCCGGGTCCGACGGCGGCACTTCGACGATGCCCTTGTCGGCGACGGCCATATCGGCGTCGCCGCTACCCCAGGCGACCCAGGTACCGCCCCGTGACTGCATTACCGGGTCGAGTGCGCTCGTTAGGCCACCTGCTGCGGACTGGACCCGTATCTCGCCGTCGTCGTCCCGCTCGTGGCTATACGGTTCACGATTCGAAACGATCACGAGCGAGTCCGGAACTACATCGTCCCGCAAATCAATCGACACTCCCGGGCCCATTTGCCGCTGGTAAGGACTGCCCCGTCTTGAGGCTGTCGTGGAGCGCTGGTGTAGCTATATAGCGTAACAAGTCATCGGTGCCTGTGAAGCCCGCCATCTGTGTCTGACGGTAAGAGAAAACTTATACCGGAGGCCTCGAAAGAAAGGGGTGAAAGCCGGAAGGGCACCCGGGTAGGGGTACACGGACGTGCCATTTCGGCTCAACTCGGTTTATCTGGACACGAATCCGGTAGCGACAGCTACGTTGGGGGGCATTTGTGTGCGGGTGCGGTGTGACTGGCCAGGTGAACAAGACAGAAACACGCCCACTGCGTAGTGCCTGACGATAGATGGAATTTCGTACCTGGGAACCAGTGTATGTGGATATCCTCGATGACTTCGGCTACCCCCGTGACGGCGACGAGCGCGCCTGTGGCCGCCTCGTCGAACTGCTCGGTGATGATAAGACGTACGACCCGACAACCATCGGACTCGACGGTGCAACGGTCGCTATCGCCGGGGCCGGCCCGTCGCTGGAAGCTGAGGCAGACCGGGCAGCTGACGCCGACGTAGTCCTCGCGGCGTCCACGGCCGCCGACCGCCTCCGGGCGGCAGGTGTCGCCGTTGACTGCATGGTCACGGATCTGGACAAAAATGCCGACACTGGGCGGGAGCTGACCGCTGACGGGACACCAGTCGTCGCCCACGCCCACGGTGACAACATCCCCGCACTGGAAACCCACATTCCGGCCTACGACAGCGAGTTCGTCGTGCCGACGACACAGGCAAGCCCCGTCCTACCGGTCCGCAACTACGGCGGTTTCACCGATGGCGACCGCGCCGCGTTCCTTGCGGACCACTTCGGCGCTGGGTCGCTGGTGTTCCCCGGCTGGGACTTCGACGACACGTCTGTGACTGCCGAAAAGCGACACAAACTCCACTGGGCCGAACGCCTGCTGCGCTGGCTGGAACAGCGCCGCGGCGAGCGCTTCGACGTGCTCGACGGGCGACGCGACGATATCGAGCCAGTAGTGACCGACTGAAAACGAATCCTTCGCTCAGGGCGCTAATACGTCGATGGTCGTGTCTATCGTGTCCGGTTCGGCAGCGCGGGGGAACGAGATGTTGATCGCGTCCACGCCATCGATATCCTCGAACTGTGCGATGTGGTCGCGACATTCCTCGGGCGTACCGGCAACAGCAATGCTATCCAGTAGTTCGTCGCCGATCGCGTCGACGGCGGCCGCTTTGTCGCCCGACCCCCACTGCTCTGCGATCTCGTAGGCGGTGTCCTCGTACCCCTGCCGGGCCAGCGCATCGCGGTAGAACGTCCCCATCCCGCCGATGTAGAACGCGACGTGCTGGCGGGCCAGTTCACGGGCCTGTGCCCGGTCGTCCATCGCACAGCACGTCAGCGACAGCGTCACCCGCTGGTCGGCGCGGTCGCGGTCGCCGAGGTCTGCACCGTGCTCGAAGTCTTCCAGCCGGTCCCGCAAGCCGTCGGCGGTCAGCATGAGCGCGTGCCAGCCGTCGGCGAAGCGACCGGCAAGTTCGACTGATTTCGGCCCGAGGCCGCCGGCGTCCACGGGTGGCACGGGCTCGGGCGGTTCACAGCGCAGTCGGAACCCGGACAGCGAAAAGATGTCCCCGTCGTAGTCGACGGTCTCTCCGGAGAGTACCAGTTTCATGATGTCGACGGTCTCCCGTGTGTATTTGAGGGGATTCTCGAACTCACGGCCGTGCCAGCCCTCGATGACGATAGGCCCGGACGGCCCGACGCCGGCGCGGAAACGGCCGTCCGAGACCTCCTGCAGCGTCGCCGCGGTCTGGCCGAGCAGCGCCGGCGACCGCGAGTACACGTTCAGAATCGAGGAGCCGAGACCGACCGTCGACGTGTGTTCGGCGATGCTGGTCAGCGTCGTCACCGCGTCTCGTCCCCACGTCTCCGGGAGCCAGACTCGGTCGTAGCCACTGTCCTCGGCCTGCTGGCTCATTTCGACCAGCGTGTCGACCGACGGCTGTGCCGCGACCGGGAGATACACGTCGCGCGCTGTCATCTGTTGCTCCCCACGCGACGAGCGGCGACCGGGACGACTCCTGTTAGCGACTGGACCGTCTGTACTTGAGACATGGCTCGCAGTGCGGCCGCACGGAAAATAAAGCCACGTGAGAGGGGGAGTGTCGCCCGTTGTCCGCGGTTTATTCACAGGATGGTACCGCGGGACTGTCTCAGAAGAAGAGACTGGCGATCCGACGACAGCCGAAATGTATATTATCTGTCCACAATTCTCGGCGAATGAACCCGTGAATCCCTATGCCCTCCTTGGAGCCGCGATTGTGTCCGAACTGCTCGGGACAACGTCACTGAAGCTCTCGGAAGGATTCTCACGCCCTGTCCCCAGCCTCGGCGTCGTCGTCGGCTACGGCCTGGCGTTCTATCTGGTGTCGCTGACGCTCGAAGACCTCCCCATCGGCGTTGTCTACGGGACTTGGGCCGCGCTGGGAATCGTCGGTGTCGCCGCAATCGGGACTGTCGTGTTCGACGAGCCGATCGATCTCCCCGGTGCCGTCGGCATCCTGCTCATCATCATTGGCGTATATTGTGTCAACGTCCTCTCGGAGATGTCTGCGCACTGAATGGGACCCGGTTACGGCACGCCCAGCGTCGCGAGTGTCCCGTGCCAGACGGCTGTGTGCCCGACTCGGCGACCGGCTATATGAGGCACCCGGTTCTACGGGTGCCTATGTCGTTCGACCCGGACCACGTGACGACGATTACATTTGACTCGTACAGTACCATCGTCGACGTTGAGGCGGCCCAGAAAGCCCTCGCCGATCGGGTAGACGACCCCCAGCCGGTATCCCGACTCTGGCGCTCCCGCTCGCTGGCGTACACGTTCCTCGCGAACCAGATTGATGCTTACAAGCCGTTTTACGAGATGAACCGCGATGCACTCCAGTACGCATTAGATGCTCACGGCATTGATATCTCGACGGAAGAGCGCGACGAGATTCTTGCAGTCTACCACGAACTAGACGTGTTTGACGACGTTCGTGACGGCATGAACAAACTCTACGACGCCGGCTACGACCTCTATGTCGTCTCGAACGGCAATCCCGAGATGCTCGACTCCATGGTTGATTTCGCCGGTATCGGCGGCCTGCTCGAAGACACTGTCAGTGCCGACGAGATCCAGACGTTCAAGCCGGCAGCGGAACTGTACCGTCACGCAGCGGAGCGAACGGCGACCAACATCGAGGAAATCGCCCACGTCACCGCGGGCTATTTCGACGTGTACGGGGCGATGCACGCCGGGATGCAGGGTGTCTGGGTCAACCGCGACGACGGCCCGTGGGACGCCTTCGCTGGCGAACCGGACCTCACTATCGGGTCGTTCCACGACCTTCACGACGAACTGCTGTGAGGAGGGAAAAAGGCATCTCGTGGTTCTGGCTCGGTGGTTACGTCAGGAGAGCCAGGAGATGGCGTAGCAAGCGTCTCAGGGAAGACGTGCCAGCTACTCAGAACAGGCGCTCAAGCAGGCCACGATCGCGGTGTTTCTCCACCAGCAGGACCGAACACTCCACGTCGTCGATAATGTAAACACGGGAGATTTGGAGACGAGCCGACGAAGCAGGCGCTCGTCCAATCAGCCTGACAATTCGGCTTGCTACCCGCGCATGAGATTCAACACTTCATCAACGACATCGGTTTCGACGGCGAGAATATACTGCTCGTCAGGCTCCAGCACCGTATCAGCTCCTGCGAGCTCCGTTCGGTCCGCCGTCGAGATCAGCAGACTGCCGGACGGAAGCGCAATTTCATCGAGACGACGCCCCGCCACGGGAGCGGACGGGGCGACGGTCACCTTGATGATATCGAGGTCTGCGGTCGGATAGACGAGCGTCCGGATATCTTCGCCAGTGAGTATATCGGCTGCGTGGTCCCCACCGAGATACTCGGGTAGCAGCGTCGCGTCGACGACTTCGTCGTACTCGTGATCCGCCTCTGTCTCCGCTCTTGCAATGGTCCGAATCGAGGGCGCGTACTGTTGGGCCTCCATGCAGATGGCGAGGTTCGTGCCCGGCTCGTCAGTGAGTGCGGCGATAGCGTCGGCCTCGGCCAGATCGGCCTGTTGCAGAATCGACGGTCGCGTGGCGTCACCGTGGATGACCGGCCCAATATACGCATCTGACAGCGCCTCGACGCGCTCCTCGTCGGACTCGATCAGCAGTACGTCGTGACCCTGATCGACGAGGTTCTCGGCGGTCTGTCTCCCGACGCGTCCGCCGCCGGCGATGATGAATCGCTTTGTCCGGGCCATTAGCGTACTGTTGAGAACGTGCCATCTTCAATGCCCCGACAGTTCCAGCCGACTGAGAACATGGGCGACCATACTGTGCGGTCGGTCGGCAGAAGCTTTTATCAAATCCCCTCACAGTTCTTACAATAGAAGAATTTACCCTGGTACTCAAATGGACCGAACGGAGTACATACAGCGTACGATGGACGGCGTGCCAATCACAAACAGGATGCATGAGTAAGAGCCAGACGCGGTCGCCAGAGGCTGAACTCGGGCTACTTGACGCGACGATGATCGGGATGGGTGCGATGATTGGGGCCGGTATTTTCGTCTTAACGGGGCTGGCCGCCGAAATCGCCGGGCCAGCTGCGATTCTCGTCTTCGCACTGAACGGCGTCGTGACGGCGTTCACGGGACTCTCCTACGCGGAGCTTGCCGCCTCGATTCCGAAAAGCGGCGGTGGCTACGCGTTTGTGCGGGAGATATTCGACGACTTCGCCTCGTTCATCATGGGCTGGATGCTCTGGTTCGCCTACATGATCGCGGGAGCACTGTATGCGCTGGGCTTTGCGCCGAACTTTCTCGAACTGTTGCACGTCTACGGCGTGGTCCCGTCACCGGACCAGGTCGGTGCTGTTGCAGTTCCGGTCATTGATGTAGCGCTCCCACCCGCCTTTTTGCTTGCGTTTATCGCGGTTCTTGGCCTTGTAGCGCTCAACGCCGTCTCGACGGCCGCCAGCGGCAGTGTCGAGACGATTTTCACCATCATCAAAGTCTCCATTCTGGTCGTGTTCGTCGCATTCGGGCTCGCGTCACCGATGTTTTCCGGGGCCGAATTCCAGCCGTTGTTTCCGGAGGGTGGTGGAGCGGCCGCCGTCTTGCCAGCGATGGGGCTCACCTTCATCGCCTTCGAGGGGTATGACCTCATCACCACTGTCACAGAAGAAGTACAGAACCCGCGGGAAAACATCCCGAAAGCGATTTTCATCAGCCTCGCTGTGACTGTCGTCGTCTATCTGGCAGTTGTGACGGTCGCTATCGGGACGCTCGGGGCCGAGGGGCTTGCCGACGCTGGTGAAGCTGGCATCGCCACGGCAGCAACGTCGTTCATGCCGACCGGGTTACCGATTATCCAGAACGGTGGAGCACTCATCGTCTTTGGCGCCGTGTTCTCGACGCTCACTGCGCTTAACGCCGTCGTCATCGCGTCGTCACGCGTCGCGTTCTCGATGGGGCGTGAAGGGCAGTTACTTCCCTCGATTGGCCAGATCCACCACCGCTACGGGACGCCGTTCGTTGCCATCCTCACCAGCGCCGTCGTGATGCTTGGCTCAGTCGCACTGCCGACACAGAGCGCCGGCAATATGTCGAGCCTGTTCTTCCTGCTCTCGTTCATTATCGTCAACGTCGCGGTCATCAGACTCCGCAGGGAACGGCCGAACATGCATCGGCCATACGAGATGCCGTTCTACCCGGCACCGCCGATAATCGGTATCACACTTAATCTGATCCTGACGGGGGTGCTGATAGAGTTCCTGCTCCGGACGGATCCACTGGCACTGGCACTCAGCGGCACATGGATCTTGCTCGGCGCAGTCGTGTATTTCGCCCTCAAACGGATAAAACAGCAATCGGACCGCGAGCAGGCGACTGCCGCCAGCGAAATAACACCCGAGGCTGAAGACTAACTCATGACCAGAACACTCGACATTATCATCGCAGGCGGTGGCCGCGTCGGTTTCCAGACAGCCGAGATACTCGCCGACCGCGGTCATGATGTAACGATTATCGAACGCGACGAGCGGATGGTTTCAGATATCGCCGATCAGTGGGTAGCGACGGTTATCCAGGGTGACGCGACGGACCCGGACATCATCGAACAGGCAGGCATCGAGCGAGCGGACGCAATTGCCGCGCTTACGGGTGAAGCCGGACTGAACCTTGCGGTCTGTTTAGCTGCTGCGGAGCTAACGCCCGAGATCCGAACGGTCGCGCGTATCGACCGCACAGCCGGTGAAACGTACACCCGGTTTGTCGACGCGGTGGTCTTTCCCGAACGGGCCGGTGCGAGGGTGGCAGCAAACGAAATCCTGGGAAGCGATGTCCAGACGCTTGCCGACGTGACGGGTACCCTCGACATCATGCTCGTCCGCGTCGCTGAGGGTGCCCCGGCTGCCGGAAAAGCACTCACAGACGTCCGCTTTCCCGAGGGAACCCTCGTTGTGTCCGACGATAACGGTGAGCAGATCGCCCGTGCAGACACAACCCTGACACCAGGGAGACGCTACGTTATCGCCGTTGAACCTGATGTCGTCGACGAAGTACTGAATCTGCTTCGCGGCTAGTGGCTTGTGGTCAGCCTACCCCCTCGTAGCGCTCTCCGCGAGATTCGCTTGGTCCTACGAATAGCCATCGGCGGTCGGGACGCGACACAGGGAGGCGTGAAAATCCGTCGCTGTAGTACGACCAGCCGCGGCACCTACACGCGCCGGGACAGCGACGCTCGGAGCTCGCCGGCAAGTTCTCGGTGCCCGTCCTCGGCGAGGCTGTCGGTGACGACCTTCAGCGCAGCCCCGGAGCCGCCGACGTAGAGACTGCCACCGTCTTTCTCGACCATCACTACGTCAGTCACCTCGGCGACAGCCCGGAGGCTTGCCCGAGCGTCGTCGGTCACGCCGCCGAGCAGGAACGTGAGCGTCGCGCCGTCGTCGGTCCCGCCGGCGACCGTCTCGCCGAGGGCCTGATGGCGAGCCACTTCCCGTAACGTTACGTCAGTCAGTTCCGCCACGGTAGGGCCGGAGTCGGTCTCCGGTCGTGTCGTCCGCTCATCGCCGAGCGCGTCGGCTACTTTGACTACATCGTGGGTTTCACGAGTATCGTGTGTTCGGATAATGTGTGCGCCGCGTTCGACTTCCATCGTCGCCGCGGCCAGTGACACGGCGAGCTGGTTCTCCGTCTCGGGCTGATCGGCCAGATCACCGAGGAAGTCCTCGCGGTTGGTCGCGGTGAGCATCGGCCGATCGAAGGCGCGGAACTCTCGGAGGCGGCGGAACATCTCCCAGTTGTCCTCGAACTCCTTGCCGTCGTACCAGCCGCCGAAGGCCGGGTCGATGATGGTCCTGTCTGTGAATCCGTCCCGCTGGAGCGCCTCGAAGATGTCGTCGATAGTTTTCAGTGCGCCAGGGCTGGCCAGGTCCGGCGGACTGGCCATCTTGACGACCGGCATGTCGTGGTCCTCGACGACTCCTTTCATGTCCGGGTCGGCGAAGCCACACACGTCGTTGATGAGGTCGAAACCGTGGCCGATGGCCTCCTCAGCAACCTCGGCATAGCGCGTTTCGAGTGACAGTGGCACGTCGGCGTCAAGTTCGTCGACGAGCGGCGCGACCTCTTCGAGCCGGTCTTTCTCCATCTCGACCGGCTTGGACTCGTATTTGGGGTTGGCTGATTGGAGGCCGACATCGATGATGTCCGCGCCGGCGGGGACGAGGTTCTCCTCGATAGCGTCGGCGGCTTCCGCGGGGTCCAGATACACGCTCGGCTTGTACCCGGAGTTCGAACTCATGTTCAGCACGCTCATGACGCGCGTCGGGTGACCATCGCCCACCGGAAGGCCGTCGATTTCGACCGTTCGCATACCGCTCTCTGAGGACTGTGGATACAAAGGTCCCGCGACATCGGCGGGTCGGTGACGCCATGCAACGTATCACTGACACAGAAACACCGAGTTTTATATACAGCGTTGCATGATTTGTACGGGATGGGTGGGGAGTTAACGGTCTCATTCGATCTCGATTCGTTCGAGACTGTCACACAGCAGTTGATGGCTGCGGAGTCCGAACGTGAGATATGTGAGATCGCAATGTCGGGGATTTCGTCCGTGTTCGACGTGCCACTCGGAGCGCTGTGGCTGTATGACAGCGACGCTTCGGAACTGCAGTTGGCGGCGTCGACGGAGCGGGCGGACGAGGTATTCGACTGGCCGGTTACCTACAGACCCGGCAACAGCCTCTCGTGGGAGGCCTTCAAGCAGGATGACGTTCGGACGTACTCCGAACTCGACGACGAGCAAAGCCAGTACAATGAAAACTCCCCCGTCAGTAGCGAGATCATCCTGCCACTTGCCGAGTACGGCGTTATCAACATTGGGTCGCTTACTCCAGTTACGTTCGACAATGAAATGGTCCGACTCGCGCGGATGTACGCGACGCACGTTCAGGCGGCACTACAGAAAGCCGAGCGCGAGCACGACCTCCGCGTCCAGCGCGACCGGATGGAACAGCTCATCGGCGTCGTCTCACACGATCTTCGGAACCCGCTTCACGTTGTCGAGGGACGGCTCGAACTCGTTCGAGAAACCGGCGACCTGTCCCATCTCGACGACGCAGCGGAAGGCGTGGCTCGAATGGAATCGCTCATCGATGACTTGCTGACCCTCGCAAAGAAGGGGTATGCAGTCGAAGATCGTACCACCATTTCGCTTGACAACATTGTCGAACGGACGTGGGAGATGGCCAGAACAGCCGACGCAACGCTGAAAATCGAAGGGTCCGCCCCAGTGTTCGGTGACCAGAACCGCCTCAAACAAGTGTTCGAGAACCTCTTTCGGAACGCGGCGGACCACGCGGGCGACGACGTGACCGTCTGGGTCGGTCCACTTGTCGATGACGAGGCAGCCGAGACAGACAGGGCAGACGAGCGAGGGGAGGGCCGAGTGACAGGCTTCTACGTCGCTGACGACGGACCGGGTATCCCGTCCGACAAACTGAACGACGTTCTCTCGGTCGATGCCTTCTCAGGCAGTAACAACGGCCTCGGCCTGTCTATCGTTGCACAGATCACCGACGCCCACGGCTGGGACATCTCGGTGACCGAGAGCAGGGCCGGCGGCGCACGATTCGAAGTGACTGACGGGACAAAACCGGTCTCACCCTTCCACTCCTGGTAGTGCGGATACGGCGACCGACAGCACCCGAACTGGGAGCCAGTGCTGTCCGCGACGGGATTGACAGATTTATTTGCTCGCCCACTGTATGGTACGTCAGTGCAGACCCCGGAACAGGACATCGAGGCCGTGCTGAAGGAGTCAGGCCCGGATTACGAGGGGTTCCAGTTCGAGACCCCGGGAGGGGGCCACCAGAGCGATGTCTACATGGTGACACTGCGCCACAACGGCGAGGCGTACGAGGTGGTCGTGAAGTTCAAGCCACAGGGCGATGTCCCGTTCGCCGTCGAACCCTGTCTCCACGACTTTGTCGCCGACCGGACTGATATCCCTGTTCCACACATCCTTGTCTACGAAGACAATCCCGACGTCGATGTCCCGCCGTATTTCGTCACCGAGCGTATCCACGGCGAGAACTTGGCCGAGGAGTTCGCCGGGCTTTCGACCGAGGACCGCCAGCGGGTGCTAGCCCAGTCCGGCCGGATACTCGGCGACATGCACTCCGAGATCGGGTTCGAGGCGTTCGGTCGACTCACGCTTCACGACGACCGGATCATCGTGAGTGACTGGATGGGCAACTGGCGAGAGTACTTCGAGAGTCTCACCAGATCCCACCTCTCGCACCTCGATGGGACACCCTTCGAGGACATGACAGACCGGGCGTGGGACTGTATCGAACCAGCCTTGGAGATGGTACCCGAGGACGGCGTTCCGCGGCTGGTACACGACGATTTCAGGCCGGCGAATCTAATGTTCGATCAGACGGCGGACGCGCCGATTACGGCTGTCCTCGACTGGCAGGACGTGCTCGCGGCGCTGCCGGAGTACAACCTCGCACAGACCGAGTTCCTCTTCATCGACTCGTCGTTTCAGGACCCGGAACTGCGCGAATCGCTCCGAACGGTGTTCCACGAGGGATACCAGGAGATGCGCCCGATGGATTTTGACGAGGGGTACGAGCAGCGACGGCCCCTCTATCAGCTCTCGACGCTCCTGTGGCGGATGGCCGGCTTCGAGGCCGTCTTCGCCGACGAGTCCGGCCTTGCCGCCGCTCGGGCCGAAGCCCAGTATCGCCAGCAGTTCGAGCGGCTTGTTGAAGAGATACAGGCGAATTAGGCCGTTTCGGGCGGCCGGCCGCTGTCGACAAGCTCCCGCACCGACTCCCAGTCGAGTGTCGTCTGTGCGCCGGGTGACTGCGCCGCGAGTGCGCCACAGGCGTTGGCGACCGCGAGCGTGCGCTCCGGGTCGGTCTCCTGTGTGCTGGCGAGCAGATACCCGGCCGCGAATGCGTCGCCCGCGCCTGCAGTGTCCACAGATTCTATTGGATACCCGGCGTTCGTGACTGTCTGGTCGCCGATATGGGCCGACGCGCCGCGGTCCCCGTGTTTGACCACAACTGTCGGCACTGTCTCGAAGAGCCCGCTGTCTCTGGCATGGTTGGCCTCCCGGTCGTTGCAAAACAGGATATCCGCATGTGAGAGCACCGACGAGTAATCGCGGTACGGGAGCCGGCGGCCGGGGTCGAAGCTCACCGGAACATCCGCGGCCGCGGCGTCGCGTGCGAGCGCTGCAGCCGTCGTCGGATTCTGACCGGTCAGGTGGAGGTGGTCTGCCTCGGCCAGGGTCTCTGCTGGGAGGTCTGCCGCACTGAACGCCTCGTTGGCCCCATCGTTTCCAAGCACAGCGACGTCGCCGTTCTCGTCTACGATGAGGTATTTCACCGCCGTCGGTTCGTCCGACTCGACCAGTAGCGTCTCGACGCCGGTGGCTGCCAGTTCGCGCCGGGCCCTGGTGCCGTGGTCGTCCCGGCCGACGCTACCGAGGACTAGCGGGTCCGCATCAAGTCCAGCCAGTACGACGGCCGCGTTCGATGCGCTCCCCCCGCTAGACTGTGACCGGTCGGTGATGCGCCCCTCGCCGTCGGGCTCCGGAAGGTGGTCGACGTGGAGCGTCACGTCCCAGTTGACGTGGCCGGCACAGATGACGCGCATATCCACCGCTGGAGGGGCGCTGTGATAGCCGTTTCCACTGGGATATATGCAGCATGTTTAACATTGACCGGAACGGACCGGCGCACATGGTAACGGTCCCCGATAGCGTCCTCCCGATGAGTTGTCGGACCGGCATACGATTACTGCAGCCAGAGGTGACTTCGTGATGCGCCACGGTGTGGCTGTCCTCGCCTGCTTAGTCGTCGTCGGTTCGCTTCCGCTGTCAGTCGCCGGCGCGAGCGTCAACGCGTCAATCTCGAACGTCGATGTGTCGCCGTCATCGCCAGCACCGGGCGAAACCATCACGTTCGACACGACTGTGCGGAACCTCGAGAGCAGCGATGCCCCGCTCGAAATTAACGACATTGCAATCCGGAAATCAGGCGGGAAAGGAATCACAGAGTACGAACGCGTCTCGAATCTTGGCTCGATTTCGCCGGGTAGTACTCTGGAAGTCCCGCTGACTGCCTCGTTTGATTCGGCCGGAAGCAAGGACCTCCGCGTCATTGTGTACGGCCGTGACCGCGGGACCGGCGACAACATTGAACTCAAATATCCGGTCCAGTTGAATGTTCAGGAGCGTCACCCGCAGGTGGATATCACGGCCAATGACTCCGTCGCCGGCGTTGAGTCGACTGGCGATGTCACCGTCGCAAACGGACTCGACACGCAGATAACGAACGTCGAGGTGGTCGTCGAGGGCGAGGGCGTCGAAATGACAAAGAGCCGGACAGTCAGATCAAGCGTCGCAGAGAACGGCTCGATTACAGCCCCGTTCCGGTTCCGACCCGAATCCGCCGGCGAACACTCGCTGACCGCAACAATCAGCTACACGGTTGACGGAGACACTACCCGTAGTACGACGCGGACGACAGTCATCGATTCGGACTCGCTCCGGAACAGCGTAGAACTCGATACGACTGCGGTCGGCAGCGGTACTGACCGCGCGTTACGAGTCGCGGTCTCGAACGGGGCCAACGCTCCGCTCTCGGATGTCATGGTCAGTGCAACGTCGGAGAACGCGTCGTTCCAGCGTGTCCTGCTCGAAAACGTCTCAGCCAGTACGACCCGGCAGGTACGCCTGAACGCCACGATGGACGAACCTCGCGCGGACGTCACTGTCACGGCCAACTACGAACTCGGGACCGAAACGGAACAGACAAGCACCGAAACGACACTCCGGTCTGTCCCGGGAACGATCGACCTCACCGGTCTAGACGTGATCCGACAGGGGGGACGCCTCCAGATTTCCGGGAGTGCAAGCAACGTCGGGTCGACGGATGCGGACAGCGTCCTCGTCAGCGTTGTCAATACCGAGACCGTCACTCCAGCGACCCCAAACCGTGACTACTTCGTCGGCACGGTCCCGGCCAGTGACTTCGTCTCCTTCGACGTGTACGCTCGGACGACAGGGAACGTCACGTCGGTGCCACTGGAGGTGACGTACCTCGTCGACGACACGCGGAAGCGACAGACCTTCGACGTCGATATCGATCGGATGGGTGGTTCGGCACAGCAGGCGGACCAAGACGACGACAGCGAGGGCGGTGACCAGAACAGTATGTTGCCGGTGTTCATCGCTGGCGGGCTGGCGCTACTGGTCGTCGTCGGTGTCCTCGTGCGCCGCTACCGCCGCGGTGACGACGATATCGAGGTATGACGGTTATTGACGCACAGGGACTGGTCAAGCGCTACCGTACCGGCGGCCAGACCCTCTACGCACTAGCGGGTATCGACTTCGCGCTCGAAGCTGGCGAGTTCGTCTCGATTATGGGGCCCAGCGGTAGTGGCAAGACAACCCTGCTGAACATCCTCGGACTGCTGGATACGCCGACGGAGGGGACCGTCCTGCTTGAGGGGCAGGACGTGACTGGACTCGGCGACAGCAAGCGGACCGCGCTCCGCAAGCAAACGATCGGGTTCGTGTTCCAGCACTTCTATCTCCTGCCGACGTTGACTGCCGTCGAGAACGTCGAAGTACCACTGCTACTGGACAGTGACCCGAAAGTCAAACAACGGGCTAGAACCCTCCTAGAGCGGCTTGGGCTCGGTGACCGACTGGGCCACAAACCCGACGAACTCTCCGGCGGCCAGAAGCAACGCGTCGCCATCGCGCGTTCGCTGATCAACAGTCCGAAGGTGGTCCTCGCCGACGAGCCGACAGGGAACCTCGACAGCGAAACCGGTCGACAGATACTTGACGAGTTCCGCCGCATCGCCGACGAAGACGACGTGGCAATCGTCGCAGTCACCCACGACGATTTGGTCAATGAATACGTTGACCGCACCGTGCATTTAGTCGACGGAACTATTGGGAGGGAACGGAAGAATGGCGGGTAGGTTCTTCCCGGCCGCGCTGATGGCGCGGCGAAACCTCACGCGAACGAAGATGCGGTCGCTGCTGGCGTCGCTGGGTATCGTCATCGGCGTCGTTGCCATTGCTTCGCTGGGGATGTTCGGCGTCGCGCTCCAATACTCGTTTACCCAGAACCTCGGTAACGTCGGAAACCAGCTTACGGTCTACCCGAACTCCGGTGAAAACATCACTGAACTCACCGAACGCGATATCCGTACGATCCGCAGAGAGGCGAGCCCGACAGCGACTGTCTCGCCAGTAAAGACACGCTTTGAGCCAGTAGCGTACAACCGCGAGGACGCCGTCAGGGAGACAATATACGGCGTTGAGAATCCGGCGGAGTTATACGAGGCCAAGGAGGGACGGGTATCGCCGTTCCGGTCCGGTGCGCTTGTCGGTTCGAACGTCGCGGAGGAGCACGACCTGCATCCCGGGAGCCAGATCACCGTCAACGGGACCAGTGTCCGTATTCGGGCTGTACTCGAAGAAGGCGACCCGTTCTCTTCGACGAACCCCGATAACCGAATCATCATGCCAGCGACGTCGTTCAGCCAGCGTGGCTACTCGGAAGTGTACGTTATCGAGTCCACAGGGACGCAGGCCAATGAAACGGCGATGGGGATCCGCGACGCGCTCAACGACCGTGAGGAGCGGGTCTTCGTGCAGGAACTTGGCTCGCTCGTCGATACCATCGAAGAGCAGTTCCAGATCATCAACACTGTCCTCGCTGGCATCGCATCTATTTCGCTGCTCGTGGCCGGCATCTCGATTCTCAACGTCATGTTGATGTCCACTGTTGAACGCCGGGAGGAAATCGGCGTCCTCAGAG
Organism: Haloarcula sp. NS06; assembly: GCF_051122755.1. NCBI lineage: Archaea > Methanobacteriati > Methanobacteriota > Halobacteria > Halobacteriales > Haloarculaceae > Haloarcula > Haloarcula sp. NS06. The sequence continues at coordinate 2,219,843 of NZ_CP184844.1, forward strand.
CTGTCGGCTACCAGAAGCGGGATGTCCTCAAAGTGATGTTGATGGAAGCGACGCTGCTCGGGTTCCTTGGTGGCGTCGCTGGTGTCATTCTGAGCCTCGGTGCCGGGCTGGCGATAAACCACTACGCCGTCGGCGATGCGATGGCCGTTTTCAGGCTACCGAACGCCTGGTACGTCGGTGCGGCGTTCGCCTTTGGGGTGCTGACGAGTATCGTCAGCGGGCTGTATCCGGCCTGGAAGGCGGCGAGCGAAGAACCGGTCGACGCGCTACGCGGTTAAATCGTCGCGTCGACGCCCGGCTCGAGCAGCGGGTCAGTCCGGTCGACCGACAGGGAGTCAAACTGTGCGAGCCAATCCTCATCGCCACGCTCGAAGGCTTCTAGCGCGTCACCGACAGTGTATGTCCGTTTCTCGTCCGAGCACGGGAACACGCCTTCTAGGTCGTCGCTGTCGTAGATCGCCAGCGAAACGACCGGGAAGACGACAACGTCGTCGACCCGGTCCATCCCGACGTAGCTTCGGTTCCGCCGTTCGAACGCCGGTTCGAGCGAGTGGTCGTTCTGGCCTGCCCAGTCTCTGAACTCTTCGTAGGTCCGGATGGCTTCCGACCGCTTGTCCTCTGCCATCGTTCTGATCCGCTGCCACTCGCCGGCCAACATCGACTCGCTGAACACGCCGTTGGCCTCCAGTCGCTTCACCCGATTGAGCACCTGTTGTTGTGCGTCGAACGTGCCGTACGTATCTCCACGAAGATACAGTTCTGCCCGAAGATGTGTGTCCCCTGTCATAGCTTTCTCATCGCTAGCTTCTCCAGAGACCCTCAAAACTCTTTCCCAGACTTGCATGCTAACACACTGCACGAAATTAAAACCTGGAATCTGCGGCATGAGGTTCTCTATATCCATAATATAGAGTATTTACCTGAATACAGAAGCCCCTTATATTATTAGTACGGCGACAGTTATTTTCCCCCTAGGTCGATGTTAGTTTCGATGCTTGTCGAACAAACTATTGGTGAACATCTTCTAGTTTAGGCTCCGGATTCGCAGATTTATAAGAATCTAAATAGTTGTTCGTCGGGAGCTTTTGTGCTCAGGCAGCCTCGTGACGACCTGTTCGGGATCTTGCTAGCCAGAGATTCCACAGGTCTCGCTTGATCCCGCACCCTGTATGTTCGCTGTCCCTGTCTGCGACATTTGCCGGATCCGGGAACGGCGCGCCCGAGTATATTCGATAGCTGCCGAAATCGTAGCCAACCTTCGTCGAAAATACGGTCAGTCATGCTCACCGTGAGCAAACTGCTGTCGGTCACTCACATCACGCTGCTCGCGGGGCGCTCCGTGCACGGCTTCGTTCAGGTGCTCGCTACTCGTCCGCTACAAAAACGGCTGATAGTTCGCAGCCGAGACCCTCACCAGTTTAATCGTCTGCGTGCGCTTCCGCACCACTCGCAACAACATCAATCTCGCCAGCGTCCAGTTCCTCCTCGACTTCGCGAGCTGCCTGCACCATGTTCTCCATCTTGCCGCGGGCGACCTCACGAGGCAGGAGCTTGACGCCACAGTCCGGCGAAACGGTGAGTCGTTCCGGCGGCACGACTTCCAGTCCCTTTTTAATGTTCTTCTTGATTTCCGCAACGGACTCGACCTCCGCGGTGTGGGCGTCCAGCACGCCCATCGCGAAGTCCTTCGTGAATTCGTGCTCTTTGAACACGTCGAGCTGGTCGTAGTCGCCGTTTGCGAGCTCCAGATCGTACTCGTGAACCGGGTAGTCCAGAATCTCGGGGTAGATACGCGAGTAGTCGCCGTAACAGACGTGCAGGCCCAGACGCACATCGTCGGGGATTTCGTCGACGATGCGTTCCAGACACTCTCCAACGATGGCGTGGTCGTCCGGCGTCGTGGCCAGGGCCGGCTCGTCGATCTGGATGTATCGAGCGCCAGCCTCAACCAGCGCCTCGATTTCCTCGTTGACGAGGTCCGCCAGTTCGTAGGCCAACTGCTCCTCGTTGTCGTACACTTCGTTGAACGACCAGTTGGCGAGCGTGTACGGCCCCGTAATCGGAACCTTGACCGGTCGCTCGGCCACCTCGTCGGTGAATTCGAACTCCTCGACGAGCCACTGCTCGCCGTACTCGACCTCGTCGGCGACGCTCGGCTTGTCGAAGTAGTTGTGGCCCCACACCTTCACGCGGCCGTTGAACTCATAGCCGTCGATGCGGTGGGCGAAGTACTCTACCATCTCGTTGCGGCGCATCTCGCCGTCACAGATGACATCGAGGCCTGCGCGTTCGTGCTCGTGAGTGATGAGCCGCGAGGCGTCGTCTTTCGATTCTTCCCACTCGTCCTCGCCGAAGTCGGCGTCCTCGTCCTCGAACAGCTCACGGGCACGGTCGTGCCACTTGGGCTTGGGGTAGGAGCCGACGACGGTCGTCAGCAGGAAATGGTCGTTCGGGTGGTCCGCCGGTTTGAACTGGTCTCGTGGTCCTGTCATCGTTTTATGCCTCCGCCGCCTCCAGATCCGCGGCGTTTGCGAGCGCTTTGAGCTTGTCTTCGAACTTGTTCACCGGGAGGTAGAACGTTTCCGTGTTGGCTGTCGCGTAGACGGTGTCGTACGCGGTGTTCGTCTGCTGTTCGAACCAGTCGATGCGGTCCCGAATTGTTTCAGGTGACTCGACGAGCGTGTTCTGGCCGTCGACAACGCCCAGCGCCACGTCTTCCTTGGTGCCGTACTCCTGCACGTTGTAGACGGTCTGGTCGTGGTTCGCCACGAGGTCGAAGCCGATGGCGTCCACGTCAGCGTCCATCAGGTGTGCGTAGGCCTTCTCCTCGATTGCGCCCCAGTAGGTGTGGGCGACAACGTCGGCGTCGGCGGCCGAGGCGATGGCGTCGATTGCCTCGGCGGCGCGCTCGTCCTCCCCATCAGCAGGCGTGTTCTCGACCAGCGACGGTTCAAGCAGGAACAGCGTCTCGACATCCGGGAACGCGTTCACTTCCTCGACAAGGAACTCGGCGATGGCGTCAAGGAACTCAGCGTCATCACCGTAGTGCTCGTCCGTCGCGAGGTCCGCAAGCGAGTACGGCCCGGGGAGTACAGCCTGGAGTCCCGAATCGACGTGCTCGGCCGCTGTACTGAGGTCCGCGGCAACGTCGCCACCGTCAGCACTCAGGTCGCCCTGCACGACCGGCTCTCGGTAGAAATTGTTGTTGTCATAGTAGCGGACGATGCCTTTCGTCTCCACGCTGTCGTGGACTGCAAGCGGGTGTGCGAGCATGTCGTCCCAGCGGAGCTGGCCCTCGACAACGCGGTCAAGTCCGGCGTCCTGCTGGATGGCGATGACTTCCTCGCGGGCTTTATCGTAGGCTGCAGCAATCTCGCCGGATTCGTCGCCCGAGATGAGATCGGTCTTCTGGTGGCCCTTCAGATCTGCCAGTTCGTCCTTGGCCCAGTCCGGGAGCGGAAAGAGCCCAGGGGTCGTGGCGATTACCTGTGTCATTGCCAAGGAGTAGTCAATGACGGGCTTTAATATTTCCTATTCACTAAAATGCCTAACAGTAATCAAACTCGATAGAACCGCAGGACGACGAGGGCCTCGTATGGGTGTTTTTCACTGGCAAGCTGCTCGCTCGCCAGCCCGTGTTCGCTCGCGTACGCTCGCACTGCATCCGGGTCCGTGAGACTGCTGACAAGCATGAGCGCTTCGCCGCCCGGGGCTAACACACGCTCGACGGCTTCGAGAAACGGGTCGACGAGCCGCCGTCCGTCGTCGCCACCCGACAGCGCGTGTTCCATCCAGTCGTCCCACTCTTGCTCGGGCGGGGTCGGCAAATAGGGCGGATTGAACGCCACGAGGTCGAAAGCCGCTGTCTGGAACGGCTCGACGAGGTCCCCGCGAACGACTGGGACGCCGTTCTCGGCCGCCTCTCGACAGGCCAGCGGGCTCACGTCGACGCCGACCGCCCGTGCCCCAGCGTCGGCGAGCGTCGCGGCGACGTACCCGGAGCCCGTCCCCACATCAAGGACAGTATCGCCCGCCTCGACTCGTTCCTGAGCCGTTCGGGCCAGCAGGTCCGAGTCCTCCGCCGGCTGGTACACCGACTCTACGCCCCGCTGGTCGGCCAGCGAGGGGCGGTCTTCACCGTCACCCATCTCAGGCCTCCGGCTGGCCGACCTCGTACGCGAGTGTCGCAAGCGTGGCAAAATCGGCCGGCGTGAGCTTCCCGGCACGGGCGCTCATGAGGTCCTCGTCGGCAGCCTCGACCACCGCGTCGGGGTCACCCAGCCCGGAGATGTGGGCCGTGTTGCGGACGGCGTTGCGCATTGTCTTCCGGCGCTGGGTGAACACTGCCTTCAGGAAGTCCATGAAGAAGTCATCGCTGGGGACGGTGTAGTCCGGGGTCCGGGGCGTCGTCCGGACGAGCGCACTCGTCACGCGAGGCTGGGGGTCGAATGCTTCCGGTGGCACCGTCTCGACGATCTCCACGTCAGCGTAGTGGCCCGCCGTGACCGAGAGCCGCCCGTAGTCGTCCGTCGCGGGGTCGGCGGCCATCCGCTCAGCGAACTCCTGCTGGAACATCAACAGCAGCGGGCGCTGCTTCGGAAGCAATCGAAAGGCGATCTCTGAGGACGCGCCGTAGGGCAGATTCGAGATGCTTGCGGTGAACTCAGGCAGGTCGACTTCGAGCGCGTCACCCTCAACGATAGTAAGCCGGTCCGCCGCGACTTCCTCGGCGAACTCCTCGCGGAGATGGGCCGCGAAGTCCGGATCACGCTCGACTGCGGTCACGCGCCCAGCCACCGCGAGCAAGCGGTCCGTTAGCGCACCCGGGCCTGCGCCGATCTCCAGCACGTGCGAGAGGTCTACGTCCGCGTCGGTCGCGTACTCCGGAATGCGGTCCAGTACCCGGTCGTCGACGAGGAAGTGCTGGTCCTGCCGGGTGTCGGCCCGTTTGCCAGCCCGCCGGACAAGCGCGTCGGGGTCCCGAGTCCCTGTTTCGATCGTAGTCATTAGCGAGCCGTAACGGGTCGCGGTAGAAAAGGGTCGCCTTGTACTGGCGGCTGTAAGGCTAGCTGCTTGCAGCCGGCACTGTTACGAGGACTGTTCCTCGCGCCGGACGAACAGCCGGTACTTCAGGTCATCGTCCTGTAGCTCTTCGAGTATCCGCTCGACAAGCGTCTCCTTGGGGCTGTGGAGGCCACTAACGCGCTCTTCGAGGTCTTCGAAGCTCTGGAAGGGCTTTCGCTTTCGCTCATCGAGAATCGTGTTCCGGAGCTTCTTCCCGATGCCCGGCAGAAGGTTCAGCTGGTGGAGCCGCAGCGTGATCGGCTGGGCGTCGTTGTAGAAGTCGACGAACCGCTGCTCGTTTGCCTCGACGACTTCCTCGACGGCGTAGTCGAGTTCCGAGCGGGCACCACTCGGGATGTCCTCGAATTCGACTTCGGTCACGCGGCCGAACTCCGTCAGGTCGATGCGGTCACCAAACGCGATATCAACGTCCTTGTCCGCAAGCTGCAGCTCGTAAATGTAGAATTCATCGATGTCGAGTGCGTACGCAAGCGGCTCCTTCTGGTGCTGTGGCCGGTCGTCTCCGGGCCGCCCATGCGGGAGGACATCGAGGACAGCCGCCATCATAGTGTCGCCGCCGCTCTCCGATTCAGTCATGTCAGGCAGTACGAGCAGAGCACACTTAATGCCGGTGGATGCCCCGAACCGCTCCACGGGACGCCGTCGCTATCTTCGTGTTCGGCTCACAGCAACGGACAGCGACTCCCGTTGGCATGGCTAACCGCCGGCGAAATCAGAGAACAGAGCGACGGGCAGCCAAACTGACGAGCCCCTCGTTACGCGTACTGCTTGACGATGTTGAGGATATCGTCGAGTTCGTCGCCGTCGAGCGTGTACCGCTCCTGTGCGAACACAGCCCGGAGCTCGTCGCGGTCCAGCGGTCGGAGGTTCGCGATCTTGTAGGCCGTCGGCGTGTCGACCTTTTCGAGCTCTTCGAGCTCTTCGACCAGTTGTAGCGACTCCTCAGGGTCGAGGAGGGCAAACCGGTTGACGTGCTCGATAGCTCGCTTGAGCTCGTAGCGCATCTCACGGTCCTCCTCGGCAGCCCGCTCCATCTCGAGGTCTTCGAGTATCTCCTTGGTCTCCGCGACCGTCAGGAACTCCTCACTGACTTTTTCTTTAAATATCGTCATTCTTGCCGGCGCAGGTGCGCAGCGGTGACGATGATGGTTTTCTCTTTGCCACCGTCGACGATATCGACCTTGTACGCGTCACCCTGCTTCCCCTCGACGGTTCCGGTCTGGCCGTCGAACCGCGGGTGGAAGCGCCCGTTCGGCACGGACGGGTCGATCTTGAGGTGGACTTTCTCGCCGTCGTCAAACTCTTCGACGGCGCGCTGGGGCGGCGAGGTGCCGCGGTCGCGGGGCTTGTTCTTGAGCTTGTCTCGTGTTCCTTCGAGAGGTCCGTTTGAACTAGGCATTCTTGCTCTCCGCTAATCCGGTCGCCCTAATAAAACGTGCGTTCCGTGACTGTCACCAGCCACGCGTTTGCAGTTGCTACGGAGCCGAGTAGAAAACTACGGTGACGAGTCGATTACAGGCGACCGGTGCTCTCGATGGAGACCGACTCGACGTCATCGACGTTCGCAAAGGCTTCTTCGACGGCTTCCGTGCCACCAGTGTCGTCAGGGACGATGACCGTCGGCGTCAGCGCGACGAGACCGAAGGCGACGTCCTCGCGCTCGAACCCGTTGATCTTCGTTCCTTCGGGAAGCACACCCTCGAGACGCTCCTGCAGGTCGTCGAGGTCGACTTCGGGACTCTCCGGCATGACCTTGATCTTGGCTGCTACTTTCCCCATTGTTATGGCCCCATGAAGCCGCAGTCCGGGCATTTGTAGAGGTTGCTCTGCTTCCGGCAGGTGGCACAGCGGTAGATCTGCTGGCCACAGTCCGGGCACTTGAACGCGGCGGCGTTCGTGCCGGCGATGTTGATGCCACACGAGACGCACTTGCGCGCCTGTTTCTGTTGGCTCTCGCTCATACCACTCCGTATCCGACCGCGGCTTTTAACGATTGCCAAATGCGACCGTCACCGCGAGTGACTGCCATGGCCCTAGTTCCCGGGCAGAATGTCCCCGAGGGCAGCGCCGATCGCCATCGGAACGAACGCCACGGCACAGATGCAGGCCGATTCGTAGACGACCGCGGGGTCGGTCGACCACTCGACGAGCCCCCACCCAGTAAGGAGCGCGACGGAAACCACAAGTGCTGTTCCGGTGACGCCGACAAGTCGCCGCGGCACGATTCCCAGTATCCGGTTCGCCACTCGAACATCCTGAAAGTCGGCGACGTACAGAATCGAGATGACCAACGCGATGGCGATGGCGACTGTCGCGACGAGATACAGCGGGTGTTGGGCGATGTGTAGCCCAGCATCGACCGTCCCGCCTTCGACGGCCATCGGAATCCCGAACAACAGCGAGCCAAGCAGCGCTTCCGCAAGGTCGGACCGGCCAAAGCCCCAGACGACCCGGCCAAAGGTCGCAGGCTCGTGGTCCTGTGAATCGGCGGCCGCACGCATCGCGTCACGGACCTGTCGTCGCTCGTCCTCTGAGTCGACGAGCTGTTCCAGTTCCTGGAGTTCATCGAACAGCGTTGCGAACTCGTCGTCCTCGGTGTCTCGTTCGGCTGGTGAGTCTTCCTGCGTGCTCATCTGAGATCGGGCTCACTATCTCGCGTTGGCACGTCCGGGTCCGGGTCGGCACCGGCCGCCGGAGTGCCGTCTTCCCAGACGTAGAATCCCTCGCCGGTGACAGCACCTCGCTGTCCATCTTCGACCTTCCGACGGAGCAACGCTGGCGGCTCGAACCGCTCGTCGAGCCGGTCAGCGAGGTCTTCGAGCGCTGTGAGCACCGTTTCCAGCCCGTGCCGGTCGGCGCGAACGAGCGGCCCGTCGCGGTCTGAATCACCACGCTCGAACGTCCGGTCGATATCACGAACCCCGGCGACACCATCCTCAACCATCCGGACCGCCTCAGCGATAGTAGCGAGTTCGAGGCGGAGCGCGGCGAACCCGGGTGTGTCTCGCACAACGACCGGTGATGCGTCCAGACTTTCGACGAAGTCAGTGACTCGGTCGCGGGTCGCCGCTGTCGTCTGCTCGGCGATGACGACCTCGACGATAGCGCCGTCCGGCGGGTCGACAAGGTTGAGGCCGACGGCACGGTCCGGACTCCGCAGACCAGTAGCGACGGCAGTTACCGACAGCGACGTGTCGCTGACGGCGATGAGCGTCTCATCCTCGACCATGGTCTCAGTTTCGGCGACCACCTCCCGATGGCTGTCCGTCCCGCCAGCGGTTGCGTCGATGACGATGTCGCTGCCGTTGACAGCGCTTTCGAGCCCGGTGGTTCCGTCGATACCGGCCGAGACGTCCCCGTTGAGTGCGCGTCGAATCTCGTCGACCCGGTCCATCACGTCCGACGCATCCGTTCCCCGGAGACGCACTTCGTGGCCCGCACGGACACATCGCTGTGCGATATTCCGCCCCCGCTGTCCGGTTCCGAGTACGGCCACAATCATGACAGTACCACCGCACTCCCGGCGTTAATCCTTTACGCCGCGGTCTGCCCTCTCCGCCCTGTACCGCTTGTAGGCTGGACAGCGTGACTGGAGCAACGGCAGTACGCTTTTTTCGACACCGGCTGTACCGCCGCGTATGGACATTGGTGTACTGACGGTTCCCTTGGGCGGGCAGTCGCTCGACGAGGCGCTGGCGTATCTCAGCGACCTGGGTGTCAACGCGGTCGAACTGGGGTGTGGTGGTTTCCCCGGGGACGACCACCTCGACCGGCAGGCGTATCTCGACGACGAGGAGAAACAGGCTGAACTTGAGACGCTTTTAGGCGAACACGACCTTCGGGTGAGCGCGCTGGCGACACACAACAATCCGCTCCATCCCGATGACGAACGTGCCGCCGAGGCCGACCGGGAACTCCGGGAGACGATCCGGCTGGCCGACCAGCTCGGCGTGAACACCGTCACGGGGTTCTCGGGCTTGCCTGCTGGCGGCCCGAACGACGAGGTCCCGAACTGGATCACTGCGCCCTGGCCGACCGAACACGCCGACGCTCACGAGTACCAGTGGCGCGTCGCCGACGAGTACTGGTCGGACCTCGCGGCTCACGCGGGCGCACATGATGTCGATGTCGCCATCGAGATGCATCCCAATATGTTGGTGTACGAACCGCGCGGCCTGCTGGAACTGCGCCGCCGGACGAACGACCGCATCGGCGCGAACTTCGACCCGTCGCATCTGTACTGGCAGGGCATCGACGTGACCGAGGCCATCCGACTGCTCGGCGAGCACGACGCCATCCACCACGTCCACGCCAAGGACACGAAGGTCTACGAATCAAACGCCCGCAAGAAAGGCGTGCTCGACACCGCGCCGTATACGGACGAGGCAGACCGGTCGTGGCTGTTCCGCTCCATCGGCTACGGTCACGACGAGTCCCACTGGAAAGACGTGGTGTCGACGCTACGGATGGTCGGCTACGACGGCGCGCTCTCTATCGAACACGAGGACTCGCTGACCAGCGCCCGCGAGGGTCTGGAGAAAGCAGTCGACGTGCTCGACCGCGCCGTCTTCGAGACCCAGCCCGGCGACGCCTACTGGGCTGAGTAAGCAATAGAACCAGCGAAACGGCTTTCTCCGACACTTAGGCTTATATAGTATCTGTGAGATACTACGACTGGACTATCCCATCCAGTGACACGATATGGACATCGAACTCACCCACAAACCCTCGTATACGCACGTCCGCGCTTCCCTCGACAGCGGCGAATCGATACTCGCCGAACCCGGCGCGATGGTCAGCCACTCGCCGACTATCGAAATCGAAACGACGACGAGCCGGGACGGCCTCCTCAGCTCCGCGAAGTCGATGCTTGGCGGCGAGTCGCTGCTCGCAAACGAGTTCACCGCCCGGGGCGGCCCCGGAACGGTCACTCTCGCGCCGCCGACGCCGGGTGACGTCCACCACCACGAGCTCACAGGCGAGACGCTGTACGCTGTCGATGGGGCGTTTCTGGCGGCCGACCCCGACATCGATATCGACTCCGAGTTCGGCGGTATCAAGTCGATGCTGGCCGGTGCAAGTATCACGCCGCTGGCGCTGAAAGGGACTGGGAACGTTCTCATCGAGGCGTTCGGTGGGCTGGAGACCGTCGACCTCGACGCCGGTGAGTCCTACACTGTCGACAACGACCACGTCGTCGCCTGGGAGGAGTCGGTCAACTTCGACGCCCATCGCGTCGGCGGACTGAAGTCGACGGTCCTCAGCGGTGAGGGCCTCGTGATGGATTTCACCGGCCCCGGAACGGTCTGGTACCAGACACGTGGCCTCTCCTCGTTCACCTCGGCCATCGCGGACGCGCTGCCCGGGACAGGTGACAACGGCGGTAACTCAACCGGTATAGACGACTTCATCTGAGTCCCGTCGGAAGTCCGCCGAAGAACAGCCGCGTTCAGGAGAGCGCTTGCGTGATGTCCGTCGACGAAACCATCCCGACGTAGTCCTGGTGTTCGTCAATGACTGGAAGGTGCTTGATATCGTAGGTCGTCATCATCGCTGCCGCTTCGCCCAGTTCGAGCGAGGTCGTCACCCGCTCGACCGGAGCCGTCATCACGTCATCAACGGTCGCCGACGAGAGGTCTTTCCCGGTCGCGACGGCATCGACAATGTCGGTGGTGGTGATGATGCCCGCCTCTGCTCCCGGCACGAAGATGCCGTTGATGTTCTGCGCCTGCATCTGCGTCGCGGCCGCTTTGACGGTTTCGTCAGCAGAAATCGTCTCTAACGGCGTCGACATGATGTCCTCGATACGGACGGTCGTTTCAGTGGCCATGGAGTATCAACACGGGCATCCGGTTTTGGCTTTTCCCTCGGCGCGGCCCGCCGCCCTGCCGTCACCATGAGCATTATCTCGGCCCCGAGTGAACAGTCGGCTATGACCCTCGATATCGGCATGCTCGGCTATCGGTTTATGGGCAAGGCTCACGCAAACGCGCTGGACCGCCTGCCCATGTTCTTCCCCGAAGCGCCCGCCGTCAACAAGGACGTGCTCGTCGGCCGCGACGAAGACGCGCTGGCCGACGCGGCCGACCAGTTCGGTTTCGACCGGATCGCAACGGACTGGCAGGATATCGTCGACGAGGTGGACGTGTTCTATAACCTCGGCCCGAACCACATCCACGCCGAGCCGTCCATCGCGGCACTGGAGGCCGGTACGCCGACGTTCTGTGAGAAGCCACTCGCACCCACGCTCGATACGGCTGAGGAAATGGCCGAGGCCGCTGCTGACGCTGACGTGCCCGCAGGGGCGGCCTTCAATTACCGGTTTGTTCCGGCCATCCAGTACGCGAAGGGGCTCATTGACGACGGCGTCCTCGGCGAAATTCATCACTTCCGCGGCCAGTATCTTCAGGACTGGCTGGTCGACCCAGAGGCACCGTGGTCCTGGCGCAACGACGAGGAGATGGCCGGCAGCGGGGCACTCGGCGACCTCGGGTCGCATACCGTCGACCTGGCCCGGTTCCTGCTCGGCGACGCCGCCGGGGAGATAACAGACGTGAGCGGGCACCTCCGAACGTTCACCGAGGAGCGCCCTGTGGAGGGCAGCGACGAGACGCGCCCGGTGACTGTCGACGACGCCTACAGCGCCCAGATCGCGTTCGACGGCGGCACGATGGGAACACTAGAAGCGTCCCGCGTCGCCAACGGACACAAGAACGCCCACACCATCGAAATCGAGGGGTCGAAGGGTGCAATCAAGTTCGACCTCGAGCGGCTGAACGAACTGCAGGTCCTCACAGAGGGCGACCGGGGCTTCCAGCAGGTGCTCATCACGGACGAAGACGACCCCTACGTCGACCACTGGTGGCCCCCCGGCCACGTCATCGGCTGGGAGCACACGTTCGTCCACGAGAACTATGAATTCCTCTCGGCCGTGGCCGACGGCGGGCAACAGGAGCCGTCTTTCGCCGACGGCCTCGCCGCACAGCGGGTCCTCGACGCTATCGAGCGAAGCGACGCCCGCGGCGAGTGGGTCAGCCTGTAGGGCCGCGAACCGAAACCCCCTTTCGGCGGCCACTGGTAGGGGCTGGCATGCTCTCTATCGCGCTGGCCGGGAAACCGAACGCCGGCAAGTCTACTTTCTACAAGGCGGCGACGATGGCCGACGTGGACGTGGGGAACTACCCATTCACGACCATCGATGCCAACCGCGGGGTCAGCCACGTCCGAACGGAGTGCCCCTGTCTCGACCGGGAGGAACGCTGTGGCGACGACAACTGCCGGGACGGCAAGCGCTACGTCCCGGTGGAACTCATTGATGTGGCCGGCCTCGTTCCCGGCGCACATGAGGGGCGTGGCCTCGGGAATCAGTTCCTCGACGAACTGTCGACCGCCGACGTAATTCTCAACGTCGTCGACGCCTCCGGCGGGACCGACGCCGAAGGTGAGCCGGTCGAGGTCGGCGAGCACGACCCTGTCGAGGACGTCCACTTTATCGAAGAGGAGATGGACCTGTGGATCGCCAGCATCATCGAGCGCAATTGGGAGTCAATCGAACGCCAGTCCCGCTCGCCGGATTTCAAACTCGACGAGTCGCTCGTGGACATGCTGGCCGGCGTCGGAGCCTCCGAACTCGACGTGGCGCGGACGCTGCGGGACCTGGAGTACCCCGAGGACCCCATCGCCTGGACCGACGAGCACCGCGAGGCGCTGGCGACGGAGATCCGCCAGCGGACGAAGCCGCTCGTCGTCGTTGCGAACAAGGCCGATATCGCCCCGGAGGGGAACATTGAGGCCCTGCAGGAGGCTGCTGACGTGGTCGTGCCCGCGACGGCCGACGGCGAACTCGCACTGCGCAACGCGGCGCAGGCGGGGGTCATCGACTACGACCCGGGCGACCCGGACTTTGACATCGTCGGCGACGTGAGCGACCAGCAACGCGAGGGGCTGAACCGCATCCGTGACGTGATGGACGAGTGGGGCGGCACCGGCGTTCAGGGCTCGCTTGACACTGCTGTTTACGACCTGCTTGACCATCTGACGGCCTACCCTGTCCAGAACGAAACGCACTGGACCGACGGGCAGGAGAACGTCCTCCCCGACGCGTTCTTGTTACGGCAGGGTGCGACGCCAAAAGACCTCGCCTATGCCGTCCACTCGGACATCGGCGACGGCTACATCCACGCCGTCGATGCTCGTGAGAACCGGCGTATCAGCGACGAGACGGAACTCGAAGAGGGAGCGGTCATCAAAATCGTCAGCGACGCGAACTGACGTTCCTATCCCGTTACCACACGCTCGTTCTCATTCCGGCAGCAGGTCCCGAAGCGTCGCCCGAATGTCCTCGCTCCCGGGACTTTGTGGCACTTGCCCGAGTACGTCCTGTCCGAGTCGCTCCGTCGCCGCGCCGACTGAAAGCCTGTCCAAGAGTGATCCGTACTTCAGCGCCAGCCGCGGCGACACGTCGAACAGCAGGTCGCGCTTCCCGATGAGCGAGTGGGTTATCGACAGGATTTCGCCGGCGTTGTCGACGTACTGCTGTCTGCTGTCGTCGTCACCGTAGCCAGCCAGTGAAGCCAGCAGGAACTGCTCCAGTTCTGCCTCCCGGTCGTGGAGCGCCGGCGGGTCCGAGAGCACGGTCGTTCCGTCGGGCCGTTCCGGGAGCATACTCCGGCGCGGCGCATACGAGAGGACAGCGCCGGTAGTGGGCGTAGTTGCAGCGGGCAGTGGTACGGCCAGCCGCTTCGAGGGGTTCGTATCGGTGAAGACGACGTGGAGGTTTGCTGGTTCGCCGCGTACCGGCTCGTCCCAGCCGTCAGGGCTGTGCTCGTAGCCGCGTCGGAGCGCTTCCCGGAGCGTTCGCTGAATCCGTCCGGACTCGCCCTGCAGTTCCAGGTGGAGTACGACGGGGCCGTCACCGCTCTCGTCGATGAGTGACCACAGGGTCGGAAGCGCGTCCGCAGCGCCGGCCGAAAGTTCGTAGCAGGCCGCGTCTTGTTCTGCGGCCAGCAGTCGGGCGAGCGTGCTGCCGCGCCAGCCGGTTAGGTCGGCCACGTAGAACCACGGGAGCGTGTGTATTGGGCCGACTGCAGCGTCACCGGCCACCGTATCGATAGTCGGCGGGACCGTTTCGAGATAGCGCTGGATAGTCGCTAGTTCGGGTGCAAAATATTCGGTCGCCGCTGGGGGCAGGTCGGTTGTCCGGCGACGATGGTCGTCGACTGAAGCCATACCACCTGTAGGCCCGTGTGCCGGAAAATGGTGACGAGAGAACGACTGACAGTGAGTCAAGCATTCGCGACTGGCGTGTCCGTCCCGACAGCCTCCGATTCCGAAGCCACTCCCGCCCGGCGAATCGGTCCCTCTCTCACGCACTCCGCTTCAGTGTCGTTTCTGACCAGCGAAGGGAAACCCGTTTTTTGCCCCGTCCCGAACCAAGGGTATGAACGTACGGACGATAGCCGACTTAGGCCCCGACGAACGGGCCGCTTTCTTCGACCGCGACGCCGGTGTCGACGCCGTCAGAGACGATGTCCGCGATATTGTCTCGCAGGTCCACGAGGAGGGCGACGTGGCGCTTCGGCGATTCGCTGAGGAGTTCGACGATGTCTCAGTGGGCAACATCGACATCACGGACGCCACCGAGCGGGCCTACGAGGAAATCGACGACGACGTGCGCGAAGCCATCGAGGACGCCGCGGCGAACATCCGTGCGTTCCACGAACGACAGGTCCCAGAGGACTGGCGTGACGACTTCGACGGGCGCGAACTGGGTCGCCGGTTCCGCCCGCTCGACAGCGCCGGCGTGTATGCCCCCGGCGGGACAGCAGCCTACCCCTCCAGCGCGCTGATGGGCGTCATCCCGGCGAAGGTCGCCGGCGTCGAGCACGTCGCCGTCGCCACCCCACCAGCCGAGGAGGTCAACCCTGTCACGCTGGCTGCCATCCACGTCGCCGGGGCCGACGCCGTCTATCAGGTCGGCGGCGCACAGGCCATCGCAGCATTGGCCTACGGGACCGAAACCGTCAGCGCAACGGACATCGTCGTCGGCCCCGGCAACCGCTGGGTCACAGCGGCGAAGGCCGAGGTCCGTGGCGATGTGGCAATCGATTTCTTGGCCGGCCCCTCCGAAGTTATGGTCGTCGCCGACAGCGACGCGGACCCGGAACTGGTCGCGGCTGACCTCGTCGCACAGGCTGAACACGACGAGAACGCCTCTGTCGTTGCCGTCACCGACGACGAGACGCTTGCTGAGCAGGTCGTCGACGCCGTTGACAAGCAGGCCGACGGCCGGGAGCGTGAGGCAGTCATCCGCGCCGCACTGGACAACGACGCGTCTGGCGTCCTCCTCGCACGCTCGATGAGCGAAGCCGTCCTCTTCGCCGAGGAGTACGCCGCCGAACACCTCTCGATTCAGGCCGCCGACGACGAATCACTTCTTGAACGGATTCCTTCTGCCGGGTCCGTGTTCCTCGGTCCGTACAGCCCCGTTGCGGCCGGCGACTACGCGACTGGGACGAACCACGTCTTGCCGACCGGCGGCAGCGCCCGGGTCACCGGTGGTCTCTCCGTGGACACGTTCGTCCGGTCGACGACAGTCCAGCGCCTCTCCGAGGATTCGCTGGGCGACATCGCGGACACGATTACGACCCTCGCCGAAGCTGAAGGGCTGGACGCCCACGCTGAGAGCGTCCGCAAACGGTTCGAGTAGCTGCCACACCGGACAGCACAGTGGCCGTCAATACGGCGGTGTGAGCCCGCCGGTACTCCGGGTTTTCATCAGATGCGTGGGAAGGGCCACGCCGCGTCTGCGTTGTTGCCGAGTCATCGAATAGCCTGCCTGATAAGATGCCTGATATTACAGGTATCGACACCTATTGTGCCCAGTGTATGCGTAATTTGTAATCCTGAAACAACATACTCGGAACGAAGAGACACGAATAGATCATATCAATATTATAAAACTTTAATCAGCGTCTGGGGCGGCAGTTAGTCGTGAGGCCCACGGACCTCCCCGAAATAGACACGACAGCACAGAACCGGCGAACGTTCATGCAGCGGACTGGTGGCGTTTCGCTGGCGGCTGTACTCGGACTGTCCGCCAACGCCAGTGCGATGGTGGACGACGACGGCAACTTCGAGTCGGACCCGTACACGCTAGGGGTCGCATCGGGCGACCCGCTCCCCGACTCCGTCATCATCTGGACGCGGCTCGCCCCGAACCCGCTCACAGCAGATGGTGCGATGCCGAGTGAGGCATTCGACGTCAAGTGGACGGTCGCCACCGACGAAGGGATGAGCGACATCGTCAACACCGGGACCGCGACTGCCGAACCGGACCACGCGCACACCGTCCACGTCGACGCAGACGGACTTAAACCCGCTACCGAGTACTATTACCAGTTTACGTGCCGTGGCGAGACGAGTCCGGTCGGCCGGACCAAGACCGCGCCCGCCGCCGGCGCGTCCGTCGATGCGTTTCAGTTCGGCTTCGCCTCGTGTAACCGCTGGGTCGACGGCCACTACACAGCGTTCGGGGAGATGGCCGAAGACGAGCTCGACCTCATCGTCCATCTGGGTGATTACATCTACGAGTACGGCATCGACGTTTCGGAATCACCCCGGGAAAAATCGCTCCCACAGGAATACAAGAAGGAGACGACGGACCTCGACACCTACCGACTCCGCTATGGCCTCTACAAATCAGACCCGAATCTGCGAGCCGCTCACGCCAGCGCCCCGTGGCTCGTTACTCGTGACGACCACGAGGTCGACAATAACTGGGCAGGGGACGTTCCACAGGACCCCGACAAGCAATCTACCGAGGCGTTTATCCAGCGCCGCGCAGCGGCATTGAAAGCGTACTACGAGCACCTGCCGTTCCGGATGGAACAAAAGCCTGACAACGCCAGTCAGAAGCTCTACAGATACTATGAGTTCGGCGACCTGCTCGATTTCAACGTCCTCGATACGCGGCTCTATCGGTCCGACCAGGCCTGTGACGACGTGTTCAACAAGGTCGACTGTGCGGAGCGCTTTGAGGAGGACCGAACTATTCTCGGGGACGCACAGGAAGAGTGGTTGCTTGAGAATCTTTCGGCCACTGAGACTACATGGAATGTGCTGGCGAACCAGCTTCCCTTCGCAGCAATGGATTTCAAGCAGGGTCCCAAAGAAGGGTTCCGGACAGAGCAGTGGGATGGCTACGTTCCTGAGCAGAATCTGGTCAAAACTGCGTTTGAGGAGGACGCCAACAACCCGGTGGTCATCACTGGTGACTTCCACTCCCACTGGGCGAATACGGTTATCAGTGCCAAAGACGGCTCCAGCGAACCAGTCGGCGCGGAGTTTGTCGGGACGTCCATCTCGTCGGGCGGGAATGGCACCGACATGGACGACTTCGGCCGCCACGTCGTCACAGAGAACGACAACGTAGAGTACTACAACAATCAGCGCGGCTACGTTCGCTGTACGGTCACGCCCGACAACTGGACGACAGAGTTTCAGGTGCTAGAGTACGTCGACGAGCCTGGTGCACCGATACGCACGGATGCGACGGTCGAACTCACGGCAGGCCAGCCCGGTATCCCCGCTGACAACCCGCTGATCCTCGCTGACTCTGTCGCCGTTGGCAACGGCAAGAACGGGACAGCAGAACTGACCGGTCGCTGGCTGGAGTCAGGACTCTCGGGCGGAGCGATGACTGTCTCCATTTCTGACCCAGAAGTCGCGACGATCACAGGCGTGACAGTTGCTGAACCATTCAGTATCTCTGAGACGGACGTTACCAGTGACGGGACGTCCGTTGATATCCGGTTTGCCGATGTGGAAAAGAATGCCCAGTCCGTTGTCGGTGGCACTGACACGCGACTTGCCACACTCGACATCCGCGGAGAGAGCGCCGGAACGGCTGACATCGAAGTGTCGGTCGATAGACTGGACGACGACAGCGGGACCTCGCTTGAAGCGAACACGGAATTGGGTGTCGTCATCGTCGGTCCGCCGCCGGTCACCGGGAGTACCGAGCCAACTGACCCCGACGGCGACGGGCTATTTGAGGATGTTAACGGCAACGGTCGGGTAGACTACGATGACATCCAGTTGCTGTTCGACAGCTTTGACGACGACAGCGTCGCGCTCAATAAGACTGCGTACGACTTCAACGAGAACGGCAAGCTCGAATACGACGATATCGTCACGTTGTACAGCGAGGTCAACTGAGTTGGAGCGGGTCCCCCTGTGCCGGCGTCACTGTTAACACGTTCGGGCGTCCACGTAAGTGTATGAGCAGCACAGCGGACGACGGCGATCCGAACTTCGGGGGCGAGGACGTTGCCGTCACCGAGCAGGCAGCAGGAGAGGCGCTGGACCTCCTCGAAAGCGAAGGCATGGACATCGAAGAATCCGGGCTCCGTCTGTACGTCCAGCAGGGCGGCTGTGCCGGCCTCTCCTACGGGATGCGGTTCGAACACGCACCTGAGGAAGACGACGAGGTGTTCGAGCGCAACGGACTCCGCGTGTTCGTCGACGACGCCAGCATCGACTATATCGAAGGGTCAGTCCTCGACTACGAGGGCGGCCTGCAGGGGGCCGGGTTCCACGTCCAGAACCCGAACGTGGTCAGCGAATGCGGTTGTGGCGAGTCCTTCCGGACGTAGTTACTCTTCGAGCTCGAACGCCACGACAACCTCAGCCTGGTACTCGCGGCCTTCGACGCCTGCAATTTCGACGCCGAGTTCCTCAACCTCGACCCACTTGAGATTGTCCAGTGTCGCCTCCGCACGCTCGATCGCGTCGTCGGCGGCTTTGTCGAAGCTTTCCGGACTGGTCCCGATGAGTGTGATCTTTTTGAAAACCATTTGCGTGCCATTCGTTCACACAGCGATGTGATAAAAGTACGGACAGGTCACTGAGACTGCCGGTTCAGCAGCGTCTCGACGTGGCCGACCACGTCGGTAAGGTGTGCCGTCCCCCAGATAGCCACGATAATGGCTCCGATCGTATCGAACACGAGATCGAGCATCGTGTCGGTGAGCCCGAACTGTGTCAGAATCGTGTCGTTCTCGGTCGCCGAGGCGGCAAGCGTAATCGAGAACTCGATGACCTCCCAGAACACACCGAAAGCCATCACGAACAGGAGGAGGAACACGAACATGAACCGCGAGGGAATCGAGATTTCGTCGGTGTGCTCGTCGAGCGCGCGAACCGTCGTGTACCCGACCGCGGCGACGACTGACGACGAGAGAGCGTGGGTGAAGTGGTCCCACCACCATATCGTGACGTAGAAATTCTCCTCGGCCCCCGGAAGGCCAACAGTTCCGAGCGCGTGGAAGAACGCTGCGGAGGTAATCCACAGGGTCAATGCTGGGTCGAGCGCGATACCGTAGTCCCGTTCCAGTAGCGCCGGGAGTTGTGTGACGATGATGGCGACGCCCGAATTGACGATGATACCGACGTTGCCCCGCTCGATACCGACCGCGAATAGGCCGATGAGGGCAATCGACAGACTTCGCGACAGCCGTTGCTGTGTTGCCGTACTGATGCTGAAGCGGTCACGGACCCTCATACGTCCGGCTGGACCTCCTCTGGAAGGCGGCTGGTCCCAGCCTGCCGGCGGACGTAGTATGCGAAAACCACACCGGCACCGATGCCGGCGATGGTCGACGCGACGAACTCCCACATCACCGCTTCCTCGATGACGTGTTCGGACACCGTTGGGTCGATCATGAAGGTGGTCCCGAGAAACTGGTCGGCTACCCAGCGGACGACTGCCCAGGCGCCGGCGGTAGCCATCGTGGTGATGGCGACGAAGACAACGGCGAACCGAGGCGTCATCCGGACAGGGGTAAAGAGCTGGAGTTCGACAGCGAGAATGAGCGCGATGGCGGCAACCGAGAGGTACGTGGCGAGATTACCAGTCATCGAGAGCGTCGCAAACAGACGGCCGACAACGGGCGACGCCGCCAGCAAGAGGATTTCCCAGGGGAGCATGGCGTCCCGGTTGCGCAATAGCACCGGCGGAAACAGCGCCAGCGCCGCGACAGCGGCCGCGAATCCGGCCCACAACAAGTCGGCCTGAACAGCACTTGTCACTGAAACGGCTGCGAGCATAGCGACGATGCACCACGCCGCGAGGGCGTTGACGCGCTTGTCCCGGAGCAACCGCGCTACGTCTCGGCTCATATTATCTGGTGAATCCCAACTGGAAAAACCCTATCGACCGATGCCGGCGGCGTGGGCTGTTCAGATAGCTCCATACGCCATGGCATACGCGAGCGCAGCGATGGTCACTGCCGCAAGCCCCGTCACGACCGTCTCCAGCCAGTCGACGCCGTCACTGAACGGCCGAGTCGGCGCGCCGACGACGCCCAGTGCGAGGACGCTGAACACGAAGTGCGCCGACTGTTCGAGCGTCGGTGCAGGCATGAACAGAACGGCTGCTGCATACCCCAGTCCCAGCGCTGCTCGGGGGCGGACGAGTCCCGTTAGCGTGTACCCACGAAGGTGGACGTACGTCCACACGGCGAGCCACACCGTCGCAAGTTCGATAGCGAACGCCGCCAGAAGATGCGTCGTCGGATCGGGGTGGAGCATCACTCGTTCGGTGACGAGGCTCACGTCGAAGGGATAGAAGAACGGGGGCGGGCCACCGGTGAAGAGGTCGCCGAATGGGTGGCTAAGCAGTCCCAGTAGCGCCAGCACGGTCACCGTCTGGGGGCTGATATCGCGTGACTGTGCGACTGTAGCCACACCCAGCACAGCCAGAACGAACACGAGCATCACGAGCCCTGCGACGGGGCCGCTGACTGCGCCCGTGAGAACGGTCAGTGCGACGCCGATGGACAGCGCGCCGGCTCGGGCAGTCCGTGAGTTACTTGCCCAGAGGCCGGCCGCGGCGGCGAGTGCCGTCCCTAACAGAAGCGAGTGTGTCGGCCCGCGGTGGACGACGTTCGCGGTCTCCCAGAAGCCGTCTGCCGTCAGATTCTCGGCGGCCCCGACGAGTAGTCCGAAGGGGGCGTAGACGATATCCACGTCGGGAACTGCGGCGAACAGGCCGGCGATGACGCCCAACTGGACCGCTCGCTCGCGGGAGAGCCCCAGCCACCACGCGGCGAGGGATCCAAGGGCGAACGCGAATAGTGCGTGCCCGACGAACATACCTCGAATAAGATGTCGATAGGCTTAAACACCACGTGTGAACGGGTAGCGCGGCATTTGACCCCGCTCAGGACTCTGAGCCGACCTTCGTCCAGCGTTCTTCGATAGCCGCGTTCGCTCTGACGACAGTGTCACCGTCGACACGGAACCGTGTCTTCCGGAGTTCGATGGCGGCTACCTCCCCGGTGGTGTCGCCGGCTTTGACGGTGTCGCCAGGGTTGAAATCGGGATCTCGGAGGAGGTAAACGCCAGCAACAGCGTCCTTGATCATCTCCGAGAGCGCGTACGAGACGCCAAGCGCGAGGAATCCCGTTGCAGTTCCAAGGGACGCGGCGATGGCGGTCAGGCCGACGATAGAGAGGAACGACAGCGCCACGCCAAACCACAGGAACACGAGTACGATCACCGACAAAAACTGTCGGTACACGGGCGATTCGCCGGGCAGCGACCGCTTCAGAACGGCCCGGACGACGAACATGATCGCTTTGATGCCGACTGCAGCAATCGCAAGAAAGACGAACGCGGTTATGAGGCGCGGGAGTGCGTCAACAACGTTCGTGACTAGCTGTTCAAGCGCTCGATTGATGACACCGACTTGCACGCCGGATGATGAAGGGAGAGGCCCCTAAGTGTTGGCGTCAGCTGACACAGCTGTGTCGCCGGGGTGACGGACCACCTCGTAATCGCCGTCTTCGGTAATCCCGATGACGGCCCAGTCATAGGATACGTCGAGCCGATTGAGACGGCGGCTGAGATGCGTCGCATCGCCCGTACGTGTGACGAAACAGCGCAAGTCGCCGCCGTCAGGTATTGGATCCTGCGAGTCGAGCACTGAGACAGTGACGACGCGCCAGTCGCGTTCCGCTCGCAGTTCGGTGCCAGTGCGCGACACGGTGTATCCGAGGTCATCGAATATCGACCGGGCCTGCTCGTCGAGTGATGTGGTAACGGCCCCCATCTGAGATTCAGTACCACTGGCTATCTGATAAACGTTCCCACTAGCCACCTGGTTGATAGGTCGCCCGCTCAGACCTGACTGCTACTCGTGAGCGGCGTCCCACTCTTCGGCCTTGCGGAGGTTCGAACAGTCGTTACAGCGGATGCGTCCCATTGAGTCCATCGCGTTGTTGAACGTCTCGCAGTTGCCACAGAAGTAGCCCCAGCGACGCTCGCGGTCGGCGTCGCGGTAGACGACGTAAAACGCGCCTTTCGTACCGGTGTCACCGTCGCTCCGGTCGACGTACAGCGTCTCGCCGTCGGGACCGTCGAGTGCGTCCATATGGGCTCATGACGGGCCAGCGGCTAAATCACTGCGGAAACCATTAGTGGCTGGTTCCCCTGCACTGTGGGTGTGAGTCCCCGGATCATCCACTACTCCGACGTGGAGAAGGCGTACGATACTCCCGAGCGAATCGGTCGATTTGCGGGGACAGTGGCCGCCGCTGACGGCCCGGATGCGCTGGTAGTCGGCACCGGGGACAACACCGGTCCGGGAGTGCTGTCGCTGGTCACCGACGGCGAGCAGTCGCTTGACCTCTTCACCGCGCTGACGCCCGCATTCGAGACGTTGGGGAACCACGATTTCGACCACGGACTCGACGCGACGCGGGAGATTATTGCGAGGTCGCCACAGATGTGGCTGACTGCGAACGTCGAACAGGACGGTGAACGGTTCGCCCGACGGTTGACCCGACCGTGGGCGAGTCGCACCGTCGACGGGGTGCAGGTCGGCTTCGTCGGTGTCACCAGCCCGGACACGGCCTCGGCCAATCCACAGGCGACGACGCTGACGTTCACGGACCCCGTTGAGGCTGTCAGCGAGGCGGCCACAGCGCTTCGGGATGCCGGGGCGGAGGTTATTGTGGTGCTCTCGCATCTGGGGCAGACTGACGAGAAACTGGCCCACGCCTCCGACGTGGACGTAATCCTCGGCGGACACATCCATGAGCGCCGCATCGACCGCATCGGTGGCACGCTACTTACCAGACCAGGAGCCAACGGCAAGACCGTCGTCGAGGTCGATCTCGCCGGGCCGGAACCGACTGCGAAGTTCCACGAAACTGTTGACGGTCCCGCAGACAACCGCGTCGCCGAGACGATCGAGGACAGACTCTCTGCGGCGGGACTCGATGAAGTCATCGGGCACGTTGAGGACCCGCTGGACCGGAGCAGGGCGACGACCTACGACGGCGAGTGCCGGCTCGGCAACCTCGTCGCGGACGCGTACCGGTGGGCGACGGGCGCAGATGTGTCCCTCCAGAACAGCGGCGGTCTCCGGAACGACATGGTTCCGCTCAATGGGGCGCTGACGGTCGCCGATATGGTTTCTGTCGTCCCCTTCGAGGAACCCCTGACAGTCGCCGAACTGACGGGAGCGGAGCTTCGGACGCTGTGTCGACAGGGAAGCGGGCAACAGGTCTCGTTCGGAGAGTCGGACTGGTGGCACGCCCATTTCAGCGGCGTCGAACTGGTCTGGAACGATGGCACACAAACCATTGAGCGACTGCGGGTCAACGGGCGACCGGTTCGCGACACCGAAACGTACACGCTCGCGACGAGCAACTACCTCTACTACACCGAGTTGGAGTTCCCGGTCCTCACCGACTCCCATCGGGTCAGTGTTGCCGACGTACAGTACGAGGCGCTGGCCGACTACGTCCGCGAGACGGACATCACCCCGGCGGTCGACGGCCGACTCACTCGTCGCTAGCGATTTAAACCTCGGCGCGGTACGTTCCGCCGATGCCACAGGTCGTCGTCCCGGTCAGATACCCACTCTCGGAGAACTCCCGAGCCACGCTTGCGGAGGCCATTCAGATCGCCGACGAAGAAGACGCGGACCTCACCGTCCTACACGTAAATCTATACCAGAACGGCCACCACGTCGACCGGACAGAGCTCAAACGCGCCGTCGAGCAGTCGTTCGGTCACGTCCCGCGAACGCGGTACGTCGTCCGGTCGGGGATGCTGGTGGAAGAAACGATCCTTGATGAGGTTGCTGCACAGGACGCCGATATCGTCGTCATCGGGAGCAAACAGGCGAGTCGCTGGCGACAGATGATCCGTCGGTTGGTTGATGACCCTGATGTCGAACAGTTCCTCCGCGAGGAACTCGATTGCGAAATCGTCACCGCCCAGCCGGATGCCCAGTCCAGCCGTCACTCGTCGCCGAGTTCATCGGGATCCTGACGCGGCGGGACAGGGGAGTCACCAGTGACCGTCTGGGACCGGTCAACGCCGTCAAGTCCGCCCAATCCGTTGGTAAGTGAGACGTTCATCTCCCCGCTGGTGTCGTCGAAGTATAGGTGTGAGTGCGGGTACGCGATCTCGACGCTTGCATCCTCGAGCCGCCGCCAGACGTTCGTCTGGACTCTCGAGCGGGCGGCGAGCAGTTTGTACGGTTCGGTCACCCAGTACCGCAGTGTCAGCAACACGCCGTGGTCGGCGAACTCGTTGATGTACACCGTCGGCGAGGCGGGATACCGGGCCGCACCGACGCGGATGTCCGGGCCGCCGGAGATGACGTTGTCTACTTCCCGGGCCGCCGCTTCGATGAGGCTTCGTGCGACGGCGATGTCACTCTCGTACGTGACCATCACGTCGAGCGACAGCCGTGTCCGTGAGTCTTCCGCCGAGTAGTTGACGACATCCCGCTGGCGAATCTCCCCGTTGGGGATGACGAGAAACGTATTGTCGAGGGTGAATATCTTTGTGTGTCTGAGCGTGATGTCCTCGACGAACCCCCGCTGGCCGGTGTCGACGAGTTCAATCATATCTCCGATCTCGAAGGGCTGGTCAGCCAGCAAGAAGACGCCGGAGATCAAGCCCCCAAGAATCGGGGCCAGCACGACACCAACCACGGCTGTGAACACAGTAACGGAAAGCGCGATGTCGCCCAGTTGCAGGCCGTAAATGCCCAGAATGGTCAGCAACGCGAAAATGTACACACCAGCACGGATGCCGCGCAGCGCCGTTCGAGTGAGACTTGGCCGCCGGAACTGCTGAGCGACACGTCGGCCCAGAAGACGAACGAGAACGCGAGAAACGACGATTGCCAGCCCGATAACGATCAGGGATTTCCCGATGTTGGCAATCCACATCGGAATTTCGAAGGGGAGCAACCCACCAATGTCGGTGGCTACCTCTGTCGCCACCTCCGTCGCGGCTTCGGTCGGCGCTGGAGTGGGTGTCTGCAACGGCCAGGCAGGGCCAAAACGCATGACATGGAATCAATCCTGCCACGAGAAAAGGATTCCCCTCCCGAACTACTTAATCCTCCAACTGTATCTGAACATGTATGTCGTCCAACGATATCTCGGTGGTTCTCTCAGACGACCGGCCACCGGTCGATACCTTGGCGGTCGGTGTCTCGGAGTACGGTCTAGCTGGCCTCACGGCCGTCGATTATCTTGCCGACCAGCAGTCGATGCGCGAAATCGGCCATCTACGGATTCCGGGGCCGCCGTTTATTACTCCCTTCGAAAACGGAACCCCGAGACATCACACGCGGCTATACGTCGACGAATCGGCGTCGTTTGCCGTCTTAGTTGGCGAGCGGTTCGTGCTACCGGCACAGGCAGGGGCTGTCGCCGAAGCGGTCGCGAGCGCTGGCGCACGGCTGGACGTTTCAAACATCACGATGCTCACCGGCGTCCCCATCGCACACGGCCCGGACGACCACGTCCCGTTCTACATCGCAACTCCGGCGTACCAGGAATCGTATCTCGACGACACCGACATCAGACCCATGGGAAACGGGTTCCTCGACGGACTGAGTGCCGAGCTAGTCACGCGCGGAATCGATGAGTCGCTTCCAACCGGTGTGTTCACGACGCCGACCCATCCGCAAGCGCCCGACGTGGCGGCCGCAATCAGACTGCTCACTGCGCTGAAAGAGAGCCACTCGATCCAGATTGACACCGGTCCACTGGAGGACTTCGCTGCGAACATCGAGGCCCACTATCAGGCACTCGCCGAACAGATGGACGCCGCTGATTCCGATCAGTTCGGAGATGACCGAATGTATATGTGAGGGCTAAAGTTTGGCACGTGTGTCCACATTTACTGAGATTTAAACTATACTAATTCCACATTGTGCGTGAACAATCAAACATTCTGCCGACACATTTTTGACCGTACAGCACGTTCTTTTCCTTGATGACCTCCACCGAAATCTACACGACCAGTGCGGTCGATTCAGACCCACCACCACAGACGCGGTCCAAGACATCACTGTTCTGTCCCGACTGCGGTCACGAGAGTGCCGTCACGGGCGACTGGACCACTGAAGCAACCGAGCACAGTTTCCAACTCCAGTGTCCAGACTGTGACACTGTCGTCCAGCAGCGGTAGAGTACGTAATTACCTCTCGTCCTCTGTAGACGAGGAACTTTCAGGGTTCTCAGCAGGCGGGTTCACTTTGATGAACTCAACAACGAGATACACTACTGAGACGATGATCAGTATGAGCAAGAAACCCGCATCCCAAGAACCCTGCAGACTCACACCGACCGTGGCCAGGGTTGCAACGAGTACAGCGGTACACCGGCGGATGGTTTGACGAAGGAGGGCAGTGTCGTCCATACATGCTTATTCACTGCCAGCAACAAGAACCTTCGATCCTGCTTCCCGTTGTTGTGACCCGTCCTGCTGGACAGTGATATTAGAACAAACGTACAGCAGTCCGTCTCAGTACTCGTGGATTCCGTCGTCAGTGACAACGGTATCGAGCAGGTGCGTCGGCGTGGCGTCGTAGGCCGGGTTTGCGATCTCGAATCCGTCTGCCGGCTCCCGGAGCACCTCTGACGGTGACCGAATTTCGTTTTCGAAGGCAAAGGCCCCGTCGACGTACTTCGCGGCGGCCCCGACGACCGTCACTGGAACGTCGTTGTCCGCTGCCGCCGTCGCAATCGGATACGTGCCGATGCGGTTGTACAGCGTGTCGTCGACGATGCAGTCCATGCCGACGAGCACGCGGTCGACCTGTGGCATGAAGTGTCCGGCGGCGCTGTCGACGATGAGTGTCACGTCAACCCCGTCCCGGTCGGAGAGGTGGCGCGTCATCTTTCGACCGAGGAAGCGTGGGCGAGACTCCGTAACGTACACCTCGAAGCTGTGGCCGGCTTCGATGGCGTCGTCGATGGCCGCAAGGACCGTCGAGGAAAAGTCATGCGTCAACAGCACGTCGTCATCAGCGATCTCCGACACGGCACGGGCAGCGGCGCGGTCCTTCGATGACTCCACCGAGTCGATAACGTCGTCGATAGCCTCATTGGTCAGTTCTTTGGCGGCCGCCACGTCGCCGGGCTCCGCGTCTGAGACGGTGTTCACGATCCGGTGCTGAGTCGTATGGAGGGAAGCGTGTGAGGGGTTCGCTCGTCGGAGGGCGCTGCTATTCCGGTCAAGCGAACGGAGGTAATCCTCGACCGTCGGGTACTCCCTGTCAGTCAGGTCCCGGAGCGCCTGGGCAGCTTTGACTGCGACCACGGAGGAACTGTGGGTCTGCATCTCCGAGATCTCCTCGACAGTCTCGTCTATCATACCGGTGGCTGTGAGTTGAACCGATATGTGTCTTCCCCTCGCCGTCGAACAGCATTTAACGCCGTCTCACATTAGGGGTGATAGACGGCTATGGGACAGTTCAGGACTGAGACAGTTGGGATGTCAGAGACCATCGGCGTCGCCGTCCTCATTGGGCTGACGCTACTCGTGACGGCCATGGTTGGGCTGAACGTCCTCGTCATCGAGGACGACGACAGCGGTGGCCCACAGGCGAATTTTAGCTACGACTACGTCGAGGACAACGAACTGCTCATTGTCACACACGAACGCGGCGACGAATTCGAAGCCGGGAACGTCGAATTCGAAGGGCCAAGCAGAACTGTCACCTGGGCGCAGGTGGCAAACCGGGAGCCAGACGCGATGATTGGCCCGGGCGACCTCGCACAGCTGAGCAGCGGTAACGCCTACGAGCGACGAGTGGGCGCCCGGGACACGATCACGATATACTACAACGCGAGCGGAAACCGGACCCAGCTAGATCAGTGGGACGGCGCGAACTGACCTGTCGCCTTCTCAGTCCGTCGAAACGACGGTCTCACGGTCGTTCTGTGCCGGCCGACCAAACCAGTCATCGAATGAGAGCGGTCCAGCACCCATCGTGAACACTGCCGAGGCCATTCCGAACAGCGTGATATGCGCGAGTACCGGGTCGTCTGGTAGCCCGAACAGCGTTGTGGTGAACAGGATAAAGGAGACAGCCGCGGCCCCACGAGTCATGAAGCCGAATATCAGCACCAGACCGACCAGCATCTCAGTTAGGCCAGCACCCAGCACCCACATCCCGGGGTCGACTGGGACGACGGCGGTGAGGTCGTACTTTTCGACGACCAGAAGTGCCTGGCCGGGTTCAGCGAGTTTCTGGAACAGTCCGAGAAAAATGAATGTCACGCCCATTCCGATTCGGATGATGACCGGGACGTACTCACGGTACGGTGCCGTTGTTGCGTCCAGAAACCCCTTGAGATGGTGCACCGGGTCGATGCGCCCGTAGTAGGTCCCGTCGGTGCTGGCGACTCGCTGGAGCATATGGTCCGCGCTCGGGCGGCCACCGCCCAGTATCAGCAGTGCCAGAAACGCCGGCACGTACTCCATGGCGAGAACAACACCGGGGTCAACGCTCAGCGCCCAGCCGAAGGTCACTAGCCCGATCGTGGTGACAATACGGGTCGCGAGCCCGAACAGGAGTGTGAACCCCAGCCCGATAAACAGGATACGGACGACCGGGCTCGTGGCGGGGTCAAACGTCACCGTCGGGGCGAACAGATACCCCTGAAAACCGGCACCGACGAGTGGCAGTCCCACGCTGAGTCGGAGCATCCACGGGACGAGGTCCGAGTAGCCGACGAGTACGTTCCGGAGGATGACGATGTCCGCAATCGTCGGCCGGACCCAGAGATACGCCGCGAGGCCGCCAGTCACAGCCAGTCCCGAGATGCCGAAAACAGCCGCGTTCACCGGGCTCGACAGTACCGATATCGCAAACGCCACCGCGTCGAGGGCCTCGCCCGGCCCATCTGTCACGTAGTCGACGTGTGCCGCCGCGGGTCGCGAAAGGAGCGCGAGCGCGAGCGCGACGCTGACGACACCACTCGGGAGACGCGTGTCCATGCCTGAGAATTCGTGCGCTGCCTACCTAACCCTGTTCGTCCGGCCCGCGGAACTGGACGGTTGGATACCCCGCTCTGTAGGCGGTGGAATTATATCCACGCCGCCACTACTTATACGGCAGTGAGCGTCAACATCGAGACACAGATCGTCGAACGCGGGGACGACGAACACGTCGACGCGGCGTGGCGGCTCAAGGAGGACATCCGAGAATCCGACGGCGTCCTTCGACAGCGGCGGGGGTTCTTTCGCGACGCCTACCGACGGTCGACCACCTATCTCTACATCGACCGCTCCAAAGACCGCCTCATCGGCTTCGCTGCGGTTCGACGCGACGGCTACATTCTCTTTCTCGCAGTCGATGACGAGTACAGGGGCCACGGCTTCGGCAAGCGACTCGTCGCCCGCGTCGCCGAGGACTACGGCAGCGTGACCTGCCACGCTCGGGCGACGAATCGGGAGGCCATCGGCTTCTACAAACACATCGGCTTCGAGATTACGCGTCGCATCGACAACTACTACGAGGACGGCGGCGACGCCTACTACCTCAAGCTCGGCGAGGACTCGATTACGGACAAACTGTCGAAGTTCCTGCGCGGCTAAGCGAACGCTTTTCAAGGGACCTCCCCAACGAGGTAGCCGATGGAAGAGCGGACCCGCGCGTACCTCCGTGGCCGGTTCGGCGATCACTACCGACAGGCATCCGTAACGCCGCCACCGGCCGCGAACGAACGTGAATGGGGATTCATCCCGTGGACCGAAGGCCCCGGCGAGACGATGGTCCGCCATCGCTCGCTGCTGGACCTCGGCGAAATCGAGGATTTTCTCGGTCGCCGGAAGCCCCGCCACGTCTACTTCTCCGCGGGCCGCTACGACGAACCAAGCGCCTCCACGATGTCGGACAAGGGCTGGCGCTCCTCGGACCTCGTGTTCGACCTCGACGCCGATCACCTGCCCTCCGTAGTACTGGGCGAGGACAGCTACGCCGAGATGCTCGCAAAGTGTAAGGACGCGTTGCGCAGGCTGCTCGACTTTCTGGAAGACGATTTCGGTTTCGATGATCTCACTATCGTCTTCTCCGGTGGCCGGGGCTACCACGTCCACGTCCGCGACGAGCGTATCCGGCACCTGGAGCGGGACGCGCGCCGGGAGGTCGTCGACTACGTTCGTGGCATCGGCCTAGAGTTCGACGAACTCGTCGACGAGGAGTCTGTCGCCGGCACAGCTGGCCGGTCCAGCCCGGCACAGAAGCGGACGCTCTCGACAGAGGGCGGGTGGAGCGCCCGCGCACACCGACATATGCTCGCCGTCGTCGACGACCTGCTCGCGATGGAGGAAGCGGACGCCCTCGACCGACTGCAGGAGTACGACGGCATCGGCGAGGGGAAGGCGACGGCGGCACTGAACGCCGCCCGGTCGAACTACGAGCAACTGGAAGCCGGCAACATCGACGTACATCCGGCGTTCTACCAGCTGGCGAAGATTCTGCTCCACGAGGTCGTCGCAGCAGACAACGCACCGATCGATGAACCGGTGACGACGGACACGAACCGGCTTATTCGCCTTCCGGGCTCGCTCCACGGCGGCAGCGGGCTGGAGGTCCAGCGCATCGACCGCGACGATCTCGACGCGTTCGACCCGCTGGTCGACCCCGTCCCGGAAACCTTCCGGGGCCACGACATCACCGTCGAGGTGACCGACGGCGGCCTCGTCGAACTATATGGCGATAGCTTTACACTGGAGGCGGGTAATCAGACTGTACCAGAGCACGTGGGCGTATTTCTCATGGCCCGCGGGCGTGCCGAGAAGGGGAAGGAATGAACGTAGACGAGCTCCAGTCCGTCCAATCGCGGGAACGCCAGACCGACCAGCTCCAGCAGCTGCGCGAGACGTTCTACGAGGACGCCGGGCAGTTCATCCAACAGCTCCGGTCGGAGCGCGACCGCGCGGCCGAGCGCGCCGAGGACCCGTTCGACTCGCCCGAGGTCAATCGCCTGACCGACGATATCAAGACCGCCGAGCAGACCGTGGAGGCTGTGTACGAGCGGCGTGTCGGTAAAATTGTCAAGATGGCGTCGCTGGCCGCGGCGGACATGCCGACCGAGGACGACGGTCTCACACAGGAGGAACGGGACCTGTTCGAAACGATGGTCGAGGCCATCGAATCCAACCGGGGCCACGTCCTCGATGTGATTGCGGGCGAGGCTCCGACCGGCGCGGTCGGCGACGAGCCGAACTCGGATGAGAGACAGGCTCCTGACCCGGACCCACACCAAGCAGCAAACGACGCGACAGCCGGCGAGCCCGAGCAGTCGACGCCGGACACCGGCGTTGACGCGGCTGACATGATGGGCAGCCGTGGGGACCAGTCCCCGCCCGCGCCGGACTCTGACGCACCAACGCCGCCGCCCGAGCTGGACACAGGCAGCAATCCCACAGTCGACGGCCAGTCCGAGCCGGCGGACGTGCCGCCCGGCGATGATGTTCCTGTCCCACCAGCCGAACAGAGTGTTGAGTCGCCCTCCGGCCCGGCGGCGGACCCGACGCAGGCTGACGGCGGTACGCAGTCACCAGCCAGTGCTGGCACGGCCGGGGCCGCCGACGTAGACCGGCGGACGGTTCGTATCACGGACGACGTGGGCGAGATATTCGGCGTCGACCAGCGCGAGTACGACCTCTCAACCGACGACGTGGTGACACTGCCGGCCGACAACGCCGACCCGCTGGTCGAACAAGACGCCGCCGAGCCGTTAGAATAAGCCGACGCGACGGGGCTGACGGGCCACTGTGCGAAACGCCGCTGAATACCCTGTTCCGTGGCAGCGGCTGACTATTTATACACGTTCGTTCAGTTGCTACGTATGAACACGCACGTCCGCATCGTTGTCGCCCTGCTTCTGGGCGCGTTTGCGTTTGCTGTCACGACCGTTGCAGTAACCGCTGGCTTCGAACCGCAGATAGAGTTCTCGCTGCTCATCGGCCTTCCTGTGGGCGTGTCGGCCGGCCTGACCGCGCTGTTCGCTGGCTACGTCCTGCTGTGGCACCGCGACCGAGCAGCGGCAGGTGCGGTCCCCGAGCGCGCGGTTCGCCTTCGACTGGCCGCGCTGGCGACCATCATGGACTTCGTCACGGTCACCGCGGCCGGCGCTGGAATCTACGTGTTCGTCGGTGAAAGTCTCGGTATCAGCCTGCTTATCGCGGGACTCCCGGTGACGCTGCCGCTCGCCGCCGCCGTCGGCTACATCGCAGCCGGTGGCGGCCGTAGCGAACAGAGCGAGTTCCAGACGCAGTAATCACCGTCGGGGCAGCAGATCCGGCTGACAACGTTCGTTACGGCTCTGGGCGCGAACCGAGCGTGAGTTCGACTGTTTCCTGTGCACCGTCTCGCTCGACCAGCACGTCAACTGTCTCGCCGGGGCTGGTCTCAGCGCGAGAAAGCTCCCCAGCGCCTGCCGCGTCGGCGTCGGAGTGTCGTTCATCTGCCTGACCACGTCACCGCCAGTTGGAATCGCTGTCCCCGAAATCATCGTTTCTCCGTCGCTGCCCTGTAGAACGCCCGCCGCTGGACCATCACTGACGACACGGGTGATGTACACCCCTGACCCGGGGTCCAGATTGTTCGCCTCAGCGACCCGCGGCGACACACTCCGGAGTCCAACACCCATATACGGGTGGTCGTAGTCGCCGGTCTGGATGAGTGACGGCACGACGCGCTGTGCGAGCGGGGCCGAAATGGCGAATGCGACGTTGTCGCCGCCGCCCGAATTGATGATGCCGACCACGTCGCCCTCAAGCGTGACGAGCGGGCCGCCGCTGTTGCCCGGGTTAACCGGCGCATCAGTCTGGACCGCATCGGCGATGGAGAAGTTGTTAGCACTCTGGAGCGTGCGGTCGACACCGCTGACAATGCCTGCGGACACTGAGCCGGACAGTCCGAAGGGGTTCCCGATAGCGACGACTTCGGTCCCGACTGTGGGTTCGGTCTCGACAAACGAGAGGGGTGTCACGTCCGGCGTCGCACCGATACGGAGAACCGCCAGGTCGCTGTACACGTCTGAGCCGACGACGGAGGCAGCGCGCCAGCCGGTGTCAGCAAAGCGGACGTAGTACTCGTCCCCGCCCGCAACGACGTGTTCGTTCGTGACGATATGCTCGTCGTCGATGAGGAAGCCGCTCCCCTGCCCACCACGGGAGTCTTCGGCGTACACTCTAATCGAGACGACGGCATCGGCTACCTCCTGATACACGTTGGTGTAGACGCTATCGGACTGTGCGACCGCGTCGGCTGACTCCGACTGAGCTCCGGTGTCACCACCTGAGTCGCTGCCGGTCCCGGGACTCTGACAGCCAGCCGTGGTCGCGACGGCTGTCCCAAGGGCCCCTAACATCGCCCGGCGAGTGAGAGACTGCTTCATACTGGGGCGTGGGTCTGGGCCGCGAAAAAGGCACGGTCAGAACTCTTTACCGCAACCAGAGTGCCTGATTGCCGTGCGCTCTGGCTTTCAGCTCGGTCCCGCAAGCGGGCACAAACTACAATCGTCCCGATAGCATACGGGGGTGCATGGCAGAGGATTCATCGGGAACGAAAACGCCGACACCGGGGTTCGTGTTGCCCGGACTGCGGTGTGGTGTCGAGATGGCACTCGTGGGCACAATCGTGTTGCTCATCGGCCTCCCGACCGAGGAACCGATACGGCTGGGAATCGTCTTCTTGTCCGCGCTACTGGCGATGACTGTAGTACTGTTCTGGGCAGTCGGCCGGCATATGCGGCGCTGGATCCGGTACGCACAGGGGAAACCGACGCGGACGACGCCGTTCGACTGAGGGTCGCTGCTGGCTCAGTCAGCCACACGGTCGATATCGGCCGATTTAATAACGAATCTGAATTTATTTATTAATCAATCCCACTTTGAGCGGTTAATTTAGCAGCTGAATTAATAAGACCGGGTAGCCTAGCACCGGTAATGACGGAGTCCGACAGCTGTTCGAACGATGACGGGTGTGGCAGTGCGAGTGACGACCCTCCTCCAGCAGCGCACTCCCACGATGGGGCCCACGTCGCACAACTGTCCGTCCCAGAGATGGACTGTCCCTCCTGTGCGGGCAAGGTCGAGTCGAGCGTCCGTGAACTGTCTGGCATCAAGGCCGTTGACCCGCAGGTAACAACGGGTCAGCTCACCGTCGAATACGACGAAACCGAGACCGACATGGACGCGATAGCGGCGCGCGTCGAAGCGGCGGGCTACACTGTCGCAGACGACGGCGGCAAGACGTTGCGGTTCGGCGTCCCGGAGATGGATTGTGCATCCTGCGCCGGCAAGGTCGAGAGCGCGCTCGGCGGGGTCGACGGCATCAGAAGTGCCGAAACACGCCCGACTACCGGAACAGTCGTTGTCACATACAACCCGAACGCGACGGCGAAGCGGGACATCGCGGCGGCTATCGAGAGCGCCGGGTACGAGGTTACGGAGACGACGGGCGAGGACGACACGGGGGCCGGTCAGTCGGACGAGAACAACTCGATCTGGACCAGCTCACGGGCGCTGAAGACGTGGGTCAGCGGCGTGTTCGTCGCCCTGGGCCTCGTTTTCTTTCTGGATTTCTTGCTGCCCGGTGCGAACGCGCAAGTCGGACGCGTTCTGGGGACGCCGCTGTACGTCGACGACGTTCTGTTTCTCATCGCGGTAGCGACCGGTGGCCAGGAAATCCTGCGTGGCGGCTACTTCTCCCTGAAAAACCGGAATCTGGACATCGACCTGCTGATGTCCATCGCCATTCTGGGCGCGCTCACCGCGAGCCTGGCTTTCGGCGAGGCGCTGTACTTCGAGGCCGCAACGCTGGCGTTCCTGTTCAGCGTCGCGGAGTTGCTGGAACGCTACTCGATGGACCGTGCGCGGAATTCGCTTGCGGAACTAATGGACCTCTCGCCCGATGAAGCGACGGTCAAGCGTGACGGGGAAGAGGAGGTACTGCCTGTCGACGACGTACAGGTCGGCGATGTCGTCGTCATCAGGCCCGGCGAGAAGATTCCGATGGACGGCGAGGTCATCGACGGAACGAGCGCGGTGAATCAGGCCCCGATTACTGGCGAGAGCGTCCCGGTCGACAAGACCGAGGGTGACGAGGTGTACGCGGGGACGATCAACGAGGAGGGGTATCTGGAAGTGCAGGTCACGGCGGCGGCCAGCGACAACACCCTTTCGCGCATCGTCCAGATGGTCGAGGACGCCCAGTCGAACAAGACCGAGCGCGAGCAGTTCGTCGAGCGCTTCTCAGCGTACTACACGCCGGTCGTCGTCGCCTTCGCCGTCCTTGTGACGCTGGCGTCCCCCGCCGTATTCGGGGTGGCTTGGTCGACCGCTGTCGTGCACGGCCTGACGCTGTTAGTGTTGGCCTGTCCCTGCGCGTTCGTCATCTCGACGCCCGTGTCGGTCGTCTCAGGTATCACCAGTGCCGCGAAAAACGGCGTGCTCATCAAGGGTGGCAACCACCTCGAAGCGATGGGCGCGGTCGACGTGGTCGCCTTCGACAAGACGGGCACGCTGACAAAAGGCGAACTGACCGTCACCGACGTGCTTCCACTGAACGGGAACACCGAAGCCGAGGTCTTGCAGTGCGCCCGCGGACTCGAACAGCGGAGCGAACACCCCATCGGCGAAGCCATCGTCGCGGAGGCGGGAACGACCGGCGTCGAAAGCGCCGACGTCGATGACTTCGAGAGCATCACTGGCAAGGGCGTCCGGGCGGACCTCGACGGGACACCCCACTACGCCGGGAAGCCGGGGCTATTCGAGGACCTTGGCTTCGATCTCTCACACGTCCACGCCACCACCGATGGTGGCGTTGTCACGAAAACGGCCCAGCAACTCTGTGAGCGCAACAACTGTCTGGACCTGCTGGAAGACGCCGTGCCCGAACTTCAGGCTGAAGGGAAGACGGTCGTCATCGTGGGCACGGACGAAGAGATAGAGGGTGTCATCGCCGTTGCCGACGAGGTGCGCCCAGCGGCGAAAGCCACCGTCTCACGGCTCCGGGATCTGGGCGTCGAGCGGACGGTGATGCTTACCGGTGACAACGAACGCACCGCGGGGGCTATCGCCCAAGAAGTCGGTATCGACGACTATCAGGCCGAACTCCTGCCTGACGAAAAAGTCGCCGCTATCGATGACCTCGTCGCCGAGTACGAAGACGTTGCGATGGTCGGGGATGGTATCAACGACGCACCGGCGTTGGCGAGCGCGAGTGTGGGCGTCGCGATGGGGGCCGCCGGCACGGACACGGCGCTTGAAACGGCCGACATCGCCCTGATGAGTGACGATCTCTCGAAGCTCCCGTATCTGTACGAACTGGCGAACGACGCTAACGGCGTCATCCGGCAGAACATCTGGGCCAGCCTGGCGGTCAAGGCCGGGCTCGCGCTCGCTGTGCCGTTCGGCGTCGTTCCCATCTGGGCCGCTGTGTTGGCCGGCGACGCCGGGATGACAACGGCTGTGACCGGGAACGCCATGCGGCTCTCTCGGGTTCGGTCCGAAAGCGGCGACGGTTAGATCTCGCCAGCGCGAATGTCCGCGATTCGCTGGCGGTCATACAGCGTCTCTTCCTCGTCGAACTCGTCCGGGAACAGCTGTTTTGCGGCGCGCTCTGTCTTCGAGAGGTTGATAATCGGTCCCTGATACATCCCGCCAGCCGGGTACACAGCGCCGTTCTGCACGGCAGTGAGCTGGCTTGCTGTGTCGTGGTCCTGCAGAAATGAGCGGTACGTGTCCTCGAATGCCGCATCTGTACGATGGGTATCCGTGTACAGCATCAGCACCTCCGGATCGATCTCAAGAAGCGGCTCGTAGTCGATTGTCCCCCGATCAGAGGTGAAGCTCTGGATCTCACTCCCGGCGAGCGCGTCGCTCACACCCAGGTCGCGCCAGTGCTTGTACGCCGTCCGGTCCCCGAGCCGGTACGGATAGAACGTCTCCGGCTCGATTGACCCTGGTGAGAGGAGCGCGATCTCCGGGCGCTGGTCTTCCGGGGGGAGCCGTTCCTTCAATCGGTCGAGGAACGCTTCGTGGAGATTCGAGAGTGCCCGGAACCGGTCCTGTCGCTGGAACACTGCGGCTACCTTCTCGGTCGCTTCGTACAGGCTGTAGTACGGATAGTCCTCGTGCCAGGAGTACGTCGAGAAACTGGTGTTCCCACAGAACGGGCCGACGCGTTCGTGCATCTCCTCGACGTCCGACCGGCCCCAGTTCGGGATGAGATTCGCCATGTAGTTGGGGTCGATGAAGTGAACACCGGCGTCGATTTCGAGTAGCAGTTCCTTCGAGATTCCATCCTGCCACAGTGAACTCATATCGCTTTTCGACGGCGAAAGTCCCGGAACGTCCTCGTAATGCCACGTACGGTACTCCCCGGTGAGAACGACTGCACTGGGTTTGGTCAGGCCGAGTGCGACGCCCATATCGGCCCAGCTGGCGTTTTCTGCGACCCACGTCTGTGGCACTGTCTCGAACATCACCTCCCCCACTGGTTCGACGGTGACGCGATAGGGTTTATCGGTGGCCGCCGTCTCCGTCGGTTTGGACTCCGTTGCTGTTGTTGTGGTCGTTCCCGTGGTAGTCTCCGAGTCTGTCGAATTCGGCGGGTCTGAGCCGCTGCTTCCCGTACACCCAGATAGCAGTCCACCAGCGATGACCGTGCCGCCGCAGGCGACGTACTCGCGTCGTGTCAGCTCCGACTGGTCATTTGAGTTGCTCGGCATGATTTTAGGCTAGCCTAAAAATTATAAAACGACTTCGGTTCCCGTCCCCAGAGCGTTCCCCATCGAAGCACGGTACGGGTTGGGCCTGTGTAACGGACAGACAGAGAATACTCTGAAAGACTTTTCGGATACCCATCATGACTGACTGCTGCCTGCGATGATAGCTGGGCACCGGTCTCTGGATCGAACACCACGAGGCTCGTCCACTGTAATATTAAGTAGACGCCACGAGTAGCGTGTATCCGGTATGGAACTCACATGGTACGGCCATTCGACGTGGCACGTGACAGTTGACGACACCGAATTGCTCATTGACCCGTTTTTCGATAATCCACACACAGACACCGATCCCGAGGAACTGGACCCCGACTACGTGCTGTTGACCCACGGTCACGCCGACCATATCGGCGACGTGGACCGCTACGAGGGGTGTGGACTCGTGGCAACGCCGGAAGTAGTCGAGTACTGCGAGGACAACTTTGGCGAGTTCGACGCCGTCGGCGGCATGGGGATGAACCTCGGCGGCACCGTCGAGATCGGCGACGCCTTCGTCACGATGCACCGGGCCGACCACACCAACGGCATAGACACCAGCTACGGTACCAGCGGCGGGATGCCGGGCGGATTCATCATTTCCGACACGAAGCCGACGCAGGTCAGCGACGCGGAGTCGACGACGTTCTACCATGCCGGCGACACCGGTCTCATGACTGAGATGCGCGATGTCATCGGTCCGTTCCTCGAACCGGATGCCGCGGCGGTACCAGTCGGCGACCACTTCACGATGGGGCCGATGCAGGCCGCCATTGCCGTCGACTGGCTGGACGTCGACCACGCGTTCCCGATGCACTACGATACG
Organism: Haloarcula sp. NS06; assembly: GCF_051122755.1. Taxonomy (NCBI): domain Archaea; kingdom Methanobacteriati; phylum Methanobacteriota; class Halobacteria; order Halobacteriales; family Haloarculaceae; genus Haloarcula; species Haloarcula sp. NS06. Next base: position 2,258,861 of record NZ_CP184844.1, read on the forward strand.
TTCCCGCCCATCGAAATCGAGACGCAAGACTTCGTGAACGAGGTCAAAGGCACCGGAAGCGACGCCGAGGTCCACGTCCTTGACGGCGACGAGACCTTTGAGCTTTAATCGGGTCGTTCCACGTCGGTTACGGTAAATCGCGCCCCGCCGTCCTCGCTGTCATCGACGGACAGCGACCAGCCGTGTTCTTTTGCGATCCGATTCGCGATATAGAGTCCGAACCCGCTGTTTTGCTTCTCTGATGCGTACCCCGCCTCGAACACCCGCTCTGGTGGCGAGACATCGACGCCGGGCCCGTCGTCCGCAACGAAGAATCCCGACGACGTGGCCCCAACGCGAATCGCAACATCGGGGCCGCCGTACTCAACGGCGTTCGAGAGCAGTATCTCAAGAAACAGTCGCATCGACTCTGCGTCCGCCAGCAGTCGCCTGTCAGATGTTACTTCGAGCGACGCGGCTTCGAGCGACAGCGAACTCCATACGTCCCAGACGACCGTCGAGAGCCACTGCTGTTCGGGCTCGAACGTCGGCGAGTCACTTGTGGCCAGCGAGACGACTTTATCAACAATCCCAGAGAGTTGGTCGATAGAACGCTCGACTGCGTCGATATGCTCGTCGTCGGCCTCAACCTGCGAGAGATGGCCGGTCGATACCTGAAGTTCGTTTCGGAGTTCGTGTGCGGCCAGCAGCGCCACCTTCCGGAGGCGTTCGTTCTGCTGCCTGAGGAGCCGTTCGTGCTCCTTCTGGTCAGTGACATCCTGCGTAATGCCAATGAGGCCGGCCAGTTCATCGGTTTCGTCGTACCAGGGGACCTTCGACGTTCGGAGGTGTTTCCCCATTGACGGCGAGAACTCGTGGACGTCGAGGATGTCGGTCCCGTCGTTGATTACCTGTAAGTCGTCGCCGCGTGCCGCATCCAGATACGTCGCCCCGGCGGGGAGCCCGTCTTCGTCTCGCCGGCCAAGCAGTTCTGGGGGTGCGTACGAAGAGTCGTTGAGCAACAGATAGTGCCTGTCAGTGTCTTTTACGTACAGGTGTTCGGAGTTTCGTTCGAACATCGTGGCGAGAATCGTCTCCGGCCGGGACGCCGGTCGTGCGGCCATTGTCTCGCTGTTTTCGAGTGCCGCACCGATTGCGGCTGCCAGTTCCGGCGATCCCAGATTGTCCGCAGCGACCGTTTGAATATGGTCTCCGCGGTCCGCCGCACTGCCATACATGATCACTGGGAGGTCCGGATAGAGGCCGGTAGCTGCCTCCGCCAGATGGCCGCCCGCCATCCCCTCACACGTCACCGGAACGACGAGGCAGTCAACCGCAGTACGTAGCAGTGTCGTATCGACGCAGTCGGGCTCGGTCGTATCAACTACGGCGTCAATTGCTGCCTGTTCAAGTGCCGCCTGTAACTGCTCTCCGGCAGCAGTCTCGGCAGCGACGAGGAGGACAGTCGGCGGGGACATCAACACGCCCACGATTTGTACTGTGATTGTAAATAGGTTTAGTAGTCATGATAACGCTGCAACAGGACGCAACAACGGGACGAGCCCCTGTGACCAATACTGACTAGCGCCGTCCGCAGTGACAGGTCGTCTTCTGTGTTGGCCCGCTAACTGGGCTGGCTGGTCGCTATACAGCACTCTCGTATCACGATGGCTGTCCTCAAACTAGAGAACTGTGTGGTGATTGCCGAGAGGAAGAGCCGTCGACAGGATAGCCGATACCCAGTAATGATACCCAAGTGAAAGGATTCACAACAACCGAGTATCCGGACAGCGTATGGGCAGGTGTGTCCGAAACGTACGTGTGTGCCCGATGCCAGGCCGGCGTCGAGCGGGACTTCGAGGTTCGGTCGATCATCAGGACCTGCAGCGAGTGCGGCGAGAACGAACGGTTCCTCCACAGGTCGCTGGTCGAGTCGCTCTCTGCAATCGCCGCTGAGAACCGGCCGGACGGCTGGGACCAGATGACACTGGACGAGCGGTTCGAAGCGGCGCTCAAAGAGGGGCTCATCACGGTTACACGGAAATAAGTCTGTACTGCCGCGCTGACGGCTCCCTTCGGTCCGGTGAAAGGTCCGACTACCGTCGGCTTCTCAGTCTACTTTGCGCCGGGATTCGTCACCGCACCGCTAGCCACCCGCCTCTTTCAGCGTCCCCCTTCCTCGCGCCATCGGCACTTCGGGAGGGGCCCTCGAAAAACGTGGGCGAAAAAACCGGATCTCACTCCACACGGTCCAGTGAAATGTCCGTTTATTGTCGGTTTCTCACTCCCACTTTGCGCCGGGGTTCGTCACCGCACCGTTGGCCGCGGAGCCGAAGTCGTTGTGATACTTCGCCAGCACGCCGCTGTCGTACGTCGGTTCTGGGTCGTAGTCTTCGAGGCGCTGTTCCATTTCGTCCTCTGTGAGGTCGACCGACAGTTCGTGGTCGTCGATGTCGATAGTGACGGTGTCGCCGTCCTCCAGAGCGGCGATTGGGCCGCCAACGAACGCCTCGGGTGCGACGTGACCGATAGAGAAGCCGCGGGTCGCGCCGGAGAAGCGGCCATCAGTGAACAGCGCCACGTCCTCGGCGTGGCCCTGGCCGGCGACGGCCGACGTCACGCCCAGCATCTCGCGCATACCGGGGCCGCCCTGTGGCCCCTCGTTGCGGATACAGATCACGTCGCCGGACTCGACGTGGCCTTCCTGCACGTACTCCATGGCTCCTTCTTCCTGTTCGAACACGCGGACCGGTCCCTCGTGGTGGAGGTGGTCCTCGCCGGTAATCTTGATGACCGCGCCGTCGGGCGCGAGGTTACCCGAGAGGATGCGGATCGCACCGCGTTCGTGGATCGGGTCCGCAACAGTATTGAGATAGTCCACATCGAGGTCCTCGACCGTTGGCGGGTCGATCTGTTCGAGTTCCTCCGCGATTGTGTTGCCCGTGACCGTGAGTGCATCACCGTGGAGCAGGCCGGCGTCGTTCAGGGCCCGCAACACGACCGGGACACCGCCGACCTCGTGGAGGTCGTTCATGACCCGCTCGCCGCCAGGCTGGAGGTCGGCGATCTTGGGCGTCCGGGCGCTGATTTCGTTGAACGTCTCGATATTGAGGTCGATGCCGGCCTCCGCCGCGAGCGCAAGCAGGTGAAGGACGGCGTTGGTCGAACCGCCGACCGCGACCTGCAGAGCGATGGCGTTCTCGAAAGACTCGCGGGTGAGGAAATCCGAGGGGCTACGACGTTCCTGCACCACCTCGACGGCGAGTTCGCCGGCTCGGCGGGCTTCCTCGTAGCGTGACTCGTGTTCGGCCGGTGGAGAAGCCGACCCAAGCGGCGCGAAGCCGAGCGCTTCGGAGATAGATGCCATCGTGTTGGCGGTGAACATCCCACCACAGGAGCCCGCACCGGGGCAGGCATGACGTTCCATCTCGTCGAGTTCGCCTTCGCTCATCTCGCCGTCGGCGACTGCGCCGACGCCCTCGAAGACGTTCTGGATAGTGACTTCCCGGCCGTCGTGCTCACCGGGCATGATCGACCCGCCATAGAGGAAGACGCTCGGCAGGTCCGTCCGGATGGCGGCCATCATCATCCCGGGCATGTTCTTGTCACAACCGCCGATGGTGACGATACCGTCCATGCGCTCGCCGAAAGTGACGAGTTCGACCGAGTCGGCGATTATCTCACGGGAGATGAGCGACGCCTTCATTCCCTCGGTCCCCATTGAGATGGCGTCTGAGATGGTGATGGTCCCGAACTCGATTGGCATCCCCTCGGTGTCGTCGATGCCGTCGTAGGCGGCGTCGGCCACATCGTCGAGATGGACGTTGCACGGCGTGATATCGGCGGCGGGGTTCGCGACGCCGATCATCGGCGAGGAGAGGTCCTCATCGTCGTAGCCCATCGCGCGGAACATCGCACGGTGGGGGGCTTTCTCGTACCCCTCCGTTACCTCGGTACTCCGCAGGTCCGGGTCTTTTTCCGGACGTTCTTGCCGCTCCTGATTGCTCATATTTCACCGTGGCCATGGGCAACCTTAAATAACTTGTACTCGCGCTAACGTCCCACATAGAAGTACGGCGAAACCCACCGGTGACAGCAGGTTCTTTTCCGTCGGGGACCTCCGCTGCGATATGCCGACGGTCACGACCGCCGCGCGACTCCACTTCGGGTTTCAGAACCTCTCGCTTGCCCACGAGCGCCTTTATGGGGGCGTCGGGCTTGCCCTCGATGAGCCGCGGCTGACCGTCGAGGCGACACGGGCCGACACGGTGCAGTGCGACGACCCGGCGACTGAGCCGTACGTCCGGCGCGTCGTCGACGTGCTTGACGTTCCCGGTGCTGCTGTCTCCGTCAAGGAGCGGTTCCCGCGACACGTCGGCCTCGGGAGCGGCACACAGCTCTCGCTGGCGACGCTCATTGCCGTCGTTCGGGCCTACCACCGGACCGCTGACGCACGGACGTACGCGCCGCAACTGGGACGGGGTGGCCGGAGCGGCGTCGGCGTAGCCGCGTTCGAGTCAGGCGGGTTCATCGTCGATGGTGGTCACCCGACGGAGCGGTTCACAGCAGAGCCACCGGCGGAGGGAGATTGGGACGTGCCGCCGGTGCTGGCCCATCACGACGTGCCTGCACACTGGCGTTTTGTCATCGTCGTTCCAGACACCGATCCCGGCCAGAGTGGGAGTGCGGAAGACCAGAGCATGCGGCAGGCCGTCGAGCGTGCCGACCCCGGCATTGCCGACGAGATTTCGACGTTACTGACTCGCCGGGTCCTCCCTGCGATTGCGACCAGAGACCACGACGACTTCGGGCAGGCCGCGGCGCGGCTGGGCCGACTCAATGGTGCGTGGTACGCTGACGAACAGGGCGGGGTCTACCGCCCGCCCGCCGGTGCGCTCGTCGATTCACTGGCAAGCGCCCCAGTTATTTCAGGGGCCGGCCAGAGTTCTTGGGGGCCAACCGTCTGGGGACTGACGACAGCGGATTACGAATCGGAGGCCCGCGAAGCGGGCGTGCTGGCACTCGATAGGGCTGATGTCGACGGAACAGTTCGCGTCGTCGCGCCCAGTAACACTGGTGCCTCGCTGACTGAATAGGCTGCCTTGCGGCGGGGCCGTTCAGTATGAGCCACCGGAACTAACGACGACTCTTGCAGCCGCCAGTGCGGTTATCCGTCTCGCCAGCGAACCCTCATCGATGACTGCACTGTTCTCACCACTGGAACTTCGCGAGACGACAGTCCCGAATCGCGTCATGGTCTCTCCAATGTGCCAGTACTCCTGTGGGGCCCGCGACGGCCTCGCCACCGACTGGCATCGGACACACCTCGGCTCTCGTGCCGTCGGCGGTGCAGGTCTGGTCATGACTGAAGCGACTGCCGTCGAAGCTCGCGGTCGCATCTCTCCGGAAGACCTGGGTATCTGGAGCGAGGAGCACGCAGCGGCACTCGAACCGATTACGGAGTTGATCAGCGAACAGGGCAGCGTACCGGGCATTCAGCTGGCCCACGCTGGCCGGAAAGCATCCATCGAACGACCGTGGGATGGGCACGACCCGCTCCAGTCCGACGACGGCGGTTGGGAGGTCGTCGGCCCGAGCGACGACCCGTGGCCGTACGAGGACGAAGAGGCCCCACCGACGACAGCACTCGACCAGGACGGTATCGAGGCTGTCATCGATTCGTTCCGTGCCGCCGCCGAGCGTGCACTCGACGCCGGCTTCGAGGTCGCGGAGGTTCACACCGCCCATGGCTACCTCCTGCATCAGTTCCTCTCACCAGTAACGAACCACCGCGAGGACGACTACGGCGGTGACTTCGAGAGCCGCACGCGACTGACACGAGAGGTTACCGCCGCTGTCCGCGATGTCTGGCCTGACGACAAGCCGGTGTTCGTCCGTATTTCGGCGACTGACTGGCTCCCCGACCGCGACGCATGGACTGTTGAGGACTCCGTGCGCCTGTCGGACCGACTCGCTGACATCGGTGCGGACTTCATCGACGTGAGCGGCGGCGGTATCCACCCCGAATCCCGCCCCGATTACGCCGGCCCGAACTACCAGCTTCAGTACGCAGAGCAGATTCGACAGGAAACCGAGTCGGATATCGCCGTCGGCGCTGTCGGCGGCATCACGACGCCCGAACAGGCGGAGGCCGTCATCGCCAACGACCGGGCCGATATGGCTATCGTCGGCCGTGAACACCTCCGGGACCCGTACTTCGCGATGACTGCTGCGAAGGAACTCGACGCGACAGATGAAATCGAGGGGCCGCCGCAGTACCGCCGCGCCTGGGGCTTCTGACGGAGGTCAGACTTTATCGAGGTCGAGGTCGACGGCGTACCAGTCGAGCACGAGCAGGAAGACCGCGCCGACAGCACCAGCGGCGACGAACGCGATGAGAACATCCGTTGAAAAACCCACCTTCTCCTGAACTTCCACGACGGGGGCACGCAGCGCGCCGACGACAAGCGCGACGAGAAACGCGAGCGTGGCCCGGCGGTTGTAGGCAAGCGCCCGACGGACAACGCGCGCAATGGTGAACAAGCCGACGAGCCCGCCGAGAATGAACGTCACGACCGGCACAGCGGTCGTAGTCACGTCTTCGGTTGGGCCGCCAGTAACGAGCGCGATGAGTGCGTCGACGAACTCGCTGAGGGCCGTCGACATGCGGGTATACTGGCCGAGGATGATGAGCAACAGCGACCCCGAGATGCCGGGCAGAATCATCGCGCTGACGCCGATCATGCCGGCGACGAAGACCAGTGCGAGGCCGCCACCATCTGTGGCGGCTGTCGACACCCCGGACACGTAGAACGCGAGGAGAAAGCCGACGACGCCGGCCCCTATCTGGAACGGGGAGTCGACTGTGAGACTTCGCAGTAGCACTATCGCTGAGGCGGCAATGAGCCCGAAGAAGAATCCGAAGAGGAGTGCCGGCGTTTCCTGGCTGGCGATGTGAACGATGCGCGTTACGATGACAACGGCGGTGGCGACGCCAGCGACCAGCGCGAGGAGGAACCAGATATCTATTTCGAGAAGTTCCGAAAACGCGCCACGGATATCGACACCGCCGTCTACGGGAGCGAGTGCGCGTAAAAACCGAAGTATCCGTCCCGGCGTGAAGGCGGTAATTGCGGCGATGAGTCGCTCATAGACCCCGGCGATAAGCGCGATTGTCCCGCCAGAGACGCCAGGGACGCCGTCGGCACTGCCCATACAGAGGCCGATGAGAAACGTTCGAAGCCACGCACGAAGCGGCGGCACCGAGCCCCGAATGGTCGGCAGGTCGCTCGAGTCTCGGTCAGGATGGGTGGTCATCACTGAACGCTTCCAGCATCACGCTGAAATCCCTTGTGGAGTTGCGTCGTGTCATGGAATCATCACAACGACGGAACAAGGGCTGGACAGGCAGTCCGCGACAGCGTTAGCTCCGCTGTGATAGCGTGAGCACGCCGTTCCTGAGTGTCTGGACTGCGTCAGCGGCCGGCAGATCGATGTCGAACTCCGTCTGGAGGTGCGGGGCGTCGACGGCAACGACGGCTTCCGTTCCAATTACATCGACTGTCACGTAGTCGTCGCTAACCTGAAGTGAGTTGAGGTCGACGGCAACCGTCCAGCCGTCATCGTGGTCGGTGTGCGAGACGTGTAGCGGCGACCGTTCAGTTTGTGCGTCCATTCGTCATCCATGAGTACGTGTTACACACATAAAGGTCCCCGTTCGGCGCGTGCCAAAGAGCACAGCGCAAGACAATGCAAGCAATCTGTCCTTACAGAGCCGGGCCGAGATAGCCCCACGCCTGCAGTCTGTCCCCGTCACCGTCGATCCAGCGCTCACCGATGTCGTCGCGGTAATAGCGGTTCGGGATGAGGATGTCGTCGATGCGTTCGTAAGCCTGCTCTCGCGCCGCCTGCATCGTCTCGCCTTTGCCCGTGATAACTCGTGGCATTCCACTCTCCCCGGCGACCCGCCACTGCCCGTCGATCCGCTTTGCGTCCTCGATGTGGACGCCCTCGCGGCTGTCGGATTCGAAGACGATCGCCGCGTTGCGGGAGTTCTCATCGTATGTGTCCTCGTCGTCAAACGGGAACGGCGGGAGGACGACCCGAACCGCGACCTGATACCCGCGATGGACCGCCAACTCCGGGTCGCGCCCGTTTGCCAGGTCGAGGAAGAACTGGCCCGTCTCTGATTCGAACGACTCCTCCTGAAGCGTTATCGTTGGATAGCCAAAACGCGGCGTGAACTCAAGCGGGTAGATACCGCTGTCGTTGACGATGCAGTTGATGTCGATGCTGCCGACGTACCCCTCGTCGGCGAGCCAGCCTTCCACCTTGCCGAGTGTCTCCTCAAACAGTTCGTTCCGGCCGGCCCAGAACATTGAGGTTCCCATCTCACCGGTCGAGGGACCAATGTTGCCCGGGAATAGCTTCTTGTGCTCGAAGTTGAAGTTGATCGGTTCGACGAACGACTCGCCGTTGAAGAAGCCACAGACGGCGATTTCGACGCCCTCGACCTTCCGCTGCAGCTGGAAGCCCTTCATCCGATGGCCCCAGGCCTTCTTGTACGCTCGAAGTACGTCGACGATATCGCTCCCGTCGTCCTCGTTCCCGACGTAGAGCAGTCGTTTGACGTTCTGGACTTCCCCTAGGGGTTTGATTACGTACGGTGCGGGGTTCTCCTGTACGTGTTGGATACCGGCGTCGAAGTCCTCGAAGACGTGATGCTCGATAGTGTTGACACCGTGTTCTTCGAGGATCTCCATCGCGTAGCCGCGGTCTTCTTCGAGCGTGTCCGTGTTGGGTGTCCCGCCAACGACGGCGTGGCCTTCGGCCCGGAGTTCCTGTGCAATCTCGCCGGTACCGATATCGCTGCCCACCCAGATATCGTCGAAAATCACGACATCGGCCCAGTCGAGATCCCCCCGCCAGTCGTCGGTTTTCGGGACGAACCCATCGGCGATCTCCTGATCGCTGTCGGCCTCGATGTAATAGCGAACGTCGTGTCCCTCCTCGGTGACCTGCCAGGCAATGTCGCCGATGAGTGCTGCGTCCAGCGAACAGAAGAGGAAGTTTGCCATGGTACGTCTGCAAGCGGGTGCAGGGTAAACGTTGCCGTCCTGCCAATCGCAGCCATTGCTATCGCGATGGTCGGACACAGGACTGTTATGCCGGCCTGTTGGATACCCGCTGTTTGTTTAAATGAACCCACATCGGGAAGCCGAACCGTTTTAGTCCCTATCTGTAAATTGCCACGTATGACACGCGACGAACTCGCGTCCGCGAGTGAACTGCTCGAATCGGCGGCCGAAGACACTGACAGTGACGCGGCGAGCGAACGCCTTGCCGAACTCGCTGACCAGCTCGACAGTCTCGCGACTGACGAACACGGCCCGGACCACGGTCGACTCGCCCGCATCCAGTCGGCACTCAACGACCTCAGTAGCGGTGACGCAGAAGACGCGGCTGGCGCCATCGAAGACGCCGACGACGAGATTAACGAGTACCGGTCCAACCTCGAAGGGGTTTGAGGCGGCGCTTCTGCGCCAGTAGATGGCTGTCCGGTGATTTTCTGCGAGGCAACGTTGGTTTTTGAACGCGATAGAGCGCTACGACTCGGTTGCGGTTTCCTCGTCGACCGGCTTGATTCGGTGTGTTGCGTCGTTGTGATCTTCCGCGGCTCGTAGTCGGTAGATGACTTCACGAGGCTCTGTATCGTCAACGTACGGTGTTTTACCGTCGCGTGTGATGACCGCTGTCTCTCCCGGCTTCAGTTCCCCATCAAACCGACCGACGGGCGCGTAGGCGACGCGCGGCCCGGTTCGGTTGAGTGCAATGACGTACCGGCCAGTGGTGTCGCCCGTGTTTGTGACCGTTATCTCAAGTGTTGGCTTGGCGGGCTCAGTGACGCGCTCCGGCCCGTCAAGGGTAACATCGAATGACGGCAACGGGGCGTTGAGTCTGTCTCGAACAGCCTCCGGTGGCGTCCACTTCCCGCCGGGCCAGGACAGTTGGGCGTCGCTGACTGAGCCGGTTTCCGGGAGGGCAAAGACCAGTGGCCCACCGGTCTCGGTGAACTGTCGGCCCCACTCTCCGTCACGATACAGGCCGTTCCTGAACGTCTCGGGGCTGTACGTCGCCCCATCGAATCTGAGCGAGAACGCGGCACGGTCGACTTCCGAGCCCCGGATAGCCGCTGTCAGCACGAGGAACTGGCCGTCAGCTGACTGAACAGTGATCGAGTCGGTGCCGGGAACCACAACCCCGGGCATCACCGCAGCGTCGGTAATCGTCACCGCGGGCGGCGGTCCGGTGTCGGTTTCACTGACGGCCGGTGACGGAACGGGTGTCATCGTTTCGGTGTCAGCAGCCTCACCCTGACATCCCGCACCGGTGATAGCCAGTCCGCAGAGTGCCAGAACACGACGGCGGTACATGGATCTGCGTTACCCTGCCCTGGGTAAATGCTTTCAGAACGCTTGGGTTCAGTTTTGACCGACCGTTTCCAGTTTGGCCCAGAATAGACCTGTCTCCTTGACTTGGGAAGTCTGTGACGCTGCGAAGGCAGGTGATGTCAGATTAAATAACATCTTAATTAATGTTTGTGGCTAACCAAAAGCTTTTGACAATTCCGTTGGTTTCAGTCAACTGTATATCAGGTTGGGGGATTGGGTGGCAGTCCCTTTCCTACGTGGTGATATCAATGAGCAAATCAACGAACGGCCGAACGGCCCCCAAGTCGATGCGACACAAGCAAATACTCGACGTAGCGGCCGAGAACCCTGAGGCGTCCATCGCAGAGCTTGCGGCTGAAGTACCGAGCGCGACAGCGGAACTGGTCGAGCGGGTCCTCGAAGAACACGGCGACCCAGCTGAGACCGACGAGACGGACGCGCCCGACGAGTCACCGGGTGAACCGTCGGCGGAGTCACAGTCGTACCCGGCCCCCGAGGATCTCTCGTCGACAGAACGCGAGACGCTCCGGTCGATTCAGCAACACCCCACCGCGTCCCAGCGGGACCTCGCTGAGAAGCTCGGTGTCACGGCTTCGACTGTAAGCAACCGCGTCAACGGCATTGACGGGTTTGACTGGTCGAAACCGCAAGACGTTCGCAAACGCTGTGTTCAGCGACCAGGGGACGGGGTCGCTGACCCCCTCCGATGAGACCGAAACGCCGGCATCCGACAGCGAACCATCGGAGTCAACAGACACCCCGGAGGATGCCGACGGGCAAGTGTCAGAATCAGCTGCCGCGTCCGGCCGCAGCGACTCTTCGGTCGCGGAGGTGGAGTCCGCAGCCGGCGAGGTGAACACCACGCTGACGACATTCCAGTCGACTGTCGAAGACCTCTCCACACAGTTGGCCGAGCTCGAAGGCCAGGTCGAAACCGTCACCGACGGCGGCGGCTCGCCACAGCCGTTTCAGGACCCGGAGCTCGTCCACAAGGTCGTCCACGCGTGTATGGACTCCGACAAAATATCTGAGGATGAAGAACTCCGGATTCTGGATTCGCTGCTCTAGTTATACTCTCGCCACCGGTGGCCACAGTCTTGACACTTGAAGAAGCGCGTCGGCGGTTCATCGGCTGACCCGGTCTGTTTGATCGTGTACCACGCTTTGCCGTGTCCGCATTCCTCACAGGTCACGTCGTCGGCCGTCGGCTTCCCCTCGAAGTTCGACCCCTCTTCGGTCTCTATCAGTTCGTCGTCGCTCTGTTCGTCCGTGCTGACGAACGCTGCCGCGCGGTCCTGATCTTTCTCGACGCGCGCGCCACAGGACTGACAGACCATCTCGTCACCATCGGCGTGCATCATCGAACCACAGTCGTCGCAGAACTGCATACACGCTCGTCGGACACCGAAACAAAAAGCCGTTACTGCTCGTCCTCGATTTCGTGTTGCTCGGCGACGACCGGACAGTCCAGCAGCCGGACCGTCTCCATGTCGAGGAACTCCATGATTTCGGTCCCCTCATTCGTGCAGTGTGCGTTCGGCGGCGCGGAGAAGTGTTCACATTGCTCGCAGTAGCGGTGTTTCGACACCTCCGCGTAGCGGCTCTCTGTGGTGGTCTCGCTGTCATCGTCTGCAGCGATTTCCGCCCACACCTTGTCCGCGTCGATGTGGTCGACATCGACCCGCTCGAACGCGCTCTCGCCGCTCCCGAAGGGGTCCTCGCCCCGCTCGTCCATCCCCGAGAAAGGGTCGTTCGGGTCGGGCGACGATCCAGAGCGTGGACTGTCTGAGTCGGCCGCCGAATCCGAACGGAACTCTTCCGTGTCGACGGCCGAGAGCAAGTCGTCAGCATCGGTCGCATCGGGGCCCGTCTCGGACACATCGTCGGCCGGTGTGTCACTCGGTTCGATGTCCGTCCAGCCATCGTCGGGTGGCTGGCGTGTGTCTGTCGAGCCGTCCGCGTCATCAGGCCCCCCATCGAGGCGCTCGAACGGGTCGCCCTCGCGGTCGTCGCCGGAATCGAGCTCTTCGAAGGGGTCTCGTTCGTCGTCACTCATGGGTCTCGCCCGGTTCAAGTTGTGCTGCGGCCACCAGCCGCGCCTTCGAGCGGATAATGCCGCCCTCGGGCCGCACGTCCGACACCGTCGTGTTGCAGTGTGGACACTGGGGTTCGGTCAGGAGCCCAATCTCGACCTGCTCGTCACAGTTCGAACACCGCGCCGTCGAGATGTTCTCCTGTGCCGCAGCGCGTTTCAGCCGGTCGACCGCTTTCTGGTTCTGGTCTCGGCCGCCCTGATCGTCGCGGAGGTCGCTGACGACCCAGGCGACGCGAGTGAGTTTGTCTTCGACATCGTCAAGACGGGCGTCGATGTCGGCGACTCGCTCGTCCTCCGTTTCGAGCGAGTCGGTCAGGTCACCTCGAAGCCCGGCGAGTTCCGTCTCCATTGCGTCAATCTCCTGTGAGAGTGCATCGATGCGATCGAACTCCTCGTGGCTGTGGTCGGCCGGCGCTTTCGCGTCAGCCTCCCGTTTGACCTGCACGACGCGCTCGCGAACGTCGTCGATTTTCGTCTGGAAGTCCGATTCGAGCGCGTCGAACCGATCGGCAAGCTGGCGTTCCACCGTGTCGACGATATCGGGGACATGGGAACTCACGGCGCTCTTGGTCGCCGCTTCGACTGAGCCGTTCAGCTTTTCGTCCACGGTTGCAGCGACGACGGCATCCAGTTCGTCTGACGACGGCTGAATGTGGTCGCCCATTTCGTCGTCAGAATCGGCCGTTGTCATATATGCGGCCAGCAGTTGCTCCATGACGGCATCGCGAGGAACGCCGAGTGTCTCGGCCTGCTCGGTCAGCCACTCATCTAGATCTGCAGATAGCTCGACGTACACTCCCCCGTCATCAGTCGACTCGGAGGACATTACGACACCTTTGACGAACAAGACTGATAAGGGTTTACCGCCGATTTCAGATACCGAGAGTGGAAGCGACCACTCAGCACCGTTCTCATTGTTCTCTGTCGACAGATTCTGCAAGTTGTCCCGCCGACTATCGTTATCGAATCTTGCGCACGTCGCTGATGTCGAAGCCGGCATCGCCCAGTTCAGTTTCGAACTGAACGATGTCCTCGTCCTCGATCTGTGAGAGGACGCCGCGGAACTGCTGGACAACAAGGGTTCGGGCGCGAGTGGAGCCGCCGGATTCCCACGCGAACTCCATCGTGCCGTGGGAGGCGTCAACGAGCTGCCCGTGTCGTACAGTCGACAGCGTCTCGGGATTGATGTGCAAGAGGAGCAGACAGCCCCACTGATGGGCCGCCTTCTGAAGCCCCTGAACAAGTGAACTGATGTCCGACCACTCGATTTCCTCACCCATGGCGCTGACAAGATCCGATAGCGAGTCGATGATGACGAGGTTGTTCGCCGCCACCTCGTTCAGCACCATGCCGAGCGTCCCGAGCAGGTCCTCCCGCTCGTGCCGTGCCCGGAGGTCGGTGATCGATGCGGTTTCGCTGGCGTACCATTCCCGTGGCACTGGACTGATGTGGAAATATCGCTCCGAGAGGTCGTGGAACTCGACCGCCCGGCTCCCCTTGTCGACCACATCATCGTCCATCGCCAGCCGCATCTCGCTGACCAGTTGCGATTCGCTTGTGGTAAACGAAATGTAGTGGATCTCGTCCGGGGCGACAGCGTCGGCCGAGCGGTCGCCGTAGTAGAGGTCGTGCAGTTCCGTGTCCACCTGTTCGAGCCCGTTGATGAGTGCGCTCGTATGCATGAACTCCCGGGAGCCAGCGCCGGCCTCGCCGGAGAGCAGGACGACGCTCCCGGCGGGTGCTCCACCGTTGATGATGGAGTCGAGCTGGCGGATTCCAAACGGGATTCGGTCCATACGTGCACCTACCTACGCGGTTGCTTAAACGCTTGGCCTGTCTCGGTGGTCGTGACAGGCGGGCAACAGCAAGCCACGAGGTCACCGCCAGACAGCACGGCCGAGCCGGGTTTCCGAGAGGTCGAAGTCGAAGCGATCCGTCCAGAGAAGGCCACCCCCCAGCAACGCGGCCAGGCCGACAGGCATCCAGTTCGCGTAAAAGAGGTTGATACCGCCCCACAGCAAGACGAAGCTCACCAGGTCATCGAGCATGAACGGGCAGTCCCGGAGTCGCTGGCGGAGCCCTGCACGGTCGAACCCGAAGTCGAACAGGAGGACGGCGACTGATCCCGAGAGGAGCCAACCGGCGTAGTTCTGCCACGGGACGCCGTAGAACTGCGGCATCTCGTAGATCCAGAAGCCGATGGCCACAGCACCCGGATCAAGCACGAGATCGACGAGCATGACCGTCGCCAGCGTCGCCAGCAGCCGAACCGCGGTTGACGCTGCCCTGTTGCCGAGCAACAGCAGGACGAGCAGGTAGGCGTTCAGGACCAGCGGGAAGAAAAACACCGGGAGCCCGAACGGTACCTCGCCAAGCAGCATCGGGCCGAGGTCGACACCGTAGATGAACTCGCCGTAGGGCCAGCCGGTCTGGACGCCGATGAGTTCGATGCCGTACGAGTAGAGTGTCAGCGCGACCAGCGCCAGCCCGGCCCGGCGGTCTACGAGCGGGAAGACGCCGGCGGCCAGCGGAAGCCGCATCACGAACGTCCCGAACAGGACGAAGTAGGGATTGAACGCGAGCGGGTCCGGCAGGAGCCCCTCGGCACTCGCGAGCAAGGTCACCGCGCCGACGAGCGGAAAGACGACAGCGATGGTAAACCGGTTCTCGGTGACGAACTGATCGAACTGCGCGGTCGCGTCGGTCTTTGTTTCCGGGAGTGTCCAGCCCGCCAGCGTTCGGTCTTCGCCGCTACCCATACAGCATCACCCACAGCGCGATGAGTGTGAAAACCATTCCGACGACGGTGTTAATCGCGGGATACCACCAGTACGCCTCGTCGATGTCGACGCCGATGCCGAGAATCCCGAAGACGAGGCCGGGATAGACGAGCAGTATCAGGCCGAACACCCAGTGCGTGTAGGTGAACACGAACGCGGCCGTGAGCCAGCACATCACGCAGTAATAGTAGGTGTTTGACTCGCCCAAGAACGTCGCCGTGGTCTGGATGCCTGCCTCGCGGTCGGGTTCGATATCGGGAATCGCCGAGAAGGTATGCATCCCCATCGCCCAGAGCCACGCGCCGGCGACCGCTGTCGCTGGCGGGGCCACTCCTTCGATAGCGGCGTAGCCGATGACGCCGGGCAGGATGTACAGCCCGTTCGAAATGGAGTCCAGAAACGGCGTCGTCTTGAACCGGAGTGGCGGTGCCGAGTACTCCACTGAGAGCGCAACCCAGGCGAGCAGGGCCACGACGCCGAGCGTTGGCAGTCCGAGGGTGAACAGTAACGCGAGCACGCCGCTGGCGACGACGATGGCTGTGATAGCGCTGTCCCCGCGGTAGCTGACCTCCCGGCCCTCGTCTTTCTTGGGATTGTGCTCGTCGATGTCGGCGTCGAAAATGTCGTTGACGCCGTAGAGGAACACGTTCCCAGGGATGGTGAAGTACAGAAACAGCGCGATAGCCAGCGGCGAGAACAGTTCTCCCGGGCCGTCGGCCGCGTAGCTAACGCCGACGATGACCGGGCCGCCGAGGTAGAGCCAGAATCGCGGGCGGGAGAGCCGTAACAGGTAGCCTACAAGCGTCTCCTCCGGCGGAATGACGGCGGTAATGCGGTCGGTCGGGAGTTCGGGCATTACTCAGGCGATATCCTCAATGAGTGCCTCCGCGGTGTGTTCGCCGCTGATGAGACACATCGGCACGCCGATGCCGGGCGTCGTGAACGACCCCGTGAAGTAGAGCCCGTCGACGGCCGACGAGCGGTTGTTGGGCCGCAACAGGGCTGTCTGGCGGAGCGTGTGTGCCAGACCGAGGGCCGTGCCCTCCGTGGCGTTGTACCGCTCGCCGAAGTCGGAGACGGCGAATTGCTTCTCGTAGACGATGCGGTCGCGCAGGTCCACCCCGGTGTTGTCGGCGATATCTCCCAGAACCTTCTCGCGGTACTCCTCGCGGATCTCGTCCCCATCGTGCAGGCCCGGCGCGATAGGGACCAGAACGAACAGATTCGAATGCCCGTCGGGGGCGACGGTGTCGTCAGTCTTCGAGGGTACACAGAGGTAGTACGCCGGGTCGTCGGGCCACGCGGGCTCGTCAAAGATATCGTCGAAGTGCGGGTCCCAGTCCGTCGGCAGGACAAGGGTGTGATGCTCCAGCGGTTCCACGTCGCCCTCGACGCCCATGTACATGAGGAAGGCAGACGGTGCGTACGTCTTGTCATCCCAGTACTCGTCGTCGTACTGGCGTTCGTGGTCAGGGAGGAGTTCCCGTTCGGCGTGGCCGTAGTCGGCGTTGACCACCACTTCGTCGGGGTGGGTCGTGTCGCCGTGGACTGTCTCGACGAGGAATCCATCCTTCCGCCGGGAAATCTCCTCGACCTCGGCATCGGTCTCGTAGGTGACGCCGAGTTCTTCGCCGAGTTCGACGAGGCCGTCGACGACCGCGCCGACGCCACCGTCAGGGTAGTAGACGCCGAGGTTGAAATCGACGTGGCTCATCATATTATACAGGGCTGGCGTCGTCCGGGGCGAGCCACCGAGAAACACCAGCGTGTACTGCATGATTTGCTGGAGCTTCGGGTGCTCGAAGTAATCTTCAACGTGGCTCTGCATCGTGCCGATGAGCTGGAGGCCAACCGGCGCGGCAGTCATGACGTCAAGGTCGACCCAGTCGCGCAGCTCCGAGCGGTCCTCGTAGACGAACTTGTTCATGGCCGTCTCGTAGTGGCGTTCGCTGGTCGACAGATATTCTTCGAACGCCTCGCCCGCGCCGGGTTCGTACTCCTCAAATTTCTGGGCCATCTCGTCGTTGTCGCCGGTCACGTCGATCTGGTCGCCGTCCTTGAAGAAGATGCGGTAGTGCGGGTCGAGCCGCTGGAGGTCGTAGTAGTCGCGGGGCTCCTTCCCGAAGTACGCGAAGAACCGCTCGAACACGTCGGGCATCAGGTACCACGACGGACCCATGTCGAACCGGAACCCATCCACCTCCAGCCGGGACGCACGGCCCCCAAGTTGCTCGTTTTTCTCCAGTAAGGAAACGTTCGCATCTGCGTCCGCCAGGTAGCACGCAGCGGAGAGCCCACCGATGCCGCCACCGACGACAGTCACGTCTTCACCGGACAAGTCACTCATTACTAGGTATTGAGGGGCTGGAACGTCAATAAATGAGCGGCCAAACTGCATCGGTATGGCATTCGTGGTCATATACCGGGCCATCGAGCGGCTCAGTGGGAGACGTATATGGGGATGGGGAACAGACTGACACGTATGGAGCCTGATCTCTCAGCACTGGACGCATATCTCGATGACGCCGGCGTCGACGGCTACCTCCTTGACGCAGATTCCGAGGTGTCAGATCAGTACTATCTCTCGGGTTTCGACGCGCCTGACCCGTTCATCACGCTATACGACGGTGACACACATCTCCTCTTCCCACGGAGTCTAGAATTCGGCCGCGCAAAGCGTGAGTCACGGGCCGAGACCGTCGAACGCTACGTCGACTTCGATCACCAGAACAAAGTCGAGGAGTACGGCCCGGACGAGGCGGTCTCGCACGTCCTCGCGGACTTCCTTGCGGCCTATGATGTCGACAGTGTGGCCGTCCCGCCGCGGTTCCCGCTACGGACGGCAGACGGCCTGCGTGCACGCGGCGTGGACGTGTCGGCCGACACCGACGGCATCGTCACGGAGATCCGAGCGACCAAGACCGAACCGGAAGTCGACCATATCCGGACGGCCCAGCGGGCCAACGAGGCGTCGATGGAAGCTGCTGAGTCACTGCTCGAAGCGTCGACGATTGCTGCCGACGATACGCTCGAAGTCGACGGCGAGACGCTGACAAGCGAGCGAGTGAAAGAAGAAATCGAGGTGACGCTGCTCCGGCACGGCTGCTCGCTGGACGAGACTATCGTCGCCTGTGGCGCGGACGCCGCGGACCCCCACGACCGCGGGAGCGGGCCACTCGTCGCCCACGAGCCGATTATCATCGACATTTTCCCCCAGGATAAGGCGACGAAGTACCACGCCGACATGACGCGAACGTTCGTGAAAGGCGAGCCCAGCGAGACGGTGCGCGAGTGGTACGACCTGACAGAACGCGCGATGGAAGCCGCGTTCGACGCCCTGGAACCCGGCGCGACTGGCGCGGACGTACACGACGCCGTCTGTGATGTGTACGAGGACGCCGGCGAACCGACGCTGCGTGACGACGACCGAACGGAGACGGGGTTCATCCACAGCACAGGCCACGGCGTCGGGCTGGACGTCCACGAGCTTCCACGGCTGGCACCGAACGGCGGTGAACTCGAACCGGGGCACATCGTCACTATCGAACCAGGCCTCTATGACCCCGATGTCGGCGGGGTCAGAATCGAGGACATCGCCGTCGTCACTGCCGACGGCTACGAGAACCTGACCGAGTACGAGATCCAGTTCGTCGTCTGATCCGGTCGCTTCAGAGCTGTTCCATCTGGCCGCCACAGGACGGACAGGCTGCTTTGGCGTCCTCTGTCTGAGTCCCACAGAGCGTACACTCATACCGCATTCCAGTCGAGTCGCTGTCATCGGTGCCGAACAGACCCGAGAGTCGTGGTAGCAGTTTCATTTTGGCCACCGTTCCAAGCTATGATTGCTTTTGTCAAGGCACTTGTTACCAAATGTCAGTAATTTCCGCGCCTTCATCATGAACATTTATTATGGATGGGTCGAAAGGTGGTGGTACTTGATGCTTGTATCCGATGTACGCCCCGCACGCGACCTCCACACTGCACTGCCCACAAAACACAGACGCCGGCCGACACGACCCCTAGGATGACAACACGAATCACGACCCCCCGAAACGAGGACTCGTACCCGACAACTACGCTGCCCTTCGACGACGCGGACGACCAGTCTCGATCCCGCCGCGCACCGAAGATGTTCTCGCCGACCAATCACGCCACGATGGGCCAGTTCGACACTGAGGCCACGGACCCGCGCTGAACTGGGACACAACGCATATCCCGCAGGCAGACCTCCGTGCCGATATGGCTGATTACACCACGGTATCGATTCCGAAGGACCTTGCGGAGCGCGTCGAAGAGACCATCGAAGGGACGAGTTTCTCCAGTACGTCCGACCTCGTTCGGTTCCTGCTCCGGAGTATCGTCGTTGAACACCAGCGGGAAGGAGAACTGACTGAAGCGCAGTTCCAGGATATCACCGACCAGTTGCGGGACCTGGGCTACTTGGAGTAGTTGGGACGCTACTGCGGATACTTCTCGGGCGGCTCAATGTCGAGAACAGTGACCTCCTGCGCTTGCCCGGATCTGTCGAAGGCCTCGAAGGCATCGATATCCCACGGCGGGATGCCGACGAAGACCACTTCGTGCAGGTCATCAGTCTTGCTAACACCCATGTATCCGTCAGGATGTGAGACGAACCGGCCCTGCGTCTGGCCGGCCGGCGTTCCCAGATCGACGCCGAACACTGCCTTCACCGAGGCCCCCGCTGAAGGGAGATAAAAGTCAGTAAACACCGGCGTTTCGTCCGGCAGGTCTGCGTCAGGAAGCTCTCCAGCAGGCGTGACGGCCAGCGAAATTGTCACGTCGTCAGGTTCGGCCTCGCTGGCGAGCCGTAACAGCGTCTCGACGAGTCCGCGTGTGACGTAGACCACGCTATGCTTTCGCACGGCCCGGGTAAAACGGCGTCGTTTGACCCACCTCAGCCGAGCACGAGCGACTTGAGGTTCTTCGCGTACAGCCCCGGCGTCCGGCCGCGGGACCCGCGAAGCGCGTAGGCGATGGCCTCAGCGGCGTCTTCCATCACGCCCTCGCCGTGCCCGACCAAGACTCGCTCGGGGTCAAGCCGCGTGAGCTTCTTCGGCGGGAACAGGCGCAACATCGGGTGGACCCCAAGACGCTCATCGCCGGCGAGGAAGTAGTCCGCCGCCCCGACCGCCTCGGGGACGACTAGCGTGTCGTCCTCGTCGCCATACAGTGCGGCCTCTTGCCAGAACGTGTTGTCGATAATCTTGTGGACACCGTAGTCTGTGTCCGGCAGCTGTCGGCGCATACGTTCGACCGGTGCGTCGATATCTTCTTCGACACCCGACATCCAGTCAGGGATATACACAGGCACGTCGTGGCGGTTTGCAACGGCGGCGCTATCGCGTTTGTGCCGGTCTAACAGGATGACAACGCCGGCCACCTCGCCGAACTCCGCGAACAGGTCGTCGATACCGTCGACGTCTATCGGGTCGGCGACGAACACGCCGGCATCCGTCTTGAGAACGTGACTCGCCCGGACCATCATCTCGTCGGGATAGGGTATGTAGCTCACGCCGCGCTCCCAGCGGTTCGTCTCCATCCAGCCTGCGGTTTCGTCCTGAGTGTTGGTTGGCATACGCCTCTGTACGAGCCTGACGCGAATAAATGGTTGAGAACGGGAAACACGCGAGCTGGGATTGTTTTGCCTGTGAAACAGCCTCCACAGCGGCTTTGTCGGTGGCGGTCGAAGCGCCGATATGCTCTCATCGCCCGCGTGGCTCACGCTAGAGGTGAAGTATCCCGACCGTGCGACGGCGTTTTACGAGGCCTTTCTGGAACTCGACGTCGTTTCAGAGACGCCAGACGAGGCCGTGCTCGCGGCTGGCGACACCGAACTCAGGCTCCGCGCGCCGGGAACAGTTCCACGCGGCGGGCTCCACACACATTACGCGCTCACGATTCCCGAGCGGGAGTACGACGACTGGTACGACCGGCTGGACGAGCGCTTCGATCTGGTCGAACACTCCTTCGGGGACGCGCGCTCGCTGTACTTCTACGATCCGCAGGGCAACTGCGTCGAACTTGGCGAGCGGGCGGTCGACGGCACTGGCGTCACGGGCCTGTTCGAACTCGTCCTCGAAGTCGAGGACCTGTCCGCGGCAGTGGAGTTCTACACCACGCTGGGGTTCGAACTGGTCGACGACGGCCGCGACGAAGGCCGGGTCAGGCTGTCGACCGGCGACCTCGATCTGGAACTGTGGTCACCGCGGCTCGGCATCGCTGACGCCCGCGGCGGCGCCCACGTCGACTTCGGCGTCGTCGCCGAAGACCCAAAATCGACGGCCAGGGAGGTCGCTGACGACGCGCTCGCAGTCACGTCAGTTGACGAGGGCGTCCGAATCAGGGACCGGGACGGCCACTACCTGACGCTGGTGTCTGCGTAGCCGGTTACCGATGTCAGTGTGGCTGGCCAACGGTATCGGGGGATACACTCGCTGGACGTGCATATAATGACTTCCCCCTGTGCTAGTAGCCGTATAGGCCCCTCATAGGCAGGTTCTTTTCGTGTCGAGAGCCACATTCTGCTTGAGGATGTCCCCGACTGACTCCCGGACTGAACGCGATGTCCCCGCGAAGGTGACGCTGTTCTGTCCGGACTGTGGGCACCGGAGCAGGTACGACGGTGACTGGGTCACGGTCGAACGGCGTGGTAGCATACACTACCGCTGTCCGGAATGCCACACCCAAATCACGACTCGACCGCGCCACACTGACAGTGGTTTGCCCCGGTCCCAGTTCTTCGACACCTACTGGCAAGCGTGGAACCATGGTGTTCGTGTGTGGCACGGACTGTTGCAGCGACTGCTCTCGCCGTAAGCGGTCGTGCCAGCTGTTATAACGTCGACCACAATCGCTACACCCGCGGTCTCGCTGGCTATCCCATAGAAGCCCATCACTCATGCAGGACCGCTCGGTTGAGACAGCCTGTTCTGCCACTCAACCCAGCCGCTCAGAGTCGATGCTGACACCCGGCGGCGTCACAATCAGGAACCCACGGAAGTGCATCAGTTCGCCGCCGGCCTCCCGGACCGGTCGGGCGAACCCGGCGGCGAGTTCGTTCAGGTCGCCCTCGACGTTGAGAACCAGTACCGACCCGTTCTCGATGGTATCGATCCACTGTTCGGGCGACTCCGATCCGTCGAGGACGCCGAGCACGACGCGGTTGCTTCCGGCCCCGTCACGGTCCTCATCCATCTGGTCCTCGACGGCCTGCAGGTCAAGCCCCTCGAAATCACTCATAGACACACACACGCGCGGATGGAGCAAAAATCCTCCCCAAGCCGTCTGACGCGCGGCAGTCACGCTGGCTGCGATACCGGGCCAGTGTCGTGTGCCATGTGCACGTGCCACCGTCTTATGAACAAGTATAAATAGTGGAAGCATCCAGTTACGGGTGCTTATGTCCAACAACGAGGGCACGTCGGAATCTCCGGCGGATCGAGTTCTTCCAGGGCACACTGGATTCCACGTCTGAGATTACAGACGCACGGATTTTCGACACCACGCTGCGCGATGGTGAGCAGTCACCACGTACGTCGTTCAACTACGAGGACAAACGCGAGATAGCCGCGCTGCTCGACGAGATGGGCACCCACGTCATCGAGGCCGGGTTCCCCGTCAACTCTGACGCGGAGTTCGAAGCAGTGCGCGACATCGCCGAGTCCACGCGAGTGACGACCTGCGGACTGGCGCGTGTGGTCGAGAAAGACATCGAGGCGGCCTTGGATTCCGGTGTGGACATGGTCCACACCTTCGTCTCGACGTCGGACGTACAGTTGCAAGATTCCATGCACGCGACCCGTCAGGAGGCGCTCGACACCGCTGTCGACTGTGTCGAGATGATCAAAGATGCGGGCGTCGAATGCATGTTCTCGCCGATGGATGCGACTCGGACTGACGAGGACTTCCTCGTCGAAGTCATCGAGGCCACGTCCGCGGCGGGGGCGGACTGGATCAACATTCCGGACACGTGTGGGGTCGCCACGCCGCGGCGGTTCTACGACCTCATCGAGATCGTCGACGACTGCACCGACGCCTACATCGACGTGCACACGCACGATGACTTCGGGCTGGCGTCGGCCAACGCCATCTCCGGCTTCGAGGCCGGGGCCAGCCAGGCGCAGGTGTCGGTCAACGGCATCGGCGAACGCGCTGGCAACGCGGCCTACGAAGAGGTCGTGATGGCGTTGGAGTCGCTCTACGACGTCGACACCGGAATCGACACCACCCGCATCACGGAGCTATCGCGGATCGTCGAGGAGAAGTCCGACATCGGGGTACCGGCGAACAAGCCTGTCGTCGGGCGCAACGCCTTCTCCCACGAGAGCGGCATCCACGCCGCCGGTGTCATCGAGAACTCCGACACGTTCGAGCCGGGCGTCATGACTCCCGAGATGGTCGGGGCCACGCGCGAGCTCGTGCTCGGCAAGCACACCGGGGCCCACTCGGTTCGGGAACGGCTCGTCGACGCCGGATACAACCCGAGCGAGGCGGAGGTCCGCGAAGTGACTCGCCGCGTCAAGGAGTACGGCGCGGAGGAGCAGGTCACCATGTCGGTGCTTGAACGGTTCGCCGAGGAAATCGGCGTGACCGAGGAAAGCGAGGAGGTCCGGGCGTAGGCCAATGACCTCGCTTCCGGCCGTCACTACGAGTGAGCAGCCACCGGTGAGTACCCGGTTTCGAGTAGCTGTCCGCCAACAACTATCACAGAACGTTTATTATTCGGGACGAACTGCATCCGGATGTGATGACCGCGGCTGCTGGGCGTCAGGTTCGAACCCCCGCCAGCACCGTGACCGCTATTCTCGGCGTGCGTATTGTAGGGGCACTATAGCCCCTCTCTTTACCTTTTCACCCCCGGCCGAATCGATTCGTCATACCACCACAGAGTCATCAGTCATGCACGCAGCACACACATCACCGCGGTATCGACCCCGAACACGAACAGATGGAGGGATGACACGATGAGCGAACGCGCATCCGTCCCCAAGGAAGAAGAAACGGAGCCAGAAACCGAACAGGAACCGGTCACAACGGGCGCGCAGTCGGTCATCCGCGCGCTTGAAAACGCCGGGACCGACTACGTCTTCGGCGTTCAGGGCGGCGCGATCATGCCCGTCTACGACGCGCTGTACGACTCCGACATCAACCACGTCACGATGGCCCACGAACAGGGGGCCTCACACGCGGCGGACGCGTACGGCGTCGTCACCGGCGACCCCGGCGTCTGTTTCGCCACGTCCGGCCCCGGCGCGACGAACCTCGTGACCGGCATCGCCGACGCTAACATGGACTCGGACCCGGTCATCGCGCTGACCGGCCAGGTCCCGACGGAGTTCGTCGGCAACGACGCGTTCCAGGAGACGGACACGGTCGGCATCACCCAGCCGATCACGAAGGAAAGCTACTTTGCCGCTGACTCAGACACTGTTGGCGACAACGTCAGCGAAGCGTTCGCGCTCGCTGACGCCGGCCGGCAGGGACCGACGCTGGTCGACCTGCCGAAGGACGTGACCCAGGGCGACACCGAGGTCGAACCCGGCTCCCCCGAGACGCCGGAGACCTACGACGTGCCCGAGGAAGCAGACGACGAAAACGTCCAGGAAGCCGCGGACGCGCTGGCCGAAGCCGAGCGCCCAGTCATCCTCTCGGGTGGCGGCGTCATCAAGGCAGACGCATCGAGTGCGCTCCGTGAGTTCGCAAAGGAGTACGAGATTCCGGTCATCACGACGATGCCCGGCATCGGGAGCTTCCCCGAGGACCACGAACTCTCGCTTGAGTGGGCCGGGATGCACGGCACCGGCTACGCCAACATGGCGATTAGCAACACCGACTGCATGCTGGCTATCGGGACGCGCTTCGACGACCGCCTGACCGGCGGCGTCGACTCATTTGCCCCTGACGCGGAGGTCATCCACGTCGACATCGACCCGGCCGAAATCAGCAAGAACGTCTACGCTGACTACCCGCTCATCGGGGACGCTCGGGAAGTGCTCCGGCAGCTGTTCGACGCGATGCCGCGTTCGCCGGACGCCGACGAGTGGCGCGACCAGTGCCAGACCTGGAAAGACGAGTATCCGATGGACTACGACACGCCCGACGACGAGCCGCTGAAGCCGCAGTACGTCGTCGAGAAGTTCTCGGAGATGACGCCGGACGACACCATCGTCTGTACCGGCGTTGGCCAGCACCAGATGTGGGCCTCCCAGTTCTGGGAGTACACCGAGCCCCGGACGTGGGTGTCGTCCCACGGCCTCGGGACGATGGGGTACGGCGTGCCCGCCGCCATCGGCGCGAAACTCGCCGCGCCGGACCAGGAAGTCGTCTGCTTCGACGGCGACGGCTCGTTCCTGATGACCGTCCAGGGGCTGTCAGTCGCGGTCCGTGAGCAACTGGACATCACCTACGTCGTCCTGAACAACGAGGCGGTCGGGATGGTCCGCCAGTGGCAGGACGGCTTCTACGAGGGTCGCCGGATGGCCTCCGAGTACCCGTGGATCCCGCAGTTCGACAAGCTCGCCGAGGCCTTCGGCGCACGCGGGTTCACGCTCGAATCCTACGACAACGTCGAGGAGACGATACAGGAAGCACGCGAGTACGACGGCCCCAGCGTCATCGACGCCCACATCGACCCCGGGGAGAACGTCTTCCCGATGGTCCCCAGCGGCGGTGACAACGGTCAGTTCGCGCTCAACGAAGACCATCTGGACATGATCTAACAATGACTGGAGGAATGCCAGGCCCCGCGCCGGACGAACGGATGCGCCCAAAGGGCCGACGCAACACGCAGGGAATCCGCGTCGACCCCGAGGCCGAAGTGACACACGAACCGCGACAGGCGGTGCTGTCCGCGCTGGTCAAACACCGACCGGGCGTGTTGTCGGAGGTGTCGGCGCTGTTCAGCCGACGGCAGTTCAACATCGAAAGTCTGACCGTCGGGCCGACAGTCGACGACGACACAGCCCGGATGACGATCCTCATCGAGGAGCCGGAACCGGGGATCGATCAGGCGAAAAAGCAACTTCGGAAGCTCGTGCCCGTCGTCTCGGTCAGGGAACTCGAAGGCGAGGCCGTCCGTCGGGAGCTCGCGCTGGTGAAAGTCAGCGGCGAGAAGCCCGACGACGTCAACGCGGTCGCCGATATGTACAACGGGCAGGCCGTGGATGCGTCTACCGATTCGGTTACTGTCGAGATTACGGGCAGCAAGCAGAAGATCGACGCCGCCATCGAGGCGTTCAAGCAGTTCGATGTGCAGGAAATTGTGCGAACCGGGGCCGCCGCACTGGAACGCGGCCCGAAAACACTAGAGAAGATGTCTGACGGACTTACCACAACAGTCTACTACGACGAGGACGCTGACGTATCGACCATCGATGACGAGACCGTAGCCGTGCTGGGCTACGGGTCGCAGGGCCATGCCCACGCACTGAATCTTCACGAGTCCGGCGTCGACGTAATCGTCGGCCTCCGCGAGGACTCTTCGTCGTGGGCCGACGCCGAGGACGCGGGTCTCCGTGTCGAGACGCCAGACGTGGCCGCCGGCGAGGCAGACCGCGTCGTGATGCTCGTCCCCGACACGATTCAGCCGGCCGTTTACGAGGCTATCGAGGACGAACTGGACGCCGGCGACACGCTCCAGTTCGCCCACGGCTTCAACATCCATTACGGCCAGATCGAGCCGCCGGAAGATGTCGACGTGACGATGGTCGCGCCGAAGTCGCCCGGCCACCTCGTGCGCCGGACTTACGAGCGCGGCGAGGGGACACCCGGCCTCATCGCGGTGTATCAGGACGCGACCGGCAACGCCAAGCAGGAGTCGCTGGCCTACGCGAAGGGCATCGGCTGCACCCGCGCCGGCGTCATCGAGACCTCCTTCCAGGAAGAGGTCGAGACGGACCTCTTCGGCGAGCAGGCCGTCCTCTGTGGCGGCGTCACCGAGATGGTCAAAGCCGGCTTCGAGACGCTGGTCGACGCCGGCTACGCGCCGGAGATGGCCTACTTCGAGTGCCTGAACGAACTCAAGCTCATTGTCGACCTGATGTACGAGGGTGGCCACATGGGCATGTGGAACTCCGTCTCCGACACGGCCGAGTACGGCGGCCTGACCCGCGGTGAGGAGGTCATCGATCGCGAGGGCATGGAGAAAATCCTCGAAGAGGTCCAGAACGGCGAGTTCGCTCGCGAGTGGATCAACGAAAACCAGGCCAACCGGCCCGCCTACAAGCAGTATCGCGACGCCGAACAGAACCACCAGATCGAAGCCGTCGGCGAGAACCTGCGTGAACTGTTCGCGTGGGGCGAGGACGCCGACGCAGAGAAGACAGAAGCTCCAGCAGATGACTAACGAACGCACAGATTCGACGGACGGCGAACAGAACGACTCACGCACAACGATGGGGCGCATCCAGCACACGCACCCCGAAACGAACGGAACCTTCGGCGCGGTGTTCCGCCGCGGCCCAGTTGTGGCCGCTGATGGCGGCGAACGCGACGCAGAGGAGGGGGAGGAGACTGACGAGAAGATGGAAGACATCGACCACGAAGCACCCGACGAGGGTGTCACTCGCGCATACGAGCGCGGAACGGAAGGACGGGACGAGACAACATGAGTACCGATAGACATTCCTGCTCGCTGCGCTGCGCGGGCTGTGACTATCGACCTCATGCTCATGTACGGGGGACATTCGGATGAGTCAGGGAACGCTGTACGACAAGGTATGGAACCAGCACAAAGTCACGACCCTGCCGAACGGCCAGGACCAGCTGTTCGTCGGACTGCACCTTATCCACGAGGTCACCAGTCCGCAGGCGTTCGGGATGCTCAAGGAGCGCGGCCTCGAGGTCGCGCGCCCGGATCTGACCCACGCGACGGTCGACCACATCGTGCCGACCGCGAACCAGGATCGGCCATACAGCGATGACGCGGCCGAGACGATGATGGCCGAACTCGAAGAGAACGTCCGGGACGCCGGTATCCAGTTCTCTGACCCGACGACGGGCGATCAGGGGATCGTCCACGTCATCGGTCCGGAGCAGGGCATCACCCAGCCCGGCAAGACCATCGTCTGTGGCGATAGCCACACCTCGACCCACGGCGCGTTCGGCGCGCTCGCGTTCGGTATCGGGACGAGCCAGATTCGGGACGTGCTGGCGACCCAGACCATCGCGATGGAGAAACAGAAGGTCCGCAAGATCGAGGTCACCGGCGAACTCGACGAGGGCGTCGAAGCCAAGGACATCATCCTCGAAATCATCCGCCGGCTTGGGACCGAGGGCGGCGTCGGCTACGTCTACGAGTACGCCGGCGAGACAATCGAGAATCTCGACATGGAAGGCCGGATGTCCATCTGCAACATGTCCATCGAGGGCGGCGCTCGCGCGGGCTATGTCAACCCTGATGAGACCACCTATGAGTGGCTTGAAGAGACGGACTACTTCCAGGAACACCCTGAGAAGTTCGAGGAACTCACGCCGTACTGGGAGTCCATCCGCTCCGACGAGGACGCCGAGTACGACGACGTGGTCGAAATCGACGCGGGCGAACTGGACCCCGTCGTCACGTGGGGGACCACGCCCGGCCAGGGAATCGGTATCGACGACCCAATTCCGGAACCCGAGGACCTCGCCGACGACAAGGTCGACACCGCCCGCCGTGCCCAGAAGCACATGCGCGTTGAGCCCGGCGAGACGATGGAAGGGTACGATATCGATGTTGCCTTCCTTGGTTCCTGCACCAACGCTCGGCTGCCTGACCTCCGCCGCGCGGCCCGCATTGTCAAGGGCCGGCAGGTCGCTGACGACGTGCGGGCGTTCGTCGTCCCCGGCAGCCAGCGCGTCCAGCGCGCTGCCGAGGAGGAGGGCCTGAAGGGCATCTTCGAGGAGGCCGGCTTCGAATGGCGTAACGCCGGCTGTTCGATGTGTCTGGGCATGAACGAGGACCAACTGGAAGGCGACGAGGCCTGTGCCTCCTCCTCGAACCGGAACTTCGTCGGCCGACAGGGCAGCAAGGACGGCCGGACCGTCCTGATGAACCCTCGGATGGTGGCCGCCGCAGCCATCACCGGCGAAGTCTCTGACGTACGCGACCTGGAGGAGGTGGCAGTCGCATGAGCGATGCGACTGATGACATCCCCGAAGTCGACTACGTTGAGGGGTCTGGTATCCCGATCCGCGGGAACGACATTGACACGGACCAGATAATCCCCGCGCGGTTCATGAAGGTCGTCACCTTCGACGGTCTGGGCGAGTTCGCCTTCTTCGACCTGCGGTTCGACGACGAGGACAACGAGAAGGACCATCAGTTCAACGAGGAGCAGTTCCAAGACTCGAACGTGCTGGTCGTTAACAACAACTTCGGCTGTGGCTCTTCCCGCGAACACGCGCCCCAGGCCCTGATGCGCTGGGGCATCGACGCCATCATCGGCGAAGCCTTCGCCGAGATTTTCGCCGGGAACTGTTTGGCGCTTGGCATCCCGACGGTCACTGCCGACCACGAGACGATCAACGCGCTCCAGCAGTGGGTTGATGACAACCCCGACGGCGAGATTGAAGTCGACGTGCGGGCGGAGACAGTCACTTACGGCGACAACGAAATCAACGTCAGCGTCGACCGCGCCCAGCGCGAGGCCCTCGTCGAGGGCAACTGGGACACGACGGCGCTGATGAAGGCCAACCAGAACGCTATCGAGGAGACGGCCTCGGAGTTGCCCTATCTCGATCAGACGCGGTCGGATCTCGAAGCGGACGATTAACTACGAGAACCGCTTTGCGTGTTCTCTGCGCGAGCGTTCGGTTCGCAGAAGCGGACGATTGACGCGAGGTCGCTTTCCGACCTCGGTTGGTGCGAACGGATTTTCCGTCCCAGAGATGGCAAGACCAATAGCTGTGCAGGGCGCCCCATTCTCGCATGGACCAGATTCGGGAGATACACATCGCGCCGCTGGGGCACGAGCGTGACCGGATCGCCGAGCCGATTCACCAGCACAACGCCGACGACGTGTACCTCCTCACGGCGACGACGGAGCCGTCACGGTTAACGCCGTATCAGCAGGCACTCGTCGAGGAACTGGACGCCAACGGCGTCAGCGTCGAACTACACCGAGCGGATTTACACGACCTCTACGACGTGCTGGCCGAGGTCACGACGCTGACCGCCGACCATCCCGAGGATATCGTGCGCGTCAATGTCTCGAGCGGGCCGAAGGTGGCGGCTATCGGGAGCGCAATCGCGTGTATGGCGACGGCGGCAACGGCATACTATGTCCATCCCGAGGAACACGTCCCATCGGTCTCTGCGGAGCCACTCACCCGCGGGATGGAGCGCGCAGAGGTCCTCCCGTCGTATCCTATTGAGGCCATTTCTCGTGACCAAGTTGCAGTGCTGGACTATCTCAAGCGGACAAACACGGACACCTACACTGCGAAAAAGTCGGACCTCATCGGGTTCGCCGAGGACGCTGGCCTTTCGTTCATCGACGACGCTGACCCGGCAAACGAGAAGGCGAAGTTCGCGCTGTTGAACGCAAATATCGTCGACCCACTGGTTGAGGACGGCTATATCGCGGTCAGCGATGTCGGTCGGACGAAACAGGTCGAACTGACCGAGACTGGCGAGAACGTCCTCCACGCGTTTCGGCATAAGCTCTGAAACGGGCTGTCGCTGGCGTGGCCGACATTTTGTGTCATCACTCCCGCGACAGTGACACTCGGTGGACCAATAGTATAGATAGTAAATTTTGTTTTTGTAGTATGAATAGTTTTGTGGTAATAAATACATATTAATCACCACAATACTCGGGTGCGCACGGTCCTCGGCGACGCGCTGTTCTCGTCGCTTCGGCCCTCCACCAGTTCGATGCGCTCGCTGGGGAGCCGTGCCACCGCCCTGCCATCCTTGTCCCGGCCCCGAGCCATCGCCCGGTTCGCCGGGTCGGGACGGTCCACCGCTGACGCCCTCCACGAACATGGCGCTACCCGGAACTCGGGTCGGCTCCAGCAACGACCGCTTGCCGGACGCTGCTACCCTCCTCAAGCGGCATACGGGAGCCAGCGAACCGAACCACTTTCACCAGCCGGCTACGTGCCTCCCGCTATGACACACGAGATAGCCGTTATTCCCGGCGATGGAATCGGACAGGAGGTCACACCCGCCGCGGTCGAAGTGCTGGAGGCAATCGACGCCGTCGACTTCGACTTCGTTGAGGGTGAGGCCGGCGACGCGGTGAAGGAAGAAACCGGCGACGCTCTCCCGGAGGAGACGCGCGAACTGGCTGCCGACGCCAATGCGACGCTGTTCGGCGCGGCAGGCGAGACAGCGGCCGATGTCATCCTGCCCCTCCGGCAGGTCGTCGGCTCCTTCGCTAACGTCCGCCCGGCCCGCTCGTATCCAGGGCTCGACGCCGTCCAGCCCGACACGGACATCGTGTTCATCCGGGAGAACACCGAGGGCGTCTACAAGGGGATCGAGAGCGAGATCTCCGAGGGCGTCACCACCTGTACGCGGGTCATCACTGAGGATGCCTCCCAGAAGATCGCCGAATACGGATTCAGCTACGCGAAGCAGAACGGCTACGATGACGTGACGATTGCCCACAAAGCCAACGTCATGCGCACTACTGACGGGCTGTTCCTCGATGCGGCCTCAGCAGTCGGCGAGGACCGCGACGCCGCGTACGACACGGCGCTGATGGACGCGCTTGCCATGCATCTGGTCATGAACCCACAGGACTACGGCGTCGTTATCTGTCCGAACCTCGCCGGCGATATGCTATCAGACCTTGCTGCGGGCCTCGTCGGCGGCCTCGGCCTGCTGCCGTCGGCCAATATCGGCGAGGAGAACGCGCTGTTCGAGCCGGTCCACGGCTCTGCCCCGGACATCGCTGGCGAAGGTGTCGCCAACCCTTCGGCGATGATTCTCTCCGCGGCGATGTTGCTCGACCACCTCGGATACGACGAACAGGGCGATGCAGTTCGAACGGCTGTCGAGACCGTGCTCGACTCTGGGCCTCGAACGCCGGATTTGGGTGGCGACGCATCCACTGAGGATGTGACCGCCGCGGTTATCGACGAACTGTAAGCAGTTTTCTCGCGTTCTATCTGGGCAGAAACAAGCACGGCCCGATAGAAAGAGGTAAAACCGAAGCGAAACAATCACAGCCGAAAGAATGCTCCCGGCCGAGCGAAAGCGCACTATCGTCCAGTTGGTGACAGAGCGAGACGGTTGTTCAGTGTCGGAGCTGGCCGCGGAACTGGAGTTCTCGAAGGCGACGATACGCCGTGACCTCCGGGATCTGGAATCGCAAGGTCGGATCGAGCGGTCCCACGGCGGTGCGGTGCCGGCGTCCTCCGTCGGGACCGAGCGCCCCTACGGCCAGCGTGAGGTCGACCACTATGCCGAGAAGCAGGCGATTGCAGAGCGAGCCGCTCAGGAAGTCCGTGAGGGACAGGTGGTCTGTTTCGATGCCGGGTCGACCACGATGGAGGTCTCGCGTGCGATCCCGGACACCGACTACGTCGCGGCGACGAACATGCCGGACCTCGCCACCGAACTGGCCGAGCGGGATGTCGACACCAAACTCACCGGTGGAAGCCTCCGACCGCGAACCCGCGCGCTTGTCGGCCCGACGGCCGAGCGCGCCGTCGGACGGATGAACTTCGACCTGCTGTTTCTGGGGACGAATGCGCTCGACAGCGCCGCCGGGCTGTCGACCCCGAACGAGGACGAGGCGGCTATCAAGGAACTGATGGTCGAGCGTGCCCGTCGGGTTGTGCTGGTCGCTGATGCGTCGAAGTTCGGTGACCGGAGTTTCGTCAGCTTTGCCGATCTGGATCAGGTCGATCTGCTGGTCACCGATGCAAGCCCGCCAGGGGCACTCGCTGCGGCACTCGCGGATGCCGACGTGGCTGTCGAGGAGGTCAGCACATGATTGTCACCGTCACCTACAATCCCGCGGTCGACCAGACGATCCAGTTTGATGAACAGATGGCTCCCGAGCGTGTCATGCGGGCCAACAAAGCGCAGTTCGACGCCGGCGGGAAAGGCATCAACGCCGCGCAGTTCCTCACCGCGATGGACCGGCCCTGTGTCGCGACGGGACTGCTGGGTGGATTCACCGGCTCGTTCATCAGAGAGACGCTGCAGGACGACGGCGTCGGGACAGCCTTCGTCGACGTGGACGGGACGACGCGGCTCAACACCACCGCTATCGCAGCCGCGGAGGAGTACAAGCTGAATCAGGCCGGCCCGACTGTCGGCGAGTCGGTCGTCGGCTCGCTGCTCGAACAGGTGCGAGCGCAGTCCCCTGACCGCGTGCTCGTCGGTGGGAGCCTGCCGCCGGGGTTGTCCCCCGACGCTATCGACCGCATCGCGGCCGGCGGCGACTGGGAGACCATCGTCGACACCGGCGGCGATATCCTCCGGGAACTCGACGCTCAGTACGGGCTTTGTAAGCCGAATCGCGCCGAACTCGGTGATGCCACCGGGGCCGATGTCTCAACGGTTGCGGGCTGTGCGGACGCGGCCGACACGTTCCGAGACCGTGGCTTCGACCGCGTACTGGCCTCCCTCGGCGCGGACGGCGCGGTCCTTGTCGGCGACACAGTCCGACTGTACGCGGAGGCGCTCGACATCGATGTTGTCGACACCGTCGGGGCCGGTGACGCGCTTCTTTCGGGCGTCCTGAGCGCCTGGGAAGCCGGCGCGGACGACGAGACGGCGCTCCGGACCGGCGTGGCCGTCTCATCGCAGGTCGTCCAGCGGGCCGGCACGGCCGTTCCGGACCTAGATAACATCGACTCGCTCCGTGATGGCGTGACGGTGCGGCGGCTGTAGCGGGCAAAAAGAGTCGTAGAAAGCGGAGACAGCAACTCAGAACTTTTCGAGGTAGTCGTCAACGAACGCCCGTACGTCGGCCAGCGACGGCTGGTCCGCGGTCCGAACGAAGTAGCCGGCGACGGCGTTGCCGACGACGACGGCAGCGGTGGGCGGGAGGTCGGCGATGCGGGCCAGCCCCAGTCCGGCGTTGAAGTGGTCGCCGGAACTGGTCGTCAGTTCCGGGTCCGAGACCGCGGGGACAGCCACGCTGTCGGTGCCGTCCGCAGTGATGACGACCGAACGCTCGACGCCGTGACCGACGAACCAGGTCGGTTCCAGCGCCGCGAACACCGCCTCGGCATCCTCGCCGAACGACCGCTCGGCGTCGCCGGCGTAAGCGTCCGCGAGAACGCCCGTCTCGGCGCGGTTCGCGGTGACCACTACATCCGTCACCTCGTCCAGCCGGCCGATAGCCTTCCGACCGGCGCGTAGGCGGTCGGCGTCGAGCTTTCGCACGTCTCCGGGGTCGACCAGCACCGTCTCAGGCGGGTCGTCGATATCAGCCCACAGGGTACGAAGGCCGTCGAAGACGGTCGGCAAGTCTGGCGTCTCGGACCAGTAGCCAGCCCCGAACAGGCTCGCGCCGTCGAGCGTCTCGGCCAGTCGATCGTGGCCGAAGGCCGCGTCGAGTTCGGCCCAGTCGAGCGCCATTGTGTCGCCGATTTCCGTGAGCATGAGCTTCCCGTCGTCAAACTCGACGGCGTCGGTGACACCGGGTTCGCCCAGCGAGTGGAGTTCGTAGTTGCCGAACTCCGTCTCGAAGGCGTCGTGGACCGGGTCGCCGTACATCCCGACCATCACGGGGTCGAACGACCAGCCGCCGAAGGCCCGTGCGAGGTGGCTGGTGTGGCCGCCGGTCCGACTACCCTGCTGGAGCCACTCGAAGGAGAGCGAGCTGTCGGCGGCAACGGAGCGGTCGATACGGTCGCCGAAACTCTCCAGCGTGGCGAGGCGCTCGTGGCTCTCGGGGTCGATGCGGTCAGCGACGACTTCCCGGACGCGGTCGAGGTAGCCGTCGAAGCCGAACACGACCCGCCCAGTATCGATAGCGTCGGGAAGCGCGTCGCTGGCGGGCAACGCCTCGTCCGCTGCGGCGACGGCTCGGCGCGTCTCCTCGTCCATGGCCTACAGGACGTCGTCGGTTGTCGCGTCCTCGAAGATGACGCCTTCGAGCTTGTCCAGAATGTCGTAGGGATCATCGCGCTGCCAGACGTTGCGGCCGACCGCGAGGCCGGCGACGCCCACGTCCATGCAGTCTTCGACGAGTTCGAGGAAGTCGCGGTCCGAGGTCTTCGATCCACCGGAGAGCAGGACGCGGTTATCGGCCGCGGAGCGGACGGCGTGGGCCATCGCTTCCTTGTCGCGCGGGTACTTGACCTTCGTGAAGTCAGCGCCGAGTTCGAGCCCGATTCGGGCTGCGTAGGCGATGGTCGAGGGGCTCCGGTGCTCCTTGATGGCCTGTCCGCGCGGGTACGACCACATCGCAACTGGCAGGTCGTGGTCGCGGGCGTTCTCCTGCACCGGGCGGAAGTCCTCGAACATATCGGTTTCGCGGTTGACGCCTGGGTAGACGGTGTAGCCGATGGCGTCAGCACCGAGTTCGGCGGCGTAGTCGACCGACCAGTTCTGGGGCGAGTACGGATCGCCCATCCAGAGGTCTGAGCCGCCGTTGAGCTTCGCCAGCAGGTTCACGTCGTCCTCGTAGCTCGGGTAGTACGTTTCGGCGAGGCCTTTCCCGACAGCCAGCGCCGTCACGGCGTCGTGGGTCGCCATCTCGAACACCTCACGCGGGTCGAGGCGTTCCTCGACGCCGCTGAACTGCTTGGGACCGTGTTCCAACCCGTGGTCGTGTGCTAGCACCAGCGTCTTATCGTTCCGTACGAGCGGTGAGTCACCAAGTGGTCGCATGTGTCGTATTTCTACCGAGAACGACCATTAACAGTTTTCGGTTCTGATTTGTTACTACTGTTCGCGTTCGTTTTTGATCGAGGACGGGAATTAAGTGTGTTCCAGTGAAAGGTTCGGCTATGCCATCCGTGGAGCTGGACGCCGAGACAGTCGAGCGCCTTGACGACCTCCGCGTCGAGGACGAGTCGTACGATGAAATCGTGACGGAACTCATCAACATCTACGAGGCTGAGGAGCTAACACTGTTCCACAGCGGCGACTAACCCTGGGCCTGTTCACAGACAGACTTCCAGCGCCCGTTCGACTCCAACTTCTCCTGTAGTTGCTCAGCGTACGCCTGTGCGAGGCGTGCTGCCTCTTCCTCCTGTTGTTTGTTCCCGCCATCGGACCCACCAAGTCCAAGCGCGTCCTTGACACCTGAGAGGAGGCCGCCGCCTGAGCCCCCGGACCGGTCACCACCGGGGCCGCCCATTGGTCCCTGGTTGGCGACCCGTTCCATCTCGGGCATGACGCTAGAGAGCTTCGACGTATTGGCGACGATTCGAGCGGCATCTGGGTCACCCGGGTTCTCGATCTCGAACTCGACAGCAGTCATCACCAGCCCCCACTGCTGACTCGAGAACGACGACGCTTTGACCTGTTCGTTGAACCGCTGGTCGACCGCCATCCGTTCACCGGCGATGCGGTCGGTCCAGTTTGAATCGCTCATAAACTGGTGTTTGCGGGCCGGCGGTATGAGCGTTTCCCGCTCCGTGTGGTGTTCTACAGTAAAACGTACCATTTCTGGGCTGACTGTCACGCCACCGGCTGCCGCGACCGCTACGTTTTATTGTCTCCAAAACGGTTCCAATATGTTAAGTTAGCTCACGATATACTTGTATCTCAATGAGTACTGAGTTTGGGACAGGGCAGGCGACGGGGGACTCGGGAGATGCAGCAGCTATGGACGCCATACGGGAAGCCATGGCCGATATCTCGGCAAGCGAACCGGACTTCTGTCAGATTTTCTGCTCCCCGACATACGATTACGAGGCGGTGCTGTGGGGTGCTCGAAGTGTTGTCGGTTCAGATACCGAAATTGTGGGCTGTTCGTCTTCCGGAGAGTTCACTGAAACCGGTTCGGGGAACGGAACTGTTACAGTCGGCGTTGTGTCGTCGGACTCGATGCAGTTCTTCTCCAGCCTTTCGACTGAGCTCAGCGCTGATCCTGAGCGCTGTCTGTTCGAAGCGGTTCACGACCTCCCTGCGAGCGGGGACCCTGCTGTCGACGGGTACCCGCATCGGACGATCATCAACCTCCACGACGGCATGGCTGGAATCGGAAACAAGGTTACGCGACTCACGGAGCAGTACCTCGACGACGAGGAGACGCCGGTGGTCGGCGGGTCTGCAGGTGACGACCTCCAGTTACAGCAGACCCACGTCTTCCGGAACGACCGCATCGAGACGGATGCCGTCGTCCTCGTGCTCATTGCCTCAGAGGATCCGCTTCCGGTGACAGTCAACCACGGCCACGAGCCGATCTCCGAGGCGATGACGGTAACCCGAGCGGAGGGAAGCACCGTGTACGAACTCGACGGCAGACCGGCCTTCGAGGCTTGGCGGGACGCGATTCGAGAGGACGCGATGGAGACATACGATATCGACGTCGACGAACTGGAGGCGGGGTCGGAAGACCTCGTCATGTTGCTCGGCCGTTACGAGCTTGGTATCGAGTCGGAACCGGAATCTGACACGGACGGACTCGCCTCCCGAATCAAGACCTTCATCGAGAGCAAACTCATCTCGACGACGGGATACAACATCCGGTGGCCGGGCCACACGACCGACACCGAAGGACCGCTGGATTTCGCCGTCGCCGTCTCCGAAGGAACGGAAGTGGTGGTGACACATAGCAATAAATCCGACCAGGTGTATGCGGTCCGGAACGCCGCCAACAACGCTGTCAATGAACTCCGCGGCGGAAGCGTCGCGGGCGGGTTCGTCTACGACTGCGCCTGCCGTGCAATGATTCTCGGTGACGACTTCGATGACGCCGTCGACACGATCCACAGCGCTATTGACGCGCCCTTCGCTGGCTTCGAAACTTACGGTGAAGTTTGCTCGGCCGATGAAGATTACACTGGCTATCACAACACGTCCTCAGTGATCCTGCTGTTCCCGGAGTGACGACTACGGGACTACGACCAGCGAAAAATGGCCGCCTATTCCTGTCCCTCAAACGCCGGATTCGATAGTGATATCCGCGTGTAGCTCGTCCTGCAACGCCGAGTGGACGTGGCAGATGTCTTCGGCGAGTTCGACGATGTCCTGCTCTTCGTCCGCAAGCGATTCCTCGACCTCGACGTGGAAATCGATGTACTCTAGGTCGTCGTCCTCATCGAGACCTGCGGCGACCTCGACATCGACGCTGCCGATATCCTCGTGGCCGTACTTGTCGGCGGCGACGCGCAGTGCCGGGATGTAACAGGAGGCGTAGTCGGCGGCCAGGATCTCGTTCGGCGACGGGCCGTTCTCGCTCAGCGCGTCGACGATAAGCTCCCATTCGCCGTTGATGACACTTTCTACTGTGTACCCTTCCTCGCATGTACTCTCGACTTCGATATCTGCCATAGCAATCCTGTGGACACGTCCCTCCCTCCTAAACGTTTCCTGCGCGGTATTTCTGCTTGCAGGGCACTGCCGAAGGATAATACACTTCCAGTCCGTACAGAGGGACAATGGAACACCTCGCACCGTCGAACGTGCCGGTGTACGCCACGCGGGAACAACAGCGCGAGATCTGGGAGCGCTGTCGGGACCGGGGACACCCAGTTCTCGCTGTCCGGGACGCGACGCGGGGGTTCATCGTCCGGTACGACCTCCAGCATCTGTCCTACGAACTCTCTGACGCCACCGTTCAGGCGCTCCGGGACCGTGTCCGGTCCCGCCGACCGTATCCGACGACGACGGACCCGATCTCGGAGACGGAGGGCGTCGGCGGCGAGGCTGGCCCAGTGTCCGGCGAACTCCATGCAGATACCGAACAGGCTGCCAGAGAACTAGCCTCGCACATATCGGGGTTCGTGCTGGACCGGTCGAACTGGCGGTAGTACCGAAACAACGCGGCTGGGGATTTTTCCCACAGCCGTGCCTTGAGTTCGTATGGCAGTCGCCCGACACGATACCGGTCCGTTCGCGACGGTGAGTGCCCTGGCCTCGCAGGTGCACCCGGTGTTCATGCTGCCGCCGCTCGCGACATCGCTGTTCGGTGGGTTGCTTTCCGGGGGCTTCTGGCCACCGGTGGCAGCGCTCCACGCGGGCGCGATGTTTTTCGCCGTCTACACGGCCCATGTCAAGGACGGCTACGTTGATTTCCACGTCCGTGGCGAGGACGACGACCATCCCCTCACTGGCTCGGGCTGTCGCATGGCTCTGGTCGGTGCTGGCGTCGGCTTCGCGCTCTGTACGGCAGCCATCTGGCTGCTGGTCGGTCCCGGCGCGGCACTGCTGACGCTTCCGACGTGGATTATCGGCTACACCCACGCGCCGCAACTGGATATGAACCCCGTCGGCGCGACGATGGGATATCCGTCGGGTATCGCGCTGGCGCTACTGGGCGGCTACTACGCGCAGGTGACGACGCTGACGCCACGTGCCGTCGGTCTCGCGGCCG
Source organism: Haloarcula sp. NS06 (assembly GCF_051122755.1). Lineage (NCBI taxonomy): Archaea > Methanobacteriati > Methanobacteriota > Halobacteria > Halobacteriales > Haloarculaceae > Haloarcula > Haloarcula sp. NS06. The sequence goes on from NZ_CP184844.1 coordinate 2,298,621, forward strand.
TGTTCCTCCTGTTGCTGACCGGCATCAAAATCATCGACGACGAGCAGGACTACGACTACGACCGGTCGATACAGAAACGGACTGTCGCCGTCGTATTGGGTCACCAACGCGCCCGGCAACTCGCGCTCGGCCTGTTCGGAGCGGGTCTGCTCGGAATCGTGGGGCTGTCCGTGGCATTGCCTGGCATCCCACCGAGTGCTGCGGCGGCCGCGCTCGTTTTCGGGGCGGTCGCGGCCATCGCCCAGCGAGGCGACCCCGAAACCGCGACGATGCTGCTGATTCGGGGGTCGTATCTCCTGTTGGCCGTCCTCGTGACCGCTGTCTGGTTCCGGCCGCTAGCGTGAGGCTGTAGCCGTTCTGGCAGTCATGTGTTCGCTGGCTGTTCGAAACTGCTATCGCTCGAAACCGCCCTCGTCAGTCAGCCCGACACGTGTGTGAGGACGTGAGTCGCAGAGACGACCAGCGAAATCGTCACCATCGAGACAGCCATGACACCTGCAACGACCGGTGAAAGGTCCCCAGTGAGGCCACCGACTGCGAGCAGTACGGCGGCAACGATAGTACAGACCAGCAGTGCCAGATGGACGAACAGCCACGGGCCAACACGTCGCAGTGAATCGAGCAGTGTCTCGACTCCCGACGACTGTGTCGGCCGAACCCGCTTGCCGGGCTTGTAGTACTCCGCGGCAGTCCCGTAGCCCGTGCTTCCCCCGCGGGTCTGGGTGGGCCGCTGTGTCGCGTTCGCCGTTGCCTCGCCCGTCGTCTCTGCGTTGGCCCGCTGGTCGACGTACTGCTGTGCGATGTCACTGACACCGCCCGTGGCTGTGCCTCCGTCCGCGCCGCTGTCGACGTGCCTGTTGACGTATGCGTCGTGACCGAGTCGGTCGTATCGCGCTCGCTCGGCCTCGTCCGTGAGCACGTTCTTCGCCTGCGTGAGGCGCTTGAACCGTTCTCCGGCGGCAGGGTCGTCACTCACGTCCGGGTGATGCGCTTTTGTCTGCTCCCGGTAGGCGCGGACTATCGTCTCTTCGGTGGCATCTGGGTCCACCCCCAGAATACCGTAGAACGTCGCTTCCATACACACCCCTGTGTATTTATCCAGTTGGACTAGGCGTATAATAAGGTATTCACTCCCTCACGCTACGATATCGCGCGTCTGTCGCCGAGTCGCCGGACTGAAACTGCGTGGCCACCACCGTCTCCGTATGGACGAAGACACCGAGGACTGGGAGACACAGTTGCAGGCCAACCGGGACGAGAAAGACCGCTTCTTCGCGGAACACCGCCAATCACCGATTCCCCCGGAAGAACGCGACGATTTCGACGGACTCAGCTACTTCGAGCCTGACTCCGACTATCGGGTCGAAGCGACTGTTACTGTTCACGAGACACCGGAGTCGGTCGATCTGGAGACGAGCGACGACCGAACAGTGCGCTATCTCCACGTCGCAACGCTCTCGTTCGACCTCGACGACGAGTCCCGCGAACTCCATGCGTTCCGGCAGGCTGCCGATGAGTCACGGACGCTCTTTGTTCCGTTCCGAGACAAGACGACCGGGCAACAGAGCTACGACGGCGGCCGATACATGGAGCTGGAACCCGACCGCGATCTGAGTGACGGCGACAAGATTACGCTGGATTTCAACCTCGCGTACTCGCCGTTCTGTGCCTACAGCGACACCTTCTCGTGTCCACTCCCGCCGGAGTCAAACTGGCTCGAAACCGCGGTGACGGCCGGGGAACGGATAGACTGAGGCGTCTTTGCCGGCAGTCATGACACCAACACCAAACGAATTGTTTACACATCACCACGACCAAGGCAATGTATGGCAACGGCGACCCGCGACCGTCCGATTTTGCAGGCCTTCCAGTACGGGTTTACGCTTTTCTCGGCCCTTTCGCTGGGCGTGATAGGACTCGGGTTCGGCTCGGTCCTGCTCCTCACCATCGCTTTTTCGCTGTCACTCGGCGCAGGAGTACAGATTACCGAAGTACAGACGCTGGTTCTTGGGCTGATAACGGTTCAGGGAATCGGCTGCCCGGCCATCGCGTACACGTACATCAAACTCAGGCCGGTGATCAGAGCGAAACTCCGCGAGGTGTTCTCGTATGCGCCAGACACCGGCGCATTCAGTATCGGCATTTCTGTGCCGAGTCTCCGTGAGGTCGGTATCGTCGTGCTGGGCTACGCCAGCGCAATGGGTGGGCTCGTAGTGGTGGCTGTCATCATCACGGCGCTCGTCTCGATGTTCGGGATAGAACCGGCAACCAATCAGGCAGCAGAGACCGGAATGGAGAACCCCGATGTCCTCCTCCTGTTGATTCCCGCCTCGTTCCTCCTCATTGGCCCGGGCGAGGAACTGCTGTTCCGCGGTGTCGTTCAGGGCCGCATCCGGGACTATTTCGGCCCGGTTTCGGGCGTCACTATTGCGAGTGTCATCTTCGCCAGCATTCATTACCCCGCCCTCAGCGGCGGGTCAGTCACGGGGAAGTTGGTCGCGGTGAGTGCCCTACTCATTCCGTCGCTTATCCTCGGCACGACCTACGAGTACACGGACAACATCGTCGTCCCGTCACTTATCCACGGCGCGTACAACGCCACGCTGTTTACTGGCCTGTACGTCACCGTCAAATTCAGTGGTGAACTCTCGTCCGCCGCGGGCGTCCTCAGTAGTAGCGGCTTCTGAACGGTCCCTTCCATAGCAGGCCCACACTGTCTGACGTTTGTAAATCATGTGATTGGTTTCCCGGCCTGTACACACAGGGGAAGGTGATAGTTATATTCTATTGGGACCAGTAACAGGCGATTTTCGACCCTGGTATGCTCTTTACCCCCGGAATAGAATTCTATCCATCACCCGTATTTTTACCCAGTAGCAGGCGACACCTTGATGCTGTTAGTTTGAAATGACAAACGTCTTATTACCGTTTTTGCACAATATCTAAACAGATGGTTGGTTCAGTGCGCGTCTTACATGTCGATGACGAACCGGACTTTGCCGATCTAACTGCGGCATATCTTGAACGGACCATGGATTCATGCACCGTCGACACCGCGGTCCGGGCCGACGATATCATCACGGACCGCCCGCAGGACACGTATGACTGTATTATCAGCGACTACGATATGCCCGGAATGAATGGGCTTGAGTTCCTTGAACGGATTCGCGAGGACGCACCGAAACTTCCGTTCATCCTCTACACTGGGAAAGGCAGCGAAGAAATCGCGGCCGAAGCAATCTCTGTAGGTGTCACGGACTATATCCAGAAGGAACCGGGAACGTCCCAGTACACGGTGCTAGCGAATAGGGTGCAAAACGCCGTCGAGGCCCGCAGAGACGAACTGCAAGTCACGCGTGGCCACCGCGCAATGAACGCGGCCTGGGATGGCATCAGTACGCTGGATCACGAGGGACGATTCACCTATTTGAACGACGCCTATGCGGCCACGTTCGGCTACGAGCGCGAGGAGCTTCTGGGCGAACACTGGCAGAAAATCCACTCGGAAGAGAGCCTCAAAACGGTCGATGGTGAAATCCTTCCAGCCGTCAGCGAGGCCGGAACGTGGACGGGTGAGACACTGCTCGAACGCGCCGACGGAACACAGTTCATCGGCGAACACACCGTCGCGAGTATCAAAGATAACGGCGCCGTCTGCGTGGTCCGTGACCGGACTGATCGCGAAGAACTCGACAAACAACTGCGCCACGAGCGCGAGCGGTTCCGGCTGCTCGTCGATGCGGTTGAGAATTACGCGATATTCCTGCTTGACCCCGACGGTCTCATCCAGTCGTGGAACGCGGGTGCGAAACAGCTCACGCAGTACGAGGAGTCTGATATCCTCGACGAGCATTTCTCGGCGTTTCACACCGAGAAACAGATAGCCGATGGCATCCCCGAGCAACTGCTGCAAGAAGCCGGTGAGTGCGGTAAGGCCACCGACCGCGGGCTCCGGGTTCGGAAGGACGGGAGCACGTTCTGGGCCGATGTGACTGTCACGGCGCTCCAGGAGAACGGCGACGCCCGCGGCTTTGCGAAAGTGATCAAAGATATCACGGAACAGATCGAACGGGAGCGACAGCAGGCGAGGGCCGAACGCTACCGGAAGAAACTCTATGCGGTCACGAACGACTCGAATCGCCGGTTCGAACAGCGGTTAGTCGACGTACTGGAACTCGGTGTTGAGTATCTTGATGTCGACCAGGGCCATCTCGTCGCAATCGACCCCGAAACGGGAACACATGAAATAATCGCTATTAGCGGCGACCCGTCTCTTACCGCCCCCGGCGACATAACATCGCTCTCTGAGACCTACTGCCGACGAACCATCGAATCCGACGGTCCGCTCTCGATCTACAGCGCCGAGCAACAGGGTCTAGACGACGATCCCGCATACCAGCAGTACGGTATCGGCTGTTACCTCGGTGCGAAGATCGAAGTCGACGGTGAACTGTTCGGGACGGTCTGTTTCGTTGCTCGTGACCCACGGTCGGGCCAGTTCAGACAGGACGAACAGGCCTTCGTCGAACTGCTCACCCGCTGGCTCAAATACGAATTGAGTCGACGCGACGGACAGATCGAGTGGCCCCTGAAGATGTGAAAATCTGAAACGTCTCCTCGTCGGGCGATGGATCGTGCTGACGCGCGACCTGATTTACTGCGGGCCGCTCAGTCATCGACTGAGACCTGTTCGGGCTGTCCGGTTTCGGACCCGGAGTCGTATTTCACCGCTATGTACAGCAATGCGACGATGGTGAGTGTTGCGAGGGTCTGCACGGCAACGGTCATCGGCGCCAGTGGAGCGAACATCGCTGCTCCCGCAGCCACCAGTAGCCCGGCGCGATTCGGCAGCCTGAGTTGGCCTGAAAAATAGTTGACAATAGCTGTCACGGTGGCGACGAGACCGGTGCCCACGACGACGAACGTAATCGGTGTCGCCGGCACCGACCAGAACAACAGACTATCGTTGACGACGAAGACGTACGGGAGAACAAACAGCGGCGCCCCGAGCACGAGCGACTTTCCGGCGGTTCGCCAGAAATTCCCGCCTGCGACCCTGGCCGTGACGAGGCAGGCGATGGCAACCGGTGGCGTCAGCGCCGAGAGAATCGCGAAGTAGAACACGAAGAAATGCGCCGCGAGTAGGTCGATACCAGCCTCAGTCAGTGCTGGTGCGATCAGCAGCACGGCCGTGATGTAGGCTGCGACGGTCGGCATCCCGAGACCAAAGAGAAGCGCGGCGACCATCGCGAACATGAGCAATAGCGCGAGTACGCCGCCCGAGAGTTCAACGAGGCTGGAGGCGAACACCTGTGTGAATCCGGTGAGGTTCAACACACCGACAAAGATGTTCATCACGCCAAGCGATACCGCAATCGGGGCTGCGTTTTCCATTCCGCGGCCCAGGCCGTCCATAGTGTCCACGAAAAAGTCGCGGCTCCCGTACCCATCGCGGAAAAAGATTCCCTGAATGAACGCGGCTGGGAACGCCGACATGATTGAAAGGAAGCCTGCGTACAACGGGTCGTACAGAAGGATGACCAGTGCGTACAGGAGAACGACCAGCGGGACCCACAGCGCGAGTCCTTCAACGATCAGGTTGCGAACCGATATCTGCCCGAACGAAACAGCGGTTGTCGTCCGACCGAAGATCCCATCTAGTGCGTTTTTCCGCTCCTTGTCGACCGTCTCGACGTCAGTCAGTTCGTCCTCGCTAATCTCGCTCGTGAGCCCTTCCTTGATCGTCGTCAGGTGGACACCAATTGCGACCGTTCCGTAGAAGAGGAGTGCAGGCAGAAACCCGACGACAATAATCTTCAGGTAGCTCGTTCCAGTGATTTCGGCCATTATGAATGCCGCTGCACCCATGATTGGTGGCATAATCTGGCCGCCGCTGGAAGCCACCGCTTCGTAGGCCGCTGCGGTATCTCTGTCGAGCCCGTGACGCTTGAGCAACGGGATGGTAAACGCGCCCGTCGTCGCCGCATTGGCGGCCGCGCTGCCGTTGACCGACCCCATGCCCATGCTTGCGACGGTTGTCATCTGTGCTAGCCCGGAGCGGACTCGCTTGCCGATCAGCGTTCCGACCTGCACAAAATACTCCAGCGCGCCGTACGCTTCCAGCAGCCCCGCAAGGATCATGAAAATAATGATGAACGTCCCTGAAACCTCGACAATGACGCCGAAAACGCCACTACCGAACTCAACCGTTAGGCCCTGTACGAGCCGTTCGGCCTGAACCCCGTTGTGGTTCAAAATACCAGGGAAGTACGGCCCATACAGTGCATACGCAAGGCCAACGACGCCGACCAGCGACAGCATTGGACCGTAAACCCGCCGGCAGACATCCAACAACAGCAGGATGAGCAACAGCCCCATGAATAAGTCGAGGTCGGTGTATATTCCGAGTTGCTCATAGACGATGCGGTTGAAGGCGGTAAAGAGGTAGACAGCGACGACAGCAGAGAGGGCGGCCTCAAGTAGCGTCGCGTAGTTGCCGAACCGCTCCCGGCGTGTCTTGGGTTCGGGTTCAAATGCGAGGACGGCCGCCCCCACGAGCATGAAGCCGAGGTGGGCAATTTTGTGCTGGTCCTGTTCGAACGGGAACAGCTGGGTGAACCAGAGGTGATAGGCTGTCGAGGCGATTCCCAGAGCGATCAGGAACCCGTACTTGACCATGCGTACCCGGGACGGATCGACCCAGCTCCCGGGTGTGTTTTCTTCCGTCATGGCTGGTACTGATGGGGTGGCCGGAGAAGATACGGGCAGCTCGTGTTACCCCTCATATTCCTCAAGTGTGGTTAGTCTGTCCTTCCACAGACCCTGTTCCTTGTAGTACTTCTCCGCTCCGGGATGGACGGGTGCATTCGACGAGGGGAGCAAAAATTCCTGTGCGAAGTCCGGGCCAGCCCGCGAGAGCACTGAACTCGCCTCACGGACCGCGTCGATGTCCTCCATGACCGTCTGTACGAACTCATAGCCCAGTTCCTCAGATACGTCGGCCGGGAAGATCGTCTCGTAGCCGACACCGACTGCCGGAATGGAGTCCATTCGAATATCTTGCCCATCCCAGAGGCTGGCCGGTGTCTCAATATATGTGTAGGGCAGGTCGGAGTTTGCCAGGTCTGACTCGTCGAACTCCCAGTTGACGACCGCGACGTCGGCCTGTGCACCGGCCTCCTGCGCCCATCCGGTCAGCACCTCGCGACTGACCCCATAGACTATCATCATATCGAGGCGGCCGTCCGCGAACTGGGCCCCCTGATCTCCCCAGCTCATTGACTGGAGGTCGTACTTGTCCTCGACATTGTCGATCCCGGACAGTCGGAATCCGTCAAGTCCCGCAAAGAAGTTCGTCCCGCCGCGCTGGCCGAACGCCATCGAAACCGACCCGTCCTGTGGAATGTCCGACACTGTTTCAATGCCTGCCAGCGCGTCGTCAGTCCGCCTGACGAGGTAATACTCTAGAGTCATGAACGGTAACACCTGGGTCATCGTTTTCCCGACTGGTTTTCCGTAGGGGTCTCCCCCGCTGTTTGAGCGTGCGACCGCCCAGTCAGTACTCTGGGCGACATCGATGTCTCCCTGCGCGATCAACCGAGGGTTTGCCGCAGTCCCGCCGGTGGTCTGGGCGCTCATGCTGATGTCGCTTGACTTTTCGGAGATCAGCTGTGCCATCGCTACCCCTGACGCGTGAGTCGCTGTCTCCGGTCCCGACGTTCCAATTGTCCAACTTGTACTGCCGCCACTTCCATCACTACCACCGCTCTCGCCGCCACCACCGTCGCCGCCGTCGCCACCGCTGTCTCCACCACAGCCAGCGAGACCGGCCAGGCCAGCTGTACCGACCATTTTCAAGAAGCTACGCCGCTTGGAGGTCAGACTATATTGATCGTTGCTTAACATTATCTAATCTACAAATATGCTGTCAACCAGTCAATATATAAATGTTACTGCAAATATTATTGTCATGCTGGGATTGGCTGTGGGAAAATACACCGCAATCCTGCGCAAACGAGTAAACCTTGAGAAATAGTGCGTCCGCAACGAGATTATTGAGACTGTAGAAATGACAGATATGGGCCTATTCGACAGCCCCAGTCTTGGAAGCGCCGCCATCAATTATCACGAAGTTCCGGCTAACAGGGTGCAGTTACGGAAGAACCTGCCTCAGGGACATACTGGAGCTAATGTGGATAGTGTCAGTATTATTTTAATTGGAGTCAATGGGACTCTGGAAATATACGCTCAGGACACTACCGGGTGAAAATCTACTAGTACCGTCGCTAAAAGCGAACGGTATTGTCTACAGAAGAAGTACGGGACACATCGTAGTTACTCTGTATCGAGAATGTCGCAAGCATTGTAGTGTTCGTCACTGGCGGCACTAGCGACCCGATGGACGAGTCCCAGCGAGGTCATTTTGGGATGTCACCGCTTCGACCATTCTGCTTCCCCACTGTCTATCTCGGGCGTAAACGAACTCCGCTCGATATAGAAGTACTCTACGAGGAAGACTACCGCGAAGATCCCTCCGATCCAGAGTAGGATCGCCACGTCCGTTCGATATAAGTGATAGAGCACAACCGGAAGTGCGACCCCTGTGCCGACCAGTCCGAGTACGGGGATGAAACGGTTCGAACCCGTCTCATCAGCGAGTACGATGTTCGTATAATTCGTGACCGCAAAAGAGATCAGAAACGCCACTGATCCAAATTCAGTGATCTGCTTGAGTGTCCCAAGAGCTGCGAGTGCTGCCGTCAGACTACCGATAATCAGCAGCGAGTAGACGGGGATTCCGTCTCGGTTCCGGAACGAAAAAACGCGTGGGAGTGCACCTTCTGTCGCAATCTTGTGGACAAGCCGAGATGTACCGAACAATGTTGCGTTGATGCCTGACGAGGTGCTTTTGATTGCCGAAAGGATGACGAGAATGAATCCAGCACCCCCGAGTACTGGGATGTTGGAGACGGCCTCGGCGAGCGCGACCTCCTGATGAGCGAGAAGCTCCGCTGGCGTGAGATTGAGCGTCGCCATGAATGACACCGAGACGTAGATCAGCATCGCAATAGCGATGGCAACGTACATCCCGATTGGCAATACCTGTTCCACGTTTTCGATCTCCTCGTAGTCATATACCAAGAGTTGGAAACCCTCGTAGGAGACAAAGATGATGGCGAATCCGGCGATGGGGCTGACGACGCCTTTGCTGAAGAAGTCAATTGCCACCACACTCCCATCATAAAAAACCACTCCGAGAGTTGCGAGCGACAGCAAGATGGCGATTTTGATGTACACTGCGATATCTTCGAAGAGCCCGGTTTCTTGGACGCCCCGGATATTAAGGCCGACGAACGCAGCGACAATTATGATTGAGATTACCGGACGCAGGAGTTGCGGGAGTTCGTTCCCCGCGATGGCTCGCGCGGCAGTGAGCGTGTACGCACCGAAGGCGAACGCGTACATCGCCATCACACCCACGTATCCGACGATGAGAATCCACCCGACGTACGCGGCGATAGTTGGATTGTCAACAATGTGCTCGACGAATGAAAAGACGCCGCCGTGCTCGCCGAAGTGCAGCGTGAGTTTGAGATAGGAATAGGCAGTGAGGAGGGTGATGATGCCCGCAATGAGATACGACAGTGGGACTGCATTACCGGCTTGCTGCATTGCGACGCCGAGGACAGCGTAGATCCCGCCCGAAACCATTCCGCCAACACCCATCGCAACGACTTCGATGAGTCCGAGTTTCCCAGAACGACTGCGAGTCAGGAGAGAGGGCAGTAGTCCCATAGCTGTGATAATTAAGACGTACTGTTAGATTATACCAAGCGCACGGGTGAAAAGTTTGTGAACTGATTCGTGGTGCCAAGAGGCGACAGCAGGGTCAGCGGTGCTTGGAGATGTGAACGGGTGCCTTTGGTATCGTGATACCTTCCCTGGCGAAAGCGGCCATCGAGCGCTCAGTCACATCTGAGGCGAATGCGAACTCGTCGCGCAGGTCGGCTACATACGCCTTGCCGCGGATTGTCCGATAGTAGGATTCATCCTCAACCAAGACCGCGAACGGGTGGTCGTCGTCGACGAAAACGTACTTCGAGGTCACCATTGCCTCCTCGACGATAGCACTCGCCCGATCGAGATCGGCTCCGGTGGTGACCGCCAGCTCGACGACGACCATCATCTCTGGCTGTCCGTCGTTGGCGTTTGAGACGTTTGCGGTGAATAGCGTGGCGTTTGGGACTCTGATGGCGCTGTCGTCAGGCGTTATCAGTGTCGTCGCCCGGAGCCCGATATCGGTCACTTCGCCGTAGTCGCCGTCGATGGTAACCTTGTCGCCGACCTGGTACGGACGCTCGGTAATCGAGCACTAGCCCGCCGATCATCCCCGCGAAGAGGTCCTTCAGGCCGAACCCCAGGGCCGCCCCAAGCAGTCCCGACACTGCGAGCAACTGTGTGGCGGACAGTCTAAGCAACGGTCCCAGAATAAGAAAGGCCGCGGTTCCGTAGATCAGAAACCGCACAATCGGAACTAACATCTTGATACTGATCCGTCGGCGAGGCCGACGCTCGGCGACCGCGATGAGCGCATACCCAACCACCCGGCTGGCCACGTACGCGGCCACAAGTACTCCCACAATTCCTACGAGCGTCTCTCGGTCTATCCCGAGGTCTACCAGCACCTGAAGCGGGGTCACAGTATCCGCTCCCGTTCAGTCATCGCGACGGCGGCCGGCATCGCTGCTGGCTTCAGTTCCACGATATCGTCCTCAAGCGAGATGAGGCCGTCGCGCGAGAGGGTCCCAAGGACCCGGTCAAGTCCATCAACAATTCCCGTGAGCGGTTCCCGGTTGACCCGCTCTTTCGAGAGTACGATCCGCAGACAGAACGCCTCCTCGCGGTCCAAGTCCCGCTCGGATGCGGAGACCGCGATGTCGCTCGGGCGCACCTCTGACTCATCGCGGGTCTCCCAAATCGCTGTAGCGACACCAAGGTTCCCGTTCGAGACCGCAGCGAGCCGACCGAAAGTTACGTCCTTGGGATCGAGGTTTCCATCCGAGAATAGGTCCTTGATTGCAACTGGATCCAGCACAGGGACCGGCACCGATACCGACCAGTCCCGCCAGCCGAAATCACGATGTGTCGTGACGACTAAACCGCCCCGCTCGGGGTCGTCTGCGACGAACGCCGGCATCTCGTCGTAGCGGCTTAGCACGAGTTCCGCGATCCGTTCTGTGGAAGCGGACTGGATCTCAGCGACGACAGGAAACTCTCGATCAAGGTCCTGTACTGCTGTGAGATACGCCCACGCATACCGGTTCCAGCCGGTCACCACTCTCACATCGATGCTCGCCATATCGTCGAGAAACGCAGACAATTCCTCGAAGCCCCCGATACGACGCTCGTAAAGATGCTGGCAGTTCTCTATCACGACTGGCGTCCCATTGACCCTTGACCGTATCTGATCGACTCCATCACCCGGGCCAAGGCTGATACGGCTTGCATCCAGTTCCTGCACAGCATGGTCTATAACTGACCCGCGCCCGGAGAAGGGCTCGCCCACGATGGCAACCGGCCCGGTTCCCTCACCCGAGAGAAACGTCTCGAACGCTTCGTGGTCGTCACCCAGAAGTGTGGGGACGTCGACATCGAGTTCTTGATGTCGCTTTCGAGGGGCACTATGCATCAATATTCTCCTATTTTTGTGTCTAGGGAATTGAAAATACCGAATCCGGGTTGGCCCAGCCAGACACTCTGTCAATCTGTTCAGATCGCGACTCACACGATTGAGAGAGGATTAATAGAGCTATTGATCGATCCGAGCAGTAGATGGTTGAACCGGCGTGAGACTGTCATTAAATAGCGGGAAAAGGCGTTTAGCTGGTTGTCGTCACCGAATAGTCAATACGGGAACGTCCTGTTTGTCAACAATATAATCGCCTACTGGGCCAAAGACTTCGTCACCAACATCCTGCTCGGTTTCACCCAGTACAACGAGGTCATAGTTGCCCGCGGCTTGATTCAGCTCAAATGCCACATCTCTTCCTGTTCGCACCTCTCGATTGATATGAAGGGCCGGAATGCCTTCACTTGTAAGGTGTGAACTCATCTCGTTTAAGATTCTTTCACCCTCAACTTCTCCTTCTGGGTCATCCGGATCCGCTATGTGTATGAGGTCAATTGAAAGCAGGTCATCACCGTCAATGATATTGAGAAGATTGGCCACTTTCTCTTCCGCATTGTGTGTGTGACGGGCGGCCATCAATACTTTGCCAAGTGTATTTGCTCCACCCGGAGTGAGAACCGCATCAACCCTATTGGCGATTTTTTGCCGTGCTTCGACCCGATCATGGTTGAAAACAAGTTTGTACTCCGTCCGTATCCCCCGTTGCTCGAATTGTTCGGCCTGCTCTCGCAACTCCGTGGTGAAGTCTTCCTCGTATTCGTTCTTTACTTCTTGGACAGACTCGTTTTCATCAAGATGGTAAAACCCAACAAGCTCTGCATCCGGGTATGCAAGACGGTCAAGGAACCCTGGTTCGGGGAACTCAGGATCGGGGAACTCGACGAATACGAGGACGCTTGGATGCTCCATATTGCTTATACAAGTTACAGCAAACTAATACTTACCCTGAAAATGTCTCGGCACCAGCGATACTGACTGCTGAGTCAATCCTTCTACTCAGGGCGCCACTCATATGAGATACGTGTCATACTTCCGACCATCATAATACTTTGCTGGTCTGTCGGGTCGCCGGTTGTAACTCGGAATAACTCTTCGCCCGTTGTAACAAGATAGGGCGATACCTACTGATAGCATTTATTCTATCATACACCTGTAATTTCCTTCTATCTCTGTGATTCCACGTTTTCGGTATGGTGGATATGCGCTCTGTACCCGGCACAGTCATCTAAAGCTGACTGATGCCAACACTCCCGGCAGACTCCATTCCAGGCTGGTCAGGATAGATTGCTTCCAAAAATTCGTCAGGAAGAGCGGTTACTACCGAAGAACTGCTCCCAACCGAATACCGTAGCTGAGGCAATCAATATTATTTATCAATATTATCATTAGCGTACTCAAAATGTACGCCCGGAACACTAACGTCCGGCATCATCCTCGGCGGTGTGCCACGTCAGCCGGCAAACCCTCGTGCCGGGCGGGTCGTTGAATAACGACCAGATGCGCGAGCGGCGTCAGCCGCGAGCGCGGGTGATTACGGCGTAATCACCGAACGCCCAGACGGTGCAACCGTCTGGCAGATCGTCGAATGACGACCAGATGCGGTGTGAACCGCGGTCATGTCGCGTGCCCGGGTTCTCCGGGTCGTCATTGTCCCGGTGACGGGTCTCAGCCGGGGATTAAAGGCACGCACCCGTAGTTAGCCGGTCGCACACCTAAGGGTGACGTTCAGACGGCGTAGTCGTCCTCACGCAACTGGACGTACTTACCGTTGCGGGAGGAGAACTTCCCCCATTTGTAAGCCAGCACCATCTTAATACCGTTAAAGCCGCCACGGAGCGCCGCATCGGCCTTGATACCGCGGGCGTCCATCAGGTCGTTGGCGGTGGTAAAGGCCCGATCCCAGTCGCCGGGTCGCCAGTCCCGAACCATGTCCGCGAAGGTGACGTTCCGGAGGATTTCGTCGCCGATAGCGTCGTGCCAGGCGTCGTTGTACCGTTCGAGGCGGTCGTTTGCGGCGAGGCGACCGGCGATTTTCCCGGTGCGAACGGCGACATGGTCGCCGCCCTCGTGGAACGCCGAGGTGGTCCCCATTGCTCCACCGGCCACGGCGATGCCGGCACCCACCGGGGACTCTATCGGCCGAGTTGAGGAGATGGGATACGTCTCCGTCCCCTTCGATTTCCCACGGTCTTCGACGAGCGGGAAGTCGTCGAGGTCGTACGCTTGGAACTCCCGTTCGAGCAGTCGCTCGATGTACTGCCGGCCCTGTGGAATACTGTCGTCGCCCGCTCTGAGCAGGTCCCACTCGCTGCGGTCGTAGGCGTCGATGTCCAGCCCGATAGGCATCGTCAGACCGATACGGGCGACCGGCGCGTCGTTCGGGAAAATCCACGGGTACGCCGTGTGACCGGGCATGATACCCCACCAGAACTCGATGAACTCCGGCGTGAACAGCTCCTCGGGCATCCGGCGGTGCTCCTGATAGGCGATGTGGTTGACCTTGTTCGACGGCATGATGTCGGCCATCGTCTGTCCGGCTGGAAGGAACTGGTCGAGCGTGCCGCCGGTGATAGTCCGCTGTGGGCCGTCGGCAAGGATCACGTACTCGGCGGCGATGTCCTCGCCGTTGGCCAGTCGGACGGTGTGGCGCGGCGAACTCCGGAGGTCTGTCTCGACGCCGGTGACGCTGACGCCGATACGGTAGTCCGCGCCTGCGTCCGTCGCCCGTTCGCGGAGCCAGTCGTCGAACCGCGCTCGGTGGAAGGTGATGCCGAAGCCGTCAGCACTGGAGCTGATACCAGTCTCCGTGAGCGTCATCTCCGTCGAGGGGCCGTAGAATTTCGCCCCGTCGAGTTCGCTCAGTACCACGTCCTCGGGGAACTCCGACCGCGGAATACCCATGATGTCGAACCAGTAATCGAGTAGTCCGGCGGCGTCCGTCGAGTCCGGCCCCGTCCCCTCGCGGTCGGCTCTGGGGACCCCCTTTTCGAGGAGGACGGCGTCGGCCCCGTGGTCAGCTGCAGCCTCGGCCGCCGACGACCCGGCCGGGCCACCACCCACAATGGCGACGTCTACGTGTTCCATACCCGCTACGGTGTCCCGCGCCCGCTAAAACCTATTGTCTTGCATCGAAACTGGGGTCTGACGCTCTCACCTGACTAAACTGGAACACACCGTGCGCTACGGCTCGGACACTGCGTCGGCGAGTGACACGTCGTGTTGTTCCAGCCGTTCGACGGCCCGCTGGTACGAATCGCTTTCCGCGAGCGCTGTGGCCCGTACAGCGTCGGCAACTGTTGCCCGCCGGTCGGCAAGTCCCAGGATTTCTCGGCGTTGCGCCTCGTATTCACATCGGGTACGGACCGTCGAAAGTACTGACAACAGGGTATCCCGGTCAGCGGGCTTTCTGAGATACGAATCCACGGGGATATCCAGAATATCCACGTCCGGCTTGACGCTACTGATCATGACAACTGCGGGGGTAACTGACCGCTGCCGGAGCCTTTCGGCGACCGTTTCGCCGCTCAATTCCGGCATCTGGCGGTCCAGCAGTACCGCATCGATTGTGTCGTCGATCCGTTGTAACCCCGTACGGCCGTCTCCGGCCTCTATAACCTCATATGCCTCCGGGAGCCAGAGCTTGTAGAGCTGTCTAAAGTCTTCGTCGTCATCGATCACCACAACGCTCGTCGATTTCCCCATTCCTTGAACGCTGTACGCTGGCCATCCTACAAATATGCTAAGATATCGGCGCACTATTACTACAAATTTTACTAATTCAGGCTGGTAGTTCCCTCGTTCTCCAACTATAGCAATATCAACACTATCTCTGGCAGACGGTCAACAGACTGCCGGCACCGTTTTGAGGGGCCCGCGTGGAGCAGACGGTATGGATCCGCACGCCACAGGAGGGGTTCAATGGCTGACATCGTTGTGACGCGCTATGACGTTCACGGAATGCCAGTCGACCAGTATGTAACAGCGCTCCGGGAACGACTGCCGGAATGGGATATCGCCGTCGCAGAGACGCCAGAGGCCGAGCGGGACTTGATTGCGGGTGCGACAGTCCTGACTGGGAACGACATCTCGCCGGAGCTGGTCGACACTGCCGACTCGCTGCAGCTGTTTGCAGGGACATACGCTGGATACGACCACCTCCCACTCTCGGAACTGGCGGACCGCGATATCGCGCTCACGACAGCTTCCGGTGTCCACGGCCCGAACGTCGCCGAGAACGTCGTCGGCTCGTGGCTCGCCTTCGCCCGGGGCTTCTTCACCGCCCGTCGCCACCAGCGCGACCACGTCTGGCAGTCGTTCCACACCAACGATTTCGCCGGTAGCCGTGTCTGCGTTGTCGGTCTCGGCGAAATCGGCGAGGCCATCGTCGACCGTGTGCAGGGATTCGACGTGGAGACCGTTGGCGTCCGCTACTCACCAGAAAAAGGCGGCCCGACCGACGAGGTGTACGGCTTCGACGAGATTCACGAGGCGGTCACCGACACGAAGTACGTCGGGCTCGCCTGCCCGCTCACCGACGCAACACGTCACCTTATCGACGCGGAGGTGTTCCGGACGATGCATCCCGAGGCGGTACTTACCAACGTCGCCCGTGGTCCAGTTGTCGATACCAACGCGCTGGTCAGTGCGCTCCAGCGCAACCATATCGACGGCGCGGCACTGGACGTGACCGACCCCGAACCGCTGCCCGGCGATCATCCGCTGTGGGACTTCGAGAACGTCCTCATCACGCCACACAACGCCGGCCACACGCCGAGCTACTACGAGCGACTGGCCGATATCGTGGCGGAAAACGTTCGGCAGGCCGAGCGAACCGGTGAGTGGGACGGGCTCAGGAACCAAATCGACCTATAGTCACTGTCGGCTGGCGAGATAGCCAGCGCGGGCTTCGTACAGCAGATAGGATACAACTGTCACAGCGAGCACGCCGCCGAGTAGTTGATTGAGCGTGATGCTCCCGACGCTAGTCCGTCCGGCAACTGCTCGCAGGAAGGAAGCCACAGCTACCATCGCTGCAACTCCGATGTACCGCCAGCGGGCCGCAACTGGAATCGTCTCACTATCATCCACAAGAGCTAGGTACCGATGTGCGCCACCCAATATGACAAAGTTCGTGCCTGCGAAAAACGCGATGGACCCGAGCCGTCCGAGCGGAAATACGAATGGGCGGAGCACTGAAACGATTATAACCACGCTCACCAGTCCAATCTGAAGCTTCGTATCGCGGGAGACCATGTGTACGCAGTCGATACTGGTCGTGAAAAATGTCTGCCTAGCGACTTGACCTCGGTCAATTTCTAAAAACCGCACTCAGCGAGGCCGACCGTTACAGATAGCCGCGTTTGTTCAGCAGTTCGCCGTTCAGCACGCTCGCACCGGCAGCACCGCGCATCGTGTTGTGCGCGAGGCAGTTGAACTGGACGCCGTCGGTCGTCTCGCGGAACCCACCGACTGCGACGCCCATGCCGTCCTCGATGTTGCGGTCGAGGCGGGGCTGTGGTCGGTCCGGCTCCTCGAACACCGTGACGAGTTTCTCTGGCGAGGACGGCAGGTCGATACCGGTCACGGATTCCATCGCGGCCTCAGCGTCGGCCGTGGAGATGTCCTCGGCTGTGTCGGCCCAGACGTTCTCTAGGTGGCCGTCGAGCGTCGGGATGCGGTTACAGGAGGCGGCCACGTCCATCTCGTTGAGCTGGACTTCCGCGCCGTCGAACGAGCCCAGTAGCTTGCGTGATTCGCTCTCCATCTTCTGCTCTTCGCCGCCAATGTGTGGGATTGCGTTGTCGATGATCTCCATCGACGTGACGCCGGAGTAGCCCGCGCCGGAGACGGCCTGCAGGGTCGAGACACGCACGTCGGTCAGGTCGAACTCGCGGTCGAGGCCGGCAAGCGGCGGCACCATCGTAATCGTCGAGCAGTTCGGGTTCTTCAGGAGTGCGCCGTCCCAGCCACGCTCGTCGCGCTGGACTTCGAGGAGGTCGACGTGGTCGGCATTGACCTCAGGGATGATGAGGGGCACGTCCTCGTCCATCCGGCCGTTCGAGGAGTTCGAAGAGACTGTGTAGCCGGCCTCACAGAACTCCGGTTCGACCTCCGCGCCGACGCTCGACGGGAGCGAGGAGAAGATGAGATCGACGTCGTCGGGCACCGAATCCGGGTCGGTGGCGCGGACCTCTGACCCGGCTACGTCCTCGGGAATCGGGGAGTCGACGCGCCACTTGGCGGCGTCCTTGTATGTCTCGCCAACGCTCGCGTCGCTGGCGGTCAGTGCTGCGATTTCGAACTCGGGGTGGGGGTCAAGCAGTTGGATAAGTCGCTGCCCGACTGCGCCAGTCGCACCGAGCACACCTACGCGTACAGTCATCGGTTGACACACGGCTACGGGTGGTCAAAACAGTTTGGATACGGAGCCATACCGCTGCCCTCGTCGGGTTACTCGTCTGCAGTGTCTTCGAACACCCATTCGATGACGCGGGCCTCGACGAGGTCCCGCTCTTCGACGTAGGGGTCGTCGTGATTCGTCAGCGCTTCCTCAGCCTTGGCGCGCATCTCCGCCTCGATTTCCGTGTGGTCCGGCTCGTCCCGGATGTCGTTCAGCAGCGCCTCGAAGTCCTCTCGGAGATCGAAGGAGGCGCGAGCAGCGTTACACCGGGACAGCGGGCTCATCCCAGTTTCTAACACGAGGTCCCGAACCGTCTCCCAGTCGGAGCCACAGAAATAGATGGACACCTCGCCGACGATGTCCTGCCAAGCGATGGGGTCTGCGTGTTTGAGCAACGGGACCGCTCGCGGCGGCAGATCGAGACGGGTCTCGGTGTCGGGATTCCCGCACAGACAGCAGGCCTTCTCCGTTTTCCCCGTGTACATGTGAGACAGTTGGGTCGGACGTATTTGGACCCATCGCAGTCGGACGATAGCTGGCCAGCTACACCGGAATGAACTCGGGGTCCACGTCGTTCAGGCGGTCGGTGTTCGAGACGAACTGGTAGAAGTCGCTGTAGAGATCTGTGCACTTCCCGTCCGCATCGTAGCGGAGTGTGTGCCAGTCAGCGACAACGGCGCAGTACCGCTTCGCTCGCGTGAGCGCGACGTTCAACCGCCGTGGGCCGTCAACCGGTCTCCCGAGGAAGCCAATGTTCCCGTCTGCGTTGCTCCGGACGAGCGAGAGGACGATGGCCGTCCGTTCGCCGCCCTGAAACGAGTCGATGGTGTCGACAGTTACCCCGTCCGCAGCGTCGGTCTGCCCGGCGAGCGTCTCGCGGATACGTGACACCTGCGCGCTGTACGGTGTGATGACGCCGATCTCCTCGGCGGGTACGTCTGCCAGCAGGTCTTGAACGAGATGCGCGACAAGGCGGGCTTCGGTGGGATTAGCTCTGGAGTGCCCGACGGTTTCGACCCGGCCGCCAACGTTGTACCCTTCGACCGCCGGGCGGTCGGGGAGCGGGTCGACGGCCCGCCCGTTACGTAGCGTCCGGTCGTAGAACCGCCGGTTCGGGAAGTACGCGATGTCCCGGTGCATCCGGTACTGGGTCTGTAGCTGGAGGCCAACACCGTCGTAGACGCCGCCGTCGGCGTAGAGATGCTCAAACAGCGAGTGGCCGTAGCTCGATTCTGGCGGTTCGTCGCTGGCGCTGTAGGGCGGGAGCTGTCGGTGGTCCCCGGCCAGCACGGCGCGGTCGGCCCGGACCAGCGGGATACACGACGCTGCGCAGGTGGACTGTGTCGCTTCGTCCAGCACCACCAGGTCGAACTCACGGGCGAGCGTGGCGGCACTGTTGTTCGTCACCGCGACAACGTCGGCCCGCCCGGGAACGTCGCCGTAGGCGCGACGCACAACGTCGTTTGCCGACTGGCTCGCGTTCACGCGGTCGAGCGTGTAGTCGTCGTCGCCGTGTTGGCCGTAGGCGTGCAGCGACTGCGGGTCCGCCGCGTCGCTCGTCGACGACCCCGCGACGAGGTTGTCGACGGCCTGATTCGAGTCCGCACACACCAGCACGTCCTCACCGGCCTGTGCGGCCCGGCGGACGATTTCGACAAGCGTCCGCGTCTTCCCGGTCCCTGGCGGGCCGTGAATACAGAACAGGTCGTCGGCCAGCAATGCGTGCTCGACGGCCAGTTGCTGCTCCTGATTCAGTTCCTCATCGAACTGGTCGCTTCGGGCGGCTGCCCCGTTTGAGAACGTTATCGGCCGGTTGCCGGTGAGCACGTCCCGGAAGCGGTGGTCAGATAGGTCCTCGACCGCCTCCCGTTCGCGGTCGAACGGAACGGGATTGAGCAATGCTGTGAGCCCGTAGGTGGCGTCACCGTCGGTGAGGGCACTTTCGAGCGTCGTCGCACCGTCGACCTCGGCCCAGTTCACCGCGAGCCAGACCGACCGGCCGCGGATGCGCTCGACTGTCGCTGGGATCGGGAACGGACCGTCCCCTCGGGTCCCGTCCACGTCGTGGACCAGCACCTCGTTTCCCTCGTGGATGCCAAACTCCGATTCCACGACGAATGCCCAGTCACCGTCCTGTCTGGCGGCGATGTCTGCGGGCGGGTCGACGCGGAACCGGTACGTTCCGTCGTCTCGGCCCCGTGCGTGGAGCTCGGGGACTGCGTCGCCACCGGCCTCGTACACCTCGGCAGGTGAGCGCCGGTCGGCCTGTTCGCGGTTCTGCTGGCGAGTCGCTTCGCGTTCGCGCTCAACGTGGGAACGCAAACCGTCGAGCAGTTCCGCCAACGGGATCGGATTTCGGGGCGGTTCGCTGTCGTCTATGGGAGAGTCGTAGGAGGGTGGGTACGTTTCCGGGACGTAGTCGGAGTGCCAGAAGCGAATCCGGTCGGCCAGACCCGTGGCTCCGAAGGCGTCCGCGTGGATGAAGTCCCGCTCGCCGTCGCGCTCGAAGACGAAGATCTGTCCGTGCAGGGAGTGGTCGGTGAAGGCGACGAACTCGTCGGTGACCCGCGCTGAGTCCGGTTCGTGCAACGGGATACAGACCCAGTCTTCCTCGGAGTGGGCGAGTTCGTCGTGATGGCTTGCAAACTCGGCAACGGGCCGCGCGGGGACGACATGGCCGCGATCGTCGAGAGCGTCGTCGTCGGGGACACACAGCGACGCGCCGTCGAGGTCGAAGGACCCGATGACGTGGTCGAACAGGAGGGACATCTACCCCCGAATGTGCCCTGCTGTCATAAAACAGTACGGCCCACCTCGCCAGCCCGTCACACCGGACAGGAACGTTTTAATCGCCGGACCGGCCACACATCGGTATGGATACCGCCGAGCGACTCGATCTGGTGACACGACACACCACAGAGGTCGTCACCGAGGACGAACTGCGGACGCTGTTCGAGGAGAGCGACCCGTCGGCGTACATCGGCTACGCGCCGACCGGCGAGATGCACATCGGCCACTTCACGACGATGCGAAAGCTCGCGGACTTCCTGCGGGCCGGCGTCGACGTGACGGTCCTCATCGCGGACCTGCACGCCCACCTCGATGATAACAAATCACCCTTCGACCTGCTGGATGCCCGCTCGGCCTACTACGAGACGGCCATCGAGGGCATGATTGAAGCGGCCGGTGCGGACCCCGAAGATGTGACCTTCGTCCGCGGGACCGACTTCCAGCTCGACGAGGAGTACACGCTGGAGATGTACCGGATGGCCGCCGAGACGACCATCTCTCGCACGCAGCGCGCGGCCAGCGAGGTCGTCCGTGAATCTGAGAGCCCGAACCTCGGCGGACTCATCTACCCGTTGATGCAGACGCTTGACGTGAAGGCACTGGACGCCGACATCGCCTACGGTGGCGTCGACCAGCGCGGCATCTACATGCTCTCCCGCGAGATTCTCCCGGACCACGGCGGCGAGTCGCCGATCTGTCTGTTTGCACCGCTGCTGTCGGGCCTTTCCGGCGGCAAGATGAGCGCTTCCGACGAGGCGTCGAAGGTCAACCTTACCGACAGCCCTGGCGAGGTTGACGAGAAGATCAATCAGGCGTACTGCCCGGCCGGTGAGGTCGAGGAGAACGGCGTGCTGGAGTACCTCAATCACCTGGTCTTCCCGATTCTGGACGTTCGCGGCGACTCGTTCGTCGTCGAGCGCCCGGAGGAGTACGGCGGCGACCTGACCTACGAGAGTTACGACGAGGTCGAAGCGGACTTCGTCAGCGGCGAACTCCACCCCGCCGACCTGAAGCCGTCCGCCGCAAGCGCGATCTCGGACGTTATCGATCCGGTTCGGGAGCGGCTGGCCGACGAGGACGAGCTACTCGCCGAGGCCTACCCCGAAAAGTACGGCACGGAGTGACGCAGTCGACCGATGCCAGCCTCCGATTCGAGCGCCGACAGTGACGAACCGGCCCGTTCGCGGGCCGCCGTCCGCCGGACGTACGAGGACATCGGTGACCACTTCTCGAAGACCCGTGAGTATGCTTGGCCGGAAGTCGAATCGTTCGTCGACGAATCCGATAGTGTTGGGATGGCGCTCGATATCGGCTGTGGCAACGGCCGCCACGCGGAACTGCTCGCAGGGGTCGCTGACCACGTCGTCGGCCTCGACGCCAGCCGCGCGCTCCTGCGGGCGGCGACCGACCGCGTCGGCGACAGCGTCGCGCTACTGCAGGGCGACGCGACCCGCCTCCCGCTTACAGCCGGGTCTGTCGATCGCGCGGTGTACGTCGCGACGCTGCATCACCTGCCGTCGCAGGCCGCCCGCCGCGCCAGTCTGGACGAACTGGCCCGCGTCCTCGCGCCGGGTGCTCGGGCGCTCGTCAGTGTGTGGAGCACGGCTCACGACCGCTTCGACGCCGACCCCGACGCGGACGAGGGCTTTGACACGACCGTCGACTGGACGCTCCCCGGTGGCGAGACGGTCCCGCGGTTCTATCACATCTACGCGCCAGCCGAGTTCGAGCGTGATGTCGCTGACAGCGACCTTCGACTCGTCTCGATGGAACTCTCAAGCGGCAACTGTTACGGGGTTGTCGAGCCAGAAGGGAAACGCACTTAATTGCCTTCCATCTATGGACCTATACGTTCGCACTCGGGCGAAACACAGTCCACCGAGTCTGTGTCCGCACGAGTTAGCGGCGGTGGTGAGCAAATCCAACGGATTTGCGAACGACGCCGCGCGCGAACGAAGTGAGCGTGCGGCGGTGGCGAGCGATTCCAACGGAATCGCGAGGCACGCCGCGAAGACGCGGAGCAATGAGCGGCGGTGGTCTAGTGGTAGGACCTGAGCCTTCCAAGCTCATGGCCCGGGTTCAAATCCCGGTCGCCGCACTTTTTCAACGAACTATTGGTGAGTCGGAACTGTGGAGTGACGGATTTGACCTACTGAAATCCGAGCGACAGCGAGGATTTGCAGTCGAGTACAAACCCCAGCCATCGCATTCTGCGGCAACAAAAACGACCAGCCGAGGCGTTAGCAGGCGTTTGAAGCTCGCCGCGTTCGTCCTCTGTCCGGCTCCGTAGCCGTCGACACCCTCACTCTGGCTCGACGGCAGCCTGCTCGAACTCTTCCCAGTCATCACCAATCCACTCTTGTAGCCGGTCAGTGACGCCCGCGAAGTCCTCACCGTCCTCGAAGGACTCGACGACTACCCAGCCGTCACCGTCACGGTCATAACCGAGGCTGTAGCCCCGGTCGCCGTTGATGATGACGACGAACGCGGCCACTACATCGAGGTCAGGAAAGAACCCGACCGGCGCAAACCCGTAGTCGTCGTACTGGGCTTCAAGGGCTGAGATTTCGCTCGTTGAGAGCGGTCTGTCCGGCAGCGAGTCCGTCAGTTCAGTCATTACGTCGCAGTCGTGGGGAGAGGACTGAAAACGTTTCGAGCGGGGCCCTCAAAGTGTGAGATAAATATAACTTCAGCCAACATTGAAGTGCTACCATGACTTTTGTTAACATGGAGCTATCCACGCTCCCGGCGGGAACGACCGTCGTACCATCCGGGATTGGCATCGGCGGACGACAACTCGCCGGTGGAGCAATGGCCACTCCACCGGCCACGTATCGCTATGCAACCAACGGCGTACGGAGCATCTGACACCCCACCCCCACCCCACCACTTTCCCTGCTCCCGTTTTCCGGGGTTATGTCGACACACCCGACCACCCTTGACCTGATGCGCTTGGCGAGGGCCGGTGGGGTTTTCTGCCAGTACACATAGCGTCGGGTATGGACGTTGCGCGGCTCCCTGGGACCAGCGGATCCGAGCAGATAGTCGCGCACGTCGACATGGACTGTTTCTACGCTGCCTGTGAACAGCGGCGGGAGCCAGCACTCAGAGATGAGCCACTCGTCGTGGGGATGGGTTACGAGAACGGCGCGACCCATGGGGCCGTTGCGACAGCGAGCTACGAGGCCCGAGAGTACGGTGTTGAATCAGCGATGGCCATCTCAGAGGCCCTGGAACGCCTGCCACGGAAGGTCGACGCTGTTGCGGCTCCGGACCTCGATGTCGAAGACGCCGGCTTCTACCGCCCGGTCGACATGGACTTCTACGAGTCCGTCGCCGCGGATGTCCGGGAAATCCTCCACACGGAAGCGGATGTCGTCCGCGAGGTGAGCATCGACGAAGCGTATCTGGATGTGACCGAGCGGGTCTCATGGGAGACTGTCGAATCGTGGGCGCAGGACCTGAAAGATACAATCGAGTCAGCGGTGGGCGTGGTCGCAAGTGTCGGCGTTGCCCCGACGATGAGCGCTGCGAAGGTGGCCAGCGACCGCGACAAGCCGGACGGGCTGGTCATCGTCGAACCGGGAGCCGTCCGAGAGTTCTTTGATGACCTCCCTGTCGAGGACGTGCACGGCGTCGGGCCGGTCACCGCCAGAGAACTCGCTACACTCGATATCGAAACTGCAGGGGACCTCGCGGCCGCCGACCCGGAACTGCTGGCCGAACGCTTCGGTGAGCGCGGCCGCGAGATACGCCGCTACGCCCGCGGCGAGGACGAGCGGTCGGTAACGCCGAAAGGCGACCCCAAGAGTCTCTCGCGGGAGTCCGCGTTCACTGATGCGACGGCCGACATGGAGGCCAAGTGTCGACAGGTTCGCACCCTCGCCGATGCTGTCGCTGACCGCGCCGAGCGAAAAGGCGCGCGTTACCAGACTATCGGCATCAAGGTCGTGACGCCGCCGTTCGATGTGAACACGCGCGCCCGGTCGCTTCCCGGTCCAGTCGAGGAACCCGAACTGGTCAGACGCATCGCGCTGGACCTGCTCGGCGAGTTCGCTGGCGATCCCGTTCGGAAGGTCGGTGTTCGCGTTTCGAATCTGGACTTCTCTGCCGGCGAACAGGCCAACCTGGACGGGTTCGGCGGTGGCGATGGTTCCGAGGAACCGTCCGATAATCCCCGCACCAGCAACGTCCCGGCGGTAGCCGACGAGCTGGACGACGGGGGGCAAGTCGGACTCGGAACGTTCGCCGAGAATGAGGCGGGTAGCGAGGCTGTCGAGGACACGGTGGACGAGGGAACAGACGCCGGTGAGACGCACATCTCGCTCCCGCCCGGTCAGACCACGCTCGCAGATTTCTAGGCGTTCTCAGGCGACACCGTGTTCCAGATTCTCCAGTAGTTTCCCGACGAACAGGCCGGCTCGCGGCGAAATAGTGTCATCAGCCGGGACATCTGTCGGATGTGCGGCCAGCGTGTCGACGAACCGCCGACTGTGGGTCATTGCGTGCAACATGTCGACTACGTCGACCACCAACCCTTCGTCGCTGGTGTCCATCCCGGCGTAGCGCTCTTTCTCCGCCTCGGTGTAGGAAATCGTCCACGCCGGGCCACCTGCGGCCGTGACGATATCGTCAAGCGGCGCCACCTTCAGGGGACCGTCGTCACTCCCGACGTACACGGTTCCGTCCTCGACGAACGTCTCGTATCTGTCCATGGACAGCCCAGCTGAATAACTATGCCAAGGAGTCCCATTGCAATAGCCGTTACCCCGACCTGAACTGACCGGCACTGATCATGATCTGCCTTGCATTCGGACATCGCTGTATCCGGAACATCCGCTGGCCAGCATAACCGGTATACAACTGTCGTCTGTCATGGAACATATGGCTGAGATCGGTCCCCAAGACCGCGAAGCAGTTTACAAGACCATCTATTCGCGACGAGACATCAGACGATTTGTCGGCGACCCAGTTCCCGAGGAAGTGCTCGGACGGATTCTAGACGCCGCTCACAACGCGCCCAGCGTTGGGTTCTCGCAACCGTGGGATTTCGTCGTGATAGAAGACGAACAGACGAAATCAGCGGTCGCAGCGATTGCCGAGCGGGCGATAGCGGCCGCACGAGAAGGATACAAAGAGCCGCGCAAATCAGAGTTCGGCCAGTTGAAACTTGAGGGGATAACCGATGCGCCGGTGAATATCTGTGTTACCTGTGACCCCACCCGCGATGCGCCACACGTTCTCGGCCGGAACACGATGCAGCGAATGGACGTTTATTCGACGTGCCTTGCCGTGCAAAACCTCTGGCTCGCTGCCCGTGCCGAGGGTATCGGTGTCGGCTGGGTCTCGTTCCTGTATCCCCACGAACTCCGTGATGTGTTGAACATTCCACACCACATTCAACCCGTGGCATATCTCTGTGTCGGCTACCCAGAGGACGGCTTCCCTTCCGAACCGGTACTGCAACAGGAAGGCTGGCGTAGTCGTATCGATAGATCGGAACTGGTCCACCACGACGAGTGGGGCCCCAGTCGGACACCCGAAACACGGTCATAACGGATTCGGTGAGAGAATCTCACCGAGAGGACACGGAATCTCGAAGCCGACCGGGCGAAATCGCCGCGTCATTCCGAACGGTTTCGCCCCCGGCCCAGACCTGTACTGCAGTTGACGGTCGTCTGACGGAGAGTTATGGGGCCTGCGCGTCTCCGTCTTGACAGAAACGCATGGCAGAGACCGAACAGATAACTGTCGCGACGACGAGCGCGGGGCCGGGTGGGACCGGGGAACCGGGAGAGACTGTCAATCTCCCGGTGGTGGAACTGCTGACTGGCCGGGGATTCATCACCGGCAAGAGCGGGTCCGGGAAGTCGAATACGGCGAGTGTCATCGCCGAGAAACTGCTGGACAACGGATTTGGCCTACTTATCGTCGATATTGACGGTGAGTACTACGGTCTCAAAGAGGAGTATGAGATACTCCACGTCGGCGGTGACGAGGAGTGTGACATTCAGGTCACGGACGACCACGCCGGCAAGATCGCTTCGCTGGCGCTGGAACAGAACGTCCCCATCATTCTCGACATCTCGTCGTTCCTTGATGAGGAGGAAGCAGAGACACTACTGACCGAGGTCGCCAAGCAACTGTTCGCGAAGGCGAAAAAACAGAAACAGCCCTTCCTGATGCTCGTCGAGGAATGCCACGAGTGGATGCCGGAGAAGGGGTCGATGGGCGAGGTCGGGAAGATGCTCATCAAAATCGGGAAACGCGGCCGGAAACACGGGCTGGGCATCGTCGGCATCAGTCAGCGCCCGGCCGACGTGAAGAAAGACTACATCACCCAGTGTGACTGGCTGGTCTGGCATCGCCTGACCTGGAACAACGACACGAAAGTCGTCGGGCGCATCCTCGACAACAAGTACGCTGACGCCGTCGAGGACCTAGACGACGGCGAGGCGTTCATGATGAACGACTGGGCCGAGCAGGTCAGCCGTGTCCAGTTCCACCGCAAGCAGACGTTCGATGCCGGCGCGACGCCGGGCCTCGACGACTTCGAGCGCCCGGAACTCAAGTCCGTCAGCGACGACCTCGTTTCCGAACTGGAGACAATCAGCGAGGACCAGCAGGAGACGGAGAACCGGATCAAGGAACTCCGTGAGGAACTGGATAAAAAGAATTCCCGCATCGCCGAACTGGAGGCGGAACTGCAGGACGCCCGGGACCTCTCGCGGATGGCCGAGCAGTTCACCGAAGCGATGCTGGATCAGGCCGAGGACTACAACCCCGGCCGGACGGAACAGGAGAAGATGCGCCGCCAGCGCGAACGGTTCGCCGACCAGCCGGCGTCGGACGGCGACGCAGACGCCGACAGTGAGACGGACGCCGACGGTTCCCGCGACGAGCAGCCCGCGGAGCCGGACGAGACCGCTGACGCCACGTCTGGCGGTGGGTTCGGCGACGCGTTCAGCGCCTTTGCCGAGGACGGGGCTGCAATGAACGGCGGCAGCGCCAATGGCGGTACAGACGCGAATGGGAGCAGCGCTGACGCTGAATCGGAGCCAGATGCCAGCAACGCTGACGCCAAACCAGCGTCGAACGGCCACGACGCGAACGCCGACGTAGCGGCGAACGGGGGCGCCACAAACAACGGTGCGGCGGCCGTGCCAGTCAACGGTCAGGCTGAGACAGACACTGCTGAGACTGATGACGAGGATCTGAGAGCGGCCATCGCCGAGGCCGTTGAAGCTGAGCAGTCGGACGAGGCAACTGAAGCCACCGAAGACGAGACGTCGTCCGATGCTGACGGCCCCGCTGTCTACGGCGACCTGCGAGCCGACATCGAGGAGTTGGATCGAAAGACCTGCAGAATGCTCGCGTACTACCGTGAGCAGGGTCCCGGGACGCCGCTGAACGCACATTTCTCGGCCGGCGGCTCCGGCGACCGGACGGCGGCCTATGCACGAAATAGGGAGCTCCGGCTCCGCGGGCTGGTCGAACACGTCGGCCGTGGACAGTACGACACGCGACTGGCGGCGCTGGTTCGGGAAGAGAGCGACCGCCGACTCGACGAAGACGAGGTCGAGTCAGTTGTGTCCCAGCTTGAGTCGGCGTTTCTCGACGGGGACAGCGACTGAAAAGGTAGTACTGCGACGCCGTCGATTTTACAGGAGCGGTTCGACGAGGTCTTCGAGTGCTGCGCGCGGGTCATCAGCCTTCGCAACGCCGCTTGCCAGCAGGACACCGCTCGCGCCGAGGTCGCTCGCCGAGACGAGGTCCGCGCCGGTCGAGATGCCGGCCCCACAGAGCACGTCCACATCGCCGTTGACACGGGCAGCGGCGTCGACCGCGCCGGTCACGATGTCCGGGTCAGCCTTGCTGACGGGCGTGCCAGTCCCGATGAGTTCCGGCGGCTCGACGGCCACGCCGTCAGGGTCGAGCGCGGCGGCCGCGCCGATCTGTGCGGGGTTGTTCGCACAGACGATGGTTTCGAGGTCGGCTCGGTCGGCGGCGTCGAGCGCCCCGTCGATGTCCGCGAGCTTGAGCCGGTTCTCGGAGTGGTTCAGCAGCGTCCCGACGGCACCGGCGTCCGCAGCGGCCTCGGCGAGGGTACTGCCGGTGTGACTGCCGTGCTCGACGGCGCTAATGTGCTGGGCCCACGTCTCGACGCCGGTCTCCGCAACAGCGCCGATCTGTGCGGCCTGTGGCGCGACGGCGACACGAACGCCGGAATCGTCGCTGACGTCAGCAGCGGCGGTTGCTACCTCGACTGGGTCACACGGGTACGCCTTCAAATTGACAAGGACGAACATACGAAACGCACCGGTTGCTGTGGGGAAATAGGTTGCGAAGCCCCCGTTTGGCGTCCCTATCACTGTACCTTCGTTTCTCCCCAAACCACCGCTCGGGGATGACAGTTATTACGGTTCAGCCGAGACAAGAAACGAGACAAGCCGTGACAGCAGGGGATGACGACACACCGACCGTTCTGATAGTCGAGGACGAACAACACCTGGCCGACCTGTACACCGATTACCTAGCTGACCAGTATCACGTGCAGACGGCCTACAGCGGCGAAGAGGGGTTAGAACTGCTGTCGCCCGACATCGACGTCGTACTGCTTGACCGCCGGATGCCGGTCGTCTCCGGTAACGAAGTGCTTGCGCAGATCGAAGAGACAGGCCTTCGATGCCGTGTCGCGATGGTGACTGCTATTGACCCCGACTTCGACATCATCGAGATGCGCGTCGACGACTACCTTGTTAAGCCTGTCACCCGCGACGACCTGCGGGAGGTCGTCGATCGGCTGTACAGTATTCGGGAGTACAACGACCGACTCCGGACGCTCACGTCGAAAAAGCTCAAGCGCAACGTCCTCCGTGTCGAGAAAACCGACCGGGAACTCCAAGACAGCGAACAGTATCAACAACTCCAGGACGAGATCGAACGGATTTCGTCGAACGTCGAGTCACTCGCGGACGAACTCGACGTTGAGGAAGGAGACCTCCGGTTGTAAGCTAATCCTTTCGCTTCACAACATCGCCGAGCGTGTACTCGCCGTCGCTGCTCCCGCCGGACCACTCCGTCTCGTCGGCGCTGCCGCCGGCGCTCAGGGAGATCTCTAGCGCGCTTTCGAGTTTCTTCTGGACGTCATCGCTGGGCAGCGAGTTGCCCTGTTCGAGCTTCCGGATCAGGCTCGCCTTCTCGTTGAGTTGCTTTGCGAGTTCCTCCTGACTGAGGCCCTGGGACTCTCGACCTTTACGGATCCGGTCGTCGTAATCCTGTGCGACCTCGTCCATCTCGTCGAACATATCCCGACGGCGGCCACCGGACCCGCCACCCGTGGAACTCGACGAGGAGGACGAACTCGACGACGATGATGAGGAGGACGACGTCGAGTACTTCGTCGACGTAGACGACGTCTCCTCCGTTTTGACCTCCGTGCCGAAGTCGGTACACTCGTCACAGACGTCGAGTTCGGCTCCCTCGATTTTGACGCGGTTCGGAGACGAAACCTCCGTTCCGCACATCTCGCACTGAACCATACCGACGGCTTAGACGGGGCGCGGTATAAATGGTGCGCTGGCTACTCCAGCGCGGCCATCGCGTGATAAAACCGCTGGACGGCGGTAACGTGGCCGACGACGGCGAACACGACCAGTAGCCAGCCGACCAGCGTCAATCCGGCCAGTGCGGTCGGAACGAACGCCGCAACGCCCGTGACAACGCCGACGAGTGCAAGCCGGTCGGCGCGACCGAGCAGGCCGCCGTAC
Organism: Haloarcula sp. NS06; assembly: GCF_051122755.1. Classification (NCBI taxonomy): domain Archaea; kingdom Methanobacteriati; phylum Methanobacteriota; class Halobacteria; order Halobacteriales; family Haloarculaceae; genus Haloarcula; species Haloarcula sp. NS06. The sequence goes on from NZ_CP184844.1 coordinate 2,329,270, forward strand.
ACGCGGTCGAGGCCGACCGCCTGTGCCTGCGTCCCGAGATAAGAGGTCATCAGGACGCCGGTGACGGCGGCGATGCCCAGTTCCCACTGGCTCACACCGGCGGCGAGGCCGACGATGATGCCGATGTCGGCGTAGCGGTCCAGCACGTGGTCCAGCAGGTCACCGCCCGATGACGCGACGTTGAGTTCCCGCGCGAGCGCGCCGTCCACGAGGTCGAGCCAGCCGTTCAGAAAGACGAGGACGGCACCGCCGAGATACAGCAGGGGTTCCTGCGCCGCGACAGCGTACACCCCGCCCGCACCGAGGGCCAGCAGGAACGCGATGACGCTGACACCGTTCGGGGAGAGTCCAACAATCTTGGCAGCGCTGACGAACGGGCCGAGCGCACGGTCAGCCAGCGGGCGGAACTGATCGAGCGTCATAGCCAGTCGATGTAGGAGACGGTCCCCGCACTCGGCTCGCGCTCGCCGGCCACGACGGCCTGAATCTCCTGTGCCACCTCGTCGGGGTCCCGGTCCGTTGTCTCTATTTCATAGACGGAGTCCATGCCGTGCTCCTCGACGGCTTCGCCGAGGATGACATCGAGTGCTTCCGACTCCGCGTTCTCGTAGGCCTTCGAATCGTCGTCGCCGCGCTCCCGGAGCCGCTCAACGATGGTTTCAGGGTGGGCTCGCAGCACAATCACCCGGTCGGCATCGAAGTGGTGCGCGAGGTGGGACTCGAACAGCACGTCGTCACGGCCGTCCAGCCACTCGGACAGCCCCTCAAGATCGGCGACGAGGCTTCCACGGTCCTCGTCGATGCCCGTTGAGAACCCGTCGTCTTTGATCACGTCGTTGAGGTGGAGCGTGTCGAGACCTGTATCGAGGTGTTCCACTGCCGTTGTCTTGCCCGTCCCGGGCGTTCCGGTAACGGCGACTCTCACGCCTCGACCACCTCAATGACCTCGTTCAGTACCGAGACGGCTCGTTCCGTGTCCTCGCGCGTTCCGCAGGTGATACGGATGCATTCAGGGAGGCCGAACGAGGAACAGTCGCGGATGATGACACCACGCTCCTGGGCGGCATCCGCGATGGCCGACGCGTCGCCGACCTCCGCGAGGATGAAGTTCCCCGCGCTGTCCCAGGTCGGCGCGTTGAGTTCCTTGGCGAGGTACTCCCGGGCCCACGCAGCGGTGTCGACGGACCGCTCGACGTGCTCGTCATCGTCGAGCGCCGCCAGCCCGGCACGGCAGGCGAGTTCGCTGGCCGAGAACGGCGTGTTGATGCGGGCATAGGCGTCGGCCCAGTCCTCGGGAACGACCGCGTAGCCGAGTCGAATCCCCGCGAGCCCGTACGCCTTCGAGAACGTCCGCAGGAGCGCAACGTCGTCGCGGTCGTCCAGCAACGGCCGCTTGCTCGGCATTTCGGTGAACTCACCGTAGGCTTCGTCGACGACGACGAGGGTCTGCTCGTCGGTTTCCTCGGCGATAGTCCGGACCGCGTCGGTCGTGAACTCCGCCCCGGTCGGGTTGTGCGGGCTGGTGAGGTAGACGATTCGCTCGCCGTCGTAATCTTTCAGGACGGTGTCGGCGGTCTGGGCGAAATCATCGGTTTTCGAGAGCGTGTATTCATTGACCTCGCCGTGGTGATAGCGGGCGCTCATCCCGTAGTACGCGAAGCCCGGCGACGGGACAAGCACGTCCTGGCTGGGGTCGAGCATGGCTCGGGCGAGGCAGTCCAGCGCGCCGTCGCCGCCGTTGCTCAGCCACACCTGTTCGGGCGTGGCGTCCCACATATCCGCCAGCTCGTCCACAAGATCGGCGTGGGAGGCCTTCGGATAGGAGTGCATCCGCTCGGCGGACCCGCGAATCGCCTCGACAGCGTCCGGGCTCGGTCCGAACATGTTCTCGTTTGACGCCAGCTTCACCATGTCGTCCGGGTCGAGACCGAGTTCCCGGGCGACCTCCTCGATACCGCGACCTGCCCGATAGACAGTGTGAGCGGAGAGGTCCCGTGGTTCCATGGCTGTGCAAAACGGACGGGGCGGCTTAAGCGTGCTCACATCGGGCGTGGCCGTGGCTCCCCAGCCAGACCCATAGAAATTCGCTGGCGGCTTCCCGTGCGAAACCCGTCGATGACGGGTAAGACACGGAATAGCACGCTCCCCACCGAATCCCTGTCAGTCAGTGGTAATGAGCGTTACGGTGGGTCATCGTCGAGTTGCCGACCCTGTATCTACCGAAAACGGTAACACATCACAGGTACTGATACTGTGCAATGCCGCTTCTCATCGATATTCGGAAGCTCACGCTCATTACGAGACTCATTCAGGACGGAGCCGAACAGGTCGCCGATTCGCTGGCGACGCTGGCCGGGGTCGACGCCGCCGTCGAGATCAAGAGCCTCTCGTTTGTCCAGCCGGAGGACATCGCCACTGAGATGGGTGGCGGGACCATCTACAGCGCTCGTGTCCGACTGACGGAGCCGCCGTACGGTGTCTTCCTGATGACCTTCGAGACGGAGACGGCCGCGGAGATCGCGGAGCTGATGACCGGCTCCAGCGTTGACGATGGGTTCACACAGCTCCACGAGTCCGCGCTTCAGGAAATGTGCAACATCCTCACCTCGGGTTTCATCGACGGCATCGCGAACACGCTGAACGCGACAATCAATATGGGGACGCCGACGGTCGTACAGGACGACGCGACCGAGATCGCCGACAAGGCGCTCTCACACGTTCGCCGGGACTCACTGACTATCGTGCTCGACTCGCTCGTCGACATCAAGGAGAGCGACGTCGCGTTCTCGCTCCGCATCTTCCTCATCCCCGATCCCGGCTCGTTCGTCCACCTCATCGACCAACTGGACTACGACACCGACCGCGAAACGCACATCTCGGCCGACACCGATGCGGTCAAAGAACTCGACATGTCCGCAGACGTGGACGCCTTCGATGCCTTCGATTCCTCGGAGTAGCCGTACCGAACCCACGACGTTGAAGGGGGTCGCGTCCAACCGCCGCATATGAGTGTCGTAAACGCGGCTGTCTTCGGGGTACACCTGATATTCGCCGCGCTGTGGGCTGGCACCGTGTTGTTCATGACCTACGCTGTTCTCCCGACAGCGATGAACGGCGACTCCTCGCCGGGACCGCTGTCGTCGATTACCGGGAAGCTTCAGACAGTGTCACGGGCGAGTGCGACGCTCCTGTTCCTGACGGGTGGGCATCTGGCAGCGACCCGCTACACCGCCGAATCGCTGACGGGAACCGGTCGCGGGCACCTCGTCATCACGATGATCGTCCTGTGGTTCATTCTGGCTGGCCTCGTCGAGGTCGGCGCGTCGAAGCTCAGCGACGGTTTCGACCAGCAGAAGGTACGCGAACCGGCCCGGAACGCACGCCCGTTCCTGCTGGGCGCGTCTGTTGTGTCAATTCTCCTCTTGCTCGACGCTGGCGCCATTCTCGGCCTGTACTGAACGGCCGAGATATCAGTTACCGCTTACTCCTCACGCATACCTGTATCAGCAGATACAAATCACCATCCGGCATATCAGTGCACAATGTGGCCGTGGGGACATCTCGCCGTCGCTTACCTCGTCTACGTTGTGTACACTCGGTTTGACCCGACCCGTCGCCAGACGGCGGCCACGCTGACCGCGCTGGCGGTGGGGTCGCAGTTCCCGGACCTGATCGACAAGCCCTTCGCCTGGACGTTCGGCGTCTTGCCGTCCGGGCGGTCGCTTGCCCATTCCGTGTTCACCCTCCTCGTTCTCACAGTGGTCTTGCACCGACTCGCGGTCCGATATCGCCGAACGGACCTGTCGACGGCTTTCATGCTCGGCGCGTTCGTACACATCCTGACCGATATGAGCCCGACAGCGGTGGCAGGGCTACTCGGCGGCGACCTGACACAGTTACAGTGGCTGCGCTTTCTCGTCTGGCCGCTCCAGCCACCGCCACCGTACGCCAACGACACCTCCTTCGTTGAGCAGTTCGCTTCGCTCTCATTCGAACCGTACGTCCTGTTTCAGTTCGGACTGTTCGGCCTCGCCGTCGCCGTGTGGCTCGCACACGGCGCACCCGGTTTCCGGGAAGTCACTCGCCGGAGCAAAGCAGTGTTCACCGAGTCTGCGGACTAAAGCCGCTCGGAGACGTGGTCCGCGCACTTCAGTGCGAGCGCGGCGATGGTCAACGTCGGGTTCATCGACCCGGCAGTGACGAACACCGACGAGGACGCAATCGAGAGGTTCGCCACGTCGTGGGTCTGCAACTGTGGGTTGACTACGCTCTTGTCGGAATCCGTTCCCATCCGCGTCGTGCCCATGTGGTGGTACGCTGGCCCGGTGTCAGCCGGCCCGACCGTCCACGAGATGTCAGCGCCCAGCTCCGACAGCACGGCGTGTTGAATCTTGTTCGCACGAGTCAGCGATCGCTCTATCCGGTCACCCCACGACCACTGAATGTCTGGAACTGGATTGCCGTGGTCGTCCGTCGTTGACGTGTCCAGCGTTACGCGGTTCTCCTTCCGTGGCGGCTGGCCGACCAGTCCGCCCATCGCAATGCTGTTGCCGTAACTTTCGCGGAGGCTCGACAGCAACGTATCGCCCCACTCCTCACCGGAGAGCGCGAGTTCGACCGGTGATGGGCCAGCGTAGTTCAGGAACTCCAGTTTCAGCGGTGACAGCGTCTCGTCGGTCGCCGAAACGACCGTCTCGCCGTCCGCGACATGCTCGACTGCCTGCCCGGGGTCGTCGTAGAACTGGTGGCACTCGCTTGTGAGAAAGCCGACGTGGTTCTGACGCGTTTCACGGCCGAGCGTGCCGCCTGCCCCAGCGAACAGGTGATCCATGAAATAGTGCCCGACCAGTCCCGAACTGTTCGCCAGCCCGTCCGGGTGATCGTCGTCAGCCGACAGGAGAAGGAGTCGCGGCGTCTCGACGCCGCCCGCCGCGATGACGAACTCGCGGGCCGTCTGGCGGTGTTCAGTCCCGTCCGGCGTCGCGTAGACGACTGCTTCGATGCGTCCGTCGGCATCAGTAACGAGGCGCTGGACCGGCGCCCGGTCGATGACCCTGGCTCCCTCGGCTTCGGCGTCTTCGATGTGGACGCTGGCGTCGTACTTTGCGCCGGAGGGACAGACCGGCTGGCAGGTCCCGTAGCCGACGCATGGCCCCCGGCCATCGTACGGTTCCGAGTTCCGGGCGTTAGGCACGGAGTGCATCGTGATGCCCAACGACTCGCAGGCCTCGGCGAACAACGAGTCGCTGTGCGACGGCGGGAACCCGGGCAACGGATACGCACCGTCTCGCGGCGGTGCAAAGGGGTTGTCTGCGTCACCAGCGACACCCAGCGCCTGCTCGGCGTCGGCGTAGTACGGCTGCAGGTCATCGTAGCTGATCGGCCATGCCGGATCGTCGGTGTCGTGACTGCCGTCGAAATCCGAGGGGTGCAGCCGCATCACCATCCCCTGCCAGTGCAGCGTCGACCCGCCGACGCCTTTGACCCGTGAGATGTTCAGCGGGTAGTGCCGCTCACCGCTCGCACTGAACGCGTCGCGGTCGCCGCCCATATCCCAGACAGAGCCGTGGTCGCCGGGTCGGATCGCCTCTTCCATCTGCTGCTCTCGGTTCGACCTGTCGAACCGCGGCCCGGCCTCCAGCACGACCACGTTCTGTCCGACGCTGGCGAGTTGGCTCGCGATGAGTGCCCCTGCCGGCCCGGCCCCGATGACACAGACATCCGCCCGCTCGGACGGCTCCCGGTCCATTTCAGCAGGAGTTAGGTAAGCCTAAACTTATACGTTGGCATCTCAGGTGCTGTGGGCTGTATGCACGTCGGCTGCGATGGACGCTACTCGCATCGTTTAACTCACCGGGTCGGACGTGCTCGCTTCGCTGCGCGCGACCTCCCTGATTAGAATCCCGCCATGCCGGTTCGCTCCCTTCGGTCGCTGCACGGGCGTGTCGGGAGTGAGCAAACGCGAAGCGTTTGCGAACTACGCCACGGCCGCGAGTGTGTTTCGAGCGGATGCGAGAAACCACAAAGCGGGCGTGGCGGGATTCGAACCCGCGTTCTAGGGGTTAGGAACCCCTCGCCCTGGTCCACTAGGCCACACGCCCTACCGGGTGGTCGATTGAGCGGTGAAAAATCCTTTCGTTATCACTATCGCCCGCTAAAAACGGAGAAGTGGTCGAGATTACGTCTCGGTTTCCGTCGCCGTTTCGGTCGATTCGGCCGAGTCCACGGTAGACGCGTCGGCCCCTTCTGCAGCGCCGTCACGCATTTCTTCGAGTTCTTGTTCGACTTCTTCGCGCCCCTTCTGGAACTCGCCCATGGCTTCGCCAGTCGACCGCGCTAGTTTTGGAATCTTGTTCGCGCCGAACAGCAGGACGGCGATGAGGAGGATGACCATCATCTCCGTCGTCCCGGGCATCCCCGGGAACAGTACTGCGGATGTCCCTAACATTGTATCCGAAGGTTACGTGGTTGCTATTATAACCTTTTTGCTCAGGACGGCCAACTGGGTGATTCACTGCCAGTGGACTGACGCTGTGCTGCTGCCGGTCAGATACAGGACATGTAGCACAGACGAGGCGTACCCACTCAGCCTGTGGAAGCGGCCTCGCCGGGAACTGTCGGCGAGGCCCGGCAGTGGGGTGTGGATCGGACGGGGCAATACGAGGCACCAGGTCTCCGGCCGTTCCATATCGCTGGTCTGGGTCGGCACGTCGACAGAGAGACTACACCATGTCCACGGGACCAGATTGATAGCTGGGGTGCCCGGGTGACACGGTTTGCGTGGCTGTGTCCTACGTTTGTGCTGTCCGTCTGCGGGTTCGCACCCGCATCACTGGCAACACCGTCCTGTCAATTCATTATTCGTTTGTTAACCTGCCGCGCACCGGGCACAGTCTCGGATGGATGCCGCCGCCCGGGGATATAACTGCTATCGGGCGCTCAGAGATACCAGATGCCGGCCGATAGTCACACGATGGAAGTCAGGAGCGGGGAAGAAGTAACCATTCGACCGATCAAACCCGTCGGGGAGGACATTGTTCGGGTCGATATTGAGGCCGATGGAGTGTGGCGACTCGATATCACGCGCGAGGGTGAGATCGCCGATGTTGTCACGACCCGTGGCGCTGACGGGACACTTGCGGACCGCGAACTGCCGGAGTGGATCGATGAGGTCACGGCGAAGTTCGCACAGTTCTGATCGCGCCCGGACTCGGTCAGGTCGGAAAGGGTTTTACTCGCCTGGGTCAACTCGGCAATATGGTCTCAGTTGGAGACGTTGCGCCTGATTTCACGGCACCGATCGCAAACGGCGACGTTGACGAACTAACGCTGTCCGAAGCGCTCGCCGACGGGCCTGTTGTGCTCGCGTTCTTCCCGGGCGCATTCACCAGCGTTTGCAGTCACGAGATGAACTCGTTTCAGGACCGACTCGACGAACTCACCGAGGCGGGGGCGACGTTGTACGGTGTCAGCATCGACACACCGTTCTCACAGAACGCGTTCCGGGACGAGCTGGGACTTGAGTTCGACCTCGTCAGTGACTCCGGGCGGGAGATCGTCGATGCCTACGACATTTCGATGGACTTCGAGGCACTCGGCGTTCCGAACGTAGCAAAGCGAGCTGTCTTCGTTGTCGACGAAAATCAAGAAGTCACGTACGCCTGGGTCAGCGACGACCCCGGCGTCGAACCGGACTACGACGAAGTTATCGACGCCGCCACCTGATCGCGCCGGTGGGGGATTTTTCGCGGTGGGTCGTCTGGGTTGTGGTATGAGCGTTGATAGCGACGATACCAGCGGTCGTATTTACGATCCCGAGGCGGACCATGCGTTCCCGGACAGGCGACTGAATGCAGTTCTCGACACCATCACGGCTGACGAGGAGATCCAGGCGTATCTCGAAGCCCAGAACATCAACCCCGTCGCGCGCAAGCAGTACAACGATCACGGCGCGAAACACATTGGCATCGTTCGAAACCGAGCGCTGTGTCTGTATGACCTCCTCAAGCAGGCCGGCGTCGAATTCAACGGTGCAGCCGACCACGGCCTCGATGAGGCCGATGAGGCTGTCATTATTGCACTTGCGACGACGCTACACGACATCGGGCACGTTGTCCACCGCGATTCCCATCCGTATTACTCGATTCCGCTGGCCGCCGATATTCTCGATGACTTGCTCGATGAGTTCTACGATATTCGTCAGGCGGTTCAGGTGAAAGGTGAGGTACTCCATGCGATTCTCTGCCATCACACCGAGGAAAAGCCGCTGACGCTGGAAGCCGGCGTTGTCCGCGTCGCTGACGCGCTGGACATGGAGCGCGGCCGTTCACGCATTCCGTACAAGCGTGGCGGTCGCGGTATCGACACCGTTTCCAGCCAGGCTATTGAGACGGTGACGCTGAGCCTGGGCGACGACTATCCTGTCCTCGTCGAAATCGCAATGAACAACGCAGCCGGCGTCTATCAGGTCGATAACCTTCTGAAGGCTAAACTCAAGGACTCCGGCTTGGAGGAACACGTCCGTATCGTCGCGCTCAACACCCGAGAGGACGGCAACCAGATCGTCGAACGAATCGAACTCTAAACCGGACCGACACAACGGTTTTGTACCGTGCTTCCCTAGCTATGTTCATGAGTCTCACACCCATGGATGAGCCACGGGGTGCCCGGAAGCGGGCGGACGACGGCAACGTGTCGTCACCCTCACTTCTGGACCGAGTTAGGTACCGCGTGCGCTCAGCCATTGAGACCATCTCGTTTGGGGAGCGATGTTTTGAGTGGTTTGATAGACGTGGTCGAGACAAGCCACAGTCAAAGATTCACACGGATGGGTTCGCTGACGATGTCGTAGCGCCGCCGGAGTGCCCGTCGATCAGCGACCTTCCAACGCGGTCACGGCCGTTTACGTACCCGACGCGGAATCACACGGAAAGTAACACTGTCGACCTCATCGCTATCGAGTCTAGCGACCGACTGACGGTGACACATCCAGATAATTCTGAGGCGAAAATCTCGTCTGACATGTGGGAAGCTGTCGAACAATAAGTGCTCTATTGGCCTGTTCTCTCGCCGTTGAGCGAGGGTTCGGACGATCTGATTGTCAGCGTTTTGAAGACGGAAACAAGCAGAATGGCCGGCCGAGACCGCGGTCAGAGGTCGTACCGCACAATATCACTGGAGCCACAGGCCGGACAGGATGTTCCGTCCGTTTCGAGGGTGGTTCCACAGCGTCGACACTCCAGATGTGACTGCTGTCGAGTCCCTACGACCCGGCGTAATCGCTCCATCATATTGCCAGACAGAACACCGAGACTCTTATAATCGGCTAATTCACGGTGAAAGTGAAAACCGCACGACTCGACGCCGACACTGATTGCCCGTCAGCCGAGCGTCAGACGCACCGGTCACACCGTTCGGCTTGCACAGGCACTCACTTACGCGCGGGCCTGCTCACGCCGGTCTCGCCTGCCGGACGCGTACAGAAGCGCCAGAAACAGCCCAACTGCGAACAGCCAGCCCACCACCAGCCAGAGCAGTATCGATTGGACCCCACTCCCAAGCATGAACTGTAAGCGTCACTGTCCGTACTTAATTAGTAGCACTATATCGGGAACGGATACAGTGACACACAGTGGATTATGCCACCGATAACTGTGAAGGCGGCGTCAGTCACCCACTACTGATTCGATACACACGAGGGCTGCGCGCTTGTCGGCCGGTTGGCCCCAGACGACCGTCCGGGGTTCGCCTAGACGTTTTTGTGCACGCCGACGTAGCCACGCCTGATGACGGGAACAGCCGCAGCCGAGCCCACTGTGACGAACTTCACGTCGACCGTCGACCGCATCGAGACGACTGCCGTCGTGCTAACGGAGACGTACTTCTACGCCGAAGGCGGCGGCCAGCCGGCGGATCGGGGAACTCTCGGTGGCGTTGAGGTCGTCGACGTCCAGCATCGAAACGGCGATATCGTCCACGAACTGGCCGAACCGCCGGCCTTCGACCCGGGCGAGACAGTCGAGGGTCAGATCGACACGGCGTTTCGAACGTACTGCATGCGTGCCCACACGGCCAGTCACGTCCTCTATGGCGCTGGTCGCCGGCTGCTGTCGGATCTCGGCTACGGCGGCTTCGACATCAGCGCGACGGTTCCAGAAGACGCCGGTGATGACGACTTTGGGCCGGCTATCACTGGGAAGGTGCGGGTAGATTTCGAAACGACGACCGAAATCGACGACGAGACACTCACTGAACTCGAGCGGCTGGCCAACCGCGCCGTCTGGGAATCTTACGACGTGACCTGGAAAGAAATTCCGCGCGACGAGGCACTAGGTCGCGACGATATCGCGTTCAACACGAAGACCGAAGAGGGAACCGAGGGCGAGACGGTCCGTGTCGTCACCATCGAAGACTGGGACGTAGCCGCCTGTGGGGGGACACATGTCAGGAACACGCGAGAGATCGGGCCGGTGACAGTCCTCGGTCGGTCCAACCCCGGCGAAGGCCTGACGCGCGTTGAGTTCGCTGTCGGGCCGCGAGCGATCCGCCAGCGCGCGACTGAGCACGAGCGGGCGATGGCTGCCGCCCAGTCGCTGGATACGAACGTTACTGAACTCCCGGATGCTGTCGACGCACTCCAGTCGGAGTGCGACGACCTCCGGAACACGGTATCGGACCTTCAGGAGCGTCTGGTCGATTCCCGTCTCGCGGAACTGCGTGATGCTGCCGTCGAAGTAGACGGACAGCGATGGCTCGTCGGGACTGTGGCCGGCCTCGACGCAAACGCGCTTGCTGACCGGGCGGAGTCCGCCGTCGACGACGACATCGACGTGGCCGCGCTGGTGGACGCCGATGGCCAGTATCTGGGTGTCGGTACGACCGGCGGCGTCGATGCCGGCGAGGTGGTCGATCAGGTGACCACAGAGTTCGGTGGCGGCGGTGGCGGGCGACCAACAGTCGCACAGGGCGGTGGACTCAGCGCTGATGGCGATAACATCGTCGCTTTTCTCAAAGACATCCCTGGAAACGTGGATTGACGGGTGAAACAGGCGTCCAGGCCATTCGCTTCGCAATCGGCTCTGCTCCCGTTTTCGCGGTTGATAGCTGGGCCAGTACGTACATCCCTGCCGGCAGGAATCTCACACCAGATACGATGGTACATCGCATTCTCTGTGTGGACCCGGACGAGGACGTCTGCGAGGAGACGGTCGACAAGATCCAGTCGGAGTTGGCGGACCAGGACCTCCGCTTCGAAACGGCTGGGTCGCTGGCCGACGCAGAGGCCGAGCTGACAACGGACACTGCGGCAATTATCACCGAGTACGAGCTCCCCAACGGCACCGGGTTTGACCTCATCGGGGCGGCACAGACGGCCTGTCCAGACGCCGGGTGTATCCTCTACACCGACACCGACCCGGACACCATCGATACTACGGAGCTTCGTGGCTCGATTACGGAGTACGTTGGTAAGAATTCGATTTTTGGATCGGAGCGCCTCTCGCAACTGCTGGGGAAGACTATCGAGACGCGGGTTCAGGCGACGTATCCCGTCCCACAAAACGAGACCGAGCGGTTGGCGGCGCTCCGGTCGTATGACCTCGACAGCCCGGATCTGCTGGCATCGCTGGACCGAACTACCAACCTCGCGGCTGACCACTTCGATGTTGATCGGGCCTCGATAAACATCATCAACGAACACAGCCAAGATTTCTTGGCCTGCTACGGCGACGCTCAGGACTGGGAGTCGATGGACCGCGAGGACTCTATCTGCACGTTTACCATTCTCGAAGACGATGACGTGATGGCCGTCGAAGATGTCACGGAAGACCCTCGCTTTGAGACCCGGAGCGAGACGCTCCTCAGCATGGGTATCCGGGCGTACATGGGAGCAAACCTGATCACGTCGAATGGGCTGGTCATCGGGCCGCTGTGTGTGTATGATGACAATCCACGGGAGTTCTCGGCAGCCGACAAGGCGTACCTCCGTGATCTCGCCGATGTCGCGATCGACCTCATCGAACTCCACTCGCGGCTGGATAGCGTCGCCGGCGACACGGGGGGAGCGCAATGACCACAGAGACTGGTGGTGATTACGAATTCGCCGACGGTATCCCAATCAACCCGATCGATCCGGGGACCATCGTCCTTGTCGCTGGGCCGGCCCTCAGTCGGGCGGAGGCCGTCGCACGAACGCTCGTCGCCGGCGGGAGCGACGCCGAGGAGGGGATGCTATACATTTCGACGAATATGACCGCCGAAAAGCTGTTGAACGCCTGTCGGCAGACCCAACCGTCGTTTGACGACACCAGAATGGGGGTCATCGACTGTAGCGGGCAAGACGCCGCGCAGTCCGTGCTGGGCGAGCGCGTGAAGTACGTCTCGACACAGAGTGATCTGACCGGCATCGGGATGAAGTTCTCGGCACTGTACGAGGGGCTGTACGGCACCGTCAAACACGGTCGTGTCCGGACTGGGCTGATAAGCCTCTCATCGCTGTCGATGTACGTCGACCTGCGGGCGCTGTTCCAGTTTGCACAGACCGTCTCAGGTCGCATCGACAGCGCCGGGGGCCTCGGTGTGCTCGCTATCGATCCGACGACCCATGACACGAAGGCGGTTAACACGCTGAGCCAGGTCGCAGACGGGCGTATCGAGGTCAGAGAGTCCGAGAGCGGCACGGGTGATGGAGAACTCCGGGTCCGCGGTTTGCCAGACCAGCCCAGCGGCTGGCAGCCGTTCACCCTGTCCGAATAGCAACGCGGGACTCAATCGCCCCGGTTCGGCGTCCCGTTGAACCGTGCAACCTCGTTTCGCAGTGCGTCCCGTTTCAACAGCCCGAAGCCGATGAGAATGCAGATAAATCCGACACCCGTGTAGACCGTCGGCGTCTCGCCGAGGAACAGCAGTCCGGTGGCGGCGGCGACGACCGGTGCGGCGTAGGAGACGAGATTGATCTCGATGGGGCCCAGCCGCTCCAGAAGGTCGAAGTAAATGAGGAAGCCGAGCGCACTGGCGACGACAACCAGATACAGCAGGGCCAGCACGGCTTCAGCAGTCCACTGAACATTGGCAACCGATTCGGAGACACCGAAACTGATGCCGTGCATGAGCACCGCACCGAGCAGCATCGACCACGCCTCCATCGTCTCTATCTCCAGGTTGTCGTCGAACCGGCGGGTCAGCACGCTCCCGAGGGCAAAGGACGTGGTCGCAAGGAAGACCAGAAACAGCGACACAGTTCGGGGGTCGAGGAGGTTCCCCGGGTCGGGGTTGCTGAGAACGCCGACACCGACGAACCCGACGAGGAGACCAACGATGCCCAGCGTTGTGAGCCGTTCATCCGGGAGGAACGCACGCGCGAACCCGGTCGTAAGAATCGGTGAGAGGCTGACGACGATAGCGGCAGCGGCACTGGTGGTTCCCTGTTCACCGACGAACAGGAAGATGTGGTACGCGGCGATCAGGAGTGACCCACCGATACCCACGACGATCCAGTCGGTCCGGCTCTTCGGGACCCACTGGTCGGTAGCGTACACCGCGTAGCCGAGCATCAACAGGCCGGCGAGGTCGTACCGGAACGCCGCAAACAGGATTGGTGGAAAGTACTCTAGCCCTGCCTTGATCGCGGTGAAGGCGCTGCCCCAGGCGACTGCGAGCGCGACGAAGAGGATGGCGTTGCGGAACCGCATCGTCCGCTCGAGTCAGCCGCCCCACTGTCGTCGCCCGGTTCGTACGTCTCTGCGATGGCGTCGAGTGCTTCGTGGTGTTCCGTCGTGTGGGGGGCGGTCAGCGGCGAGACGCTGATCTTTCCGTCGACGACGGCACGGCGGTCGGTCCCCTCGGGGTCGGGGATGTCGCCCTCGGCCATGTGTTCCCAGATCCGGTCGTGGAGCGTTACAGCGTCACCATCCTGCACAGCGTCCATCTCGTAGAGGTGGGACGGTCGTGTGACCGCCATCTGTGCGTCGCCCCACTCGGCAACGGGGGCGTTGATGTTCAGGTAGTCGCACTGCTCGAACACACCGGCGTCGACAGCGTGGTCGGCCAGGTAGGTCGTCGCTTTTGCTGCCTCGTCGTAGCTGTCGCCGTTGGCTTCGATATCGGCGAAGGCGGCGTCCTCGCGGACCGGGATGTACATCGAGACGGCCATTGCCGGCACGTCGAAGAAGGTGGCCTCAACAGCGGCGCTGACGGTCCCTGAGCGGCCGAGAACGTACGCGCCGAGGTTCGCCCCGCGGTTACAGCCCGCGACGACGAGGTCGGTGTCGGTGACGAGCGCTTCGAGCCCCGCCACAACGCAGTCCGAAGGCGTCCCCTCGACGGCATAGCCGAGTTCGTGCTCGTGGACGGTCACTTCGTGGGAAATAGCCCGACCAACCGCGCTCTGGTCCTCCGCCGGGGCGACAGCGGTCACGTCGCCGACTGTCGAGAGACCATCGTACACCGCCCGGAGGCCGGCGCTCTCAATGCCGTCGTCGTTCGTCAGCAGAATCGTCGGCTCGTCCATACGCTCCGTGGGGCCGTCTGCGAGAAAAGCCCACCGCTAGCGGGCCCGGTCGACGACTGTCTCGCCGTCAACGACGACGTTGTACGCTTCCTCGTCGTCGTTCCACAGCACCAGCGCGTTCTCGAAGGACAGCAGGTCGCCGTAGTCGGCTTTTCGGATGTCCTCGTTCAGTATCGACGCCTCGGTGAGCACGGCGAAGTGATCGACCTTCTGACTCCCGTCCCCAAGCAGATACAGCGGATTTGCGCCCTCCCGCTCGGCGAGGTCGTGGCTGAGTTTGACGCCGAGGAAGTTCACCCGGTCAGTGACGTAGTTCTCGGCGTCGGCCATCGGTGCGTGGATGCCCCGGTCCGGCGTCACGTCGTGCTCTCGCTTGCCGTCGGTTCGCAGAACGCTGTAGGCGAACTGCACGTCCGTGTTGACGAACTCGCCCGTCCCGCCCGCGGGGTCATCGAGACGTTGCTGCATGGTCGGCACCTCAATGTCCGGTTTCCGGTCGAACGACCACGACTCGCTGTCGGGAGACTGGTGGGGCCAGAGCCGCACCGTCGGCCCGTACACCGTCGCCGGGCCGCCGTCAGCCACCTCGCGCTCGACGGTTCGGAGCTGTATGGCCGTGTTCCGGTCGGCCGGAGCCAGCGCCAGCAACGTCCCGTCGTCGGCAAGCGCCTCGACGTACCGGTAGAGGGTCGCCACCGCGTCGTCGAGTTCGCTGAGGACGTTGCCGAAGATGATGAGGTCGTAGCCCTCGGTGTCGGTGTCGCTGTCATCGGCACCGCCACCGCTGTCGTCGCCGACAAGTGGCGACGACGGGTCGAATTCCTCGGCGAGCGTTCGGTGGATCTCCCAGCGGACGTTCTGGCCGCTGTCGTCCAATAGGCTCTCTAGCACGTCCGCAGCGGCACTCGGCTCGACGGCGTGGTAGTCCAGCAGGGCGTCGTCGGGGAGCAGGTCGCGCAGGGCGAGCGCCGGGCCACCGACGCCGGCCCCCACGTCCAGCACTCGGAGCTGTGACGGGAGCAGGCCGTCAGCGGCGAGGTCTGCGAGGACGTACTTCGCCACGGCGTAGTAGTCTGGCAGGTGGTAGACGGCGTAGCCAAGCGCGCTCAGCTCGTCGTATTCGACGGCTTGCCCCTGCAGGTACCGCTCCTTGATGTCGCGGATGCGTTCCCTGAGTTCGTCACCGCTGTCACCGCTGTGCCACTCCAGCCCGCCCCACTCTGTCAGCAGGTCGATGACCTCCTGTTCGTAGCTGTCGGGGAATTGGTCGACGCCGTCGAAGTCCACCGAGAGCCGTTCCTCGGGCGCCGGGACGAAGGTTCCGTCTTCCTGTTCGACGATGCCAAGGTCGAACGCCTCCTCTCGAAGTACCTGCTTGACGACGGCGGGGTGGGGCTGGCCCTCAACATATTCGTGTAGCTCCTCTGGGTCCAGCGGCCGGACGTTCCGGAGGTACTGGGCGTTGTCGCGTATCTGCTGGCGTGTGTCCTGGTTCATGAGAGTTGCTCGTAGAGCCGCTCGAAGGTATCTGCGTCGGCGTCGGCGAGTTCGCTGGCGGCGTCGGCGACCGCGTCCGCGCCGTCGAATGTCCGCTGAATATCGGAATACACCCGCGGGTCGCCGCCGGTGACCTGCTCGACGAGGTCGAACAGGCCTGCCGAAATCGGCGTCTGAAACCGGTCAGGCACGTCGGCGGCGGCCATCGCGAACGCGAGTACGGCGGCATGGGCGCTGGCCTGTACCGTTTCCATGGCTTCGTCGTGCTCTGCCGCCGTCGTCTCGAAGCAGTTGTTCCCGGCTGCGGTGAGTGCGTCGACGACAGCCTCGGCGTCGGGACCCGACGCGTCGGCGACGACGGCGACGTTCCCGGGCGCATTCTCGGGGGCAAACAGTGGGTGCAGGCTGAGTCGTTGGCCATTGGGCATCGCGTCCCGCATTGCTGCGACAGGGCCTGCCATGCTCCCCGTTACGTCAACGATTGCATCCGTAGCACACGGCGCGAACTCGTTGATAGCCGTCTCGGCGACGGGCATCGGCACCGCGATACAGACAACATCGAAAGTCTCAGCCGCGTCGCTGGCGACAGCGCGCCCGCCGACCGCGTTCGCAGCGGCTTCAGCGGCCGACTGGTCAAGGTCGGTGAAGGCGACGGTCACGTCGGCGTGGGTTTGGACCGTACGTGCGAACCACTGGCCCATCGCGCCGGCGCCAACGACGAGGACGTTCATCGGCCCAGCGTAGCCCGTCCCGTCTCAAAAGCCGTTCGGTCACACGCCTGCTCGCCGCGACACCGCAGGTGACGATAGTCGGGTAGACAGCCGTCGAACAGCCCGCTGTGGTCCGGTTTCCCCCTCCTAAACGCTTATCCGTCGGCCCTGAGAGAACGGTGACATGAAGCGCGTTCGATTCCGTGATACTGGGGGGAACGTTCGCGGCGGTCGCTGGACCGTCGAGGACGGCGAGCCCGTCGTCACCGCCGCCGCCGGACCGTACGGCCGTATTGCGTTCGGCGACGAATCCTATGACCCCGACGAGGTAGACATCCTCCCGCCCTGCGAGCCGACGAAAGTCGTCTGTATCGGGCGCAACTACGCCGACCATGCCGAGGAGATGGACTCGGACGTCCCGGACCGGCCGATGCTGTTTCTCAAAGCCCCGAACGCCGTCGCGTCCCACGGCAAGCACCTCACGATGCCCTCGGGGAAGGAACGCATCGACTACGAGGCCGAACTCGGCGTCGTCATCGGCGAGCAATGCCGGAACGTCAGCGAATCGGGCGCGATGGACGTCGTCGCGGGCTACACCTGCGTCAACGACATCTCCAACCGCGACGACCAGCGGCGGGAACAGAACTGGGTCCGCGGGAAGGCCTTCGACAACGCCTGCCCGATCGGCCCGCTCGTGGCCACACCGGAGCACGTCCCGGAGGACGCCAGCATCGAACTCCGACTGAACGGCGAGACGAAACAGTCCTCCTCCCGCGAGCACCTCATCTTCTCCGTCCCCAAGCTAATTGCGGAGATAACTTCGTACATGACCCTAGAGCCCGGCGATGTCATCGCCACAGGGACGCCAGAAGGGGTCGGCCCGATGGAGGACGGCGACAAAGTCGAAGTCGAAATCGAAGGTATCGGGACGCTCAAACACAGCGTCAAAATTCCATAGGCGGCCAGTCGGTTGGTTCCGACGCTATTCCACGACGATTGCGCCTCTCATCCCCAGGCCCTTATGCGGTTTACACGAGTACAGGTGGGTTCCAGTTTCCTCGAAGGTGTGCTCGTAGGCACTCCCCTCGTCGGTGACGAGTTCCGAGTCGAGCGGGCCATCGCCTTTCGAGACGATATTGTGAGGACCACCGTCACCTGTCCAGTCCCAGCGGACGGTCGTCTCAGTTGATATTTTCAGGGCAGGGGGGTCGAATGCGAACTGACCACCATTACCCTCGGCACCGACTGTAACAGTTGTAGTATCAGTGTCGGTACGGTCGGCAATGGTGCCATCGAAGTTACTCGCCGCTGCGAGCCACTCGTCGACAGTGTCGTTACCTGAGGACGGTGGCTCTTTCACAATAATCGCACCCTTCATCCCATCGTCGCGATGGGGTTCAGAGACGTAGCGATACTCGCCGGTCTCCTCGAAAATGTAGTGATACATTGTCCCGGACTGCGCGTTTGTCCGGCCGCTGTCGAAGGTACCATCGAGTGCGACGACGTTCTGCTGGCCACCGTGGCCAGTCCAGTCCCATCGAACTGTTGTCATTGGTGGAACCTCAATGACAGGCGGGTCGAACGCCAGTCCGCCGTCCGTTTCCTGACCAACCCAGATCGTTGGCCGGGACTGGGGGCCGAACCTGCGGGGTTCGCCGTCGTAGCCGTTGGCATCATCAAGCCAGTCGTCAAGCGACTCGGGCGTCGATTCAGGTGTTTCGGTTGGTGTCGCAGTTTCAGTTGCCGTCGCGGTTTCGGTTCCGGTTTCGGCTGCTGGTTCTGAACTACTTCCCGAAGACACGCACCCGGCGGTAACGGCAAGCGCTGTCAACCCTGTGCCTGTAAGAAACTGTCTGCGAGTGGAGGGCCGTTGCATAGCAAGCTAGTTGTTGTTATTCGGTGATAGAAAAGTGGGTGTGCCCTTTCCAGATTCTGGAAACAAACAGTCGCCCTTTATCTAAGGGTAGTTTATGTTTCCGACACTGACTGGAAGCGGCTGTCGGGGCACCGCGGGATATCGTGGGCGCAATATCCCACAGGTTTCACATCGCTGGCCCGTCATATCGAGATCGAACCGCCCGCAGAACTACCTCCACACGTCCCCTGAAGGGTCCGCCGTGGCACACAACGACTCGAGCAAGACACAGGCGCTGTTCGACGCCCTCGCCGACCCTGACTGTCGCGACATACTCAGGGTGCTCGACGAGCCGTTGCCAGCCAAGGAGGTTGCCTCGGTCTGTGATCTGCCCCAGACAAGCACCTACCGGAAGCTCGAACAGTTGAGTGAGGCTGAGCTGGTCGCCGAGGAAACAAAGGTGCGTCCCGATGGCCATCACGCGACGGCGTACGTCCGGGACTGTGACGGTGTGTTTGTCGGTGTCGACGACGATGGCGTGCTCGAGGTTAACGTTCTGCCGGCTGAGGAACGGCCGAGTGACCGGCTCGCACTCCTATGGTCACGCGTCAGTGAGGAACTATGAACGGAGATATCCCACTCATTGTCATCGGATTCAAGACTGTGACAGTGTTGCTTGGCGGGCTTATTACTTACTTTGCCGCTCGCGCAGCGTTGAGAACGAGGGCGACCGGACTCACATATCTCGCCGTCGGGTTCGCGACCATTACTGTCGGGTCGCTCATCGCCGGCGTCGCGGACCAGCTGTTCGGTCTGAGTACCAACGCTGCACTGATCTTCGAGAACGCGCTCACCGCGGTCGGCTTCGCGGTCATCGCGTATTCGCTGTACGTCACCAGTCGCTCCGCGCTGGTGACCCAATAAAAATCTGCCGGACAGCTATCCGTTATTCGACGACGACTGCGCCGACCATCCCGAGCGCCTTGTGCGGGACACAGTTGTAGAGGTAGGTGCCGGTTTCTTCGAACGTGTACTCGTAGGTGTTTCCTTCCTCTGAGACAGCTGAACCCGAGTCGAGCGGGCCGTCGCCCTCGGACTTGACGTTGTGGCCGGCCCCCTGACCGGTCCACTCCCAGACGACCGTCGTTCCGGTCGAGACGTTAATTGCCGGCGGATCGAAGGCGAATGCGCCGCCGTTGCCTTCGGCCCCAACAGAGACGGAGACCTCGTCTTGGTCGGTCATCACGACCATGGAGCCATCGAAGTTCGACGATTCGCCGACGTAGTCCGCGACCTCGCCCGGCGCTTCGACAGTCTCCATTCCACCGCTGCCCTCGGTGTCCATCTCCTCGGCCTCGGTGGACTCCATTTCATCGCCTCCGGTGGCCTCCATCTCTTCGGCTTCCGTTTCGCCGTCGCCACCATCGCCGCCGGACCCGCCACAGCCAGCAAGGAGTCCAGCGCCTGATACGGCCGCCGTCGTGCGGATGAACGTCCGTCTGTCGAGGTCGTCTGTCATGCATTTAAAGTTATGACTGTGCACGTATAAGCGAGTCGTTTCTGTCGCTTGTCAAGAAACAATTATTGAGGTTTTGACCGCCCTGCTGTCCCGGGATACCAACACAGTTCGGACGGGGATTGATGCTGATACAGGTCCGTACTGGAACTAATGGGAGTGTCCGTCTACCGATGACTGTCTGGCTTCGCGGTGACCACCTCATCCGGCGATCTGGACCCGTCGCTCAACGGCCTGACGAACCGGTGCTTCTGATAGAATCGGAGTCGTTCGCCCGCAAACTACCGTACCATCCACACAAGCTGATTCTGCTGTTCAGTGCAATGCGGCATTTCCGCGACGAACTTCAGGACGATGGCCGAACAGTCCACTACCACCAGACAGAGAGCTTCGAGGACGGACTGACGGCACATTTTGAGGCCCACCCTGACGACACGCTCGTAACCCACCGTCCACAGACTGAGTCTGCACAGGCGCGTCTCGAATCGGTTGTCGCCGATGCCGGCGGAACCGTCGAGTTTGTCGCCGACGAACGCTTTCTCTGCTCACCATCCCAGTTCGACGAGTGGCGTGGCGACGGTCGCTACCGTCACGAGGACTTCTACCGGTTCATGCGCCGGGAGACGGGTTACCTGATGGCGGACGGTGACCCCGTCGGCGGCGAGTGGAACTACGACGACCAGAACCGTGAGACCCCACCCGACGAGTGGACGCCACCGGAGCCACCGCGGTTCGAGCCGGATGCCGTGACCGAGGACGTTATCGAGTGGGTCGATTCGACGTTCGAGGGAAGCTACGACGAGCGGCCGTACGGCGGTGACTGGACCGACCCCGAGCCGTTCCGCTGGCCCGTCACTCGCCGGCAGGCCGTCCGCGCGCTGGACCACTTCATCACGAACCGCTTGTCGGAGTTCGGCTCGTATCAGGACGCGATGCTGGACGACGAGTGGGCGATGAGCCACAGCCTGCTTTCCACGTCGCTCAATCTGGGACTTCTCGGTCCCGACGAGGTCATCGAGCGCGCTATCGCCGCCTACGAGGACGGCGACGCGCCGCTGAACAGTGTCGAGGGGTTCATCCGACAGGTGCTTGGCTGGCGTGAGTTCCTCCGGCACGTCTACCGCCGGGAGATGCCGGACCTAGCCGAGGCGAACCAGCTCAACGGGAGCGAGGCCCTACCGGACTTCTACTGGGACGGCGACACCGACATGGCCTGTCTCTCCGACGTGGTGGACGGAGTCCGGGAGCGGGGGTATTCACACCACATCGAGCGGCTGATGATTCTCGCGAACTTCGGCCTCATCTACGGCGTTGAGCCGGCACAGCTGAACCGCTGGTTCCACGCTGGCTACGTCGATGCCTTCCACTGGGTGACGACGCCAAACGTCGTCGAGATGGGGCTGTACGGCGCGGGCGTGTTCGCCACCAAACCCTACGCCTCCTCGGCGAACTACGTGGACAAGATGAGCGACTACTGCTCGGGCTGTCCGTACTACAAGACGAAGACCACCGGCGACGGAGCCTGCCCGTTCAACGCGCTGTACTGGGACTTCCTCGAC
This sequence comes from Haloarcula sp. NS06, assembly GCF_051122755.1. Lineage (NCBI taxonomy): Archaea > Methanobacteriati > Methanobacteriota > Halobacteria > Halobacteriales > Haloarculaceae > Haloarcula > Haloarcula sp. NS06. Next base: position 2,350,913 of record NZ_CP184844.1, read on the forward strand.
CGCAACGAAGACACGCTTCGGTCGAGCCACCGGATGGGACTGATGTACAGCCACGTCGACAACAAAGGCGACGAGGAACTCACGGAGATACGTGACCGGGCCGAAGAGATCCGCAAAATGGCGGCCGAAGGCGAACTCTGAGCGCCGCTGTCTCGTGGGAGACCGTAGGCACTGGTTACTCGTCTCCGTCCGCGGCGTCAGTTGCCTGCCGCTGTTGCATCTCGTGACGGGTGAACTGTGGCGAGGACAGTGCCGGCCCGCGGCGTCGGCGGAACGACCAAGCGAGAATTCCGATCACGACCGCGCTCCCGCCCAGTGCGAGGGCAGCAGGCTGGAGTCCGCTCACGGTGTAGAGATAGGCACTCACCGGCACGCCGGCGCTAGCGACGATACCGAGCAGGAGCCGCTTGGCGAGCACCCGGCTCAGTCCGTCGGAGTCTTCCAGGACGGTCTTGACAAGCAGTTCTTCGCGCTCGACTCTGTCGAGTGCGCCCTCTAGCTTCGGCGCTGCTCGCACCGCTGACCGGGTCCCGTCCGTCACCGTCTCTTGGATTTCTGTCTTGATCTGCTCCCGAACGTCGTCCCCGGCGCCTTGCTCCATGACGTACTCCGAGATGATCTCGATGAAGTCGAACTCGGGGTCGAGCGTCCGACAGACGCCCTCAAGTACTGTTGTCACACGGACCACCAGCGCCAGGTCCTGTGGCAGTCGCATCGGGAACTCGTACAGTTGCGCCTCGAACTGGCCGACGAGCTGTTCGATGCGGTACTCACTGATATCCTCGCCGCGGAACTGCTCGATGACGATGTCGAACGCTTCCCGCATCACGTCGCGGTCGGCCATCGGGTCCAGCGCGCCCATCTCGACGAAAGCGTCCATCACGCGGTCCACGTCGTCGGTCGCCAGTCCGACGTAGAACTCAAGCAGCTGGTCCTGTGTTCGGGGACCGAGGTAGCCAGTCATCCCGAAATCATAGAAGACGAGCGTCCCGTCTGGCTGGACCGCCAGATTACCGGGATGGGGGTCGGCGTGGAAGAGGCCGTCCTCGACGATCATCTGGATGTACACCTCTTCGAGGCGGCGGACGAGCGCTGGACGGTCGATGTCGAGTTCGTCCAGCCGCTCCACGTCGTCGATTTTCACCCCGTCGAGGTATGTCATCGTCAGTACGCGGTCCGTCGAATGACTCTCGACGACATCCGGGATGGCGATGTCGTCGTCGTTTGCGAAGTTGTCGCCGATTTCGCGGAGCATTCGCGCCTCGTGGCCGTAGTCCATTTCCCGGCGGACAGTCGTTGCGAACTCCTCGGTGAGATTTTCCAGCGTGAACGCCTGGCCCGGGTCCGCGCCGTAGGTGAGCACCGGCAGCAGCGTCGACAGCACGCGCAGGTCGGATTCGACACGCGTCCTGATATTGGGTCGGAGCACCTTCACAGCGACCCGCTTGCCGTCGATCTGCGCCTCGTACACCTGCCCAAGCGAGGCCCCGGAGATGGCGGTCGTGTCGAACGCCCCGAACAGCGTGTCAATATCGTCGCCCAGTTCCCGTTCGATGACTGGCTCGATGGTCGCCCAGGCGTCCGGCGGAACGTTGTCCTGCAGTTCCGAGAGCACGTCGACGTACGCCCGCGGCAGGGCGTCGGGCCGGGTCGAGAGCATCTGCCCGAGTTTGATGAACGCCGGGCCGAGGTCGACAAAGGTGTCTTTCAGGTAGCGGGCGCGCCGCGTCCGCGTCTCGGGGGCCACTGACCGGGACCGACCGAACAGGAGGAACCGTTTCCGGTCCCGGCCCCACTGCCAGAGCAGCGGGACGAACTGCCAGACGATGACGAGCGCCCGCCAGAGCGCCCGGAGCCTGACGCCGACACCGCCCGGCTGTGACACTGTCCCTCCCGTCGGTTCGTCGGCGACACGCTCCTCAGCAGTCACTGTTCGTAGATGAGGCCCGGCGACAAATGAGTCTGCTGGAGACGGTCCCCACTCAGCGACGGAGGAAGCCAAACAGCCGGTACGCTGAATCCGGCGTGTATCGGCGGAACGCGAGGCTGTTTGCGAGCACCGACACGGACGAGGCAGCCATCGCCGCGGCGGCAAGTGCCGGCTGGAGGAGTCCCAGCGAGGCCAGCGGAATCATCACGGTGTTGTACCCGAGCGCCCAGAAGAGGTTCTGCTTGATTTTCTGAAGCGTGGCCTCGGATATCCGGATGGCCTTCACCACGTCGGCGGGGTCATCCCGAAGCAGGGTCACGTCCCCGGCTTCGATCGCCACGTCGGTCCCCGAGCCGATGGCACAACCGACGGTCGCGGCCGCCAGCGCCGGCGCGTCGTTGACGCCGTCACCGACCATCATCGCCTGGTCGCCGTCGCTCTGAAGGTCGTCGACCGCGTCGGCCTTGTCTTCCGGCAGTACGTCGGCCATCACGCTGTCGGGGTCGATACCGACCTCCTCGGCGACGGCGCGGGCAGTCCGCTCGTTGTCACCGGTGATGAGCCAGACGCCGAGTCCGCGTTCGCGCAGGCCGCTGACGGCGGTCTTCGCGGACTCCTTGACCGTGTCCGCGTCGGCGACGATACCGATGAGACGGTAGTCCGGGTCGCTGTCGCCCTCGGTGCCGTCACCATCCGCATCCTCGGCCAGCGCGACTAGCATCGCCGTCTTGCCCTCGCGTTCGAGGGCGTCCATCTGCTCCTCTGCCGGCGCGGTGTCGACACCGGCCTCGGACAGCAGTTTCCGGTTGCCGACGAGGACGTGACCGTGACGCGTCGTCGCTTTCACGCCCTGTCCGGGGACGTTCTCGAACTCGTCGGGGTCGTCGACCTCGATACCGCGGTCGCGTGCGCCGTCGACAATGGCCTCGGCCAGCGGATGCTCGCTGGCGTGTTCGGCATTTGCGGCGACTTCGAGGACGAACGCCTCGGTCCGTTCGCGCTCGGGCTTGAGCGCCCCGCCGTCCGCGGCAGGGCCGACGACTTCCACATCCGTGAGTTCCATCTCGCCTTTCGTCAGCGTTCCCGTCTTGTCGAAGACGACAGTGTCGACCTCGTGGACGCGTTCGAGCACGTCGCCGCCCTTGAACAGGACGCCGTTGCGCGCGCCGATTGCTGTTCCGACCATCGTCGCAGCGGGCGTTGCCAGCCCGAGTGCGCAGGGACAGGCGATCAGGACAGCGGAGGCGAACACGACGACCGCGAACTCGGAGACGCCAACGCCGGCCGGGCCGCCCGCAGCGAGCCCCCACAGCGGGAGCGCGTCAACGACGGCGGCCAGCGTCTCCGGCGCGACCGCCCACAGCACCGCCCAGAGGACGGCGTTACCGATGACTGCCGGGACGAAGTACGCCGAGATGCGGTCGGCGACGTTCTGGATGTCCGGCTGGCGCGACTGGGCCTGCCGGACCCGCTCTGCTATCTGCTGGATAGTCGTCTCCGAGCCGACCTTCGTCGCCTCGACTTCGAGGACACCGTTCTGGTTCACCGTCGAGCCGATGACCTCATCGCCCTCGCCTTTCTCGACCGGGACGGACTCGCCGGTCACCATCGACTCGTCGACCGCCGAATCGCCGTCCATGACGACGCCGTCCGTCGGAATCTTCTCTCCGGGCCGGACCTTCAGCCGGTCGCCGACCCCGACCTCGTCGATGGGGATCTCCTCCTCGCTGCCGTCGTCACGGACGACCGTTGCCGTGTCAGCCTCCATCTCAAGCAGTTGCTGGATGGCGGCCCCGGCCTGACTCTTCGAGCGGGCTTCGAGATAGTTACCGAGCGTAATGAACACGAGGATCAGCGCGGCCGTGTCGAAGTACAACCCCGTGCTCGCAATCAGTCCGGACAGCGCAGCCACTGAGTAGACGTACGCTGTCGAGGAACCCAGGGCGATGAGAACGTCCATGTTCGCCCGGCCGTTGTTGACCAGCGCCTTGTAGGCGTTCTCGTAGAACGGCCTGCCAAGCAGTATCTGGACCGGCGTCGCCAGCGCGAAGGCAACCCAGCCCTGTGGCACGCCTAGAATCGTCTGGCCAACGAGGCCGAGCGAGAACAGGTGGTCCGCCATGAACAGCAAGAGCGGGGCCGACAGTACCGCTCCGAACAGCGTGAGTCGGAGCTGTCTGCGCGTCTCCTCGTTGCGCGCGGCAGCACGGCGGTCAGCGCCGGACTGCTCACCGCTGTCGCCGTCCCCACCGTTTGCACTCCCGCTGTTCTCCCTTACGGGGGTGTAGCCGGCAGATTCGATAGCGTCGTAGAGGTCTGAACGCGACACGTCGGCCGGGTTGTACGTGACCTGGGCCTCGTCGGTGGCGTAGTTCACGCTGGCGTCGATGACGCCTGCGGTCCCTTCCAGCGCCTCCTCGTTGGCCTCTGCGCAGTTCGCACACGACATATCGGTGATGCCGATAGTCACCGTCTCCGTTGCGACGCCGTAGCCGGCGTCCTGTACGGCGGCGACGATATCGGCCAGTGACACCACGTCAGGGTCGTACTCGACGCTCCCCTCGTCGGTGGCGTAGTTCGCGTCGACGGACGAGACCCCGTCCAGCTCGCCTACCGACTCCTCGATAGTGCCCGCGCAGTTGGCACAGCTCATCCCCGTCAGTTCGAGCCGAGTGGTCCGGTTACTCATCTTGTCTTACTCTACGCCCCCCTTATTCATGCGGTTTGTCCCTTCGATTCAAATCTCAAAATAGACTATCAGGTCGATATCCAAACTCATGCCGCCGGAAAGTCAGCAATCAAAAGGAGGTGTCGTGGTTCAGGCACCATCTTTCAGTGACTCGTACTGGTCGACGAACCGCTCTGCACAGGACCCACAGCAGAAGTAGTACCGCTCTCCGTCGAGCGTGCGTTGCTCACCTTCTTCATCGACGGTGTTGCCACACTCCGCACAATCGGGCGCAAACTCCGCCGCACCAAGCCCGACGGTCCACTCGCTGTCCGCAATCATCCGCACCTCGTAGCGGTCCACGTCCCCGAGGTCGACGTGTTCGGCGAGGAGTTCGCTCGCGTCGGACTGCGGAACGGTCGCCGCCAGCACGACCCGGCCGCCGGCAGTCCGATAGACCCGCTCAACGGCGTCGGCGTCGCTGACCGCTCCGGCGATATCGGTAGCCCGACCCGGTTTTGCGTCTATCTCGATCAGGACCGGCACGCCGGCCTGTAACAGTGAACGGTCGACATCGACGGTAAAGCCCTGTATCAGTCCCATTTCGACGAGCCGGTCGACTCGGTCGGAGACTGCCGGGGCCGAGAGGTCCACCCGCTCGGCAATGTCACTGTAGGGCCGCCTAGCGTCTTCGAGCAGCAACCGGAGGATTTCGTGGTCTGTGTCGTCGAGTCCGGGCATATCGGACCAACTTCGAGCGCCGGCTTATGTGTTGTGTCCGCCCGTCTCTGTGACACAGAGCGGATTTCAGGCATGGGTGCCTCGAAGGATTAGACAAGTCTAATTCTATAGTTAGATGAAAACTATTATATTCTTCTCCGATAGCAAGCAACACATGGAAACTAACCAACTCTGTGGCGATAAGCCGTATAGAGTCACCCGCAGGCAGGCACTCAGTGCCGGAGCTGGAGTTCTTGCGTCCGGCTTTGCCGGCTGTCTGACCGGCGGCGGGACGGAAGCGGGATCGAATAGCAGCGACAGTCCCAGCGATGCGGACGGACCGGTCGCAGTCGCGTCGTTCTTCAGTTTCTACGACTTTGCCCGGAAGGTCGCACGCGGGACGCAGATAACGGTCAAGAACCTCATCCCGACCGGACTGCACGGCCACGGCTGGGAACCGGACGCTAGCATCACGCGGGAAATAATCGACGCGGACGCGTTCATCCACGTCGGCCCAGACTTCCAGCCGTGGGCCGACCGCGCGATTCAGACGCTCGAAGACGACAACGTCGATACCGAACTCATCAACGTCCGCGAGGGTATCGAACTCGAATCACTCGCGGCGAGTCTTGACCGCGACGAAGAGGGCGTCGGACAGAACAGAGCCAGCGACCCCCACTTCTGGCTTGACCCACAACGCGCCAAACAGTCGGTCGACAATATCACCGATGGGCTGGTCGCGCTCGCACCGGACGCCGAAGCCACGCTTCGGGACAACGCCGAGACGTACAACTCGGACGTTCTCGACCGCATCGACGCGGACTACGCCGATATTTTCGACCGGGCCGACAGGAACGTGGTTCAGCTCGCGGCGCACAACGCCTTCCAGTACATCGGATCGCGTTACGGCGTTGAGATGCGCCCACTCGTGGTCAATCTCGCGGCCAGTGGTGATGTGAAGCCCACGGACATCACCGAGGCAAAAGAAGTCATCGCGGATAACGACATCCGGTACATCGGGGCCGGCGTCTTCGAGACGCGCAAGCCTGCAAAGCAGCTACTTGCCGAGACACCAGTCAAAGCCTACTACCCTGTGACACCGTATGCTGGCGTCCGTAAGGAGTGGGTCGCAAACGGCTGGGGGTACGAGGAAATCGCCTACCGAATAAACATGCCGACGTTCGAGGTTGTTCTGGGCAACACGGCACCTGAAGACGCGGGGCCCGACGGCTGGAGCGAGGACTGGCGGAACTTCGAATGAAAATGACAACGCGTTCATCCCACCGAGACGGTGCTGACGAAGCAACGACCGAATCAAACGAGAGCGGGCCCTCCGTCGTTGAGCTCGCAGACGTGTCGTTCGGGTACACGTCCACGCCCGTTGTCGAAGATATCAGTGTCAGTATCGATGCCGGAGAGTACGTCGCCGTGGTCGGCCCAAACGGGTCCGGCAAGTCGACGCTCATGCAGTTGCTGCTCGGGCTTCTGGAACCGGACAGCGGGACTGCAGAGCTGTTTGGCGTCGACGCGACGGCGTTCGACGACGGAGCCAGAGTCGGCTACGTTGCACAGCGTGCCGGGACGAGCCGAGAGATGCCGATAACGGTCCGCGAAGTGGTGAAGATGGGCCGGTTCCCACACGTCGGGTTCGGGCGTCTCTCCGCGGCCGACTGGCGTATCGTCGACAGGGCCATCGACACGGTCGGGATGTCGGCGTTCGCCGACCGGCGAATCACACAGCTTTCCGGCGGGCAGCGCCAGCGCGCGTTCATCGCCCGGGCGCTGGCGGGTGAGGCCGACCTGCTCGTTCTGGACGAGCCGACCGTCGGCGTGGACACTGAATCGGTCGACGCCTTCTACGGACTGCTCGAATCGCTCCACGACAACGGTATTACCGTCCTGCTCATCGAACACGACCTCCAAGCCGTCACTGAACACGCGGAGCGCGTCATCTGCCTGAACCGCGAAATATACTTCGACGGGCCGTCGGCGGAATTCACCGACAGCGCGGCGCTGTCCAGAGCGTTCGGGACAGGTGCGCGGTCGCTGACCGGAGGTAACCGATGACGCTCGCGGTTGCCGCCGGCGGTGTCTACGAGGCGTTCGTCCCGATCTTGGAACTGTGGTACTTGCTCCTGACACAGCTCTACCATCTGACCGGGCTGGAGCTCATCAACCCCGAGTACACATTCATGTACCGGGCGATACTGGTCGGGCTGTGCGTCGGCGTCATCGCGCCGCTTATCGGGACCTTTCTCGTCCACCGCCAGCTCGCCCTCATCGGGGACGCACTCGCCCACACGGCCTTTGCCGGCGTCGCTGTCGGGCTGTTTCTCAATGCCGTTCTTGAACTGAGCATTTCGCCGTACCTCACCGCCGTCGTCGTGGCCGTTATCGCGGCGTTGCTCATCGAACTCATCTCTGAGGCAACCGACGCCTACAACGACGTGTCGATGGCGATTGTCCTCTCGACGGGGTTCGCGCTGGGGACGGTCCTCATCAGCCTCAATGCCGGTGGTCTGGCCGTCGGTATCAATCAGTACCTCTTTGGTAACCTCTCGACGGTGTCCGCCGAGAACGCGGTCATCATGCTCGGGCTGTTCAGCGTCATTGTCGCAACGGTCGCACTCACCCGCAACCAGTTGCTGTACGTCACGTTCGATGAGACCGCCGCCGCCGTCTCCGGACTGCCGGTCGCCTGGTACAACCGGATTATGGTGATGCTGACGGCGCTCGTCGTCGTCGGTGCGATGCAGATCATGGGCGTCATCCTCGTCGCGGCCATGCTGGTCGTCCCGGTCGCCGGCGCGACGCAGGTGTCCCGGAGCTTCTCGGAATCGCTGCTAGTTTCGATTGTACTGGCCGAACTGGCCGTCCTGATCGGCATCGGTATCTCGTACTACGCCGGTGCGACAGCCGGCGGCGTCATCGTTCTCGTCGCAGTGGGGATCTACGTCCTCTCGGTCCTTGCCGGGAAAGTCCGACAGACGGGCGCTCCGGATGAGACGCGGGAACTCGACAGCATCAGCCAGGACTGAACAACGACCCTAGTGGGTTCGCTGGTCGCGACTGAGAGCCATTGCTGGCGACTAAACGCTGGCCTCTGGGCGAGTCACTGGAATGCATCACAGTCGCTGCTCCCGCTCTGCCAGTGGACGACGTTGTCACCGGTGTACTCAACAATGACGTCGTAACAGTTGTCGTCGTCGAACGTCGTCTCCTCCGAGATATCGGTCCCGGCGATGGTCATCGCGATCGTTATCGTGCCCTATCTGTCCGGAAGCGAATCGTCCAGTTCCACGGTTGCACCGTCCTCCGCAGCCCTGACAGTATGTGTCTCCTCGTACACCGTTTTGCGGTCGACCGTGACTGTGAATTCGAACTCTTGTGTCGCCGAACCGGTGTTCGTTAGCCGCACGCCGGCGAGTCGAGCGCTCGCAGGACTGAGTGCTGCACAGCCCGAGAGTGCAACGAGTGTTCCTGCTGTGAGAAGGCTACGTCTGGAGGGCATTATCCGGTACTGTCGGGCGTTTTGCAAAAGTCTTCTGTCGCTCAAATCAGCCAGGCCGTTCGTCTCAGGCACCCATCTGCGCCGCGATGGACGAGACCATCGTTTCCCACAGCGAGATTCCCATCGTCACGCTCAGGGCGAAGTCCGCGGCGAAAAACAGGAACAGCCCTGCGCCGACGAAGTGCGCTTTCCGCAGGTTGAAACGGTGGGCGAACCGGTGGAAGAACAGCGCGTTGGCGAGGCTCACTGGAATGATGGCGAGCATCTCACCGGTCCAGATAGCGCTGGCGTGGGCGCTGTACTGGGCGGCGAGCGTGATTGTAATGAGCTGGGTCTTGTCGCCGAACTCGCCGAAGGCCATCATCGCGAAGATGGGCAGGAAGCCGCCGAGTTTGTTCGGCACTTGCCAGTCGACAACGGGAACGCGAACGTCTAGCTGTCCGCCGTCAGTGGTGAAGCCGGACGCGGGCTCCTGTTGCTCTGCCCCCGCTGCCGGGGCACTGCGAAGCAGTAGTATCGCGAACAGCAGGAACATCCCGGCGGTGAGGCTTTCGAGGACGATTCCGGGCAGTATCGACGTAATTGCGGAGCCAAACCAGACCTCCAGCACCGTCCAGCCGGCGAAGGCACTGCCTGCGGCGCTGACGACGAGAAACGGATTGAACCGCGTCGACAGGCCGGCGATGATGAACTGGACTTTCTCGCCGGGGAGCACCGCGAGCTGTGCACCGGCCGCTATCGCAACTACTGTCAGCCACGTCGCGTCGCTCACGCCTGACTCACTCCGTCTTCGCTCTGCATATCCGGGGCACGGACTTGAATCGCATCGGCGATGTGGTCCGGAAGCGACACTGACGACCCGCTCTCGAGCTGGACCGTCACCATCCCGATGGGAGCGACTTCCTCGACAGTCAGCACGGTCCCCGGCGTGATGCCGGCGTCGGAGAGATACGTGAGTTCGTCGGGATCACGGTCCCGGACTCGTGCAACTTCAAGTCGCCCCCCTTCGCCGTGTTCTGACAGCGCCGTCGCGGAGTCGTCGTCGATGGGGTCCAGCGAGTCGCTGGGAATCGGGTCGCCGTGGGGGTCGAACTCAGGTTCGTCGAGGACAGCCGCGACCCGGCGCTCGAACTCCTCGCTGATGTGGTGTTCGAGCACCTCCGCTTCCTCGTGGACCTCGGCCCAGTCGTACCCCAACTGCTCGGTGAGAAACGTCTCAAGCAGGCGATGGTGGCGGATAATCTCCAGCGCCACCGTCTCGCCTTCCGGCGTTGTCTGCACGCCCTTGTACTTCTCGCGCTCGATCAGCCCGCGGTCAGCCAGCTTCTCGACCATACTGGTGACCGTCGGTGCCGTAACGTCCAGCATCTCGGCGATAGTAGACGGAGCAATCGGCGGGTCGCCGTCCCGCTCAAGGCGATAGATGGCCTTCAGATAATCCTCCATCTTGGCACTCAGCATACACCAAATTAGACGGATCTAACCCAAAAGATTGGCGATTCCAACAAACTTGTGCGCGACGACCACATCCAACCCACCGCTGTCACTCGTCGGCAGCGTAGGTTTCGCGTCGGTTCCGGGTCAGGAGCCACAGGAACAGATAGCCGATGGCACCCAGAACGAACAGCGTTGCGGGGATGAGAAACGGTCCGAATGTCCGAACGAGCGTCTCGATCCCCGGCAAACCGACCATGTACTGACTAGGGACGTTGCCCTGATAAACCTCAAGGATATGTGGGAACGGCTACCGACTCGTTCGTCCGAGGCTCTCACGAGTTATCTCGCGAAACCAGTGAAGCGGCCGGGAGCCAGTGTGGCCCGCTCAGATGAGGTCCTGATCTTCGAGCGAAGCCATGACGTCGTCGACGAAGTCGTCGACACTCTCGTATGGGAACTCCCCGTTGAGCTTCGTGTTCAGTTCCATCGCTGTCATCGAGAAGTCGCCAGACTCGAACTTCGTCGACGGGCCGCCCGGAAGTGCTGGGACGAGGTCCATCGGACTGGAAATCGGATAGTCTGCTTCCCCGAACGCATCAACGAACTGTGAGCGGAGGTCTTCTTTGTCAACCATGGTCGGACGTTGTGCGAGTATTATGATAAAAGGTTCGACATCGGTACACTTTCCCATTGTTTGGAGTTTATTCGAGGAGTGCGATGTTCTGGACGTGGTGCTGTGCCGATGTATGAACGACTCACCCCGACCCCAACGCGACGGGCCCGGGTAACTCACCGGACTCGACTTTCGTCGTCCGTATCGCGCCGGGCAAGCCGTTCGGCAGTCTCACGGTCCGTCTCGACGTGCTGGTCGTGTTCGCTTCGGACCAGCGCGTACAGGGCCAGCGGTGCGGCCACCGCGAGCAACATGACTACGAGGAACAGCCCGGTCGTGGCAGGCATCGTTAGCCGAGGAAGATGTCTGCCAGGTCGCTCCCGCCAGACCCGGTGTCACGGTACAGCTCCGAGTAGCCGCAGTTTGTACACGTGACGACCTGAAACTGGTTGGTCTGAATATCGAACATCTTCGAGAGGCCGCCGCCCGTGGTCGAGATGCTACCCACGTCAGTGCCGGTGTGACCACACTTCGGACAGCCGCGGTCGCCGTCCTGTGGTGAAGTGTTGGAGGGCATTGCAGTCGACGTTTTGTGCCCCTGTGTAACAAATCTGGTGCTACCCTGTCGAGAGTTACGATGACCGCTGTAAAACGAGGCGGGCGAACGTAATGGTGCACTATGCCAGTTCCCACCCGCCTCAACGGAGGGAAACGCCCACGTTATTTGTTTGTTATGAATCCCTCCAAAACTGTGTGACCTCAGTCGTCAGCGGGAATCGGCTCGCCGTGGGACACCTCGTCGCCGAGCAGGGCCATGAACTGCGCAAGCCACTCGGGGTGGTCGGGCCAGGCCTGCCCGGTGACGAGGTTGCCGTCGGTGACCACCTCGTCGACCCACGAACACCCGCCAGCCTCACACTCGGCGCGACAGGCCGGGTACGACGTCATCTCGTAGCCGTCCAGTACGTCGGCGGCGGCGAGAATCTGCGGCCCGTGACACAACGCTGCGACCGGTTTGTCCTCTGCAAAGAAGTGCTGTACCGCGTCTAGCACCTCGTCATACGTCCGGAGATACTCGGGGGCGCGACCGCCGGGGACGACGAGTGCGTCGTAGTCGCTGGGTGTCACGTCGGCCATCGTCGCGTTCAGGACGAAGTCGTGGCCGCGGGACTCCATGTAGGTCTGGTCGCCGCGGAAGTCGTGTATCGCTGTCTTGACTGTCTCTTCGGCCGCTTTGTCGGGACATACCGCGTCGACCTCGTGGCCAACCATCTGCAGCGCCTGGAACGGCACCATTATTTCGTAGTCTTCGACGAAATCGCCGGCGATCATGAGGATGTCTTTGCCCATTGGAAACACCACTGAAAGCTACAGTCGCCGTCAAAATAAAGTCGCAGGTGAATTACCAACTCTGTGTCACGCGTCGAGCGACGCCAGCACTTCTTCGATGTCCCCCAGCGAGTCGATGACGTAGTCGGGCGTCACAGCGCTCCGCTCCAGCGACTTCTCGTTGGAGACGCCAGTCCGGACGAGAACGGTCGTCATCCCGTTCCGCTCGCCCATCGCGATATCTGTCTCCAGTCGGTCGCCGACGATAACACACTCTGCCGGGGCACAGTCCAGCCGTTCCAGCGCCGCCTGAACGGCAATCTCTGATGGTTTACCGAGTATCCGGTCTGGATCCCGCTCGATGACGCCGGCGACGGCGTTGATTATCGCCCCGGAACCGGGGACGGGGGCGCCGTCTTCTCCAGGGAACGTCCGGTCCGGGTCAGTCCCGAGGAAGACGGTGTCGTCGTCGACGGCCCGAAGCGCGTCGACCATGTCGTGGTAGTGGAAGCCGTCCGTCCAGGAGGCCAGTAACACGTCAGTCTCGGCAGGGTCTTCGACCAGTTGTGCCTCTGTCCCCATGACCATATTGCGGAGCGGGTCACTCCCGATGACGAACACGTCGTCACCCGCATGGGACGTGTTGAGGTACTCGCGAGTGACGACGCCGGAGGAACAGGCCTCGCCCTCGCGGGCGTCGACACCCATCCCCCGTAGTCGTTCGACGTACTCGCTCCCGTCGTGGATAGGGTTGTTCGAGAAGAAGCAGATTCCCAGGCCGCACTCTCTGAACACATCAATTGCCGACGCCGCACCCGGCAACAGCGTGTCTCCGTGGTATACCGTTCCGTCCAGGTCGATGATAGCCCCCGAAACTGTCATTACCACTACTCGGAACCCGGCAGTGAAAAGTCCGTCTCAGTTGTACAGTTCGACGCCTGTCACTTCAAATCGCGCCCCGCCGCTCTCGCTCTCGACCAGTGACACTTCCCAGTCGTGGGCCTCAGCCACTTGCTCGACGATAGCTAGACCGAATCCAGTCCCGTCCTTCGTCGAGGAATAGCCCATCTCGAACACGTCATCAGCGTCGCCTTCGACACCTTCGCCGTTGTCTGCGATGTAGAAGCCGTCGCCGGAGTCCAGTAGTCCGACCATTATTTCGACGTCGCCGTCGTTGTGTTCAATGGCGTTCCGAAACAGGTTCGCCAGCAGGTCTTGGACGCGCCCGCTGTCGGCGGCGAGTTTCGTACTCGATTCGACCGACATGGAGGCCTGTTCCGCCTCGATCCAAGTCCACGCGGTCGACGCCAGCGTTGACAGCTCCGTCTCCTGTGGGTCACTGACTGTCTGGCCTTGCCGTGCCAGCGTGAGTACGTCCTCAATGATACAGCCCATCCGGTCCAGCGACCGGTCGATCTTGGCGACCAGTTCGGCCTCCTCGCTATCGTCTGGCTCCGTGAGCAGGTCAACAGCGCCCTGAGCGACGTTCAGCGGGTTCCGCAGGTCGTGACTGACGACGCTAGCGAACTCTTCGAGTCGCTCGTTCTGGCGTTCCAGTTCGCGCTGGCGTTCGACACGTTCAGTGATATCGCGTGAGACCAGTTGGAAGGTATCTGACTTGCGATGGCTGTCGACGGGGATATACTGATTGTGATAATGTCGGCCGCCGACGGCGTCCTCAGAGCGTGTCGCGGTCCCGTTTTCGACCGCGCTTTTCCCGGCTTCGAGACGCTGGCTGGCCGCCTCGCTGTCCATCACTGCGCTCAGTTTCTGGCCGACGAGCGCATCAGGGTCGGCACTCAGTCTGCGTGCCATCGAGGGATTCACTGAGAGGATGGTTCCGTCCGTCGTCAGGTGGACGATACCGTCCGGTGAGTCCGAAACAAGTGACTCGAACTTCTTGCGGGTACGTTCCTGCGAAACGACGTTTTGGATCCGGTTTGCCAGCCGACCGTACTGTTTGTCTTCGACGACTTCGAGCTTCAGGAGGTAATCGGCGACGCCCGCCGCAATAGCAGCGCTCGCCGTCTCTTCGTCCCCACGCCCGGTCAGTAGGATGAACGGGATAGACGGGTTTGTCTCTCTGATCTCCTCAAGGAGTTCCAGCCCGTCCATTTCGGGCATTTCGTAGTCACTGACGACGCAGTCGAACCCGCCCCCGTCGAGCCGTTCCAGCGCTTCCGCAGCGCTGTTTGCCGCGACGGACTCAATGCCGTGTTGTTGCGTGAGCGTATCAGCGGTCATCTCCGCGAAAAAATCGCTGTCGTCAACAACAAGCGTTCGTATATTAGTTTCAGATGTCATATGGGCGGCAGGGTCCTTGTTCCCCAAACGGTCTGTCCGTACTTATATTTCAAGGGAGCTAGGTTGCCCGCTGGTCCCGGCTAAAGCGGTACCGGTGGGGCAATCGAAACGCGGAGGCCAGGACTGTGATGGACCAGTGGGGCCGAGTTACAGGCTGATATATCAAACAATTTGAGCATAGAGCCGGTTACAGTTGCGTCAACACGGTCGAGTCGCCACGGGTCATGGCCGACGCTGCCCACGAGCTGTGTCCCAAAGCGCCCCGTTGTGAAGTAACGCTGCCGGTCGACGAGGAAGGAGGCCAGCGAGTCCGGTGGAATCGCTACTGGTTCACCATCAGTCGTGTACCGACACTCGAACAACCGGCGGTCGCCAGCGTCGAGGACACGTCGGCGGTCGGCCGTCGGGAGCGTTCGCGGGACAGCATCACCAACCGTGATGCGAAACAGTTCCGAGACCGCTGTCGCCGTCCGCCTGTCGTCACCGAACAACCCGAGCACGCAGACCCCGCGTTGACCGGTCGGGCCGCGGACATAGGTCCGAACCGTGAGCAACTCAGACGGCCCAGCGACCTCGATACCAAACGTCTCGACGCGGTCGACAGTTGCCACAACGGCCGACACCCAGGCGTCGCCGTCGGTCGTCTCAACGGTGAGCCAGTCGGGGACTGCCGCCTGCACCGCTGCTTCGGAGACCGGCCAGTGACAGAAGCACACGTCGTCTAACGGGACCTGTAGCGGACGGAGGGCAACCACATCCTCACTGGGGCCGACACGCTAATCAGTGTACTGGGCGACCCCGTCAAGCCGGTGGAGCCGCCCCGCAGTCACCGGAATCTCGGCGCAGTAGTGGACGAGTGGGTCGCCGTCGGGTCTGTCGAACCCCGACGCGGCGAACAGACCGTTTGTCTGGATATCTGCCTGTCCACGCTGGAGCGGCCACGGTTCGTGGTCGATGTCGGCGTAATACACCGTCCCGTTGTCACTCGCGGCGTAGAAGCGGTACCGCTCCACCAGGAACGACTCCACAGAGCCCGGTTCGGGTGTCGACGGCGGCTCAGTCGGCTCGTAGGTGGCGTGGAAATCCGCCGACGGTGCCCGTGAACTGGTTCGACGGCTCCGGAACTCGACGCTGTCGCCGCCTGTCCGGACCTGCATCGACGCTTGGTAGTAGGACAACTGGAACAGCCGCCGGGCCAGCGTCACGCTGAGACGGTCGTCGGCGTCAAGGTTGTAGAAGTACACCCCCGGCGTCCCGTCGGCGATCACGTAGGTCCGGAGATTTAGCTCGCCGAAGGACCGCCCGATCGGACTGCCGCGCGGTCTGATGTCCGCCATCTGGAATGGGACCACACTGAGCCAGGCCTGCCCGTCGTACGTGTCGACATCGAGCCCGTCCGGCAGTGTCCTCTGGACACTGTCAGGCTCGACTGGCCAGTGCATGAACCCCACGTCCCGCCATGTCATCGTCAGCAGGTCCATGTCTATCTGTAGGGACTAGACCGGTTTCTGCCTGTCGTGGGGTGCGGTGACAGATACCAACAGAAGTGGCCGGCCGCACCGGCACTAAAACTTTGTCAGTCCCACTCCCAGCATCGCGTATGGAGTTCGAGGTAATCCAGGGCGACATCGCTGCACAGTCGGCGGACGCACTGGTCAACGCGGCGAACACCAGCCTACGAATGGGCTCCGGCGTTGCCGGAGCGCTCAAGCGCGCAGCTGGGTCGGGCCTGAACGACGAGGCCGTCGCGAAAGGGCCGGTCAACCTCGGTGGTGTTGCCACGACCGACGCCTATGACCTCAACGCTGAGTACGTCATCCACGCCGCCGCGATGCCACCGGGCGGCCAGTCGACTGCCGAGAGCATCCGGAACGCAACCCGAAACGCACTGACGGAGGCGGACGCGCTGGACTGTGAGTCAGTCGTTTTCCCGGCCATCGGGTGTGGCATCGCTGGCTTCGACTTCGAGGAGGGGATCAGCATCATCTGCGCTGTTATCGACGAGTACCAGCCTGACTCCATGACAGACGTGCGACTCATCGCCTACTCCGACGACGACTTCGAAGGGATGCAACGAGTCGCGGCTGGCGTTCGCGACTGACTGTCCGCTACAGCAAGTGCACGCGCCCGGCACGCCATTCCCAGGCGACTTCCAGTGCGATCCAGCAGACGAGCCATATGGCGGCGAGGCTAAACACCAGCCACGTCGACCCGAGATACGCTGTGGTATCGGCGGCAGACTGAAGCCACGGATACGCCTGCACACCGACGACAAGCGTCGCGACGAGCCCCAGTATCCCGGTCATGTAGTGTTCGACCGCGGTGCCTATCGAGCAGACGCAGGTGCTACTGTCCGTCGTCTCCTCAAGTGTCTCACTGCTCGGCCCCCGAGCGTTGGTCATTGTTACCTTTCCTCAAGCTAGCAATTAATCATACAACATATTAACCGTTTCGGCGGCTTACTCGTGGCCTGATACCCGAACTGGCTCGTAGGGGGCTTCCAGCCACTCCACGTCGCTCTCCGAGAGGTCTATTTCGAGCGCCGCCACGGCTTCTTCAAGGTGTTCGAGGCTACTCGTGCCGATAATCGGTGCGTCAACCCACTCCTTGTCGAGCACCCAGGCCAGCGCTATCTGTGCCATTGAGGCGTCGTACTCGTCGGCCAGTTCCTGCACGCGCTCGTTGACCTCACGGCCGTTGCCCTCGTAGTAGGGGTGTTCGCGGGCGTAATCGTCCGTCTCACCTCGGACCGTCTCCTCGACCTGCTCGTGTGGACGGGTGAGATAGCCCCGGGCCAGCGGACTCCACGGGATGACGCCGACGTTCTCTTTGTCACACAGCGGCAGCATCTCGCGCTCCTCCTCGCGGTACAGCAGATTATAGTGGTTCTGCATCGTCTCGAACCGTTCCAGCCCCTCGCGTTCGCTCGTCCGAAGCGCGTCTGCGAACTGGTGGGTCCACATCGACGACGCGCCGACGTAGCGCGCCTGGCCCCGTCTGACGGCGTCGTCCAGCGCCCGGAGCGTCTGCTCGATGGGCGTGTCGTAATCCCAGCGGTGGATCTGATAGAGGTCGACGGTGTCCATTCCGAGCCTGTCCAGCGAGTTCGACAGTTCCTGCTCGATGGCTTTCCGCGAGAGCCCCCCGGAGTTGGGGTTGTCCTCGTCCATCTGGAAGTACCCTTTCGTCGCCACGACCTGCCCGTCGCGGTCGTAGTCGTCGAGGACGGTCCCGAGGACGCGCTCGGACTCGCCCATCGAGTACATATTGGCCGAGTCAAAGAAGTTGATGCCGAGGTCGATGGCCCGCTCGATAACCTCGCGACTCTCGTCTTCGTCGAGCACCCAGTCGCGCCACTCCGAGGTTCCGAAGCTCATACAGCCCAGACAGAGCCGGCTGACCTCCATGCCAGTCGACCCGAGTGTCGTGTACTCCATACTCAGGTTCGCGTTCGCGCTGGCGAAAAAGGTTCGCCGTCGGTTACAGTGACTCAGCTGCGAATCGCCCGATGTACACTCTGGCGGCGGCGTAGCCGGCGACCGCAAGCAGGACCGCCCCGCCGACGTGGCTGTAGGTCAGTAGGGTTGGACTATCGACCGCAAGCTTCGCCACCGTCGTTGCCGGGTGTTCCGGGAGGAGCACGGCTCCGCCAAAGAGCACGAGGGTAAGCACCGAGAACAGCAGCTGCGCCGGGCGACGGTTCTGGAGCGTGATGCCCAGCACGACCCCGAGCGTCACAACGACGACGGTGACTGCCGTGATGAATAGCAGAATCGCCGCCGGGTTCGAGACGGCGATACCGTTCGTCGACAGCAGCGCAAGCCACATGAGCGCCTGTGCGGGGGCAAGCAACACCATCCCGAGCGCCTTCCCGTCGATGATGTCAAGCAGCGACACCGGGGCCACACGGAGCAGTTCCATCGTCCCGCGCTCGATCTCCTCGGTGACGGTGTCGACGGCCACCGAGCCGCTGATGAACGGCGGGAGGAACAGCAACAGCGGAATCAGGATGGTGTAGGTGAACCCGAAGTACTGGCTCGCGCTGACAGTGTCTGGGAGCGGTACGGGCGGTTTGTCAAGATACGGCG
Source organism: Haloarcula sp. NS06 (assembly GCF_051122755.1). Taxonomy (NCBI): domain Archaea; kingdom Methanobacteriati; phylum Methanobacteriota; class Halobacteria; order Halobacteriales; family Haloarculaceae; genus Haloarcula; species Haloarcula sp. NS06. Next base: position 2,369,513 of record NZ_CP184844.1, read on the forward strand.
TCCGCTCCAGTCGCTCCTGGCGCTCTAAGCCGCTGAGGACCCGGCGTACTTCGACGACGATGAGCGTCGACCGGATGCTTCCCTCGGGGACAACGGCAGTGACCTGTATCTGCTCCCCCGGCCCGCGTGTCGACGGCACGTACTCACCGCGCAGTATTGCATCTACCTGACGCTGGTCGAACGCCCGCTGTGCGGCGGCCTCGTTTTCGAAGGCCGTGACGCTGGTCCCGTCCTGTTCAGCGGCCGCGGCCTCCAGTTCCTCGCGGGCATCGCCGGTGACGGCCATCTCCACCTCACCGGCTGCGACCGAGCTTGGGTCGTACAGCGACGTGAGACCGACGACGAGGAACGATGAGAACCCCGCGACGAATAGCTGAATGAGCAACGCCAGCACGATCGTTTTCTCGCGGGAGAGCGACCGGATGTCCCGCCGGGCCACGACGACCCGTGGGTCGCGCCAGAGGGGGCGGTCCTCAGACAAGGGTACTCACCACCGTGAAGTTGTAGGCAAAGTGAATCACGATAGCCACGGTTAGCGCAGCGACGTAGGCCCGTCGCCCGCGACTCGCGCCGACGGATGAGATGGCCGCCGTCACCGTGTGCAACGCCAGCGGAAGCAGGAACAGGAGCCCAGCAACCCACAGCGGCAGGCCGGCGGGCAACGTTGCGCCCTGCAGAGCGGCTTCTCCAATGGGGAGACTTTCCAGGTCTGAGAGCCTAGCGATAAGCATCCCTTTTTCCCCGATGAAGAAGCCGAGTCCGGAGAGCGCACCGATGCCGAGTGCCGACCAGAGCGTCCGCTCGTAACGGGCGTGCTCGTAGCCGGCGTAGACGTGCAGGCTCTTTGCCAGTTCCTCGATGATGACGATGACGCCGAGCACCAGCACGATACCGAGCGACTGGTTCGTCCCGAAGACGTTCAGCGACACCGAATCGAGGACGAACAGGAACGCGATGGCTGCCAGTTCGGCGACGATGACCAGTGGCAACAGGACGATACTCATCTTCAGCGCGCTCCGGCGGGAGTTGATACCACCGGCCAGCGCATCGAGCACTTTCAGCGGAATCGGCCGCTGAGTGAACATATCTTCTTCCCGGTAGAGACCGGCTCCCAGACCGAATAGCACCAGTCCAGTCAGCAGCGGCGGGACCGTCGAGAAAACGAACGACGAGAGCCCGACCGACTGGCCAGTCAGGTCGAGCACGACCAGCGTCAGCGGCGAGATGAGCGCGATCGGTGTCACGTCGGTGAAGATGGCCGGGACGAACGCGTAGGATGTCAGCGTCACCGTTATCGTCACCGTTACGAAGGTGAGTTCCTTGAACGAGCGGGCGAACATCGCCCCACAGAACGTCGCCGAGAGGAAGAGAACGACGAGCGGGATCACTGCCAGCACCGCGACATAACTCCCTGCCGGCGCGATGTTCCCGAACCGCAGCGCAGCGGTGATGAGCGTCGCCACCCCGACAGCGCCCGCGAGGTACGGAAGCGTCTTGCCGCCGATGATGTCGCCCCGCGAGGCTGGCGTCACCAGCAGGAGTTCACCGCGGCGGTTCAACCGTTCTGAGAGCATCGATGAGCCGTAGGCCTGGATGACGAAGTTCATCGGCACGATGTAGAGGAAAGCGAGCACGAGCGATTCGAAGGGGAACGGCGGCGAAATGTCAGAGGGGGTGCCGCCCTGCACGTCGCCGGTCAATCGTGCGCCGATAGCGCCGAGGTTCGCACCGCTGCCGCCGGCGGTTCCGCCGTCACCCCCGCCGCTCGCGGCTGACCCACCAGAACCGCCCGTGTCCGAACCGTCACCACTGCCGCCGGTACTTGTCTCACTGCCGTCCGAGGAACTCGACCCATCGCTGCTGTCGTCACTCCGGGGGTCAAGCTGACTGCTTCCCGACTGTTGCTCGTAGACAAGCGTCACAGAAACGGGGAAGGCGGCGGTCTGGTTGTCATCCTGAGCGAGTGTACGGTCGTTGTACTGCGCCGTGCTGTCGCGGAGTTCAGTGAGTGCGGCCCGCTCTTTGGCCGTCCGTGGAACGCTCTGTAGCTGGGTCCCCCGGTACAGGAGTTCCTGTTGGTGTCGCTCGACGGCAGCAGGGTCTGGCTCACGGATATCGAACGTCGAGTCATCGGCTGCGACGCCGTAGTACGGACTGTCGTCGTCAACGCCGATCCGGTAGATGCCGTCGTCCATCCCCGCACCGGTGCCACCACTGACGGCTATTGCTGCGACCGCCCCCATCGCAACGAGGGAAAGCGCCATCACGACGATGGTTCGCTTGTCGACGCCACCAGCGTTTTTTGTCACCTCCCACCTCGCAACACGCAGGAGCTTATCCAGTTGCATCTACTCCGCGTCCTCCTCGACGTACCGCGTGCCGCGAGTGCCGGCCTCGGCGACGTTGAGGAACACCTCCTCCAGACTGGACTCTTCCGTCCGTATGTCCACCACATCACCGCCGTTTGACTCCGCCTGTTCCCGCGTTGCTTCGACGGCGTCCATGCTCTCGACGACCCGCTTGTACGATCCGTTCTCCTGCACTGCGTCGGGCACGTCGACTGTCGTGTAGACGTGATACCGCGTGTGGCCGTACTCGGCTTGGAGTTCGTCGAGATCGCCGCGAGCGACGATCTCCCCTTCGTTCATTATGACGACCCGGTCACAGATCGATTCGACGTGAAAGAGGTTATGCGCCGAGAAAACGATGGTTTTGCCCTCCTTCGCTAACTGTTCAGTGAACTCGATGACGTAGTTCGTCGTCAGCGGATCCAGCCCCGACGCCGGCTCGTCGTAGATGAGCACGTCGGGATCGTTGATAAGGGAGCGGGCGATGGCGACCTTCCGTTTCATTCCTTTGGACATGTCGCCGAGCTTCCGGTCGCGGTGTTCGAGTTCCAGTTCGTCCAGCGTGTCGTGCATCCGTTCCTCGGCCACATCTGGGTCCACGTCGTACAGATCGGCGAAGAATTTCAGGTAGGAGATCGGCGTCATCTCCTCGTACAGCGGTGATTCCTCGGGCAGAAAGCCCAGCTGCTGGCGCATCTCCGCGGTTTCAGTATCGAGCCCCGCTATCTCGGCGGAGCCGCTCGTTGGCTCCAGCAGGCCCGCAAGCATCTTCAGCGTCGTCGTCTTGCCGGCCCCGTTTGGCCCGATGATACCGAACACTTCGCCGCGGTCGACCGAAAACGAACTGCCCTGTACAGCGACGAAACCGCCGTACTCCTTCCGAATATCACGGGCGTCAATCATCTGCCGATTGATTATGAGTGAACTAACCTATACCTTGGCTCCGGCCTATTGCTTCTGATAATGGCACTCGAACTGGGAACGAGCAGCGTTTCGTTTGAGAAAACACCGGACGGACGACGCCTTCTCGTCCGGCACGACGTCGACGCGTCGGTCGACATTGTGTGGGACGTCCTGACCGACACCGACTGCTGGGCAGACTGGGGGCCATCTGTCACAGCCGTCGAAACAGTGACCCGGTATATCGACGACGGGACGACCGGCCGCGTTCGCGTTGCTGGTGCGGTGTGGCTCCCGTTTGAAGTGACAGCGTGTACGCCGTACCGCTGGACGTGGAACGTTGCACGGCTCCCAGCGACTGGTCACTTCGCTGAGGAACGGGCTGGCGGCTCCGTCGTCGGATTCGAAATTCCCCCGCTGGCGACTGGCTACGCCCCGGTGTGTGCCCGAGCGTGCCAGCGGATCGCCGCTCTGGCACAGCAACGCGAGGCATAGGCAGCGACCGCGCTGACTCATCAGGGCTGTATCGGTGTCTTCGAGCGCGTGTAGGCCTCTCCGTTGAATCCATCCGTCTCCGTGACGTTCGTAATCTCGAAGCGTGTCCCGCCCCCGTCGCTTTCAGTCACGTCGATCTCCCAGCCGTGGGCTTCAACGATGCGCTGGACGATTGCCAGCCCCAGCCCACCTTCGCCGTCGGTGGTAGTGTAGCCGTCGTCGAGTATCGCATCACGCTTTTCCGACGGGATTCCGGAGCCGTTATCGGCAACGTAAAATCCCTCAGGCATCTCGCCGACACGAATCGTCAGGTCAGCACTGCCACGGTCGAGGGTGTCCGCTGACGGTGACTGCCCGCCTGTGGACCCGTACTCGACACTGTCATCGGACCCCGTTTGACTGCCTGTAGAACCATGCTCCACAGCGTTCCGAAACAGGTTCTCGAACAGGTGGCGGAGCCGATCCGGGTCGGCGTCGATGACGGCTGTCACCTCGTTTTCTAGCGTCGCGCCCATCGTCGGCACGGCCTCCCAGCAGCTGTCGACCAGTTCCCCGAGAGCAACGGTCTCCGTCTCGCTGATGACGTGCCCGCTCCGGGCCAGCGTTAGGGTCCGGTCGATGAGTGTCTCCATTCGGTCCATCGCTGTTGCAGCCGCCTTCAGGTGCTTCGAGTCGCGGTCCATTCGCTCGAGTTCGACCTGCCCGGACGCGACGTTGAGCGGGTTCCGGAGGTCGTGTGCCACAACGGCGGCGAACTCGTCGAGCCGTTCGTTGCGCTGCTCGATGGCCTCCCGGTGGAGTCGATGTCGCTCGGCCTCGACAGCCCGGGATATCGCTCGCGCCTCGAAGATACCCATCATGAGGCCACCAGCGCCGCCGACGTCAGCCGCGAACAGTGCCCAGCCGATGTCTTCACCCAGCGACCCTGTCGGCCAGGTGAAAATCATCACCACATTCAACAGTAGAAAAGAGACGAGTCCGCCAGCGAACCAGACCCCGATACGTCGATACCGATCCGGACCGATCTTCGAGTTGCCGAGCCAGAACCCGCCGACGATGATCGCCGCTGCAAACGGCACGATTACCAGCATACTGACCACAAAATCTGCAGTAAAAAGGACTGGCAGTCCAGCGTCAGAGAAATAAAAATAGGTACCCACGCCTCCGAGCAGGAGGAACCACCCAACTCCCTGAATAAGGGCTGGCAGGCGATCTGAGCGGCGATCTGGGTCTGTCACTTCCGCATTGGTTTGTTAGGCGTGCATTTACCGCTGCTGGCCAACTGAACGGGCGTTCGACATCTGCTCCGGCGTTGTCGTCCGACAGTTGCCGTCCCGGCCTGTTCTTTGCCAGCTACTGCTTGGTCACGCGTGCGTCCGATACTTTATGAATGTCGTCGTCGATGCCGGTGCCGTCACAGTCGTCATTCGGACATCGATAGTGCCAGCCATCTTCCGTGGCCGCTCGTTCGGTGAATCGGTCGCCACATTCGTCACAGTAGAGCTGTCCGTCCGAACATGTGTCGCGGTGGAGTTCGAGTTCGAGTTCTGTACCGAAGGTCCGCTTACAGTTCCGACAAATATGAGGCATATTCGGAAATACTGATTCATCCCTTATAGCGATACCGGAACGTTCACGGCCGCTTCTTTCCGTTGACGGAAGGTTCGGGCCGGCCGCCGTCCGTCGGTTTTCGGCATCACATACATCTCACATCTTGGACAGTAATGGTTGACAGAACTGACTAGCGATGTACACATCTCGGCAACAGCCAGTTCGGTGTCAGACACCGTAGCCACTGTCTCCAAGAGGTCCACATGTCTTTCATGCCTCGACGGCTAGGCTGTCGTCAGGTCGATCCGCGTGCCGCCAGATTCGCTCTCGCCGACCGACACGGTCCACCCGTGGGCTCTCGCCGCCGTGTCGACGAGGAACAGTCCGTATCCCTCTCCTTCCCGCGTTGTCCCGAAGCCTTGGTCGAACACTTCACTGCGGTCCGATTCGGGAATCCCCGGGCCGTCATCGGCCACGTAGAACCCAGACTCGGTGGCACCGATGGTGACAGTTACGGGTTCCTTGCTGTGTGTGACCGCGTTGTCGAACAGCTCGCGAAGGAGCAACTGTAGTCGGTCGTTTTCGGCGTCGACAGACACGTCAGTCACCACTTCCAGCGTCGCATTCTCGTAGCTCTCTGCGGCCCAGACTTCAGTGGCTACGTCAGAAACCGAGAGCGAGTCCGTTTCCGAGACGGGGCACGCGGTGCTTCCGATGCGGGAGAGGTCGGTAAGCAGCGTCTCGACTCGGTTGACGGACCGAAGTAATGCGTCTTCATGGGGCTCACCAATGTCCAGTAGCTCTAACCGGCCCATGACAACGTTCAGTGGGTTCTTCGCGTCGTGGGAGATGCCGCTCGAAATCTTGTCCCACTGTCCGGCACCGACCCGCCAGTCAGTCGGCCACCGGGCTGCGTACGCTTCAAGTTTCGCGGCTAGCAGGGATGCCGGCGCTTCTGCGGTCACATAATCAGTGACGCCGGCCTGGAGCGCCTCGGTGACCCGGTCCGGTTCGGGGTCGGTCCCGACAAGCACAATCGGAATCTCGGCCCCGCCTGCCCGCAGTTCCTCGAATACCGCAACCCCGTCGTATTCACCGTCGTCATTGAGGACGACACCCCTGACGTCCCCGTTGTTCAGCCGGTCCTGTACGGTGCTCGTGTCTCGGACGGCCTCGGCTGTTGCCTCATCTGTCGTCAGTGCTTCGGAGAGCGCCCTAGCCAGATCAGTCACTTCGGTACCGGCCACGAGATAGACGGTGCCACGAGCAGGCGTCATTTGGTAACACTACGAAAACTGGCGATAAGAAACCGACGGTGCCCTACAGCAAGTCTTCGACGTGGTCGGCGACTTCTTCCGGCGTGTCACCGACTGGGACACCGTTGTCCTCTAGCGCGGTAATCTTCGACTGCGCGGTCCCGGTACCGGAGCCGGAGACGATAGCGCCGGCGTGACCCATGCGCTTTCCGGGCGGCGCGGTCCGACCGGCGATGAAGCCAGCGACCGGCGTGTCCATGTGCTCGCCGATGAAGCGCGCGGCCTCCTCCTCGTCCTCGCCGCCGATTTCGCCACACATGACGACGGCGTGAGTGTCGGGGTCGGCCTCGAACTGTTCGAGCGCACCGATGAAGTCCGTCCCGATGATCGGGTCGCCGCCGATGCCGATGGCCGTCGACTGACCGATGCCACGGTTGGTGAGGTTGTCGACAACCTGGTAGGTCAGCGTCCCCGAACGGGAGACGAGACCGACGTTCCCCTCGGAGAAGATGTTCCCCGGGAGGATACCGAGCTTGGCGACGCCGGGCGTGATGACGCCGGGGCAGTTCGGACCGACGAGATGCGTGTCGGTCTCCTGCAGTTTGCGGTAGACCCGGGCCATGTCCTGTGTCGGGATGCCCTCGGTAATGGCGACGACGAGGTCGATACCGTCCGCGTCGAGCGCCTCGAAGCAGGCGTCGCCGGCGAAGGCCGGCGGCACGAATACGACAGCGGCGTTCGCGTCAGCCTCGCGGGCCGCGCCCTGGACGGTGTCAAACACCGGCACGCCGGCGACTTCCTGCCCACCGCGGCCGGGCACTGCGCCGGCGACGACGTTTGTGCCGTACTCCAGCATCTGTTCGGTGTGGAACTTCCCTTCACCGCCGGTGATTCCCTGTACAACGACGCGCGTGTCTTCGTCGACTCGAACACTCATGCTTCCACCCCCTTTGCGTACTCAACCGCACGCTGGACGGCGTCTTCCAGCGTATGCTCGACTGTCACCAGATCCTCGTTCAGGATCTCCATTCCCTCCTCTGCGTTGGTCCCTGCGAGTCGGACGGTGACTGGCTTTGGAATCTCGTCGAACTGCTCCAGCGCCTGATTGATGCCGTTGGCGACCTCGTCGCCACGGGTGATACCGCCGAAGATGTTGAACACGACTGAATCGACGTTCTCATCGGAGAACACCATATCGAGCGCGTTTGCGATGCGGTCGGCCTTCGCGCCGCCACCGACATCGAGGAAGTTGGCGGGCTCGCCGTCGTAGTAATCAACGAGGTCCAGCGTCGTCATCACGAGGCCTGCGCCGTTGCCGATGATACCGACGTTGCCGTCGAGTCGGACGTAGTCGAAGCCGTACTCGTCGGCCTTCTGTTCGAGTTCGTCGCCTTCTGCTGCTTCCTCGCCCATCTCCGCGATTTCGGGCTGGCGGAACAGGGCGTCACCGTCGACGTTCATCACTGCGTCGGCCGCGATGACCTCGTCGTCGCTGGTAATCATCAGCGGGTTGATTTCCGTGTCAGCGCCGTCACGGTCGTCCCAGAGCTGGTACAGCGTCGTGAGAACGCTCGCAACGTCGTTTGCGACCTCGCGGTCGACGCCGGCCTCGTAGACGACTTTCCGGGCCTGGAACGGGTGCATCCCGAACGCGGGGTCGATGTGCTCTCGGGCGATGGCGTCGGGGTCCTCCTCGGCGACCTCCTCGATGTTGACGCCACCTTTCGTCGAGACCATTGCGACCGGGCGGCCCTCGCCGCGGTCCATCGTCACGCCGACGTACAGCTCGTTAACGAAGTCGACGGCTTCCTCGACGAGCACCGTCGAGACGTGGTAGCCCTTGAGGTCCATCCCGATGATGTCCTCGGCGGCCTCGCGAGCCTCTTCCTTTGACTCGACGAGCTTGATGCCGCCGGCCTTGCCGCGGCCGCCCACGTGGACCTGTGCCTTGATGGCGACCGGATATCCGATTTCCTCGGCCGCGTCGACGGCCTCATCTACTGTCTTGGCCAGCTGCGAGGCGGGCGTCGGGATGCCCGCGTCAGCGAAGACTTGCTTCGCCTGGTATTCGTGCAAGCGCATGTCATGCAGAAAGGCGGGCGGTGGCGATTTAAATCCGTCCGTTTCTCTTCCTGCGACCAAGCGGGGCCAGTCCCAGGTCCCAGTTTACTGTGGGTGGCGAGAGCGAGCTGTGCGTACGCAGTGCCATGGATGCAGTACGGAGACTCAGAACACGAGGGCGCGTCCGCGGGTGTCCTCGCTGTCGGGTTCAATCCGATAGACCCACAGCCTCAGACTCCGAAGCGAGCACATGGCCGACGACAGGCACGGAATCGACGATATTGATGGCGATACGCTTGATGCTGTGGCTAATGCGCTTCGCACCGCCGAAACTGCTGTCGCGCTCACCGGTGCAGGCGTCTCGACCGCATCGGGCATCCCCTCCTTCCGCGGCGACGACGGTATCTGGGAACGCCACGACCCGGCCGACTTCCACCGCCGTCGGCTCGATGCCGACCCAGCGGGCTTCTGGGCGGACCGGCTCTCGCTTCGGGAGGCTATCTACGGCGACATAGATCCCGAACCTAACGCCGCCCACGAGGCACTGGCGACACTCGAATCTGCGGGGCACCTCGACGCCGTGCTCACGCAGAACATCGACGGGCTGCACGACGCCGCCGGGACGGACCGGATCGTCGAACTGCACGGAACCCATCGGCGCGTGGTCTGTGACGACTGTGGCCACCGACGGGACGCGGAAGCGGTATTCGAACAGGCCGCCGAAAGCAGCGACTTGCCGCCACGCTGTGACTGCGGCGGCGTCTACCGGCCCGATGTGGTGCTGTTCGGCGAACCAATGCCCGACGTGGCGATGAACGAAGCCCAGCGCCTCGCACGGGACAGTGACGTGCTTCTGGCGGTTGGGTCGTCGCTGTCGGTCCAGCCGGCGTCGCTCCTGCCGAAAATCGCGGCAGAAGCGGGCAGCACGCTGGTCGTAATAAACTACGAGGAGACGCCGCGTGACACGAATGCGGCGCACGTGCTTCGTGCGGATGTCACGCAGGTTCTTCCGGCGATTGGTAAGCGGGTCTAGCAGCGCGGAGACGGCTTACAGCTCAACGCTGCCGGGTATCAGGCTCTGCCCGCGCAGGAGGCTCCCATCGTGGTCGTAGACGAGCAGCGTCCGTAGCTCGTAGGTCCGCGACTCGCCCTCGCCGTCGGTGAGGCGGACTGTAAACTGTGGGTCTTCTTGGGCGTCCGCAGCGGAAACAAGTGCGTCGATGTCCGCCGTCGGTGCTGTCGCCTCGAAGACGTACTCGCCGGTGAGTCGGTTCGTCAGCGAGAGCACGCCGTCGCTCTCTGGCTGGCGGCGGAAGGTCACGTCGATCTCCTCGCCATCGAGTGTGCCGCCGTCTACTTTGCTGAGGCGTTCACGGAGCTCTCCTGTCGGCCCATCGTATACAATCGCGACCGTGGGGTCGTCGTTGTCGGTGGCCGAAGCTTGGATGTCGACGGTGAAGTAATCACGCCTCATTCCGGTGTTTACAGGTACGTGGCCCGGCCAAATGAACGTAACGGCGCACCGACTGTTGGTATCGGTAGCTTTTACCGGACCGGCCTACCCTCTGACAGTAGTATGGCCTGGGTGAAATCAGAGTACGCGGGCGAGTTCGCGGTGCTTGCGACGTGGCTCGTGGGACTGGCTCCGTGGTCGGTGTCGCTGTTCGAGATCGAGGGGGTCACTGTCGTCGGGCTTCGCTTTCTCCCGTTCCGGTTCCAGTTCATCTTCGGAGCGACCCTCCCCGGAGAGCGGCCATTTCTCTGGGCGTGGCAGGTCGCCGCGTTCCAGGAGTCGGACCCGCTCACGCTCGCCGGAACACTCGGGGTCGCAGCCCTGTTCGTTTTCCTGTTCCCGCTCGGTCTCAGCCTCTACTACTACGCCGCTGAGGACCGCGTTGAGGCCGCCCTTCCTGTGGACCCGGTACGAGTGTTCGGCGGGCTACTCGGGCTTGTTGGCGTCCTCACGCTCGCTGCCAGCGGGCTGTTCATCACGTCGTTTCCCGGCATCACCGTCCCCATCGGGGCGCTTGTCGCGCTCGTGTTCGCCTATCTGCTGCTGACCGTCGACCGCGCGTGACAGCCAGTCCGGTCCCGTTCGTCCGACCGCTGGCGATTATACTCCTGATAATTTGGCGAGCGAATTTAAGTAGGTGGATACGATAGCAGAGGTATATTCCGCGGAGCACCGTGTGCTCCCCACTGACCCACCAATGTCGAACCCAGAATCTCCCGAACCCGGTGACTTCGTTTCGGACCCGCTCGGCCACATCCAGTCGTGGCTCTCGCGGACCGCGACGGTGCTGAGCGGGTCAGCAGTTCCGACGGCGAACTACGACCCCAGTCGCCACGGGACACTGGTCGAGTTCGACGGGCTGGACGGCTACAACGAGGTCGACCGCTACTGGCTGAATGCTCCCTTCGCCTTCGCCTCTATCAACCACGACCCCGACCGCGACGAACACCTGTATCACGTCGTCGAGCCGTCGCTGAGCAACATCGAGCGAGAACTGCTCGACCGCCTGTTCGAGGATATCCGCATCCCGCTCATCTACCGCGACGATGTGGACACCGACCCGGAGCGCGTCCTCGCCGAGGAACTCGAAGCAAGACTGGAGGAGTATGGCGTCGTCATCGAGCCAGAGACGTTCTACCGCCTGTTTTACTACTTGCATCGCTCCTTCCAGGGCTACGGACACATCGACCCTCTGATGCACGATCCGGACATCGAGGACATCTCCTGTGACGGGGCGAACCTTCCCATCTTCGTCTACCACGACGGCTACACGGACATCGAGACGAACATCGTCTACGACGCCGACGAACTGAACGACTTCGTCATCCAGCTGGCCCAGCGCTCGGGGCGACACGTTTCCGTTTCGGACCCCGTCGTCTCGACGACGCTCCCGGACGGCTCCCGTATCGAACTGGCGCTTGGCGAAGAAGTGACCCCGCGCGGCTCCGCGTTCACCATCCGGAAGTACGCCGACGAGCCGTTCACACCTATCGAATTGCTGGAGTACGGCACATTCTCCGTCGAGATGCTGGCGTATCTCTGGCTGGCAATCGAGTCCAACAAGTCGCTCATCTTCGCCGGCGGCACGGCGGCCGGCAAGACCACGTCGATGAACGCGCTGGCAATGTTTCTCCCGCCCCGGTCGAAAGTACTCTCAATCGAGGACACCCGTGAGCTATCCCTGTATCACGATAACTGGCTTTCCTCGGTCACCCGTGAGCGACTGGACGATTCGGACATCACGATGTACGACCTACTACGGTCCGCGCTGCGGCACCGTCCCGAGTACATCATCGTCGGCGAGGTTCGTGGCGAGGAAGCTATCACGCTGTTCCAGGCGATGAACACTGGCCACACGACCTTCTCGACAATGCACGCGGACTCGGTCCAGACGGTCATCAATCGGCTGGAGAACGAGCCGATCAACGTCCCACGACCGATGGTTCAGAGCCTCGATATCCTCTGTGTGCAGGTGCTGGCCCGCTCGGGTGACGAGCGCGTCCGCCGTGCAAAGACGCTCGCCGAAATCGAGGGCATCGACCAGCGGACCGGTGAACTGGACTACTCGACGACGTACAACTGGCGAGCCACCGAGGACCGCTTCTCCGAGAACAACAGCGAGCTACTGGACGAAATCAGGGAGGAGCGCGGCTGGACGCAGTCGGAACTCCTGACCGAACTCCGCAACCGCCAGCGGTTCCTCCGCTATCTCCAGTCCGAAGGCATCACCGACTACCGGAAGTTCACGGCGATGGTCAACAAGTACTACGCGGACAAAGAGCAGGTCATAGCAAACATCGACGACGACGCGATAGCCTGACATGGCGCTGAACCCGCTCGGTCTGGCACCGCTCGCCGTCGTCGTCGGAATTCTTGGGCTGGTCGGCTACAGCACTGTCAACGAGCGCTTCGACCGCAACGTCACGCGGCTGTCCCGACGGCTCTTCGGCCGGTACGTGGGCCAGTCGTCAAAACGCGAACGCCAGCTCGAAGCCGCATACGTCGATGAGACGTACCGCGGCTACGCCGCTAGGACGCTGGTGTACGCCTGTGTCGGAGCCGTTGGGGGCGCTATTACTGGCGCGTACGCTATCGGCGGCTTTCTGCTGATTCTGCCGGCACTGGTGAACCTCGCACAGGGACTCCCCTCGACGATGGTGACTGCCTTCGGCCTGCGCACGTTCGAGCTCGTGTTGACGCCGACACAGACGCTCTACATCCTCATCGGCGGCGGCGTGCTTTCGGGTGCAGCAACGGCCGGACTCACGTACCTCTACCGCTGGGAGCGACTGAAAAATCAGGCGGACGTGCGGAGCCGGAACATCGACGAGGGGATGGCCCGCACCATCGCCTTCATGTACGCGCTCTCCCGCGGTGGAATGTCCTTCCCCGACGTGATGCGTGTGCTGGCCCGAAACCAGGAAATCTACGGCGACACGGCGAAGGAAGTCGGTGTCGCCGTCCGGGAGATGGACCTGTTCGGCCGGGACATGATCACGGCGCTCGAACACGTCTCCCGGCGGACTCCCAGCGAACAGTTCAAGACGTTCACCGAGAACCTCTCCAGCGTCCTCCAGAGCGGCCAGTCGCTGGCCCCGTTCCTCCGCGAGCAGTACGAGCGCCATCAGGAGCAGGCCGCTGAGCGGCAGGAAGACCTACTGGAGCGGCTGGCCACGGTCGCCGAGGCGTACGTCACCGTGTTCGTCGCCGCCGTCCTCTTCCTGATGACGATTCTCCTTGTGTTCGGCCTGACGACGACGGACACGCTCTGGCTGTTGCAGTCGATGGCGTATCTCGTCATCCCGCTGGCTAACGTCGGCTTCATGGTGTATCTCGATAGCAAGCTCCAGTCGCTGGGCATCGGGAACGGAGGGACGACAGATATTCTGGACCGGTACGAAACGGCGACGCTGGGGAAACCCAGTCTGGGGTCTGGCCCTCTCAGCCTGACCGACGGCGGCGTCGTCCCAGCCGACGAGGCGAACTGGCACCGGCTCAGGTTCCATGACCGCGTGAAATCGCTTCGCGAACTGCTCAGCTCTCCGATTCAATCGCTGGTCTGGAACCCGGTGTACGTCCTCTATCTCACCGTGCCCGTCGCAGTAGTGTTGCTGGTCGTCCGCGCCCCGGCGGCGTTTCAGGCGTCGACGGTCAACATCCGTCTCCTCGACGACCTCGTCATCCAGTCAGTCCTCCTTATCCTGGGGCCGTTCGCGCTAGTTCGGTTCATTTACACCCAGCGGCTGTCCCGTATCGAGGACGCGACGCCGGATCTGCTTGAACGGCTGGCGAGCCTGAACGAAGCCGGGATGACCGTCGTGGAGAGCCTCCGCCGTGTTCGTGGCAGTGACCTCGGCGTGCTCACCGAAGAGATGCACCGCATCTGGGCTGACATCAGGATGGGCGCGAACGTCGATGACGCGCTCGTCCGGTTCGGTCGCCGGGTCCAGACGACGGCGATTACGCGCATCGTGACACTGTTGACCCACGCGATGCACGCCTCGGGCCAGCTCGGCCAGGTGTTCCGCATCGCGGCGACCCAGTCGCGGGCCGACCTCCGGCTGAAACGACGGCGACGCCAGCAAATGCTCACCTACCTCGTCGTCATCTACGTCGCCTTCTTGGTGTTTCTGGTCATCATCGTCGCCGTGCAGGAAGTGCTCGTCCCGAGTTTGCCCTCCAGTGTGCCGACGCCGGCCGGAGAATCGAACCGTCTCGGCGTCAGCGTCGACCAGTTCGCTCGCTTCGGCCGCGTCGATAAGGCCGCGTACACGCTTGTTTTCTTCCACACTGCCCTCATTCAGGCAGTCCTGACCGGCTTCATTGGCGGCCAACTCGGTGAGGGCACGCTCAAGGACGGCGCGAAACACGCCGCAATTTTGCTGGGTGTCGCGTACATCGCGTTCATCCTGCTGTCCTCGCCGGTCGCGTCGATGACGGTCACCAGCCCAGCCGTTTCCGGTGACCAGATAACGGTCGAATCAGCGTCTCTTTCGGAGGGCGGATTCATCGTTGTCCGCCAGTTCGAAGAGGATGGAAGAGTGCTTGGAACTTCCGAGTATCTCTCCTCAGGGTCCCACAGCGACGTACAGATAACGCTTGACAGGCCGCCGTCAACCGGCCAGTCGCTCGTACTCGTCGCCCATCAGGACACCAACGAGAACCAGCAACTCGACTACCGCTTCGGCGACAGTTCGGGGACCCCGGACCGGCCATATGCGTCGTCGACGGCTGGCGAGAACGTCACCGTCGAGTACACGGTCGAGTGACGCTGGATTTACAGTGCCCAATCGGGTAGGAGGCGCTGATGGAGTTCGCCGCCTTCGCTGACCGCGCCGAAGCAATCGAAGCTGAGAGTGCCGACACTGCGATAACCGAGGCGGTGACCGACCTGTTCACCGACGCAGGGCCGGACCTCTCGACGCTCGCTCGCTTCGTACAGGGCCGGGTGTTTCCGGCCTACGAGTCCCGCACGCTCGATATCGGGCCGCGGCTCTGCTACGAGGCGATTGCCCGGGCAGCGGGTCAGAACGTCAGTGCCGACGACGTTGAGAAGCGCCTGGCCGACATGGGTGAGATCGGAGCCGTCGCAGCCAGCTACGATCTCGGCGGTCAGCAAGGACTCGCCGCGTTCGGCGCTGGTGGCGGAGGAGACGACGCGCTGACCGTCGCGGAACTCGACGCCGAGCTACGGGAGCTGGCCGCTGTCGACGGCAGCGGAAGCCAAGGGACAAAAGTCGACATCCTCTTTGGCCTGTTCTCGCGGTGCTCGTCGACGGAGGCCGGCTACCTCGCCCGCCTCGTCCTCTCGGAGATGCGTATCGGCGTCGGCGAGGGGACGGTCCGGGACGCCGTCGCGGCCGCCTTCGACGTGCCGGTCGAGGCCGTCGAGCGGGCCGTACAGGTGTCGAACGACTACGGGATGGTTGCCGAAGTGGCCCGCGACGAGGGCGAGCCCGGATTGGCGACCATCACGCTGGAAATCGGTCGCCCCGTTCAGGCGATGCTGGCACAGGCGGGCACGGTCGCTGGCGCGCTCGAAGACTGGGACCGCGCCGCGGTCGAGTGGAAGTACGACGGCGCTCGCGTGCAGGTCCACTTCGACGGCGAGGACGCGCGGCTGTTCTCTCGGAACATGGAGGAAGTCACAGACCCGCTCCCGGAGGTCGTCGATACCGTCGAGTCGACGCTGGACGCACCAGCAATCCTCGACGGTGAGGTGGTCGCAGTCGACGCGGACGGCGACCCACTCCCGTTTCAGGAGGTCCTTCGGCGCTTCCGCCGGAAACACGACGTGGCTGCGGCACGCGAAGACGTGGCCGTCCGCCTGCACGCTTTCGACTGCCTGCATGCGGACGGCGAGGACCTGCTCGACGCCCCACTGGAGGCCCGACATGACCGCCTCGAATCACTGTTCCCGGCTGACAGCGATGTCGTTTCCCAGATGTGGCTGTCCGACGACCCCGACGAGATTGAGGATCTGGAATCGGCGGCCCTCGCCGCCGGACGGGAGGGCATCATGCTGAAAGACCCGACCGCAGCCTACTCGCCAGGGAAGCGGGGCAAGCACTGGCGCAAGCGCAAACCCGACGTAGAGACGCTTGACTGCGTCGTCACCGGCGCGGAGTGGGGCGAGGGTCGCCGGGCGAACGTGCTCGGCTCATTCGAGCTTTCTGTCCGAACTGACGACAGCTACGCCACCGTCGGCAACGTCGCGACCGGTATCACCGACGAGGAACTGGACGACCTGACCGAGCGGTTCGAAACCCACATCCGACGCGAGGATGGCCGCGACGTAACTCTCGAACCGGCGGTCGTCTTCGAGGTGGGTTACGAGGAGATACAGGCTTCGCAGTCCTACGCCTCGGGCTACGCGCTTCGGTTCCCGCGGTTCCTCTCGGTCCGCGCGGACAAGACGCCTGACAGCGCCGACTCGCTGGCGCGGGTCGAGCGGCTAGCCGAGTCACAGTAGCGCCACTGGGGCTGTTTCGAGACGGACCGACACGCGTAATGGGCGTCTCCAAGAACAACCGTTCATGACAGTCAGACACGACGGCATCACTGCGGAGTGGCTCGGCTACGCGACCCTGCGGCTGGAAGGCGAGGACACGGTCGTCTACTTCGACCCCGGTCGGTACGGCGTCCTCACCGGAGAGTGGGAGCCAGACACGCCCGGCATCGGCCACCCGCCGACGCAGGACTACGCCCCCGAGGACGGCGACATCGTCTGTGTGACTCACATCCACCACTACGACCCCGATGGCATCCGCCGCGTCGCGAGTGAGGACGCCACTGTCGTCGCGTTCGAGGGTATCAACGTCCACGCCACCGACCGCGACCTCGACCGCCTCGCCGATCTCGACTACGAGGTCCGCAAGGTGTCGATGGAGGCCGACGTGCTGGTCGATGATGTCCCAATCTGGACCATGCCGGCGTACAACCACGAAGACGGCCGGAATGTGAAAGACGACGGCAGCCCCATCCACCCGAGGGGCATCGGCTGTGGCTTCCTCGTCTCGCTGGACGACACCCGCGTGTTCTGGCCCGGCGACACCGACGTACTGGACGGCCACGCCGAACTCGACGTGTCGCTGTTCGTCCCCACTATCGCCAAGAACTACACGATGAACCGCCACGAGGCCGCTGATCTCGCCGAAGAGATGGACCCTGACCTCGTGTTGCCGATGCACTACAACACGTTTGAGTCGCTGGAAGCGGACTCCGGTGCGTTTGCCGAGGACGTCGCCAAACGCGGGGTCCCGGTCGTCTTGGACGAAAGCTAGCTGGTGCAACAGCCAGACCACGTGACCTGAGACGACGGGCACCCAACTTCACCTGTCAGTCAAAACAGTATTAAATCGCTCATAGGAACACGACTGTGATGGAGCGCTCCAGCAAACGAGCAGGAGAGGCACGGTCCTCGACTGATCGAGCGCCCTCATTTGGGCACCTACTGCTAGTCTGGGTCCTCACTGGGTCGTCCCTCTGGTCTCTCGGCGCTACGGTGGCTGATGCGATTCAGGTCGAACTTCCGCTATCGACAATGGGGACAGGCTTGCTGTTCGGAACGGTCGTCGTCGTGCTGTTCTGGATAGCCGGCTTTCAACCCTCACTCGCGGCCAGTTTCGGGTATTTCGTTACTGAACAGGTCATCAACATAGTCCTGCTTTTCGGCACCATCTTTCTCTTCGTTCCGCCCTCTACACCGTGGGCCACGGCTGTGCTCCAGTTCAGTTCGATCTGTCTCGCTGCGACGCTGGTGTTTACGCCCGTCGGGAAGCAGATACGGAACTCTTTCCAGCGATCTGTCCGTTCTTTGCTTAAACTACCGCCCCAGAAGCAGTCGGCCAATCACGATTGATTCGTCGCCACGCAGAATCAGGCCAAACACAATCGGGTTCGCTGCTACTCAGATAGTGGATCGATCATACGCCTCCGACTGCACTGATTTCACTCGACAGAAAGTACTTACCGAGCGACTGGAGTTAGATTGTCAATGCCCTCCTCTCGTCGGCGATACCTTCGTGGCTGTGCCGCGACCCTCGGACTGGCAACCGCTGGCTGCCTCGGTTCGAACGAGTCTAGAGAGACAACACCGACAGAAACCGAGGCAATGACGGAATCAAAGACTGAGACTGCCACCCCCACACAGAGCAAGGAAACGGAATCGTTTGTCGCCTGGCAGCAGTCGCTTGAATCTAAAGTCACGGCCCAACCAGCCAGTACGGACGACAGCGTCTACGTCGGCACAAAGTCGGGAACCGTCAAATCGCTCGCAACTGCAGGCGGGAGCCAGCAGTGGTCGTACGACGCGAGCGATGGCATCCGCTCGCAGCCGATACGCGTCGGGAACAGCGTATTCGTCGTAAGCGGGAAAGAGGGGCTGTACAAGGATCACATCGTCGTCGCACTCGACACCGAAACTGGTTCGAAGCAGTGGACGTTCGCTCCCGGAGAGTGGTGGCTGGAGCTGCTTGGCGCGACCGAGGATATGGTGTACGTCGGGACGAACACCGACGCCCCGTCGAAGCAGGGGCGAACGCTCTACGCGCTCGCTGTTTCTGATGGGTCGGTACAATGGTCCGGCGAAGTCGGTGACCAATACGGGGCAGTTTTGGATAACGGGACGATATACGTGGCCTCGCGCGGCCAATTCTACGCGTACGACACTGAGACCGGTGAGCAACGGTGGGCCACTGACGTTTCGGATTACTACTCCCAGACGATGGTTGCCACCGACGGCACCCTCTGTTACGCCGCTGATGTGGACGAGACCCACGGCACGCTACTCGGTGTGGCCGCCGACACTGGCGAGACGCTCTGGACCCACGGAGAAGGGTCCATCGCATCGACGACGCTCCACGACGGGACGCTCTACGTTGGTGGGACACACGTCGCCGCGCTCGACCCGACGACTGGCGAGCAACGGTGGCGAACGGACCAGTCTGGGTACGTCCAACAGGCCCCGGTTCAGAACGGGACTCTCTATACGGGTGGCGACGTGGTTCGCGGTCACGACAGTAGTACCGGCGAACTGGACTGGACGTGGAGGCCGGAGACGAATGTTAAAGGGGTAGTGCCGGCGGCAGTCGTGTCTGATACACTGTACGTGGACTCATGGGCGTACGGCGATCCACGGAATCGGTTCAAGTTTGCGCTCGATATGAACGCTGAGACGAAACAGTGGGCGTTCGATGTTGAACGCGAGCTGACCGACCTGTCTTTCGGGAAACAATGGGCGTACGTCGCTGCAGAAGACACTGTGTACGCGCTAGAATAGCCGGAAAGCCGTCCGCCGATGCCGCGTCTACAGCACGCCCATCTCGTCCAGCCGTTCGGGCAGGTACGTCTCCGTCACGAAGTCGAGCCCCCGAGACGCGAGCGCCTGCTGCTCGGCCTTCTTGTTGATGTCGAGCTGGAGTTCGATCTGCTCCTCCCAGAAATCGGTCTGGAAGCGCGGGTCCTCCAGTTCGCTCTCTAAAGCGTTGACATCGGAGTCCGCCAGCGGGTCCGTCGGCAGTTCGTACTCGACGATGTCCTCCGGGCGGATGCCGATGAACTGCGCTTCGGGCGTCGCCAGATACTCCGAGAGATGCGCGCTCTTGATAGAGCCATAGGAGACCGACCCGAAGATGCGGTACGACCACGGGTCACCGTCAGTGAACACCGTAACCGGGAGGTCGAGTTCGTCGTGGAGGCGCTTGATGAGCCGTCGGGTCGCCCGCGCTGGCTGACCGCCGAGGTGGACGACCAGCGCGTCGTACTCGTCGTCGAAGCCGTTCTCGACGAGTCGGTCGCGCATGCCACCGGTCTCTACGCAGAGGACGAACTTCGCGTCGTTGTCGAGGAACTCGATGGTGTCGGGGTTGTTCGGGATCTGGTAGCCGCCCTGCCCCACGTCGTCCTGACAGTGGATTTCGCGGTCCCCGCGGTTGGTCTGCTCGCGGAGGAGCAGTGGCCCCATTACCTTCGCTCCGGATTCTTCCGGGCGCATGTGGAAGTCCTCACGCTTGACATCGGAGACGATTTCCAGATCCTCGATGAGGTTGTTCGACTCATCTTGCGTGTTGAACTGGGCCTCGTCGAGGTCCCAGGACTCAGAGAGGTAGTACAGTTCACGCAGGGTCGATGAGCGGTCTTCCTCCAGTTGCTGGGAGAGGAAATCGATGGTGTAGACGGCCTTCAGAATCTTCTCGGCCCCGGATATCGTCTTTGCCGACCGGGTGGAGTTCCGGTCACCGTACACCCAGACCTGCTCGTCCTCGTCGAAGACGATGTTGGACTTGGTCCGGGTCGGGATAGTCATTGTCGGGACCTCGCCGTCGGCGAACTGGTCGTAGAAGTCCGCCGCGAGGTCGATGAGTTGCTCGCGCGCTTCCTCGGTGTCGGGTGTGGTGTCTGAGTCGGTGCTCATATCAGGCGTTCACCGTGAGTTTCTCCTCTTCGATACCGTCGACCGAGACGGTGAACTCGGCCTCGTCGGTCACGCTGTATTCAAGGACAGCGGTCTCGCCGGCTGCCACTGTCGGAGACCACTTGACGAACCACTCGCCGTCCATTTCGACGACCGATGCGCCGTTGGTGACCTGTGGTTCGGCGGTGACGATGTCGGTCAGTTCCACGTCCGCGTTCGTGTCGTCGTTGTTCTCGATGCGGACCCGGACCGTGTCGTCCTCAACCTCGCGCTCGACGAGGACGTTGTTCATGATACGGGCCAGCGAGTCGTCGATGTGCAGCTCGTCGTTGTCGGTGACTTCGGTGAGCTTATCGGCCATCTCCGGCAGGATGGTCGCGAGCTTGTCCTGCTTCTCGCGGCGCTGTTGCATCGAGCGGCGCTTGTTCAAGTAGCTCTTGAGTTCGCGAGCGGCCTCCCGGATGGCGAGTTCGATCTCGTCTTCCATCTCGGGGACGTTGGCGATGGCGTCCTTGGACTCGCTGGTGAAGGGCACGTTTGTCGAGGCGACGTGAACCATGATGACGGCCGGTCCCTTCGGGATGCCGGAGCCGCCGGGCTGGTCAAGATTGTAGTTGCGCCAGCGGATGGACTTCACAACGTCAGTCGTCGCACAGGCCCCGCGCTGGTATACCAGCGGTACGCGGTTGGCGAACCGCATCACGTCGACGGTTCCCTCGCTTTCGAGTTCACCGCCGTAGGCGATACCCGCCTCGACGATGAACGGGTCGCCGCCGTGGACCGACGCATCCCGCGTCGAGGCGGCATAAAAGTCCGCGTCGAACTCCTTCCGAAGTCCTTCCTCGACCAGTTCCGCGCTGATGGGGGAGAGACAGTCCGTCGGCGGTGCGATAATGTCCGTCTCGCGCATCGCCGACAGAAGTTCACTCGCGGTATCGCGGTCGTCGGCGATATCGGAGACCTTTGGCGGCTCCTCCGGGACACCCTCAGCGGCCATCCAGAGCGCTTCGAAGACGTTCTCGCGGGCCGTCTCACCGAAGGTGGCGTCATCTTGCTCCTCGGTCATGTCGGCTGCGCGGTCGATGTAGTCACGGAGTTCGTCGCGGGTTAGCCGGTGGCGGCCGTCGTCGTCGAACTTGTCGGCCAGTCGGCTCGCCAGCCCCTCGATTGCGGCGTCGTCCTTACGTTTCGTTGTCACTTCATCAACGAGGGCGTAGAGGTCGCTCGATAGAGTATCGCTGACGGCATCCCAGGCGGCTTCGACGGCGTTTTTTCGAACTGTCGCACCGAACGTCGTGTCGCCGTCCGCTTCGGCGTCTTCGGCCGCCGAATCGACGATGGATTCGACCTCGTGGTACGCGACCCGGTCGCGGTCGTGGATAGCATCGGAGACGGCGGCGGCGAACGTCGCAGTAGTCTCAGCACCCTTGTTCGCCACGGCATCCTCGACAGCGCTCTCGATGTCGGCGTCCTCGTTGACCTTCGGCGGCTGCCAGGCCATGCCGCGGCCATAGTGGCGGTCGTTGAAGTTCGCGATGACGCTGTCGGCCGTCTTCCCGCCGACGCGGGTGAACTCCTCTTGCATGAAGCCAGACACGGAGTACGAATCGGTGGCTTCGAGCATCTTCAGGAGTGTCCCCAGTTCGACGCCGTGGGGGTGCGGGCGGATCTCTTCTGTCTCGTCCGGGAGTTCCGCGCGCTCGGCCCGCTCGAACTTCAGGGACTCGCTCTAGCCCCGGTTCGTCGAACTCAACGCGGGCGTGGGGATTGACAACAGCGGTGTCCTGAATGTAGTCCCGCAGCGTCGACCGGGCCCGCATGTTGGCCTCCATTTCCAGTTCGATTCGCGTCCCGTGGGGGCGCTCCCACGTCGTCGTCTCGTCGACGCTGATTTCGGGTTCATTGGTGTCCGTGTCGACGATGAGTTCGAAGTACTGCGCCTCGTCCTGCCCCTTCGGCCGGGACGTTATCTTTGCGGGCTTGCCCGAAGTCAGCTGAGAGTAGAGTACAGCCGCGGAAATCCCGATCCCCTGCTGTCCGCGGTTCTGCTCTCTGGCGTGGAACCGGGAGCCATACAGGAGCTTCCCGAAGATTTTCGGCGCCTGTTCCTTCGTAATCCCGGGGCCGTTGTCCTCGACGACTAGCTTGTAGTAGTCGCCGGACTCCTGAATCTCGACGTAGATATCGGGGAGAATACCGGCCTCCTCGCAGGCGTCAAGCGCGTTGTCGACGGCCTCCTTGACGGCCGTGACGAGCGCCCGGGCCTCCGAGTCGAAGCCCAGCATGTGCTTGTTCTTCTCGAAGAACTCGGCGATGGAGATGGCCCGCTGGGATTCGGCCAACTCCTCGGCGATCCCTTCGCCCTCGCCGAGTCGCGACTGATACGAGGTCATTGTCGTGCGGTACGTACCCGCGTCGGGCTTAAAAGGTAATCGCCACCAGAGTGAAAGTGAACGCTGCCCCCGAAATCGCAGTCCCGCGCGCGTGCGGGAGCTTTATACGTCCCCCTCTATTAGGACGGGTAAGTTCCTATGTCAGGAGAGTCTGATGAGTACGGCGCAAAGTCGATCCAGACCCTCGAAGGGCTGGAAGCCGTCCAGAAGCGACCCGCGATGTATATCGGGTCAACGGACGCTCGTGGCCTCCACCATCTTGTCTATGAGGTGGTCGACAACGCGATCGACGAGGCGCTCGCCGGCTACTGTGACAACATCGACGTAACGATTCACGACGACGGCTCCGTCTCTGTCAGCGACGATGGACGGGGAATCCCCGTCGATACCCACGAAGAGCATGGCCGCCCGGCCGTTGAGGTCGTGATGACGATTCTCCACGCCGGCGGGAAATTCGACAACAAGTCCTACCAGGTTTCTGGCGGACTCCACGGGGTCGGGGTGAGTGTGGTCAACGCGCTCTCGAAGTGGCTCGAAGTCGAAGTCAGGCGCGACGGCGCGCTCTGGAAGCAGCGCTTCGACCACGGCAAGCCGGAGTACGACCTGAAGGAGGTCCGTGACCTCGAACCCGACGAAGAGACGGGCACAACGGTCCGCTTCTGGCCCGATGACGAGATATTCGAAACCGGCGAATTCAAGTTCTCGACACTCTCGTCTCGACTGCGCGAACTCGCCTTCCTCAACTCCGGTGTTGCCATCTCTATCCACGATGAGCGCGACGGCGACACGGAGACGTTCGCCTACGACGGCGGCATCCGTGAGTTCGTCGAATACCTGAACGAAACCAAGGACCCGCTCCACCGGGATATCATCTACTTCGAGGACAAGGAGGAAATCGCGGAGGGGCCAGTTCAAGTCGAAATCGCCATGCAGGGGACCGATGATCTGCAGGGCTCGATCCATGCTTTCGCCAATAACATCAACACACGCGAGGGCGGGACACACCTCACAGGATTCAAGACATCACTTACACGGGTCATCAACGATTATGCGACCGACAATAATCTGCTGAAAGATCTGGACGATACACTCAAAGGCGACGACATCCGCGAAGGGCTGACGGCCGTCATTTCTATCAAACATCCCGACCCGCAGTTCGAGGGTCAGACCAAGACGAAACTCGGTAACAGCGAGGTCCGTGGCATCGTCGAATCGGCGATGCACGACGGGCTGGCGACCTTCTTCGAGGAGAACCCCGATACGGCCGAGGCCATCGTCGGAAAAGCTGTCGAAGCCGCGAAAGCACGGAAGGCTGCACAGAAGGCCGAGGAGCTCACTCGGCGGAAGTCGGCACTCGACTCGACCGCACTGCCCGGAAAGCTGGCTGACTGCCAGACGCGGGACCC
Source organism: Haloarcula sp. NS06 (assembly GCF_051122755.1). Lineage (NCBI taxonomy): Archaea > Methanobacteriati > Methanobacteriota > Halobacteria > Halobacteriales > Haloarculaceae > Haloarcula > Haloarcula sp. NS06. The sequence goes on from NZ_CP184844.1 coordinate 2,393,850, forward strand.
CGAGGAAGCCGAACTGTTCATCGCCGAGGGTGACTCCGCGGGCGGCAGCGCCAAACAGGGCCGCAACCCGGATTTCCAGGCGATCCTCCCGATTAAAGGGAAGATTCTGAACGTCGAGAAACATCGGCTGGATCGGATTCTAGAGAACAACGAGATACGGAACCTCATCACTGCACTCGGGACCGGTATCGGTGACGAATTCGACATCGAGGACCTGCGGTACGAGAAGATCATCCTGATGACGGACGCAGACGTCGACGGTGCACACATCCGGACACTCCTGTTGACGCTGTTCTACCGGCACATGAAGCCGCTGCTGGAAGCGGGCTACGTCTACGCCTCCCAGCCGCCGCTGTACCGGATTCGCTACCGTGGAGACACCTACGACGCGATGACGGACGCGGAGCGCGACAAAATCATCGAAGAGAAGTGTAACGGGAACCCCACTCAGGTTCAGCGGTTCAAGGGCCTCGGTGAGATGAACCCCGATCAGCTCTGGGAGACGACAATGAACCCTGACAACCGGATTCTCAAGCAGATTACCATCGAGGACGCCGCGGCCGCGGACAAAATGTTCAACATCCTGATGGGCGACGCTGTCGAACCGCGCAAGGAATTCATCAAGGAACACTCGCCTGAAGCGGAGTGGGTCGACATATGAGTTCCGACATCACAGACGATGCGAACGCCCCGGCAGAGCAGATCAAGCACGTCCGCATCGAGGACGAGATGGAGCAGTCCTACATCGACTATGCGATGTCGGTCATTGCGGGACGGGCGCTCCCAGACGTTCGGGACGGTCTCAAACCTGTTCACCGGCGCATCCTCTATGCGATGCACGAGATGGGCGTCTCCTCGAACACCACTCATCGGAAGTCCTCCTCGATCGTTGGCGACACGATGGGTGACTACCACCCACACGGCGACTCGGCCATCTACGACACGCTTGTTCGGATGGCACAGGACTTCTCGATGCGGTATCCGCTGATCGACGGGCAGGGGAACTTCGGTTCGATGGATGGCGATCCGGCGGCTGCCATGCGGTACACGGAGGCGCGGATGGCCCCCATCGCCGAGGAACTGCTCGAAGACATCGAGAAGGACACCGTTGATTTCTCCAGCAACTACGACGACCGCCTGCAGGAACCCGACGTGTTGCCGTCGAAGGTCCCGAATCTTCTGTTGAACGGGTCTTCCGGAATTGCTGTCGGCATGTCGACCAACATCCCGCCGCACAACCTCGGCGAACTGGTCGACGCGACGGTCCACCTGCTGGAGAATCCCGAGTGTACCGTCGAGGACCTGATGGAACACGTCAAGGGGCCGGATTTCCCGACCGGCGGCAACATCGTCGGCCGCGACGCCATCTACTCGGCGTATGCGACTGGCCGCGGCCGCTTACGGGTCCGCGCGGAGTACGAGGTCGACCCGGAGGAGGGTCGCATCATCATCAGTGAACTTCCCTACCAAGAGAACAAGGCCCGCGTCGTCGAACGCATTGCTGACGACGTGAACGAGGGGAAAATCGAGGGCATCTCGGACCTCCGCGACGAGTCCGACCGCAACGGCGTCCGTATCGTCATCGAACTCAAGCGCGGGGCGAACGTCGACGTAGTCGAAAATCGGCTGCTCGACCACCACCTCGAATCCACGTTCGGCGTCATCAACCTCGCGCTGGTCGATGGCCAGCCGAAGGTCCTCTCGCTGAAAGAGAGCCTCCAGCACTACATCGATCACCGTCGCGAGGTCGTCCGCCGGCGCTCAGAGTACGACCTCGCCGAGGCCGAGGACCGTGCTCATATCCTCGAAGGCCGGTTGAAGGCACTCGAGAACGTCGAGGACGTGGTCGAACTCATCCGTAACAGCGAGGACCGCGACGCCGCTCGCACTGGGCTGCAGGAGTCCTTCGAGTTCTCGGAGGATCAGGCCGCCCATATCGTCAGGATGCAACTTGGCTCGCTCACCTCGATGGAAGCGGCCGAAATCAAAGACGAGTACGAGGACGTACAGGACACGATTGACTACCTCGAATCCGTCCTCAACAGCCGCAAGAAGCTCGACGGCGTCATCGCCGACGAACTCCAGGAAGTCAAAGACGAGTACGACGATGACCGCCGGACGAGCATCATCGAGGATGAGGGGCAGGTCACTCACGAGGACCTCATCCCAGAAGAGGACTGCGTCGTCGTTATCACTGAGGACGACTACATCAAGCGGATGCCTGTCGAGAACTTCGATCCCCAGAACCGCGGCGGCAAGGGGATAATCGGCGCTGACCCCAAGGAGAACGACCGCGTCTCGAAGGTATTCCGGGCCAACAGCCACGACTACCTGCTCTGTTTCACTAATCAGGGACAGGTCTACCGGCTCAAGACCTACGAGATCCCGGAAATGTCCCGCACCGCACGGGGCAAGTCCGCCATCAACCTCATCGACTTAGACGACGGCGAGGAACTGACCGCCGTTGTCTCGACCGACGAGTTCGGCGACGACGAGTGCATCACGATGGTGACCCGGAACGGCTACGTCAAGCGGACCTGCTGTTCGGAGTTCGAGAACATCCTCTCGACGGGTATTATAGCCGCCAAGCTCGAAGACGGCGACGAACTCATCGACGTGGGCGTCACCAACGGCACTGGCGACCTCGTCATCGCCACGGAGGCCGGCATGACCATCCGCTTCAGCGAGAGCGAAGTCAGCGAGATGGGCCGTTCCGCACGTGGTGTCAACGGCATCAAGCTGCAGGGCGACGACAAGGTCGCGGCGATGGTCGCTACTGACGACGACGACGACCCCCGGTCGCTGCTGACCGTCACGGAACACGGCTTCGGGAAGCGGACCAAACTCGACGAGTACCGCACCCAGTCCCGCTACGGCAAGGGACTCATCGACATCAAGACCGACGACCGCAACGGTCGCGTGTCGACGGCCAAGGCGGTCACCGACGAGGACCATCTGGTCATCATGTCCGAACAGGGCCAGATCATGCGTATCCGCGCCGGCGACGTGTCGCAGGTCGGCCGGAACACGAAGGGTGTGACGATTATGGGACTCGAAGACGACGACCGCGTGGCGAGCGTAACGGTCGTCCCGGCAAAGACCGACCAGTAGCCGCGAGCGATCTTTTTCATCTGGTTGCTATGTCCGTGGCATAGACATACCCGTATCGACGACGTACCCCGCCCATGGACCTGCCCCGGCATCTCTCACAGCACGACCGGGCGGCACAGTTGCCGCTGGTCACCGAGAACGCACGGGTGACGCTCGTCGAACCGATGGATCGCAACCGTAACAACGAGGTGCTAGCGGCGGTCCGCGACCAGATCGCACCCGTCGGGGACCGGTCGTGGGTGGCGGCCGCCCGGAACGGGTCGACGATCCGGTGGTCGGCATTGCTGGACCGCGTTCGTGACGCAGGGGCATCGGAACGGCGACTCGCGCGGATCGAAACACTGGCCGAGCGCTTCGACCGTCCCTATCCATCGCTGTTGCGACTGCGTGTCAAACCCGACGTGGACTGGATTTTGCACCTGGCCAGTATGTCACGCTCAGGCTCCGGAACACGCCACGAGCGTACTCGCTGGCTAATTCCCCCAGTGAGGACGAACTGGAGTTCTGTATCCGACTGGTCCCCGGCGGAAAACTGACCAGCAGGCTGTTTGAACGCGTGGACGTGGGTGAGCCAGTCGTCGTTCGCGGGCCGAACGGCGACATGGTACTGGACCCGCCGTCGAGCCGTGACATGGTCTTCCTGGCGACGGGGACCGGCGTCGCACCGTTCAAGAGCATGATCGATTACACGCTCGAACAGGGGCGGGACGTGGTCGACGGCGAGCCCCGCGACATCTGGCTGTTCCTCGGCTGTGGTTGGGCGGACGACCTGCCTCACCGGGTCCACTTCCGGCGACTCGACGCCAAGTACGACCATTTCCACTTCGTCCCCACGCTTACGCGCGAACCGCTGCTAACCGACTGGGACGGCGCGACCGACTACGTCCAGTCGGTGTTCGTCAGACACGTGGCACGGAACGCGCTGGCCGGCGCGGACCTGCCGGCACGGTTCGACGCCGTCCAGGAACAGCCACCCCAGTCGGGCGTCGACGCCCGCATCGACCCGACGAACGTCGAACTGTACGCGTGCGGCATCAGCGCGATGGTGTCGACGCTGGTCCGGGCCGCCCGGAGCGTCGGGGTCCCCGACTCCGAGATGCAGTACGAAGGGTTCGGATAGCTACAGCACGCGCTTGCCGAAGGCACTGGCGACGAGTTCACAGGCCAGTTCGGCAGTGCGGTTGTGCTCGTCGAGAATCGGGTTCACCTCGACCAGTTCCATCGAGCGCAGTTGGTCGTGATGTTCGGCGACGTACTCCATCGCAATGTGGGCTTCGCGGTAGGAGACGCCGCCCCGGACCGGCGTCCCGACGCCGGGGGCCTCCGTCGGGTCGAGCCAGTCGAGGTCGAGCGAGACGTGTATTCCGTCCGTCCCGTCAGTCGCGATATCAAGCGCCTCGTCGACAACCTCTGGCGCGCTCCGGGCGTCGATATCCGACATCGTGTATGCCGTGATATCGCTGTTTTCGATCAGCCGGCGTTCGCCATCGTCCACGTCTCGAAGACCAACGATGACGACGTTTTCCTCACTCACCGCTGGCGTGTGCGCCCATTCGTGATCCGAGAACACTCCGAGACCGAGGACAGCCGCCAGCGACATCCCGTGGATGTTCCCGCTGGGTGTCGTCTCGGGTGTGTTGAAATCGCCGTGGGCGTCGAACCAGATAACGCCCAGCTCTTCGTCCTCGCGGGCCGCGCCGGCGATGGTCCCGACGCCGATAGAGTGATCGCCGCCCAGAACGAGCGGGAATCGTCCCTCTCGGAGGGTCGCATCGACCGCCGTCGTCACGTCCTCGCAGACTTCTTTCGTCTCCCTGAAGAACTTCGCGCGCCCACTGTCCAGCCCGCCAGCATCGGGGTCGCGCTCCTCCGGTCGTGGCACAGCGATGTCGCCGCCGTCGATGCAGTCGATACCGATATCCGACAACTGGTCGGCGAGGCCGCCGTACCGTATCGCTGATGGTCCCATGTCGACACCGCGCCGGTCGGCACCGAGGTCCATCGGCACGCCGAGCACGCGAACCTGTTGTTCCATACTATCGCCTCCACGGGCGGCGAATAAAGACCCAGCGTTGGGACGACGACCGTCACCGGTTCCCTACGTATACGGCGCACAGACCAGCTCGATGCCTTCTTCGAAGCTGGTCTCCGGTTCCCAGCCCGTCGCCTCGTGCATCTTCGAGAAATCGGCACAGGTGTCGTGGACGTACACGTCCTCGGGAATCGGATTCTCCACGTACTCCGGCTCGATGTCCGTTTCAAGTTCGTCGTTCAGCATCTCGACGACGGTGTTGAAGTCGTAGGCCTCGCCGGTACCGAGGTTGTACACGTCGTTCAGTTCGTGTTCGGCGGCCAGGACAAGTCCGCGGACGATGTCGTCGACGTGGGTGAAATCGCGAGTCTGTTCGCCGTCACCGTACAGTTTCGGTGCGTTGCCGCTGGCCAAGTCGTCGGCGAACTGTGCGATAACGTTCGCGTACTCGCCCTTGTGTTCCTCCGCGCCACCGTAGCCCTGATACACCGAGAAGAAGCGCATCCCGGCCAGCGTGAGGTCGTAGTGGTTCTGGAAGTACTCGGCGTACGTCTCCCGGGCCATCTTCGAGGCCTCGTAGCCGGTGTTGACCGTCACGTCCATGTCTTCTGGCGAGGGCTCGGTCCGACTGCCGTAGATGGAGGACGTCGAGGCGTAGACGATGGTATCACAGCCGTCGTCCCGGGCCTGCTCGACGGTGTTGACGAACCCCTCGACGTTCACGCGAGCGCCGTGGGTCGGGTTGTCCTCGTGCATCGCATAGGAGGAGAGCGCTGCGAGGTGGAACACGACGTCTACGTCGGTCGGCAGGTCGTCGTCGAGGACGCTCTGTTCGACATACTCTACGTCTTCTGATACGTTTTCCGGCGTGCCGAGGTAGCCGTCATCTAGGGCGACGACATCGTTGTTCTCGGCCAGTTTGTTCGCGAGGTTTGCCCCGATGAACCCCCCACCGCCAGTTACCAGAACGCGCTGATTTTCCATATCTGTGTCAGGTCAGCGCCGGAATAAAGTACTAACGTTTTCCGCGATTCTAAGACGGTTCCAGAGGGTTTACCGTCGCATTTAAGGACGGCTGTACCGAACAGGGCATTATGTCATCTATCGAACTGACACCCAGTCAAAAGAACATTCTGCAGGAACTGGTAAATCTCTATCGGGAAAGTGAAAGCGCTGTGAAAGGCGAGGACATTGCCGAGAAAGTCGACCGGAACCCCGGCACGATTCGAAACCAGATGCAGAGCCTCAAAGCCCTGCAGCTCGTCGAGGGCGTCCCCGGGCCCAAAGGTGGGTACAAGCCCACCGCCAACGCCTACGATGCGCTCCAGATTCAGGACATGGACCAAGCCGCGGAGGTCCCGCTACGCCACAACGGCGAACTTGTCGAACACTCGAACGTCGAGGAGATCGACCTGACCAGCGTCCACCACCCCGAGGAGTGCCGCGCAGAGATTCAGCTCCAGGGCACGATGTCCGAATTCCACGAAGGTGACTCGGTGACAGTTGGGCCGACACCGCTGTCGAAGCTCCAGATTATCGGGACTCTTGAGGGCAAGGACGACACCAACAACAAACTCATCCTCGCTATCGACGATATGCGGGCACCGGCGGGCGAGCCGGAGCACTAATACGCCTCACTGGTCTTTTGAATTGTTTTTCTGCGGTCATCGGGGCCGCATCGTACCGCCCTGACGATGAGTATTGCTTAGGAATTGTTCCCCCGCTGAGAGGGATTTCAAAGGGTTTGTATCAGTCGGTTGCGGAGTCTCCGATATGACGGAGAACGTGGTCGTGCTCGGTTCGGGGTATGCCGGCGCAGGGGCAATAAAGAGTTTCGAGGACGAGCTAGACGGTCAGACGGACGTTGATGTCACCTGGATTTCTGAGACAGACTATCATCTGGTCCTACACGAGTCCCATCGTTGCATCCGGGACCCGAGCGTGCAGGAGAATATCGCCATCCCCGTCCACGAAATCAAACAGCCCTCGACCGCATTCATTCAGGACGAGGTCGTTGGTATCGACACCGACGCCCAGGAAGTAGACCTCGCCGATTCCGACACCGTCGAGTACGACTACCTCCTCGTGGGGCTGGGTTCCCAGACGGCCTTCTTCGGTATCGAAGGGCTCGAAGAGTATGCCCTGACGCTCAAGAGTCTCGACGACGCCCTCGACATCCACGACAAGATCCAACAAGCCGCCCGCGAAGCGTCCACGAACGACCCAGCGCAGGTCGTCATCGGCGGTGCTGGCCTCTCCGGCATCCAGACCGCCGGCGAGGTTGCCGAATTCCGTGACGAACACAACGCGCCCATCGACATCCACCTTGTCGAAGGTCTCGACCAAGTCTTGCCAAACAGCGACCCTGAACTCCAGGGTGCCCTGCGCAAGCGTCTGGAAGCCGCTGACGTGAACATCAAGTGCGGGGAGTTCATCGGCGAAGTCGACGAGGAGACGGTCTATATCGGCGACGAGGACGAACTGGACTACGACGTGCTGGTCTGGACGGGCGGCATCACCGGGCGCGATTGCATGCAAGAGGTCGATCTAGACAAGGACGAGCGCAACCACCGCGTCCACGCGGAAGGGAACTTCCAGACCGAGGACGAACACGTCTTCGCGATCGGCGACTCGGCACTGATCGACCAGCCGGGCGACCAGCCCGCTCCGCCGACCGCCCAGGCCGCTTGGCAAGCCGCGGAAGTCGCGGGCGAGAACCTTGCACGCGCCGTGCGAGAGCAGCCACTGAAGACCTGGACCCACAAGGACAAGGGTACGGTCGTTTCGGTCGGCGAGAAGGCTGTCGCCCACGACGTGGTGAATGTGCCTATCGAAACCTTCGGCGGGATGCCCGCGAAACTGCTGAAGAAAGCTATTGCCGCCCGCTGGATCAACGACATGACCGGTGTCGGCCGGGCCGCCAAGGCCTGGCCCGATATGTAGTACCTTTTTACTTCATCCCCTCTCCTCGCGCCTCCGGCGCTGCGGGGAGCGGGTTCGCAAAAATCTACGCTAAAAACGACCTTCTCGCTCCCGCTGGTCGCGAGAAGTGAAACCGCTCGCCAACGGCGCGCGGTATGCTGTCTCCTACTGCGCCGCGACTGCACAGCATCCGCTGCCGCACTACTTCTACTACTGCAGCAGCGGCCGCTCGCGGCTATCGGGTGTCGAGAAGCCTAGCGGTCGACAGACAGACCGGCGTGCCAGCCGTCGGCATCGGCTTCCTCGACAGCGGTGTCCATCTCCGCCAGATACGACACAGCAAGGCTGGCACACTTGGCTGCTTTGCGCTCTCCTTCGGTGCGGAACTCGCCGGTAACGCGGTTAGCGTACACCGTGCAGACAGCACCAGCCCGCAGGCCGTACAGGTTCGCGAGCGTGAGAATCGTTGCCGCCTCCATCTCGAAGTTGAGGACGCCGGCTTCCTGGAGCGCCGCGATGCGTTCGTCGCTGCCGCTGGCTTCGAAGTCCTTGAACCCGGGGCGTGACTGCCCGGCGTAGAAACTGTCCGTCGAGCAGGTGACGCCGAGGTGGTAGTCGTAGCCGAGTTCCTCGGCGGCGGCGACGAGCGCCGAAACAATCCGGTGGTCGGCGCTGGCGGGGTAATCCTCGCGGACGTACTCCTTGCTGGTCCCTTCCTGTCGCACCGCGCCAGTCGTGATGACGAGGTCGCCGATGCTGGCTTCCTTCTGGATAGCCCCACAGGAGCCGACCCGGATAAAGGAGTCAGCGCCGACGCGGGCCAGTTCTTCAAGCGCGATAGCGGCTGATGGGCCACCAATACCCGTCGAGGTCACGGAGATGGGTGTCCCGTCGTGGGTGCCCGTCGCCGTGCGGTACTCACGGTGTTCGGCGACGATGTCGTGGTCGTCCCAGTAGTCGACGACCTTTTCGACCCGCTCGGGGTTCCCCGGCAGCAGGACGCTGTCGGCCACGTCGTCATCGCTTACTTCCAGATGGTACTGTACGTCATCGTTCGGGTCTTCACTGTCGCTTGTCATTTGTCGAGGTGGTCGCTGGTGATTGTCGTCGGCAGGAGCTCCCCGAGTTCGTACACCGTCGGCTCGTCGCCGTCGGTGATGATCTCGAACGACTCGTCACAGAACTCGCTGAACGTCTGGCGGCACATCCCACAGGGGGTGACGCCGTCACGCTTGCCAGAGGTGACAGCGACGCGCTCGAACGACCGGTGCCCGTCGCTAACAGCCGCACCGATGGCCACTTCCTCGGCGTGCAAGCTGTTGCTGTAGTTGGCGTTTTCGATGTTACAACCGGTGTAGACGCTGCCATCACTCGTTTCGAGCGCCGCGCCGACCGTGTACTCCGAGTACGGCGCGTACGCCTCGTCAATGGCGTCTCTCGCTGCGTCGAGGAGGTCCTCCATGCACTGGGCGTCGAAGGGCCGTGTAGAAATTCTATCGGTCTCGGTAGCAGTCGGTGCTCAGGCGTCAGGCGTCGGCGGCACTGACAGCCGTGACGGCGTCACGGACTGCCTGTGTGGTGTCCGCAACCAGCGCGTCGATATCGTCACTCTCTGCGTAAACCCGGACGTACGGCTCGGTGCCGCTCGGCCGGACGAGCGTCCACGACCCGTCATCGAAAGAGAGCCGGACGCCGTACTCGGTCGAGACATCGGCTTCGGGGAACGCATCCGGCAGGTCGGATTCCAGTCGCTCCATCGTCTCGGCTTTGGCGTCGTCGGGGCACTCCACACTTACCTTCTCATAGGGCCGCTCGGAGATGACGGCCCGCCTGTCACCCACACTCTCCTTGGCGAACAGGCGCGTCAGCACGGCCGCACTGGCAACGCCGTCGATCCAGCCACCGAAGGCGGTGTGGATGTGTTTCCATGGTTCTGCGGCGAAGACGACCTCGGTTTCGTCGGTCGCGTCCGCGCGAACGTCGGCGATACCGACGTGGAGCGAGCCGAGGTGGATGCGTTCGACGCGGCCGCCAGCGGCTTCGACCCGTTCGTCGATGCGGCCGGAGGCGTTGGGCGTCGTCACGACGACGGGGTCCGAAACGTCCGTGGCACGCGTGTAGTGTTCGGCCAGCATCGCGAGTATCGTGTCCTCGTGGATGACATCACCGTCGGCGTCGACGACGACGATACGGTCGGCGTCGCCGTCGTGGCCGAACCCGAAGTCGGCGTCGGACTCGGCGACGAACTCGCGGAAATCGGCCAGTGTCTCCGGCGTCGGCTTGCTCTCGCGGCCGGGGAAGGTCCCGTCGACGTTCGCCTCCGTCGCGAGTACGTCGGCACCCAGTTCCCGGAGGACCTGTGGCGTCGCCACGCTGGCCATCCCGTTCCCGCAGTCGACTGCCACCGTGAGCCCTGCTGGGTCGCCACCAAGCGACTCGGCGTAGTCGGCGACAGCGCCTCGATACTCGTCGAGGTAATCGACCGATTCTGTGTCGCCCCAGTCGCGCCAGGCCGTCGGTGTCGAGCCGTCCTCAATTCGCCCTTCGATGCGCGTCTCGTCGTCGTCGCCGTACTCGGTGCCATCGGCGAATACCTTGATGCCATTGTCCGTCGGCGGGTTGTGGCTCGCGGTAATCATCACACCGCGTCGACCTTGCGAAGCGTACGCCAGCGTCGGCGTCGGCACGCGGCCGATTCTGACGACTCGCGCGCCGGCGCTTTGCAGTCCCGCGGCCATCGCGTCAGCGAGGGCTGGCGAGGTCACGCGACCGTCGTACCCTAGCACGAACGTCTCGCCGTCTCGGCCAGTCGCCTGTCCAACGCGCAGCGCGAGGTCCGGCGTCACCTTCGATACGACATCACCGCGGATCCCCGCGGTCCCGAACAGTTCCATACCGGCGATGCGGAAGCCGACCGTATAATTCTCTCGTTCGGCCCTCACTTCTTCCCGATAAGGAATGTGTCGCCCTTGCCGTCACGGATGACCCGTTCGGTCACAGCAAAGCCATGTCCCTCCAGTTGACTCCGGATGCCAGCAACGGAGTGGCCGTTGGTCTCGAGTCGGTTTCCGTGGACTTCACAGTACACGAGCCGACATGAGGGCTGGTCGAGCGTCGACGACAGACCATTGAGAACAGCGCCCTCCGTCCCTTCGACATCGATTTTGATCGCAGTCGGTGTCGGGAGGTGGTTGTCAGCGATGAACTCGTCGCCGTGTCGCTTGCTAATTGTGATTGTCTCGTGCTCTGTCGCTGTCGTCACCAGCGAATGCCCGGCTGAACCAATCTTTTCGAGCGTAATCGAGAGTTCGGCTTCACCGTCCTCATCGACCATCGCGTGTTCGAATAGCGAAATATCGGCGCGGTTGTGTTGCATATTCTGTCGCAACCGCTCGGCGTTGTCGGGGTGTGGTTCGAATGCGATGACCGGATTGTCGGTCACCTCCGATGCCAGACAGGCATACAGACCGATATTAGCCCCGATATCGTAGAACACGTCGTCGGGCCGGAGTTCCCCCAGCAGATCAGCGAGTACCGGCCGTTCGTCTATCTTCCAGAGGTCAGTAAACTCATTGTAGGTTGGTATCAGGAACTCTGTGCTGACATCACCGACTGTGACCGCGTATGTATCGCCAGCAAGGCGGTACGAGACTTCACGATACTGATTGTAACACCGGTTGAGTAGCGGTTTGAAGCCGGTCTGGGATGCAAGCTGAACGACGACGTCTGAAGATATCATTTAGAAAAGTTATTCAGACCAACTATCTATACTTGTCGTTTCATGGTCACATTACACCGTTGCGTATATCTACAGCTTAGACAGAGTGCCCCAGTCGTCGTCTCGTAGTCTCTCACTGCGGTAAAACAAAGCCGACCTCAGCACGAAAAACGTCTGGGCCGAGACCCGACCGTAACGATTGTTTCGTGTGGCTACAGCAGTTCGTCGAAGTCGTAGCCGTTGATGTCGACGCCGTCAGCGGTGACATCAGCGAGGTAGATGCCGTTGCCGGAGCCGGTGTCACGCTCGGCAGCAGCCTTGATGGAGGCAGCAGCGACTTCTTTGGCCTCGTCGTTGGTCATGTCTTCCTCGTAGCGGTCTTCGAGGGTCCCGTATGCGACGGTGAGCCCGGAACCGGTGACAGTGTAGTCGTCTTTCATGACGCCGCCAGCCGGGTCGATGGAGTAGACGTGGTGGCCATCGTCGTCAACGCCGCCGAGGATGGGGTTGATCGCGAAGAATGGACCACCGCGGGCGAAGTTGCCAGCCAGCGTCGAGAGGGCCTTCATGCTGATATCTCCACCGCGCCGTGCTTCATAGAGGTTGACCTCCGCACGAAGCGTCCGGATGAAGGACTGTGCGCCGCCGACGCTCCCGACCAGAGTGAGCGCCGCCGTGGGGTGAATCTGCTCGACCTTCTGGACATTCTTGTTCGAAACGAAGCGACCGCCAAGTGAGGCGCGCATATCCGTCGCGATGACGACGCCATCAGACGTACTAATGCCGATGGTGGTCGTCCCGGTCTTGTTCACCTTCTCCGAATCCTGTGCGGACTGTTCGAGGAGCTCGCCGACTTCGGGCGCGTACGGGTCACTCTGGAACTCGTCGGTAGCCTGGGGTCCAGAAAGATCCGGCCCCGGAGTCATATCTCGCATTACTGTGAGGTACTAGTCGGGTGCTGATAAAACCTCTTTTCCTGATGGACTTGGCCGCAACCACTGCGGGCAGGTCTTCAGTCAGCTGCTTCGTCTTACGCGCTCGCCTGGTCGTATGCCTCATTGAGTCCCGACACGGCCCGGTCCATCGGCAGTCGGAGTCCGAACTGCTCCGTGAACATCGCCACCGGCAGCAGCATGATGCCCAGCAGCAGGGTGAGTTGGTACAGTGCGAACAGCGTTGCGGTGTACAGTCGAGCTACCATCTTCCTCGGTCCATCCAGAGTGGGTCTGGTATATAAGTCTTGTCGCCACATTTCAGTTCCAGATCATTGATCGTGATTGGCTAATCGGCCGCTGTCTTGCGGTTTATCGAGATGCCTGAAAGACAGGACTGGTGCCCGACCGATCTCCTGATCAGATATAATTGGGGTATGGGTCAGATGGCTGGTTTGCATAAGTTATAGAGATAGTAATGATGACGTGCGCAACAGCGGCGAATCAAAACTATCGAATAGTCGGACCACGAGAGCTAGTGTATGAACTACCTCGTGGCGATGGAAGCAGCCTGGCTGGTTCGTGACGTAGACGACATTGACGACGCTATCGGTGTAGCAGTGAGTGAAGCGGGGAAGCGGCTCAACGAGGCCGAGATGGACTACGTTGAGGTCGAAGTCGGCGCGACCGGCTGCCCGGCCTGTGGCGAACCGTTCGACTCGGCGTTCATTGCGGCCGACACGGCACTCGTCGGACTGGTACTCGAGATGGATGTTTTCAACGCCGAATCCCCCGAACACGCTCAGCGGATTGCCAAGAGCGAAATCGGCGGCGCACTCCGGGATGTCCCGCTGAAAGTCGTTGAGGTGTTCGAGACCGAAGCCGACGAGGACGAAGCCGAAGCCGAAGCATAATACCGTTCCACGTGAGTCGCCCGCCGCAGTAGCCGTGGGCTTTTTATATTACCTCTGGTAATTAGCGGATATGGACTTACCGACGCCACAGGATCTGCGGGAGCGCCGCAACGAACTTGGGCTAACTCAGAGCGAACTGGCGGAACGGGCTGACGTCTCTCAACCCCTTATCGCTCGTATCGAAGGTGGCGATGTGGACCCGCGGCTGTCGACGCTTCGGCGGATCGTGACCGCCCTCGAAGAGGCCGAAGGCGGCATCATCAAGGCCCGCGATCTGATGAACTCTCCCGTTGTTGGCGTCGCACCCGACGACTCCGTCCACCAGACCAAAGACCTGATGGACGAGAGAGGGTACTCGCAGGTTCCCGTCATTCGGGATGGGGCACCGCAGGGACTCATCGGTAACTCCGACATCCGCCAGCGACCCGAAGAGAACGTCGGCGACCTCCCAGTGGCTGAAGTGATGAACGAATCTATCGCAACAGTTGAGCCCGACGCACCCATTGACGAAGTCGACGCTTACCTGAACCACAATGCCGCTGTGATGGTCGTTGAAGATGGGGAAACTATCGGTGTCATAACCGAAGCGGATATCGCGCGTACGGTCAGCTAACTCCAATTCTCACAAACGCAAATCAGGATAGTTGCCCCGTACTCCCCGTAGGAGGGACTTAATACCGAAAACAGTGTCAGGGCTATATGTCTATTCTCACCAATGAGAGATATACACACATGGCCAATCCCAGCGACCCGCTGTATGCCGAACTCGAAAAGGCCCTCGAGAACGCCGAAAGCGAGGCTGCCAGATACCACATCCGACAGGCGCTCCAGATTCGGATTGCGGAGGAGACTGCCGGCAAAGACATCTTGTCCGCCTGATCGGCTTCTGTCAGCGCCACGGATCGCTTACTCGGTGAGTTCGAGGTCGCGAATCGCAACCGTCTCATCCCCGTCAGCCACTTCGCCGATCACGCGAGCGTCCTCGCTGTCGGCGACAATCTCCGCAGCATCGGCCTTGGGGACCGCAGCGACGAACCCAGTCCCCATGTTGAACGTCCGGTGCATCTCCTCGTCAGAGACTTCACCTTCCGCCTGGACGAACTCGAAGACGGGCTGGGCCTCGAAGGGGTCGGTAATCTCGTACCGGTAGCTCCCCATCCGGGTGAGGTTTGTCCAGCCGCCGCCGGTGACGTGTGCGGCCGCGTGGGTCTCGCTGGCTCGAAGGGGCGCAAGCACCTCGCTGTAGATCCGCGTCGGCGTCAACAGTGCCTCGGCGATGGTCTTGTCAGGGTTCGGCGGGAACGAGTCGGTGTAGTTGTGGTCCTGCGTGACTGCCTCGCGAGCGAGCGTGAGGCCGTTGGAGTGAATCCCGGAGGACGGCCAGCCGACGATAGCGTCACCGGGCTCGGCCTCGCCGGGGAAAACATCGTCTTTCGGTGCCAGTCCGGCACAGGTCCCGGCGATGTCCAGTCCCTTGATCACGTCAGGCATCACAGCGGTTTCGCCACCCACAAGCGCCACGTCGGCCCGCTTGGCTCCTGTCCGGAGCCCCGTGCCGATATCCTCGCTCGTCTCCTCGTCGGGCGTTTCGACCGCGAGGTAATCGACAAAAGCGACCGGCTTGACACCGGTCGCGATGAGATCGTTGGCGTTCATCGCAATGCAATCGATGCCGATTGTCGAGTAGTCGTTGACGGCCTCGGCGACAAGGAGCTTTGTGCCGACGCCATCCGTTGCGAGTGCGAGGTACTGGTCGCCGATGTCTACCAGTCCCGCGTAGTCGCCCTCGAACTCGCCGGCTGCACCGATGAGCGCCTTCGTGGCCGCCTCGCTGGCGTCGATGTCCACACCAGTTTCCGCGTAGGTCAGTCCCTCCTCGCTGTCGGCGTCGTCAGCCTCGGACTCACTGTCGGTCATACCCGAGAGCGTGCGTGGCGCAGGCAAAAGAGCGTCGTTCCGGCGGAGCGCTCCGGCCGCTCAGAGGACGAACAGCGCGCCGACCCCGAGCAGAATCGACGGCACTGCGACGGCGAGAAACACCGGCGTGCTCCATTCCCGAACCGTTCGACCGTCGAGCGGGCCGAAAGGAAGCATGTTGAAGCCAGCGAGCAGGAGATTGATCTGCAGCCCCATCCGGGCGACTTCCCAGAGGAAGCCACCCGTGCTCAACAGTAGTGCCGCGACGAACGGAACGAGGAACACGACAGCGAGCGCGAGGTTCGTCACCGGTCCGGCGACGGCGATGAGGCCATGTTGCTTCGCTGTGAGTCGACCACGGTGGACGACCGCCCCCGGCGCGGCGAACAGGAAGCCAGCGAGGCCGCCCAGAACTGCAAACCCGAGCATCCGGTAATCGGCCTTGAACGCAGCGATCTGTCCGAAGCGGACGGCGACAACCTTGTGAGCCAGTTCGTGTAACAGGAAGCCGACGCCGACGGTCAGCAGACTGATTGCGAATGTGCTGGCGATTTCGGCACCCGAGAGGCCGCCGAACTGGCCGAAGACGATGCGGCGGAACTGTCGTTCAAGGAAGAATGTAAACGCCAGTCCGAGTGCAAGCCAGGCGACGAGGAGGTCCCGGAGTTCGCGCTGGCTGAAGCTGAGGCCACCGATAGTTCGCTCCGTGGTGGGTCGCCGTCGTCGACCCACGATTAGAGCACCCCCACGAGTATCTGGGTTCCTTCGCGGACACCCTGCCAGAGCAGGTTCGAGACACCCTGCATCCCGCCGATGTCCGAGGAGATGTACGGGATCAGCACCGGGAAGACGACGTAAGAAGCGATTGCGCTACCGACGTTCGTCAGCGCGACGACGAGAATCAGGCGGAACAGCGGTACTGCACGCATCCGGCTGACGAGGTCCATAACCGGTGATTCCTGGTCATTGAGTATCTCATTGAGCGTCGCAATGTCGCTGATATTGACGGAGATGTACCGCAGTTCGACGTAGCCCGCGAACCAGCCGGCGGCTAGGCAGCGGAAACAGGCTCGTCAGCCAGCCGAACGCGCCGGCAGCAGCCGCGCTCGACCAGTGTGCGCCGGCCACCTTCGCCAGCCCGCCGGCCAGTACCGCGTTAACGGCGACTAGCGCGACGAACAGCTGCAGTAGGACAGCCTGACTTGCCCCGCCGAGGATGAGCAGACCGAAGAAGACGAGAAAGACGACGCCGAAGCCGTAGCCGACGAGTTTGTACAGCGAAACGCGACGCCCGCCCTCGGTTCCGGTGAGCGACTCCATCGGCGGGAGTGTCTCCGGATTGTCGAGATAGTTCTGGATGCCCTCGCGGTGGCCGGCCCCCACAACGGCGAGGACGTGATAGCCGGCCTCGCGAAGAGCAATGAGTCGGTGGGCGATGAACGCGTCGCGTTCGTCGATGAGCGCCTCCGCGCCGCCGGGAGAGAATTGACGGAATTCCTCCATCATCGCACTGACCACGTCGGTGTCGGTAAGCTTCTCCATGTCGAACTCCTCGACATCGGCCTCGCCGCGGAACCGGACCAGCAGTGCGGCGATGGGCACCCCGATACCGGCCGCGACAGTACAGATGAGCAACAGCGTATCAAGCAGGCCCTCGACGGTCCCACCGAGACCCCCTGGCAAAACTGAAAGACCCCCACTCGGGACAATAAACGGGCCGCCGAAGGCCCCGGCGACGACCGCAAACAGCCCGCCGAAGACAGCGCCGATGGTCAGCCCGACGGTCAACGGCGGCCCCATCTCGGCTGCGAGACTGCCGACGAGCTTGAGTTTCTCGACGGCCGTCAGCCGCGCCCAGAACCGCTGGACAGTCGTCTGGATATCTCGGTCGACGAGTGCGACGCCGAGGCCGAGCCGTTCGGCGGTGTCGATTCCCGCTTTCATGTCCGCACCCGGCTCGATATCGAACCGATCGCCAAGCCGGGTCTGAATGTACGACAGCATCCAGTACGCGAGGAACTGAAAGACGGTGTTCCCGCGCAGGAGGTCGCTCGCATCGAGATCATCAGGAGTTTCCCCCTTGATCTGGCGATACCGGCCCTCGTCGAGTTCGACAGCGACGATATCGGGTTCGGACTCCTCAATCGCTGATTCCACTTCTTTGACGCTGTGCTCGGAAACGTGAGCGGTTCCGACGACATCGACGCGTCCCGCCCCTGACGGTTCCGGGAACTCGTCTGCCGCCGACTCCGCGTGTTCGGTCATCACCCGCGTTACACATTCGTTTCCTTTACCCTTGTCGGGTCCGGATGACCGCCGAGAAACGGCGACCAAAATCATGTCCGTGACGTTGTATGTTCTCTGTACGTGCCGAAGCTATTACCAACTCTTGTATTAATACAGCCACAGACATCGTGGTAACTACTGGACGGAGGCGGTATTTGTAAATACGTAATAGATTTGCTGATTCAAAAGACTGATATGTACGGGGTCGAACTGTATCCGATATACGATGTATGACCTGACTGGATTTCAGCGGGACCTGCTGTACGTCATCGCAGGCCTTGATGAGCCCCACGGGTTAGCGATCAAGGAAGAGCTCGAAAACTACTACGAGAGCGAGGTCAACCACGGCCGCCTGTATCCGAACCTCGACACGCTCGTTGAGAAGGCACTCATCGAGAAGGGCGAACGCGATCGCCGAACGAACTTTTACACGCTGACCAAGCGTGGCCAGCGCGAACTTGACGCCCGGAAGGAGTGGGAAGCACAATACGTTTCGGCATAGTCACGTTTTTCAACTCCGTTCGACAGACTCAACCCCGGTGCTGGCCAACCTCGCGCCATGCCAACGGTACTAGAAACCTATATCGAGAACCGCTGGATGGTCCAGCCCAACCATTCGAACCACCTCGGTTCGACCCACGGAGGGAACGTACTGAAGTGGATGGACGAACTCGGGGCGATGTCGGCGATGCGTTTTGCCGGCGAAACCTGCGTTACCGCACGGATGGACCAAGTAAACTTCAAACGGCCCATCCCTGTCGGAGATACGGCCCTCATTGAGGCGTTCGTCTACGACACTGGCGAAACGAGTGTCAAAGTTCGACTCCAGGTTGCCCGAGAGAACCTCAGAACCGGCGAGACAGAGTCGACAGCGGAGTCGTACTCGGTGTACGTCGCAGTCGACGAGGACAGGAACCCGGTTCCTGTCCCCGACGTGATGACCGAGACTGACCGCGGTGAACAACTGCGACAGCGCGCCCTCGACGGGGAAGCGAACCGCTGATCTGCTGTAGTCACGTGAAAGGTATTGCACCATGGAGTGGGAATACCGTCGGGAAGGAGCAGCCAACAGTATGAGCTTTATTCGGCTCCGCCGCATACCACGATTATGACACTCGATGTCGAGACGCCGGAGCGCCCGGAGCTGTCCACCGGCGTCGCTGCCGACGAGTACGATGACGCGGAGGTACAGGGCGACGAATACCGACGTGAGGAGCTTGCCGAAGCCCTCGATGACGGCGCGTGGGCGGACGCTTTCGAGGAGTGGACCGCTGACGCGTCGCTTGATACCGACCAGTGGGCAATCGTCACGGATCTGGGACTCATCGACGAGTTCGATTTCTTCTGGGACTCCTTTGCGGGCCGCGTCGGCTACCACGCCCCGGGCTTGCCCGAGGACTGGCGCGAGCGGGAAATTCATCCGGACATCGACTCCTGGGGCACTGTTTCAGGTATCAACGCCGGACTGACCGAATTCGGCCAAGTCGTCTGCGAGGTACTGGCCGACGAGTACCTCGATTGGGAAGCGGAGGAGGTCGACGCGGACGACCTCCCGGACTTTTAAGCACTGCAGCGGTTGCACTACCTGGCGTCAGCGTCGGTGCAGCACTCTCACATCGTCGGCTGTGAATCGTTCCGATGGACCAGTCAGGGACCGGCAGCCTGATAATCACCCACGCGCTTGCACCAGATATGGCTGAAATCGTCACCCCACGCAAACGCGAGTGTGAGCGGTGTGGGCGGGTCGACGAGTGGGACCCGGACCAACACAGTTGGCGTATCGTCACCGACGACGGGACCAAACAATCCGGCGACCCACACTGTCTCCACGAGTGGGACATCAACGGCACGTTCAATCCGCTGGCCGAGTGAGTTCGCCGCTCCGCTGCTATCGACCTTTTGACTGGTAGGTGTCGCCGCTAGAACGTACTCCGCTGATGGAATCTACAAAGAGTCTCGGGCAGATCAAACATCGGTCAGCCAGCGAACGACCGCTGGGACTCCGCTACGCTCCTGCTTCAGCTGCGTCTTCGGTCATCGGTGCGCGCGATTCACCGCTGGTCTCATTGCCCTGCTGAATCGTTACCGGTTCCAGTTCGACGGTTGCGGCGGCGGCGTCCTGGCCGATGACCTGCCCTTCAGTGACCTCGGTCGCGCCGGTAAAGCCGGTCCGGGTGCCGTTGTTAGCCCCGACTGCGCTGAACTGATACTGGGTCTCGGCACGGACGCTCACGTTCGTGTAGCCCTCGTCAGTCCCCCAGTCGTCGTACCCAGTGGTCGAGTAGGGAACAGTCATCTCGAAGTTCCCGTTCTGATCTGTCTGGGTCCGCTGGCGGTAGACGAACGTCTTGTTCGTGGCCGGGTTGCGCATCTGGACGGCGGTCCGGACTGTCGCGTTCGCCGGTCCGGTCCCTTCAATCGTTGCGCCGGGGACTCGCTCGAATATCTTTGCCCAAGCGGAGGACTGATACCGCGGGTTGTTCGGGAACGCCTCAGTCTCACTTGAACCGACCAGCCGATAGTGCTCCATTGCTGAAACCCGTTCAGATGGGTTGTCGCCGAACCCACCGACCTGTGAGGTCGCGTCTTCTTCGACGTACTGACGGGCCTGCTCCATGCTCTCGAACTGTCGGATGACCCGTCCCTGTTGCTGGCCTTCTGGTTCCTGTTCGTTGGTCGGCGCACCGCGGTACTGACCTCCCTGGCGTGTCTGCTTGTTCTCCCAGTCGACGACAACCGGCTGCGGGTTTTTAGCGCTGCCGTGGAACCGGTACAGCCGAGCGGTCATCGTCTCGTAGTAGGCCTGCTGCTGGAACGTTATCTGTCTGGCACCGCCGTCCTGGGACTGGATGTACATTCGGCTGTAGTAGTCTCCTGGCCCCACGCCGTCAGCGTACGTCGCTGGCGCGAAGAATTTGCCATTGAGGTTGCCGTTGGTTTCAGCCATCTTCCAGTCGACAGCGACGTATCTGGTCTTCGCGTCGTCCTCGTCTGCGCTGTCGAGGATGCTGTTCGCCTGTGTTTCATTCTGTGCGACTAGGAACGGGGCCACAGTCTCAGTTCCCTGCTGGAACGGGTTCGCGTTCGGCACGCGCTCTGCTCTGGTGGTAATCCAGTGCCCGTAGTCCCACCACGACAGAACACCGTACTGCCCTTCCTGATAGTCGAAGTCCTCTTGTCGATCATAGGTGCCATAGTACTCGAGTGTCGCGTCACCGCCGGAGCCGTACGCTCCCTCCGCAGGCGTGTTCCCTTCCATCCACTGCAGGCTCTCGTCCCAGCCCTGAATACTCGGCCCGGGACCGGTCGAACCCGCTTCGACCGGCGTCGTACCGAACGCGAACAGCGGGACGACGATGACGAGAAGTACCGTGAGAATTGTCATGACCTGATAATACTCGATGCCATCGTCGGCACTGAAATCGAACCAGCGAATAAACCGGCCGACGAACATCCCCGACAGCACTGCAATCGGCGCGACGAGATAGTAGGCGAACCGTCGCTGGGTAAACGTAGCTAGCAGAATGAATAGTGCCCAGACGACGACGAGTAGCTCTTCTGCGGGCGCATCGTTAGAGAGGAACTGCTTTCCGAGCAAAAACAGACCACCGATCGCCGCAACGATGACAGCGAATCCGTGCGCCTCGAATAGGACACCAGCGCCCGGCAGTGGGCTGGCTTCCCCAACAGTGTTGGCCGTTTCACTGGTTGTAAGCCCAATAACCCGCATGACGTTGTTTGTGAAGAAGCTCCACAGATCGGGGGTCAATACTGCCATCAAAACGGCCCCAAACGCGAGGACTCCGAACACAGTCGCCGGATACACGTACTGGCCGTACTCTCGCTGCTCCATGAATCGGGCCAGCCATGCCATGAACACACAACCGAAGCCAACAGCCAACGCCAGCCCCGGCTGTAGCAGCGACTGAGAGGTTGCTGTGATCTCCAGAACGTTGATTCTCGACACACTCACCACGGCGGCAGTCGCCATCGTGATTGCACCAGCGATGGCTGTGTGTTCTGGGCTGCTGTCGTGAACGTACTCCAAACATAGCCGGAGCAGGAAGAAGACACCGAGGATCCCGAGAAGGAGCACACCGGGCGGCCAGACCCAGAGGTACATCGCGATTGCCACACCGGCCAACATGGACCAGCTGATGGTATCTCGGAGTGCATCTATATCTCGCTCGAGGAACTGCTCATAGATCGGCTTGTCCCGCGCGGCGACGCTAACTGCCACCATGACGCCGAGGACTCCGAGTACTTGGAAGAGCGCTTCAGCGACTTGGTGGTCAGAGAAGCCGACGATGCTCCGTCGGAGGAGCGTACCAGTCGAGAATGCGAGTACGGTGACTGCGGTCACCCCGCCGATGCGGTCGCCAAGTCGCCGTCCGATGAGGTACGTCGGAATCGCAACGAGCGTTCCGAATACGGGAGGTGCAAACAGAAGCGTCATTGCAACGGTCTGGTCGCTAGGGGACCCCAGACCGACAATCAGGGCGACCGTTGCGACGATCTGATCGAACAGCGTCCCGAACTGCCCGGTGCTGGTCCCGTACGGGAAATATGTCCAGGGGTCGAACGGCATCGTCGCGGGCCAGTGATCAACGACGTACTGGGTCGAACGGTAGTGATACCAAGCGTCGTTCCCGCTGAAGAGCACTTCGCCGTCAACGATAAAGTTCTGCCAACTCCGGACACGATTCCACAGCATGAACCCGAGCAGTACCAGGAGGACCGGAACGTGGTACCAGCGCTCGGCCCACTCCAGGGCGGACTCGAGTTCGGGGTTGTCGTCAAGATAGCCCCGTGATTGACTCATTGCACGGAAAAACTGCCAAGGCGCGCATAAGCCTTTTGACCTCTATTCGAGCGCAGGATGGAAACGCCTAACAGCACCGGTGGCACACCACCGACCATGCGAGTCTCGGTCGTGCTCTGTACGCACACGATGGAGCGATATGACGACTGTCAAGCGGCGGCCGAGAGCATCTTAGCCCAGACCTACGGCGACGTAGAACTCGTACTGGTCTCGGATGGGAACCGAGAAGTGTACGAACAGTACGAATCCGACTTCGGTGACCGAGACGATGTCCTGACTCACTGTAATGATGCAAACGTCGGGCTGTTAGAGAGCCGGAACAACGGGGCCGAAGTCGCTACCGGAGACGTCGTCGCGTTCATTGATGACGACGCAATCGCTGACGAGGAGTGGGTCGCGGTGCTAGTCGATGCCTACGAACAGCATGACGCGCTCGCGGTCGGCGGCCGGATGACGCCAGCGTGGGTCGCCGGCAAACCCAGTTTCTTGCCGGCGGAGTTCTACTGGCTCATCGGCGTGACCCACCGAGGATTCGGACCGAACGGCGACCCCGACGAACCCGGCGTCGTTCGCAACACCTTCGGCTCGAACATCTCCTTCAACCGGGACGTGTTTCTCGAACTGGGCGGCTTCGACGACGACATCGGCGGTCGGCAGGGCGAAAAGAACCTGCAGGGCGGCGAGACGGAACTCTGTGCGCGCCTGCGAACTGAATACGACAAAGGTGTGTACTACACCCCGGACGCGCTCGTCGCCCACAAGATATTCGACTACCGAACTGACCCTGGGTGGCTGTTAGACCGCGCGTTCTGGCAAGGCTACTCAAAACGCGGCATGGAGGTGTTCGTACCGGAATCGACCGGTGAAGAGTCCGATTTTCTCGGCGACCTCCTGCTCCGGTTTGCCCCCGAAAGGATCGGGGGCCTCATCCGCGCTCCCTCTGTAGCCGGCGTGTTACAGTTCGTGTTCCTGTTCGCCCTCACGGCATTCGTTGGCTTTGGCTACCTGTACGGGATGACTGTCTGGAGGTAACAGATGACGGACCCAACACGTCAGCAAAAGTGTGAGACGGAAACACAGGAAGCGGACCTGCCGAACGTCTGTGTCGTCACGCACCCACTTGCCGCGGCCGGCGAGAACGCCACACGGAGCCTGCTGGATATCCTCTCTGCGATCACATCGGTCGCACTCGTGACGGCTGACCTGCCAGTCGATTCTGAGATCCGCGACCGGCACGAACTCGTTGAAGTCACGCGGAAAGGCGCGGGCGACTCCATCGTCACCGCCGCGTTCCGGTTTCTGCTGAACCAACTCCGAATGTGTCGCGTTATTGCTGATCGTGACGAAGACGTGGTCCTGTTTTTCGGCGCAACGTCGTACCTGCTACCCATTATTGTGGCTCGGTTACTCGGGAAGACTGTCCTCGTCGAACCCCGCGGCGACGTGCCGCTGACGCTCCGGCTGAACTGGGAACAGCAGTTGCCGGACCCGGTGGCTGCCGGGCTCGCCGGTGCCGTCCGTGCACTCGAACGAGCTGGCTTCGCCGTGGCTCACGGCGTCATCACCTACACGCCCGAGATGGCTCGCCAGCTGGACCTGCATCCGGAAGCTCCGACCGTGTATCCGACAGGGGCGCGCTACGTCCGGACGGACGAATTTCGCGTCCAGCGTCCCTACGCTGACCGCGACCGCGTCGTCGGGTTCCTCGGGCGGCTTGACGAAGAAAAAGGCGTCCGGGAACTGGCAGCAGTTGCCACGCAACTCCCCGACGACATCACCTTCCGATTCGTCGGGGACGGCGACCTCCGAGAGTGGCTGGAACAGGACCTCGCCGCGGAGATTGAGGCCGGTCACGTGGAATTGACCGGCTGGGTAGACCACGATGCGGTCCCACACGCTCTGAATGACCTCGAACTCCTGATCTTGCCCTCCCAGCCGACTGAGGGACTCCCGACGACTATTCTGGAGGCGCTGGCTTGCGGAACGCCAGTATATGCCAGCCCAGTCTCGGGTGTCCCGGATGTGGTTAGGGACGGAGAGACAGGTTTCACTATTAACTCACGCGAGCCCACAGCACTGGCGGCGGGTATCGAGCGGATTCTCGACAGAGATGATCTGGCAACAATCAGCGAGAACGGACGCGCCCTGATCGAACGCGAGTACAGTTTCGATGCGGCCTGTGAGCGATACCGCGGTATCCTTCGTTCTGTCGCCGGCTACTCGTCGTAACCCAACCGTCGGAGCCGTTCCTTGACATCCTCATCCATGTCCGGGCGCTCGACGTCGTCCGCCTCCGTTGCCCGAACGAGTTGCCGGTGGTCATTGAGCTGTTTGCGGAGCCGCCGCTCCTGAGCTGGATGGTCCTCGATGACGTTTACCTGCTCTTCAGGATCCGCTGTCAGGTCATACAGCTCGTCATCCTTGTCCTCGTGGGCAATGAGCTTCCACTCGGGCTCACGTACGCGGACGTGTTCGTCGCCGTCGTCATCGCGGTAGCCGCCCAGAATCTCGTTGCGATCCCACTCCCCGTCGAAAGCGAGTCGCCGGAGGCTCTGTCCGAACCAGTTGTTCGGCACATCGAGCCCAGCGGTGTCGACGAGCGTGCAGGGCAGGTCAGTCAGCCCGACTAGCTCGTCGTAGCTTCCCGTATCGTCCCAGCCGTTAATCAAGAGCGGGACGTGGTTTTTCACGTCAAGGAGGCGTGCGCCGCCGAAGTAACCGTGTTCGAGGAAGTGGTCGCCGTGGTCCGCCGTCAACGCCATCACGTAGTCGTCTCCCCACGTTGATTTGACGGCGTCCATGAGACGGCCGACTTCTGCGTCGTTGAACCGTATCTCCGCATCGTAGAGGTCGATGAACGTCTGGTGCTCTTCCGGTGTCACTGCCTCGGGCTCCTCAATGAACTTTCGGCGAAGTTGGATCGATTCGTTGTCCGACACCGTTTCGTCCCGGAACTCTCGCTGGTATTCCTCGGGCGGAAGGAACGGATGGTGGACGTCCATGTAATGTGCCCAGACGAACGTCGGGGTCTCATCGTCGCTGTCCTTGATGAACTGGATCGCCCGGTCGGTGATTTCATCGGCCGGGACGTGATAGGACCCGACGTTGAGACCCTGTGAGGACTCGAGGAAATCATAGCCTCGCCTCAGGAGGGAGAGCAGTCTGCCGTCGAGGTTCGTCTTGGCCCACTTGCGGAGCTTCGAGGTAGTTGACTCGTCGGGCGCCGAGTCGTAGAACTCGTCCCAACCCCGGTCGTAGCCGAACTTCCCGGAGACGTAGAGGTTCGAGTGAAACCCGCCGGTGCGGTAGCCGGCATCGTCGAACACTTCAGAGATAAGGGTCTGTTCCTCGGAAATGCGTTCGTGGCCGCCGTACATCATCGGCGTCACGCCCGAGAGGATGCCGGGAAATGAAAAACGGGTGCCGCCGACATGAGAGAAGGCGTTCAGGAACGTGCTGCTTTCTTCGGCGTAAGCGTCAATCTGTGGTGTAGTATCTCGCTCGTATCCGTGGTACCCCACGTGGTCCGCTCGTAGCGAATCGATAGTAACGAGGAGGACGTTGTTCATGCTACTGCGTCCGCCAGTGGCACAATTAAGGATTGCTATAGTGTCGTTTCCGGCATAAGTAATCGAGCTTTCGCACGGACCCGCGTCGAAATGATTACAAGGACGACAGCGTAGACGACCCCGCCGAAGCCGGCGAGCAGCAGCGTCCCCAGTCGACCCGGGGGCATCAGCATGGCGACGGGGGAGACTGCAGCGGCCATCACCGTGGCAGCGGCGACCTGAGTGCCGAGTGTCCGGTACGGAATTTGGATGGATCCGACGATGTTCCCGAGCACCCAGTAACTGATTAGCGCTCGAAGTAGCGACGACAGCGCGGTAGCGATGGCCGCACCTGTCCAGCTGAATTGCCAGATGAGAACTGCGTTCAAAATCACGTTAGAGGCGATAAAAACCATGTTGACACGGAACGCTGCGTCAGGCCTGTCGACCCCGTTGATGACGTTTGTGAACTGGGAGGCGAACGCGTCAGCAAGATATGCTGCAATGAGGATGAGCAACACCGTCTCGCCCTGGCCGAATTCCGGGCCAAAGAACCGAAGCACCCGTTCGCCGATGATGGCCGCACCGACGAGTCCCGGAATGACGAGGATACCGCTGAACGCCAGTGCCTCGTCGAGGTAGTGAACGATGCGGTCGTAGCCGTCCGCCGTGCTCAGGTCGCTGACCTCAGGAAAGAGCGTCTGGCTGATCGAAGAACTTGCAATCGCAAGCATCGATCCGATACCCCACGCCGCCTCGTAGATACCGATGAGAGATGCACTGACGAAAAACGAGAGAAAGATAGTGTCGAGCCAGCCGAAGACCCGGCCTCGGAGTGCCCCCATCCACGCATACTTGGCGTAGTCGATGAGGCTCCGGATCTGGTCAACAGTGGGCAGCGCCGGCCGCCGCTTACTCAGCAGGAAAGCAGCCCCGGCGGCGACGGCTAGGGACAAGGCGTGGCCCAGCGCGATGCCGGCCACCCCCATCGCCGCCAGAAGTGCCCCGACCTGTAGAGCGGTCCGCGTCACGCGCTCGCCGGCCTTGAGCCACCCCGTCGCAGCGACTCGTTTCTGTCCTTGCAAGCTTCCCTGTGTCGTCCGGTATGCCACTGCCGCGATCAACATGACCACGATCTCCACGTCGTAATCGATGAGGACCCGCATGAGCTCGCGGTTACGGGAAACAATTCCTCCGAGAAGTTCGCCGGCCGCCAAGACGAGGACGCCGAGCACGGCAGTCGTAATCGCGTTGAGCAGGATACCGCCACCGATGAAACCGGCAGGACTGTCACCCTCGCTAATCCGTTTTTTCATCGCGTTCGCAACAGCGTTACCCGGAATTACCAGCCAAAAGAAGCCCAGCGCGACGATAACAGAATACTGTCCAAGACCGCCTGCACCCAGAACGATAGCAATGAGCCATCTTGCGGCGAAGCCGGCCAGCGTGACAACGGCCTGTGAGACAAAGTGTGAGAAGGCGGTTTTCCCAAGCTTCATTCCATGTAGCCAAGGTCCCGAAGCTGGCGCTGGACCGCACCAGAGAACTCCTCTTGTTGGCCCCCCGATACTGGCTGGCCGTTCGCCTCAATCCAGTCCGCTAAATCGGACTGTAGCGACTCGGCCACCTCTGGGTGCGCCTCACGCACGTCGGTTTCCTCATCGGTTACCTCGAACAGTTCTGAACCTGCTTCGCTCTCCTGATAGCGCCACTCCTCTGTCCGGAGCCCGCTCAGCGTCGCGGTGTGGAACGCTGAGTAATCAAAGTCAGGGTTGTGTGTGAGTAGTTCTTCGTAGGTGTTCGGGCCCCGCTGGGAAACGGCGAACTCACGACCTTCCTCACGGAGGTCGACTCCGATGGTATCTGAACCGTCCACGCCGGCGACTTCAAGCAGCGTCCGCATTACGTCGCTATGCTGGATGATGTCGTCGTCGTCGACGGCTAACGGATCCTCGAGTCCGTCAATAACGAGCGGGACGCGGGTAACGGCGTCGTTCAGGACGTAGCTGTGCGAAAGCAATCCCCACTCGCCGAATAATTCGCCATGGTCGCCCGTAATCACGATGATGGTGTCACCGAGGTTGAGCGAGCGCAAATTCGAGACAAGCTGACCCACCATCTCATCGGTGTAGGCGATTTCCGAGTCGTACATCGCACGCAGGGCGGCCCACTCCTCATCGGTCAGCTCGCAGCCGTTTGCGATGATTTCATCGAGGTTGTAGTGGATCTCGAGCGCACGTTCAGCGGCCTCACGTCCGGACATTTCAAGATCATCAGTAAAGGTATCAAGGTATTTTCCCGGCGGATAATAGGGTCGGTGGGGTTCATTATAATGGAGATAAAAAAAGAACGGCTTGGACTCGGATTCGAAGTCGCCCAGCCATCGCTTCGCAACACCGTTCATCAGCAGTGGCGACGCGTGTTTTGACGTGTCCATCGTCAGCCCGGCCGAGTGGCTCCGGATGTTCCAGAGGTACGAGGCGAGGGTCTTTGCACCGGCCTGATGAATTGTTGAGGATGCGAGCCACTGAAACCGATCGAAGCCGCGGTCAAGATTGGTCGCCGAGCTCAGATAGGAGTTGCGCGACAGGCAGGCCGTCCGGTAGCCGGCGTCTTGGAACCGTTCCGCGACAGTAGTAATGCTGTCGGGGACTGCGTTCCCCTCGATGCCGATATTCGTGTGGGTTGGAGCATAGCCAGTCAAGATGGCGCCACTGGAGGGCAGTGTGGATTTACTGTGAGCGATGCACGTATCGAACCCGTGGCCCGAAGCAGCTATATCGGCCATCTCCGGGGTCGTGTCGCGCTCGTATCCCCCGATCGTCGTGTGATCCGACCGAAGGCTGTCGAGAGTTATCCAGACGATGTTCGGCGTCGACATGCGGTATACCGTTGTTGATTTGCCCTCCAGTAATTTATATTCCGGTTCCAGACGGAGAAGGTGGATTACTGACGTATTGTGAGATCCGGAGGCACACCAGAAAGCATGACGGCAGACACCAGCGCTAGCGAGAAATTTCCTACTGGCTCAGGAAGTGCGCCTCCAGCACGTCACCTCGACTGCCGGCGCAACAATATGCGAACACCCTTCGAAGGTGGGAACTCGACCACTGACGGCTGTCCCGTGGGTCGAGTTCGAGTCCTCCCAGCCTGAGACGGCCGACGACAGGACTGTCAAAGACCGTTTGGAGACCTTGGGCTATGCTGAGTAGTCAAAGTAAATAAGTATTAAATATACACGTAGCCGAAGTAAGACAATCATGGTGCTGGTCGTTCTTGGTATCGACGCGCTGGATCCGGAGCTGGTAGACCCTGCGGACCATCCGAACCTCACGCTCGATAGCTACCGATCTATCGAGACAATAAACAGCGTTGAAGGGGAGCCAAGTACCCACGAACTGTGGCCGACGATTATCACCGGTCTTTCTCCCGAAGAGCATGGGCTCGAACTCGAGGACGGTGTGGCCTGGGAGAACCCCTTGCTACGGTACGGGAGCGCGGCCGCGAGCTACCTGCTTCCCGACGGGATTCAAACCAGAATTGGTGCGTGGCTGCTCAACAATACCGGCGAAGACGCGTTCCGTGTTCCAGCGACCTACTACCAGAACGAAGGGATATCGACGGTATTCGACGGTCGTGAGGCCGCGACCATCGGCATCCCGAACTACGTTGTCGATCCCGATATCGAGGACCGAGAACACAGCCTTCGGCGGAACCTCGGAAACCTGTTCGAACGCGATCAGAGCGCCCGGGGTGGTCATACCTCATCCGACCCGGTAGCGTTCTACGAGCAGTGTCTGGAGATGTCAATGATTCGCCTCGCCCGGGCGCGAAGAGCACTCAGAGGCGGCCAAAAGAGTCTGGTCTTCGCGTACACGAGCGGACTTGACCTTATCGGCCACGTCACCTACGACCAGCCGACTCTCCAGATGCAGGCCTACGACGAACTCGACGAGTTCGTGGGTGAACTGCGGGATGACCTCCACGAGGACGATGAACTCCTTCTCGTGAGCGACCACGGGCTACAGGACGGCGTCCACACCCACGAGGCAATGGTCGCGGCGACGGACAACCGTCTCGTTGACGATGTCGGGAGCGTACTGGATGTCCGTGCGGCCATCGAGTCCGAACTGGACGCCCACGACCACGACGGCAGCGGCCGCGGGCAGCGACTCTCGATGGGGCAGAATGACGCCGTCACCTCGCAACTTGAAGACCTCGGGTATATGTAACTCAGTCCACTAGCTCGCCGTACAGCTCCCGATACGCGTTCGCAACAGTGCGTATCTCGTACTTCTCTTGGACCAGCTCTCGACCCGCGGTGGCGAGACGTTGGCGTCGTTCGATGTCGGAGGCCAGCGTGACCAGATGGTCTGCGAGACGGGTGGCGTCCCCGGTCGGGTGGAACAGCGCCACGTCGCTGTAGGGCTCGGTGAACGGTGGAATCTCAGAGAAGACAGCCGCATTGTCGGTGGCCAGACCCTCGACGGCCGCGGCACTGAACCCCTCCCATAGCGACGGCATCGCGTAGATGTCTATCTCGTCGAGCATCTTGTAGACGTATCGACGATCGAGATAGCCGAGGAAGTGGACGGCGTCGGTGACGCCGTGTTCTGCTGTGACTCTCCTGAGGGCGTCTTCCTCCGGACCGTCGCCGGCGATGACCAACTCGATAGGGGTGGCCGAGCGGTCGCGGGCAAGAGCGAGCGCGCGGACGAGCGTCGCCTGGTCTTTCTGTTCGGTGAGCATCCCCGCGGTACCGACGAGAGCGGTGTCGTCATCTATGCCGGCCACCTCGCGGGCGCTCCAATCGACTGTTCGACCGGCGTCGATTCGGGCGAAGTCAACGCCGTTTGGGATGAACCTGACACGGTCTTCGGGGAGTAGGATGTCCTCCCAGCGAGTAAACGAGTCGTATACCGCCCGTGAATTACAGACGACGCGGTCAGCCAGCGGATTCGTGAATCCGTTCGCTACCCTCCCCAGTCTGTTGAACCCCTTCCGCATGTTCCCCTCTCGGGATACCGACGGGACCCCGAGACACCGTGCGATGGCCTTCGCGAACGACCCGGAGTGGTTGTGGTGAGCCTGCACGACATCGTACTCGTGGAGTATCGACGCGGTGCGTCTGACGGTCTGTACGTCTGCTCCGACCGTCGTGTCCGGCGCGTCAAGACAGGTGACACCCACCCGGTCGTCGCCGTCGAAGGACTCGGCGTCGAACCACGCGAGGATGTCCACCTCGGCGTCGGTGTACTTCACTACCGCCGTAGCGATATCGGCCGGGACGCTCGTCTCGCCGACTGCGTTGACGACGAAACAGACGCGTGGGCTGGTCCCGGTCATGTTCACTCTTCGGCGTACCCCAACGCCGCCAGTCGGTCCGAGACGTAGTCGGCGGCCCCGACAGAGGTCTCGGGCTCGAAGACTACCTCCGGCACCGTCACCAGCGGGTCGTTCCAACCGCTATCGTGGACCGAAACGTGCTCGCAGTTGGGGCTTGGCGACCCCTGGTCGGAGTCCGGGTTCGCACAAACATAGGTGGTATCTTCGAACCCCACCGACTGTACGGCCTGTATAAACTCCCACGTCGCACTCGCCGGTGGCCGAGCATGGCCGACGACGGCGTCTGTCACCATCTCCGACAGCGTGTCGTACCAACACATACCGGGGGTGATGAGTCCGTCCCAACCGACTGCCTCTAACCGTTTGAACAGGCTCAGAGAGCATGTCTCCGGGAGGTCTTTCGAGAGCCACGTCCACGCGCAATAAGTCAACGGCTCCCGTAAAGAGCCGGAGGCCGGTGGCTCGTCAGTTCCAAACAGCTGGTACGTATTGAATATCTTCCCTAGCATTGGTCTACATGGCCGATGGGCTTCAGAGGGCGCCTGACAGACATCGGTTACTGCAGCGAGTGAACTCACACCACGGCCCACTCCAAGCGGACGCTCGCAGTTCGCGATATCAAGCGTCTACTGGCCTTGCCGCAGGAAAATTCTTAACCGTTGTGGTTCAAACCACACGAGAGCGGCGTCTCAGTGTGGCGTCTGACTGCCGAGAGTGCCCGCAAACGGCGGACGACACCGACGAGGTGGCGAGGAAAACAGAGTGTTTTTTATATTCGTGTTGTAGCCAACTAAGTATGCATCTGGGTATCGTTCCCGCCAATGATGGGTCACATCACGACCCGAGTGCCTGTCTCGTCGAGCGGGGCGAAGTACGGGCATTCGTCGAACAAGAGCGGATGAGTCGGGACAAACACGCCGAGGGGCAGTTCCCGCTTGAAGCCATCGAAGAGGTCTTCTCTATCGCGTCTATCTCTATCCGCGATGTCTCGACGATTTCGCTTTCGCGGAACTACGACAACCGACGGAAAGCGCTTGGCCGTCTCGCCCGTCGGGGGTACAACTCGACAACATCGGGCCGTTTCGAACGGCTCTACGACACTGTCATGTTACCGCTCAAACAGAGCACGCAGTTGACAAACGAGAAACTCCAGTCGCTGACGGCCTCGAAACTGAGCACCCATTTCGATATCGACCAGTCCGAACTCCCCGAGATTCGCTGCCGCAACCATCAACACACCCATGCGACGAGCGCGTTTTTGCCCAGCGGATTCGACGAAGCACTGGTCGTCTCGTTGGACAACTACGGCGGTCACCTATCCGGTGGCGTGTACCACGGTGAGGGGTCTCAACTGCGGATGTTGGAGTCGTTCCCGCGGTTCAACTCTCTGGGTCGGTTCTTCGGTGACTTCACCGCCTTCCTGGGCTTCCGTCGGTCCAATGGCGAAGGGAAAGTCATGGGACTGGCCCCCTACGGAGAACCGAATGAACACATCGGTTCCGTGGTGGAGTCCTACTACACCGTCGAGGATGGGCACTACGATGTCGAGGCGTTGACCTATCGTAAGCCCAGCGACGCTGTCGCGAAACTAGAACGTGACCTCGGGTTCGACCAGCGATACTGGCGCGACGAAATCGAGCAACGTCACAAAGACGTCGCGTTCCACTTACAGCGAGCCGTCGAGGACATCGTCTCGCAACTGTCCGAGTTCTATCTCGAGCGCGAGGGCCTGTCGAAGGTCTGTTTGGCCGGCGGCGTCGCACTCAACTGCAAGATGAACAAACGAATTCGGGAGCTAGACGCCGTCGAGGACATGTTCGTCCAGCCTGCGGCCAACGACGCGGGCGGCGCACTCGGTGCCGCTTACATCGACAGCGTCGAGGCAGGCGACAGTATCGCCGAGATGCACCACCCGTACTTCGGGACGGCGTACACCACCGAGGAGGTGACAGCCGTTTGCGATGAACTGAAAGTCGACTACGACGTAGTAGATGACCCACCGGAACGGGCTGCAGAGCGACTCGCCGACGGCGAGCTGGTCGGCTGGTTCCAAGGCGGAATGGAAGGCGGTCCCCGGGCGCTCGGCAATCGGTCGATACTGGCGGACCCGCGGTCACCTGACTCGCTTGACCGCGTCAATCGGTACGTGAAACACCGGGAGGAATGGCGACCGTTCGCCCCATCGATGCTGCGCTCGGCGGGCGAGCAGTATCTCGAAGGCGAACTCTCGAAGGCCGCACGGTTCATGATAGATACCTACGAGACAACTGCTGCCGCGAGAGAATCGATTCCGGCGACTCTACACCCGGCGGACGACACCACCCGGCCACAGATCGTGACGGCGGATGCCAACCCCCGGTATCACTCGCTTATCTCTGCGTTCGAGGACCGAACTGGCGTCGGTGCCGTTCTGAACACCAGTTTCAATGACAGCGGCGAACCGATGGTACGGTCGCCACAGGAGGCGATACGGGATTTCTACTCCATGGGACTCGACGTACTGTTCGTCGAAGACGTGATGATCGAAAAGTGACCGAAGGCGGCAATTTGTCTACGGCCACCCACGAGGGCACTGATTGACGGACCAAGCCACTCAGTTCTGGACGAGTCGTGTCACTATCCACTTTCGCTCGATTCACTGGGAGTCCGCGACACTCTCGTACTCCCACACTAAATCGAAGTACCGCTTCATCCCGGCGACGAAGGAACCGTTCTCGGTCAAGGCGGCCTGCCGCATGTGGTTGGGGACATCGGGTTCCTCGACCAGCAGAATAGCTTCCCCGCCTTCGTAGTCCATACTGGGGTCCATCAGGGTGCCGCGCCAGGGCAGTTTCTCGGGGCTGAAGCGTACGTCTACGGCGGGGAATTTTGTAGCCAGTCGGTCAACGATATTCGACTGTACTGCGGCCTTCTCCGGCGGAAGATTGTCCGGGTACAGGAAGAGAACAGAGACGTCGACGCCCCTCTCAAGAGCGTCTTCCAGCGCCTCGCTGACGCTGTCCAGATAGGCGAAGCTATTGGTGATCACCCGAAGCGTTTCGTCGGCGTCGTCGTACAGCCGTCGGGTCTCGCGTTCGCTCGGTTCGCCGACGTCGACGACATGGAACAGTTCGGCCGTCGGTGATATGTCTTCGCTTGCCTGTTCAAACCGCGGTTGGTACTCGGCGAGAAAGGCGTCGCGGTAGGAGTCCATGTCGGCGGCGAACGATTCATATGATTGCCTGCGGTTTTCGACGGCCCGGTCGAGGATGTCGCTGGGAGATTTTGGCTGGTACTCCTTGGGGCGGCCGGGTATCACCTTGATGAAGCCGCGGTCGGACAGCGACTCCAGTACGCCGTAGACGCGGGCCTTGGGGATGCCACTCGCTTCGGCGAGATTCGGGGCCGTCGTTCGGCCGAGCGAGAGCAACTGTTCCAGCGCCGTCGCCTCGTATTCAGTCAGCCCAACTAGGTCGAACACGTCCGCAGGGTCGCTCATACACGGCCATGTGTGGCACGGGATGTAAAACGCGTCGCCCGGCGCCCAAATCTATTAGTGGATGGCGGTGAGTAGTTACTCGCAGAGTGAGTAACATGACTACGACATCCCAGACTGAAGAAGACGAGCACCTGGCAGACATCGAAGACGGCTGTGGCTGTGCAGAGGTCTGGGAGCACATGAGCGAGCAGCGCGACGACTGAGTCCAGACCCGCATTTATTTGCCTTCGCGTGGATGACGTTGAGTCGATGGCCGACCGAGACGACGTCTGTATACTGTTGCCGACATTCAACGAGGCCGAAACTATCGAGTCGGTCGTGTCCGGGTTCCGTGAGCAAGGGTTCGACAACGTCCTCGTCATTGACGGTGGTTCGACTGACGGGACACCGGATCTCGCCGAATCAGTCGGCGCACGAGTCGTTGAACAGTCTGGCTCGGGAAAGGGACAGGCTGTCAGGGAGGCGGTGACGCGCCACATCAAGCAGCCGTACGTCCTGATGGCCGACGGCGACGAAACCTATCGGCCCGACGAGGCGGACAGGCTACTCGAACCGCTGTTGTCGGGCCAGGCCGACCACGTCATCGGAAACCGGTTTGCGGATATGCAACCCGGCGCGATGACGAAGCTGAACCAGGTCGGCAACCGTATCATCAACAGGTCCTTCGAAACGATTCACGGACGGGACCTCACTGATATTCTTTCAGGGTATCGTGCGTTCACGCGCCAGTCCTTCCAGCGGAGTTCGCTGACGGCCTCGGGCTTCGGTATCGAGACGGAGATGGCCGTCGAGTGTGTCAAACACAACATCTCGACGGCGGTAGTACCAATCACCTATCAACCCCGTCCCGACGAGTCCGACACGAACCTTCGCCCGTTCCGAGACGGTGCGACGATCATCCTGACGCTGTACCAGATGGCAAAAACCAATAATCCGCTCTTTTACTTCGGGAGCGTCGGTCTCGGGAGCACTGCGGTCGGGTTCCTTCTCGGCGCGTACGTGGCCTACGACTGGGTTGTCAACAGCATCTCACACGAGGTGATTGCAGTTGTGGGCTCCTTTGCTATTTTGCTGGGGATTCAGCTCCTCATGTTCGGCGTCCTATCGGATATGCTCGTGGCGGTGAACCGCGAACAGACGCGCCGGCTGGAGGACATCGCCGTCCAGCTCACACACGAGAGCCGCAATCAGCCGGCAGACGTGTTTGACGACCAGCAGGTCAACGGCGCGGAGGGCACCGAAGATAGTGACACAGAGACAGAGCCGGCGGTATCTCCGCACCAGTCCGACGAGTAATTTAGAACGGGACCAGCGCGCGTAGCTGGGAGAGAATACTGTTTCTGGTGGCTTCCCGTTTCCGCTCGAATATCGGATGGAGATCGTTGAGTAGCTCCTGCTCGTTGTCGAACTCCGTGGCGGTCGTCTCGTCGAGCGCCTCGGATAGCGTCATCGAGTGGCCCGACGCGTCGAACGGGACCGCGATGTGTCCGGCGGCGTCCCGGACCTCCCTCGCGGTCGCGGGATACTCGATGTCCACGTCCGACAGGCGGGCGTCGAGTGCCGCGATACCGAACTCGATGACGTCTGGCTCGTCGCTGTTATCGGCTGGTGGCCGTACTCCCATTGCTAAACCGATGGGGCCGGGGGATAGAAAAGTCTGCGTTGTCGGCTTAACTTTCGCAACCGGCCAGCCACTCCTCGGCCCAGCCCTCGATTTCGGCGAACACCGGACAGAGGGATTCGCCCTTGGGCGTGAGCTGATAGTACGTCGCGACGGGTGCGTCTTCTTCGAGCCGCCGGTCGACAAAGCCCATCTCCTGGAGGTCGTCGAGGACCCGCGAGAGGGTGCGAGAGCTGGCGTCGGTGGCGCGTTTGAGTTCGTTGAACCGCTGTTCGCCGTTCTGGAGTTCGTGGAGTACGACAAGGCGCCAGCGCGACCCGATCTGTTCCAGCGACTCAATGACGGCACACGGCCCGCTCTCTTCCTCCTCGTCCGCGGCAGTGAATACTTCAGATGACATCGGTGCTACCTGGTATCTTCGTTGTCCGGGAACGTACAAATAGGTTCGCATACGAACCAAGTAACGTAATGAAACCACCAATCGCGGTTCGACAGCTTCGTAGCGAAACGACGACTGCTCCGGCGGTGAGCGCCTGATGGCGTTTGAGTCTGCGGCGGCGGGCGAACTGTTCCTGCTCGGCCGACTCCTGTTCGGCGGGGTACTTGCCTTCATGGGCCTGAACCACTTCCAGAACGCCGGGCAGATGGCCCCCTACGCGGAGGCGAAGGGGCTCCCAGCACCTGCGGCGTCGGTCTACGGGAGCGGCGGGCTACTCCTCGTCAGCGGCGTCCTCGTCATCCTCGGTGCGTACCCCGTCATCGCGGCCGGGGCGCTGGCGACGTTCCTCGTCGCTTCCGCCGTCATGATGCACAACTTCTGGGCGGTCCCGGACGATCAGATGCAAGACGAGATGACGCAGTTCCTCAAGAACATCGCCCTCGCCGGCGGCGCGGTGTCACTGCTTGCAGTGGCCGGCACGTCGTGGCCATACAGCGTCGGTATGTCTCTGTTCTGAGGTGACGCATTCGCTGGACAGAGTTGCCTGACCGTGGCCCGTTCCCTGTTTGTCACTGTTGGAGAGTGACACCTGCCGTCATCCATAAGCCGTCCCGTACCTGAACTGTGCGTGAATGATGCAGTCGCTGCCGATGCCGGCCATGCCCGCATGGCTCCCGTGGCAGGAAGCGGTCGTCTTCGCCGTGGTGATCGCTGTCCTCCTTGCCGTCCGACGCTTCTCGGATGCGCGACTCGGCGACGAGATACGGGCGCGACTCTTCCTCGGGGTCCCGTGGGGAACGCTGCTGACGATTGTGGGTGTCGCGGCGGTGTACCTGTTCCTGCAGGGCGCGTGGTGGCATCCACGGAACCCGCTTGTAACCCCGTTCCGGACGTGGTCGTACTTCTACCCGTTTGGGATGCTTACGGGGGCGTTCACCCACGGCAGTCAGGGCCACATCACGGGGAACCTCATGGGTACGCTGGTGTACGGGACGGTCGCCGAGTACGTCTGGGGACACTACCCTCGCAAGCGTGGGGTTCAGACCTTCACGTCGCTACGGACGAACCCGTTTACCCGAATTCTGGCTGTCCCCGTCGCCATGTTCGTTGTGGGCGTGTTCTCCGCGGTGTTCGCTATCGGGCCGATTGTGGGCTTTTCGGGCGTGGTGTTTGCCATTGCCGGGTTCGCGCTCGTGACGCGGCCGACGCTGTTTCTCGGCGCCTTTCTCGGGAACCGCGTGCTCGACCTCCTGTATTCGGCGCTTCGCTATCCGGTGTCGACAGCCTCGGGTCAGACCCGCTTTGTGACGCCGTGGTGGTCCAACATCGCTATTCAGGGGCACGCCATCGGCATTCTGGCAGGCGTCGTCGTGGCACTCGCGCTCCTGTGGAGTCGGGACGAACGCCCCGACACCCTTCGGGTGTTCTTTGCAACGCTCGTGTTCGCCGTCGCACAGGGACTCTGGGCAGTGTACATACCGCTCGGTGGCGGCCGGTTTCGATTGTTCCGCTGGGCCGGAACAGCACTGGTGTTCGTCCTCGCGCTTGTCGTCGCCGCGGCGACCGTCGGTTCTGACCGGCGTTTTCGCCCGTCGTTCGACCGCCGCCCGGCGTCACTTGCGGTGGTGGTCCTCCTCATTGTACTCGGCGCACTGAGTCTCGCTGCTGTCCCAACCAACGTCGTGGACCTTCAGGCAGACCAGCTCCCCGAAGACGGAATCGAAATCAGAGACTACGTCGTGACCTACGACGAGAACGTCCCGAATGCGTACTTCGAAGGTATCTGGGTCCCAACACAGCGGGGCAGGGCGAGCGTCAACGAAAGCGGTGTCATCGTCGCCAGCGCTGAGCGGGAGGTCTGGATCGCCGCTATCCAGCCGGGCCGGCTCGCCGTCAACGGTAAGGAGCGGGTCACAGTCGGCGGGCCGACCTGGCGCGAATCGGTGTATGCGAACCGAATAGACTGGTCAGTACTCGGCAATTCCAGCGTCTACCGGGTCCAGCTCAGGCGCGAGGGCGACCAGCCCCGGACGGCGTACACATCAGCGCCGTCAACGGCGGATGTGATGCTCGACGGCCGGAACGTGACAGTGGCGGCCCGGCAGAACGGGTTCGACGTGGTCGTAACACGGGGGAACGAAACGGTCGGGCAGGCACCGCTTCCAGCAAACATGACGCGGACGCGGATCGGCGGGCTGACCTTCGAGCGGAACCGCTCGAAGCTGTACGCACGGACAGATGGCACTCGCGTGAAAATCGCCGAGCGTCGCCAGCAAGCGGCGCGGAACTAGGTCCAGTCGATGCGGTACACTTCTGCGGTAATCGCATGCCGGTCCGACTCGTGGAAGTCAAACTGCCGTGGCAGGTCGAACTCAGTCTCGAAAGCGTGGGTTACCTCGCCACCGTTGTCGTCGGTAAAGGATTCGACAAACGATTGGCTTCCGTCGTTGTGAATCGAGTACGAAACGCCCGCGATGGATGCGGCAGTTTCGAGGAACCGACGGTCAGCGTGTTCGTTGTCCGACTGTGCACCAAAGGGAGGGTTCATCACGACTGTAGTTTCTCCGGCGGGCGGACACAGCGGGGCTGTGGTGGCATCCGCTCGCACCCACGACACTGGCGTCGTCGACCCGACCTTCCGCTCGTTTTCGCGCGCCGTCGACAGCGGTGCGGGGTCGATATCTAGTCCGACCACCCGCGCCGGCGACCGCAACGCTGCACCCAGCGACAGCATCCCGGTGCCACAGCCCAGATCGACGACAGTCTGTCCCTGAACATCGCCCTGGAGGTCCGCAGTATGGACCAGATGGGCCGCCAGATCCGGCGGTGTCCGGTACTGTTCGAGACTGGCCCGCGGGTTGTCGAACCCGGCGACAACGGCGAGTTGTTGGGCGAGCGCACTCTTTGTCGGCATTACTCGATATACGCAGGATTCATTCAAAAACGTTTGGAAATACTCAGTAGTTATTCTGAGGGAGTGCAACGACGAACTCACTGCCACCGAAGTCGCTCTCCTCGACCCAGATGGCGCCGCCGTAGCTATCGACCATCACCGACACGAAGTACAATCCGAACCCGGTCCCAGTCGACTCGGTTCCACGCTCCCCCTTCTCGAAGATTGCCTCGCGCTCTGCGGGTGGTATCCCGGGTCCGTCGTCAGCGATGTGAAGGTGAACCATCGAACCAACGCGTTCTGTCGTTACCTCGATTGTGGTGTCTGGACCGCCGTGTTCGACAGCGTTCGTCAAGATGTTCCCAACAACATCGTCGAGAAGGTCGTCAGCCACGACCTCGATACCGTCGTGGATGTCTGTTTTGAGCGTACAGTTTCCGTCCATCGAGGCCGCCTTTCTTGTTGCCCCTTCGATGACCGGCCCTAGTTCGATCGTCTCTGCCTCGGTCAACCCGTCGTTTGACATCGTGCTCAGGACGCTCCGGACCTTCTGTGTGAGGTCGACAATGTCATGACTCCAGTCCAGAATCGTCTCTGCGTAGTTCGCCTGTGTACCGTCGAGCGTATCTGCAAGCGTCTCTGCGCGTGCTTCGATGACAGTCATCCCGTTGAGGATGTCGTGTCTGAGAATGCTATTGAAAAACTCCATCTGCTCTTCGCGGCGCTTGAGGTCCGTGATATCTGTCCCCTCGACGATTATCTTTCGGACAACGCCATCGGCCGTTACCGGTCGGGCCACGACGGACGTCGAGATACGCTGGCCGTCCATGCCGATATGCTCGGCCTCGAACCTGACCATCTCCCCCTCTCCCGCTCGCTCGACAGCATCCCGACAACGGCGTGCTGTCGTCGCATCGTGGTCCCACCAAGGCGTCTCCCAGATCGCGTTTCCCGAGATGTCTTCAGCGTCAGCCTCGATGAACCCGAGTGCTGTTTCGTTTGCCCTGATGAGGGTTCCATCGGCCTCAAGGATGCCGATGAATGTCTCCGGTGAGTTGAACGTCGCTTCTAACAGCCGCTGGCTCTCCTCTTGTGAATCGACAGCGATCTCGCGTTCAATCTCCGCTTCGACCCACTGCGTCAGATGCTTGAGCAGCGTCTGCTGCCAGTCCGAGAACTCCGAAATCGCCTCATCATCGTTGACGAAACACAGCGTCCCGTATTCTGACCCGTTCGCCCGAAGCGTCGTGCCGACGTACGCCTCCAGTCCGGCCTCCTTGTATGCAGGGTCAGCCGCCATCGATTCGCTCGCGTTAGTGATGATGTGAATCCCGGAGTCGTTGAGGGTGTGCTTACAGTATGTTTTGGAGAGTGGGCGTTCGACGCCCTCTGCAATCGTTGATGGCAGACCACTACTGGCGACGACTTTGTGTTCGTCTCCGGAGACGACCGTGATGTGGCCGTTCGGGAACCCCAGATGCTCTCGCCCGACGGCCAAGACCGGTTCTACACGCTCCTGAAAGGTAGTTCCGCTGGCCGCCATCGCTGCAGTGAGGTCCTGCATAGCTGCCAGATAGCGATCTCGCTCCTCCGAATCGCTACCCTCGTTCCCGTCCAGCGGATCATCCATAGCAGGTGAGTCGACCTCCCCGGAATTGAAGATTCGGACCCGTTTCTCAGAAGCTGAAATGCGGCCGAGCAATAATGGTGTGACGATCGCCCATCCCTATAGAGTTGCACGCGGGAGTTCAACATAGAAGGCTGCCCCGCCGAGGTCGCTGTCCTCAACCCAGATGTCGCCGCCGTAGCTTCGGACCATCGTGTCCACGAAGTAGAGCCCGAAGCCAGTGCCGCCGGACTCGGAGCCCTTTTCGCCTCGCTCAAAGATACGGCGAGCGGCGCTGCTCGGAATCCCGTCTCCGTCGTCCGCGAGACAGACAGTCACGGTGCCGTCCGCAACCGCCGTCGTCACGTCGATGGTCACGTCGTCGCCGCCGTGTTCGACCGCGTTGAGAAAGAGGTTCCCGAACACGTCATCGAGTAATTCGTCAGCGACAACAGTGACCCCCTGTGTCTCGATTGTGACGGTACAATCGTCGCTGACCGACCGGGCGCGGTCCGCCGCATCGTCGAGGACGGCCTGTAGCTCCCGGTGCTCTTGGTCCCGCCCGCCGCCTTCGGTGACGGTCTCGAGCACCGACCGGACCTTCTCGGTGAGTTCGATGAGGTCGTCGCTCCACTGGACAATTGTCGACGCGTACTCGCGCTCCTCACTGTCGAGCGTGTCCTCGAGGAGTTCGCCCCGCGCCCGGATGACGTTCATCCCGTTGAGGATGTCGTGTTGCAGAATGCTGTTGAAGAAGTCCATCTGGTCGGTCTGGCGCTGAATGGCACGCTGCTGGCGGCTCCTGACGACTGCATACCGGAGTGCTCTCACGAGCCGGTCGCCGTCCAGATCTGCCTTCGGCAGGTAGTCCTGTGCGCCCCGGTTGATCGCTTCGATGGCCATCTCCCGGTCCTCCATGCCTGTGAGGACGATGATCGGCACCTCATCTATCATCTCGGTCGCCCGATCGAGTGTCGCGAGCCCTGTTGACTCGGGGAGTCCAAGGTCAAGCAGTAGCACATCGTAGGCTGCCGCTGATTGTTCGTCGACCGGCGCCAGCGACTCGACGTGGGAAATCGTCACGTCATCGACGAAATGCGCTACAGCCGGCGAATTCAGGTGGTGCTCGACGAGGCGGGCATCGCCCGGGTTGTCTTCGACGAGGAGTACATCGAGCTGTATCGTCTCAGACATCGTTATTTCGGCGGCCGCTTGACCACCGTGAGGAAGAACTCCTCGACGCTACTCACGATGTCAACGAAGCCGTCGAAATCGACAGGCTTCGTCAGGTAGGCGTTCGCGTGGAGGTCGTATGATTCGATGATGTCCTCCTCTGCCTCGGAACTGGTCAGCACGACGACCGGAATCCGGCGGAGCGACTCGTCGCTTTTCATTTCCTCGAGGACCTCCTGCCCTCCCTTGCGCGGCATGTTGAGGTCGAGCAACAACAGGTCAGGCCGCGGTGCGTCGTCGTACTCACCCTTCTGCCGGAGGAACGCCAGCGCCTCGACGCCGTCGTTGACGACGTGCAGGTTGTTCAGCACTTTCCCCTTCTCAAGCGCTTTCTCGGTCAGTTTGACATCGCCGGGATTGTCCTCCGCTAGCAGAATCTCGACCGGCCGCCCCTCACTGGACTCAGTCATCGCCGCTCACCTCCATCACTGCGGGCAATGTGAACTTGAACGTCGCACCGTCGTCTGACGGTTCGACCCAGATACGCCCGTCGTGGCGCAGGACAATTCGCTGGCAGACGGCCAGCCCGATGCCGGTTCCCTCCGTGTCGTGGGCTCCGGCGCGGTGGAAGATGTCGAACACCTCCTCGTGGTCCGCCGCCGGAATCCCCGGTCCGTTGTCCGAGACGGTGAACGTCACCATGTCGTCGTCTTCTTCGGCGCTGACCTCGACGCGGGGTTCGATGTCGGCTTCCACGGAGTACTCGATGGCGTTTTCCAGCAGATTCTGGAACACCTGCCCGACCTGGTTCGGATCGGCTTCGACGGGTGGCAGTGACTCCGCTGTGATGGTCGCGTCCACCTCCTCTATTCGCATTCGCAAGGCGTCTAGCGTCCGGTCGAGAACTGTCCCCGGGTCTGTCTCCTCGAAGTCACCGGAGTTCGTCTCAACTCGCGAGTACCGGAGCAAGGCGTTGACCATCTCCTGCATTCGGCGTGCCCCGTCGACGGCGAAGGCCATGTACTCGGCCGCCTCGTCGTCAAGCTCGTCGCCGTATTCGCTGTCCAGTAGGTCTACGTAACTCGACACCATCCGGAGAGGCTCCTGCAGGTCATGCGACGCGATGTAGGCGAACTGCTGAAGTGCCTCGTTCGATCGTTCGAGTTCCGTCTGCTTGGATTTGAGCCGGGTCTCCCGTTCGACCCGGTCCAGCGCAGCGGCCCCGGTACTCGCAAGAATCTCGAGCAAGAACCGCTCGTGGCTGTCAAAGGATTCGACAGTTGGCGAGCCGATACACAGCATCCCGTAGTCCTCAAGGGGGAGAAACAGCACCGTCCGCAGCGGTGTCTGAGGGACTGATGGGTTCGATAGCGTTTGGTAGTCCTCAACGACGGTCGGACTGCCATCGTGGAACAGGCGGTTTTCGTCGCTTTCGGGACCCATCGGCGGGAGGTCAGATGCCGTCTCCACCGCCGCAAAGTCTGCCGCCTCGCTTGTTGCACCGATCGGATAGAGGGTGTCGTCGTCGCTGTCGTAGGACCACATCGCCGCCAGTGGCTGGTCGATGATGCGCTGTGCGATCTGCGTCACCGTATCCGCGACCGCGTGTTCCGTCCGAGTGTACAGCAGTTCGTTCGTCGCCTCGCTGAGTGTTTCGACGCGCGCTTCGCGCTGTTTGAGGTCAGTGATGTTGCGGGAGACGC
Organism: Haloarcula sp. NS06; assembly: GCF_051122755.1. Classification (NCBI taxonomy): domain Archaea; kingdom Methanobacteriati; phylum Methanobacteriota; class Halobacteria; order Halobacteriales; family Haloarculaceae; genus Haloarcula; species Haloarcula sp. NS06. Next base: position 2,438,311 of record NZ_CP184844.1, read on the forward strand.
TGACTACCTGCGTTAGTTCTCCGTCGTCAAACACCGGCCGGTACCACGTCTCGAAGACGAGGCCGTCGAGGTCCTGGGTCACACGGACCTCTTCGCCGTCCAGCGCTTGCTCGACGGCGGTGATGATGTCCGGATACTGGCTGTAGGCCTCGAACACCGAGACCCCTTCGAGCTCGCCGGGCTCTATCCCCAGTTCGTCCAGCCCCCTTCCGGCCGAGTAGGTAAAGACGCCATCAGGGTCAAGTGTGAACACGACGACTGGGAGGTTCTCGATCAGCGTCTGGAGTTGCTTGCTCCGTTCAGTGTGTTTTCGCTCCTGTTGGCGGATCTCAGTCACGTCGTGAATGAACGCTACAACGCGGGTTGTGTCGTCGATGACGGCGCGTTCGAGCGAAACTTCGACCAGCCGGCTCTCACCGTCCGGACCCTGTGTCGACCACTCGACCTGTGCCGACCCCGATGTGGCTGCCTCCGTAATCAGAGCGTTTGCGTCTGCCGTCGAAAACCCCGGCGGGCTGAACTCGCCGACGTGCATTCCGACGACATCCGCCGGAGGACGCCCGAGCAACGCACCCGCTGCCTCGTTAGCCCTGACGACTGTCCCGGTGTCAGCGTCGTGGACCATAATCGGGTCCGGATTCGCCTGGAACACGTCGCGGAAGAGAGCAGTGTCCTCCGTAGAAGCCATACGAAGGTTGGGATAGCAGGCTACAAGACTGTACGCTCTCTGTTATCATATGTGATTCTTACCCCACTGATTCGATAGATACGCGGGCCGAGGTAGAGTCCACCAAGATTGGGGGGGTAATATTCTATTCAATAAACACTTTATTTTGGTTCACCGTACTATTTCTGTCCTCGATTATATCGGTAAAATTATATCATGGTAGAAGATAACCTGAAGGAATATGGCGCTATATGTATCTATCGTTGGAGGGTTCTGTGTCCTCCTCACTGCCTGGTTGGTCGGTTCGTACTTTCGACGGGCACACGACAATCTTGTCGAGGCCCGCGAAAGTTGTGACGCTGCCTGGGGGAACGTCGAAGTGCTACTTCAGCGCCGTCACGATCAGGTCGGAAACCTCATCGAAATCGCTGACGAGTACATGTCCATGGAGCAGAACGTTCTCGCTGGCATGGTCGAGGCTCGCGAGAGCGCGATTGATGCAAGCACTCCTGCGGAGGCAGCGATGGCCCAAGTTGACGTCCGAGAATCTGTCCGCGAGTTCTACTCGATTGCCGAGGAGACGCCAGAACTGCGAACCGACGAGAAATTCGACGACGTTCGCGATGCTCTCGAAACCATCGAGCAGCGGCTGGAAAACCGTCGGGAGTATTACAACGACACTGTGAGACGGTACAACGCGCTGTTACAACAGATCCCAGAGCGGTATCTCGCGGCTCATAGGGGATACAAGCCTCGTGACTCATTTGAAGCTGACGAGGCTGCAAAAGGGGAATTCTCCGTACGTGACCGTCTTCAAAACTGATGCTGTTTGCCATTCTGCTGTATCTCGGTATTCTGGCACTCTCGGGGTTTGGTGTTCTCTGGGGAATCGGATCAATACTGATGGGATTTGACCGCTACGAGGAAGAACACGCAATTCGAACGACACCGCTTTCGGAACTCGATTCAGTTGCTGCTGGTCCGACAGCAGTCCGGGGTCGCATCGAACCTGCTGGTCGACATATCGGAACGCTGTACGACTGCGAGGCCTGTGTTGCCTACGAACTCAAAATTGAGGACACGGGAGGCGATTCGAGCAGGACACACGTCAACAAGTCGGAAGCGGTACCGTTCGACATTGTGACTGATGAGGGCTCGGTCCGGGTCTGCAACGCGGAGTTCGACTTCCACGTTTCCGAGGACCGTCGTTGGAGCGAGAAGCGCAAGAGCCACACCTCGCCTGACGATCAGTTGGCGCGCTTTGAGCGCGACTGGCAAATCCCGGACCTGCGGGCCGGTGACGACCGACGTTATGAGATGGCGTACATCGAACCCGGCGATACCGTGTATGCGTACGGGACGGCTGAACTGGACAACTCGTTGTCCGGGGAGCAATCGAAACCGCTCGTACTGACTGGCCGCGATGGGTTGTTTTTCCTCTCCGACCAAGATCCGGACGAACTGCTCCGGGAGCGACGGTTCGTGCTTGCGAAAAACGGGCTGCTCGGCATCGCCGTTGCAGTCATTTCGCTGGCTGTGTTCCTCTGGCTGACGGGTATCGCACAGATATTTCTCGGCGCGTAGATTACCGGATGCTCTCGATAACTACACGGCTGATTACCTTGATAACCGCTCGACAGTTCCTGTAGACGACCCATGCAACAGCAGCAGTGATGACGACAATCACCCAGGTAGCTGCATCCGAGTCCGTGATGGCGAATCCGACGACTTCTTCAAGCAGACCAATCAGAACAAGGAGCGTCACGATGAATGCGACGCCGTAGCCGAGTACTGACGTCCAGAAGCGAGCAGTGCCAGCGAGGAGGTGTGTCAATTGATCCGTCGAATGATCTTGCGGTGTGTTATCTGATTGGCCCACCGATTTCTCAGTGCGTCCATTATCTGCCGACTCGGAGTCCGCTGTCGCATCGCCAGACGTGATGGCCTCGGCAAGTTTCGTCTGGCAGGCCTCACAGGGAGACTCGTCGACCGCATCCAGCGTCGCTACTGAGTCTGTTCTCCTGAACGGGCACTGCTCGTTTGGACAGAGCTCAAGCCCCAGCATGTACCCGACCTCACTGACAGCCAGTTTTCGAACCCGGTCGTCGAACCTGTCCCCACCCAGACGGAACGTCGAGAGTAACGATGTCCGGCCGTACCGGATTCCAATTCCGAACAGCGACTGCCGCCGGCCTTGTGAGACATCTTGATTCGTCACAACAAGCGTTCGGCTGCCATCCGTCTCACTGGCTACGTATTTCGCCAGCTCAACTGCGTCGTACTGATCACTATCACCGGTAGGCTGGGCGCTGTCGGGGATTCCGTCGGTGTGAAACTTCCTATGATCGACGCGCGCGGTCAGCGAGAATTGTTCCTCAACGGCATCCACGGCGAGTTCAAGTGTCTCTCGCTCTATTGCGCCGACGGCAGCGACTGCGAGTGGTTCGCTTTCCACCCTCCGGACCATGGGTCACCAGGTGCCGTGGAAGGTGTCGAACTCCAGCGAATCGAGTGGCTTCTCGCCGATCGCGATCTCGTACTCGCCGGGCGTGAGCATCGGCTTCTTGAACTGCGGACCGTCGTCGGTGGTGATTCGGGGACAGCCAGTGTTAACGTAGGCGTCCATCCCGAAGTTCGTCAACCGGTCCGGTGTCACCTCGTCCATGGTAATGAGGTAGGCGTTTTCGTTGTTTTCGACGATTTCCTGGGCCTGATCCCAGCGGCCTTGTCCGATTTTGGTACAGAAGATGACGCCCCAGGACTCGGCGTCCATCGCGCGATGGACTGCACCGTAGCGCTGTTTCATGAACTTCTCCGTGTCGGCGACGGTGACGACGTTGTTCACGGGGTCGGCGATGACAACGTGTTTGTCGGGGTGCTCCATCGCCAGCCCGAGCGGGTGGAACTTTCCGCCACCGACGTACAGCATCTGGTCGGCGTCAACGTCGGCGCTGGCGTAGTTACAGCCGAGCACCTGGCCCTCATGGGTGAGTCGCTCGTCGCCGCGGCGCGTGTGCACGTTGTAGCCGCGCTCCTCCAGCCACTCACGCATCTCGTCGAACTTGTTCATGTGCTGGGCCGTCGTCACGAGCCCCACGTCGGGATCTTCTTCCGGATCAGCAAGCTGTTCCTCGCGAGCCTGCTGCATGATGGGGAAGACGTCGACGTTGGAGAACAGCGGCACGTAGATGATCTTGTCCGATTCCTTCATCGGTGAGTGGCCGAAGTGGACGAACACGTCCGTCCGACGCATCATGTACGTATCGAGGTCGCAGGCACCGTAACAGGGCTGGCCCGAGAGCAGTACTGTCACGTCGTCGGGGAGGTTCTTGCGGAGGTCATCGGCCACGGCCGGGCCGCGGCGCTTCAGCCCTTCGGGGAACTGCAAGCCCACCTTCTCTGCGTCGCGTTCTTCGACAGCTTCGACGATTCGGTCAAGTTCGTAATCCCACTCTCGGTCGTGCTTGAGCGACAGTCCGGTGTTCCGGAGGTCGCCGTCAGTCCGCTCTTGACTCATTGCACCCCTGTATCCGTTCGAGAGTCATAACCCCCGTGTTTCGATGAGCGCCAGTCACTCCATAATCTCGGCGAGTCGGCGCTCGACCCGCTCGACGTTCTCTTCTAAGTCTTGGGCCAGTCGGTGCTGGGTTTCGTTTGCGTCAGCCAGCTCGTCGATGGACTCGGACACCTCGGCGGCACGTTGGGCGATTTCGTCGATCATGCTAGCGATTTCTTCGGCGCTTGCGGCCTGGTCGTCCGTCGCCGCCGCGACTTCGCCGATGCCCTGTTCCGTCTCCGAGGTCGCGTCGACGATAGCCTGCTGGTTGTCTAGCACTGTCTCTATGTCAGTGAGTGCCTGCTGAATCGCGTCCGTCGTCTCCTCGACGTTTTCGGCGGTGCTGTCGGCCATCTCGCGGACCTCCCCGACGATGCGCTCGACTTCGTCAGCGTGCTGTTTGGACTCGTCGGCCAGTTCCTTGATCTCGTCGGCGACGACCGCGAACCCGTCGCTGTCGCTGTTGCTTCGCGCAGCTTCGATGTTGGCGTTCAGCGCCAGCATGTTCGTCTGGTCCGCGATGTCGTTGATCACCTCGACGAATTCGTCGATCTCCTCGATATGGCCCCGGAGTTCCGTCGAGTCCGACGCGACCTGTTCGGCGGACTCCGTCGCATCCTCGACGCGTTCGATGGTTTCCTCGGCTGTCTCGACGGATTCCTCGGCGAGTTCCCTGGCCTCACCGCTCTGGCTGCTCACTTCCTCGGCACTGGAGGCGATTTCCTCGACAGTCGCACTGAACCCGGAGACCTCGGACTGGACCTCATCGAGGTTTTCAGACTGCTCGCCGGCCATCTGCTTGATATCGTCGGACTGGTCGGTAACGGCCGCGGCGGAGTCGCCGATTTCGCCGACCGCTGACTCGACGTCTGTCGCCATCTGTGACTGGAGGTTCTGGAGCGCCTCACGCTGTTCGACGATCTCACTGAAATCGATCAGTAGCTCCAGCGCACCGATAGCATTGCCGCCAGGACCCATTAGCGGAATTGCTACCGCCCGCGCGTGTGCCATCGTCCCGTCAGGTCGCTCGGCCGAGCGGAACTCGCTTTCGCGGACTGGCTCTCCCGTTCTGATGACCTCCTGAGCAAGCGTCTCGTCCTGTCCCTCTGTGCCGAACACGTCGTATGCGTTCATCCCGACCGCCTTGCTCGCCGGCAGTCCGAGCATACGTTCAACCGTATCGTTCCAGTGTGTGATGTCGCCGTCCGCATCGACCACGAACGCCGCTTCCGGTAAGTCCTCGACGAGTGATTCGAACGTGTGGAGCCAGAAATCTCCGCTGTCGTCGACGGACTCCGGTAGCAGACCGTCTTCAGATGCAGTTTTTGCCATTGTAAGAACTATCTTAGAAACTAATATACGGTTTTCGACCGATTACATCAGTTGATAACTGGATTGAGCGAATCTCAGCAGGAGCGAAGCCACAGCCCGACCAGTATAGCGGCGCTCCTGCATACCACAACGACCGGGATAAACACGGATTCCCGACTCAATCTTAAACAACTGCCAGTCTGGCGGTCCGATGCAAGCAACAACACGGCCGGAACGCTGCCAGGGACCGATATCCTGCCTGTAGCAACCCGGTTTCGGCAGGCCTATACCGCCCGAGTTCATACGTTTTGTTGATGAGTATCGAGACCGATACCGCCGCTGACATCGACGGTGACCACGTCGAAGCGCTCGCTACAGAGTTCGGCGAAGCGATCGCCGAACTACCGGTGTACCAGCGATTCAAGGAGACGAAAGACGCCGTCGAGAACCACGACGAGGCGCAGGCGGCCATCCAAGAGTTCGAGCAGATTCGCGAGGAGTTCATGCTCGCCCGCCAGACTGGTAACGCTTCTCAGGAGGACCTCCGGAAGGTCCAGCAGAAGCAGGAGGAACTTCACGACATCCCGGTAATGAGTGATTATCTGGAGGCCCAGAACGAACTCGAACTGCGCCTGCAGGAACTCAACGAGATCGTGTCCGAGGAACTGGCCGTGGACTTCGGCCAGAAAGCCGGCGGTTGCTGCGAGGACTGACCCTCGTATTTCTCGCGGTCGTACTTTTCGCCGACTCTGGAGCCGCCGGTCGAGGCTGCCGATGCCGCCGACAGCTATCATCAGTCAGCGACACATCCGGTAGACTGGGCGGTTACCCTTCGACTTCGGTTTTCACCACGACCGCTGGTCGTTCGCTTAGCCTGAGCACCTTGTCCGTGATGCTACCGAGGAGACTGCGGTACTCCGCTGGCCGCCGCTTCGTCCCAAGCACAAGCAGATCGACATCCGCCTCATCGGCGGTTTCGATGATGGATTCGGCCGGCCGTCCGTGTTTCAGGGTCGTCGTTACGTCAACGCCGGACGCCTCCGCGTCGGCCTGTATCCGGGCCAGCGTCTCCTGACCCGTTTCTTCGAGGCCGTGCTCGGGCCCTTCGGATTCGTCGACGTATTCGTCACCGCTGTAGGCCGTGTACACGTCCTCGTCAACGACATACAGCACGTGGAGGGCCGCACCATGTTCTGCTGCGAGGGCAATCGCGTGGGACTCGGCGTTGGTTGAAGCTTCTGTCCCATCCGAGGCGAGGAGGATGTGATCGTACATACAGGTTATATTTCTCGCAGTTGGGAAATAAACCGAGGGCTCCGTTCTCAGATAGCGAGAGGCGCCACGATCACGAAACGCCACAGGTGACCGTAGAACTGGGTCCGAATTGCAGCCGAAGTATCCGCACAGCAGCCAGCGACCGACGGTCCGGCGTCTTCGAAACATCTTAGCGACCAGGCGTGGCATCTCTCGACATGACAGTCGAATCTGACTGGGATGACTGGCTCCCGCGTGCGGTGGAGTCAGCGACGCCTGACGGACTGGCAATCTGGTATCTGGGCTGTAACGGCTTCATCGTGAAATCGAGCGGCGGGACGACCGTCTTCATCGATCCGTATCTCGGCATTGGCGACCCGCCGCGAACCGTCCGGATGATCCCGGTCCCGTTCAACCCCGAGGACATCACCGAATGCGACGCGGTTCTGGGCACTCATGAGCATACCGACCACGTCCACGGACCGTCACAGGTCCCGATTCTCGCTGGGACGGGCGCGGACTACTACACGACTGACAGCGGTCACGACGTTATCCAAGAGGAGGCGTGGCTGGAGAACGACAGTGTCACCGACGACCAGCTCCACGAAGTCGCGGACGGGGACACGCTCGAAATCGGCGACCTGACAATTCACGTCGAACCTGCCAATGACCCCGACGCTGAGCACCCGGTGTCGTACGTGTTCGAACACGACTCCGGCACGTTCTTCCACGGCGGCGACGCCCGCCCCGGCGAGTTCGAGTCTGTCGGCGAACGTTACGATATCGACGTCGGCGTTCTCGCGTTCGGGACGGTCGGGCTGATCGACGACAAGGAGACCGGCGAACCCACGCGAACCCAGTGGTACAACGACGAGAACATGATTATCGAAGCCGCGAACGAACTCCAACTGGACACCCTCATCCCGACCCACTGGGATATGTGGAAGGGGATGACGACGGAGCCAACCGTCCTGCACAACCACGCCAACAGCTTCGCGTATCCTTCGGCACTTTCAATCGTTGAAATCGGCGACCGGTACGACCTAGACTGAAAGCGGTCTGCCAGTGCCGCGCGGACGGATCGTCTATCTCTCTGCCCTCACGCTCTGTTCGTGTTACTGAGGTTACGTCTGTGGAATTATATTAACTACTACAGTATAGAAAAAAAGGTGTAAATGTTGGTCAGGTACGTACCTTTAATACTATTGCTGAGACCATACAGACCATGAGCAATTCGCAAGCCTACGACGAAGTCACTGTCGCTGCCGATGGCGTGACAGTGACCAAGCGGTTCGAAGCGGACGAGTTCCCCGTGCCCGCGATAGCGTTTAATCTCACTTCGCGACGGTCCGTCCCGGTGACAGTCAGACTGGTCGACACTGTTCCAGACGACGTAGCAGTCGAGGATCTGGGCTTCCATCCCGAGTACGGCAGTGAGTACTGGGACATCAACGAAGACCGGATCGCCTTCGAGAAGGAACTCGAAGCCGAAGCCGACTACACGACCGTCTACGGCATCCGTGCGACGGGCACCGACGACGTCGAGAAGTTCCTGACGGAACCCGAAATCGAGAGTGTGGACCCGCCCCTGGACGAGGACGAGGAGGACCTCGTCGGTGGTGGCGACGAGGCTGTTCGGGATGTCATCGCCGGTGACGCCGACAGCGTTCCCGGTCTGGAAGACGATGACGACGAGGACATTGAGACGCTGGACCTCTCAGATCCGAACAACCCAGAATCAAGCGTCGAAGCCCCCGAAGAGAGCAACGCTGCGCCGGCAGATTCCGAGGTCCAATCCGGCGCTGTCGTCGCGACGATGGCACAGGAAATCCGCGACCAGAACGTCTCCCCCGAAGACGTGAAGCTCCTCAAGCGTGCGCTCGACGCCGTCTCCGAAGATGACAACGACAGTGACACCGGTGGCGTCAACGACGCTCGGATCCAGCGCATCCAGAGCGATGTCGCAGACCTCCGTGCGTACACCGATGCCCTCGAAGAGTTCCTCGAAGAGAACGGCACTGGCGAGGACATGATTCAGGAGTTCGGCGAGCGCCTCGACTCTTTCGAGGAGGCTCTGGAGGGTTTCCAGGACGAAGTCCAGTCGGCGACGGACACAGCCACTTCGGCCTCCGACCAGGTCGACGACCTTTCCGAGGAAGTCGAGAGCGTCGAAGGGCAGCTTGACGACCTCGAAGACGATATCGAAGCCGTCCGCGAGGAGATCGACGATGGAGAACTCGCTGACCGGATCGACGAAACCGAATCGGAGATCGAGGAGCTCAAACAGTGGCGCGAACAGCTGTCATCGGTTATCGGCGGCGGCGAATAACCGAACTCGTTTTACCGATCCCCCGTCTGTGCCTGCATAATGACGACGACGAGGGTGGCCGTTCCGCGCAAGGGCCGGCCTCTCGAAGCAGTACTGGAGCGACTCGCCGGACGCACGGGGACGACCGACCTGGCCGACGATATCATCTCGACGCTTCGCTACGAGAAGGCCGTCACCAAGGGCAATCAGGACGCGGTCGCCGATGTGTACCATCGCATTAGCGATTACTCCTCGCTCGATGCGCCATACGAGCCAGAATACACGCTGCTGCGGGACGACCGCGACGGGATGCCGCGACGGATCGTCTTCGACAGCGTCACCGTGCCGACCGAACACGGTGATGTCCAGCTGGTCGGCCGCGAGGAACCGTTTCGGGCGCTCCGGACACACGAGTTTGCGCTCGGGTTCGACAGCGCCGACCTCGTACTCGAAGAAGTCGTTCAGCTCCGGGACGAACCGCTGACTGCTATCCACGAGATCAACGACCGCATCGATCCGCTGGACACGGATGTCCGGGTCGTGACCGGGCTAGGCGACACGGTGTACCACACGCTGCTGGCGACGCCGGAGGTTATGGACACACAGGACGGTCCCCTCGACCGGTCCTTCGTCACCAACTACGAGGGCGAACTCTGTATCTCACCGCGGTACGAACGGCTCGTCGAAGCCGTCCTCGGGACGAGCGCGCTCGATGGCGTCTCCTTTACCTATCCGACTGAGGGTGGCGAAGAGGAAGCAGACATCGCGGCGACCGGCCTCGGCGTCTACCTCACCGTCACGGGGTCGACCGCGCGCGACCATGGCCTTGAACTGGGCGAGCAGTTGTTCCCCAGTGAAACCGTACTTCTGGAAAACGCCCACGAGCGTACCGAGAGGACGAAACAGGTCGCCAGTCTGTTCGAGGAACCAGAAGAAACAGCGCTGCAGTCGGTCTAAAACCGTTTTCAGAGACGCCGCCGCTGGATGAGCTTCGCAGCGACGCCGACGGGTACAACGACCCACGCGACGAGCCCCGCGGCGACCATCGGCGTGGTCAGCCCGGCCTGTGTCAAGACGCTGCCGAAACCACCGGCGACCACGTCCACCTGTGAGAGCGCGAGCACGCGGAAGCAGTCCACTGGGTTGAGGAGTATCGCCACGGCGATAGCGCCGGATCCGAGATCGAACCCTGCGACAGCCCCCAGCGCGACGAGGTCGTGCAACAGCGCGACCCAGAGCCAGATGGCCAGTGTCGCACCGAGCGCGTGCGTCTTCGTCCGCGCAACCGTCGAGATCAGCACCGCCACGCCAAGCATCGCACAGGCGGTCAACACCGCAACAAGGGCGACCGCCGCGTACTGGCCGACGCTAGCGAGGCCGATGTAGCGGACGGTCAACAGCGCACCGGGAACGAAACCGAGTAACATCGCGCCGGACAGCACCGCCGCTCGGCCGATGGCAGTCCCGACGACGACACGGCCTTTCGTCACCGGAAGCGCGAGCATGAGTTCGAGCGAGCCGCGCTCGTCGGCACCGACGATGGCGTCGTAGCCGACCGCCAGCGCCGTCAGCGGCACAAGGTAGACGCCGAGTTCCGCGATGGTTGCAATGACTGCATCGAAGCGACCCGGGCCAACTGAACTCGCCCCGAACTGGACGACTGCGGTGGTAAAGAGGCCGAACAGCAGCGCCACGCCGAGTGCCCACCGGCTCCGGACGGCCAGCCGGTACTCTCGACGAGCGATGGTGAGTAGACTGCTGTCGGCAAGTCCTTCGAGCGCCGATCTGTCGGCCGCGTCCGTCGCCGTCTCCATCTCGGTTCCGCCGTCGTGCAACCGGGTGGCTGGCGCGTCGACTGCGACGACGCCGCCGTCGGGGGCAGGGTCCGTCGAGGAGTCGTCTTCGCTCATGCTGGCTCACCGCCTGAGTCCTCGGACGCTGTTTCCGAAGCCGATGCCGCCGCTGTGCTGTCGGAGCCAGAGTTGCCGCCGTCGTCCGCCTCGACGGCCTCGTGGAACGCGGCCTCAAGGCCGGGTTCCCGGACCTCGAAACGGTCGATGTCGTACCCCTCACCGACGGCGGTCAGCAGGTCGTAGGCCTCCGCTGGCGTGGTCCGTGCCGTCACGTCCGCGCCTGAACGACTGACGCTGGACACTGCCTCGTGGGTTTCGAAGTCGGTTGCCACATCGCTCGCAGCCGCCTCGGACGCAAGCGACAGCGCCAGCGTCACCTCGTCGGCGGCGGCGCGGCGAAGTTCTTCGACTGGGCCCGCAGTCGCCACCTGTCCGTCGGCGATGATGACCGCCTCCGAGCAGAGCCGCTGAATCTCCCCGAGCGCGTGCGAGGAGAAAACAATGGTCACGTCGGTCTCCGACGCCAGAGACTCCACGACCTCGTGGAATGCCCGGATACCGTTGGGGTCGAGCCCCGCGGTCGGTTCGTCGAGTATCAGTACGGCCGGTTCACCGACGAGCGCGGTGCCGAGGCCGAGCCGGCGGTTCATCCCGTTGGAGTAGCCGCCGACCCGGCGGTCCGCGGCGTCCGCGAGCCCGACGGTGTGCAGGATACGCTTGACGTGGTGGTCCCGGTTCTCGCGGGGCACCGAGCGCATCCGGGCGTGGAAACTGAGTATTTCGCGGCCGGTCAGGCTCGGCGGGAAGCCGGCATGCTCGGGGAGATAGCGCACTCGTTCGCGGACGGTGGTCCCGTCGGTGGGGTCCGCACCGGCGACGGAGATACTCCCCTCGTCCGGCCGGTTCAGCCCGGCGAGCATTTTGAACAGCGTCGTCTTGCCGGCTCCGTTCGTGCCAAACACGCCGAGGGTGGCCCCCTGCTCGACAGACAGACTCAGTCCGTCGAGCGCCTGCACGTCACCGTAGGCTTTCGATACGTCGTCGACGTCAATCACGTTCATAGTAGCTCCTCCAGTTCTCGTGGGGTGGTTCGGTGAGCGGGCGGGCATCGACGACGCCGGGCGACTTGACCACAGGCACGGACGACTCGGCCAGCCGAACGGCATCGAAGGCCGGGCTGCTGGCGAATACCCGCGCGGCGGGCTTTTCGGCAGTCACCTGCTGGACAGCCCCGGCCGGTTGATAGCGGGTGTCTCCGATGCCATCGTCATCGACGTCCGTTGGGTTCGCCCGGGACCAGTAGTTCCCGACGCTCTCGTTCCAGTGGACCTGGTCGCTCATCACCGCGAGCACCGGCCTGTTGTTGCGGATGAAACTGTTCTCGGTCACGGTGCCGTCGGTGCTCCCCGCAGCGATGTGGACGCCGATGTCGTTGCCGACGATGAGGTTGCCGACGATGCGGTTGCTGACGGAGTTGTAGACGAACAGCCCGTTCTCGTTGTCGACGAGGTGATTCCCGCGGATGTCCGTGTCGTCGATGCTTTTGACGAGGATGCCGTGACCGGACTGCCCGCTGTTGTTCACCGCGATATTGTCCTCGATGATGAGGTGTTTCGACACCATCAGCGCGTACCCGACGTCGTTGTCGAAAGCGGTGTTGTTCCGCAGGTGGCAGTCGTCGGAGTACATGTAGTGGACGCCGTACCGGAGGTCCCACATGGTGTTGCCGGTCGCGTTCACGTCCTTGGCCCAGTTGAAGTAGAGCCCGTCCCGAACAGTGGTGATGTCGTTGTTCCGGATGACGCTGTCCTCGGTCTTCCAGATCTGGATGCCATTGCCGCGCTTGGTCAACTGCGTAATCTCCTCGCGGCCGACGATGGTGTTGTTCCGGATGTCGGCGTCGTCGACCCCGTCAAGCCAGATGCCGAAGGTCATGCCGGTCACGCGGCTGTCACGGACAGTGACCTCGCTTGCGTTGACGAATATCGCGGCATCATTCGTCGCGGTGCTGTAGCCGCTGTTGCGGACCCAGAGATCCGATACGGTGACACCCTGTGCTTCGATGGCGAGAACGTCACCTTCCCCGTCGCCGTGCAGCAGCGCCGACCCGGGACCGCTCCCGGAGAGAGTGACGTTCGGCGTCGTGACGACGAGAGTCTCGTTAAAGCGACCGTCGAGCGTGACGGTATCGCCGGGGTCAGCGGCGTCAACCGCCGCCTGCGCGCTGTCGTACGTTTCGCCATCGACTGTCGCGGTGCCGTCGGCTGACGGGGCGATAAACGAGTCCGTATCTGGCACGTCGGGATCAAAGGCGAGGTCATCGTGGGTTCCGTCGGTCTCGCCGGCGCTGGCCATTCCGACAGCCATGACCGACAGCACGAGTAGGACCGCGGTCCCAACGGCGAACACTCGCTCGAAATCGTGGGACAGTGGGCTCATGAGTGAATTTCTGGTTGGTCAGACTCAGCCGCGGTGGTTGTCGGGCGGTGCGGGGCATCTTCCTCGTCGTCGGAGTCGCCGTCACGGTCCCGAACGGCGTCGGGAAGCCCGGTGGCCCTGTCGCGAATTCGGGCCGGGAGCTCGTTGAACGTCACTGCCTGATCGCGGTAGTAGTACGAAACCGCGAGCAGTCCAACGGCGGTGGCGGCCATGTACGCGCCGAGGCCGAACCGGGAGGCACTCGTGATGTTGGCGACCTGGTACTGGCCCCACAGAGGCGGTGTGAAGCCGGCAACGCCCATCACCGGTGCGCCGGGGTCGAGCGTGTGGCCGGCCTGCCAGAGCCGGTACTGGATGTCGGCCAGCATCACGGTGAACACCAGCACGGTGCCGCCGAACTGGTATTTCAGGCCGCGTTTGAGCTTCTTGACGGTCGGCGCGATAGCGACGAATACTGACAGCAGTGACACGCCGATGAACGCGACCGGCCCGAGCGCCCACTCGGGTACGTCGATGGCGTTCTCCTCAACGGGGAAGTTCGGCTCGACTAACACCGGGTCGGGGAAGTAGAACCCGACGTAGTGGTTCAGCCGCGCCATCTCGATGAAATCCCCGGTCAGGTGGGGGTAGGCGTACAGAGAGACGCGGAGCGTCGTGCTGGGGTACTGGACGGCGTCGACGCTGATGCGCCACATCGGGAACGCGAGCGCCGCGACGAACAGCGCTGCTGCTGCCACGGGGAGACCCCGCCGGATCTCACGGAAGTCGTCGATGGTGGGTCGTTGCATGGCTGAACACCTCCGAAGTGGGTTGTGTCGCTACCCCTCCGCCGGTTCGACAATCATCCGGCTGCGCATCTCCAGGTGTAGGGCGCTACAGAAGAACGTACAGTAGATCCAGTACACGCCGGGATCGTCAGCCGTGAACGTAACCTCACGAGTGTCCTGTGGCGCCACAGCGTAGTTGATGTCGTGCTCGGGGATGGCAACGCCGTGGATGATGTCCTGCACGCCCTCAATGTTGGTCGTGGACAGTTTCACTTCGTCGCCTTCCTGCACCGTGAAGTCCGGCAGGCCGTACTCCGAGCGCTTGGTCGTCATCTTGACGTGGACGCTGTTCTCACCCGTGCGCTCGACGCCGGAGTCTTCCTCGGTGATATAGGTCTCGTCGTAGTCGCTCTTGTCGTAGACCTTCTTGGCGTCGATCTTGTCCTTATGGGCGAACACGCAGTCGTGTGGCTCGGGATATGCCGGGTGGTCCGCGACCAGTTCCATCTCTTTTTCACCTTGCCCGATGTGTATGAGCTGGTCGTTATCGGGCATGATCGGACCGACCGGGAGGAACCGGTCTTTCGAGAGCTTGTTGAGGCTGATGAGCCATTCTCCGTCCGGGTCGGTCGTCATCGCCTCAAGCGCCTGAATGTGACCGGGGTTGTAGTGAACGTCCTGTTTCTCGATGATCGGGTCTTCGGACCCCTCCTCAGCCTCGACAGCGGCCTCGATGTCCCACTTGACCGCCTGGGAGTCGATGAATAGCGACGTGTAGGCGTGGCCGTTGCCGTCGAAAGTCGTGTGCAGCGGGCCGAGCCCGACACGCGGTCGTCCGGCGACAACCTCTTCGGGATCGGAGGAGTCGGCCAACGCGTTCAGGTCGAGCATGGTCACCGTCGGCGAGAGCTTCCCCGCGATGAAGGCGTAGTCGCCGTTCGGCCCGACCTCGACACAGTGAGGGCTTTTCGGCGTCGGAATGTACTTCACGATAGGGCGGTCGCCCTGATTGAGTGAGCTTCCCTGCGTGCCGTCGATGACGGGGATGCCGTTGACTTCCTCGTAGTTGCCGTTCTCGACGGCCTGCTCGATGGCCGGGATGTCGAAGGCCTTGACGTTATCCCGGTCGTCCTTCGTCATGCCCTGAATGTCGGTAGCCTCCTCGCTATTGTATGCCGAGGAGATGGCCCACCGACCCTCTTTGCCGGTGTCGACGATATCGAGATTACCGTCGACCTTGACCTGCCACTGGGTCTCCATTGACTCGGGGTCAACGGCGACGAACAGCGACGTGTAGTTGTCCGGGTTCTTCACGTCGGTCCCGTCGTTGGGTAGCGGCGCGCGGAACTCGCCGTTGCCCAGCACGTACTTGGTGTCCGGGGAGAGGACGGTACAGCCGTGGATGGCCTGCATGTTCGGGACGTCAGTGATCGCGTCTGTCTCGAAGTACGTGAGGTTCACGCGGGCGATGCGACCGTTGGCCTTGTCGTTGACGTACAGATACTCGCCGTCGTAGTCGCCGTCCGTCTCCGAGAGGTTCGGGTGATGGTTGTCACCCCAGCTATACCCGCCGCCCTCTTCGAGCAGCTCTTTCGTGTCATCGGTGAAGCCATAGCCCGACGCACAGTCGGTGTTGAACACCGGAATGCGGGTGAGCTCGCGCATCGACGGGATGCCAATGACCCGCAGTTCGCCGGAATGTCCGCCCGACCAGAAGCCGTAGTACTCGTCGTGTTCGCCGGGTTCGACCGTGTGGCTCGCGCCGCTGCCCGATGGTGTCGACTGGCTGCCAGCGCTGCCACCGCCACCAGTCAGCGCCGAACACCCGGCGACCGACCCCATCGCACCGGCGGCGACGCCGGCTTTCATGAAGTCCCGGCGACCGAGCGAGAGCCCGGGCAGTCCCAGCGAGATGTCGTCGTCTTCAGCCGTTTCATCAGGGGACTCGACCTCCGCCAGAACAGAGTCAAGCGTTTCTTCGTACTCTTCGAGAACCTCGTTCGGGTCGCGGGGGGTTTCGTTCTTACTCATATCAGACCACCTTGATTGTGCCGGCCATCCCGTTCATCTCGTGGGGAATGCAGTAGTACTCGTACGTGCCCGTCGTCTCCAGCGTGACCTCGTAGCTCTCGCCTTTCGGGACGTTGCCCTCCTGGCCATTGCTGTACCCGTCTTTCGCGGCCTGTTCGGAGTCGAACTCACCGGACGCGAAGTAGTCCGCGCCGTCGGGGATCTTGTTTTCGTAGGCCGTCACCGTGTGACCGATGCTGCCGACGTTCTCGAATGTGACCGTCGTCCCAGCCTCGACCTGAATTTTCTTCGGCTCGTATGCCAGTTCGTCCGTCATTTCGACGGTGCTCGTCTCGGTCCACTCGGACCCACTCCCGCCGTCACTGGCCTCAGTCTCGCCGCCGTCTGCTCCGTCGCTGCTGCTGCCCGAGTCGCCGTCACCGCCACTGTCGGACCCGCCGCCCGACGAACAGCCAGCCAGCGCAACTCCAGCTGCGAGACCCAGACCGCGCACGAATGTTCTACGCGTTTCCATGGTAGCTCACGACTGCAACTCGAAGACCAACCTGTATATATGGGGAACCGCACTTTCATTTCGCAGGAAGCGGGGCGAATATGTTCGTCGGTGAATAGTGAACCGAGTATTCTCACAGTGGCTCCGTTAGAATAGCGACTGCCGAACTACCTGATCGGGGCAGTTGGGAGTGATCGATTCGGGTCTCCCCGGCGGACGCCTCACACCGGTTTACTCTGGGATGCGACAACATCTACCCCCGGGCTGTAGTAGCACACGGGGTCATCGTTGGGACGGGCGAACCCGTCGGCCCGCAGTAATGTATCGGTCTCGACGGTCGCCGACGCCGGGTACAGCGTCCAGGTGTCGTGGCTGACATCGGTGTACCGGAGCGACCCGTCCGGTGCCTCGGTGTAGAACCGATAGCGTTCGACCAGAAACTCGGCCAGCGAATCCGCAGTGGCGGTGAACGGGTCGTCCGTCGGCCAGTACGCCGCCTCGTACACGCCGGGACGTGCCCCGGGATGCTGCCGTCGGCTGTCGAATTGTACGCGACCGTCGCGAAGTTGCAGGGAGATGCGGGCGTAGTAGTACGGGAGGTGGTGAAACAGGCGTGCGCCGACGACGCTCGCAAGCCCCTGTGCGTCGAGGCTGAAGAAGTAGACGCTCGGGACGCCGTCGCGGGTGACGTACGTACGGACGTTGATCTCCGGGAGCCGAACGCCGAGCGACCGTGGGACCCCTTTCGGTCGGACGGCGACGTTGGTGAACGGCACGACCGAAAGCCACGCCGACCCGTCGTAGCGGTCGGCTTCGAGCGAGGGCGGGAGGTGTGCATCCATCAGTTCGGGGTCGACCGGCCAGTTCTCGAACAGCAACTGCCGCCAGCTCATCTCCAGGGGCAGGACCATACGCTCGAGTTCACACCGTAGCGAAAAGAGTCTCCTGTTGGAGGCGTCAGATAGCGCGCGAGATCTAGCGCCCGCTTCCAGTAGCTCAGCTGTCCACGGATTCCTGTAACCGTGCGAGACTGGTCAAAACCGGATACGTCCAGAGTTGCTCTTCGTACATATATGTGCAGAACTCGTGTGTCTCGAACCGGTGAACGCTTGAGTGGAGTTGGTCCTGTCGTTCCTGTAGAAGCGCTGTAACGTCGTTTTGGAACGTCTCGCGATACCACTCAGGAACGACTGTGCTGTCGAGCGTCTCAATGATCTCCTGCAGACTGCTGTGGTACTCCTGCATCGATTCCTGTTCGATTTTGACAGCGCGGTCCAGCGAGGTCCGTTCGTCGATTGCTTGCTCAGTCGCGGCCACCAGCGAACGCTTGATCGGCGGCGAGAGCCCGACGTTCGTCTCAGGGTGAAACAGCGCTGCGTAGTCCGGCCCGAACTCGATAGCAACGTTCTCCACCAGCGACTCGTCGTACACCGACTCGTAGTGATCGACAGCCAGCACCGTGTCGGCGTAGGCGTCCCGTAGCGCTTCAACGGGGTCGGATACGGACTGTCGACTTCGCGCACCGACGGGGGAGGAGGGCTGTTCGGCGGGGTCGACGGCACGCACACGCTGTAGAAAGTCCTCGAGCCCGTCTTGCTCGGCTGCAAGCTCGGTGTGCTCCCTGTCGAGCACTGTGAGAGCCGTCTCTACCGGCTCGAGAATGTGGTCTCGCCATGTGTGCAGGAACCACTGCGTGCCGTCCTGCGCAGGCGTCGTTGACATACTAGTCTCTCGTTCAGTAACAACAATAAGTGTTTTAGTTACCCGTCAACACCACCGTGTTCTGTACGGTTATTTATAAAGGATATCGGACAGCGGCGTTGCGTCCGCGGTGTGTCCTGCGGTTTCAATCTATCGACAATTACAGCTCGCACCGAACCGTATCTGACTGCAAGAGCAAGACATATAACCCATATTTACCCACAAACCAGTTCCATATAGAACTATACAAAACGTAAAATACGGTATAATATAGAAGTCCCGAGATATGCGATTGTATTGCTATTATAAAATCCATATATTCCCTAATTCTCGTGGCATAAGAGAGATATAAATTTAAATACTGGCCACACGCACTCTGGTGCTTAAGCTACGGCCTGGTCTACGCTTCGGCTTCCACCAACTCCATAGAGCGGTATCCATAGAGTCTGATTATGTCAGATATTGACAGGTGTCGGTTACCAGCGGCCGGTCTGTTGGTCTGGCTGCCCATCGTTTACATCCGGGTTTTAAATAATGACGGCAACTCTACTCGGTAATGACCGACGACGCCAACACACAAAACACGGGCCGGCGGATACAGTCCGTGGAGAACGCCTGCGAGATCATCGAAGCCGTACAGGAGTCACACAGCGCGACGTTGCAGGAACTGAGCGAACGAATCGAGCTTTCCCAGGGAACGCTTCACACATATCTTGCGACGCTGACCGACTGTGGCTTCCTCACGAAGGACGACGACACGTACCAGCTCGGCTTTCGATTCGTCACGATGGGCGAACACGTCCGTAACGAGACGGAGCTCTACACTGCTGGACAGGAGGAAGTAGACAAACTGGCCGACAGATCCGGTGAGTACGTCCATCTAGTCGTCGAAAACGACGGTCGCGAAGTCGCCATCTACGAACGGCGGGGCGAACATGCCGTCGGAATGGACTACCACCTCCAGCTGCGGGAGGCACCACAACACCTCCACGACAGCGCTTCGGGCAAGGCAATCCTCTCATGTCTCCCGGACGAGCGCGTTGAGAAAATAATCGACCGGGAAGGCCTTTCACGACAGACACAGCACACGATTACGGACCGAGAAACACTTCGTGACGAGCTAGAAACTATCCGGGAGCGGGGATACGCAACGAACGACGAGGAAGAGATCCGTGGCCTCCGGGCGATCGGTGCGCCGATTCTGGACAACGATGGGACCGTCGTCGGCGCGGTCAGTGTGACTGCACCGACCAGCCGTCTGAAAGGGGCCCGCTTCGACACCGAAATTCCTGAGATGGTGATGGAGGCAGCCAACCTCATCGAGGTCAATCTCGAAATGACCTCGTTCGACCGGAGCACGTAACAGCCTCGTCATACGCTCGTCACTGTGTGTCGGCGACGACCACTAACCGACGACGGCCTCAGGCCACTCCAATTTGGATTACTCAAATCACAGGTGTGCTGCTGTGACGATGGAACGGAGCGATTGTCCCGTCGAGCGATCAATAATAACAGTCGTACCACCGTTAGTAGCCAAGCCACGATAGCACAGCGGATCGGATAGTCGTGGTTGTAGGCAGTCTACGGTGGGGTACTACGAGATTGGTACCTGTTATCGCCGGCATGCCTCGGTATAGTACCCCGTTGCTACGATACCAAGCTTGCTTTTGACTTGCTCAAACTACTTATTGTCACCCAACTCCGGTAGACAGACGCGCTGTAGCGCGCATACGGTATGCTCTGTGGCATCATGCGCACGTTCATGCAAGTACCGCAATCACTCTCAGATTGAGTATATCAAGCGTATATTCCAGCAGTATTTCACAGATAAAGCGTTAGATGGGCTTAAAATCTTCTGTAATTGGCTTGAGAAGGCGTTATTAACTTTTGCTATGTTCAAACTAGTTGTCCCGTAGACAGTCCCAAATGTTTATTAACAATACCGGTATTGGTGCCGATACACTGTCTCACTCCAGCCGTCGGATGCTGACAGTCAAGACGGAACCAGCGTCTGAACAACTCAGCGTACTCGCCCCATTGGTCCCGAAGCGAGTGGGCGTACGCACCACCGAACCCACAACCCAATCATGAGCACACAGAAGGAGCCATCAGAGCAAGCGACAGACGAGGACGAATCGCCAATCGCGACTGCCCGCCACCAGCTGGAGCAAGCAGCTGAACACCTTGACCTTTCTGAGGGGATGCTTGAGCAGCTCCGCCACCCATCGAAAACAGTCGAGGTATCTGTTCCGATCCGCCGAACCGACGGGAGCGTTGAGGTGTTCAGCGGGTATCGCGTCCAGCACTTCGAGATCAGGGGGCCGTATAAAGGCGGTATGCGATACCACCCGAGCGTCTCCGCCGAGGAGTGCACGGCGCTAGCGATGTTGATGACGTGGAAGTGTGCGGTGATGGACCTGCCCTTCGGCGGCGCGAAGGGTGGCATCGTCGTCGATCCGTCGACGCTCGATGCACAGGAGACCGAGCAGTTGACGCGTCGGTTCGCCGAGGAACTACGCGAAGTCGTTGGACCGACGAAAGACATCCCCGCACCCGATATGGGGACCGACGAGCAGACCGTCGCCTGGTTCATGGACGCGTATTCAATGCAGGAAGGCGAGACGGTCCCCGGCATTGTGACTGGCAAACCGACAGCGGTTGGCGGGACACACGGCCGTGAGGAGGCACCCGGCCGAAGCGTCGCTATCGTCGCCCGCGAAGCACTCGACTACTACGACGGAAACATCGATGGTGCGACTGTCGCCGTCCAGGGCTTCGGTGCCGTGGGCGCGAACGCCGCACGCCTGCTTGACTCGTGGGGTGCGTCTGTCGTCGCTGTCAGCGATGTGGACGGCGGCATCTACGACGAATCCGGGCTCGATATCGAATCGATTTCGGCTGACGGCGACGAACACGGCCAGCTGGGGGCTGTTGACGCACCACGTCAGGTATCCAACGCCGAGTTGCTGGAACTCGATGTCGATGTCCTCATTCCTGCAGCAGTCGGGAACGTCCTAACCGAGGAGAACGCTGCAGACGTACAGGCGAGCATTATCGTCGAAGGGGCGAACGGCCCGACAACGACAGCGGCCGATACAGTGTTCAAGGAGCGCGACATCCCAGTCATCCCGGATATCCTCGCGAACGCCGGCGGCGTCACCGTGAGCTACTTCGAATGGCTCCAGCACATCAACCGACGGAGCTGGTCCCGTGAAGAAGTCAACGACGAACTCGAAGCCGAGATGCTCGATGCCTGGGAGGCCCTGCAGGCTGAGGTCGAGGACCGTGATGTCACGTGGCGAACAGCTGCCTACATCGTCGCGCTTTCGCGAATCGGTGACGCTATGAACGCTCGTGGACTATGGCCGTAACAACGGATGTCGCTTCAGTCCACCCACTCGCGAGACCGTAGTCGTCCCGTGTCACCTGTCGCGGTGCTCGGTGTCCCGTTCGCCCTCGGTGCCGACCGGCGCGGCGTCGACATGGGCCCGTCAGCGATTCGCTACGGCGGCCTCACCGCTGCGCTTGATACGGCCGGCGTCGACTACACTGACGTCGGAGACCTTTCAGCGCCGACGCTACAGTCCCAACCGGCGTCCGACGACAACAGTGCGAAGTACCTCGACGCTATCGCGGAAATGACCGATACACTTGCCGACCGGGTGGCGACAGAAATAGCCGACGGGAGCGTGCCGCTGGTGTTAGGTGGCGACCATTCTATCGCGATGGGCACGATGCGCGGTGCGGCTCAGACGACCGAACTCGGCGTCATCTGGTTCGACGCCCACGGCGATTACAACACCCCGACTACGTCGCCCAGCGGGAACGTCCACGGGATGCCGCTTGCGGCCGCCCACGGCTACGGCGACTTCGCAGAGATGCCGTGGGCCACCGCCCCGAACGTTGCCGAGGAGAACACCGTCATCGTCGGCGCGCGGAGCCTCGATGCCGACGAACGAGCAGTCCTCCGCGAGAGTGACATCTCCGTCTTCACGATGGAAGACATCGACAGTCGGGGTATCGGCCCAGTCACTGATGAGGCACTCGACATCGCGACCGATGGGGTCGATGACATCCACGTGAGCCTTGACCTCGATTGGCTTGACCCGGACGATGCACCGGGGGTCGGGACACCGGTTCCCGGCGGCGTCACCTATCGGGAGGCGCATACGGCGATGGAACGGGTCGCCGACCGCGACGCCGCCGAATCGGTGCTGCGCTCGCTTGATGTTGTCGAGGTCAACCCCATCCTCGACCAGCGCAACACGACGGGCGAGCGAGCGGCCGAACTCGCCGCTAGCGCGTTCGGCAAGCGGATCCTGTAGCCCAGTTTCGAACCGCAGCAAGGACCCAGCTATGTGGCCAGTACGCGGGCCCGGAACACAGTGATTTATTACTAATGATTGTTATTGTGATAACATGGACCGCGATACTGCGGAGCCGCGTGTCGATAGTATGCCTGGCCCACAGAGCAGCGAGTGGGTCGAGTACCATCACGAAACCGCCGCGCCGAGTACGTACGTGTACGAATTCGTCTGGGACATCACTGAGGACGCAATCGGCCCGTTCTGTACAGACGCGGACGGCAACGTCCTGCTAGATTTTACCTGTCACGTCGCCGCATCGCCGCTCGGGTACAATAACCCGAAGGTGCTCGACCGTGCCGACGAGTTCGACATGGTCGACCCGCTGAAGATCGCCGGTCAGGACTTCTACATCAGCACCGGCGGCTCACCCGACGAAACGTCGCTACCGGGGCCCGCCCACCTGATGGATAGACTGACCGATATTACCAGCCAGTACGACTTCGACACCGTCTTCCTCTCGAATTCTGGTGCCGAGGCCGTCGAGAACGCGATGAAGATTTGTTACGATAACTGCGAGACGCCGAAGTACGGCATTACCTTCGACGGCGCGTTCCACGGTCGGACGCTGGGGGCGCTATCGCTTAACCGTTCGAAGTCCGTCTACCGTCGAAAATTCCCCGAAATCAGCGGGATTCACGACGTGGAGTACTCCGAGGCCGGCGTCGAGCGCCTCCGTTCGAAGCTCGACGCAGACACTGGCCACATCCCGCCCGAGGAAGTCGCGTTCCTCATCTTGGAGCCGATACAGGGCGAAGGCGGCTATCGCGTTCCGAACCCCGAGTTCCTCTCAGCCGTCGACGACCTCTGCCGGGAACACGATATCCCGATCATCGCTGACGAAATCCAGTCAGGAGTGGGCCGCACTGGCGAGATGTGGGCCGTTGACCACTACGACATCGAACCGGATGTCATCACGAGCGCGAAAGCACTTCGGGTCGGCGCGACCGTCTCCCGGTCGGACATCTTCCCGTCCGAAACGTCACGGCTCTCCTCGACGTGGGGGGCCGGCGACATCCTCGGCTCGATGCGCGGCGCGCTGACTCTCGCTGCTATCGAGGACCATGATCTGGTGGACAACGCCGCCGAGAAGGGGACGTACTTCATGGATCGGCTCCGCGATATCTCGGCGGGCCGTTCGCTGGTCGAAGACGTGCGCGGCCTCGGCTTGATGACCGCGCTGGAGTTCGATACGGCTGATCGACGCGACGCTGTGATGGAAACTGCGCTCCAGCACGGCCTCCTCACGCTCGGCTGTGGCCAGAAATCTCTCCGGCTTCTTCCGCCACTCGACGTCACCGAGCGCGAACTGGAACTCTGTCTCGACATCCTCGATTCGGTGTTTACCGAGGTTGCAGGCGCTGTCGCGTCCGCCTGACCCTCGCGACTTCTGCGGTAACCGAAATGTTAAAATATGACTGATTCGACTGTGGCACTATGCCACGAGAGGCACGCGTAGACAGACGGAGGTATCTGCAGGCAATTGGTGGCACTGTCGCGACCCTGTCGGTCGCTGGCTGTCAATCGGGCAGCGGGGACTCACAGACGCTTACCGCGGGCACAGCGCCGGGCTTTCCGCCGTTTGAGATGAAACAGGACGGCGAACTCGTCGGCTTCGACGTCGAGTTGCTGGAAGCCGTTGTCGCGGCGTCGGAGTACGAACTGAGCGGCTGGGAAGAACTTGAGTTCAAATCACTTATCCCGGCGCTGAACAACGGGAATGTCGACGTCGTCGCAGCGGGCATGACGATCAACGACGAACGCGACGAAGCGATCGACTTCTCCGACCCGTACTACAGTTCGAATCAGGCCATCATCGTCCGAGAAAGCGGGTCGTTCTCACCGTCGTCGCTGGATGACCTCTCCGGGGCGACAGTCGGGGCACAGAAGGGGACAACCGGCGAATCCGTTATCAAGGACCAGCTCATCGAAGCGGGGACGATTCAAGAGTCTAGCTACAACGCGTACGGTAACTACGTGCTCGCTGTTGAGGATCTGCTGAACGAAAACGTCGACGTCATCATCATCGACGTCCCTGTCGCGAACTCGTTCGTGGCAGACCGCTCCATCGAATCCGCGTTCGTCCACGAGACTGGCGAGCAGTTCGGTTTCGGAATTCAGTCCGGCAACAACGAACTCGCAGGTGCGCTCAACAGCGGGCTGACCACCGTTGAGGACGATGGGACGTACCGGGACCTGACCGAGAAGTGGTTCGGACAAAAGTGAGGCCATGGAAGCAATACTTCAGGTCGCCGACTGGCTGTTCGTCGTCGACAACCTTGGACTGTTGCTCGGTGGGACAGCTGTTACCGTCGCGCTCACCGTAGCCAGCATTCTCCTGGGATTTGCAATCGGGTTCCCGGCCGGTGCGATAGAGGTGTACGGCTCGGACAGAGCCCGTCGGCTGGTCGAACAGGTCGGGGTTGTCCTTCGTGGCACTCCGCTGCTAGTCATCATTATGATCCTGTACTTCGGCCTGTCCGTCTCCAGTAGCGCGTTCGTCACGGCGACCATCGCGCTTGGGCTCCGGAGCGCCGCCTACCAGTCCCAGATCTTCCGCGGTGCGCTCCAGAGCGTCGACGATGGGCAACTCGAAGCGGCACGCGCCGTCGCGATGTCCCGGTTCGAAGCGATCCGGCACGTTGTCGTCCCGCAGGCGCTCCGCCGGAGTGTTCCGGGCTTCCAGAACGAGTTTACTATCGTCCTCAAGGACACGAGCATCGCCATCATCATCGGTATCGGTGAACTGCTGACGACAGGACAGAACCTCTACGAAGGCGGCCAGTCGACGGCGGCACTCGAGATATTCCTCGCCGTCAGCCTTGTCTACTTCGTGCTGACGTTCGCGACGAACCGGTCACTCGACAGACTCAGCGACTACTACGCGGTACCGGAGGGAACGACATGACACAGCCACTACTCTCAATCGACGATCTGCACAAGTCCTACGGGAGCGAGGAGGTACTGGAAGGCGTTGGCCTCGAGATGGATCAAGGCGACGTGACGGTCCTCATCGGCCCCAGCGGCTCGGGCAAGTCCACGCTGCTCCGGTGCGTGAACCGGCTAACCGAGATCAACAGCGGCCGGATTGCGCTCGATGGGGAAGACGTGACTGGGGTCGACACCGACGTCAACGAACTGCGAAAGCAGGTCGGCATGGTGTTTCAGGATTTCAACCTCTTTGCGCATCTGACCGCGCTCGAAAACGTCACGCTCGGCCCAAAGAAAGTACTCGGGATGGACGCTGCCGACGCCAAGGCAGCCGGACGGAACCACCTCGAACAGGTCGGATTGCTGGAGCAGGCGGACTCCTACCCCGCGGAACTCTCCGGCGGACAGAAACAGCGTGTCGGCATCGCCCGCGCACTCGCGATGGACCCGGAACTGTTGCTGTTTGACGAGCCGACCAGCGCGCTCGACCCCGAACTTGTCGGCGAAGTCGTCGAAGTGATGCGTGACCTCGCTGCCGAGGGCATTACGATGCTCGTGGTCAGTCACGAGATGGACTTCGCCCGGTCGGCCGCATCTGACATCGTGTTCCTCGATGACGGCGAGATTGTCGAGCATGGCCCACCGGAGCAACTGTTCCAGAACCCCACAGCGGATCGAACCGAACAGTTCTTGAGCAGATTGCACGCGCACGAGGAAACGGCATGAGCACAGCCGAATCTACAACGTCACCGCTTCGGGACCGCGTCGAGACAGTCTTCAGCGTCCGTCCACTCACAGTCGGCTTGGCACTGTTCTGGATCTGGGTTCTCGCCCGCTGGACCACTGATTTCGTTCTCGCAGGGGTATTCGGACTCGACCGTGGCGCACCGTTTGTCCCGGCAGCCCCGTTTCTGACAACAGCGGATACCGTTGCCTCGCTTGCCACGCCACTCGGTGCCGCCGGAGCGCCGCTGGTATGGCTCGCTGACACGCTCCGGTTCACCGCCGATGCGACGGCGTACCTGCCGGCGCTGGCGCACGGCATCTGGACGACGGTCCTACTGACAGTCTTCAGTGTCTGCCTCGGGTTCATGCTGGCGCTCCCGCTCAGCGTCGTCCGCGTGTACGGCGGGCGATGGGCCCGGTGGTTCGCTCTGTCGTACACGGAACTCATTCGCGGGACGCCGCTGCTCGCCCAGTTGTTCGTCCTCTACTTTGCGACCTCACTAACGCAGGTTCTCAGAGGCGTCCCGGGAGTCGGTGTCGGATTCATTCCAGCACAGGCGTTCTGGGTCGCCGTCATCAGCTTCACGCTGAACAGCGCCGCCTACCAGTCCGAATACCTGCGTGCGTCGCTGGAGTCCGTCGATGGCGGGCAGTTGAC
Organism: Haloarcula sp. NS06; assembly: GCF_051122755.1. Classification (NCBI taxonomy): domain Archaea; kingdom Methanobacteriati; phylum Methanobacteriota; class Halobacteria; order Halobacteriales; family Haloarculaceae; genus Haloarcula; species Haloarcula sp. NS06. The sequence continues at coordinate 2,465,370 of NZ_CP184844.1, forward strand.
TGCCGCACGCGCGATCGGGCTCTCGAAGCTAGAAGGGATACGGTACGTCGTCGTTCCACAGGGTCTGCGACTCGCGCTTCCCAGCTGGACGAATGAACTCGTGTATCTCATCAAGTACTCCTCACTGGCGAGTTTCATCACCGTCCAGGAACTGTACGGGAGAACGAGCACCCTCGCTAACGAGACGTACCAGTATACAGAACTCTTCGTGCTGGTGGCGATACTGTATCTGGCCCTAGTCGTCTCGGCATCAGCACTGATGGACCGCGTCGAATCGCACACTGCAACCGCCGGTGTCGGACACACAAGACAATGACCACTCTCTTAGGGTTTCCGCTCAACTATTCCAGCACATCCCATGAGTCACGCTGATAGCGCCGGAGCACGGCTAACACTCGACCTGTGGCACCCGAACTGCTGGGCTATCGAAGCGACCGACCGCACCGATGGCGGTATCCTGGCACACACAGTGCAACAGAGCGTCCAGTCGCCGACAGCATCGGTCAACGGCGTGTTTACGGCGTACGGAGCCACGAAGTCGGCTGTCGAGGACTGTCTTGACGCAGTCCGTGCGTCGTCTCACGCCGGGGAGATACAGGAACTTCAGGCACGTATCGGCCACAAACGCGATGCGCCGGGCACCGTCGTCAGACAGTTCCTGCTGGAGTACGACCCGGGCGAACTGGTCTGTCCGACGTTGCTCGAACATGGGTTCGTCCACAGCGCCCCCGTTCGCATCGAAGACGGTCGCGAACGGTGGCAGGTGAGTTTCACCGGCGAACGCCCCGAGATTCAGCCCGCACTCGATGCTGTCGAAGCTGACGCCGACGCTGACGTGTCGGTCGAATCCATTGTCACCCCGGACAGCGATACTGAGCGGTCGGTGGGGGGGCTGCGTACTGACTCGCTGACGCCGGCTCAGCGACGGGCCTTCGAAGCGGCCCGCGACGCGGGCTACTACCAGTGGCCGCGCGGGATTTCAGTCCGCGAACTCGCCGACCAGATGGACATCTCGAAGACGACACTCCTCGAACATCTCCGAACTGCCGAGTCGAAACTTCTGGACCCTGAGTAGTTTCTCCGGATCTCCCTCTGGATAGCGGCTGATATGGACGTATGTAAGGTTAGTGCCGACAGTCTCTGGTTCTGCCGCCGTCTCAGTCCAGTGATGTGCTATACACTGATCTGCTGCTTTGGAAATGCCTGTCAACGGGCTGTTCGATCGATTTTACCACAGGACAACCGACGCATGGAACCTGTCTGTCTCATATGCGGCCATCAGAACCATCATTGAGACAGTACAAATGCGAAGTAGCATTCGGCCAGTTCCATATAGCATTATGGAGTTTATTAGTTCAGCAGCGACCATCTCAAATGCAATTATAGTATTAAAAATTGACAAAAAGCTACAGTAGTGAGTAGATTTCGGCCTCGTACACATCCCTGACTCGGGTCCCCCATTCGTGGGTGTACGTGTCGATAACATCCTGTGCCACGTCGCCCCTGAGGTATTTGACGACGCCGCGATCACCGGTCCGGTCCCGGAGATGTGTCGTGAAGAAGTGCCGGAAGTAATGTGGCGTCACGTTCTCTTCGGCTCCGCCACCATCCGTGTACCAACCGAACTCGCGGGCGTGAGACTCGACGATATGGTGTACCATGTTCGGCGTGAGTCTATCCCCCCAGCTGTCGCTTGTAGACACGAACAGCGGCGCTGCCGGGGACTGCGTGTCCGGTCGGATTGCGAGCCAGCGTCGCAGTACAGATGTCAGCTCGGCGTCGACTGGAATCGTTGTCTCACGCTTGCGCTTGTTTGACGCAGTTCGTTCTTCCCCGTTACTGGCCTCGCTACGAGCCGGGTCCGAGGCGACGAACAACGAGTCCGGACGCCCATCGAGGCCCGCTCGAACCGGGATCTCCGGTCTGGGGCCGGGGGTTTCGAGGTTGAGGTCGCGGATATCGAGGTTACACAGTTCGCCAGCCCGCATTCCCGTCTTCAACAGTGTTACTATGATAGCGCGCTCTAGTGGGTGCGAGACGCTGTCGACGAACGCACGCATCGACTGGAGGCCTATCTCCCGACGGGTCGGGTCGGTGTTGATGGACTCGTCCATCTCCTCCATGACCAGCGTCATCGGGTTCGATTCGAAGACGCCTACCTGGGTCATATACGCAAAAAACCGGTGCAGATAGGAGGCATACGTTGCGACAGTGCTTTCCCCGACATCTCCACGGAGGCTGTGGACGTATGCCATGCAGTCCCGGTGGGAGGCCTCTCGGACAGGGAGGGGCTGGTGGCCGTCCGCCAGATAGGATTCGAAGTCCCGGAGGACGCGCTCGTAGGACGCACGAGTCCGGTCGCTCTTTCCGTGGTACGTGATATCATCAAGGAAATACCCAACCGGGTCCGATTCGGCGCCCGGTGTGGCTGCATCCGTGCTCATTCGTCTCGAACATACCCCCCGTGTCGCCCGCTGTACTGCACTTTGTTGTCTGACTGCAGTTCCTGCAGTGCGTCCTCGAGTCGCTCCTCGATATCATCGGTCAGCCCTGCGAGCAGGTCGTCCCACTCGTAGTAGTCCCCGTCAGCAAGGATCTCCTGGACCCGGTCTTTCAGCCCCTCACCCCCAGGGGTAGCATCCGGAGAACGGGGTTCCTCGCTATCGCTCTCAGCGGCGTCTGATTCAGTCGTCTCGGACGCTGCTGACTCGAATCCGCTTCGGCCTGCCTGTACCATCGTCCGGACGAACTCGCTTTGACTCATATCCAGTTCCTCAGCGTGGGCCTGCCATTGCTCTTTCTGGTAGGCCGGAATGTACGTCCGAACCGTCGTTCGCTCACTGTCACTGGACACATTTTACTCTCGGATGCCGGGAACTTCAATGTAGTCCCATACTTAGAGATAAAAGCCTTTATTTGGGTGAGTGACACCCTATTTCACCGCAATTTGTCGCCTTACTGACAACTAATTCACGCTTTATCGAAAAATAGGCACATATTCACAAATATAAATACGGGCGCAGATTACTGTACTCTCTCTGGTTAGCCCACCTGCCCAACAAGATTCAGGTGGACGAAAGCAGACTACCGCCTGTTGACAGGGTATCAATATTCGGTTTGGCGCAGTGAACGGCCACGGGGTCGAGTCCAAGACTATACAGGCCTGATCCACTACTCGCCGAAATCAAACCATGGGGTTGGCAGTCTATCCAGTTGCTCAGTCTCACTGATTTCCCTGCACGGTTGGCTCCTTAACCTTCCCACGCTACGTAGCATCCACAGTCCCCCAGATGTGGCATGTGCTACTGAGGCTGGCATCCTCCCGGCGGAGAACGGCGTGGCTTTTCTCCTGGAGCCACAGTTGGTTTAGTGTACCCGGACGCACTATACCGGTCACGCTGGACCGTATTCAGGTCTGTATGCTGGTCTTTGAGACTATGAGGATGTGACCCTCCAACCAGACGTGGTAGCCCCGCTTAACCCCACGAACCGCGTCGTCAGCTCGACTGCCTGCTTTGCGTGCCACTCCAGAACCGTTTCTGACAACGTACGGTCTGCGTGGCCTTCGATATCTACCGGACAGTGAGGTGTGGTCTTGATTCTCCGTCAGCCGGCCTGTGTCTCCCACTGCAGGCACTGCTAACAAGCCCACGCTTCTGACCGAGATACACTGTGTCCAGCCGTTCCTGTCCAGTCGTTCCAGCAGGGCACGACATGGGGATTCTTCGGCGTGGCTGCGGCGTCGGGTCCGCTTCCGAGCAGTTGCCAGAGACGTTCGCTACTGCATTGGCCTTCCCGTAGCCGTCCGCGAGACTCTGTCTTTCTGTGACTCTAAGAGACGCCGTCTCTCGGGCAATTTGGACCGCACTGGGCGCTTTTCCGTCGTCGCACGGAACCGCTGGCCCGACCCACGGCCTTTGTGCAGGTACTGCTCGCCGGTTGCGGTAGTGCAGGCGACAAGAGTGTGGCACTAGGACTCAAAGCGGCCGTTTCGTCGGCCAGTGGCGTCCCGTGCCTTGCCAGAAACAGTCACGGGTTGCAACACTCGACAGGTGCATTCAGTCTCGTCGTGCCATAGGTCCGGCCTGCTTTTTGTCATCGGGATAATGCGGGTCGCCAGCGGTTTCGAGTCGGAGACGCCCGGTGGTTGTACGGTCCTTCAGTTGGCCCCCGATCAGCACCTCAAATCGGACTGCTCGCCTCATTCGACGATGTATGATATGCAGCGAATGCTACCTTTGCGTACACGCCAATCACGATCATTGCCACGGAAGTCCGGCGAGTTCGGTGTCCTGTAACCGACGTATTCGGCTCGTCACAGTACCTGTTCGTATCGAAGAACCCGCACAGCGCTTCGCTGTCTTTGTGTATCATTCGAAGAATGGTACTGCACTGAGAACAGCCCTGTATTGCCTTCAATCTGACCTGTCTCGGCGTGGCCCCGTCACTCTCTCCTGCACACGTAACACATCCCCCAATAGACGGACTTCAGTATAGACGAGCACTAGAGTGCTAAACCGAAACCCTCCTACATTAGCGTGTCGAGGCTGAAGCTAGCGATATGCGCTCCCGACGACACGCGTTCTCTCAGGCGGGTGAGTCCGGTGGCTAACGACGCACTCGTCCTTTTGTTCATGATTGCGATCGTACTGGTAGTCATGGCTGTCACCCTTATTGGCGGGTTCTATCTGGTCAAATACCTCGTCGAGCGTACGTTTAATTCGTGATTTCGTTTCCTTCAATAGTCTATGCGCGTCGATAGTCTGTAGCGGTAATTAACGGAGATTACTGTGGATAGTCCATTTGCTGGTTACTGCTGGTAACCTTGAGACCATCATCACACTGGTCCGCCCAAGACACATAAATTGCATACCGCTATATCAAATAGGTGGGCAGGAAGTTGAGACTATAACGGGTTTAGCGAGGCTGTAATGCGTGTATTTGGACGAATCGCCGAGCGAAAAACCGATCAAGATTAGCTCTCATTCACTGGTTCCTGTTGTATTACTGACTATATTGCCGAATTTCAAAGACTCTCAAGATTGTATCCACTCAGACACCGCCTTACACCCTGATTGAGTCACTCTCTACCCGATTCTTTCCTTCTTTACCAACGTTAGCGTGTTATCTGCCGTCACAATCGGTTGGTGCTCGTACTCTCCGGTCAACTCCACCTGCACGAGTAGATTCACCGCAAGCCAAATCGAGTACAGGAGACACGCAAACGCGAAATAAAAGAATCGCAGCCCGAAATCTTTCGACGCAGTGGCAGCCATGAATCGCTTGATCGATTTGTATCCACTCTCGATCGCCCACCGGTAACCGTACTCAGTGAGGAAGCTACTACCGCGGTTAGACATGAACACTGAGCACTGACCGTGGTCGTCATGCTCAGAATCCTCTTTTCGCCGATAGACCAGCGTCGTCTCGTGCCACTCGTTCTTCCCGAGATGCAGTTTCCTATCGGTTTCATATCGGTCTTGACCCCGCTGGAGCAACCGCTTTGCTTGGGCTTTCTCGCTGGTCTGCATCCGTTTCGGGACGACATATGACAGTCCACGCTGGCTGAGCATCTCCAGAATGTGCTGGCTTCAAACTCCCGATCCATCAACACGTTATCGATGTGGACCAACTCCTCAGCAGAGTTGAGCAGATCCTCGACGATTTCTTTCCGACTCTCGCCCTTCCGTACTGGTCGCGCATCCAGTACGATTGGGACACCGTTCCCGACCAGTTGGACTGTCGCCCACTGGTAGGCGTACTCATCAATCTGCTCTTTCGTCCCGATAAATTTCGTCTAACTAGTAATAGAGAGAACACATTCACCTCTCAGTATCGCTAAGCAGTATGAGTGGACAGTAGTCAGTACAAGGGATCTACTTATCGCGCGCTAAATACTCCCGGATATCAGGCTCCCTACTCCTGACTGGATGAGTTGTCCTCAGATGGCAGTTTGAGTAGAGAGTGTATGCGTTGGCGGACCCGGTTTCGGATCTTTCTTCCGTAGTTCGTGAATACGAGGGTCGCTGCCAGGGAAATCGATGTGGTATGGAGGCCGACTTCCATCCAGGGCGTCAACTTGCGACTGAACACGAGGTTGAAGGCGAGGAGTAGGAGGATATTGAGGGCTATTTCAGCGACGAAGTAACCAGCACTGACTGGAAGTGACGGGTGCCAGCCGGCAGACCAGAGCAGGACAATGACAATTGTACCAAACAACAGCCCAGCACCCATTCGTGAGAAGGGGATGGCAGCCGGAACTGCATCGACCAAGGCGAATCCGAGGGTCCGGAACGACGACCCGACAAGAAACCAGACCAGTAGTAGGTGGCCAAACGAAGGCTTCTCTTCGGAGGTGGGGCTGGCTTCCCGTAGCTCCTCAATGGACTGTCCCATTACACCACCGTCAACACGACTTCCAAAAGAGTATTTGGCTTATCGGGTACACTCCCCGCTCAATACGCACCCTTACTGAACAGTGTTCTCACGGGAAGTCCTGAAATGAAGCGGTAACTCCAGTAAATTCAATGAGTCGGTTGTAGTCAGTACCGGTTATTCGTTGCGCGACTGAGTGGACTCAAAGAACTGCTGAGCCAATACGACTCCAATACCCACAGAAACTGCCGAAACGCTGGTCTCTAAGAAGGTCTGGTCAAGGAGCAGGATTGATGCGAGGACTGAAGAAGCGGCTACGGCCCCGAATAATACGAATCTATTCCGGGGGGAAAGGGGATAATTCACATTCTACACAGCCCTGCATTGGTGTAAAACGCGTTCGATATATACACAATCCTACTGAGTAGCCGGTTCGGTCAACATCTTGCTGAACGAAATCGCGAGAAGATTAGCCCGTATGCATTGAGAGCGCCAGTCTCAACTTCTGGGTGGGGCAGTGGCCTCAGAACTTCGGTAGATGAATTCTACAAATCAGTCGTCCCCATTTTCTCCGGTCGCCACTCCCAGAATCGTCGTCTCGGCGTCAAAATACGTCGGCGCATCAGTGTCGATCTCGAATTCAAGAACGGTTTCAAGGTCACCGGAACCCTCTGCGAGTTGTTCGGCAAGATCAGTATACCCCTCGGTAAGCGTTCGGTATTCGTCCAGTTCTGCTTGTTTCGCCTGGGCTTGCTCCTGCTTGGCCTCTATGTCGGCAACAGTTGCTTCCCCAGCAGTCTCCGGCTGGCCAAGGCCTTCAGTCAACGCCGTACGAGCGTCGGCAGTGTCCTGTTCGATCTCCGCAAGTAAATCTGAAAGCTCTGCACTGCGCTGGTCCAGATGGCCCGCAAGAATCGCAGCCTGGGTTCGACAGTACTCGGCGAGTTCAGCCTGTGAGATATCGCCCGCGTCGTCGTTCATTGCATCAAGTACGACGCCAGTGCGAAAGTCGGTTTCGGTGAAAGCAGTGAAGCGGGTTACTCTTCTTCCTCTTCGCCCAGACTCTGTGACGGACCACCTGAGAAGACGAACTCGTGCTCAGCTTCGGTTTCGAAGCGGTTCAGGATATCACCGAGTGGTTTTGCGTAGCGTTTGAGTTGCTCGGCTCGAGAGGACACTTCGTTGAGCTCTGCAGCCTGTTCTTCGGCTGCGCCGGCAACGGTCTGGGTTTCGGCCATCATCTGGTCACTCGTTTCAGCGGCCGACTGTAGCGTCGTCGCAACCGTCCGGAACCGTTCAAGCGAGTCGCCCAGATTGATGTCCGGATTGTCCGCTTCCAGTTCTTCGAGTGTGTCGACGAGAGTGTCGAGGTCCTCTGAGATGGTCGCGAGACGGTCCTTCTGGTCGTAGGCGTCGTCGGAGATCTTCTGTGTCGATTCGGCGACCTGTTCGGACGCGTCACGGACGGACTCCGCACTCGACAGAACGACGTCTCCGGATTCCGCGACTTCGTCGGCGAAGCTGTTGAGTTGGCCGATAGTCTTTTCGAGTTCGTCGACCATGCCGTTGAATTCGCTGGCGATACGGTCCATCGACTCATTCTCGCCGTCTGTTGCCATCCGTTCAGTGAGGTTTCCAGCGGCCGTCTCCTCCATCACGTCGGAGAACTCCTCGGCCTTCTTCTGGAGGTACTTGTTGACTTCGAGGGCTTCTGCGCGGGAAACTTCCGCTTCCTTCTGTGCGCGCTCGGCCTCATTGATCTGTTCGTTGAGCGCGTCACGCATGTCAGCGAACCCGCTGTACAGGCGGCCGATGTTGTCGATACGACTGGTGGCGATCTCGACCTCAAGATTGCCCTGTCGCATCTGGTCCGTCTTTCGGGTCAGGCGGTCGATCGATGTGGCCGTGTTGTATCCGAGTATTGCACCGACGCCCGCGATGAGCAACACCATCAGCGCCGTCCCAATGAGCCCGTACTGCTGGACGTTCTGGACGAAGCCGAAAACCGCGGAGTTGGGCGCGTGCACGAGAACAACCCAGTCTGTCCCCTGTATCGGTGCATAACCGACCGTGTAGCGTTCGCTGAGCACGTCGGCCGCCGGCATATCAGCGGTGACGCCGGATTGCTGTTCTGAAGACCGGAGATTGTTCGCCTCACCGATTGGTTCGGTGGCGCGGTTGTTCTCGCTGTACGACTGCAGCATGTTCTCACCGAGGCCGCGGCTCCCGTCTCTGGGTTCGTCAATCATGACGACCGCCGATCCGTTGACGACTTGGGTAAACCCGCCTTCAGCCCTGTTGTTCCCTTGAAGCGAGTTCGCGATCTCGTCAAGCGAGTATTCGATGAGGATATACCGGTTCTGCGAGGCAGCGACAGGACTGACGAAGCCGACAACCGGCCCGGAGTTCGTCTGGTACACGTCGGAGACGACCACATCGCTCGCCGTTTCGAAGTTCGCACCGGCAAGCCAGGCCCTGCTCGTCGATTCGAGCGGTGAGTTAGTCAGCACCTGTGAGTTAGATGTGCTGGCGACAACTTGCGATTGGGCGGCATTCCGTTCGACCAGATGGATGTCGGCAGCGTCTGCGGACAAGGCGGCTTTCCGATTGTTGAGTTCGATATCGATATCGTCGGTATCATTACTGGCCCAGACGTCGTCCGAAGAGACGAACTGGGTCGATAGCCGGTTTCGGTCGACCCACTGTGACAGGATGTCTGCTTCCTGTGCAGCGGCGTTTTCGTAGTCACTCAGAACCTGTTGTTCCGTGTAGTTCTTGACTTGCTCTGTCGCGGCAAGGCCGATGAGCCCAACCGACAGCGCCATGACAAAGAGGACGATACCGAATTTGAGTGCGAAGTTTCGCCGGATGAAATCCGGGACGACTGTCGCCAGAATCCCACCGGAGGCGTTCGAATCGTTCTCTGAACTGTCTGGTATCTGTGTATCTCCTGAACTCATACTTAGTTCCCTCCAAGCGAGCAGTTAGCCGCTGGCCCGCTATCGCACGCGTACTGTACATCCGCTGGCTCCCCAACTAGGCCGTAGTAGGTGCCATAGGATTGCTGTATCTCTGATTTTCCTCTCACAACCGGCACTTGACGCGTTGCTTGGTGATCACAGGCCCGGAGCGTCTGCGGTCCAAGACCGGCGTCGTACTCGTGTCCTTCGAGCGCCCCGATGACATCGATCGGATTGAACGTTCCCGCTCGCTCGACTGCGCTGGCGTATTGCAGCGTTTGCGTATATGCGATATGCGCTGCCCCTGCTGGGAGCGCCGATTTCGAGGACCCCGTCGAACTGCCGTACTCCTCGCGGAACGCCTCCCGGAAGGTATTAGATAGCGGCGAGTTGATTGCCGGACTCCAAGCAACAGTTCCGATGACACCCTCGATCGCATCGCCTGCAGTCTGGGCGATATCTCTCGAAGCTAACGGAAGGACAATATTTGACTCCGGGAACTCCTCTCGGAATGCTCTGAGTGCGTTTACCGCGTCAAGACCGCCGAGTCCAAGCACGATTACGTCGAAATCGACTGACTTGATATCCGCTGCGTACTGGGAGTAGTCGCTTGTCCCGACTTGTGCTGTCGTGTCCCAAACAGGAGCCCAGCCGATTTTCCCGAGGGCTCCGTCCATATCATCCCGGAGCGTCCGCCCCCAGTCATTGTCCTGGAAGATCTTGACGTAATTGACATCTTCTCCGAACTCTTTACTGAGGGCCGGGGCCAGCGCCTCGGCCGCCATGCGGTTGTTGAACATCTCGCGGAAGGAGTACCGGTTGCAGTCGGCACCCGTCAGCGAGTTCGCGTTAGCCATCGTCGCCATATACACGACCTGATTCTGCGCGGCAACCTCCTGGTTGGCCAGGCCGGAACTACTGGACGTGCCACCAGCAAGCATAATGGCATCCTCACTATCGACAAGCCGCTGTGCGTTACTCCGGGCGGTATCCGAATTTCCACCCGTGTCTTCGACAACGAACTCGACATCCTTATTCAGAAGCCCGTCACCGTCCAAGGGCGAGTTATACTTCTCGCTTGTTACCCATCCACCACCGTTGTTGATGTGCTTGACCGCGAGTTTGAAACCGCGTAGCTCCTGCTTGCCGGCCGTTGAGTACGCCCCCGAGGAAGCGACGTTGAAGCCGAACGTCACCGAATCCCCGGATACCGGAAAGTTTCCAACTGGAGTTGAGGTCGGCGTCCCGTCCCCATCTGTCACACCCTCGCTGCCACCACAGCCCGCAAGTCCGGCCAGTCCGGCCGCACCAATCGAACGGAGTAGGTTCCGCCTAAAGACCGACGGCCCACCTCCATCTCTCCCTGAATCCATACTGGCGTGTCTAAATTACTATAGCACATAAACTTTTGGAGAAAACTTATACTGTCCATAATCTATACGAAAAATACAATCTAACGCCCTCCGCTCTAGGTAAGGTGTGATTAACAGGGCCGTTAGACGACTGGTTCTCCGGGATTTATACCAAGCCAGTGAGCAACGTCGGATATGACGGAGTTAGTTACGTTCGGTGAGACAATGTTACGGTTATCGCCACCTGGTGACGAGCGACTGGAGACCGCAGACCAGTATACCGTCAGGGCGGCTGGCGCGGAGTCAAATGTAGCTGTCGCCGCCCAGCGGCTTGGGCTCGACGCGACGTGGACCTCAAAACTCCCGGAGTCGCCGATCGGTCGTCGAGTCACGGGTGAACTCAGGCACCACGGCGTGTCGGTCGATGTTGCCTGGGACGACTCGGACAGCGCCAGGCAGGGAACCTACTATCTGGAACAGGGCAGTCCACCGCGGGGTAACGATGTTATCTACGATCGCCAAAGCGCCAGTGTCACAACTGCCATCCCGGCTGAGCTTCCCACAGAGACCATCACAGACGCCGCAGGGTTCCATACCTCGGGGATCACACCGGCGCTCTCGGAGACGCTTGAATCGACCACTGCTGACCTCCTCTCGCTCGCACAGGACGCCGGCACGACTACGAGCTTTGACCTGAACTACCGATCGAAGCTCTGGACGCCGGCGGAAGCCCGCTCAGTTCTGACTGAGCTGTTCCCGTCTGTCGACGTGCTCGTCGTCGCCGAACGTGATGCGAACGTCGTGTTAGACCGGACCGGCGACGCGGAAACGATTGCCCGGGACCTCGCCGCCGAGTACGGGTTCGAAGCGACAGTGATCACCCGCGGCAGCGATGGGGCGCTCGCGCTTGCTGATGGGACTGTAATGGAGCAACCGACGTTTGAGTCGACCGATGCGCACCCGGTCGGGACTGGCGACTCCTTTGTCGGTGGTTTCCTCTCGCAGTACCTCTCCGGTGGCACCGTTGCAGACGGGCTCGCTTGGGGTGCTGCGACGGCTGCACTCAAACGGACGATCCCGGGCGATATTGCTGTCGTATCCCCAGACGAGATCCGTTCTATTCTTAGTGGCGACATGGAAGCGATTTCGCGGTAGCTACGGCGTCCAGCAAGCTTCTTATCCCTTCGCGGGGAACGACAGAGTATGATTAACTATGAACGCTGTAAACTGTGGCTCCCCGGAGGCCGAGGTCACAATGCGTAGCGCAAAGATCGTCTGTACGCTCGGTCCTGCGTCGGACTCAGTCGACGACATCGCGTCACTTGCAAAGGCCGGTATGTCTGTTGCCAGGCTGAATGCAAGCCACGGCTCGCCGGAACACCGTCGTGAAATGATCGATCGCATCCGCAAGGTCGACGAGGCGGTCGAGGAGCCGGTCGCGGCCATGCTTGACATGCCGGGGCCGGAAGTCCGGACCGCGGAGATCGATGAACCGATTCAGCTCACGGAGGGGTCCACTATCCGGTACGTCGTCGGTGACGATGCGACGCCGGAAGAGGTCGGGCTCTCGCAGTCGATTACAGCAGTTGAGCCGGGCGACCGGGTATTGCTTGACGACGGCCGAATCGAGACCACCGTAGAGCGCGTCGAGGACGACACAGTGTTTGCGACCGTCGAGAACGGCGGCGAGTTGTCCGCCCGCAAAGGCGTCAACGTTCCCGGCGTCGAACTCGACCTGCCGACGATTACGGAAAACGACGAACAAGAACTCGACGTGGCCGCCGAGAAGGAGCCTGATTTCGTGGCCGCCTCGTTTGTCCGTGACGGCGAGGATATCTACGAGATCAGCCAGGCACTCGAAGAGCGCGGTGTCGACATTCCGATCATCGCCAAGATCGAACGGGCCGGAGCTGTCGAAAACCTCGATTCGATCATCGATGAGGCCTATGGTGTGATGGTCGCCCGCGGTGACCTCGGCGTGGAGTGCCCGCTAGAGGATGTCCCGATCATCCAGAAGCGCATCATCCGTCGGTGTCACGAGGCCGGCGTCCCGGTCATCACGGCGACCGAGATGCTCGATTCGATGGTCCACTCCCGGCGGCCGACCCGCGCAGAAGCCTCTGACGTAGCAAACGCAGTGCTTGACGGGACGGACGCAGTGATGCTCTCCGGCGAGACAGCGATCGGTGACCACCCGTCCCGCGTCGTCGAGACGATGGACCGGATCATCCGCGATGTCGAGGGCAGCGAGGAGTACGCCGAGTCCCGCGAACAGCGCGTGCCAAACGCTGGTGATACCCGAACGGACGCGCTCGCGCGCTCAGGTCGGTTCCTCGCACGTGATATCGGGGCGTCGGCGATTGTCGCCGCATCCGAATCCGGGTACACCGCCCTGAAATCGGCAAAGTACCGGCCGTCGATCCCAATCGTCGCATCGACACCAAACGAGCGCGTCCGACGGAAGCTCGCGCTTTCGTGGGGCATCACGCCCGTAACGACTGAGTACACTACCGAAGGGGCCGATGCCGTCATCCAGACGGCTGTTCAGGCCGCTCTCGAAACCGAAGCCGCGGACAGCGGTGACACGGTCGTCGTCCTCTCCGGGATGATGACTGAACTGGAGGGGATGAACACGGCGAATATGCTGAAAGTCCACGTCGCGGCCGAAACGGTCGCCAGCGGTCGGTCAATTGTCGACGGCCTGGTGACCGGCCCTGTCCATCGGCTTTCGGCGGCCCCGCCCCAGGAGTCGCCGGGCGACCTCTCGAACGTCCCCGACGGGGCGATACTGGCGGTTCCGGAAGGGTTCGACGGCGAGTTCGTGGGCGACACCAGCCGTATCGGCGGCATCATTGACGCCCACGAGGGAGTCACGAGCTACGCTGCCATCGTTGCCCGCGAACTCTCGATTCCGATGATATCGAACGCGGACCTGCCTGATGCTGTCTCGGACGGGTCGACCGTCACACTGGATTCCGAGCGCGGTGTCGTCTACGAGGAGTCCGTCGGACGAGAGGACATCTCAGGCAGAGAGCGAGACTACTAACCGCAGTAGAATCTGTGTAGTTAAGTATCGGTGGGGCAACCCTTCGACCAGCATGGGCGCTTACGCAGGGGTCGACCTCGGAGCGACACATATTCGCGCTGTTATCGGTGATGAGACGGGCTCGATAGTCTCGTCACACAAAACTGAAACACCACGTGGACCGGCAGGTATTGCGGTCACGGAGGCGGTCCTCGATGCGATCCGGCAGGCCTGTGACGCCGCCGACATCGCCCCCACAGACGTGGTTGCCGCCGGTATCGGATCCTTCGGCCCGATGGATCTGGCCGAAGGCGTCGTGGAAAACCCAGCGAACCTTCCCGACACCATCGACCGGATTCCGCTGACTGGGCCGGTCGAAAATCTCATCGGCAGTGAGCGGGTGTCGCTGCACAACGACGCCAACGCCGGCGTCATCGGCGAGCGGTTCTACTCGGACCGGAGCCCCGATGACATGGTGTATCTCACTATCTCCTCCGGGGTCGGCGCTGGGGTGGCTGTCGACGGGAACATCCTCTCAGGCTGGGACGGCAACGCCGGCGAAGTCGGTCACTTGACAATTGATCCGCACGGGTTCATGACCTGTGGCTGCGGGCACGACGGCCACTGGGAAGCGTACTGCTCGGGCGAGAACATTCCGCGGTACGCCACACAGCTGCACCGGGAGGACCCCGTCGAGACAGCGCTCCCAATCGAGACTGAGGAGTTTTCCGCGGCAGATATCTTCGAATATGCTGGGGAAGACGAGTTCGCGTCTCACGTTCTTGATCAGATCTGTCACTGGAACGCGATTGGCGTCGCGAACATCGTTCACGCGTATGCTCCCCTTGTCGTCTACGTCGGTGGGGCCGTTGCACTCAACAACCCCGAACAGGTACTCAATCCGATCCGGGAGCGGCTTGATGACATGGTGATGTCGAACATTCCGGACATCCAGTTGACGCAGTTCGGCGACGATGTCGTGGTTCGCGGCGCACTGGCATCCGCGCTGACTGGCGGCACAGGTGACCCGTCACAGCGCGTGTAAAAAGCGTCGACCTGACCGCGAACTGTTGGCTACTGTTGCAAGTCGTACAGCCGCCGGAACGCCGTCGGGGGGAATCGCGGTTCAACACGGCTCGGCGGGCGTCCTTGACCGTTAGTGACCGTCGCTTCGACGCGGTCAACGACGCCGGATTCAGCCATTTCGTAGAGGAACCGCTTGACGGTCCCGGCAGAGAGATCGACGGACTGTGCTGACGCAATCGCCTCTGTCGTCGCCGTCACCGAGGAGCGTTCGCTCTCCTCTAGGTCGATGAGCTCCCTGAGAACGGTCTGTCGGTTCGTCGGCAGGGAGAGAACAACACCCAACGAAACACAGGGGTTTGGAACCTCCGCGATGGCCGCGTCGACGTTGGCCTGTGTGATGCGGTCCTGACCCCGTTCTTCGGCCAGTTCTGCGGCGATGAACAAAGCGGCAAGGGCATCGTGGGCGTTGCCGTCGGCCCAGTCAGCGATATGTCTTGCCTGACCGTGATCGAGCCCCTGCTGGGCCAGCCCGTTCGAGGTTCTGGTCATCAACACGTCGACGAGCATCTGGCGCTGGTAGCGGTCAATACTAATCGACTCGGCGGTGTACCGCGTCAGTTCAGTCGTCGACGGGTCATCGCGGCCGATAGCGAGCCAGCTGACGTTGCTCGGTAAGCCGGCAAACAGGTCAACGAGTGCTGGGGCCTGAATGCTCTCCGGTTCGCTGATGTGGTCGACTGCAATGACGATGCCTGTGCGTTGTTCTCGAACCAGGTCGTGAAGCCGCGACTTGAGCGTCTCCGTCCCGATTCCGTGTTCCGGCACCGATTCGTCAACGAGTGCGTCAAGGACCGCGTGGTAGAACGCGAATTCGCTTGCGGTCTCCCGGGCGTTCACGTAGACGAACGACGGAGAGGTCGGTGGTTGCGCACGGGTCGTCGTGTGGATAATCGCCTGTTGCTCCGTCGGGAGCTGTTCTAAGTTGGCGAACAGCGCCGTGATAACCGCGGATTTCCCTGAGCCACAGGGACCATGCACGTACGCGTTCGGCGGAAGCTGCCCATCGAACACCGGGTCGAGGTGGTCGAGGAGTCGTTCGAGGACCGGACCGCGGTCGGCCGGCTCCTCTATGTGGACAACCGGTGAGATGGACTCGTAATCCTGAATGAGCCGGGGCTCACCGTTCCGGCGTTGTCGACGCTTGATTCTCGCTTCAATATCCATGCTTGGAAATTAGATCGTGTGTATATTCGATTGGACCTGTAAATAAAAAGCCGTATGAGTTCTTACGGCAGGGGGACAGCTGCGGATGTCGTGAACACTCCAGCCAGTGCCAGAATGCCCAGGATGAGGGTCGTCGTAATGATTGATGCGGCTGGCGGGTCAAAGTGCGTATCTGAGTGGGCGTAGAAGATGCGCTGGTAGACCTCACCAAATAGCGCACCCAGGATACCGAAGAACGCTCCTAGGCCGAGCGCGACCAGGACACTCGCACCGTCCGTCATCGCCATACTGGCGACGAACGTTGCCGGGAGCGTCATGTGGTGCGTAACCGGGAATTTCTCCACGCCGAGGTTCAGGAACAGCAGACTCGCTGCTGAGATACCGAATGGGAGGAAGAGACTCCCGGTTTTCGCGAAGATGTACGCACCAAGGATGCCGGTAATGAGTCCGAGCATTGCGACGTGCGTCCACTTGTACTGGTGTGGGAGCCACGGCTCGACAGCCGGTCGTTCGGCGGCCATTCCACCATCCGTTGCGACTTCCTCACCCGACCGCATCTTGCCGCTCTCGAATGGCGACATATCCAGCAGGCTGCTGCCGCGGACACGTCCGATAACCGGGTAGCCAAAGACTAAGCGGGCGATAACAGCCGTCAGGATGACACCTGCTGCAGGCGGGTCAATCGGAACCCCGAGTCCACCGGACGTCTGTCTGATTGCCATCCCCAGGATACCGAAGACCCCACCGACAGCGAGGACATCTGGTCGGGTACCGAGGGCATAGGCGATGTCCTTCGCCGGGTGGTAGTCACCGTCGTCCGGCTCGTACATGCCGTCATACTTCGCGGCGTACGCTGCTGCTGCCACACCACCGGCGAAGGCAACGTGCGGCCCGAACACAGGGCCGAACGCCAGTGGGCCGACGATACCGGCTCCATACCCACCGGCGGCGCCCGAAATGACATCAGGAGAACCGCCGACGAACGACTCGGAAACGACGTTGCCGGCTTCACCGATAAGGACCATGAAGCCGGTGAAACAGAATGCCGGGAGTGCACCGATGGAGGCCCCGAACGCGCCGCCCGCAAACGCCGCGATGGCGAGGACGAGCATATCAACTGCCGTGAGTCCGAATGCGATCGCCATCTATTATTCCTCCTGTGCCCAGTCGCGGGAACGATCGACAGCGTCGTCCCAGCGGTCGTACATCTTGTCTGCCTTTCCAGCGTCCATCTCCGGCGAGAACTCCTCGTCAACCTGCCAGTTGTCCCGGAGTTCGTCGACGGTGTCCCAGTACCCAACCGCGAGGCCGGCTGCGTATGCCGACCCGAGGGCAGTGGTTTCGTCAACCTGTGGTCGAGCGATGTCCGTCTGGATTATGTCGGACTGGAGCTGACAGAGGAAGTTGTTCTTGACTGCACCACCGTCGACTCGCAGCGTCGTCATCTCGACACCGGAGTCTTCCTCCATCGCTTCCGCAAGGTCGCGGGTCTGGTACGCGATGGACTCGAGCGTGGCACGCACGATGTGCTCCTTTCGCGTTCCGCGGGTCATTCCGACAATCGTCCCGCGGGCGCGGCCGTCCCAGTGCGGAGCGCCGAGACCCGTGAAGGCCGGCACCATGTAGACACCGTCGGTTGATTCAACCGAGCGGGCCAGTTCCGCTGTCTGGGCAGCGTTGTTAATGAGGTCGACGTCCTCGAGCCATTCGATGGCCGCGCCGGCGATGAAGATAGAGCCTTCCAGCGCGTACTGGACGGGCTCACCGGACATCTGGAAGCCGACGGTCGTCAGCAGGCCGTTATCGGAGGCGACTGCTTCGGAGCCTGTGTTCATCAGGTAGAACGCGCCGGTCCCGTAGGTGTTCTTCGCATCACCCTTATCGAAGCAGGTCTGGCCGAACAGTGCGGCCTGCTGGTCACCCAGCGCGCCCGCAACGGGGACTTCCTCTTCGAGGAAGCCGTCCGCGTCGGTGTGCCCGTACAGACTCTCGTCGGAGGACGGGCGGACTTCCGGAACCATGGACTCCGGAACGCCGAACTCTTCGAGGAGCTCATCGTCCCACTCCATGTCGTGGATGTTGTACAGCATCGTCCGCGATGCGTTCGAGACATCCGTGATGTGGTTGCCGGTGAGCTTGTAGATGAGCCACGCGTCGATAGTCCCCATCAGGAGTTCACCGTCTTCGGCTCGTTCGCGGAGGTCAGCACCGCGCGAGCTCTGCATCTTGAGCGGCTCCGCGTTGTCGAGAATCCATTCGGTTTTGGTCGCTGAGAAGTAGGCGTCACATTCCAGCCCGGTCTTCCCGCGGATCCACTCGACTTTGTCCTCTTCCTGGATTTCCTCGACGCGGTCGGTGGTTCGGCGGTCCTGCCAGACCAGCGCGTTGTGGACAGGTTTGCCGGTCTCCTTGTCCCAGACGATCGTCGTCTCACGCTGATTCGTGATGCCAAGTGCCTCAAGCTGTTCGGCACCGACGCCTGCATCCGCCAACCCCTTGGTCACGACTTCCTGCGTGTTTTCCCAGATTTCGACGGGGTCGTGTTCGACCCAGCCGGGCTCCGGGTAGATCTGTTCGTGCTTCTCGTAGGCGTTCGCAACGACCTGGCCGCTGTGGTCGAATACCATGAAGCGGGTACCGGTCGTTCCCTGGTCGATCGCGCCAACGTATGTGTCTGCCATTGTTGTGTTCTCCGTGGCGGAGGTAGCTTATTTATGAAAGCTACCACCTTGCCAGTAAACAACATAGTGAACCATTATAAAGATTACTAATGGTGATGTTTGGCGAGTAAAGAAAGGACGGGGCGGCGCTACCGGTCGGAATCGTACCGCTCAAGCTGCTTTGTGACCTGTGTGTCGAGTCGATCGAGCGCGGACGGGACTGAATCAGGCCCGTCCATACTGTCGACGGCATCTTCGATGATTGTTCGAACCGTATCGAACGGGCCGATCTGCGCGCCCCGCGTCGCCGTGGTGTCACGTGTTTCCGTGAGCTGGTCGAATGCCGTTCGGTAGTGTGGGTTCTGTTCGAACCAGTCCGCCGACCGGAGCTGTGGAATCGTCTCCTCGTGGACGGGGAAATATCCAGTTTCTTGATGCCACCGACGCTGCTGAGCCGGTTCGGTGAGCCAGGTGAGGAACTCCCCGACAGCGTCGTGCACGGCTTCGGAAACTTCATCGCCGACCCAGAGCGATGCGCCGCCGACGAGTACGCCGGTCCGGTCGTCTGAGTACGGGGAATCGGCCGGTCCCGACATCGAAGTCGGCGCTGCTTTCGATGCTGTTCAGCGACGACGTCGAGCCGATCAGCATCGCAGCGTCCTCCTCGGTGAAATGTGTCCGCGCCGCTCCTCTGGCTTCAATACCGGGGTCGTGGTACAGTCCGTCCGCTTCGAGGCCCTGCCACCATTCGAACAGGTCGTGGGCGAACTTGCCGTCGAGATTGCTCTCGGCCGGCGATCCGGATCGTCCGTTGTTTTTGTCTACGAGGAGCTGGTCAGCTTCGGCAAACCACTGCTCGACGAACCACGAGTAGTTCGCGAATGTGATACCGGTATCCACGCCACTCCTGTCGACGAGTTCCTCAGCCGCGCTCCGAACGTCAGCGAAGGTTTCCGGCGGTGAATCGGGGTCGAGTCCAGTCTGTCTGAACGCGTCGCGGTTGTACGCCATCACTGGATTCGATGCGTTGAACGGCAGCGAGTGGAGCGTCCCGTCGAACCGGTAGTAATTCGTCACCGGGTCAAGCAGCGAGTCGATGTGGGCTGTCGGGAGGAGTTCCTCGACGGGTCTAAAGTATCTACTGTCGCGCGCACGCGTAGTGCCGATCTCAAATATCTGTGCGATTGCCGGCGGGTCACCGTTTTCGGCGGCGTTTAGCGTCGCATCGAGAGTTCCGCGATAGCTCCCTTTCGATCGCAGTGCGAGACTGATGCCGTCAGTCTGTGATTCGAACTCACGAACCAGTTCTTCGAGCAGTAGCGCCTTCTCACCGCCCATCGCGTGCCAGAACTCGACGACGGTCCCATTCGTGTTAGTCGCCGCTGCACCGGTCGCCAGTTCGAAGGAATCGAGCGATGCATCCAGTGATTCGGCTCGCTCGGTGAGCGTCGAGACACGCGTCGAGACCTCCGCGAGTTCCGTCGTCTGGTCCGCTGCGGCGTCGGCGGCGACGGCCGCTTCTTCGGCCGTCCGGGCGCTTATGCCTTCAACATCGTCGACCATCGACACGACTTCCTGCGTGGAATCGGCCTGCGTATCCGTCGCATCATCAATTTCCTGTACGCTCGAATCAACTTCCTCAACCATCGAGACAACGGAATCCAGTTCATCGAGCGCGCTGGCGACTGATGAACGAGTGTCTTCGACGCTTTCCCGGGTGTCGTACATCTCCGAAACCGTTGCGTCGGCCTGTTCGTGCACCTCCTGAATGGAGGCTGCAATCTCGTCGGTCGCTTCCTTCGTCTCGGTTGCGAGTGATTTGACCTCCTCAGCCACGACAGCGAACCCGTCGCCGGATTCCCCTGCTCGGGCCGCTTCGATGTTGGCGTTCAGTGCCAGCATATTGGTCTGGTCCGCCACATCCGTGATGAAATCCACAATCTCCTCGATATCCGACAGCAGGTCGTTCAGTTGTTCGACCTTGTCGACGGTCGCTTCGGCGTTGTCGGTCAACTGGTCAAGCGTCGTCATCGCCGAGGACGCCGACTCCAGTGCGGATTCGCCTCGAACGCTGGCTTCGCCTGATGTGTCCGCGACCTCGTTTGCGGCGCTCGCTATCTCCTCAATCGTCGCTGAGAGGTTCCGCATCTCGTCGGAGATCGACTGGATCTCGTCACGTTGCTCGTCAGACCCGGTGGCAATCTCTCCGACGGCACCGCTCACATCCCGGCTAGCGGATTTGACTGACCCGATGCGGGTGTCGACCTGTTCCGTTGCGGCGGTCACCTGTTCGCTGAACGACGCCATCCGGTCGACGGTGTCTGTCCACTCTCGGAGCAGTTCACCGTATGCCTCGTACAATGGTTCAGCCGCTTCCGTTGGTGGCTGCCCGGGCTTCGCAGTCAGGTCGCCGTCGGCGTTTGCCGCAGCAACAGAAGTGAGACGGTCGACAGCGGTTTCAAGTGCGCGACGCTCCGCCCGCTCCTGTTCGAGTTCCGCCGCCAGTTGCTCACACTGTGCTTTCAGTTCCGCCCGCTCGGGGTCGCTTTCTGTTTCCCCGGCCGCTTCGTGGAGGGCTTCTGTCGACGACCTTTCACGCTCCGACTCGCTTTCGTCCCGTCCCTCTGTGACGCCACCGTCGGTGCGTTCCCCATCGGGCCGGCCATCTTCTGAATTAAGTGGGTTCCATTTACTCATTGTTACTCTCGCTGGCCAAACGGCCAACACGGTCTCGCGGATAATCAACTATCAAAATACATAATAGTTACTGTTGGGTAGGCGGTAGTGATAATTAAAGTTTGAGAGAGGTAATTACGGATAGAATAGAAATACGCAGCCGAGTAAGTTTAATATTTAATTTCATTTTCAACATTCGAGCAGTTGTGTACGATCACTCGAACAACTATTCATTGAAATTTAAACTGTGGGGCGTTCACAACCAACAGTGCAGATCGCCGGTATTCCTCATGATTACATAGAAAATTTACTACCCAAGCACCAGCAACGGTAAAGTGAAGTGCGTGCGCTCCAAAACCACGGAAAGATAGATGGGACCGACACCACACATCGCCGTCATCGGTGGCGGCTCGACTGGGGCGGGCATCGCGCGGGACCTCGCGATGCGCGGGCTCGACGTAACCCTCGTAGAACAGGGGAATCTGACCCACGGGACCACCGGTCGAATGCACGGGCTACTCCATAGCGGCGGGCGGTACGCCGTTTCGGATCAGGCCAGTGCGACCGAGTGTATCGAGGAAAACCGGGTGCTGCGGGATATCGCAAGCCACTGTGTCGAAATGACCGGCGGCTTGTTCGTCAAGCGACCGGAGGACTCCGAGGAGTACTTCCAGAGGAAGCTCAGCGGCTGTGAGGAATGTGGTATTCCCGCTGAAGTCGTCTCTGGCGAGGAAGCCCGCGCGATGGAGCCACATCTGGCCAAGGACATCGACAAGGCCATCAGCGTCCCTGATGGGGCTATCGACCCGTTCCGGCTGGTGGTCGCGAACGCCGCGAGCGCACAAGAACACGGCGCACGCATCGAGACACACTCCAAGGTTACCGACCTCATCGTCGAGAGCGGCGAAGTTGTCGGCATCGAGGTCGAACACGACTCCGGTCCCGGAAAGCGCGTCCACGGTACCGAAGGCGGAACCGAGGAGATCCAGGCCGACTACGTCGTGAACGCGACGGGAGCCTGGGCCGGCCGCATCGGCGACATGGCCGGACTGGACATCGAGGTCCGTCCCTCTAAGGGAGTCATGACAATCATGAACATCCGCCAGGTCGACACCGTCATCAACCGCTGTCGGCCCAAGGGCGACGCCGACATCGTCGTGCCCCACGAGACGACCGCGATTCTGGGCACGACCGACGAAGAGGTCGAGGACCCCGAGGACTACCCCGAAGAGCAGTGGGAAGTCGACATGATGATCGACACCCTCTCGGAGCTGATTCCGATGCTCGACGATGCCCGCACCATCCGCTCGTTCTGGGGCGTCCGTCCGCTGTACGAACCACCGGACGTCGGCAGCGACGACCCGACGGACATCACGCGGGACTTCTTCTTGCTCGACCACGACGAGCGCGACGACCTGCCCGGCATGACCAGCATTGTCGGCGGGAAGTTCACGACCTACCGGATGATGGGCGAGCAGATTGCTGACCACGTCTGCGGGAAGTTCGGCATCGACGCCGACTGTCGGACCGCCGACGAGCCACTGCCGGGCAGCGAGGACTTCTCGGTGCTGCGGGACTACATGGACGAGTTCGGGCTCCGGTCGCCGATTGGTCGTCGGAGCGTCGAACGGCTCGGCTCACGAGCCGATGACGTGCTCAAGACCGACGGGCCGAACCCGACGGTCTGTGCGTGTGAAGGCGTCACCCGAGCCGAGATTCAGGACGCTATCAAGGGATCGGGCTCGGACCTCAACGCCGTCCGCATCCGGACCCGTGCGTCGATGGGCAACTGTCAGGGCGGCTTCTGCTCGCACCGGATGGCGAGTGAACTCCACTCGGAGTACGACGAGCCGGTCGTCCGCGAGGCCTGGGATGAACTGCTACAGGAACGCTGGAAGGGCCAGCGACACGCCCTCTGGGGCGAACAGCTCTCCCAGGCGGCACTGAACTACGCACTGCACGCCACCACGCAGAACCGCGACCAAGACCCGGCGGACGGCGACTCGGTGGACTTCTCGGCGTTCGATTCGGGCCGCGGGCAAACGGGCGGGAGCGTCGACAGCGCGGACGTAGCCGCTGACGGAGGGACAAATGGCTATTGAGTCGGAGGTACTCGTCATCGGCGGCGGCCTCGGCGGGCTGACCAGCGCGCTGGCGGCCGCCCGTGAGGGGGCTGACGTGCGACTGGTCTCCTACAAACAGAGCACGCTTCGACAGGCGTCGGGTCTGGTAGATATACTTGGCTACACGCCGGACGGCGACGGCCCACTGACCGATCCGTACGAGGCGATTCCGTCGCTGCCGGAGGCTCATCCGTACCGGAAAGTCGGTGTCCAGACGGTCCGGGACGCACTGTCGCTGTTCGACGACGCGGTTCCGACCTACGAAGGTGAGCACACGGACACGAACGCGCTCCTACCTACCCACGGCGGGAGTATCAAACCGACCGCCCGCTACCCGGCCGGAGCCAGCGCCGGCCTCGCTAGCGACACCCGCGACACGCTGCTGGTCGGCATCGAGGAAATGGTCGATTTCGACGCGCCCCACGTCGCTGCCCATCTCGACGCGACGGGCGTGCCCTTCGATGTCCGCGGCGAGACAATTCGGTTCCCGGGCGACCTGCGCGCAGACGCAAAGGTCACGCGGTATGCAAAACTTCTCGATACCAACAGCGAGGTGGCGGTTCGCGGGCGAATGGTTCCGGCCCGCGAAGCCCTCGCCCAGCGCGTGAACCCGCTGCTGGAGGACGAAGAGCGGGTCGGCTTCCCGGCGATTCTCGGCGACGACAACCCCGGAGCCATCCGCGACGCACTGGGTGACCACCTCGGTGTCGACGTGTTTGAGGTCCCGATGGGGCCGCCGTCGCTGCCCGGCCTCCGACTGGAGGACGCCCTGTTCTCGGCGCTGGACGAGGCCGGAGCCAGCATCGAGACCGGCAACCCTGTCGTCGACTTTGAGGGCGAAGACCGCATCGAGAAGGTATTCATCGAGAAGAACGGCGCGAAGATTCCCAACAGCGCCGACCAGTACGTCCTCGCGACCGGCGGCTTCGTCGGCAAGGGCGTCGAGTCCGACCGCGATGGGGTGTACGAGCCGGTGTTCGACTGCCACGTCCCCCACGCCGCGGACCGCTACGACTGGTTTGAGGGCGAACTGTTCGGCGACCACGAGTTCGCTCGCTACGGCGTGGCGACCGATGATGACCTGCGGCCCCTTGACGCAAGCGAGCATAGCGAGTTCGAGAACCTGCGCGCTGCCGGCTCCGTACTGGGCGGCTACGACTTCGCCGCCGAGAAATCCGGTAGCGGGGTCTCGATCGCAACAGGCTACGCGGCGGGCCAGCGCGCCGCACAGGAGGCACGATGAGTGACGCTGAAACCCCACCAGAGACAGATTTTGACCCGGTAGCACCGAACACAGGCGAGGAGTTCGAACCAGTTGATGTCTTCCCCGACAGCGACGACTTCGACCTCCGGCCCGGCGCGGACTCCTGTTTCAAATGCTCGACCTGCGACACGAACTGCCCCGTCGCGGAGGTCGACGACGATTTCCCCGGCCCGAAGTTCCAGGGTCCCGAACAGTGGCGACTCAAGCAGTCCGACGACGACCACGAGATCGATGACTCGGTGATGGACTGCTCGAACTGCATGCGCTGTGACAACGCCTGCCCGTCGGGCGTCCCGCTCAGCCAGATGCACAACACCGCCCGCGGGGAGTACGTCAGCGAGCAGATGGACAAGCTCTCCGTCGAGTACATCCGGAACCGCATTCTTGCGAACTACCGCACTTCCGCGTTCCTCGCGAGTAAGGTCCCCCGACTCGCGAACTTCGCCATGAACTTCGGGCCGGCCCGCTGGGTGATGGAAAAGACGCTCGGCGTTACCAGCGAGCGTGACTTCCCTGCCTTCGCAAAACAGACCTTTCGCGATTGGTGGGCCGACCGCGGCGGTCAGGTCCAATCACGGGAGAACGCGAGAGCCGCCCGAAAACGGCGTGGACTCCCTGAGGATGCCGACAAGAAGGTGGCGTATTTCCACGGCTGTTACTCCAACTACAACACGCCGGAGGTCGGCAAGGCGATGGTTCGGGTGTACGAGGAGTTCGGTTACGAGGTCGTCGCGCCCGAGCAGAAGTGCTCCGGAACACCGATGTTCGCCAACGGGATGCTTGACGACGCCCGCCGCCACGCCGAGACGAACGTCTCATCGATGTCCGAGCTCGTCGATGAGGGATACCGCGCCATCGCCTCCTGTACCTCGTGTTCGATGGCGCTCCGACAGGAGTACCCCGAACTGTTCGATATTGACGGCGTCGACAAAGTCGCCGAGAACACCTTCGAGGCTGTCGAGTACCTCCGCATTCACGAAGACCTCAAGGGTGAAGTGCAGGCGGCCGACGTAGACGGCGACCTCGCCGAAGAGTTCGCCTACCACGCTCCGTGTCACTCACGCAATCAGGGACTCGACCGCCAGGCCGTCGAACTATTCCGCGACCTCGACGGCGCCGAAGTCGAGGACGTCGGCGACTCCTGTTCTGGCATCTCGGGAACCTATGGCTGGAAGAGGAGAAATACGAGAAGTCGATGGAGATTGGCGAGGAGATGTTCGAGCACATGGAACACGCCGAAGGTGAAACTGGCATGACCGAGTGCCCGACCTGCGCGATGCAGATGGAACACGGCAGCGGCTACGAGATCCGACATCCGCTTGAACTCCTCGAAGCCGCGCTTGTAGAGTAACTGGAAAACTCGTTTTCTGCGTCTTAGTCCTCGCCGCGGACGAACGTGACCGGACACGGTGCGTTCAGCATGACTTCCTGTGCCGTGGAGCCGAAGACGGCCTTCCCAGTCGGCGAGCGCTTACGGCCGCCGACGACGGCAAGGTCCGACCCCGTCACTTCGGCGAGGTTGACGATCTGCTCACCGTGGTTGCCCACGGCACCACGGACCTGTGTCGACAGACCAGCGTCATCGAACCGCGAGACAAGTTCCCGGACGGTTGTGTGACGGTCGGCGACCTCGTCGGGATCGGCTTCACCGGTCGATGCGAATTCAAGCCTGTCGACGACGCCGTCGTATTGGTCGTCGGTGAATACGTGTGCGACGATGACCGTCGCACCGGCCGGGCCCGCGATATCGAGCACGGCGTCAGCGAGTTCGTCAATTCGGTCGGCGTCGTTCGGTCCAACTGCGAGAAGAACTGTTTCGAGTGCCATACCGGCTACTCCGGGGGCAGACGCGTAAATCCTTCGATGGGTACTACTTTCGTAGTAAGCCGTTACAGCGTCGCCTCAGCCGGCGTCGTGCAGTGGCTCACCCGGTGTTTTTCATCCCGGCCGCGATACCCTGGACGGTCAGCCGCAGGGTCCGGCGCTCGGTTTCGGTCCGGTGGGACTGCTTGAGCAGGCGGACCTGCAACAGGTTCAGCGGGTCGACATACGGGTTCCGGCGCTCGAGGTTCTCCTTGAGCCAGTCCCGCGAGAGCAGGCCGTCCTGCCCGGTGATTTCGAGCACCTTCTCGACGGTGTCCTCGTACTCCTCGACGAGACGCGGGTAGATGCGCTCGCGGAGTTCGGGGTCGGCGAGGTCGGCGTACTCCTCGGCGATCCCGAGGTCAGTTCGGGCGAGCGCCAGCGACGCGTTGTCGAGTTTCGTCCGGAAGAACGGCCAGTTCTCGTACATCTCCTGTAGGGTTTCCATGTCGCCACCGTTTTCGAGGTAGGCGTCGAGCCCAGTCGAAATCGAGTACCAGCCGGGAATGATACAGCGAGCCTGCGTCCAGGAGAACACCCACGGAATGGCCCGGAGGTCCTCGACACTGCGGTCTTCACTTCGGGACGCCGGCCGCGAGCCCATGTTGAGGTTCTCGATGACGGTGATTGGCGTCGCTTGATCGAAGAACTCGACGAAGCCATCGGTCTCAAGCAGGTCCTGATACTCGTCACGGGCGGCGTCGGCCGCTGTCTCCATCGCCTCCTCCCACTCGTCGGGAATCTCCTCGACGGGCTCCTCGATTGCGTTTTGGCGCGCCCGAATCTGGGCGTTGAGCATCTGTTCGAGGTTCCGCTCGGCGATGTCGTGGTTGGCGTACTTCTCTGCGATAGCCTCGCCCTGCTCGGTGAACTTGATCTGACCGGTCACCGTCTCGTTTGGCAGGGCCAGCATGGCGTCGTTCATCGGCCCGCCACCGCGGGAGATAGAGCCGCCGCGGCCGTGGAACAGGCGCATCTCCACGTCGTAGTCGTCGGTGATGTCCGCGAGTCGCTTCTGGTTGTTGTACAGCGACCAGTTGGCGGCGAGGAAGCCATTCTCCTTGTTCGAGTCGGAATACCCGAGCATGATCTCTTGGATATTGTCTCGGGCCTCCAGCGCCTGGGAATAGGCTTCGTTCTCGAACAGCGTGCCCATGATACGGCGGGCGCCGGAGAGTGCGTACTCCGACTCCAGCAGCGGCACCACGTCGAACCCGCAGTAGCCGGGCAAGTCGACGATATCGACCTGGTCGGCGAGGAACAGCACTTCCAGCGCGTGGCTGGGCTCTTCACACCACGAGATGGCGTAGGTATCAATGGCGTCGATACCGAACTCGTTTTGCCAGTCGGCGGTGGCACGGAAGCGGTCGAGGACGCGGGTGGCGTCCTCCGAGAGCCCCTCGGTGTCTTCCATGTCGATAACGGTGTTATCCTGGAGGATGGCCTCGGTCAGGAACTCGACGCGCTCGTCCTCGTCCATCGACGCGTAGTTAATGCCTTGCCGGTCGACAGCCTCGGCGATGGCGTCGGTGTGCATCTTCCGGTGGTCGCGCAGGTCGAGGCTGGCAAGGGTGAAGCCGAACGTCTCGACCTTCCGGATCAGCGGGTCGACATGGGCTTCAGCGATGACCTCGGCATCGTTCTCACGGAGGCTGTCGGCGATGACGCGGAGGTCGGTCAGCAGCTCCTCGTCGTTCTCGTAGCCGCCCTGGCGAACATCGCTGACCCGGATGACGGATTCGCGCATCAGCCGGAGCTTCTGGCGGTAGGGCTCATCGGGATACCGCTCCTCGGCTTCCTTGGCGACGCCGGGGAGCCTAGACTTGTGACGGTCCAGTCGCTCGTTGAACAGCGCATCAGTCGCGATGTTCGAGGCATCTTGGCTCAGCACGCCGGAGAGTTCCTTGAGCTTGGTGCGGTACAGCGGCAGTACAGTATCGCGCTGGCGCTCCAGCGTCTCCTCGGTCACGTCGGTCGTGACGAATGGGTTGCCGTCGCGGTCGGAGCCGGCCCACGAGCGGAACTCATAGAGCGTGTCGATGTCGATGTCCTCGTCGTACACGTCTTCGAGGGTGTGTTCGAGTTCGTCGTACACCTCGTCGATGACGTCAAACAGGACGTTTTCGAGGTACCACTGGACGTTCAGGGCCTCGTCAGTGACTTCTGGGCGGCGGTCACGGACCTGTGGGGTCTGCCAGAGGCTCGTCACTTCAGCATCAAGGTCCCGTTCGATGCGCTTTTGCTCGCGGTCAGTGAGCCGTCGCTCGTCGAGTCGCTCGATGTCACGGGCCACCGACCGGAGTTTCGCTTTCACCGTCTTCCGGCGGGCCTCGGTCGGGTGGGCCGTGAACGTCGGCTGGATGAGCACGTCTTCGAGGACCTGCTCGAACTCCTCCGGGTCTGCGCCACGTTCAGCCAAATCCCGGACGGCTTCCTCAACGCTGTCGGCCAGCACATCTCCTTGGCTGCCCTCCCGGATTTCTCGAACCCGTTCGCGTTCTTCGGCGAGATTGATAAGCTCGAAATACGTGGTAAACGCGCGTGCGACGATATCCTGCGTTTCCGGATTCAGTCGGTTCAGCGCCCGGTGGACCTCGTCCCGTGTCTCGGCGTCACCGCGTCGGTAGTCTATACACGAGTTCCGGATAGTTTCTACCGTTTCAAACGCCTCGGTCGACGTTTGTGCCTCCAGCACCTCGCCCAGGAGCGCACCCAACTCCCGTACGTCCTGGTTTATCTCTCTGGCGTGCAAAGTCATACCACTTCATCCAGAACCGAGCCCTAAAACACTATTGAAACGGTGTATCAGGGATAGACGTTCGTGAAGAACCCGGTTGCGAGAAATAGCCAATATTAATCGTGGGGTTCTTTACCGTATCACACGAATCATACGTGATACAGTGGACTGCCAATGATCGATATCGCACTGGACATGGAGCAGTACGACTGCCCCTTCATCGACACGACGGCAGACCACGATGTCGCTTTTGCAGCGGTACACTGGGACTTCGACCAGCGTGCGCGGGAGTTGGAGACGCGGATGGTTGTCGAAGCCGAGGACGCAGGGATACTCGATACGGGGCTAAACAGCTTGCAGTCCCACGAAAACATGAACGACTGTGCCCTGTTACGCCGCGAGGACAACGCCGCTCATATCAGGACGACTATCGAGGAAACGGCGGCGATGCAGACCATCAGAGACAACGGCGGCTACATCACCGGGCCATTCCATATTGAGGCGGGCAGCGAGACCTGGCACGTCGGCTTCGACCGCGGCCGGGACGCTGACACGACGCTCTCGGAACTTGACCGTGACAACGAGTACGACGTGGTCGACCGCACGTCGGCGACGCTCCCACAGCTGCAGGACCTCGTGCAGAACGCCGGCGCGGCGATGACGCTCGTCGACGGCTGTCGTGACCTCTCGGATACGGAACGCGAGACGCTGGAAACCGCCGTCTCCGAGGGGTACTTCGAGTCACCCCGTGATGCAACGCTGGGGTCACTTGCTGAGGACTTCGGCGTGTCCAAGCCTGCCGTCTCGAAGAATCTCCGGCGCGGCGAGCGGAAGATGATCGAACGCGTCGTCGAAGCACTGGACGACATCGAGGACTGACTTCGACGTGGCTATCGGCTTGGTCCTTTCCCACCCAGAGTGCCAATAGAAAACAGGTGGACGCTACGGCTTCCACAGGTAGCCAACCGACCGGAGCCTGACTCTTTCTGTTGTACGAATGTGATGTAGTATCGGATCCATCCAGCTAATCCGACATCAACAGCATCGGTAGAAATAGACCGATTATCGACTATGTCGCTGTCTGTCCGTATCAGCTACAAGACATACTAAAAAAGAAAACATATGCCACAGAATTCACAATAAGTGAACAGATTCTGCCCATGGAGATCAGTAGGACGCTCCGGGATCAACTCCCGTCTGTCGGTCTCAGCTTAGCTGGATTCTACGTTTGCTGGTTGGGAATCAAGCAGTACTGGACACACCTGCAAATAGATCCCAGCCACGAACTCGGTCTCCTAGCTGAAATCGTAACTCTCGCGTACCTTCTGTTCGGAATTACGCTCTTGGCTGTGTCTGTGTGGGCATCATTTCGTCAGCGACCAGTAATACCGACAGTGGTCCTTGTTTGGCTAGCTGCCGTCAAAGGAACCTTTGTCGCAGACATCTACTCTATTTCGTCTGACACACAGTTCGTGGTGGCGCTTGGTCTGGGACTCTCTGCTATTCCACCGTTGCTAACATGGGTGACCGCTGAGATGTACCGGGTAACTGTTGCTGAAGCAGCTACGTAGCAGATGATCAAGCCGATGTGAGAGGACAGTTCCCAAACAAGGAACGAGACAGGCCGCCTACCGCCATTTTTGTGACAGCCCCGGTCCGGACGAGAACTGCGTTCCGGCCGCCGCGTTAATATGTTAACTCAGCACACTATGTGGGCGGCGGGTCTACAATGATCTGTTATGCAGAACACGGCTACACGGAGGCGCGTTCTCGGTGCGCTCGGTGCCGGTGTTGTTGGACTCAGCGGCTGTGTCAGTGACGACTCATCCATGACTGAACAGGACGATTCGGACGGCGGCATGACGGACAGTGGCACAAACGGTGAATCGGGCGGCAGTGGCTCAGCACAGACCGTCAGTATCGGTGTACTTCAACCCCGCGCAGGCGACCTGAAATACTACGGCGACCAGTCGCTGTGGGGGTTCCTCTCCGGGCTGGCGTACAAGGGTGATACAGACCCGCCGACAGACCCCGGCAGCGGCGAGATCACGATTACCGCCGGTGACACGGAGTACCGCCTGCTGGTACGGGACACAGAGTTCTCGGCGGACACGGCCCAGACAGCGGCGACGAACCTCGTCGAGAACGAGGACGTAGATATGCTCGCCGGCTGTGCGTCCTCGGCGGTCGCCAGCCGGGTCGTCACGACAGTCGTCAATCAGGCGCAGGTCCCCATCATGCTCGGGCCGGCGGCGTCGGCAGACATCACGTCCAACTCGGATACCTGTAGCGACCTCGTCTATCGGGCGAGCGAGAACACCGCGATGGACGCCCGCTCAGGTGGGAAGTACGTCGCCAGAGAGACGGACGTGTCGAGCGTCTACCTGTTCGGCGCGGACTACAGCTTCGGCCGCGCAGTCGTCAACAACTACCGGGACGTGCTGGAATCTGAAGGCGTCGATATTGTCGGCGAACGCTTCGTCGAACAGGGGTACGCCGAGTGGGAAGGGCTGCTTGACAACGCCGAAGAAGCCGGTGCCGAGGGCGTCGTCGGCGGATTCACAGTTGCGACGCTTCCGGCAATGTTCAACGCCTTCCTCTCGGGTGAGTACTCCTATCGGGTGTTCGGCGGGTTCGCCACCAGAATCACCAACAGCGTCGTCGGCGGGACAATGCAGAGCGTGCTCGGCGAGCCCCTGACAGCCGAGAAGATCAGGGACTCACAGCTCGGGCCGTTCACGACCCGGTACCACTGGAACCAGTACGACAACCCGATCAACGATGCGTTTGTCGACAGCTACACCAGCGCCTACGGCGTCGTCCCAGACCTGTTCTCGGCGGGGACCTTCACCGGCGCGTCGGCGATCCATCAGGCGGTTCAGGAGAGCGGGTCGACCGAAGGTGCGGATATCGCCGACGCCCTGAAGGAGATGACAGTCACCGACACGCCGAAAGGCGAGGGCGGCTACACCTTCCAGGGGTACAACAACCAGGCGCGGTCGGCGATGACCGTCGCGAACCCGATTCCGACAACCGATGAGTGGGCCGACAACTGGGGCGCCGCTATCATGCCCGGCGAACCGCTCGCTCGCATCAGCGCTGACGAGACGACCATTCCGCAGGATAGCGACCAGATGGGCTGTTCACTGTAGGTATGCTCCGAACACAGGGACTGACAAGAGAGTTCGGAGGACTCACCGCCGTCGACAGCGTCGACTTCGAACTCGACGCGGAACTGTGCTCACTTATTGGCCCGAACGGGGCCGGGAAGACGACGTTCTTCAATCTGCTGACCGGGAGCCTCTCGCCCACCGAAGGCACGGTCGAACTCCGGCGGAACGGGACTTGGGAGGACATCACCGACGCGTCGCCCCACGAGACAGCCAGCAAGGGCCTCCACCGTTCCTACCAGGTGACGAACATCTTCCCCGATAGCACGGTCTTGGAAAACGTCCGGGTTGCCGAGCAGGCCCACAGCAACGACGCGACGACGTTCTGGCGCAACGTCGACCACTACGATGAGTTCACCGAGCGCGCCCACGAGACTCTCGACCGGGTCGGTCTCTCCCACCGGGCCGGGGACCTCGCGAGCACGTTGAGCCACGGCGCAAAGCGAAAGCTCGAAGTCGCCATCGCGCTGGCCGGCGACCCCGCGGTGCTCCTGCTGGACGAGCCAAACGCCGGCGTCTCCTCGGAGAGCGTCGACGAAATCCGGGACCTCATCGAAGCAGTGGCGGAGGACTACCCGGTGTTGCTGGTCGAGCACAACATGGACATCGTGATGGGCGTTTCCGACCGCGTCGTCGTGCTCCATCAGGGTGCGGTCATCGCTGACGGACCGCCGGCAGAGGTACGGGCTAACCCCGACGTACAGTCGGCGTATCTCGGCGGCTACGAACCGGGCAGTCTGGACGGCGATACAACTCCGACCGGGTCAGAACCGGACTCGGAGGAGGGGACGGCGTGAGCCTGCTCGAACTCGGCGGCGTCCACACGTACTACGGCGACAGCCACATCCTCGAAGGCGTGGACCTCTCCGTCGAGGAGGGAGAGGTAGTCGCGCTGGCCGGCCGCAACGGTGTCGGCAAGACGACCACCCTCCGGACCATCCTTCAATTGACGCCGCCTCGCGAGGGGTCGATCACGTTCCGCGACGAGTCGCTGGTCGGGCTGGAGACGCACGAGGTCGCCGAGCGCGGACTGGGCTGGATTCCGGAGGACCGTCGGATGTTCAGCCAACTCACCGTCGAGGAGAACCTCCGGGCGGCGATACCGGACCCGGACGATGTGGGCGACGGTCTCCGACTGGCCTTCGACTCGTTCCCCATCCTCGAAGAGCGGCGGGGGCAGGACGCCGGAACGCTGTCGGGCGGGCAACAGCAGATGCTCGCCATCGCTCGTGGTCTTGTCGGTGACAACGACCTGCTGCTGGTCGACGAACCGAGTGAGGGTCTGGCCCCGCAAATCGTCGCCGACGTGGCCGAGGCGCTGTCGAAAGCGAGCGAGGACGTGACGATGTTGCTGGTCGAGCAGAACCTCCCGCTGGCGCTGGACCTCGCTGACCGGTTCTACATCCTCGACAAGGGTCGCGTCGTTGACGACGGGGAGACGGCGGCGGTGACTGCCGACGACGAGCGGTTCAGGAGGTATCTGTCGGCATGATCGTCGACGCGCTCACGGAGTTCCTGACCCTCGGCGAACTCGGCGGCGTCATCGTCAACGGCCTCGCCAAGTCGGCGCTGTACGTGATGATCGCCAGCGGCCTCACACTCATCTTCGGCCTCATGGGCGTGCTGAACTTCGCCCACGGGTCGCTGACGATGGTCGGGGCGTACCTTGGCGGTCTCCTGATGGTGGTCACAGTCACCGGCGGGACAGCGCCGCTGACCCGTCTCGGCCTGTTTTTCGTCGCCATCGTCGTCGCCTTCGCGCTGTTGACGGTGCTGGGCGGGGCCATCGAGACAACTATCATTCGGCCGCTGTACGACCGGCCGCCAATATACCAGATCCTGCTGACGTTCGGCCTGACGCTCGTTATTGAGGAGCTCGTTCGCATCGTGCTGGGTATCTACGACCTCCAGCCGCTGTCGGACTGGCAGGCCGCGCTGGCGACCAAGCCGCAGATTCTGCGCGAACCGGTCACGCTCGGTCCCGTCAGCGCCGGCTGGATGTCGCTGTTCCAGATACTCCTTGGAACGATCACGGTGGTCGGCATCTGGGCGTTCCTCACCAAGACCCGCTATGGCCTGTACATCCGGGCCGGCAGCGAGGACACGGAGATGGCGTCGGCGCTTGGTATCGACGTTCGCCAGGTGTTTACCGTCGTGTTCGCGCTGGGTATCGGCTTGGCTGGCGCGGCCGGAACACTGCTGATGTGGGACCCGACGTGGGGCGCGAGCGTTCCGCTCGCGGCCGAGACGCTGCTGCCGGCGTTCATCGTCGTCATCGTCGGCGGCCTCGGGACGTTCCGGGGCACCGTCGTCGCCGCCCTCGTGGTAGGGATGGCAGACGCGGTGACGACCTGGTGGTTCCAGAACGTTATCGAGTTCACGGGCCTGCCGGAACTGGTGCTGTTTCTGGTGCTCGTGGTGACGCTTATCCTCCGCCCGCAGGGCCTGTTCGG
The DNA here is from genome assembly GCF_051122755.1 of Haloarcula sp. NS06. NCBI lineage: Archaea > Methanobacteriati > Methanobacteriota > Halobacteria > Halobacteriales > Haloarculaceae > Haloarcula > Haloarcula sp. NS06. The sequence goes on from NZ_CP184844.1 coordinate 2,500,278, forward strand.
CGTCGAGGAGGTGGGGGGCCATTAGCGCAGAGTCCGAGGCTGACGCCGAGGCGGCGTCCGAGCCACCGGCGACGACTGTGGAAACAGGATGGCCACGTGAGTACCTGCGGGACCACACTGCCCATATCGTCATCATCGCCCTGCTGGCACTGTACCCGCCGGTGTATCACACGCTGTTGAACTCGGCGGTCAGCGCCGAGACGCAAATGCTCCTACCGACGGTAGAGACGATGGTCGGCGTCCTCTATTTCGGCCTCTTTGCCATCTCCTTTGATTTCATCAGCGGCTACACCGGTTACCTCTCGTTCGGCCACGCGGTGTTCTACGGGACTGGCGCGTACACTATCATCCTCATCGCCAACGGGAAGCTGCCGCTACTCGGTCCCGGAACGCCGTTCATGCTGTCGCTGCTTGTTGGCGGCTGTATAGCTGTCGTGCTGGCCATACTCGTTGGACTCGTCTCGTTTCGCCTCTCGGGCGTCTACTTCGCGATGATCACCCTCGGCTTCGCACAGGTGTTCTACGTGTTCGTTCGCGGCTGGGACTACGTAGCGACCAACCCCCGGGACGGCCCCGCGGTCGGGCCAAGCCACGCCGAGGGGTTCCAGATCGGAATTCCCGGCATCGACCAGCTCTCGCTGTCAATCGGCGTCCTCACCGGCGACGAGGTAGCCCTGCTCGGGTCGACGCTGTCCGGCACGGCAGTGTCCTACTACATGATCGGCCTCGTCGTTCTGGCCTGCTACTTCGCCATGCAGCGGGTCATCCACTCTCCCTTCGGCCGAGTGATGATCGCGATCCGGGAAAACGAGGAGCGAGCCGTCGCCATCGGCTACAACACGTATCTGTATAAGCTCGGGGCCTTCGCCATCAGCGGCTTCTTCGCCGCCGTCGCCGGCGGATTATTCGCCGGCTTCAAGCGGTCGGCCAGCCCGGAGAACTCTTTTTACTTCCTGGTGACCGGCGACGCCCTGCTGGCGAGTATCATCGGCGGGTTCGGCACCCTCGCCGGCTCGCTGTACGGCCACTTGTTCGATGAGACCGTTCGAGAGTTCCTCTCGAAGGCTGGGCAGGGCGGCGGCCTATTGCCCTATCTCCGGGCTCTGCTGGGGCAGGAAACACTTGACACGACGCTGGTCGGGGACACGACTATCGGCGCGCTCATCGACCTGCTGTTGAACGGCCACGCGAGCCTCTACGTCGGTATCGTGTTCGTGCTGTTCGTGCTCTACGTTCCCGACGGACTGCTGGGGTCGCTACGGGCGCGCGTCGGCGGGACGTTCGCCGAGGCGCTGCCGGCGAAACTCTGGGGTGAGTCCGACCAATGAAATCCGTAAAAACGACCATCGAACCGCCTGACAGAACGACGACTTGGGCGTGGAGTGGCCGATCACTGCCCGGCTACCCGACAGAGGCGTATCGACGGCGAAACGATGCACCACGCGACCATCCGAACTCAGAGCCAGAGCAATGAACGCGGAACCGGACTACTTGAAGGATATTCAACCAGAACCAGTCAGTATGCAATACGCAACCAACGACGGCGTCTCGCTTGCCTACGAGCGCGAGGGGCCCCCGGACGCCGAAACAGTCGTCTTCGTCGAGGGCATCGGCTACGGCCGCTGGATGTGGCTGTGGCAACAGGAGGCGCGCGTCGAGGAATACGAGACCATCGTCTGGGACAACCGTGGTACCGGGGACTCCGACGAACCCGCGGGTCCGTACACGATGAGCCAGATGGCGAGTGACCTCGAAGCCGTGCTCGACGACGCCGGCGTCGAACAGGCCCACGTCGTCGGGGCCAGCATGGGCGGGATGATCGCCCAGCAGTACGCCCTAGAGTACGACCGGGCCCAGTCGCTGACGCTCATGTGTACCTCACCGGGCGGCCCCGAAGCGGCTCCAGTCCCAGAGGAGACACAACAGCGGATGTTCGCCGTCCCCGATGACCTCGACGAGCGCGAACTCCGGCGGTACAAGATGCAGCCGGCGCTCTCAGGTTCGTTCATGGATGCCCACGAAGACCTCATCGAGCGCATCATCGACTGGCGCATCGACAGCGACGCCAGCGACCACGCTCTCGAATGGCAGGGTGCGGCGGTCCAGGCGTTCGACGCGTCGGACTGCCTCGGTGAAATCACAGTTCCGGCCCTCGTCATCCACGGGACCGCCGACGAGGTGGTCCCCTACGAGAACGGAGAATTGCTGGCACGCGGGCTCCCGAACGCCGACTTCATTACCGTCCACGGCGGCCCCCACCTGCTGTTCATCGAGGAGTACGATCGCGTCAACACACAGATCCGGGAGTTCATCGACGATGTCTGAGGGCACGCCACAGGACTGGGTCGGTGCCTGGAGCGAGCGCCGGGCCGCGCTCACGCCGGACCGCGAGGGACTGGTGGACGCGACGACCGGCGAGCGGTTCACGTACGCCGAACTGGACCGGCGAGCGAATCGGACCGTTCGCTTGCTCCGGCGGTACGGCGTCGGCAACCGCGGCGAGGCCGCCGGCACCGTTGCCATCGTCTCGCGGAACCGTCCCGCCGTCGTCGACCTGTTTTTCGCCACCGCAAAAACCGGGGGCCGACTGGCCCCGCTGTCCCATCGACTTGCGCCCCCGGAACTCGCTGAACTCCTCGACCGCGTGGGCCCGGAAGTCCTCGTTGTCGAGGCACCCTTCACCGAGACTGTCTCGACTGCTCTGGAGACAGCAGATGCGACGGCTCCCCAACTTATCCATCTCGAAACCGCCACCAACGACGCGTCCTCGGCTGCCACGCTCGACAGCACGCCCTACGCTTCGGCCCTCCCCGAGGACGACACACCTGTCGAGACGGCGACAACGGCCCCGGAAGACACGCATCTCCTCCTGCACACTGGCGGGTCGACGGGGACACCCAAGGAGACGGAACTAACCCACCGGGGCATCGTCTGGAATTCCCTGAACACGATTACGGCCTGGGGACTGCGCGAGGACGACGTGACGCCCATGGTGTTCCCGATGTTCCACACCGGGGGCTGGAACGTCCTCACCGTCCCGCTGTGGCATATGGGTGGGACAGTGGTCATCGCCCGCGAGTTTGATCCTGGCGACGTACTGGGGACCATCGACGTAGAGGGTGGGACCGTCCTCGTCGCCGTCCCGGCAATCCTGCGGATGATGACCGACCACGACCGCTGGGCGGAGACGGACCTCTCGTCGCTCCGCTTCGCCAAATCCGGCGGCGGCCCCTGCCGCAAGAGTGTGATGGAGACGTGGTGGGACCGTGGCGTCGACCTCTCACAGGGGTACGGCCTCACCGAGTGCGGGCCGAACAACTTCGCGATGCCCGAGGACTGGCCCCACAAGAAGGCCGATTCCGTCGGCAAGCCGGTTCTGCATGTTGACGCCAGAATCGTCGACCCCGAAGATAGCGACGACGGAGGCGACCCCACCGGTTCACGGGACTCGGTCGACCCCGGTACCGTCGGCGAACTCCAGTTGCGCTCGCCCCACGCCGCGACGGGCTACCTCGACAACCCCGAGGCCACCACTGAGACATTTGGCGACGGCTGGGTGTCGACCGGGGACCTCGCTCGCGTTGACGCGGACGGCTACTACTACATCGAGGGTCGCACCAAGCACATGTTCGTTAGCGGCGGCGAGAACGTCTTTCCAGCGGAGGTCGAGGACGCTATCGCCGACCATTCCTCGGTCGGCGAAGTCGTGGTGATTCCGGTCCCCGACGACAAGTGGGGGCAGGTCGGAAAGGCCGTCATCGAGCCCGCGACCAGTGCCACAACCGACGGCGCTGGCGACCAGCCGTTGACGCTCGACGACCTCCGAGTGTTCCTCGACGACCGTCTAGCGCGGTACAAACACCCCCGCGATATCGCGTTCGTCGAGGCGATGCCGACCAGCGGCCCGGACAAGATTGATCGGGATGCAGTTTCGGACCGCTTCGGTGCGTAATGTATCACTGCAGGCGTAGCTTCAAGAGGGGTGATGCAGTTCTATTTACACAAGATGGCTGACACATATGCGACCGCGGATTCGATACACGTGTTGCAGGTCGACGACACACCGCTACTCGACGAGACTGTCGAGTTCCCGGATAATCGGGACCCGGACTCGCTGACACTGACGACGACTGCCCGGGCTGGCAGTGCGCTCGAACGGCTCGAAGACACGGCTATCGATGGCATCGTCGCCGCGGACAACCTCCCGGACCGGTCCGGCCGTGAATTCGCTAACACGGTCCACGAGCGGGACAGCAATGTCCCGGTGTTGCTGCTGACCGAGTCGGACTCCGTTGCCAGCGACGCAATCTCCAACGGAGTCACCGACGTTTTCAGAAGAGACACAGCCGTTGACTGTAGCGACCTCCTCGCCAATCGGGTTCGGTTGCTCGTTGAACATCACCGGTCAACAGAACTCGCGAATCGGACCAGACAGCGACTCACAGAACTGGCAGAACAGTCGAATGAACTGTTATGGGTGTTCTCCGGGGACTGGACCGAGATACAGTTCGTTAATTCGGCATACGAAACGCTCTACGGCCGCTCCGTCGAGTCGCTGCAAACCGACCCCGCGGGGTTCATGACGGCGATTCATCCCACGGATCAGGATAGAGTCGTCCAGTCGATGCAGCGCGTCTCAGCCGGCGAATCCGTCGACCTCGAATTCCGAATTACCAGACCGGATGGCGAACAGCGCTGGGTGCGTGCCGAGGCACAACCCATTGTTGAGGATGGGACGGTCGCCAGAATCGTCGGCGCCTCCCGTGACATCACCGAGCGGAAGCGACGCGAATCGAAACATGTTACAGAAATTGACCGCCCTGACGCACCGGTTGATGCAGTGCCGGATCTGTTCTATGAACTCGATGAGAACGGCGATCTGGCTGGCTGGAACGATGCGCTGGCGGCAGCCACCGGGTACGCAGACGCTGATCTCGCGCCGATGGCGCTGACAGCACTCTTCGCCCCATCAGATCGTGAAACCGTTCGACAGGGTATCGAGACCGCTTTTGAGGCGGGTGAAACGTCGTTCGAAGCCGATCTGCTGACTGCCGATGGCACGACAGTTCCATACGAATTCACCGGGGGCCGGATAACGGCTGCTGACGGCTCGACAGCCGGCGTGGCCGGTATCGGACGTGATGTCTCCGATCGCGAAAGCCGCCAACAGGCCCTTGAACAGCAAAACAAGCGCCTTGGAGAGTTTGCCAGCGTCGTCAGTCACGACCTCCGGAACCCGCTGGATGTTGCCCGGGGCCAGCTAGAACTCGCACGGATGGAACAGGATAGTGAGCATCTCGACGCGGTCAAGCGAGCTCACGGCCGTATTGGACAGCTCATCGACGACCTCCTGACGCTGGCCCAGAACGGCGAGACAGCGCTCGACAGCGAGCCGGTGCCACTCCAGACAGTCGCTGAGCAGTGCTGGCAAACTGTCGAGACCGGTGACGCAACACTGGAACTACAGACCTCGGCTGTGGTCCGGGCGGACCCCAGCCGGCTGCGACAACTGTTCGAGAACCTGATCCGCAACAGTGTGGAACATGGACAGACGCCAGACACCGAGAGACAGGAAGACGCCGGCGAACAGCGTGCGACAACCTCGATATCACAGTCGCAGGGAGCAACCGCTGACCTGACGTTCACTGTCGGCGAACTGGACGACGGCTTCTACGTCGCCGACGACGGCGTCGGGATTCCGGCCGACGAGCGCGACACGGTGTTCGAGGGCGGCTACTCGCTGGCTTCGGGTCCCGGGTTCGGCCTCCGAATCGTCGATGAGATCGTCGATACCCACGGCTGGTCGATAACGGTCACGGAAAGCGACGCCGGCGGTGCTCGCTTCGAGGTCACCGGCGTCGAGTTCGGTGCGGCGTAACTGTGCCGCCGTGAGTACTATCGGGTGACCACCACGTCACCCGGTGCCGCCCCAGTCAACACCAACGATGGGGCCGAGCCTTACGCTTCGTCGAAGACGGTGTCGCCCTCGACAACGTGCTCTTCGACAACGTCGAGATCGAGCGTCAGCCCGAGGCCCGGCTCTTCCGGAATCTCGATGTAGCCGTCCTCGATGACGGTCTCCTCGACCAGATCGTCCCACCAGCCGAGTTCGTAGGAGTGGTACTCGACAGCCAGTGAGTTCGGGACGGCAGCCCCGACGTGTGCGCTCGCCATCGTCGCCACCGGTGAGGACACGTTGTGCATCGCGACCGGGATGTAGTACTGGTTCGCCACGTCGGCGACCTTGCGCGTCTCGCGCATCCCACCGACTTTCGGCATATCCGGCGCGATCATGTCGACAGCTTGGTTCTGGATGAGTCGGCGTTCCTCGGTGACACGATAGCGGTTCTCGCCCACAGTGATCGGCGTCGTCGTGGACTTGGTGACTTCTTCCTGGACCTCGATGTTTTCTGGCGGAACGGGGTCTTCGAGCCACCAGACATCGTACTCCTCGATGGCATCGGCAAGACGCTTGCCTGAGCTACCCGAGAACGTCCAGTGACAATCGAAGGCCACGTCAGCCTCGTCTTTGACCTCTTCGGTGACTTTCTCGACAATCTCGGCCTTGTGGCGGATTTCGCCCGGACGGAGGTGACGGTTCGCGCGGTCCTTTTCCAAGCCGCTCGGCACGTCAAGGTCGAACTTAAGCGCATCGTAGCCCAGTTCGTCAACGACGCGGCGAGCCTCCTCGGCACAGGCCTCGGGGTCGGCCTCTTCCTCGGTGTGGCAGTCACAGTACACGCGCATCTCGTCACGATACTTCCCACCGAGCAACTGGTAGGCCGGCACTTCGAGGATCTTGCCCGCGAGGTCGTGCAGTGCGACCTCGATACCCGCAATAGCTGTCACGGTGACACCCTCGACGCTCCCTTCGCCACTCATCTTCTGGATGAGGTGTTCGTACAGGCGGTCGATGTCCAGCGGGTTCTCGCCGACGACGAACGGCTTCATCCGCTCGATGAGTTCCGGGACGCCCGCGCCCCAGTAGGCCTCGCCCGTGCCGACGATGCCTGCGTCGGTGTAGATTCGAACGAGCGTCCACGGGAAGTTCCCGTCGACCATCGTCGTCTGAACGTCGGTGATCTCCACGTCGCGACCGCCGCCGCGCTTGGCGGTGACACCCATTGTCTCCGCAGAGAGCTCCCGCATCGTGTACTCTGCGTTCGGGTCGTGCAGGTCAGCGTAGTCTACGTCGTTTGCCTTTCCCATACCCCCGCTTGCTAGTGGCGTCACAAAAGTGTAGAGGAAATCGTCCCACGTAGTCGACCGTGGCAAATACCGGCGAATAGCGCCTACGGCATCCCGCAGAACGTTACATCCCGTCCGCGTCCTGTGCAACGGTCAAGTCGAACGGCGTGTCGGCCGGCTCGTCGTCCGGCGAGAGATACCCCGCTGCAAAGCCGGTGTAGCCCGTTTCGCTCGCGAGTCCCAGGTCGTACTCCGCGACGACGTCCCCGTCGTTCTCGGGCGTGGCGCTGCGAACCTCAACGGTGTACTCGTTCGCCGGCACTTCGACGCTGCCGAACTCCCTGAAATCCACGGCGTCGAACAGCACGTCGCCGCTCGATTTGACCGTCACGTCGACCTGTGGAGCGTCGGGTGACAGGTGAACTAAACGGAGCCGGGCCGTCCCGTTGTTGGGCGCCGCGGTGGTGTCTTCTAGGACGAGCGGCTCGAACGGCTTACCGGCCTCGTCGCCGATTTCGCCGGCTGCGGCGACAGTGTACGCCTGCCCACTCTCGACGGGCACGCCGCCCTCGAACACCGACGCGTCCGGGTCGCCGGCAGCGGTTATCTGGACCGCTCGCGCGCCAGCGGGGATGTCCAGATACTCACTGACCGCACCGAAAGGCACATCTTCGAGGACCTTATCGCCCTCTACGTAGACGTCCACGTTTGGGGCGTTCGGTGACATGTGTGCCACCCGAACGCTTGCTGGTTCGGATTCGGTTTCAGTCTCCATACCGTCGCCGGCCGTGTCCTGCGTCACGAGCAGGTCGAACGGCGTGTCGGCCGGCTCGTCATCCGGCGAGAGATAGCCCGCCGCGAAGGCGGTGTACACTTCGCCCCCGGCCAGGCTCACGTCGAACTCCGCAACGACATCGCCGTCGTTGCTTTCCGTGTCACCCCGGACCTGAAGCGTGTAATCGCCTGCGGGTGCTTCGACGTAGCCGGAGCCGCCGTATTCCACGCCGTCGTACAGCGTGTCGCCGTTCGATGCGAGGGTCACGTCAACGGCCGGCGCGTCGGGCGAGGCGTGGACCAGACGGACGCGTGCGGTATCGCCGCCGGGGTCGCTGTTGTCGTCCTCCAGTACGAGCGGTTCGAACGCCTGGTCGGCGTCGTCGCCGATTTCACCGATTGCCGCGATAGTGTACTCGGTGTCCGCTTCCACTGGGACGGATCCCGAAAACACCGACGTGTCCGGGTCGCCAGCGGCGGTAATCTCGACCGACCGCTCTCCCGCGCGCACGTCCAAATACTCACTGACCGCACCGAAGGGCACGTCTTCGAGGACTGCATCGCCCTCCACGTAGACGTCCACGTTCGGGGCGTTCGGCGACATGTGTGCCACCCGGACCGCCGCCATTCCCGGGTCGGTTTCCGCTTCGGTCTGCGCATCTGTGTCGGTCTCCATCGGCGTGTCCATGCCGCTGTCCGTCTCGGTCGGCTCGGCACCGCCGCCACCGTCGCCGCTACAGCCGGCGAGACCGACTGTCACACCGGTTCCGATACCGAACAAAATCCGTCGTCGAGTCGTGTCTGGTGTCATACATCACTTGCTCAGTTTGTCAGATAAATAGTACATTTCGTGAGTCTCTCTCAATTCTCACTCAAATTCTCCTAGAGGGTTTGAAACCGCCTATCTCTTCTGATTCGTCGAAACTGTTTTATCCACTATTCTCAGAACTGTAACGCATGGAGAATAGGTTTGACACGCTGAATTCGGGGGTGGTTCCGGACCCCGAGTGGGAGCGTGGTACCCTGCGATCGCGAGCCTCCACCGGTGTGCCCCATCGAAGCCGACTCGCACGTCTAGCCCGTATGTCGGTGGATTCTTGCCATCCGGACCGGAAATGTGACCAGAATGGAGACGGTCCTCTGGCAAACGCTGGCAGGTACTCGCGGAGGACCCAACCGTGCCCGTGTTTTACGCGCGCTGGCCGACCAGCCGCGAAACGCCAACCAGCTCGCCGATGATCTCGATCTGGCATACAACACAATCCGGTACCATCTCGATGTGCTCAAAGAGAACGGGGTCATCACCAGTAGCGATGCCGACTACGGCGTTATCTATCTCCCAAGCGAACGTGCGAGAACCCACTGGGACACGGTCGAGCGAATCCTCAGACAGGTGGACGACTGATATGCACACGACACGACACTGCCAACGACCAGCGGGAGCGAACCGACCACAGGAGCCCACAGCATGAGTCTCGTGTTGAACGGGGCCCGTATCGCCGCCGCGGCCAACATCCTACTGCTGGGCGTCCTTATTACTATTTGGGTGCAGACCTACCGCGAAATCCGTGCCCCGCTGACGCTGGGTTCCATCGTGTTCGCGTCGTTCCTGCTCGCGGAGAACGCCGTTGCTCTGTACTTCTATTTCACGGCCCCGGCGATGCCTGCGGTAGCTGTTCAGGTGATGATGGTGCTCCAGATGCTCGAAACGCTTGGAATCGGTGTGTTGACGTACTTCACCTGGAAGTGACGCCAGGCGTCACCCACCAACCGCCTGTCTGAACTACGTCGTTACCGACTATGTCTCCACCGCTCTCGTGACAATTTCGCCTTAGGATATCGCAATGCCTGTCCGCCACAGTTCAGCTAGAAAGTGACAGGCATATGAATTGTATGCAAGTAACCCGAATCTACCGTGGCTGGACACAGTGAGGGTGAAAGGGTTGCACTACTCCCTTGCTGGTTTCATCACGCTTTAGAGAAAGTGGGACCGCCGAGATTCGAACTCAGGTCCGACGCACCCCATGCGCCGAGGATACCGCTACCCCACGGTCCCGCACTCTGGGAGAGGGGGGTGTTTTAATTAAGGGCTTCGCTTTGGTGGCGAGAGTGGCAGCCCGTAACGGGGAGACACCGCTGGCGTGGTCCCTTCATTCGGCAACTTCGATACCGGGGCTTTCGATGGTGACGTCGGTAAGTGACCAGCCATCGGTCGCAGACCGAGCGTCGACACCAATAGCATCCCTTTGAGCGGTCACAGAGATAGTCGACTCAAAGATGGTCCACGATGCGTTGGTGTTGACGGCGTGGATTCCCTGCTGCTGGCTCTCAATGGTCGTATTCTGGATAGTCCATGCACCGGCTGTTCGAGCGGCGAAGACACCGACATCTCGGGTCTCAATCGATGCATCTTCCAGCGTCCACGCGCCGGTCGAAAAAGCAGTTACGAGGCCGGTGTCGCTCCGGCGGACCGTCAGGTCAGTCACCGTCCAGTTGCCGCCACTGTCGATAGCCTTGACGCCAGTGTTGCTTCGGCGGACCTCCGTGTTCCGGACCGTCCAGTCACCAGTTGTGCCGGAGGCGTCGACGCCGTCTGCGCCGGACCGATCGACGACGACCGCGGCGACCGTCCAGTCGCCAGAGGACTTGCGGATGTCGACGCCGTCACCGCCAACTTCGACAAAGCGGGTGTTGCGGATCGTCCAGTCGCCGCTGGTGCCACGGGCGAACACGCCGCTGTAGGTCGTGCTGGCGACGGCGGCGTCCTCGATAGTCCAGTTTCCGGTCGTATTCGGCGCGTAGACGCCGACATCGGCAGCGATAACGGTCGTGTCCACGACCGTCCAGTCACCGCTGGTTCCGTTGGCGGCGACGCCAAAGCGGTAGTTCCGCACGGTGAATCCGGTGACGTTCGCGTCGGCTGCGCCGGCCACCGTGACGCCGGTTCCGTTGACGAACCGCGAACCGTCCAGTATCGCCCGGCCGGGTGCGACGAGGGTAATACTCTCGTTGATTCGGACTTCTTCCCGGTAGGTGCCCGGCCGGACCTCGACGGTGTCACCGCTGTCGGCAGCGTTCACAGCGGCCTGTATCGACTGGTAGTCGGCACTCCCGCCTTTATCGACGGTCAGTGTGTCCTGCGCCGTCTGTGTTCCGGCCACGCTCGCCGGTATCATAGTGAGGGTCAGCACTACCGACAGAAAGAGCGCAAGTAGTGTCGTACGCGTGTCGTCCATAGTTGGAGTAATAGGGGGTGAATAGATGTAAACTGTATTGTTCTTTCACCCGCTGTCGACGTAACACTACGCTGAAGACGGGAATCCAGGCAACACACGCAGCGGCGTGGCCCGCGAAAGCGTTATCGGCCGGACCGGCGAACCCCGGAGTGTGCTGGAGTTGACGTACGAGTCGGGGACCATTCGCGTGTCGGGGGACCCACCGTCGGACCTGCCCGGCGTCGAGTACGACCGGCGTTCACAGACAGGGCGGGCGCCGGCCTACCGGTACGCCGACATCCGGAGCGCGCTTGACGATCGTGAACTGGCGTATGAGGAGCGCGTCTTCTCGCTCCCGTCGCTGGCGCTTTCGACGGCGTATGACCTCCGAAAGTACCAGCAAGCGGCACTGGACGCCTGGCGTGAAGCTGAGGACAGAGGCTGTCTCGAACTACCGACAGGGAGTGGCAAGACCGTCATCGGCATCGCAGCCATGGTCGCGCTGGGGGCGCCAACCCTGGTCGTCGTCCCGACCATCGACCTGCTGGAACAGTGGCAGCGCGAGCTACAACGGGAGTTCGACCAGCCGGTCGGCCGCATGGGCGGGGGCGAACAGCGCGTCGAGGATATCACTGTGTCGACGTACGACTCGGCATACCTGCGGGCCGACGAACTCGGGGACCGCTTCGGGCTCGTCGTCTTCGACGAGGTCCACCACCTCGGCGGGGAGGGGTATCAGGATATCGCTCGATTGCTCGCTGCGCCGGCGCGGCTCGGACTGACAGCGACGTTCGAGCGGCCGGACGGAGCCCACGAGGTCATAGAGGACCTCGTCGGACCGCTCGTCCAGCGAGTCAGTGTCGACGACCTGGCGGGCGAGCACCTCGCGGACTACGATATCAAGCGACTCGAAGTCTCACTCACGCCGGACGAACGGGACCGCTACGAGGAGTATCAGGGGACGTTCACCGACTACCTCAAGCAATCCAACATCCAACTCCGATCCGGCAGCGACTATCAGGAACTCGTGAAGCGGTCCGGCAACGACCCGGCGGCTCGCGAGGCGCTGCTCGCGAAACAGCGCGCCCGCGAGGTGATGATGAATGCCAAGCGGAAGGTCGACCGGCTGGCGACGATTCTGGACCGCCACCGCGAGGACCGGATCATCGTCTTCACCGCCCACACCGACCTCGTGTATCGCCTCTCCGAGCGGTTTCTCATTCCGGCGATAACGCACGAGACTGGCGCGAGCGAGCGTCGGGAGATGACTCAGAGCGGTTCCGTGACGGGACGTACTCCCGGGTCGTGACCGCGAACGTCCTTGACGAGGGAGTGGACGTGCCTGACGCGAACGTCGCCGTCGTCCTCTCGGGGAGCGGCTCAGAGCGGGAGTTTACCCAGCGACTTGGCCGTATTCTCCGACCGAAAGCCGACGGCGGACGGGCACTGCTGTACGAACTCGTGACAGAGGAAACCGCCGAAGAGCGGGTCGCCAGGCGACGCAGGTAGCGGGCGATATGTCGTTGCCCAGGCACTCCCAACGCTAACCGGACTTACCACCTTGATAACTATGGCTCTCTCCGGCGAGAAGCAGAGAAATGCTCGATGCTAATCGCCAGTGTTGCGGGTCGCGAGGTGCGTCCGAGTGCGGTTGATACACATCCGTGTTCCCGACGCTGTCCTCAACAGCGTCTGCGGCGTGCTGGACGACCGTGATATCAGTTATGTTCAGACCAAGGAGACGAGCGACGACGAGACGGCGTGGCTGTTGCAGTTTCCGCTCCCGCCGGAGGCCGTCGATGAGGTGCTCGACGATCTCGAAGCGACCGGGCTCGATGCCGACCGGTACACTGTCGTCGGGAACGCCGAGACTGCCCGGCCGGACCAGTCAAACTCTGCCCGCCGCCACGAGGACCGCATCTCCCACGACGAACTCCGCGGTCGCGCGGTCGGCATGAACCCCGGACAAGGGACTTACTATGGAATGACGGTCCTGAGTGCAATCGTCGCGACGGCGGGTCTGCTTCTTGACTCTCCAGCTATCGTCGTTGGCTCGATGGTCATCGCGCCACAGGTCGGTTCCGCACTCATCGCCAGCGTCGGGACGACGCTCAGCGACCGCCGGCTCATCGTCGAGGGCGTCCGCGACCAGTTGCTCGGGCTCGCCGTCGCCATCGGAAGCGCGGCCCTGTTCGGACTGTTCATCCGACACAGCGGGTTCGTCCCCGGACAGCTCCGTGTCACGACAGTCCAGCAGATCGCCCAGCGCATTTCGCCGGGCTTTCTATCGCTTGCGGTCGGACTCTGTGCTGGAGCCGCTGGGGCGTTCGGACTGGCGACGGCACTGCCGGTCTCACTGGTCGGTGTGATGATCGCTGCTGCGCTCATCCCCGCCGCTGCGGCCATCGGGGTTGGTATCGCTTGGGGACTGCCGGCCGTCGCACTCGGGGCGGGTATCCTCCTGCTGGTCAACGTTGCGTCAATCAACCTTACCGGCGTTCTCGTCCTCTGGGGACTCGGATTCCGTCCGCTAAACTGGGCAGCCGACCGCCCGCCGAGCGCGACGGTCCGGACGTACGCGCCGACCGTTGTCGCCGTTCTGGCGCTGCTGGTCGCGTTCGCCGGTGCCGGGACGGTCACCGCCCAACAGATGCAGGTCGAAACGTCGGTAAACGACGCTGTTACCGAAGTGTTGTCCAACGAATCATACGAGCGGCTCCGATTACAGTCGGTCCAGACCCGGTTCGGCGGCGTCTCAGTGTACCGGCTGGACCGGGTGGTCACCGTCGCGGTCAGTCGGCCCGCCGACCGGCCGTATCCGGCTCTTGTCTCCGACCTCGAACGTGCCGTCGGCCGGTCGATCGCGGACGATGCAACTGTCGAAGTCACCTTTGAGGACAGACATCCGGCGGAATGATGCCGGCTGCGACGGGCGTCTCTGCGGGGGCGTCGTCACTCCCCGTGTTTTTGTCGCTCCGTGGCGGAGGGACGCGTGTGCTGACGAAAGACCTCCTGCGGGTGTCCCGCGCGGGCGGTGGTTATCACCTGCAGTTCGCCGACGCCGACGCGGAGCAACTGGCGGCCCGCGTACTCGGTATCTATCAGGGCCACATCGGCGAGTCCCGCGAGACGCTGGAGACGGCACTCGCGGATGTCGAACGGGAGGCCGACGATTTCAAGCTGGTCCGCGGGCTGGCGAAACTCGTCGAACGGGAAGCAACATTTGAGACGCACGCCCCGATCGACCCTGTTCGTGCCCGTCGTCGGGTGTTCGAAGCCGCTGCAGACGTTGGCGTCGTGACCGAAGCCGAGCGCCAGCAGGCACTCGCCGAAGCGGCTGACCACTTCGGCACGGATGCCGCATCGCTGGCCGACACGCTGTACGCCGACCGGGGCTCTCGGCAGGTCCTCACGGAGGTGGACTCTCGCTGGGGGCCGGCCGAACTTCGGACCCAGTACAATCTCTCGCTGGCGCAAACGGCGCTGTTCGACGCGACAGAGGTGCGAGTCCGTTCCTCCGATCCGAAGGCGCTCGTCTCGGCGGTCAAACGCCTCCGGCTGATGTACGAGATCCGTCGGACAGGGAACGGTCGGGAAGTCGTCGTTACAGGACCGGACGCGCTGTTCTCGAACACGCGCCGGTACGGGACCCGCTTCGCGCGCCTCCTGCGAACGGTCGCGACCGCAAACGAGTGGGAGCTGACGGCAACCATCGACGACCGGGGCACCGAGCGGGAACTCACCCTTTCAGATGGAGATGTCTCCGTTCCCGGTGTCGAGCCCGTAACAGAGGTCAGCTACGACAGCGGCGTCGAAGCCGACTTCGCCGGCCGGTTCGCCGCACTGGACCTCGACTGGGACCTGATACGCGAACCGGAGCCGTTACGCGCCGGCGAACACGTCGTCATTCCGGACTTCGCATTCGAGTGGCGACCCGGCACTGACACCGGGGTGCGGGATACCGGTCGCAGTACGGGTGGTTCGGACGTGACCGACGGCGACACACCCTTCCGCGTCTTCTTCGAAATCATGGGGTTCTGGACGCCGGAGTACGTCGAGAAAAAACTTGCCCGTCTTGACGCACTGGAGGAGATCGAGATGCTGGTCGCAGTCGACGAATCGCTTGGCGTCGGCGAGGAAATCGAGGCAACGGATAATCGGGCAATTCCGTACTCCGGCACGGTCAGAGTAAAAGATGTGCGAGACGCCCTGCGACCCTACGAGGAGCGACTCGTGCATGAGAGCGTTGCAGAGATATCCGACGAACTGCGGCCGGTTGCCGACGTTATCTCACTCGCCGACCTCGCCGCGGAGCACGGTGTTAGCGAGGGTGCGCTGGAAGATGTGGTCTTTCCGGCTCACGAGCGCGTCGGCCGCACACTCGTTGACCCCACCGTACTGGACGAACTGGCCGAGGAAATCGAACCCGGAATGGCATACGAGACGGCGACCGATCGACTCTCGGCGTACGGGGTTGCGGACGACAGCGCTGCGCTCGCGCGCCTTGGCTACCGCGTCGCCTGGGAAGGACTGGGTGAGGGGACAATCCAGCCACGGGAATGAGTGGTCTGTGAGAAACGGTGGGGACTCCGCTCTCAGGTACAGCATCTCACATCGCTATCAAAGGAGCAATCGTTGTTCAGGTCGCTTCGTCACGTCGCTTCTCAGAAGGCTGTCGCCGCCACTGTGGCGTTTCGAGGAGGAGTCGGAGCGGCCAAATGACGTAGTACAGCGGATGCAGCGGGCCGGGGAGCGGGCGAAACTGGTACTCCGAGTAGGTCGGGTGAAGTGACGAATGTAACAGCAGGAGCGGCAACAGCGCTGTCATCGAATCGCTGGCAGCCAGATAAAACCGAGCGGCTTCGAACTGTGTGGGCGCCTCTGGCGTCCCAGCGGCCAGCGACTCAACGACGGTTTCGGCTAATTCGGACACGCGGCTGTCCGTACGAAGGCGGTCCAGTAGCGGCGCTGGGAGGGTGTACCCGAAGACAGCACGGGCAAGCGCGGCCCCAAGCAGTAGATTACGCTCGACGCCAGTTTTTTGCGCCCGAGCGAGGACGTGTGACCAGTCGGCGTCTGTCGACTCCAGTGCCGCAACGAAATCACAGAGCCACTTCAGGAGATACCAGCGGTGCTTGGTTCCGTGGAACGCTAACACGAGCAGCCGATCTGGCTGTGCAAGTGCTGGAAGCGGTTGGCCGCCGACCGCTATGGTGTCGCGGCGGTCCCAGAGTTCACTGAACGGGATGGAGAACGGTCGCTCGGCATCGCCCACGCGCCAGCGAAGTTCCACGTCGAACTCCGGACCACGCATCTCGTACTCGTGAACGATTGCCTTCGTCACAGGACCGCCTAACAGCGCGGCGTCATCCAACCGCGGCGTGCCCCCGCGCCACTCATATCCTCGTCCTTCGAGAATATCCGCAGCGGCGGGGATATCTTCTGGGTGGACGAGCAGATCTAGATCGTTGTACTCACGCACCGTTGCGTCGTCGTAAGCGGCGGCGGACAGCGCCGGCCCCTTGAACGGTATCGCACGGACACCACGCTTCTCAAAACTCTCGATTATCTCCTGTAACTCGGTCGTAAACGCGAGAT
Organism: Haloarcula sp. NS06; assembly: GCF_051122755.1. Lineage (NCBI taxonomy): Archaea > Methanobacteriati > Methanobacteriota > Halobacteria > Halobacteriales > Haloarculaceae > Haloarcula > Haloarcula sp. NS06. The sequence goes on from NZ_CP184844.1 coordinate 2,517,053, forward strand.
TCCGCATCCGTTTTCCCTGTACGATGCTGCTAAGTCGTGTCAACACGGCCGCTGGCACGGTGAACTCATCATCACTCTCGCGTGCCATCGCTTCCAGTCCCTCATAGAGGAGTTGCACAACACCGTGATACTGGGCGAGTGCAACGACGCGGTCCCAGTCTGGCGTCCCATCCACCGCGGGAGGATCGGGGGAAGCGTCGGTGACGACTGCGGTACGAGCACAATCGACGACCACCTGAAGTTCGGGTTCAGCCTCCGTCAGCATGAGTCACTCTTGAGATCAGACTGAATCCGGGCTGCGACATCCGGAATCGCATCGAGATTTCGCGGTCGGCGAAGCCGTTTTATATCAGTCATCTCGACAATCTCTCCGCAGGTGCTGAAATTGGACGCGGCCTGGCCGTCGGCTTCCAGCGCGCCCAGCGTGTATGTATTATCCACGAGCGCCATGACCTGCTCGTCCGGCCTGACTGCGTCCACCTCGATTGTCTCGCCGTCTTCGAGCAGGTAAATCCGTTCTAGCGGCACCGGGGTCGCGGGCTGGTCGTGCCTGAGCCCATAGAAGTGCCGAGGGCGACCGCTGTGGACCTGTTCCGGCGGCTCGACCGGAGGATCAAACACCTCGACCGCCTCCGGATCGAGTTTCATCGATGGGTAGCCACTTCGGACGACTGGTCCCGCATCGTCCAGCGCTATCGCAGCTACGTCATCGCTCAGGACACGATGTCCGTCGAGCAGGCAGGCCATCGCAGTTGTCGTTTTTCCGACTCCCGACTCCCCAACGAACGCCACTGCGCGCCCGTCGATGCTGACGGTACTGGCGTGCAGCACGAAGTAGCCCCGTTGATCCAGCAGGTGGTTCAACGCTGGGCCGACCAGTACGTGGCGGAGGACTTCGCCTGGCACGTCCGAGGCCGGGTCTACAGCGATGGATTTCCCGTCGAGAATTCTGACCGTTGCGGCATCGTACAGAAGGTAGTATTCGCGCTCGGTTACCGCGTGAAAGGTTGACCCGGACGCAGCCGATAGTGGGCGGGGAATCCGTTCCTCAGTGATAGTGACATCAGCCTGCCCGTCAGGCGCTGTCTCAACGGGCGGAAGCTCCGGTACGTCGAAGGCCGAGCGGACTGTCAGCCCAAAGGCTTCGTACGTGGCTGTGTTTGCTGTCGCCATCCGACTAGTGTCCTCCCCGCATAGTTGTCCATCGATTCCGTCTGTGGTGAGACACACCCCAGCTACGACACCCCTGGTTCATACCAGACCGCTTGACTGCTGTGGTGGATAAGAATGGACTCTCTACTCCCAGTACACAACCACGAAACCGTCGCAATGTATCCACTGAATAGTGCCAGTATCGAGTACTGATAAAAAGAGAAGTCCGCTAGATGTGTGAACAGACTGTGGACGCTAGCTCCACTTCCCGTATCCGTCGTCGTGATCCCACCAGTTCGTCTTTTCTTCGACAGTTCCGTACGTTTCGACCGACGGCGTTTCGTATTCCTTCATTGGTTACCTCCACATCTGCTTTCAGGCATATATGTATTTGTTATATTATCTATTACTGCTGAATTTCAACAGAATAGGGTGTTTACTATCCGTTAGTCGCGTACTTCGCGTTCCGTGAGTGGTCGGAAACGCCCAAAGTCGTCGACATCCCCGATAAGGACATCACCGTTTGACTCGACCCAAGCATGAGCCTCAAACGTATCGGACTGTGTATCCACACCGAAGCGGAGACAATGTGGCGAATCACTCGCCTTCAGCAATGTACTCCCAGTGAGTGCCCGCTCAAGACAATCATAGGTGCCCGGAAGACACGATCCAGCTGTCGAAACCGCCCAGCGTACTGACTCTGGTGATCCAGACTGTCGATGACACGGGAAGAACTGGGAGACTGTGCCGAAACAGCACTCTGCATCCTCCAGCCCGGCGACTGTAAGCAGTACTTTGCTCGCAATGATCAGTACCACTGCTTCACAGAGCAATAGCTTCTGCGCCCGTGACAACGCCCTGAACTCACGGAGTCGGGTTCGCATCGACCTTGATGAGTTGCTCCGCGGCAAGCGTTTCCAGAAAGCGTTCCACATCATTTGCGGCCCGGTTCCTGTCGACATCGTACTCTTTGACCAGCGCCGAGACGACTGCCGCTGGTTCTGTCGGTTCCTGAATTCGGTCCCAGATGTCCGGGCCGACCCCTGACAGGCCCTGGTACCGTCCCGTCTCGTTGTTGAGCAACACGATTTCGCCGTCGATAGTCGTGGTGACGCAGTCGTCAGTTGCGACAACAGTCGATCCGGAATCTATCGCGACCATATGGATATCGGCGATACTCGCACTATTTGTTATGGCCTCTTTTCGCCTCCATGGTGACTCTGGCTGCCGTTAGACGTGCCCTTCGCTCCCAAACGACCCGGCCGTAGTAAGCCGGTAACTATGCCGCATAGAAACCGCATCCTGAACAATGGCTACGACTCCTTCCGTCAGTGAAAAATACGCATCGTTGCGCCGCGTAGCGTTGTACCGGCCGGCACTGACGGGGAGTATCGTCGCTGCCAGCCTCTTCGTGATGCTACTGGAGGGTGTTGGCCTCTCGTTCCTGTTTCCGATACTCGACGCCGCACAGGCTGGGCAGGGTCTCCCGCTTCAGGCGGACGGCGTCACCGGCCAATTCCTTTCCGCGTACGCCGCTGCGGGACTCCCGCTCACACTCGAATTTTTGCTGTCCGGTCTCGCGTTCGTGATGGTTGTCCGATATACAGCGTCGTTTACCGTGAAATGGCTCGCGGCGAAGCTCACACAGACGTACGAACGTGACCTCAAAGACCTGGCCTACGAACTGGCAATGGGCGCGTCAGTCGGCTACTACGACGACAAAGGGTCCGATGACATCATAAACACGATTCTGACACAGACCCGGTACGCCGGCCGTGTCATCGGCCGGATAATCCAGTTCTTCCAGCAGGGAATCCTCTGTCTGGTGTATATCGGAATCGCACTGGCTATCGCTCCGGTGCTAGCAGTCGGTGCGGCTGTCGCCCTCGGCGGTGTCACGGCAATCATCAGATACGGCATCGAGCCCGGGTACGCTGTTGGCGACCGTGTGGCGACGGCAAACGAACAGCTGCAGGAGACAACACAGGCGGGGACGCAAGGTATCCGTGACGTGAAGCTGTTTGGTATGCACGACGGACTGCTTGCTGAGTTCCGGTCCACACTCGACCGGTACACCTCTACTAGCGTTGCCGTCCGCCGGAACCAGGTTGCAATCGGAAGCCTCTATCGCCTCTCGGTCTCGCTGCTCCTGTTTGGGCTCGTCTACGTCGCCATCAGTTTTCGGGCGCTATCTATCGCGGAACTCGGCGTGTTCCTGTTCGCGATGCTCCGACTCGCCCCCCGGCTGAGTTCGCTCAACTCTACCATCTACGCTATCGAGGGAGAGCTCCCACATCTGGTCCGAACCCACCAGTTCATCGACCGCCTCGAAGCCCAGCAGGAGCCAACTGGCGGGCAGTCGGTCCCAGACCGAATTGGGGAAATCGCGTTCGAGAACGTCTCGTTCGCCTACGAGGACGAGCCAGTGCTTGCGGACTTCTCGATGGCTGTCGAGCGAGGGGAGTTCGTCGGCATCGTCGGGGAGTCCGGTGGCGGCAAATCAACAGTTGTCTCGCTGCTCACGCGACTCTATACCCCGGATAGTGGTGATATCCTGGCGAACGGGACGCCGATTTCGGCCTATGCCCTTGAGGAATGGCGTGACGCTGTTGCGATGGTTCGACAGGACCCCCACATCTTCAACGATACGTTGCGGTACAACCTCACTGCCGGCCGCGATATCTCCGATGAGACGCTCTACGAAGTCGCTGAGAAGGCACTCGTTCTCGAGTTTCTCGATGACCTTCCACAGGGGCTCGACACGGTGTTAGGCGACGATGGCGTGAAACTCTCCGGCGGACAGCGTCAGCGCGTCGCACTGGCCCGGGCGCTCCTGACCGACGCGGAGGTGCTTGTACTCGATGAAGCCACTAGCGACCTCGACTCAAATCTGGAACGGCAAATCCATCGTACTGTCGAGACGCTTGACGGGGACCAGACTGTGATCGCAATCGCCCACCGTCTCTCGACAGTCTCGAACGCCGACCGAATCTACACTGTTGAGGACGGGCAGGTCACAGAACAGGGTAGCCACGCCGAACTGCTTGACGGCGACGGGACATACGCGGAGCTATACGCGATGCAGGGAACGGCAGCCACACAGTCTTCCAGTGGCTAACTGGTTCTCAGTGGGACGGGTGGGTCGTCGGGTTAGACTTCTCGCCGGCGCCCTTTCGGCACCTGTGACCTGAGTTCGCCGTAGACGTACAGGCCGACGCCAACCGGTTCAGCCGCACCAGCAAGGTCGTGAGTGACGACGAGATACCCCCAGTCACCGTCCCAGTCGAGTTCTTGATCCTCGCCGGCCACGAACGCCCGGGCGGCGTCCTCATCGAGGTGGATGACGTTCTGGCTGGCGTACTCGCCGAACCGCTGGACGGCTTCCAGCGTCGGCTTCCAGTGTTCCTGACGCGTTCGCAGGAACGTCATTCCCAAGCCCTCGATGTCCACCGGCGACGGCGGGCTGCCCTGATACAGCCATAGTTTGCCAGCACCGCGCTCCCAGAAGGTGTACCCCTCGAAGGTCTCCGGCGGGACGCCAAAGCGTTCAGCCCAGAAGCCGAGCACTTCCTGTCGGGTCGCTCGCTCGGGGTCTTCACGCGCTTCGTCCGTCTCTGGGAGTCGCGTGAACTCAGTGCTCTGGTTGCTCATTCCGCGGGCACCTCCAGTTTCGCACAGAAGAACCCGCCCGTGTCGTTGTGGTGCGGGTAGATGCGCTTAGCGCTGGTTACGCTGGGGTCGAAGCTCTCGTCTTCCCACTCGGTGATCCCCGGTGCATGATCGAGCGGGAGGTCGTAGTCCACGATTTCACAGGCGACCTCGTCGAGCACGTAGTCCAGCACGGCCTCGTTTTCTTCCGGGGCGAACGTGCAGGTGGAGTAGACGACGGTCCCCCCGGGCTCAGTCACCTCGACGGCGCGTTTGAGGATGCCCTTCTGGACGCCGGAGATACCCTCGACGTGCGAGAGCGACCAGTCCTCCAGCGTGTCGGGGTTCTTTCGGATAGTCCCCTCACAGGAACAGGGGACGTCGACGAGCGCCCGGTCGTACCCCTTGCCGCCGAAGGGCTTGAGCGAGTGGTTGCGGCCGTCCTCGTGGGTGACGGCAACCGTCGTCGCCCCCAGTCGCTCGGTGTTGGTCCGCAACGCCGAAATCCGCCCGAGGTTGTTGTCGGTTGCGACGACTTCACCGGTATCCTCCATCAGCGCGGCGAGCTGGGTCGTCTTGCTCCCCGGTGCCGCACAGGCGTCCCAGACCCGCTCGCCGGGCTGGGGGTCCAGTACGGTCGCCGGAATCACGGACACCTCCTCCTGCCCGTGAATCCAGCCGTGGAAGTACGGCCAGTTCGCGCCGGGGGAGTCCTCGGGCAGGACGAACAGGCCGTCGTGCCAGTCGACGGGGTCGTAGGCGATGTCTGCATCCGCAAGCGCCGTCCGGACCCGCTCGACGGTGGCTTTGATCGTGTTGACCCTGACAGCCGACGGCAGCGGGCGTTCACATGCGTCGATGAACGCCTCGAAGTCGTCGATGATGGGTCGGTAGCGGTCGAGTGGTTCCATTGTCCGGCGTTCGCTGGCGGTCGGTTTGTGGGTTTCGAACGGCACCGGCCCATGGCTTTCAAGCCGTCGGCGGACGATATCTGAGGTATGGCACACATACAGGTCCACCGCGACGACATTTCCCTCGACTCACCCACACTGATCGAGGGACTCCCAGGGGTCGGACTCGTCGGCAAGATAGCCGCTGACCATCTTGTTGATGTCTATGACATGGAGTACTACGCGTCGGCCCACTGCGAAGGGTTGCCAGAAATCGCCGTGTACGGAACGGACGACCCAGAGGTTCGCCCGCCGGTCCGGCTGTACGCGGACGAGGATCGCGACCTGCTCGTCCTCCAGAGCGACGCACCGATTTCCCCATCCGGTGCGACGGAGTTCGCCGGCTGTATGGTCAGCTGGTTCGAGTCCAGCGATGCGACGCCGGTCTACCTCAGCGGCCGTCCTGCTGAGAAAGACGGGGTTCCAGACGTGTACGGCATCTCGACGGGCGACGGGGCGGCAATGCTTGCGGAGGCGGACGTAAATCCGCCCTCGGAGAACGGCGCAATCACTGGGCCGACCGGCGCACTAGTCCATGAATCGCAGCGAACCGGGCTGACGAGCGTCGGACTTATCGTCGAAGCCGACCAGCAGTTCCCCGACCCGGAAGCGGCGCGGGCGCTCCTGCAGACGGGTATCAGTCCGCTCACTGACTTCGAGATCGACACCGAGGCTCTGGTCGAGCAGGCCGAGGAAATCGGTCGAGCCAAGGCGCAACTCGCACAGCAGCTGCAGGAGAATCAAGAGGAGAGCACGAGCGCACGGCCGCTTGGGATGTATCAGTAATGGCGGGCGCAGACGACATCGTTCGCGGGTTACTGGTCATAGCTATCGTCGGTATCGGGACGATCTTGGGGTGGGTGCTGTTTGTCAGGACGCCCGACAATCTTGCCCAGTTACTTGGCGTCCTGCTGGTCATCGCTGTCGCCGTCGCGACCGCCCGTATCGGCAGCAACATCGCCGGCTCTCTCCTCCCGGCACACAACGTCGCGGAAGTCGCCGTCGAAGGGCCGATCAGTCGTGACGGCGGTGGTGGCATCACCAGTCCGCCAGTCGGTGCGTCGGCCCACAATATCGTCGAACAGATCGAACGCGCTGATTCCGACCGGGGCTCGGAGGCACTGCTTCTGAAGCTGAACACCCCGGGTGGCGAAATCGTCCCCAGCGAGGACATCCGAATCGCCGCCGAGCAGTTCGACGGGCCGACCATCGCCTACGCGACGGACGTCTGTGCCAGCGGCGGCTACGATATCGCCGCCGGCTGCGACGAACTGTGGGCGCGTGAGGGCTCTATCGTCGGCTCAATCGGCGTCGTCGGCTCACGGGTCAACGCCAAGGAACTGGCCGACCGCCTGGGCCTCTCCTACGAGCAGTTCACCGCCGGTGAGTACAAGGACGCCGGCGTCCCGCTGAAGGAAATGTCCGAAGACGAGCGCGAGTACCTGCAGGGCATCGTCGACGACTACTACGACCAGTTCATCGACACCGTGGCCGAAGGCCGCGAGATGGACGCCGAGACGCTCAAAGACACCGAAGCGCGAATCTTCCTCGGCGACGAGGCAGAAGAACGTGGGCTCGTCGACCGTCTCGGGACGCGTGACGACGTTGAGGCGAGTCTGGAGCAACGGCTGGGTGAGGACGTGACGATCAATGAATACGAGCCCGAGCGCGGATTGACGGGCAAGCTCCGCGGGGGCGCACAGCAGGTCGCGTTCGCGCTGGGAGCGGGTATCGCCGGCGTCGCTGACGGCGATATCGAGGGCCTCTCCTTCCGGCGATAGCTCGGGAGGTTTTTATCCGGGGACCGCCTTCGCCGTAGTGTGACCACGCTGGTGGTGTGTATCGACAGGGACAGTCCGGCCACAGCCGCGTGTCCCGTTGTCGGCCGCGACGCCGTCGAGTCACTCATCACACAGACGGGGGTCGTTGACCCGGAAGATAGTCGGGTCAACTGCCTCCTCGAAGGACTCGCAGTCGCGGATGAACTCGATGCTGAGGGGTCCGAGCCGGTCCTCGCCGTCGTCGGCGGCGGGAGCGACAGCGTCGGCTCGGATCGGGAGATCGCCAGCCAGATCGACAGTCTGGTCGCCGAGCACGACCCGGGCTCCGCGGTCGTCGTCGTCGACAGCGCCGACGACGAGCGGCTGGTCCCCATCATCGAGAGCCGCGTTCGGGTCGATGCCGTCGACCGCGTTGTCGTCCGCCAGGCCCGCGATATTGAATCGACGTACTACCTGCTCAAGCAGTTCCTGGCCGACGAGGAACTGCGCAAGACGGTGCTGGTCCCCGTCGGCATCATCATGCTCGCGTTCCCGCTGTTGCTCGTCGTCACCAGCCCGACCATCGCCGTCGGCGCTATCGCGGCCGCCATCGGCGTGTTCCTCATCTACAAGGGACTGGGTATCGACGCGTACCTCTCGCAACTTCCCAGCCAGACCCGGGAAGCGCTGTACTCGGGACAGGTGTCGCTCGTGACCTACGTCGTCGCCGCCGGCCTCTCGCTCGTCGGAGTTTTCGCCGGTGTGCTGGGCGTTTCTGCGGTCGGTGATATCAGTCCCTTCCTGCTTGCAAACCGCTTTGCCTTCGCGTCCGTGCCGTGGCTGACCGGCGCGGCGTTGGCCGCTTCGCTTGGCCGCCTGCTGGACGAACTCATCCAGCAAGAGGGGGTTCGGAGCGCGTACGTGAACCTCCCGTTCGGTGCGGTCGCTGTCGGGCTCGTCGTTCGCGGCTTTTCTGCGTACTTCCTCGAACGCGGTGGCGTGTTCGAGCCGTTTCAGGTGCCGGAGACGAACCTCGGCATCGTACAGATTCAGGGGTTCTCGCTGGATGCAGGGACCCGCCTCGCGCTGTTCATCCTTGTAGGCATCCTCATCAGCCTCGTTGGCGTCCGGGTGGCGACCTACGTCAGCCACACCGATATCGAAGACGAACTGGTGGAATAGACAGCGATTTACGCCGCCGACAGCTACCAGCAGCCATGACAGACGGCGCGTGGGTTTCGTTGTTTTCCGGCGGTAAAGACTCCTCGTGGGCGCTGTACCGGGCACTGGAACGGGGCCACCCCGTCGAGCGCCTAGTGACGGTCCACCCGGAAGGCGACTCCTACATGTACCACGTTCCGGCGACCCGGTTAGCCCGCTTAGCTGCCGAGAGCATCGGCATCCAACTGGTCGAAGTCGAACCTGATGACTTTGGAGCCGACGACGTGCCTGATTCGGGCGAGCAGGGCGATGCCGAACTCGAACCGCTGGAAGCAGCACTGCGCGAACTCGACGACGAGCTGGAAGGCGGTATCACCGGCGTCACTGCCGGGGCCGTCGAAAGCGAGTATCAGACGACCCGCATCGAATCGATGGCCGACCGCCTCGAAGCCAACGTATTCGCGCCGCTGTGGCAGGAGAACCCCCGTGACCTCGCCGACGCGATGCTGGACGCCGGCTTCGAGATACAGATTATCCGCGTGGCCGCCTACGGTCTCGATGAGTCCTGGCTGGGTCGCACGCTTGACGCCGACGCGCTCGATGAACTGGAGGCACTCAACGAGGAGTACGGCGTCCACATCCTCGGGGAAGGCGGCGAGTTCGAAACGCTCGTCACTGACGGCCCGCACATGGACCGCCGGATCGAATTTGAGTACGAGACGCAGTGGGACGGCAGTCGCGGGTCAGTGCAGATCGAAGACGCGTGGTTGGCGTAATCAGGAAAGACAGAACGGCTGGGTGGGGCTAATTTCCGTCGGTCAACTGCGTGTGCGCGCCGATGAGTGCGCCGGCGAGGTCTAGACGCTCGACCTGTGTATCCCGGTCGATAATCGACTGGCGGATATCCGAATCGAGAATAGTCGTGTCCGGGAACACGATGGTGCCGTCAAGACTAGAGTTGACGACCTCGGCTCCCGAGAGGACGTGGACGTTCTCGCCAAGCGTGGTGTTCTCGATGGTGGCGTCCTCCGCGACGACGTTGTCCCCGTCGAGTTCCCACGCGACGGCTTCCAGATAGCTTTCGGGCGTCCCGATGTCGTACCAGGCGTCGTCAAACGTGAACGCACGGACCGGCCCGTCATCGACGAGCCACTGGATGAACCAGCCGGGTTCGTCGGGGTTGTTTCCGTCTTCGAGGTACTCGTCGAAGCGGATCGCATCGGCCGGGAACGCATAGCAGGCAATCGAGACGAGTGTGCTGTTGGGGTCGTCGGGCTTCTCCTGGAAATCAGTGACCTCCTCGCCGTCGAGTTCGATGAGGCCGTAGGAGCTGGCCTTTTCCAAGGACCCGACATCGTAGGCGGCGAGCGTGGGGTCGTCGTACTGTTCGAAATAGTCGATGAACTCGGCGATGTCGAAGCTGATGAGATTGTCGCCGGCGATGACGAGCAGGTCCTCGTCGCCGAGTCCTTCTCGGTCGACTAGCTGGGCGAGCGCACCGACGACGCCGAACTTCTCGTCTTCCTCGGCAGTTTCCTCGACGGTCAGGGACGCTTTCTCGAAGCGACTCGCGGCGATATGGTCCCGGAAGTCGTCGGCAAAGCGCTGGTTCGTACTGACAAACACGTCCGTGATGCGATCGTCCTCCTCCAGCTCGCCGAGAATCCGGTCGATGACAGTCGTTTCACCGACAGGGAGCAGCATCTTGGGCCGGTGCTTGGTGACAGGCCAGAGCCGGGTGGCGTACCCGCCTGCAAGGACAATCGCTTTCATGTCCGGAAGCAGACAACCAGAATACAAGTTCTTTTTCATCGGCTGGACCACGGCACTTATCGGTGACCCGGAGTACAACCTCGTATGACTGACGACGCTGACGGCCCTGAGACTGGGGCGGGAGATGCGAACCTCACGGAGAAGATCAACCAGACGAATGTCGACGAGCGTATTTCGAGTCTGGAAGCGGCCTACGACGAGGTACCGGTCATCGAGGAAACCTTCGAGCTATCGCCCGACGAATACGCTGACGTGTTCACTGCGACACGCGGGACGGGCTACTCCGGGAACAGCGTCGTGTTCGTCACCCGTGACGGCTCCGATTTCCCGGAGCTAAGCGACCAGATACCCGACCAAGCCGCTGGCGACACCCGTGACCGAGTGCTGCTGGTGCTGGGTCGCGGCGCTGATATGTGGGCGCTGCCGGGTGGCGGCAAAGGAGACGAATACGAGTCGGTCCAGGGGACCGCTGTGCGCCGTGTCAACGAACAGACCGGCATCCGCTGTACAGTCACCGGGGTCGCCGAGGTCGTTCACTCGAAGTACTATCCAGCCACCGACGCGCAAGGGTCAGTGCACACGCTGGACATCTACCTCGAAGGTGAGTACAAGAAGGGAAGTCTCGATGTGGACGAATCGGAACTCGTCGGCGCGGCGTGGTTCGCGGAGCCGCCCGAGCGGCTAACTCCCGGTGCCGAAGAACGGTTTGCGGCCTTCCTCGACGACGAGTGAGTCCGGGACCGGGACGGGCTCTTGGTTAGTGCTCGACTAACTCAACGAGCACCCCACCGGTCGTCTTCGGATGGAGAAACGCCACGTCGTGGCCCCACGCGCCCGGCCGTGGCTCCTCGTCGATGAGATCGATACCACAGTCGCTGACTGTCTCTAGCGCGGTGGCGATGTCGTCTGTCTCTAGAGCCACGTGATGGATGCCCGGCCCGCTGCTGTCGAGGTATCTAGGAATCGCGCCGTCGGCATCCGGCAGCGGTTCTAGCAGTTCGAAGTAACCGTTGCCCATCTCCAGAAACGTCACCTGCAGACCGTCGAACGTCTCCTCATGGACGACCGGTGTTTCGAAGGCGTCGGCGAACAGTTCCGCGAGCGGGTCGGCGTCGTCCGTCGCAATGCCGGCGTGGTCGAATTGCATGGACGACCGTACACCGGGATGGATTATAATTCTGGGAGCATGGGCAACTGGAAAACAGGCTGTGGTCCGCGTTTCAACCGACCTTACATCGACGACCCGGGCTGGTACTCGCCGAACACGTCCCGGAGTACGTCACACACCTCGCCGGTCGTGGCGTACACCTTCACGGCGTCGATGATATAGGGCATGACGTTCTCGTCACCTTCTGCGGCCTGTCGGAGCGCGTCGAGTTTCGCTTCGACGGCCGCCTCGTCGCGTTCCTCCCGAACTGTGGCGACGTTGTCCTGCTGGGCCTGTTCGACGGCCTCGTCGACCTCTTCGATATCCTGCTCACCCTCTTCTTCGACCTGATACTCGTTGACGCCGACGATGATGCGCTCGCCCGCCTCCTGTTCACGCTGGCGTTCGAAGGCTACGTCCTGAATCTGGCGCTGGACCCATTGCTCCTCGATGGAGCGGCGCATCCCGCCGCGTTCGTCGACCTCCTCGATGAGTTCGCGGGCCTCCGCTTCGAGCTCGTCGGTCAGCGACTCGACGTAGTAGCTCCCGGCCAGCGGGTCGATGGTGTCCGCCGCACCGGACTCGTGGGCGAGGATCTGCTGGGTCCGCAGTGCCGTCCGGACAGACTGCTCGGTCGGCAGGCCGATGGCTTCGTCCTTGCCGTTGGTGTGGAGGCTCTGGGTTCCGCCCAGAACGGCCGCCAGCGCCTGGTAGGACACACGGACGACGTTGTTCTCGATCTGCTGGGCGGTCAGTGTCGAGCCAGCGGTCTGGGTGTGGAACTTCAGTTGCTTGGATTTGGGGTTCTGGGCGTCGAAACGCTCGTCCATAATTTTCGCCCAGAGGCGACGTGCGGCCCGGAACTTCGCCACCTCCTCGAAGATATTGTTGTAGGAGGCAAAGAAAAAGGATAGCTGCGGGGCGAACTCGTCCACATCCAGCCCGGCCTCGATAGCGGCCTCAACGTACTCGATACCGTCACCGAGGGTGAACGCGATCTCCTGGGCGGCCGTCGAGCCGGCCTCGCGGATGTGATACCCCGAGATAGAGATGGTGTTGAATTTCGGCGTCTCAGCGGCACAAAACTCGAAAATGTCGGTGATGAGCCGCATCGAGGGCTCCGGCGGGTAGATGAACGTGTTCCGGGCGATATACTCCTTGAGTACGTCGTTCTGGATGGTCCCGCGGAGTTCCTCGCGGTCGACGCCCTGCTTGTCGCCGACAGCGATGTACATCGCCAGCAACACCGATGCGGGGGCGTTGATGGTCATGCTCGTCGAAACCTCGTCCAGCGGGATGCCGTCGAAGACGGTCTCCATGTCATCAAGCGAGTCGATGGCGACGCCGGTTTTCCCGACTTCGCCGGCGGCCATCGCGTGGTCGGAGTCATACCCCATCTGCGTGGGGAGGTCAAACGCCATCGACAGCCCGGTCTGGCCCTGGTCGAGCAGGTAATTGAACCGCTCGTTGGTCTCCGTCGCGGTCCCCATCCCGGCGTACTGGCGCATCGTCCAGAGTCGGCCCCGATAGCCGGTCGGATACACGCCGCGGGTATACGGTTCCTGACCGGGGAACCCCAGATCCTCCTCGTAGTCGAGATCGGAGATATCTTCCGGGGTGTACAGGCGGTCTACCTCGTGTCCTTCGGTATCCGTGGTGAACGTCTCCTTGCGTTCGCCAAATCGGTCGACGGTGGGCTGGACGTCGTCTTCCTCCCACTGAGCCTTCGACTCCCGTATCTCCTCCAGCTCGTCGGGGTCAAACATGGACGGATTGTCGGACGGCGGAGGCTTAAGGGTTCTTAAATCCTTCACGATTTGTAATACGAAGCCTGTGGTAATCCACGGCGTGCTGTTCCGAGGTGGGTTTATATCGTCGCATTCTACCGAGGACGTATGCCAATCGAACCGGGTGACGGCGTTACCATCGAGTACGTCGGTCGCTTTGAGGACGGGACCACCTTCGATACGTCACGTCCCGAAGTAGCAAGGGAGCACGGACTGATCGAGGCACAGGGCGTCGATGCGAGCGAGTACGCACCGCTTTCCTTTACTGTCGGTGCAGGAGAGATCATTGAGGGAATCGACGAGGCGCTCGTCGGCATGGCCGCGGGCGAGGAGGCCACTGTCACGGTGCCCCCAGCCAAAGCCTACGGCGAGTTCCAGACTGACCGAATCCGCGAATACGACCCCGAAACGTTCGAGGGCATGGTGGGAAAAGAGCCGGAAGTCGGAACCCACGTCGAGGCTGAAAACGGACTTCATGGGGACGTAACTGCTGTCCGAGACGACGTCGTTGAGGTCGACTTTAACCACGAACTGGCCGGCAAGACGCTCGTGTTCGATATCGAAGTCGTCGACGTCAGATAATCAGTCCGTCGTCGTCGGATGATCAGTCGCCCGTGTCGTACTTGTAGGTCGCTTCGTCGGGATCAATGCCAAAGTCTTCAGGACCCTCTTCTGGCTCGGGTTCCTCGGACTCGCCGGCGCTGGCCTGCTTGAACTGATTGCGGAGGTGGCCGGGCACCTCGAAGCGGTCGACAGCCACCCGAAGGGGCACCGCGTCTGGCTGGATGTTCTCCTGTTTGGTCGCGAGCCGGTCCCGGAGCGAGTCGGGGAGTTGCGCCGGTTCGATGCGCTCGAAGCCAAACTTCGCGAGGAACTCCGAGGCGTTCGTCAGCGAGTAGACGGTGTCAAACCCCTCGTCACCAGCGTATTCGACCAGTCGCTCGATGACGTGTGCGCCGACGCCCTGATTGCGCCATTCGGGCAGGACGCCGATACTGGTCAGTTCACAGACAGACTCCTCGTCGCTCTTGTGGATACGGATGCGGCCGAAGCCCGCCTTCTCGTGACTTTCCTCGTCGATAGCGACGACGTAGTCCCGGGATCTAAAAGCCGTCTCGTCCAGCCCCATCTCTTCAATACGGTCGAGCAACCAGACTTCCTCGCGGTTTTTCGCATCCCGGACGTACATACCACAAAGTTAACTGCCTCAGTCAAAAGGGTTTGCGGCGTGATTGAGACGGGAGACGACCCAGCGGAGAGGCAATCACTAAGACAGTTCCACATGATTGATTGTTCATGATATCGCTCGAGATGGACATGGTCCAGTACGACTGTCCGTACATCGACACAACACGGGACTACGAGGTGTCGTTTCTGGCCAAGCAGTGGGATTTCCACCCTGTCGAGCGGGAGCTGGAGACGCGGATCATGGTCAACGGCGCAGATCGTGAGGAATTAGATCGCGGGCTGAACGCACTGGAGACACACGACCACATGGAGTCCTATCAGCTTCTCCGCCGGAAGGGCGACTTGGCGCTCATCCGTTCACGCATTGACGAGACGAACGCGATGAGCGTCATCCGCGACCACAGCGGCTACATTACCGGACCGTTCCGAATCCGAGACGGATCGGAAATCTGGCACGTCGGCTTCGATACTGAACGCGTCGCGGAGGGAACCCTGTCGGAACTAGAACGGGACAACGACTACACGATCCGGTCCCGGGAATCGGTCGACCTGGAGGACTACTACGACCTGCTACAGAACATCAACTCGGCGAAGCGGCTGGTCGACGGCTGTCGGGAACTCTCGGAGGTGGAACGAGACACGCTGGAGAAGGCCGTCGAAGGCGGTTATTTCGACACGCCGCGCGACGCAACTTTGTCATCGCTTGCCGAGGAGTTCGACGTGTCGAAGATGGCCATTTCGAAGAACCTTCGGCGCAGTCAGCGGAAGATACTCGATCGCGTCACGACAGCGATGAACGATGTGACCGAGTGAGAGCGGCGGTAGGGCTGTGTGTGCTTCTACTCCGCCCCGCTACCCTGCATCAGCTTCTGGATGTCTTCGTCCGCTGCCAGCTCCTCCGGATCACCGCTGGCGACGATATCCCCGCGCTCGATGACGTAGAGGCGGTCAACGACCTCAGGGACGTGCGTGACGTTCGATTCAGCGACGAGAACCGCAATCCCGCGGTCGTTGATGGCCCGGATATGGCGCTTGAGGTTTTCGACGACGACTGGAGCTAATCCCTCCAGCGGTTCATCGAGGATGAGCAAATCAGGCTGGAGTGCGAGCGCCCGCCCGATGGCGACCATCTTTGCCTGGCCGCCACTGAGGTTCTGGACCTTCGCGTCCCGGCGGTCATCGAGTTCGGTCAGTACGTCGTAGACGCTCTCGATGACCGCGTCCTCGTCATCGATACCGCGAGCCGGCCCGCTGGTCCAGATCGGGAGTCGGAAGTTCTCGTCGACGGTCATTCCGGTGAACAGCTTCCGATCTTCGGGCTGGTAGCCGATGCCCCGCTTGGGAATCAGCTCCGAACGGATGCTGGTCAGCTCCTCGCCGCGGAACCGGACTGAGCCGCTCCAGACCGGTGTCAGGCCCATGATGCCGCGGAAGGTACTCGTCTTGCCAGCCCCGTTCCGGCCCACGAGGCCGACCGCCTCTCCAGCGTTCACCTCAAGGTCGACGTCCTCTGTCACCTGAAACCCCTCGACGGCGGCATTGAGGCCGCGAACGGACAGCAGCGCGTCGTTACTCATCCTCGCCCACCCCCAGAAGGAGCCGTCGAAGTTCGTCGTCGGTTTCGAGCATCGTCGGCGGGCCGATCCCGTGTACTGCACCCTGATGCAGGGCGACGACGCGGTCGGCGTACTCCGTGACGATGTCCATGTCGTGTTCAATGGTGACTGTCGTGACGCCCTCGGCCCGGCCGACCTCAACAATCGTCTCGATGACGTACTCCTTTTCCCGGGTCGACACCCCGGAGGTCGGTTCGTCGAGCAGGAGGTAGTCCGGGTCGAGGCCGAAGGACATCGCCACGTCGAGCAGTTTTCGGTCACCGTGAGGCAGTTCCTCGGCAAGGGTGTCGGCGGCATCTCCGAGCCGGAATTTCTCGACTAATTCCTCGACCTGTGCCTCGACCTCCTCGTGACCGTCGGCCATCGAGAACAGGCTCCAGGTCTTGCCCTGCTCGGTCAACACGACCGTCCGGAGGTTCTCTCGGACCGTCATCTCCTCGAACACCTTGACGACCTGAAAGCTCCGGGCGATGCCGGCGTCGACACGACCGTTTGCCGACATGCCGGTGATATCGTCGCCGTCGAGGACGATGGACCCCTCGTCCGGTGAGAGAAAGCCGGTAAGGAGGTTGACGAACGTCGTCTTCCCGGCCCCGTTCGGACCGACGATGAAGACGAGTTCGCCCTCGTCCTTACCGAATTCGAGCGTGATGTCGTCAGTTGCGACCAGTTCACCGAAGGACTTCCGAAGATTGCGTGCTTCGAGCATATCAGTCGACTCCGAAGAGGATTATCCGCAGGCTAGTCAGCGACTCGGCCACCTTCCGTTCAATCGACTGCACGGCACTCCGGCTCCACGTCGACAGGACGGACGGTTCCCGGCGCAGTTCACTGAGCCGCGTGTTGACGATGCCGCCGGACCGGAGCGACCCGACGATGCCCCGCGGGAAGCCGTACACGAGTATCAGGAGCACCATGCCGGTCAGGAACTCGTAGTACTGGGTCACGTCCTGACCAACGTCCTGCAGGAAGACGAGGACGACACCGCCGATGAGCGGGCCGACCAGCGTCCGGAACCCGCCCAGAATCGCCATGAACAGGATGTCGCCCGAACGGAGGAAGAACAGCGTCCCCTCAGGGCGGACGTACTGGCGGACGACGGCGTACAGCCCGCCCGCGACGCCGCCGTAGATGCCCGAGATGACGAACGCGGCCCAGACGTACCGCCGGACCGGCAGGCCGATAAACCGCGCCCGGGTCCGCTCCTGCCCGATGGCGTCCAGGGCGTTGCGGAACGGCGACTGCGTGATGCGGTACATCACGAACAGGCCGATGAGGATGACGACTACCGTCAGGTAGTACGTCAGGACCTGATACACGTCGGGACTGAACGCGGTCCCGAACAGGAGCGGCTGGTTCGCCGGCCCCGGCCGAATCGGGAGCCCGTCGCTCCCGCCGAGGGCGCTCTGGCCGAGTGCGATGGCGTACAGAAGTTGACCGAAGGCCAGCGTCAGGAGGGCGAAGTACAGCCCGGTGTGTCGTAGCGACAGCACCCCAATGATGGCCGCCATCACCGTCGCGGCGGCGATGGCCCCGAGCAACAACAGGCCGACGCTCTGGACGCCGGCGTAGCGTGCCAGCATGGCGGTCGCGTACGCGCCGGTACCGAAAAAGGCCGCGTGGCCGAACGACGTGAGCTTCGTGTGGCGAAGCAGGAGGTTCAGCCCGACCGCCGCGAAGCCAAACAGCAGGCCCTGGTGGATGACGCTGAGCTGGAGGCTGTCCGAAAGGCTCGCGATGTCGGGGATGACGAACAGAAACACGACTCCGAGGACAAGGAAGGCTGCTTCCCGTCGCGTTACTTCGACTCCGAGGAAGCGATACGCCGGCGTTCCGTCGCGGTCGACGCGCTCCGGCATCACGCTGTCTCACCCCATGTTCCGAACAGCCCTTCGGGCTTGACCAGCAGGATGAGCGCCATGATGGCGAACGGGGCCGCGATCTCGCCCGGCGGGTAGAGTGTAATCATCCAGCTCCGGATAATGCCGACCAGGAGTGCGCCGACGAACGCCCCGCGGAGGCTGCCGAGGCCGCCGATGACGATGACGACGAAGGACAGCACCAGTGGATTGGTGCCCATCTCCAGGGTCGCCGATGTCGGCGGCACTGCCACCGCACCGGCGAACCCGGCGAGGAACGCGCCCAGCGCGAACACGAGTGTGAACACGCGGTCAGTGCTGACGCCGATCGCAGTCGCCATCTCGCGGTCGATGGCCGTCGCGCGGATGATTCGGCCGGTCTTCGTGCGCTCGAAGAACCAGAACAGGCCCACGACGACGACCGACCCGACGAGGATGACAAACACGTTGTAGGTCGGGTAGTTCAGCCCGACGAGTTCGCTCGTCGGAATCGCGTTGATGGCGCTGTAGACGGCGTCGGTCCGGATCGAACTGTCCCCCAGATGAACTTCTTCACGTCGAGGAGGATGAGCAAGAGGGCGAAGGTCAGCACCAGCTGGTACACCTGGTCGCGGTCGTAAATCTGGCGCAGGAACACCGCTTCAAAGAGCGTTCCCACGGGAAGGAGGATGGCTGCCGTCACCAGCACGGCCGCAAGAACCGCGAGTATGAACACGGCGGTACCGACGACGCCGCCCCCTGGTGGGCCGATGACGCCAATGATGAACCCGAACACGCCGATGGCGGTGTACGCGCCCAGCGAGAACAGTTCCCCGTGAGCGAGGTTCAGGACGTCCAGAATGCCCAGGATGACAGTCAGTCCAGAGGCGATCATGAACAGGATGAACCCGAATTGGATGCCGTTGAGCGTCTGGACGAGCGCAGCTGTGGGTGTTACGGCCATGGCTCGGTATCAGGCGCTCCAGCTATCCAGCCAGTCGCTCCCGGTGACGCCCGGCGGTGGTGCTGTCTCGGTGGCGGCGTAAGTGTTCACGTCCTCAAGTCTGGCCGCGCCGAGGTCGTCGTCGTACACCATCTGCCCGGCAAAGGAGTTCGACGCGCCCTGATGGTCCTCGGCGATGTTGTGGTAGCCGGCCGGGGTGAAGAAGCCGTGTCCCTCCAGAACCTGCGCGATCTGCTCCTGAGTTGGGTATGTACCCAGCAGGTCGATGGCCTTTTCGACGGCCGTCGCCCAGGCGGTGACCGCCCCGTACCCGCTCATGTAGTGTGCCGTCGGAACTGTCACGCCATCCTGCTGTCTCGCGGCGTCGAACAGCTCGCGGCCGGGCTGCCAGTTTCCGGGTGCCGGCAGGCCCCAGTAGTAGTTCCGCGACCCGGAGTAGATGTCCGTCCCAGCCAGTGCATCGCCCGGCACATCGCCGGCCGCGCTGTACAGCGTCGTGCCGAACACCGTCGTGTTCTCGAACATGTCGTTGGCGTTCGCCTGTCTAACGAACGTCGTCACGTCGCCGCCCCACAGACTGGAGAAGGTCACGTCCGGCTCCTCGTTGTTGATCGAGGTGATGTGATTCGCCATGTCGCTAGCTCCGAGTTCCGGGAACCCCTCGTAGACGACTTCGGCGTCCGTGAGTTTCTGGATGGCCTGCGTGAACACCCGCATCTCGTCCTCGCCGAAGGAATAGCCGGGGTTGACTCCGGCGACAGTCGAGATGTTGTCCGCGCCGATGCGCTCGACGGCCTCTCGGGCCATCGTCACCACTTCCATAATGTCGTAGTTCTGGAAGCGGAAGGAGTAGGTCGGGTCGGGGACGGTTTCCTCGTAGAGCGTCGTCACCGTCCCGTCGGTGCTGACGTTGATGATTTCGTTTTTCTCAACCTCGGGGGCGATCTGGCTGTGGGTCCCGCTGGAAATCGGGCCGAACGTCACCTCTTTCCCCTCCTCTATGAACTGATTATAGCTGTCGAGCGGATTCGACCCCTCGTTGACGACATCCAGTTCGATCTCTCGTTGCCCACCGATACCGCCCGCTTCGTTGATGCGCTGGACGGCGAGTTCGGCCCCACGCTGGGCCTGAATTCCGAGTACGCCCGGTGCGCCCCGCGTGAAGGTCAACAGTCCGGCCTGTATCGGTTCGTCGGAAATCTCACCGCCGGACTGCCCGCCCTGGTCTGCCGCCTCGCCGTCGCTCAGCAGCGTTGAGCAGCCAGCGAGCGCTGCGGCGACGGCTGAGCCGCCGACGGCGGAGAGCAGTTTTCGCCTGCCGATGCCACCAGTGTCATGGTCCGTTGTCGTTTGTTCCATAGGTGTGTCCCAATACGCCCCGGACAAGCCCGGGCTGTCTGGTCACGCGGTGTGTGCCACGCTCACAGGGATGACTGAGTCTTCCGACGTAACCCACGAATAACGGGAGGTTTACACGTAAACCACGTCGCCGGTGAGACAGCGGAACAGCGTTCTCACGCCGGGCTGCGACAGCACCACAGCAGTCAGTCGGGTATACATGTCAACCCGCCCCTATTCGGACATGTCTAAAGAACATGTGACTGAATGGCATCCAGCACCTCTCACGAACGGCTCGAAGTCGAGCCAATCGACGAATCTTCGATCCTATTCGTTGACGACGACCACTACACGAGCAACACTGTCTGTCTGGTGACCGGCGGCGGGTCGGGCATCGGCCGGGCGACGGCGCTGGCGATGGCCGCCAACGGGGTGACCGCCGTCGCTACCGATATCGACGACGAGGGGCTCGACGAAGTCGCGACGACTGCGACGGACCTCGACCTCGATGGAACCGTCGAGACAGTGACCGGCGACCTCGCGAACGACGCGGACATCGAGTCCATCGTCGAGACCGCGGCCTCTCACGGCACGGTTCGCTATCTTGCCAACATCGCCGGCCTCCAGCACATCGACGCCATCGAGGACTTCCCCATGGAGAAGTACGACCAGATGCACGACGTGATGTTGCGCGCGCCGCTTGCCCTCTCGAAGCGCGTCATCCCGCACATCCGCGGCACCGACGACGGCGTGGGTGCCATCGGGAACATGGCGTCGGTCCACGGCCACTACGTCACCTCGGATAAGGTGGCCTACAACGTCTCGAAGTTCGGCCTGCGGGGGCTGACACAGTCTATCGCCGCCGAGGGCGGTGACGGCCTCCGTGGGTTCTCCATTAGCACGGGCTACGTCAAGACGCCGCTAGTCGTTGACCAGATTCCCGACACCGCTGAGCAGCGGGGCATCAGCGTCGACGAGGTCATCGACGACGTGATGCTGAGCCAGGCCCGGGTCAAGGAGATGATGGACCCCATCGACGTGGCGAACCTCTTCGTATTCGGCTTCTCGACACACGCCGACCATCTCAACGGCGGAGACCTGCTGTTCGACGGCGGCATGACAAAAACGTACGAGTGAGACAGTGGCGTGAGGCGATGAGCTGCCAATGCGCCACACACAGACGGCGCGGAACCAAGCTCCCCGACCGGCACACGCGTCTGGCGTCCCGGGCGGCGGTACGGGTTTATACCAGACAGACAAACACTACGGAACACTGACGCAATGAGCGAACAAGACCACGTAGACTCCATCGTCCACGAACCGAGCCACGCGTTCGTCGAGTCGACGAACGTCTGGGAGTTCATGCAGGAATACGATATCGACAACTACGACGAACTCATCGAGCGAACGACCACCGACCTGCCCGAAGAACCCGACTCGGGTGTCGAGTGGTTCTGGGACCTGCTCCCGGAGTACCTCGACATCGAGTTCTTCGAAGAATACGATCAGGTCCGGGACAATAGTGAGGGGCCGCAGTTCACCGACTGGTACGACGGCGGGACAATCAACGCTGCCCACAACGTCCTGGACCGTCATGCAGCACGGGACAGCCCAACCCGGAACACGGTCGCGCTCATCTGGGAGGGCGAGCCCGGCGACGTGCGGGAGGTTACGTACCACGAACTGAACCGGCAGGCCAGCAAGGTAGCGAACTATCTGGAATCCGTCGGCGTCGGCACCGGCGACACCGTCGGGCTGTACATGCCGATGGTCCCCGAAGTCGCATCGATCCTGTACGGCTGTCTCAAGGTCGGCGCGATCGCCGTGCCGATCTTCTCCGGGTTCGGCGTCGACGCGACAGCGACCCGTATCGCGGACGCCGAATGTTCTGTCCTGTTCACCGGCGACGGCTTCTACCGGCGGGGCTCCGGGGTCCACCTCAAGGGAAGCGCCGATGAGGCAATCAAGCAAGCCGGCGAGGAACTCGGGACGACACCGGTCGAACATACTGTCGTCTACGACCGTCTCGGCATCGCCGACGACCCCGACGAAACGATTCGCTGGACCCGCCGCGACGAGTGGTGGGACGAGGCTATCGAGACCGCCGACGACGAGTACGCGGCTAAGGAACTCCCAAGCAATCAGGAGTCGATGCTCCTGTACTCCTCCGGGACGACCGGGAAACCGAAGGGCATCGTCCACACGCACGCCGGCGCGCTCATGCAGGCAGCCAAGGAGATCTACTTCGGCTTCGACCACAAGCCGAGCGACCGCTTCTTCTGGGTGAGCGACATCGGCTGGATGATGGGGCCGTGGACGCTGCTGGGGAACCACGCTTTCGGCGGTACCGTCTTCATGTACGAGGGCGCGCCGGACCACCCGGAGCCGGACCGCTTCTGGGAGATGATCGACCGCCACGACATCACCACGTTCGGCGTCTCACCGACCGCAATTCGGGCGCTTCGCAAGAAGGGCGACGAGTGGCTGGAGGGGCACGATCTCTCCAGTCTGCGGCTGCTGGGCTCGACCGGCGAACCCTGGGACCCCGAGAGTTGGCAGTGGTTCTACGAGCACGTCGGGGATGAGGACTGTCCCATCATCAACATTTCCGGCGGAACCGAGATCATGGGCTGTTTCCTGATGCCGATGCCGATCCAGTCACTCAAGCCCTGCACGCTGGGTGGTCCAGGGCTTGGGATGAATATCGACATTGTCGATTCCGATGGCGAATCAATCGCCGACACACACGAGCGCGGCTATCTGGTCGCCAGGGACTCCTGTCCCTCGATGACCCGGTCGCTCTGGTCGGGTGACGACCGCTACCTGCACGAGTACTGGTCGACCTGGGACAATGTCTGGGACCACGGCGATTGGGCCCAGAAAGACAAGGACGGCCTCTGGTTCCTCCACGGCCGGGCCGACGACGTGCTCAACGTCGCCGGGCGGAAGGTCGGGCCGGCAGAGGTTGAGGGCGCGGCAATGGAACACGACGCCGTCAATCAGGCCGCCGCCGTCGGTGCGCCGGACGACACCACTGGCACTGCCGTCGTCCTCTACACCGTGCTGGAACCCGGCTACGAACCCGACGACGACCTCCGGGACGACATCCGCGCCGCCGTCGGCGAGGAACTCGGCAAGCCGTTCCGGCCCCGCGAGGTGCTGTTCGTCGACGAGTTCCCGAAGACTCAGAGCGGGAAGATCATCCGCCGAGCGATTGCCGGCGTCTACCGCGGCGAGGACCTGGGCGATATGTCCAGCATCGAGAACCCCGCAGCGCTGGACGAGGTTCGGGAAGCGTCGTAGTCAGCCCCCAACGGCATCTCCGGCCGGCTTCTCCAGTCGTAGCAGTCCGGGCAGCGCAAGCACCGCGAGAACGATCTCCGTCCCGCCAGCGACGAGGAACGCGATGGGGTAGCCGAAGGCGCCAGCGACGGTGCCACCGATAAGGATGCCGGCGAGGAAGCCGACGCTGCCGAAGATGTTGAACCCGGCCATTGCAGTGCCGCGCTCCGTCTCGATGGCGAGGTCCGAAACGAGCGCCATCGTGGCTGGGGCCATCAGTGCGCCGATAACGCCGGTCAGTACCATCCCTGTACCGGCGATGGCCACCGTCGGAGCCTGTCCAACGCCGATTACCGTGAGCCCGTACAGTACCGACCCGACAACGATAGGAGCAGTTCGACCGATGCGGTCAGAGAGTACGCCAAAGGGATACTGCAGCAGGGCGAACGGGGCGAAAAACAGTGCCAGCATAACCCCGGTTTCGCCGGGCCCCAGTTCGAACGTTTCCCTGAAATACAGAGTTCCGACGAGTGCGAAAAAGCCCGCAGTGAGCCGGTCAATGAACCCGAAGGCGTACGGCACACCGAGCGTTGGCCGCTGTTTGAGCCCGGACACGGTCGCGGCCAGGCCGGACCGCCCGTCCGACGGTGCGCGGTCGGTCACGAGCAGGGCGGCCACTGCGACAACGAGCGACAGCGTGCTCGCCACGTACAGCGGGAGCGTCGTCTGGATTTCGTAGAGTTGGCCGCCGAGTGGCGCACCAAGCGCCGTCCCGCTGCCGATAGCGATGCCTGCCGCACCCATGTTCTTGCCGTGGCCGCCGCCGAGGTCCATCAGCATCGTCATCGCCAGCGAGAACGCGGCGATAGTGGCCCCACCCTGAAGGACCCGCAGGGCCAGCACGCCCGCAAACGGGAGCGAGACAGCGCCCGGGAGCCACGCGATGAGGGCATACAGAACTGCGCCTGCGCCCGCCCCGCCGGCGATGTACGGTGTACGCCGTCCGGTGGCGTCACTGAGTACGCCCCACACGCCGGCGAAAACGACGAACGCCCCGAACTCAGCGGCCAAGAACCACATACTTGCGTTCAGGTCCGTCGTCGCACCCAGCGACCGGACGAGCCTGTCGACACCCGGATACAGCAAGACCTGCGCCAGTAACACGGCGAAGATAACGCCCGCGAGAACGCCCCGGTCTGTGCGGTCCGTCACAGGCAACGCTACAGCGACCCGAGAAAAATAGATGTCGGACCCGAATACGGAACGCTGCTCGTAGAACGCTACAATGACCGACGACAGAACAGAGCGTCCGCTAACTCAATCCAATCTGCCTTACTCAGCGCTGTGTGGCGGAACGAAACCGCAGT
The DNA here is from genome assembly GCF_051122755.1 of Haloarcula sp. NS06. Lineage (NCBI taxonomy): Archaea > Methanobacteriati > Methanobacteriota > Halobacteria > Halobacteriales > Haloarculaceae > Haloarcula > Haloarcula sp. NS06. The sequence continues at coordinate 2,542,024 of NZ_CP184844.1, forward strand.
TCGAACACCCGTTGTGCTTCGTCGTCTGGTAGCTCAATTCCGCCCCACAGTTCGGACAGTTGTACTGGTCTGAACTCATTCACCTACTGGTATTGTTCGACAGTACCTAAACCTTTTCTCGACAATCGTCCATAACGTTTTTTCGGCCAGTTTATGGGGAGTAGCGAGGCTTAGGACACACTCTATCAGTTTGTGGGACGGATAATTACATCGTTCAGCAAGGGTGAACAAGAGTCCGTAACGGGTGGCGATCGACGCCTGTAGACGTTGCCGCGCACGTACCGACAACCGTGTCCACTCTGTGCGTTCGAGCGCACTGGGCCTGCGATTGCTGGCGGCGCAGTCAACATCGACTCCTGTCGAAGTGTTGGAGAGATACTACGCAGCATCGCTAGCCGGGTCTGGGTTCTGGGAGACAGCTACCGGCGACCGCTCGCTCCGGTCGACAGGCGGATTCGGCGCGTGCTTACTGTCTGTTTTGGCGAACGCTGCTACTGGATCAACAAGAGAACAACGGCACGGAACCAGCGGCGTTCCGCGTCCGCTTACATGTAGCCGAGGTCGCGCAGGCGCTCCATCAGGTCTTCTTTGTCCTGGGCGCGGCCGGCACGCTCGGTCGTGTTCGCCATGTCCTGCAGCCAGGCGGGTTCTTCGGCGGACTTGTCGGTGCTGACCTCGCTTCCGAGCGAACGGAATCCGGCGAAGTACTTCGGCGAGACCGGCACGTCTTCCTTCTCGATGCCCTCGGGCAGGTCGTCCTGACCCTGCGGGACGTAGCCGTCGTCCGGGTAGCCTTCGACCGTGTCCGGGACAACGAAGTTCCAGAAGGCTTCCCACACGTCGGCTTCCGCAAACTGGAGAATCGACTGGATGCGGTCGTGTGGCGGGTAGATGTCCGGGTCGTGACGCGGCGAGAAGAACGTCTCGTCGGCGCGGGACTCCTGCTCGTCCCAGCGGATGCCGGACAGGATGCCGTCGACGTTGTGCTCCTCGATAGTGTCGTTGAGCGCCACCGTCTTCAGGAGGTGGTTGCCGACGTAGGTGTCAAGCAGGAACGGGAACGTGTCCTCCTCGTATTCGAGGATGTTCCGAATGTGATGCTGGTTGTGCTCGGAGAGTTCGTCGACAGGGATGTCGTCACCCGGTTCGAGACCGTTCTCGTCGACGTAGTTGCCCACGTCCTCGTTACGAGCCCAGATGACATCGAGGTCCCACTCGTCGGCCCAGTGCTCGACGAAGTCGATGAGTTCATCGAAGTGCTGGTAGTGGTCGATGAAGACGACCGGCGGTACTTCGAGGTCGAAGCGGTCGGCGACTTCCTTGACGAAGTACAGCGTCAGCGTCGAGTCCTTACCGCCGGTCCACATCACGACAGGGTTCTCGTACTCCTCGAGGCCAGTTTTCGTGACCTCGATAGCCTTCTCGATCTTGTGGTTGACAGTCGGGTACTCTTCGGGGTCTTCGCCTTCCCCGTCAGTGTAATCAACGTCCAGATAGTCCGGGAACTCTGCTGATTCGGACATAGTGTAATGAGATATAATTACGAATGTCAAGTACTTTTTGGATGATAGACAGGTGTGTGATCCGGTGGCAAATAAAATCACGGACGCCTGTTAGGTCACTCGGGTTTTTTGCTACCGGTACGAAAGGTGTGGTATGAACGACCGCCCAAGCCTCCCAGCCCGCCTCTTTCACCGCTGGCTGTTGCGCTATGTCCCTGTAGCCGCGTTGATACTGCTTGGCAGTGTACTGCTCGGGTACGGACTCGGCAATCAGGTCCCCGCCGAATGGCTTCAGAACCCCGGAACGACCGGTGAAAATCCCTTCATGCCAGCTGAGCTAACGACTCTCTCACTGACAATTAACAATCTTGGCGCGTTGCTCGTGATGGCACTCGGTGCTATCTCGCTCGGTTCGATGACGGTGCTCTCACTCATCTTGAACGGACTGCTCATCGGAGTCGTCGTCGGCATCGCACTCAAGCAGGTCTCACCCATCGTCGTTGCCGCGCTCATTGTTCCACATGGCCTTATCGAGATCCCCGCACTGCTCATCGTCGCCGCCGTCGGGCTCAGGTTTGGGTGGCACACGATTCAGTACATCCGCGGCAGCGTGGACACGCTAGTGACGGAGCAGGACCTCCAAGAAGCCGGATGGTTACTCGTGACAGCCGCCGTACTCATCGTCATTGCGGCCTACATTGAGGCGAACCTTACCCTCGAAATCGCCTCGCAGTATACCGACACCGACCTCTCTGGCGTCGCCGCGGACCGGATAGCGATTGCACCTCGATAAGGCCGACTCCCGCGCCATCTTCGGTATCACTTCTTCGTGCCGTCACGGCCGAGCGACGATATCGGCCCGGCGTCCGCCACGTTCTGGATGTCGGCGAGCGACAGGGGCCCCATGCCCTCCGAATTATCCCCTGTCGCGACACCACTGGTCAGAATGCTCTGAACGGCCTCCTCGACAGTCATGTCGACATCGTAGAGGTTCGATTCAGGGATGTAAGTGAGAAAGCCACCGGTGACGGGATTCGGTGCCAGCGGGAGAAACATGGCGACCATGTTGTCGTGGTCTACACCAGACTCGACCGTCTGGATCGATCTGTTGGTCTGAAAACCCAGAACGTACACTTCGTCGCCGAAACACTCGACCAGTTTCACGTCCTGGAAGTTCTCGTCGCCATCGCCGACCATCACGTCGCTCATCCGGCGGACGCTCTGATACACCGTCCCAACTGCAGGGATTCGGGTGGCCACGAAGTCAAAGAAGTCGACGATCGCCTCTCCGTAGCGGTGGCTCCCGACGCTCCCGACGAACAACACGACGGCCAGCAACACCAGGATAGCGATGAGTTCGGTGAGAAACTGGACGATGTGCGAGTACACGCCCAGTTCGATCAGCAGGACGACCAGTTGGACGCTCTCGATGGCGTCGATGATTCCCAGCCAGCGCAACACCGCAATCACCGGGTCGAGCGCCTGAACCACGAAATCTAGGACCACAGAGAACACGTATATCGTGACGACGATGGGGACAGTGATCGCCACGCCGGTGAGTATCGTCTCACGAACGTGGGTATACACCCGACTGTTTCTGTCGCTCGTTGACCCCGCGGCCTCCGTGGCTCCGTCGTCACCAGTCATATCTCTCCAGACACGACTGGTAATTCACAGATGGTACGTATTAGTAGCCTGCCTGCAAGTGCCGGTTAACACCCTGATAAGCGAGCGGTTCAGAGACTCACAGCATCCGCTCAGACATGAGATAGCAACCGAGAACCGACCGGAGGACAGCCTTACGAGATGAACTCGTTGTCGCGCCAGTTGACGCCTTCTTCTTCCTCGCCGTCGCGGGGTTCCTCTGCAACGTTGATCGCAGCGGGTCGTTCCTCCCCATCGACAATCCGAACGGCCGTTAGTTCCTCGTCGATCGCGGCAATCGCCGTCAGCGTGCCCTTTTCAGCGACTTTCGCGACCTCACACAGGACCTCGAACATCGCGTACTGGAGTGCGGTGTTCTGGAGCACAGTCTCGCGGTCACCCTTGAAACAGGCGTACTCGACGAGTTCGGACTCGATCTCTTCTTCTTCCTCTTCGAGTGCGCCCCACTGGGGGCCACCGCCGGAGCTTCCAGTACTCGCGGCCCCGGGTGGACCCATCTCGTCGGGGTCCTCCTCGTACACCCGGTTCTCCGTGACGCTAGCCTTGAGCTGGGCCGTCGGGGTGTACTTGCTCATGGAGTCGTCCTTGGCGACGGCGCTGACGATGAGTGTATTATTTCGACGGGTGATGTCGATGTCAGCGATTTCAGGTGGAAGATCCGGATCTTCGAAGAAATCGTATGCGTCTTCCAGTGGCAGTTCAAGTGTCGAGTGAAGTCTGTATACGCGGCTGGTCATGGTTGGGGAAGCGTGTATCAGTCGTCGAAGGCCGTCCGCTGACGCTGTAGTCACTACTCTATAGGGGCCACTTGCTTATATGACCTGTCCTTCATTCGCGGTTCCACCGCTCTATATCAGGCCATATCTGAGTGGTATGTTAAAGGTATTTACAGACCTTCTAGCAGGTCATATGTTAGTAGTATCCAGTGCCTACTAGTCGTCCGCAGGTGTGGGGTCGCCGTCTTCCGGGCTGACATCCCCTTCAATACTAGGTGGGTACTTCCCGCGGTCGAGTTTCAGGTCCGACTGCGGTCGCGCCATACAGGTAAGTGCGTAGTTCTCCCGTTCCCGGTCGGTCAGTCCACGGGCGGCAGGCTGGGTAACCGACCCCTCGACGATTTCCGCCGAACAGGCCAAGCACATCCCCACGCGGCAGGAGTACTCCTGTGCGATACCCTCCTCAATACACCGCGAGAGAATCGTCTCCTTCTCGGAGACGGTGATCTCCTCGCCCGTCCCCACAAATGTCACCGTATGCTCGGTCATGCTCGGCCATTTGATACCCCCCAGCAAAACTCTTTATCACCGCTGTCACGGAGCGAAACGGACTGCTGTCCGTCAATGCTGTACCAAGCACCCGCAGTCGGCCGTTCAGCGCGAGAGATAGTTCCAGCAGTCCGTCTGAAACCCGTAGCGGAATAATTTTCTCTCTCCGGGCAGGACGGGAGTGCATGACCACACACCAGGACGGCAACGCCGACGGTGCGTCGGCGACGGCACGGACCGTGTCCGTGGACGTTATCGTCGTCGGGGCCGGGACATCCGGCTGTTACGCCGCTGCGACCGTCGCGGATGCGGGCTACGACGTCGTCGTCGTGGAGCGCAAAGACGAGACCGAGGCAGGCCATATCGCCTGCGGGGACGCGCTGAAAGGAGCCAGCGACTTCCCCGATGCGATTCCGAAGTCCCAGCTCGAACCGGCGTTTACCAATACGGATGTCGACCACGGCCGGTTCGAGATCCCACAGGAGGACACCGTTCTCGAAATCCCCGTGCCGGGTGAACTCGCCGTCATCGATCGCTGGGAGTACGGTCGCTGTCTTATCGAGGGCGCAAACGACAGCGGTGTGGAGTTCCACTACGACACGGTCGTTCAGGACGTGCTGCAAGACGATAGCGGCCGTGTGACCGGCGTGAAAGCCATGCGGAAAGGCGATCCTGTCACGTACGAAGGGGACATGGTCATCGACGGAGCCGGCGCGCTGTCGATCCTGCAGGACAAGACCGACCTCGAAGCCGCGACCTTCGATACGAACGTCCAGTACTCGCAGTTTTGCTCGGCATACCGCGAGATAATCGAAGTCGATGAACCGGTCGAATGGGACGACGCGCTCGTGTTCAAGCCGACCGAGCGCTCTGCCGGCTACCTCTGGTACTTCCCGCGCACGGACACCGAAATCAATGCCGGTCTCGGCTTCCAGATGAACGAGGAGCCGATGGAACTGGTCGACGACCTCAAACGCGATCTGCAGGGCCGAAGCGAGTTTGAGGGCGCGGAGGTACAGGACAAACTCGGCGCTGCACTGCCGACGCGCCGGCCGTACGATTCTGCTGTTGCGCCCGGATTCATGGCTGTCGGCGACGCTGCCGGGCACGTCAACCCGACAACCGGTGGCGGAATCGCCGGGGCGGCCTACGCCGGGACCTATGCCGCTGAGCAGGCCATCGAGGCTATCGAATCCGGCCGGACAGACGACGAAGCCGCACTCTGGGAGTACAACGAGCGCGTGATGGACCACTTTGGCGCCCGATACGCGGCACTTGACGTATACAACATCTTCACCACCGCCTACGACGTCGATGACCTGATGGCGCTGCTGGCCGCGCTCCCCGGCGAAAAGCTCGCCGAAGCGCTGTACGGCGGCTCAACCAGCATCGGACTTGGACTCAAACTCAAGATGGCCGTCAAGAGCATCGGCCACCTCGGGACTATTCGGGACCTCTACCAGACGAAAAAGGCTGCCGACCGGCTGCTGGAGCACTACGAATCCTACCCCAGCAACCGTAGCGGCTTCGAGGCTTGGCAACGCGAGCGCGATTCGATTATGGACGACATCTACGAAGTCACTGGCGCAGAACCCAAGTACTGACTCGGCGGTTCGTTGCGTTTTTCGGTTGAGGCTGATATACTGGTACGGCTTGTCAGCGGCAGATCTGTCTTTGTTGATATTAATCTGGATAGTGGTTGATTAATTCGTGAACTATAGTTTTGAACAACAAGTTTTATTATCTAACAACATGATATCAAAATGAAGTCACACTGGGATCGGTCGACCGGGGGGTCACCGAGACGGAGACAGCGTGTCAACCGTCACCCAAGTGGGGGTCAATCATGCTAGCACGCAGATTCAAATCCGACGATAGTGCAGTCTCACCAGTTGTAGGTGTCATTCTAATGGTTGCAATAACAGTGCTGCTGGCGGCGACAGCAGCGACGTTCTTCCTCGATTTTGGCTCGGGGAGTCTCGGTCAAAACGCGCCACAGGCGGCGTTTACATTCGAGTACGAATCTGGAAGTTCCGATAGCCTGACAATCGAGCACCGGAGCGGTGACTCGATTCAGGCTGGGAACCTGTACATCACCGTCAACGGGGCTAGCGGTGCTTCAGGCGTCAACGGTCAGCACGATTTCACAAGCATCGGTGGCGCGCCGGCGGCCGGTTCGAAAATCACGGCCGGGTCACGAGTGACGTTTTCGAAGGCGTCTGACCTCTCAGATGCGGCAGTCACGCTGAACTGGCAGTCACCGGACAGCAGCAAATCTATTCAGCTTGCCAGCTGGGACGCGCCGTAGCGCGTTCACTCGCTCAGTTGGCTGATCGCTTCGGTGACGACATCGATGCCGATAGTCAGTGAATCCTCATCGACATCGAACAGGGGCGTGTGGTGGCCGCCGGGGTGGTCGGTCCCGATACCGACAAACGTCGCCGTTCCGCCGTGGTTCTGGACGCGGTCCATCAGGTAGGTCGCGTCCTCGCTTCCGCCGAGATCATCCGTCCGGAGACGACTGGTGACGCCGGAAACGGAGTCTGCCGCATCGTACACCACACTCGCGAGCGAATCGTCGCTCACCGCACTCGGCGCTTCTGCGGTTGTCTCGATATCGACCCCACAGTCGTGCATCTCGGCCGCGGATGACATGACGGCATCCGCCCGCTCGCTCATATATTCCTTGAGTGGCGTCGTTTCGCCGCGGACCTCACCTTCTAGCGTCGCTTCTCCGGGGACGATATTCGTCGCTGTGCCGCCCTCAACAACCCCGGCGTTGACACGCGTTGCGCCGTCACCGTGTCGGCGGATCGCGTGGAGGTTCTGGACGGCGGTCGCCAGCGCCTGCACAGCGTCCCGTCCCTGTGCCGGATGCCCGCCGGCATGCGCTGTCTCACCGGTGAAGGTCGCTCTGAACTGCCGAACGGCGAGGAAGCCCCTGACGCCAGCGACGATTTCACCGGTCGGATGGTCGAGACCGATGTGTATCGCCAGCAAGTGGTCCACGTCGTCCAGATGACCGCTTTCGGCGACAGCCTTCCCGCCGCCAATGACCTCTTCGGCCGGCTGGAAGACGAATTTGAACGTTCCCCTGAAATCGCTCTTTTTGACTGCCTCAAGCACGCCAAGACCAATCGTCGCGTGGGCGTCGTGTCCGCAGGCGTGCATGTACCCCTCGTTCGTTGAACGGAACCCCTCTGTCGCCGGGGCGTGTGCCACGCTGTCTGCCTCCGTTATCGGCAGCGCATCGATATCGACTCTGAGCGCGACGGTCGGTCCCTCGCCCTGTTCGAGCACAGCGAGGGCCCCAGTGAATCCCCCGGCGGCGGCCTCCAGCACGTCCTCGCGGGCACCGGCATCACGGGCCTTCTGTTGCCAGTCTTCAAGTTCATCGTCGTTGGGGACTGCCATCCGCGCATCGCCGTCCACGACATCCCGGCCGGTATACAACTGGTCGACGCCGATTCGCTCTATTTCGTCAACGATGCGACTAGTGGTGTAGAATTCCCGCCACGCGGGTTCGGGATAGCTGTGTAGGTCGCGCCGGACGGACCTGAGCCGCTCCTGTTGGGCTTCGTTCATGCCGGCAAAACGGGTCACAGTTACTTATAAGAACCCACAGGAATGGACGACGGCTCTACGAACCGCTGCCGACCTGCGTCCGCTGTTCGACGCCGGCCTCCACGTGGATGGCGTTCGGGAAGGTTCGCTGGGTAACGTTCCGGGCGAACTCCTCGTACCCGACAATCTCTATCGTCCGGGTGTAGACGGTGTGGGTCCAAGGGTCGAAGCGGCCACCGTCTGGCCCCAGCGATTTCGATTGTGGAATCCGCAATTCCTGTGGTTGCTTTGGATGCGGTCCCTTGAGCTCAACCCCCTTCTGCTCGGCGCTCTGTTTGATCTCTGTGACAGTGTCTTCGAGGCGGTGTCGGTCCCCGCTGGTGAACGTCAGCGTCGTAACGAAGGGCATCTGTAGACGAACACTCAGCCGCGAGTGACAAAAGGCCATCTGTTTCCGTTGTGTCTCCGATATTCTCTTAAGTAGCGGTGTCATAAAATCGGATAATGATAGAGGCCACGAGCGCGGGAGCCATCCTCTTTCGCGATACGCGTGGCCGGCGGGAGTACCTCCTGCTCAAGAGCCGACCCGGCGATTGGGAGTTCCCCAAGGGCGGCGTCGAGGGCGAGGAAGAACTCCAGCAGACCGCCATACGCGAAGTGAAAGAGGAGGCCGGTATCGGCGATTTCCGGCTTTTAGACGGGTTCCGCGAAGACTACGACTATGTGTTCGAGGCGAACGGCAACACCATCCACAAGACGGTCCACCTGTTCGTCGCGAAATCGTTCGAAGCGTCAGCTGAACTGTCCACAGAACACCGCGACCTGCAGTGGCGCGACTACGAGCAGGCCATCAACACGGTCACGCAGGACGGCCCCCGCGAGATACTCGAACAGGCAGACGAGTTCCTCGACGACCGAGAGAACGAGGAGTAGAGACGCGCGGACGGGACTCGGCCGTACTCATGCGCACTGAGGAGGCGCCCTAGTTAGCAATGGCTCTACTTCGCTCGATAACTGAGTCAGGTGAGTTCTCTGAAGAACGCAAATAGTCTAAAATGAATAAGAGATGACAGTACAGAACTACTTTCGGTGGTAGAGTGCTCCACTAACTGCCTTTATATATGATCTGAGCTCCATTTCCCCGATACCAGTCGGTGTTAGCTTACTTTCTACCCAGTATGGATTATATAAATTATATCTCCTCCAATACTAACAGCATTTTTAAGTAGGATAAGGTTACAGTTTGCAAAGAGGCATCCAAAATGTTAGAAGACGGACTATCGTACCCAATGCAAGGCGACAGTTGGATAGCACAGATGTTGATCGGCGGCGTACTGCTGGTGTTCTTTTTCTTGTTGATTCCGGTATTTGCATTCAATGGATACTTGCTTCGGGTGATCGGAACGACCGTTGAGGGTGAATCCGAGCCACCCGCCTGGGACGACTGGGGTGAACTCATCATCGACGGAATCAAGTTCAGTATCGTCGGTCTCGTGTACTCTATCGTTCCTGTAGCGGTCATTTTCGGTATCGGCAGCGTCCTCCTTGGACTGGGTGGCGCTGCTGGCGAATCTGGCGGCGGAATCATTGCCGGCTTCGGATTCATGACAATTCTCCTTCTGATTCCGGTAATGTTCCTCGTGTACTACATTGTCCCAGCAGCGCTCGCCAATATGGCGGTTGAAGGCAGCCTCGGCGCTGCGTTCGACTTCTCGCTGCTGAAAAACGTCGTCCTCACGAGCGACTACTTCATTGCAGTCCTGATGCCGATTGTTGTCGGCATCATCACGAACATCATTAGCAATATTCTGGCGGTTACTGTCATTGGGCTCGTTCTCGTTCCGTTTGTCACCTACTACGGGCAGGTCGCCGTCTTCCGCATGTTCGGAACGGCATTCGCAAGCCAGACAAGCAAAAACGCACAGCAGGTAACAGGCACGACCACCTCAGCCTAACCCAGCAGTTCTTACGCGGCCGGCTATTTCTTCGAGACACGTGACATTGAGTGGCGGAGCCGACCCAGACTCCGAGTTCGCCTTCGAACTGTCTGTCTGTCAGTGGGCCGAGCGAGCGTGGTCGCCATCTGACGACGCGGCGGTGCTGGTCGCCAGACAGTTCGGGACAAAACACCGCCGCTGGGATACGATTGTACTGGAATGCGATCCCGACGGGCTCCGGGAACGGGCGAAATTTGGGACAGAGTCGTTCGATTCGGACCACCTACACGTTCTGCAGAACGTGCCGGCCGATTGGACCTACTATCGCGATGCGCTCCCTGACCCGGGCTACCCGTGGCGGTACGTCCGAGAGTCGATTCACGAGGCGGCTGACCGCGATGCCATCGAAACCCGCAAGCGCGGCAATCGGATCGAAATCCGTCAGGTGCGTCCCTATCCGGACTGGCTCCGTCGGGTCATCGCAATCGAGAACAAGCCCGACCTGACGGCAAGTGCCGCCAGAAATCTCGTCCCACAACTGGAGCGGGACATCGCGCTTTCGCTGGCCGACGAGGTGTGGGTCGCGACGGCGGCGACTGACGAGCGAGTAGAGCCGATTCTGCTGGCGGACCTGCCCGCAGCCGCCGGTGTGTTGACAGTCGACCCTAAATCCGGCACGGCTGAGGCGGTCTGGCAACCACGGTCGCTGTCGGTCGACGAACCCGGAACGCGAATTCTGGACCGACCGGACGACGACATCAGCGTCGCCCGGTTCGAGTACGTGGACACTGACTGGAAACAGGAGCGGCGTCTCGCTATCGCTGAGCGGGCGTACGCTCGTGGGTGGCGCGCTTACGCGGACACGATGCGTCCCGACTGCCGACACTTCCAGCTCACTGCCGACAAGACTGGCGTGTATCCACACTGCGCCGCGAAAGAGTGTCTCCCGACGGCAGCAGAGTGTCGGGGACAGTGTCCGTCCTACGAGCCGGAACCGCCGGCGTGGCGGTCGATGGACTGGCCGCTCGACGGCGGGCCGGGCAAGGCAATAAAGCGGTTATTAGCGCGGCGACGACGCCGCCAGCGGCTGGGACTGTCAGAGTAACCGACCGACACCGCGGTCCGACCTCACTCCTCAGACAGTTCGATATCTAGCTCGTCGTGCGGAACGGCCAGCCTGAACGTCGGGACGGTCTTCTCGACTGTCTCCACGATACCCTTGTCTGCGAGGCTCCGGAGCGCAGAGCGAACGTCGTCGGTGTCGCGGTTCTCACCGACCTCGCGGAGGGCGTGTAACACGGCGACGACGCTCTGGCTCTCCTCGTCCGGACCGGCGATCACGTCGACGATAGCCTGCTGGAGCGGGGTGACTGTCACTGTCTGTATCCGTTCGGAGTCTTCCCCGTCGATAAGCGTCGTCGCCTCCGGCGTCGCACAGATGAGGCTGTTGTCGTTGCGGTAGTAGTGCTCCTTGAGTTCGGATTCGAGGTACTGGTGTACCTCGCTCCCGCTGTCCATGTCCCAGCGCTCCTGTAACTCGCCGTTTTTCGTCGGCTGGAGTTCGACGATGTCGGCAAGCCGTTCGCGGGCCTCCTCCGAGAGGGTCATGGCCCGTCGGTACGACGACCACGTATTTCGGTGTTCTGAATCCGGGTAGGGCTCACTCGTGTCTGAGTGCGTCGATTGGGTCGACCCGTGCCGCCCGCCACGCCGGGTAGAGCCCGGCGACGACGCCGACCAGCACGCCGACGCCGACCGCTAGCGCCATCCACAGTGGCGCAAGCGAGAACGTCACTTCGGCATACCGGGTCGCCCCGTAGCCGACGAGCAGTCCGAGCGGCACGCCGAGCAGCGAGCCAATCGTCCCGAGCAGTGCGGCCTCGACGAGGAACACCTGCATCACGTCGCGGTTGCGCGCACCGACAGCTTTCATAATGCCGATTTCGCGGGTCCGCTCGGTGACGCTGACGAGCATCACGTTAGCGATGCCGATAGCGCCGACGACGAGTGCGATGACGGCGATGCCGGTAACAAAGCGCGTGATGCGCTCGATGACATCGCTGATTTCCTCGACGAAGTCATTCCCGGACCGAGCGACCAGGTCCGTGTCGTCGGCTGAGAGTGACCGCGCGTCGGACTCACCGGAGAGGTACGTTTGAATTGCCGACTGCGTCTCTGGAATCTCTCGCGGGTCGACGACGAGCGTCACCTGCGGGTACGCGCGTTGCCGCACGCCCGCCGACGGGCTCTCAACGACCGACTCATAGAAGGAGTCGATAGGAACGTACACCCGGGGCTGACGGGCAAACTCGCTAACCGGGACTTCCCCCCGGGTCCCGTTCACGACGCCGACCACGGTAACGTTTCGCTCGCTCCCGTCAGGCATCGTCATCGTGAGCCGTTCGCCGGCCGTGAGGTTCTCTGCGAACGACCCGGCCATGCGCTCGTTGACGACGACGGCATCCTCCTCGGTTTCGAAGGAGCGCCCCTCGACGAGGACCCCCGACGTGAAACTGGCCGGCCGCGTCGCCGTGACTTGCTGTTCTAGCAAGTGTTTGATTCCCGTGCTGTACCGACTGCGTTTGGACGATACCACGTGGGAGCACTGCCTGTACCCCAGCAATGCCCTCTAGCTCCTGAATGTCGTACTCGGTAAACACCGGCTGGAGGGTCCGGTCGAAGTCATCGTCGCCTGATGGGGTTCCGAACACGTAGATGTTGCCTGCGTTCGACGTCTCGATGTCGCCGACGATTTCTGCCTCGACGCTGGCTCCGAACGTAGCGAAGGTGATGACCGACGCGATACCGATGACGACGCCAACAACCGTCAGCGCCGACCGGAGCTTGTGTGCTCTGATAGACCGAAGCGTGATGCGCACGCTCTCGCCGGTGTCCATCAGTCCTGCCCCCCGGAGACGTCCTCGACGGACTGGATATGGCCGTCTTCGACGTGGATGATTCGCTCCGCCTGCTCGGCGACGTGGCGTTCGTGGGTCACCAGCAGGAACGTGTTGCCCGCCGCGTGGAGGTCGTCGAACAGGTCGAGTATCTGTGCACCGGTGTCCGTGTCAACGTTGCCGGTGGGCTCGTCGGCGAGAATCAACGCCGGGTCGGTCGACAGCGCACGGGCGATGGCGACCCGCTGGCGCTGGCCGCCGCTGAGTTCCGAGGGGACGTGGTCGGTGCGGTCCCCGAGTCCAACCTCAGAGAGGAGCGACCTCGCCCGCTCGCGGCGACGACTGCGGTCCCAGCCGTCGAAGACGAGCGGCAGGGCGACGTTTTCCACCGCGGAGAGTCGCGGCATGAGATTGAACGTCTGGAAGACAAAGCCGACCTCGGTGCCGCGAATGTCAGCCCGTTCGGCCTCGCTGGCCGCCGAAACGTCCTGTCCGTTGACCACGACCTGCCCCGACGACGGCGTGTCCAGCCCGCCGATGAGGTTCAACAGCGTACTCTTACCCGAGCCGCTCGGCCCCATGACCGCCGTGTACGACCCCGTCGACAGGTCAAGACTCACGTCGTCCAGCGCCGTCACCGTCCCGCCGAGGTCGTACTGCTTGCTGACGCCATCGACGCGGACGGTCGTGTTCGCTGACTCGCTCACGGCCACGCGTAGGGACTGGACGGCAATGAGGGGTTCGACCACAGTCAGACTCAGCGATAGTCGATGTACTGTGAGAGGAGCAACCCACTTACCACTCCAGTACTAAACGTGGCTAATGACAGCCGATACCGGACGGAGACTGGCTATCGTCGCTGTGTTTGTCACCATCGGACTGCTGGCCGCGGGGGCAGTCGCCGGCGTTTCCGGCCTTGAGCAGATGGGGCAGCCATCCGGCGACGACGTGCTCGACGAGACCGAGCAGCGCTACGACGCGGCTGAGACAATTACCGGGACCGCGACAGTGACCGTCACGAACGACTCGGCATCGAAGACTGCGACGGTGGAGTACGCCGCCGCTGAGCCGAACAAGACGTGGGCCGCCGTCACGAGTGAGAACCGGTCCTATGAGATGGGGACGAACGGGACCGTCGTCTGGGCGGTCGGCGAGAATCAGTCGTACGGCCGCGAACTGCCCGAGGAGGCCGGGGCGATGAACGACACCACCGACCCGGTTCCCGAAGAGAACGTCACCGCGACGCTCCGCGGAACCGCTGAGGTCAACGGTGAGTCGACGTATGTTCTCGATCTTGAACCGACCAACCAGAGCATCGACGCGCCGAACACGACGCTGTGGGTCAATACTGAGGACTACCGCGTCCACAAGATGACCACTGACGACGGGACGAACCGAACGGAACTCATCGTTGAGGAGACGAACTTCAACGTCAGCATCGACGACAGCCAGTTCGCCCCGCCGGCTGACCGGGTCGCCGTTACAACTGTCGAAACGTACGACACCTACAACGCGGCCCAGTCCGCGACAGACTTGGACCTGCCGGCGTACGAGAACGGGACTTTCGAGGAAGCCCGGTACATCAGCCGGCCCGAGAGTACGGCCGTCGCTCAGCAGTACGACGCTGATGGCGAGAACGTGACGGTTCTGACCGCGACCGGCGCATCGAGCTATCTGGACGATGCGGAGAACGGAACGGCAGTGCAGGTGAACGGCCAGAACGCGACCGCAATCGAGCGCGACGACAGAGCTGTGGTCTACTGGACCGAAGACGATGTCACGACCGGCGTGGTTATCGAGGGGACGACCGATGAGGCCGTCGCCGTCGCTGAAGAACTGTAGCGACGCCCGCTAACTGTCTATATTCTACACCTCTTCCAGCGTCGCCTTGACTGACGCCCAGTGGCTCCCTTTCCAGAAGTGCTGCCCGCAGTCGGTACAGCGCCAGACCCGCTCATCACCTGCACTTGGTGCGTACTCCGGCGTGGGTTCCACCGGATCGACCTCCTCGACCGGCCCGTTGCAGACGCCACAGTAGCCCGGCTCGGGAGCGAGTGAGAGCTTGAAGCCGGCGTCGGCGAGTTCTCGCAACTGGTCCGCAATCTCTCGCTCACTGAGGAGCACGCTCTCGGATGCGCGGGCGGCGAGGTCGCTGTCCCGAGTAATCACCAGTCGGTCCTCATGTTCCGCTATAGCGAGGAGGTCGTCATCAGCCTCGGCGTCCCGGTCTAGCGCGTAGGCCGTGTCGTAGCCACACATCCGCAGATAGGTGGCGAGTTTGCCGAGCATCGCATCAAGCGCGAGTCGGTCGCTGGGTGTGTTCTCAGGCATCGAGGAACTCTTGAAGGCCCTCGGCGTCGCGGGTGTTCAGTACGTTGTCCGTCTCGGCCCACCCTCGACGCGCCGTGTGGACGCCGTAGCGCAGGAGTTCGAAGTTACCCGGGCTATGTGCGTCCGTGTTGATGGCGATTGTCGCACCAGCCTCGATGGCCTGCTTGACCGCGCCGCCGCCGAGGTCCAGACGGGCCGGGTTGGCGTTTATTTCGAGCGCCGTGTCGTTGTCAGCGGCGGCTTCGGCGAGCCGCTCCACATCCACGTCCAGCCCCTCTCGACGGTTCAGATAGCGACCCGTCGGATGCCCGATGACGTTCACGTCGGGGTGCTGTGCGGCCGCGACGAGGCGGTCCGTGCCGTCCCCGTCCAATGCGGCGTGTGGCGAGGCGACCACGACATCCAACTCTGCCAGCAGGTCGTCGTCGACGGAGACGCTGCCGTCCGTTGCGATGTTCGCTTCAACGCCGGTGAACACATCGATGTCGGCGTCCGCGGCAACCGATTCGACTTCGGTCAACTGCTCGCGGAGCTTCTCGTCCGGGACGCCGACGCCGCCGACCATCCCCGGCCCGGTGGCGTGGTCCGTGACAGCGATGTAGTCGTGGCCGAAGTCGGCGGCACCCTCGACCATCTCCGCGAGAGTGTTGCCGCCGTCCGACCAGTTCGTGTGGGTGTGGATGTCGCCGCGGACTTCGCCCTCGGCGAGAAGGTCCGGGAGCGCCCCATCCGCGGCGGCTTCGACTTCGCCGCGGTTCTCGCGGAGTTCCGGTGGGACCCAGTCCATTCCCAGCGCGTCGTACACCGCCTCTTCAGTTTCGCTGGCCACCAGTTCGCCAGCCCGCTGGTCGTCGTCCTCGACACCGTCCACGTCGAAGACACCGTACTCGTTGACTTTCAGGTCCTGCTCGATAGCGCGGTTTCGGACCGCCACGTTGTGGTCCTTGCTCCCGGTGAAATACTGTAGCGCTGCGCCGAACTCCGAGGGGTCGACGATCCGAAGATCGACCCGAACGTCGTCAGCGTAGGCGCTGGCTTTCGTGTCTCCGGACTCGATGACTCTATCGAGCCCTTCCCAGTCGGCGAACCGCTCAACGACAGCATCGGGGTCAGTGGTCCCCACGAGCACGTCCACGTCGCCGATAGTCGGTCGCCAGCGCCGGATCGAGCCGCCGAGTGCGCACTCGGCCACGGCGTCACCGGCAGCCATGTAACGCCGAATCCGGTCACCGTATGGCCGGGCCTCGCCGAGCAGCGACCGCTCGTGGGCCTCACGAGCGAAGTCGATGTTGTCGAGGATGTTCTGCTCCGTCTTTGCGCCGAAGCCCGACACCTCCTGTATCTCGCCGGCCTCGGCGGCAGCTTCCAGTTCGTCGAGGGTGGTGATACCCAGCGCTTCGTACAGTGAACCGACGGATTTCGGCCCCACGCCCTCGACCGCTGTGAGTGCGTCTATCTCGACGGGAAGGTCCTCGCGGAGTTCGGTCAGCTCCTCGATTTCGCCGGTATCGAAGTACTCGACTACCTTCGCGGAGATGGCATCGCCGACGCCATCTATCTCACCGACGCTGGCCTCGCCCTCGGCGGCCAGCCCCTCTATTGCGCCGGGGAAGTCCCTGATGTTCTCGGCCGCCCGGCGGTAGGCCCGGGGCTTGTACTCGACGCCTTTGGCGTCCAGCAGGTCGGCGAACTCTTCGAGTAGTGTTGCGATTTCGTCGTTCCGGCTCATGTTAGTAGCTCCGCCCGGCACGACCCGTGCCGGAGTCCGCATCCTCGTGTCCCAGCGCTTTCTGGAGGAACTGCATCCAGCGTTTCCTGTCGGCAGTCTCTTGGGCCTGTGCTTCCTGTTCGATGTTCGCCGCACCGAGCTGTTCGAGGGCGTTCAGCGCCCGATCGATACCGATGATGGCCGTGGCAAGTTCTTCGCCGCGCTCGTAGCTCACTTCGTTGTCCTCAATCCGTTGCTTGCGCTGGAGGCGCTCACGCCGCAGGTTCTTTTTCGCTTGCTCGACGCGCTCGCGCTCGCCCCGCGGAACTGTCTCCCGACGCTTGATCTCGAAGACGAACGACTGGAGTTCAATCTCCTCGCCCTGGACAGTGATTTCATCGGGAATGTCCGCACCGACGGTCGCGCTGTCGCGTTCGATGCGCTCCAGCAACTGTTTGCGCTCGAACTCTTTCACTAGCAGCGTATTAGACCGGGGCTCCCTTACCCGCTTCGCCCATCGGTCACCAAGGCTTGCACGGCGGTGCCTGTTTTTGTTCCACACATGCGTGCCGTTCAGTCTCCGTGTTTCAGGGCGACTCCGTGAGCGGTCCAGACTGAAACAAAAGGAGGTCGGCGATATCTTTTTCATTGTCTCTGCCGTTCTCACTGTACGAGAGTAATACTGTCCCCCTCGTTTATTATATGACCCTAACGTTCGAACCGCTTGACGACCGTCCTGGGCTCGCGGTCATTGACCAGATTGAGCGCCAGCGCTACCGGATACACACGCCGACCCCCATCGCGCTCAGGGAGGCGGCGACCGACGTGTTTCAGTATCCCGTCGGGGACGCTGTCCGGATACGGACGCGCGCTATCGAACTGCCGACAGTGGTCATGGTGTACGTCCGTGATGACGACGGAGCGATAGCCGCCGAGGTTGCGCAGTTCGAGTCTGAGACGCTGCCGGCGGATGACTACGTCCTCGATCCGCTGACGCAGATCAAGACGTATATGGGGGTCGAGGACACCGCGATAGAGGTCACCGTCGACTCAGACCGGTCCCGGATCGAGTTCGACGCTCCAACGGACCTGCTCATCGGCGCTCGCTCCCAGCACGACCGGCCGGCTGCCACGGTCACGACGACCGAGCAGCCGGCTGACGTGATGGCCGCGGTCGAAACCTTCGGGTCAGCACTCAAGGCCCACGACCCCGAGCGCTCCTACCCGACGCTCCGCGGCCATCCACCGGCGCTTGAAATCGGTGATCGTCTGGATATCCCAGCGGATACCGACAGTCCGGATACCGGTGTCACGCTCGAACTCCCGCCTGATCTCGCGTCTATCTTCGTTGCGGCGCCGCTTTCGTACTACCTCGGAGCCTCGCTCGTCCCCGCATCCGAGCCGCGGCTCACGACCGACACAGGGTTTACGTACTCGCTGGATACCGCACGGGGCTTCGAATCCGAGGTCGGACGCACCCTCAAGCGTCTCTTTTTCCTCGACTGTGTCACACGCACTGAGGGGTTCCACCAGATCGACTTGCATGAGCGAGCAGCTATCGAACCCTACGTCGGCCTCGACTTCCAGTCGCTGTACCAGCAACCACTGGCGGAGCAAGTCGCCACCTATCTGCAGGTCCCGTACGACGTTATCGAGGACCACATTCCGAAGTGGCGGCTGACGACGCACATCGACCCGGTGCCGACGAACGCGGAACAGCTCCCGTACGTTGTCGACGACCTCGCCATCGTTCGGACACACCAGCAGCAAGGACTGAATCAGGCGAGCGTTCCAGCAGAGGCCGAGGCCGAGTTCACCCGCGACGATGTCATCACCCGTGCTGCGAGCTCCGACGCTGGCACCGCCACAGCCGAGACGGACTACGTCGAGCCACAGGCCCACGACTCACTCGAACAGGCCTGGATCGGGGATAGCATCCCCATCGGTGCGAGCAAGCTGACCAAAGCGGCGTTCGAACACCGACTCGACCGCGATACGAACGCCGAGGATATCACGATTCGCGTCGTCCAGAACGACGCTCGGATGGACGAGGAACGACAGCTCGTCGACGAAGTGTATGGCACCCGCGACGACCTGCCGTTCGATGTCACGGTCCACGACAACCTGACGACGGCAGAACTCAGAACGGTCCTCACGACCGACGCAGAGTTCTTCCACTATATCGGCCACACCGAACACGACGGCTTCGTCTGCTCCGACGGCAAGCTTGACGTGACGACGGTTGATTCAGTCGGCATCGACACGTTCCTGTTGAACGCCTGCAACTCGTACAACCAGGGTCTCGGGCTTGTCGAAAAGGGTGCCATCGCCGGCATCGTCACGCTCAACGAAGTCCTGAACGACGGCGCGGTTCGCATCGGCGAGGCGGTTGCCCGACTGTTAAACTGTGGGTTCCCACTCCGGGCGGCACTTACCATCGCACGCGGTGAGAGCATTCTCGGTGGGCAATACATTGTCGTGGGTGACGGTGGTGTTACTGTGACGCAGTCAGAGGGGGGAACCCCAAATATGCTGGAAATAACTCCCCGTGAGACGAAATTTGAAGTAACTATGCGTACATATTCAACTGATATTAAAGGTCTGGGAACAATTATTATGCCAGTGATTGATGGCTACAAACACCATCATCTTTCCTCTGGAGAGATTGGTCCACTTATTGTTAATAAAGAAGAGTTGAAAGAATTCCTTTCGCTTCAAGAGGTCCCTGTGCGTATCAAAGACGAACTACAATGGAGCAGAGAGTTAAACGTAGACGAGGCTTTTTGACCGATCTATAGAACAAGCGTATTTTCTAACGGCCCTGTACAGTATTATAGAGCCCTCTATTCTTTTGTGAACTTATGGGCCGAAATACGCACTATTGTTAGCTGCTGCAGTCCCTGCCTGTGACAGTAGCATCAGGAGGGTGAACAGTGCGCCGGCCATTTTTGGGTGCTCTGCGAGGTATTCGCGCATGGTGGTATCTGACATGATACAATTTGGATGATGGCAGGGAGATAATTAAATTTATTTGAAAAGTACCTACATATTATATATTGTATTAAGCATAGAATTAAAAGATAAATCCAGAAATCAACCGATACAAGAGTTAAATCGCGTTTTTAGTGGGAAAATTACACGCACAGGTCGTATGTACGCATGAGAAGACGCTAGCGATACCCCCCATCAGTAACGTTTAGTAGGCAGGTATGTAACTGACAATCAGGGTTGTGTATTGATGTATGAGTGGAAATTAACTGATAACTATCCGAAATGTAGACGTCCTACTGGCTCGCTTCGGTTGTCGGACGTAGGGTGGTCGATGTATACAACGGTCGCTACTTTCTTTATGCAATTGATGATCACTGGTGGCTTTGTCGGCAGCACCGGGGGGAAAGATGGCTTCTGAGGAACAGTGGCGGCTCGGAGACAAGACAGTGGAGCTCTCCAGCGCAGCCATCAGCGGGAGCCGACGCGCGGCAACGCGGCATACACCGCTTCTCCGGACTGAATCAGTAGACCGACGCGACGAGATGCGGGCAGAGGTCCCGATTCCGCTGGCGAAAGTCGAGCAGTCCCAGCAGTGTACCGTGTTGCACGTCGACGACGATCCACAGGTCGGTGAACTGGTTGAGGTGTATCTCGAACGGATCAACGACGACTTCGACGTGGTGACGAAGGCCAGCGCCGTCGCCGCGCTTGATTTCCTCCGGACAGAGCAGGTCGACTGTATCGTCAGCGATTACGATATGCCAAACACCGATGGGCTGGAGTTTCTGGAACTCGTCCGCGAGCAGTATCAGGATATCCCATTTATTCTGTTCACTGGCAAAGGTAGTGAAGAGATCGCGAGCGAGGCAATCGCGTCGGGCGTTACGGACTACATGCAGAAGGGAGGGCGGTCAGACACATACGATGTTCTCGCCAACCGAATCGAGAATGCCGTCGAGCAACATCGAACCGAGCAGCGGTTCTGGAACGCCCTCTCGTGGTATCAACGGCTCGTCGAACAGGAGCTCGCGGGCGTCTGTATTATTCAGGACGGGACGTTTGTCTACGTGAACCAGAAGCTGGCCGACATTTTCAGCTATGACCAGAGTGAGCTCATCGACGAATCCCCGGCTCTCCTCACAGCGGAGGGCGACGGCGACAGACTGCCCGAGTCACTTCGAACAGCGGACTCAGACGAACTGGATACGTTCCATTCGGAGTTTGAGGGCCGACAGGCCGACGGGGAAACGCGTACCATCGAGGTGTCTGGCGGGTCCATTGAGTACGATGGCGAACCGGCGTGGATTGGTGTACTTCGGGACGCCGAAAGCAACCCCGACGTTGGCGAGTGAGTCGCCGTTTAGCTGCTGTGTGCCCGCCTTTTGATTCTACCTAGCGCAGACATCGCAGTATCACAGCGGTCTGCCAGTGACTGGCCCAGCATAAGCACAATCCCTTTCCACCGCCCACTCCTACCGTAGTACAATGTCGGAGTGCGATGCCTGTGGAAAGCAGGAGAACATGCCGTACCAGTGTGGGCACTGTGGGGGAACCTACTGTGCAGAACACCGGCTTCCCGAGGCTCACGATTGCCCCGGACTGGACAACTGGAGCGATCCGGGCGGCGTGTTCGACAGCGGGTTCGACGAGAGTGTAAACACTGGCCAGACCTCCGAGGGCGGCATCACCGACCGGCTCGGTATCAACACCGGGCCGGGCGGGCCGTTGGCGTACTTCCGGGGGAACGTCACGTACCTGTTCCTGGCCATTATGGGTATCTTCTTTATCCTCGAAAACATCGTCCGCCTTTCCCTCGGACCAGAGGCGTTCAACACGCTGTTTGTCCTCCGCCCGAGCCACCCCGAGTACGTCTGGACATGGGTCACGTCGGTGTTCTCACACGACCCCAGCGGGTTCTATCACATCTTCGGGAACGGGATTATCATCTACTTCTTCGGCCGGATCGTCGAGCAGCAGATCGGATCGAAGAAGTTCGCGATCTTCTTCCTCGTATCCGGTGCGCTGGCGGGCCTCGGCCAGATCGCAATCCAGGCAGTGCAGGGAACGTCCGCTGGTGTCCTTGGAGCCAGCGGCGCGGCGCTGGCAATCATGGCGTTTCTGACCGTCCTGAAACCTGACCTGCGCGTCTACCTGTACTTCCTGATTCCCGTCCCGATCTGGGCAATCACCGGCTTCTACTTCCTGTTGAGCATCTTCGGGTCGCTCAATCCGATGGGAGCCGGCCTGCTCGGTGGCAACATCGCGCACCTCGCCCACCTCATCGGCCTCATCATCGGGCTCTGGTACGGCCAGAAAATCAAGGGACAGACCCGGATGCCCGGCCAGATACAGTTCGGCGGTGGTGGCGGCCCCGGTGGACCGGGCGGTCCCGGCGGTCCCGGCGGTCCGGGCCGGCGACGTCCGTGACGATGCACCCGGTTCGCCCCGAGTTCGTCCCTGACCCGTCGCTCTCGAAGGCTGAGATGGAGGAGTTGCAACGCGACATCGCCGAGGTTGCGCGGTTTGAGGACGACATGAACATTGTGCCCGAGACGATTACACATACAGGAGACGCACCAGACGTCGACCAGACGACACTGAGCACCAGCGCCGATGATCCAACGGACCCGCCCCTCATCGCTGGCGTCGACCAGGCGTTCGTCGATGACAAGGCCGTCTCGGCCGTTGTCGTGCTACAGAACGGCGAGGTCATCGAGCGAGTCAGTGCCGTGAAGCGAACCGAGATTCCGTACATTCCCGGTCTGCTGTCGTTCCGCGAAGGCGGCGCAATCCTAGCCGCGTTCGCGGAGTTAGAGACCGACCCCGACGTGGTACTCGTCGACGGCAGCGGCCGCATCCACTTCCGGGAAGCCGGGCTGGCGACACACATCGGCGTCACACTGGACGTGCCGACCATCGGCGTTGCCAAGAGTCTCCTCTGTGGTACGCCGGAGCGGTCCCTCGACGAGACGTATCCAGAAGGAACGCGGATTCCGATTGCAGCCAACGACAGCGTCGAGACTTGCCCCGACGGGACAGTCATTGGCCACGCACTCCAGACGCGCCAGTACGACTCACCGAATCGGCACATCAATCCGCTCATCGTCAGCCCCGGCCATCGCGTCAGCGCACGCACGGCTGCGGATACCGTCGACGCCACCGCTGACGGCTACAAACTCCCCGAGCCGACCCGGCTGGCCGACAGCTACGCCGACGAGGCGAAGGCAACCGTCGAGTAGCTCGGTCGGATAACCGACAGTATAACTTCCCGGGGTGTGTTCTCCCGGCCAACACATGGCGAAGACGGTGCTGATTACGGGGGCGTCCTCGGGTATCGGGCGGGCGAGTGCCGAGGCGTTCCTGGCCGACGACTGGACTGTCTGGGCGACCGCCCGCGAGGAATCGGACATCGAAGATCTCGAAGATGCAGGCTGTAAAACCGCTGAACTTGACGTGACAAACCCACGGGAGTGCGAGCGGGTCGTCGAGGCGCTTATCGACTCCGAAGGGCGACTCGACTGCCTGGTAAACAACGCCGGCTATGCGCAGTTCGGCGCGGTCGAGGATGTGTCGACGGCGGCGCTACACGAGCAGTTCGACGTGAACCTCTACGGCCCGCACCGACTCATCCGCGAGGCGCTCCCGCATATGCGTGCCCGGGAGAACGGGACCATCGTCAACGTCTCCAGCGTCGCGGGCCGTATCGCGTTCCCGAATCAGGGTGGCTACGCCGCCTCGAAGTTCGCGTTGGAGGGACTCAGTGACGCGCTCCGGATGGAGGTCGAGGAGTTCGGCATCGATGTGGTGCTCGTCGAACCTGGGCCGGTTGAGACCAACTTCGACAACCGCGCCGACGAAGAACTCGACAACCTCGATACGTCCGGCGCGTACGACTGGCTGTATCAGGCCCACGAGGACTCGAATCTCGTCGGTATTCAGGACGCGCTCTCTGTCACGCCCGGGACGGTTGCGCTGACGATCCGCGACGCTGCCAACGCCAGCGACCCCGAACCGCGGTATCCAGTCGGACAGGGCGCACAGCTACTTCTCATGCTCGATTACCTGCCAGCGCAGTGGCGCGATGCAGCGTTCGGCGTCATCCGGAAGCTGACAAGCTAATCACCGCCCCACTCAGTTCAGTCCAGACAGGCCGCCACAACCGAAAGCAGTCGCTCGCCGCGCACTTCTTCGGCGAACAGCGGCACACGGCGTACGTCATGGCCGCGGAACATGTCCTGTGACCGGGCCAGCGCGTCTTGCTGGACTTGCCAGCGCCGCGCGCAGAACTCACAGTCGGCGTGGTTTGGGCCGGCGATGTCCACGTCCTCGCCGAGCACCTCGCTCGGGTCCTGCATCACCCGGTTGACGACGACGGTGCTGACTGGGATGTTGAATTCACCGAGTTGTGCGAGCAAGCGTTCAGACTCGACGACAGAGAGTTCCTCGGGCACCATGACGATGCGGAAGTCCGTCTTTTGTGGGTCCTGCAGGATCGACCGCAGATGCTCGATCCGATCCGACAGCTCCTGCAAGTCCTCAATGCTAGCCTCGGCGTCGACGTCCTGATCGTCACCGAACATGCCGGTAAGGTTGTCCATCATCCCCGAAAACCGCTCGCGGAGTTGCAGTATCTTCCCGACCATCGAGTCCATCGTCTCGGGGAGTTCCAGCAACCGGAGTGTATGGCCGGTCGGGGCGGTGTCGATGACGACGCGGTCGAAACGGTCGTCGTCGACGTAATCCAGCAGCAGGCGGAGCGCCGCGGCCTCGTCGGCTCCGGGCATCGACCCGCCAAGGAGCCCCTCCTCGCCGCCGATCGGGTCTTCGGCCTGGCCTGCGCCCGCTGCACCGCCTGCACCCCCGCCAAACATCCCGTCGCCGCCAAGAAGTTCGCCCACGCCGCCCAGTGCGTCATCCTCGACACCGAGCGGTCCCTCGCCGACGGCGGCCTCCGGGTCGATTTCCGCGGCATACAGCGGGATGTCCTCGCGGATGCGTGTCGGCGTTGCCGGAATATCCGCTTCCAGTGTGTCCGACAGCGAGTGGGCAGGGTCCGTGGAGACGACGAGCGTTGCTGTGTCGTCTCGCGCGGAGGCCAGCGCGGTGGCTGCAGCACACGTCGTCTTGCCGACGCCGCCTTTCCCGCCGTAGAGGACGTACTCCGCCGCATCGATTCCCGCGGGTGCGTCGATGTCATCGACCGCTTCGACGTCGAGTTCGCTCATGCCAGAAGCTACGCTTGTCTGGCCTTGAGTACTTCCCGAAAAGGAGTTGTCCTACTGTCTCGAGGACCGCGCTTCACGGACATCCGCGCCGTCCCGGAGTTTGTCCTCACAGTTCGGACAGACCCGGGGGCCATGGCCTTCAACGGCTTCTGGTGTAAAAACCCGTACGTACTGCTCGGTTACGAATTCACCGCAGTTCTGACACTCGGGCATCTATAGGTACACTCGTTCCACGATGTATATGCCTTCCGCTGGCAACGAAATATTCCGGTTAATCGACACGGCGTTACTGGTGGTGGTCGGCCCAGAATGAATCCAGTTGGCTCGCGAGGAAATCCGGCGTCATCCGGGTGAACTCCTCGCGTTCGCCGGCAGGCAGGTACGGAGACACTGAATGCCGCGCGTCCGGCGTATACCGCCGGCCGACCAGCGCCCGCACGCCGACCTCGTCAACGCCGCGGATGACGCGGCCGATGGCCTGGCGCGCGCGCCGCACAGCCGGAACTGTCAGGGCGTACTCGAAGGCACTATCCTCGCCGAAGGCGTCACCGTATGCCCGCTGAACGCCCCGGACACGGGGTGAACCGATATTCACCAGCGGGATACCGACGACCGCGCAGGTCGATAGCTTCTCGCCGTCGTAATCGACGCCTTCGGTTAGCGTCCCGCGCGTTGACGTGACCATGACTTTCCCGTCGCCACTGAAGAACTCGCGTTTCAGCCGTTCAGTCTCCTCGTTGCTCGATGATTCGTCCACGAGGACCGACTTCTCGACGGCCTCCTGCAGGTATGCGCCGGCCCAGCGCGCCTCTCGGTAGTTCGGCATCGCTACCATGACGTTGCCCGGAGAACGAGCTAGCGCGCGCAACGCCTGTGCGTACTCGTCGCGCGTCGGGTTCCAGTTGTCACCGAGCGGCCGCATCGTCCCAGGGTCGCCGCGGTTGCGCGCGGTAAACGGCGTCGCGTCGACGAGGTACGACGCCCGGTTCTCAGGCGGGAACGGCAGGTCGTAGGTCGTCGACCGGACCGGTCGTCCGTCGCCGGATTGCTCGTCGGGGGCCGTCGAGCCCGTCTCGGCCATCGAGTCCAGTCCCGACACGCGGGTGAACACGTCCAGCGGCTCCAGCGTCGCGCTCATCAGGATACCGCCCCCGAGGTCGTCGAAGACGTTCCGCAGGGCCGTCGCGGGCATACAGTTGTAACACAGCAGGCCCGGCGTGTAGACGGCCTGGTAGTCGGAATCGAGGCTCTGTCCGTGGTTCGGTGAGTGCTCCAGTTCGATCTCCCGGAGGAAGGTCGCGTGGTCGCGCTCCCACCACTGCCCGGCCAGCACGCCGACAGCGGCGCACACCGGCTGGCGGGTCAGCCCGAGCTGGTCGATTGCGTCCTCAACGGCGGCCCCGACCTTCGACAGCGAGCGCCAGAGCGACCCATCGTAGCCCTTGCGCTCGGCCCACTCGGTCAGTTCGTCCTGCTCAACCGTGTCGGGGTCCCGAAGCGGGATTTCGCGGTCGTGCTCGGGGAGGGTTGACGGGTCCGCGCGCCAGCCCTCGTGTTCGGCGTCGAGGAAGGACTCGATGCGGTTGTCGAGCCACCGGACGAGGTCGTCGTAGAACTTCCGGGCCTGGTCAACTGCGTCCAGCGGGACTTCGCGGGCCGACAGGACCTCGCGGACCTGCGCCTTGTGGTCGGCGCTCTGCTGGGCGCGCTGGATCAGTGTCGTGCAGTCGTTGCGCGCTTGTACGATACTCTGACGGCCCAGGCGGTCCGACAGAAGGTCACGCACGCGCTCCTCGAGTCGGTGGGCCTCGTCCACGATGACGAGCGTCTGGTTGTCGAGCACGTCCGACAGCAGCGGGCGAGAGCCCGGGTCGAACAGGTGGTTGTAGTTCCCGACGATAACATCAGCCTCGTCCAGCATCACGCTCATTACCCGATGCGGGCAGGTCCCGCGCTCCGTCGCCGCCGGGAGGTAGCCGTCCATCGTCACCACGTGCTCCTCTCCAGCCGAGAAGTCGACGGGCGAACCTTTGTTGCGGGCGTACCAGTCCGCCTCGAACGGACAGTACAGCGGCGGGTCTGACCCCTCTGCCATCGATTCCGGAGCTGTTGGCTGGGCCTGCCGGTACGGCGAGGCCGCGCCGGCTGTCTGAAGTGTGTCGTCGCCAAGGGTCGATTGCTCGACCGCGTCAGGGCGCGCGGCCGCGGCGAGGTCCTGCCCTTTCCGCGGGTCCCACCACTGGTCGTCGTCTGCCTCACCGGCGATTTCGGCGTCCGCGACGGCCGCGCCGTCCGAACGCCCGTCGTCCTCGACTAACCGCGCCGTCGCCTCCCTGAGGTCCTCACAGCGGTCGTGTGTCCCTACGTCGTCCGGGAACTGTCCCTCGCGACCGTACGGACAGAGGTCGCGCTTGCCGACCAGCGAGATGCCGTCGAACGGCTCGTCGATACCGGCGTTGAGCGCTCGCAGGTCATCGACGAACTGCTGGAGTTGCTGTTTGACCGGCGTGACGACGACCATTCGCTCATACAGATCCGTATCACGGACCAGCGTCGCGCCGGCGGTGAGCGCAGCCATCGTCTTGCCCGTCCCGCATGGGCCTTCCATCGCGAGAAAACCGCGTGCCTTGCCCGCCTCGATGGCTCGTTCGACGGCGTCGGCCTGATTCTCGTAGGGCTCGTCGAAGCCGAAATACGCGCGCCAGGACTCTGTGCCCGTCGAGGCGGAGTCTCCCATCGAAACGGGGTTAGTCGTCCCGGTATTTGAACCGCGGGGTTCCCGTCCGTCGCAATCGCTCTGTGCGCGTAGCGTTGGGACCGCAGTGAACCGAAAAACGGGCTGTGACTGGTCGCCGCCCAGTCACTGGCTCTGAGCCGTTAGTCCAGCAGGCCGAGGTCGCTCAGCCGCTCGACGATGGTGTCGACAGCTTCTTCGGCGTCCTCTTTACGCTTGCCGCCGGTGACAACGAGCTTCCCCGAACCGAATAGCAGCGCGACTACGTCGGGTTCGTCGAGTCGGTAGACGAGGCCCGGGAACTGCTCCGGTTCGTACTCGATGTTCTCGAGCCCGAGGCCGATGGCGATGGCGTTGAGGTTGAGCGAGCTCCCGAGGTCAGCGGAACTGACGATGTTCTGGACGACTATTTCGGGGTCGTCGTCGACTTGGATGTTCAGGTCACGGAGCTTGTCGAAGACGATGCGCAGACTCTGGTGGACATCGTCTGTCGATTTCGCACCCGTGCAGACGATCTTGCCCGACCGGAAGATGAGCGCGGCGGATTTGGGGTCCTGTGTCCGATAGACAAGGCCCGGGAACTGCTCGGGGTCGTAGTCGGCTCCCTCGAGGTCCATTGCGACGCTCTCAAGGTCGAGTTCTTGTCCGATACCGGTCGAAGCAACGACATTTTCGATGTCAATGCTCTCTTTTGGGTCGACCATATAGTGTTTTAAATACCGGATTTAAATCATATAAACGTTTGTGATGCTGTGATTACTAGTCGTTCTTCGACCTCTACCACGTCCGACAGATTCCATTCAAGTAGGTGTCTGTCGCTGAGCGACCCGCTATGACCGTTGATCCCGGACCTAGAAGGACTGCCAGCCCGGCAGCAGCTAGGCCGCTGAAAACGCGACTGTACTGCTATACTGTCCGACTGTCGTTGTCGACGACGCTCGCGAACGCGACGTTTTCCTGTACGGTCTCGATCTCGACGGTTGGCGAGTCGCCCGGTTCGCCGTCGGGGACGATGACGACGTATCCGCGTTCGACCTTGGCGATACCATCGCCCTGATCGCCGAGCGATTCGATAGTCACGTTTCGGATTTCGCCCTCGTCGACTGGCGGTTGCGGGACACCGGTGTCAGCCCGCTCCGACTCAGTATTCTGTTTGGGCATCTGCGGCTGGGCTGTTACCGACGTGCTGGCGTCGACCTGCGAGAGCAGACCTACGCGGTAGGTCTCGCCCTGCGAGACCGCGCCATGTGATACTTCACTTTTCGGAATTTCAACAATATATCGGTCCCCGTCGGTCTCTATTTGCGCACTGAACAATGTACTGAGTGCATCTGGAACTTCGACCATAGCCTATTCTACGGCTCATGATAGATAATGGTCCTGCCCTGATGTGGTGAAAATTGCCGGCAGTTGCCGATTAGTCGTCGCTTTCGACCCGATTGGTCCCCGTGTCGACTCCAGCCTCATCAAGTAGTTCTGCCCTGTGCTCGTCTAGCAGCGGTGCACGACCACCGGGCGAGGGCATCGTCTCGGTCATTTTTATCGGACTACCGGCGATGGTCATCCGGTCATCCGCGCCCGGTTGGTCCACCTCGGCGAGCATCTCACGGTCGCGGACGTGCGGGTCATCGAAGATATCGGCGGTGTTCTGGACCGGCGCGGCCGGCACGCGCCCTTCGAGCAGGTCAAGGAGCGTGTCGGAGTCGATGGTGGTGGTCCAGTCGGCAATTTCGTGGTGCAGGGACTCGCGGTTCGCGATCCGGCTGCCGGTGTCGGGGTACTCCGCGGCGAGATCCGGGCGCTCCATCGCCTCACACAGTGCCTCCCAGTGGCCGTCGGCAAACGCCGCGATGACGACGTGACCGTCGGCAGCTTCGAAGGAGTCGTAGGGGAACAGCGTCGGATGGGAGTTCCCCTGTCGGGTCGGCGGTTCGCCGTCACAGGAGTACTGGTACACCGTTCGCTCACACAGCGACACCATCGAATCGTACATCGCCGTATCGACGTACTGCCCCTCACCAGTCCGCTCACGATGATGCACGGCTGCGAGGATGCCGACGGCGTTCAGCACGGCGGTGAAAAGGTCGCCGACGCCGGGGCCGACCTTCGTTGGGGGACCATCCGACTGGCCGGTAATTTCCATGACCCCACCCAGCGCCTGTGCAATGAGGTCGAAGGAAGGCTGGCCCTGTCGGTGGGTTTCACCCGTTCGCGGGTCGCCAAAGCCCCGGATGGACGAGTAGATGAGGTCCGGATTGTGTTCTCGCAACGTTTCGTAGCCGCAGTCGAACTTCTCCATCGTGCCGGCCTTGAAGTTCTCGACCACGACGTCTGCGCGCTCGACGAGCGAAAGGAACGCCTCACGGTCCTCATCGGTCCCTAGGTCGAGTTCGAGCGAGCGTTTCCCACGGTTAACGCTCTGGAAGTAGCCACCGTAGGCTTCTTCGTCGCCGTCGCTCACGAACGGCGGGTTCGACCTGATGAGGTCGCCGCCGGGGCGTTCGACCTTTACCACGTCCGCGCCCATGTCTGCGAGCAACATCGTACAGTACGGTCCAGCGAGGACCTGTGTCAGGTCGAGCACACGCAAGTCGTCAAGCGCACCCATGCAAAAACCACAACGGGGCGGCCGCATAAACCTTCTTGAACGTCCGTTATAAATTCCTTAAGGCCATATTATCATGAAAGACCATTAGGTTTATCACTACCCGCCAACGACGGGGTAGTACATGCCCCGGACCGTTATCCTCGGCGTGATTGGCTCCGACGCGCACGTCGTCGGCATCACGATTCTAGAGCAGGCGCTCTCGGCCGCTGGCTTCGAGGTCATCAACCTCGGTGTCCAGACCGCACAGGACGAGTTCGTCTCCGCCGCGAAATCTCATGACGCCGAGGCAGTACTGGTATCCTCGCTGTACGGGCACGCCCGCCAGGACTGCGAGGGGCTGCACGACGAGCTCGACGACGCTGGGCTCGACGTGCTCACATACGTCGGTGGGAACCTTGCCGTCGGACAGTCCGACTTCGAGGAGACGCAGGCAACCTTCCGGCAGATGGGTTTCGACCGCGTCTTCGACGCGGAAACGGACCCGGAGGAGGCAATCGAAATGCTCCGCGAAGACCTGCAACTGACGACAACAGAGGCGGAGCAGATCAGGGTTGACGGGTGACTATGCCAACTGACGAGCGACTCAGCGACGACCAGCTACAGCGCATCGCAAACGATCTCAGAGACAACTGGCACACGGGCCGCGAAGTCGACTTCGAGGAGGCCATCGCCTTCCACGAGTCGCTGCCGGCCTCGAAGCAGTTCGCCACCGTGCTGGAGTCGGCTGACCAGCCGCTCCTCCAGCCGCGAGCGGGCGTTCCCTGCCTCGAAGAACAGATCGACCTGCTCCGGTATCTACAGGACGAGGGCGGTGCGGATCTCCTGCCGACGACCATCGACTCGTACACGCGTGACAACGAGTACGAAAAGGCCGAAGAGGGACTGGCCGCCTCCCGCGGCAGCGACGAGAACGAACTGAACGGCTTCCCCGCGGTGAACCACGGTGTCGAAGACTGCCGGCGACTCATCCGGGCGCTGGATGCCCCAGTGGAGGTCCGCCACGGAACGCCCGACGCCCGGCTACTGGCGATGGTCACGCTCGCTGGCGGCTTCCAGAGCTTCGAGGGCGGGCCGATTTCATACAATATTCCGTATACGAAACGGCACGACCTCGCGACGACTATCGAACACTGGCAGTTCGTGGACCGGCTCTGTGGGGCTTACACCGAGCGTGGGGTGACGATTAACCGCGAGCCCTTCGGTCCGCTGACCGGCACGCTCGTCCCGCCAAGCATCGCCATCGCGGTGATGCTTGTCGAGGGCGAACTCGCCGCAACACAGGGTGTTCGGTCGCTGACGCTGGGGTACGGACAGGTCGGAAACCTCGTGCAGGACGTGGCGGCGCTGCGGGCGTTGCGGAAGCTCGGCAACGAGTATCTCCGCGATGAGGTGACCGTCACGACCGTCTTCCACGAGTGGATGGGGGGCTTCCCGCCCGACGAGGCCCGGGCAAACGGCGTCATCAGCCTCGGCGGTGCGACGGCGGCCGTCGCCCAGCCGGACAAAGTCATCACGAAGTCCGCCCAGGAGTTCCAGGGCGTGCCGACGAAGGAGGCCAACGCGGCCGGACTGCGAACGACGAGACAGCTTATCGACATGATGATCGAACAGGATATCGACCTCGGGGGTATCGACGAGGAACAGGCGCTCATTGAACGGGAGACACGGGCGCTGATGGACGCTATCTACGAGGCCGGCGACGGCGACGTTGCACAGGGCGTTATCAACGCCTTCGACAGCGGCGCGCTGGACGTGCCCTTTGCGCCCAGCGACGCCGCCAAGGGCGCGGTGCTGCCGGCCAGAGACGACGATGGCCGGGTCCGCATCTTCGAGTTCGCGGATCTCGCGCTTCCGGACGATATTAAGGAGATTCACGCCGCGCGACTCGGCGAGCGAGCCGAGACTGAGGGCCGCGACCAGTCGTTCCGGATGGTCGCCGACGACGTGGATGCCATCAGCGATGGGAAGCTCATTGGGCGACCGGCCGGCGACAACAGCCCCGCGGGGGGTGCAAGCGATGCGGATTGAGGACGTTCGAACCGTTCCCGGTCTCTCCGGGTTCTTCTTCGACGACCAGCAGGCCATCAAGGACGGGGCGACCCAGACCGGGTTCGCCTACGACGGCCAGCCGGTCACGGAGGGATTCGACCGCATCCGCGAGGCCGGCGAGGCGCTCATCGTGGAAATCGAACTCGCCGACGGCTCCATCGCGACCGGCGACTGCGCCGCGGTTCAGTACTCCGGGGCCGGCGGCCGCGACCCGCTGTTCCGGGCCGAGAAGTACCGCCCGGTCGTCGAGGGCCCCGTCGCCGACGCGCTCCGCGGGCAGGACGCGACGCAGTTCGGGGCCAACGCGACGATGCTGGAGGAGATGAGCGCCCAGCGCTCGGGCGGCGACCAGCTCCACACCGCGGTCCGCTACGGCGTGTCGCAGGCACTGCTGAACGCCGCTGCGCAAGCGAAGGGCGTGACGCCGACGGACGTGCTCACAGACACCTACGACACCGACCCAGCGACCTCGCCGGTTCCGGTGTTCGGGCAATCGGGCGACGAGCGCCGTATCAACGCCGAGAAGATGCTCATCAAGGGCGTGCCGGTCCTGCCCCACGGCCTGTTCAACAGCGTCGAAAAGGTCGGCGAGAACGGCGAAGGACTACGTGACTACCTCGCCTGGCTCTCGGACCGGGCGACTGCGCTCGGGCCGGAGCCGTACTCGCCGCGCTTCCACGTCGACGTGTACGGTATCCTCGGGAAGGTGTTCGGCCCGCCGTACGACCGGACCGAAGTGACCGATTACTTCGAGACGCTTCGGGAGGCCGCCGCGCCGTACCCCCTTCAGGTCGAGGGGCCGATGGACGCTGGCGGCCGGCAGGCACAGATAACCGAGATGGCCGAACTCCGCGAGGGACTGGCCGACGCGGGCGTCGACGTGGACATCGTTGCCGACGAATGGTGCAACACCTTCGAGGATGTGCAGGCGTTTGTCGACGCAGAAGCGGCCGACCTCGTCCAGATCAAGACACCGGACCTGGGCGGCATCCAGCGTTCAGCCGAAGCGGTGCTGTACTGCGACGGCACGGACACCCGCGCCTACGTCGGCGGGACCTGCAACGAGACCGTGACATCCGCGCGAGCCTGTGCCCACGTCGCGCTGGCGACTGACGCCGCGCAAGTGCTCGCGAAACCAGGCATGGGCTTCGACGAGGGGTTCATGGTCGTCACAAACGAGATGCGGCGGGCGCTTGCCAGACGAGACGCCACACAGGAGGTGCCGGCTGATGACTGACTGGACTGACCCCAACGCGCTTGATCTCTCGGACAGCGAGACGTTCGACTCGCTTCTGGACCAGGCTAACACTCGAGAGAAGGGCCACTTCTTCGAGTTCTTCGCTGAGGGCGACGAACTCGTTCACGACCCCGGCCTCCGACTCACCCACCACGGCAGCGAGCAGTGGATGGGCCAGACGCTCAACCACGACCCGGCGTACTGGAGGGCCGACACCGCCCGCGAACGCGGCTTCGACGAGCGCCCGGTCCACCCGGACTACCTGCTGGCGTGTGTGATGGGCATCACCGTTGAGGACCTCTCGGAGAAGGGTGGCTACTTCCTCGGCCGCGACGACGTGACGTTCCATCAGCCGGTGACAGCCGGGACGCCGCTATCGGTCACTTCGACTGTCGTCGACACCACGACATCGTCCTCCAGACCCCAATACGGCATCGTCACCTGGGAGACGGAGGGCCGGGACCGCGAGACCGGTGAGACGCTGGTCACCTACCAGCGAACGAACATGATACCGCGCCGTGAGCCGACAGCCACTGACGGCGGTGCCGTCGGGGAACAGGACGAGAGCGGGCCGACGCTTCCTGACACCCTGATCTCGCCCGACGGGGAGCGCTTCGAGAGCTTCCAGACGGCACTCGACCGTGCCGACGCGGAGAACGCCGCTGTCGCCTACCGCCACGAGCGCGGGCGGACGATGGACGACCAGCTCGTCGCCGGCCTGCCGCTGGCGACGCTCAATACCGCTCGCCAGCACCACAACCGCGACGAGATGGCCGACTCGCCGTCGGGCGACATCGTCGCGTATGGTGACGTAACACGCTCGATTGCGCTGGCCCACGCCCGCTCCGATGAGGCGACCTACCGCGAGCGTCGCTTCGCCGACGAGCGGTTCCACGACTTCGTCACGCTGGGCGACACTATCTACGGCTTCACTCGCGTCCTCAACTGTGACCCCGACGCCGGACCGGAGCGGGCCGGCGCGGTCACGTTCGAGCACGTCGCGTTCAACCAGGACCAGACCCCGGTCTACTCGGGCCGGCGAACCGCACTCATTCAGCGAGATACATGACACGACTCTGTCGCACATTCCAGACCGCACCGGCCGCGATACCAAACGACAACAGCGCGAAGTTCCTCATCTCGGGACTCACCAGCGATGGGTTTCAGGCCCCCGACTGGCTTGTCCCCGACATCGAGGACGGCACCGCGCCGTCGATGAAAGACGAGGCCGTCGACAACATCGTTGAGCACATCCCGGCCCACGCCGACGAGTTCGCCGGGGACATCCTCCCGCGGGTCGAATGGGCCTACGACGACGCCGACGCCCGCGAGCGCGGCATCGAGCAGGTGACTCGCCTGGCCGAGGAGGTCGGCGAGGAACTCGATGGCTTCGTCTTCCCGAAAACCGGCCGCCTAGACGACGTGCGTGACGCCGCGGGGGTTGTCGCTGACGCGGAGCGAGACGCCGGGCTTGCGGAAGGAACGCTGGAGATGGCGATTATTCTGGAGACGGCCCCCGGCCGCTCGGACCTTCGTGAGATCTGCCAGTACGCAACAGACTCCCGGCTCTCCGGGCTCGTGTTCGGGCCGGTCGACTACACGGCGGAACTCGGCGGTCGCACGCTCGACGGCGAGCGGCCCCGCTGGGACGGCCTGCTCGAAGCGCTCTCAAACGAGACGAGCGCGGCCGATATCGTCGCCATCGGCGGCCCCTTCGACCAGTTGTTCCACGAGCGCGCCGGCGTCACCTACTACAACGCCGAGGGGTACGCCGATCAGGTAGAGTACGAGGCGACTATCGGCATTGACGGCTCGTGGTCACTGCACCCCAAGCAGACCGAACAGGCGAATCGCATCCACATGCCGACAGTGGAAGAGATGGAGCGGGACCTCCACAAGATCGAGTCGTTCAACGAGGCCAAACGCGAGGGCACCGGCGCGGTCGTCGTTGACGGCCAGATGGTCGACGAAGCGACCTACAAGAACTTCGCCAACACCGTCAAGACTGTCCGAGCCATCGACGAGACACATCCTGCCCAGACCGAGGCGTACTACGATGACGACTTGCTGGCACGGGCGAGAGACGTGGAACTGATCTTCGGCTAAGCCAGCAACAGCTTTTTACTCGAAATAGTTCGCCAGCCGTTCGGCTGCCTCGTCGACCCGAGCGGTCACCAGCGCGAACCGTATCCAATCGCTACGGGACTCGCCGAAGGCCTCGCCGGGCATCCCGGCGACGCCGGCCTCGTCGATGAGTTCGTACACGTTCTCGAACGACCCAGGGAAGTCGGGGAACCGCGCCATCACGTAGAAGCCGCCGTCGGGGCGGTTGTACTCGGCACCGGCCGCAGCCAGTGCGGCACAGAAGTCGTCGACGCGATCTTCCAGTCGTCGTCGGCAGGCGGCGTAGTAGTCTGGACTCGTCGTCTTCAGCGCCCGCAGGACGGCGTACTGGGCCGGCCGGCTCCCGGTGACGTTCGTGAGCATGTGCTGAGTGCGAGCGCGTTCAAGCAGTGTCCCAGTAGGCCCTTCCTCCGGCGGGAAAATTGCATAGCCGACCCTGAACCCAGTTATCGCCATCGTTTTCGAGAAGGAGTTGGTGGCGACAACGTGATCGGAGTCGGCGTGCAGCGCTGAACTGAACCGACCTGCGTAGTCGAAATGGTCGTACACCTCGTCGCTGAGCAACAGGGCATCGTACTCCTCAGCGATGGCTGCAAACTCGGCCATCGCGTCGGCGTCGTACACTGCGCCGGTGGGGTTGTTCGGCGAGTTGACGACGATGACGGCCGTCTCCTCGCTCGCGGCCGCCCGAACGTCCGCGGGGGCCAGTCGGTTGTGCTTGTCGACCGGGACGAAGGAAATGTCCGCGCCGATGAAGTTCGCCCGGCCGGCGTAGTAGGGGTAGACGGGGTCCGTCAGGAGGATTTCGTTGCCGTTGAAATGGTGGAGTCCGCCGGTCATCGCGAGGTGGTTCGCCTCGCCAGCGCCGTTCGTGATGAGTACGCGGTTCCGGTCCACGCCGCGCCGAGCGGCGATTTCATCGCGGAGCGGCGTCAGCCCAACGCTGGGCGGATACTGGTAGTCGTCGGCCAGGGCCTCAGCATAGTCTCTGAGTCCGTCCCGAAGCCCCTCGGGCGGGTCCCAGTCGGGATTGCCCGACACCATGTCCACCACGTCCCGGTCGGCCCGGGCTGCGTACTGCATGACCCGGAAGAACTGGGGTTCCGTGTAGTCCATATTCCCACTCCGACCGCCGGCCCCGTCTGCTTTTCTGTCTACTGGCGGATATACAGCGTCAGTCCGCCGAGGACGAGCAACAACAACCCCCAGAGGAGGTCCGACCCCGGCAGAACCCAGAGGAACAGCGTTACGAGGCCCGACGTAACGAGTGACCAGCCAAGCGTCGTCTGATAGCTCATACATACAGTTGTGTCTCCAAGCTGAAATATATCGGCCTGTCCTGAACGTTTATTCGCCTGTCACGACAACTACGGCCAATGGCAGACGACACTGCGGACCCAGTCGAGAAGCGCGTCGGCAAGCGTCTCCGAGAAGCTGCTGCCACGGTTGCCACCGCGGAGTCCTGTACCGGCGGCCTTGTCGGCTCGAAAATAACCGATATACCCGGGTCGAGCGACTACTTCGATCGCTCGCTGGTCACCTACTCCTACGAGGCCAAGCGAGAACTGCTGGCCGTTTCGCGGGAATCGCTGGACGACCACGGCGCGGTCTCCGAGCCGGTCGCTATCGAAATGGCTCGGGGCGTTCGCGATACCGCCCGGACCGACTGGGGCGTCGCCACGACCGGCGTCGCTGGGCCGAGCGGCGGCTCGCCGGAGACGCCCGTCGGGACGGTGTACATCGCCGTTGCCGAGGCTGCCCCGTGGGGAACCAACGAGTCTGGCGTGACAGTGTCCCGCTACGAGTTCGACGGCACTCGTCGCGAGGTTAAGTCGGCCATCGCGACACAGGCGCTCCAAGACCTGGAAACCGCCTTACAGGAGTAGTAAGCTCTTTCAGTTGGGACACGGACGGTCAGGTAGATGAACAAACGTGGGCACGTCCTGAACGCCGTCCTCCTGAGCATCGGACTGGGGTACGTTCTCGACCCCTCGGGCGACGTAACGACCTTTGCGACAATCGCGGAGGTGTTCCTTCCCATCGTTCTGGGCGCACTGTTTCCCGATGTCGACACCGCCTTTGGCAAGCACCGCAAGACCCTGCACAATATCCCCGTCCTCATCATATTCTTGGCCCATCCGCTGTATCACGGCGGCAATCTCCAGTGGGTGTGGCTCGGCGTCCTTACGCACTACGTGCTTGACTACTTCGGGTCTCGCCGAGGCATTGCGCTGTTTTACCCGTTCTCGGACACAGAGTACGGCTCGCCGACGGGCGTGACAACGTCAAGCGATCGCGCCGAAGCTGTTACCGTCGTGATTACCGCCTTCGAACTGCTCGCGGTTGCCCTGCTCGTCCACGTGCTCCCACAGTATCTGCCGCCAACGGTCAGGACCTTCGTCGTCGAGAACAGCGCGTTTCTGGTTTAGTACACTTTCACGTCGTTGAATCGACCGTCGTACGCGACGTGATCAGGGTGTGTCGGCTCGGTCCCTCGTAACATCAGTCGGTCGAACTTGCCCCACGTGTTTTCTAGCCCCAGATGCGCCCACTCGGCCGCCCGTCGGAGGTCGTGTGAGGGACCATCGCGATGGAACAGCGACCGCTCCACATTGTTTTGCAGCGCCGCACTGAGCGCTGCCACGCTCTCGAACGCCTCGGTGAACGTTACGTACGCCTCGCCAACGGTGCCGCGAACGTGGGCATACGACGAGGCGAACGGCTCGTGGCCGGTTTCCGACGTGAACGACTGCGCGCGGTCTCGATGGTGGGATAGCTGCTTGGGGTTGTACACCTCTAGCGCGTCGATGATGTCGTCGTACGCTTCGATGTCGTCCAGTCCAAGACTGACATTGAGAAAGCCGGGATGCGGGACGAGCACGGCCGCGTCCTGGCGGTCCAGTTCTCGCATCGCGCCATCGAAGGTAATGAAATCCGGAACAGGCTTTTCGAGGCCGATCGCCAGCACGTGCCGGCGCTGTTGCCAGGTGCCAGTAAATATCTCTCTGGCTGGAAACACAGTCAGCTCTTCGTCAGAAAACGCCTCTGCTTGCCGCCGTATCTCCGACAGCCGCGTGAAATGCGGCGCATACACCAGCGCGTCGAGGCCACGTGCCTTCGCGCGCTCGACAACCCCGTCATCGAGCACTTTCACGTGGAGATCAACGGCGTACCCCTCGGGTTGCACGGTCAACGCTAACTCCGTACTGCCATTAGGGGTTTCCGTTTTGGCAATCTGAGGGACAGACTTCTGACAGATGGCAGCCAACGTTTTTAACCCCGCGTCGCCTGCGACTGAGCAAATGCCACGCTGGGAGTGCGACATCAAAGGGGACGAGAGACAGTTCGACCGCGTTGAAGAGCTTATTATCCACCAGTCAGTCGAACACGACCGTATCGAGTGCAAGGTCTGTGGTGCCGTCGTCCCCGACGGCTACTTCGCTATCAAGCACGCGTTCGACGAACACTCCCGCGCGGAGTACGTTCGCGCCTACGACGCCTCCGCCGCCGAGGTCCGCCGCCGTGAACAGATCAAGGAGTCCGTCGAGGCCGCCGCGAACATGAGCGAGGTCATCGACCGACTGGAAGGCGGCGAAGCATAGCGACTGCCGGTGTTTTACCACGGTACTTGACCTTGCTCAGCAGTAACTGTCAACTAACTTGAAACCGCTAATTGACCGCTCTCTTGCGGATCGCTCCGCTCCCACTTCGAATTAAACGAGGAGCGCTTCGTCTACCGCTCTTCGGAGTCGAGAACGCGGATCTGGTCACCACGCACGGTAACCGGAATCGGGACCGTCGCCTCGTACAGTTCGACGGTGACCTGATCCTTGCCTTCGTCGATACGCTGGACCTGCGCCTTCTCGCCCTTGAACGGGCCGGCGATGAGTTCGACGATATCGCCCTCCGCGATGCCTTCCACGTCTGGTTTCGGCGAGAGGAAGTGCTCGACTTCCGCCATCGAGGATTCCCCTTGCACGACACCGTTGGCGTGGGGAATCTCGTCGAGAATACGGTCGAACACGTTGTGATCGTCCGCTTCGACCATGACGTAGCTCGTGAGCGAGTCCGGCGCGAGCGCGGCGTGGATCTCGTCTTCTTCTCGGGAGATAATCATGTCTGCGACGGTGCGCTCTTGACTGGCCGTGGTTTTGACTGCGTAGATCCCCATCAGTTTACACCGGCTTGCTGCCAGGGATGAAGGTCATCACGGCGAAGATGATGAACCCGAGCAGTCCGACCAGCGCGATGCCCGCGCCGGCGATTTTCGCGATCTGGGAGAACTCCTCCCACGACGGCGTACTCGCCAGTTTGAGTACGCGGATGTAGGAGGTGAGATCGTATGGAACGTCCATAGCGGGTCGTACCCACTGGTGGCTTTTCTATATTGTGGTGCGCGGCGACGAGTCCGCACCCCTCACAGAGTGCGCTGGGTATAGCCTCCGATAAAAAATCAGCCGACAGAACGGATCGATAATCGGAACGGGCGTTCTGAACCCGTTCAGTCAGTCGTCGGTCAGCGCGGTTCCGTCCGACCCGTGTGACCCCAGTTCACTACTGCCATCGGCATCGCTGGTTTCGAACTGGTCGATGAGATCCTTGAGGTCGGTCGCCTGACTGGAGAGCGACTGTATCTTCTCGGTGACCTCCGTGATCGACGCCGTCTGTTCCTCGGCGGACGCGGCAACGTTCTCGGCCTCGGCAGATGTCTCCTCGCTGATCGAGCCGACTTCCTCGGACATCGAGACGACCTCTTCCATCGAGGCCGCCTGCTCGTCGGTCGCGTCGCTGATAGCCTGCACGCCGTCGTTGGCTTCGTTGACCTGCTGGACGATACTGGTCAGCGCATCGGTCGCGTTTTCGACCGTCTCTTTGCCGGCATCGACGCTCTCGCCCATGTCTCGCATGTCCTCGACGGTGGAGTCCGTCCGGGACCGGATATCGCCGATCATCGACTCGATATCGGTCGTTGCTTCCTGCGTCTCCTCGGCGAGCGTCTTGATTTCGCGGGCCACGACAGCGAACCCTTCGCCCGCCTCACCAGCTCGCGCGGCTTCGATGTTCGCGTTGAGCGCGAGCATGTTCGTCTGTTCCGCGATTTCGTCGATGAGCGTCGTGACCTCGCCGATGCGCTCCATCTCCTCCGCAAGGGACTCCACCTGTTCGATTGCCTCGGTGGACTTCCGTTCGAGCGCCTCGATTTCGGCGGCGGCCTGCTCGGCGTATTCGCGGCCGGATTCGCCGTCGTTGACGGCCTGTTGGGACTTCGAGGCGACTTCGTCGGTGGATGAGGTGATTTCCTCAACAGTCGCCGACAGATCGGTCATCTCGTCGCTCACCTGCTGGATGTTCCGGTTTTGCTCGTCAGCGCCCTCAGCGATCTGTTGCACCGACTCGCTCACCGACTCGCTGGCCGACCGCACTTCCTGTGCGCTCGCGGAAATCGTCTCTGTCGAGCTGTCGACAGTGCCGGCGAACCCTTCGATGCGGTTGACCGTCCGTTCGAGTTCCGCGATCATCTCGTTGAAACTCTCCGCGATATCGACCATCGCGTCGTAGTCGCTGTCGGTGGCCATCCGCTGGGTGAGATCCCCGGCCGCCGACTTGTCCATCACGTTGCTGAACTCGGCTGCCTTCGCTTCGAGAGCAGACGCCATCGACTCCGCGTCTTCTTTCGCCGCCTCCGCCTCGTCTCTGGCGGCCTCGACGTCGGTAATCAACGTCTGGATGTCTTCGCCCATCTCTTCCAGCGCCGCGCCGAACTCCCCGGGGATGCTTTCGTCGAGCGCCGGGTCGTCGAACCGCTTTTCCGCGAGCGCGTCAGCCTGGTCAGCGGCGGTCGTCAGGTACGCCTGCATCGACGCGAATGAGTCGTACAACTGTCCCATCTCGTCGACGCGCGTAGTCTCCGGGAGGGTGCTATTGATATCACCGGCGGCGATGTCCTCGGCGCTTTCGGCCACGCGGGAGAGTGCGTTTGCGGTTCCGCGCCCGATTGTCACACCGACGACGAACAGTGCCCCGACGGCAAGCGCCACCAGGAGCGCGATATTCTGTGAGACAGCCGACTGCAGTGCGAACGCGCGGTCCTGGGGAACGTGATACAGCAACGCCCACTCAGTGCCGGTCACCGGCGTGTACGCCATCACGTACTGCCCGTCTTCCATCCCCGTTCTGGCGGAGACGGACTTGTAGCCGGTTTCGCCGTTCAGTGCCGCGTCGACACTCGTGTCGGTCGCGTCCCCGGTTGCCGCGTACTCTTCGAGAATCGAGCTTTTCCGGTTGTCGAGGATGATCTGCCCGTTTGACCCGACGACCTTCACGTCGCCGGTCGCAAACGGTGACGTGAACTCGTGGGAGCGCGCCTCAAGCGATGCCGTCAGCACAACGTATTCCTCGCTGCCGGAGACGGGCTGGACGAACGCGATAACCGATTCGTTCCCGCTCTGGTACGCTTCGGACGTGCCCGTTGGTCCTGATGAGATGACTGCCCCGCTCGCGTCGGTCCACGGGTCGTCAACGTCGCTCAGTGCGACACCGTTCAGTTCGTCGTCGGTGCTGGCGGTGACTGTGCCGTCAGCAGCGTCGACGTAATGAAGCGCCCGGACATCTCCCGGGAGCCCGATGAGCTTCTGTTCGAGCCACCGCTGGTGGTCTGTATCCGAGGTTGATTCGGACCGGTCACCGATAGACGACGCAAGGAACGACGTCGTAGATTGCTTGTTCGAGACCCAACTCGAGACGGAACTCGACTGGGACTCTGCGACACCGAGAATCTGCTCCTCGGTCTGTGACTCGACCAGCGACCCCGTGTCGAGGTGGATGGCCGCGCCGCCCAGTGCGAGCACGACGACCACACCGAGCAACAGGACGCCGAACTTCGCCGCGTACCGCCGCCGAATAACGTCAGGGAGCGCACGTTCCGTCGCCTGCATCATCCGATTCGGGAGCGAACTCATTGATTCCCTCCCGATTCGAAGAACCGTGACTGCAATAGCTCCAGCGACTCGACTGACCCATTATTGACCCGTTCGATCAGGTACGAACTCAGCGGTTCGAGGTTCGCTGTCAGGTCGACGCCACCGGATGCGCCCTGGTAATTCACTGCTCGGCCTGCGTCAGTGAGTGACCGAACACGACCGAAGTCACCGACTGAAACAGTGTGTCCAGACCCGCCGGAGACCGACTGAATGGTCTCGGCGATTGCCGGACCGCTGGCTTCACCGGCCTGTTCGGCGGCACACGCCATCAAAAACAGCGCGTCGTAGGCGTTGACCGAGTACGCTCTGGGCTGGTCGATATCCGGGAGTCGGCGGACGAGTTCGAAGTACGCCTGCGTTCGCGCAGAGGACAGTGACGCGCTGTAGAACCCATCGTAGTACGACGGGAGGTCGCCACCGAACATCCCCGCAGACAGCACCCATGGAACGTCGTACTCCGACTGGCTGTACGCATCAAGGATACCGCGCTCCTGGCCGGAGACGCTAGTGAAGCTGACGGCATCAGGGTCGTTCTGGAACACGTCCCCGATCGTGTCGCCGAACGATTCCGACGCCGGGTCGTACCGAACGTCGGCGACGATCTCAGCGTCCAGTGCCTCACGCTGTGCGTCTGCCAGTCCAGCACCGAACGAATTGTCGATACTCAGTAACGCGACGGAGTCCGCGTCGATGTACAGCGAGTCGTCGACGGCCTTCGCCATCACGACTGCTTGCGTCCCGTCGCTTGGCACCGTTCTGCCGAAGTACTTCCGCCCGTTGGCTTGGCCGGCCGTCGATAGCTGTGGGGCAGTACTGGCGGGGCTGACCTCCATGATCTCGTCGTTGGCCGCCTCCGGTGCGAGAGCGAGTGACGCGTCACTGACGAGGCCACCGACGAAGCCGATGACACCACGGTCGACAAGCGTCCGGTACTGCTCGACAGCGATTTCAGCGCTGGCTTCGGTATCGAGGGTGGTCACTTCAACGTCGGTACCGCCGATACCACCGGCCGCGTTGACGTCGCTCACTGCCTGCTCAACCATGCGCTTGCCGTGTTGCCCGAGCGGAGCGAGCGCACCACTGAGCGGAAGGAGCGCACCAAACTGCACAGTGCCCCCGTTCCCGCTCAGAGTCCCAAGGCAGCCAGACGAGAGGCCCAAGCTCCCAGCTGCGATACATTTTTTGAGAACGCCACGCCTCGAATCTGAGTACATAGACAAACAGTCTGAATTTCCGGATAAACGCTTTTCGGCGAGAATATCATTTATGATAGTAAAATGTAGGTAGAGCGGTATATAACGGTAGTTACGGAGAAACAAAGAACTGAGACGACGAGGCAGTTTAG
This sequence comes from Haloarcula sp. NS06, assembly GCF_051122755.1. Classification (NCBI taxonomy): domain Archaea; kingdom Methanobacteriati; phylum Methanobacteriota; class Halobacteria; order Halobacteriales; family Haloarculaceae; genus Haloarcula; species Haloarcula sp. NS06. Next base: position 2,586,186 of record NZ_CP184844.1, read on the forward strand.
TCGACGTAGTCGATGTCTTCGCCGAGTTGCTGTGCGGCCTTCTCCTGTTCGGCCTCACTCTGGCCGTAGATTTGTGGGCTCTCGACACCAGTGACGACGATCATCGTCTCCATCTTGCCCTCGAACTCGTTGTTGACCGACGCACCCCAGATGATACGAGCGTCAGGGTCGATACGGTCGTAGATCTCCTCGACGACACCCTCTGCTTCTTCGATGCTCATGTCGGGGCCACCGACGACGTTGACGAGCGCCGAGTTCGCGCCGTCGAACTCCACGTCCAGCAGCGGGGAGCGGAGTGCCGAGCGGATAGAGTCCTGTGCCTTATTCTCGGAGTCTGATTCGCCGAGCCCGATCATCGCGACACCGCCGTTCTCCATGATGGTCCGAACGTCGGCGAAGTCCACGTTAACGAGGCCGGGTTTGGTAATCAGTTCGGTCATGCCCTTGACCGAGCGCATCAGCACGCGGTCACAGATTTTGAACGCATCCTGCAGCGGCATCGACGGCGCGTAGTCAAGCAGGCGGTCATTCGGTACGACAATGACCGTATCGGAGACCGAACGGAGTCGTTCGAGGCCAGCGTCGGCGTTCGCACGGCGGCGCTCACCCTCCGCGGTGAAGGGAATCGTGACGATAGAAATGGTGAGTGCGCCAGCTTCCTGCGCGGCCTGTGCGACGACCGGGGCCGCGCCAGTCCCGGTTCCGCCGCCGAGGCCGGCGGTGACGAACACCATATCTGAACCGTCGATAGACTGCTGGATGTCCTCAATATCTTCCTGTGCGGCCTCCTCGCCGATTTTCGGAACGGAGCCCGCGCCGCGGCCACCGGTACGCTTGCGGCCGATGAGAATCTTGGTGTCGGCGGCCACCTCGTCGGCAAGGTGCTGTGCGTCGGTGTTTGCGGCGACGAGTTTGGCCCCGTGGATGCCCTCCTCCATCATCCGGGTGACCGTGTTCCCGCCAGCGCCACCACAGCCGACGACCGTAATCTTCGTCTCCAGATCTTTGACGACGCTTGCCAGTTCCTCGTCGGACATCGTCCCCGATGTGGACATGTCTTGGGACGGCGTCGATGTCGTTTCGTCGACGGTTCCACCAGCCGCGTCCTCCCCGTCTTGTTCTGCCTCGTCGATAGCGTCGTCAATTATCGAATCCATAATTTAAAGCGTCCTTGCAGACGAATAGTTATTAGTTTTCCCCCTGTGTCTGACGCTCGTCTGACGTATTGAGTGCCAGCTTCGGCGGCTAACGCGCCAGTGTTCACAACGTATATCGACGTATACGCTCGCGCTGGAACCGCTTCGGGTTGATCTCTTCGCCATCGATTTCGACCGATTCGCCCGAGGCGAGTTTCCCGAACTTCGGTCCTTCAGGGATATCAGCAGTTCGCGCGAGGTCCGGATCGAACGCTGTCTCGCGGGCAATGAGTTCGTCCGCGTTTCGCTCGACGCTGTCGAAGCGCCGTTCGAGAATTTCGACGAGCGGGTCGACGACCGCTTCTAGCTCCGTCATCGCTGGACAGACAATCGGTCCGGTGAGCACGGTGCCGTTTTGCTCGGTCGCGTACGCGATAGACTGGCGGTCGATAGTCTCACGCAATGCCGCACTATCGATGCCGCGCACGTCCGAGATCAGTTCGTCCGGGAGGTCGAGTACGGTCCACTCGCCATCGTATCCGGGTGCGAGCTCCCCGAACCTGAGCCCGTCGTCGACCGGCCGGACAGCGTCTTCCAGCGTCTCGACGAGGCCAAGGTCGACACCGGTCGTCTCCTGAACGAACGTCTCGCTGACGACGCGGTAGCCCAGCGACTCGATGGCAGCCGTGAGGTCCGGCCGGTCGCCCTCCATGAGGGCGTAGTCGGCCGCGCTGGCCCGGAAGGCGCGGTCGAGAACGGTGTCGTGCTCCTCGTCGCTGTCGGCCCACTCCGCCAGCGCGTCTAACGACCAGTTGGCGGCAAGGTGGCCGACCGCCCAGTCCGTCTCACGGACGACCCGCTCGAACCGCGGGGCGTAGTGGCCGCCGCCGACGCCGAGGAGGTGGCGGCGCGTCCCGTTCTCACGTGGCCTGTCAGCCGGTTCGTCGGCGAGGTCCAGTATCGCTCTGGCGGCGGCTTCGGCGGCGTCAGGGTCCTCCCACTGTGGCTCCGCGCTGCCGACTTCGACGAACATCGACGGGACGCCGACGTCTGTCGGGCCGTGGTGCGTACACTCCATCCCAACCTCGTAGTCCGGCGGGGCGTGGCGCTGGAGCGCTGACACCACGGCCTTGTGAGCACCGGGACAGGCGCGGGCGAACTGCCCGTCTTCGCCGCCGTACTCCGCGACGCCGAAGTTCCCAGTGTGGTGAGCCGTCAGGAGTTCGTCCGTCTCGCCGGCGTGTTTTGAAGCGAACACCAGCAGGTCTAGATCGTCAAACGCCGCCGCGACGTTTTCGATGTCCAAATGTAACGCCTCGAACTCGCGGAGTTCGACGCTGTCTGTTCGGTACACCGTGCCGCCGCCCTCGGAAGCGGGTCGCGTCTCGTCGACGCTTGGCTCCCAGCCCCGCAGGGTGCGAAGGTGCTCCCCGATGTGAGTCGACGCCGCGTCGGCATGTGAGACAACGATTCCAAGCATCAATCGGCGTTCTCCAGATGGACTGGTTCACGGCCCATCGCGGACCGGACAGCGTCACCGGCCAGTCCGAATAGATGTTTCAGCGCCTTGCGGCGCTGGACGAACAGTCCCACACCGAGGGCGACGTAGAGGCCCGTATACGCCAGCAGGAGGTCGTGACTCGATATCGGCACAGCGATGAGGTCCCTGATGATGACGAACTCTAGGACCACCTGTGATATGAACAGCGCGAACAGTCCGACTGCTTCGCGGATACTGATCTCGAAGTTGACCAGAATGGCGAGCGCGAAGAAGGACTGGGCCGCTGTAATCCAGATCTCCGCGCCCTGTCTGGCGTCGAACGGCAGGACACCGTACCCGCCGAGCGCGATTGAGTACACCACCGCGATGGTCCCGATGAGCAGCGTCCACTGATTGAGTTTCGAGGAGATGAGGGCGTTGAACCCGGCGGTCGACCGGGCTTTGTTGACCAGCACGGCGACGACGATGAGTTCGGGTGACTCACTGGCCAGCGGAGCAACCCACTGGATCATGAAGAACTCGGGGATGCCGTTCGCGACGCCGATCTCTTCGAGGCCGTGGGCGAACGGCTCGACTGCAGTGAATATCATCGCGCCAGAGTAGCCAAACAGCACTAGGACGACGAGCGGCCGCCACGGCAGCGACCACTCCTGGAAGTACTTTGGCACGCCCACAGTGTGCTCGCTGTGTTCGATGTCGGACTTGAGCACGAGGCCGATGTACGCGACGTAGAGGCCGACCAGGAACAGCGTATCGAGGATACCGATACCGCCGCCAAGAGGGACGAGAAACGCCCACAGCGTCGCCAGAAAGAGGAAAGAAATCTCGGTTGCGATGTCGGTGTCAAGCTGGACGGCGTCTTTCAGGAAGCCATCGCGTTTCGTGACTGCGGGGTCCCGCGTCTTTGCGGCGCGCCAGACGGTGAACACAGCGATGCCCGCCCAGCCGATGCCGATGAGGATGCGGTTCGCGCCGGTCATGTTCGCAATCGCGAGGTTTGCGTCGTGACAGGCGCGAGCAAGCCCCCCGGTCGCGGACTCGATTTCTGCCGCCGTGAACTGGCGACAGGCTTCCGTTGTCGCACCACCAGCCCCGGCGTTCCAGGCGTACAGCGCGTCGACGGCGTACTCGGGAGCCACGGCGAGGATAGCGAGAACAGCGATAGCGAACGCCCTCGGTACGTCTTTCTCGGCGGTTTCAGCGCCCCAGGCCAGGAGGAACGACGCCCCGAGGACGGCGAGCCCACTGACTGCGACGGTGGTCACGTTCCCGACCTCGATGCCGGAAATGAATAAGTAAATCCAGCCGACAGTCAGGGCCAGCGCGACTGCGACTTGCATCAGTGGATGGCGAAAACGACTCACTGTCGGAAGTGTGGCTGGGTTCGGCTGAAAAGCTTGCGAAAGTGTCGGCCCGAGGCCGTGCTTCCCACAGAGCGTGGCGTTGATACGACCGGGGCGCGCTGGCGTTGATATGGACGTTTACGGACTCATCGGCAACCCGGTCGGGCACTCGCTATCGCCGCCGATGCACGAGGCAGGCTACGAGGCACTGGGACTTGCTGCACGCTACGTCACGTTCGAACCACCAGCGGACTCTGGTACCAAAGCCATCGAAGCGGCAGAGACGCTCGGAGTCGACGGCCTCAACGTCACGATTCCGTTCAAGCAGGACGTGCTCAGACGCCGTTAACCCCGCGCCGCTCGCCGAGCGCATTGGTGCGGTCAACACTGTCGCCTTTGACGGCGGGACACCGACGGGCTACAACACCGACGCGATCGGTGCAGTCCGAGCGCTGGACCACCACGACGTGTCGCTGTCGGGCACGGCGGTCGTCGTCGGGGCCGGCGGTGCGGGGCGAGCGGTCGCGTTCGGCCTCGCCGATGAGGGACTGTCGGTGCGGGTCGCAAACCGTACCGAGTCAAAAGCCGACGCACTCGCCGACGAGGTCCCGGACGCGTCCGGCCATGGGCTCGAATCGCTCTCCGGCCTGCTTGCGGACGCCGACATCCTCGTCAACTGTACCAGCGTTGGGATGGAGGAAGACGAGACGCCGGTTCCCACCGACGCGCTACACAGCGGCCTCGCGGTGCTCGATGCGGTGTACACGCCGATCGAGACCCGCCTGCTACAGGACGCGGCGGCCGCTGGCGCGACGACTGTTGACGGCGCGTGGATGCTCCTGTATCAGGGGGTTGAGGCGTTTGAACGTTGGACTGGCGAGGACGCGCCCGTGGGCAGGATGAACGACCAGTTGCGCGAACACCTGTAGCGGAGCGGTCACCAGCAAGAGATTTGTGTGGGGGATAAATACGTTCACGTATGGGTCTGCTTCAGAAATTGAAATCCGCCCTCGGGCTTGACGGGACTGGGTCATCCACGTCGGGAACCAATCGCGACGTGGACGTGACCGTCGAGCGAGAGCCCTCTACTGAAGACGAAGACGCTGTGAAAGGGACGAACACCGCGACGACTACCGAGACCCACACATCTGATACCGCGGCTGGGGACGGTACTGAATCAGGGGATGGGAGTGCGACACCTGCTCAGACAGACGAATCGGAAACTGCCGCGTCACCGGCCACCACCGACGACGAATCGGCATCTGCGACCGATAATTCCTCCACAGACACCGAGCCAGAAACGGCGGCCAACGACGAAGCCAGCGACTCGGCGGCCACCGCTGACGAGGACCCGGCCGAGGCTGACGACGAAGACGCAGCCGGGACCGAGGACGAGGGAAGTACTGCCCCCGTCACGGACATCAAGGGAATCGGCCCCGCCTACGCCGACCGACTCGCGGATATTGGTATCGAGACAGTGGGCGAACTGGCCGCTGCGGATGCAGCAGACATCGCCGCGGACACCGACCTCTCAGAGAGCCGTGTTTCGGGCTGGATCGAGCGGGCCGAAGACTTCTAAGACCACTGGCGGTCCATCTTTTTGCGCCGAACCGCAAGGGAATTAGTCGCCGCACTGTTTTCGTTCGGTAATGCCAACGGTCGAAACCGACCGGACTACGTTCACCGACCTCGCAGCCGACGCGCCCGCAGAGGCGCGCGTCCCTGTCGAGGTTCGAGTGGACGTTGATGACCCGTTTCTCGCCTACCGCCGGGCGCGCGATGAGACCGGCGGCGTGTATCTGGCGACCACCGGCGGCCAGTCTGGGTGGGGCTACTTCGGGACCGCTCCGGCGGACTTCCGCGAAGTCGACCCGAGAGCGGGTGACACCCTCGCCGCACTGACTGAGTTTCTCGACGGCGAACAGCTGGTTCGCGGTGACTGCGACATACCGTATCCCTGCGGGGCCGTCGGGTGGCTCTCATACGACGTGGCACGGGAACTGGAGTCCCTGCCCGACAGTGCCGACGCCGACCGTGCGCTCCCGAACTTACAGATAGCTCGATACGACCGCTTCGCCGCCTGGGAGGAACCCCGCGGTGAGTCGGTGACGCTGCGCGTGACAGCCTGTCCGCGGGTCGGTGATTTCGAGACACCCGAACTCAGCCTACGAGTTCGGCAAGCAACATGCCCTTGACCTCGCACGGGCGGCCGTGCAGGGCGACCCTGCCGTCGAGGACCCGCCGGTTGAGGCCGACGAAGCGACCTTCGAGAGTGACTGCACGCGCGAGTCGTTTGCTAATCGGGTCCAAACAGTCAAGCAGTCCATCCGCGAGGGCGACACGTTCCAGGCGAACGTCTCACAACGCCTCCGCGCACCCGCCGCAGTCCACCCGGTCGAGGCCTTCGACGCACTTCGAACTGTGAACCCTGCACCGTACTCCGCACTGCTTGAGTTCCCCGGCGTCGACCTCGTCAGTGCCAGTCCAGAACTCCTCTTGCACCGTGACGGCGACCGGATCGAGACCGAACCCATCGCCGGTACCAGGCCGCGTGGCGAGACGCCTGAGGCCGACGACCGACTGGAGGGGGACCTGCTCGACGACGAGAAGGAACGGGCCGAGCACGCGATGCTCGTCGACCTGGAACGCAACGACCTCGGGAAAGTGAGCAAATTCGGGAGCGTCGAGGTGTCGGACTACCGCCGCGTCGACCGCTACTCAGAGGTGATGCACCTCGTTTCTGTCGTCGAAGGCCGACTCCGTGACGGCGCGTCGCTGCAGGACGCCATTGCCGCGGTGTTCCCCGGCGGCACCATCACGGGTGCGCCCAAACCCCGGACGATGGAGATTATCGACGAGGTCGAGGCCACGCGACGGGGACCGTACACCGGCTCTATCGGCCTGTTCGGCTTCGACGGCCGGGCGACGCTGAACATCGTTATCAGAACGCTGGTTCGGTACGCTGAGGAGTACCACCTCCGCGTCGGTGCCGGCGTGGTCCACGATTCGGACCCCGACAGCGAGTATCAGGAGACGCTGGACAAGGGCCGCGCGCTCGTCAACGCCGTTGACGAGGCGCTGGGGCGGCGCGTCGACCTAGCGATGGAGGAACAGCAATGAGTGGTCCCCATGCCGGCAACACCGGCGATGGGAGTGGCCCGGCGGACTCGCTGGCTCCGACCGTGCTGGTCATCGACAACTACGATTCCTTCGCGTACAACCTCGTCCAGTACGTCGGCGAGGTGGTCCTCCGCCTCGGCGGGACTGAGGACGATGTCATCGTCCGGCGCAACGACGCCATTGATGTCGAAGGTATCCAGGAGATGGACCCCGACGGCATCGTCGTCTCGCCGGGGCCGGGGACGCCCGAGGAGGCGGGCGTCTCGATGCCGACATTCGAAGAGTTGGAGTACCCGACGCTGGGAGTCTGTCTCGGCCACCAGGCGCTGTGTGCGGCCAATGGTGCACCAGTCGGCCACGCCGAGGCGGTCGTCCACGGCAAATCTTCGTCGGTTACCCACGACGGTACTGGTGTGTTCGAAGATATTCCGGACTCGTTCGACGTCGGTCGCTACCACTCGCTGGCGGTCGACCGCGAGCACCTCCCCGACGTGCTGACCGAGACAGCGTACACCGTCAGTGACGAGGACGCTGGAGCCGCTACGGTACCGGAGTCAGCCGACGCTGCCACTGCCGACGGCACTGACGAGTCGCAGGTCGTCATGGGCGTCCGCCACAACGACCGCCCGCATATCGGCGTCCAGTTCCATCCCGAAAGCATCCTGACCGACCACGGAAAGACCATGATCGAGAACTTCTGCCTGCTATGCAATACCACGTAAACGGAACGCTCGTCCCCGAGGACGAGGCGACGGTATCGGTGCGCGACCGCGGGTTCATGTACGGCGACGCGGCGTTCGAGACGCTTCGGGCCTACGGCGGCGAGCCGTTCCGGTGGGACGCCCACCGCGACCGCCTCCGGCGGACGGCCGAGACGCTGGGCTTCGCCGACGCCGTGCCCGGTGACCTCCGGGAGCGCGTTGACGAGACGCTCACGGCTAACGATCTGGAGGAGGCGTACGTCCGGCTATCTGTCACGCGGGGCGTCCAGCCCGGAAAGCTGACGCCAGGGAGCGACGTTGACCCCACAGTCGTCGTCATTTGTAAGGGACTGCCACGGGGCGGCCTTGACGGCGAGCGTGTCTGGGACGAACCGGCGTCGGTCCAGACGATCAGGACCCGGCGGATTCCCAGCGAGGCCGTCCCGGCGGACGCGAAGACGCACAACTATCTCAACGGGATTCTCGGGCGGCTGGAACTCCGGAAAGCCGCCGCCGGCGGCGAACCAGCCGACGAGTGTCTCATCCGGGACACGGATGGGAATCTGGCCGAAGGAGCGACGAGCAACCTCTTTTTCGTCACGGACAACGGTCTCCGGACACCGAGTACGGACCTCGACCTGCTACCGGGCGTTACCCGCGACGTGGTGATGGACATCGCCCGAGGCGAGGATTTCCCCGTCGAAACCGGCCACTACTCGCTCGATGCCCTGCGCGACGCCGATGAGGCGTTTCTCACTAACTCGACGTGGGAGATCCGCCCCATTGCGACCGTCGACGGCATCTCCGTGGGAAGCGGACCGATGACAAAGCTCCTCCAGCGGCTGTTCGACGAGCGAATCGAGGAGCGACACTACTGAGGCCGACTCGGTCCTAGCGTCGTCCCTTCGATACGAGAATAGGGCCGGGACCGGCGGTTTGAAACGCCTTACTTCCTTACCTGTGTGTAGTATGGACGAGGACAGCCGTATCGTCGCGCTGGAAGAGGTACCTGATGACGGAACGTTTCTGTTCACTGTTCGCGACGGGTTCGACACGAAGGAAGCGATTATTGTCGAGTTGTCCGACGCGGTCGTCGCGTTCGAGAACTACTGTCCACACTGGACAGATGTCCGACTGGACAAAGGCAGTGGGGCGACGGTTCGCAATGGGCAACTCGTGTGTGAGAAACACGGGGCGACGTTCGAATCCGATTCGGGGCTGTGTAACTACGGCCCCTGCGAGGGGGCGGTGCTGGAGGAAGTCGCTATCACTACCGAGGACGGTGACGTCTACCTGACCGACGAGCGCTATGAGTTCGAAAATCAGGGGCCGTCCGGCGACCACGACCTCTCGTCGCGCGGTCGCATCGGCTTCTCCGGGAACTGAGCGCACAGAACCGATGCCGCTGGGAGTCGTTCTCCTGTCAGCTGATCCGGTACGCCGGCTCCGAGACGGCCTCGCATTTGCACTCTGGGCATCGACTCGGTCGGTTCGTCAGGTCATCAAAGTCCGTGAAGCCGCACTCCTCGCACTCGGGTGGAGCAACGAGGAGCTGTTCGTCGGTCGATTCCAGAGATTTCGAGATATGCTCTACGTGCGTGAGCGCGTCGCTGGTCTGTATTTCGAACTCGTTCGCGATTGTCCCGGCGGCCATCGCTTCGTCGCGTAGTTGGTCAGCGATGCGCTGGCGCGTCGTCCGACTTGCCTCGCGCATGGGAGAAGTTGGCATCCGATTGTTATAGGCTTTGTTCTGTTCTTGTGGCACCACCGTCGCCGTCTCCCGGCCAGTTCCTCCATCCGCCACGATACTTTATCACCGGCGGCGGTGAACAGCGACACCAACCGATGTTCGATAGTATCCTCGTGCCGACCGACGGAAGTCCCGGTTCCGAGCGCGCGTTTGAGGCCGCCGCGACGCTTGCAAGCACTCACGACGCCACTGTCCACGTCCTCTCTGTCGTTGATGAGCACGGACCGACGGACGACTGGGACTACGACGGCGACTCCCCGGCGGAAGCCTTCATCGAGTCCCAGGCCGACCACGTCGACACCGAGGATCTGTCTGTTACCCCCGCCGTCCGCGAAGGAGTCGTTCATGACGCGATTCTCGACTACGCCGACGAGACCGGTATCGATCTCATTGTCATGGGAACGCACGGCCGAACCGGCGTCCGGCGGTTCCTCCTCGGTAGCGTTACGGAAAAGGTCGTCCGCCTCGCCGACGTGCCAGTCCTTTCTGTCAAAGCCGACGCGGAGCCGGGAACCGTCTCATTCGACGACATTCTGCTCCCAACTGATGGCAGTAGCGGCGCGGAGGCAGCTATCGAACCGACGGGCACACTCGCAAGCGCAACCGATGCCACTGTTCGTCTCGTTTCGGTCGTGGACACGCGGTCGCTCGGTGTCGATGTCGGGTCAAGCGTTATCGTTGACGAACTGGAGTCGGTCGCGACGGATGCTGTCGAGGATGCATCTGACCGACTCTCGAAGCTGGGAGTCGAAACCGTTGAGACAGCAATCACACAGGGCGTCCCGTATCGGGCCATCCTCGACGCTATTGAGGAAGCTGATGCCGACCTCGTCGTCATCGGAACTCACGGCCGCACCGGCATCGACCGCTACCTACTGGGCAGCGTTGCCGAAAAACTGGTCCGAGCCTCGCCGGTCCCGGTGATGACCGTTCGAGCGTCGGACGCCGGTGAGGAGCAATAATACCGCTACTCAGCGGTCTATCGTAGGGAGCCAGCCGATAAGACAGCGCCCGAACGGCACTCGACTGACCTATCCGAAGTTTTCGACCTTCGCGTCGTCAGTGTTGACCCCAGCAGCTTCCAGCGCTTCCGTGGCGGCGTCGAGGAAGTCCGCGAAGCCGTAAATGAACACCTGCCCGCCGTCCTCGACGGCGTCGGCGACTGGCTCGGTCAGGGACTCCTCGCTGCCGATGACCGCGACGAGCGCCCCGGCATCGGCGAGCGCGTCCAGCCGCTCCTCGTGGACCGGTGCATCGTCCTGATACACGACTGCGGCCTCGTTGCCGTCGTCCAGCGCGCGCTCGGCGATACCCACGGCTGGACCGACACCGGGACCACCGGCGAGGACGACAGCGCGACTTTCGCCTTCGTAATAATCCGACCCGAACGGCCCGGCGATGCGGACACCGTCGCCCGCTTCGAGCGCGCCGAGCTGGGGGCTAGCTCGCCGTCGGGGTCGATACCGACGGTAATCTCCAACGCTTCATCGACCGTCGGCGAGGAGATTGTGTAGAACCGCGAGATATCCTCCCCGTCGACGCCCAGCGTCAGCTTGACAAACTGACCGGGCTGTGCGTCGAAGGTGTCCGGTGTCTCGAAGTCGATCGCCACGGTGTCCGGCCCGACATCTCGGACGGCAACCACGTCGAGGACTTGTTCATCCATACCTGAGAGTTGCCGTGACTGGGCAAGGGGGTTACGGTCGCGGAGTTTCCCGTCCGGCAGATCTTATTGCCGCTATTTTCTAACATACGGGTGATTATGCCGCTTTTCACTCGAAACTACCCCGGTATTCACTCGAAGACGAGTAGTGCGCGCGCGGGCGGTTACGGAAGGCTTTTCCTACCACGCTGGCTACCCGAGGGATATAATGCCAGAGGACCTGAACTGGGCCATCGGCGGCGAAGCCGGCGATGGAATCGACTCCACCGGGAAGATTTTCGCGCAGGCACTCTCTCGGGCTGGTCGACACGTTTTCACCTCAAAGGACTTCGCCTCCCGCATCCGTGGCGGGTACACTGCCTACAAGGTACGGACGTCAGTCGACCGCGTCGAGAGTGTCGTCGACCGCCTCGACATCCTGATCGCACTCACAGAGCGCACCATCCACGAGAACGAGGACGAACTCCACGAGGATTCCGTCATCATCTACGACGGCGAGCGCTCGACGATGCAGGACGTGGAAGTTCCCGGCGACGCGACGGCACTCGAAGTACCGCTGAAACGGCTCGCAGAGGACGCGGGTGGGGCCATCATGCTTAACGTCGTCGCCCTCGGTGCGGCGTGTGAGGTCACCGGCTTCCCAATCGAGAATCTCGACGAAAGCCTCGAAAAGCGCTTCGGCGACAAGGGCGAGGCCATCGTCGAGAACAACAAGGAAGCCGCCCGGAAGGGGCAGCACTACGTCCAAGAGGAGTTCGGCGAGTTCGACTACAACATGGAGACCACGGACGAGGACTACGTGCTCCTCAACGGCGACGAGGCCATCGGCATGGGCGCTATCGCCGCCGGCTGTCGCTTCTACGCCGGCTACCCCATCACACCGGCGACGGACGTGATGGAGTACATGACCGGCCGCGTCGATCAGTTCGGCGGGAAGGTCGTCCAGGCCGAGGACGAACTGTCGGCCATCAACATGGCTCTCGGTGCGGCGCGCGCGGGGGCCCGAGCCATGACCGCCACATCCGGTCCGGGTATCGACCTGATGACCGAGACGTTCGGGCTTGTCGCCACCAGCGAGACGCCGCTGGTCATCTGTGACGTGATGCGCTCCGGTCCGTCGACCGGGATGCCGACCAAACAGGAGCAGGGCGACCTCAACATGACGCTGTACGGCGGCCACGGCGAGATTCCGCGGTTCGTCGTCGCCCCGACGACCGTCTCGGAGTGTTTCTGGAAGACTGTCGAGGCGTTCAACCTCGCCGAAAAGTACCAGACGCCGGTCTTCCTCGTCTCGGACCTCGCAATGGCCGTGACGGAACAGACCTTCTCGCCCGAGACCTTCGATATGGATGAGGTCGAAATCGACCGCGGGAAAGTCGTCGACGAGAACGAGATTGACGCCTGGCTGGACGAGAAGGGCCGCTTCCAGGCCCACTTCGCGGCCGCAGACGGCGTCTCACCGCGTGCGTTCCCCGGCACGACCGACGGCGCGCACATGACGACCGGCCTCGAACACGACGAACTCGGTCGCCGGACCGAGGACACGGACGTGCGTATCGAGCAGGTCGACAAGCGCCAGCGGAAAGTCGAGACCGCCCGCGAGCAGGAGGACTTCGACTACCGCGAATTCGGCGACCCCGACGCCGACACGCTCGTCATCTCCTGGGGCTCCAACGAAGGCGCCCTGCGCGAGGGGCTGACGCTGCTGGAAGAGGACGGCTACGACGTTCGGTTCCTCTCGGTGCCGTACATCTTCCCGCGTCCGGACCTCTCCGAAGAGATCGAAGCCGCAGAAGACGTCATCGTCGTCGAGTGTAACGCCACCGGCCAGTTCGCGGACGTCATCGAACACGACGTCCTCGAACGGGTACAGCGCATCAACAAGTACAACGGCGTGCGGTTCAAAGCAGACGAACTGGCAACCGAGATCAAGCAAACGCTTGCCACACCTCGGGAGGCAACACAATGAGCTCCGACGTTCGCTTCACAGACTTCAAATCCGACAAGCAACCGACCTGGTGTCCCGGCTGCGGTGACTTCGGGACGATGAACGGCATGATGAAGGCACTGGCAGAGACGGGCAACGACCCCGACAATACCTTCATCGTCGCCGGTATCGGCTGTTCCGGTAAGATCGGGACGTACATGCACAGCTACGCGCTCCACGGCGTCCACGGCCGCGCCCTGCCGGTGGGCATCGGCGTGAAGATGGCCAACCCGGACCTCGAAGTGATGGTCTCGGGCGGTGACGGTGACGGGTACTCCATCGGTGCCGGCCACTTCATCCACGCAGTGCGACGCAACGTCGACATGAGCTACGTCGTGATGGACAACCGTATTTACGGGCTGACGAAGGGGCAGGCCTCGCCGACCTCGCGCGAGGACTTCGAAACCTCGACCTCGCCTGACGGGCCGAACCAGCCGCCGGTCAATCCGAAGGCGCTGGCGCTGGCCTCCGGTGCGACGTTCATCGCGCAGTCGTTCTCCTCGAACGCACAGCGACACGCCGAAATCGTCCAGAAGGCCGTCGAACACGACGGCTTCGGCTTCGTGAACGTCTACTCGCCGTGTGTGACGTTCAACGACGTGGACACCTACGATTACTTCCGCGATGCCATCGTGGACCTCGACGAGTCCGACCACGACCCGTCGGACCGCGACCAGGCCAAGGACAAGATCCTCGAAAGCGAGAAAGAGTACATGGGCGTCCTATATCAGGACGAGGACTCCGTTCCCTTCGAGGAGCGTGAGGGCGTCGAGGGCTCGATGGCCGAGATTCCGGACGGCGCGCCCGAGGGCGCGATGGACCTCGTCCGCGAGTTCTACTAAGTACCTTTTTGCGCCTCGGGTACGCTTCGCGCACCACTCGGCGCAAAAATCTACGGTAAAAAGGCCGGAATCGAGGCTGCAGCCTCGATTCCGGTGAAACGGCGGCCTGCGGTCGCCGTATACTACCTGCGCTTCTATTGACTGCCCGGACGGGCCGTTTTTAGTAATGAATCCCGGCAGCGAGTTGTGGCGAATGTAACTCTGCTGAATGGTTTTATTTATGACAGCTGACTGAGGACTGTACGAAGATGGGTGACACGCTCAACTACGACGAGGCGGAAGCCCGGCAGGAGGAAGCGATATACAGAACACCGGCCGCAGCGGCGCGTCGGGAGCGAGTCCGGGACCTGCTCGCACCTGACCCAGGCGACACCGTTCTTTCTATTGGCTGTGGACCGGGCTTCGAGCCGGCGGAGATCGGCTGGGCGGTCGGCAATGCGGGACACGTCCACGGTATCGACCGGAGCAAGTCGATGCTTGAACTCGCCCGGGAACGCTGTGCCCCGCTCCCGCAGGTGACCGTGTCACTGGGAGGCGCTGGCAACCTTCCAGTGGCTGACGAATCGGTCGACGCGGCCGTTGCGGTGCAGGTGTTCGAGTACCTCGAAACACCTGCGTCGGCAGTTGCAGAACTGGCCCGTGTCCTGCGACCCGGCGGGTCCGCTGTCGTCTGTGACGCGGACTTTTCGTCGCTTGTCTGGCGCAGTCCAGATCCCGAGCGAATGGCCCGCGTCCTCAAGGCGTTTGACGACCACTGCCCGCAGCCACGGCTCGGCTCCCGTCTGGCCCCGGTTCTCCGTGAGGCTGGGCTGACAGTCGACCGGGTCGAACCGAACACCATCGTCAACAGTCGGCTCGAAGCGGGGACGTTCGCGTATCATCTCATGCAGTTCATCGAGGACTATGCAGCTGGCCATGGAGCCATCGGGCGGATGGCGGCACAGGCCTGGGCGGACGACCTACGGGAGCAGGAGGTCGCCGGAGAGACGTTTTTCAGTTTCACACAGTACTGCTATCTTGTTCGCAAACCTTCGCCGCGGTAGGTTGGCAATATGTGGGAGACAAAGCGCCCGGTATCGTGACTCTCGTTCGCACACACAATAGAATCGGGTTTGGACCCATATGCCGGTATCCCTAACAGATAGTATGCATGTTTTCTGGCACCAGCGGGACCTTCGGATACCGGACAACCGGGGGCTGACTGCTGCCGCCGCAGACGACGAAGTACTGTCGGTGTACGTTCTCGACACGGACCTGCTGGCAAACGTTGGGAAGCGGCAACGAGCATTCCTGCTGGCCGGTGTCCGAGCGCTGAAACAGGCGTATCGGGACCACGGCGGGGACCTGCTCGTCAGGAAGGGGAGCGCCGTTGAGGTGCTCTCAGACGTCGTCGAGGAGTACGACGCCGACCGGGTGTACTACAACAAGCATTACCGGCCCGTGCGGCGGAACCGCCAGCGGCGGGTCGACAAAGCGCTCCCGACGAAATCGCTGACTGACCTCGTGCTCGTTGACCCGGCAGGGCTCGATAGTCAGTACGAGAACCACAGCTGCTTCTATGACGACTGGCAGGCTCACCACAAGCTACCGCCGGTCGGCAGTCCGGACTCGGATTCACTCGTCGACGTGTCGGACCCGACGACAGCGCCGACCATTGAGACAGATATCGACTTACCCACGCCCGGCTACGAGGGCGCACGGCAGCGGTACGACGACTTCCTCACCGGCGGCATCGAGACGTACAACGACACCCGGGATGATATGCGGGCCGCCGTCGAGCGGCCGACCAGCGCCATCTCACGGATGTCCCCGTACCTCGCGGCGGGGATGATCGGCATCCGCGAGATGTGGCGCGATGCGTCCGACCGACATACCGAAGCCACCGGCGACGCCCAGCGGAACATCCAGAAGTACCGCTACGAGCTTTCGTGGCGCGAACAGAGCTACCACCTGCTGTACCACAACCCGACACTGCTGTCGGAGAACTACAAGTCGTTCCCAAACCACATTCAGTGGGAAAACGACGAAGACAACTTCGAGGCCTGGAAGCGCGGCGAGACGGGGTATCCGCTCGTTGACGCCGGTATGCGCCAGCTCGAACAGGAGGGATACATCCACAACCGGCCGCGCCAGAACGTTGCGTCCTTCCTCACGAAGCATCTCCTCGTCGACTGGCGCGAGGGGGCGCGGCATTTCCGGAAGCGACTGATCGACCACGACCCAGCTAACAACGCCGCCAGCTGGCAATGGACGGCCTCGACCGGGACAGACTCAGTGGACGTGCGGATCTTCGACCCAGTCGCACAGATGAGCAAGTACGACAGTGGGGCGGACTACGTTACGGAGTACGTGCCGGAACTTCGTGACGTTCCGGCGGACAAGATCGTCGACTGGCCGACGCTCTCAGACGGCGAACGCAAGGAACTGGCCCCGGACTACTACCACCCAATCGTCGACCGGAACGCCGCCTACGAGCGAGCACAGCGCGTGTTCGAGACGGCGCTTGGGAAGCGGTAAGCGGGTCGAGCGCGTCGCCGACGCCGTTTTCAGTCCTTGTTGACCATCACTTCGCTGGCCTTGATTACCGCCGACACCTCGTCGCCTTCGGCGAGGTTGAGCCGGTCGGCTGACCCCCGTGTAATCGTCGACGTGACTGTCTCGCCACCGTCCAGTTCGATGACAACCTCAGCCATTACTTCATCCATCGTTACTGAGCGAATCGTTCTGTTGAGATTGTTCCGGGCACTGAGTGCCATACAAACCAGTTAGGAATATAATACTAATACAGTTGTCATCCCGGGAAGTATGGCCACAGGACTGGCAAGTGGACCGATCCGTATAGTCACGAGCGGGCCGCGAACAGCCACGCTGCCACCGCGACAGCCCCAGTGACGCCGGTGAGCCAGATGTCCGTACTCAGATAGAGCCCCGGCGTGGGCGGGTGGTACTGTGTCAGGGGCCACAGCACTTCGTACGACCGCCCAGAGGCCTTCAGCAGAAGCGAATCGGCAAACAGGTGACTGGCCGCTCCGAGCGACAGCAGACCGAACACGCGCCGTCGGTCGGCGCGGTTCACGACCACTACCCCTACGAGGACGGCGACGAACGCGCCACCGAGCGTGTGGACGCCCATCCAGTCAAACGGGGTGTCCAGCACCGCCTCGACGGCCGCAGCATCTACAAGAATCATGATCTTCGCCATATCCGGAATGAACGCGCCCGCCATACCCACAGTGACATACTCCCCAGTGAGCCAGTCGTACCGTAGCGACAGGAGGGTACAGATGGTGAACGCGATGAAAGCGTGCGAAAGCAGGTCCGGCATCAGGTACGCACCTCCTGCACCCGTGTGCGGAGCGTCTGTATCGGCCGGAGTGGTTCCTCACGCCGGCACAGTGCCCCCGTTTGCCAGTTCAGCCGCCAGCCACAGACTAGCCGTCCGAGGGTCCACAGGCCGGCGATGGCAGAGACGAGGTACATCGCAGTGTAATTTGTCGCGGGCACGCTCACGCTGTTCTCCGCGGTGATGGTCCGGTCTGAGCCGAGCGTCCCGTACACCTGCAGCGATTCGCCTTCGGCGACAGCTCTGTCGATGTTCTGGACCGTAACCGTGAGCGTGCCGCTGTGGTACTCACCATTGGCAGCGTACTCGTACTCGACGGCGATCTCGACCGGCTCGGTCCCAGTCACCGCGCCAGTCACCTGAACAGATTCGCCAACGTGAGTGTCGGGATGCTGGGCCATCGCATTTCCATCGGGGTAGTCACCCAGTGCCGGAGTGGGCGTGGTCGCCCCCAGTCCGACCATGAGTGCAAACAGCACAGCCAGCAGTCCACAGATAGCGACGACCCTACCCACCCACGAATGGAGCATTCAAATCTCGGTGCGGGCGGCGGGATATAAACTCTGGTGCTTGGTGTCGATGTCGCCCGTGTGCCTACTCAGGCTTGCCAGGCAGGACATCCGGGTCGCCGGAGCGGTAGATGTACTCGACAGCGACGCCGGTCAGCGGCGAGTCGGCGGCCGTCGCATACGACTTCGCGAGATCAAGGTACTGTTCGGTCACATCGACGACGCGTCGATAGGCGGCTTCGTCGTCGGGCGCGAGCAGGTACTCGGCGGTGACAGGCGTCAGTTGCCCCTCAGCGCGGTCGTCGTCGTAGTCGTCCACGTCGTCGAGCCACACCTGCGCGCCGATGATGGCGAGGACGATGGCCTTCGCGAACTCATCGTCGATATCGAGGCCGGCGAGCCGATAGAGGTCAAGCATCCCGTCGTAGAGGACGCCCACGCGAGCGTACTGGGTCTTGCTGTAGGGGAGTCCCTTCTCTGTCTCGGTGAGGGTCGCTGGCTCCTCGTCGTACTCAGCAAATTTGTATGCTTCGCGGATATCAGTCAGGGCATCGGCATCACCGTCCTCGGCTGCAGTCATCAGCTCCCGGAAGTAGTCGTCGCGGTTCTGGTGCGCTTCGCTGTAGTCGACGGCCCACTGGTACGCGTTCTCGACAACAGGCGGCATATCTTCCAACAGGCCGTCGAGGTGGGACTGTAGCGCGGACTGGGCGACCTCGGCGACGCGGCGGCGGTCGGCTTCACTCGCGTCAAAGTCAACCTCGAAATCCTCGAACTCGTCGTCGTTGATCGCGTCGCGCATGTCGCCATCGATGAGTGCCTCGATGGAGAGGCGAGTCATCTGCTCCGCGCGGACGACCATCTCGCGGGGCGCAAGGTCCTGTGCTGGCCCCTGTTCCAGCGCCGTCTCGTCGACGGTCGGCACGCCGTCGGCGATAGCATCGATGACAGGATCGCCGGGTGCCTGCTGACGGGCATTGCGGTAGATGTAGCCCAGCGTCAGCTGTGCTGGCAGGATAAGCTTCGTGTCGTAGGAGAACTCGACCGGCCAGCCGAACTCGTCTTCGAGGGCGTCCTCGATGCGGTCGGTTACGTCGTCGACCATCGCCTCGGTGCGGTCGTCGATCTCAGATTTCAGCGAGAGACTGCCGGCGTCGAACACGCCGGTGTCCGCATAGTATCCCAGCACCGCCCGTAGCGCCGTTGGCAGTCGCCGCCTGTCAGCGAGCACGCCCGCGCCTGTCTTGAGAACCATTGTATGTCGCCCCGGGTGTTCCCGTCATGGTAGTGGGGCCGTCTTTACCCTTTCGAGACTGCCCTCGGTGTATTCGGAAAGACTGATTACCGACAGGGAATACCCACAACCATGCGCGAGCGCTTTGACGTGGTAATAGCCGGAGCCGGGCCTGCTGGGGCGCAGTGTGCCCGTGATCTAGCGGAGCGAAACTACGAGGTGCTCGTTCTCGAGACCGAGTCCGAAGACGGGTTCCCGCGTCAGAGCAACAAGTCCACCGCCGGGACGTTCATGTCAGCGATGACGGGCTTTGCGATTCCCGATGACGTGGTAATGAACTACACGGACAACGTCGTCCTTGAGTCCCCTAACGACCACTACGTCCGCAACCAGACCGGAGCCGTTCTTGAGTTCGCGGAGTTCAAACAGTGGCTTGTCTCGGAGGGGCGGGACAAGGGCGCGACCTACCGCTTTGACTCCCGCGTTTCGGCCCCCATCATGGAGAACGGGGAAATCGTCGGTGTCCGCTACGACGGCGACGAAGAGGTGTACGCGGACATCGTCATCGACGCCACTGGCCCTGCCGCGCCGCTGGCGAAGGAACTAGACGTGTGTAACCTCCAGCGGAATCATCAGGCTATCGGCGTCGAATACGAGTTTGAGGGCGTCGAAGTCGACCACGACGACTACGCCGACCTCCGTGACGCGATGATGCTCCGTCTGGATCACGACCTCGCTCCAGGTGGCTACTCTTGGATTTTCCACACTGGTGAAGACACGGCGAAAGTGGGCCTTTGTTACATCCAGAACGGCTCCCACCAGAAGTACGCGAAAGACGGGATGGGGATCGACGACTATCTGGAGTACTGGCTCGATTCGGACCCCCGGTTCGACGACGCCGAGCGGATCGAGGGCACGCAAGCTCACCGCGGGTCGGCCCACATCCAGCCACCCGATTCGATGAGCACGGACAACTTCATGGCTATCGGCGACACTGTCCCGACTGTTGACCCGCTATGGGGCGAGGGAATCCACAAAGGGATGAAGTCGGCCCGCGCTGCCGCCGCGACGGCTGACTCAGCGCTCAAGCCAGACGAACCCGACACGTCGGCGGAGAACCTCTCCGTCTACGACCAGCTCTGGCACAGCGAGGTGGCCCCGAAACACAACGCGCGCCTGATGATGACGGAACTGCTGTATCTCGCCCCGAACGAACGGTATGACCAGCTGATGGATGACCTCCGGAGTACCGGACAGGACACCCTCAGGCAGATCAACGGCGGCGACCGTCGGGCGATCGCGAAGCTAACCCACCTCTCTGACATGCCGATTCTCGTCGAATACGCGCGCCGTCGCCTCGATATTTGACGCGGCTGCACGAAGTGCGGCAGGTTTTTTTCCGCCGGCCCGGAGTTTCAGATGATGGAAACCCCCGTTGGTGTAGTCGGTGACGACGCCCTGGCAGATGTGCTTCGAGACGCCGGCGTGGCTGTTGAACGGGGTCGTGATGGCGCTGTTCCGAAGACCGACCGAGTCGTCGCTGCTGGTGAGGACGCCGTCGCTGCCGTGGCACGGGCCGAGGGTGACCCGCTCGTGTTACCGGTCGCAGCGGGTCGCGGCGTCCGGTCAGTGCCACGCGACGACGCCGTCGCCGCTGTGTCGGGACTTGCTGATGCCCGGATTGAGACGCATCCAGTTCTCCACGTGACAATGCCTGACGGGACGGTCGAACAGGCATTCTGGGACGTGACTCTCGTCACCGCCGACGCCGCTCGCATCTCTGAGTTCACTATCGCGTCGACAGCCGACCGCATCGGACAGTTCCGGGCCGACGGTGTCGTAATCGCGACGGCTGCCGGCTCACCGGGCTATGCCCACCGCGTCGGCGGTCCGATTCTGGCACCGTCGGACCAGGCAGTGGTGGCACCGATCGCACCGTTTGCAACCGACCCGGATCACTGGGTGTTGCCTGTCGACGGACTCAGTGCTTCGATTGAGCGCGACGAGGCGACTGTCGAGTTGCTCGTCGATGACCGCATATCCCGCCCCGTCAGCTATCAGGAGCGTATCACAATCTCGGTCGGGTCGCCCGTCCGGACCGCTGTTGTCGACGAAAGCCGGTCCAGATTCGAGTGAGATTGGAAAGACACTAATGGACGGTGGACAGAGCTTTGCATATGCAGCCATCCGTAACGCTCTTTGGGCCACTGGATACCATTCTGGGGAACCCCACAGTCGGCGGTTCGTTCCTCATCGAGTACATCATCTTCGGAGTGGTAATTGTAAACTTCCTCACGCGGCAACTCGCCCATAGAAGCCACGTCAAACAGTACGAAAACGATGGCGCGGACGCGATCAGCCGCCACCCGGCACACACGTTCACCAACATCGCACTGGTCGTGCTGTCGTTTTTCTACATGACGCTCCACCACCATGGCGGGATGGTCTTGTCCGTGCTCGTACTCGGTGCGGTCATCACTGACTTCTTCGAGTTCGAGTCCCGAAAAGTCGAAGCCCGCCGTGACATCCCGCTGGAACGGCCGAAAGGGGCCATCGTCGCTGCTCTCGTGATGTTCATGTACGCGGGCTACCAGAGCTTGTTCTGGGTCATCAAGGGTCCCTGGAGCTCCATCGTCTGAACACCGCCCCCGTTTTGCCGTCACCAAGCACCTGTACTTTGCTAGCCGTGCCTACCGATAGCCCCGCGTATGCGGCCGGCAGTCACACCACACCCATTACTTTGAGAATGTACATTCATATGGTAAATAAACTCACGTTCACTCAATTTTGAGTGTTCTGATCGACAGAATGGTCTAGAATCAGTCGAAATTGTTTAATACTATTGATGCAATTGTATCTATGTAGACGAAAATGTCACACAGGTCCCTCACTACGGCGCTGACACTGTACCGCGGGGAAACACTCGCACTAGAAGAAGCGGCGACGTACAGCGGGGTGTCACCGACAAAGTTCGCCGCGGCGCTTCGTTCCCGCGGGATTCAGGTACGTGACGAGGACAGCCCACCGGTCAATCGGACTGCAAACTGAGAGGGGCGTCGGTCCCGAAAAAAGCTACTGCGTACTGTTACGCCGACCGCTCGTCCAGGTACGTCTGGAATTCACTGATCAGTGGAAGCACGACCCAGAAGGTCAGCGCGCCCAGCACTGCGAACCAGAAGAGCGCGTCGCCCATGAACAGGGCAATCTGGTCGAACGTGGTCGGTTCTTCGATGGTAAGTTCGCCGATGAGCTGTGCCCCTTCGAAACTCGGCGTGTTGTACCAGCCCTTGACGGTCATCCAGCCCAGTCCGCCGACCATGAGGCACGCGAACCCCTTCATGAACTCGTCAGCCATTATCCGAACGTTAGGTAGCGTCGTCTTTAGACTTTCCCATTTCCTCGGTACGGAACCGTGTCGAAAACGCATAGACGACTGTGCCAGCGAGGATACACGCGATACCGGCGATGCCGACCGGAACATCGATCTCCGAGGCAGGCGCTGACGCCCGCTGTGTTGCCACGTCGACGAGGATGAATCCGGCGACAACACTGACGATCGCAAACAGCGTTGAAAACACTGTCACGGCTTTGTACACACGAAGCGGCACCACAACGTCCCGTCGCTCCGAACCGTCTTCAGTCCCCGCTGACTGGTCCTCTGTCATCGGGTACCTGGTAAGGACGGGAGCCACTTTACTGCGGCGAGACGGGGCCGCAATGCTTGCGGTGGAAACGAGCTGTGGGTGAAAATAAATGACGGAGGAACCGACCGACCGGGGTTACTTCGGCGGTCGTAGCCGGTAGTACCGACGGTTGAGGTCGAACATGTAGCCCTCGCGCATCGTCTTGAGCACTGCGTAGGTGATCGTCGCGCTGACGATGGGGACGAGGAACGTCAGGTCGAACAGCAGATGTGGTGCTATCGGGGCGAGGTTCTTGATCGACAGCGCCGCGATGGTCAGGCTGAAGATGACGCCAGACATCCCGACCGCAGCCCAGAACGGCTGCTCGACTGGTCGGCGGGCCGACCCCTTGTTCAGGAAGGGGACGATGGCGACGAAGCCGACGACCACGACGTTTGCCAGCACACCGTAGGTTCGGTCGGCCATGAGCTTTGAGCCGCCGAGGATGCTCAGGTCGGGGTTCAGCGGGCCAAGCTTGAGCAGGCCGAAAGACCAGTAGAGATACCAGTCCGGCAGGATAATCGCTGGCGTCACGCTGGAGTTGGCCGGATTCGGCATCTCCGGGGGCAGCGTCGCCGAGACGAACAGGATCATGCCCACGAAGAAAGACGTCAGCGCAATGTTGCGCATCATCTCGTGGGGCCAGGCCGGGAACGCGAGCACGTCACGCTCGACGTAGTCCGACTGCTGGCGAAGGTCTTGATCCTCACGGCGCGCCCGCTCGAAGTACTCGTACGTCAGCCGGGAGAGCCCCTGGGTCCGCTCTTTGCGTTCGGACCACGCGGGGGTCTCGTCGTCCGGCGAGACGATACCGGTGCCGGAACCGTCCGTGCGAACGTCGTCTGTGTCGTTGTCGCTCATAGTATTAGTGTGGTTCAGCGATCCCCTGCATCCAGACGATGCCGATGTGGACCGCGATGATGGCAGTCGTGATGAACGGCAGGAAGAACACGTGCAGGATGTACATCCGTTGTAGCGTGGCCTGCGAGAGCGTGAACCCGCCGAACATCAGCTGTGCAACCCACTCACCGATGA
Organism: Haloarcula sp. NS06; assembly: GCF_051122755.1. Lineage (NCBI taxonomy): Archaea > Methanobacteriati > Methanobacteriota > Halobacteria > Halobacteriales > Haloarculaceae > Haloarcula > Haloarcula sp. NS06. The sequence goes on from NZ_CP184844.1 coordinate 2,610,033, forward strand.
GCGGGATTGAGAGGGACATCTCGACTCCGATCTGGCCGGCCCAGAACGAGAGCTGGCTCCACGGAAGCAGATAGCCGGTGTATCCGAACACCAGCGTCAGCGAAATCAGGACGATGCCGATGAGCCAGTTCAGCTCGCGCGGCTCCTTGTATGCCCCGGTGAAGTACACACGGAGCATGTGGAGGAACACCGCGGCGACCATAATCTGCGCGGCCCAGCGGTGGACCGAGCGCAGGAAGTAGCCGAGATTGAGCTGGCCCATGATAAGCATCACTGAATCGTACGCGACTGTGGGCGACCCGTCGGCAGCCGCGGCGGCCGGTGCGTAGTAGAAGCCCAGCAGCGCGCCTGATATCGCGGCAACGATGTACGCAACTGTCGAGAACGACCCGAGTGCGTACAGTGGGTACCAGTACCAGAATTTGTTGTCGAGGTTGTACTGTTCCGTGTGGCTCTTCGGCATCTGCATGTTGACTTTGTAGTAGAGATCTTCGAGGATCTCTAGGTAGTCAACGACGCGCAGCCGTCGGTCGAGCCAGACAAGCACGGTCAGGTACACCGATTCGATCGGCGTCAACTCGCGCGATTCCATCCAGCCTTTGTGATCGTGTTCGTCTTTGCGTTCGAGACTCATTGGTTACTCCGTCTGTGGTGGGCGTGGCAGCGCCACGAACGTCGCTTGCACGGGGCTGAACGGGTCATACACGGACTGGTGGCACTGACAATAGATGTTGTTGGCCGCGCCGAAGTTAGCGCTCCCGGTCTGCGTTTTGAACCCGGGTACACAGCAGAAGTGCGTGCATTTGTTCAGCCAGGCGATAAAGCCCTGGTCAGTTGCCTCGGAGACGAATGACTGGACGCTTCCGGGAAGGTCCGCGTACTTGCCCTCGCCGTTGGCCATCTTCTCGACCTCGGCTGACCGGATTATTTGCACCGGAGCGCCGTTCTTTCCGTCGCTGTTGGTCCGCCAGACGACGCTCGCAGGCTTCCCGACGCCGGGGTCACCGATTCCGTTGCCCCAGTCCTGATAGTCCTCGAACATATCGACCGTGAGTGGTTTGCCGGACTCGTACTCTCCCTGCCAAGAGAAGGTCCCGGTGTCGTTGAGAAACGTGCTGTTCCGGTCAGACTGGGGGTAGATAGCGGCAGTGCTCTGGATACCACAGTACTGGAACCACTGCGAGGAGTAGTCGATACCGCTCCCGCCGAAGTCCGGTGCAACGGCCGCACCGGCGTTCTCGTCGTACTCTGGCCAAAGCCCACTGATCTCGCCACCGTCGATTTCGATTGGGATGATCGGCATCCCCCGCGGGGCCGGTCCACCGGTGTTCTCGACGGCGACGAACGGGGTTGTCCCGCCACCTTCGCCGGCGGCGTCTGTCGTCGCGTCGACGGCTGCCGCGCCACCGACGCCAACGCCCGAGAGTGCAGCGCTTCCGACGACGCCCTTTACAAAGCGACGACGGCCTGTTTCGGCCGGGTATTTGTCTTCATCAAGTGGCATGTTATTTCTTGTAGTATGGGTACACTGCGCGTTTGAACGTCTCTGCAAGCTCGTCGCCGTCCGCCACCGTCGTGCCGTCGACGTCTTCCTGACGGATGTAGAGGTCCTCCCACTTACGACGGCGTTTCTTGACGATCATCACGTCAGGGAGGAACTCCTTGCGGTACAGCAGCATGATGAACGAGAGATCGATGAAAATTGCCGTCAGCACGCCACCGAGGAACATGTTTGCCTCGATGAGTCGGACCGTCAGCGACGCGCCGATGCCGGACGCCCACCCAGCGATCATGCCGTAGGTGAAGAGCCCGACAAGGCCAACTTGAATAATGGTCAGGAGCACGATGCCGACAGCCGCTGCTGTGCTTTCGCGCGGCGGTTCGTATCGGTGAATATCGCCGTAGGTGGAGCCTTCGGATGCCATCAGTTGTTCCCTCCGCTAGTGTGGGCGACTCGCCGTACTTCAGCTGGAAGAACGTGTAAATCAGTGGGATGATGACTGCAAGTCCAGCACCGAACCCGACGTAGTGTGGCTGTATGGGGACGCCGGCCTCGTGGGGGGCGACCTCAACGGGGCCGCCACCACCGATTGTCTGTGTCGCATACTCCTCACCGACAACGATAGCCCCCTTCATGTTGAGTCCCTCGTGGGGGACACAGAGGTACGGGTAAATGCCGTCCTCTTCGAAGGTGTGTTCGTAGTTGACGCCGGCACTGGAGGCCGTACTGCCGGAGTCCAGCGGACCATCGCCGTCCGAGACGACGTTGTGCCCGCCACCGTTGCCTGTCCATTCCCACTGGACAGTCGCGCCGTTGTCCACGTGGACGGCTGGCGGACCGAACCCGTACGCGCCGCCGTTGGCCTGCACGCCGACCTCGACAGTTACTGTATCCTGTCCGGTCGCGTCAACGGTCGACCCGTCGAAGTTCCCGACCTGGTCCAGGAAACCGCCGTAGTCCGGGACGGTTTCGCCACCGCCACCGCCTTCCTCCTGTGCGGCGGCTGCGCCGGTGGCACTGAGGGTCGCCGCGGCACCGGCGGCCCCCCTGCTGTCCGGACGAACTCCCGTCTGTTCATATACACTGTGGAATCAGGACTGAGTTTGTATAAACCCACCGAATACCACCCGCAGGAACCGTCACTACCCGGCTTCGTCAGTTTCGCCAGCCCCTTCTTCAGACCCCGAATTCTGCGGGCTGAGCTCCGGAACGAACTCCGGTCGTTCGCCGTCCTCGAGTCCGATAGCCCGCAGTCTGTCTCGGTACTCCTCAGAGCGGAACGTGTCCGAGAGCCTCGCGTTTGCGACGGTGAAAAAGAGGACGAGCGACACGCCGATGAAGGCAACGCCAGCCACGACTAGCAGCGCGATGCTGGTCCCCCTGTTGCCAATGACGCCAGCGGTCGCCAGTGCTGCACCTCCCAGCAGGGCAATCCCGGCAAGGAACTGTGCTCCGGCAATCGCCTGTAACATCCAGTTCCCGAGTTCGCCGCCACCTTCGGGGACCTCCTCCGGCTTGGGGAGGGGCCTGTCGGGGACATTATCGGGCACGTCATAGGAATCCATCGAACACAATGCGACCGTGGGCTTCACGTCGCGCATGACGGTCCCCTCACCTTCGAGGCTTCCATCGGGATAGACGACTGCGTAGCCTTCGTCGGAGTACGCAAGCACCCGCGGCGGATCCCGATGGCGTTCGATACGAGCAAACACGTCACGGTTTGCGACGCGGTTTCGCAGGTCCCGCGTGACCCGGTCAAGGAGTTCGTCGCCGATGATCCAGGACTCCTCATCGAAGGCAACGTCCCATTCTTCAGCAGTCATCTCGGCCATGTCCGCCGGGCCGAAGTTGTCGAAGTCGTACTTTTCTTCGACCTGCTTCCGGAGTGCCTCCGTGTCGAGTTCCTCGCCCGACTCGCCGTCTTCGCTCGTCTCACCGCCGTCGCCTTCAGCCCCGTGTCCACCGGGCTCGGTTTCGGCAGTTACCGCGTCCGCAGGGGTATTCCCGCGCTCGTCCTCCGTTGGAGACGTCGAGTCCGGGTCGGCCATTGTTTGGGTGTACGGACCGCGATGGCTTACAAGTTCTGACCTTCTGCATCCGGCAGTCTTTAGCGAGCACTGTCCCTAGGTCGGCCCATGGTGTCGGACGGCCTCGTGGCCACAGTCGTGTTACTGTCGGTGAGTCTCAGCCTCCCCTGTTTCCTGTATGGTGCGTACTACATCATCGAGACGGAGCCGGTCACCTGGGACGTGCTTGTGCATCACCTGAAGTTCGTCACGACAGGGCTGGTGTTGACCACCGTCCCGATGGTGTTTTGGATGATCCCACGGCTCCCGGACCAACTCGGAGGCCTATCCGCTGTCCACGCGATGCTCGGTCTGCAGGCATACGCGCTGCTTGCCTTCGGCGGGACGGGTATCGTCCGTATCTTCCGCGCGAAGCGGGAACACGACCTCTACAACGAGTATGATGAAGACCTATTACTGGACGAAATCGGCGACGAGACGTTCAGCCACTGGCGTTCTCGGCTCCGTATCGGGGTGTTCGGCTATGTCATCTTCTGGCTGCTGGCGTATCTGGTCGGTATCGCTCGGTACGCCCTCCGGTATGTGGCGTGAGTGTCGCTGACAGCCGGTCTGATTCTCGGCTTCTGCGAATGGACTATATGTTTCATTAGCCTTGCATGTCCATCGCTAGCTGTGGTTCCAATGTATGAACACATCCTCTTTCCAACCGACGGTAGTGACGGAGCAGCAGCCGCGCTGGAACATGCACGCAATCTTGCCGAAACGCACGACGCGACGTTACACATCATGACCGTGCTCGATACGTCGTCGCCGCACATCGGAATGACCTCCGCGGGCCCGGAGGGCGCGACGACCGGCATGATTGCTGAGGAACACGACGAGTCGGAGCCGGGCATGGTCGGCGAAAAGCATAACATCGACTCGTCACTGCAGGATCGGTCACAGGCCATTGTCGAGGCGGCGGCGGACGAAGTCGACACAGTCGATACCGTCACCGCCATCGAACGCGGTCCGCCGCACAGGGCAATCCTCGACTATGCCGACGAGAACGATATCGACCTCATCGTCATGGGCACCCACGGTCGGACGGGTATTGAACGGTATCTGCTCGGTAGCGTCGCCGAAAAGGTCGTTCGCACGTCCGACGTGCCAGTGCTCACTGCGCGCCTCAGTGACGACGAAAACTAAGTCGCCCAGCGCGAGGCTACCACGCCTCGCCGCTGGCGAGGTCGCCCTCGCTGTCGCCCTTTTCCGAGGGACAGATGTCCGCGAGCACGCACGCCTCACAGTCGGCCGAGCGCGCACCACACACGGCTCGCCCGTGGTCGATGAGCAGGTGCGTAAATTGTTGCCACTCGGTTTCGGGCACCACGTCGAGCAGGTCCTGCTCGATAGCTTCCGGGCGCTCTTCTTCGGTGAGCCCCAGCCGCCGCGAGAGCCGCTGGACGTGCGTGTCGACGACGATGCCCTCGACGACATCGTGGCCATGCTGGAGGACAACGTTCGCCGTCTTACGGCCGACACCTGGGAGATCAGTGAGAGCGGACATCGTATCAGGGACCTCGCCGTCGTGTTCTTCGGCCAGGATTTCACCGATTCCCTGAAGATAGCCGCCCTTGTTGTTGTGGAACGTGATGCCGTAGATGTCCTCGGCGAGTTGCTCCTCGGAGGCCGCAGCATAGTCCTCAGCACTCTGGTACTTCTCGAACAGGTCTGCTGTGACCTCGTTGACTCGTTCGTCAGTACACTGTGCGGAGAGGACGACGGCAATCAGCAGTTCCAGACGGCTGCTGTAGTTCAGTGAAATCGCCGAATCGGGGTATTCCTCGTGCAGTCGGTCGACGACCTCCGTTGCCTGTTCCTTGCGTGACTCCAGCGGCGTTCCCATATCTCACGGCAGTACTGTGTTCCCTTTGGCGTGTCGTTCTCCACTGCCTGCTGATTACATGTTACCACCACACAACCTATGGCAACACCCTTGTATCAACTATGGGTTATTTCATGCGTGCCAGGACCAGTGTTCATCCACGGCGAGCGGGTGACGCTCCACCCGCAGCAAGCAACCGATAACGACCTGCTACAGCAGCTATTAAACGAGCCACAAGTCCGGCATAATATCGGCTTCAACGAGCCACTTTCCGAGCCTGCCGCCGAAGACCTTGATAACCGCGATGCCGACACGCACTTTGTCGTCTGTGTGGACGATGAGCCGGTCGGGACGTGTATGCTCCACGAAGACCACCACCCGTGGGGATTTGGTGTGCTCGGGTACTCGATATGCCCGGATCACTGGGGCAACGGCTACGCGACCGATGCTGTGGCTTGTCTCGCACGGTATGCGTTTCAGGAACTGCGACTGAACAAACTCGGCGCGGACTGCTACGCCACCAACCCGGCCTCCGCACGTGTGCTGGAAAAAGTCGGATTCCAGCAGGAGGGGCGACGCCGGGACCACGCCTTCGTTGACGGCGAGTACGTCGATCTACTGGAGTACGGCCTGCTGGCTGACGAGTGGGATCCATGAACCCCTTTCACACACCTTCCGAAGCTTCTTTCAGTACCCCCTCGTCGGCTTGTGTATGCCCGGATCAGCATTCCTCCGGGGCGAGACGGTAACGCTCCGAACGGTCGAAGGCGAAGATGTCGAGTTCCTGCAAGAGACGATCAACGACCCGGATGTCAGACACGGGCTCTCGGCCACAGAGCCGATCTCCGAACAGGCTGAGCGTGAGTGGGTCGAGTCCGTCGCCAGCGGCGAGACCGGTGACGTGCATCTGCTCGTCTGTGTCGACGGCGAAGCAGTCGGCATCATCGGGCTGAACGACGTCACGGACCGGATAGGGATGGCCGAACTCGGCTACTGGCTCACACCGGACGCGTGGGGCAACGGCTACGCGACCGACGCCGCCCGGACGCTCACCGAGTACGCGTTTCAGGAGCGCCGATTCCATCGAGTGTACGCGAAGGTCTTCGTCGGCAACGAAGGCTCCCAGCGCGTGCTCGAAAAGACGGGGTTCCAGCGAGAGGGGACATTCCGGGACCACTGGTTCCGCGATGGTCGTTACGAAGACGTGTACATCTACGGTCTGTTAGAGGGCGAACTGGACCACGGTGAGTAGCTACAACTCGGCAAGGCCACCCAGAACCGTGTCAAGAGCCGGCGAGGTCCTGTCGATATCGTCGAACGCTGTCGCCGCCCGAACACGACATCGCTGGTCGACGACGAACGCCGCTCGCTGGACGCCCCCGTCCTGTTTTCTGACGCCGAACTGCGTCGCGACGCCGTGGGTGTCAGCCAACAGCGGGTAGGGAAGCGACAACGCCGATGCGAGCGACCGGCAGTTGTCGATATCTGTTGGGAGAACGCCAAAGACAGCCACGGCATCTGATACGCTCGCCCAGTCTGCGTCGGCTAGCTCATTGAGGACAGTCCGCGACTCGGGGTCGTCGCCGGGAACGAACGCCACGACCACCGGCGCGCGGTTCGTCGCAGCCGACAGCCGATAGGCACCAGTACCGCCGTCCGCGGTCCCTTGCAGGTCGAAATCCGGGGCGGGATCACCATCGGAGAGCATACCGAGCGAACGGGAAAGTGTAATAAAAGTCCCGCGGCCCGAACAGGCGTCTGGTACCTGCGTGGCGGCAGTGCTACCGGCGAGACGGAATCAGCTCGGCGGTCGGTTTCCGGGAGTGCTGTGTGGTATTGAGTCCCTGCACCGCAGACGTTTCAGTCGCAAAGAAGCTTTATAAGCCGTCCGACCAACCACCGTCGTATGGGAATGGAGAATCTGCCACAGGAGATTACAGCCCTCGTGGGTCGTGAGGTGTATTCGAAAAACGGCGTGTTCGTCGGCGAAGTCGAGGACCTTCGGCTGGAACTCGACCGCAAGGAAGTGACAGGGCTGGCACTCCACCAGCTTAACACAGAACTGTTTGACGAAGAAGTGAACGCATCGCGAGGCGTCATCATCCCGTACCGGTGGGTTCAGGCTGTCGGCGATGTCGTCATCGTCAGTGATATCGTCGAACGGCTCCGCCAGCCTGAAGCCGGCGACGAAGAAGAAGAAGTCCCCGCCTAGTTACCGTTCGAACTCTCGCTGCTGGAACTGTCGACGCCCATCGCTTCGAACAGTTTCCGTTTGACCGCTTCTTCAGTGAGTTCCAGCAGTGTATCTCTGTTGTCGTCGCTCGTATCGAGGCCGGTGAAGATACCAAGCGGTATCTCGACGCTGGCATCGGTGGAGTGGCCCGCTGTCTCGCCCATCTCGCCGAACGCGTCCGACAGCACCTTGCCGATGTTCATCCGGATGTCCTTCGATCGAGCGGCGAGATAGATAGTGTCATCGGCGATAGCGAACACCGCTGTGGTCGTGATACCTTCTAGATTGAGGAGGTGCTGTGCCGCCTGCGCTAGCGCGTCGCGGTCCCGAATGAACCCGGCGTTGGAGACGAGGTGGCTCCCCTGAACCTCGCGGTTCCGGATCGCTTCAGCGAGCACGTCAAGCGTTTCCGGACTCATCGACGGCGATTCGACCTGTTCGAGCGTGTCGTGGTCGGCGAATGGATACAGATACGCCGCAGCGGTCAGGTCCGCCGGTGTCGTATCCCGTTTGAAGTCCAGCGTCTCGGCGCGAATGCCGTACAGCAGCGCCGTGGCGACGCTCTGGTCGAGGTTGAGATCCAGTTCCTGAATGTACTTCGTCAGAATCGTCGACGTGGCCGAGATGTTCGGCCGGATATCGGAGAAAGCGGCGTCGTGTTCCAGTTCATGCTCGTGTTCGTAGTGGTCGACAACGATATCGACCGACTCAATAGCCGGTTCGCCACCCTTGGCAACGTCCACTAGCGCGAACGTATCGTACTCATCGAGGTCGACATCCTCGTTCGAGGTCAGTTCGATGCCGAGGAGATTGACGAACGCACGGTTTTCCTGATGCCCGATCTCGCCCTCGTAGATGATATCTGCTTCTACGTCACGGCTCGCAGCGATGGCCCGCAATGCGGCTGCCGAGGCGATGGAATCGGGGTCCGGCGACCGGTGGATGAGTATCGCCATGCGGTCCTCGGTCCCATCGATGACATCCCCAAGCTGGGAAGCCTTGTACTCCAGTTCACCCGTTTCCAGTGCTCGAAGCGCCGAGTCCGCGATGACCGCAGAGGGATTGATGACCACGTCCGCACCGAGTTCGGTGAGGTCGTCGGCGGACACCGGGTCGTCGGCGCGAGCGACGATGAACTGCTCCCCGCCGGACTCGCGGATGTTCTGCACCGCTTCGGCGTTGGCGTTCACATCCGGAGACATGATGAGAACCACGTCGCGGTCGGCCACCGTCTGGGCGACGTCGGTTTCGCAGATGTCCGCCTGCTGTGCGTTGAGGTCCTGATCGCGGAGCGCCTCCACTCGCCCCTCGTCCGCGTCGAGGATGAGGACGTCTTTCCCCTCCCCGACGAGTTCTTCCGCCACGGCGTGGCCAACACTCCCACACCCGAGGATGGCGTAGGTCGACATAGAGGCCATCGTGATGCCGCTGGCTGTACTCATTAGTGTCTGTATCGCTTGGCGTCAAGCCTCTTTAATGCCAGCTATTTCGCCAACAACTGGGAACGGCCTCCTGGAGAAACGGTCCGAGAGACCCTCAAACGTCGTCCAGCACGGATACAGTCGAGCCCCGCCTGGCTCCTATGATAGTCAATCGCCGCTAGTCGACTGTTGTGTGCAAGAAACGTGGGACCGACCGACACAAGGCGTCCGAATGAAAACCTATTTTACCGGGCCGTCCAGAGAATTGAGTGCACTGGGCCGGTAGCTCAGTCTGGCAGAGCGACGGCCTCTTAAGCCGTCGGTCAAGGGTTCAAATCCCTTCCGGCCCGTATTCTTGCGCCGCAAACGAAAACCGTGAGCGTTGCGACTTCGATGAGAAGAGGTTTGAATGATGGATGAAGCGACGGTCACAGACTAGACTTAGCCACTTAGACATACAGGTCGCCAGCATCAGTGGCGAGTACTGCGTTGACAACGACACCGAGCATCAGGACAATCGCGGCCACATACGTACTTGTGAGGATGAGTATGAGTCCACTGAGAACGCCGTAGATGGCGTACTGTCCGGCGTTGGCAGCAAAGAACTGGATCGCCGCATGGAGGACGGTCCAGCCCAGTGCGGTCGTTATCGCGCCCGGGAGCGATGCGGTAAGCGAGCCGGCGACACGTGACGGGACAAAATACAGGGGCAGCAGCGTCACGGTCAGGGTGACAAACAGAACAGCGAATCCGACGAGCACGCGCAGCAGACCGGTGGCAAAGAGAGCCAGAAACACGCTCTGGATAAGGATTACGAGAACTGCGGCAGTAAGCGTCCCGAGGACAACTACAGCGTCGGACACCTGCTTTGAGAGTGGCTGCTCCGCCACCGGCTCGATCCGCTCGACAACGGTCAGGAAGCCGACCGCAACATTGGCACCGCTCCATGCCAGCACGACCACGGAGAGGACTGTCGCTGTTGTCCGGCCCGTCGCCGCCGTCAATCCCTCGTATAACAGTTGCTGTGTATCGGGAGTGAGGAACTGCGCTCCCGTGACTGAAACCACGCCAGCCAGTTGCCGGCCGAAGATGATGAACACGAGCAACAGCACCGGCATGAGCGAGATGAACGCATAGTACGCCAGCGATGTGGCGATGTACCTGATATCGCTCTCGTACGCGATACCGGCGACTGTCTTCGCCGTTGCGATCCACTCAGCTCGTCGCGCCATACTCCGAAAACAGCGGAAGCAGGGAAACATGTTTGTGCTTCGACAGCCGAGATCACGAGACAGCTACGACTGATCCCCAGCAATACCATATTCGTCTCTCATGGCGCACTCGGCCCGTAAGTCACTGGACACCCCGTTCAGCCGTCCAGCTGTTTTCGCATCTTGACGTGTGGGATGCCGGCTTCCTCGAATTCGTCGCTGACCGTCTCATAGCCGAGGTGCTGGTAAAACGGCTCGACGTGAGTCTGTGCGTGGAGTTTGAGTTCAGTTGCGCCATCGTCACGAGCGGCATCTTCGACGGCCCGCATCAGCGCTGCGCCGACGCCATCGCCCCGATACGGCTCGCGGACCGCGACCCGCTCAACCTTGCCGACCGTGGGCTTGGGGAACCGGAGCCGAGCAGTCCCAACGGGATACTCGTCGTCACGGGCCAGAAACTGAACGGCGTCCGAGTCATTTCCATCGAGTTCCTCATCCTCGGAGACGCCCTGTTCCTCAACGAACACTGCTTTTCGAACGGCCGTTGCTGCGTCTCGGAACGCATCCCAAGTGCCGACATCGACTTCCAAGTGGTTCATGCCCGCGGTTTCGAGCGGGTCCCCTGTATGTGCTGTCACTGAGAATCGCCGAAACCATCAACACAGATGCGGGTGAAGCGGGCACGTATGACGTACGACTACGCTCGTGATCACGAGCACGAACTGTCGGCGGAGTATCTGTACGCCTCTGACGCGGAGGTTCTGGGAATCTATGACTCTGATGACGCTCTACAGGTCGACGTGGCGGTCATCTGCCCCGAGTGCAGTGAGACACTTCGTCTGGAGTCGACCGTCGACAAAGTCACGTCGTCTGGAACGGAACTCCCGCTGGACGAAGACTACTACGACTGACCAAAGATCCCGAAATAATTTTTTCCGCGGCGCGAGTACACTGGGCCGCTATGTCAGACTTCGACAGGTTCGAGTGTTCGAGCTGTGGTGCGTCGTTCAAAGCGTATCCCGACGCGAATGCGGCACAGAAAGAAGCGTGTAGTCCGGCCTGCGAAACCGACTTATAATCGGCTTCGGCTTTTTTGCGTTCCTTCGGTCGGCAGCGTTTAGCTGTCGGGGCTGTAGTTGGGCGCTTCGTCCGTAATCATCACGTCGTGGGGGTGGCTCTCTTGCTGTCCCGCGGCGGAGACACGCACAAACTCGGCGCGCTGCTTGAACTCGGGAATCGTTTCGGCTCCGACATAGCCCATTCCGGACTGCATCCCGCCGACGAGCTGGTGGAGTTCGGAGGCCAGCGAGCCCTTGTACGGCGTCGCGGCCTCGACGCCTTCAGGGACGAACTCCTCGCCCTCCTCGTCGTCCTTGAGGTAGCGCTCGCCGCCGCCCTCGTTCATCGCACCGACGCTACCCATCCCGCGGTACTGCTTGTACTTCTTGCCGTTCATCGTGATGACGCGGCCTGGGGCCTCATCGGTTCCGGCGAAGTACGAACCGAGCATCACCGCGTCCGCACCGGCGGCGATGGCCTTGATAGCGTCGCCGGAGTACCGGATGCCGCCGTCGGCGATGACCGGCACGTCGTGCTGGCTCGCCACGTCGGCGACCTGCGCAACGGCGGTGATCTGTGGCATCCCCGAACCGGTGACCACACGAGTCGTACAGATAGAACCGGGGCCGATACCCACCTTAACACCGTCGGCGAAGTCAACGACGGCTTCAGCGGCTTCCCGGGTCCCGATGTTACCGACAACCACATCGGCGTCTACTTCGGCCTTGATCTCGCGAGCGCTCTCGATGACGTTCGCGTTGTGGGCGTGCGCACAGTCGATGAACAGGATGTCAGCGCCGGCCTCGTCGGCTACCTGTGCTCGGTCCATCTCGAAGGGGCCGACGGCGGCACCACAGCGGAGCGAGCCGTCGTCCGCGCGGGCGGCCTGGTCGTACTCGCGACGCTGGAGGATGCCCTGCATCGTGACCAGCCCGACGAGTCGGTTCTCGTCGTCGACAATAGGGACGCGCTCGATTTTGTGGTCGTACATCAGTTCTAGCGCTTCGCGGGGGGTCACGTTCTCGGGTGCGGTGACGACTTCGTCGGTCATCGCATCCGTGACGGCGTCGTCCTCACCGACCTCCAGATACGGGCGGATGTCCGTCCCGGAGATGATGCCCAGCACTTCGCCACTGTCGTCGTCGACGACCGGCGCGCCGGAAACGCCCTCGTGTTCCATCATATCGTCGACCTCGCGGACGGTCTGGTTCGGGCTGGCCGTCACGACATCCCGGATAATGAGTTCGTCGGCGCGTTTGACCCGCTCGATCTCGGTCGCCATCTGATCGGCGTTCATGTTACGATGGAGGACGCCGATACCGCCCTGGCGTGCCATCGCGATCGCCATATCGCTCTCGGTGACGGTGTCCATCGCCGCGGAGACAACAGGGACGGTCAGTTCGACCGACTTCGAGACCCGCGTTGTGGTATCTGCTTCGTCTGGTTCGACGCGGGACTCCTTGGGTCTGAGGAGTACGTCGTCGAACGTCAGCGCCTCCGGCACTCGGAGCTTCTCTGAGAAAGGCTCGGAATCGTTCGCCATGTAAATCGTCCACGACGGCCCGGCAAAAACGTTGCGAGACTCGGCGCTACGTGGGGTTCGATGCCACACGTGTCTCCGGCAGCCCCTTCCAGAAATCCGCCATCGATCTCTCATTTGTCACGCCCTGGTCCCGAAGGTGAGACATTCGTCCACAAACAGCGGGGCATTCCGGAAAAGCGGTGGCGTATGTGCGCAGTTCTCACGCAACGGTTATGTGCGAATGAAGGATAATTAAAAACATGCGACTCACCGAACCCGCACGGAACGGTACTGCCCGCCAGATGACGTCCACAGCGTCGGGCAACACAACGTTCACGTGGTTCGGTAAGAAATTCTGGCAACTCTGTCGTGTTCGTCGGGACCGAGTGAGAACCTCCCAACGAGAGTTGGGTTATGCTCGACCGTAACACGACATGAGTAGCTCCAGACATCCGATTGCACTCGACATCGAGCAGCAGGTCGGCCGCGGTGGTCGGCTCTTAGCGACCGTGATGGGCCTTCCGCTCGTCGACGGCATCTTCCCGGTACTCGTCCTCGCGGGGGCACTTTCAACCTGGATGGGCGTCCTCGAAGTGGGCTTGCTCGTCTTCGGTGGGTCAGCCACCGTTGCTGTCGTGTTAGCCGAACTCGAAGGCGGTCCCCGGCAGCAAGCGCGCTCTGTCCTCATCATCGGAGCCGTGTTGATGCCGATTGCGCTCACCGAAGCAGCCCTTGCGCCGACGATTGCGGGGATCGTCAAACTGGGGACCCTCGAACGCTTCGCCGGCCTCGTCATCCTCGCAATCGCCGCACAGACCGCGAGCGCCCGAATCGGTGAGTACCTGCCGCGGCCGGCCATCATCGTCGTCCTCGGCCTGCTGGCGAGCCTCGACCCCGCCGGTGCAAAGCTGGTCACCGCTATCGAACCCGGTGTCTTGCTCCGCGCGGCCGCCACCACGGGCGTCGGTATCGGCTTCGCCCTCGCCGTCGCACTGGCGAGCCCGTGGCTGCGTAACGCCGTCGACATCGACCGCTTCCGCTTCGGTAGCGCTGTCGCGCTCGGCGTCCTCGCTCTCTCGGTCCTCGGCGTGATGCCGACCGACGCGCCAGTGGCGCTAGCCGTGCTTGCTGTCACGGCGCTGCTGTCATTCGACCCGGAGAACGCCCGCACGCGTCACACGGAATACCGACCCGACGCCGTGGACCTCACTGCCGCCTTCGCTGACGGCGGCGCGTCCCAGGGCGTCGCCGCCGACGAACAGACCGACGAAGGGGCCGCAGTCGAGTACGAGCCGGATCAAGAGCGCGCCCCGTGGCTGTGACGAGGGAGAACTTTTAGGCCTCTCAGGCTCGGCTGTCCGGTATGAGCGACAATCGCGTGGTCCAGGGTCGGATGCAGACCCCCGAGAGCCTAGCCGAACTCATCGAAGGAGAGGGTGTCATGGACGCAGAGCCGATCGAAGACGCCGATGACGACTGCCCGGAGTGTGGCGAAAACGTCATCTCCGTGGGGTACATGCCTTCTGCACTGGAATTCGTTACTGGGTACAAGTGCCAGGAATGCGACTGGTCGGACACCGACCGCGACTAAGCGCCGTCTGCCAATCGAAATCCCTTTAATGCGAGTCGGCTTACGCCGGAGTGCGGGGTCGTGGCCTAGTCCGGGAAGGCGGCTGACTCCAGAGGCCACGCGCCTGGGACGACACTCCAAGGGCTGATATACTGAGCGGCCGGCTGATCACCGGTTCGCGACGATGACCCTCTGGAGTTCCGAGGCGCAGGACGGAGATATCAGCCGATCGGGGGTTCAAATCCCTCCGACCCCATACTGTTACCCTTCCAGACCTATCTGTCAGCCGGATTTTACATAGTAGTACAGCTAAATAATACAGATCTGTCTTCAAAAACCCGATCTCAGCGAAGCCAAGGCATTCCGGAAGCACGGATTCACGTAATCAGTGCCAAGTTGGGGACGACAACACTGCCCAAGTCCAATGAGTTTACTGCATGGCGGCTATCTGCCCACGCATGAGTCAGTTATTACGTGATTTACTTGTCGGAAACGCCGACCACGCTGCGGAGTTCCGGGACCGGTTCGACAGCGTCCAGAACTCACAAACTCCAGATGCTGTCACGGTCTGTTGCTCCGACTCGCGGGTACTTCAGGACCATATGTGGGGCAACAGCGAGCCGGGGCATCTCTTTACCTGTAGCAACATCGGGAACCGAGTCATCCAGCGGACCGCCTCCGGCGAGGCGGTATCTGGTGACGTGTTGTACCCTATCGAGCACACGATGACCGAAACGGCTGTCGTTGTCGGCCACACCGGCTGTGGAGCGGTGACGGCGACCTATGACGACCTGACGGACGGCCTTGATGAGCCGGCCGGCATTGACCACTGTCTCAGTGTTCTCAAGCCCCATCTCAAGCCTGCGCTGGAACATCTCCCCGAGGATATTGAGCGAGCGGCGGCCATCAACCGACTCGTCGAGTACAACGTCGACAGGCAAGTCGAGTTTCTTCGAAACAGTGACGACGTTCCCGACGCCGTCGACGTGGTCGGCGTCGTCTACGACTTTCAGGACGTGTACGGCGGCCGACGGGGTGAAGTCCACGTCATCAATGTCCACGGTGAAACCGATATCGACGCGCTCCGGGCAGCCCATCCCGATATCGACTCACGGATCAACCGCCTCTGGGAGTACTAACGGGACGCTGGAAGCGGTGGACAGAACGGTGAAACTAACTCTCGGACTAGACCGACTCCATCACAACAGATTCTTGCTACCTGTTCTCTCGCTGTTCGACCTTGTTCAGTTCGATCAGGAGCCGGAAGATCGCTTTCACGAGGTTTTCGTCGACGTCGAACTGCTCCGCATTGTCGCCAGCACGGTCCATGACGGCCTGCTCCTGTTGCTCGTCGGTCGTCGGCAGCCCTTTCTCGTCTTTGACCTGTGCGATGGTGTCAGCCACGTAGGTTCGCTGAGCGATCTTCTCAACGATTTCACGGTCGATCGTCCGGATTTCGTCGCGCAGTTCGTCCAGCGACATGTCCTCTGGGTTTGGATTCGTGGTCATACTATGTGTGTCCCCTCTGTTTGTGTTGTCGTCAGCCATGTCTCTCCGGGTCGCTTGTCCCAGGCGTCTCGGACGGCTTCGAGTGCCGCCCGCTCGCCGACGGCAGTAAATGACGGCCCCGTCCCAGACAGGGAGACGCCCTCGACGTGCTGGAGCGCGTCGAGAACCGGCTCCGTCTCGAAATCCAGCGCGGCCGAGAACGCGAGACCGTTGACGGTCATCGCCCGCTGGTAGTCGCCGTCGAGCGCGAGGTCCTCGACGAGGCGGGCCATCGGCGCGATTTGCCGGCACCGCTCGACATCCGCGTCAGCACTAAAGGACTGTTCCGGCGGCGTCCAGACGAGCACGTCCCAGTCGATTTCCTCGCGGGTCAGGAGCGCGTCGTCCTCGTTGTCGGTGACGGTGACGCCGCCGAGCATCGACGCCGACGCGTCGTCGAAAGCCCCGGTGACGGTGACGCCCACGTCGCGTGCGGCCATGACGCCGAGACGGGCCATGTCCTCGCGGCTCATCCGCTCGGTCGCGTCGAGCGCGTCGAGCGTCGCCATGACGGTCGCGTTTGCGGCCGCACTGGAGCTTTTGAGCCCCGACGCCATCGGGACCTCACTTTCGGTGCGGACGGTCCCGCCGGAGACCGCCGGGACACCCACGTTCTGTGGGCCGCCGTGGGCGTCGATGACGTACTCGACACAGCGTTCGATAAGCCGCGTGTCGGCGTCCGGCGCACCGTCCACCTCGCCGGTGACGCCATCGGTCTCGGTCGAGAGCGTGACGGTCGCTGTCGTGTACTCGTCGATAGCAAACGCCGCGCCGCGGCCGGTCGCAAGCGCGTTAAGGACCGTCCCTGCTGCGGGCGCTGCTGCCTTCCCTTCCATCGACGTGTACTCCCGCACGGACCTATTTACTAACTGCGATACCCCTGTAGCGGCCATATTGACCGCAGCGGCCGACGTGGTTCTGTCTAGTTATTCGATACACCGGCGTCCGACTGCAGTACCCCGTCTCAGGCTGGGAACAGGAGATACGGCAGAATAAACAGCAACAGGAACATGAATAGGAGAATGATGCCGTAGCCAGCCAGCGTCCCGGCGGCTGTCAGCCACGCCGGATGCTCAAACTGTTCGGTGAGAGTTGCCATACCGTGGAGTTCAATCGGAGACAGTATAGTGGTTTGGGAGCGGCACGGCCCCGAACGACCGCAATGGGCTCGTTGCGACTGGGAACGGTAAGCTTTCAACTATCGGTTCAGTACACTGGCAAAAATGTATATTGTCATCGTCGGTGCCGGCGATATCGGGTCGCCGTTGCTTGAGATTGCGACAGCGGGGGGAACGAGGTCGTCGTCATCGAACGCGACAAGGAGCGGGCGGAACGTGCGTCGAGACAGTACGACTGTCTCGTCATTCACGACGATGCGACGTCAAAGGACACGCTGGAGGACGCCGGGGCGGACCGTGCTGACGCGCTCATCTCGACAACCGATCAGGACGCGACCAACATCATGGTCTGTCTGCTGGCACAGGAACTGGAAGTGCCGGACATCGTCTCAGTCGTCCACAATCCTGAGCACATGAACGTGTTCCGCCAGATCGGCGTCAACACGATGCAGAACCCACAGCGGCTCATCGCCGAGTATCTCTATCGGGCCGTCAAGCGGCCGTCTATCGTTGACTTCATGCGCATTGGCGATCACGCGGAAGTATTCGAGATAACGGTCACGCCAGGTGCTCCGATTGCTGGCAAGACGCTACAGGAAGCCAATTCGGAGAGCCTCATCGGCGGCCAGACGCTTATCGTAGCTATCGAGCGTAATGGCGATGGTGACCCAATAACGCCCCGCGGCGATACGCGTATCGAGGCAGACGACCTCCTCACGGTCTACTCGGGAGAGGGTGCGACGCCGGAGGTGACCGATATCTTCGGTCACTCCGAGGACCACAACTGATATGCCGCGACGGAACAGCGGGCTGTTCCCGACGGACCTGAAAACAATCGCCCGCGATATCGGGTCCCTCCTGCTGATGGAGGCCGGGCTGATGACGATTACGGCCGTGATTGCGCTGGGCTTTCGGGAGTTCTACGCCGCGTTCGGGTTCTTTACTGCGGCTGGGATAACAGCCGCTGTCGGCGGCCTCGCGAACCGTGGGTTCACCGATGCCCCGGCCCCAGAGATGAAACACGGCATGGTCATCGCCGCTGGCGGGTGGCTGCTGGTCGCCGCGTTCGGATCGGTTCCGTTCCTGTTGACCGCGTGGTTCACGCCTCCTGCTGTCATGGATACATTCGTTCCAGTCGGGACGGACACGAGTACGTGGGAGCCGATCAAAGTCGGCGGAACGACGACGCTCTCCAGCCTGGCGTACTTCCGGAACCCGCTCCATGCCTTCTTCGAGAGCATGAGCGGGTGGACCGGGAGCGGCCTGACGATGGCGATTCACGAGCCCTCGCTCCCGCGCGCAGTCCAGTGGTGGCGGTCGTTCATCCAGTACGTCGGCGGCGTCGGCGTCATTGTCCTGACCGTGTCTATCCTGTCACGGCCTGGCAGTGGCAGTTACGCGCTCTACCAGAGTGAGGCCCGCGAGGAGAAGATCCACCCGAGCGTCGTCTCCACCGTCCGAACGGTCTGGAAACTCGTCGCCGGCTACACGGTTCTCTCGTTCGCGCTGCTGTTCGGTGCTATCCTCGCCAGCGACAGCGAATACGCGGAGTCACTGCCGCTGTGGGAGGCCGCTTGGCAGGCACTCAATCACGCCATGACTGGGCTCACGACCGGCGGATTCTCGGTCACCGACAACTCGATTGCGACGTATAACTCGCCGCTCGTCGAGACCGTGCTGTTGCCGATTATGATTCTCGGTGCGATTGCGTTCCCGGTCCACTACGTAGTCTTACACGACAGGCAGGTTCGTGAACTGGTGTCGGACCTGCAGACCCGCTGGCTGTTCATCCTGCTCGCGCTCGGTGTCGTCGGCCTCTCAGTACAAAATGCGTGGTCCGTTCCCGCGACGACTGAGGCGTTTGCCACCCAGTCGTTCCTGCCGTTTTCGGTGCCGATGCTTGACGCCGCACAGCTCGATGCGGTCCGGGACTCGACGTTCCAGTGGGTCAGCGCACTCAGCTGTACTGGCTTCCAGTCGGCACCGATCGGTCGCTGGCTCGCCGGCGGCAAGGTGCTTGTGGCCGGTGCGATGGTACTTGGCGGCGCCGCGGGGTCCACTGTCGGGGGCATCAAAATCATCCGGGGGTACACCATCGTTCGCGGCATCATCTGGCAGTTCTCGCGGGTGTTCCTCCCGACAAACGCGGTGATTACGGCCCGCATCGGCGACCGGACGCTGGACCGTGAATCGATGGAGCGGGAGTTCAGCGAAGCGGCCATCGTGACACTGCTGTGGCTCATCATTCTCGTCACCAGCAGCGTCGTCCTCACTAATGTCGCGGGACCGGCATTTGGCTATGCTGATGCCCTGTTTGAAGTCGCCAGCGCACAGGGGAATGTCGGCCTGTCCTCGGGCATCACCGGCCCGTCGATGTCCCCGCTTGCGGAGGGGATGTTCGTGTTGAACATGTGGGTCGGCCGGCTGGAGATTATCCCGATACTCGTGTTCATCCGCGCCGGACTGTACGGGCTAGACCCGTAAGCCGTCAAACGTCCCTTTAGTCCACCTCTCACTCTTCGTCAGGGTACACTTCGCCAAGAAACATCCAGCGGACTTTCGTGCCACCTTCGGGTCTAGTCTCCTCTTTGACGTGGTAGAGATACGGTCCGTGTGGGCAGTCATCTCATTCTTCAGCACAGGTAGTCCACTTCACTACCTCGGTGTAGCCGTCGCGTTTGGTCGCGCGAAGGATTTCCTCATTGGGGTCCGGCTCCACCGATGAGGCTGTCTCATCGTGGAATTGCAACAGCTCCTGCGCATGGATGACCGTATTGTGGAGTTCATCAGGCGTCAACTGTGGCAGTTCCGCTGTCACTTTATCCGGGACCCCCTCAGTTAGTGTCGGTTCGTTTTAGGACTGGACATACTGACATCTCCATGTGGGAGATACATAACTGAACTGGCAGCTACAGATAGCGACGGAACGAGTCTCCCGGACTCACTCGTTCCAGAACGCTCCGGTAAATATCACGAACACTGGAATGATCTCTAATCGGCCGATCCACATCAAGAAGATCATCAGCAGTTTGCTGGTCTCCGGGAAGAGTTCATAGGTCCCGAACGGCCCCAGAAACCCGAACCCGGGACCGATGTTCCCGATGGTCGCCAAGCTTGCGCTGGTGGCTTCGAAGACAGTCAGCTCAAGCCCGACACGGCCGGCATCGAGGAGGAGAAACACCGTCGCGATACCGAACGTGAGCAGGTACAGCAGCGTGAACCCGTATATCGCGTTGATAACGTCCTCGTCAATGACCTGCCCGCCGAGCCGAACTGGTTTGACGGCGCTGGGATGGGCTGTCGTGAACAGTTGGCGTCGGATGCTCTTGAGCACGACGAGCCATCGGACGATTTTGACGCCGCCACCGGTTGACCCCGCGGAGCCGCCGATGAACATCGCGAACAACAGGACTCCCTGTGCGGTGTTGCCCCACTGGGCGAAGTCGCTCGTCGCGTACCCGGTCGAGTTCAGCAACGAGGCGACCTGAAACGTGGCTTGCCGGAGCGAGTTCTCCAGTGCCCCCTGTGTAATGCCTCCGAGTTCAAGCGGCGGCGCGGACCCGGTAAAGAGCAGACCCCAGAGGATGACGGCCACGCCGGCGTTTGCACCGAGGTACGCCTGCAGTTCACGGTCCTGGAGGAAGGCGGCGTACTCGTCCTGCAACAGGAGGTAAAACAGCGCGAAGTTCATCCCGGCGATGAGCATGAACGGAATGACGGCCCACTGGACGGCCGGTGAGAAGTAGGCGATGCTCTCAGCCTGTGGGGAGAAGCCGCCGGTCGGCAGGGTCGTGAACGCGTGGGCAACGGCGTTGTAGGCGTCCATATTCGGTGCATAGCCTGTGTAATGGAGGCCAAGCAGAATGAGGATATACAGCACGGTAAAGCCCAGATAGAACAGCCAGAGGAGTCGGGCAGTCTCGGCTATCTTCGGCGTCAGTTTCTGCAGTTCGGGGCCTGGTGCCTCCGATTCGATCAACTGTGCCCCGTTGACGGCTGCCTCTGGAAGAATGGCGACCATCAGAACAATAATACCCATCCCGCCGAGCCACTGGGTGAGCTGTCGCCACATCAGCAGCGCGTGGGAGTGGCGAGCAAACGATATTTCATTGGTGACGGTCGCGCCAGTGGTCGTAAACCCGGACATCGACTCGAACAGCGCGTTCACAGGCTCACCGAGCGCTGATTCGGTCCCGTACCCGGCGATAACGTAAGGGACTGCACCGATAACCGCGACAGCCCCCCACGAGAGCCCGACGAACAGCAGCGCTTCGCGTGGCCCGAGTTCGTGACTGTCGCTGACCTGCTCCAGCGCTACGCCCAGCGTGATAGCGATTGCGATAGAGATCAGGAAGACAACAGTATCTTCTCCGTACAGCAACCCGATCCCAAGCGGGACCAGCATTGCGACGGCGAGATACTTGCTTACAGTGCCGGTTAGAGCGACACTCTGTCGCCAGTCGACGCGAACCGACATCACTGATCACCGACCATTAACTGACGCTCACACCCCCGATATCAAAAAGCCTCGCGTTCCAGTAGCGCCGTTTCCGGCGAATCTACTCGTGCACAGTGTCGGTTCGATGCGGTCGCTGTTCCGTTCTGGCAGCGCACCGAATGCGTATGCAGTCGCGTCGTCCGGTGTGGGTTTTGCCGTAGAAACTGCTGGAGACGCTGAAGTAGCGATTCAGGCGTGGCCCTGTTCTTTCGCTCCCTCGCGGATCTTTTTCGACCGCTTGCGGACGCGTGAGACGTACCGTTCGATTTTCTCTGGTTTCTCACCGTAGAACGACGCGGCCCAGTGGACATCGACGCCGTCCTGTGTGAGGAAGTAGGCGACAAGCGTATCGCGGCCCGCTTGGATGACCGTCGGCGGGACACCGCGCTCGCCGGTCCCAGCTTCCTGGAAGCCGTTCACGTCGAAGTACACATCAGCGTATAGTGTCGCCATCTCGGGGTCATCGAACTCGATGCCCTCGTGGTCTGGGGCCTCGAATCGGTAGCGTGTGTCGCCCTCGCCTGTCGGTCGTTCGGCGATGCGTATGTCGAGGATGTACTCACGATAGGTCGAACAGTCCATCGGTACAGCAGTGGTGTCTGATTGTGGCATGGATAGTTGGGCTGGTGTTATGATTGTCGGCTCGTTCTGGCTGCGAATGCTGCCACCGCGGCGAGTGCGGCGATGGCCAGCGCTATCGGGAGTGACCCGTTCGCGCCGGTCGTCGACTGGTCGTCACCATCCGCGGCCTCGTCATCTGAGGTATCTGCGGCGGCCTCGGTGCCCGCTGACTCGGCGACGGACTCGCTGGCAGGTGAAGATGCTTCGGTCGCGGCGGCTACTGTCTCCGTCGTCGCACTCGCCGAAACCGCGACCGCTGTCGACTCGGTCGCAGGCTCGACCACTCCGCCGCCGTCCGCGTCGACCTGGCTCGACGCGACGGTCACCTCTGTCTCGCCGCCATCGACGCCGGCAAGCTGGACCGTCGCGAGCGTCACATCGCTCGCTCCAGGTTCGATCTGTCCGTCAAGGTCGGCCGCCTCGAGCGTGACTGTCC
Organism: Haloarcula sp. NS06; assembly: GCF_051122755.1. Lineage (NCBI taxonomy): Archaea > Methanobacteriati > Methanobacteriota > Halobacteria > Halobacteriales > Haloarculaceae > Haloarcula > Haloarcula sp. NS06. The sequence goes on from NZ_CP184844.1 coordinate 2,632,665, forward strand.
CGCCGTCTGAACTAATGACAGGGTCAGTCGTGAGGCCGAGGCGGTCGGGGTAGCTCGCGTTCTCGAATCGGGCGACAGCGGGGTCATCGACGACGAGTTCGAGTTGGTAGCCGGCCAGTCCGTCCGGTGCGCTGGTGAGGATGACCGGCACAGCCATCGTTTCACCAGCAGCGACGGAGCTGGTCTCGATGTTGATTGCTGGCGTGCTCTGCCCTGCAGCGAGCGCGGGGACTGTCCCCGCGAGGAGGATGAGTGCGACGAGCGCGAGGGGGAGGCGAGCGCTTCGGACGTAGCCGCGTATCGAAAGGTGAGTGTCGTCTGTCATTGTGTTCCTGTATGGAAAGATGAGAGGTGCTCGGTCGGGGTCGTCAGTTGACTTCTTCGTAGAGTGCCGTCACGTCCGCGAAGTCGAGTTTACCGTTCTCGTTGAAGTCATACGCGCCGGTGTTCAGCTGGACGCTGTCGGAGTCCATGTTCAAGAACAACACCTGTACGTCCTCGTAGTCGAGACGGCCGTTGCCGTTGAGGTCCTCGAAATGACCGTCGCCGTCGGGATCGGTCGGCGCGGTGTCACCGACGACCGTCTGCGGGCCACCCACAACGATACCGTTTCGGGCTTCTGCCTCGATGGCGTTCCCGTTCTCGTCGTCCATTTGTTCGATGGAGACAGTCAGGTCGGTCGTGCCGCCGCCGTTAGCGCGGACATCGAGCGTTGCGAGTGACGCGTCCATCGCGCCGGACTGGACGTTCGTATTGACATCGGCAACACGGATTGTCGCCGACGAGCCGTCGTCGCTGATCGAACTCTCGGTGAGACCGAGCGCGTCGGGGAAGGAGACACCGGTAATAGACGCGATTTCGGGGTTGGAGACGCTGACGGTGAGTCGAGCGCCGGAGAAGCCAGCAGGGAGCGATGAGGCGGTCAGCGAGACGCTGCCCGTCGACCCACTTCCGACCGCGGCGGAATTGGCGCTGACTGTGACGGTGGGCTGGTAGACATAGAGACCGTCGTTCGGGTACGAGCGCGCAGGGCCACCGAAGCCGTCCTCACAGCAGAGAACGCGACCATCGCGCATCGTGTAGACGTTGTCGACGTTCCGGAGCGCGTCGTTTGCGTCTTCCGGCGAATCGGTGAAGTCGGGGCCGGTGATGACCGGTTCGAGCCTCGAAACGTTGTAGTCCGCTTCCAGCACACCGCGGTAGACGACGCCGCCGTCGACACGGTCGAGTTGGATATCGCCTTCGTCGTCTGCGAGTGCGTCGTTGAACTCCGAGATGCCGAAGTAGATGAAGTCGCCGGGCTGGGAGTCATCCACGGTGTCGACGCCCTCGGCCTTGTTGAACTCGATGGACGCACCGATCTCCTTGGCGGCCGCGCGGGTCTCAAGGAACGGGACGCGACGGAGTTCCTCGTCGACGCCGTCCGGGCCGTTTGCTTCGTACTGTTCGGCCCACTCGACGATTTCCTCGTTCGTGATGTAACTCTGATTGCCGCTTGCGCTCTGGAGGACTGTAAGGTCGGCTTCCCTGACTGCGTCCGACACCGAGACATCCGTTCCGATTTCGTCCACACTGTATTCGGTGTGCTCCGTGATGTAGTCGGCCTGCGTGACGTCGTCGTACTCCGCGATCCACTCAGCAGCCTCGCCGTTCGTGGCGTGACCGAGCTTCATCCATTCGATCTCAAGTGGTGTCTGTGCCGGGGAGTTCCGCCCGTCGGATTCGGCGGCGTTGGCCGCGTCGTTGGTAATCTGTGGCGCGTACAGCGTGCCCGCAATATCGTCGGTGTTGTCGTACTCTGGAATTGGCTCGTCGGCGACGAACTTGTAGATGCCCTTGCTATCGCCGTCCGAACAGCCGTAGACGGTCTTCTGGTCGCCCTGAATATCAGGTGCTTCCCAGGCGGCCCGACCCATGACATAGTACTTCATCGGACTCGGCGTTTCGGCAGCCGGTTCCCGGATGTCGACGAAGTACCCGTAGCGGTACGGGTTCGGGTAGACGTCATCGATGAGCGTCATATCGTTCCCGTCCTCGGTCTGGTCGACCGTGTCCGCACCGAGGTAGTACGCCGCCTTCTCGACACCGGCCTGGGACCAGTAGCCCTGAATGGTGAACTCCTCCGCAATGTCACCGGCCTCAACGTAGTCACCCAGTGCCTCCCCGATTTCCGACGGGTTCGGACGGTTCCAGAACTGACAGCCACCGATTTTGCCGACACCGGTTCCAGACTCCACGATGTCGCCCACTGTGTACGTATATGAGACGCGCGGGTGGCTGTAGTTCTCCTCGGCCGAGATCATCGTTTCCCACGGGCTGAGGTCACCATAGCAGTTGACCCACGTCCCGCCAAGATTGCGGAACGCCTCGGTATTGACGACGTTGAGCGTCATGTCCGAACCGACGTCGGCACTCCACTCGCCGCTCTCGTCCCGGCTTATCGGGACCCGCGAGATGCACCCCGGGTAGTTCTCCCAGTTTGTGAATAGATACCCTTCAGTGCCCTCGTCGTCTGTTGCGACGAACTGGTTGCAGTCTGGATTTTGCCCATAGCCACCACTGCTTCCATTGAGCGCAGTAAGGTCGACACCGTCAGGTGTCTGTGGGACACCGAGGCGTTCCTCGCCGCCCTGAATCTCTTCGCGGCCCTGAATAAGGACCTCGTAGTTACCAGCTTCGGACCGGACCTGACGCTGTTTCTCCTCGGTGTCCGGAATCCCCACCTCGGAGAAATCGTCGTTACTCCCGTCGAACTCGAACTGGAAGCCGCTGAAATAGCCCACCGCGGCCCGTCCGAACGGTTCGGGGTTTTCTCCCTCCGGGTGCTGGAGGCTGTACAGCAGTGACCCGTCCTCAAAGACGAACGGTCCCGTCACCTCCGCGCCGAACGCCGTCGTCGAGAACCGTTTGAGACTCCCGGCAACACTCGGTGCCCCGGGTGTGTCTGTCTCTTCGACCTCTTCCCCACTTGCCACGCCGATGACGCTGGCCCCAAGTGCAGCAGCCACCGACTGTGAAAGTACCTGCCGTCGAGTGAAATCGACCATGCGAGTGAGGGGTAGCAGTGATTATTAAAGCAAGTTTATAATATTTGTATGATGTATTCAGAGCGCTCTTATGAGATCAGTTCTCACCGTACTCCTAACCTATAGGACATATCACAAATACTGCTATTTTTACAGAATACGTGCTGAATAACTCCGATGACATCCTCTGATGAATCGATCGGTCATCACCTACTTACCAGTGGGCGAGTCGGATAGTCAACACAGTGCGAACCCGCCCTATGTCACATCACAAGTCGAACGAGCAGTCACCGTGACGCGGTGTTACATCCCCATGTCGGCGGCCGGGTCGGGGACTGGAAGCGTGTTCGGGGACACGCCAAGCAGTTCTGCCGCGTGATCGAGTGCCATATCGAAGCCGTAGTATCGTTCCAGTTCGTCGCCGTCAGCTGTCGGTCGGACCTTCAGCATTGCGTACCCCTCGATATTCTGTGCGACCGCGGCGCTCCCGCCGTTACTCTCGAATATCAGTAGCCGTTCCTCGTCGGTCTCTCGGTAGGTGGCCGTGATACCGTCGGCCGACGCCTCGACGGGGAGTTCGGAATCGGTCATCGGCGGGACTATGAACCGGGGGAATGCGAACCTGACGGTCCGATCGAAATCATAAACGCGAAGCGGACGGACCGCCACGAACGCCCATGGCGAAGTGGCTCCAGAGTGGTCGCCGACGTGATATGTGTGTTCTGCTGGCCGCCGCCGAAGACGGGGAACTCTCCGGCCAGCGGCTAAAGACGCGGCTCGAACGCCGGTACGACACGCGGATCGAACCGAAGAGCTTCTACGGCGCGCTTGATGCGCTGGAGTCGGCTGGGTTCGTCGAACACCGTGAGGACGGCATCGCCGACAAGTACTCCCTGACCGGCGCCGGCGAGCGACGGCTTCGAGCCCAGTTCAAATGGATGCGGGAGGCGCTTGGCGAGGACGGCTGACGCTGCTGCTCGACGGCTCCTGCCGAATTTCGTTTCGCCGGCACTGATTGATGGGATATTCTTTTGTGAGCGGTCCCACAGAACACAGGTATGTCCCTGTCCCGCTCGCTCCTCCTGGCAGGCCTGGACGCCCTCCCGTTTGCGGCGCTCGCCAGCGTCGCAACGTATGTCTTCGCACGCACAGCTATCCAGCCGTCAGCAGTTGTCGGCATGCTCGCCGCAACAGTCGGCGTGGCCGTGCTCCTCGCGCTGGGAACCATCAGCGCGAACCGGTACCGTGCCGACGGAAAATCGTTCTACTTCACGCGTGCGGTCGTCGTCGAAGGACTCCTCTCGCTTCCCTAATCGAGAAGCTCGCTGGCAATCGTATTCCGAAGGACCTCGCTGGTGCCTTCGTAAATCTCGTTGAGTTTGGCGTCGCGGTAGAATCGCTCAGCCGGGAAGTCCTTCGTGTAGCCGTAGCCGCCGTGGACCTGAATGCCCTCGTTCGCCACTTCTCGGGACACCTCTGAGGCGTACAGTTTGGCCTGTGCGGCCTCCTTGACGAACGACTCGCCGGCCATCTTCTTATCGGCGGCCTGGTGCATCAGTAGGCGGGCCGCCTGCGTCTTCGTGTCCATGTCGGCGAGCTTGTGCTGGATAGCCTGGAAATCGCTAATTGGCTGGTCGAACTGCTCGCGGTCCTGGGCGTATTTCAGTGCCTCGTCCAGCGCGGCTTGGGCGATGCCGACACCGCGGGCCGCGATAGTGATGCGTCCGCCGTTGAGCGTTTTGAGGGCGTGGACGAACCCACGGCCCTCCTCACCGAGCATACGGTCGGCAGGGATGCGCATCTCGTCGAACCGGAGTTCGGCGGTTGGACAGCCCTTGTCGCCGAGTTTGTGCTCGGTCCCTTCAACGATGAAGCCGTCGTCCTCCTCGGGGCGGACGATGAACGAGGAGATGCCCTTGTTGCCGGCCTCAGGGTCGGTCTTCGCGAACAGGACGACAGTGTCGGCGACGGACCCGTTGGAAATCCAGAGCTTGCCGCCGTTGACCAAATAGGCGTCACCGCCGTCGACCGGTTCGGCGGTGGTGTCCATCGCTGGCACGTCACTGCCCGCGCCCGCTTCGGAGAGGGCGAACGCGCCGATTTCCTCACCCGCTGCCAGCGGCGTAAGGTAGGTCTCTTTCTGGGCCTCGTTGCCGAACTCGTAGATCATGTTACAGGCCAGCGAGATGTGTGCGGCGACGATTGTGCCGAGTCCGCCGCTTCCCCGCGAAATCTCTTCGAGGGCCATGGCGTAGCTGTGATAGTCCAGTTCGGCCCCGCCGTACTGCTCCGGAATCGGCATTCCCATCAGGCCGAGCTCGGCCATTTCGTCGACAAGGTCCCACGGGAATTCGTCAGTTTCGTCAATCTCCGCTGCTCGCGGCTTGACTTCGTCGTCGACGAACTCCGAGACCATGTCCTGTATCTGGCGTTGTTCCTGTGTGGGGCTAAAGTCCATGATAAATCCTAACGCGGGTTGGGTCTTTACTGTTGGCCAACGCGCGGCCCGTTGCCGGGTATCGTACTCGGCCCGCTACTGTCGGCGTTCGTCACCGCCGCTCTGTCAGTCGTAGTCGTAGAAGCCCTGCCCGGATTTTTTCCCGAGGTCGCCGGCCGCGACTTTCCGTTTGAGAAGGTATGCGGGCTTGTAGCGGTCACCCAGCTCTTCATACAGCGTTTCAGAGGCGTCGAGAACCACATCAAGGCCGATGTGGTCGGCCAGTTCGAGTGGCCCCATCGGGACGTTCGTCCCGAGGGTCAGCCCGCGGTCGATGTCAGCCTTGTCGGCGACACCCTCGTCGTACGCACGAATGCCTTCGTTGATCCAGGGCATCAAGACACGGTTCACGACGAAGCCGGGCTTGTCGTCGGCCTCCCACGTCTCTTTGCCGATGTCGTGGGCGAACTCCCGGCCCAGCGTCACTGTCCCGTCGCTGGTTTTCTCACCGACGACGAGTTCGACGCCTTTCATGACCGGTACGGGGTTCATGAAGTGCAGTCCGAGGACCTGTTCCGGTCGCTCAGTGACACTAGCGATTGTCGTAATCGAGAGGGTGCTCGTGTTGCTGGCTAGCACCGTGTCCGGCCCGCAGACTGCGTCGAGGTCCTCGAACACAGACTGCTTGATGTCCATGTTTTCTGTTACGGCCTCGACAACGAGGTCGGCATCCGCAAGGTCGTCCATCTCGGTAGTTCCGGTGATGCGAGCTGTTGCCGCTTCCGCCTCCTGTTCTGTCACTGTGTCGCGCGCAACGAGTGTTTCAAAGCTCGACTGAATCTCCTCGAACCCGGCGGCAACCAGTTCTTCCGTCACATCACGCATGACGACATCGTAGCCGGCCGTCGCTGCGACCTGGGCGATGCCATTACCCATCGTTCCAGCCCCGACGACGCCAACGGTGTCGACTGTTTCGAGATGCATACCCGCGTCTTCGTCGGGTGGTTGTGTAAGTCTGCCGACGGTATCGGAGCATCACGGGGCTGAAATTCTACCGAGAGAATCTGTCACAGGCTTAGCGGCAAGCACTGCCCCGCGGCTGAATATTCACTCGAAATGTAGTAAATGTCAGCAAAAAGATACTTATGGTGTGCCGGAGAACCAACTGATGATGAGAAACCCTGCGGGCAGCAGGCTCGGAGAAAGATTCGACTGGTCACTGAATGGCCAGTCTCTGCCCCTACATCTGACAAATGAGTAAGTCACTCGACATTTCGACCACCGAAGCCGAGCAGACAGTCACGGAAGTCATCGACACCATCGTCGCGACGACACCGGACGTGCGCCGCGCTGTTGCCGATTACCGTGGCCAGAGCAACTCTGTCAACCCCACCGGCGACGACCAGCTCGCGGCTGACCTGCGCGCCGACGAACTGTTCGAGCAGCGGGTACTGGACATCGACAGCGTTGCCTCCTACGCCAGCGAAGAACGTGCAGAGGTGAAAACCACAGACGGCCGTCTCCACGTCGCGATGGACCCCCTCGACGGGTCGAGCAACCTCGAACCCAACAGCGGGATGGGAACGATTTTCGGCATCTACAGCGAACAACCACCGACTGTCGGTACAAATCTCCTCGCCGCCGGGTTCGTCATCTACGGCCCCATCACCTCGATGGTCGTTGCCCGGAACGGCAGCGTCCGCGAGTATATCCTCGAAGACGGCGACAAGCGGGTCGTCGACGACGAGGTGACGGTCCCTGAAGACCCCACAGTGTTCGGGTTCGGCGGCGGCGTCGACTCCTGGACCGACGAGTTCGAATCCTATGCCGAGGAAGTCCGTCACGAACTGAAACTCCGCTACGGCGGGGCAATGGTCGCGGACATCAATCAGGTACTCACCTACGGTGGCATCTTCTCGTACCCTGCACTAGAGTCACACCCCAAGGGGAAACTTCGGGTCCAGTTCGAGGGACATCCGATGGCCTACATCCTTGAGTCGGCCGGCGGTCGGTCCTCCGACGGCGACCAGTCACTGCTTGAGATAGAACCCGGCGAACTACACGAGCGGACGCCGCTGTATCTCGGGAACGACGACCTGATCGACCGACTCGAAGCGAGCATCGACTGATACGCCCGATTTTGTCATTCAGTAGCCGAGATAGATCGCCAGCGCTTTGAGAACGCCGTACAGCCCGACAGCGACGCCCAAGAGCCCGCCGAGAACGGTTCCAACGATGCCGTCAGGCCACAGCGAGAGCGGGTTCGGAACGCCGATCGAGGGGAGCGCTGGAATCGGGAGGCCACCGCTATCATCAGTCACGTTCCCGACGCGCTGCCCGTCGACCGTCAGCTCGCCGGTCCTGTTTTCCGGAACGGAGCGGGCGAACTCCGTCGTTCGCATCTCGCCAGCAGGGACGGTGACCGTCCGTGTTGTCAGTATCGAGGTGTTGAGCGCAACGATCACGTTGTGGTCGCCGCTCGCAGTGCCTCGGTTTTCCAACTCGACAGTGATAACGGTCGGGTCGCCAGGGCCGAGCGTCGATGGAGCAGCCGTGGTATTCGTGACCACGATATCCGGCTGCCCGGGGTCTTCTGACGGTGGCTCGGTCGTTTCTGGTTCGAACGGCGATGTTTCCGAGTCGGTTGTCGCCGCCTCCGCATCCATGTCTGTCACTATCGTCTGATCGACGCCGACGACAAACGTCGAGAGCCCCGGAGAGTCAGCCCGATAGACGATGTGTGACTCGCTCCGGCCGGCGATGTCAGTCGCCAGCGGCGTCCACCCGTCGTTGTTCCGGTACAGTGCCACGGCATCGGGTTCTGCACCGACCGCCGCCAGCGCGTCACGGTCCACAGTAAACGTAACCGTCGCGTCCTTAGCCTGGGCGGAGCCATGGTCAACGTCGAACTGGCTGACGCCGGTGTGACCAGTTGCAGCAGCGAACGCCGGTCCGGGCCGACGGGAATTGATGGTGAGTGTCGTGGATTCGTTACGCGGAAACGACACGGCAAGCCGCTCCAGCGTGCCGTTCTGACCGGTAACGAGTGCCCCCTGCGGGGGCTGAATTCGCTGTGTCTGGCCAGTCCCGTTCACCGACACGCTCGCTGTCGTTGCGTTCAACTGCCGTACGGTTATGTTCCCATTGGTTCCATTGCCCATCACAGAAACAATTCTGGTTACTGTCGCCGTGTTTCCGAGTGAATCAGCGGCCGTCATCGTGACTTCGTGGCTGCCGGGTGAGGCGAAGGCCACGGTAATGTTCTCGCCGGTCAGAATCGTGTTGCTCCCCACCTGCCACCGGACCGACTCGACGCCCTGGTCGTCTGTTGTCTCCGCCGCCGAGAAGGTCACCGACTCACCGACCGTCGTGTTCTCTGGTCCGGTGACGGTGACGTTCGGTGCGGAGTCGTCATAGACGAACGTCTGCTGTCGGCTAAAGGAGTTCCCGTTTCCGTTCTTATCGGTCACCGACATCAGCAGCAGCGAGTACTCGCCTTCCTCCGGGAACGTGTACGTTCGTGTATACGTGATCGAGTTACTAGTGCGCTCGGTGAACCCCGAGATGTTGAGTGTGTCTATCGACGGGCCACCGACAGAGACTCGGAGCTGCTGTATCGGTTCGTGAATCCCGACAGAGATGCGGGCGGTGGAGCTATTGATACGGCTGACCTCGAACGACTGATACTTCGGAACGACGGAGTCCATCCGGGTGGCAGTAACTGACTCCCGGGGCAGTTCGTTCCCCGCTTGATCTGTGATACTCCCGGTGTCACTGAGACTGACGGTGACGTTATCTGTGTCCAGCTTTTTGTCCAGCAGCAGCGAGACGCGTACTCCGGTCCTGTTTGCTCCGGAAGCGTTGATCGATGCAACTGAGACGTTCTCCACTCGGCCCGCAGTTAGCTCGAAATCCGCTGCCTGAATCGTACCCGTGTCAAGCGATCCGCCGTCGTCGTACAGGGACACCTCGATAGTCGTGGCGTTACCCCGCGTCGCATTGCCCCACTCCGGCGGCTCGGTGTCTTCGGCCGCGGCCGTGCCGGAAGCGACTGCAATAAGCAGCGGGAGCAAAAGGAGTGCGGCGAGAAGCGGGAGCCACCAGCGACGACGCCCGGCCGACGGCGGCGTCTCTCGGGCGTGACCGGTGGCACTCATAGTGCATGAGTAGTCCGGCACCCGATATCAATGGTGCGCCACCATTATGAGACGTGATAATCGCGTGCGCGGTAGCGACTACATCACACGCACCGGAGCATTGAACGCGCCGTTGATAGTCAACCCGTTGGCATCGTGTTTCCCCGGAGTATGTACTCCCTACTCCCTCAGTTTCAGTAGTAAACAGTGTGTATTTAATACGGTGGGTGAAAACGGGATAACAGACCACGTGGGGGCGTGGTTGCGGAGGGTGACGTGTTCACAACAGACCGAACGGTCCCGATAGGGACCATTGACGGGTGGTGTAGCGCCCTGCTCGACGAACTCGCAGCCGTCGAGCGAGAACTATGGCTGGTCGTCGCCGTGACGCTCATCGTCGACGTGTGGTTGACACACGTCGGCCTCCAGCACGGCCTACACGAGGGAAACCCCGTGATGCGGGCCGCGATAGAGACGTTTGGAATTGCTGTTCTCGGCCTGACGAAGATCGGCGTTCTCGGGCTGGCAGGGCTGACCCGCCAGCTACTGAGCGACCAACGTGGCGTCGTTGTGCCGCTCGGGCTGGCGCTCCCGTGGGTGGCGGCCGTCGTGATCAACGCGGCCCTCTTGATTAGCCTGTAGCCGCCCTGGGATTGCGCTGTCCCGGGCTTTACCCGTTCGCTCGCTGGACCACTATCCTGCATGTATCGTGTCGTCATGGACGATTCAGGCGCAGACATTCCGCCTGACCGATAATTCCGTTGTGGGTAGTCGTCATCTGGAAAATCCCATGGACGGCGGTACCCTTTTCCCCACAGTCTGAGATATTGCCCGTATGTCGCCTGAGGTAAACCCGTTTGAGAGTTTACAGGAGCAGATCGACGACGCGTCGGACTATCTCGAATATTCGACCGACGTGCTCGAACGGCTGAAACACCCCGAGCGAGTACTGGAGACGAACCTCTCCGTGGAGATGGACGACGGCTCCGTCGAAGTGTTTCGTGCCTACCGGTCACAGTTCAACGGTGACAGGGGGCCGTACAAGGGCGGGATCCGCTATCATCCACAGGTCACACGCGACGAGGTCAAGGCGCTGTCTGGCTGGATGGTGTACAAGTGCGCTGCGGTAAACATCCCCTACGGCGGCGGCAAAGGCGGTATCGAGATCGACCCGCGCCAGTACTCGGCCAGCGAAATCGAGCGAATAACGCGATCGTTCGCGGAAGAACTCCGGCTAATCATCGGCGAGGACCGGGACATCCCTGCGCCCGATGTCAACACCGGCCAGCGGGAGATGAACTGGATCAAAGACACTTACGAGACGCTGGAAAACACCACTGAGCCCGGCGTCATCACCGGCAAGGCTCCGGAGTCGGGTGGCAGTGCGGGCCGCGTCGAAGCGACCGGGCGCTCCGTGATGCTCACCGCACGCGAAGCGTTCGACTATCTCGGGAAGGACATGACGGATGCGACGGTGGCCGTGCAGGGCTACGGGAACGCTGGCTCCGTGGCAGCGAAACTCATTGAGGACTTGGGCGCGAACATCGTCGCCGTATCGGACTCCTCGGGTGCCGTCTACAACCCCGACGGGCTGGACGCACGCGACGCAAAGGCGTTCAAGAGTGAGACTGGGTCGTTGGCCGGCTACGAGGGGGCGACGGAGGAGTTGACGAACGAAGAGCTGCTGACGATGGACGTGGACCTGCTCGTTCCGGCGGCGCTCGAAAATGCCATCGACGGCGACCTCGCTCGGGATGTACAGGCTGACATCGTCGTGGAAGCGGCGAACGGTCCGCTGACACCGAACGCAGACGACGTGCTCACGGAGCGCGACGTGGCTGTGTTCCCTGACATCCTCGCCAACGCCGGCGGTGTCACGGTGTCGTATTTCGAGTGGGTCCAGAACCGCCAGCGGTTCTACTGGTCCGAAGAGCGGGTCAACGACGAACTGGAGACCATCATCACGAACGCGTTTGACGACCTCGTCGAGACCTACGAGGAGACCGGCGCGCCGAACTTCCGGACGGCAATGTACGTCGTCGCCATCCAGCGTGTCGTCGCTGCGGCCGAGGAAGGCGGCATCTGGCCCTGATCTCGTTCCGGAATCAGTCGCGGCTACCGCGGGTGTTTTGCCGGCGCTTCCCCTACTATGTGTATGGACGTTTACGAGCGGCAGGTTCGCGTCGAAGCCCCGCTAGCAGAAGTCTGGAAATTCCACGCGACAGGCGACGGGCTGGTCGCGCTGACCCCCGACTGGATGAACATCCGCATCGAGGAAGAGCGGGGACCAGATGGTGAGCGGAACCCCGACGAACTGACCGCCGGGTCGGTCGTCGAATCCTCGATCAAGCCCTTTAGCGTGCCGCCGCGCCAGCAGTGGGTCTCGAACATCGTTGCCCGGGAAGAAGGCGAGGACGAAGCGATGTTCCGCGACGTGATGGCAGAAGGGCCGTTTCCCCACTGGGAACATACACACACCTTCCGTGCATTGAGTGACAGAGAAACGCTCGTCCACGACCACGTCGAGTTCGAACTGCCCGGCGGACCGCTCGGCCAGGCGCTCGGTCCCTTCGGCTGTCTCGGAATGGAACCGATGTTCCGGTATCGCCATCAGCAGACGAAGGAACTACTCGAAGGGTAACGTGGCCTGCCCGCGACGGCACGGCCCCGACTATGGTATCCGGTGTTTCTTTATCCCTATACCGGATACTGCCACGGGATGAGTAGACGTGTCGTCGCGGGAACTGATGGGGCTGTGCTGTCTCCGCGCCACAACGGAGCAGAATGGATGTGACCGAGCCGCGAATCGACCCGCGAATCGGGCTGGTCGTCGCTGTCCTCGCAGTCAGTACGAGCGCGATTCTCGTCCGCTGGAGCGATGCCGCGGCGTCGGTGGCAGCGTTCTATCGTGTCCTGTTGACGACCGTACTGCCTAGCGCCGCTGGCGCTAGGTCGGCACCGGTCGGCGTTCGGGCGCCTCTCTCGACGGGACGTACTGGCGGCGGCGGCGACTGGCGTCGCGCTCGCAGTTCACTTCGCCGCGTGGTTCGAGAGCCTAGCGTGGACGAGCGTCGCGGCGTCGGTCACGCTGGTCCAGTGCCAGCCGCTGTTCGTCGCCGTCGGCGCGTGGGCGCTGCTGGACGAGCGCGTCACGCGCGGCACGACGGCTGGTATTCTGGTCGCTATCGGTGGTATCATCGTGATGTCCGTCGGCGAACTCCTCGGGAGCGGAACCGTCGGCCCGCGTCCGCTGTACGGCAACGCACTAGCTCTTATCGGCGGCGTCATGGCTGCCGGCTACGTGCTCGCCGGGCGGTCGCTCCGCCAGCGGTTTCCGCTCATTCCCTACGTAACCGTCGTCTACGGCGTCGCCGCGATATGCCTCCTCGGCTTCGTCGTCGCGTCGGGCCACCCTGTGACCGGCTACCCGCCGCAGGAATGGGCATTGTTTTTCGCGATGGCTGTTGGCCCCGGCGTGTTCGGCCACACCGTCCTCAACTGGGCGCTGGCACACGTCGAATCCAGTATGGTTAGCGTCTCGCTGCTGGGTGAACCAGTCGGGAGCGCGCTGCTGGCGCTGCTGTTGCTTGCGGAGATACCCGGTCCGGCGACCGTTGCTGGCGGGGCCATCGTGCTCGTCGGCATCGGCGTTGTTGCTAGAAGCCGAGCGGTCGGAGCAGCGCCGGCGGACTGAGGTCGTTCCGGGTCGGCCTACGCGTGTTTTTCTACGGCGCCACGGATTTCGGCGGCGGCGAAGTCGTGGTCCGGGCGGATATTGACGAAATCGAGGAACTCCTCCGCGGCCAGCAACTCAGACGTATCGTAGTGGAGTGCGGCGGCGGAGACGGCGGCCGGTGCACCGATAAGCGGCTCCAGTGCGCCCAGCGCACAGGCCACGTCATAAGCGCGAGCGTCCCTGATAGCTGCCTCGCGGACGCTCGTGGCGTCGATGAAGTACAGGTCGTCATGGGCCACGAGCACGTTCTCACAGCGGAAATCGCCGTGGGCTAGACCGTCCTTGTGCATCCGGTGGAGGAAGTCAAACACTGTTGGGCTGTGTCGCTCGACGGTTTCTGGCGGGAGGGCATCCAGCGGCTCGAAGTCGGGGATATACTCCAGCACCAGTACCCCCATCCCGTCGTACTCGAAAGCCTCGATGGGTTCGGGAGCGTTAACCCCTATCTCCCGCATCCGCTGAGTCGCCGCTAGTTCGTGTTCCGCCATCTCGTAAGGCGTCCCGAAGTGCTCGAAAAAGCCCTCGGTGCCCGACGAGAACGCGCCGATGTTGCGGCCAGCAGTCAGCAGCGTGTGGACCAGCGAGTTCTGCCCCGTGATGACTTTCACGAACCACTGGTCGTTGACGACCAGCGGGGTCGAGAGCCAGTTGTCTGCCTCCAGAAACGCCACGTGGGCCGCGGGCTCGTCGTACCGCTCTATTACAGCCCGTACCACGCCTTCGAGTTGCTCCCAGGGGACCGTCCCACGGAGGAGTCGCCGGAACGCCATTCCCTATAGGGAACGCCGTGGGCGGTCAAATGGCTTGTGTCTGTCCCCGTGTGGTATTTAATAACACAATACATAGGCCCGGTATGGAGTTCGACGTTCCCAGCGAACACCGGATGATACGGGATTCGGTCCGCAAGTTCTGTGAAAACGAGATCCAGCCGATAGCGCAGGACATCGAGGACGAGCACCGGTTTCCAGCAGAGATATTCGAGGCACTCGGCGAACTGGACGTGATGGGGGTGCCGATCAGCGAGGAGTGGGGCGGGCTGGGCGGCGATACGCTGATGTACGCGCTCGTCGCCGAGGAACTCGGTCGCGTTTCCGGAAGCATCGGCCTCTCGTACGTGGCCCATACCTCGCTCGGGAGTAAGCCGATAGAGCTGTTCGGCACGGACGCCCAGAAAGAGCGCTGGCTCACACCGCTCGCCTCCGGCGAGCAACTCGGCGGCTGGGCGCTCACAGAGCCGGGCAGCGGGAGCGACGCCAGCGACATGGACACCGTGGCCGAGCGGGACGGCGGCGAGTATGTGATCAATGGCACCAAACAGTTCATCACGAACGCGTCTGTCGCCGGGTCAGTGCTGGTCAAGGCTGTCACTGATCCCGAGGCCGGCTACGACGGTATCTCGACGTTCATCGTCGCCCCGGAGGACGACGGCTGGGAGGTGACGACCGAGTGGGAGAAGATGGGGCTGAACGCTTCGCCGACCTGTGAACTCCAGTTCGACGACTGCCGGATTCCCACGGACCGACTGCTTGGCGAGGAAGGTGACGGCTGGGAACAGACCCTGAAGACGCTCAACGGTGGACGCATCTCAATCGCCGCACTTTCGACTGGGCTCGCACAGGGGGCGTTCGAGGCCGCGAAGTCTTACGCCACCGAGCGCAAGCAGTTCGACCGTCCCATCTCGAAGTTCGACGCCGTCCGGGACAAGGTCGTCGAGATGGACCGTAAGATCGAGCGCGCCCGCCTGCTGACTCACAAGGCGGCGACAATGTACGACCAAGGGGAGGACGTGACTCGGCTCTCGTCGCTGGCGAAGCTCGACGCCAGCGAAATCTGTCGCGAGGTCGCTGAAGACGCCGTTCAGGTGCTTGGGGGCTACGGATACACGACGGACTTCGCCCCCCAGCGGTTCTACCGGGACGCGAAGCTCATGGAAATCGGCGAGGGAACGAGCGAGATACAGCGAATGGTGCTCGGCCGGGAACTGGGGTTGTGATACGCCGTACGGCAGTCACACGTCGGCGGGACTTTCTGGGACAATAGTAACAGGTACGTCGGCGGCGTCGATGACGGCGACTGCGGCGTCGCCCTCCCGAAGTCTGCCGGCCAGCCCCTTCGGCTCGTGGCCCATGACGATGTGATGGACATCCACGTCAGCCGCGAGTTCGAGCAGTTCGTTGCCGATCCGCGTGCCCGAGCGCATCGCAGAGCGGCCGACGTGTTCGATAGCGACCGTCGCCACGACGGTGGCGTCGCGGAACCGGTCACGCATCTCGTCCCGGAGTTGCATGGCTGTGCCATCAGCGGTGTTCTCGTCGACGAGGTGGACGACGTACAGTTCCTCCTCAAGCCCGTCAGCGAGTCGAACCGCCGTGTCAATGACTGCTGGAGAGACCGAATCGTTGGCGATAGCCACAAGAATGGTCATACAGGAGACAAGGCCTTCGTGTTCTAATCACTTTCTGCCAGACCAACAGGTTTGCTCACTCGGTTGCCTTCAGGTTATGGACGGCGTCGACGTACTCGACGACCTCGGCCGTCGGCTGGATGGCCGAGAGAATCGCATCGGCGTCCTTGTACGCCATCGGCGCTTCGTCCCGGACACCTTCGATGACCGACTCCGAGTAGATGCCGTCCATCGCTTCGGCGAACTCGTCCATATCGACCTCGCTGTGAGCCCGCCGGCGACTCATCACGCGGCCCGCGCCGTGTGGTGCTGTCTGGTGGTACTCGTCGTTGCCCTTCCCGCGTGCGATAATCGACCCGTCAGCCATGTTGAACGGAACCAGCAACCGCTGTCCGTCGCGAGCGGGCGTCGCCCCCTTGCGAATAGTGAGGTCGCGGAAGTCGATGTAGTTGTGAATCGACTGGAAGCGGCCAACAGGGTCGACTCCCAGCGCGTCACAGACGGCGTCGCTCATCAGTTCACGGTTCCAGCGGGCGTACTGCTGGGCGAACAGCATGTCGACGAGGTAGCCGTGGGCCTCGCGGCCTTCAAGCCAGTCAAGGTCCGTGTTGCGGTCCTCGTCGTCGCTGCTGTGGATGGCATCCTGTACCTGTCCCAGCGCGTCGAAGGCGTTCTCGATTTCCTTGCCGTCTAGTTCGCGGCGGAGCCGGTCCTTCCGGATGTAGGACTCACCCATGCCGCCGGTGACCCAGGCGTAGAGGTCGCGAGATTCGACTGTGTCAGGGTCGAACTTCAGGTACTCGACGTACTCCTCGGGAATCTGGTCGCGGATCTCGCCGATTGTTCGGCGGTCCGTCGCCGTCGACTGCCAGTACTCGGCGACAGACTTCCCGAGGTAGCGGGAGCCGCTGTGGATGACCAGCCAGTAGTCATCCGACTCACGGGCCTGGCCGAACTCGACGAAGTGGTTCCCGCCGCCCAGCGTCCCCGCGCTCTTGATGATGTACCCCATCCCCTGGCGCTGATCCGCCAGCACGCGGTCACACAACGACTCGAAGTAGTCCTCACCGTAGCCGTCGAATTCGAACTCGACGGGGTCGATGTGCTCGCCGAACCGCTCGGCGTAGGCCGCGTCGAACTGCTCAAAGATGCGGTTCGCCCGCTCAAACGGGAACTCCTCGACGAAGTGGACCGCATCGTCGTAGTCGTGGACATTCCGCCCCATCGGGACCGCTTCACGGACGCGTCGCTCGCGCTCAGCGTCTTCCAGCGGGAGTTCCGATCCGAGGTTCGTCGCGGCCATTCCACAGCCAACGTCGACGCCGACGATGTTCGGGACGACCCGCTCGCTCAGCGGCATCGTGAAGCCGATGGGAGCACCAGCCCCCCAGTGCGTGTCAGGCATGATTCGGACCGGCTCGGTGAACGCCGGATGGTCGATGAGTGTCTCGATCTGCTCCCGACACCCGCTCTCGACGAGCGATTCGTCGTCGACCATCACCCGTGCTGTGGTGTGTTCGCCCGTCAGTTCGAGTACCATTGGTGTCGTACCGTAGTTGCATGGAGGGTTTGAACCTCACGGTGGCCCGTGGGTGGCTCTCATCCCGGCGAAAGCTCCTAAAAACCCACAGCCGAACAGGGTCCGAGACACGCAGCCACTGAAATGTGCCTTCTCAGCCGCTGAGATGGGTTTTCACTCTGTGGGAACACCCTCTCCCTTATATGTCACCGCGGTGCGGAACTCCATATGTGAGGTGACACAGATGTCCTATCAAGCGGCGAACCCCCTGGCAGACGACTTCGAACTCGAGCTCGGCGGGGCTTGGACCGCGTACTGGCTAGCGTTCCTGCGTGTCGTAACCGGCTGGTGGTTCTTCCACTCAGGCGTAACGAAGCTCATCGAAGACGGACTGGCCTACAGCTACGGGCCGATGTATCTCAAGCAGATGACTGGCACGGCACTCGGTCCGATCCCCGTGCTGATGGGCGAACACCTGGGCTGGCTCATTCAGGCGATGGTCCCGCTCGGAGAGACGCTCATCGGGCTCGGACTGATGGTCGGCGCACTGGTCCGACTCGCCTCCGTGTTCGGGGTCTTCTTCATGTCCCTGTTCTGGATCGGCAACGCGGAGTTCGGCCATGGGCTGGTCAACAGCGACTTCATGGGCATACTACTGTTCGTGACGATGATCGTGCTGGCCACCGGTCGCTACTACGGCCTCGACGCGATCATCGAGAAGACCAAACTGGTCAAACGACACCCGAAACTCAGGTACCTGCTCGGTTAAGGAAGTGACCACCAATGCAACAACACACCACCGTCATCGACAAAGCGGCGATGGCACTCAGCGGCGGACTGATGCTGCTGGGCGTCGTCGTCCTCGGCATCGTGGAGATACTGGCGGGTAAGCCCTACAGCGCGGCACCGCTGACGAACGACGCGGGCGAGATCATCGCGACCCCGATGATCGATCCGACGCTCCGGACCGGGCTGGTCTTGGCCGGCCTCTTGGTCCTGGCCCTGTACGGGGTCTACAGGCTCGTCGCCCCAATGAAGGACGAGGCGGCCACGACGCAGCAAGAAATCACGGCAGACTGAGCAGTTCTCGTTTTCGCTGTTGTAACCCGACGTGTCGAGCCTGTCTACAGAAGTGATAGTGGGTGCCGCTCCACCCCACCGATTCCCCACTAACAATGTATTTACTGTGGCCATATTAATCAGGTGGGGTAGTTTCTAATTCTGATAGAGCCCACCACAACGCTCATTTCTGTGGTGGTAGTGATAGCTATATGCCTTCGCTGGTGGTTCACTACGCTTTTGTTGGGTTACTCGCTGCAACGCTGCTGGGTGCTGCCTTCGATAAGCGGTCGCTGCTCCTGTCGATACTCGTCGTCACGTTCCCCGATGTAGACGCGTTCCTCGGCCTCTACTGGCAGGCCGGCCACCGGGCTGCGACGACGAATCTCGTCATCCCGGCAGTGCTGGCGCTCCTCATTGGAGTCGACCTGTACGTGCGTGAGGAATCGTATATCAAGGGCCGCTGGGGGGCGTACGGTGTTCGAGTCAGCTGGTTCTGTGTCGTGGTGTATGTGGTAGGGCACGTCCTGCTGGACCTGATTACGGGCGGTGCGAACCTCTTCTGGCCACTGTACGACCAGTTCTATCAGCTCAACGGCCACCTAGAGCTGTCGAGCCAGCGTGGGATTGTCCAGACGTTCATCGAGCTGCCTGAGCCGCCCGCTCAGACGTCCGGCGGCACTGGTACGGGCGGGGCAAGCGGCGGCTCGACCACGCAGTCGATGGGTAACTCCAACGAGGTGCAAATGAGTACCGGCATCGACCCCAATCCAGGCCAGTCGGAACCTGAGGCCGTCGACCGCGTGTTCCCAATCGCCCGGAGCGGCTGGGAACTGGTCGTCCTCGTCGTCGGGACGCTCGCCACCGCTGCTCGTCTTCGCATCGGCCACGACCTCCCGGACGAGTGATGGACCGCCGGTCGGCACTGCGGACCGTTCGCTTTCGAGTCCTTCATATACGCCGTGGCCAACCGGGGAAGCATGGGCTTCGAGGTACGCCGACGACTCAGTGTCGCCGACACGGTGACGTTGTTCAACGCCGTCGTCGGGTTCGTTGCCGGAGCCATCGCCTTCACTGACCCGCATCTGGCCGCTCGGCTCATTCTGCTGGCGGTTATCGCCGACGCTATCGACGGAATCGTCGCCCGGAACGGCGATAGCTCGGCGGTCGGCCCGCTGCTTGACTCTGTGACTGACGTGGTCTCCTTTGGCGCGACACCGAGCCTCTTCCTGTACGTACTGTTGACAGAGGCGTACGGCGGTATCGAATCCGCCCATCCTGCCGTGTTCGTCGGCCTCGCGTTGCTCGCCTCTGCGTACGTCGTGTGCTCCATCGTCAGAACAGCGTTCTACTCGACGTATTTCGATGCACCTGACGAGCGGCCGGGAATGCCGAACACGCTCGGGAGTATCATCATCGCAACGGCGTATTTGAGCGGCATCACGAATCCGCTCGTCTTGAGTGTCGGCGCGCTCGCCCTCTCGCTGGCGATGATTGCACCCTTCGACTACCCCAAGCCGGGGCCGAAACACGCCATTCCGATGGGTGTTGTGCAAGCGGTCGCCGTCGTCGCGCCAACGGCGTTATTCCGTGCTGGACCGCGAGTGATGCTTGTCATCGCTTTGCTGTTTTTCGCGCTCAGCCCGTGGTTCTATCTCGGAGACTGAGCTACCTGCAACAGAAGCCGTTCGTTTTCCGTCATACTCGCCACACCACCATCTTCCGCACTATGTCTGGTGGTTTAAAGTCTGTTAACCGCATACACGTGGAGTACGGAGCTCAACAGTAGGAATGGACTTCCAGTTCTCTTGGTACCTGTATATCCCGCTTCTATCCGCTGTAGTTTCGCTTCTCATCGCTGGCGTTGGCGTGCATTACCGCGAGTGCACGGGTTCTCGCTCGCTCGCTTTTTTGATGCTTGCAATCGCATGGTGGTCAGTAATCTCTCTGATTGAACTCGGGTCGACTGACCTTGCAACCAAGCGCCTTGCACTCAAGCTCATGTATCCGGCAATTGGCGTCGTTCCTGTCGTGTGGCTCCTGTTTGCCATCCAGTACACGGGCCAGACCCGCCTTCCGACTCGCAAGGTACTGGGAGGCATACTCCTTGGGCCTGCCCTGATGGTTCTGCTCGCATGGACGAACCAATACCACGGGCTGTTCTGGTCCTCGATGGAGCTGACGTTTCAGGGATCACTTGTCGTTCTGGCGACAGAGCGAGGGCCCGCGTTCTGGGTATGGACCGCCTACGCGTATGTCGTGATGGCTGTCGGGACCGGTCTCATGTTGAAGTTGGCGCTGTTCTCAGGACGTGTCTACCGTAGCCAGGCCATCGGACTCAGCTTAGCAGCACTCCTCCCGTGGACGGGGAACATTCTCTATCTGACTGGCGTTTCAAGCGTGTTTGACCTGACCAAGATAGGATTCGTATTCAGTGGGGTCCTTCTGGGGGGTGCTATTTTTCGCCGGCAATTGCTGCAAGTCATTCCTGCAGCCCGAGAGATTGCCCGAGATGAGATCGTCGCCTCAATGGCGGAGGCCGTCATCGTCGTCGACGAACAGGGGACCATAGTCGATCTCAATCCACAGGCAAAAGACATTATGAGCGCCTCACGCTCGGAATGTATTGGCCAACCTCTCAAGGATTTGCTCCCCAGTCTGGCAGCTCTCCGTGACGCACCAACCGACGACCCCCCGGACCGAGCCGAACTTACCATCTCTGTAGATGGCGAAGACCGAGCATACGAAGTCCGGTTGACGCCGCTATACCGTGGCTACGGTACAGTCACCGGACAGCTACTCACACTCACTGACGTAACCGAGCGCAAAGAGCGCGAACAGCGCATTGATCGCCAGCGCCAGCGACTGGAGGTCGTCAACCGTGTCCTTCGTCACGACATCCGTAACGATATGCAGGTTATTCTGGGGACCGCTGAGAACCTTCTCATGTCACAGCAAGACCAGCCACAAGTGAAGCGAATCAAACGGAAAGGCGAGGACATTATTACGTTAAGCGAGAAGGCCCGCGATCTTGAACGGTTTGTCGGGAACGGGACAGCCGAAACGACGACTGTTGATATCAGTGCTGTCATTGCAGACGTAGTTGCTGACCTCGAACAAACGTATCCAGACGCGGAATTTCACGTCGAGCGACCCGAAACGGCGGCGGTGTCCGCTATTGATTTGGTTGACTCCGCGCTGCGAAACGTTCTGGAAAACGCGGCCGAACACAATGATCAGGCGGTCCCGGAGGTAGCGGTGACGGTTAGGAGGGACACTGATGGACACGGGGACGTCATAATCGAGATTGCCGACAACGGTCTTGGGCTCCCTGACCGGGAACAGGAGGTGATCGAAACGGGGACAGAAACGGCACTCAAGCACAGCAGTGGGCTGGGTCTCTGGATCGCCTACTGGACGATCACCAACTCCGGTGGCGCGATCACGTTCACCGAGAATACGCCACGGGGCTCGGTCATCACGATTCGCCTGCCGCCTGCTTCAGCAGCACAGCCGCAGCCGTGATGCCTGCTATTGCCGGCACCTGTCATTGGCACCCTGAAATATGCAAGGGACAATCGGGTGGCAAACCCATTCTCTGTGCGCCCACCTCAGAAGTAGTCACAGACGGTAGACAGCCAACGGATTGCCTTTCTGGCTCTTGTACGCTGTCAGCAGGTGTGAATCTCAACAGCGCCGATTCAGTAGACGCCGAATCACTCAGACCGCATCCTCGATAAACGACGCCATACTGTCATTGAACGCCTCAGCTTGTTCGACCATCGCTAAGTGGGCGGCATCGGGGACAAACGATACCTCCCCGTGAGGTGTCTCACGGGCCAGCGTCTCGTGATACGCACGCGGGGTCAGTTTGTCGTGCTCGCCACAGATGGCAAGCACAGGGACATCAATCTCGCCGAGTCTGTCGCGCACATCGAACCCGTGACAGGTCATGAAATCGCGGCGGGTCACGGCCTGCCCGACCGCCGCCATCTGCTCGCGGGAGCGGGCGAGGGCCTCGTGGTCCGTGTCGTGGAACAGGCGGTCCCGTTCGTGCAGGAACTCGACGGCGCGTTCCCAGTCGTCTGCGAGCCACTCCTGCAGTCCTTCGAACACCGGGAGTTCAGGGCCAGTTCCAAGTAGCACCACCGCTTCGGGCATCCAGTCCCGCTCAAGTGCGACCCACTGGGCAACGGCCCCGCCCAGTGAATTACCGATCAGCACGTCCGCGTCTGTCTCCCGCCCCACAGCGACCACATCGTCCGCGTAGGCGTCGAGTGTCGTGGTGCCGGCCTCGCTATCGACGTCATCGGGGTCTCCATGGCCTGACAAGTCCAGCGCGACGGCAGGATGGGTCGGTCCGGACGGGGCGTACTGGCGGCCCCACACGCGGTGTGTCGCCCCGCTGCCGTGGACATACAGCGCTGTCGGTCCCGTGGCAGTAGACTGCGTCTGTCTGTACGCCGTGACTCGCCCGTTGTGACTGACCCGTTCCATGCGACACCGTTCGGAAGCGGTGTGGATAAAACGTTGGCGCGCTCAAAGAAAGTGTGAACCGCATTCAAGCAACTCCACTTATTTTTCCGCCGTATGGCGTATTTCGACGATGAGTTTATATACTTGTATCGCTTACTTTGAGTTAGCATGACTTCAGAACAGCAGTTGTTCGACGAGACGCCACTCCGCCGATTCGAGTACGACGACAGTGTCGTGTTCGCGGCGGACGTGGGACCTGCCGCCGATGCGAGTGTCGATGTGGTCGACGGGACCGTCATCGTCGTCGCTGACGGCCACCAGTACGAACAAGAAATCCCCGCTGGCGACGCACGAGCGTTTATCAACCACGGGGTTCTCACTATCGAACTGTCAGAGAGCGAGGGAGATTACTGATGAGACTCACTGTTAAACCACTCAAACAGAAAGACGCCGGCCGAGGCCTCGCGGCTATCGACCGCGCCGCGATGGACGAACTCGAACTCGAGAACGGCGACTACATCGTTCTCGAAGGAAAACAGGACAGCCGCGCAGTCGCCCGGGTCTGGCCCGGTTACCCCGAAGACGAGGGGAAAGGCATCGTTCGTATCGACGGGCAACTTCGACAGGAGGCCAACGTCGGTATCGATGACCCGGTCAATATCGAAAAGGCCGATGTCAACCCCGCGACCTCGGTCACCGTCGCGCTGCCCCAGAACCTCCGGGTTCGGGGCAACGTCGGGCCGATGATTCGCAACAACCTCAGCGGCCAAGCCGTCACGCAAGGGCAGACAGTTCCGGTGAGCTTCGGCCTCGGACCGCTTTCCTCGATGTCCGGCCAGAAGATTCCGCTGAAGATCGCCGAGACAGAACCCTCCGGCACGGTCGTCGTGACTGACTCCACGGACATCCAGGTCAGCGAGATGCCCGCCGAACAGGTCCACAGCGGCGAGGGCGCACCCGAAGCTCGCGACACGCCTGACGTGACCTACGAGGACATCGGCGGCCTCGACCGCGAGCTTGAACAGGTCCGTGAGATGATCGAGCTGCCGATGCGCCACCCCGAACTGTTCCAGCAGCTCGGTATCGAGCCGCCGAAAGGCGTTCTCCTGCACGGCCCGCCCGGCACAGGGAAGACGCTGATGGCCAAGGCCGTCGCCAACGAGATCGACGCGTACTTCACCACGATCTCCGGGCCGGAGATCATGTCGAAGTACTACGGCGAAAGCGAGGAGCAACTCCGCGAAGTCTTCGACGAGGCGTCGGAGAACTCCCCCGCTATCGTCTTCATTGACGAAATCGACTCTATCGCCCCGAAGCGCGGCGAGACGCAGGGCGACGTGGAACGCCGCGTCGTCGCCCAGCTGCTCAGCCTGATGGACGGGCTTGAAGAGCGTGGGCAGGTCATCGTCATCGGCGCGACGAACCGTGTCGACGCCATCGACCCGGCACTGCGCCGTGGTGGCCGCTTCGACCGCGAAATCGAGATCGGTGTCCCAGACAAGGAGGGCCGCAAAGAGATCCTGCAGGTCCACACCCGCGGGATGCCCCTCTCCGAGGCGATCAACATCGAGAACTACGCCGAGAACACTCACGGCTTCGTCGGCGCTGACCTCGCCTCCCTCACGAAAGAAGGGGCGATGAACGCACTCCGCCGTATCCGCCCCGAACTCGACCTCGAATCCGACGAGATCGACGCCGAGGTGCTTGAACGCCTGGAAATCAGCGACAAGGACTTCCGCGAGGCAATGAAGGGCATCGAGCCCTCCGCGCTCCGGGAGGTCTTCGTCGAAGTTCCGGACGTCACCTGGGACTCCGTTGGCGGACTCGAAGGCACCAAGGAACGGCTCCGGGAGACCATCCAGTGGCCCCTGGAATACGAAGACGTATTCGAGTCGATGGACCTCGAAGCCGCAAAGGGCGTGCTGATGTACGGCCCACCCGGCACTGGGAAGACGCTGCTGGCGAAGGCCGTCGCCAACGAGGCCCAGTCCAACTTCATCTCCGTGAAGGGGCCGGAACTCCTGAACAAGTTCGTGGGTGAGTCCGAGAAGGGCGTCCGCGAAGTGTTCAGTAAGGCCCGCGAGAACGCCCCGACGGTGGTGTTCTTCGACGAAATCGACTCCATCGCCGGCGAACGTGGCGGCGGTACGACCGACTCCGGCGTCGGCGAACGCGTCGTCTCCCAGCTCCTGACGGAACTGGACGGCATCGAGGAGATGGAGAACGTCGTGGTCGTCGCGACCACGAACCGGCCGGACCTCATCGACGATGCACTCCTGCGCCCCGGGCGGCTCGACAGGCACGTTCACGTGCCCGTCCCGGACGAGGAAGCCCGGCGCGCCATCTTCCAGGTCCACACCCGCGACAAGCCGCTGGCCGACGGCGTCGACCTTGACGAACTGGCCAGCCGAACGGACGGTTACGTCGGCGCAGACATCGAAGCGGTCGCCCGCGAGGCATCGATGGCCGCGACCCGGGAGTTCATCAACAGCGTGGACCCCGAGGAGATCGGCGACAGTGTCAGCAACGTCCGCGTGACGATGGACCACTTCGAGCATGCGCTCTCCGAAGTCGGCCCCAGCGTTACCGAGGAGACCCGCGAGCGCTACGACGAGATCGAACAGCGCTTCGACCGGGCAGAACCCGGCGTCACCGACGAAAGCACGGCCAGCCGAACCTTCCAGTAGCGACGGTCGGCACACCACCGCTGATTTTTCCGCACTGTAGGCACGTTTCCCGCTTCGCTATTCGTCGTCAGCCCTGTCAAGCGTGATTTCGCGACATTCGTAGGCTTCCTTGGTCGCACCGGACCCGCCGACAGTGACTGGTCCATCGTCGGTCTCGATGGTGAGTGACCGTTCAGCCGGGTTCTTGCTCGATGCGGGATAGACGAGGCTCTGCCGGGCGTTTATCACCGGTCCAGATATCGTTGTCTCAGTTCGGTCCGTAGTCGAGAGTACCCGAGCGCGGGCAGTGACCGGCGTCCCCGCGCGCAGCGCCAGCGCCGCCATGAGTACTGCGAACTGAAACGCGGAGAAGGTCCGCGGGAACGCACATACGTCGGCGACATAGCGTTCCGTCCCCATCAGCCAGTGACTACCGAGAAACATCGTGAATTCGTCGTGTGCGAGATTCCTGTTGTCGAATTCAGTCGCCTGATAGTCTGCTATCGAGTCAGTCAGCATATCGGCATGACCAGTGAGTCCACGCTGGGTATCGGCGGTGACGAGCAGTGGGGTGATGCCGCTCTCGATTGTCCTGACCGCCGTTGCGATATCCTCGTATGCGGGCGTCGGTCCTGTCTCATCGCCATGGACCAGTAGCAACACCAGCACATCCCGCTTGATAGCGGCGCTGAGTTGCGGCACAAACTCTGAGAGAGACAATTTCGGGACCGCAATCGTGAGGCTCCCCTCGGCACTGTCGATAAGCGATTGTATTGCATCGATGACTGCCGACTGGGTCCGATGGATTTCCAGCCCCGGTTGTGCCATCATCAGAGGATACACTGCCACGTGTATAAATCGTCCCCTGAATTGGGCGCTACCGTCGCTGAGACAGGGAACTGTCATCAATAGAGATGGTCGTGGTGTAACTTCTTTATGCGTGTGTCTCCTCGGAAAGGTGATGAAGTCACAGCCCACCGTCCTGTTCGTCCGTAGTCCGAGCCAGGACAGGGCCGCGATTTCGATGCTCCGGGACAGTGGTCTCACCGTCCACGAGTTCGACGGTGTTCGTGATCTTGAGTGTGCGCTTGGCGACTACGACACTGACTGCGTCGTCACGAACTGCGAAGTCACGAATCCGGACGGAACACAGTATCTCGGTGGGCTGACGGTTATCGACCGACTGCGGGAAAGCCATCCCGAACTCCCAGTCGTCCTCTTTGCTGAGGTGACAAACGGAGACATCGCCCGTGAAGCCTACAGCCGCGACGTGTTTGGCTACGTTCCGGGCACAGTGGGCGACGCCAACCAGCGGCTTCTGGCGCAAGTCGACGCGGCCGTCGCGTCCAGTCCGGCCCGTCAGCGGGCGAATAAGCGAAAACAGCTCAATGAGGCCGTCCGGCTGGTCAATCAGGCGCTCGTCCGCTCACAGTCACGGATGGATATCGAACACGACGTCACGGCGGTTCTGGCGGGCACAGCCAGATACAGCGAGGCCTGTACGGTGACCTGTCAGCACGACAGGCCGGTCGTTCGAGCGCTGGGGTCACAGCGTGACCGTGTTTCTATCACCGCGCCGGAGCCATTGCGCCGCGCCGAGTCGGAAGACCGACTGGTCGTTGCAGACATTGACCCAGCAACGTTCGCGGATGACGCGGACGCACTGGAGACGGACTGTGCCCGAGTTCTCGCTGTCCCACTGGTGTACGATGGGGTGTCGTACGGCGTCCTCGGGGTATACGCCGACCGTGTCGATATCTTCGACACGGAAGAACAAGATACGTTCCGGGAGGTCGGCCACAATATCGCGCTGGCTATCGACGCAAGCCAGACGAAAGACGCGCTCCAGCAGCGGACGACGGAACTGGAACGACAGAAAGAGCGACTCCGAGAGCTCGCACGGATCATCTCACACGAACTCCGGAATCCCCTTCAGGCAGCGATGGGGCGGGTCGAACTGCTAGCCGCTGAACACGCCGCCGAGGAGTTTGACGCTATCCAGCGAAGCCACACCCGTATTTCGTTTCTTATCGATGACCTCATGGAAATCGCCCGACAGGGCAGTCGACAGTACACCGTCGAGCCAGTCACGCTCTCCAACGTGATGGCGGACGCCTGGACGACGGTCGACACCGCTGGGTCGACCATCGAAATCGACTGTACCGAGACGATACTGGCCGATAGCAACCGACTGCGTCAGCTTGCGGAAAACTTCTTCCGGCTTGCCACGGAGCAGGGCGATACCGGGAAGATAACAATCACAGACACGGCCACTGGGTTCGCCCTCGAGCACGACGGCCCCCCGCTGGAGGCGGGTAATGAGGGACCGTTTGAACTCTACTACGCCACCAGTGACGAAGGGGTCGGGCTCCACCTCGCCGTGATCCGGGAAATCGCCCACGGCCACGGATGGGAAATCGCCCTTTCCAACGAACCGACTGGACAGGTCCGTCTGCACGTTACCGGCGTCGAGCAGCCGTCAGCGAAAACTACGTAGCTACCCCGTCTCGCCGTACGTGACTCGAAACCGTATTTTGGGTCCAGTCCGGAGTTATGGTATGGATCTTCAGGCTCGGTATCGCGTGCCAGCACTCACTGGCCTATTGACGATCGTGTCGCTCGCGCTCGTGTTCGGGGCTGTGCTCGGGGCGATTCCCCAGTCGGCTCTCCCCGCTGCGCCCGCGAGCATTCTCGGGGCGATCCCCCACGCCAACGCCGTGGTCAGCGCCCTCGCTATCGGAACAATCGTTGGCGGTATCCGAGCGATACGCCGCGGCAACGTCGCCCGACACCGGAAGCTGATGCTCTCCTCGTTTGGCCTGTTCGCCCTGTTTCTCGTGCTGTACCTCTATCGGATAACGCTCGAAGGACCGACGGACTTCACCGGCCCGTCAGTCGTTGAAACCTACTTCTACCTGCCGTTTCTCGCCGTCCACATCCTGCTTGCCATCATCGCCATCCCAGCGGTGTACTACGTCTTGCTCTTGGCCTATACGTACCCCGTCTCAGAACTGCCGTCAACGAACCACCCGCGTGCCGGGAAACTGGCCGCAAGCCTGTGGCTGATCTCCTTCTCGATGGGAATCATCGTGTACGCGATGCTGTATCTGGTCTGGTAAGCTTACTCGCGCTCCGTTCGGAGCAGGCCGAACCACAACATATCGCGCCACCCGCCGTCGAGATACCACTCCGCCCGGTGCGTGCCTTCCTTCGTGAACCCCAGCCGTTCGATCACCGCGACAGAGCGGTCGTTTCCGCCCACAATCTTTGCCGACCACTTCCGGAGCGCCCGCTGGTCGAAGCCATACTGGACCAGCCTGCCCGCCGCCTCAGTGGCGTACCCCTCGCCCCAGGCGTCCGGGTCGAGCCAGTAGGCCAGTTCGGCTGTGCCCCGCTCCGTGTCGTGGTCCGTCATGGCGACGAGTCCGACCGGCTCAGTCCGGTCCTCGACTGGACCGGGATTCCCAGCCGGGTCGATACAGATCAGTAGATGGACCGAGTCTTCGTCGGACAGGGTCTCCTCGTAGTAGGTCTCCATCTGGTCGGTGGTCGGCGGGCGGGCGTACGT
This sequence comes from Haloarcula sp. NS06, assembly GCF_051122755.1. Lineage (NCBI taxonomy): Archaea > Methanobacteriati > Methanobacteriota > Halobacteria > Halobacteriales > Haloarculaceae > Haloarcula > Haloarcula sp. NS06. The sequence goes on from NZ_CP184844.1 coordinate 2,661,692, forward strand.
CCCTAGCCCCCAGACCTGCTCCTCGTGAAAGACGTGCTGTATCCAGTCGAGATCGTCTCGTTCCGGGGACCGGAGGGCGGTTCGGTCAGTCGCGAGGAAGGACGGCCCTGGCATGGACGATGCCTCGCTTGGACTGGGCAAAAATGTAGTGCTGTGCAGCACCGACGACGCTAGTCGTCAGCCGGGCTCGACTGCGTCCCGATGTCCGGGCGGGCAACGTCGCGGTCCGTCGCCTCGCCCTCGATATCATAGGGGTATTCGCCGGTGACACAGCCGAGACAGAGGTCAGTCCGGCTCTTGTCCAGCGTTTCCGCGATGGCGTCGATAGAGAGATACGACAGCGAGTCCGCCTCAATCTCGTCGCGGATTTCGTCTACAGATTGGTTTCCGGCGATGAGTTCATCGCGGGAGGCCATGTCGATGCCCATGTAACACGGGGCAACAATTGGCGGTGCGCCGATGCGGACGTGGACTTCCTCGGCACCGGCGTCTTTCAGCAACTTGATCAGTTGCGTCGAGGTGGTCCCGCGGACGATAGAGTCGTCGATGATGGTGACGCTTTTGCCCTCGATTGTGGACTTGATGGGGTTGAGCTTCAGCCGAACGGCCCGCTCGCGTTCGTCCTGCGTCGGCATGATGAACGTGCGGCCGACGTAGCGATTTTTCATCAGCCCTTCAGCGAACTCGATGTCCGAGCCGTCGTCCTGTGCGGCCTCGGCGTACCCGGAGGCGAACGCACGCCCGGAGTCTGGCACCGGCAACACCACGTCTGATTCGACGCCGGACTCCTCCCAGAGTTTCCGACCGAGCTCGCGCCGGACCTCGTAGACGAGGTTTTCGTCGATAGTCGAGTCCGGTCGCGCGAAGTAGACGTGCTCGAAGAAACAATTGGCCGTGTTCTCTGGTTCGACGAGCTGATAGGTATCGTAGCCGGTTCCATCGGCGTGCAGGACGACGAGTTCACCGGGCTTGACGTCACGGATCAGCTCGCCGTCAAGCGTGTCGATAGCTGCTGATTCAGAAGCAAGGACGTAGCCGTCCTCGAGTTCGCCGATACACAGCGGTCGGTTCCCTTGCGGGTCGCGCACGCCGAGGACTGTCTCGTCGTGCATGATGGTCAGCGAGTACGACCCGTGGATGCGGTTCATCGTCCGCTTGACAGCCCGAACCAGATCCTCCTCGAGAAGATTACGCGCGAGGTCGTGGGCGATGACCTCGGTGTCGCCGTCGGACGTGAAGGCGTGACCAAGGTCGGCCAGTTCGTCGCCGATCTCGTCGGCGTTGACGAGGTTCCCGTTGTGGGACAGTCCCAGCGATCCCGACTTGAACGAGACGGAGAACGGCTGGGCACAGCAGGCGTTGACGCTTCCGGCTGTCGGGTATCGGACGTGGCCGATACCGTTCGAGCCGTTGAGCGCCTCCAGATCGCCGGGGTCGAATGCGTCACCGACGAGTCCCATTTCGACGTGGCTGTACTGCTGGAACCCGTCGTGGGTGACGATACCCGCTGATTCCTGGCCGCGATGCTGGAGCGCGTACAAGGAGTAGTAAAGCGGTCGGGCGGCGTCACGGTCCTCCAAAGAGATGCCAACAACGCCGCACTTCTCGTGCATTTGTGTTGAGTGTGTTATTCGCCTGCTTTCGACTGCCACTCGTAGTCACGCCGCTTGGCCGACTTGCCGAAACCGCACGACGAGCAGACCTTCTTTTTCGTGTGATACGACTTTTCACCACACCGTCGGCACTTCGTGTGCGTCGTGGTGTTTTTCTTGCCCTGACTCGGAGTTCCTGCGCCAGTCATGGAGTAATTGAGACGACGTTATCGCCGCGTATAATCGTTGTGTCTTCATCCTCGACGACGAGGTTCATGTGTTGGTCGTAGCCGGTGAGTTCCCCCTCGAACAGTTCGCCACCCTTCAGCTGTACGGTGACTGTCTCACCGAGGGACGCTTCGAGTACATCCAGCGGTCGTCCACTCATGTACGGTTTGGATAGTGATGGCCGCTTAAACGTACCGTTTGTCTGATGGCGCGCGAGACCGTTCCGCTATCCTACACGTCGACGCTAAACGGCGCTCGCTCGGCCGCTCGGACGGCGAAGCCAGCTGAGTAGGTCCGCGAGCGCGTCGAGATCGTCCGGGTCGATGACTTCGACCGGCGTGTGCATGTATCGGTTCGGGAGGCCGACGTTGACCGATGGAATCCCACCGCGGGAAGTGTAGAAGGCGTCCGCGTCGGTCCCGGTCCGGATACCGGTCGCCTGCAACTGGATGTCGATGTCCTCGGCGTCGCTCGTCTCGCGAAGGGCATCGACAGCGACCGGGTGGTTCGCGCTCCCGCGAGCAACGACCGGTCCCCCGCCGAGTTCCACACCCGTCGCGGCTTTGCCAGGCGAGCCCGGTGCGTCCGTTGCGTGTGTTACGTCCGCCGCGATGGCGACATCCGGCGCGAGGTCGAACCCAACCATCTTCGCACCTTGCACGCCGACCTCTTCCTGCACCGTCGAGACAGCGTACACCGTCGCGTCCGCGTCTGACTCTGCTGCGCGGCGGAGGCCCTCTGCGGCCGCCCAGATGCCGATACGGTTGTCCATCGCCCGTGCAGCGAGGCGGCCGTTCTCCAGTTCACTCACCGTCTGGACGAACGTCACCGGGTCGCCGCGGTCAACGAGCGTTTCTACCTCGTCGCCGTCCTCGGCCCCGACGTCGACGTGCTGTTCAGCGATCTCCGGCACGGAGTCGTCGTCCGAGTCCCGGAGGTGAATCGCGGTCTGTCCCACGACGCCCGAGACGGGACCGTCGGTCGTGTGAATGGTGACGTGTTGTCCGCGCGAGACGGTCTTGTCAGAGCCGCCGATACGGCCCAGTTTGATGAACCCGTCGTCCGTGAAGTCCCGAACGATGAATCCAATTTCGTCGCCGTGGCCGGCGAGCGCAACGGTCGTGTCGCCGCCCTCGACCTTTGCGACAGCGTTCCCGTAGTCGTCCGTTCGGACCTCGTCGGCGAACTCGCTGACGTAGTCGAGCCACACGCGCTGGCTGTCGGCCTCGTATCCAGATGGGCCGGGCGTTGTCAGCAGCGATTCAAGGAACTCTCGTCGTCGTGTGTCCATACACGAGATAATTGCCCCGTGGTCATGAAAACAACGGACGGCATACGGTCTGGGACATCTCAGCGTGGCCATGGTACCGCCACGGCTAAGAGTCGCGGCGCTGAACTGTCACTATGGCAGAATTCACCCTCCTCGAACTGCATCTCGACGGCGCGGAGTTCACTGCGAACGCCCCGTTCAGCGCTGCCGACGATGACGACGAATCGGAGCGCAAATCGCGGTGGTCGCGGTCCCGGACAGACGAATCGAGCGACGAAACAGACGCAGAAGACGGCGGTGGCCCCGGCGTCGGTCGCCTCGCGTTCGCGGTACTTGGCGTCGTCGCAGTTGTCGCGCTTGTTCTGCGCCTGTACTTCGGTGGGTCCGAAGGCGCTGACGACAGCGATGTCGACCTGTAGCGGATAGGTCCTGCTTCCGAACCGGATGCGGGGAGTCGTTTTCACAGGGAGAAGGCCTATTTTCTCCCGCCACATTTCAGACGTATGGGATTATACCACAGCGTTCAGGCTGTCGCTGGCGCGACCGGCGACGGCCCCATCGACTGGAGTGCTGTCGCAGACGCCGCGAAGGGCGCCACGGACACGGGAGACCTCACCGTCGAGACGCCCGAACGCGACGGCTACGCGACCGACGTTCGGGACGCACGAGATCGCGTCCGGGAGGTCGGCGAACTCGCCTTTGATTTGCCCGAAACCGTCGAAATCCAGAACCGACATCACTGGATCGACGCCAACGTCGCCACGTTCAGCCGTGTGATGGAGCCGATAGAACAGCAGGCCGAGTATATGCCCGGCATCGCCCGTGTCGTCAACACCGGGTCGATGGCCGTTGCACTGTCGTTTCTTGGAAACAATGTCTTAGGCCAATATGACCCTGTCTTGCTCGCGGACAACGACGCCCACGCGCTGTACTTCGTGCGCCCCAACATCGACCGGGTCGCCAGCCAGCTGAACGTTGAGCGGGACCGCTTCCGCCGCTGGATAGCCTTCCACGAAGTTACGCACGCGGCAGAGTTCGGTGCGGCCCCGTGGCTGTCCGATCACCTCGAAACAGCGATGGAGGACGCCATCGACAACCTCACCGACGGCAACATCGACCGGACAACACTTGGCGAACTCGATACGACGATGACCGCCGTCGAGGGGTACGCGGAGCTGCTGATGGACCGTGCCTTCGATGACGAGTACGACGACCTGCGGCGGAAAGTCGACGAGCGCCGACAGGGACGTGGCCCCATCGCGTCGCTCATGCGCCGACTGCTCGGACTCGGGATGAAACGGCAACAGTACGAACGCGGGAAAGCGTTCTTCGACACGGTCGCAGACGCCCGCGGCGTTGCCGCGGCCGGGCGTGTCTGGGACTCTCCGGACACACTACCAACTGAAGACGAGATAGAGACGCCGACGCTGTGGATCGACCGCGTCGATCCCTGAAATCGCTACAGCACGCCCCGTGGCCGCACGGAACGGTTATTTCTCCGGTTCTTCTACAGGTCCTTCTATTTTCGCGACATCGAGGAGGATTTCGCTGTTCGATTCGTCGACAGCGACAACCGTCCCGGCGACGACGAGCTTCGAGATCGGCGTCGGGCCGAGAATGACGGCCTGTCCCTCGCTGAAGCCCTGCACCGAACTCTGGAGGTGGAACCGCGCGCGACACTTCTCCGGGTCGTGAACGTTGGTGAAGTTGATTTCCTCGACGGTGACGTCGACTCGTTCGTAGTCGTGGGCGACGACGACGCTCTCGGCCTCGTCTATCTGCTGGCGGTCGATTGCGTCGAACGCCTCAGATGTCGGCTTGTACCCACCCGTTGGGCCGGGAATTCCTTCGACAAGTCCCAGCGAGGTCAGACTCTGCATCTGGTTCCGTACCGTTCCTGGATTCCGGTCGATCTCCTCCGCGATTGTCTCGCCGGTAACTGCCTCACCGGTCTGTTGATACCTGTTTACCAGCGTCGTAAGCATCGTTCGCTGGCTGTTGTTCAGATCGATGCTAACCATACCGGAGTGTATCGGGAGCGGCTACTTATCCCATTGGGTTCACTCATTCACCGCCAGTCGCTCTCACGGAGATGGCTACTCCATGTATCCCAGTTGTTTCAGGCGGTCTTCGACGGCGTCGCCCTCATCGCTTCCGAGAGCGTCATCGATACCGAGCGGTTCACGCTCGCCGACGGCGGGGTCCTCAGAGAACACCGGGAGCACTTCGCCGCGCATATCAGTTGGGATAGCACAGCCATGGGCGGCCAGCACCGTCGGCGCGATATCGAGGATGCTGATTCTGTCGAGTTCGCCCTGTGGCTCGAAGTCCGGGCCGCTGGCGGCGAAGATTCCATAGGGTGTATTCTCGGCCGCCCAGCGGTCGGGGCCGCTCTGGATGGTCCCGCCGCCGATGCCGTCGTTGACGTGGACGCCCGGGCGCTGGTCGACGACCACGTCGGGGCCCGCGTCAACGTAGGGGCCGTTGTACACGTCTTCGCCCCTGTACACGTCAGTGAACAGCGACCCGTGCTCGTCTTCAACCTCGCGGAGGTCGGCCATCAGCGACTCGCGGACCAATTCCACGTCGAAGCGAGGGTTGATGTACACCGGTCCCTGCCCGCTGGCGACGACCTTTGTCTGCTCTAAGTCGACGGCTTCGAGCTTCCGGTCCCGTTTGACGCCGTCGCGCTGCGGGACGAGTTGCTGGATGGACTCGGGGACGACGCGGGCAAGCGTGTCCACCAGTCCGGCCCGCTTTGCGACCGCAAGCAGGTTCTCACGGTCGAGTCCGATTCGTGTGAGGACGGCGTCGACGCTCGTATCCCGGACCTGATAGCCGTTCTCGGCCAGCCATTCGTTGATGTAGAACTCCGTCTGGGTCGCGTCACAGCCGTGGTCGGACATCAGGACGAGGTTCAGGTCCTCGCGGTCGTCGAGCCGACCGACCCACTCGTCGACCAGTTTCCACGCGCGCAGACTGGGCTCGTCGTCCCAGAAGAAGTGATGCAGGACGTTGAGATAGAACAGCGTGACGTGGACGAAATCGAGGTCCCGCTCGTCCATGAGTGTCGTCGCCACCTCGAAGCGCTTCTCTAGCAGGTCCAGAATGGCCTCGACCTCCGCGCCGCGTTCGTCATTCGAGGACAGCAGCGGATCCGGGTGGACGCTGTAATCGAAGCGGGACTGTCGCTCCTCGGCCAGTCCCGGCGGCGAGGTGTAGCCGGAACTGATCGAGCGGTACTCCCCCTCAACGGCGTCTGGGCCGCCGGCAACCACGAGGTCGTCGATGTCCCGCGGGGGGTACATCGTCGGCATGTTGACGACGCCGGCCGACTGCCCATCGTCGTTGAGGTAGTCCCACAGCTCGGCGGTGTGGTAGTCGCCGCCGTTCATCACGTTGATCTCGCCCGCGGCGAGGTCGACGTTCTCGAACCAGAAGACGCCGAACCCGCCGGGGTCCTTACCCGAGGAGTAACACTTCCAGTTCGGGAACGTGACTGGCGGCAGACAGCTCTGCGTCCCCGCCCAGGTGCCGGTGTCCCGCAGCGCGGCCAGGTTCGGGAGCTCGCCGGCCTCGATCCACGGGTCGAGCAGTTCCCAGCTCGCGCCGTCGAGTCCGACGACGAGGGTCTTCGTCATGTTGAGACGGAGACAGGGGAGTCACTAGTCCCTTTCGCACCCCGTCCGATGGGGTTGCACAATGTCCGCTCGGCTGAGACTGACAACGCGTCACTTTTGAGCGCGCCGCCGGAACAGTTGGTATGAGCAACCGGTCGGACATCGCACCGGACACCGTCTCGGTCGAGTTGACCGAGGACGGCGTCGTCGTGGAGTACCTCGACGGCCGCCAGGCGTTCTATCACGGCGTCCCAACGGCGGTCGAAGGGAGTATCCAGACTTCGCCGGGCAAAGACACACACGTCCTGATAACCGACAAAACGGAGACATCAGGTATCCTCGTGTACGTCAACGACCTCCGGACACATGACGATATTCTCGAAGAGACAGGCGTCGGGCGGGTCATCCTCGACGACGGCGAGGAGGACGAACTGTTCCCGGGCGTCACGGTCCGGGACAATCAGATGCGGACGGCAGTTGAGGTGGACTACGACGTGACGAACGGCCGGGTGTTCGTCTTCGAGGAGGACGAACTCGGCGAGCGGAGCTTCGAAATCGTCGAGGGGTGAGCCCTGCAGTGGGGCAGGCGCGACTGCGGGGCGAGGACCGTTACTGGATGTAGGACGGGTCTTCGTCGTCGCAGTTCTCCTCGTGCTGGCGCGCGTCGCTCTGGTCGTCGAACATCAGGCCACACGTCTCGCACTTGTACCACGTGACCTCGTCTCTCTCGGTTTGGACAACCATATCAGAGACTCGAATTGCCGCCCGTATATTATTTTCCCGCAACACAACGGGAACCCTCAAGGGAGTCGGATTGCAAGAAGGCGGCATGAGCGGGTCCACTGAGGCCGGTGTCGAACTCACCGTTGAGGGTGCGAACAAGCGCGACGCCGGGCGCGGTATCGCACGACTGCCGGAGTCCGCACGGACTGAGCTGGGCGTGTTGAGCGGGTCGCCCGTCATCATCGACGGGGATGACATGACTGTCGTGAAGGTCTGGCCGGCTGACGACGACGGCTCGTTCGTCCGTATCGATTCGGACACCCGGGCGAACGCCGGTGTCAACATCGGTGACACGGTCACAGTGACAAGCGGGTCGGTCTCAGAGGCTACCGAAATTGCCGTCCAGCCGGTCGAACCGATGCCGGGCAGCGAGGACTACGAGAGTCTGGTCCGGAAGCGTCTCGTCGACCAAATTATTCAGGCTGACGAGCGGACCCACATCGATGGATTGGGGACCTTCCTCGTCCGCAAAACGTCTCCGTCGGGGCCAGTCCGGGTTACCGACGCGACGGCGGTGACCGTGCTGCCAGGGCTCGACGGCGGCAGCGATGCGGGCCAGTCGTCACCCGAGGAGGGAACAACAGCGAACACGCCGACCGCCGAAACGGAGTCCGGGGTGAGCTACGAGGACATCGGCGGCCTCGACGAGGAACTGGACCGTATCCGCGAGATGATCGAGATGCCTCTCTCGGAGCCCGAAGAGTTCCGCCGTCTGGGTATCGACCCACCGAGCGGCGTGTTGCTCCACGGCCCGCCCGGGACAGGGAAAACCCTCATCGCCCGTGCCGTCGCCAACGAAGTCGACGCCTACTTCGACACCATCTCCGGCCCCGAAATCGTCTCGAAGTATAAGGGCGAAAGCGAGGAACGACTCCGGGAGGCCTTCGAGAAAGCCGAGGCGAACGCGCCGGCCATCCTCTTCGTCGACGAAATCGACTCCATCGCTGGCTCTCGGGACGAGGACGCGGACATGGAGAACCGCGTTGTCGCCCAGTTGCTCACGCTGATGGACGGCCTCGAAGACCGAGGTCGCGTCGTCGTCATCGGGGCGACGAACCGCGTCGACGCCATCGACCCGGCACTGCGCCGTGGCGGCCGCTTCGACCGCGAAATCGAAATCGGCGTTCCCGGTGAGCACGGCCGCCGCGAGATTATGGATGTCCACACGCGGGACATGCCGCTGCACGACGACGTGGATCTTGACCGCATCGCCGCCCAGACTCACGGCTTCGTCGGGGCTGACCTCGCGTCGCTGACCACCGAGGCCGCGATGGCCGCACTCCGGGCCGACCGCGACAACGGCGATGTCCATCAGGACGACTTCGAAACCGCGCTTGCCACTGTCGACCCCAGCGCGATGCGGGAGTACGTCGCCGAGTCGCCAACGGCGACCTTCGACGACGTGGGCGGGCTGGCCGAGGTCAAGCAGACGCTGACTGAGACCATCGAATGGCCGCTGTCGTACGGTGAACTGTTCACCGCAACGAACACCGACCCGCCGAGCGGTATTCTACTCTATGGCCCTCCGGGAACCGGCAAAACCTTGCTCGCTCGGGCCGTCGCCGGTGAGAGCGACGTGAACTTCATCCACGTCGCGGGCCCCGAAATCATGGACCGCTACGTCGGCGAGAGCGAGGAAGCGGTCCGGGAACTGTTCGAGCGTGCCCGCCAGACCGCACCGAGCATCATCTTCCTCGACGAGATCGACGCCATCGCCAGCCACCGCGGTCAGGGCAACGAGGTCACCGAGCGCGTCGTCTCCCAGCTACTCGCCGAACTGGACGGCATCACCGAGAACCCCAATCTGGTCGTCTTGGCCGCGACCAACCGCCGGGACATGATTGACGATGCGCTACTGCGACCGGGTCGCCTCGAACAGCACGTCGAGGTCCCGAACCCCGACCGTGACGCCCGCGAAGAGATTCTTTCCGTCCACACCGCCGGGAAGCCGCTCGCTGCTGACACCGATATCGAGGACCTTGCTGAAGAGACCGACGGCTTCTCGGGCGCAGAACTGGAGGCCGTCGTCCGCGAAGCATCGATGCTGGCTATCCGGGAGGTCGCGTCCGCCTACGGACCTGAAGAAGCCACCGAGAACGCTGAGGAAGTGGAGATCACGCCAGGACACTTTGGCGAGGCGCTGGAGCGGGAGCGCACGCGGTAGCTCGGCGGATCACTGGATATCTTGGTCGTACTATCCGCTGAGCGAGAGCATTCTGTCGATAGTATCCGAAAGGCGAGGAGAGGCGAAAGGGTCGACTCCGGGAGAGGAGTGAAAAGGCTGTCCGGACAGCCTTGGCGGACGAGCGACGCCGAGTGGCCGAGCAGCGAGACGGGCGTTAGCGCCGGCATCGACGTGAAAAGCGCCTTGCCGGCAGATACTCGTAGCGAGTGCACACGCAAAAAAGGCCCGGTGTCAGGCCCGCCTATGTGTCGCCATCGGACGACGACGAATTCGGTTCGTCGGTGGGTTCCTGCTGAGGGTCGTCACCGCCGCCGTCACCGTCTCCTGTGGCTGATTCAGACGTGCCACGTCGGCCCAGCAACGGGAGCGACCGACGGCGGAGGAGTCGGCGGCCGCCGACAACTGGGACGGCGAGGACGACAAGCCACGGCGCGAGGCTCGCGGCGGTCACCAGCAGCCCACGGGTGAACACGTACACGTCGGTCACTGACGAGAGGAACGCAGCGACAAGCGACCGCTCGTGGTACGGCACTTGCTGGGCCGACGGCTCGGGCGCTGGCTCATGGATCTCGACGCGTAGCGTCGAATAGGCGACCCGCTGTTCAAGTGAGCGCTTCTGTGCTTCGAGGCGTTCGATATCGCTCTGGACCGACGACAGTTGTTCCTCGATACGGAGCAGTTCCTCCGTGCTGTTGGCCTGTTCGTAGAAGATCCGCAGGCGGTCGCGGCGCTCCCGGAGGTTGGTCAGCCGTGCTTCGAGGTCGACGAGCTTGTCGGTCACGTCTTTCGTCGTCGTCTCCTCGGAGCGGACCGTCCCCTGCTCGGCCACCATCGACTGCGTCGGTTCGTACTCCTCGCTTGGCACTCTGACGACAATGTAGCCAGTGTACCACGCCTCGCCGTCGTCACGGTGGAGTTCGCGGTTCGAGTCGCTCACGTACCCGCCGGACGTGCGAGCGCGGGCGGCGATTGCGTCGGCTGTCGTGGAGTAGTTCTCCACTTCGACCACCATCCGCCCGTTGCGGATGATGGCCCGGTCGGCCGCCGCGTCGCCGGCCTGGATGTTCTCGCTATCGTCAGCGCTCGCCCCGGAATCCGCTTCGACAGGCTGACTCGACCCGCCGTCGCCGCTGGACATCTGTGCGCCGTCACCGCCGCCCTGTGCCTCGCCCGCATCGCCGCTCCCACCCATGCCGGTACAGCCGGCAAGGAGGAGGAGACCGACAACAGCGAGGACCCTGACTCGAGAAGCCATACGGGACGTACTCGTTCTGAGAGCAGTATAACGACAGCGAACGCTCAAAAACCGCTTTTTGTCGAATAGCGACTGCAGTTACGGCCAGTCCGTCCGGCGGTCAGCAAGCGCCGGGAACTCATCGCGGACCTGTTCGACGCGCGCCGGGTCGAGGGTGGCGGTCACCAGCGCCGGGTGGTCGTCGGCGCTGGCGAGCGTCGTCCCCCACGGGTCGTACACCGTCGACCGACCCAGCAGTTCCGCGTCCTCGAACTGTCCGACGCCGTTCACCGCGGCGACGTACAGTTGGTTCTCGACGGCGCGGGCACGACCGAACAGTTTCCAGTGCTCGACGCGCGGATACGGCCACGCACTGGGCACGAGCGTCAGCGTCACGCCTTCGTCGACGAGGTGGCGGTACAGTTCCGGGAACCGGAGGTCATAGCAGGTGGTGACTCCCACGGTGAATCCCTCGAAGTCGACGGTCGGAACAGTCTCACCCGGCTCCAGCAACTGGGACTCCGCGGAGTCGTAGCCAAACAGGTGGTGCTTGCGGTACACTGCCTGTCGCTCCCCATCGCGGTCGAAGAACACAGCGGTGTTCGCCAGCCCCTCGTCCGCGGGCACGTCGAACCCGCTGTCGGTGCTCGTCGCTAAGTCCTCAACGACGCTCCCGGCCAGCACCGCCACCTCGTTGTTCGCGGCGACGCTGCGAATCTGGCTGAGCGTCTCGCCGTCCAATCCCTCCGCGTCCCGAGCGTAGCGATCAAAAGCGAAGTAGCCGACGTTGAACAGTTCCGGGAGTACAACGAGGTCCGCGCCGTCTGCGGCCGCGTCCCTGATGGCGGTCGTCGCGCGGCCGACGTTCTCGGCAACCGAGCCCGACGACACGTCTATCTGGGCAAGCGTGAGCCTCATGCTTCGACTTCGAGGTCGTCACGCAGAGCCTGTTCGAGGTTCTGCATCTCGTCGTCGAGGTTCCGCTTGAAGAAGCGCTCGACCCCCGGGAGTTTGCCGTCGACGATGAACCGGTTGGTCAGTTTCGTGCCGCCGTCGGCCGTCTCTTCGAGTTCGTGTTCGCCCTGGACGGTCATCACTTTCGAGCGACCGATGAAGCGGGCATACTCCGGACGGCGCTGCTCGACATCCTCGGTTTTCACCGTCATCGTCTGGCTGACCACCGGAATCGGGAGCTCGATCGACCAGTTCGCGTGTGTGTCGTCGATGACTTTCCAGTCAGTGACGACGCTGATCGGCCGGGCCCGTTTATCCGGGTCGGTGATGAATTCCCAGACACGTTCCGGTGTGGCCGGCACAGTCATCGTTCGTTCGACCCGGACAGTCATGGAATGTACTGAGGACTACTGGCCGATGAATCCACCGATTGTAACAGTGCGTAAAACCCGACGGGGGCTATCCGGTCGGTGTGACGCGCCACGTTGTCGACCGTGCTCGACCCCACTTCTCGATTTCGACTTCGTCGGCCTCCTCAGCTAAGCGTGGGAGCCGCGCGCCCACTTGCTTCGACGAGAGGCCGAGCTGCTCAGCGATGTTCTTCGCGCGGAAGTAGCTCTCCCCACGCGAGACGCTGTCCCGGAGATATTCGAGAATGCGTCGGTCTTCCTCGCTGTAATCGGCCATACTAAAGATACGGTCTCAGCGTTTTTAACGGTTCCCTTCACAGTCTCGTGGCTGATACCAGTCTCAGGCGTCGTAGGCGTGAATCGCCACGATGGCCACGGCCGCGGCCAGCATTGCGAGCCCGAACGCGCCGCCAGATGTCACGAGCAGGTTCCCCGTTTCAAGCTCCTGTGCGTGCAGAATCGCGTAATTATAGCTGTTGGTTGCTGTAAACAGGGCCGCGCCGACCGAGACGAGCCCGAACAGCAGGGCCAGGCCCATCCCCATGTCGCTTTTGGACGCCTTGGAACTCATGTACCACGCTTTCGGTGTTGCCCACTTAGTTCATTCGGGCTCGGGCCACAGGACATATACCGACCCGTCGAAGATGGGAGAGCAACCATGGGCCGGTTGAAACAAGTTGGTGTGCTACTCGTCGCGATCGGCGCTGTCGCAGGGGGCAGCGTCGCGCTCGGTGTACTGGGGACGCCAAGCGTCGCGTCCGTTGATAATCACTTCTCGGATGTCTCGAACCAGACGACCACGGTGGGAACGAACCTGACTGTGACTAACCCGAACCCTGTCGGCGTCCAGCTGGGCGGCGTCGGACTCAATTACACTATCTCAATGAACGGCGTAGAGATGGCACGGGGCGACAGGCAGGGCGTCGGTCTCGGTACCGGCAACTCGACGTTGCAGTTCACCACCGAGATGCAAAACGACCGTATTCCGCCGTGGTGGGTCACCCACATCAACAATGGCGAGACGACGACAGTGAGCATCGACGCAACCATCACGTCCTCGACGCTCGGCGGTCGGTCAGTGTCGTTTAGCCAGGAACGAACTATCGAGACGGCCCTCCTCAGCCAGTTCAATTCCACCGAGACGCGGCCCGTCGAGGCAGACCAGCCGCTCGTCTCGGACCCCGTTCTCTACATCAACGAAACCCGCGGCACGTGGGACCAGACGAATCTCACACAGTCCGAGACGCCGCTGAACCTCGCCTTCGACGTGTACAACCCAAAGCCGTACCCCTACACAGTCACCAAAGTCGGCTACACTATTCGGATGAACGACGTGACCGTCGGCGAGGGCGAAACGAATCGAGGCTACGTCCTCAGGCCAGGCGAGAAGACGACACTCGAAGCGAACACCGCTATCCAGAACGAGAATCTGGACCGCTGGTGGGTGTCCCACCTCCAGCGAAACCAACAGACGGACCTCTACATCGATTTCTATCTCGTCCTTGAGGGTGGCAACGAGCAGTTCAGAGTCGACCTGGACTCAATCGACTACCAGCAGGAAATAGAGACAGACATCTTCGGCACCAAGGCGCAGTACCCGACCGGCGATGGGGCCGCTGACGGCTCCAGCGATGGGTCCGATAGTTCGACAGCCGATAGCGCAACTGCAACCCTGACACCGACACCCACGGAAACCGAAACAGACGGTGGACTACTGGGTGATGAGGACACACAGACGGATGACGGCCTGTTTGACGGCGGATAGACGGACACGGAGGCCACGACTGAAACGACGACCGAGAAACCCACAGCGACCCCAACGGAGACGGCCACGCCGACTGAAACCGAAACAGACGATGGCGGCCTCCTCGGGTAGTCAGTACTAGTAATCCGCTCCCTCAGTTCTCGACATAGAGCATCCCCGTGCCATCGATCGTTATCGTGTAGCCGCAGTACTGGAACAGCATCGGCAACTCTCCCGGTGGGATATCCGATACTGCGTCCAGACGCTCACCGTCGACAACCATGTCAAGGCTCCCGAGTTGCGTGGGGTGACAGTCCTCAAGCGCCGCGATGGTCTCTTTGACAGTGATGTGAATGGGTGTCGGTGGACCGACAGGCCGCTTCATACTGGACCGTTCACAATGCCCACTCAAAGGCACAAGTGTTTTTCACCGCAGTTTGTCGTGGCAGTGAACCTGCTAAATTAGATGGTGGAGTCCGAAAACAGGACTGTTGCTGCAAACCGCAACCGCGGGCCGCGGTAGCCGCCTCACTCGATCGTCGTGTGTTCCGATTCCTCGTTGAGCGCGAGGTTCGTCGCGATTTCGGCGCTTCGGACCGCAAACTCGGCCGTCTGCTGAAGACTGACCAGCACTTCACGCACTTCCAGTAGCGCCTCGTTGTCCATCTCCGGCAGGTCGTCAAGGATTTCGTGTTCCTTGTCGCCGATGTCCTTGTACAACTCTCGGACCTGAATCGCGGTGTCGTAGTTGCGGTCGACGGCCGCCTGAACCGCCAGTTCGGTAATGTCGTTGACCTGATCGGTGAACTCACGGATGCGACGCATGGTCGAACTGTCGACGTTGAGGGAGTGGTCGTCGGTCTCAAGCGCGATCTCGGCGATATCCTCGGCGTTGTCCGCCGTCAGTTCGAGGTTCTTCGCAATCGATCGATAACCGATGAGCGGGAAGCCGTCGTTGAGGCCGATAGCTCGCGCGAGATTAGGGTTCTGGTAGGCCGTGAAGATGAGGCGGAGTAGGAGGACGAATATCTTGTTGGCCTGTCGCTCGCGGTTGAGCGCCCGCTGGGCGAGGTCGGGATTGCCGTGGGCGAGAGATTTCACCGCTTCATTTCGCATCGTCGAGCCAGTGGATTCCAGCCGTTCGAGGAGGTTGTTAAGCGTGAAGTCCTCCGGGTCGACGGAGCAGCGAATCGCGATCCGGTCGGGCGTCTCCTCGATGACGCCGAGGCCCATCAACTGGGTTTCGGCGTTGTAGACGGCGTTGATGTGCGAGGATTCCAGTGTCTCGCCCTCTGGGGCTTCGACGTGGATGACGCGCCGGCCGAGCACGTACTGGGCGACGATAGCCCGTTCGACGGAATCGGCGTCGAGATTCTCCGCGTGGATGATAGCTTCTGATTCCTCGGTCTGGACGGACTCGGGCATGACTGTCAGCGTGCCTTTGCCGCCCATTCGTAGCGACACCTCGTCGCCTTTCTCAACGTCGTGCTCACTGGCCCACTCCGCCGGCAACGTCATCGCGAGCGTCGACGGCCCCAATCGCTGGACTTTCCGGGTTTCCATATGTCCTTTGTGGGGCGTGAGATACCTTAATCTTGACTATACATGATAAAATACCGCAGCCGATATATCATGGTTCATTTCGCTCGGCTGGAGAAGCTTCAGACGACCTCGACAAGTCTGCGTTCGTGCCGCCCGACACGGACTCGCAACCAGCCGCGAAGCTTCTCGTCCAGTTCCGGATCGCCTGTGTCGACACGCAGCGTGCCAACGCCGTCCAGTTTCCGCCGTGAGGCGACCACTTCGAGGTCACACTGTCTGATGACCGCCGGCGATAGCTGCTGGTTCCCCCGACCGAACACGAACCCCTGTCCGCCGATCGGCGAGACGACGATGACGTTCCGGTCGCCGAGGGCGTCGAGGATGTCTGCCTCGGCGGCGTCGCGGGCAAGCACCTCCCCGTCACGCCACACATCTACGCCAAGCGTCGTTCCGTCGAACCCCAGTTCTTCTTTGATAGCGCCGACGGTACTCCCCGGCCCAAGGACGTAGGTAACATCTGGGTCAGCGGCATTGGCGACGCTTTCGGCAAGCGATTCGACACTGCCGCCGCCCAGTTGCTTGGCCGACTGGCGCTGGTCAGCTACAGGGACTTCCGCGACGGCCCGGAGTTCGGTGACTACTTCCCCACCTCTAAAGGCGTCCTCGTCAATATCGTTGACCTCCGCGCGCTCCGTCTCAGAGAAGCGGGCGACGATGCGCCCGGCCGCACGCGGCGACACACCAAACACGGAGGAATACACTTTGACCCCGGCTGGGACGCCCAGAACCGGGATAGCTGCGTCCAGGTCATCAAGCGTCGTTGCGACGTCGACAGCCGTGCCGTCGCCACCGACAAACAGGATCACGTCCACATCCGCCTCAACGAACGCTCGAACCGCATCTTGGGTATCCTTGCTCGTCGTTTCGTCAGTACTCCCCGGAGTGCCAACGACCGTCGGATCGAACCCTGCCTCACGAGCGATACCGTCCCCCATCGGGTCGCCGTACGTGAGCAGTTCCACGTCCGTCCCGACTTCGGCGAGTGATGCAAGCGCCGTCCGTGCGCGGTCCGGTGCGCGTTGCTCCGCGCCGCGGCGGCGCGCCTCCCCGACTTTCCCGTCAGTGCCCTTGAGGCCGACGCGGCCGCCCATGCCGGCGATGGGGTTGACCACGACACCAATTCGTCGCATTCGCCGTCGCTACGCGACCCCGCGGCAAAAGAGGCCCGGGAGCGTGCCTTTCAAGCCACCCCACGCAGAACGCACAGCTATGTCAGTCGTACTCCAGAGCGGCGTTCAGACAGGGATTATCAACGCGTCCGGCGCGGCCATCACGCTCGGTGGCCTACTGCTTACGTTTCTCTGGCTGAACCACCTCTACCGGTAGTCACTCTGCCGTCGGTGACTCGACGCGTTCGCTGAACCACGCCGCCGCCTCCTCGACTAGCTCCTCCTCTGTCCCCTCGAACCGGACGGTCACGTGCTCGCCCGGATAGCTCCCGACCTTGACCGGGAACTGCTCTTGGACCTCTGCCAGTCGGTCGAGCAGTGCGCTCTCGGGCTCAGCGGCGTCGACGGTGTGAACGTACCGCTGCTCGCCGGCGAACTCTTCTGCGACTTCTTCGAACATCCGCTTCATCTCGCCCGGCACGCCCGGCAAGACGTAGCAGCTCTCGACGACACAGCCGGGCGCGACACCCTCATGATTTGGCAAAACCCGGGACCCCTCCGGCACCTCGCCCGTTCCGTCGGTCAGGTCATCGCGTGTGTACCCGCCGTGTTCTTCCAGCCACGCGATGGCGTCCTCGCTCTCGACGATGTCCCGCCCGAATGCAGCGGCGACGGCCTCGATTGTTTTGTCGTCGTGCGTCGGTCCAAGGCCACCGGTGACGATGACGGCGTCGAACTCTGCGTGGTACTCGTTGACCACGCGGGCAATGTCCGAGATCTCGTCGGGGACAACCGTCGTCCGACCGACGGTGACGCCACGCTCCGCGAGCTGTTGTCCAAGCCACGCAGCGTTCGTGTTGACCGTCTCGCCACTGAGCAGTTCGTCTCCGACGGTGACTACCGCGACGCGCATACCGCCCGGTTGGACTGGCAGACACAAATACTGTCGGTCACAGAACGTGGTAACTGTGTATGCGTTGAATCGGAGAGAAATGCTCCGTCAGGGATTTGAACCCTAGTCATCACCGTGAGAGGGTGATATGATTGGCCGGACTACACCAACGGAGCGTACACAAATTCGTAGCGAGGATATACGTATAATCATTGCGTTTCAGCCCCGCCCTGTGCTGGTTTATCATACTGTTGGGTGTAACTATTGCAAGGTATTCCGCGATACAGACGGACAGCCGACAGTATCACTCGTCGTCGAACGGTGACCCCGCGGCGTCGGGTTCCTGACCGGCGAGGCTAATGATGTTCTCGCGGCCGACTCTGAGCTTCGAGATTTCGCCGTCGTCCTCCATATCCGAGAGGAGCATACTCACCTTCGACTTTGACCAGTCGGTGCTGTCGACGATGTCGACCTGCTTCGATTCGGCCCCCGTTTTCCTCCAGCA
Source organism: Haloarcula sp. NS06 (assembly GCF_051122755.1). Taxonomy (NCBI): domain Archaea; kingdom Methanobacteriati; phylum Methanobacteriota; class Halobacteria; order Halobacteriales; family Haloarculaceae; genus Haloarcula; species Haloarcula sp. NS06. The sequence goes on from NZ_CP184844.1 coordinate 2,679,820, forward strand.
GTTTGCGGACGCGGTCGCTGTCGGTGAGCAGTTCCTCGTCGGGGACTGCCGGGTCCTCAGGGGTGTCGGTGTCTGCCGTTGCATCGCCCGAGGAAGCCGTCGACGGCTTCTCAGTGCCGCCTGTGGCCGACGGCGACGGAGCGGACGGCTCGTCATCGTCGGTTCCCAACACCCCTCTCAGCGCGCCGGACCGCCACGCGGCCACGCCACCGGCGACGACAATGAGACCGACGATGGCGACCGGGAGCATCCACGACAGCCCACCAGCGGCCTCGGCAGGTGTGTCACCACCCGCTGTGGTGCGCTGTTCAGCGCCAGCGCTCTGCCCGGTTTCGCGCGGCTGCAACTCCACATAGGGCCGACGGTCGTTGAACGACTGCTCGCCGTTCCACGTAACACTCTCGCTGTTTTCGAGCGAGTCAGGTTCGCTCTGTGAGTTGGGGTCCGGTTGGACGTCGACGAACGCAAGTTCGGGGCCGCGCTCGAAGACGAACGACTGGCTCGGCCCGATGTAGAACCCGCCATCAAACACGTCGCTGACCACAACCGCGTCGCCCTCGACAACCGCGAAGTTACGCCAGTGGAACGACATCCGCACGGTTCCAGTGTTCTGGAGCGGGTCGACCGTCGCCGACCGGGCGTAGTTGGTCGCACTCATGTTCCGGCCGGTCACGTTCGTCCCGTACTGTGTCAGCAGCGTCGACTGCTCGACGAAATTCTGGTACAGTGGCTGCTCCGACTGCTCGAATTCCTCAGCGAACTCCTCGAACTGCTGTTGTTCGGTGTCGTTTGCGAGCGGTGTCCGGTGGACGATCGCCCACTTCGCCGACCCGTTCTGATACAACGTGACCTGAAACGTCGTCCGGTCGAACCTGTCGGGCGTCTGGACGCCCACGCTCTCGTCGGCCGGCTGTGACATCGCCAGTGGCGCGGCACCGCTTCCCAGCAGGAGAGCCAGCACGAGACTGGCGACGACCAGGCGTACCATCTGTCGTATATCATCGATGGACCGCATAAAAGCGCTGTGAATAGCACCGTTCTCCGTCGGTATCGGGCCGATGGCCGGTGATTTCTCGATACGGCTACAGCTTAAAACACTGGTAACCGATGACAGCATCGGGTGCTGTGCGGGCGCTCACCCTCACGTTCCTCACCGAGTTCGAAGTAGCTCCATTCGCTATCTTTCTCGTGGTATCAATGGTCTCTCGACCGATACCTGACCATGGGAGGGGTTAATTCCTGTTTTCACAGCGGTATCTTGGCTTCTACATGGTTATTCCGCAAGAATTTCCGGTGGGTTATTTACAAAGGAAGGTCCAACGAACGGTAACCTATGGGAATTGCTGAGTTCGCAAGAGACGGCCGCGTAGTGGTGGGCGATCGGCCGGGAGCAGCAGTGGTAGCCGCGGTCAGTGGCTTCCTCTTGCTGGATTTAGTTGCAAAGCTCGCTGGGACAACCGTGTTTTTCCTCGGAGCCAAGTTACTGGGGGGGTCTCTCACCGTGAGTTCGTTGCTCTCAATGGTGGTGGACGGACTGCTCGTCGGACTGGCGGTCGGACTCGCCGGCATTGGTCTGTCAATGACATATAGCATTCTCGACTTCGCCAACTTCGCGCACGGGGACACGGTGACTGTCGGGGCGTTCCTGGGGTGGGTCGCCGCGTACATCACCGCTGGCCTCGGGACCGGAGCCCCGATTTCAGAACTGTTCATGCTCAATTCGGGGCGACAGTTGAGCACCGTTTCGACGTTCATTCCGGTGCTTCTCGGCCTTGTCATCGCCGGTGTCGGGTCGATTGGGATCGTGTTACTCATCGACCGACTCACCTATCGCCCCATGCGCGATACGGACAACATCTCCTTGCTGATTGCGTCAATCGGTGTTGCCCTCGCGTTGCGATACCTCATTGCGTTCGTCTTCGGCACGCAGACAAGCGGGGTCGCAAGCGGCGGGCTCCGGGTGACGCTATTCTCGATGATTTCAATCACCGACAACGAAATCACCCTGCTGGTGGTGTCGGTCCTGTTGATGCTCGGCGTCCACCTGCTGTTACAGCGGACGAAGCTTGGCAAGGCAATGCGGGCGATGGCCGACAACGAAGACCTCGCACGCGTGACCGGGATTCCGACCGAACGCGTGATCCGACTTACCTGGATCCTCGGTGGCGGCCTGGCAGGCATCGGCGGCTACCTGCTCGTGCTGGAAAGCGGCACGATATCGTTCAACTTCGGCTGGATTCTGCTCCTGCTCATCTTCGCCGCGGTCATCGTCGGCGGCATCGGCTCGATCTACGGGGCGATGGCTGGCGGGATTCTCATTGGGCTAGTCGATAGTCTGGCCCTGATCTGGCTGCCATCCGGGCTGACGCGGGCCTCTGCGTTTCTGGTGCTCATCGTCGTCTTGCTGTTGCGCCCGTCCGGCATCTTTGGGGGGGTGTCGACTGCATGAGTACTGTTGACACTGTTCGAAACCGTCTGGACGCACTCCCGGACGTAGGGCTGGTCATCGGCTTCATCGCCAGTATCTGGGCCGTTATGCTCGTACTGGCGATCGCTGTCGGGGGGGCGAACTGGGCGAACCTCGCTGCCGGCTTCATCGGCAGCGTGACCGTTCTCATTGGTGGCTACGCCATCCTCGCGCTGGCGCTGAATCTTCAGTGGGGGTATACCGGTCTGTTCAACATCGGCATTGCAGGGTTCATGGCCGTCGGCGCGTACACGACAGCGATTCTCACTGCGCCAACTGACCCGGCGGCCGGGGCAGTCCCGGGGCTCGGCCTCCCGCTATGGGTTGGCCTCATCGGCGGCATGGCAATGGCCGCTATCATCGGCGGTCTCGCGGCGCTGCCGGCACTCCGACTGAAGGCTGACTACCTCGCCATCGTGACGGTCGCGTTCTCGGAGATAATTCGGCTCGTCGTCAACTGGGACGGCCTCGCCGAGTTCTCGCTGTTCGGAGCGCCGGTCGGAACCGGCGGCGCGACCGGTATCTCGTTCAAGTCCGCAAACGAGGTCGCGTCGACGCTCATCAATGGCGTCGGGCAGCCACTCGTAACTGCTGCGGAGGGCGTCGGCGTTTCCGGGCCGAATCTGGCGAATCTCACGTACGGGATACTTCTCCTGCTGGTCGTGGCTGCGAGCTACTGGGTGCTCGCCCGAATCACCAATTCGCCGTTCGGCCGCGTGCTGAAAGCGATTCGTGAGGACGAGACCGTGACCCAGTCACTGGGCAAGGACACCCGCCTGTTCAAGATCAAGACGTTCATGATCGGCTGTGCGCTGATGGGGCTGGCCGGTGTCCTGTTCCGCGGCCAGGCGGGCTACGTCAGCCCACAGCAGTTCAGACCGACGATTACGTTCTACGTGTTCGCGGCGCTCATCATCGGCGGCTCCGGATCCAACACCGGGAGCATCATCGGCGCAGCGACGTTCTCGGGACTGCTGTTCTACCTGCCGGCGCGGCTGGGCGAGAACGTCTCGCTTGGCGGCACTCGCGCACCCGGCAACATCGTGGACGCGGTTGCCGGACTCGGGTCGCTGGACCCGCTTCCACTCCTCGCATACACCATTAGCAACGTCAGCACGCTCCGGTTTGTCCTCATCGGCGTCGTGCTGATATATATCATCCAGAACCAGCCAGAGGGGCTGCTCGGCCACCGGAACGAACCCGCAACGAGCGTGAGCCTTGACAGAGCGCAGTCCGGATCCGGAGGTGAGACAGATGAGTGAACCCGATGCTGCACCGCAACAGGAAACTGCCGTCACGAGCGACGCGATCGAGTCGCCGCTGCTGGAAGTCGACGGCCTCCGCAAGGAGTTCGGCGGCGTTGTCGCAGTCGACGGGGCGACGTTCTCCGTGGCAGAGGGGTCGCTCACCGGCCTCATTGGCCCGAACGGGGCCGGCAAATCGACGACGTTCAACTGTATCACTGGCATTCACGAACCAACTGGTGGCCGGGTCACCTTTGACGGCCAGAGCATTACTGGGCTCCCGTCATACACACTCGCAAATAAGGGGCTGGTCCGGACGTTCCAGATCGCCCGTGAACTGTCCGAGATGACGGTCCTGGAGAACGTGATGCTCGCGCCGGGTGGACAGGTCGGCGAGTCGGTCATCCAGTCGGTGACGCCAGGGCTTCGCGGCAATGTCATCGACGACGAGACGGCTGTTCGGGACCGCGCGTGGGAGACGCTCGAGTTCTTCGAGATCGACCATCTCGCCCACGAGAACGCCGGCAATCTCTCCGGTGGCCAGCGGAAACTGCTGGAGATGGCGCGGGTCCTGATGACCGACCCCGAGATGATTCTACTGGACGAGCCGCTGGCCGGCGTCAACCCGACGCTGGAAGAGAAACTACTGGAGCGGATTCACGAACTCCGTCGAGAGCAGGGCCTGACCTTCCTGCTGGTCGAACACGACATGGACGTTATCATGAACAACTGCGAACACATCATCGTCATGCATCAGGGGAGCGTCCTCGCCGAAGGGGACGCCGAGACTATCAAGTCGGACGAGCGGGTACTTGAGGCGTACCTAGGAGGTGACGTATGAGTCCGCGCGCGACAGAGTCAGAGGCTATCACGCTCCCCGACCCAGCCGAGCGGCTCCTCGCCATCCGAGACCTTGATGCGGGCTACGGCGATCTGCAGGTCCTCAGTGATGTCCATATGGACGTTTCCGACGGTGAGTACGTCGTCATCGTCGGGCCAAACGGGGCTGGCAAGTCAACGGTGATGAAGTCCGTCTTCGGCCTGACAACGTACATGGGTGGAGAGGTCATCTTCAGCGGGGCTGATATCAGCCAGCGCAATCCCGACGAAATCATTTACGAGGGAATCAGCTACGTCCCCCAGACCGGCAACGTATTCGGCTCGCTGAGTGTGCGCGAGAACCTCGAAATGGGTGCGTACATCCTCGACGAAGTGCCGGAAGACCGGATTGAAGACGTGTACGACAGGTTCCCCATTCTCCGGGAGCGGTCCGACCAGTCGGCCGGGACGCTGTCGGGCGGCCAACAGCAGATGCTCGCCATGGGCCGGGCGCTGATGCTCGACCCCGACCTGCTGTTGCTCGACGAGCCCTCCGCCGGGCTCGCCCCGGACCTGGTCGACGATATGTTCGATCGCATCGACCGCATCAACGACGACGGCACGGCTATTCTGATGGTCGAGCAAAACGCAAAGGAGGCACTCCGGCGGTGTGATCGGGGCTATGTGCTCGTGCAGGGTCAGAATCGCTACGAGGACGAAGGGACGGTCCTCCTCAACGACGAGCAGGTTCGCCAAGACTTCCTCGGCGGATAGCTCGAAAAAAGGATCAGCGCTGACAGCCCTGTTACTGGTTCATCGCGCTGTTGATCTCAGACGTGTAGGAGGACTGCTGTTGCTCGAAGCCGACCTGATTGACGATAGTCCCGCCCTCCGCTTCAAATGCGCCGGCGAACGCCTCTTGCAGTGCTTGCCCGTAGCTGTTGTTCACGTACAGCGTCGATGCGGTCGCGGCACCGAGTTCGTCCACGCCGACTTGCGCAAGGACCTGTCCCTGCAGGGCGTCGCTGGGCGGGGTGCGGAACATGTAATCGTTGTCTTCGAGGTCAGTAATCGTCGGCGACGTAGACGCTGGCGAACACCCGACGACGCTGCTGTCGATGAGCACGTTTCTGGCGACCTGTATCGACGTCTCGGAGCTGGCCGCTCCGGTAATTGACGGATAGCCCGCGCTGACAAGAGAGTTGGCGGCGTCGATGCCCGCCTGCGCCTGGGTCTGGGTGTCTCCGACCTGATAATCGAACTCGAAGTCGACTTGGCCTTCGAGTTGCAGGGCCGGGAGTAGCGCTCCGTCACGGATCGGCCTGCCGAGCGGTCCGAGGTCGCCGGTTTCGGGCATCAACACACCGAACTTGACCGTCCGTCCGGAGTCGCTCCCAGAGCCGTTCGGTTCCGGCTGTGGGATGTCGTCGCCAGCGCTGAAGTCGACGGTGCTGAGCGTATCGACGCCCCCACCGTCTTGGAAGCCGAAGACCTGATACTGCGCCGAGGCCATATCCCCGTTTTCGTCGAAGTTGACCGCACTCGAGGCCCCCTCGTACTGGATGTTCTCGCCCGCGGCGGCCGCTTCGACGGCCGCTGGCAACTCGGAGGGACCGTACGACTCGCCGCCCGGATTGGCGACGACGCGCATGTGATTCCGGACGGCCTGCCCGTCGTTTTCGCCGGCCAGCAGGTTTGCGAGAATCTGGACCGCCGTCGCGTCGTATGCCTGTGACGTGAACACGCCGGCCTCGTCGTAATCGAACTCGGAGGTGAACTGCTCTGTGAAGGTATCGACACCAGGCCCGGCCGCTGACGGGGCCGTGCCGCGGACGTTCGACATATCGTCGCCGACGTTACTCGGCAGTTCGCCGTCCTGCAGGCCATCGGTGACGAGGATGTCGGCGGCATCGTCGCCGTAGTCGGCGTAGAAGTCCTTGAACAGTTGCACACCGCTCTGAGGATAGCCGACGACCATCAGCACGTCCGGTGACTCCGGACCGCTGTCGCCACCGGACTCGGTCCCGGTTCCGGTCATCCCACCATCGCCGCCGTCTCCGCCGTCCCCGCCGTCACCGCCGGTCTGTTCGGTTGAACAACCTGCCAACCCACCAAGCAGACCGACAGTGGTTACCGCCCCAGTTCGCTTCAGGAACGCTCGCCGATTGGTATCGCGACTCATACCACTTACCACTGATTCACATCTTATAAAACTATATCCTCCCGTGACACTGCCGTTCCGTAGTCTGCTCCAGTCACGCCGATATTTTTTGTCGGCATAGTTAGATATTAACGGTGGGTCAGACACTATCGGCACAGACATCTCTCAGGCTTTTACACGTCCGCAAAAAACGTCGAGTGTCGCCCCTTATTCGACGCGACCGACGACCTTCTCGTACTCTTCAGCAGCCTTGTCCCAGTCGACAACCTCGAAGAAGGCGTCGATAAAGTCACCGCGAGCGGGGCCGTAGTCGTAGTAGTAGGAGTGCTCCCAGACGTCGAGGGCGAGGATGGGATGGGAGCCCCAGAGCGCGCCCTGGTCGTGCTTGTCGACCGGCACGTTGCGCAGTTGCTTGGCAACGGGGTCGTACACGAGCAGCGCCCAGCCGCCGGCAGCTGATGCGGCGGCTTCGAACTCGCCCTTCCAGCCTTCGTAGGAGCCAAAGTCCTCCTCGATGCGGTCGAGGAGTTCGCCCTCCGGCTCACCGCCGCCGTTGGGGTCCATGTTCTCCCAGAACAGCGTGTGGAGATAGTGACCACAGCCGTTGTGGGTGACATTGCCCATCGCGGCGGCACTCGAACCAAAGTCACCGGATTCGCGGTTCTCGGCGAGCGTCTCCTCGGCCGATTCGAGACCGTTTACGTACCCCTGATGGTGGGTGTCGTGGTGCCAGGTGAGCACCTGCTCGGAGATGTGTGGCTCCAGCGCATCGTAGTCGTACGGGAGCGGTGGCAGTTCGGGATTTGAATGTTCGGACATATGAAAACGCCTCCATCATTACCTGTCGCGCGGCTGCCTGTTAAACGTTTAGGAGCCATTTGGTAGCACTCAACAAGGACGGCGGGACGAAGCCGTATCTGCCCGCGGTACTGATGCCACCAAGCGGCGTCAGCTCGCGTGTAAGCACCCGGGAGAGTTCAATGAGACGGAACGAAACCGCGCTACTCGTCTCCTCTGGCCCGCTTGTACATCGCCAGCGCCTGCTCGCGGCGCTCGCTGTGGTCGACAACGGGGTCCGGGTACTCCGGCGCAGCGTTGCGCCGCTGCGTGAGCGAGCACTCGTTCCAGTCGTGGATAATTTCCGGCGCGGCGTCCCGTAGCTCCGGGACGTACTCCTTGATGTATTCGGCATCCGGGTCGTAGTCTTCGCCCTGTGTCATCGGATTGAAGATGCGGAAATAGGGTTGCGCGTCGGTCCCCGTGGAGGCCGCCCACTGCCAGCCGCCGTTGTCGTTGGCTGTGTCGTGGTCGACCAGCTTCTCCCGGAACCACTCGTAGCCGTGTCGCCAGTCGATGAGCAGGTCCTTGGTGAGGAAGGAGGCGACAATCATTCGGACGCGGTTGTGCATGTACGCCTCGTCACGAAGCTGGCGCATCCCGGCGTCAACGATGGGATAACCCGTCTCACCGTCTTTCCAGGCCTGCAGCAGTTCCTCGTCGTTCTCCCACTCAATTGGGTTCTCGTATGATTTGTAGTTCGCGCTAACGACGTGTGGATGGGCAAACAGCACCTGCGTGTAGAACTCCCGCCAGGCCAGCTGGGACTGAAACTCTCGGACGGAATCGCGGCGGTCACCGCCGGTCCCCTCTTTGGCGTCCTGCGTCCGGTCGTACACTTCTCGGATGCCGATGGTCCCGAACTTCAGATGGGCCGAGAGCCGCGAGGTGCATTCGTCGGCCGGGAAGTCCCGGCGCTCCTCATACTCGTAGACGTTCTCATCGAGGAAGTCATCGAGCAGGGCGCGTGCGTCGTCGGTTCCCGCCGCGGGCACGTCCGCTTCTGGCTCCTCGAAACCGAGGTCAGCTAGCGTCGGGAGCGCGTCACCGTCGACATCAACTAACTCGTCAGTTGACGGCGGATCGTAGGGGGCTGCCTTCTCGCGGTCGTGCCACTTCCGGCCGAAGTAGGTGAAGACGCTGTAGGGGTCGCCATCGTTCGTCGTAATCTCTCCGGGTTCGTGTAATATGGCGTTCTGGAGGGCCTCTCGGGCCACGTCCGCGTCGTCGAGCGCTTGCCGGACGGCCGCGTCGCGTTCCCGTGCAAGTCCGGAGTAGTCCTTGCCCCAGGTGACTTTCTCCGCGCCGTACTCGGCTGCCAGTTCTGGCAAAACGGATGTGGGGTCTCCCTCGGCAACGACGAGGTCGCTACCGTGGTCACGGTACCACTCGCGCAAACTGTCGAGCGCGTCCAGCATAAACGCGACCCGGGGCGGGCCGGCGTGGTCGAGAACGGCCGTGTCGAAGATGAACACCGGGACGACCGGGTCAGACGGAGTCGCCGCGGCGAGGCCGGCGTTGTCCGTCGCCCGGAGGTCACGGCGGTGCCAGTGCAGGCGCATACCCAGTACACGGACTAGCCCGGGCAAAAGGTACTGCCCAACGATGTTGGTCTGGCAGGCGCTGACGGACACCACTGTTATCTTTCCGCCGGTCAAGGGCCCACACATGGAAGACGCGACCGTGACGCTATCTGTTGACGACGGGATCGCTACAGTGACGCTGAACCAGCCAGAGTCGCGAAACGCCCTGTCAGCGGAGTTGGCCGATGCGCTCACTGCCACGTTCGAATCGGTGACCGATAGCGACGCCCGGTGTGTCGTACTGGAAGGCGCAGGCCCGGCCTTTTGTGCCGGCGGGGACATCAATGCGATGCTACAGGGAGTGAAACACGACCGACCGCCGGCCACACAGGTCGAGCTGGTGGTCTCGTCACTCCATGAAGCGATCCGGACCGTCCACAGCTGTCCTCTTCCGGTGGTCGCGAAAATCGACGGCCCCGCCTTCGGTGCTGGTGCAGGACTCGCGCTCGCCTGTGATACGCAGGTCGCAAGCACTGACGGCCAGATCGGCTTCGGCTTCCGGCAGGTCGGACTGGCGTGTGATTCCGGTGTCTCCTATTTCCTTCCACGAATCGTCGGCCCGAACAAGGCCAAGGAACTCCTGTTTACCGGCGAACTACTGGACGCTGCGGCAGCCGAGGATCTTGGGCTATTTACTCGAGTGTTCGACGCAGAGACGTTCGAATCTGAGTTTTCGGAACTCGTTGCAGACATCGCCGCTGGGCCGACAGTTGCACTCGGTCACGCCAAGCGGCTGGTCAGCCGGAGCCTGAACAGTTCGCTGGAACAGGCACTTGAAAACGAAGCCACCGCACAGGGTCTCGCGTTCACGACTGACGATCACGAAGAGGGCGCAACCGCGTTCGTCGAGAAACGTGATCCGGAGTTCACGGGCCAGTAAACTGATTACCGTGGCCGACGCCACCACTGATTCAGCAACCAACGACCAGACAGACAGATGGTACCTACGACTGTTCCAACACTGACTCGACCGACCCCCGACGCCGAAATCGACCGTGCCTGCGCTCCCGGCAGGAGGGGGGCCACAGTATGACCGACGGTCCTCCGGACTGGGAATTCAGCGAGCGGGATATGTACATTCTGCGTGAGCTCTCGGCGGACCCCAAGCGGTCATCCCGCGAGCTTGCGGACCTTCTCGAATCGAAGTACGGCATCGACGTGTCCCATGTGACTGTCAGCGAATCGATTCGAGAGATGCGCGACGCGGATGTCTTCCGCGAGACCATCGTCCCGAACGAGGAGCTGTTTAATTTCGCGCTGTTTGAGTTCAAATTCAATCCCAAGCATTTTGCCGATTCTTGGCACGACGCGATGGTGTCTATCCGGGACGACCGGCACACGCTGTTTTACTTCCTCTCAGACGGTGAATATCAGTGGAAATCAGTGATGATGTTCCCGAGCCGGACGGCCGAATCCCGCTGGATACACGAGTTCTACAAGGAACACGGCGACGTAATTCAGAACATCCGAAACTCGGTCGTCCACAACGTCCTGAAATTCAAGACCGACCCGGAGCTGTTCACCGAACTCGACGGCGAAAGATCGTAGCCAAGAGCAGAGACGGGTCGAGATAAAGACGAGAGAACGCGATGCAAGGCCGCCCTGCTTACAGTTTCCGCTCGGCGTCCTCAGCCAGCTCCTTCATCCGCTTGCTGACCCGACCTGCATCCGAGAACTCGTCTTCGCTCATCGCCGTCGCCAGCGAGTTTCCGAGCACGAACACGGCGTGTTTGTGCTCACTTTTCGACTTGTGGACGTCCGATGGCCGCACGTCGAGTTCTTGATACGCGTCGAACAGTTCCGGATCGACTGAGTCCATGTCGTCGCGGAAGTACTGCATAATCGTCACCATCTGCTCGTGTAGCTCAAGAAGCTCGTCTTTGTGCATGGCTACAGTATGCGGTGGCACGTGCATAAGAATTGCTTGAGAAGGGATACCAGACGCTCACGCCTGTATTTTCAGAAGACGTACTCGTCGTCGTGGCCCATCATGCCGTCTTCTTCGAACCCTGGTTCCTCGTCTTCATCCTGTGGTCCGGAGGTTTTGTACGCCTTGAGCCCGGTCGACAGGAGGTCCTCGATAGCTTCCTCACGATTGAGGAACTCGCCTTTCTCGACGAGCTGCGCGATCTGCATCTCCAGGTGTTCCGGGATATTGATCTCTACCTTAGGCATCGCAACATAGGGGGCTTCGACTATGCCCTATTTAAACTTGACGGGGGTATGTTCGTAGATTGCGGAATTACAATTGTAGAACTGAGAGAGGAACTTTGTGAACCCAAATATTAATTTCTGCGAATCAGAATCCGATTACTGCAATGTCGCGTGGCGGGTCAGAACGGCGTGAAATCGGCCGCACCACGATGGCGGCCCGATTCCGAGCCCCACTATGTGGAATCGAGCGTATAGTTAGGCTCAAAGGTGCGCAATCCTAAGGCATGGCTGATGGAACCACTGCGTGGTGACGAGACGACGGTTGGTGAGACAACGGTCGTCGCACGCGGGTGTCGCCTCGACGATGCACCGGTGCGGGCAATACTGGAGACGGACGCTCGCCCCCGGTTCTTCTGGGCGGCCGGTACAGAGTCAATTGCGGCCCGCGGGAGCGCGGCGACTGTGACTGCCGACGGGCAGTCGCGGTTCGACGATGTGCGGACAGCAGTCGAAGCACTGTTCGATGACTGCTCAGTGCCCGATAGCCTCCCGAGCATCGCTCGACCGCGAGCATTCGGCGGGTTCGCTTTCCACAACGGAACACACGAAGGGGAGGACTCTCCCTGGGATGGGTTCCCCAGTGCGGCGTTTTTCCTCCCGGAAATACAGGTAACCAGAAGGGACGACGATGCCTGGCTCACAACGGTCGCGACAGGACCTGAGGCCGCGACCGAAGCGGAGGCGCTACTGGAGGAATGGCGCGACCGACTGGTCGCAGACTCCGAGCGCAGTCCGGGTACGCCGCCGGGAATCTCACACCGGGAGCGCACGCCAACACAGGACGGCTGGCGCGAGCAGGTGGCGGCTGCCACAGAGAGTATCGACCGGGGCGAGCTCCAGAAGGTCGTGCTCGCCCAGAGCCTCAGCGCCACACTAGACACGGAGCTATCGGTCCCAGACGTGATGGCCCGATTGTCCAAGACGTACCCGGACTGCTACCGATTCATGTTATCGACAGAATCCGGTGGCACTTTCTTCGGGGCCACGCCGGAGCGGCTGGTCTCGGTCCGCGGGCGAACCGTCCGGACAGAGGCGCTGGCTGGCTCGACGGGACGGGGTGACACGCCCGCCGAGGACGAGTGGCTTGCCGCCGAGCTCCTCGACAGCGAGAAAGACCGCCACGAACAGAAGCTCGTCGCCGACGCGATACGGGACCAGCTTGAACCGTTTGCCTCGACGGTTCGCATCGGCGACCGGACCGTCCGCCGGCTCGCCACGGTTCAGCACCTCCGGACATCGATAACAGCCGAACTCGACGACGACGAACACGTCCTCTCGCTGGTCGAGGCACTCCACCCGACACCGGCCGTCGGCGGGCTGCCACCGGACGCGGCGCTACGGACTATCCGTGAGACGGAGGCGTTTGACCGCGGCTGGTACGCCGCTCCGATCGGCTGGGTCGACGCTGCCGGCAACGGGACCTTCGCCGTCGGCATCCGTTCGGCCGTCGCCACGGAACACGAGGCGACGCTCTTTGCGGGCGCGGGCATCGTCGCGGACAGCGACCCCGACCGCGAGTGGGACGAGGTCCAGCTCAAATACCGGCCAATACTGGACGAGCTGGAATGACAGCCCCAAACGTCAACACGCTGTGGGCGGAGACGCTCGTTTCCGAACTCGCCGCGGGCGGCGTCGACGCGGTGTGTCTCTCGCCCGGTAGCCGCTCGACGCCGCTAACGATCGCATTCGCCGAGCATCCCGACATCGAGGTGTTCTCCCACCTCGACGAGCGCTCGGCGGCCTTCTTCGCACTGGGACGCGCCCGCCGAACCGGCGAGCCGACGCCGCTGGTCTGCACATCGGGGACCGCCGCGGCGAACTACCACCCAGCAGTCATCGAAGCGAACCAGTCGGGCGTCCCGCTGCTCCTGCTGACGGCGGACCGCCCGCCGGAACTCATCGACAGCGGCGCGAACCAGACTGTCGACCAAGAGAAACTGTATGGCGACGCCGTCCGCTGGTATCGCGATATGCCCGAACCCGAGGCCGAGCCGCGGAAGGTTCGGATGCTACGGACCACGGCAGCTCGCGCCCTCGCGGAGAGTACCGGTAATGACCCCGGTCCGGTTCACCTGAACTGTCGCTTCCGGAAGCCACTGGAGCCGACGTCGGTGCCCGAGGACGACCCGGCGGGCGTGCCCGCCGACTGGGCAGATGGTGACAGCGCGGCCGAAATCGGCCGCGATGGCCCGTTTGTCACGACGAGCGAGGGCGTCGGTGCACCGGACGAGCAGACAGTGCGCCGCGTGCAGGACGCACTCGAGGCCGCCGAGCGAGGCCTCATCGTTGCCGGGCCGGCCGACCAGGGACTCAGTGCCGACTCGCTTGAACGGCTGGCGGCAGCCACGGGCTTCCCCGTTCTGGCGGACCCGCTGTCGGACCTCCGGTTCGGCCCCCACGTCGACCGCCTCGACGTGCCGGTCTGTGGCGGCTACGACAGCTATCTCGGAAGTGACGGCGTCGATCAGTGGGACGACCCCGATGTCGTCGTCCGGTTCGGTGCGTCGCCGACCTCGAAGCCGCTGCGTCACTACCTCCGGGACGCCGACTGCCAGCAGTTCCTCGTCGACCCGGCCGGCGGCTGGTCGGAGGCCGAGTTCACCGCCACGGACCTACTCGTTGCCGACCCCGACGCCACCGCAGATGCGCTCGCGGGCGAGACGCTGGGTGGCGTTGCAGCGTCGTGGCAAGAACAGTTCATTAGGGCGGAGCAAACCCACTGGGACACCGTTGCTGAAACCGCTTCGGAGACCTACTGGGAAGGGGGCGTCCTCGCAGATGTGACCGCGTTGGCCCCGGACCCGGCTACACTGTTCATCTCGAACAGTATGCCGATACGAGATATGGACCGCTTTGGCGGCCCCCGTGACGCTGACCTAACCGTACTTGGCAACCGCGGGGCCAGTGGTATCGACGGCATCACCTCAACGGCGCTTGGGGCCGGCAGCGCGACAACTGACCCACTCGTGCTCGTCACCGGCGATCTGGCGTACTACCACGACATGAACGGCCTGCTCGCGCTCGGCCGCTGTGCGGTAGACGCGACGGTCGTCCTGCTCAACAACGACGGCGGCGGCATCTTCCACATGCTGCCCATCGAGGACCACCCCACCTTTGAGAACCAGTTCCGAACGCCACACGGGCTCGATTTCGAGCCGACGGAGGCGCTCTATTCCTTGGAGTTCGAGCGGGTGGCCGACCGCCGGCAGTTCCGCGAGCGCTTTGGCGACTCAGTCCGGAGCGATGGGACACAGGTCATCGAGGTCCGGTTCGACGCGGGCGACAGCCACGCAGTCAGAGACCGGCTTGCTGAACAGGTCGAGAAAGCCCTCGCTGACGACTGATCTGTTAGATCCGGAGCACGGACGCCGTCAACAGCGACAGCCCGAACGGGAGCCACGTCCCCGACAGCGCGAGCGCTCCGATAAGTGAGAACGCACTGATGTTCAGCACGATCAGCAACACTGCCGTCGTCAGGCTCCAGCTCCCGAACACCATAATCGCGATAGTAGGCTCGGACTGGAGATATCCGATCATGAAGAGGGTACAGGCCCCGATTGTCAGGTTGACCCACAGGGGGAACGCCGGAAGTAGCGCGCTGAACAACAGTACCGGATAGAGCGCGAATGTGATGGCAAACAGCGTCAGCCCCCGGCCGGTCGGCATCTCCAAGAGCGAGCCGCGTGACGGGGTGTCGGTCTGGCGGACGGAGTACGCGGATGACGAAGTCCAGGTGGCACCGCTGCCGGCGTTGTCGCTGAAGCCGCTGGTCGCGGTGGACCCGGAGCGCTGGGTCGACTCTGAGTTCGACGCCGTCGCCGTCTCACTGGCTGCGTCGGTCGATTGCTCGTTGCTCGACGACGCATCGGTGTCGGTAGTCGAGCGCCCATTTTTGTCCTCAGCGACGCGGTATCTGGCGGCTCGTTCACGTCGTGCCCGATCTTGGGCGTTCGTCCGGGCTGTACCTCGGTCAGTGCTCGCTTCGGTTCGATCGGTTGCCGATTCAGATTCGTCATAGCCCGCGCGCCGTGCCGCTTCGGCTACGTCGCTGCCACTGTCGTCCGGTATGTTACGCTCGCCCGCAACATAGGCGTCGTGACCCAGCTGATCGTATCGCGCCCGCTCGTCTTCGTCGGTGAGCACGTCGCGGGCTTCGATGAGCCGCTGTGTCGCCTCGCCAGCGTCGGCGGCATCGCTCACGTCGGGGTGGGTTTCCTTCAGTCGCTCCCGGTAGGCCGCTTCGATAGCCGCCGTCGAGGCGTCAGTTGGAACGCCCAGCACCTCGTAGAATGTCTCTGTCATGCCGAGTGTAGCACCTGCGGGCGAGTGACCGACCGTAGCTGCACGCGACCGCAGTCAGTCACTCGTTCTCTACGCCTCCTTCGGTCTCTGTGTTGTGTCCGTACGACTCCGACGGCTGCTGATGGTCCCCAGCGGATCCAGCCCCATCGGACCCCGATTCACGGGTACGAGCCGACGCAAGCCGTTCCAGCGCCGTCGCGATTCGTTCGAGCGTGAACACGAACCGTACAACCAGATACAGGAGCCAGGGGACCACAGCCACAATCAGCCCGAGTAGAATCTGCTGGACGATAATGAGACTGTACACGACGATGAGGATGGAAAGGCCCGCAAGCATCCCCATCACCGCCTTTTTGTTCGATGTGGAGGGCATCGCTAGTCGGTTCGTGTGCGTGGCACCAAAGGGTTTCCTCCGCTGTGTGAGCCTGTACGAGGAATCTTTTTGCGAGGGCCGTCCCGAGCCACGGTATGGTCTCTGAAATATTCGACCCGGAGCGGTGGAGTGCCATCGACCGGTTCGACTTCACCGATATCACTTATCACCGCTCAACCGACACGGGTGCGGTCCGTATCGCCTTCGACCGCCCGGAGAAGCGCAACGCCTTCCGGCCGGAGACGGTCGACGAACTTGCGACGGCGCTGGACCACGCCAAGCGCCAGACCGACGTTGGCTGTGTCCTCCTGACCGGGAACGGCCCATCCGAGAAGGACGGCGGCTGGGCTTTCTGCTCCGGCGGCGACCAGGGTATTCGAGGTGAAAGCGGCTACGAGTACAGCGAGTCGCTACGCGACTCGGACACAGCGATCGGGGAGCAAAGCGACCCGCGAGAGACGAGCGACGGCGTGGAAGATGACGCGCCGGAAAACGTCGGCCGGCTTCACATCCTCGAAGTACAGCGCCAGATCCGCCACATCCCCAAACCCGTCGTCGCCGTCGTCCCGGGGTGGGCCGTCGGCGGCGGCCACTCGCTGCACGTCGTCTGTGACCTCACGCTCGCCAGCGAGGAACACGCGAAGTTCCTCCAGACGGACCCCGACGTGGGGAGCTTCGACGGCGGCTTCGGCTCGGCGTATCTCGCACGGCAGGTGGGACAAAAGAAGGCCCGGGAAGTGTTCTTCCTCGGCAAGACCTACGATGCCGACGAAGCCGCCGACATGGGGATGGTCAACGACGTGGTGCCTCACGAAGACTTAGAAGATACTGCCATCGAGTGGGCCGAGCGGATGAACGAGAAGTCACCGACGGCGATGCGGATGCTCAAGTACGCGTTCAATCTGGACTCCGACGGCATGGTCGGACAGCAGGTGTTCGCCGGGGAGGCGACGCGGCTGGCCTACATGACCGACGAGGCTCAGGAAGGACGGGACGCGTTCAACGAGGGCCGCAACCCGGATTTCGACGACGTGCCGTGGCATTACTGACTCACGCCACGTAACCGCCGGTCAGTCCTCGTAAGCGAGGGTCATGACCCACTGCGAGAAGGTGTCGTCGTGGGGGTCGACTTCTTCGTCGCCGATAAAGGGCGAGAGCTGGTCACCGGCCATCAGAAGTGAGAAGTCGAGGTCGCGGGCCGCGGGTGTCAGGTAGTACGTGTTGTGCCCCTCGTACACCGTCTCCTCACGCTGGATGAGGTCCTTCTCGAACAGGGACTCGACGATTCGACTCCCCTTCCGCGAGGAGACGTCGAGTTCCTTCCAGAAGTCGCTCTGGTGGATGCCACCGGACTCACGAATCAGTTCGAGCCCGGCCCGCTCGCCGTCAGAAAGGTCCGCCTCCGACGCTGCTGAACTCATGTATTGTGTACACCGTGAGACGGCCGCTTAAATCTGACCTTCGACCGGGCGGTACGGCGTCCGGCATGGCGGCCCGGCCGCGTGCCGATACTCGTGGTCCGAACCAAGTGTGATGAGCGACGACGACCGCGTGCCGAAGCCGTCACCGTGGACGCAGACGCCGTACTCGTGGTCGCTGATGGTTTCGCCTGCCCGATCAATCCATTCGTCGGCGGATTCGCTGGGCTCCGGAACCAGCGCCTCGCGCAACCGCGTCGCGTTGGTCGCTTGCTCCTCGCCGGCATCGGGCCGATGGGCTGGAATCCGGTAGTCGCCGTCCGCGCCAACGTTGACGATGACGTGAACGCCGGGCTTGAAGTTCTGGACCGCGAGCTGGCCGTCCCATTCTAGCAGGACGGCAGCGTTCTCGTCTGCCAGCAGAAGGTTAAATCCCGAGTATTCGGCGTCTCTGGTCGCTTGCTCGACAGCACGGGCGGCTGACTCCGCGCTCTCGTGACTCAACGCGTCCCGGACAAGCAGGCCGCGCGAGCGGTCGCCGGCAAGGTCGGCGTCGACCCAGCGGTTCGTCACCGCCGCTAGCAGGCCGTGCTCGTTGTAGCCGATCCACGTCCCGTCGGCTTCTTCGTCGGCCGGCGCGACAACGCGACTGCCCCAGTGGCGCTGTTGTGGCGGCTGTGACGGCCTCTCGAGTCGCTCGTCGCGGTTCGCCGCGACCGCGACCGGCGTGCCGTCGAAGACCTGCCACGCGAGGACGATTGTACACACGGAACTGTATACGCTATCGACGTAGAAAACCGCTTGGCCGCGAGCCCCAATCCGCTATACGGATTCGTTCGACTCGCCGGCAGTCCCGAGGCGCGACCGGACGGCGGACCGGTCGACAGTCCCCGAGGCCGTCCGCGGGAGCGCATCAATAGCCCGCACCGTCTTTGGCACCTCGTACGGCGCGAGTCGCTCGGCGCAGTGGTCGCGAACCACTGCGGGCGATACGTCCCCGACGACCAATGCGGCGACGCGCTGGCCCCACTCTTCATCGGAGAGTCCCACGACGGCCGCATCCTTGACCGCAGGGTGCTCGCGAATGGTGTCAGCAACCGTGCTCGCGTCGACGTTCTCCCCGCCGGTCACGATCTGGTCGTCGACGCGGCCCTCGACGCAGAGACGACCGTCCGCGTCCTGATAGCCGATGTCGCCGGTCCGGAAACCGTGGTCGCTGAACGCATCACCATCACCGTTCAGGTAGCCCGGCGTCACCGTGGGGCCGTCGACGACTATCTCGCCGCGTTCGCCGGGGTCACAGGTGGCCCCATCAGCGACAACTGTCAGGTCGGTGGACACGAGCGGCTGGCCGACGGTGCCGGCGTGTTCGAAGGCTGTCTCGGGCCGCGCCGTCGCTATCTGGGACGACGTCTCTGTCATCCCGTAGGTTGGACAGACCGGCACGCCCCGCTCCCGACACCGTTCGATGAGTGTCTCGCTGGCCGGCCCGCCGCCGAGCAGGACGAACCGGAGCGAGGACGGCGGTTCCCAGCCCGCGTCCAGCAGCCGCGACAGCATCGTCGGCACCAGCGAGACGCCAGTCACCTCGTGTTTCGCAAACACCTGCTGTGTCGCGTTAGCGTCGAACGACCGCTGGACGACGGCCACAGTGCCGTATAGCGCGCTCCGGACGAACGGCGCCAGTCCGCCCATGTGGTAGGTCGGGAGGCAGACCAGCCAGCGGTCATCCGGAAGAACGCCGAGGCGGTACGATGACGCGACGGCGCTGGCGACGAGGTTGCCGACGGTCAGCTGGACGCCTTTCGGCTCGCTGGTGGTTCCAGAGGTAAAAATGACCAGTTGGGTGGCCGTCCGGGAGAGAGTCGCCGGGGTCACGTCGGTGGCTGTTTCGTCGGCCGAGACCGTCGCTGCTGTCTCGTCGGCGACAGCAGCCGCTGAAAGGTCTGCACCGACCGAAACGACGGGACAGCCGTCGATGTCACCCGCCAGCGACGCGGTGCTGTCCCCGCAGACCAGCAGGTCGGCGTCAACCGTCGAGAGCTGGCTCTGGAGCGTCCCCGTGTCGAGTTCGACGTTCAGCGGCGCGAGCGTCGCCCCCAGTCGCATCGCCGCGAACAGGAGCGTCCCGACTGCCGGCCGCGTCGGCAGGAGCGTCGCGACGGTGGCATCCGGGGCGTCGATCCGCCGATCGAGTTCGGCAGCCACCGTATCGACGGCGGCGTCGAGTTCGCGGTAGGTGACCGCGTTCCCGGAGGCCGCCGCAACCATTGCCGTCCGGTCGGGCGTCGTCTCGGCACGGTGCGTTACGAGATCCTCTGTCGGCCAGTTGAAGGGATCACGCATCGGGTTCCACCTCCGCCGGGTCGATGCCGAGGCCGGTCGACTGGGGAACCGACATCGATCCGTCAGTTACCGTTGTCGGGTCCGGCGCGAGGTCGGCGGCCAGTCGGTCGCCGGTCGCCAGACCGCACGCGGCCACATCGGGAATCGCGGCGGCGACGTGTAGCGCCGCAACGCGGGCGACGACGGCGTCGATAGTCGTCGTGACGACCGGCTTGACGCCCTGCTCGCGGGCCCGAAGTGCCAGCGTATGGGCGTTGCCGGGGCCGCCCAGCACCATCGGTTTCAGTATCAGTACGTCGGCCGCGTCGGCGTCGAGCACGCTGTCGACCCGGCGTTCGACAAGGGATTCATCGAGCGCGACACCGACACCGTTGCCCCGCAGCTCAGCGTGGCCGGCGAGGTCATCAGTCGGAAGCGGCTGTTCGACGTAGGCCACGTCCAGCGGCGCGAGGCGGTCGAAGGCGTCTTGCGCCTGGTCACGGGACCACGCGCCGTTGGCGTCGGCCCGCAGGGTCACACCGTCGCCCACCCGCTCGCGGACGGTCCGAACGCGCGCCACGTCTTCGTCGACGGTTCGCTTCCCGACCTTGAGCTTACAACAGTCGTAGCCGGCCGCGACCGCCCGCTCGACGGCGTCGGCGGTCTCGGCTGGAGACCCGTCGCCGACTGTCGCGTTGACCGGGACGCGATTACAGTGCCTCTCAGGCTCGAACCACTGGTACAGCGGCACGCCATCGGCCTTGGCGTCGGCGTCCAGTAGCGCGGTCGCAAAACCGTGTCGGGCGGCAGGAACCGATGCGGCGTCCAACGACAGCAGGACATCCGTGTGCCCGCCGTCGGCCGCAACCGTGGCAGCGTCGTCAAGTCCGCGGTGGCAGTCGTCGACGGACTCCGTCCAGCCCGGGAGCGGCGTAGCTTCGCCGACGCCGGTTTCGCCACGGTGGTCGTAGCGAACGACGAACCCCGAGCGCTGGCTAATCGTCTCGCGGGCGGTGGCAAGCGGACTCGACAGCGGGAGCGAAAACGAATCGACCTTCATAGTAGCTGTGTGGCAGCGAGACCCGCCGCGAACAGGACGGAGTGGGCGAACAGCGTCTGGCCGACCCGTTCGAGCGTCGGATTCAGTGCGTCGCCGTCGGTCTGTGTGAGGACTGTTTTCGAGATAGTCGCCGCCAGTGGCAGCGTAAGCAGCGGGGCCAGTGCCGCCAGTCCGTACTGGCTGTCAAAGGCGAACACGACAGGGACGACGTAGGCCATCCCGACCATCAGGAGGAACTCGACGCGGCTCCATCCATAGCCAAGATAGACCGCTAACGTCTTTTTGCCTGTGGCGCGGTCCGTCTCGCGGTCGCGTATGTTGTTGACGACGAGAATCGCCGTCGACAGCCCGGCTGCTGGGAGACTGGCTGTAATGGCGGCGGCAGTGACCGATCCCGGCGGGAGCGTCATCGGGAACGTGCCGACGCCGCTTGCGCTCGCAACGGCCTGTACATAGTACGTGCCGGTGACCGCGATGACGCCGAAGTAGACGAAGACGAACAGGTCGCCCAGGCCACGGTAGCCGTAGGGGAACGGACCGCCGGTGTAGAGAATCCCGGCGGCGATACCCGAGAGGCCAACCACGACGATGGGCAGACCGCCGACGGCGACGAGATAGACGCCGATGACAACGGCGAGGCCGTAGGTCGCTATCATCGCCCGCTTGACCTCCTCGGCATCGATGAGGCCGCCAGCGGTCACGCGGGTGAACCCCTCACGCTCATCGGTGTCGGCCCCCTTCACCGCATCGTAGTAGTCGTTCGCGAAGTTCGTTCCAATCTGGATAAGCAGCGCGCCCACCAGCGCCGCAACTGCCGGCACTGGAGCGAAGACGCCAGCGTGGACCGCCAGCCCCATTCCCACGATGACCGGCGCAGCCCCGGCAGGCAGTGTCTGTGGCCGTGCGGCCATCACCCACGCCTGCCGCTTCGAAACGTCCGCCGTCGCTGTACTCATTGGTGAAAACTGGGGACGCTATCCCCAAAGCGGCTGTGGTTCGACAGACACCCAAAATATGACCGGTTCCGAGACAGCAAGATCAGGGGAGTATCACAACCACTTTATCATGATTAACCATACGGTAGCCTGAGATGCACAAGCCACTGCTGACCACGGATTTTCTCGACCGTGCGCGGGAATACTACGGGGACAAAGAGGCTGTTGTCGCCACGACCGGTGAACGCTTCACGTACGATGAGTTCGGGGAGCGAGCCGACGGGTTCTCGGCGGCGATGGCTGCCCGTGGCATCGAGAAGGGGGACCGGGTGGCCGTGCTGGACCCGAACACGCACTACCAGCTCGAAGCGGCCTACGGAACCATGCAACTGGGCGCGGTCCACACGCCGCTGAACTACCGGCTCGTGCCGGACGATTTCGAATATATTCTCTCGGACGCCGAGGTCGACGCTGTCTACGCGGACTACGAGTACGCCGAGAAGATCGAGCCGATCCGCGACGAGGTGCCCACGGAAATCTTCGTGACCAACGACACGGACGCCGTCGACGGCGACTGGGAGTCCTTTGACGAAATTATCGAGGAGGCGGGGACCGACTACGAGCGGCCAGAGATGGACGAGGACGACCTCATCACGATCAACTACACCTCAGGGACCACCGGCGACCCGAAGGGTGTCTGTCGGACCCACCGGACCGAGACACTTCACGCCTACATCGTTGCGCTCCATCAGGAGATTTCGGACGACGATGTCTACCTCTGGACGCTCCCGATGTTCCACGTCAACGGCTGGGGCCACATCTTCTCGGTCACCGGCATGGGCGCGAAACACGTCTGTACCCGCGGCGTTGACGCCGAAGGCATCTTCAACGCTGTCAGGACAGAAGACGTGTCCTATCTCTGTGGCGCGCCGACGGTGCTGAACATCTTGGCGGACCGCTATGCAGCCCACGACGGAGAGATCGAGACGACCGGTGCGAACGATGTGCGCATCGCAACGGCCGGCAGCGCACCGCCGGAGGCCGTCATCCGAGCCGTCGAAGACGACTTCGGCTGGTACCTGAAACACGTCTACGGCGCGACCGAAACCGGCCCACTCGTCACGACTTCAGACGCCCGGCGGTTCTTCGAAGACGGAAGCGACGCCCGCTTCAGCGTCAAGAAGCGCCAGGGCATCGGCTACCTTGGGACCGATGTCCGGGTCGTCGACGAGGACGGCAACGATGTGCCACACGACGACGAGACGCTGGGGGAGGTCGTCGTCCGCGGCAATCAGGTGATGGACCGCTACTGGAACAAGCCCGAACAGACGGAGGAGGCCTTCTCCGACCGTGTCGAGGGCTACTACCACATGGGCGACCTGGCGACGGTCGACGAGGATGGCATGGTTGCCATCCGCGACCGGAAGAAGGACATCATCATTTCCGGCGGCGAGAACATCTCCAGCATCGAACTGGAGGATACACTCTACGAACACGACGCCGTCAGCGATGTCGCAGTTATCCCCGCCCCGAGCGACGAGTGGGGCGAGACACCGAAAGCCTTCGTCGTCCCTAACTCAGGCGATCCTGACAACCCGGGCGTGACAGCTGAAGACCTCCGGAACTTCACCCGAGAACAACTGGCGACCTACAAAGTCGTCCGCCGCGTGGAGTTCGTTGAGGAACTACCCACGACAGCGACCGGCAAGGTCCAGAAGTACGAGCTCCGTGAACAGGAGTGGGAAGACGAAGACGAGATGGTCGGCCAGGGATAGCCATGCGCGCGAACTTCACGTAAGTGTAAATTATCTAAAACCAAACACGGCCGAAAGATGGAACACGTAGCCCGTCAATGACGGGCATATGTTACCGTCCGATTTCAGAGATGGTCTTTTAACTCAGCGTCCTATAATGTGTGACTACTACCCAAAGGTATGACGGATATTGCTGAAACCTTCTGCATTCTCCACGTCGATGACGAACCGGGGTTTGCCGACATGACGGCATCGTTTCTGGAACGCGAGGACGACCGGGTAGACGTGCAGACTGCGACGAGCGCCACAGCGGGGCTGGAAATCTTGGCCGACAATGACATCGACTGTGTCGTCTCCGACTACGATATGCCCGAGCGGAACGGCATCCAATTCCTCGAAGCGGTCCGCGAGGAGTACGGGGCGCTTCCATTCATTCTCTACACTGGCAAAGGTTCTGAGGAGATCGCAAGCGACGCTATCTCGGCCGGTGTTACCGATTATCTGCAAAAAGGGAGCGGTACGGACCAGTACGCAGTGCTCGCGAATAGAATTACTAACGCAGTGGAGTCTCAGCGTGTCAAACGCGAGCGGAACCGCCAGCTCGATGCCATCGAGACCGCACAGGAGGGAATCAGTATCCTGGACGAGGATGGGCGGTTTATTTTCGTCAACGAAGCGTACGCAGATCTCTACGGCTACGACCCTGCGGAGATGCAGGGCCGGCACTGGGAACTGTTGTATCGAGAGGCGGACATTCCACGCATCTACGACGAGATCCTCCCGGCCATCGAAGAGACCGGGTACTGGACAGGCACGACAACCGGGCTCCGTGCCGATGGGAGCACGTTCACCGAGGACCACGTGCTCGCACGGACTGACCGCGGTGAACTGGTCTGTACGGTCCGGGATATTTCTCAGCGGCGGGACGGCGAACAGGAACTTTCCCGGACCAAACGCGCCATGAACGAGGCACCTATCGGCATTATAATGACCGGCCCCAAGCAGGATGACACCCCGATAACATACGCCAACAGTCGGTTCTTGGAGCTGACTGGCTACACGGAGTCAGAGGTGCGCGGCCGAAACTGCCGGTTCCTGCAGGGCGAGGCGACCGAGTCCGAGCCGGTCGACGCGATGCGGGCGGCCATCGACGAGGGCGAACCCGTGTCGGTCGAACTCCGGAACTACCGGAAGGACGGAACTATGTTCTGGAATCAGGTGTCTATCGCCCCAGTCTGCGACGATGACGGAACGGTCATCAACTACGTTGGGTTCCAACGAGACATTACCGAACGAAAACAACACGAACGTCGCCTCAAAGCGCTCAGCGAATCGGTACAGGATCTGCTCCGGGCTGACACGCGCGAGGAGGTGGCTGAAATCGGCGTCGAGACGGCGCGCACTGTACTGGGACTCGAGGCGAACACAATCCACCTCTACAACGAGGATGAACGAACTCTCGAACCGGTCGCCGCCTCTGACGGGATATATGACCTGGTAGACGATTTACCGACCTTCACGCCCGGAGACAGCATCGCGTGGCGCGTCTACGAGTCCGGTGACGCACTCGCCGTCGATGACGTCCACGCCGACCCGGACATCTACAACCCGGACACACTGATCAAAAGCGAACTGTATCTCCCGCTCGGCGAGTACGGAGTCCTGTTGGCCGGTTCGGAGACGACCGCGGCGTTCGATCAGCGAGACGTCGTCCTTGGAGAAATTCTGGCCGGACACGTCACCAGCGCGCTCAAGCAGGTCGAAGGGACCGAACAGCTACGCGACCGCGAGCGGGCCCTCGAACAGCACAACGACCAACTTGAGGCGTTCACGAGCGTCGTCTCACACGATTTGCGGAATCCGCTGAACGTTGCGCAGGGGCGACTGCAACTGGCGGGCGAGCAATGCGAGAGTGAACATCTGGCTGCTGTCGAACGGGCACACGAACGGATGGATACGCTGTTAACCGATCTGCTCACGCTGGCACAGGACGGTGAGACCGTCACCGACCGCGAACCGGTCGCACTAGCATCGCTCGCCGAAAATTGCTGGGCGACTGTCGAGACGGCCGATGCGACACTCGTCACCGATATCGACCGGACCGTCCTGGCAAACGAGAGCCGCCTGAAACAGTTATTCGAGAATCTCGTTCGAAATGCAGTTGAGCACGCTGGGGCGGACGTGACCGTAACGATCGGGGCGTTAGACGACGGGTTCTACGTCGCGGACGACGGCCCCGGCATCCCCGAAGACGAGCGGGAGACGGTGTTCGAAGCCGGCTACTCAACGAGCACGGAGGGAACCGGATTCGGGCTCAGTATCGCCCGGCAGGTCGCAGCGGCGCACGACTGGGAGATCAGTGTTCGCGACAGCGCCGACGGTGGCGCACGCTTTGAGATTACCGGCGTCTCGTTTTGCGATTCATAGCGACTGGCGCGGTGTCCATCTGGAGTCTTGCTGGCACCCCGTCCAGAGGCAGTCAGTACTTCACCACTGTTCGATAGTCGGCGGAGGACTCAGTACGAGTGAGCCGCCGCTGTTCGTTCGTTTCCAAAAGCGGCAGCAAGCCGAGGCTCGTTAGTCTTCGAGCGCGTCAGCGATGCGGTCGAGCGAGCGCCGCATATCGTGGACTTCGTCTCGGAGCTTTCGCATCTCGCGCGTGAGTTCCTCGTTGTCGCTTCCGCCCGATTCCTCGTGCTGGCTTGGCGGGCCGCCGCCCATGCCGCCGGGGCCGCCCGGACCGGGGCCGCCAGGGCCGCCGCCCATCATGCCGCCCATCATCTGCGCGAAGGGGTTGCCCCGCCCATGCCGCCGGGGCCGCCGCCACCGCCCATCATCTCTTCCATGCGCTCTTCGCGGCTCATCTCTTCGCCGTCGCCCTCGCCTTCTTCGCGCTCCTCGGCGCGTTGCTGTCGGATCTCCTCGACTCGCTCGCGGAAGGACTTCTCCTCGCCGCCTTCCTCGGTCGCGTCCGCCGATTCGCCAGCGTCTTCAGGTTCATCGTCTGCCATACGCTCGGGTTTGGTTGGGCCGCTGAAAAGGGTTGTCGTCCGAAGACAGGCCACGTAAGCGGTCGGTCAGCGGGGGACGCTGGTCCGGAGAATCGCGCCGTCTTCGGGAGACTGGTTCGCAAAGTTACAGATGAACAGCGAATCCTGCTGGTCGCCGGTCCCGAAGAGCACGTCAGAGGGGAACACCAGCCCGTCGTCTGCCGTTGCAACGGCGTCAGTGGTCCCGTCCGCAGTCACTCTGACGACGCGGTTCTGGCTGTTGGCCGCAACATAGATGTCACCGTCCCGGCTGGTAATCCCGTCCGCTCCGAATATCGCGCCGCCTTCGAAGAACATCGACGGCTCGCCGGCGGCACCGTCCGACTCGACCGGAACGCGGAGCAAGCGACCAGTTTCGTCGGGGGCTCGCGTTACCGCGACGTAGATATCGCCGTCAGCGTCGCGGGCGATTCCGTTCGCGCCGAAACTCTCCGTCTCCAGCCGGTCGTCGTCCAGCCAGGTCGACCGCTCACCGTCGGTCGTGACCGCGTAGACCACGCCGTTTTGTGATTCAGTCACCAGCAGGCGCTCCCGGTCGGCGTCATAGTGGATGTCGTTCGGGAACCCGCTAATGCCGACAAGCTGTGCCGCGTCGCCGTCAGGTGGGACTTCCCAGACGCCAGCCTGGTTGTCCTGCGTCGCGACGGCGACGTACACCGTTCCATTGGGCGCTGTTTCGACGCCGATCGCACCGGGCACCGTCGCAATCTGTTCGGTATCTTCGAGGGAGAGGCCGGTCGCGTCGGTCTCTGCTGCGGGAACGCGCCGGACCTCACCGGCCGTGATGCCGAAGTACAGGCCGCCGTCAGGACCGAGGGCCATGTTCTCCGGCACGCGGTCGCCACCGACCGAGACGAGTGTTTCAACGGTCGTTTGGTCCGGCGTCGCTGTCTCGGTGTCGGTTGCCGTCGGTTCGTCGGCTGTCGTTGTAGGTTCGCTACTACCGTCGTCGGTAGGTGTCGGGGTTGAGTCAGTTGCGGTCGACTCGTCGCCGCCGGTACAGCCGGCCAGACCTACACCGGTGGTGGCGCTGCAACCGAGCAGGAATCGTCGCCGCGTTACGCGTCGTCTGGTCGTGATATCCTTCTCGACGTATGGCTGACATGTCCCTGAAACCTCGGATTACTGAAACGCTGACTGTGGGTACCTGATATGATTGGCGGCAGGCCGCATCAGGCGAGCCGTCGGACCAGTACCGAGAGCCCCAGCCCGCAGCCGAGCACCACGGCGAGGTTGAACGCTGCGTTGAACAGCGGCCGATATCTGTCCGTGACGAACGTATCAATCGCCGACGACGCGGAAAAGTAGAACTGCAGTGTCGCGATGAGCGCAACGAGTGTGAGGATAGCAAACACTGCCCACTGCGCGTAGACGGCGATCGTCGGACCAGAGTCGTCATCGGTCTCGCCGACAGCGTCGCTGGTCTCCGCGCCGGTGTCCTGTGCCACTACGTCGGTGTTGGAGGTGTCACTCATTGGTCTGTCTCCGTGCGATGAGGAGGGCGCTTGCGAGGACCGCAATCAGTCCGAGCAACGCTGTGAAGCCGGGCCCCTGCCCAGATGCCGTCTGCTGTGGTTCGTCCATCCCCTGCTCTTCCGGCCGGTCTTGCTCGAAATCGCTGGATTGGAAGCCGACCTGTTGTCTGGTTTCGTTCTCCTGAAGACGCTCTGTCGGATGGAGGTTCGCCGGGGAGCTCTCGGTCCCGACGATGACGCCATCGGAAAGCAGCATCCCGTCGAGCCAGTAGTTGTAGTCGTCAGGCACCGTCAGTTGGGTTCTGACGATCTCAGTCCGGCCGGGTCGAATCTGGCCGACCCGCACGGTCGACTCGTCAGCGATAACATTCGAGTCAGCTTGCCGTGCTCGGAGCCGGAGCGAGAGATCATTAGACGGATTGTTGCCGGCATTCGTGACGTACACCGAGACGTTCAGCGTCGTCTGGTTGTCCGCGACGCCGTCAATCCGATAGGTGATGGAATCGAGCGGGACGCCGGCGTTCTCGAAGCGCTGGAACGTCACGGTACTGCGGGCGTACGCCGGTGTGAGCGCGTCGACGTTCTGGACTGACTGCTGGCCGGTCTCGACCCGATTCCCGTCCTCGTAGACGATCGTGTCTATCCGATAGCCGCCTGCTCGCTCGACTGTGATGTTTGACCGCACCGATACCTCTCGTTCCCCTTCGACTGTGCCGACCGACTGTCGCGTCGTCGTTGCGACGAGGCCGGTGTCCGCATCGATGGCCCGCGTCTCGACGGTGACGTTCTCGGCAGGACCGCCGCGGTGCGAGAGTCGGGCGTCGATGGAGAGCGTCACTGTCTGGCCGTCGACCGACGCCGGTTCGATGGTCGTCTCGCGGAGGTCGAGATAGCTCTCGCGAACGTCGTCGTCAGGTTCGGAGAGCGCGCCGGGGACCGCTGTTGCACCGATGAGCATGGTCAGGACGACCACGACCACGCCACCGGTCAGGAGGGTTTCACGTCGCACACGAGGATGGGCAACAGCCGCCTTTAAATGTCTTCTGTACTGTCAAGTACGGATTACAGCGACGCCAGTCGCCGGTGTTATCCGAACGCGCCGAGGCTCGACTGGAGGTCGCGGTCGGTTCCGCCGTCGGTGAGTTCGTAGCCGACGAGCTGTCGGAGGTCGACGGCATAGACGCTGCCGTTGTTCTCCAGCACGGCAACTCGTCCCTTCGTTCCCTGGACGGTCCCGGTCGCCAGCGTCTCGGCCATCGGACGGTCCGACAGGGACAGGCCGTACTCGAAGTCGTAGGTCGCCAGCGGGTCGTAGCGCTCACAGAGCGACGCCCACCAGTCCGTGTCGACGGACTGGTCAAATCCCGATATCTTCGTGGGGACTCTGACCCGGTCGCCCAGTTCAGTGGCGATGTCGGCCTCAACCTGCCGGGCGATACGGCCGTCGGCGACGGTTCGGAGGTGGGCGGCCCTGTCGGCCCCCTGCTCGCGTAGCCGCGTCTCCAGTCGCCAGGAGCGAGTGACGCCGACCTTGATCACATCCGGCGCGAACGCTGCCAAGTACACCGCGTGTTCCTCATCGCAGGTGTCGAGGGGCTTGTTGCAGTCACCGGTACAGCGGGCACACGGCCAGATATCGGTGTGTTCCGGGCAGTACGGCGCGGAGTCATTGTCGCAGTGAAAATGTCGGTCGCCGTCGACCGCGCCAGCACAGTGGCGCTCGCCGAGCGTGTAGGAAAGTTCCGTGTCGGGGTCCAGTCGCTCGGTAGTGACGCTCCCGTCCTCGGTCAACAGGAGCGCGGCGTGTTCATCGACCCGCGCCCGGTAGCCCACGACCTGCACGTCCGGCGGTTCGGCGCGGAGCCGCAAATGGCTGCCGGGACGATGTTTTTGTGTTTGTCTGTCAAATACCAGCACATGGCAGACCTACAGCTTCGGAGTCCGGCCTTCGACGACGGCGACCGTATCCCCGAGGACCACGGCTACTCGGCGGCAAACACGAACCCACCGCTAGAAATCGAAAACGTCCCGTCGGACGCATCGTCGCTCCTCCTCATCGTCGACGACCCGGATGCCAAAAAGCCGGCCGGGAAAGTGTGGGACCACTGGCTCATCTGGGACATTCCACCGGATATCGGGCGGATTCCGGAGGGGTGGACAGCCGACGAGGCCACAGAGGGACAGAACGACTTCGGAGAGGTCGGCTGGGGTGGTCCGAATCCACCGGACCGAGAGCACACGTATCGATTCCTCCTGTACGCGCTAGACACGACGCTCGATCTCTCCCCGGCGGCAGACAAGGATGACGTGTACGACGCGGCCAGCGGCCACGTCGTCGAAAAAGCACAGCTGAACGGCACGTACCCGGTCTAAGTCCGCCCTTAGAGTTCTTCGAGCAGTTCGCGGGTCGACTGCCGCACGGCGTCATCGCTTGACTGTTCGGGTTCCCAGCCGAGCGCCGAGAGCTTGTCGACGGAGAGGCGCATTCGCGGTACGTCGCCGGTCCAGCCGCGGTCACCACCGGTGTACTCGTACTCGGGGTCGATATCCATCTCTTCGGCGACGATGCTGGCGATGCGGTCGACCGATGTGGTCGTCCGCGTGCCGAGATTGAACACGTTGTGGTCCTTGTCAGCGTGTTCGACGGCGAACAGCATCGCGTCGATACACTCGGAGATATGCATATAGGACTTCTCCTGACGGCCATCGCCGAGAATTGTCAGCGTCGACGGGTCCTCGGTGAGTTTCTCGATGAAGTCGGGAATGACGGCGCCGCGCAGGCGCGGGCCGACAATGTTCGCAAACCGGAACACCCACGACTGGATGTCGTGGCTGTGGGCGTACGTCGAGACGAGCGATTCCTCGGCGAGTTTTGTCGCGCCGTAGACGCTGATGGGCTCAAGCGGCGCGTAGTCTTCCGGCGTCGGCCGCGGCGCTTCGCCGTATACCGTGGACGACGACGTAAACACGAGGTTTTCGACGCCGGCTTCCTGCATCCGTTCGAGGATGTTGTAGGTGATGTCGCTGTTGTCCTCGAACTGGCGGCGAGGGGTGTCCGTGTCGACCAGCTTCGACGCCGCGAGGTGAACGACGAGGTCGACATCGCTTGTGATAGCCTCAGCGACGACGTCGGGGTCGGTGAGGTCACCATCCAGATAGGTTGCGCCCGCATGGACCCACTCGGACTGCCCGTTCGCTTCGTTATCGACGACGACGACGTCGTTGTCCGGAGCGAGGCGCTCGACCAGATGCGACCCGATAAAGCCCGCCCCGCCGGTGACGACTATTCGCTTCTCTGATACGTCCATAGGTGCGATGCTTCCCAGGCGAGAAAAAACGTTGTGGTCGCGGCCGATTCCGGTGGCGTCGGTAGCCACGTAACAGATGACAACGTCGTTTTATAGCTTCCCCTGTGAGAGTCGGTTATGACCCGATTCACTCGCCGTAGCGTTCTCTCGGCGACAACTGTTGCGCTCGGCGCGCTAGCCGGATGTGCCGGCGGCGGTTCTGAGTCGGCCGAAACGGAGACTGCTGGAACGGAGACGGCAACGCCCGCTCCGGGCCAGCCGCTCTCGACACCGGTCGCGGGCGACCCCGAGGCCGACGTTACGGTTGCGGTGTACGAAGACTACGCCTGTCCACACTGTGCGACTTACTCGGAGTCCGTCTATCCGAAGGTTCAGGAAGACTACCTGGACGATGGAGCGATCCGCTACGAGTTCCACGACTTCCCGATTCCGGTCAACGAGGAGGTCTCGTGGCAGGCCGCAAGCGCTGCGCGCGCCGTGCAGGACAACGTCGGCGCGGAGGCCTTCTTCACATACTCCGAGCGCCTGTTCGCGAACCAGAACCAGCTGGGGCCGGATACCTACGCCGAACTGACGGAGGGACTGGACGTCGACGGTGAGACTGTTCGAGCGGCCGCGACGGGGGAACTGTATCGCCCGACAGTTTCCGGTGACCGTGATGCAGGTACCGACCGCGGCGTTCGGGGGACGCCAACCGTGTTCGTGAACGACGAGCAGGTCGAGTGGAGCGAGGTCGCCTACGAGCCGGTCCAGTCAGCTATCGAAGCCGCACGGAGCGACGGATGAAGGACTCCCCGCAGGTGACGGTGCTCCGACTGGGCCACCGGCCCGGCCGGGACGAGCGGATGACGACCCACGTTGGACTGACCGCACGCGCGCTCGGGGCTGACAAAGTCGTGCTGGCCAACGCCGCCCGCAATCAGGCAGATACCGTCATCGACATCACCGACCGGTTTGGTGGTCCTTTCGACGTGGCCTCGACAGAAGAGCCAAAGCGGCTCATCCGTGATTTCGAGGGTCGCGTCGTCCACCTGACGATGTACGGCGAGCCGGTCCAAGAGGTTGAGGCCGGCGTTCGAGAGGCCCACACAGCGGAACCGCTGCTGGTCGTCGTCGGCGCGGAGAAAGTCCCCTTCGAGGTGTACGAGCACGCCGACTGGAACGTCGGCGTCACCAACCAGCCACACTCCGAGGTCGCTTCGCTGGCCGTCTTCCTCGACCACCTGTTTGAGGGCCGGGAACTGGACCGCGACTGGGAGAACCCCGACCGGGTAGTCGTCCCGCAGGAAACCGGCAAGCGAGTCGTCGACCCCGGCGAGGAGTGATGCCCACGCAGTTGTGCCGCGGACCTTTTATCGCTCGACGCTAACTCACGCTCAGATGTCGCGTCATAACGTGTTGCTCGTCGTCGCTGACAGTCTCCGCGCCCGGAGCACCTCCGTGCTGGGCTATCGCCGTGAGACGACGCCCTTTCTCGACGCTTTCGCCGAGGAGGCGACGGTGTACACGCAGGCTCGCAGCCCGAGCAACTGGACCGTCCCCAGCCACGTCAGCATGTTCACGGGCCACGAGACCCACGAACACGGCGTCGACCACACCGCTAAGACTCGACGCCGGCCACACAATCTTCGAGGAACTGGCTGAAGCAGACTATGACACGGGGTTGTTCTCCGATAACCCGTTCCTGACGGACCACGAATCAGGGCTTGACGAAGTGTTTCAGACGGCCGTCGGATCGCCTGAACAGTACGATTCGGCTTACGAGACCAATGGCTCGCTAGGCGACTGGCCCAACGGCTTCTGGTACGCTGACCGGACGCTAGAGTGGATTTCCGAGCGGGAGGGCGAGTGGGCCGCCTGCATCAACCTGATGGACACCCACCGCCCATACGAGCCACTCGCCGAGTACGACGAGTGGAGCGACGAGCGCTCCCGCGACATGCAGGAGTCGATGGGGTTCAAGTGGCACTGGGAGTTCCTTTCGGGGAACCTCTCGCTTGGCTTCGCCAGCATTCTCGAACAGATATACCACGGTGCAGTCCGGCAGGCCGACGCCATCTTCGAGACCCTGATCCGCGGACTGGACGAACAGGGCGTCCTCGATGACACACTGGTCGTTTTCGCTGGCGACCACGGCGAGGGCTTTGGCGAACCGACAGCGATTCCCGAGGAACCGCCAGCTGTCAGCCACCGTATCGGGACTCACGAGACGATGTATCACGTCCCGCTCGTCGTCCGTGCTCCCGGCCAGCGGGAGGGACACCGCATCACCGATCTGGCGACGCTCAGCCGGTTCCCCGACGCCGTCCGCGCGATAGCGCTCGACGAAAGTAACGCGGACGGTCCGGCGTTTGCCTCGCCAAACGGGACCGTCGTCGCGTCACAGGCCCCCATCGGTCCAGCGATGCGTGAGGAGGCCGAACGGGTCTGTGGCGACGCTGCCCCGTTCGCAAAGCACGCCCGACTGGTCTACCACGACCGGCCCGGCAATGAGGTGCGAAAACGGGCGGCATGGGGCAACAGTGCCTACGAATCCGTTATCAAGGGCTGTGGCGGCACGGTTGAGGACAGCGATATCGCCGCCGCCGTCGTCCGGAACCATTTCAACAGCGATCGGTACGCCGATGTGGATATCGCGACGCCACTTGACGGCTACACCGAGTTCGAAGACGCGTCTGACACGCAGTTTGCCGAGGACCTCGACGACCGACTGGAGGCGCTTGGATACAAATGACGATGATACCCGACACTGAACTGGTACTCGTGGTCGCCGCAGATGAAAACAACGTCATTGGCCTAGATGGCGGCGTTCCCTGGCACTATCCCGAGGACGTGCGCCAGTACAAGGACCGGATCGCCGGCCACCCGGTCATCCTTGGCCGACGAACATTCGATTCGATGGACCCGCTCACAGACTGCTACACCGTCGTCCTGACGACCGACGACAGCCGGACCGCCGATTCAGAGACAGTTGAGTACGCTACGACACCCCAGATAGGTGTCGAAGCAGCCGCCCGCGCCGGTGCGACCGAGGCGTTCGCTGGCGACAGCGCCGAAGCAGCCAACTCGCCACCAGTCACCTATGTCATCGGCGGCGAGGCAGTGTACGACCTGTTCCTCCCGTTCGCCGGCCGAGTTTTCCTCAGCCGTATCCACGAGCGCAACGAGGGCGACCGGTATTTCCCTGATCTGGGCGCGGAGTGGACAGAACTGTCCCGGGAGGCCCACGACGGGTTCGATGTCATCGAATACGAACAGACATCACCGCGACCGCTTGCCAACCTCTGACTGTTCGCCAGTGAAGACGGTCGTCTGGAACTGTCCGTGTCCTGAAAACCACAGCTGTTAAAGTAATTCAAATGACTACTATTCTCCAGCAACTCGTGATGCTAGACAAAATCAAAAAATCCGTTTCGGATGTACTCTCGGGTGGGAAGGGGCAGTCAGACAACGGACCAGAGGCCGGTTCAGTGACGGATAACCGTGTTCGGGCTGGCTCCGCCGGCAATGACGGCGCGGGCACGGCCGACGAACCTGAATCGAATCTCTACGAGTGTCCGTCCTGTGACTCCGTCTTCGTCGCTATTGATAAAGAGACCTGCTCCTCCTGTCGGACGCCAGTCGAAAAAATCGAATAGCGGGGTTTGTGAGTTGTAGCGACGAACTACGCTGACGGTAGTCGCAAAAAGAGACTGCTGTCCGCCGTTGTTGCTGTGCGCCTGCAGGCACAACGAGTCCGTCCGAACAGCAGCGTGGTCCCGGCCTCTGTGGCAGCGTTCAGGAGAGGACGACCCGATGGTTTTAACCACATGACTCCCGGATGTTCGGGTAATGGCTTTTGAGGAACTCTTGGAGGACCCCGTCATACAGAAGTACCTCCACGAGCTGGTCGGACCGAAAGGGATGCCGGTCGCCGCCGCGCCGCCGGACGGCGAAGTGACCGACGAGGAACTGGCCGAGGAGCTCGGGCTCGAACTGAACGATGTCCGCCGAGCGCTGTTTATTCTCTACGAGAACGACCTCGCGACCTATCGTCGGCTCCGCGACGAGGATTCCGGGTGGCTCACGTACCTCTGGACGTTCCAGTACGAGAAGATCCCCGAACAACTGCAAGAGGAGATGCACCGCCTGCTTGACGGCCTTGAAGAACGTCGCGAGTACGAGCGGGAAAACGAGTTCTACCTCTGTGAGCACTGCGGTATCCGCTTCGAATTCGGCGAGGCGATGGAGTTCGGCTTCGACTGCCCCGAATGTGGTAATCAGGTCGAGACGATGGAGAACACCCGTCTCGTCACTGCAATGGAGAACCGTATCGAAGAGCTCAGAGACGAACTGAACGCTGATGTGGACGTGGAAGCCTGATGGTCGTTCTCGGTACAAAAGTGTACGTCGCCGGCGACGCCCGGGACCGTACGCTCGACGGACTTCGTTCGATGGTCGGCAACGAACTCGGCGACCTCGACGTGGCGTACGACATCGGCCTTCGTGACGACGACTTCCCGACGGTGACCCTCGACGGCCCGGACGAGACCGTCGCGAAGAACCTCCTCCGTGAAGAATTCGGCGAGCTGGTCGCCGACCACGAAGACGGCGAGACGTACGTTGGCACACTCGATAGCTGGGACGAGGACGGCTTTGTCCTCG
Source organism: Haloarcula sp. NS06 (assembly GCF_051122755.1). Lineage (NCBI taxonomy): Archaea > Methanobacteriati > Methanobacteriota > Halobacteria > Halobacteriales > Haloarculaceae > Haloarcula > Haloarcula sp. NS06. The sequence goes on from NZ_CP184844.1 coordinate 2,715,789, forward strand.
ATGTCGGCTTCGGCCAGACGGTCCGGATTCCGGCCGATGAGCTTGGTCTCGGGCAGGGGACGCCGTCACAGATCCGGAAACGGTTCGGACTGGTCCAGCACCTTCCGCTCCGCTTCGTCGCCGGCGACCCTGCAAGCCTTGCAGAGGTCGAGCAGGACCGCCTGTACGAGTGGACCCGTGGCAACAACGGCCGCATCAACGCAAACAGCGTCACGCGCTCGGAAGCGCGTGCGACGGTCAACCGCGCCGGCCACGCACAGGATATTGTCACTGTCGAACGTATCGGCCTGTTAGAACAGAGCATCATCTGCAACCCGGACACCGACCCGCCGGGGCTGCTCGCCGACATCGGGCAGTACATGCCGTCGGAGCTGCTGGCAATCGTGCCCTGATTTCGAGCTATGAAACGCCGCCACCTCCTGTTGGTCGCCGTTCTCGTACTGGTCGCCCTTTCGGGCTGTACCGGCTTCTTCGGCTCCGAAGAGGTCGACCCGGAACGGCTGAATGAGAACGCGAGCTACGACTGGAACACCTCAGCTGACGGGACAATCGTCATCAAGGAATCGAAATACACTGCCGTCTATGCCGTCGAAAACGAGACGACGTTCGACGTGTACACCGTCGACGGCCTCGGGCGCGAGCGGAGCGTCCCCATCAGTGCGCTTCGGTTCCGATACGAGAACGGGACTGTGGTTAGCTCCAACGAATCTTCGCTGAGCGCCTCAGAGAGCCGCCAGCGAACGACTGTCAATCTCTCCGGGAACGTCTCCGGGAAGGTGGGCTACTCGGTCGCGCGGACCGGCAAGCGCTTTGCCTCCCCGACACTCGTCGAAGACGGGTCGTACACGGTCGTACTCCCGCCCAACACCGGGGCCGGGATTCCGTTCCTCTCGCGGATCAGCCCGGGTGGCTACGAGTCGGAGACTGTCGATGGCCAGCAGGTCATTCGCTGGGACGAGGTGACCTCTGACCAGATCGTCGTCCGGTACTACCTCGACCGCGACCTATGGCTGTTCGGCGGCCTGTCGGCTATCGCCATCGTGATCGGCGTGGTTGGGACTGTGTACTACTACCGACAGCTACAGGCGGTGATTCGCCGCCGAAAGGAGGCGGGTATCGACCTCGAAGAGGACGGCGATGACGATGACCCACGGGACCGCGGTCCGCCGCCAGGAATGCGCTGAGGCCGGATCGAAAGCACAATCAGACGCGTTTTACAGACGCTAACCGGGTCACTTTTTCGCATCGGGCGTGCACACACGGCTATGAGCAACGGGTGGTTCGCCGGGCTGGACCCGGACGACGACGCGGCCGCTGTCGAACAGATAGAGGCCGGGCGAGCCGATACGCCGGAAGACTGGCCACAGCAGGCCGTTGAGGCAGGGTTCGCCGACGACAAGGCGGCCTACTACGACCGCCTGCACGAGATAACAATGGCGGCCACCAACGCGGCGGTCGCCGAACAGGAGGGTGCTGACGACCAGCAGCTCGTCCACGCAGTGCGGGCGATGGCCGACTGCGAACGGACAGCGAACGAACTCGCCGAACGGGTCGCCGAATGGGGTGGGAGCCGACACGGCGATAGCGGTAGCGGCGTCGAGTACGCTCGCTCGCTGGCCGACCGAGACGGCGAGGACGAGGGGGACCGCGCGCTCCGGTCGCTTGCCGAGCAGACGGCCGCGCTGGCCGACGAGGCTGACTCACTCCGGGCGTACATCGAGCGGACCGCGCCAGCCGTCGCGCCGAACCTCTCGATGCTGGCCGGGCCGGTGCTGGCGGCCCGGCTTATTTCACTGGCTGGCGGCCTCGAAGCGCTGGCGAAGAAACCGAGCGGGACGGTGCAGGTCCTCGGCGCGGAAGACGCGCTCTTTGCCCACCTCAAGGGGTCGGCTCCGTCACCGAAACACGGCGTCATCTTCACGCACGAGTACGTGAGCGGAACCCGCCGCGAGGACCGTGGATCGGCTGCGCGGGCACTTGCGGGGAAGCTCTCGATTGCCGCCCGCATCGACCACTACAGCGGCGACCGCCGGCCAGACCTGCAGGCGGAGCTCGACGAGCGTATTGAGCGGATTCAGGCACGGGCCGAGGAGGGGGACGACGAATGACGCTCCCGACCGGCGTCGAGCGCCACGACTTCGGCGGTGAGACGAGCCTCGCCACACAGGGACAGCCAGTGTACGGCGAGCGGACGGACGGTGACTGGCGGCGGTGGGACCCCCACCGCTCGAAGCTCGGAGCGATGCTTGCACACGGAATGGATACCGGCCTCGACGGGGGCGAGACCGTACTGTACCTCGGCGCGGCGGCCGGGACGACCGTGAGCCACGTCGCTGATTTCGGCGGGCCGACCTACGCCGTCGAGTTCGCGCCCCGGCCGGTGCGAGAACTGCTGGACGCCGCGGAGAGCCGACGAAACCTCTTTCCGTTGCTCAAGGACGCACGCAAGCCCGAGAGCTACGCCCACGTCGTCGAACCGGTCGACGTGGTCGTGCAGGACGTGGCGACCAGAGGGCAGGCCCGGGTGGCGACGCTCAACAAACAGTTCCTGGCCGACGACGGCCGGCTCCTCGCGGCTATCAAAGCCCGGAGCGAGGACGTGACCGCCGACCCCGACGCCGTGTTCGACAGCGTGCGTTCGGAACTCGAAGCGGAGTACGAACTGCTGGAGACGGCGCGGCTGGACCCGTATCACGAGGACCATCTCGGGATCGTTGCCCGGCCCCGCGAAGACTGATGCGGAACCTCTTCCTCACGCAATTCGCTGTAAGATGGAATACAGTTGTGCGGGCTGAGCGGGCGGGGACGGAAGGCTTTAGCGGGTCGATTCCGATGTGCTGATTAATGGACGCGACGGGTTCTGCCGAGCATTTTACCCGGATGGGGACGCTCGGCATCGAAGAAGAGTTCTACGTCGTTGACGAGTTTGGTCGCCCAACGTCTGGCACGGACGAACTCGTCTACGAGACGGAGCCACCAGCGGTTCTCGACGGGCGGCTCGACCACGAACTGTTCAAGTGTGTTATCGAGACGCAGACGCCGCGTATCGACGACCCGGCGGACGCCGGTGACCACCTCCGGTCAGTCCGGGACGCGCTGGTCGACCACGCCGAAGCGAACGGGTTCGGTATCGCCGCTGCGGGCCTGCACCCGCTGGCGAAGTGGCGCGAACTCGAACACGCCGAGAAGCCCCGATACAAGTCACAGCTGGACCGTATTCAGTACCCACAGCATCGCAACACGACCGCGGGACTGCATGTCCACGTCGGTGTCGACGACGCCGACAAAGCCGTCTGGGTGGCGAACGAACTCCGCTGGCATCTCCCACTGATGCTTGCGCTGTCGGCCAACTCCCCGTACTGGAACGGCTTCGACACCGGGCTGCAGTCCGCCCGCGGAAAAATCTTCGAGGCCCTGCCCAACACCGGGATGCCGACAACTTTCGACGATTACGATGCCTTCGAAGCCTACGAGCAGCGGATGCTCGAAACGGGGAGCATCGACGACCGCGGCGAACTCTGGTTCGACGTGCGACCCCACTCCGGCCACGGCACTGTCGAGGTACGTGCCCCGGACGGGCAGGCCGACCCGGACAGAGTGCTGGCCTTCGTTGAGTACGTCCACGAACTCGTCATTGACCTCTCTGAACGCTACGAGGACGGGGAGTCCGGCCGACGGCTCCGCCGGGAGTTCCTTGACGAGAACAAGTGGCGTGCCATCCGCCACGGCCAGTCCGCCGAACTACTGTCGCGTGACCTCTCGACGACGCGTTCGGTGAAGGAACTGGTCGAGAGCGAGAGCGACCGCCTGGGTATCGATGGGCTGTGGGAGCTGTACGAGCGCGAAAGCGGCGCCGAGCGACAGCGCCGGCTTCGGTCGGAAGATGGGGTCATGGCGCTCGCAGACTCACTGCAACTGTCCTGATCTGGACTGTCGTCTGGGGCCGGAACTGATTGGTTCCGTGTAACGACTGGAGAGTCGGGGCCAAGGGTTTTTATCCAGCTATAGCTTTTGTCCTCACAGAGACAACGCATGTCCGCAAACGACGACGACCACGACGATCTTGAGGACACAGACGATGTCCGGGACCGAATCGAGCAGGAGGCAGACCGCGCGGTCGAGCAGTTCGACGAAGGGATCGTCGACCTGCTGGCGTGGGTCCTCGACACGGAAACGCGGGCGCGGATCTACGTCCACTTGCGACAGCAACCCGAAAGCACCAGTGAGGAGATAGCCGAAGGGACCGGCCTGTATCCGAGCACTGTCCGCGAGGCCCTAGCGGCACTCACCGAAGAAGAGGTCGTGACCCGCCAGAAACGTGAGAGTGACGGCGCGGGCAACAACCCCTACGAGTACAGCGCTATTCCGCCGAGCGACCTCGTCAACACTATCGTCGGTGACATCCAGTCGGAACTGAACACGGTGTTCAACCTCGACGATCACATCGGCGGCGAGACGACGCTGGAACCCGACGATGAGCCGGTGACAATTTCGGTCGAAGATGCGAACGACGGCGCGGCCGACGCCGACGCAAGCGACCAAACTGGTGACGAAGGAGACGAGTCCGAGGACGAAGACGACGCTGACGTATAATCAAACCCGGCTCCAGCAGGCTGTTTCGCAAGTCGATATTACTAAACCTACCCGTGCCGTTGCCCGGGATATGAATGTCGCGCTGGGGGGAACGTTCGACCCGATTCATGACGGACACCGCGCGCTGTTCGAACGCGCATTCGAACTCGGGGACGTGACAGTTGGCCTCACCAGCGACGACCTCGCGCCGAAGACGCGCCACGACCAGCGCCACGTTCGCCCGTTCAGCGAACGGCAATCCGCACTCGCCGACGAACTCGCGACGCTCGCCGCCGAGCAAGAGCGCGAGTGGCAGGTCCGAGAACTCACCGAGCCGACCGGCATCGCTACGGAGTCGCAGTTCGACACGCTCGTCGTCTCGCCCGAGACGGAGACCGGCGGCCGCCGTATCAACGAAATCCGCGAGGAGCGGGGCCACGACCCGCTCGAAATCGAAGTCGTCCCGCACGTCCGTGCCGAGGACGGCGACATCATTTCTTCGACCCGGATCGTTGAGGGCGAAATCGACGAACACGGGAATCTCACGCCGAATCGCGCCGGCCGCCAGAACATTTCGTAGCTACCAGCCCGGCGCTTCCAGCCCGGCTGTCTCCAGCAGGTCCTTCCAGCGCTGCTGAATCGTTAACCGGGAGACGCCCGTCGCCTCCGCGACGGCCGACTGGGACCGCTCTTCACCGGCGACCAGCGCACCGACGTACACACTGGCCGCCATTGTCGCCTGTTTGGACCGGTCCTCCTCCGGAACTGTCGAGAGGAACAGGTCAACCGCGTGGGACCGCGCCGTCGTCCCGAGGTCGAGCCTGTCCGATGCCGCCTCGATGTCGGAGAGCCACTCATCGTGCTCGATTCGGTCGCTGGCGCGGTACATACCAGCTTGTTGGTCCCCATCCTATCTAAACCTTCGTCGCCCGCAAGCGAAGGGTTCTTTATTCCAACACGGATAGCGACTGATGCGCGCGGGTTGCCGAGCCAGGCCAAAGGCGTAGCGCTTAGGACGCTATCCCGTAGGGGTCCGCCGGTTCGAATCCGGTCCCGCGCACTCGCTACCGCTCGTTTTCGGCTTGTCCAACAAAGACAAGACCCCAAATGACGCTCGAAAAACCGAATTCGCTGGAACGCTGTCCCGGTTTCGATTCGGATATGATGGAACCGAATAGAACGATTACAATCGTCCGCAAGAACCAACGCGATTTCTTATCCGATAAGGCCGTTGTGGACTACTATGAGTACCGAAAACCCTTCCTCACGTACCTGCTTCGGATGGGCAAAGACCCGGAGAAAGCCAAAGGGTACTCCCCGTACACTGTCTGCCAGACTGGACACCGAACGGCACGCTTCGACCTGTGGGTGTGGGAGAACCGTGGTGGATACAAAGCCCCGCCCGACCAAGACGATGCCCGCGCCTACATGGAGGAAGTCGCGTTCCGTGACGTGACCGAATCTACGAAGGGGAAGACTCTCGGCTCGCTTGGACGCTACTCGAAGTGGCTTCAGCACAAGTACAACCGCGACGAGTGGGAGTTCAGTTGGAACTTCCAGTCCGGCGGGGGCAACAACGGCCCGCGCGACTTCCTCACGAAGCCGGAACGTCGCAAGATTCGACAGGCTGCACTCGGGAAGGACGGCACTCCCAACTACGGAACCGACAGCGACCTTCTCGGAGCTGAGCCAGACTCTCGCCCACTGAGAAATACAATTCCCCACCGGGAGTTGTATGAGGCATTGCTGACTCAACGCCAAGTAGACAACCCTGACGAGCGTGTCACCGCCAGCGTAGAGGGTGATGGCATCACAGTCTCGTGCCGTGGAGAATCAGCACACTACACCGCCGACGAGGCCAGAGACATTGCGGCAGGTCTGGAGAAACAAACAGATGAAGGCAGTGAGATTAGTGACCTAATTGCGTTCCTTCGATATGGTTCAGATGTACTCGAAGGGAAGCAAGACCGGAGTCGCCAGATGGACTTCGAAAACTGGCGGTAGCTCTGTAGGTGCTTGCCTGAGGTGTTGCTTCGCGCAGGGATGGGCTGGGGTCAGACAGGGTGACTAATTCGCTGTTTCTATTAATATCCAAGAGATAGAAGGTTTTATTTTATGCGAGGGAACAGTTCGAAGGCTTGGCACAATCTGAATCAATCGCTCTCAGTAGGCTTGTAATATGTTTGAACAACTGCCACTACTATTACTGCTAGTATCTGTGCGGCTTGCTTATTTTCTTGATAAACTAAAAATAGAATGGGCGCAGCAATGACATACGGAAGTACGATTCTAACAACCCTATTCTGAGTAAGCGCCCTAAGATATGATAGAATCATATCACGAGGTGATGTTTCTTGTGCTTGTTCCAACATTGAAATATCTTCCTTGTATAAATCCTCATGTTCAAATATATAAACGGTTGTCATCAAAGTTATTAATTTATTTGCAATTGATGGAAATGAACTTTTGAAGAAATCGACAGAGTCTCTCTCAGAGACTGTTTCAGTGTATTCAAATAATTCTTTGGATACTCTTGGAGGAAATGGCTTTTGTTCCTCGTAGTTCATCATTTTTCCGGCCGATTTAATTTCATTCATCGAGTTTTCAAAGTTATTGTTCATGTATTCTTGAATAGCTCTGGCGAATCTATGATAAATGGCCGCTTCCGGCTCAAGCATGTCTTGTTTGTTTGCATACTTCAGGAAGATGCGCTTTAGTACCCATAAAATGATGCCAATTCCGACTGAAATACCAAAAGTTGCACTGAATAAGAGCTCTCTTGTCGATTCAGAAAATATGTTTAATGCTGTTAAGACCGCAAGCGTACCGATTCCTACAATATATCCAAACATGATTAAAATAGTTGGTTTATTTCCAATTTTCTCGGCCCAGTCCATAGCATCCTCATATCTCTTTACCACATATTCCTCGATTACAAATCTACTAATAATAATATTTGAATCAACATTATCCCCAGACAGTGAAGCAGGATTACAAATGTTATTTGAGATACCACCGTCGGTATCCACTGAATTATCAGACATGGTGATAGATTTTAAATTCTACGTAATAAATCTCTGGGAAAGAGTGTCTCTTAGTGACAATCATTTAAATTAAAGTTTCCTGATAAATCTAGGAATAACCCCTCAGAGAATGTGTAAAACACACTTATCAGGAAAGACAGCATTACTACATGCCATTGCAATCCGAGACACTGTGATTAAAATAGTTCGTTGCCAGCGAATACAGAGGTGATGTGTATACCATGTCTTATTCCGGTCCTGCATCGAGGGGCCAGCAGTCTTGACATCAAGAATATGGGATGTGAGCTTCAATAAGAGTTCAACCATTGGAGATAATCAGTCGGACAACGTGATTCGCGCTTAACGCTGTCCCGGTCAAGTTTTATAAGTAACCCGGCCAATTTCACTGGTAGACAAGTCGAAATCGGGTAATGCCACCCCGAAATTGGCGTGTTTGCGGCTGTACGCCGCAGGCGCGCTTAGGACGCTATCCCGTAGGGGTCCGCCGGTTCGAATCTGGTCCCGCGCATTCTTGCTGCGAGCAACACGCGAGCAGCAGTATCGTCAGCGGATTCCGAACCCTGGGAGACGAGTAAAACGAGTCTACCTCCGGTTCGAATCTGGTCCCGCGCATTCTTGCTGCGAGCAACACGCGAGCAGCAGTATCGTCAGCGGATTCCGAACCCTGGGAGACGAGTAAAACGAGTCTACCTCCGGTTCGAATCTGGTCCCGCGCACTTCTCGGCTCGAATAACTCATGAGAGCCGTGGGTGCGGAATGAGGATTCGAAGCACGGAACGAGCGAACAAAGTGAGCAATGTTCAGGCGGTTCGAATCCGGTCCCGCGCAGTCCTGCTACAGACGCGGGCGATAGTCTCCACCTTCGTGTCAGACCTGATTCCCACACCGCAAGAATCGCGACTGCCGCTTATAATGAGTGTTGGCGTTGTCTCAAAATGAGGGACTGACGATGTCAGTGTACGACCCACTCCGTGACTCGTCTGCTCGCCCCGCAGGATCGACTCGGTTCGACTATGCGGTTGACGACGCGGACAATCCGACGGAGCTCACCGTCTTCAGCGATCAGGACGACGAGCTCCCGACCCACTGGATTTCGGTCGACATCGAGCACGCCGTCGCGCTCGACGAGATGCGGTGAGCGAGGGGTGGGCTCACTCAGGTCGCGTCTATCGATTTCTTGACGACAGAATGGACAGCGAACGCTCTGGAAGCGTTGTGTCCGAAGTAAGTTTGCGTGGGTGCAGTCCCAAGGGAATGCACCTGCACTCTGAGAGTGCGTGGGACCGGATTCGAACCGGCGGACCCCTACGGGACAGCGCCCTCAACGCTGCGCCGTTGGCCTGGCTTGGCTACCCACGCGCGCTCTGTCTGAGTGCATTCAACTGTTTCCGGTGGGTAAATAAAAGCGCTTTCGTTTGGACCCGCCCCGGGAGGGTGTGACACTCGGTCGAACCGGACGTTTGAAATATCACGAAACCGCTACGGGGGGCATGGCCAAATACTCGACCGGCAGTGGTGGCGATAGCGCCGGCGGGAGCTGTGAGCTCTGCGGTAGCGACGGCGGCGACCTCCAGACCGCAAACGTCGCTGGTGCGACCCTCCAAGTGTGTGACAGCTGTGCGCGTGACCACGGGGAAAACGAGCGAACGACAGGCAGTGACAGCTCGCGCGACGAACAGAACCGGAAACGCAAAGCTGCACAGAACGCGGCGAAGCTACAGGACGCACAGCAAGCCGACACCTCCCACTGGGAGGACGGCGCTGATTACGATGACGACCAGCTCCCGTATCTGGTCAGCGAGTACGGCAAGCGCGTAACGGAGGCGCGACAGGACGAGGGGCTCCAGACGAGTGAGCTGGCCGATGAACTCGACCTTGACGAAGCGGACATCCTCGCTGTCGAGCAGGGGCGCGCGACGCAGGCGAACGTCGGCGGCTCGACGATCAAGGCGCTCGAGCAGTACCTCGACATCGACCTGGTCGAGTCCAACTGACCCCCTGATATTTTGCCGACTCCGGTGTAACGGCCGGTATGGACCTCTCCGCTGAGCAGCGAGCCATCCGTGACACCGTTCGAGAGTTCGCCGTCGAGGACATCCGTCCGAAAGCCGCTGATGCCGACCGCGAGCAATCCTTTCCAGAGGAGTGCTGGGACGGGCTCGCGGATATCGACATCACCGGGCTGACGACACCGACGGAATACGGCGGCTTCGACGCCGACAAACCGACGTACGCGCTGGTCAACGAGGAACTCGCGTACGGGTCGCTCGCGGTCGCGACGGCGCTGTCGGTCCACTGCCTCGCGACCTCGTGTATCGCACAATTTGGCTCCAAGGCAGTGCAGGACGACTGGCTCCCAGAGATGGTCGACGGCCGCCCGGTCGGCGCGTTCGCGCTCTCGGAGCCACAGGCCGGGTCGAACCCACGGGAGATGTCGACCACCGCCCGACAGGACGGTGACGAGTACGTCATCGACGGCGAGAAGCAATGGATTACCAACGGCAAACGGTCGGGTGTCGTCATCGTCTTCGCGAAGGCCGACCCCGACGACCCGGATTCGATAACGCAGTTCTTGGTGCCGAAAGACGCCGAGGGGCTCACCGTCGGCGAGAAAGAGGATAAACTCGGCCTCCGCGCGAGCGACACGACGCCGCTCCAGTTCGACGGCGTCCGCGTTCCCGAACGTTACCAACTGACCGAGGAAGGCAAAGGGATGGCCGCAGCCCTGTCGATTCTGACTACTGGGCGGGTCGCTATTGCCGCTCAGGCTGTCGGACTCGCACAGTCAGCCCTTGACGAGGCCATCGACTACGCCGAGGAACGCGAGCAGTTCGACCAGCCGATCAGCGAGTTCCAGACGATTCAGCACAAACTCGCGGACATGGCGACGAACGTGCAGGCGGCGCGGCTGTTGACGTGGAACGCCGCACAGCAACTGGAGCGCGGCGAGCGGGCGAGGGCAGCGGCGAGCATGGCGAAGTACTTCGCGAGCGAGACGGCGGTCGACGTGGCCAACGAAGCTATTCAGATCCACGGCGGCTACGGCTACACGAAAGACTACCCCGTCGAGCGGTTCTACCGCGACGCTCAGGTGACGACCATCTACGAAGGGACCAGCGAAATCCAGCAGAACATCATCGCACAGGACTTGCTGGAGTAAGTGAGCCAGGGCGAAGCGGTTTTGCGGGCGTCGACCCTACTGCCGAGTGTGACACACAACGCCGTCATCTACGATCTTGACGGGACGCTTGTCAGGCTGGCCGTCGACTGGGGGACGGTGACCAGCGACGTGGCGACAGTTCTGCGCGAGCGAAACGTCGACCCTGAAAACCGCGATCTCTGGGAGATGCTGACGCTGTCCTCGGAGACTGGCCACCGTGACGCTGTCGAAGCGGCGATCACCGACCACGAGCGGACTGGGGCGCACGAGTCGGAGCGACTGGCTCTCGCTGACGGCCTCCCACACAGCGTCCCCGTCGGCGTGTGCTCGCTCAACGCGGAGGAGGCGTGTCGGGCAGCGCTAGCCGTTCATGACCTCGACAGTCACGTTGGCCCGGTCGTCGGCCGTGACACTGTCGAGTCACCGAAACCGGATCCGGAGGGGCTACTGGCGATTACTGACGAAGTCGGTGTCGACCCCGGCGCAGCCGTGTTCGTTGGCGATTCAGAAAGCGACGCGACGGCTGCCCAGCGGGCCGGGATGGCGTTTGAGTGGGCGAGCGAATTCGATCAGGCGCGGTATCGCGCGTAGAGGTAGACGCAGACGGCCGTCAGGAACCAGATGAGCGCGCCGACGCGGACCGCGAACATCGCCCGCGCGGTCCATGTCTGGAGCGTGACCGCGGTCGACGCAAGCACGACGAGCGGCGAGCCGACCAGAATCGTCGTCACGAACGTGACCTGCATTACCCACCCGAAATCCACGCCGTCCGGGTCCGTCTTCTCGACTGTTGGCACATCCAATGGTACAGCCAGGTACGGCAAGCACCTTGCGGTTTCCCGGACGACGTGCGCAACCCGAACAGGTAAGGCGCAGGCGCGCCCCCGCTCGGATATGCCAACTGTCCGGGACCTGCAGGCGATGGCTGGTGAGGAGCCGATCACGATGATGACAGCCTACGATGCCGTCACCGCGAGCATCGTTGACGACACCGGCGTCGACGTCATTCTCGTCGGCGACAGTATGGGGAACGCCGTCCTCGGCCACGACGACACGCTCCCGGTCACGCTCGACGAAATGGCGTCCCGGGTCGGTGCGGTCGCACGCGGCGCGGACGACGCACTGGTCGTCGCCGATATGCCGTTTCTCTCCTTCGGCGCGGACGAAAGCGAGAGCATCCAGAACTGTGGGCGAATGCTGAAAGAAGAGGGCGCGAACGCAGTCAAACTCGAATCCGGGCCGCACACGGTCGAGCTGACCGACCGACTGACAGAGCTGGGCATCCCGACGATGGCCCATCTCGGGCTCACGCCACAGAGCGTGAACCAGACCGGCTACACCAGACAGGCGACCGGTCGGGAGGAGGCCGAGGAAATCGTCAACCTTGCGCGAGAACACGAGGACGCTGGCGCGTTCGCGCTGGTGCTCGAACACATCCCGGCAAACCTCGCTGCCCAGGTCACCGAAACCGTCGACATCCCGACGATCGGGATCGGAGCCGGCGGCGACTGCGACGGCCAAGTGCTCGTGTTCACCGATGTGGTCGGCCTCTCGGAGTCCAGCCCGCCTTTCGCCGAGCAGTTCGGCGACGTTCGCGGTGAGGTGGCCGACGCTGTCGACGAGTATATCGACGCCGTCGAATCCGGCGAGTTCCCAGGCGAGTCCCACAGCCACACCGAAGACGAACTCGACGACCTGTACTGAGCAGTCACACCGGTTGGCCGACCTACCCGGCCGCAGCCGTCTGATTCTCTATCCAGGCGTCGTACGCAGACTGGTTCTTGACGACGACGGTGGCGTTCATTTTGCTGTGACCGGCCCCGCACATCTCGGCACAGTACAGCCGGTACTCGCCGGGTTTGGTCGGATGCGTTCGAGCCGTCATTGTCTGGCTAGGGAAGATATCCTGTTTGACGCCCAGTTGCGGAATGTAGATGGCGTGAATCACGTCCGTCGTTCGCAGCCTGAACGTGACGTTCTCGTCGGCCGGAAGGACGAGTCGCTCCTCCGTCGTGACGTTGGCCTCGCCGTAGGAGAACTCCCACCCCCACTGGTAGGCGAGCACGTCTATCTCCGTATCGTCTGCGAAGGCGTCGCCCCCGTCGGCTGACGCCTGAGCCGCCGCGGGCGTAATGTAGGGGTTGGCCATCACCACGAACGCCGAGACGCCGACGAAGACGAGTATCGCGCCCGTCGCGGCCGTCCAGGTCACCTCTAGCGCCGGGTCGTCAACGGTCGGCTTCGGGTCGTCGTTGTTCCGAAACCGGTAGATCACGTACACGAGCGTGAGTTCCACGAATAGCGTCAGTGGCAGGGCGACGTACAGGAGTTGTTCGTTGAGGTCGTCGATAGCAGCCCTGTTGACCGACTGCGCTGTGACCGGAGCAGCAAGTAGCGAGAGCCCGACCACGACAAGGCCCGCCTGAATCACGCGCCTTCGGAGACGCATTGTCACACTGTACCAATCGCCATGTCAAATAACTTGCCCAACGTTGTGTTAACTGAGGGGCGATCGCCGCAAGATCCGGGTCTCCGTGTGGTTTTATGAGCGTGGGCGTGTCAGAAATTGGTAACGTATAGCATGGCGACACGAGCAACCGTTCCGGCACGGCACGTCACACACAGATGCTAAACAGGGCTATCGTTGAGGGAACCGCTCTCGCTGTGCTGGCCCTGGCAGTGCTTTTCCTGTGGGTCCGGGAGCAACGGAAGGCGCGACCGGAGAGCGATGGCGGGTACACGACGCGGGAGGAGATCAAATTCGAAATCGGCCGAATCCAGTCTGAACTGTACCGCTGGCTGACGACGACGGACCATCGGGACATCGGCCTGCTCTACATCGCTTTCGGCACCGCCGCCGGCCTGTGGGGCGGCACCGACGCGATGATGCTGCGGACGGAACTGCTGACGCCGCCGGCAGACATCTGGACGCCGGAGACGTACAACGCGCTGTTTACCACGCACGGGCTGACGATGCTGATATTCTTCGTCCTGCCTGTGTTCTTCGGCATCGGAAACTACGTCCTGCCGCTGCTCATCGGGGCCGACGACATGGCCTTCCCGCGGGTCAACGCCGTCGGGTTCTGGCTCCTGCCGCCGGCCCTGATTCTGGTCCGGATGGGACTCATGATTCAGGTCCTCGGCCAGGTGCTGAATCTGGTGCTCCCGGCGGACGCTATCCGGTTTTTCCTCACGATGCGCGAGGTGAGCGTGGGCTGGACACTGTACGCGCCACTGTCCGTGCAACAGCCCAATCCACAGATAGACCTGCTGTTACTCGGCCTACATCTGAGCGGCATCGCCACGACGGTCGGGGCCATCAACTTCATCACCACAATTGTCTACGAGCGCGGCGAGGGCGTTAGCTGGGCGAACCTCGACATCTTCTCGTGGAACATGCTCGTCACGAGCGGGATTGCGCTGTTCGCGTTCCCGCTGCTGGGGAGCGCGCTAGTGATGCTCCTGCCTAGACCGGAACCTCGGAACGGCCTTCTTCGCCACGGAGGGCGGTGGTGCAATCCTCTGGCAACACCTGTTCTGGTTCTGGGGCCACCCAGAGGTGTACATCCTCTTCCTTCCAGCGACAGGGTTGATGAGCCTTATTTTGCCGAAGTTCGTCGGGCGGAGACTCTTCGGCTACCAGTTCATCGTCTACTCGACGCTAGGGCTGGGCGTCCTCTCTTTCGGCGTCTGGGCGCATCATATGTTCACGACGAGCGCGGACCCGCGAGTGAAGCTGTCGTTCATGGCCGTCTCCATCGCCATCGCCGTCCCGAGTGCGATCAAGGTGTTCAACTGGATCACGACGATGTGGGAGGGGGATATCCGCCTGACTGCACCGTTTATCCTCTGTGCCGGCGGCATCGGGACGTTCATCATCGGCGGCGTCACAGGCGTGTTCCTCGCCGTCATCCCCGTCGACATCCTTTATCACGGGACGTACTACGTCGTCGGCCACTTCCACCTCATCGTCGTCGGCATCATCCCGTTCCTGATGATCGCCGCGAGCTACTACTGGTATCCGCTCATCACCGGCCGGTGGTACGACACACGGATGGCGAGGTTTCAGGCGCTGCTGATCGTCTTTGGCTCGTTCGTGACATTCATGACGTTGCTGGTCATCGGCGGGCTTGGGCTCCCACGACGACAGGCCATCTACCCGCCCGAGTACCAGTTCGCCCAGCAGATCGCGACCGTGGGTGGCTACGTCATCGGCCTGAGTGCGCTGCTGTGGCTGTACAACATGCTCGTCTCGTACTGGCGGGGGACGCCCGTAACGACGACGGACCCGTGGGGTCTGAAGGCGACGAACCAGTTCACCCGTGAGTGGCAGTGGTTCGAACAGCGTATGATGGACAAATACGACATGGAGCCGACTGAGCCCGAGACGACGCGGCGCTCATACGCCCCTGAAGCCGAACCGACCGGACTGGCCGGCGGCGTTGGGAATGTCGCCCAAACCGTCTCTCGGAACGCCTGGATGGCCGCAGCCGGCGGGTTCGTCGGCACGGTTCTGATGAGCGGCGGACTCATCACGGCGATACTCATTGGCGTCCTCGACCCGGTTTCGTTCGGTGAAATCGCTGAACTGGTCGGGCTACCCGCGACTCCGGCCGTCGGCGCGGTGCTCTTCCTCGTTGGCGGGACCGTCACCTGGCCGCTTTTGTTCCTGGCCTTCTCCGACTACCTCCCCGGTCGCCTCCTGTTCGAGACCGGGCTTGTGTTCGCGACACTGATATCCAGCGGGTTCGCCATCGCGTTCTACACTGGCCAGAGTGGACTCGGGTTCGTCGGCTATCTCGCCTTCGTTCTCGTCTCCCACTGGGCGTACGGCATCGGGTTGACCGTGACCTTCCAGTACCTCAAATCGGATGAGGCGCTCCGGACCCGGACAGATGGGGGCGGCTGACAGATGAGTTCCGGTGCAGACTCGTTCGTCTTCCAGTATCTCGCGCCTTTCGTCGGCGTCCTGCTTATTGCGGTCGGTATCGCCGGAGCGGTGCCGGGCGGCTACGCCGTTATCGAGCCGGATCTGGAGAACTGCGGCAACCCGACTATCGGCGTGGAAGAGCCGGAACGGACGGCCGAGCGGTTCAGCGAAGGCGGACCGGGACCGCGGCTCCCACAGTTGGCTTTCGAGGACCTCTCGTCGGCCGAACAGACGGCGTTTCTGACGGCTGTAGACGATCCGGTCGGTGAGGAGCAGGTCGTCGGCAGCGTGCCCAACGCCGACGCCTTCCGTCGCGGAGCCGTGGTTACCTACGAAGGCGAACAGTACTACGTGACCATCGTCGCGGAGAACACCTGCTTCGCGGCCGCACCGCTACAGTTCCCGCTCGGGGTGTTTGCCATCGCGCTCGGGTTCCTCGGCGTGCTGGCCCCGCCGTTGTACCGGCGGCTGGTGCGGCTGGACCAGCGGGCCGGCCGGTCGAATTAGGGGTTTCGTGCGCTCCCCGTGGGGTCAGAGGGCAGCGCCGACGTACAGGACGACGACGAGGAACACCCACACGAGGTCGACGAAGTGCCAGTACAGCGACGTGGTCCGGATAGCCGTGTCCCGCTCGGGCGTGTAATGGCCCCGAAGCGCGCGACCGAACGCGATAGCGAGCAGCAGGACGCCGAGTGCGACGTGCAGGCCGTGGAGGCCAGTCAGGCCGTAGAACGCGCTCCCGAACGCACCCGAGCCGATACCGAACCCCTCCACGGCAACGAACTCGTAGTACTCGTACACCTGTCCGGCGAGGAAGACGACGCCAAGCGCGAGCGTCACCCCGAGCAGGCCGAGGAACCGCCGCCGGTTCCCGCCTTCGAGCGCCTCGTGCCCGTAATGAAGCGTCAGACTCGCTAGTGAGCAGTAATACCGTGTTGATGGCCACGAGCGAGCCGAGCAACGGCGGGAGGTGGGCCGGCGGCCACGACCCGGCCCGGATGAAGGTATAGTAGACGAAACCGGCGGAAAACGTCGCCACGTCGGAAACGAGAAACAGAATCATCGTCGTCGCATACAAGTCGGAACCGCCGTCCACGCGGTTCTGTAGGTAATCGGTGATGAACGCCTCGTTTGCCCACCCGGCGAGTCCGGCCAGCAAGCCGATCGCACCAGCGCCGCCGAGGACAATCGGGACCACGGACGGGACTAGGTCGAGCCCGACAAATACCAGCCCAACGCCCAGATACAGCGACGCGGCGCCGATTGCAGCTATCAGGGGCCATCGACTTCGGTGTTCGTGGCCGTCTTCAGCGGCGTGTTCGGTTCCCGTCTCCGTCGAACCAGCCATGTGAACACGTAGCAGTGGGTCCGGTAAAACGATACCCCCGCAATCCGTACGACGGCTGCGGATCCCACCCGAATTTTTATTACACCGTCAACCGACACCGAGAGTGTGGTTTACGAGACGGGCAACCAAACGGTAGACGACGCCGTCGCACGCGTGTTAGACGGCGAGCGCCTCAACCGACGGGACGGACTGGCTCTCATCGCACAGCCGGTCGACGACCTGGCGGCCGGGGCCGACTACGTGCGCACGCAACTGGGTGATGAAACCGTCGACGCGTGTTCGATCGTAAACGCCAAAGCCGGGAACTGCGCGGAAGACTGTGGCTTCTGTGCCCAGTCGGTTCACTTCGACACCGGCATCGACAACTACGGCTTTCTCGGCCCGGAGAAGATACTGGAGGCCGCAAAACGCGCCGAGCGTGACGGCGCACAGCGGTTCGGTATCGTCGTCGCCGAGAAAGGCGTCTCGAAGGAGAATCGACCCGAGGAGTGGGCGGAGGTACTCGAAGCCATCCGTCTCGTCCGCGACGAGACGGACGTGGAGGTCGACGCCAGTCTCGGCATCCTCACGGAGGAGGAGGCCGCGATTCTGGCCGACGAGGGACTCAACCACTACAATCACAACATCGAAACCTCACCCCGATACTTCCCGGAGGTCGTCCAGACCCATACCTTCGAGAAGCGGGTCGAGACGCTCCGGGTCGCCAAGGACGCCGGCATGGACCTCTGTGCCGGCGTCATCCTCGGGATGGGCGAATCGCCGACTGACAGGGTCGACGCGGCGATGGCCCTGCAGGACATCGGCATCTCCTCGCTTCCGGTGAACATCCTGAATCCGGTCGCTGGCACCCCCATGGCCGAACAGGGGCTGCCTGACATCACGACCGAGGAGGTCGTCAAGACCATCGCGGTGTACCGCCTGCTCCATCCAGAGTCCCGCGTGCGCCTGACCGGCGGGCGCGAGGTCAACCTCGACACGGACGGACAGGTGGCCGCACTGGAGGCCGGCGCGGACGGCATCCTCACCGGTGATTATCTCACTACGGAGGGACAGACGGCGGCCGACGACCTCGAAATCATGGAAGAGGCCGGGCTCGAACCGAACACCGACGCAAACGAGTTCGACCCCGAGGCGGTCAAAGAACGCGCGGCTGACGAGACGGAGACCGAGACGGCAGCAGGGACAGCACAGACCAAATCAGAGCTCAAATCCGACGACTGACAATGGACGACATACGCTTTGCAGTGCTTGGAACCGGTGGTATCGGACGGCGGACGCTCGAAGTCTCACAGCACAAGGACGGCCTCACCGCCGTCGCGGCCTGTGACCGCAACGGCGTGGCTATCGACCACAGTGGCCTCGACGTAGACGAACTGCTGGAGGCGACGGAGGGCAATATTGCAAGCGGGCCCGAGGACGCGTCCGGAACGACGCCCGCAACCCCCACGGACGACTACGCCTCGGACGGCGGTGCAGCTGCGGTCGAGGGCGGAGGCGGCGGCGTCAAACAGCACGGTGAGGAGGCCGGCATCGTCGCCAGTTCGCAGGGCGAGCCGACGGAAACGCCCATCGACGACATCATCGCCGAGAGCGATGCCATCGACGCTGTCCTGCTGGCGCTACCGAATCTCGAACACGACTTCATCCCGCGCGTGGCCGAGCGCTTCGCCGAGGCCGACTACGAGGGCGTCATGATCGACGTGCTCAAGCGCTCCCGTGTCATCGGCATGCTCGATGACCGCGAGGACCTGCTGAAAGAGTCTGGCATCACGTTCGTTTGCGGTGCCGGCGCGACCCCCGGGTTCCTGACCGGTGCAGCGGCCCTGGCCGCCCAGTCATTCGTCGAGGTCGAGGAAGTCGATATCTGGTGGGGCGTCGGCCTCAAATCCGGCTACGAAGACAACCGCGGGACGGTCCGGGAGGACATCGCTCATCTCGACGGCTACGACATCGAGACGGCCCGAGAGATGAGCGAGGAGGAGATCGAGGCCCTCATCGACGAGCACGACGGTGTGCTGGAATTCCACGACATGGAGCATGCCGACGACGTACTACTGGAGCGTGCGGGCATCTGCGATGCCGAGGACGTTCACGTCGGCGGCGTCCTCGACGTGCGCTCGGACGAGAAACCGACGACGACGACGGTCAGCGTGACGGGCACGACATTCGACGGGGAGACCGGCACGAACACCTTCGAACTGGACGACGTGACCAGCATGGAGGCCAACGTCAACGGCCCGGCGCTTGGCTACCTGAAAGCCGGCGTCCGGAACAACCGCGCCGGCCACTACGGCGTGTTCGGCCCCGCTGACCTGATGCCTGGCTTCTGAGACCGCCTGATTCTTCCATGACTCACGGCTTCGATTTGAACGACCGACTCGAACAGCGCGACGCACAGAACCTCCGCCGCCATCTGGAAGTCGCTGAATCCGTCTCGGCACGGACTCGATTCGCCGATGACCCGAAGGGTGAACCACCGGAGTTCGGCGACGAAGCCGCCGTCTTCGCCTCGAACAACTATCTCGGACTGGCCGACGACAGCCGGGTCCAGCGAGCGGCCGAACTGGGGGCACGGACGGTCGGGACCGGCGCAGGGGCCTCGCGATTGGTTACCGGCGACACGAAGGTCCACCGCAGGCTGGAGCGTGACCTCGCGGCCTCGAAAGGGACCGAGCGAGCCTTGGCGTTCTCGTCGGGCTACGCGGCCAACATCGGGACCATCGACGCGCTGGCCCCGGATGTCGTCTTTTCGGACGAGCTGAACCACGCCTCGATTATCGACGGCTGTCGCGTCGGGGCCAGCGAGACAGTCGTCTACGACCACTGTGACCCGGACGACTTGCGAGCGAAACTGGCCACGCGAGCAGCCGATGTCGATGAGGACGAACAGTGGCTCGTGGTCACCGATTCGGTGTTCTCGATGGACGGAGACATCGCGCCCCTGTCGGCTATCTGTGACGCCGCCGATGAGTACGGCGCGTGGTTGATGGTCGACGAAGCACACGCGACGGGGTTGTTCAGTGACAGCGGCGGTGGCGTCGTCCAGCGCGAGGGGCTGAGCGACCGTGTCGATGTGCAGTTAGGCACCCTGTCGAAGGCACTGGCGAGCCAAGGCGGCTACATCGCCGGCGACGAGGTGCTTATCGAGTACCTGCTGAACGCCGCGCGGTCGTTCATCTTCTCGACCGGACTCTCCCCACCAAACGCCGCGGCGGCCCGCGAGGCGCTGCGAATCGCTCGTGAGACCGAACGGACAACGGAACTCTGGGACACCGTGGCAACGCTTCGGGACGGGCTGGAGACAATGGGCTACGAGGTGCTTGGCGAGACACATATCCTCCCGGTCATCGTCGGTGACCGTGGTGACGCCCTCGAACTGGGCGACCGCCTGCGCGACCACGGTATCGTCGCGCCCGCGATTCGACCGCCGACGGTGCCGGAGGGAACGTCCCGCATCCGGGTTGCACCGATGGCGACACACACCGCCGACGACATCGCGCAGTGTCTTGATGCCTTCCGGACTGCCGGCACAGAGGTGGGCGTGCTGTGAGCGAGACAGGCGACGATTCGAGACCCGAGGGCGGGACCGGCCACATCGCTGAGGACGGTGTCTTCATCGTCGGGACTGACACTGGCGTCGGCAAGACAGTCGTGACCGCCGGGCTGACGGGCTGGCTACGGGAGACAGGGAGCGAGGCTGTGGCCGTCAAGCCCTGCCAGACCGGATACCCGCCGGACGACGACGCGGCGTTTGTCGAGTCCGTCTGTGGCACGGCAGACGCCGCAGTCTGTCTGCAGCGGTTATCGCCACCGCTGGCACCGGAAGTGGCCGCACGGGAAGCAGACAGCGATGTCACGCTTTCCTACGAGTCGATCCGCGACGGTGTCACCGATGTCGTGGCAGGAAGCGAGACGGCTGTCGTCGAAGGTATCGGCGGCCTGCGTGTCCCGCTCGCGGACGACCGAGAGGTCATCGACCTTGTTGCGGATGTCGGGCTTCCGGCGCTGGTCGTCGCGCGTTCGGGGCTTGGAACACTCAATCACACGGCGCTGACGGTTCAGGCACTCCGCCGGAGAGGTGTGCCGGTCGTCGGTGTCGTTCTCAACGAGTACGAAGGCGCGACGACCGCTGAGCGCACGAATCCGGGCGTTATCGAACGGATGGCCGGGTGCACTGTCTGGCCGATGTCACCGCTTGAGATAGATTCATCTGCTAGCGTAATTGACGGACTCAGAGCGCATCTTCCGCAGTCGGTGCTGCGGCCGGCTATCGATCAGTAACCGCCGATACGTGGCCGAGCAAAGGGGATAGAACGGGGGCAAACCCCCGTCGTGTGACACTACGGAGCCGGTAAGGCTCCATCTGATATTTGACTACCGATCACTAAAATAGTAAGGCACGTTTCATCTGGAGATTTCCCCGTAGCCCGGGCCCGTGCTCCGTTAGGAACGGGCTACCGCCCAGCCGAAACGACGGTGCTAGAGGTCGATTGACAGCAGTGACCCGACGTCGACACCGTCGTCGAGTAGCGTCCGCATACGGTCGACCGTTGCCTCATTCCGGGTCTGTCCGGTTCGAAGCACCTCCTCGACTCTGTCTATCGTCGTCCGCGTGTCCGACTGAACTGACAGTACTGGAACGTTTTTCTCGGCCGCCTGCCCGATGACCGCACTGGCAGGCTGGAACCCACCAGTGAGGAGTAACGCGTTGATACCAGACGCTTCGAGGGCCGCAGTCTGGACCTCTGACCGGTCGCCACCGGTGACGACAACAGCATCGCGTGTCCGCCGGAAGCGCTCAAGCGCGCTGCTCCCGCTCATCGCGCCGACGCTGAACCGCTCGACGTGGACATCGGTGTTGGCATCACCAGTGAGGATGTCCGCGCCGAGGTTCCGGGCGAGGTCGGCAACCGTGACGCCGGCGAGCGAGCGGTCACGCGGCAGAATGCCGTGGACTGGAATGCCTTCACCTTCGAGGAACGGGACCACGTCATCGGCGAGTTCGTCTACTGTCGCATCGGTGACGCCGTTGAACAGAACCCCATCGAGTCGATCACCGATCGCTTCGGCCGCAGACAGAATTTCGTCCGTGTCACTGGGCGTGTCGTAGCCGGTGACTAACAGTACGCGGGCGTCAAGCAACTCCGCGATATCGATGTCTGTGAGGTCGACGATACTGCCAGTCGCCAGGTCGCTGCTCCCCTCGACGAGGAGCATATCGGTTCCGTCCGAACACGTTTCGATACCCTCTTGGAGTCGCTCACGGAGGTCATCCGGGTCCTCACGCCCGCGGATGGCTTCCTGAATGAACGTCGGCGAGTAGACGATGGGCTCCATGTCGTGGAGGTCGGTCTCCAGGTCGAGTAGCTCGCGGGCGAGCATCGGGTCCTCGTCCCGTGTCTTGCCGACCGCACTCCGCAGGCGCGTCCCCTTGGGCTTCATGTAGCCGACATCGTAGCCCGCGTCGTGAGCACGCGTCGCGAGCGCGAGCGTGATAGCCGTCTTGCCGATACCTTCCTCAAGCGATGTAACGAGTAGCGTGTTCGTGTCGGTCATAGTTTCTCCTGGTCGAGGGTGAGTCGCAGGTCGACCGCCTGTACCCCGTCTGGTGTCGCGACGAGGGGGTTGATGTCCAGTTCGACGATTGAGGGGAAGTCAGTGACGAGTTGCGAGAGCCGCTGGATTGTCTCGACGAGAGTGGCCTCGTCGACGGGGTCGCGGCCCCTGGCACCGCGCAACAGCGGCGCGGAGTCGATGTCGTCGAGCATTCCTTTCGCCTCGGTCTCGCTGACGGGAGCGACACTGACAGTGTTGTCTTCGAGTACCTCGACAAAAATACCGCCGAGGCCGAACAACAGCAACGGTCCGAACTGCGGGTCGCGGTTCATTCCGAGAATCGTCTCGACGCCGTTGTCGAGGTCGACCATCTCCTGTACCTGAACGCCGAGAATCGTCGCGTCCTCCTGGTAGTTACGCGCCCTGACGACGAGGTCTTCGTATGTGTCACGGACCTCCTCGACGGGAACGCCGACCTCGACACCGCCGATGTCGGACTTGTGCAGGATGTCCGGACTGACGATTTTCATCACCACGTCGTCGCCGATTTCCTCGGCGATAGCCTCCGCTTCGACGGGCGAAGAAACGACATCACCCTGTGGTGTCGGAATCCCGTACGCGTCAAGCAGTTCCATCGCTTCCACGCCGAGCCGGTTCGACCCACGCCGGGCGCCGGATTCGAGTATTTCTCGGGCCCGCTCGCGGTCCACGTCGAAGGTCGCTGGCTCCTCGTACTCCATCGCTCTGATCTCTCGGTAGCGCTTGAGCGCGCCCAGACTGCCGACCGCGCGGGCCGGGTCGAAGTAGTTTGGCACGCCCGCTTCGCTCAGGACGTTCGCACCGGCGTCGACCGACTTCCCGCCCATCAGCGTCGCTGCGACTGGTTTCTCGAACCGCTCCTGCTGTTCGACGATGCGTTCCGAGAGTTCCTCGAAGGAAAGCACTGCCGTCGGACAGGCGACGACGACGGCCATCGAGACGTTGTCGTCTGCCAGTACTGTTTCAAGCGCTGTCTCGAAGCGCTCCGCGGGAGCGTCCCCGATGATGTCGACCGGGTTGTAGATGTTTGCCTCGTCGGGCATCTCCTCACGGAGCCGGGAGAACGTCTCGTCACCGAACTGCGCGAGTTGCAGGTCCGAGTCGCCGACAGCGTCGGTCGTCATCACGCCGGGACCGCCGGCGTTCGTCACGATAGCGATCTCGTCCCCGTCCGGGAGCGGCTGGCCGGCGAGAATCTGCGCGTAGTCGAACAGTTCCTGCACGGACTCGACACGGAGCGTCCCGGCCTTGTCGAGGCCGGCCTCGTAGGCCCGCTCTGAGCCGGCCATCGCACCGGTGTGGGAGGCGGCTGCGCTCGCACCCGCGTCCGTGCGGCCGGACTTGACAAGCACAATCGGCGTATCCTGTGTCACCTCACGGGCCGTCTGCACGAACGAGGATCCGTCGTTGATGTCCTCAAGATAGCCCAGAATGACGTCAGTATCGGGGTCGTCACCCCATTCGGCGACGAAGTCGCTCTCGTCGAGTACTGCCTTGTTCCCGAGCGAGACGATGTCCTTGAAGCCGACATCGCGCTCGGCGGCCCAGTCCAGGACGGCGGTGATGAACGCGCCCGACTGGCTCATAAATGAGATGTCGCCGTCGCTGGCCATCAGATTCCCGAAGGTAGCGTTGAGCCCAACGGGCGTCGACATCACACCGAGGCTGTTCGGGCCGACCAGATTCAGGTCGTATTCACTGGCCGCTTCCCGGAGCCGCTTTTCACGTTCGGCCCCATCACTGCCAGTCTCACCGAAGCCAGCGGTGATGACGACGACGTTTTCGATACCCGCTTCCCCGGCGTTCTCGATGACCTCGACCGCCACCGTCGGCGGTACGACGACGACGGCAACGTCGACCGACCCGGGATCTTCCAGGCCGTCGAGGTTGTTATAACACGGCAATCCAAGTACTGTCTCTTTGTTCGGGTTCACGGCCACGACCTCCCCTGCAAACGAATCGAGCAGGTTCGTGGTGACCGCGTGACCGACGGATCCCTCCGAATCGGTCGCCCCGACCACTGCGACACGTTCCGGCGCAAACAACGTCGATAATCGTCCCATGCCTCTACTCAGTGATTACAGTGGGGCCGGAATATAGATGTGGGGAACTCCCAGTGAGCGGGAATCTAGACGATTCATTACCGCGATTTCGGTGTGACGGTGCTTTTGTTCATCACCCCCGTAGCGGCGTCCGATGACTGACGCAACACTCCTAGCACCGTTTGACGACGAGGTGGTCCGTGGGGTCGCGGGGACAAACAGCGTCGATGAAGAGCAATTGCGATCCGCGCTCGCCGACCATCAGCGAACGATGCGTGAGACTCCGGGCGTCGAAGACCTTGTTTACGAGTGGCGAAAGCGGTTCGATGACGCGGTGCTACACCGTACGCCCGAGACGTTCTTCATGGCCGTCAGAGAGAACGTCTGGGAAGAGTACGGCACGCATCTCGGGCTCGACGACTACTTGCTCGCCGCGGTCGTCGCAGTACATCAGGAACAGGTCCTCCGTGAAACAGCGGTTGAAAGCAGCGCTATCGACGAAAGTGTCGTCGCGCTCGTTGTTTCCCGACCGTCGTCGCAGTAGGGTGTTCCTTTTCATCTCAGGTACAGAGTCCGGGCTAAAGCGGCGGTTGTGATCATCGGACAATATTTCAGTTCAGGTAACCAGCCATTCCATCTGAGAACATAATTTTTGGGTTCCCGAAAACATATTTTCACAAAACAATCTTTAAGTGGCTTCCACCAGTACAATAAGATGACTATGGCAACACAAGAGCACGTCCGACGTGAGTTCGGGAATGTCGAAGAGAACGAACTCCGCCTCGACAAGGAGAAGTCCGAGCAGGTAATCAACGCGCTGAATCAGGACTTGGCGGACACGTACACGCTGTACCATCAGGTCAAGAAGCACCACTGGAACGTCGAGGGCGCCGAGTTCCGTGACCTCCACCTATTCCTCGGCGATGCTGCTGGAAACGCCGAAGAAGCAGCCGACGAACTCGCAGAGCGGGCACAGGCCCTCGGTGGCACACCTATCGCCGGCGGCAAGGCACAGGAAGAGCACGCGTCGGTTGAGCCGGAAGGACAGGATGTGTACGACATCCGGACGTCGCTCGAAAACGACCTCGAGATGTACGGCGACATCATCGAGTCGCTGCGTGATCACATCGACCTTGCGGAGAACCTCGGTGACCACGCCACGGCGCAGATCCTCCGGGAAATCATTGTGCAAACTGAGGAAGACGCCCACCACATCGAACACTACCTCGAAGACGACACGCTCGTCCTCGACTAACTCTCGGCACAAGGCTTTCTCTCTCAGTTTCTTCCGCCGGATAGTCGCCACATAGCTCAGACTGTGTAGCGTGGCGTGAACTATTCCGGTAGAACGCAGTCCAAGACTCGAAGGAAAGAGAAACGCGATGCGGAGGGATGAACGAACTATCGTCGAAGGTCAACAGTGATGTCGGTCGAAATCCAGCCGTCTCGGTTCCCGTCTTCGGTAAACACGGTTCTATCAGCACCGCTGTCAAGTGCTGCAACGTCCGGGCGGTCCTCGGAGGTCTCGACATCGTCCGTCTGTGATGGCATTACCTGAGTTAGGCACCCCTAAAGCTAAAAGGATTTTGGTTGGCCTAATCAACTGTGGATACAGCCCCTGCACCGAAAACAAAGACGGCCCGAAGCTGATCGCCGACACGGCGCGGCCTTTAGTATCCGAGGCGACAAAAGAGAGGTATGAGTTCGGACGACGATCTTACCGCCTTGGTTACGGACCTCGTTACGACGCTACAGGAGCTAGAGACGGAGGTCGAGCCAACGACCGATAGCGGTCTCCCGCGGCCGCCGACACCGGGTGAACTCCTCCGATTCACCAGCGATGTGACTATCCCTGCAGTCATTCTCGTGTTGAAGAGCAACATCGAGGCGCTGAAGCTTCTCCGGCGAGCCCTTCGGATGGCCGAGGGGCGGCCGACATCGACAGGTTCTGCCTCGGATGAAGTGCGACAACGCGCAAGTGATCTGAGCCGGGCCACCCTCTCTCGTCTTGATGGTGCGCTGACGGACCTCCAACAGGCTGTGGAAGGGACGTCAGAAGATGAGGAAGCACGCGAGCTCATTCAGGAAGCTCAACAATTACGCAACCAGATCCGAGACAGGTTAGCCGATGAGTCTGACGGAGGTGAGGCGGTCGACCCTGAGCAAGTTACTGACGTTCCCGTGGACGTAGACGCCGAACTACGATCGATAAAGGACGATATCGAAGGCCCCGGTCAGGATGACACCGGGACCGAAAACGGAGACGGAAACGACGAGGAGTAAGGGGTATAGTGCGGTGTGATAAATATACTATATAAAACATAATGATTTATTATCGTAGAGGTGCAGGTATGGATACCGATGTCCAGCTCTACCGCTCCGGGCGGTCGTCGGGCGACCCTGTTCGTCCGATCTGACCTCCCCGCGCCATCACGGAAACGTTGCACCGCTATCGAACGTGAGCTACAGGAGCTGGTGTGCCGTGGCGGACTCGATGACATCGAAACGGTCGAATGGGAGAAACGCGTTCCGCTGCAGGGCCCCGGTAACGGGACCGAGCGGGACCTGTATAACGAGTTCGCGGACTGGGCCCGCGAGTCCGGCGTCTGTCTCGCGCCGTTTTTCGACACCCGGCTCTGTTATAGTTCGACGACGGGCGAGAAACGCCGGGAACTCGTCATGCCAGCCGTCTGCCTCGCGGTCTACGAGGACGGCGATCTCGTACAGGTAGCCCCCTTTGCCGACGCGGGCCGAACGGAGTCCGTTGAAGAGTGCATTACAGAACTGGCCGAGACAGGGACCCTCCCAGAGACGTATTCGACACCCGTCTCGACCGTATAGGTCGGCGTGCCCTGTTCGGCTTCTATGCCGTCTCCGGCGGTGTCGGCTACGGTCTGCTCAGCGGCGCGACTCTCCTCATCTTCTCGAGTGAGACACTGCTCTCTGCCCTCGTCAGCAACACTATCGAAGCGCAGGGGACAGTATCGCCGGCAAAAGAGAGTCGTATTATCCGACAGTATGTAGAGAGCTGGTCAGACCGGATCCCAGCGGTAGCCGTCCCAGTCCTGGCTCTCGGGGACTTTGATACCCGCGTCTGGGTCACGGAGTTCCTCGGTGTAGACGGGTTCGACCGTGTCACCGGTTTCGACCTCGTCCGTAGTCACCTGCCCGAGCGCGCGGACGAACTCGTCGCTCGTACCGGAGACATCAGTTACGTCGAACTCCACGATAGCCAGCGTGTTGGGCTCGCGAACGCCCGGCGGCGTCGCTGTCGAATGGGTCCAGGTGACGACTTCGCCGGTCCGGTCCGAGAGGTCCAAGCTCTCTTCCTGTGGCTCGCCACACTCAGGACACAGCGGATGCGTGGGGTACGAGACGTGACCGTTCGAACACATACCTGCTTCCAGCGTCATTCTGCGGCCTCCATGATGGTGGTGATGACACAGTTCCCGAACCCGCCGACGTTACACGCCAGTGCAGTGTCGGCCTCGACCTGTCGCGGCCCGGCCTCGCCGACGAGTTGTTCGTAGATTTCGACGCCCTGCGCGACACCGCTTGCCCCCAGCGGATGGCCCTTCGATTTGAGCCCGCCGGAGGTGTTGATTGGCAACTCGCCGTCCTTGGCCGTCGCGCCGTCCATCGCCATCTCCCAGGCCGTTCCCTGGTCGGCGACGCCGATGCCCTCCAACTGGAGGAACTCCAGAATGGTGAACATATCGTGCAGTTCGGCCACGTCGAGGTCGTCGGGGCTGAGACCGGCCATCTCGTAGGCCTGTTTGCTCGACTCGACGACCCCGCCCATGATTGTCGGGTCGTCGCGCTCGTGGACAACGTGGGTATCAGTCGCCCCACCGATACCGGAGACGAGTGCGTACTCGTCGGTGATCTCTTTGGCCCGTTCCTCCGTCGTGAACATGAGCGCGGCGCTGCCGTCCGTAATCGGGCAGAAGTCATACAGCCGCAGCGGGTCCGCAATGATGGGCGACTCAAGCGCTTTTTCCATCGTGATTTCCTTCTGGAACTGCGCCTTGGGGTTATCCACGCCGTTTCTGTGGTTCTTGACTGCGACCCGGGCGAGTGACTCCCGAGGGGCGTCAAAGCGCTCCAGATAATGCCGGGCGGTCATCCCGGCAAAGGACGGGAGCGTCACGCCGTGTTTGTACTCGTCGGGGTGGGTTATGGAGGCGATGATGTCTGTCGCCTGGCCCGTCGTCTTGTGAGTCATCTTCTCCCCGCCAACCAGCAGCGTCATGTCGCTGGCCCCGCTGGCGACTGACTGCCAAGCTTCGTAGATGCCGGCCCCGCCCGAGGACGAGGTCTGGTCGACCCGTTCGCTGTAGGCCGGAAGCACCCCCAGATCGTGGGCTAACAGGTTCATGATTCCCGTCTGCCCCTCGAACTCACCGCTGGCCATGTTCGAGACGTACAAGTGCTCTACGTCGTCAGGCGTGACGCCGGCGTCCGTGAGACACTCTTCGCCCGCCTGCGAGAGCAACTCACGGATCCAGGCGTCGCGTTGCCCGAACTTCGTCATTGACGCGCCGATTACTGCGACTCCCATACCTGTGCCGTCACAGGGGTCTCGTGTATGTATTACGGTCTGACCTATAGAACGAGTGGAATGTTCACGCAGTCGTCGTGACGACCGACAACCCCTCGGCGGGTTGGTCACCGGCTAGTGAGACGAGCAACCGCCAGCCGTCCGCAGTTCGCTCCGCTTGGGCCATCTGTGGCGTGATACTCGTCCGGCGCAGTAGCTCGACAGCAATCGGCAATACCGGACAGCGAAGGTCCGACAGCGTCGGACGATAGTTCTGTAATGTGATATATTTGGAACAACGGCCGGGACCGGTGGCCGCGGGTTCGATTGCTGCCTCGTCGACTACCCCCGCTGTTTCGAGGTCGACGACAGCGTCCCGGACCGGCTCGGGTCCGCTTGGCTTTCGCGGCAATTGCCCGGCGGCTTCTCGGAGGGTATCCGCCTGTAGTTCCGGGTCGAGGTGTTCTGCGAGCGCCGTGGCCATGCTTTCGAGCATCGCCAGACAGAGTCGCTCGCGGTTCTCGGTCTCCTCGGCCGCTTCGAGATAGCTGTCGATAACTGCCTGTTCGACGGAGCGATGACGGCCCGACAACACCTCGAACAGCGACCCGGCGACCGTGTGACAGTACTCCGGGAGCGACGACGGAGCAGTCCTGACGGCGTCGGTCCCCCACGGCGCTTCACAAACGATGAGGCCGTGAACGGTGACACGTGGGTCGTAGCGACGGAGGGCGCTTCGGTAGGCAGTCGCGACACTGGCCGCTTCGGCGGCTGTTTCGCGGTCCGGAAACTGCATCCCCGACACTGGGAACGGCGGCGTGCCCGTCCTGGCGCTGACGACACGATACGGACCGACAGCCACGCTGAGGTCCGAGAGCCTGTCACGGATGTCCGCGAGCGTTCGTCCGACCATGGTTCCCTACAGATCCCCAGCGACGATATCGGCGACGCGCTGGCGGTCGAACAGCTCCCGGTCCACGTCGTACACCTGCGACGCGGCCCGTTCCGTGAGGACCAGATTCGTTATCGGTCCCTGGTACAGTGGCCCGCCGCGGTACACGTTCCCATTCTGTACTGCCGTCAGTTCACTCCCGGTCTGGTCCGATTCGAGGAAACTGACGACCGTGTCTTCGAACTCCGAGCGCGTCTTATTCTCCTGCCCCCGCAGGAGGAGGTACTCAGGATCGATGTCCAGCAGGGTCTCGAAGTCGACCTTGCTGCGGTCGGCGTGGAAGTCCCTGACATCGGTTTTCGCGAACGCATCGCGCACGCGCAGGTCCCGCCACTGTTTGAAACTGGTCCCGTCCTCAATGAGGTACGGGGAGAAACTCGTCGGCTCGTCACTCCCGGCCCACATGATAGCCACTTCCGGCCGGTCGGACTTCGAGTCCGGAATGATGTCGTCCAGACTCGTCTGGAACTCCTCGTGAAGAGACTGGAACGCATCGAACCGGTCGGTTCGCTGGAACGCCTGTGAGAGCTTTTCGAAGGCTTCGTATAGCGTGTAGTAGGTGTAGTCGTGCCACTT
This sequence comes from Haloarcula sp. NS06, assembly GCF_051122755.1. Classification (NCBI taxonomy): domain Archaea; kingdom Methanobacteriati; phylum Methanobacteriota; class Halobacteria; order Halobacteriales; family Haloarculaceae; genus Haloarcula; species Haloarcula sp. NS06. The sequence continues at coordinate 2,746,548 of NZ_CP184844.1, forward strand.
GTAGCCCGTCGAGAAGATACTGTTCCCGAAGAAGGGGGCGATCTGGGACTCGATTTCGTCGATATCCGACTGCTCCCAAGACCCGCGGCTCTGGAGGAAGTTCGGGTCCATGACGTGGATGTCGGCATCGATTTCGTAGAACTGTTCCTTCCCGACGCCGCTGTCACCCCACAGCTTCTGAATCGAGTTCCCGTCGACGCTGATGCCCGGTATCTCGTCGTAGTACTGAGTGTGATATCGCGACGGCAGCCAGACTCCCTCCGGTGCATCGAGGCCGAGCGCAATCCCCATGTCTGCCCAGCTGCCGTTGTTTGCGACCCAGACCTTCGGGGCTGACTCGAAGGTGACCTCGCCGACTGGCTCCATCGAGACTGCGTAGCTTGAAGCCGCCGATTCAGTGCTCTCTGTTTGAGTCGACTCCGCAGCCGTCGTCCCGGACGCCGTCGACTCATCAGTTCCGTCGCTACTACCGCTTCCGGCCTCGGACTGACCCGAACAGCCGGCGACGGTACCCGCCAATCCGGCACCGGCCGCAACAATATACTCTCGTCGGTTCATGTCTTTTTAGGCTTGCCTAATTCATTTAAATCTTCCCATATTTAGGCAGGCCGAAACTACCCTGAATCGCCAAACAGCGCCACAGCCCCCGACAGTGAGAATCCACACAAAGTATATCCGTGCGTGCTAACCACACACGAAATATGCAGGAAGCCTGGCTCCAGTTACAATGTCCGGCGTGTTCAGTCGCCTGGGAAGAGCAAGTGTCCGACCTCCCGACCCCGGAGACACAGTTTGCGTGTGACGACTGTGGGGCCGAGCGATCGCTGTCGGAGTTCATGCGGACCACCCGCGATCTGGAAGTACTGCAGGAGTTTACCGAATCTTAGTACCGCGCTCGCGCCGCCGCCTTCCATTCCTCGCCGCGCTTAACGTTGTTCGGAGGGCGGCGCTTGCCCACGCTCGCCAGCCGTCCAGCGAGCGTCCACTCGTCAACGTATTCGACAGTCGAACGCTGTGATGACGCTTTAGCGGCCCGCTGGCGGTCAGTCAGGTGTGCGCTGATCGCAGCGGTGATAGCCGCTGCTTCTGCCTGTGATGCGTCCGCCGGTATCGACAGCGACAGGTCATCCGGGTCTGCGCTATCAGTAGGCAGCGCCGTCTCCATGTCCGATTGTGGTGTATCGCGAGTCGCCATGTTACAGTGGGATGTTGCCGTGGTCTTTCGGCGGCGTATCCTCGCGCTTGCGCTGCAGGAGGTCCAGGTCCTGAATGAGGCGCTTGCGCGTCTCTTTCGGTTCGATAACGTCGTCGAGGTAGCCTCGTTTCGCCGGCCCGTACGGATTGGCGAACTCGTCGCGGAACTCGTCCATCAGCTCCTGACGCTTGGCGTCCGGGTCGTCGGCGTCCGCGATCTCGTTCCGGTAGAGAATGTTGACGGCCCCCCGCGGACCAAGCACTGCCATCTCCGACCCCGGCCAAGCGTAATTCACGTCGCTACCCAGGAATTTCGAGGACATGACGATGTACGCACCGCCGTAGGCCTTCCGGACGACGACCGATAACAGCGGGACCGTCGCCTCGGCGTAGGCGTAGATGAGCTTCGCGCCCCGCCGGATGATACCGTTGTGCTCCTGGTCCGTACCGGGCATAAATCCGGGCACGTCGACGAGCGTGAGGATGGGGATATTGAACGAGTCACAGAAGCGAACGAACCGAGCCGCTTTCTCCGCCGCGTCAATGTCCAGCGTTCCCGCGCTCACGCGTGGTTGGTTAGCGACGACGCCGACCGACTGGCCGTCCATCCGCGAGAATCCCACGACGACGTTGCGCGCCCAGTTCCCGTGGACCTCGAAGAAGGAACCTTCGTCGACGATAGCGTCGATGACCTTCGTCATGTCGTAGGGCTTGCGCGGTGCTGATGGGACGATGTCGGTCACACCGGGAATTTCTCGGTCGGGGTCGTCCCACGGCTTGACCCGCGGCGGGTCCTCCATGTTGTTCGCCGGGAGGTACGACAGGAGCCGGCGGATGTTTTCGAGCGCTTCCTCCTCCGACGGGTATGAAAAGTGGGCAACACCGGATTTGGTGGAGTGTGAGCCCGCACCGCCGAGTTCCTCCTTCGACACCTGCTCGCCGGTCACCGTCTCGATGACGTCCGGCCCGGTGATGAACATGTGGCTGGTGTCCTGCACCATGAACGTGAAATCGGTCAGCGCCGGGCTGTAGGTGGCCCCGCCCGCGCATGGGCCCATGATCGCGGATATCTGGGGGATGAGCCCGCTGGCCTTGGTGTTGCGCTCGAATATCTTGGCGAAGCCGACCAGCGAGTCGACGCCTTCCTGAATGCGTGCGCCGCCGGAGTCGTTGAGTCCGATGACCGGGACGCCGTTCTCGATAGCCCGGTCCATCACCTTACAGATCTTGTCAGCGACGACCTCGCCGACCGAGCCCCCGAGTACGGTGAAGTCGTGGGCGAACAGGAACACCTTCCGGCCGTCGACCTCACCGTAGCCGGTGACAACTGCGTCGCCGGCGAAGCGCTTCTCCTCCATGCCGAAGTTCGTTGACCGGTGCTCGACGAACGGATCGACCTCGTTGAACGTCCCGTCGTCGACGAGGAAATCGATACGTTCGCGGGCAGTCATCTTCCCCTTCTCGTGCTGGGATTCGATACGAGCCTCACCGCCGCCGAGTTCTGCCTCGGCCCGTTTCTGTCGCAGTTCCTCGACCGCGTCGTCGGGGGTGGTCTCGTCGTCTGGTTCTTCCTGTTGACTCATCCTACCACTCCATCCCGCCGTTAACACCAAGTACCTGTCCTGTCATGTAGCTCGAATCCTCGCTGGCGACGAATCTCACGATGCCGGCGATATCTTCGACGCGTGCGAACCGGTCGAGCGGAATCTCCCGCAAAATCTTCTCCTGAACGCGTTCGGGCACCTCCTCTAGCATATCGGTCTTGACAAAGCCCGGCGCGACGCAGTTCGCGGTCGAGCCCGTGTGTCGCTAGTTCGAGCGCAAGCGTCCGCGTAAAGCCGAACAACCCGGATTTCGTCGTCGCATAGTTGGCCTGCCCGATGTTGCCCTGCTGGCCGACGACGCTGGAGATGTTTATCAGTCGGCCGTGATCGGCATCACGAATATCATCATAGAAAGCCTTCGTCCCGTTGAACACGCCGCCGAGGTTGACATCGATCACCGTCTCCCAGTCGTCGCGGGTCATATTCTCGAACTTTTTGTCGATGGTGATACCAGCGTTGTTGACGAGCACGTCCGCGGAACCGAACTCGTCGGCCACCTTCTCACGCATCGCCCGGACTTCATCGAGTTTCGCCACGTCGGCCTGCGCCGCGATAGCGGTGCCGCCGCTGTCGCGGATATCCTCGACGACGGCACGGGCTTCCGCCTTCGAGGAACGGTAGTTGACGACGACGTTGGCCCCGTGAGCACCGAGGTCTTTGGCGATTCCGCGACCGATCCCGCGTGAGGACCCAGTGACGACACAGGTTTGATTATCCAGGTTCATTTGTGGTTGACAGGAGCCCTGTTGCTTCGTACGCTCATCACCTAATCTGGCAAAGCACAGCCAAATAATAGTTCTCCTAATACAACATTAAACGCCAGATTTGGAATATAATGATATGCCGGTTACAGAATAAATGACAGTTAGAAAACAGACTCACGAGGGAAGCAAAGTGAGAACGCCAAATCTTTTAGGATAGCCTAAAGAGGTAGGGTCAGTACATGACACCCGACATCTGCGTGATGGTGCCGACGATTCGAAACCACGAATGTATGCGGTCGTACTTCCAGAACGCCCGAGACCACGGGTTTGATCTGGACCGACTGTTCGTCGTGCTCATCACGGAGGACTTCTGTGACACTGACGCGATGGAACAGATGCTCGACGAGGAGGGCGTCGACGGGGCCGTCTACGACGGGACCGGACGCGAGGCGTGGTTCGAGACCCACGGCGCGAGTGAGTACTCACACCTCATTCCTGAAGCGAGTCACGCCCAGACATCGTTTGGCCTCCTCTACATGTGGGCCAACGACTACGAGTACGGTGTGTTCATCGACGACGACACGCTGCCACACGAGGACGCGGACTTCTTTGGCACCCACATGTCGAATCTGGCCTTTGAGGGCGAGATTGAGACAGTCAGCTCCGACGAACAGTGGGTCAACGTCCTCTACCAGAACGAGGACGAGCACGGCCTCTACCCGCGTGGCTACCCCTACGCCGCGATGGACGAGACGGTGTCGACCGAGCAGACCCGCGTCGACGACGTGGTCGCCTCGCAGGGCCTCTGGACGAACGTGCCGGACCTCGATGCGGTTCGCATTCTGATGGACGGCGACCTGCAGGGACAGGCCCAGACCCGTACTAGCGGGGCGGACTTCGGCGATGACTTTGTCGCTGCAGAGGAGCAGTACCTCACCGTCTGCTCAATGAACCTTGCGTTCCGCCGTGAAGTCATCCCGGCGTTCTACCAGCTCCCGATGGACGACAACGAATGGGATGTCGGCCGTTTCGACGACATCTGGTCGGGCGTGTTCCTCAAGCGGGCCTGTGACGTGCTGGGCAAACAGATCTACAACGGCGACCCGCTGTGTGAGCACAACAAAGCGCCCCGTTCGACGTTCTCGGACCTGACCAACGAGGTCCACGGGCTCGAACTCAACGAGCACGTCTGGGAGATCGTCGACGAAGCCGGTGCGGACGCCGACTCCTACGCCGAGGTGTTCGACGCGATCGCCACGGCGATGGCCGACGGCGATTTCAGCGACTGGGAAAACGGTGCCTTCCTTAACTACTGCGGCGAGTTCATGCTCGACTGGCTGGAATGTCTCGACGAACTGGACGCCGCCGCGACGGAACAGGTCCCCGCAACCGCCGACGACTAGAAAGGCCTAAGTTGTTTAGGCAACCCTAAATCAAACAATGAGTGATTCTAGCGATATGACTGGACGTAACGCGACGCAGTCTCGACGGCGCTTCCTTGCTCTCGGTGGCGCGACTGCCGCGACAGCGCTTGCCGGTTGTTCCTCCATTCTTGGTGGGGGCGACAGCGAAAGTGATGGTGAGGCCGGAACCGCCGCCGGGCAGATTTCCCTGTCGGACTTCCGTGGCTCCGGCCCACTGGTCGCGCAGCGGGAGGCACCCGGCGGGACTTCGATTGAGGACCTGCCGGACCTCAGCGGCGAACTGACGCTATATCTCGGTGGCGGCGAGGGCGGACTCTACCTCGACCTCATTAAGCTGCTCGAACAACGCTATCCGGATTTCACGGCGAACCACAGGCGGCAACCCTCCAGCGATCTCGCAAACAGGATTATCGAGGAGAACGATGCTGGCGCAAGTCCTGCCGACGTGTTCATGTCCGTCGATGCCGGCTCGCTCGGTGCGGTGGCAAACGCTGGCGCGACTACGAGCCTCCCCGAAGAGTCGCTTTCGACAGTCCCCGACGCGTACCAAGACAGCGAGGGTCGCTGGGTGGGCATCGCTGGTCGAGCCCGAGCAATTCCGTACAACACGAACCAGATTTCCGACTCCGATATTCCGTCGTCGGTGCAGGAGTTCCCCGAGGCGGCCGCCCTCGAAAACAGCATGGGCTGGGCGCCGAGCTACGGCGCGTTCCAGTCGTTCATCACCGCGATGCGACTCATTCGTGGTGACGACGAGACGATGTCGTGGCTTCAGGCGATGCAGGACCATGGTATCAGCACCTACGATGACGAGTTCCGCGTCTCTAATTCCTGTGCTGACGGGGAACTGGCCGCCGGCTTCGCCAACCACTACTACACGCTTCGGGTCCAGTCTGCGCGCGAAAGCTCGCCGATCGGCCTCGCGTTCACCGAGGGCGACGCTGGCGCACTCGTCAACGTCTCGGGTCTCGAAATCATCAACGGAACCGACAACGCGGACCTGGCGTCGAGCTTCGTCCGGCACGTCCTCTCGGCGGAGGCACAGGAGTTCTTCGCCACCCGGACGTTCGCGTATCCGATGATTCCGGGTGTCGCACCGGTTGGTGACCTGCCGCGCATCGACGAACTGAATCCGCCAGAGATCAACCTGACCGAACTGGCTGACGTGGCCGGAACCGTTGACTTATTGCGAGACGCTGGCGTCCTCTAATATGGGCACAAAAGACCGGTACGAGCGGCTTCGGGAGCAGGCGACGACATCGGAACGAGACTCGTCGCCGCACACGCTGCTCGCAGTGGTCTCACTGGCAATCTCGCTGCTGTTACTGGCGCCGCTGGTGTGGGTGTTTCTCCGGGCGGGCGAAATTGAGTTCGCACGTGCGGTCGAACTGTTGACGAGCGATACGACCGTCTCGGTGACGCTGAACACACTGGCGCTGGTGACTGGCGTCACTGTCGCATCGATTCTCATCGGCGTTCCGCTGGCGATTCTCACCGCCCAGACGGATCTGCCGTTCAAGCGGTTCTGGACGATTACGTCCGCGCTACCGTTGGTCGTCCCGAGTTACATCGGGGCCTTCGCGTTCGTCTCGGCGTTTGGCCCCCGTGGCGTCCTCGCCGACCTGCTCTCGCCGCTCGGAATCGAGCAAATTCCGACGATATACGGCCTACACGGCGCGATACTTGTGCTGACGCTGTTTACGTACCCGTACGTGTTTTTGACTACGCGCGCGTCGCTGCTGTCGTTCGACGGAACCGTCGTTGAGGCTGCCCGGACACTGAACCACACCCGCTGGGAGGCGTTCCGCCGCGTCACGTTGCCTCAGATCGCACCAGGAATCGCCGCTGGCGCGCTGCTGGTGGCGCTGTATGCGCTTTCCGACTTCGGGACACCAGCGATTATGCAGTACGACGTGTTCACTCGGATGATCTACAACGAGTTCGGTGCTCGCCGGCTTGACTACGCCTCCGTGCTCTCGATGTTATTGCTCGTGATGGCGATTGGCATCCTCGCGGTTGAGTCCCGCCTCAGCGCCGGGCGGGACGGTGCTTACGTCAGCAGCGGCTCGCACCGGCCCGGACTCATCAGGCTCGGCTACTGGAAAGCCCCAGCACTGCTGTTTTGCGGTGCTATTGCGTCACTGTGTCTGGTGTTGCCCATCGGTATCCTGCTCCAGTGGCTCCTGCGCTCCGGCACGGGATACAGCGGCGGTGGCTTCGCGTTCGAAGCGTCTTACGCCTGGAACTCAGTCGGTCTCGCTGCCGCCGCGGCCGCTATTTGTGTCGTGGCGGCGCTCCCGATAGCGTATCTCTCCGCACGCGGCACGTCAGGTGTCTCGTCGCTTCCCGAGCGGGCTACGTACGTCGGCTACGCCGTCCCCGGTGTCGTGCTTGGCCTGGCGCTGGTGTACCTTGGCCTCCGATACGTCCCCTTCCTGTACCAGAGCGTCATCCTGCTGGTGTTCGCCTACGTGATTCGGTTCCTTCCGCAGGCTGTCGGGGCGACCGAATCCTCAATTCTCCAAGTTGACCCGAGCTACATCGAAGCAGCGCGGTCGCTGGGCTATCACCCGCTCTCGGCATTTCGGAAAGTCGTCTTGCCGCTCGTTGCCCCGGGTATCGCCGCCGGAGCGGCACTGGTGTTCCTGACGACCATGAAGGAATTGCCGGCAACGCTGATGTTACGCCCGACGGGCTTCGAAACCTTCGTCACGTACATCTGGCTCGTCCAGGGTGCCGGCTACTATGGACAGGCGGCGGTCCCGGCTCTCGTGCTCGTCGGCCTTTCCGGGCTCTCCATGCTGGTCATTCTTCGACGGGAGGACACAAGCTAATGTCTCGACAAACACGCACACAGCAAACATCGGACTTCGACGACGTGGACGCAGCGGTGGCAAACCCAAACCGGACTGTCCTCGAACTGGACGATGTTTCCAAGGACTACGGTCACGAAGTCGCCGTCGAGAACCTCTCGCTCGACGTGAACGACGGCGAACTGCTGACACTGCTGGGGCCGTCCGGCTGCGGGAAGACGACAACGCTCCGGATGGTTGCCGGGCTGGAACGCCCCTCTGACGGGCAGATATCGATCGCCGATGAAGTCATCGCCGACGGTTCCTCGTTCCGGAAGCCCGAGGAACGAAACGTCGGTATCGTCTTTCAGGACTACGCGCTGTTCCCGCATCTCACCGTCGCCGAGAACATCGCTTTCGGCCTGACCGAGATGGAAGAAGACGCCGTCGCGGAACGGGTCGACGAACTGCTCGAACTGGTCGACCTCTCGGCCCATCACGACAAGATGCCGAGCCAGCTTTCCGGCGGCCAGCAACAACGCGTCGCGCTCGCCCGTTCGCTGGCCCCGGAGCCGGATGTCCTCCTGCTCGACGAGCCGTTCTCGAATCTGGACGTGCGCCTGCGCGTCGAGATGCGCGAGGAGGTCCGCAAAATCCTCAAGCGAGCCGGCGTCACCGCCATCTCCGTGACCCACGACCAAGAGGAAGCGCTGTCGATAAGCGACCGCGTCGCCATCATGAACGACGGAACCATCGCCCAGATCGGCGACCCAGCAGAGGTGTTCGAAAACCCCGAGAGTCGCTTCGTCGCGAGCTTCCTCGGCCAAGCGAGTTTCCTCTCGGCCCGGGTGACCAACGACCGCATCGAGACGGGGCTGGGCTCGTTCGATGTCGAGTTGCTGAACGGGCCGGTCGAGGCGTACAACGGCGCGATGGTCGACGTACTCGTCCGACCTGATGACCTGCAGGCGATGCCGACAAACGAGTCCAAAGCCGATGGCTACGTCGTCCACCGCCAGTACAACGGCCCTTCGTTCGTCTATCGGGTCGAACTCCACAGCGGCGACGTCGTCCACTGCATGCACAACCACGTCGAGACGTTCGAACCGGGCCAACCCGTCGAGGTTGACCTGACCGCTGACCACGACCTGGCCTGGTATCCGACGGAATGAAGCGACTGCGCCAGCCGGGGGTACAGGCGGGGCTGGTGGCACTGCTCGGTGGGCTCATCGTTTTTACGCTCGCACACGTCGTTTTTCCGCACCACACCACTAACCACGATGAGGGTGTCTACCTCCAGCAGGCCGCGATGTTGCTGGAGGGGCAACTGTTCATGTACCCGCCAGTCGAGGAGGCGTTCCGACCATGGTTTTTCGTAGCCGACGGCGGACGGCTGTATCCGAAGTACGCGCCGGTTCCGGCGGCGATGTTCGCCGTCGGGAAGCTACTCGGCGGGTACCGCGTCGCGCTCGGCCTGATTGGGACTGGGGTCCTAGCGCTGACATACCACACCGTCCGCGAGGCGTTCGATGCACGAACGGGGGTGATAGCGACCGTCCTCATGCTCGGGTCGCCGCTCTTTCTCATCGACGCCTCGGTGTTCCTTTCGTATGTCCCGGCGGCGCTCTGGAACCTTGGATTCGCCGCAGCGTATCTCCACGCCGACCGGACCGGGAGCCGAAAGACGGCAGCCTGTGCCGGGCTCTCGATTGGCGTTGCTTTCTTTGCGCGGCCCTACACCGCCGTGCTGTTTGCGACGCCGTTCATCATCCACGCGCTGTGGTCGCTCCGGGCGCGCGACCCGGCGCGGTTCACGCGCCTGTCGCTGACTGCCGTCGGCGGGCTCACCGGCGTCGGCGCGACGCTCGTGTACAACCGCACTGTTACCGGCTCTGCCATGCTGTTCCCGTACGAGGTGTTCGCCCCGGAGGACGGGCCAGGCTTTGGCTACCGTGAGATTCTGGGCTACTCACGGGAGTTCACGCCAGCGATGTCTCTGGACGCGAACGCCGAACTCCTCTGGAAGCTTGCCACACAGTGGGTCGTCGCCGGTCCGCTGGGAACAATAGCGGCTGCCGCCGGGCTCGGGGCCATCGTGCGCCGCGGGATAGACAGCCGACAGGCGGCGCTGGCCGGCGTCCTCCTGACGGTCCCGCTCGGCAACGGCTACTTCTGGGGCACGGTAAACATGCTCGGCGACCTCTCGGACCCGACAGACGGTCTGGTAACCTTTCTGGGGCCGTTCTACCACGTCGATATGCTCGTCCCGCTGACGGCGTTCGGTGCCGTCGGCGTCGTTGCCGTTGCCCGGTGGACGCGGCAGTTGGTAACCGAGCGGATCAGCGCCGACCGTGTTCGCCCAGTCCTGCTCGCGGTGGCGCTCTGTGGCGCGGCGGTAGGCGGCGGCGCGGCCGTCACGACGGCGGCCGACCCGGTCTCAGCTAACTATGAAGTGACTCAGCAGTTCGAACAGGCCTACGAGCCGTTCGAGGAGCGGGACCTCGACAACAGTCTCGTCTTGCTCCCGACACCATACGGCGACTGGCTCAATCATCCGTTCCAGTCGGTCCGCAACGACCCGGGCTTCGACGGCGACACTGTCTATGCGATGCAACACCGCCAGTTCGACGTGGTCGACGCCTACCCAGACCGGAACTATTACCGCTACGTGTTCCGCGGCGAGTGGGTCCCGTATCTGGGGCTGCCCGTCGAGCCGCGACTCCAGCCGGTGTCTGTGGCGGCGGGCCAGACGGTCCGGACGGACGTATCGGCGTCAGTTCCAGAGCAGGCTGCGCTGGTCTCGATACGGCTCACAAGCGAGGGTGAGAACGACTACGCGACGGTTACTGGCGCTGACAGGCTGGATTTGCAACTCTCGACTGATCGGAACCGGACGCGGCTCACCGGCGATGGCATCGACGAGCAGGTCGGCGTGCCGACGCCAGAAGACGGGTCGGTCACGCTCATCATGTTCGTCGACTACGGCACCGGCGCAGGGTTCGAATACCGGGCGGAACTCCCGGTTGCACAGGCGGACGACAGCGTCCGGGCACTGACGCCGCGGCTCGAAGTGTGTAAGGACCAGCGCCGCTGCGGCGGCGAAGCAGCCTACGTCCCGGGCACGCATCGCGACGGAATCAGCATGAACGCAACCACCACAACCGAAGATACGTGAAACCCATCGATGACTGACTACGAACTCACCAGACGTGATGCGTTGAAAGCACTCGGCGCGGCGGGTGTCACTGTCGCCGGCGGCGCGGCGGCGCTCGCTTGGGACAGATCAGGAGACGACGATACTGCCGATTCAGCCGAGGACGGCACTGGCAGGTCTGAATCGGAGTTCGGCGACCACGAGCGCGAGGCGTATCGCGCCGTCGCCGCTATTGTCTACCCGAGCGAGGTAGCGGGCGTACAGGAGTTTGTCGACAGCTACGTCGCCGGGCGGGTCGAGGCAGACCCAGAGCGGGCGACAGAAATGGCGAGTGCCGTTGCGGATCTGGACGCCTACACCCGAGAATGGGAGGACACCGTCTTCACTGCGCTAGACACAGAAACACAGGAAGAAACGCTACGAGGAATGGGTGTCAGTGTCTCCGATCCGGACCCACATGGCGACCCGCGGCACCGCGTACGCTACTACCTCGTCAACGACCTCCTGTTCGCGCTGTACAGTTCACCGACCGGCGGCGAGCTTGTCGGTATCGAGAATCCGCAGGGCTACCCCGGCGGCACAAGTAGCTACCAGCAACCACCGAGCGACCGGTGAGCCGGCTCCCGTCACCGATTTCTTGCTGGGTTACCGGAACCGCTCTTCCAGCGCCACCCGAACGATAGACTTTGCGATGGCGGCCCCGCCGGAGAACGGGTCGAGTTTCGTCTCGCCTTTCCGCTCGTCGTACTCGATAGGACGCTCACGCACGTCGTACCCCCGCATCAGCGGCCGCATGAGGAGTTCAGCCGAGAGTCCGGTGTTCTCAGTCCAGACGATTTTCTGGAGGACCTCACGGCGGTAGGCGCGCATTCCAGTGGTCGTGTCGTGGACGCGCTTGCCCATGAGTACGCTCGCGAGTAGCGCGAACAGTTCGTTCCCCAGTTTGTTCATCGCAGGCATCTGTTCAGCCCCGTAGTACAGCCGGTCGCCGCTGACAACGTCGGCCCCGTCGTTTATTTCCGCGAGGAAGTCAGGCAGACGTTCCATCGGATACGTGTCGTCACAGTCCGTCGTGACGACGACCGGCCGATCCGGTGTCAGCACGGCTTCGCGGACCGCCACGCCGTACCCCTGCGGTTCCTGTTCGGTGACTGTCGCACCGTGGTCGCGGGCAATCTCCGGTGTCCGGTCGCTGGACCCATCAACACAGACGACCTCTGCACGCCCGTCAGTTACTGTCGCGATATCGTCGAGAACAGTGCCGATCGCTTCTTCCTCGTTGTACGTCCCCATAACGACAGCGAGGTCGTCGAACGTGTAGCCGGCCGGTTCTTCGGCCCGCGAACCCTGAATAGCCATTGCTCATCCGTCAGAACCCACGGTTCTTGAATGTTTAGGTTTGCCAAAATCAGTGATCGGCGAGATACGTCTCTAACGGGGTGGAATCCACCCAGAGATGCGTAAACAGATCTCTTGCCCATGAAATGGCGCTGTCCGCTTCGGATATAATCTTCGCTGACGGCCAGGCCCCGTCGAGTTCTGGAAGCGTCAGGATCATCCAGTCATCGGCGACAGCGAGTGCGTACGGGACCGGTGTGACACGAACGGTCGTCTCCTCGTATCGATCTGTATCCAGTGAGACGTCCTCCTTGCCGAGCATCTCGTCGACGACAGCACAGCTCACCACCAGCCTCGAATCAGAGCTGTCTGGCATCGCAGCCTCGTACTCAGGGTGGTAGACGGGCGAGACAACGTCACAACTGGAGACGTTCTCAACGCGGGTGACGACTTCGCGGACGGGGCGGTTGATATCGGTCTGTGTACTACGGATGACCGTGTATTCGTCGAGTTCAGGCAGGCGACACCGGAACGGCTGTGGCAGCACTGACGTATCGTGGGACTCCCAGTACTGGGGAGCCATAGCGAAGAGTTCCTCAAGGCGCTGCTGGCGGTGGATCGTATCTGCAACCAGACGGCCGGTGCCGGTAAGTTGCCACCCGTCATCCATCGAGGTGACCAGACCGCGGCCTTCGAGGTTCGAAAGCGCATCATAGATCGCTGACTCGCTCGCAGTAACTGCTGACAGCAGTTCGTTGGTGGCCTTGGCTCCGGGACACAGTGAACCGATGATATCCGTCCGGACAGACGACGTTCGGACGTACTGAATAAGCGATTCTACGCCCATACTGTCCCCATATACTGTAGGTCATATTTTTCGCACATATCAGTTTCCATTTGTAATGGAATCTTCTTCGACTGGAACACTATTCTCTCGGACACTGGATATTATTGCAGCCAATGTGTCCATCTTTTTTACCGCTTACGACGAAGACACTGTTGCTGTCCACGTACGACCACGTCCCCGCTGAACGCAATGGAGCACGTTGGTCTCGTGGAATTGCCACGTTCGGGCCCGGCGATATCGTGCCTCTGACATACTTCGCCAGCCCGAAGGGTCATGCAATCACCGTGGGTTGCCCGCCCACGGTGCTCATTGTCTCCGCTGTCAACTCGTCCAGCCGTGCCCGTTTATTATGGACTGCTGTCTCTCGTTTCCGGACCGACCGTCTACAATCGGGCAGCAATCGCGAGAAGCACCACAGCCGACTATCTGATCAGTTCTCGGGCGGTTCGTCCGTTCCGATTCGGATCTCGTACGCTTCGATATCCTCGAACGCAGCGACCTGTCCACCGACCTCGACCGGCCCCTCTGCCGTTTCGACGACCAGCGTCGCGACCTCGCGGTTCGAACTGAACGATGCCTGGTCCACTTTGCCTTCGACGACCCGGTGGTCGCCCGTCTCCACATCCCGACCCTCGATAGTCGCGTAGAACTCCCCGTCCAGCGTCACCAGATCGGAGATACAGCGCCTGATTGTCCCGTAGCGGCGCGGGAACGGCAGCCCCTCCCCGTCACTGGCAATCGTTTCGGCCGTCGTCCACAGCACCGTGTTGAGGAACCCGGACACCAGAAACCCGAGTTCCGACCGATTGAAGATGACGCCGTATCGGTCCGTGTCACCACGGACGCTCTCGCGGGTGGCGTACATCGAGTAGTTCCCGTCGGCGACAGCGACGACCGGTGTCGTGATACCGCGACGAGCCTTCACCGTGGTCGCGATGGATTCATAATCGAATCGCGCCGGGTCGGGGGCATCTACGCCCGGCGAAATGAGGATCTCGATAGCGATGCCGGACTGCTTCCGGCTTGCCAGTCTGTCTTCGAATCGCTCTAACAGAGCCGGGGTCAGCGATAGCGTCAGTTCATACTCGGCCGTCTCGATGATGTCTTCGAGATACCGGAGTATCGTCGGCCGAGATTTGACGAGCGAGACAGCTTCGGGCTCTCGGGCGGGTGCCGTGTAGCGCGAGGACAGGTCGTCAACGAGATCATCAAGCGAATCCTGTATTCCCTCGAACGCTTCCCGCGGGTCGATAGCTAGGACCTTCATCGGCCGGGATTCCTTGAGTTCGACCAGCCCGACATCGCTGAGGCTCCGAACCGTATCGTACACCCGGGGCTGTGGAATGTCCGTATTCTCCGATATCTCCGACGCTGTCAGCTCACCGTGTTGCAGCACGGCCAGGTAGGCTGAAATCTCGTACTCGCCGAGATTGAACCGCGCAATTACCTGTTCGAGCGATGCTTCCAAGTCGTCACTAGACATAGTGGGGCGTTTGCGAGTCGAGTACTAAGAACTTCGGCACTCTCTTCAGCAGACACTTTCAGGATCAGTCACACGCGTATCCGCTACTGTTCGTCGCCTTGTCACAGCGGCCGCCTACCGCTGCAGACTCCGATTGTTCGAGCTGCCACGAGAAAAAAACTGCGCGCTATCGGTGCGTTCTAGTAGGAGCTAGAAATCTGGGAGACGACGTCTGCGGGCGCAGCACCAGAGTTCAGCGATGAGATAGCGGATTCGAGCGAGGACTTGACTGCCGGCGGTGCGGCCAGACCGTGTGCGACGGACGGCGGCTGGGCCTCACTGTTCTGGAAGTCCGCTATCTGGTCCTTGGAGAAGTCGTTGAACGGATCGGTGTTCACGTCAGTCCGCGGCGGAATCGACCCCTTCTTCGGGTTGAAGATCTCCTGTGCCTCCGTCGTCCCGACGAACTGGCACCACAGCGTGGTCGCTTCCGGGGACGGGTTGTTGACCGGATACGGGAACGAGTCCATGTTGAGCGCGTAGTAGCCGTCGGTGCCCGGGAACGTCACATGGTCCCACTCCTCGCCGTACGTGAGGTCGTTCGTGATGTACGTTCCTGCCGCCCAGTCACCCTGGTGGAGGAACGCCGCTTCGCCGTTGATGACCTGATTGTTGGCCTCGGTCCAGGAAATCGAACCGGCGTCGCTTGGGATGTAGTCGAGGTAGGACTGCGTGGTCTCGACTGCCGACTCCAGCGCGTCGCTGTTGGCGTCGACTTCGCCGTTCTGGAAGATGGCGCTGTAGGTCTCAGCGTCCGTTTCGCCGAGGAGAACCGTCGCGAACATCTGGAAACTGGACCACGGCGACCCAGTCTGGTGTGCCATTCCGGTGTAGCCGGCCTCGTCGACCGTTGCCATTGCGTCGACAAGGTCGGACGGTGTTTCGAGGGAGGTCGGGTCGACCCCGGCATCCTCGACAACCTCAACGTTGTAGAAGAGGTTGTTGATCCGGTGGATGTTGAGCGGCACCGTCACGTAGTTTCCGGCGGGCTGGGCCGCGTCTTTGACACCCTGGAGGTATGCGTCCTCCATGCTGTTCTCTGCCCACACGGAATCGCCGATGTCCTTCAGCAGGTTCGCGTCGGTGAAGGGGAGCAGATTGTTTCCGGGCCAGGCTTGCCACGTGCTCGGGTGGTTGCCGTTTTGCACCCGTGTCCGGATGTTCGCCTGCAGGTTGTCACCTGCACCACCGGCGATAAGGTTCTCGTCGAACGGCACGTCCGGGTGTTGCTCCTTGAAGGCGTCCATAACGGACTGAATCGCTTCCAGTCCATCGCCTTCACCCCACCAGTGGGCAACCTCAAGTGTGCTGTACTGTGTCCCGCTGTCAGTACTGCTGTCACCGCTGCTGCCGTCACCACTGCTGCCGTCAGTTCCCTCACCGCTGCTGCCGTCACCACTGCTGCCGTCGCCGCCGTCACTCCCACCGCAGCCAGCGAGCGAGGCCGCACCTGCTGCACCAGCAATCCGAAGAGCGTTACGCCGCGTCAACCGTCTGTTTGAATTGTCATCAGCCATGGTTGCACCAATACCTCATAATTCCTTATTGAAGATTCGTACTTAATACTTCTGTATAGCGAAAATCACCATTTGACATTCAGGCCAACCGAGGTAGATTAGCTATATGTGCCGATTTTTCGGGTTTGAGCGGTGAAACAAATTAATCGTATGTGAGTAAATACCTCACTATCTTACATCTGTTAGCTTACATGTACCCGGCAGATCCCATTCTAGAGGGGGTGTATCAAGGCCAGACTGCGACCAAAAAGCTCGGGCGCGGTTCGGCCCGAGGACTTACAGCGAATCGAACTCGACGACTGCTTTTATCTGGTCGTCCCCGTCCTCGAAGGCTGCCTCGACATGCTCCGGGTCGGTGACCGTCGTGACCAGATCATCGAGCAGCCATTCCGGAAGCTCCTGTAAGGTCTCGACGGCGTCCTCGAAGTGCGAGACGTGTGAGTTGACCGTCCCGATGAGACACTTGTTGTGCAGGACGATCTCGTTGTGTAGCGAACCGCCATCGACTTCAAACTCCCACGGCTCAGGGATGCCGAGCAACACGCCGACCCCATTCTGGTCGAGCGCCTTGACCGTCTGGAACGCGTGGGGGGCGAACCCGGTCGCCTCGTAGATGTAGTCCATCGCCTCGTGGGCATCCGGGAGTTCGTCCACCGGCGTCTCGCGAGAATCGACGTACGTGCTCCCGATCTCATCGATGATGTCGACAGTCGGGTCGGGACGGTCTCGTCGACCGACACAGTAAGTGCGGTCGTACTCCTGTTCAAGCATCCACAGTGTCAGCAGACCGAGCGAGCCGTTGCCCAATACACAGGCGGAGTCCGGTCGCCAGTCGAACGGTTCCCGCGTCGCATAGGCGTGCTCGTTGGCCTTCTCGGTGATCGAAAGTGGTTCGACGAGGAAGCCGTGCTCGGCGACTGCCTCCGGAACGGGAATGAGGAAATCCGCTGGCGAGGTGAAGTACTCGGCCATGAAGCCGTGGTCGCCGACGATCCCCCGCTCCGTGTACTCGCCGTCCGGAGCCATGTCAGGTTCGCCCCGGCGGAAGTACTCGTTCGTTTCGCCGTTTGGTTTCCGCCGAACAGTCGGCGCGACGACCTGCCCCGCCTCGAGCCCCGTGCCATTGGGCTCTTCGACGACGCCGATCGCCTCGTGTCCGAGAACCATGTGGTCTGCCCCGTCAGGGAACCCGCCGTGGGACCCGTTCAGGACTTCGTGGTCTGTACCGTCAACACCAACGCGGAGTGTCCGGACGAGTGCCTCGCCTGGGTCAGGCGACGGTCGCTCCCGCTCTAGGAAGTTGTGGGCCGTCGTCGTCCCGCGTAACACCAATCACTTTCATGCCAGGCAGAGAGTGAGAACACTGGGGATTAAGTCTTTCTTCAGGTCTCTGTCTCACCGATGCTGACGGCTGCACCAGTTTCGCTGGAGCGGTAAATTCCGTCCATCACGCGCTGGACTCGCAGTGCCTGTTCGACGGTGTTCACCGACGGCGGCGTCCCGTCGCGAACTGCCGAGACAAACCGTGCCTGCTCCGTTCGTTGCGGGTCCGAGCGTTGGGTCTCGATGTCGGTCGTCCGGTGGTGCATCCGGCCGACATCGGCCGTTTCGAACAGCAGCAGTGACTGGTCCGCAAGGTCAAGCTTTGCGCCTGCGTCCGTCCCCCGAACGTAGTACTCCTGGCTGTCCGGTCGGTTCGTCGCCCACGCGACCTCTAGGGATATCGTCGTACCGTCACCACAGCGGATGAAGGCACTCGCAGAGTCGTCGACGCTGAACTCGGCTGCGCCCTGATCTTCGCCCCACATCTCGACGTAGGCGTACTCTTCGTCGACCCCGAACTGAGCGCGGGTGTCACCCGACACCTCAACGACGTCTGGATGGCCAGCAACGTGTAGCGCTAGGTCGATAGCGTGCGCGCCAATATCGATGAGCGACCCGCCGCCCGCCACGTCGTTGCGCGTGAACCACGACCCCCGACCGGGGACGCCGCGGCGTCTGATGTAGTTCGCTTCGATGTGTGACACCTCACCTATCTCACCCGCGTCGCGGTAGCCCACCAACGTCTCGACCGGATCGGCGAATCGCTTGTGGAAGCCGACCATACAGAACCCATCGGCCCCTTCAGCGGCCGCGGCGATCCGTTCGGCGCTTTCGAGCGTGTGTGCCAGCGGCTTCTCGACGAGTACGTCCAGCCCTGCCTCAAGCGCCTCTACGACGTACTGCTCGTGGTATCTGTTCGGCGTCGTCACCAGCACGGCATCGACGGACCCGAACATCGCGGCGGCGTCCTCGTACACTGCGGCGTCGTACGTCTCGGCGAACCGACGGCGCGCATTGGCATCGACGTCGACGCCCGCCGCTATCGAGACCGGCTGGTCGAGCTGTTGGAGGTTAGTACAGTGAATGTCCGCGATGTTTCCCAGTCCGATGATGCCTATCCGAACGGTCTCAGTCATTGGTAAAAGTTGTCACCGAGTTGAATTAATACAACTGCTTTTCACGCTCTTCGCGTTCCTCTTCCTGTTCCTGTTTCGCCTTCTCGTGCCGTCGACCGCGCCGATACTGGATTATGCCGGGGACGATCTTGTTCTTCAGGTCAAGGATGAACGACACGATACCGTACGCCCAGAAGAAAAATAGCACGAGCATTCCGCTCCAATACAGCATCGCGAGGTGGCTACTCATATCAGTCGTCTGATTCTACTTCGCTACTGGATGCAGTACCTTCGGCCTCGTATGGAATGAGGTCGTGGACGATCGCCTCGCCGGTTGCCGAGTCGAACAGGTGGACGTTCCGCCGGTCGATAACGACCCCGATCTCATCGTCTTCTTCGAGATCCGAGTCGGGATCGATACTCATCAGTAACTGGTCGTTTGTCGCCAGTTCTTGGGACATCGACGTTTCGCCGTCGCCCAACAGCAGGTAGGCGAATATCTCGTCACCCATCGGTTCGAGAATGTCGGCCGTCGCCGTAATCATTCCCGACGGGTCGGGGACCTCCGACTTGAGTTCGCCCGGATAGATGTCCTCCGGGCGGATGCCGAGCGTCACGTCGTCACCGACTCCAACGCCCTCGATGGACGACGGATTGAACTCGAGAGAGAAGTTCGGCGTCTCCAGTGCGTTCTCGGTGACTGTCCCTTCGACGAAGTTCATCGACGGCGAGCCAATGAACCCGGCGACAAAGAGGTTGTCTGGCTCGTTGTAACAGGTCAGCGGCGGGTCGATCTGCTGGAGCTGCCCCGAATCGAGGACGGCGATCCGGTCGGACAGCGTCATCGCCTCCTCCTGATCGTGGGTCACGTAGATGATCGTCGTGTCCAGCTCCTTGTGCAGGCGCTGGAGCTCCGTTCGCATATGGACCTTGAGCTTCGCGTCAAGGTTCGCCAGCGGCTCGTCCATCAGGAACACGTCGGGCTCGCGCACGATGGCGCGGGCGATGGCGACGCGCTGACGCTGTCCACCGGACATCTCTTCGGGCATCCGGTTGAGCATCCCCTCTAGCTGGACGATGTCTGCGGCCCGCTCGACCCGACGGTCGATCTCGTCCTGTGGGTAGTCCCGTAGCCGCAGCCCGAAGGATATGTTGTCGTACACGTCCATGTGTGGGAACAACGCGATGTTCTGGAACACCATCGCGATGCCGCGGTCTTTCGGTGGCAGGTTCGTCACCTCGCGGTCGCCGATGTATATCTCACCCTCGGTCGGGATGGTGAGCCCGGCGATGGTCTCCATCGTCGTCGACTTTCCACAGCCGGATGGGCCGACGAAACAGATGAACTCGCCGTGGGCGATATCGAGGTTCATGTCGTCGACCGCGGTGACAACGTCACCCTGGTCGTCGTAGCGTTTCGTTACGTGTTCGAGTCGTACTCTTGCCATTGTGTTACTCCTTGAGTGCGCCTGAGGTCAGTCCGCTGACGATGCGTTCCTGTGCGACGATGACGAGGATGACGACGGGGAGGACCCCGACGATGCTCGCGGCCGCCATGAGGTTGTACTGGGTCGTGTACTGGGTCTGGTAGCTGAGAATCCCGCCGACGATTGGTGACCATTTCGCCGCCTCCGGTGAGGTCGCCATGATCGAGCTGAAGAAGTACTCGTTGTAGACGGCGATAAACGTCAGCACGGCCGCGGTCGCCACGCCCGGCGCGGACAGCGGCATGATGACGCGGAACAGCGCACCTAATCGCGTCGTTCCTTCGACCCGTGCGGCGTCCTCCAGCCCGTCGGGAATCTGGCCGTAGAACGTCGTCAGGATGAAGATAGACAGCGGCATGAACAGCGCACTGAACGGCAACACCATCGACCCGGGCGTGTTCAGCAGCCGTGGTGGGGTAAACAGCGGAATGGACGTGAACGGAACCGTAATCGGCGCGTTGCCGGCGAACGCCTGAAACAGCGGGATGACGAACGCGGCCGGCGGGAAGTAGCTGATTGCCAAGATACCGAGCATCAGCAGTGCGCGGCCGGGGAATCGAAGCCGGCCGAACACGTAGCCGGCGAGGCTAGCGACGAACAGCACGATGACCGTCGTCGTGACCGCCAGTGCGAAGCTATTCAGCATGTACAGGTGGAACGGCACCTGTTCGAAAACTGTGATGAACGCGCCCGGGTTGAAGCCCTTCGGAACCGGCAGTGGGAACGTCCCGCTGACGCCGAAGAGGTTCACTGTCGGGAGGAAACTGCCCGAGAGCAGGTTTCCTTCGGGGGTCACCGCCAGTACGATGAGCCAGTAGAAGGGGAATAGCGTCGTCACCAGGAAAAACACCATCGCCGCGTAAAACAGCGCCCGGTACACTTTGTCCGGGTTCTGGATGGCGCTCTGGGTCCAGCGCTGTAGCGGTCCGTCGCTCGACTGCTCCTGGGTGTCGGTTGGCGTAGCCATGTTAGATCGCGTCCTCCCCTTGCCAGGCGATGAGTCCCATCACGACGATGCCGATAATCGCGGCCGTCACGAACGCGATGGCCGCGGACGTCCCCTCGCGGGTGGTGAACGTCGCGACGACCATACACGACAGCGACGGCACGACGGTACAGCTCGACACCGTATCGATGATGCCGTACACCCGCATCGCCTGTACCGACCGGAACAACACGGCAACGCCGATAGTCGGCAGGATGAGCGGGAACGTGATGAGCTTGAACTGCTGCCACTTCGTCGCGCCGGCGACCTTCGCCACGTCGTACAGGCCCCGGTCGATGCTCTGGAGTCCCGCCAGAATGAGCAGGGCCATGAACGCCGAGGTCTTCCAGATGTCGGCGACGATGATGATAAACGTCGCACTTGCCGTGTCGTTGAGCGTGTTCGTCGGCGCGAGCAATCCGAGGTCAGCAAGCGGTGGCGTCAGGAACCCGACGTTCGAATTGAACATCAGGAAGAAGATTATCCCTTGGATGACGACGGGGACAGCCCACGGAATGATGATAGCCGCGCGAATCCACCGTCGACCGTAGAAGTCTTGATCCAGGATGAGCGCCTGTCCGAGACCGATGAGCGTCTCGAACAGCACACTTGTGACGGCGAAGATTATCGTGACGACTAGGGCGCTGTTCAGCAATGCACCTAAGCCAAATCCTTCAGGAAGGAACGTCGTTCCGCCCGGCAGGTACCGGTTCTTTGCTCCGGTGAACAGCTCGACGTAGTTCCCAGCGCCGACGAAGGTGGTGCTTGAAAAGTCAGCCGAAAGCGCGAACAGCGACAGCTCGAAGGTCCGCAACAGCGGGTATAACGCGACGACACCCAGAAGCACGAACACGGGAATCAACAGCAGATACGCGTACTGCGTATCGCTGAGATTCTCCATCCAGCGCATCACGCTGACGAGCGCCCCCGAGCGTCTGGATTCACGGCCGGTTTCTGTACTCATTTGGTTACCTCCGTCCGTCGTTTGAATGTGTCATGATAAATAATCACAGGGGTGGTTTTGTAACGCTTGCCTGTGGCTTCAGTTCTGCTCGGTCTCTGCCAGCGCGGACTCAAGCGTCGCCATCGCGTCGGCCGAGGAGGCTTCCTGCCCGACTGCGCGGTTCGCCTGCTGTGCGATCTTGCTGGACTGGTCGCTCCAGACGGCCGTCACCGGGCGCGGCATCGTGTTGTTACCAGCAACCTGCAGCGTGTCCATGTACCGGCCAACGACGGGCACGTTCTGGGCCTCGCTGGAGTTGAACAGTTCAGGCCGTGGCGGCAGCCATCCCTGGACGGACAGCAGCGTGAGCTGGAAGTCTGGCTGCATCGCTGCACGAATGACTTGCGTCACGGCATCTGTGTTCTCGCTGTTGGGGTTGACCGTCATGTGCCAGCCACCGAGCGCGGACGTGGAGCCACCCGTTCCAGGCTGTGCCGCCTCACCCTCAGGCACCGCGTACGGAATCGGCATCGCTCCGAGGTTTTCACCGAGCGTCGGGTCCTCGGTTTCCTCCGGGCTGCGGCCGCCAAGCGCCAGCGAGTAGGGCCAGTTCCGGTGGAAGACGGCGTTGCCGTTGACGAACGGTGCGCGAGCGTCTTCTTCCTTCCAGCCGAGGATTTCGGTCGGGGTGAAGCCGCCGCCGTAGCCCTCGAACTGGCCGCCGAAGTCCTCGTCGTGGACGAACTTCCGCATCATGTTCAACGCGTTGTGGACCTCGGTGTTGTTCACCGTGATCGGTCGCTCCCCGATCGGGCCAAAGAGGTTGTCGCGGCCGCCGAAGTACGCGCCGCCCCACGAGGACATGACCTCGTTGAACGTACAGCAGGAGGTTCCCTCGTAGATGTCCCACTGGGTCGTAAAGCCGTAATCGACGTCAGCGTTGTCGTAGGTGTCCGCCGCGATGTTCGACCACTCCTCCCACGTCATCGGCTCGGTCGCCCAGTTGTTGCTCTCGGGGCTGTAGCCGGCTTCCTCGACGAGGTCCTTGCGGTACTGCATCGTCGGGAAGTCCGGGAACACCGGCACGCCGAATAGGTTACCGTTTGCCGGATTCCGAGCCGTGTCCGTGAACGCCGAGAAGTAGTTGTCCGACACGTCCGAGAGGAGGTCCTCAGGGAGCGTTTCGGAGAGGTTCTGGAGCTGTCCCCGCTGGATGAAGATATTCGTCCAGCCGTTGTCCATCAGGAACATGTCCGGGTTCGTCTCCCCGGCCGAGAGCAGTCGGTTGTAGTTCGACCGGGCCGCACCGGTGTCCTGATCGCGCGGGACAAATTCGATTTCGATGGAGTCCGGCAGGCCGTTGTCGTGCAGTGCCTGCTTGATCGCGTCGCCGTTGTTCTGGACAGCCACCGGGTCGAAGCCCCACTGGACCGTCGTCGTCTCGCCGCTGCTACCGTCGCCAGTCGAACCACCGTCGCTGCCGTCACCACCGCCACCGCCACCGTCGCCGCCGCCGCCACCGACGAAGTCAGCACAGCCCGCTAGTCCACCGACAACACCTGCTGCTCCGGCGGCACGGACGAACCGTCGCCGGGAGACGCCTGTTGAGTTCCGCTTGTCGCTTGTGCCATTGTCCGACATATCTATTCTGAGCTATCCCGGACACACCTTAAAGGTTGTCCATAATTAACCACAGGTGTTGTTAATTACCGGCCTCACCACGACAATAGTGATATATTATTGACTACTCACTATCGTATAAATCTTTCAGTATATATACCAAGGGATAGGTCAAACAGCTGTTTGCCACACAGAATATCTCAAACGCGCAAACTGAGGGAGAGTTTACCTGTCTCGGGAAAGCCGCGTCTCGTTACTCGTACTCGACGTTCGTAATCGTAATCTCGGTGGCCTCGACTTCCTCGATGACAGCGCCCCAGCCGCCGACTTCGTACGTCCCATCGTCGGTGACCAGCGTCGCACTGATTCGGCCGGCCAGTTGTGCCAGTGGAACCGGGTCCTTCCGTCCGATGCTACTCCCGGTGTAGTCGATGTCGGTGACGCGCCCTGTCAACTCAACCGACTCTTTGGTTTCCGTGTCGTACCCCACAATGACGGCCTCGATAATCGCGTCCTCGTTCAACAGCGGTTCGATATCCCGGACGGCGTGGCGGAGGTCGACGTATGTCGTCGGGGTTTCCGGCGTCCGCTCAGTGTACAGTGTGTCCCAGATTTCCCACAGACAGGTCAAGAAGAACCAGTGGAAGACGTAAGTGTGGGTCCGGTCCTTGACGAGGACACCGTACTCGTTGACCGAGTCGTGGTGTGGTGCAAAGCACGTCCAGGTACGGTCGACCAACACGAAAAATGGGGCCGGAATCTCGCGATTCCGGGCCTCCGTACAGGTCCCTTCGATGTCGGCAAGCGGGGGCACTTCCTCACCAGCACCCGTGCAGATGCTGAGTTTGATATTCACGCCGCGGTCGTGGGCGGCAATGAGTTCCTCTCGAACCGCGTAGAACTGCTCCGGGTCCACGCCAACCTGAATCTGGTTTTCAGCCGCTTCGATGAGCTCTCGAGCCCGGCTGACGACCGTCTCGAATCGCTTGACGATACTGACCTCGTGGTCGGATATCTCTGGCTGGTTCCAGCGTTCTTCGATCGTCTCCGCTGCGTCGAGGTACTTGCTCGACCGGGACCGCAGGTCTTCAAGAACTACATCTGGGTTGCGGGCGCGGGCGGTCAGGCTGTCCTGCTGGAACGTCTCAATATATCCCTTCGTTTCCAGGTCCCGGAGCACGTCGTATATCCGCGGGTCCGGAACGTCACAGGAGTCAGCGATGTCAGTCGCCGATGCGGTCCCCAGCCCCAGCAACGCCACATAGGCCTCCGCCTGATACGGGGAGAGACCGGCATCTTCGAGGACATCGGTTAGTTCGCTGTCGTCCATGTGTGTACAGGGAAACTGAGAACGCAGTTAACGTGCATGGTTATCTATCGAAGTCCACGGTCAGTCCTTCCCCTCGACCGGCCACTGTGGCTGTTTCGGGGCCTCGATTCGGGCACATTCCTCGTCGGACAGGTCGACATCGAGAGCGCCGACGTTCTCCTCCAAGTGGTCCATCGTCCGCGGGCCGATTATCGGCGCGTCGACGACATCCTGATGGCAGAGCCACGCTAGGCTGACCTGTGCCGGCGTTGCGTCCTTCGCGTCAGCAATCGCCTGCACCTCGTCAAGGACCGCCCAGTTCTCGTCGCTGAACCGGTTTGCCGTGTATTCGTCTGTACTCGCCCGCCCTTCGGATAGGTCGTCGTCGCGGTCGTACTTCCCGGCGAGGAAGCCACCGGCCAGCGGTGACCACGGGATGACACCAATCCCTTCCATCTCGCAGACGGGCAGGAGATTCGCCTCCTCGTGACGGTCGACAGCGCTGTACTCCGGTTGCATCGAGACGAACCGCTCGTACCCCTCGATATCTGCGGTGTACAGCGCCTTCTGGAACTTCCAGTTCGCCATCGTGCTTGCGCCGATATACCGGACCAGTCCCTCGTCGACGAGATACGTCAGCGCATCCAGTGTCTCCTCAATGGGCGTATCCTCGTCCCACCGGTGGATCTGGTAGAGATCGAGATAGTCGACGCCGAGGCGGTCCAGCGTGGCGTGACACTGGTCGATGATGTGTTTCTTCGAGAGCCCACTCCCGTTCGGCCCGTCGTGCATATCGAAGTACACCTTCGATGCGAGGACCAGTTCGTCGCGACGAGCGGAGTCGACGGCCTCGCCAAGGATACGCTCGCTCTCGCCGTTCGAGTACGCGTTGGCCGTATCGAAGAAGTTGATACCCAGATCGAGCGCGCGTTCGAGTATCCGGCGGCTCTCAGCCTCGTCATTTAGCATCCAGGGCTCCGCGCTCCCGAAGTTCATCGTTCCGAGACAGAGTTCAGACACGTCGAGACCTGTCGACCCGAGCGTGGTGTATGTCACCGGTGAATCGCTCATGACACTTTGTACCACAGCTGTTGTTAAAGAATTTTGGGACTGGATACCGTTGTCCGAACATGAGCCGGGAGTCCGCACCGAAGGAATCTGACCCGATGGACGTACTCGAAACCCTCAGCGACGAGTCCTACACCGGACCGAACAGATGCTGGCCGTGTACGGTCTTGAACCTGGGGCTTGTCGGACTTCTTGCACTGTTCCTGCGTGCACGCAAACGCTCGTTACTGAGCCTACTGGTCGGCGTTGTCGGCGTCGCGGTGGTCTACCTTCGGGGGTATCTGGTTCCGTACACGCCAGAATTTGCTCCACGGCTGGTGGCGGCGTCACCGATCCCGGACGAGTGGTTCCATGGGGAGCCAGCACACGACGCGGCAACGCAGGAAGCTATGGCCCACGAGGAGCGTGACTCGCTGGCTGATGACGTTGAACTGGACGGCGAAACCATCCTCCGAGAGCTTTCGGCAGCTGGCGTCATCGAACTTGAGGGTGAACGGCTGTTTCCCGAAGCGACCGTCGACACTGTCTGGCACGACCGGATGGACGAACTGGCAGCGGAATCACTCGACGCTCTCTCGACGACACTGCAGGCGTCGCTGGAGCAGGTCGATCATGCGGAGCCGTATGTCGACGACGCGGAGTGGATCGTGCTTGGTTCCGAGCACAAACAGCTCCTGCCTCGTCCGGTCGTCGTCGCCGAGCTCGCAGCGTACGAGGTCCTTGGCGAGCGTCTCGACGACGAGCGGCTCAGAGTCGCCGGTGCGGAGGCCTTCCGGATGTTTCTTGATAGTTGCCCGGTCTGTGGCTCCGAACTGGTCGAGTCGTCGTCGGTGTCATGCTGTGGCGGCCATCTGGGCCCGCGTCAGGACCCAGACGAGACGCTCGTCTGTCCGACCTGCGAGCAACGACTCTACACCTTTGAAGTGGGCGACAACTGAAACGCACACGGAACAGCCGAGTCCGTATCAGGTCCGGTGTCCGAGGCGCTATTCGGGTTCGACCTATAGAGACGATGGACGGCAAAGGGCGGGAGAAACCCCGCCTGACCGCTGGTGCGTGCGGTCCCGCGGACAACCATGCTGTGTGACAGACGGTTGGCGTCGGCCGGGTTGGAATGGGGATGCTGGTGACCTGACGGGGTCGCCACCTGGCCCCGGATAGCAGGGAGAGTGGACCCAGCCAATAGATTAGTACAATGACTGTTGTAAATAGATTTTGGTGGGTGAAGAACACTGCCTATTAAATCCTCGCACACGGAGATGAAGGTATGAAGAATATCGACGACCTCGTCGACAGTGCGTCCGACTTGGCACAGCGTGGCCTCTCTAAGGGCGAGATTGCTGATGAACTCAACGTCTCCCGGGAGACAGCGAGTTGGCTTGTCGAACGCAGCGGCACCGGGACGGAACCGGACACGAGCGATGATGGCGGCCCCCACGACATCCACGTTGACTGGTCCGCCGTCGGCCGTGACAGCAACCGGCTGTACCACGCAGGAGCGGCGATGGCTGACCTGCTCTCGAAGAAAGGCGACGACGTGGACCTTACCATCGGCATCGAGAAGGCCGGCGCGCCGCTTGCGACGACCGTTGCGCGGGAACTGGAAACCGACCTCGGAACGTACGCCCCGACCAAACACCAGTGGGACGACGACGAGAGCGAAACCAGCGATGGCTCGTTCTCCCGAAACTTCGCGCAGATCCGGAACCGTGACTGCTACGTCGTTGACGACACGATTACGAGCGGCAAGACGATGGGGGAAACCATCGACGCGATCCACGAACAAGGCGGGAACCCCGTGGCCTGTGTTGTGCTGGCTGACAAGCGCGGCATCGGCGACATCCGCGGCGTCCCGGTGTACTCCCTGCTACAGGTCATCCGAGTCGGCAGCGACGGCGACTCGTAACGGTCCTGACGGACCGTTCCGAACCCGCGTTTCGCCGGGTTACCTCCGGATTATCTGAACCAGCGCGGCCCCACGAGAGACTATCCTTTTATTCGTGCCGTGCGTAATTCGCTGTATGACTGTACTATCGTTCGACGAACAGGGTGTCGATGTCGTTTACGAGGGGACGGAGTTCCGTCTCGAAAAGGCCCTTATCGAAGACGCCATCGAAAAGTCGTATCCAAACGTGACCGACCACGAGGTCCTACAGATGGTTGAGCCGGAACCGGCGCTGTCGGGAGAGCCACAGCGGATCGCCGAAATCGTGAACTGACGTGGAAACAATTCCTTTGAGGGATATAACCGTCGTGGGAAATTAATTTTTGCTGAGAACCTATATCCCGTTTGTAGGCGTTTAAGTCGGTGATTATGCGCTAATTAACCATCCGAACAGTAGGCATTTAAGCCGTCAGCGCACACTGGGAGATAATGTCAGACCCACGTATCGCCGGGGCCAGCGTGACACAGTTCGGGAAACACTCCGAGCGAACCGGCCGAGACCTGTTCGCCGAGGCCGGACTCGAAGCGCTATCGGAGGCCGGAATCGACCCGGAAGACGCTGAGGCACTCTATTACGGCAACTTCATGGGAGAGCTCGCGGAACATCAGGGCCATCAGGGCCCGCTGATGGCCGAGGCCATCGGACTGGACGTTCCGGCGACCCGTGTCGAAGCGGCCTGTGCATCCGCTGGTACAGCCGTTCGTGAAGCCGTCAAGACGATCCGGAACGGCGAAGCGGAGGTCGTCGTCGTCGGCGGCGCGGAACGGATGACCAACATCGGGACGGCAGCGGCGACAGACGCGCTCGCCATCGCCGCCGACGACCTCTACGAGGTCCGTGCCGGGATGACCTTCCCCGGTGCGTATGCGCTGATGGCCCGGTCGTACTTCGACCAGTATGGCGGCTCCCACGAGGACCTCGCTCACATCGCCGTCAAGAACCACGAGCACGCGCTGGTCAACGAACACGCCCAGATTCAGAAGGAAATCACGGTCGAGGACGCGATGGAGGCCCCGACGATTGCGTCCCCGCTGGGCCTGTATGACTCCTGTCCGATTACTGACGGGGCCGCGGCCGCTGTCCTGACGACGGAGTCCTACGCTGAGGAGCACGACTTAGACGCCCCAGTCGCCATTACTGGGACCGGCCAGGGTGGTGACAATCTCGCACTGCAGGACCGTCCGCATCTGGCACAGACACCCGCCGCCGACAAGGCTGCGGAGGAGGCCTACGGGGACGCCGGTGTCGGTCCCGACGACATCGACTTCGCCGAGGTCCATGACTGTTTCACTATCGCGGAAGTGTTCGCAATCGAGTCGCTTGGCTTCTACGAGCGTGGCGAGGGCATCGCCGCGGCGCGCAACGGCGAGACGACCCGCGACGGCGACCGCCCGATAAATCTCTCTGGCGGGCTGAAAGCAAAGGGTCACCCGGTCGGCGCGACCGGCGTTGCTCAGTTGGCGACGGTCGCCTGGCTCCTCGACGGGTCACACCCGCGGGCCAACGCCGTGCCGGACAGTACCGTCGGCGTCGCACACAACGCGGGCGGCACAGTCGCGTCTACGACTGTCCACGTCATGGAGGTGCAAGAATGACTGAATCCGCACAAGACGGCGAGTACGACGCGTGGCTCGACAGCATCGAATCGGGCGACGGGTACTACCTCGAATGTTCGAACGGTCACGGCTGGCTTCCGCCCCGGCGAGTGTGTCCGCGCTGTCACGACCAGGACCTCTCGGCGGTCGACTTGCCGGACTCCGGCGAAATCGCGAGCCACACGACGATCACGGTCCCGACGCCGCAGTTCGAGGACGACGCACCCTACGTCACCGCTATCGCTGACTTCGGACCGGTGTCGGTCACGGGCCTCGTCCGTGACGTGGACCCGGACGACGTTGCTATCGACGACGTGGTCGGCATCGATGTCGGCGAGCGCGTGACGACCGGCGAGAGAGCGGTCGTGTTCCGACCGCGCTAGGGCTCAGTTCTCGACTGTTACCGAAGTCACTCTGTCCCGGACCACATCAACGAACTCACCGGGGTGTTCGACGTGGGGCAGGAGTAGCGAATCACCGAACACAACGAGCATCGCGTCCGCCTGCTCGGCCATGTCGCGACCCTTCGACAGCGGCGTGATGTCGGCGTCCTCGCCCCAGACCATCGTCACGGGCACGTCGAGGCTGGCAAGTACCTCACCGAGATCATCCTCGGGGTCGAGGAAGCCCGAGACGAACGACGCTGGTGCAAAGCGCGCACCGGGCTGGTGGCCGCTTTGCCACTCATAGTCGACGACGTCCTCGGTGAGGTTATCCATGTCGTAGTAGCCGTGGTCGGCGTGGAAGTGCCGGATAGAAGGCTTTGAGACGGTGAGGTTGTAAATGGCCTCTCCGATGACTGGCGCGCGGAGCAGCGAGCGGAGCCAGACAGTACGGTTGCCCATCGAACTGTCCGTCGGACAGATGAGGATGAGTTCCTTCACGTCGACCGCCTGTGCCGCGCTGGCGGCGTAGGCCCCGGTCAGTGATGACGCGACGACGGTCGCGTCAGCCGTGTTGTCCTCGATAAAGTCCCGCACGAACGCCGTGTACAGCGAGGCCGAGTACAGCAGCGGTGGCCGGTCCGTATGCCCGAAGCCCGGCAGGTCCGGCGCAATGACGTGATAGTCCTCTGCGAGGGTGTCAAACACCGTATGGAACTCGTGACTACTGGCAGCGGCATTGATGCCGTGGAACAGCACGAGGTCCGGGTCCGACGGGTCGCCGGCTTCAGTGTACGCGATATCGAACCCACGCCAGCGGTACGTCCCCTGTTCCCCGTCGAGCATCGGTTCGAACGCGCCGGCCCGCGACTGCAGCACGCGGTTGGCAGCGGCTGTCGCGCCGACCGCACCAACGACTGCACCGAGCGCCTTGCGGAGTTTCATACTGATGACTTGGGACCCGGAGTATGTTATACATGCTGGACGAGCATCAGGTATCGATTGCCCGAGGGCTTGCTGAGTCCGGAGGGTGCTAGCCTCGCACTCAGGCCTCGTCGCGAGGCTCGTCGAGACACTCACGGAGCGGTTCGAGCACCTCATCGACGACCGTGTACGGGTCAGTGTGGCGCTCGATGACGGCGTCGACGTACTGTTCGATGCCGCCGCGGCGGTCGAGTTCGCCGACCAGTAGTTCGTTGGCGTCCTCCCGAAGCAAGGTTCGGATTTCGGCGGCGAATCGCTCTCGGGCCTGCCCCTCTCGGCGGCCGGTTCGGTCCAGATACGCGCCGTGGTTGGCCAGCGCGTCTAAGAAATCTTCGACGCCTTCGCCCCGATTGGCAACCGTCTCCACGATAGGGGGGTTCCATGTCTCCGGCTCGTCGCCCCCATCATCGGAATCGTCGGTGGACGCGTCTCCGTGGTCGCCGGCAAGTTCAGTCGCGCCGTGATGGCCGGAGTCCGGGCGGCCGCTCTGTCCCTGTAGCATTTCCCGGAGTTGCTGGACGGTCCGGTCGGCTCCATCGAGGTCGGCCTTGTTGACCACGAACACGTCACCGATTTCGAGGATGCCGGCCTTGAGCATCTGGACGTCGTCACCGCTGCCCGGCGGTACGAGCACGGCGACGGTGTCGGCGGTGCGGACGATGTCGACCTCGTTCTGGCCCGCGCCAACTGTCTCGACGATGATCTTGTCCTTGCCGAACGCGTCCAGCGCGGTCACGGCGTCGGTCGTCGCCGTCGACAGCCCACCGAGGGAGCCACGAGCAGACATCGACCGGAAGAACATATCCATATCGCCAGCGTTCGAGGCCATCCGTATCCGGTCGCCGAGCACTGCGCCGCCGGAGAACGGCGAGGACGGGTCGATAGCGATGACGCCGACAGTCTGGCCCTGCTCGCGGTAGGTCGCTGCGACCTTGTCGACCAGCGTGGACTTGCCCGCACCGGGACTACCGGTGACGCCGATGACGTCGGCCGTCCCGGTGTGCTGGTGGAGGTCGGAGATTATCTCCCGATACCCCGGCGAGCGGTTCTCTATCAGTGTGATGACTCTGGCGAGGGCGCTGTGCTTGCCCGCAAGCAGGTCAGCGACGAGGTCGCTCATCGCTCGGGCGCGTTCTCGTGGATGTAGTCAATCATCTCCTCCATGGACGCGCCCGGGCCGAATATCTCATCGACGCCCTGCCCGCGGAGTTCCGCCTGATCGTCATCCGGGACGATGCCCCCAACGAGGATGAGCCGATCATCGAACGCGTCGTACTCCTTTAGCCCGTCAAGAATTTTCGGGACGAGCGTGTTGTGTGCCCCCGAAAGGATGGAGATACCGACGACATCCACGTCCTCTTGCACAGCGGCCTGCACGACTTCGTCAGGCGCTCGGTGGAGCCCTGAGTAAATCACTTCAAAGCCAGCGTCACGGAGCGCCCGGGCGATGACGTGTGCGCCACGGTCGTGACCGTCGAGTCCAACTTTCGCCACCAGACACCTGATGGTCCGTTCCGTCTGCTCCTGCTCGACACTCATGCCAGTACGTACCGCGCGGTGTGTTTTCATTCTTGCCCTATTCATCATGATCTATGTTGGTCACGAACGTCCCTCTAAGAATGGTCCTTATTGACAGTTACCATTGCTGCTTGTGAGAAGCAGGCATCCCGACTAGTCGGTTTCTCATCGACTGTAACTCACAGAAGCCGGTTTGAAACGAGCAGAGCGGTCAACGGCAGGCGCACAGACCAGGAGTGACCTATTTCAGAGAACGACAATTCTAAGTTCGCTGCTAGCGGCGTTTCCACCAGTGCGAACAGTCGCCGTCATCCCCGCATACAATGAGTCGAACACCATCGAGTCGGTGATCGACGGAACGAGCCAATACGTCGATGAGGTCGTCGTCGTCGACGATGGGTCGTCAGACGACACCGCAGCCATCGCCCGGGAGCACGGCGCACACGTCGTCACGCACGTGTTCAACACCGGTGTTGGCGGGGCCGTCAGGACGGGGTACCAGTACGCAATCCGGCACGACTACGACTTCGTCGTGCAGGTCGACGCTGACGGCCAACACGACCCGGAGAAGATTCCAACCCTGCTGGACCACGCCGAGGACGCGGACATGGTCATCGGTAGCCGCTACCTGAACGAGAGCATCGACGACTACCCGCTCGTCAGGCGGCTGGGAATCACCTTCTTCACGACCGTCGTGCGGAAACTCGGCGGCATCGACATCACTGATGTAACGAGCGGCTTCCGCGTCTACCGCGTGTCAGCGCTGGAAAACATCCTCCACCGCTCGGACAACCACTGGGCGGTCGAACAGACGCTTGATGCGGCCCAGCGCGGCCAGCGGATCGAAGAGGTATCGATAGAGATGCCAATCCGTGACGAGGGCGAGTCACAGTTCAGCCTCGACACGCTCGTGCTCTACCCGCTCCGGATGACTGACACGGTATTTCGCGTCCTCCTCTTTCGCTAACTATGGTGTTTGGATTCGACTACTCACTGGTCAACCTCCTGTCGCTGGTCGTCGGGCTGGCGTTCCTCGCGAACGGGTTTATCATCGTCAGAAGCGAACGCGAGTCGCTGGAGTTGTTCGTGATGTCGCTGTTGCTCGGTACGGGACTCATTGTCGTCGCTATCGTCCCCAACGTGTTCGAGGTCGTGGCGCGGCTGCTGGGCTTGGAATTGAAAGCCCGGGCTATCCTTGTCATCTCGAACCTGACACTGTTCGTCGCGGTGACGTACCTTCTCAACCGCATCGGGCACATGTACGACCGACTGTCGCGGCTGAACGAGGAGCTGAGTCTCCTCCGGAGCGAACTGGAGGAACACCAGCTACAGACCGAGGACAAGCAGGATGAGTAGCCGTGCGGTACTATCGATAGATTTCGAGCTATTCACGCAGACGCCGGCGTACCGGAGCGCGTCAGGGACGACCGACCGCGACGGCGTCGGCCTTGACGGCGGCCGGTTTTTCAGGGAGACACTCGCAGAGTACGGCGCGACTTCAACCGCGTTCGTAGTGTCATCAGTCGCCCAGTCCCATCCCGATGCCGTGCGGGCGCTCGCTGACGCGGGTCTGGAAATCGCCTCGCACACGCACACCCATCAGTTGCTCTCGGACCTCGACAGCAAGGAGCGACGAGGGGAGTTGTCCCAGTCGAAAGACGTGCTGGAGCGAGTCACCAACGAGCGGGTCTCCGGGTTCCGAGCACCCGCCTTCGACATCACCGACGACCACTTCGGTCTGCTTTCCGACATCGGATACACGTACGACTCTAGCGTCGTCTCAAGCCGGTCGATTCCGGGGTGGTACGGCGGTGAATACGACCTCCACGAACCTGTCCCTGCGACAGCTGTACGCCCAGATGCGCCGGACAGCGTTACGGAATTCCCGGCAAGCGTCATGCCCGGCCTGCAGTTGCCTCTTACCGGGACCTGGCTCCGATTTTTCGGCCCTCGATACACGATTCTGGGTATGAAGCTGCTAGCCCGCCGGGGAATCACGCCGATGCTGTACGTCCATCCGTGGGAACTGGTGGACCTGCCAGCCGTCGAAGGGGTGCCGACGCGGGTGTACGTCAGGACAGGCGACTGGATGCGCCAGGCTGTCGAGCGGATTCTCCAGCAGGATTTCGAGTTCACGACCGTGCGGACCGTTCTGGAGGACGGTGAGACGGCCGCGACACAGCTACAGCGGGGCGAGACGCCGTGACGAGCCGGGCTCGTGATCTGGGGATCACGGTCGCCCAGTACGGCCTCGCCGTCGCGGCGCTTTCGTGGCTGCTCACGCAGTTCGATATCGCCAGTGCGATCGACCTACTCGTCGGCGTCGAAACCGAAACGGCACTCACAGTCGTCACTGTCAGCGTTCTCGGTATCTGTGGCCGAGCCTACACGTGGCACGCGGTGATGACCCCGCTCGCACCGGTTCGGTTCCGGACCGCCGCCGGGACGACGCTCATCGTGAACTTCGTCAATCAGTTGCTCCCGTCGCGGCTCTCGGGACGGCTGGCTGCGCCGTTCGTCCTCCGGAGCCAGACCGGGATGGCCTACAGCGACGCCGCGGCCGCCTCGGCGCTTCACACTGGAATCTTCGCGCTATACTACGGCGTCGCGGCGACCGCAGGGCTCGTGCTGGCGATTCCACTGCTCCGGGTCGAACTCCTTGTGCTGCTGGCGCTTGCGACGAGCCTCTACTTCGTGGCCGGTCTGACGGTACTGTTTGGCGGCCTCAACCTCGCCGATCTGGACCGGCTTATCGGCTTGCTGTCCGGCGTTGCGGTCCGGATTCCACGCGTCGGCGGGACGCTTGCGGCGCGGCTCGACGGCCTGCTCGAATTCACCGACAGCTCGACCACGACATTTCGATCACTGGCGAGCGAGCCGGCGGTGTGGCTCCGCTACGCGGTCGGCTGGGCCGTCGACCTCGTGCTTGCACCCGGCGTCCGCGTCGGCCTGTTGTTGGGAAGTTTCGGCGTCGCGTTCGAACCACTGGTCGCGTTACCGCTGTATCTGCTGGTCGCGTACACCGTGACGCTCCTGCCGCTGACACCCGGCGGCATCGGCGTTACCGAAGCGACGGCGACGGCAGTGTTCGTCGCGCTAGGTATCCCGGCGGAAGTCATCATCCCCATCATCTTCGTCGACCGGTTCCTGAGTATCTACCTGCCGTCGCTCGCGGGCTGGTATCCTTCTGTTCGGCTCGATGTCGCGTCACTGACGACGGAGTAGCAGGCCCGAGCCACGTCAAAGCGGACTCAGAACGGCGGATGACGGCTCGTGTCGCACTCGCCATCACGCTCCAGAATGAGAGTGTACTGGTTCGCTGCGAGTTCCTGCTCGTCGGCGAACTGGTCAGTATGCGGGATGACGCCGAGCCGGAGCAGGTCAGTGAACGAACCAGGCGTCGGTCGCTGGGGCACGAAGTTCGGTGGTCGCTCCCCGAACTCGGCAACGATTCGGTAGTTGGGCTCCTCGTTCAGAAGGCTCCGGAGGTAGGTAGCCTGTGCGTCACCGTTCCGGTAGTAGGTATCTTCTTTGAGGTATAGGAGGTCCCGATACCCGACCTGAATGTATCGTGGGCACGCCATCGCTTCCTCCGCCTCCGAGTCCTGGCCGGCGACGTGTCTGGCAGTCAGCGAGTGCGGGACAGCGGTGTCCTGAATGTGGACGCGATATGTCTCAACCACGTCGCCCTCTTCGCTGTTGTCTTCGAGCCATGCCGTCGCCTCGTCCCGGGGCATTGACGCGAACTGGGCCGTCCCGATACCGGCGTAGACGGCCGTCGTCACCAGCAAGATAGCCATCACCGGTCGCGCCAGAGACGACGAGCGCTCGCGGAGGTCCACCAGTCGCCCCCCGACGAGCAAAGCGATAAGCGGGAACGTCGGTATGAGGTGGTGTACTCGGAAATCGTGCCACTGGGAGAACATCGCGATGTAGGCTCCCAGTCCCGTCAAAACGAGGACAGTGCCGTGGAAGGCGGAATCGCGGTCGCGCAGCGTGGCGACAGTCGCCACGACGCTGGCGGCGGCCGCGGTAACCAGCGGCAGTCCCAGCGCGCTGAAGTAGCCCCGCAGGAACCACCACCACATTGGAGCGTCGGGACCAGTCGGATGACTCATCCGCGAGGTCGAGCCGCCGAACACGCGCTCGATGAACGGTTCGGCCCCCGCCACGAGCGCAGTGGGGAACCCGAGCACGATCATCGCGAACCCGAGCAAAGCGCCGCTTAGGAGGAGCTTCGGCCGGTACAGCGTCTCTGTCAGCGGCGCGTCAGCGGCATGGGCACGCAGCAGGAAGGCCACACCGATGAGCAGGATGACCGGCACAGCCGTCAGTTTGAACGCAATCGCGACCCCGCCAGCGGCGCTTGCCGTCAGGAACAGCGTCCCGTCGTCCGTCTGGACGTACCTGACGAGCAGATACAGCGCGAGGAGGACGAAGACCAGCGCCGGCATGTCCTCACCGGCTTCCTTCGAGATGGTGAGAAAGCCGAAGGTAAGCGAGAGCACGACGGCCGAGAGCCGGCCGGCGTTACGCCCCTCGATAGCAACACCGAGGCGGTAGGTGAGGTAGACGGTACAGAGCGCGGCTATGACGTTGGTCAGCCGGATGGAGACGAGACTCCAGGTCCATATCCACTCGGGCGTGGCTGCCCAGACCTCGTAGTGGCCGAACTCCCAGCTGGGGAAGGCGATAGTCGTGAACGCGCCTAACTCGCCGGTGAAAGCTGCGACGAGTACGACAGGGAGGATAGCCAGCGCATAGAGGTACAGCGTCGCACCGAAGGGGGCCCGACCCCACTCGATGCCGGCCTTGAGCCCCTCGAAAGTCGGTTCTTCGAGGACCGACCCGTAGACGACCATCGCGTCGAGCAAGCGGCTGTACTCGTCGCGGGTCGCGAAGTTCGGGATACGGTGCCAGAACCAGAA
The DNA here is from genome assembly GCF_051122755.1 of Haloarcula sp. NS06. Taxonomy (NCBI): domain Archaea; kingdom Methanobacteriati; phylum Methanobacteriota; class Halobacteria; order Halobacteriales; family Haloarculaceae; genus Haloarcula; species Haloarcula sp. NS06. The sequence goes on from NZ_CP184844.1 coordinate 2,783,848, forward strand.
CCCGACCAGCACAGTCGACAGGAGGAGAATGTAGCGGAGATAGGGGTCGTCCCGGAGGTCCGACCGTACCTGTTCGACAGCACGTCGGAGCAGTGACCGCCAGCCACTCATCGTGTCAGTGCTCCGGTGTGTGTGTTGAAAAGGCTGCCCTTCTCAGAAGTAGTCGGCATCGAACTCCCGGCGGAAGATGTAGTGATTGGCGTATCCCCGAACGTACTTGGCAAACAGCGAGAGGTACCCTTCGTCAGCCTCTCTACGCGCGGACGTGGCCACACAGGAGTCGGCGTCGTATACGATTCGGCCGTAGTCTTTCATCCGCAGTGAGAGTTCCGTGTCCTCCATGAACGGGATGTCCTCGTCGAAGCCGCCCGCGGCCTCGAAGGCGTCGGCCCGGAAGCTACAGTTGAAGCCCGGTTGCTGGACGAAGCCCAGCGGCCAGGACACCCGATACCAGTAGTCCGACAGCAGTTTGAACAGTACACGGTGCTTGAGGCTGTCTTCGAGTGGCCTCGCGGGGCCACCAACACCCACTACGCCATCGTCGGTGTAGTGCCTGAGATGCAGGCGAACCCAGTCCTCGGGGACCACCGTATCGGCATCGGTGAACAGCAGAATCGGCGCTGTCGCGGCCGCGGCTCCGCGGTTCCTAGCGATTCCCGCCCCGCCCTCGTCGCACCGGACGACGGTGTCGACGAAAGGGGTGTCGCGGGCTACCTGTTCCGTCCCGTCATCGCCGCCGACCACGACGATCAGTTCGACGGGCTGTGACTCGAAGGGAGCCAGACAGCGGGCCAGCGACTCCGCCTCGTTGTAGGCCGGGACGATAACTGCGGCGTCCATCTGATCCACGGCTACACCGTACAGACAGAAATACTATCTGATGATCCGGAGAGCGTGAGTCACGATCAGAAGTACACTCGTCTTCGACTCGCCGGCCGAGAGATCACCGCAGAAACGGCCGACAGCAGGCGGTGTTAGTTTCTTTCGGTCTGGCCGCTCCCGTCGGTCACCGGTGCGGGCTCGCCAGTCGCCGCTGTCGCGCGGTCAGCCTCGCCGGAGACAGCGAAGTTGAAGCTGCTGAGCAATTCCGAGAGGTCCTCAGCCTGGTCCGAGAGATGGACTACATCATCTGTCACACCCTCGATGGCCGCAGTCTGCTCTTGGGCCGCCGCGGCTGCGGTCTGCGCTCCCGCGCTCGTCCGCTCGGTCATTGCGTCGAACTCCTCGACCATTGCCACCACTTCCTCTGCGGAGGCGGCCTGTTCGTCGGTCGCGTCGTCAACGGACTGAATGCCGGTGTTGACCTCCTCGACGTGTTGGAGGATGTCTTCGAGAACGCTGATGGTCTCATCGACCGTCTCCAGACCGTTGTCGACGCGTTCATCCATTTCGTGAATTCCTTCGACGGCGTCGGTCGTCGATTCCTGAATCGTCTCGATGCGGTCCGCGATGCGCTGGGTCGCTTCGCCGGTCTCCTGAGCGAGGCCCTTGATTTCGTCGGCGACGACGGCGAAGCCCTCGCCAGCCTCGCCGGCGCGAGCAGCCTCGATAGAGGCGTTGAGCGCCAGCATGTTCGTCTGCTCGGCGATGTCTTCGATGACACTGACGATTTCGCCGACCTGCTCCATCTCGGTATCGAGCGATTCGACATCGTCGATGGTGGCATCGGCCTGTCGTTCGATCGCCTCCATCTCCGATTTCGCACCGGTCACGCGCTCGCTACCGACGGAACCAAGTTCGGACGCCTGGGCGGACTTCTTCGCTACTTCGTCGGTTGAGGACGCTATCTCTTCAATGGTCGCAGACAGATCAGTCATCTCGTCGGTGACATTCGTCACGTTGTCGTGTTGCTGGTCGGTGTTCGAAGCAATCTCATCGACGTTTTCGCTAACCTCCCGACTCGCGTTTCGCACCTCCTCTGCGCTGGCTCCGAGTTCGTCCGTCGAATCGTCGACCTGCCCGGCGAACTGCGTGACAGTCGTCAGCGTCTCCGAGAGCGTCTCCATCATGTCGTTGAACGCCGTCGCGATCTCAGTCATCGCCTCCGTTCGACTATCGGGGTCCATCCGCTGCGTGAAGTCTCCCTCAGCAGCCGCATGCATTGTTGTTCTGAAGGACTCGGCCTTCGTTCGGAGATGATTGTTTAGCTTCTCTGACTCCTGTTTCGCCTGCTCAGCTTCTCGCTGTGCCTCCTCAGCTTGCTGCTTGGCCGCCTCTGCCTGTTGACGTTGCTCTTCTGCGGCCTTGCGCTGTTCCTCCGCCTCAGCTCGCCGGTTCGAAGCCGTTCTGGTAGCCGTCTTGAGATCCTCGACAGTTGCGATGGTTCCTGTCGAGGAAATTGCGACAACACCGATGAGTACTGCTAACAAGGACGTACCCAGTGCATCCATGATTGCTCCCGCGATGCCGATCCATTCAAGGAACACAACGCCCGTCCAGAGGAACCCGAGCGCCGCAGCGAACGAGAAGTTCGCCCAAAACCCTGAGTCGAGTTCAGTTTCGCGGTACGTTTTCACGCCGAGAACGACCGTTGCGGCGTATGCGGTAACCGCGATGAAGTCCGCGAGGATTATGGGTGCACTCACTGTTCTGTCCTCCCGCCATCGGCGGCGACATCTGGACCATCTTCGAGAGCACTTTCCGGGCCGTCCCCGTTGCCATCGTCCGCCAGTACTTGCTTGCGGCGCACGTACGCTGCAAACAGGAACGCGAGTCCTGATCCCATCAGACCAAGGTAGTGCTCGGTGTAATTGAGTACTGTACCGAGAAACAGGTTCTCGACGTTGGTCACGACCGTTGCTAGAATCAGTAGCATGTAGCCGAGTACGAACAGCCGCGAACTCCGCCGGTAGTACAGTAGTACTGGTATGAGTCCGATAACGGCAATAATCGGGAGTACGGCTTTGTGTGGGTCAAGTGCGGCCAGCCCTGTTTGCATGCGACGATATCAGCTTCAGGGTGTGTTATATGTTACCGCCCAATTACAACGGTTGAAAACGACATAACTGTTGTTCGAATAGTGGACCAAAGATAGTGGTCGGCTACTTACGACGAGCGAGAGTTAGCCCGGTGGCAGCGGCGAGGACTGCGATGCCGGCGAGTGTCCCGAACAACACCGTCGCGTTCGCAAAGGCCAGTATCGACCCAGCGAGACCACCGCCGAGCGCGCCGACCCCGAACACGCCCAGATAGGTGAAGCCGTACGAGAGTCCGCGCGTGCCGGCGGGCGTGTACTCGGCGACGGCGGCCTGATACATCGGCTGGACGACGAACAGCGCGACGCCCAGAAGTGCACCCAGCACCGCCAGTGGACCGAAGCCCATCGCCGACACCGGAACGAACAGCACCGCGAGGACAGCGAGCACTAGGAACGAGCCGGCGATACCGTATTCGACGGGAATCCGGTCGCTCAGTTTGCCGCCGGCGTACTGTCCGAGGACGCCGATGAGCAGCAGGCCCGCGTAGAAGTAGTCCTGTGGCTTGAGTGTCTGGCCCGTCCCGGCCTCGATACCGAGCGCGGAGAGCACGCCGGGAGGCAACAGCGTCTCTATCGGGATTGGCTCGAAGCCCGGCAGGTCTCGTAGGAGTTCCGGAAGGAACGTGAGGACACCACGATAGTACAGTCCCGAGCACATGACGACGACGAACACCAGGATGAAGCTCCCGGCCAGCAGCTGCTTGCTCTCCGAGAGGAACTCCTCGAGCGAGTCGATACCGCTGCTGGCCTTTGACCCGCCGTCAGTCGCGGTCGTCACCGCCGCCGTCTCGTCGAAGCTCGCCTGCGAGGCATAGACGGCGGCGAACAACGCAGGGATACCCAAGACAAGCGCGACGGTCCGCCACTCAGCGACCAGCAGGAGAATCGCGGCGACGAGTGGGCCGAGGCCGATACCGAGGTTGCCGGCGACGCCGTGATAGGCCAGTCCGGTCCCGCGCTGTTCGACACCTTTGCTGATGAGCGAGAGCCCGGCTGGGTGGTAGACGCTGGCCGAGAGGCCCCAGAGGACAAGCGCCAGCGCGATGACGACCATACTTGGGGCCAGGCCAAGCAGAATGTACGAGCCGCCCATCCCCAGCAGACAGCCGGTGATGAGTCGGCGGGAGCCGATGCGGTCAACGACGATACCACCCGGGAGTGCCCCGGCCCCGAACAGGCCATAGCCCAGCGTTACGATGATGCCGACGGTCGCCGTCGTCACGTTGAACTGTGCGATACCGAGGTTGATGAGATCAAACTCCGTGAGCCAGATGACGACGAATATCGGGATCGCCATCTCGTAGGTGTGGACGAGCCCGTGTGCGAGCATGACCAGTGCGGTGATCGCTCGGTCGTTCGCGTTCACACTGTGGTTCGTGTCGGCCGCCGTCAAGTGTGTGACGGTTTCGCGCATTCATGCGTGCGCCTTTTTGTCCCCTCCCAAAAGCAGGGGTGGGTTTTTATGTCCGAACAGTATAGGCGGCAAGTGTGAGCAAAATCAAGGTGTCACTTCCGGACCAGGTGGACTCGGACATCCAGCGACTCGTCGAACAGGGCGAGTTCCTCAACCGCGACCAAGCAGTCGAAGACCTCCTGAAGCGAGGGATTTCGGCCTACAATACCACAACCGAAGAGACCGAGACTCTCGATGAAGAGATTTTCGACCAGACGGCCTCGGAACAGCAGGACCCGGCGATGCAGGACGACTTCCTCTAATCGCGGTTCTGTGAGAGTCGGCCGTCGTCCTCGGATGCCCGCTGTCCGGAGCCGTCGTTTTCCTGTCGCTGTTGTTTCATTTTTGCGCCGGGTTTCGGACCTCTGTCGACTGACTCGTAGGGCGTCTCTGCGATGCTCTCCGGGATGATGTACCATGCGAGACCACCGCCGACGACGGTTCCGACGACAAACGTTCCAGCGACAATCGGTAGTTCCGAACCCCCGTACAACGTCACAAGCCCCATCGAGACGCCGAAGAGGAGCGCGAATCCGACTTGCGTATATTTGAGAAATCGTTTCCGGTCGGCGTCTGTCATCGAGGGGCCGACCATTAGCGACACCCGGTACAGATTGGCTGTGTCCGGACGCTCATCAGTAGAAGCCCCGCTCTACGTCTTCTTCGATAACGTCCTCGAACTCCGCGTCAAGTAGTTCCTCCGCTTCTTCGAATGTCTCGGTGAGTTCAGTCATCTGGTCTGGCCGGTCGTGGTGATCAAACTCCATCGGGCCGTAGGCAGGGGAGTCCATCGCGTCCATCATGTCCTCCAGCAGCGCTTGCGGTGACGTCGGTGCGTCCGCATGCGTTTCGAGGACCGTTTCGAGGTTCTTGGCCTTCTCTTTGGCGTCGTCCTCGTCTTCCGGCCCCTGCTGGACACCGAAAATTCCGGACCCGTCGTTCGGAAACAGCGGGTCGATGTCGTCGTCGATTCGGCGGGCCACCTGCGACCCGACGCCCTGGACCTCGAAGGGGTTCTTCGCGTAGGTCTTGAGTTGGTAGACACCAGCGTCGGGGTGACCGAAGTAGATATCCTCGCCGATTCCGTTCGCGCGGTCGCCCCCGACGGCACGCCAGTCCCCCGGATTGGCATTGCTCTCCATCACGTCTTCGAGAATGTCCTGCCAGTCACGAACGCGCATTGTCAGTTCCTTGTTCGGACTGAGTCAGAATGAACCCATCGGTCCCGACTGCTGCCCGGGAGATGGAGAAATGTCGTATATACTGGCTGAGTGTCCTCACGACTGCGGCCGCTGTCGACAACCATACCGGGGATTGATTATCTTTCACGCCAGTTTCTATGATAACAGCTCGGGGTGTCGCGGTACGGGCGCACGTTACGAGGGGCGACAAGTGGGTACAGCATCCGATACCGACCATGGCGGTGTTGACTGGCGGCAGCTACTACTGGTAAGTCTCTGCCTCGTCGGGCTAATTGTCGCTGCGTTTCTGGCCCCACCACCGGTTACTGAGAGCGGGGTCGACAACAGTGGGGGCAGTGACGGGAGCCGCGGGTCTGAACCACTCACGCAGACACCAACCGATACACGAGAACAGCGTCGCGACGGTGGCGGGAGCACCAACGTCACAGGCGACACAGAGCCGATTCCGCTTCCCGGCGAGACTACCCCGCCCACTGCGGACGGCTGTGGTGTCCTCATTGAATCGACGCCAAAAGCCGGGCATCCCCTCACAGTCCTGGTGTATCAAGATCTTGAACCAGCGGCCGCGACCCGTGTCTGGTTCAATGACCGATATGTCGGTCGGACTGACCAGAGCGGGCAGGTGACCGGACAGGTGCCCTACCAGCGCGAACTGAACGTAACGGTCGAATCGCCGGGCGTAGAGTCATGTCAGTTCTACCGTCGGCCGGACGAGGGATCGGGGACTGAAACGGCTGACCGTCTCGCGAGAGAGAATATGTGGCTATCTGGCGAGGGTGATTCGACTGCTACGCGCCAGCAGACAGCGGCCGACAATAACACCGGTCAGTACCGTGTCGCCGGGAACGTCAGCGTGACACTGCTTGGCGAACCGTACCCCGGGTCGACTGTCCCGCTCGTCGCAACGGTCGACGGCGTCCCGGTACGAAACGCGACCGTGAGCCACGACGGCGATATTGTCGGCCGAGCTGACACCACCGGCCAGTCTCAACTGACAGTCCCAGATAGCGATACCACTGCAGTAACTGTGTCCCGCGGCGAGTTCGAGGGTACCGCACGCGTCGACGTACTGAACTTACACGTCCGCGTCGTGCCAGCGAAGACCCTCCCAGTACCGAGTAATAGCGCCGCGGTTAACGCCACAATAAACGGCAAGGCAGTCACGAACGCAACTGTCACGCTCGGCGACCAGCGCCGCGGGACAACTGGCGCTGACGGCACCGTTGCTGTCTCACTCCCGGCAAATCCCTCGCTTACCGTTACAGCGGCAACAGACAGACAGACAGCGAGAACGACGCTCTGGGACGCGTATATCGGGACCGTTGTGGTGAGTTCGATGCTGCTGGTGGTAACTGTGGTGACTATCGCTATCGCCGCATTGCTGTACACTCCCAGGGTCGCACGCGGCGTCGGTGTGCTCTGGGCTATCTTTGATTCGCTGTTTTTCATCGGCGTGCTCTGGGAACGCGATGGACTGGTCATCGCGCTCACAGTCGTGGGCGTCGCCGCGCTGTACCACTATCGATCGGATGCGATCTCGGGCGGGCAGGCGGTCGCACATGCTGCCAGGAACGGCAGTAAAAGGGTTGCTGGCCTCGTCGCCCGTGTCGTTCAGTTGACCCGGCGAACAGCACTCTGGCTCGTCGGCTGTATCGAAGCCATGTTGCGCATTGGCCAACGACTGGCTATCCGTCTGGCCGCATGGCTCACGTCGCTGCCGCTGACGGTGACAGGACTGTCCCGTCGCTTCAGGCAGTGGCTCCGGTTGGCCGGGTATCGAGCCATCACTGTGGTCAGGGCTGAAACTACGCCGCGCAGGATTGTAACGCTCGGATTCTCGTGTGTCGGCGTGATACTGAGCTATGTTCGCTGGGGCGCGGCCGGTGCCGTCGTGGCTGGGGCCGGGGTGGCACTGAGTGCGGTCAGTGTCTACATCTCTGGCCGGACCGACGATACGGACCGCCAGACTGAGGCGTCTCGTCCCGGACCAAGCGAGTCGGGTACCGACTCGTCAGACGGCGACGAGTCGGCGCTCCCGTCGCTTCGGGACATCTGGCGTGCGTTCGCTAGGCACGTCGTCCCCGGGCACTGGCGGACGCGGACGCCCGGCGAGGTGTCCCGGGCCGCAATCGACAGCGGCCTCCCGAGGGCCCCCGTCGAAGCACTGACAGAGGCGTTCCGGGATGTCGAATACGGCGGCTATTCGAGCGATAACCGCCGTGAGCAGGCCCGTAACGCGTACGATGCGCTGGTGAGTGCGAGTGACGAGCAGGAGGACACAGAATGAATCGTCGTCACGTCGGGCTGGGAATCGCCGTGCTGTGTGGCATGTTACTCGTGGCTGCCGGCGCGGTTATCGGACTGATAGGGACGCCAGAACCCGCGGCTTCCGGACCGGGTGCGGCGGGTGTCCTCGTCCTCCTCGTCTGCGTGCTCGTGGCCGTCTGGAAGCTCTTGCGGACGCCCGACAACCCCACGATATCACCGTCACCGTGGGCTGATGACGACGGGTTCACCAGAGAGTATCTGGAGACGACACCGACAGATGACGCTGTCTCCGGAACCGAACTCGCAGAACGCGTTGAAGCGGCGGTTGCGAAGGCCCGCGACGATGGGTCGGTCGACGAGAGCCTTGACCCTGTCCGGGAACCACTTCGGGCGACGCTCACGGAGGCACTGGTTCAGGGAGGTCACGACCCCGACACGGTAAAAGCGCAGCTAGCCGCGGGGACCTGGACGGACGACCCGGTTGCCGCCGCGGTACTGGACGAATCCGTCACGCCGCCGGACCGGCCGTTTCGCGCGCGCCTCCGGGCTTGGCTGTTTCCGGAAAAGGCCGTCCGAAAGCGGTGTGGGCGAGCAATGGCGGCAGTCAGCGTTGCGGCCGATGATGCGTTGCCGGCAGTGGTCGGCCAGCGAGCGCCGCGTCCGATGCCAGTCGTCGCCCCAGCAGTCGCCGACCTGCAGCGGGCGGCTGATGGGAGCCTCCAGCGGGCCGTCGACGGGTCGATTCCCGAGCGGGAAGACATCGGGGCTAGCGCAGACGGCGCGTCAGAAGATGCCCGCGTCGACGGAGCCGGCACTGGGGACGGAACTGGCGCGGACGACGCGACCAGCGGTGACCCGGAAACTGGCGGGACAGCACCGGTCGACGATAGCGGAGCGGATACCACAGCGACAGACAGGGCCGACTGGGGCGACGTGACGGAGGGGAGAAACTGATGGGGCGACGAGCCACGCGGTGGCGCGGCGCAATCGTCGCCGCGCTGGCACTCGCCGGAGCGGGCATCTGGGAGGGGAGCGGGACACTGCTGCTGGCCGCTGCACTCCCGCTCTCGTATCTGGCCTACGGAGTCCTGTCGACTGCTGCTGTCCCGGCAGACCTCGTCGTATCGCGGGCGGTTGACCCGACGCCAGCGCCGCCGGGGCACCCTGTCGAAGTCCAGTTGACGGTGACAAACAGCGGCCAGCAGACGCTGTCGGACATCCGGGTCGTCGACGGCGTTCCGACTGACCTCGCAGTGCTGGACGGGTCGCCCCGCGGTGGCGAGACACTTGCTGCCGGCGAATCAGTCACGCTCGAATACACCCTCATCGCCCGCCGGGGCGAACACGACTTCGACGAGCCACGGCTCCGCGTCCGGGGAACGGGTGCCGGCGAAGTCGCGACTGCGACACGACACCCCGAGGGCGATGACAGGCTGGTGTGTCAGTTGGACGCTCGGGCGCCGCCGCTGTCCGACCAGGGAACCGACCGCGTGGGCCAACTCACGGCCGACGCCCCCGGCGATGGCTTCACCTTTCACTCGACGCGGGAGTATCAGCGCGGTGACCCGGCCGGCCGCATCGACTGGCGCGGCTACGCGAAGCGAGGAGAGCTGTCGACGGTCAACTACGAGCAGTGGGTGTCAACGACGGTCGTGTTCGTCGTCGACGCCCGTTCGCCAGCGCGGGTGACCGCCGGGCCCGGTCGCCCGACTGCGGTCGAACTCGGCGCGTACGCGACTACACACGCACTGACCTCGCTGCTGGATTCCGGCCACGAAGTCGGGCTGGCAATCGTCGGCATCGACGGCGACGGTCCAGCGGGACTGACCTGGCTCCAGCCAGGTGACGGACCCAACCAGCGGTCGCTGGCTGTCGAACAGCTACGAGCCGCTGCCGATGCTGCCGAGAGCGACCCGGTTGGTGGGCCAGCAGACGAGGCCGACACACAGCGGCAGTTCCGGAAAGTTATGGAGATGGCCGGACCCCGCTGCCAGCTGGTGCTCGTCTCGCCGTTGCTCGACGACGCGCCGGTCACTGCAATGGCGTCGTGGGCAGCGTTCGACTGCCAGCGAGCCGTGCTCTCGACGGACGTAACCGCGGCGAGCACCGTCAGCGGACAGTACGACCACGTCCGCCGTCGGACCCGTCTGGCGCGGTGTCAGGCGTCCGGGGCCCGGACAATCGACTGGCGACGTGGGACACCGCTGCCGCTCATCCTCGACTACGCCTTCGCCGTCGCGGCGCGCCAGCCGAATGGCAGCGCCCAGCCAGGAGGCGGAGCCTAAATGATTGCCGGGCCGCGACTCGACACACCATCGGCCGTCGGCGACGAGGGGCGACCGCGGGCGACCAGTCTGACTATCGCCGCGCTCATAGTCGCTGCGTCCGCCCTGGCGACAGGCGTTCTATTCGGCGACCCACAACTGTTCAGTGGTATCGCACTCCTCGCCGGCATTGCCGTGGCGGGACTGACGCTGCTGGACCGAGACGGACTGGGACCGACGGTCATTGGTCACTTCTGTTTCCTGCCGGCGGCGACCGGCCTCATCGCCTCGGTCGGGCAGGTAGCAGCCGCCCCGCTTCTTGGGTTCGGTGTTGCCGTCGCAATGGTCGGCGTCGCGACTGCCTGGACCAATGTGCTCGATAGAGAGGCAGTGTCAGCAGCGACAGTGAGCAGCGCCGTTTCGTATCTGTTCGCAGTGGTCGGCCTCGTCGTTGGCACGGTCGTAGTCGTGCTCGCGTTGTTTTGCTGGGAACTGGTGAGCGCTGTCGCTGGCGGGACATCACCGATGGCCGCCACGGTCTGTCTTGGTGTCCTCGGCGTCGCCGCGTCGGGCTGCCTGTATTTTGCCGTGGCACAGCTCCCACTCGTGCAGTTGACAGCGCGGAGCCGCCGAGACGCGATGGCGACCAGATTGAAACGGGGGACCCGGTCACTCAAACTGGTCGCAATCGGTTCAGTATCGTTCACTGTGGTCGCCCCGCTGGCGCTACTGTTTACGCCGTTTGGTCAGCTCGTCGCGTCCCCACCGTTCAGTCTCGGTATCCGAGTGCTGTCGTCGTGGGTCGTTCTCGCGCCGCTTCTGGCAGTCACAGTCGGCGCGCTGGTTGCTGGTAGCGGTGTGATTGTCATCCGAAAGTTCACAACTGAGTTCAACGCCGCCTCGGTGCGGACTGTCGGGGCCGCCATCGCGGCAGTTGGCTATCTGGTGTTGGTAGCCCTGTTCCTCCTGCGAACCGGGATCTTCGGGTTCGCCTCGCTCCCAGCGGTGTTCTTTGGTGCCCTCCTGCTGCCACTGGTGGTGTATCTGCTGCTTGTGCTCGTCATCGGCGCGCTCATCTTTGGCCTGTTGCCAGCACGTGCCGGCCCCGCGGCACTGACCGCTTCGGGACTCATCTGTGCGAGCATCGGTGCGGCACAGGCCGACCTTCCCACGCTACTGGTGTTTGCTGGTGTCGTCAGCGGCCTCGTCGCCTGGGACGTTGGCACATTCGGTCTGGGATTGACGGCAGAACTGGGGCATCGTCCGGAAACGCGACGGCTGGAGCTGTATCACAGCGTGTTCGCCGTCGGCGTCGGACTTCTCGGCATCGCCGCCGTCGGCATTGTCGATGCAGCGCGCCACGCTGTCGGTTCCGCAGTCGGATCGCCGGAGACAATGGCACTCGCCGCGGTCGGTGTGTTACTGCTGCTTGCCCCACTTCGTGGCTAAGAGACGGACTCACTGCTGATCCGTCCAGAATGGATCAGTAGCCACGAAGCTCGACAGATAACGGCTAATGGTACACATTGATACACCCCGAGTACAACGCATGGAGCATGGCCGGGTCATCGTCGGATTTGAGCGTTGAGGCGGCGTCAGAACACTGTCTCAACATTGTGGAGCGAGTTGAGGAGGCTGTCGTTGTCGAACGCCGAGTGCTGTTCGAGACACTGGCTGGCGTCATCGCCAGAGGACACGTTCTGGTCGAGGACGTACCGGGAACGGGTAAAACGGTTCTGGCGCGGGTGCTGGCGGAGGCGCTGGGCCTTGAATTTACTCGGGTACAGTTTACACCTGATCTGCTGCCGGCGGACGTGACCGGGTCAAACGTGTACAACGAGCACGAACGGGAGTTCGAGTTCGCAGAGGGGCCGGTGTTCTCGAATGTCGTGCTCGCAGACGAAATCAACCGTGCGCCGCCGAAGACCCAGTCTGCACTGCTTGAGTCAATGGAAGAGCGACAGGTCAGTGTCGACGGGACGACGCACCCACTCCCAACACCGTTCGTCGTTATCGCGACCCAGAACCCCGTCGAGCAGGAAGGGACCTTCCAGCTTCCCGAGGCCCAGCGGGACCGCTTCAGCGTGAAGACGTCGATGGACTATCCCGATGTCGATGGGGAAATGGGGCTGCTTGACCGGCGGGCCAACCGGCGAACACTCTCGCCATCGGTCGATCCGGTAGTTGACCCAGAGACGGTTCGTGCCCTTCAGGAGTGTGCGGAAGACATCCGCGTCGACACCAAGGTTCGTCGCTACATCGTCGACCTGGCGCGGGCGACACGCGAAGACGACCGGGCAAAGATCGGCGTTTCGCCGCGGGGCGTGCAGCGGGTTTTCGAGGCTGTCCGGGCCAGCGCGGTCATCGCTGGCCGGCAGTATGCCACACCTGATGACGTGAAGCGACTGGCAAACGCAACGATGAGTCACCGACTGGTCCTGACGACAGAAGCTACTATCGAAGGGACCGAAAAAGACGACGTGATTCAGGCCGCGCTGGACGCTGTCGACGTGCCCGCAGTCTCACCGAATGCACCGGAGACGGACGACAGGGCCGAATCGACGGCACCGAGCGGGTCCGAACCTGCTGACTCTCTATCGGAACCCTCACCAGACGGTAATTCTCCCGGGCAGCGCCCGTCGCAGAGTGCTGCTGGAGCAGAGGAGAGCCAGGCTAGACAACTGGACGGGGATGGCGACCAGCCCGCCAACTCATCAGGTGACACGCGAAGCCGGAGTGACGAGGACGACATCGAACAGGGACAGTGAGCGCGAGCGGGTAGCCGAACGGCTTTACTCTCCGGAACAGCCAGACGTGGTATGGAAAGCGAACACAACGTCCTCGGCGGGGAGTTGGCCCCCTGCTCGATGGACCCCGAGACAGGGTTTATGCGCGATGGCTACTGCTACCCGCTCCAGCGTGACCCGGGCCGGCACGAGATCTGTGCCGTGATGACGGCGGAGTTTCTGGAGTACAGCAAGGCACAGGGCAACGACCTCGTGACGCCGCGGCCAGAGCTGAATTTTCCGGGTCTCGACCCCGGTGATAGCTGGTGTGTCTGCGTTCCGCGCTGGATAGAGGCCCACGAGGCCGGGCACGCACCGCCAGTGAACCTCGACGCGACGAGCGAGGACGTCCTCGATGACGTGTCGCTGGAGACGCTCGAAGAGTACGCCGCCGATACCGAGTCCGATGCCGATACGACCAGCGAATGAGCCCCGGCGCGAACGACTTTTGAGGGACCGCCCCGTCGCTTGGGTCGTGCAACAGGGGAGGGCCGAAGCATGAGCGTAGACCGTGTTCGCGGTGTCGTCGTCGACATCGACGAGCCGAAGACGGTGAACACCCAGTACGGCGAGAGCGACCTCTGTGAGGTGACGATACGTCCCGACCGCGGGGCCGGCGAGCCCACGACGGTGACGCTTTGGGGGAAGTGGACCGAGAACGCCGCGGTCATCGAGATGGGGATGGAGATCGCCGTCTACAACCCCGACGAGCGGGAGTATCAGGGCGAACAGCAGTACTCCGTCGGCGGCGACGCCACGCTGGTCGTCCAGCCGGACTTCCTCGTCGACGTGACCGACATCCGGGCGTGGGTGCAGTGCCCGCGGATGTACTACCTCCGGAAACTCGACGGTGCGGAGCACGCCTACCCGCTTGTGAAGGGGACGGTCGTCCACGAGGTGTTCGGCGACCTGCTTCGGGGCCGGGACCTCGACACCGCTATCGAAGAGCAGGTCGACGCCGCCGGACTGGATATTGGACTGCTGGGCCGAGAGGCCGACGAGGTGGCCGGAGACGTGCGCGACCACGCGTCGGCTATTCAGGGGTGGCTCCAGCAGGGGACGCTCACGGAGACGGATGGAGCGGCGACAGCCGCTGACAACTCGGAGCGGGACTTCAGTCCCGCGGAGAGCGAGTGGCGCTCCGAGATGACGCTCATCTCCGAGCGGTTCGGCATGAAAGGGCGGGCCGACGCCGTCCGGCGCGGGATGCCCGTCGAGCTCAAGACCGGCAAGAACACCAAGCGGGAGCCGCGGTTTCAGGACAAGATCCAGGCGACGGCATACGCCCTGATGCTGGGGGAGCGCGCGGCTGGCACGGGCAGCGCCGTCGACGCAGCCCCGGACACAGGTACGCTCCTCTACACCAAAAACGCCGCCGTCGACCGCAACGAGGAGAGCGGCGACCTCTCGCCGGCCAAGGAGTTCTCTATCGGGAGCGGGCTGCTGAACTACGTCGTCCGGACCCGCAACGCGATTGCGGCGATGGAGTACGACTCTAGCGTGCCGACGGGCTACGAGGCCAACGCGAAATGCGAGTACTGCTTCGAACAGGACACCTGTATGGCCGTCTCCGGCCGCCTCGACCAGGAGTCCAAAGCAGGAACGGTCGGTCGAGCGGTGCCAGACGAGGAACTGGACTACTTCGAGCAGTTCTACACAGCCGTCGAGGCCGAGCGCCGGTCCGTCCACCGAGAGTACGCAAAGCTCTGGGAGCAGACGCCCGAGGAGCGCGCCGACAACGACCGGGCGCTCATCGGCCTCGAACCGACCGGCCGCCGGGAGCTCGACGGCGGCCGCTGGGAACTGCGCGCGACAGGGACCGGGGCCGTCTCGAAGATCCGCGAGGGCAATCTCGTGCTCGCCAGCGACGGCGACCCGGTGACCGGTAACGCTGAACTCAGCCCGCGTCGAACGTCTTGGCGAAGAAATCGTCGTCACGGCCGACGAGCCGCTTGACCTCCGCCGACTCGACGTGTACCCATCTGAGCTAACCACCGACCGGCTCCAGAATGCGCTGCACGACGCCGTTCTCCTCCAGTCGCCCGAGCAGAAGGACGTGTTGTTCGGGCGGCGCGAGCCGGAGTTCAAGCCAGTCGAGGAGACGTTCATCGACAACAACGACGCCCAGAACGAGGCCGTCCAGCTGGCGGTCGGCGCAGAGGACTTCGCGCTGGTCCATGGGCCGCCGGGGACGGGCAAGACGTACACGCTGGCGCGGATGGTCCGGGCACTGATAGCCCGGGGCGACCGCGTCCTGCTCTCGGCGTTTACCAACCGTGCCGTCGACAATCTGCTGGAAGCGCTGGAAGACCAGGGCTACACCGATATTGTTCGCGTTGGCACAGAAAGCGGCGTCCGCGAGGATATGCAGAAGTACCGGCTGGAGACCAGCGGCGACCCCGGCGAGTGTGCGAGTCAGCTCCAGAGCGCGCAGGTCGTCGCGGCGACGACGGCCACCTGCGGCGGGAGCACGCTTCAGACACAGGAGTTCGACGTGGCTGTCGTTGACGAGGCCGGCCAGCTGACCGAACCGGGGACGCTGGCGGCGACGACGCTGGCCGACCGGTTCGTGCTGGTCGGCGACCACCAACAGTTGCCGCCCGTGGTCCAGTCAGAGAACGAGACGTTGTCGACCTCGCTGTTTGAACGACTCATCGATGCTCACCCAGACGCAGGCGTGATGCTCGACTGCCAGTACCGGATGGCCCAGCACATCCAGGCCTTCGCTTCGCGGGAGTTCTACGACGGGCAGTTGCGGCCGGCGACTGGCGAGGTGGCCGCACAGCGGCTCGACGACCTCGACGGCGTTGCGACGGCGAGCTTGCCTGAAGGCCTCCGGGACCGCGTGGCGTTCGTCGACCCGGACGGCAGTCAGGTCGGCAACACCAACCCGACCGAGGCCGATCGAATTACCGAAATCGTCGCGTCGTACCGGTCTGCGGGAGTTCCAGCCGACGACATCGGCGTTATCGCGCCGTACCGCGCGCAGGTCGCGGAGATTTCCAAGCGCCTGCCGGACGTGACCGTCGACACGGTCGACCGGTTCCAAGGGTCGAGCAAGGAGGTCATCATTATCTCCTTTGTCGCCACCGGGACGCTCGACAGCCCAATCTTCGAGGATTACCGGCGTATCAACGTCGCCCTCACGCGGGCGAAGAAAGCGCTCGTCCTAGTTGGCGACGGCGACGCGCTGGCGACCGACGAGGTGTACGGCCGGATGGTCGAGTGGGCGCGGGGCTGACTACGCGTCCGCGTCGCCGCCTCTGGCGCCCGTCCGCAGCCCTGCGACGTGTGCGGTGAGACGCTCTCGTAACGTGTCTCTGAGTTCTTTTGCGGTGTCTTCGTCGATATCGTACACCTGAGCGACGCCGCCGAGCAGGCTTGACGAACTTGCCGTGTCAGCCCCCACGGTCGCCAGGTCGCGGCGGCGCTGGAACGGCGACCGCGTGACGAACACCGTCTGGAGCCGGTAGCACGGAACAATGCGCGTTGTCCGCCGCCAGAAGCCGCTCCGGGTCGCCAGCACCGAGTCATCGAGGTCGAACCCGCGGTGTCGCCAGCGGAAGTGTGCCGCCGGCACGACCGGGAGGAAGAGGAGAGCGGCGAGCCACCAGTAGCCGGTTTCAAGCACCAGCAAATCGATGCCGTAGGCGACTGCGGTGAGCCCGGCCGCGGCCAGCGAGAAGCGGGCGAGATAGCGCCGCCGGGCGCGCTTCGGCGGGCGGTCGAAGTCGAGGTCGCCGAACGACTCGATGTCGCGGGCCAGTTCGTATACCTCCTCGCGGGGCGCGAGGGGCACGGCGACGCCCTGTGTTGACTGCTGATTCCCACCGCTGTAGCCGGCCGTCTCAACAGCCAGCGTTGCGTAGCCGAACCGTCGCATCAGGACGTTCTCGCGGATGGTGACCGTCTGGACCTTCTCCAGCGGGATGTTACCGCTGTACCGGCGCAACAGCCCTCGCTCGTACCGGAGGTCGCCGTCGGCCTGTGTGAGTCGGAAGCCGTAGTATTCGATGACGGTCAGCGCCACACTGACGACCAGCGCAAGCAGGAGGAACTGGACGACAGAGAGGGCGGCGAAGACAGCCAGTCGCGTGGATTCCGGTGAGCTAGCCAGCCAGCGGACGACAGGCCCATTCAGCGACGCCCCAACGAGGTTCGCATTGAACCGCAGGACGGTCCAGACGATATCCATCCCCAGCGGGAGCGACGCGAGCGTCAGGACCGGCGCGGCCGGACGGACGGAGACGAGCGCGTACGTCAGGAGTTCGCGCTGGTCGAACGCGAACAACAGCGACCCGTCTGGCTGGTCGCGTGGTTCCGTGTCCGAAGCCGAGGCCGAGTCCCCGAAGTCATTCGCCGTCTTGGCGTCGCCGGTGTGTGCAGGTGTGGGACCGGTCACGCCGGGAAGGTCAGCGTGGGCCGACCGGCCAGATGTTGCAGTCTCAGACACCGCGTCGGAAGTTTCTGCCGCCGACTCGGCGGCTTCGTCCCGGTCGTGGGTCCGCACGTAGTTCCGGAGACGTTTGACCTCCGCCTCGTCGACCGCGTCCAGTGTGGCTTCCGTTGCGCTGCCGCCAGCCGTCTCGAAGCGGACGATTGCGAGCCCGAGCAGGCGGTTGAGGATGTTCTGTTCGACATCGAGGTTCTGGACGCGGCCCAGCGGAATCTGGCGGGACTGCCTGGCGAAGACACCAGATTCGACAGTGAGCGTGTCCCCATCGAGTTCGTAGCGAAAGCGGAGATAGCGCGCCAGCGCGTAGCCGCCAAACGTCAGTGCACCGAGCAGGCCCAGCAGCGGAACCGCGAACGCTGGCAGTCCGAGCATGCCGGTCCCGAGCGACCCGCCGAAGAAGCCGAAGAAGCCGCCTTGCAGCGCCGCTCGGGCAACGCTCAGGACCGCACTTCGCGGATGGAGCCGGTTCATACCGCGTCCGTGGCCTCGCTCTCGTTCGCGAGGTCACGGAGTTGTTCTCGCAGTTCGGTGGCTCGTTCGGGCCGCAGTCCGGGGATCGTGATGTCCGCGCCGCGGGTCCCGGCAGTGTAGACGACGACGCTCGCCAGCCCGATGGCCCGCTCTACCGGGCCGCGCGTGGTGTCGACGTGCTGAACACGAACGTACGGGACCGACGTGTCGGTCCGGGTGACGACACCGCGGAGGAGAAAGAGCGCGTCGTCCTGTAGGTCAAAGCGCCAGATCCGGTGGGCAGCGATTGCGTGGGCAACGCCAAGAAACACGAGCACAACCCAGCCGACGACGACCACCGTCTGTGGCAGTGAGACCGCGAACCGGTCAACAAGATACGCGATGACGCCGAGCACCGACGCCTGGATAACTGTCGACAGAACCCACAGCAGTCTCACCCGCGGGTGAAGCGACTCCATGTCCGAACCGAGGGGCCGGCCGCGGATTAACGGTTTGGCTCCGGGCCGAAATTGGAACGGTTTCGACCCGAACGCGGGGGACAGTTCATCCGGAGTTCGAAAAAGTTCCTTTAGGTAATCCATCGCGTGTCCAGACGGAATATGGCAGACACTCGACGCAGATTCCTCACGACGCTTGCAAGCACCGGGACTGTACTCGCACTCGCAGGGTGTAGCGGTAGCGACGGTGACGGCAGTGGCGGAACAGACGGTGAAATGACTGAGGGCGAGATGACCGAAGGTGGGATGACCGAGAGTGAGATGACGGACGGCGACGCAATGGATAAGGGGGAAGAGATGACCGAAGGATCGATGGACGGCGATATGGGCCCCACTGATCCCAGCGATGCCCCGATGGCGTCGGTCGACCGATTCAGCGACGCCGCCGGGATGCTCCACCAGCGCAGCGCAAACGACGCGCTTCCGGACGCCGACGAGCCGATCGACTTCGACGAGCAGTTCCTGACACAGGGATACGGGCCTGACGGAACCGTTATCGAGTACTACGATTTCGACGTCCAGCCGACCGAGGCAGCCCCGATTTACGCGCTGTTTTACGAAAACGGTGACCCGGTCGAGGACCAACTCAACATCATCGACGTGGTGCCCGGCGACGAGGGGTACAACGATTTCTGGCAAGTCCACAAAGTGACAGTGCCCGATGGCTACGAAGCGAACACGGCGACCAGCGTTTCTCATATTCGGGAGGCGGGTTACGACATTGAGCCGACGGAGACGATCAAGAACTGCCCGGTGGTTCCCGACGGGTCAACCGCGGAGCTACGACACAGTGTCGACAGCAGTTCGGCCGACTTGGTCGAGGGCTGGTACGATGGCGAAGTAGTCCCATACTTCCTGTTCGGCGAGGCGTCGCTATCGTCGTCCGACGGTACCGTCCCGATCTCCCCGATTTACGTGAGCTTCAACGCGAACCCCGACGAGGACGGCGGGGGCCCGCCATCCGGTTTCCTCTCGGAAGAGGGGAGCGACCAGACGCACAACGTCACCGCGACAGTGCCGGGTGACGACGGCTACTCGCCGCTGTGGCTGGTCAACATCTTCGACAACGCGGACTTCGACAGCGTTTCTGACCTCGACTCGGCCCAAGACGCCGACATCCTGGCCTCAGGCGCGGCGATGGTCAACTGTCCGGTCGTCGCCGAGCAGTAGGGCAGCCGCGGACAGCACGTTTGCCCCGATACTGTTCCGTCCCGTCTCAGTCACCCGGTGATGACCGTAGCGGACTACACGCGCTCGTTGACCTGTTCGGCGACCCGCTCGCCGGGTCGGCGGAGGTGGCCGCTCTCGACTTCGTAGACGTAGCCGGTCACCGTGACATCGTCAGGAATCAGCTCATGATTTTCGAGGTACTCGACCTGTGCCGCACAGGTCGCGTCGATGTCGTCGGTCATCCGGACCCACTCCGCGATTGACGCGTCACCGATATCTAGCTCCGGCAGTGCCGGGTCCAGATCGATATCATCGAGGTCACCATCGACCGCGGACTCGAACCCTGCAACGATATCCTCGTCGGACGCGCTCATCATTCCACAGTCGGTGTGGTTGACGACGATGATTTCCGTCGTATCGAAATACTGTGTTGTCAGCGCCGCTGAGCGAATTACGTCGTCTGTTACTTTCCCGCCGGCGTTTCGGTATATCTGTGCGTCGCCCAGCGAGAGCCCGAGCGCATCCTCAACAGGGATTCGCTCGTCCATACACGCTACGACCAGCAGTTGCTTGTCGGTCGGGATGCCCTTGCGCCGTCGACGCGCCCAGTCGTCCCTCGCGTCGACGCCGTCGTCGACCGATTCGTGAACGTGGCCGGCCTCCGGCTCTTCATGATCGTGTGCGTCGTCGTCGCTCCCGTGTGTGTGATGTGGCATTGCAGAACACGCCTTTGTGCCCCGTGGCCTTTACTGCTTGCTCGCCGGCAGTACAGCGGACGGGAGACAGGCACTCGTGTCGAACAGTGCCAGCCGCTCAGTCGTCAGTGGCGACGGTGCTGTCATCGGCATCCCCGTCCTCTATTTCGTTCAGGACTCGCTGGTGGAACTCCTGCAGGACAGCCGACTCGTCATCGGCGAGCACAACGTCGCTGGCCATCAGCGTCGCGAGACCGAAAGCCCGCGGCGACGGCGAGTCGACGCGGGTCCGAACCACGTCCACGTCGCCGTCCTGCATCGCACGCAGGACGGTCTCGATGCCGTCGACGTTGAGCTTATCCTCCAATATCTCCCGGTAGGTCTCCTCGACGACGGCGAAGTCACCGAGGTCCTCAGCGAACCCGAGCAGCATCTCCGAGGAGACTTGCTGCTCGCTGGCCGATTTCTCGTAGCCCTTGTAGCGTTTGAGTATCATCAGCGACCGCGTAGCGTTGATGCGGAAGTACCGCTGGAGGAGGTCTGTCCCGTCGAGGCTGGCCCGGAGGTCCTCGCGAGCCGTTTCTGGGTCCAAATCGCGGACGATTCGCGCGATATCCACCTTCCGGTTCAGCGGCATCGAGAGCGTGAAGCCGTTGTCGGCGACGGCGACCTGAACGTTTGCGCTGGCCGCCCGAGCGATGTGGTAGGCCAGCAGCCGTGAGAAGCCATCGTTGAACCGCCGGCCGTAGTTCGAGTGGACGTGGTAGTGGCGTTCGTACTCATCGTGGTCAAGCGTTTCCTCGATGACGAGGCGGTCAGTCGTGGCCACGCTGTCCGGGCCGGCGTAGGCCACCTGTTCTCGGAACATCCGCGCGATGGCCCGGACGCTGTTCTCGTCGACGGGGAACGTCCGGAGCCAGTTCCTGACTTCCGACATCCCCCCATCGCCAAGCCGGTCCAGCAGTTGCCCCTGAAAGTCGAGTATCTCGCGTCCGAGGTCGTATGAAAGGGGGAGGCGCTCGGAAAACCACGAGGGGACCGTCGGGCGGGCGGCGGTCCGGTCGACGTACACCTTCGACCCGCGGCGATAGCGGTACTCGAAGTTGTTTCCGCCCAGCACGAACACGTCGCCTTTCTCCAGCGTGTCCAGATATGACTCGTCCAGTTGGCCGACCCAGCTATCGTCGCTCCGGGTGACCACATCACAGGTAAACGAATCCGGAATCGTCCCGATGTTGGTCATGTAGATGACTCGCGCAAGCCGGCCGCGTTTGCCGATGAGGTGCTCGCCCACGTCGTAGTCCTCGTAGTGGTGCTCGCCGTCAGGCGCGTCGTTCGTGTCCCGCCAGATTTTGGCGTAAACGTTCTTATCCTCCATCCCCGGGTAGTCGGCGGTCATATACCGCATCAGCTGTTCCCAGTCCTCGTCGTCGTAGTCCCGGTACGGATAGGCCCGCCGGAGGACGCTTTTGAATGTCGCCTCGGGGCGAACGTCGTTGATAGCCATGCCGTATATCTGCTGTGTGGCCACGTCCTGTGCATTCTCGGGGATGAACACGCGGTCGACGAATCCCCGCTCGGCCTTTTCCAGCATCACCGCGCACTCGACCAGTTCGTCGCGATCCAGTGCGATGACGCGGCCCTCGACAGTCTCGCCGAGCTGGTGGCCGGCGCGGCCGATACGCTGGAGCAACGCGGCGACGGATTTGGGCGACCCGACCTGTACGACGAGGTCGATGTGGGGCATGTCGATACCCAGTTCCAGGCTGGTCGAGGTTGTCACTACGTCGAGCGAGCCCGCCTTCAGCGACTCCTCGATGTCGCGGCGTCGCTCCTTCGAAAGCGAGCCGTGGTGACAGCCGGAGTTGGATTCGTCGTAGCCATCAAACTTCTCGCGGAGGTTATGGAGGACCCGTTCGGCCCCCGAGCGTGTGTTCGTGAACACGAGCGTGTTGGTGTGGGACTGGACGTGGTCGTGAAGCTGTTTGTAGAACCGCTCAGTGATGATATCCCGCGGCGTGTTGATGAGGTCGTCGGCCGGACAGGACAGTTCCATGTCGAAGTCCCGGGCGAAGCGGGTGTCCACGATTTCGTAGTCCCGTGGGTCGCCACCGGGTTCCTCACAGCCGACCAGAAACTCGGCGACGGTGTCGAGTGGTTCGACGGTCGCCGAACAGCCGATGCGCGTCGGCGGTTCCTCGACCATCTCCTCTAGGCGCTCCAGCGATACTGAGAGGTGCGTGCCGCGCTTGTTCTCGGCGAGGCTGTGGATCTCGTCGACGATGACGTACTCGATGGTTTCGAGTTTCTGCTTGAACTTCGGCGAATTCAGCAGAATTGCGAGGGTTTCCGGCGTCGTGTTGAGGATGTGGGGCGTGGTTTCGAGCATCGCCTGCCGCTCGCTGTCGCTGGTGTCACCGTGGCGGATGGCGTGCCGTATCTCCACGTCCTCGCCGCGCTCGTCGAGTTTGGCAGTGATACCATCGAGTGGCTGTCCGAGGTTCCGGTGGATATCGTTGGCCAGCGACTTCAGCGGCGAGACGTACAGGCAGTAGACGGAGTTCTCCAGTTCGCCCTCGCGGGCCTTCCCGAACAGTTCGTTGATGATACCGGTAAAGGACGCGAGGGTCTTACCGCTCCCTGTCGGCGCACAGATGAGGGCGTTCTCGCGCTCGTGGATGAGCGGGATGGCCTCCTTCTGTGGCGGGGTGAAGAAGCCGCCGTTACCGGGGACGAACCCACCGAACTGCTCGACCCACCACTCCTGAACGACGGGCGCGAGGCGGTCAAGCACCTCGGCGTCGTCAATGTCGACCGCCTCCGGGTCGAACTCCGGGTCCGTCGCTGCGAGACGCTCGCGTCCTCCCATTGTCGGCTCTTATCGACCAGTAGGACTGCCGTGGCAAGTGGGTTCCGCCATATCGATGGGGAAAACGCCTAAGCGACCGCCGCGTCTGGCCTGGGGCATGGCTGACTCCTTCGACGTACTGACGCCGCTGGTGACGCCGTTCGACGCCGACGGCGAACTCGACGTTACCAGTCTGGAATCGCTGGTCCGGCACGTCTCGGCGGCGGGCGTCGACGGCATCGTTCCCTGCGGGACGACTGGTGAGTTCGAAACCTTGTCGCCACGGGAGTACCGGACCGTCGTCCGAATCACAACAGAGACAGCGCCCGACGACTGCCGCGTTATTGTCGGGACGGCCGCTACCGACGTGCCGACGGTCCACGAGCGGATGGCGTTCGCCGCCGAACAGGGCGCGGACAGCACGCTAGTCGTACCGTCGTACTACGGCGGGCAGGCGAGCGGAGCAGGCAACGAGGCGTTCTTCGACGCGGTGCTGGCCGACGCGCCGCTGCCCGTCTACCTCTACAACATCCCCGGAGCAGTCGGGCAGAAATTGTCCGTCGAGACGGTCGCCGCGCTTGCCCAGTCCGACGCCGTCGCGGGACTCAAGGACTCCTCGGGCGACCTTCCGTACGTCACCGCGGTCATGAATCAGACCTCTGAGGACTTCACCGTCTACCAGGGCCACGACGGCCTGTTCGTCCCGTCGCTGGTGCTTGGCGGCGACGGTGGCATCAGCGCGCTCTCGCACCTATTGTTCGACGAACTGGAGCAGGCGGGTACTGCCGTCGCAAGCGGCGACGTTGCACAGGCCAGAACAGTCCAGCGGGATGTCCTCTCACCGCTCTCGGACGCGTGTGCCGAGTTCGGCTTCGCGCCCACGGTGAAGGCGTTGCTCGCCGACCGCGGTATCATCGACCACGCGACGGTTCGACCGCCCCGAGACTCGCTCTCGTCGGACGCGGTCGCGTCGGTGACCGAACGGCTGGAGTGACTGTTTAGACTCAAATATTCCCGTGAGGTTCCACGAGATTCATTACGCTGGGCGGCAGTGAACGCAATATATGTCGTTGCTGCCCTCCCGCGGTCCCGACACAAGCACCTCACAGGACGGGGAGCTACAGGTCGTCGGGGTCGACGAAGATGTCTCAGCCGTACTCGATGCCCTCTCCTCGGAAACGGCCAGAGAAATACTCAACACGGTGTACGAAGAGCCGGGGACGCCCTCTGAACTAGCCGACCGGCTCGATATGTCGATACAGAAGGTCTCCTATCATCTGGAGAAACTAGAAGACGAGGAACTCATCGCTGTCGCCGGGGTCCAATACTCTGAGAAAGGCCAGGAGATGAAGGTGTACGAGCCTCCCGAAGACCCGCTGGTGTTGTTCGTCGGCACACAGGAGCGCAAGCGGTCGCTCCGGTCGCTCATCCGCCGCGTCCTGCCCGTTATCGGTATCCTCACCGCGGCCAGCGTCATGCTGCAACTCCTGCTCGGGCAGTTCCCGATCCAGTTCGGGAGTTCGGGGGCCGGCGGCGATGCGGGAACCGCCGGTGACGGTGCGCAGGGCGGCGGAGACGTTGAGAGTCTGGACACGGCGAACCGGACAGCCTCGACGGCCGAATCCACACCGACCTCGACGGCGTCGGACGACGGTGGGTTCCAGATAGCCGAGGCGACGGAGACACCAGAGGCCACGCAGGCCCCGAGAAGCACTCCGGCTCCAGAGGCTGACACCCCGGTCGCAGCAATGACCGAGGAGGCACGGCAACTAACGACCGACGCCGCGGCCAGTGGCGGCTTCCATATCGAACCCGGCGTGGCCTTCTTCCTCGGTGGGCTGCTGGTCCTGACGCTATACGTCTCGTTCTGGGCGTACAGAAACTACCGCTAAATCGGTCTCCCTATCCAGTCGCTTTAATCCGAGTCGACCTGTTCGGCGACCAGCACGCCGGCCTGCTCGGTAACCATCTCGACAGCTGTCAGCGCGTAGCCGGCATCGGTGAAGGCATCGGCGAGGACGCCGACCGTCGCCGGGTCGTCGACTTCGGGGCTGTAAAACGGTGCGTCGGGATCGTCGTCGCCGAACAGCATCACGTCTCCGAGGACAATGCGCCGCGGCCCCAGGTCGGCGATAGTGTCGATCGCCTCGCGTTTCTCGTCGTCACCGAGGTGGTGCATGGCGAAATTCGATGTGACGATGTTCACTGGGCGGTCGACGTTCGGAGCGCGGAAGCGACCGTCGCCGAAAGAAACGTTCTCCACGCCGCGTTCTTTCGCTTTCTCTTGGGCTTTCTCCAGCATTCCGTCGCTGATATCGCGGCCGATAACCTCCCGTGCATCGGACGCGAGCGCGAACGCAATCGCTCCGGTACCCGTGCCGAGGTCGAGCACTACGTCATCACTCTCGGGGGCCGCGTGGTCAACGACGAAATCGACGCAGGCGCGATACGCCGCCGAATCCTGTTCTTCATCGTACGCGTCGGCGTGGTCGGAGAATCGCTCAGCGTGTTCGTCAAGTGATTTCTTCATACTCGTCACTCGGTGCGGCCGTACAAGTGCTTCCCGCTCCGTTTTGCGGTCTCGGCGTGGGTCCGGTTCGGTAAAAACGCGTTTTGAGCCACAGGTGCGCTTTTGCTATCCCCGGCCGAAGCATGAATTGCGCCGTCGACGGGTGACCTTCCCACACGGCCGCCCTGACCCCGTCCCCGCCGACGGCCACCGCCCTCACTCCGCTGACGCTCCCTGGTGGTTCCCCTGCCGACGTGTGCCCCCAGACACCAACCCTTTGTCCGTTCGCTCGCTGTCGTCCGGTATGCGTCTCACGTTTCTCGGCACCGGCAGCGCCATGCCCACCGGCTCTCGAATGCAGACCGGCTATCTACTGGAACGCGGTGGGAACCGCCTGCTTGTCGACTGTGGTAGCGGCGTGTTGCACTCGCTGGCCCAGACAGACACGGGGTACGAAGGTGTCGACACCGTCCTGCTGACCCATCATCATCTGGACCACGTTTCCGATCTCGACGTGCTGATGAAGGCCCGCTGGCTGGCCGGTGAGACGGACCTCACGATCGCTGGCCCGCCGGGGACGAGCGACCTTGTTCGTGACCTGCTCGAAACACACGACTATATGCAGGACCGGCTGGACCTGACGGTCAGGGACCTCAATGGCGGACCGTTCGAACTGTCTGGGTTCCGCGGCGACACCTGC
The DNA here is from genome assembly GCF_051122755.1 of Haloarcula sp. NS06. Lineage (NCBI taxonomy): Archaea > Methanobacteriati > Methanobacteriota > Halobacteria > Halobacteriales > Haloarculaceae > Haloarcula > Haloarcula sp. NS06. Next base: position 2,810,144 of record NZ_CP184844.1, read on the forward strand.
GAGACGCGCCACTCGATGCAGTGTTTCGCCTACCGGCTTTCTGTCGGTGACGGGCCAGCAATAACGCTCGGTGCTGACTCCGAAGCGTTCACAGACCTCATCGAGTTCGCCGATGGGTCGGCCGTACTCGTTCACGACTGCTCGTTCCCGGACGACGTGGACGTGTCGAACCACCCAACGCCGAAGACCCTCGGTCAGACGCTCCGCGATGCCGACGCCGAGGTCGGCCGCGTGTATCTCACCCACCTGTACCCACACACGGAGGGACGACACGAGGAGATGCTTGAGTCGATAGCAGACAGCTACGATGGCGACGTGCAGTTCGCCGAGGACAGCCTAACGATAACAGTCAGCTAGACGCGTTCGAGCGTGACGCGGAACTCGGCCCCGCCAGCGTCGCTTTCGCCCACGCTGACGCTGCCGCCGTAGGATTCAGTCAGCGCCCGGACGAATCCGAGGCCAAAGCCGGTGCCTGAACTCTCCTGGCCCTTGACCCCCATCTCGAAGATATCAGCACGCAGGTCCGGCGAGACACCATTCCCGTCATCAGCGAAGCAGACCGTAACTTCGTCGGGACTGACTTCCGCCGGGTACACTCGCATATGGACTTCGCCCTCGTTGTGGACCGCCGCGTTGGACATAATGTTCGTGAACACCGAGTCAAGCAAGTCACCGCCGTACACCTGATACTCGAAGTCTGACGACACAAAATCAATCGTCAGTGACCCGTAGTTGTCTCTGACATCACGCACGGTGTCCCCGAGGACTGATTCAAGATCCTGTGGCTCTGGATTGTCTTGTGCTTCCAGCGTCGAGACAAGGTCGCCGACGCGCTGGATGAGGTCGGCGGCGCTTTCGGCTGCGCGTTGGATCTTGCCGGCGTACTCCTCGGTCTGGCCGTCGACCTGTCCAGCGACGACATCGGCGAACCCGGCGATGACCTGCAAGTCGTTGCCCAGGTCGTGGCGGAGCAGTCGGTCGTACATCTCGATCATCTCCTTTCGCCGTTCGAGGTCCCGGTGTGCCCGTTCTAGCCGTTCACGGGAACGGATGTTAGAGATGGCCGTCGCGGCGTGAGTGGCAAGAATCTCCATCGGTCTGATGTATTCGTCCCCGAACTCCTCGACGGTCTGTGACCGAGTGACCAGCACAGCAGTCACCTCATTACCCATCCGAGCGGGGACAGCCAGCGCACCCGTCACATCCGAGTCGGCAGCGACAGCGGCATCAGACCCCTGTTCGACCAGCGTCTCGCCAGCCTCCTGCGCCCGTCGAGCGAGGTCACTCGGTGGCTCGCCCTGAACGAGATTCGGGTTTGTACTGTGGACGACACGGAGCTCGTCGTCACGAACCTCGACGAACGTAGAGTAAGAGAACTCGAACAGCAGCGACATCGCTTCGAGCGTGAGCGAGACGACTTCGTCGACGGACTCGCACCGATTGAGCGCCTGACCGTATTTGTTCAGGTCAGCGACCTGTCTAGCAAAATCCTGTTGTTCTTCGAACGACATATCACCCACTCCTCGCAGACATTGGAACTATGTACCAATGGAGAGCGGGGAAAAAACGGTTTCGGGGGACTCACCGGCAGAGTGAAAAATGGCAGACATATGTCGTGGGTACGCGGCCTCAGTCGAGTCGGTAGCGCAGCAGCGCCGCGACACCGCCCAGATTCGAGAGTTGCTGTCCGGGCGCAAACTCCGCGGAAAAGACGGTTACGTCACCGCCTTTTTGTTCTGTCGTTTCAATGATGTGGTCAACATCGATGTCCCAGTCGCCCTCGCCAGCCCGCTCCAGTCGGAGGCGCTCATCGAGCACGAGCAACGTCTCGATAGCGCCGTAGTCGGCCGCTTTTGCGACTTCCTCCGGGCCGTAAGCCACCTCCGATCCTGAGCCGATGCGCTCCATCAGTTCGTCGATGTAGTCCGCCTCTTCGGCGATGCGGGTCTGCTGCTGGACGTCCTCGACAGCGCCGCGTTTGAGTACTTCGTGAACGCCACGGTCGCCGACGGCAGACGTGTCTACGACGGTAATCTGTTCGGCAATGTCGGGAATCTCGTCCTGAAAGTGATCCAGTGCGTCCTGCTTGGTGAACCCGGGGCCGGCGAGGATGTAGGCGTCCACGTCCTGACGTTTGAGGACCGACGCCAGTTCGTCAAACAGTTCCTTTCGTGGGCGGGCGTACTCCCCTTTCCCGGTCGTCGAGGTGATGGTCGCCCGCTCTTCCGTGCCGTACTGGGCGACTGTGTGGACGTGTGCTTCGCCTTCCTCCACGGTCGCAATCGCCACGTCGGGGTTCTCCGTCGCCTCGACGGCCTCTTCCAGGCGGTCGGCCTGATCGGGCTTGAGGTGCTTCTCGACGGTGAGTTCGGTGTGTTCCTCGACGTTGAGCGTGTGGTGAAAGCCCAGCTGGTCCTCGCGGGAGCAGTCGACGATTTCGCCGCCGACACGGAGGCGGTTGGCGAACTTCGCGAACTCCACGTCGGTGACCTCGATCTGAATCCACATCGGCTCCCGCTCGCCGCCTTTGTCCCGGAGGTTGTCATCGTTGCGCTGGATGCGCCGCGTCGTGTCGCCGGAGACGAGGTCCCCCGGCTCGATGACATACGAGAGATGCCAGAGGTCGTCAAGCGTCTCGGGGACCACCTCGATGCGTTCTGCCCCTTCCGCGGTGGTCTCCTGACTCTGTATTTGCATACTGAAGCGTCCGCTTCATGGACACAAGTGTTCTGCCATTCGATTCGCCGGGACGCAAAATGCGGAATCGGCGTACTGTGTCGATCAGGCAACCGAGCCTGTCGCGGGCGTCTCATCGCCGGCGTCAGTGGCGGGCATATCTCGCACGGCAGTATATGTAGCAGTACGTGTGCCGTGCTGTCAGGTGTAGCCGGACAGCTCTCAGCGTCACTGCTGTTCAGCGTTGCCATCGCCGGCCGCCTGCAACCGCGCAAACGCCTCCCACGAGGGGTCTGCTCCAGGGTGTGACTGCCGAGTGCCATCGACGTACAGTCCTGAACCGTCGGTCACCTCGCCGACGACGGCCGCGGGCGTCCCACAGCCCCGAAGCGCGTCGACGACGCTATTGGCGTCCGCAGGGTCGACAGCGGCCAGCAGCGTCCCGCAACTACTGACGTGCCAGGGATCGATGTCGAGCGCGTTACAGAGATCCGTGACGCCGTCGGCGACCGGCATTGCGTCGCTGTCCACGTCGAACCGGACGCCCGCGCCGTCAGCCATCTCGATGAGCGCACCGGTGATGCCGCCCTCGGTCGCGTCGTGCATCGCCGTCACGTTTCCGGCGTTCGTCGCGGCCATGGCATCCTCGACGAGAGCGGTGTCGGCCAGCCGTTCCTGTGCGGTGGCGATTCGGTCGGGCGACAGCCCGATCTGCGCCGGGAAGAGAGTCGAAAACAGGCCCGTGACCTCCGCACCGGGGCCGGTCCCGACGACCAGTTTGTCGCCCGGTCGTGCGCCGTCCGGCCGGACGATGTCCCCGTGGGACCCGACGCCAAGCACCGTTGCGCCGCCGACCCAGGAGTAGTCAACGCCCGAATACCGGGCGGTGTGGCCGGTGACGACACTCACACCGACTTCTTCAGCCCGTCCGGCGAAGCCGTGCCACATCGCCGCCAGTTCGTCATCGGTCATCTCCGGCGGTAGCGTGAACGTCACGGAAAGATGGGTTGGTGGGATGCCGGAGACGGCAACGTCGGCCAGTACTACATCGAGTGCAAACCGACCGGCCCGCTCGAACCCCAGATCGGGGAGAACTGACAGCGGGTCAGTAGCTGTAACGAGGGCGTCGCCGCCCACGTCGATGACGCCGAAGTCAATGCCGTGGGTCGGCCCCAGCGTCACATCCTCTCGGTCCGCACCCAGTTCCGGATAGATGACGCTATCGAACAGTTCGCGGTCGATTTTTCCGAGGTCACTCATGCAGCCAGCCACCTCCGGCGCGGTGTTCCCTCTGACCCGACATGGTCAGTCCTCAGTCATTCGACTACCGCCAGGCGGCAAGAACTCCTGTATCTGGTCCGGGCTGGCGACCTTACGGACGAACGACTCGTCGGCGAAGCGGGACCTGAACTCCCGGTACAGGCGCTTGGCGATGTCGTTCTGCGCGAACTGTCCCGGTTCGACGGTGATGCTGGTCGCGGCCTGTCCCTCGATAGCCGCGGGTGGGCCGCCGATGACTCGCGTCTCGTCGTCGCAGGTGATGCCGACGGCGACGCCGGCCGGCGTGCCCTCAAAGTACGTCCGGTCGCCGCGGACGGCGAAGCCGCCCTTCTCCAGGTACTCGCCGCTTTCCGGCGTCTTCGACACCTGATCGGGGTCGACCATGTACACGTCGCCGGCGAACTTCCCGTCTTTCCAGACCGAGGAATACGAAACCGCGAACTTCGCGGCCTGGTCCAGTGACGACTGCGGGAACTCCACCTCCTTGGACGGCTCGCTGGGGCCGGTCGCTTTGAGTACCGTGACCGGGCCACCGTGAGCCTGGGCGTGGAAGAACTTGTCACCGCCCTCCAGATACTTCTGGACGAGTTCCTCGTTGTCATCTGCGTCCCGACCGCCGATGACGAGGAAGCCGTCTGAGGTGTGGAACCAGCGGAACTGCTCGTACCAGCGTTCAGTCGACCGGGTGGGGATGGACTGCATCGAGAGCCAGTCCGTCGGTTCGTCCTCGCCCTCGTCCTCGTCGGTCTCGTCTTCGCCGTCGTCGGCCTCCCACTCGTCCCGCCGCTCTTTGACCGCTTCGAGGTCCTCACGGGTGTTCTCGATAGCGGCGAGCGCGCCCTCCTTCTTTTCCTCGATGCGTTTGGCCTCTTTGTACAGTTCGTCGGCGTTCTTCTCGACGCCGGTGAAGGCGTCCACTGTGACCCGCGTGCCGTCAATGTCGAGGGTCACCGTCCCCTCGCTCCCGTCGAGAGAGACGACCGCCTCGGCAGCCGCGATGCCGCGGTCGGCTCCCTCGTCGAACTTCGCCTCGATGTCGTCCCAGGACACGTCGTCCTCGCGGGCGGCCTGAACCGTCGAGAGCACGTCGTCGACGAGGTCGTAGTTGGCGTACAGCAGTTCGGCCTTCTCCCGCTCGGCCTCGGCGTCGGCCTCGAAGTCCTCGATAGCCTGTTCCTGCTGCTGGATGATTCGTTTCTGTTTCTCGATCTCGGCCTCGAAGTCCGGGCGCTGTGTTTCGCCGCCCTCGACTTCCTCCTCCCGCTGGAAATTGAAGAAGTAGTCGTCCAGCGCGGAGTTGAACTCCGTGAAGGATTCGCTGTAGAGTTCCTCGTACTCTGACAGCGGAATCGGGGTCACGTCGACGCGCCGCCGGTCCGGGTCCTCGTCGGTCTCACCGCCGCTTGCCCCGTCACCGTCATCGAGCGTCTCGTAGTACACCCGCGGGTCGACGTTCCCCTCACGCAGGCGCGTCCCCATCTCGTCGATGAGTTCGTACAGCCGCTCGAAGTCGGACTCGTCGAGGTCGTCGACGGCGACGTTGTAGTCAATACCGGCGCGGGTACACAGCTCCTCACCGTAGAGACCGCCGAAGTTCAGTTGCGTCGCCAGCGTCCGCACGAGGTCGGCATCGGATTCCTTGATACGGGCGACGAAGCCGTCGTAATCGACGGTCATCGGGTTGAACCGCGCCGACGGGAACTCGTAGGGTGTCCCGGGTGCGACAGTTCGGGATTTGAGCCGAACCGTCTCCAGACAGTCGATGACCTCGCCGTATTCGTCCAACACGGCAACGTTGCCGTCGCCGAACAGTTCTGCAACGATAGTCGTCGACGCGTCCTCGCGGTCGAACTCCAGTTCGATGATGCGGTCGAACTCGAACTGCTCGACGCGGACGAGGTCAGCGCCCGACAGTCGGTTCCGGAGCATCATCGCGAAATCCGGCGGCCGACCCGGCGCGTCGGGGACGTGGCTCTGGTCAGCAACGTGGGCGCGCTTGACATCACCGACCTCGATGAGGAACTCGACGCGCCCGCGGTCGAAGTCCCGGAGCTTCAGTCTGACGAGGTCGTCCTCGGGGTAAAGGTACGCCTTGTCGAGCTTCGCGCCCTCGTAGCCGGCGAGTTCGCCCTCAAGCGCGGCGAGGTCGACGCTCGTCAGTTCCCGCTTGTGGTCCATGTCGGTGGCTGTCGGCGGGCACCCAAAGGCGTTCCGTTACCCGCTGTCGGCGATTGCCTCGCCCGTCTCCAGCCCGTTCCGGAGCGCCGCGTGGAGTCGCCCCTCGCCGGCCACCCAGTCGCCGGCAAAGTGCAGGTCGTGCTCGGCCGCACACGACAGCAAGTCGTGGTCAACGTCGCCTTCGGGCTGGGAGTAGCGCCAGTGCTGGTGGTCGGTCCAGTCGGGGTCAGCTCGCCGGTCGTCGTCCAGCAATCGGGCCGTCCGCGATGCGATGTCGTCGATGAGCGTGTCGGGGTGTTCGTCGTAGTTCGCAATCGACCACGGCTCGTTCATCTGGACCAGTAGCAGGGACTCGCCGTCGGGTACGTGGCCGTCTTTGCACTCTTCGCGGCCGATCCAGCCGATATCGTGGTCCTTGTCGCTATTGACCGCGGCGTACCACGACACGTCGAGTTCGAAGGGGTAGTGCAACACGCCGGCGATGACCGTTCGATAAGGGACCGTGGCGACCTCCTGCCGAAGTTCCCGGCAGTCGTCGTGGTCCCACCGCGACTGTCCCAGCAGGTCAGCCGTCTGTGGGGCCGGCGGTGTCAGCAGCGCAGCATCGAAGTATCCAAGATCCGCCCCCTCATCGTCCTCAAGCCGCCAGCCGTCGCGCTGTCGCTCCAGACGCTCGACCCGCACACCGTTCTCCACGTCGGCGTCGGCCTCGTTGAACAACCGCTTTGCAACCTGCGTAATGCCCGCCTCGTATGTCCATTTGTGTTCGTCAGCATCTCGACCAGTGTCGATATCGCCGGTCCTGTCGAACGTGTAGACCGGTTCCTCGATATCGACGAGTCCCTCGGTTGGGAGGGTCTCCGTGACCAGTTCCGTCACGCGACCGTCGTCGGCCTTGAGATAATTCGCCCCGTACTCGTACGTACAGTCACCATGCCGCCGAGTCGCGGCGCGCCCGCAGACGCCGCGGCTCTTCTCGAACACTGTTACGTCGACGTCCGCGTCGTGGAGCGCGTACGTTGCCGCTGCACCGGCACCACCGGCACCGACGACTGCGAGGTTACGAGCCATACTTGCTCGTCGGACGGTACGAGTAAAAATCCACCACACAACCAGTTCGGACCACCCGCCCGGGGCCCGATTCAGCGGCCCCGCTGGCGTCGGACGCTCTGACGCGTCCAGCCGATGACGACGAGTATCGCGACACCGACGCCCACCTGTGAGAGTGTGAATCCGGGGCCCTGTGCCGCAGTCGTTTCCCGGTCGCCGCCGTCAGTGACCGAAACGGATTGGTTCTCTACTCTGAGCGAGCCCGCTGTCTCGCCGTTGACTCGAACGGTTCCATCGACCGCCTCGAACTCAGTCTCGACGAGTGCCTCTTCCTCGGGGTCGAGTGCCACTCGGTCCGTTGCCACCGGTTTGCCGTCGACCGTCACAGTCAGTGTCTCGTTAATCGGCCGCGAACCGGCGTTCGTTACTGTCGTTCGCACAGTCGTATTGAACCCGGACCGGACCCAGTCAGCCGACAGTGACGCCTTCCTGACCTGCAAGTCGGCGTTTCCCTGCCCCGCGAGAGCGGAGCCTCCATCGGTACCCGTTTCCGTCCCGAATCCAGCGGTTTCGTTTCCGATGCCGGTCGTGTTGCCGGGAGGCGCGCCACCGCCTGCTGTTCCGTTCTGCGTGGTTGCGTTCACGCCCTCGGTCGGCGTCCGACTTTCATTCCTATCCGACTCCGTGAGATTGTCATCAATTCCACTGTCGGACTGAGAGTCGTCGCTATTATCGGAGTCATCAGAGTCGTCGGAACCGCCTGAATCGTTCGAACCACCACCATTGGTATCGCTGTCGTCGTCGGAGTTGTCATCTGAGTCGTCGGTGTCGGCAGCACCGGCATTGTCATCTGTTTCAGTTGCGTTCTGTGTCCCGTTTTCAGTCCCCTCGCTGTCGGTTGGTTGTTCAGTCCCTTCACCCTCAGTCGGCTCCCCAGTCTCTTCACTGTCGGTCGGTTCTTCGGTCACCTCACTGTCGGTCGGTTCTTCGGTCACCTCACTGTCGGTCGGTTCTTCGGTTTCCTCGCTGTCGGTTGGTTGTTCAGTCCCTTCACTGTCGGTCGGCTCCTCAGTCTCCTCGCTGTCGGTCGGTTCTTCCGTTTCCTCGCTGTCGGTTGGTTCCTCGGTCTCCTCGCTATCAGTTGGTTCTTCAGTTTCCTCACCGTCCGTCGGTTCTTCGGTCTCTTCACTGCCGGTCGGTTCTTCAGTCCGAGTCTGTGTCTCGGTATTTTCTCTTTCTGTGGGGTCCTCAGTTTGCGTCGGCTCCTCCGTTTCTTCGGTTTCCGTCGATTCCTCCGTTTCTTCGATCTCAGTCGAGGGTTCTGTCGCTGGACTTTCCGTGGGTTCCTCCGTCTGGCCGCTTTCAGTCGGGCCCTCCGTTTCTTCCGATTCAGTTTGGGCCTGTTCGGTTGACGTCTGTTGGTCCTCCGCAGTCTGCTCGCCGCCCGCCGGTGTGTCCGTCTCATTCACCTGTCCAAGCAGTCCTCCGGAGTCGGTCTGAAAAATAGGTTCGACTGTGCCTACTCCAGCGTCCGATACACGGTTCTGGGGGCCGGCATCGGACGCAACCACGCTACCGACGGCGAATGCGGACGCGAGCGCAGCGGTACCGAAAACGATAGTGACCGCAGTGAAGAGTGTCTTTCCCTCGCTCATACAGGGAGGTATGCGAGTGAAGGATTAGTTACCCAGCTGCCAAATCCTCGGTAAGCTCCTCCTTCATGCACAGTTGAGGTAGCGAGGCCGGATGCCCTGCCATCCGCATGGGTACTACACCCGACGACGGACGCGGACAAGACCGGCGATCAGCGCCAGCGCGAGTGCGACTAGCTGGACGGTGAATCCCGGGCCAGATGCTGCGACCGTTTCGGCGGCTGGCTCTGCGCCGCCACCGCTTTCACCAGTCTCGTCAGTCCCGGACCCACCCGTGCTCTGGGCGGTAGTCGAGCCGACACGCAGGTCACCGGCACTGACGCCGTTGACTGCTACTGCGCCGTTGACAGCCTCGAACTCTATTGTCACAGTAGTCTGTTCGCCGGCGTTAAGCCGGACCGTCCGAGAAGCGACCGAGTTGCCGTCAACAGTGACCGTCAGCGTCTGTTCGACGGTTTCGTTGGTCGGGTTCTCGACTGCCGCCCGCGCCGACGTGTTGAACCCGGACCTGACCCAGTCAGCCATCAGGGACGCATCAGCAACAGTGAGTTCTGCGGGTGTCGGAGTCGATGTATCCGTATTCGAAGAGTCGGATGCCTTCGGAGTGGACACATTGGCGGCCGGGGAAACGACAGAGATAGTTGATAAATTGGACGCCGTCGCCCGAATGGACCTGTTCGTCGCATCGACAGTACTGGGTAGCTGACTCCAAGACCCGTTGTGGTACTGGAACACCCGGACAGCGTCCATCGACCCGTTGGCCGGAAGCGCCGATTCGTTTAGCCGTAGGGTATATGTCGCCCGGCTGATAGCAGACGCATTTGCGCCGGAGGTGACGGTCACGTATCCGCGCACGCCATCTTCCTGAACCGCAACCATATCGTTTGGCGTGGCGTGTGGGCCGAGCAGCGTCGCGTTGAACCCATCGCTTTCGTTGGTCACGTTAAGCGAGAGTTCAGAGAGGGTAAACGCCGGCGCGGTCTCGGACGGACCGGAGCGGTTCAGCGACTGGGTGACCGTCGAGTTCGCGGCGTCGGCAGTCACTTGGACAGTGACTCCGTTGTCGATCTGTGACTGTGAGATGGAGGGAGCCTCTGCGCCGCCGCCGTTGTCGGTCTCGTCTGAGTCGTCATTGGAACTGAATCCGCCGCCGCCACCGCCTCCGCCGCCACCACCACCGCCGCCGCTACTGCTCTCAGCTTCGACGGCGAGCGTTTCGGTGGTTGCGTTGCCAATAGAGAGCGACCGATCTCCCTCATCATCGAAGGAGATACTGAATGACACAGTTGCTGTCTCACCGCCGGCAATCGGACCGATGCTTTTGGACTTGAGCGTCTGGTTGCTCTCTGTGAGCGCCGCGGTGTAGTTCCCACTCTCTGTGCCGACATTTGCAACAGTCGCTGTCACGTCAACTGATTCGCCGGTTTCAACGGATGAACTGCTCAGCTTTGCGTCACGAATCTTGAACGTCGCGGGCTGGGTTACTGAGATGTTTCCGCCGGAGTCACTGTTGACCGCCACATCGTACTCTCCGCCGCTCTCGAAGACGTAGACGAAGGTGACCTCGGTCTGTTGACCGCCCGAGAGCGTAACGTTCCTCGTGTCCACGATGTCGTCGTTGGTCTGCAGGCGAACTGGGGAGGTCCCCTCCTCGTCACCATTGTTGACGACCGTGGCAGTCACCTCAACGGGCTCGCCTGTTCGAGCGCTCGTCCGGTTCAGTTCGACAGCAGTCGTGTCGAACGCCGCCGGCTCTTTGACCGTGACTGTGCCCGCTCGCGCGCCATTGATATCGACGACGTAGTTCCCACTGTCGTTGAAGACGTGTTCGTACGTGATTTCTCTCGCCTCACCGCCATCTAAAGTCACTGTTCGGCTCTCCACGACCGAATTCGCGACTGAGAAGTTCCCTGTGACGTTCCCCGCCTGTCCACCGGTGTTCGTTATGGTCGCGCTAAGTTCGACAGCACCGCCTTGGGTCACGGACTCGCTACTGACTGCCGCGTTGCTGATCTCGAACATCGCCGGCTCAGTCACGGTCACACGGGCTCCGAACTGGTTGTCGACGGCAATGTCTCGCGTCCCCGCATCGCTGAATGACTGGACGAACGTGACAGTCGCTTCCTCGCCGCCGTTGAGTGTCACCGATTGCGTGTCGATCGTGGTACCGTCTTCCTGTAACCGCACATCGGCCGTCCCGGTCTGGTCACCTTCGTTCCGGACGGTCGCGGCGACCGCTATCGGCGCTCCGGTGACGACATCCGTTCTGTTCAGGTCAACGCTGGTGGTTTCGAACGTCGCCGTCTCAGACACACGGACCGTCCCGACCCGCACCCCATCAAGATCGATGGGGTACGTGCCAACGGCAGTGAACGGCTCCGTGAACGAGACAGTCGTCGATTCTCCGGGGCCTAATTGCAGGTCCGTGGCGCTCGTCTGCTCGTCAGCAACCGTAAGCGGGACCTCGTAGGTGCCGGCCTGGTCGCCGGTGTTCGTGACCGTTGCAGTCACCGCGACGCTCTGTCCCTCGCTCACACTTGTCGTGTTCAGCGCCCTATCGGATACCTCGAACGTCGCTGGCTGCTCTACTGTGACGGTCTGTGTCTCGCTCCCGACGGTGAACTGGTACGTTCCGGGCTCGTCGAACGTCCGCACGTACGTGTCCGTCCCGGATTCACCCGGTGCGAGGTCGAACGAGACGGCGTCGGGGACTTGATTCCCCGTTTCGATCCAGAACTCCTGGCCTGCGGTCACGGTTCCATCGTTTCTGGCCCTCACCGTCAGTTCTGCCGCGTCGCCCCGGGTGACCGTCGTCCGGTTCCAGCTCGCGTCGGTGATCTGGATATCGGGCTGGCCGACAGTCAGGGTGCCGGCAGTGACACCGCCCACCGTAACCTCGTGGTCACCCTCATCAACAGCTCCTTCAAGGCGATAGAGGTACGTCTCGTTGGCTGTCTCTCCAGCCGAAACCGTTATCGACTCCTGGCCGACCTGCGTACCACCAACTTCGATAGGCAGGGAAATTGTACCGGTCTGTCCACCAGCATTCTCCACCGTCACCCATAGCTCCGGCTCGCGGGTTCCGATGCCGCCCGTATCCGTGTCAGTATTGACCTGGGTGTCGATGAGCCCGGCGTCCTGAATCTGGATATTGGGTGGCTCAGCTCCACCGCCGTTCTGTGCTTCGACGATCAGCGTCCCAGCGGTCGTATCGCTAACCGAAATCTCCCGCTCGCCGCTGTCGTCGAACGAGCGACTGAAGCTCACTTCCCGAGAGCTATCGCCGTCGACTGCAACTGACTGCGTGTCAACGGTACTGCCGTCGACAACGAGTTCCGCCTCAAAGGTCCCGGCCGCCGCGCCGTTGTTCACGACCGTCGCCGTCACATCGACTGATTCGCCGACGGCCACGGTGTCAGTGCTCAACTGAGCGTCCCGAACCGCAAACAAGGCCGGTTCGAGTACGTCGACATCACCGGCCGATTCACCCGCGACGTCGACGGTATACGTTCCGCCACTGTCGAACGAATGCGTGTACGACACCGTCGTGGACTCGCCGCCGTCGAGCGTTACCTCCCGCGCTTCCACCGTGTCATCGTTGACCGTGAACGGCACCGCCAAGGTCCCCGCCCGGTCGCCGGTGTTCGTGACGGTGGCCGTTATCTCGACGGGCTCACCCACGTCGACCGTCGACCTGTTGAGTCCCCGCTCGCTGACCTCGATACTTGGCGGGTCGCCTACGCTGATCGTCTGGGTTTCCTCGGCGGTACCGAACTCGAATGTCCCGGATTCCTCGAACGTGTGTACGTACGTGTCCGTCCCGGACACGCCCGGTTCGAGGTTGAAAGACACTGCGTCAACTGACGTTCCGTCTACGTAAGTGAAAACATCCCGCTGGCCGGAAACAGCGCCGGTGTTCTCTGCGGAGACCGTCAGTTCAACGGCTCCACCTTCGCTGACCGTCGTCGTATTCCATGAATGGTCCGTGACGGTGATGTTGGACTCGCCGACGACCAGCATACCCGCAGGTTCACCGTTGACCGTCACTTCGTGTTCCCCGTTTTCGATATAGCCGCCGTCGCTGGTTTCGAGTAGGTACGTCGTGGTGACGTTCCTCGTTCCATCGGCGTTGACGGTCACCTCTTCGGGGCCGATGACCGTCACTTCTCGCCCGCCGACCTCGACAGTAATTGTTTCTGTCCCGTCCGTGTCGCCCGTGTTCTCGAACGTGACCCACAGCTCAGGCTCTGGCGTATTCATCTGCCCCGTATCGACCCGCTTGTCGATCAATCCGGCGTCCTGTACCTCGATGTCCGGTCCCGCAACCGTCTCTGTCTCGTGATTGGACGCCGCCGCGACACCCGTCCCGTACATCGGGGCCGTCGACACCGCAACCACAGCCAGTAGCGTCATCGCTGATAGCCACAGGCCCGTAATCTTACCCATGGGTTGGCCGATGATAGTCTGGTAATTAGTTAGCGGGAACGAATCGCAAAGTAAGGTCATATTATCGCTGCTACCGTCCGCTACCGCCGGTTCTAGTCTAATAAGGGCCGGGACACGGCATTACAGATAATGCCCTATTCGATCCACTCCGCCAGCACAGCCAGCGCGTCGGTATACATATAGTACCTCAAATGACGTTCGTCCTTTCAATCGTCGCCATCACCCGCGGCGCGGTGGCGAGCCTCACGCTGACCGGGCACTCAACAGTGCAGTTCTGCAGTATGGTCCATCGACAGGACACTCAGTCACACGGGGACAGTAGCGGTGAAAATCAAGTCGGGGCTATCAGAGACGCTTGCTCACGTACGGGCCGTCCTGTTTGTACCCCAGTTTCTCCCGGTAGTACTGCCGGACACCGATGCCGGAAATGACGGCCAGTTTCGGGAAGCCGGCGTCCCGGGCCAATACCTCCGCTTTCTCCAGCAGTTTCTTCCCGTAGCCTTTGTGCTGGTGGTCCTCATCATCACCTTCCTGCCCGACACCGACGGCGTTACCGTAGACGTGGAGTTCACGCACGATTGCGGCGTCCTGTAGCTCCCGGCGCACTGGGTCGTTGGGGAATCGAAGCCGACAGAAGCCGACGAGCACGTCGTTGTCGAAGTCTTCGAAAGAGATGAAGTGTTCCGTGCCACCACAGGCCTCGTAAGTCATCACGTTGAGTTCGATGTTCTCGGCGGCGTCGTCGCTGTGTCCAGCCTCCCGACAGCGGATACAGTCACACGTCCAGTCGTGTTCTTCCATCCGCTTCCAGGCGAGTTGCCGGAGGTTCGACTTCCAGACCCCACCTTCGATGAAGTCAGCCGGGATGTCCCGCTGGACGCGCTGGAGACGAGTGTAGCGGGGGATCATATCCTTGATTTCGGCGACTAGCTCGGCGGCCTCGTCGTTGTCCAGTGGGTCGAACTCGTCTTTGCGCCACCAGTCGTAGGTGACGGTTCCCTCGACGATTAGCGTCGGGTATATTTTCAGGTAGTCCGGCCGCCAGTCGGTCTGCTCAAAGATACGTCGGAAGTCCTCCAGACACATCTCCTTTGACATCCCGGGCTGGCCCGGCATCATGTGGAAGCCGACTTTGAACCCCGAGTCGCGCAGGCGACGGTTGGCGTCGATGGAGGCCTGGACGCCGTGGCCGCGGTGCATCTCGCGGTTGATCCGCTCGAAGGTGGTCTGGACGCCCACTTCGACTTTCGTTGCGCCGAGGTCGAGCATCCGGTCGATCTGTTCGGGGTCACACCAGTCGGGCTTTGTCTCGAACGTCGTGGCGACGTTGCGGACGTCAGCGGTCTCGTTCTCCGCGATGACGTCCTCGAGATAGCGGAACTCGTAGTCGTCTTCGGCGAAGCTCACGTCCTCTGCGGGCGTCGGCTCTCTATCCACGTCGAAGTCGTTCATCGCCTCGAGGGCTCGCTTGACGAACCACTCCTGATAGTCGTGGCTCCGGGCCGTCATCGTCCCGCCCATCACGATGAGTTCGGCCTTGTCGACGGGGTGGCCGATCTCCCGCAGTTGGTTGAGCCGAAGGGTGACCTGGCCGTACGGGTCGTAGTCATTCTGTTCGCCGCGTGCGGCCGCGGGTTCGTGACCGGTGTAGGACTGGGCGGAGGAGAACTCCGAATCGGGGCCGCCGGGACAGTACAGACACTTCCCGTGGGGGCACCGCTCTGGCGATGTCATGATCGCGATAGGGGACACACCTGAGGCGGTCCGAACCGGCTTGCGCTGGAGGACCTCCTCCAGCACCTCGCGGTGCTCTTGTGGCGCGTAATCGAGCAGTTCAGAGTTTTTCGGCACTTTCGGCGCGGAGTACTCCCGGCAGACGTCGATCTTGGCTGATTCGACGTCGTCGCGCTCGACCTCACCTGCGAGAATCCGGTCGACCAGCTCCGCACACACCTGCTGGAAGGTCTCTGTCTCGTCTGGGTCCGGCGTCTCCGTACTCATCGGCGTTGTGCGAAATCGGCGTCTCGGCCGAATAAGCGTGTCGCTCGGGTATCGTCAATGATGGGGCTAGCCGTGGGGTTCATTGTGCTGTCACCCCATATCAGAGTATGAGCGGTAAAACGGACGACAGCGGGAGCCTTGACCGGCCGACCTTCCGCGGCTGCGTATTCTGTTACAGCGCTGAGTGGGCGTACTACGGTGCCAAGAAGGCGGCTAAATCCGTCTCGTCACCGGATACGTAGGGCCCGTCGAATTCCGGAAACAATCCGGGGCCGTCTGCCCTCCGCCGCAGACGCCCTCGTTATTTTGAGAGATACTGCAGGTAAGTCGATACATATTGACCAAAGCGTGCGAACGACTGTCGATACGTCAATGCTGGTGCTGGCGATCCGCTGTATTGTGAGCGGCCGGTAACACGACTGCCGCCCAGAGAGCGGCGATAAACTAATTTCTAGAAAGGACGACCGGTTCTCCGGCCACGAGGGACGCACCGAGCGACACTATATTCCTCCGGTAAGGGGGCGAACGCGACGATACCGCAGTTCAAGCATTGATAATCTGCGCGAAAGGGTTAATTTGCGGTACTCGAACGATGCGTACGTATGGCTCAGTCAACGGGAAATGTCGGGCAGACAACAGACAGTAATCCAAGCGTAGCCGAGCGGCTACAAAGCTTTGTATCCTACATTCCGGACGGCTCGACAATCCCGGACAAGCAGTGGCGCAACCGGCACCGGAGCGTGGTACTCGTGACACTGCTTCACATCCCGTTCTTATTCGGGCTTGGTATCTACACTGGGTCTACTCCAATAACAGAAGCGCAAATACCTGCAACCCCGCTGTCTCGGGTACTGCTACTCTGTGGGGTCGTGTTTGCCCTGTCTGCAAGTAGCCTCATCCCTCGCTTCAGGCGGCGTGTCAGGACCATTCTCTCGGTTACGGCAGTATTTGTGTCGTCACTGGCTCTTGTCCAACTCTCTGGCGGCTATATCGAAGCCCATTTTCACTTCTTTGTTGGGATGGCGATAGTTGCTGTGTACGAGGACTGGGTCCCATTCCTGTGGGGACTGGCGTATGTCGTTCTCGCCCACGGATACTTCGGGACCATCGACCCGAGTCGCGTCTACAACCACACGGCAGCGATTAACAACCCGTGGGCATGGGGGCTTATCCATGGTGGGTTCGTCCTGATGCTGTGTGTCGCCCTCGTGAACAACTGGGTATCGACCGAGCGGTCACGTGAGAAATCCCAGGCACGCTTTGAACAAGCCGAACAGCGCGCCTCGGACATCGATGACCTCCAAGCCAAGCAAGAGGAGATAGAGCAACAACGCGCCGAGGCAAAAGAAGCCCGTAAAAAAGCGGAGCGAAAAATGCAGGAAGCCGAGCGGCAAAACACTGAATTGCAGGAGACGGCCAGCAGATTCAGTGAGGCCATGTCGGCCGCTGCCGACGGTGACCTAACAGTTCGGGTCGACCCTGACGTAGCTGACAACAACGCGATGGTACAGATCGCCGAGTCGTTCAACAAGATGATGACGGAGACGGAGTCGGCGATGGAAGAGATACAGACGTTCTCTCAGGAGGTTGCGTCCACAAGCGACCAGGCCACGGCCGGTGCGAACCAGGCAACAGGGGCCAGCGAAGATATGAGCGAATCGATTCAGGGAATCGCCAGCGGGGCGGCCGAACAGCAGGAGATGCTCGAAACCGTTTCCGGCGAGATGACTGACCTGTCGGCGACTGTCGAAGAGGTCGCCGCATCTGCCGAAACTGTCGCGGAGCGGTCCCGTGAGACGGCCGAAATCGCTGACGACGGCGAAGAGACAGCACAGGAAGCGATAGCAGGCTCCCGGGAAGTCCAGACGGCGATCGATTCGACCGTTGAAAACGTGGAGCGACTGGACGAGAAAATGGCTGAGATCGGTGACATCGTCGAACTCATCGGTGACATCGCTGAGCAGACGAACATGTTGGCCCTGAACGCCAACATAGAGGCTGCCCGGGCCGGAAACGGGTCTGGCGGTGACGGGTTCGCCGTCGTCGCGGACGAGGTCGAACAGCTAGCCGAGGAGACGCAGGCCTCGGCGACCGAAATCGAACAGCTCATCGCGGAGACGCAGGCACAGACCGAAACCACGGTCACGGAGGCGCGGGGGGCCAAGGAGGATATGCAAGAGAGCACCGAAGCCGTAGAGGCTGTTGTCGACACGTTCTCGCAAGTAGCTGAAAACGCCGAAGCGACTGACAACGGTATTCAGGAGATCAGTGACACGACCGATGATCAGGCCGCCACGACCGAGGAAACGGTGTCGATGGTCGAGGAGGCCGTGGACATCAGCGAGTCGACCGCCGCGGAGACCGAAACCGCCTCCGCGACGGCGCAGGAACAGGCCGCGTCGATGTCACAGGTCAGCGCCAGCATCGAATCCCTTGCCGAGCAGTCCGAGCGGCTCCAGACGATGCTGTCGGAGTTCGACGTCGGCAGCCGCTAAGACTCACTCGTCCCAGTACTCTTTTTCCGCGTTCATATCGAGATATGTTGACAGCGTCCGGTCTGCTTTCTCGCCGCCCGGAGGCGATCCGGCATACAGCCCGACCATCTCCCGGTCGGGGTAGACGGTGATGTCCGGCTCCTCCATTGTCGAGACCATCAGCAGCCGGAGTTCAGACTCACCAGCTTCGATTTCGTGCGCGCTCTCCTCGCCAGCCGGGAGCGCGACGTAGTCGCCCGCTTCCAGCGCGTGCTCGTCGGCCTCGGGGCCGAGCCGGAGTGTTCCTGTTCCGCCCCGAACGAATATCGCTTCCTCGTTGCCCTCGTGGTAGTGGCGCACCCAGAGTCGCTTGCCCGGCGGCACGGCATAGAGACTCGCGCCGAGTTGCTCACCCCCGGCAGCGTCACCGATCTGCTTGCGTCTGAAGGTCCGGTCGCCGTGGTCGTGGTCGGTCCAATCGAGATCGGCTTCGTTGACGGGGCCGTCGCTCATGCCCGATCAGATTGCCGGCGGGGAGAAAAAGTCTGCCGCGTTACAGCTCGTCAGCCAGCACGTCGAGCATGGCGTCGAGGACGGCCGGGCGCTCGCCGGCCAGATAACGGATGGTGCCTTCGCGCACGCTCCGTGTCGCGACGCCGCCTTCGGGAACTCGCTCGCTGACCTCGTTGACCAGTTCGTGCAGGTCCAGATCGCCGTTGGCGCGGACGTACATCGTGTCCGTCGAGATGCCGAGCACGGCGTCGCTCTCGTCGCGAACGTCCCGGTGGAGTTCATCGAGCAGGAGCGACTCCGGCGGGAACTCGTACTGGTGGGTGAACGCGTCCGTGTCGAGGACGGCGATGTCGACGCCGTCGACGGTCCGGTGATCGAGATTGGCCCGGGCGGTGGACACCTCTTCGTCGACCTTCTCGCGGAACTGCTCGGCGATGTGGCCAGCCAGGCCGCCCACGTCTTCCTCGTCGTCGCCGAATACGAGGTCGGTGATGAGTTCGCGCTTGTCCTCGTAGGACTGGTAGTGGGCTTCAAGCGCGACGGCTTCGCGGAGTTCCGACACCGCGGTCTCGTCGTAGCCGGCCTCGCTGGCGGCGTCCACGTAGGGTTCTGGGATATCCTCCCAGAAGCTCACAGCGGGGAGGTGTTGCAGGTCGTCGCGAACGTCTTCGTTGACGTGTGCAGCGACGTTGGCCGCAAGCGCCGTCGAGGTGGTTTCGGAAACGGCGTCAGCCGAAGGTGAGACGACAGCGTCGACGGTGTCGACGACCGCACCGTCGACGTCGATGTCGTCGATGACGACGCTCGGTGCGCCGTACACGTTCAGCAGGTCGAAGCCGTCGAGGCTCTCGCGCGTGCCGCCGGCGGCGACAAAGACGAACAGCGGGAGCTTCTCCTCGTGGCGCTCCCGGTTGTCAAGCATCGTCGTCGTGTCCTTCGTCGCGTCGTCCATGTCGTAGACGCCGCCCTCAATCGGTCGCCGATCGAAGTAGTGATACTTCGCGTCGGCGCGGCGGTGCTGCTCGGTGACGAGCGGGAGCGCGGCCCGTTCGAGCGCGCTGCCGGCGAGGTAGCCGTCCGCAGTGTTGGCGTGGCGAACGATGACCGGTCGGTCGGTCAGCACTGCTTTCCGGATCTGGGTCGCCGCTTCGACCAGTTCGTCGGAGAGGGCCGCGACCGCCGTGTCTTCGGCGAGCGGTTCAGCCGTGTCGGGTCGGGCCTCGTCGTCGAGCGCATCGGCGAGTCGCTGTTCGACTTCTTCGCGCTCCTCTGCTTCGAGCACGCCGAGGTCCTCGGTCTCGACCTGCAGTTCGCCACGTCGCTCACGGACGTCGCCCGACAGTCGAACGTAGTCATCTTCTTCGACTTCGGGGTAAGCGCGGACACCCGCTTCGACGAAAGCCGCACAGTCGACGGTGCCGGTCTCGTCCTGCAGTTCGAACACCGTCGGCCCGGAGGTTTGTCGGATGCCGACGACTTCGCCTTCCAGTCTAACGTCCGCACCGACGTGGTCGTCAAGGTCGCCGATAGCCGCGGCGACCGGTTCATCGGTCGTCGCTTCGTCCGACTGACTCGCCTCGCTCTCTGCGTCGGCTTCCTCGTCGGATTCGGTCATGACGGCGGTGTTCGACCCACTGTCGTTGCCGCCGACGGCCGCAGTGCCCTCGACGCGGTCGGCGTCGCTGGCTCGGCTGACGGCACCGGCGCTTGTGGAACTCTCAGATTCAGACTGGCTTGCGCCGGAGTCGTCGTCCGCACTCGACACGTCGTCACTCTGGTTTGCGGACTCGTCGGCCGTCGACTCGGACTCGACTTCTTCGTCCTCCTCGTCATCTTCGTTCTCAAGTAGGACGGAATGGCCGATTTCCGGGTCGTCGACGAGGACGCCGCGGAACTCGCGCTCGGACTGGCGAATCGACCAGCCGAGGTCGACATTGCCGTTGTCCCGTACGTTTTTGACCTGAACGTAGACGTTGTCGCCCGACTCCCAGTCGAGGGAATCGAGCCGCTGGTCCAGTTCGCTCCGGTGGAGCAGCCCCGTTACGCTGTCGCCGATGTCGACGAACACGCCGAACTCGGCGAAGCCGTCGACACTGCCGCGGTAGTAGCGGTCGACCGATAGCTGGTCGGCACGCGAGCCACGGAACTCGAACAGGGCGTCCTCCTCGTGGAGGTCACAGATGCGTCCTTCGACAGATTTGCCGCAGATGATACACGAACCCATTACACGGTGCAAGTATGTCGGGCCTAAAACGGTTGTCGAATTCCGGCCGAACGAAACAGGTCCGCTATTCGAACATCTCTCTCTCCTCTTCCAGCAGTTCGAGCCCTGAAGCGACCGCTTTCGCCTGTTCCGGGAACAGAGCAACCTCGATTTCGCTTCCCTGTTCGTCTTCGAAGGCAATTTTGACGCGCTTGTCGCCGTATTCGCGAACGTCGACGCCGTCCACGTCGTACATCTTGATCGTCGCTTCCTTGTTCGACGGGCCGACGCTCTTGAACGCTCCATCCTTGAGTTCCAGCATGAACTGGTCGATGTCGATACTGAGCATCGTTCGGAAACGCATGCCGACGGACCCTAAAACCCGTAGTTAGCGGCCAGCACCGAGAGGGCCTGGAAGCCGCGGAAGCCGTAGCCGAAGATAATTGCGGCAGGGATGGCCCCGACGATCGCGGCCACTGGGAGTCTAACGTTGTGGACGACAGCGGTCCCAATCAGGTACAGCCCCGCGCCCCAGGCGGTGACGAGCACCCGGACCTCTGCGCTCGGCAGACCCGCCAGCAGACAAGGGGCCATCGCGTAGCACATCACCTGCACGGTCTCGCTGACGCCACCGCGGTCCGACGCGACGGGGAGCAACAGCAGTGTCTGCAACGCCGCCGTTAGATGCACCGTTGCCGGCGTGACGAACACAAGAATGGCAAACAGTGCCAGTACCGCAACGCCTGGCGAGAACCCGCCGATGGCGGGATAATCAAACGGCCCCGTAGACAGGAGTCCCCGTTGGGCCAGTTTGACGACGGCGTAACGGCTCACTTCCTCGAAGAGGACGACCATCGCCGCGAACACCAGCCCCGGGGCCTGATCACCCGGTCCGACGCCGGTGCGGAAGAACCGCCGCGGACGCCGCAGTATCTCGACCCACGCGCGAACAAGCGCGGTTGGCCCCCGGTCCCGGCCACCGGTCGGATTCTCGACCCACTGAGTCACGCCGGGAACTTGGGCGCGGGCCGGTTTGACCGTTTCCTTCTCTCGGCCAGTGGCCCCTTCCAGCACAGACACGCATAGCGGTCTACGCGGCTAATCATCTGCTCCTTCGAATCAGTCGCTCACGGCTCGGACACCCACGGCGGTCCTCACGGCTAATCATCTGCTCCGACGTTCTCCGCACTCTCGAAACACGCCGGGTCCGGTTCGATGTTCGCGTACTGGACCGCTTCCTCACCGAGCGTCGTCACGCGGTCTTCGATGTCGGCGTCGACTATCTGATCGTCGGCGATATGATCGCTCGCGTTCGGAACTGCAGCCTGGTGTGGGATGACCCAGCAGTTCAGCGCCCGACAGACCGAGCGAAGGTGTTCGAGCGCGGTGATCGGAAAGCCTCCACCGGCAACTGCCAGTAACCCCACAGTTTTGTGTTCGAACTCATCGAAGCCACAGTAGTCGAGTGCGTTCTTCAATACGCCCGAGTACGACCCGTGATACACCGGCGTCCCAAGCAAAATCGAATCAGCCGCGTGGACGCTGTCAGCGAACGCGATGGCGTCGCCTGCCTCACGGTGGTCGGCGTCGAACACCGGCAGGCCAAACTCTTGGAGGTCAAGCAGTTCCGTCGTCGCTCCGGTCTCTTCGGCGGCGGCGAGCGCGCGCTTGATGCCGACTCTGGTGTAACTCTGCTCCCTGAGACTGCCGACGACGCCGACGACGTGTGGTTCGGACATGACGGACCTATGGAGTGGGGCCGGTATATCGGTGGGGGAGACAGAGTGCATCGCTAGTCTCGGTTCCGCTTCCGGATTGTCACGACGACGGCGGTTATCTGGTCGACGCTCAGTTGTCGTGGTACACGTAGAGGAGGTTCGGATACGGGATGTATGCGACGCGTTCCAGCTCGCCACCGCTGACCTCCTTTTTCAGGTGAACGCCGTTCGACCCCTCAACCACGTCGTGGATATTCTTGATTTCGGTGCCGTCACTCAGCTCAGCTGTCATGTGTGACATTACACAGCCTACGCACCCTGGTCGTAAAGCGCCCCGGGCTGTGCGTGGTCGACAATAGCAGTCGCTGAAAGCAGTCCGGATTGCGCATGGTTCGCTGACGTGAGCGGCTGGAAAAGGTGTTCGTGGCTCAGGAGCCGAGCTGGATCTTCTCGGACGAGGCCTCCTCACGGGAGCGGTGGCCGAGGTCGGCTTTAAGTGCCTCGATAGCTTCCTCCGGGTCGGTCTCCGAATCGAAGACCCGGTCGAAGCCGAGCGCTTTGAACGTCTCCCGCGTCTCCTCGAAGGAGTCCTGCCCGACAGCGAGGTTGCCGCCGATGTACGTCGTCACGTCAAGTCCTGCTTCGTTGATCTGCTGCTGGAACCCTTGGCAGTCCTGCTCGGCGTGGCCGTACAGCGACGAAACGAGTATCGCTTCGGCATCATGTTCATCCGCGGCGTCGATGAACTCCGACTGGGACGACTGGACACCGAGGTTGACTACGTTGAACCCTGCCGCTTCGAACGCTCGTTCCAGAATGGTAATCCCAACGACGTGCGCGTCGGAGCCGATGACACCGAGGATGACTGTCCTCATACAAGACGATCAATGGGTGTCACCTACATAAACCTAATGATAAACCATGATATATAGTGAGAGTGATTCACACACAAAGGAGAGGATATTAGCCATGATAGCACAAACGAGCCGATAGACACAGCATCTATGGGACGCGACACGATTCAGCATCCGGCCGAGCCGGCGGGACTGCGCCGCCTATCGCGTCAGTTTACCCGGTGTGGAACTGGCTCGGAACCATCTGTCTGTCCGTCGCCGGGACACACATGACGACTATCCGCCGAGCCTTCGACGCCGACGCCGACGGCATCCGCCGGGTCGCACGGGCAGCATGGCACGACGCCTACGACTCGCTGGACGCCGAAGTCATCGACGAGACGATATCCGACTGGTACGCCGACCCACTGGGCAGCGCGCTCCACGGGTGGGCTGGCGGCGTCCCCGCCAACGACCTCGACGACATTGAGGCGACGCTACTGGTCGCCGAGCAGGACGGCGAAATCGTCGGCTTCACCCAGGGCATCACCATGCATACAATGGGAACGATGCTGCGGCTGTACGTCCATCCGGACCATCACAGTGAGGGTGTCGGGACGGCGCTATACGACCGACTCGAAGACATCTTTCTGGAGCACGACGTCAAGCGGTTCCGCGCGCTCGACCTGGCCTCGAATGACCGGAGCCGAGAGTTCTTCGAGAACCTCGGCTTCGAGCGGACGAATGTTCGCACACTGACTATCGGCGGCGACCCCTACGACGAGGCCGTGTATTCCCGCGAGCTATCGCCCGAGCAAGGCGATGACTAGCATCAGAGCGTCACCTGCGTGTCGTGTTACAATCAGTGGCGGTTACCGCTGTAGGCGCGCGACCGTTTCGCCATCGCTGTCGTCAACATCGACTAGCCCGTCGTCGGTTAAATCCGCAAGCAGCCCGCGGAGCCACTCCCGGCCGTGCTCCCCCTCAGGTGCGTTGCCGAAGGTCGTCACGTGTCGCCGTTCCGTGACGGACAAGGTGGCTATATGCTTCCCGAACAGCGTTCCGGTGTTGGGCGGGGGTCGTCCCCTCGCCGGGGAAGTCCGCCGCCGTCACCATGGACGCTATTCGGTCGTCGCCCGGGGTGTCCACGTCGGCTGTTCCCGGTCGGCGTCGGCGGGGTCGAACTTCCACAGTCCGCCGCGCTCGTACTGAACGCCGGGAAGCCACGGCAGGACCGTCTCAGCCCACGTCCATTCAAACCGGGGTTCTTCCCGATTGGCGACTGTCCGAAGGTTCTTCCCGGCGGCCCCGCTCGTTCCCTGTTCGCGGATATGGGTCAGGACCGCTCGGAACGCCCTACGCCACGCGAGCGACCCCTTCGCCTTCGCCGGGAATTCCACGGCGGACACGGCGTCCTGAACCCATGCGTTCACGTCGGCGTCGTCGGTGACGGACATGGTCACTGTTCACCCCCGCGTTCAGCGACGGCTTTCTGGTACTCGCCGGGGTCGTCAACCGAGGCCGGGTGAACGCCGTTCCGGTCCTTCAGGAACGCCGCCGGGCTGTCGTAGTCCGCCGCCGCGAATTCGACGTAGTCCTCGGCACAGAACGCGGAATGCGCCCGTTCGTCCGGCGTCATCACGCGCTGTCACCCCCGAGAAGTCGGTCTACCGCGTCGTTGTAACTTTCGTCTTTGTTCCGTTCGTCTTCAAGTCGTTCCTTCACGTCCGCGTGAAGTATCACGGTGGTAACTTCGACCGGCATTACAGCCGGACAATTTCCGCCATTAATTAAGACAATCCGTGACGCTGTAACCTTCAACCCCTGCTCTCCCCGAGTTAGCAATACAGGGACTGTGTTCAGTGTTGTCCCTTTCGCTAATGAACCTCGTAATAATGCCCTTCTTGCCCGTAGTTTGAGTCTGGAAAGATCAGGTACCCCCCCGTTTTTCAGATTATATATCAGCCAATCCAAACATCTGGTTAGTTATTAGACATAGTGAATTCGTATATTGCGTAGTCACTGTTTTGATATACCAGTGAGAAATTCGCAGATTGTTGCAGCGAAGGGTGTAGTTCTGGAGATTGCTGCTGATAGCCCAAACCCGTCACCAGCCGTCCCACTGGGACAACAACGTAATCTGTCGAAATCGGCTCCGATGTAGCTAGTTTACGGAGACAATCAGCAGACTTACAAGACTGAATTGTGCGCCGTTGTTCAAGTTCTGTTTGCCGTTCACCATGGTCCCACTCCGCGCCGCGGGGGGCAACAAGAGAACGTCGATCGGAGAGGAGCGGCCACCACTCAGCGAAGTCGTCACCTACCATGAAGCTTGCATTAGACTCGGTATTGGTCTTTGCCCACTCGGCTGCGTCCAAGCCACCACTCCTAATAAACGATGGTGGAGCGTTCGCGCCAACAGCGCCCAAACCAGTCGCAACAGGGACAATCACAAGGCTCAGCACGGCTAAGATGGCTCCGGCTTGTTTCAGTCGCCGCTCGTTGATACCTCTGGCGACCTTGGTGAAGTAGGTCGGGCCGTCTTTGACGAGGAACAGTGCTGCAAGCGTCACGAGTGGGACGATGATGAACCGGGGCCGGGGTGTGAAGTAGGTAGAAAACGCGAGCAAGAGGAGCAAAAATGTACGGCGTTTTATAAGAGCTGTGAGGGTTCCGAATAATCCCAGTGTTACCCAGAACGGTCTATTCGTCCCGCGCCATCCCTCGGTGTAAATTCTGTTGACGGGATTCCAGGTCCATTGAAAGAGTCCGTTCCTAGACCCAGACACGTTCAGGTACATCTCAAGGCCATGGTTGAGGATTGACGGCAGCAACCAGATCGCTGCCACAAGCAGACTGCCAACCGCGATCAACACACCCCACCGAAACGTCCGCACGGTTGGATCAAAGGCGAGAAAAGCCGCAAGGACAGCCAGACAGGACATGAACCCATAGAACGGATGTGTTGAGATCGCCAGACCGGTGAGTAGTGTGGCCACAGCAAGCAGACGGCCCTCCCGGCCGCGAAAGAGCCTAATTGAGATAGCAATAAGCGAGAGATATAAAATATATCCAAGCGTGCGAACCGTGCCGCCAGCGGTCACATGCCAAAAGTACACCGACGGACTCACCGCCAGAGAACTGCCAGCAAGGACGGAGATCAACTTTCCGGAGCCTGAATCGCGGACGTAGGTTAGGACCGCATAGGTTCCCACAAGTGTCGCCACAACATGAAATAGGAGTGGGAGCCACATCGCAGCCGTTAATGGGGAAATGATTTTTGCGACAAGTGCGGCGATGATTGCACCGAAGGGGGGCATCCCCATCCGGACACCGTCAGCCGTGTACAACGGCACTGTTTCGGGATATGTTGGGAAGTTGTTGAGGACAGTATCACCCACTGCGAAATAAAAGCCGCCAGCTAATGCCGGATACGTATGAGAGACGGCGTAATCCGCGATGAGTGCGACCGCGCACAGAAACGGTAATAAATAAACTGCGCAGTTACAATTTAACAGGTCGCTCGGAGAGAGATTCTGAGGAATTCGAAAACGCATATATTTACAATTAAGTGATAAGTTGATCGTGTTCAGTTGATTACGCCATTCGGGAAGTACGGTCTATTGATGTAAGCACCGTGAATACCTTCGGTAGTGAAGAACCGAAGGGTTCGTCTTCTGTGTCTTCAATGATGTTCAGAAATTCACGCCGAATTTCATCATGGGTCTGTAATTCCCCAGACTCGACCCGATAAGTAAGAGATTCGAGTTGGTCGCGCATAGAATATCCTCTAAGCCACCAGACCTTAATCTGTTGGTCGTAAATATATCGGTGTATCGATGGTCCACTTTACCTACGTCGGTTTTACCAGACAATCATTGAAATATGTATTTCTTTTATACCCGGAAGCGGCTGGTGCGTTTACTGTTGAAGCCGGACAATGGTATCACCATCCTGTTCAGCGAGTTCAACCAGCCCGTCATCGGCCAAATCAGATACCAGCCCGTGAAGCCATTCGCGTCCGTTGTCGCCGTCAGGCGCGTAGTCAACGCGGACCTTCGGTCCGAGGTTGTCAAGAGTTAGTTCGTCGTGGTTCCCAAGGGCACGGATAACCCGTCCGCGAAACTGTCGGCGGCTTCCCTCGAAGTCGGGCTGTTCAGGAACGTCTGGGGCGGTGAAGTCGCCTGTCTCGTAGGCGTAACACCATTTGCGCCATGGACAAGATTCTTCCTCACACCGGGGCGTTTTCTGACAGGCGACGCCACCCAGTTCCATGATTGCGTTGTTCCAGACCCGCGACTGCCCTGCTGGCATAAGCGTGCTCGCAGCCGATTCAAATGCCGAGTCGTCGTCTGGCACATCGAAGGCGCGATACAGGACGCGCTTGACGTTCGTATCGACGACAGCGTTCCCATTGTTGAACGCGAAGGAGGCGACAGCGTTGGCGGTGTAAGGGCCGACACCCATCAGTTCGCTGAGGCCGTCCGGGTCGCGGGGCCACTTGCCGTCGTAGTCGTCAATCACCTGACCAGCTGCTTCGTGGAGATACTTCGCCCGGTTGTTGTATCCCAGCGAGTGACTGGTCCAGAAGCCGACCACGTCCGAGCGGTCGGCCGCTGCCAGCGCCGCCGCGGTCGGCCAGCGGTCCAAAAAATCCTCCCAGGCGTCGACGACCCTGTCCAGTTGGGTCTGCTGGCTCATCACCTCGGAAACGAGAATCTCGTACGGGTCTGTCGTCTCTCGCCACGGGTACGAGCGGTGGTCTGCCTCGTACCACTCCACGAGTGCGTCCTGGACAGCCGACGGGTCCGCAGGCACGCCTCCCTCGCGGTCCGTCGCTGTCGACTGGTCGGTCATACCCTCGTTTAGCTCTGTCCTGATTTGTGCGTGGCGGTCGTTACCGCTTAGTCGTCGACCTCGGACCGTCCCCACTCGAACTCGGTCCCGTACCAGTCCGGCTCGTCCTCGCTGAACACGTCCGCGAACACGAACATCGCGCCGTCGGGGTAGGTCGTGTCGATGTACAGTCGCCAGCCGTGGGCCTCCGCGATGGTCTTGACGATAGAGAGGCCGAGCCCGGTTCCGTCCTCACTCGTCGTATGGCCGTACTCGAAGATGTCGTCGACCGCTTCGGTCGGAATCCCCGGCCCGTCGTCGGCAACGTAGAACCCGTGGTCCGTCAGTCCGACCGTGACAGTCACGTCCGGGCCGACGTGGTCGATAGCGTTTCGAAACAGGTTCTCGAGGGCTCGCAAGAGTCGCGCCCGGTCAGCGTCGATGGTTCGACTGCCCGCGACTTCGATGCTGGCGTCCTTGTTGTCGATGTTGTCCCACGCCTCGGTGACGACGGCCTCCAGCGGAACCGGCGCCGTCTCCTCAACGCTCGCGCCCTTTCTTGTCAGCGTCAGCACGTCGTCGATGATGGATTCGATACGGTCGTGTGCGTCTTCGAGTTTCTCGATGTGAGACTGGAGGTCAGCCGACTCCGTCTCCGGGTCCGACAGCCGGGTCGCAAGCAGTTCGACATGCCCTCGGGCGACTGTAAGCGGGTTTCGGAGGTCGTGGCTCAGCGTCGATGCGAATTCGTCCAGCCGCTCGTTCTGGCGTTCGAGTTCATGGCTCGATCGCTCGGCCTCCTTCCGGGCCGCCTGTGCCTGTTGTATCTGACTCCGAAGCGTGTCCCGCATATTTCCGAAGGCGCCGTACAGCCGCCCGAGCTCGTCCTGCCGAGCGGTCGAGATGTCAACACCCAAATCACCCTGTTCCATCGCCTGCGTCCGGCTTCGGAGCTGTCTCAGAGGCCGAACCGTGTGCCGTCCGAAGAGGTACCCTGCGACGCCCAAAGAGACGACTGCCGTCCCGACGACAGCGAGAAATCCCAAGCCAACGAGCCGACTCGTTCCGTACAGCGACTCGCGCTCAGCGCTCGTCACGACCACCCACGACGTGCCGTTGACGGGCGCGTACGCTGCAACACGGTCCCCAGTTTCGATAGTCGTCGTTTGGCCCGCTATTGCGGCCTGAAGGCCGTCTGACTGATGGGCGCGGAACCGTCCTGGCCACCGATAAGCGGGTCCCCGTCCCCGGTGAGCAGTTGCGTCTCGAACCCGTTGCGCCCGTCGTGAAACTGCTCAGCCGGGACCCGGGCAACCAGCACTAGTGCCCCATCGCCATCGGGGACAGGGGTCACGAACGCCATCGAGTGGCCGTCACCATCCGTGTATGCTGTCGATTGCACCACTGTCTCGGTACCGGCGGTGTCATTCGTCGCCGCCAGTACGGGGGACTTCCACGCGGGTTCAACCGCCCACGGCGACCGGCCCTCTGTGTTCGTCTCAGTGCTGGCGACAACCATCTGGGAGTCGTCGACGGTGGAGACGTAGTGGAGCGAACGAATTTGCGACGACTCTGCCGTAGTGAGGTACTGTCTGACATCTGCGGACGTCCCAGTGTCGTACACACCTGCGGCTGCAATAGCAGTAGCCTCCGTCTCGGTGGTCGTCCGCCACTGCTCGATACTGTCGGCGCGATGGGTTGCCGACGTTTCGAGGTCTGTCGCCGCATCGCTGACGATTCGTTCCTGTATCTGCAGGTAGCTGCCGAAGCCGACGGCTGCGAGTACAACGACGATTACTGCCAGCGCGACAGCGAACTTCGCTGTGTAGCTCCGCGCGTACATATCCGGGACGACTGCGTGAAGCCGCTCTAGCAGCCCGTCGGGTTGACTGGACGCTGCTGTCTCGTCCCCACTACCTGTCATTATCTGATCTGAATCCTATGGTAGCTGACCGCTACACATCGTTATGTTCAACCCATGATATAATTTATCATATGTTATACTCGTAGCGATACGTGCTTCGAGGGAGCGTCCCCAGACGAGTCGTAAGGGGTTTCCTCGCGCTCGTCGTCCCCTTTCGTATGAGCCTTGAGGATCTACAGGATGATATCGAAGCGGTGTACGGCGACTTCGACGACGAATTCGAGCTGTCGATTGACCGCGAGACGCGCAACGAACTCGCGATGCTGTCAGTCGCACTCGATCCGGACGACCCGGATGAACTCGTCAGGCGTGCAGTTCATATGCTGTTTCAGTCGACTGTCGACCGCGGGACGCTGGATTTCCACCTCCGATCGAGCTACGACTGCACGTACGACGAGTACCTCTCGGGGATGACCTTCGACCAGATGACCGGGAACGACTTCCCCCAGCAACAGGACAAGGACGACCGGCGCTACCAGTTCTAAATCCAGAACACGGCGCGCGTGGCGAAGGCGCGGTTCGGCCTCGGGCAGTCAACACTGCTTTGAGGCCCAGAAACATCCCGAGCATCCCGCAAGCAGGACGAGACACAATCGTCTGAATCGACTCCGGGGATAGTTGCAAGCGAGTCGACATAGCTCCCACATGTGTGATCAGTTAGCAGTTAGTGATGGGAGACAGACGCTCGTTGCTTCTCATCCAAATATCAGCCAGCGAGACAGGCAGAAGATATGCCCCGTCACTCAGTTGTACACCCGCACGATGTCAGTCTGGTCGTAGGTGAAACAGTTGGATTCCGGCACAGATTGTGCGGATACCGACGCATATATAATCCACCTGATATATACGGGGAGAAGTTATAAAAAACGTCAAAATCATTCTTGGCTGTGGGATTAGCGCCCGGTCTACCGACGTGGATTCTCCTTGGTGCATTCGCGATAAACCTGGGAATCGCTGGAATCGCCGTTCGTCGGCGGAGCGTCCGCGGAGCAGTACCGCTCGCTGCGATAATGGCCTCTGTCGCGCTTTATTCGCTCGGCAACGGTGTTCTGTCTGCAAGCACGACAATGTCGACGTACCGGACTGGTCTCGTTATCAAATACATCGGCGCGGTCGGGCTCGGGCCAACACAGTTCTGGTTCGGGCTGACATACAGCGGCCGGGAATCACTCCTGACCCGCCGACGCTGGGCGCTACTGCTCGCTCCCCCGGTCATCGTATTCGGATTTGTCGTGACTGCACAGTCACACGATCTGATATGGACCCTCGACGGGTTCGTGCAGGGACCGCCGCTCGCGAGTCCGGAGCGTGAGAACGGCCCTGTCTTCTGGTTCAATCTCCTGTACCAGTACACTCTGATCGGGACGACGTACGTCATTGTCGGGCTCTTCGGGCTCAAACGAAGCGGTCGATACCGGACACAGGCGACCTTGATGTTGCTTGGCGGCATTATTCCGATGATTGCGAGCGTGGTGTTCATCTTCGGCAGCGGCCCGATGGGGTCCGCCGACCCGACAGCGTTTTCATTCACCTTTACGGGGATTGTTTTCGCTATTGCGCTCTTTCGCTTTGACCTCCTTGACTTGATGCCCGTCGCGAGACACACGCTCGTCGAGGAGATGTCCGATCCCGTCTTCGTCGTTGATAAAGACGAACGGCTTGTCGATGTAAATGAGGCTGGGGCGGACTTCCTCGATGATGAAGGGGCGGCAATCGGTCGGTCCGCGTCCGAAGTCATGCCGTCCTATGACTCGCTCCCAGACGGCGACGGCAGTGCCGACGCCGATGTCGTCATTGAGGCTGACGGCGGGCCGCACTACTTTGATATTAACCGTACAACGCTCACCGATCAAACTGGCTCAATGATCGGACACCTGCTCATCTACCGTGACGTGACCGATCGACGTATCGCTGAAGAGCGGTTCCAGCGCCTCATCGAGCGGTCTTCGGACATGGTGACAATTCTGGACGAAGACGGGGATTTCACGTACGTCAGCCAGCCAGTCGAGAAGATACTCGGGTACGAACCTGCGGAGTTAGTCGGTGAGAACGCCATCGAATACATCCATCCTGACGACAGGCAAGGCGTTGCTGAGGATTTGGCCAAATACGTTGACGATCACGGCTACTCCGGCACGTACGTAGTGCGATTCCGGGACGCAGCCGATAACTGGCGTTTCATCGAGGCACACGCAACGAATTTGCTTCACGACCCGTTCGTCGAGGGAATCGTTCTGAATTCCCGAGATGTGACCGAACAGCTACAGCGGAAGCAAAAACTGGAACGGCAGAACGAACGACTGGACCAGTTTGCAAGCATTGTTGCGCACGACCTTCGGAATCCACTGAACGTCGCTAGCGGACGACTGAGCCTACTTGAGAGCGATGTCGATGCCGATCACAGCGCGTCGATTGGGACGATTCAGGAGCAACTCGAGCGTATGGAGTCTATCATCGACGACTCGCTCACGTTGGCCCGCTCAGGTGAAACGGTGACTGAGACCGACGAGGGAGACCTCGAACTGATCGCATACGATGCTTGGCAGAGCGTCGAGACTGACGGAGCGACCCTCGTCGTCAAAACGACACTCCAACTCGATGGTGACCGTAATCGACTTCGGACCCTGTTTGAAAACCTGTTCCGGAACAGTGTCGAACACAATGAATCGGCCGATCTGACCGTCAAGGTCGGGTCCGTACCCGACGGGGTCGGGTTCTACGTTGAAGACACCGGGACGGGCATCCCCAGTGAAGAGCGTGACGCCGTCTTCGAGCAGGGATATACCACAAACGAAGAGGGAACAGGATTCGGCCTGGCTATTGTCAGAGACATCGTTCAGGCACACGGGTGGGATATATCCGTCACTGAGGGAGAAAGTGGCGGAGCCAAGTTCGTTGTCGAATGCCACGGGTCTCTCGTGGTGAACCAGCCGGAAACCACCTGACACCAAGCTGTTTCGTCAGCTGTGCGACATGTAAACGACGGCTTGTGTGTCTACGGCGATGACCGCCGTTATCGCACCGTGACCAGCTCCTGTTACTGGCGCTGTACCTGTCACTACCGACGATACGACGGCCTCGGCACAAGCCGCGGTACGACATCTTTAGAGGTCGACGTACTGGTCTTCCCACTCGCGCCGGGCGTCTATCTCACGACGCCCGCGACGCGTGAGCGTATAGAAGTTGGTCCGGCGGTCGCGCTGGCCCTTTTCCACCAGTCCCTTGTCGACAAGTGTGTCGAGGTTCGGATACAGGCGACCGTGATGGATCTCCTTCTCGTAGTACGCTTCGAGTTCCTCCTTGATAGCTAAGCCGTGGGGTTCCTCCCTGCCAGCGATCACGTAGAGAAGATCACGCTGGAATCCTGTCAAGTCGTGCATCGATTCTCCTATGTAATGATTTAGTATCTATACTGTTAAATATATCGGCCCAGAGAACTTGAGGTGGTTTCAGTAGTTTTGGGTCTCGAATTTTCTGTATGTAGGCCCTCAGTCATCGTTTTGTCCATATGGTAACTACAGTCAGTATATAATCATTCTCCGGAAACTGATTGCAGCAGTATTATTTGTCAGTACAGGAGAGAGATGGGCGGACTAGTCCTGTGTGAAATGGGTGATGTAGTTGGCCGCAACGTCACCGCGGCAGAGCACAGACTGATAACCGACACTCTGGAAGACAGATCAGAGGCCACGCTCAACGCAGTGGCCAGAAAGTCACGTTCACACCGGCGTCACAGGTGGCGTTTGAGTTGAAAGTAGAGTGCGGCGAGCCGAGGGCAGCGACGGGACACGCAACAGCGAGCTCAAACTGGTAGTGGTCCGGGAACGCGACAGGCACAGAGTTGTCCATCGAGTACGTTCTATCGTCAGTAATCACTTTCTGGATGTACAGAAATCACTCGTGTCAGGTTGTTTGCAGCGAAGTAAGTGGAAAGCGGTCGCGAAAAACGCGACCGCTTGCCGCCCTGAATTGGTCCCCGCTGACGCTTCGGCCCTCCAAGCGAAGCGTCACTTGGTCGAATGGGGCAGAATAACTTAAAAGTACCGGCCCCGTCCAGCAGATGTTAGTTATCGAATTAGAAGCGAATGTAAGCTGTAACTAACCTAGATGTGCTCCTCCTCAAGCGCCCAGCCAAGTGCTCGCTTGTAGTGGGTGAACATCATACGGACCCGCTCGTGGTCCATCTCCTCGTCGTCTAACTGTTCAGCAAGGAACTCGTACTGCTCGCGGATCTCGTCTTCCGAGCGCATGCGTTAGCGTAGACAGCCCTCACGGAACAATCTTGAGGACAGCCCTCTCAGCATCAGGTATGAAAGTCCGCGGGGAGCGCGAGTGTCAGGACTGTGGCACGCGGTGGCGGTACTACGAAACGGGAAGCATTGCCTGTCCGGACTGTGGCAGCATCCACAGTGTCGGCATCGACGAGCACACCGAACACACCGACACACCGGCCACGCTCGATTTGACGCCGGTGCGGAGTCGAATCGATGCGGATACGACCCGGGAAATCGCCGACACGGCAGCAGAGCACTGTCGGGAATACACGCGCAAGCGAGGGTTCATCGACGCGGGCGAGCTTCGCCCGCTCGACCCGACGTTCGTCGCCGCGGTCGAACTCCAGCATGTTGGCGCACACCTCTCTCGGGAATTGCGCAGCGGCGACCCAGCAGAGCGGTACTTCTACGAACTGCTCGGCGGGGCTGACGACGGCGACCATCCGGCTGTCGAGTCAGTCCCGTCGGCCCTTCGCGTGCCGTACGGGCTGGCGATGGCGGCCGCCGTCGACAGCTATCAGCGGGACGTGCGGACGTATCTGGACGCCAATCCGGACCCTACTGCACGACAGCTCTCCGGGCGGATTCGCGACCATCGAAAGCGGGTCGAAGCGCTGGACGGCGATGTCGACCCCGCAGACGCGAACCGTCTCGTCCATGCGGCGCGGGACCTGGGTTCGTACATCACCGGCGACGAAAGTGCCTTCGTCAGAGCCGAAAACTGGCTCACCGGAATCGAGGACGACACGGTTTAACCGGTCACCGGAGCCGCCGTACAAGCGACTCGTCCAGACAGTTTTCAGGGACTGATTCCCGCCACGTGACGGTCTCTATCGATTCGCCGTCAAGGCCGGGGTCCGACGCGAGCGCCGTTGCATCTGCCGTCCCGCGATAGGTCCCGAAAAAGAACGTCGCCTCGCGGTCGCCGTCGGTTACTGTGACCTCGGTGACGGCAGCCAGTTCATTGACAGCGATAGGCACACCAGTCTCCTCGCGTACTTCGCGGCGCACCGCTTCCTGACGCGTCTCGCCGGTTTCGACGCCGCCGCCCGGGAGCTTCCAGATGTCGTCCTCGTAGACGAACAGCAGACGGTCCGCCGGGTCGGTGACGAGCGCGCCGACTGCCCAGTGGAGCCCGCGGTCGGCACGGCCACGGACGCCGTCTACGCCCGCCGTGTCACTCTCTCTGGTCACTCGGCGGGTGAGCACGTCCCGGTCCGCAAAATCCGCAAGCGTCGGCATTCAGGGGAGGTCGACGTCAATGTCGTGTTGCAGGCCCGTCGCTTTGACCGTATTGTACAGCAACATCGCGCGGGTCATCGGGCCGACACCGCCGGGAACCGGCGTGATCGCGCCGGCGACCTCTTTCGCGCTCTCGTACTCGACATCGCCGACGAGTTCGTACCCCTTCTCGGTGTCGGCGTCGACGCGGTTGATACCCACGTCGATGACCGTCGCGCCCTCCCCAATCATCTCGCCGTCGATCATCTCCGGGACGCCGGCCGCAGCGACGAGGATGTCAGCGTTTCGCGTCCGTTCGGCGAGGTTTTCGGTGCGAGAGTGACACACCGTCGTCGTCGCATTGCCGCCCGGGGCTTTCTGAATGAGGAGGTTCGCCATCGGCTTGCCGACGATGTCCGAGCGGCCGACGACGACGGCGTCCTTGCCCTCAGTGTCCACACCGGCGCTCTCGATGAGTTTCTGGATGCCGTGGGGTGTGCAGGGCTTGTACCGAGCGTCGCCGGCCACGAGTCGGCCGACATTCTCCGGGTGGAAGCCGTCGACGTCCTTCATCGGGTCGATGGCTCGCAGGACCGACCGGTCCTCGACGTGGTCGGGGACGGGCATCTGGACCAGAATACCGTTGACGTCGTCGTCGGCGTTGAGGTCCTCGATGGTGTCGTACAGTTCGGCGGCGTCCGCGTCGGGGTCGATGTCGATGTCGATGGCCTCGATACCGACCTCCTCGCAGTCGTCCTGTTTCATCGAGACGTACGTCTCGCTGGCCGGGTCCTCGGACATCAGCACTGTTGCCAGCGACGGGCGGTGGCCGGCGTCGGCGAGGCGGTCGATGGACGCGACCAGGTCGTCCCGAATCGACTGTGCGACGGCGTTGCCGTCGATAATCTCTGTCATTAGGTACAACGGCGGCGCGGGGCGGTATGAACGTCCCGGATTTCAGTCAGCCGCGACAGGCTGGCACGCTCAGGGACAGTCCGACTCGGCGATTGACTTCCGCCCGGCTCCCTGCTGGATGGCCCGTGTCACGCCGCTCGGGACAGCCACCGTCATCGCCTGCCCGCCGTACTCGTGGGTCTGGTCATGCCCCCGAACCACGACACAGCCCACGTCGTTTGGAACCGTAATCGTCTCCGACCGGGTGAACGGGGCCGTCGAGTGAGCGTGCCGGAGGCCCCGGCGCCCGAGTCGGTCGCCCGCCAGCGTCTCGACTTGCCACCAGTTCGCGTAGCCGTCCTCGCCGTCGTCATCGTGGTAGAGTGTTACGTCGAAGCGGTAGTCGCCGCTCCCCTCGTCCGTGAGTTCGACGCCGACGACGTTGGCCTCCCGCAGGTCGAGCGCCTCGGCATCAGTTGTCTGGCCAGCACTGGCCCGCTCGGCTGTGGCAGTAACAGTATCTGTCTCTGACGCTGTTGTTGTGGGCTCACTCCCGCCACCATCGCTGTGTCCGGTTTCCTCCCCTGACTCGACCTCAAACTGCGTACAGCCGGCGAGTGTTGGCAGGGAGGCACCCAGTGCATAGAGCATCCGGCGTCGGGTTGCGCGGAGCATACCAGACGTGTCGGCTGGAAATGGTAAAAAGTGAGTTGCGGAGTGTGCGGATAGCAGAACCGCAGGCTACAGCTTCTGGCGCTATTCGTACAGCGTGTACTCGTCGGTCATCTCGTCCACGCGATCGCTGACTTCCGTGACGACATCGTCGTCATGGGGCGCGTCGACAACCTTGTAGATGAGGTCTGCGACCTCGCGGCAGGCGTCCTCGTCGAAGCCACGCGTGGTGAGCGCGGGCGTACCGGCGCGGATGCCCGAGGGGTTGAATGCTGAGCGGGTCTCGCCCGGAACGGTGTTGGCGTTGAGGACGATACCAGCTTCCTCCAGCGCTTCCTCGACTTCCTTGCCGGTGGTGTCCGGGTGGGACGGCCGGAGGTCGATGAGGACGAGATGATTGTCCGTGCCGCCGGAGACCAGATCCAGCCCGTGCTCTTTGAGTCGGTCGCCGAGCGCGATGGCGTTGTCGACGGTCTGCTGGGAGTATTGCTCGAACTCGGGAGCCAGCGCCTCACCGAAGCCGACGGCCTTGCCGGCGACGTTGTGCATCAGCGGGCCGCCCTGCGAGCCGGGGAAGACGGCAGCGTCGATGTCGTCGGCGTATTCTTCGTCGCACATAATGATGCCACCGCGGCCGGCGCGGATGGTCTTGTGCGTCGACCCAGTGACGAAGTCGGCGACACCGACCGGCGACTCGTGGACGCCGGCGGCGACGAGACCAGTGATGTGAGCGATGTCTGCGAGGTGGTAGGCGTCGACCGCATCGGCGGCTTCCTGAATCCGCTCGAAGTCGACTTCGCGCGGGTACGCCGAGTAGCCCGAAACGATGATGTCCGGCTCGAACTCCTCTGCATGGTCGTGGAGGCCTTCGTAGTCGATGTAGCCGGTTTCCTCGCCGACCTTGTACTGTTCGACTTCGTACACCTGCCCGGCGAAGTTCGCCGGGTGGCCGTGTGAGAGATGGCCGCCGTGGGTCAGGTCAAGCGAGAGGATCTTGTCGCCGGGTTCGAGGACGCCGAGATAGACGCCCATGTTGGCCTGTGAACCGGAATGTGGCTGGACGTTGACGTGGTCCGCGCCCCACAGCTCCTTTGCGCGGTCGATAGCGAGTTCCTCGACGTCGTCGGCGTACTCACAGCCGCCGTAGTAGCGCTCGCCAGGATAGCCCTCGGCGTACTTGTTCGTCAGTTCGGAGCTCTGTGCCTCCATCACAGCCTCGCTGACGTGGTTCTCACTAGCAATCATCGCCAGTGTGTCGTTCTGCCGGCCTCGTTCGCCTTCCAGGGCGTCTGCGACTGCCGGGTCTGCTTCCCGTACGGTTTCGTAGCTCATGTATCCGAGTCAGGACCGATACGACAATAATCTACCCTTTGACCCACGTATGTGCAATGTTATTATTTACCGTCTGGTGCCGGGGTATGGGGGGTGACGACGTGCTGACAACCGTACGTATATATCAGATGACGTTCTGTATAATCACACATGGTCACCTGGGGGGTGGCAGGCGAGCGGGTGGGCCGGGACGGCGGTGAAACGCTGGACTGGGATGGGGAGACGGTCGACCCGACCGCACTGGTGCACCAATTACACAATCGGGAGAGTACTGACGGCGAACAGCTACCACAACGTGTCGACGATTGTTACCGTGGGTCCGTCACCGAGTTAGCGCTACCGGCGGTTGATGCCACGGTAACCCGCGTTGCTGCTGATGCCGATAGCGAGACGGTTGATTCACCGACAA
This sequence comes from Haloarcula sp. NS06, assembly GCF_051122755.1. Taxonomy (NCBI): domain Archaea; kingdom Methanobacteriati; phylum Methanobacteriota; class Halobacteria; order Halobacteriales; family Haloarculaceae; genus Haloarcula; species Haloarcula sp. NS06. The sequence goes on from NZ_CP184844.1 coordinate 2,848,731, forward strand.
GGCTTCAGGAAGGGGAGTACCTGTTGACGATGCAGGCCCGCGCTGCGGATAGCGACCGGGACTCACCGCTGGGCGTCGTAGATGACATCCGGATCCACGTCCGCTTCGACGGCCCGGCGTCGCTCCACTCGGCCGGTATTACTACCGTGCTTGGCTTCCAGGAGCCGACGAGCATTACCGTCGGATTCGTCTGGGAAACGAACGCGGAGCGGCCGCATCTGCAGGTCCCCGCGACGCCCGCAGGGCTCGCAACGGCAATCACACATCTGAGCGGGGCTCATCACACGATGCAGCCGTCCCGCTCGCACCCGGAACTCCGCGGGCACCCGCCGATAGTCACGACCGGCGAGACAACCCGCATTCCGGAACCGGTTCGGCAGAACCGTCCCGAGACCGGTATCACGCTCCGTGTTCCAGAGTGCGAGGCGGAACTGCTCGTCAGCGCACCACTGGCGTACTATCTCGGGGCCGAAGTGGTGGTCGAGTCACGGGACGCCGCACTGTTGACGGCCGAAGGCACGTCGGTACAGCTCTCCTTCGACGCATGGCCGTCGCTACAGGCCGGCGTCGCAGCGCTGCTCCGGAAGGTATTCTATCTGGACTGCCAGGTCAGACGCGTCGACCCGGCCGAGAGCGGGCCTCGTATTACGTCCGCCCTCTCACTTGACCCGGACACGATTCGGTCGCTATCGCCGGCTGGACGGCTCGAACGGTACATCGATGTCTCCGATGAGGCCGTGAACTCGATTCTACCTGAGTGGCCCCTTTCGACGTACGTCTCGCCGGAGCCGGAGCGGGTCCGCTATCTGCCCTTCCTGCTTGACCGGCTCAGTCTTATCTACCTGCCGGACAGCTCCCGGCTTGACCAAGATGAGCTTCTCGACAGGACGCTGGCGGATTCGTATCTGAGCCGCGGGTCGGCCGAACGCCCACCGGTCATTGAACCGAACCTGCGTGAGGGGCAGTTGCACTCGTGGCTCGCTCCGGGGAACCCGATAGACGCTTGCAAAACGCCGCCGGAAGCGTACGTGAACCGCTACCGTAGTCAGAACCATGATACCGACAGCCAACAAGTCGCGGTCGTCCTCAACGACGAGGAGATGGCTGACGAACACACAGAAGTCACGGAGATATACCGGGCAGCGGACCTCCCGATGGACGTGCGGGTCAGCGAACTGCTGTCGGTCAACGAACTGGCCGACGTGTTCCGGCAGCCGACGGAGTTCGTCCACTTCATCGGCCACTGCGATGAGGAGGGACTGCGCTGTCCCGACGGTAATCTGGCGCTGTCGTCGCTGTCAGAATCCCGAACGCAGACGTTCTTCCTGAACGCCTGTGGCTCCTACGATGAAGGGCTTGACCTGGTCAAACAGGGTGCGGTCGCCGGCGCAGTGACACTCACCGACGTGCTGGACAAGCACGCCGCCCTAGTCGGGACCGCCTTCGCGCGCTTGCTCAGTAACGGATTCAGCATCCAGCGAGCGCTGGAACTCGCGCGCCGGCGGATAATGATGTGCAAAGACTACGCGGTTGTCGGCGACGGGACATACTCCATCGTTCCCAATCCGGCACACCCGGCGGTCGTCTGGCTCTCCGAAGGAGAAACCGGGTTCGACGTACAGTGTACGGTTGTATCCCCGGAACGGCCCGGTGAGAGCTACCGCCTGCCATTTGACGACAGCGCCGCGCTAAACGGCGAACAGACGAGCCACTCGCTCGGCGCTACGGAACTGGCCGACGCGCTGGGTCAGACCTCATTGCCCGTCATCTACGACGGGGAGTTCCACTGGTCCGATGATCTGGCCGCCCGCCTCCGGACGGGCTTCTGACGACTCCAAAAATGTAAGACAGGTGGTTTATCCTGAGACGGCTGTCGCCCGTTTCGACACTGGCCAACCGAGCAGTCGTAGTAATACGACACGCCATCGTTTCCTTGCGTACCCAGGTGAAGGTCTGATCTGGTCCTAAGTCGTGGCTTCTGGCGGGAAGGAAACAGTGAGACCAGCCACTGATTCGGCCAGATTTACACAGCGTTGATGAGCAGAACAGATGGTTCAGTCCGTGAGGCAAGCGGCTTCTGCTTAGGATAATTGATCAATATTTTATCGCTGTTCGCTGGTGGGTGTTGTCGGATTGTTGGCGAAATCAACACAGTATGGCCGGTAAAATTAAATATAACAGTACACTATATACTGGCAAGGGACAATGACCGAAAATCTCCTGCAAGACGACGTCGGTTCTATGTTGACCACGGTGTTTGGGGCAACTGACGAGCCGGTGTACGTCGTGAACCCGTCACGACGGACCATTTCTGAGCTTGTATCGACATTAGACGCAGATTCGGGCGCTCCAGAAGTTCGGCTGTTGGCCGACGAGCGGGCACTGAAAGACGTCATGGACGACTTCCTTGTCGCGAGCACCGCGGCCGACCTCATCGACGAGGGCCGGCTCACGATGCGACTGCTTGACGACGTGCCGAACCACTCGGTCGCGGTAACTGTGGATACGGTGTACGCGCTCGTCACGATCAGCGACACGGTCGGCGGTCTCGGGACCGATGACACGGCGTTCGTCGACAACGCCTACGACTACTACGACGCAGCCTGGACGGACGCCGACGAGTATTCACTCCGAACGCCGCCGCTCAACCGCGTCCAGAGAACGCTGGAATCCGATATCGGCCCGGAAACCGCATCGGACTTCAACGATGTTCTCAGCTCTCTGTCGACGGCCCGCGGCGACGGCGACGGCCTCGACGAGGTCACCATCAGTCTGCTCGTGGCCGCACGGAACGGCGAACTCCTGTACGACATCAGCAAATGGGGCGAGGATGTCGGACTGGCGAGCAAGGCGACGTTCTCGCGGACCAAGACGAAACTCGAAGACATGAATCTCATCGACACTGAGAAGGTCCCGATTGACGTGGGTCGACCGCGACTCCGCCTGATGCTCGGTGACGACCGGCTCAAAGACGCCGACCCGGATGAGCTGGCCTCCGTGGCCCAGTCCATCCTCGCCGCGTAGGTTTTTCTCCCTTCACCACGAGGGCTTCGGCATGCGAACTGTCGAAGTCGTCGGGCGTGGACCGGCTGTCGATGCACTTGCCGCGTTTCTCGCTGATATCGACGTTTCAGTAGCACAGCCGTCGACACCGGCGGACAGCAGTGGCGACCTCGTCATCGTCGTCGATACCGTCGGTTCGGAGACGTTTGCGGCATGGCACGACCGGGCGAAAGTCGAAGACAGCCCGTGGGTCGCCGTCGAACTGGGCGGCGTCGGCGGTGTCCCGATTACTGATGCCGCGATCAGCGGATTCGGACCTGAGACGGGTTGTTTCGACTGCCTGCGGGCTCGGGTTGAGGCGACGGTCGATGACACCGAGGAAGTCGCAGAAGCCCCGGCAGCAGCCACGCAACGATTCGCGGGGGCGCTGGCCGGTCGACTGGTGACCCAGTTTCTCGACGGTGACGCTGCCCTCTTCGGGACTGTCACGGAACTCCCACACACCCAGCGGCGGTTCCTGCCTGTCCCGGGCTGTGATTGTGGCGGGACACAGAGCCATACCCTCGGTGACGGTCGACAGACAGCCCCTGACAGCGAGGCGCTATCACGGGCGGAGCTGGGCCTTGACGACCGGGTCGGTATTGCAACGGAGGTCGGCGAAGTCGAATCGTTCCCGGCTCCGTACTACCTGTCGACGCTCGCCGACACCACCGGTTTCAGCGACGTATCGGCCGCCGCCAAGGCCGCCGGTGTCGCCGTCGACTGGGATACAGCATTCATGAAAGCGCTGGGCGAGAACTACGAGCGGTACGCGGCCGGCGTCTATCGAGACGGGAATCTACAGCGCGGGACAGTCGCCGATATTCCGGATGCCGTTACACCTGATGCATTCGTCAGAGACGAGGCCGAGTGGGACAAATCGACGGTGCTCCCCTGGGTTCCTGCCGAAAATCTGCTGACCGACGAACACCGGTCACTTCCTGCCGAGACCGTCCACTATCCGCCGCCGTCGAACGCCGTCAGACCGGCAACGACGACCGGGCTCGGGCTGGGAAACACCGTCACCGAGGCGCTGCTGACCGGGCTGTACGAAGTCATCGAGCGTGACGCCGCAATGCTGTCGTGGTACTCGACGTTCGAGCCGCTCCGGGTGGCCGTCGACGACCACGAGCGATACGAAACGCTCCGGCGGCGGGCGACATCTGAGGGCCTCGACGTGACAGCGCTGTTACTGACACAGGACGTGGACGTGCCAGTCATCACTGTCGCACTGGAACAGGACGGGTGGCCCCGCTTCGCACTCGGGACCGACGCAGATCTGAACCCGGGTGCGGCCGCCGTCGGCGCGCTGGAGGAGGCGCTTCAGAACTGGATGGAACTCGACAGCATGGGTCCCGAGGCAGCCATGGACGCACAGGGCGCTATCGGGCGCTACGCCAAATCGCCCGGTGAGGCGGCCGACTTGGCGGCTGCGGAGACGGCGGTCCCGCTGGACTCGCTTGGCCCTGATGCGGACCTCTCCGGCGAGGAAGAGCTAGAGACGTTGTGTGACCGGGCAGCCGACGCGGGGCTCGCGCCGTACGGGACACGGCTGACGACGCGCGACCTCGAACAGCTCGGGTTCGAGGCGGTCCGGGTCGTCTGTCCGTCGGCACAGCCGCTGTTCTTCGGTGACTCGTTCTTCGGCGAGCGGGCCGAAGCTGTGCCGGCCGACCTCGGCTTCGAATCACGACTCGACCGAGATCATCATCCGTTCCCCTGAGGGCAGACGGCATCAACCGCGTCAGATACCGAACGTCGCCCGCAGCATGTCTCGCGAGCCCGGCCCGAGGCCGACTGCGGTAACGGCGATGAGCAATAGCAGTGCGTACCGCGGGCTGTCGTCGATGAATTCCTGGTTGAACAGCGAGACGACCAGCGAGGCGACGGCGAGCTTGACGATCAGGAACGGCCATGACGTGCCGATAGCGGCCGAGAGGCCGGCCGGCTGGAGCGTCTCGGTAGCCGCGATGATGAACTCGTTGGCCGGGTGTTTCGGGTAGTACGTCAGCGGTACATTGAGTGCGTTGAGCCAGTCGGCCAGCAGGACGTTCGCGACACCGTCGATGGCGTGGCCCCAGATGACCAGCAGACCGATATAGCCAGTGCCGTCGTTCATCGCCGGGCGGTAAGATTCAAATAGCCGGTACAGCCCGTAGGACAGCGCTGACGCCAGTGCGACAGTCGTGATGAGGACTGACGGGTACAGCGTTGCGTACTCACGGGTGAGGGCGACAAACGTGAGATACAGGAGCGTCACAGCGACAAAGGCCCCGCCGATAGCGCCGGTCGTCCGGTAGTAGCTGTCGACGACCCCACGCCGTTCGAGGTCCACGCAGACGACGAGGACGAGCAGCGTCAGCAAGAACACGGTACCGTAAATCACGGGGCTGATGATGAGCGAGCTGAGCGGGTACTCGACGATAGGTGTGACTCCGGCGTCGACCGCGCGGTCAGTTGCGTCCTCGACGGTCCGCAACGCACCGCCGAGCAACATGAACGGCACAAACGCGAAGTAGAGCTTCGGGTCTTCGGCGATGTCCAGTCGCTCGAGGAGAAAGTAGACGCCGACGAGCATATACACCAGAATCAACATATACCCGATTTCAGAGACGATAGTGTATCCCGGTTCGGCGATGAGCCGTCCCTCCTGGATGGCCGCCGCACAGCCATCGTACAGTGGTTGTGGGCCGGATGCAGTCATTTCGGCACAGCTGGCCGACTTGGCGTCGGCATACACTGGCCCCCAGAAGTACTGCCAGAGGAACCGATCCCAGACGGCCTGTGGAGCGGCCGTAACAGCGCCGACCGCGACGAGGAGGACTGCAACGAAAGAGCCCACCCAGAGCTGGCCGGGCCCGTACTCATCGACGGCTCGCTCGAACGTATCCATGGCCGAGTGACCGGTGGCAGGCGGTTTTAGCGTTCCGGTCCCGTGTGCGTGGCGCGGAGTTCCGCGTGGTACTGAACTGCGTGGCGAAAGTGTGTTCAGTCCTGCCTGAGCGCTTCGTTGCCGGCCGTCACGAAGGCCTCGTGTGCCTCACCGTTGGAGGCGACGACAGAATCACTGTCGTGGGTCCAGGGCTCACCATTGAGGTCAGTAACCGTGCCGCCAGCCTGTCGAACCATATGGACGCCGGCGAGCGTATCCCAGGGAGCCATCGAGCGCGTGCAAACGAGTCCCTCAAGCGCCCCGTCAGCAACGTGGGCCAGCGTTGCCTGGAACGAACCCAGGCGCCGGATGTCGCCGAAGCGGTCACCGACAGCGCTACACAGCCGACCGAACTCGTCCCGGTCATCACGGTCCCACCAGCCGACGGGGGCCACGGCAAAGGTCTCCGGGTCGGTTCGTCCGCTCACGGAAAGTTCAGTCCCGTCTCGCGTCACGCTTTCGGGGCCGGCGGCGTAGAGGTCACCGTACGAGGGGAGATAGGTCACCGATGCGACCGATTCGCAGTCGACAACGGCGCTAACGGACGTCCCCCACAAGCGCATTCCGCGGACGTAGTTCGCCGTCCCGTCGATCGGGTCGATGACCCACACGGAGCCACTGTCAGGGACGCTATCGACCCCTTCGACATCGCGGTCGACCTCTGGGCCGGCCAGCGTCGAGAGGTCCTCCTCACAGAGGAACCTGTCACCAGGGAACTCCGCTCGAATCGTTGTGACGACCTGCCGCTGGGCGTCGCGGTCTGTTTCCGTGACGAGGTCGTTCTTGTTTGCCTTTGACTCGACGCTGAGGTCGCCCCGGAACTGCTCGCGGGCCACGACACCGCCGGCACGGGCCGCTCGCTCGGCAACCGCCGCCCGGTGGCTTGCATCTGTCATATCTGATGCTGGACCGCCCGTGTTCAAACCATCTCGCCTTCCAGCAAAACAGGGCCGACAGCCGGCGATGGGTTACTCCTCTTCGACAGCCTCGTCAACAGCATCGAGAATGGATTCAGCGATGTCCCGTGCCTCATTGGGCGTGTACAGGACCTGATTCCCTAGCGACTGTTCGATACGGACGTAGCCGTCATCGTCCTCGATGGAGAAAAACGCCGTATTCTCCAGCGGTGGCACGGGCAGGCTGGCCCCCTCGGACTGGTCTGTAGCCATGTTACTGATTAGCACATAGAACAGCTTAAATCTACGGCTCGGGACGACAGTGCTCGCCCAGTTACAAATATTAATAATTGGGCCGCAACGACTTATACTCGTCTTGGATATGTACATATATGGCATCGATACGTGGGGCACTTCAGTTCAGCAAGGACATCTCAGTTATCATGCTTTTAGGAGGCGTGTACGTCCTTGGACTAAGCGTCACAACGCTGGTCAGTGCATTGGAGGACCGACTGCCACGGCTACACGCTGCTGGTGGCGAGATACGGAGTCGACTTCGCCGCCCGGTGTAAGCCGCTCGGCAATTATGAAGCCCTAGAGTCGTCGACTGACACACGGAGTCAAGTGGTTGTCTCCAGAGTGCGTCTATCCAAGTTGGCAAATTTTTCCGACCGTGGACAATATCTGGGACCACTTCTCTGTGTCTCTCGTTAGACTTCCGGTGTAGTGTGATTCCCGCAAACGTGGCCGCCCTGTTGGTCATTGTATTGTAGTGTTTGAATGTCTGCAAATGATACCCGCTGCAGAGATAGTCCACTAGTTTGATAGATGTCTGTTCCACAACGTACATTAGTACGTGAATAATGTTCTCTATTGATAGGTGTCTACACCACAATATCGTCATGGTCGGAAGAAATTGTGCACATTCAGAGGAGAATAGGGAAGCCTCATGCTAACTATTGTTATTAATGATGGGTTATCCTACCCAACAGCTTTATTATATGCTGCTTTGACATGACATCCTGTGTGGGAAGCACGCGGTACCTATCAGAAGTTAGCCACTGAAATCAAATAAAATGGGGCTTACTAGCCGTATTCACCGAAAGCCGTTCAGGGGAGTGGAGAGCGTATGCCACTAGACGCGCCAGTTACAGCCGAGGTACGGGAATGACAATACAAGCAAATCAGGCAAATCAAGCGGACGAACGGGGGATCACAGCCAGCACTGCAGACGAGTTTCTTGTCACGCCGGAGAGCGAAGTCAGGCCGGTTTTGAGCGTCGTGATGCCCACCCTCAACGAGGAGAAAGGGATCGTAGAATGTATCGATTGGATCAAGACCGCGATCTCGGAGTTGCGCGTCCCGACTGAGATTATCGTAAGCGACAGTTCGACCGACGCGACTCCGGAGCTAGCTCGCGAGCGGGGTGCGACAGTCGTGACACCTGACGAACCGGGCTATGGCTATGCGTATCGCTACGCGTTCGACAAGGCACGAGGAGAGTACATCGCGATGGGCGATGCCGACACGACGTACGATTTTAAGATGATTCCACAGCTCCTCGAGCCGGTCCAGAACGGCGACGCGGACATCTGTATGGGGAGTCGACTTGAGGGAGAGATCCGTGACGGGTCGATGCCGCCGCTGCACAAATACGTCGGCAATCCGCTGTTGACGCGGTTCCTGAACACGTTCTATGGAGCCGGTGTCAGCGACGCACACAGTGGCTTCCGTGTGTTCACCAAGGACGCGCTCGAAACGCTAGAGCTAGAGACGACCGGGATGGAGTTCGCCAGCGAGATGATCATGGAGGCCGGCGCGAACGATCTCACCATCGAGGAGGTTCCGATTATCTACCACGAGCGGGAAGGCGAGGAAACGCTCGACAGTTTCAGTGACGGCTGGCGACACGTCCGATTCATGCTCGTGAACGCGCCGGATTACCTGTTCTCGTATCCAGCTCTATTGCTTGTCTCTGCTGGGGCAGTGTTGATGTCGCTGTCAATTGCCCAGCTGTCGGTTGGTGGCGTCAACTTCGGAATACAGACAATGGTCGGCGGGTCGTTGCTGGCAATCGTCGGGTATCAGGTCTGGACGCTCGCGCTGTTCAGTTCCATCGCTGCGAACCCGATCAACAAGCCGGAGGGCGTGCTTGTCGGTATGATACGGGAGCAGTTCCAGTTGGAGCACGGCGCGTCAATCGGTATCCTCGCGGCTGCAGCCGGAATTCTGTACCTCGGGGGCGTGTTTGGACAGTGGCTGCTCGCCGGCGAAGCGGCGTTACCGTCAGCCACGGCGACCCTACTGGCCTCGACAGTCGTGGTCCTCGGGCTACAGACAGTGTTCGGGTCGTTCTTCATGAGTATGCTGGCAGACAGCACCTAATCATTGACTGCCGTTTTCGTGCACTAATCAGTTCTGCGTACACCTGCTAGAGCACGTCCCGTTCTCCGCACACACAACGTCGGGCTGCGTTCGGTTCTCAGCAACGAACTCCCACTCGTTTCGACCCACGCTGTCGGTGCCGTTCGAATAGGTGAGTTGTCTGTACAGCCCGTTGTAGTTCATCACGCTATCGTACTCTGTCTGGGAGTAGCGCTCCTTGTCGATACCGTCCTGATAGGCGTCGAGCCCCATCGCATGCCCGAATTCATGCATAAACAGTGATGCGGTGATCTTCGTCGAATCGAACCGCTCCATCGCCGCGATTTCGGGTCGTCCCGCGCCGACGAAGTAGTCGTCACCGTTGTAGGCGACGTCATCGGTGAGCAAGACGTAGTAATAGCCGTCAGAACTGTACTCCGAATGGTTGGCTCGGAAGTCGTAGATATCGTTCCCGGAACCAGCACGGGATTTCGAGTGGACTGTTCCGTTGGTCGAGAGATTAGTATCATCCGTGACGAGATGAATGTCGATCCCGGTGGAGTCGTCCGGGTTCGAAACGGGTGCATTCTCAAAGGTCTCAACAATAGAGGTCTGGACTGAGTCGCTGAGCGTCGTTGACTGGGTAGAATCGACTTCGACATAGATATCGGTTCGCAGCGGGTCTGCATCCGGAATAGCCTGCTCACAGCGGACTTCCATGCCGTCCGGATAGCCGTCGCCGTCCGTGTCCGCGTCGGTCGGGTCGGTGCTGTAAGTGGACCGCTCTAGCGAATCCGACAGTCCGTCTTCGTCTGTATCGGTGGCGTTCACATCGGCCTGTGCCTGCTGTACATTTGGCGTATCGGCCCCACCACCACTAGCGGTGTTCACCTGTGGCGATATTCCGGCAGCTGGAAACACGACACCGGCGAGTAGCCCCGTGATGAGGACGATGGCACCGACACGAACCACCGGCACGTTACGGAGCCATCGGCCCGTGAGACGATGGGCTCCAGCAGGGGTGCCTGCATCTCCAGTTTCAATATTAAAACTGAGGCCAAAAGTCTCCTTCAGGCAAATCCGCAAAAACCGGGATAAAATAGACCCTTGAGTCATCTATGACCCAATGTTTTCGATTAGAAGGTAAGTAAGTAATTCTCCAAATATCAATATCGATTTCGATATTGGATCGGGTGTATATCCGAAGTCCCTGGCTGTGTCTGTCGGTATCTTCAATGGGCTCGATTCAGTAACAGAAGGTAATGCGTGTTACCCGGCGGTTCTGGCTCACGCTCACTGCTATCGGGAGCCTCGTCATAGGTGGTGGGCTGCTCGATGCACCCCTCTTAGTCGTCGGAGCCGTCGCGCTCGCAGGCTGGCTGCTCGCAATGCAGGTTGCGTTCGTTCGTGGCGTTTCACGACTTGAGGACGAACTCACAGTTAGCCAGTCGCTCGACCGGTCCCGAATACGGACCGGCGCCGAAACGACGTACACACTCGACGCATCGGTTGACGCTGCCGGCGATCACCTGCCGCTCTCCATCGAAGCACGGATTCCACTCACAGCGCAGATGGAAGCGGGTCCCTCTCCAGACATCACTCTCGGTACATCGATGCAGTCGTCATCAGTGACACTCCCGCTCACCTGGGAGACTGTTGGCAACTACACCGTTCCCGGAGCCACGGTGACTGTCAGTGACGGCACCGGGCTGTTTACCCAGTCGTTCACGACGGCTCCCGGCCCCGAAATAGCAGTCGAGTCGCCGTCGGTCGGCCCGATTCACGTTGGCCAGGGTGGGAAACAGTTGCTACGCGGTGTCGGCGAGCACGATGCCCGCGGGCGGACAGGTGGCTTGTCAGCCGAGGAGATTCGAAAATACGTTCCGGGTGACGCACTGAAATACGTCGACTGGAAGGCGACTGCCAGACTAGACGAGGCGCACGTCCGTAACTACGAAGCCGAGAGTAACCGTAGTGTGGTACTTATCCTCGATCACCGTCAGACGCTGGGTGATGGTGCACCTGGCGAAACGAAGCTAGAGCACCTCAAAGCGGTCGCCGCGGCGTTCCAGCAGCGTGCCGAAACGACCCGTGACCCGTTAGGGTACGTAACCATTGATGACGCAGGCGTGACAGACTCGAGAGTCCCCGTAGCGAGAACCGAGGTTTACAGGTCGTGTCAGCATCGGATTAATGACCTGGACACCGAAACTGAGACACCGGCAACAGCTATCACAACAGCGACTCACACCGGAACGGAGACAGGGAGAGTAAATCCGTCGACAAGCACACAATCACCGATAGAAGCGACGCTGCTAGCGTATCGGAACGCTGCTGGGTCAAAGCAACATCTTCCAGACCAACCACTGTACAACGGGTTGCAAGCGGCACCACACGAGATACGTAGCGCGGACCTGTTGGTCATCTGTACAGACGACAGCAACCCGAACGAACTGCGGAACACAGTTGGACTGGCAAGACGCAACGCGACGGAGGTCGTCGTATTTATTACGCCCGCAGTGGCCTTCGATACGGACCTTCTCACTGACCTTGGTACCGCCTACAAACGGTATCGGACCTTCGACCAGTTCCGGCGCGAATTGAACGAGATCGACGCAGTGACGGCCTACGAGGTCGGGTCGCCGGACCAGATCTCGGCTATTCTGTCTGGCAGCCCAGCGAACACAGACCAAGGGGAATACGTATGAGTATGGCACTAGCGAGGGAACGGTCGCTCCGATCACCGACTACCGTGCTCGGCCTGCTGGGAATCGGCATCGCGGCAGGCGGACTTGTCCTGAGTGGACCGGTCTGGCTTGGCCTCATCGGTATTGTCCTCGGCGGTCTCTACCTATCCGGAGCAGCCGTTCTCGCCGTCGTGCTTGGACAGATAGCGCTTATCACAGTCGATGCACCGTCACTTATACCCCTCGTCCTTGTCGAAGGTGGCCTGTTCCTCGCATTGCTTTCAGTCACTATTGAGATACCCGACAGTCGGGTCGCTGGCAGCCTCGTGGCGCTTGTCGTTCCACTGCTCGGCGGTCTTTCCTGGCTGTCGCTCGGGCCCTTGAACCTAGATCCCCTCAGGGTCGGGTCCGCCCTCCTCGTTGGGATTGCTATCGTCGGCTATCTGCTTCACCGATATCTGCTGATAGAACTCGACATCGTGACTGAAGACGTAGCTGCGGATCGTGATTTCCTATGAGTCAACCCGAGCCCTCGCAACTGGACGCATCAGCTGATGACAGCGACCAACAGACCGATGTTGTACCGGATGGTCAGACACTCGAAGCGGAGCTAGAAGTGTTGCGGGAGGAGAATCGCCGGTTGCGCGAGTCATACGTGCATGCGAAGCGAGCAACGTTCAGACGGACCGCGATAGGCTTTTTTACGGTCGGTGGTCTCTCCCTCATAGCGGCGTTCGTCTTTCCGGCCCTGCAAACCATCTTCATCGCGTTCGGTGGGACCGGTGTGTTCGCCGGCATCGTCACGTTCTATCTCACTCCCGAGCGATTCGTCTCTGCGTCAGTCAGTGATACTGTGTTTGACACGCTGGCCGATATCGAACAGCAACTCGTCAGCGAACTTGAACTCCAAACTGAGGCAGTGTATGTCCCAACAGCATCCCGCCCTGAGACGACTGCACGCCTGTTCGTTCCACAGCACGTCGAGTACGCAGTTCCCGACCCGGAGCAGTTGGGAGAGCTGTTCGTCACAGGCGTCGAGTCGGAGCAGGGCATATCGCTCCCTCCGACCGGTGGCCGGCTATACACCGAGTTCGAGCGAACGCTCTCGGGTGAACCCGATGACGACCCCCATTCAATAGCGACACGGCTGACTGCGGCCCTGTCCGAACAGTTCGAACTTGTCGACGGTACAACGATCGAAATTGATGGCGAGAGCCGAACCGCTTCTATTGCCATTGACAATCCTGCCTTCGGCGATATTCACCAGCTAGATCATCCGGTGGTATCACTGCTCGCGGTGGGGTTTGCCACGGGCTTTGACCGGCCGGTTACCGTCGACACGCGTGATGACGAGCGGTTCAGCGGTGTCGTGACCGTTTCGTGGGACGGACTCGAACAACCATCGGCGCAGTCCAATAGCGCGGCGACCCCGGAAAAAGAGACGACCACGATCCCAGAAAACAGCTAACTGCGGTCCGATCGCTATTCGAACTCACGTTTCGTCCCGCCATCGCCGACCGCTGTCTCGGTACCCGTACTGTGGTCGGTGTCGGACCCGGGCGGCGTGATCGACTGGAGAATTTCTTCGATAACCGCTTCGGCGCTGATCTGGCTTAGTTCAGCGTCGCTGTTCATAATGAGACGATGGCGCAACACCGGGAGCGCCATCTCTTTGACGTCGTCCGGGATGACGTACTCTCGGCCATTCAGACGAGCGACCGCCTTGGCTGTATTCTGTAGATCGATGGTCGCCCGCGGTGAAGCGCCGTGAATGACGTTTCGATGGTCTCGCGTTGCGCCGACAATAGAAAGAATGTACTCTTTGATTGTGTCTTCGATGTGTGTCTCAGGGACTACTGTCCGGGCGTCCAGAAGTTCGTCCCGAGAGATGACCTGTGAGATAGAGTCCGCATCGAGCGTCGGGTTTGCGTCGAACCGGTCAAGGATAGCGCGCTCCTCCTCTGAGTCGGGAATCTCAGTGACGAGTTTCATCTGGAATCTGTCGCGCTGGGCCTCTGGGAGTTTGAACGTTCCTTCCATCTCGAGTGGGTTCATTGTCGCAACGACCGTAAACGGAGTCGGAAGTTCGAGCGTCGACCCCTCGATAGACACCTGCCCTTCCTGCATCGCTTCGAGCAGCGCGCTCTGTGTTTTCGGCGGGGCGCGGTTGATCTCGTCAGCGATGACCAGATTAGTGAACACTGGGCCTTTCTGCAGTTCGAACTCGCCGTTTCGCTGGTGATACACTGTCGTTCCAGTGATATCCGCGGGGAGCAGGTCAGGCGTCATCTGAACACGAGAGTGCTGAAGATCCGTCGCGTTGGCGACGAGCGTGGCAATCGTCGTTTTCGCGACACCGGGGACCCCCTCAAGAAGCACATGGCCGCGTGTAAGCATGGCAACAGTAATGTGCCGAAGAACCTGCTCGTTCCCGATAAGAACTGTTTCCGTCTCCTCTCTGAGACGGTCGTACAGTACCGACGGATCAGTCATTACGCTGACGTTCGGACCGCTGTTTAATAATGGCTTCCGTTACTCGCTCTACCTGTGCGGCTTCCCAGTCCGGATGCCGGGCTGTGAGATAGGTCTCCACGCCGTCTCGGGACAGGTGCGGGTCCGACTCGTGACCTCTGTATTCGCTGAGTCGATCACGGAGAGACTCATCGAGACGGCGGTCGTACGCGAGCAGCGCCCCGACCAGTACGACGCCACAGAACAGCAACAGCGCGTCCGACCGCTGTACAGCGAGGACGGCAGCGGCCACTGGCGGGACACTACTGGCGCGTGAATAATCCAGTAGGGCCGTGTCGTGATTGGCGACGATGTTCTGGACGAACCGTCGGTTGTCACCACGTTCAAGCATTGCGTTCACGAAGATGCTCGGATCACTGACAGCGATAACTCGACCGTCGCCGACCGATTCGCTCGTGACGACGGGTCGGGACGCTAACTGCTCCTCGCCGTCAAGGTTGGCGTTCCCGTTACTGTCGAGGTAGGCATACTCAGAGGTGTTGACGAGCGTCGTCGCGCTGCCGGCTCTGACAGTCGTCCCGTAGTTGAGGACGACAGTATCGACGCCTGTAGTCTCTGGATAGTCGCCGGCAGGCGTCGCTTCCGGGAACGAGGAGTTCCGGTAATAATTTCTGTTGTCGTACACCGGGCGGCCGTCGAAGCGTGCATCTGCACCGACAGCCGCGAGTAGCTCATTTCCGTGTGGGCGATAATCCTCAGCGACGACGAGTGTCCCACCGCTTCGAACGAACTCAGCGATTCGTGTCCGCTCGCTTGACGAGTACGGCTCGGCCGGCGAGAGAACGACGGCAACGGTGCCGTCCGCGTCACTCGTCGGATACTGACTTACGTTCGTTCCGACGGTCACGTTTGCACCGGCGTCAACTGCGACGGTTCGGAGTTCGCCCGCCCCGTCCCACTTGGAATTATACGCACCGAACGCTGCTGAGGACGTGCTCGCGGCGTAGACGAGTGCGATGACCGTGAGGGCAGTGTAAGTGGCAAGCAGTAGCTGTGGGAGAGTGACCGACGGCAGCCAAGAATCGTCAGGAGACGGTGTCGGTGCCATCAGATCAGCCCCGGCGGTAGAATCGCAAGGATCCGTTTGATCACCACGTAGGCAAAGCCCACCAGACCAAGTGCGATGAGCCACCAGAGCCGCCGTCGCCAGCGCGGCGACACGGCCTGCGGTGCAACCAGTTCGACAGTAACGAGAAATCCGATCAGCGAGACAACGAAAAACAGCTCCAGCGTCAGCGCATCCAGGAGGGTCAACACGAGGATGGTACCAAGTACCCACGTGAGATGCCCGTATATGAACTGCTGGCGCTGTCGTGTCGCCATACTACGGCGTTCTTGTCGGTAGACAGTCAAAGTTCCGACCGACGGTCGACGGCGCAGGTTTCCACTGAACAAGCCGATCCCCGGCTAGTGGCTCGGTCAGTCGTCGCCAGGCTGTCCAGCATCCGCCGACTCCTCGTCGGGCGTCCGTGTTCGGTCGCCGCTCGGGAGCAACGAGACCGGCGAGGCCGTCAGATACGGCACCGTTGCGACGAGGGCCCCGAACAGAGCAAGCGAGACGCCGCCGACAAATATCGCTGCAAGGATGGCTGGCGGCGTCCGCGCGGAGAGGCGGAAGCCGAAGAAGACGAGCCAGCCAGCCCGTTCCAGCAGCTGCAACGCGAGAACCGATAGACCAAGGGCGAGGCCGGTCGCTGGAATCGCGATTCGAGCGATGTCGGCCAGAATCGTCCGCAAGACCCGCCACTGCGTCGCGCCGGTCGAACGATGGATGCCGATAGCCTGCCGACGCGCGTGGACTCCCTGCGCGAATGTCGCCGTGGTACTGCCGACGGTACTCAGCGCCGAGAGGACGACAAGGACGCCGAGAATCAACTGGACGTTCCCGAACACGCCCTCGACGGAGCGCTCAATTGGTGTTCCGGACGCGTACGACCCGCTGCTTGCCACCGCCGATGCCAGCCGCCGGTCGCCGGTCACCTTGTAGTCCGCTGTGGTGAGGGTGGTCCCGTTGGCTGTCATTCGATAGGTGTACGTTCCGGGCTGGCTCCGTCCGCCGTCCGGGGAGAACCGCGTTTGCGTGACGTTTCCAGGCGGCATATAGACGGTCCGGTTCCGGGAAACGCCGGGACCAATGACGCCCACGTTGCGCGTGAGCGGTTCCTGCCAGGGGTTTGCGAGTCCGACCCTGAGCGTTGGCGTCGTCAGGACCGACCCCGATGACGGAGCTATCGACAGCTCCCCGTACAATTCCCGCTCGGTTCCACGGACGATCTGAATGTCGTGTGTCGCCGTCTGGTCTCCAGACCGGGCCGTTATCGTGTAGTTCCCCGGCTCGCGTGGCAGGGGAACGACGGCGACACCGCTCGACCCAGTTCTGAGCGACGGGCCGTTCACCGTGACGGTGGCGTTCGAAACTCGTTCGCCAGTTTTCGTAACGACAGGGACGGAGAGTCCCGACCCGGGCGGGGCCTGTGACGGCAGCTGGCTCGGAATCTCGATCGCGTTCGGCGAGACGACGGTCACCAAATGGGTGTATTCCCCGGCAGTAGCGTTTGCGGTCCCCAGTTCCGACGCGGTAACAGAGACAGTACTAGTCCGTTCCTGCCCCGGCGGGACAGCCACCGTCGTTGTTCGCTGGTCGCCCTGATATCGGACTGTGACTTCCCGGTCTACCCGCTCGTTGCCGACGTTCCGGACGGCGACAGTGAGGTTGACTGTGTCACCTTTCGTGACGCGACTTGGACCCGACAGCCCTGTTACGACAGCTCCCGACTGGTTGGCCGCGACACCGTCGGCGTCGTCGAGAGCTGAGACCGAGCCTTTGACGCGAATCATATGGACCTGCCCTGGCCCGGTCGCCAAGTCGGCTGCGGAGTCAAGCGGCAGAATGAGCAGGTCATCGAGCGTTCTGGGGGCGTCGTACCGCCCGACGATGGTGACCCGGCGAACCCCAGGCTTGACGCTTCCACTGACGGTCAGTTCGTCACCGACCTCGACATCAAGCGTCTGTGCGAGGTCGCTCCCGATGACGGCCTCGTCATGTCGCTGTGGTCGCTGGCCTTCGACCAGCGTGGCCCCGGTGACGTTCGCGAACGCGTCGTACTCCGCCCCATGAGCCATGTACGGCTGGCCGTCCGAAACCTGGGCGTAGATGATCTCCGGGCTGGCCGGCGTCCCGTCGGCACTCAGGGCCGAGGCGTACTCAGCATCGAGACGACTGTTCAGCGGGTGGGGCGCGCCGGCTTCAGTGATGGTCCCGGTTCCGCCTGCTTCACCGCCAAGTGGGGACGCAAGGCCGGCCAACGAGACGACCAGCAGGAATGTGATTCCGAACACGGTCAGCGTCGCCGCCGTCGGCACGACCGAGCGCCACGAGAGAAACGTCGGTGTGACCCAGCTTCTGAGCCTCGCAAGCGTCGACTGCCCGGACTGGCCGGATCGAGTATGGCGGTTTCCGAGAGATGCCGGTGGACGAGTCGCCGCAGGGTAGGCCGCAAGCGCGCCTGCAACCAGCCCCATCAAGACGAAGATTCCAGCGACACCAGCAACGACAGTGGCGCTCTGGCCGGTAACAGTGATATCAAGCGCGATTGGGAGGCCGACGAAAATCGCGACGTTGACGAGCGCCTTGATAAGGATGAGTCCGACAGCGTAGCCCAGCACGACGCCGGTCGTGACGAGGAGACCAGCGCGGAGCGTAAACAGGAGCCCCACGCGCCACCCCGACGCGCCGGTCGAGCGGATAACTCGTATCGCATCGAGTCGGTCGCGAACGCTCATCCGCGTGACGTTATAGACGACGATGAGGACCAGCAATCCGCCGGCAGCCGCGGCGATACCCAGCGCCCAGAGAACCTGCTCCAGACCACCGAGGACATACAGGAGCGCGCTGACAAGCGGTGCCCCCTCACTCGGAAGACTCCCGAGCCCGGTCCCGCTCGGGCTGTGGTTGATCACGAAGTAGCCGGTGACGCCAATCCGCTGGGCAGTCGAGGCGTTCGTCGCGTACCACTGATTCGAGAGGAACCTCGTTCCCCGCTCCTGTGGCACGACCGTGAGCGAGACGGTGCTGTTCGACCCGCTGACCGTTCGGGTCTGTTGGTGGGAAACTGGTCCCCGGCCGTCGACCCCATGGGGGATTGTCGGTAATCGACCCTCCTGCCACTGGGCCGACCCCTCGATGAGCACCCTGGGCGTATCGGGCGGAATGCCGACGAGACGAACGTCGGTCCCGTCTGTGGTCGCCGTCGCTGTCGGGAGCACGGTGACATCCTCGCCGGTTTCCGGGGGGCCGTTGTCCGCGTCGTGGTAGGTGACTGTCCCGGAGTTCGCAAGCGGCTCGGCGAACGTTTCCGAGTACGTGACAGCGGTGAACAACAGCAGGACCGTACCGATGAGAAACGCGGCCGTGACGGCGACGACGACGACGGTGAGCCGATCCCGTCTGGACCAGCGAAACAGGAGGGCGTTTCTGTATCCCATCGATTCGTTAGTTCGTCTCCGTGGACGGGCTCGCGTCCGGCGCCGAGGCGGTATCGGAGACGAGCGTGCCACCGCGGATGAACAGCCGTTCGTCGAACCGCTGTGCCAATTGCGGGTCGTGGCTGATGACGACAAGTGCGGTCTCCGTCGATTCCTTCATACTGAACAGGAGGTTTAGCACCGATTCGGCGGTATCCGGATCTAGCTGCCCGGTCGGCTCGTCAGCAAGGATAATTTCGGGGCGGTTTGCGAGTGCCCGCGCGATAGCAACCCGCTGTTTCTCGCCCCCGCTCAGCGTCGCGGGGTACTGGTGTTCGAGTCCGGCGATGCCCAAGCGTTCGAACAGCGTGTCCAGCCAGTCGGGATCTCGGTTGCCCGCATGTTCTTGCGGGAGCGATGCGTTCTCGCGGGCGGTCAGGTCGCCGATGAGCTGGAAATCCTGAAAAACGAACCCAAGCGTCGTCCGACGCAGGCGGGCACGCTGGCGTTCGGATAGGGCACTCGCGTCTCGGCCGGCGACTTCCAACTGACCGCTAGACGGTGATTCTAGCAGTCCGAGGACATTGAACAGGGTCGACTTGCCGGCTCCGCTAGGCCCCTGAACGAGCATCGCCGCGTCGGACCCGACGGTAAGTGAGACACCGTCGAGAATCTTGGTCCCCCGTCGTGTGACACACAGCCCTGAACCGACGAGGACGGGGTCAGTCATTGTCGGCCTTTCTGCCGGCCCCGTATTGTATGCCACGGTTACATACACGGGAGAGACTGAGGGTGGAGAGCCAATCGAACTGTGTGCGCTCAGCAGTTCGTTCGGTTCCCGCCGGGGCGAACAAGGTACACGGAGTCGATCCCTCGGGTGTCATAGACCACATCGTTCTCGTAACGCCATTCCTCCAGCGCCGCGGGCGTGGTCTTCTCGCTTCCGGCCGGGAACAGATGTGCCCCGGTTGTCCCCCACGATGCCCGCGACAGCGTCGGGCAGTTTGGTTCCGCACCGCCACCGAGCCACCGGGCGGTCGGCTGGTACGTACCGTTGGCTGAACCCGGATAGTACAGGTCGACGATACGGCTGAACGGATGGTCGGAAGCCCACTGCTCGTCAACATGATCTGCGGTGAACGTGGCGGCCGCGAACTGCGATTCGGTCGCCCCCGTCGGGAACGCTAGCGTGTCGAGATTGACGAACGCGATAGGCATCGTTACGACTGCGGCGACCACGACGACAACTGTCAGAACCGTTGCGAGTCGGTGGTTGTGGGCCTTCGGCGATCCAACTCCGCCGTCCGGCGACGGCGACCGCCGATAGGCGACCGATGCGACGCCGATGCCAGCGAGCACGAACACGGGCAGATGAATGAACGTCTGCCCGCGGAGCGCCGTCCCGTAGTACTCTGGCGTCAGCGAGGCGGTCAACGAGAAGTACACAGTAACAATTGGCGCTGAGTAGCAGCGCAAGCACGACCGGGCCGATCAACCGACGATCACGGCTCGCGCGCGGGAGGCCGACGACCGCAAACGCCACCGGGACAGCAAAGGCCGCGACAAGCACCAAAAGGCCGATCGGCGTGGTCTGTGTCCCGGGGAACACGGTCTGTAACGCGTTCGCACCGAGCGTCAGGAACCAGAGACCGACTGCGCCGCCGATGGTCACCCGCTGCAGGCGAGCGCTCGTCCGCTGGAACCAGACAAGCGTCGCCACCAGCACAACGACCCAGGCCAGGAACAGCCCTGGATACGCGCTGATACGGTCAACGTAGGGAACCTCCAGTAGCGAGCGTTCTGCAATCCAGTAGTACCCCCACATATACACCCAGAAGCCCGCGACGACGGCGAGGGCGGTGACGGCATCACGACGCGACGGAATACCGGCGAGATAGGCGGCTAGCACCCCCGTCAGTACCAGCGCAACGATGAGCGAGCTAAACGTGTGCAGGAGCGGGAAGGCAGCGAACAGGACGATCACAACTGCCCCCCATCGACGCCTGTATCGATCCGTCGTGAGCAACCGATGAACGGCAATCGCAAACAGCGGAAGCAAGAGAAACGCCAGTGCCTCCTCGTCCGTCTGTCCGGTGCGCCGGAGATAGATGCCTTCCACCGCGAGCCCCATCCCGACCACGCCCATCGCCAGCGTCGTGCGCGAGTGTCGCCATCGACTCGACTGCGCGAGGCGTTTGACTAGCGCCATCGCCGTCAGACAGGATGCCGCACCAGTGACCGCGACGACCAGCTGGGCGATGTACAGCGGCCGTTCACCGGTGAGCGAACCGACGACCGTCAGCACAGCGGTAAACACGATGTTGTCCGCGCGGAACCGTGTGAGCGGAAAGGTCCCCGTCCGAAGCGTGTCTCTCGCCAGCGCGACGTAACCGAATCCGTCTAGCGTCGAGGGCAGTGGTGTCCAGTGGAGCGTCGTCAGTCGGGCCGCGGCTGCCACGGCCAGCACAGCCACGATGAGCAGCACTCGTCCAGTCCGGCCGTCACTCATTGCCGGGTCCTACAGCGGGTGGGTGTAAGATAGTTACCGCATTCCGCCGGCGGAGTCGGGGCTTACGATAGGCTGTCGATCTGAAACTCCCTAGCGTGTTCGACTGCGGCTTCCGCACTGGCACGGTCCATCTGGTCCGCCGAGAAGGCCGCGCGGTCGTATGCCTCCACGACGGTCCGGGCCGCGTCGACCTGATCTGTGTCGAGGGCGCTGTCCTCACACCATGCAAGCAATTCCCAGTGCGTCTTACTGTTCTGAAAGTCCGCAACAGCCCGGATGTCATCGGCGACCGATTCGTATGCCATCGTGACCGCTGAGTCGTACTTGCCGGCCGCGAGAGCGTTCCCCATCTGGTCCGTCGGACTGTCAGTTGATGTGGGAGTGTCGTCGGTGGACTCGATGGCTTGTGGTTCGTCGGTGTCCGCCCTCACGGTCGTCTCTGTCCCCTCAGACTGGGGGGTAGCGTCGGAAAACAACCCAAGTCGACGAAAGATGACCTCAAGAATCAGAAGGATAATCGCGGTCAGCAGTGCAGCGATGACCGGGACCGTGAAGAACGAACGGATCTGCGACACGAGCGGCTGGGGACTACTCCCTGACGGCTCCGTTGAGCCACCCGAGGTATCAACGGTCGCCGACGACTCTGCCGCCTCAGGGCCGACTATGATCGATGCGGTCGCGCGCTTGCCAGCAACCGCACGGCCCTCATACGGAACCACGGCCGTGACGGTTTGCTCACCGGTCGATACGCTTGGCGGCAGCCTGATGCTGGTCGTCACCGTCCCGTTGCTTCCGGTCACCACGCGTTTGAACAGCGCCCCACCGATGCGTAGTTCGACCGGGACATTGCTCACACCCTCCCCGTTGACGCGCACTGCCGTCGTGACTGTTAGTTCGTCGCCGGTAGCGAGACGGGTCGGTGACCGGTCGAGGGTGAGCGTCGGGGTCACCTGCGTGACACTGGCAGCGACGGTTGCCGTGTCACCGAGATACACCGCAGATTGGGCCGGAGTATATCGGACCGTAACGTCAGTGGGACCGGTCCGTGCCGACCGGGGCCGGTACTGAAACGCGAACGAACCGTTACCATCGGTCTCAACGAGTCGTGTTCGGTTTTCGACTTCGAGTCTGACCTGCTCGTTCGCGACGGGCGTCCCGTTCGCCGTCCGCAACGTCCCGCGGATGGTAGCGGGGTTCGTGTAGGAAATCGATCCGGGACTGATCTGAACGTCGAGAGTCGTATTCACAGCCCCTGTCTGGGTTTGTATTGGCGTCTCGTTACTGTCAGTAGCGACGGCTGTTGACCCGCCGATCCCGACAAACAGGACCAGCAGGACTGTTCCGACACCAACGAACCACGACTGCAGAGTTGCCACTACCGGACTCGACAGACGGTACGCATATTCTTTTTATCATTTCCGCCGCTGAGCGCTGAAGACAGCAGTTCCAAACCTGATTTCGGGCCACAGCAGAGACTCGAACCGGCGAGTGGACAGTCAGTGATTCCCGTTCGACTTGATCTTACGGGCGCGCTCCACAGCTGCTTCAGCCCGTGACGGCTCGACTGATGTCGGCGCGAACGCTGCGGTCTCGAAGGTTTCGACCACCGTTTCGATATCTGCTATCCGTTCTTCCGGGACGCCATGCTCCTGGCTCCGCTGGAGGAGTTCCCAGTGTGTTGCCCCCTCGTCAATCCCGTTTTCCACTGCCAGCACGTCGTGAACTGTGGTGTACGCTTCCATCGCTGCGGCGTCGTAGTTCCCGCTGTCCAGATACATCCCGACGCGGTCCTCGAACGTCGGCATCGGTTCATCTGACGACGTCGCCGACGGATCAGGGTCAGTCAGTGATGCATCACCCGTCTCGGCCGGATCAGGCGAGTCCATTTCCCGGGATTGGCGGACCCGTGACACGACAAACCAGGCCGCGCCGACAACTGCAAGCGCTACCCCGCCACCAAGGACGGGCAGCCAAGTGTAGCCGATAGCCCCGTTCCCGAAGGCTGCTACTGGGTTCTCGTTGGAGCCGAGCAGTATCGCCACCAGCTTATCGATAGTTGATAGATCAGTATCCGAATCGGAGCCGACCGGTGGGTCGCCACTGCCGGACCCGGCCGCCAGCGTTGCCGTTGCAGTCGCGTTACCGAGGTTTGCCCTCGGCTCGTCGTATGTGGCGGTAACAGTAACTGATTCGTTGTTCTGCGGATCCTCAAGAACAGTCTGGAACGACCCGTTCCGGTTCGTCTCGACCCGCTGTGTTCCGCTAGCACCAATCTGCAGGCGTACCGGACGACCCACCACTGGGCCCTCCTCAGCAACAGTCTGGAGTTTCCCGCTGACGAGGACCCCGTCATCCGTGCGTGATGCATTCACTGAGAGGTTTGTTCGAGTCTCGACGACGACAACAGGGGTTTCCGACTGGACGCCTGCAATTGCTCGGTCCTCATACGGAACCCGGGCGATGACCTGACGCTCCCCGTCGTTTACCGTCGCCGGGAGTCGGATCGTTTCTGTGGCGGTGCCGTTCGGTCCGGTCGTCGTCCGCGCAACGATAGACTCACCAATAGCAAACTCGACTGGGACCGCATCGACATCGTCCGACGCGACTGTCACGGACGCCGTGGCGTTGAGTCGGTCGCCGTATCCCACCGAATCCGGTGCGATTTCGCTCGTCAGGTCCGGGGCCACCTGTTGTACGGTAATCACGAACGTGGCGTTGTCGGACAGGTACACCGAGTCAGTTTCTGGGACGTACTCGATCGATATGGATTGCGACCCGAGCCTGGCCGAACGTGGCCGGTACTGCGTTTCGAATACGCCGCTCGAATCAGTCTGGACAGTCCGCGTCCGGTTCTCGATCCTGAGTTCGACCGCCTCGTCCGCGATGACCGAGCCATTCTCAGTCTGTATCTGGCCGGCGACCGTTCCGGAGTCACTGAATGATGCGGTCGAGTCTATCGACCGAACCGTGAGTGTCGTTCCGACGAGCGTCTCTTCACGGATGACTGCCTGTGTCGCCGTGATGTTCGCTGTCGTCTCGTTGATCTCGGCCTGTCCCGAAGACAGGTCGATAGATGTGGTGTTCTCGATCCGGTCGAGGTTCTGATTCAGTTCGTTGCTCCTGTCGCTGATGTTCGACGCCGTTCGCTCCATCGCCCGTGCAGTGGTGCGGGCTTCGCGTTCGTTACCGCGCTCGCGTGCTGTCTGATATGCCGCGTACTGTTGCCGATACCGCTGGACCTCGTTCGTTAGGTTTCGCTGGTTCTCGCGCGCGGCCTCGAACTCTTTTGCAGCGGTGTCGTCCGTCTCCGACGACGTGTCTCCAGCAACCTCGACGTACTGCTCTAGACGCTTGTCGTAGTCGTCGCCGAGGACCGACCGAGCCCTGTCGTACTGGGCGTTCGACAGCGCAATACTGCTGTTTTCCAGCTGTCCGCCCATCGTTCGAGCTAACCAGCCGGCTGTTTCGTCGCTGTACTCCCCGTTCGATACCGAATCCGGGTTTTTCTGTTGCGTCTCGTTGTTGTCCGCCGGCGTCTCCACCTGACGGTTCAGAGCCGGACCCCCGTCGTCGGTTCCCATCGCTGCCACCCCACCAGCGCCCGCTGTAAGCCCTAATATTGCCAGAGTGACGAATACGACCCACGACTGGCTCCGAAGCACACTGAGTTATTCTCCCGGTTTGGTAAAATGCGTTCGATTAGCTTACCGGAGACAATTGCAGCCATAGACCGAGACGGAAGGCGAAGCAATCAGCTATTTTTTTTACCGTGCCGATATGACACACTCCCAATGGCTGAAACCCAGGCGTGGAAACTACTCTTGCCGCGCCAGCTCCGCCACCTCCCGGCTGATCTAGCAGGCGTTGTCGGCGTTGTGGTCCTGACAAATTTGGCTGCCTTGCTGCCGGTCGTCTCCGACACGCCGGTCCGCATCATCGCCGGGCTCGTGTTTGTCCTTTTCATCCCCGGCTATGCGTTCATCGCAGCGCTGTTTCCAGAAGCTGGGAGTGGCCCCAGTGCCGACGATGAAACCGTTTCGAACCCAGAAGCGGACGGGATCGACGGGATCGAACGGACCGCACTCTCGTTCGGGCTCAGCATCGCTCTCGTTCCCCTGGTCGGCTTGGTGTTGAACTTCACACCATGGGGCATCCGCCTGCTTCCGATTCTTGTCTCGCTTAGTGGACTGACGCTCGTATTGACCGCTGTCGCGGCTGTCCGACGCTGGGCGCTGCCCGCCGATGAACGGTTCCGCGTTCCGTATCGCGCGTGGCTTAGTGCCGGACGTGAAGAGCTATTCTCGCCGGCCTCGCGGACTGACGCTGCCCTGAACGTACTGCTAGTCCTGAGTATCCTGCTTGCAACCGCCAGTGTCGGATACGCCGTCACGGTGCCGAAAGACGGTGAGCGATTCAGCGAATTCTACCTGCTGACAGAGGGTGAAGACGGCGAGCGCGTCGCTGACGGCTATCCGACGGAGTTTCAGCGGGGCGAAGGTCGCTCGTTGATCGTCGGTATTGGGAATCAGGAACACGAGCGGACGGAGTACACCGTTATCGTCGAGTTACAACGCGTTGAGCGCGTCGGGAATGAGACGCAGGTCCGGGAGCGATCTGAACTACAGCGCTTCCAGCCGACGCTGGGACACAACAAGACCTGGCAGCGCCAGCACGAGGTGGAGCCCGAGATGACTGGGGAGAGACTTCGGCTCCAGTACCTGCTGTACCGTGGCTCACCGCCTGAGACTGTGGCCCAATCGACCGCGTACCGGGAAGTCCACCTCTGGGTGAACGTGACCGGTTGATCCGTGTTCTTGTAGAGGGCAGCACCATCCCAGGTAAAACGGGGCTATCCCGCGGCCTGCGCTTTGAACACTGGACCCAGCGAACAGCTTTTATTTTCTCGGCCCATTCGCTTCACGGTGTACCCCGCAGGCCACTTCCTCCTCGCAGCCGTCCCGCTGACGGCGTATACGGTGGCTCGGTGGCATCGCCTCCCGTCCGGGCCGATGGTACTGCTCCTGCTTGTCGCGACACAACTTCCGGACGTAATCGACAAGCCGCTCGCGTGGACGTTTGCTCTTCTTCCGAGTGGGCGTATGCTAGCCCACTCGCTGGTCATCTCGCTCCCCGTCCTCACCGTCGTTGTACTGCTGGCTGCCCGCCGTAGCTACGGGCGGTACGCAATGGTGTTTTCTGCCGGCTATCTCTCACACATCGCCGGCGACTTCTATCCGATTGTGCGACTCGGGACGGATTACTACTTCTTCCCGAACCTGTTCTGGCCGGTGGTTGCGGCAAACCCCGATAGAACGCCGTCGTTTGCAGCGCATTCGCCCGACGGTCTGCTCTCGCTCGCTGTCCCCTGATCGTCTTCGGACTGGCCGTCAGCTACAGTTTCGTGACGGTGTACCGGAAAGACGAACGGATATCAGTGGAAATCCCACCGCGCTAACGCTTTGCTCACCGGTCGTTGTAAGCTGAAGTGACAACTCTCCAGCGGCGGACATCAGGTTAGCAGTCAGATAGAGTCGTTGCTGTTCCCAGCACTGGTGTCCACGGACTAAAACTAAAACGACGGTCTCAGACTGGGGCTGTGGATTCTATCGGCGCTTCGCCGCAGTTGACACAGACGTACTCTTCATCAACGGTGACCACGACCGGTGAGTTGCACTTGATACACTTGATCTTCGCCGCACGAGATGGTTTTGCGTAGTCCCCCATTGTATGTACCTTACACTGTCATGTTATCTGTAAATAATATAAAATTACCCCTTTCAGCAACATTGAATCTGCAACCGCTGGTACATGATAGTTCAGTTATTCGAGAACCGTAGACTTCGAATGGGCATGCAGCGGAGAAGGAAATCGCATCGGAGAAGAACCGAAACCGCTGTGTAAACTGGCGCGTTCGTTAGTCGCGTCGTGCCAGGAATCCAGCGCCTAGCAGTGCTAGCACCGCGACGAGGACGGTGAACCCGGGGCCACTCGAACTCGTGGTTTCGACCGTGCCCTCCGTTCCGGCTGTGTCCGTATCGTCGGGTTGCTGTGCCCCACCACCTGCGGTCGTAGCTGCTTCCGTTGGTTCCGCTCCGCCTCCAGTCTCGGTGCCGTCGTCGGTGTCGGTGTCAGTCGTAGTTTCGTCCGCTGTGTCTTCTTCGGTACTCTCGTTATCGGAGTCGTCATCACCGCTATTGTTGTTGTCGCTGTCGTCGCTTCCGTTGTTGTTGTTGTTGTTATCGTCGTTGTCGTCGCTTCCGTTGTTGTTGTTGTTGTTATCGTCGTTGTCGTCGCTTCCGTTGTTGTTGTTATCGTCGTTGTCGTCGCTTCCGTTGTTATTGTTGTCGTCGTTGTCGTCGCTTCCGTTGTTATTGTTGTCGTCGTTGTCGTCATTTCCGTCGTTGCTGTCACTGCCATCATCGCCGCCGCCAGTGTTGTTATCACTGTCGTCGTTATCGTCGTCCGACTGTGACAGTGTGACCGTTCCTGTGGAGGAACTGATCTCGTTTGAGTCTTCGCCAACAGCGACGTGCACGTACGTGTACGTCCCGTTCGACCAGGAGTCGAGCGTTTCGACATCGATGGTGGTATCGGAGGTATCGGATACCGTTGTCGCCGAGGCGTGCATCATATTATCACCAGTCGAATCCGGCGATGCTTCGGAGAGAACGAATCCGAACAGGCCGATCAGCCCCGCGGACGGCATCGTCCCCGCGGCTGTCGAGTCCCCACCGGTGAGGGTAGCGCCATCACTGGCCGACGAAACGCCGTTGACGCCCTCAAAGGAGTTCTCGACCGTGACTTGATCTTCGGAGAAATCCTCATTGATGTCACCAGTCACCCGAACGGTGCTCGTCTGGCCCTGCAGTTCGTCCTCATCGAACAACAACACGGCGTGCGTGACAGAGTCGTCTTCCAGTCCGGTCTCGATATCGAGCGAGACGTTATCCCCGGTGGAGACATTGTCGGCGGTCGCCTCGACCGTAGACGCGCTTTCCTGAACCAGCGTCTGTTCAACGCCGACAACGGTCACGTTTCCATCGGCCGAAACGTTGTTGTCCGAAACCGACAGTCCTTGTCCGTCATCGACGGTGACCAGAATGAAGCCGTAGGCACCACCCGAGTCAGGTGTGTACGAGGTTTCGAGCTCACCATTTTCATCTAGCGAACCGACCCCGTCCGCGTCGTCTAACAGTTCGACCGAGTTGGCGTTGGAATCGTTCGTAAAGATACTGAGCTCAGATCGGTTCTGACGCTTCCTTCGCTAAACCCAGCCGACTCTGGGCCTTCAGAGAGTCTGACAGCAAGCAGTTGCGCCTCGTCGCCGGCGAGTCCCGTGGTTCCAGCCCCGGTAGTTGATTCAAACGTAAGATCAACTGCTTCGTCTGTCTCGTGAATCGTGTACTCATCCCTGTTGAGGGGAACGTCACCGGTCTGTGCAGACTCGATGTTGATGTACGTCTCTGGCGCTGCTATCGTCGTTGGGCCGGTAGAAGACGTCCGAAGTGGGAGCAGTGACCGCTCCCAGACATCCACGTTTTCCGTCACTGCCGTCGTTTGTCCGTCATCCACTGGCGTTGCCGCTGCCGACGTTACCGACAAGGGAGCGGCTAACACCAGCAGCACTGCAATCGCACAAATTACAGTGTGTTTTCCTCTTGGTGTTTTATACATTACTGAATTTTTTCGGAGGGATACGGTATAATTCTTATGCAGTGACACTCAGCGCTACACAGTGTCATATGAAGGTTTCAAAACACGTAGATACTGTTGCGGGATTTTACAGGGCGAATCCTGAATCCTGTCTCGGTACGGTTACCCTATTCGCATCGGTGAGAACTGTACAGAATAGCGACTGGTCGGCGCTATCTAATTGACAATATACCTGGATGTAGGGTCAGTTGGACGACATATCCGTGGGATCGGTCAGGATCAGTAACGGTCGGTGATAAAATGGGTGACTTATTCTGTGGGCCGGCCCCGTGAAGTCCGCCAGAGCAGTTATTCTGCCTCGTCTTCGTCGTCCTCCGCAGTGTTGTTCGGTCCGCCAGCGTTATCTGGGGGACCGCCGCCGTTGTCAGGGCCGCCGCCCGGACTCAGTGCCACCGTGCCAGTATCCGAGTTGACCGTCCCGGACTCAGTGCCGACCGCGACGTGGACGTACTGATACGCGCCGTTTGGCCAGGAATCCAGCGTCTGGACCGTTACGTTGCCGTCAGAGTCAGCGCTGACGACCGTTGCAGAGGCGTGGATAACGTCGCCGTCGGCATCCGCTTCAGCTTCGGAAACCACGGTGCCGAATATACCCTGTACCCCGATTGCAGGTATCGACTGGTTTTCGGAGAGATTGAGACCTGCGATACCGGTGTTGTCGCCGACTGTCGCAACACCGCTGACGCTGTCAAAGGAATTTTCGACAGTGATCTGGTCCTGACTGAAGCTCTCGTTTAGCTTGCCGGACACCGTCACCGTACTTGACTGCCGCTGGAGTTCACCCTGTCTTACCAGCATTACTGCGTGCGTGACGTTTTCGTCCGCCATCTCTGTTGCAACGTCTAGCGTGACGTTATCACCGGGATTGACCGGGTTTTGCGTCGGCTTGACGGTCGAAGCGTTGTCCTGCACAAGCGCCTGCTCGACACCGACAACAGTAACTTTCCCGTTAACCGACACGTTTCCGTCGGATACCGACAGCCCCTCTTCGCCGCTATCGACAGTCACCAAGACGAAGGCGTATACACCGCCCGATTCAGGAGTGTAGGACGCGTTTAGTTCACCCTCGTCACTTATCGCTCCAACGCTATCTGCATCATCGAGTAGTTCCGCTGACGTGAGATTCGAATTGTTTGCGAAGATGTCTCCGAGTGAGCCCGAAATGTCGCTCGTGTTTGCGCCTTCGGTGGTCGGTGCTTCATCTAACTTGACAGCCAGTAGTTGCGCTTCGTCGCCGGCAAGTGCCCTCGTCCCGGCACCGATCCTTGGCTCGAAGGACATATTTATCGACTCGTTGCGCTCATGGACTGTCAGCGTCCGCTTGTTGAGCGGTAAGTCGCCAGTCGCAGCTGATTCGACGTTGATGAACGTCCGAGGTGCCACTATCGTAGTCGGCCCTTCTGACGTCGTTCGAAGCGTGAGCGGGGACCGCTCCCACACGTCGACGTTTTCAGTCACCGAGACCGACTGGCTCTCGGCAACGGGGGTTGCTCCGACAGTGGACGTCACTGATAACGGACCAGTGAGTACCAGCGTGACTGCCATCACGAGGATGACAGTCGGTTTTACTATTGGTGTTTTTACCATTACCAAAACAGTACTGAAGCCTGTGATATATTTCTTGTGCAGTGACACTATTTGAGTGACTCCAGAGAGCCTCTAGACGCACATAGCGCACAAACTAGAGTGGAATTGATTGTTTTCTTTTAGTTATTTCTTTTTGATGGATACTAGCAAATAAGGTGGTAATTAACCGATACTAAAACAGTCTATATAATAGCCCAGTGACTGTAGCCTGTGTTTAGAACTGTAATTACTGAACTAATCTGGTACAATTCAGTAGAGAGTTCGCTTCATCGGGCAGGTGCCATAGGCTAGTTACTGAGGGCTGTCAGGCACGCGGCGCTGCAATTCCACCTGACTCGCATGAAATACCCGAAAGCATGACATCGGCCCGTTTTCGGACGGATTGTGGCATGGGAGACTCCCCTCAGAATCCAGTCGGGACGAGACCACAGTGGGAGAGAACACGGAGAACCGCATCGGGAAGATACGTCTCTGGTATATTGGGTCGGAGAATTGCGAGGGAAGATCGCTCCGTGCGAGTCTTCCAGCACCGATCGGCTTCGTCTTCTCCGCGAGTCACCACCGGGGACGGCGGCGGACTCGCGACCGTGACGACGGCCGCTCACTGTTTGCGAGGGACCGTGTCGGTCCAACAGTGCGATGGAAGGGATTTGAACTACGCGGAGGCGGGCAACCGCCCCTGCTCTCATTCAAACTCTTCCGTGTGCATCTTTCGGCGCCGCGTTGTGCGGCCCCTATACGATGCGAGGGAAGGGATTTGAACCCTTGGACCCCTACGGGAGCGGATCTTGAGTCCGCCGCCGTTTCCTGGCTTGGCTACCCTCGCACGCGTATTGCATTCAGATACATGGTAGTACGGTATAAATGTCGTACGGAAGCGACTCGGGACCGGCCAGGCACATGGCAATGCTTGAACCGAATACACTAGACCTCACCGCGATCGTGCGCTCGGGGGTAGATTGGGTTTCAATGGCAATCATAGCTGACAGAACCGGTGGTTTGACCCACCATGAACCAGTAGCGTAGGCATGGACGACCACACGCGCGACCCGACCGTCGAGGCTCCCGACGGGAACCCATCGGGGTGGCGAAGTGACGGTCAGTGGGAACACGAGACGCTCAGACGGGCCGTGGTCCACGGCGTCCGCCTGTACAACTCTGACGAGTTCCACGAATCACACGACTGTTTTGAGGACGAATGGTACAACTACGGCCGCGGGAACACGGAGAGCAAGTTCCTCCACGGGATGGTGCAAGTCGCTGCCGGCGCGTACAAGCACTTCGACTTCGAGGACGACGACGGGATGCGGTCGCTGTTTCGCACGTCACTGCAGTACTTCCGTGGCGTCCCCAACGATTACTACGGCGTCGACCTGCTAGATGTTCGGACGACGGTAACAAACGCACTATCGGACCCGTCGGCACTACACGGCTGGCAGATCCGTCTCGATGGCGAGTACCCGACGTGCCGCCCGGAGGATATCGAGTTCGCGGAGTCGCTCGAACACTGACTGAATCCGGACAATTCTAAAGGCTGGGCGCGTTATCACGTGTAGATGCGAATCGAGCAACTGGGAGACGGGGTTCCAGAAGTGGCCGTCGTGGGGAGCATCCACGGCGACGAACCGTGCGGCAGGGACGGCATCGAAGCCATCCTTGCCGACCCGCCAGAGGTTGAGCGCCCTGTCAAATTTATTATCGCAAACGAAGCCGCCCTTGACGCGAACAAGCGGTATCTCGATACGGACCTCAACCGCTCGTTCCCTGGTGACACCGACAGTGAGTCCCGCGAGACACGGTTAGCCGCGACCATCACGTCTGAGCTCCGTGATTGCACTGTGCTTTCGTTGCACTCCACGCAGTCCTACGATGGGATGTTCGCCCTTGTCGACGAGCTCACACCAGAGATGGAGGACCTCTGCAGTGTCCTTTCCGTAGACGCCGTTGTACAGACGAAAGGTGCAAACAAGGGGCGAATGATTGCGACAGTGGACTCCGTTCTCGAGGTCGAGTGCGGATATCAGGGCTCCGCGGAAGCCGCTGAGAACGCAGCGCAGGTCATCCGAGAGTTCCTCGCCGCCACCGGCGTTACCGCCGAGTCACCGCCGCACCGAGAGACATCACTGCCAGTGTTCCAGCTCGGCGAGCCGATTCCGAAGGCAGCAGCCGACCAGTACGAAGTGTTCGTCCGGAACTTCGAGCCGGTCCCCGAGGGCGACCCTGTCGCAGCAGCCGACGACGAAACCGTTGTTGCGGAGGAGCCCTTCCACCCGGTGTTGCTCTCAGCCTACGGCTACGAGGACGTGTTCGGCTTTACCGCGGATCGGATCGGGATGCTTGATTGAGCGGGTTTGTAGCGGGGTTCGGCCCAGTCGTTATCTCACCGTCGATTAGTCATGGTTTTGCGCGAGAACTTCATACGAGGTATACTCAATCGTGTCCGGGTCGTCCGCAAGAACCGGGTCGAGTAGTTCATCTTCCCAGCGGAGCCACGCATCCGGATACGCCGACTTCGGCACCGGCTCATCAACAGGGCCCCAGACAGCCTCCCAGCTGGCCTTGCTCTCGTACACCCAGACTGCTGCGAACTGATCTGTGCGGCTTCCCTTGATGCCACGCCCGATCCGGTAGTCGACCAGTCCGGGTATGTCATCGAAGAGATTCTCGTCAACTGCTTCCGTAACTGCGTCGCAAAAATCAGCGGAGCTTGCCGAGTCAGCCAATTCGTACTGGTGAATGCTTACGATCATCCTGCAGTGTCGTTTTGGCTTTCTGTCATCATTGCTGTATTCCCTGGCCCAGAGTCAGTGTCATTCTGTAGCAGCCCACTGTGCTTCCGCCCGACGGATAGGTCAGTCCTCTGTGGTGGCTGACTCTTACTTAGACTGCTGCTGGCCATCAGTCTCGACTAAATGACAGGCAGCGCGGTGTCCATCCGCGACGGCTACTGTTCGCGGTTTTTCCCGAGCACACACTGTCGGAAACGCCTCAACGAGGAGTTCGTGTGCGCGGTCGGCCTCGCCATCAAGTACGAGGTCGAGTGCGTCTTCGACAACCCGGTCAGCCCGGCTATCGGCGAGCGTCTCGGGCATGTCGAACTCATCGCGTATCGCCCGTCGGGTCTGGCTGTCTGTGACTTCCTCGACTGCGGCACCAGTCTCGGCGGCGACGAACTCCCGGACGGTTTCGTGGTCGATCCCCTCCTCGTTGAGTCGGTGTCTGAAATCAAGCACTGCCCGCCAAGCGGACTGTTCGAAATCGTACGCTTCGGGCGGAATGACTTTCGGACACCGCGTGTGGAAGCGGCAACCACTTGGTGGATTCGCCGCCGACGGGAGATCACCGGAGAGGATGATACGGTCGCCACGCGCTCGTGGGTCGAGTGTCGGTATCGACGAGACGAGCACTTCGGTGTAGGGGTGGCAGGGTGCTTCGAACAACCGCTCGGTCGGCGCCGTCTCGACGATCTCGCCGAGGTACATCACCGCGATACGGTCGCAGATTTCCCGGATCACACTCATGTCGTGGCTGATGACGATGACACTGAGGTCGAACTCCGACTGCAAGTCCTGGAGTAGGGCGAGGATGTCGGACTGAACAGAGACATCCAGTGCGCTCGTCGGTTCGTCGGCGATCAGCAGGTCCGGGTTCAACACGAGCGACCGAGCCAGGGCGATTCGCTGTTTCTGTCCCCCGGAGAACTCGTGGGGGTACCTGTCGATGTCATCCGCGGAGAGGCCCACCCGTTCCAGCAGGTCCGACACCACTTCGCGCCGTAGCTCCCGGTCCGTCACACCGTGGATGACGAGCGGTTCTGCGACCGAATCCCCGATGGACATCCGCGGGTCGAAGCTGGCGCTGGGGTCCTGGAAGATCATCTGCGCCTTCCGCCGGAAGGCTTTGAGGTCGTCGTCGTCGAACGCCGTTACCTCCTGGCCGTCGAACCGGATCGACCCGGCGGTCGGCTCGACCAACTGCAACAGCGCCCTGGCGGCTGTCGATTTCCCACAGCCTGATTCGCCGACGATACCGACCGTCTCCCCGTGGTCGACCGTCAGGTCGATGCCATCGACGGCTTTGACCCGGCCGACCTCCCGTTTGAGGATTCCCTCGGTGATCGGGAAGTGTTTGCAGAGGCCTTCGATCGCCAGCAGCGGGGACTCACTCATCGGTGCGCTCACCTTTGTGTCCGTTCTCCACTACGGCTGGGTCGCCGTTCGGGCCGTAGTGGATACAGGACGCCGCTTGGCCGTCGCCGAGGTCGTACAGAGGCGGCTGGTCGCCGGTGACACAGGCGTCTCGGGCGTACGCGCAGCGGTCGGCGAACCGACAGCCAGCCGATACGTCGTGAAGGTCGGGAAGCGTGCCCGGAATTGTGTCAAGTTTAGTGCCGCGCCCGGGGAGACAATCGAACAGGGCTTGCGTGTACGGGTGGGCCGGCGACTCAAACACGTCGTAGACGCTCCCGCGTTCCATGACAGCCCCCGCGTACAGCACGACGACCCGGTCGGCTACCTCGGCGACGACGCCTAGGTCGTGCGTGATGAGCAGTATCGACATCCCCAATTCCGATTGAAGCCCCTTGAGGATGTCTAGCAACTGGGCTTGGATAGTCACATCCAGCGCGGTCGTCGGTTCGTCAGCGATCAAGAGGTCCGGATTCGCCGCGAGTGCCATCGCGACGGCGACCCGCTGTTTCATCCCACCGGATAGTTCGTGGGGGTAGGCATCGTAATGACTTGACGCGTCGGGGATATCTACTTGGTCAAGCAGCGTCACCGCGCGCTCTTTGGCCTCGGCTTTGCTGACATCTTCGTGTAGCTGAATCGCTTCGCGCACCTGCCACCCGACCGTGTAACAGTGGTTGAGGGCGTCCTGCGGGTTCTGGAACACGTGTGCGATTCGGTTCCCCCGGACCTCCCGCAACTCCCGCTTCGAGAGCGTCACTAAATCGCGGCCGTCGAACGTAACCGACCCGTCGACGATTCGGCCGGGCGGCATCGGAATCAGCCGGGTCAGCGTCTCCGCCGTCACCGTCTTGCCGCTCCCGCTCTCGCCGACGATGCAGACCGTCTCACCCCGGTCAATGTCGAAGGAGACGCCGTCGACGGCTCGAAGCCGGCCCGCGTCCGTCTCGAACTCGACGGTGAGGTCCTGCACAGACAGGAGTGGGGCGTTACGTGATGGACTCGCTGGGGCCTGGCGCTGGTCGCTCATGTGTTCCTCCCCGAGCGCGGGTCGAGGGCGTCCCGCAGCGCATCGCCCACGAAATTGAACGCCAGAATGGTGAGAAAGAGAAAGACGCCGGGAATCGTCGAAACCCACCACGCCGACCCGAGGTCGGACCGGCCGGCTGCGATGGTCTGTCCCCAGGAGGGGATCGTGGGGTCACCAAGGGAGAGAAAGGCCAAGCCGGCTTCGAACAGGATAAGTCCCGGAATCAACAGCGTCAGATTCGTGATGACCGTCCCAGAGACGTTCGGGAGGATGTGTCGGCGGATGACGTGTTTCGCGTCCGCGCCGGCGCAGCGAGCCACTTCGACGTACTCATCTTCCGAGCGCTGGAGCGCTGCACTCCGAACCAGTCGCGCGGTGCCGCCCCAGCTGAGCAGCCCAAACACGAGAATGAACATCAGCAGACTCCCGCCGAAGAGATAGATGAGAAGGATGTACAGCAGGAACGACGGAAACACTTGCTGGATGTCAACGTAGCGCATGAGTGCCTCGTCGACCAAGCCGCCGAGGTAAGCGGCCACGGTCCCGACGGTTGCACCGATACTGATGATGAGAAACGACGTGATCAGGCCGATGCGGATGGAGACCCGCATCCCAAGGACGACCAGCGCGAGGATGTCCTTGCCCTCACCGGTCGTTCCGAGGGGAAACGCCCAACTCCCGTAGCACTGACCGTTTGCCACCCGACCGGCACACTGCAACGGGACCGAGCTGTCGACGGCCACGCCGACCGGCGGCTGGTAGCTCTGTATCAGTTCGACCGAGGGTTTCCCGACGAGCAGTGGGCCGAACAGACCGATCGTGAACAGGACCACCAGATAGCCGAGGCTGACGACAGCGGCGCGATTCTTCCGGAACTCCCGCCAGTAGTGGGCAGCCATCCGCCGATTCGTCCACAGCGGGACGAGAATATAGAAGCCAAACAGCAGCAGCGACAGCGTGAACAGCCAGTCCAGCTGGGTGATGTCCCAGCCATTTCGGAATATGGGGTTCGGCTTGAACAGTGGTGACGGACGGAAGTAATCGTAGAGGAACAGGGCCGCGAGAAAGAGCAGCGACAGGAGGAACCCGGTCGTTTGCCGGGAGAGTCCGACCCCCCGGTCGGCGTCCCAGTCAATGTCCTCGAACCGTCGGCGGGGCGTATCCGAACTCATCAGCGATCACCGTAATCGATTCGGGGGTCGAGAACGGTATACGCGATGTCCTGGAGCAGGTTGCCGACGATAGCGATGAACACGCCGATCAGCGTCGTTGCGAGCACGAGCGGCGTGTCCTGGTTCTGTATCGCACGGAAGCTCAACTGCCCGAGCCCGGGGATGCCAAACACCACTTCGACGAGATACGAACTGGCGATGAACAGCCCCAGCAGGTCGGCTACGAGAATCGTCGACAGCGGGACAGCGGCCGGCCGGAAGACATGTCTGAGCAGTATCCGTCGCTCTGAGGCACCTTTGGCCTTCGCCGTCTTCGTGAACGTTGCTTGAACGTACTCCAGCGCCTCCGCGCGGGAGTAGCGCGCGAGACTGGCAATCGAGCCCGTTGTGAGGACGAACACAGGCAAAACGAGCTGTTTGGCGTTGGCCAGACTGAATACGGGGACATCTGGGTCGAACACGATAGGGACGAGGTCAAGATGGACACCGAAGATGACCAGCAGGATGATCCCGAACCAGAAGTTCGGGATGGCATAGCCGAAAAACGCGACGAACGTCGCCGCATAGTCGAACTTCGAGTACTGGTGGGTTGCCGAGTACAGCCCGACTGACAGCCCGAACACAACGGTCAACACACTCCAAGGAACCGAGTACATGACCGTGTACGGTAGTGCGTCCATGATGGCCGCGGTCACTGGCTGGCCCCGGGACGTGCTGTACCCCCAATTGAACGTCGCCATGTTCGTCATGTAGTCGACGTACTGTCGCCAGAGCGGTCGGTCTAACCCACGCCGCTGTTCGTAGGCTTCCCGTGCAGCCTCCGCGTCACCGCCCGAGACAGCCGCCTGAAACTGGATTGAGGCGAGCGTCTGTTCCTGAGTCACCAGCAGCAGCGCCCAGGTGATCGAGAGGATAATAAACGTCGCAACGACCGCCCAGAGCAACCGGCGGACGACGTACCACCTCATCTATCGAAGTAGTACCGCTGGTAGTCCCACCCACTGGCGAAGGTATCGCTCGGCCCGACGAGAGGGTCCTGTGCCCCGGTGATATCGGACTCCATCAGCAGAAACCCGAACGGCTGCTCCCGTGCAATCTGCTGGAATACCTGGCCGAACAGCTCCTGGCGCTCGGCCTCGTCGACGGTTCGGGACGCCTCCGCATACAGTTCCGGGATATTCGATTCTGGTACGTAGCCCGCGTAGTTGGCGTTCCCTCGCTCCCGGAAGAACGTCACGCTCGAACTCGGTGTTCTGGGATACGTGTTGAACCCCAGTACGACCGACATATCCCACGGTTCCTGGCTGACGGAGGTGTCCCGAGGTCCGCCGTTGAACGTTCCGGAACTCCACGGAGCGTCTTCGCCCTCTGGCGGAGAGTTCGACGCGTACTGTTGCTGAAACGTGTTCCCAGGGATCGTCTCGATCTGGATACTGATCCCCAGATTGGACTCGATCTGCTGGCCGACCAGTTCCGCCAGGGTCTGGTTCGTGTTGCTGGCCGAACTGGCGTACAGCGACAGCGTAACGGGGTCGCCGTCCGGGTTGAGGAGCATCTCCCCGTCGTACTCGTATTCGGTCCCCTCGATGCCCTGCTCCATCCGCGTTCGCGCCGGCCCCGAGCCCTGGAGATCGCCAGTCCCGAACGTGTACTCTTGGATCTCCTCCTCGGCATACCACTTCGAGAACCGCGGCTGCATCGTGTAGGCCGGTTCCGCGAAGCCCCGATAGAGGTTCTCCGCGAGGGTCGTCTTGTCGACGGCACAGACGAACGCCTGTCGCACCGGAATCTCTCGGAACAGCTCCCAGCCGTTCGCGCGCATGTTGTACTTCAACGCCTGGACGAAGGGCTGTGGCTGCACGTACACGTCGATATTTTCGTTCTCCTGGAACTCCTGTGCGCTTCGCGGTGGGATGCCGGCAATCGTCACCTCACCGTTCCGGAGCGCGTTGAGTCGCGAGGATTCTTCGGGAATTACCTGGACCGTGTATGATTCGAAATACGGAACGTTGTCCCATTCCTCGCCCAACTCGTCGACGTTGCGGAGATAGTAGTCATCGTTTCGCACAGTGACGTACTGGGACTCTCGTTCCCACTCCTCGTACGTGTACGGCCCCAGATTGCCGGTGTACTGGAGCGTGTTAATCTCCTCGTCCTGTCGGAGCCCCTCCGCATCCTTATCTGGAACGTACTTCTCTAAGATGCCCTTCGGGAGGCACAATTGGCCCCACATAATCGGCTTGAGCGGGAACGTTGGATCGACTTCTGGGAGCCTGATCTCGAAGGTGAGCGTGTCCACCTGCTCAACCGGAATCGGTGCGCCCTGCCGAAACCAGTCACCGGCGTTCGTGTACCCCGCCCAGTTGTCTTCGCCCTGGAAGACGTTCGTGATCATATATACCCAGTCCTCGGCAGTCATCTGCCCGTAGCCACCGCCCCACTGGAGATTGTCCCGGAGCGTGATCCGGTAGGTCTGTCCGTCCTCTGTCGATGGCTCGGCCCACAGCGGGAAGACGTTCTGGTCGTTGTCGACCGCCCAAGCACTGTCCAGCGTAAGGTCGATGTACGCGCCGGATGCCGTGTCGTTGACGTACAACCAGTTCAACGAGTTCGCGTCAGACCCGGCGACGGACGTGTACGCACCCGAGACTGTCCGCGAACTCGGATTTTCAGCCGCGTCGGCCGTGGCTGTGCCGCCGCTATCGCCATCGACCTCACGGTCAGTCTGTTCTGCGCCCCCGCCAATCAACCCGTCACAGCCTGCAAGCGCCGTGGCCCCGCCCACGCCGAGTACGTGCAACAAGTCTCGCCTGTTTGGTCGGTAAAGCCCACCCTGGTACTGGTCCTCGGGTGACATTGACTATCAAGAAGTGTCCAATATCAATAAGTATCACTGCTACTTTAGGAACCGGTGTACCTTTATCAATAAATGCGGGTATATAACATAACTACAGTTAGAAGGATAATTTTTCTCGTTCCTGTATTTTTGTTCTGCCCAGCAGACCGATCCGTCTGATGTCACCGACCCATCAGAGTTGAATTGACGGCACGGGACACTTCCAAGGATAGAGACGACGCTGGAGCCACTCGTACCCACACCATGATTTATTCTCGTATAGACCGTGTTTGAGAATGTATGTCAGAGCAAATCCAGCAGGAACTCGATGTCGACCGGTTTACGCTTGGACTCGTCGGACCGGACCAGGAATGGGCCGGCACAGTGGCCGACGGCGGGACCGTTCGCACCCACACGCCCCCTGCGTGCTGGGGACCGATGGTCACCCCCGAGTTCCGCGGCGGCCACGAGGTGACGCGACCGATCCGGGTCGAGAACGCCGAACCCGGCGACGCACTCGTTGTCCGTATCAAGGATGTTGAGGTGACGAGTATTGCGACGAGTACGGGCAGCATGGCCGAACGGGAGGACGCCTTCGGGAGCGACCCGTTCGTCGACCATCGATGCCCGGAGTGTGGCACCGAATGGCCCGACAGCGTCGTCGAGGGGACCGGCGAAGACGCGATTCGCTGTGCGGAGTGTGGAGCCAATGCCTCGTCCTTTGGCTTCGAGTTCGGGTATACCGTGGCGTTCGATGAGGACCGCTCGGTGGGGCTCACGGTCGGCCCCGACGGTGCGGCGGACCTCGCGGAGCGCGCCGACGAGGCGATGGCACTGCCCGACCACTCCCGGCAACACCCAATTTTGCTGTACAAGCCCGACGAGATTCCCGGCACGCTCGGGCACCTCCGACCGTTCATCGGGAACATCGGGACGACGCCGTCGGTCGAGTTCCCCGATTCACATAACGCCGGTGACTTCGGCCAGTTCCTCATCGGTGCCGACCACGACTGGGGCCTCGCCGACGAAGCGGCGCTTGCGGCCCGCACGGATGGCCACCTGGACTCGAACGATGTCCGCCCCGGCGCGACGCTCATCTGTCCCGTCGAGATAGACGGCGCGGGCCTCTACGTTGGGGACCTGCACGCCAACCAGGGTGACGGCGAACTCTCGCTTCATACGACCGACGTGAGCGGCCGTACCGAACTCGAAGTCAGCGTCATCAAGGACCTCGACATCGATGGCCCACTCCTGCTTCCGAACGAGTCGGACCTGCCGGATATCGCCAAGCCATACACGGACGCCGAGCGAGAAGCGGGCGAGGCCCTCGCTTCCGATCATCATGTCGATGACGTCGTCGATGCAGCGCCGCTCCAGATCATCGGGTCCGGCGCGACTATCAATGACGCCACCGAGAACGCATTCGCACGGGCTGGAACGCTCTTCGGTATGTCAGAGGGTGAGGTCCGGGCACGCTGTACGTTCACCGGCGGCGTCGAAATCGCGCGACTACCCGGCGTCGTCCAGCTCTCGATGCTCGCGCCGATGGATCTCCTCGAAGAACAGGGGCTCGCCGGAACCGTCCGCGAACAGTACGACCTGTAGTTGGACAGCGGCTGGTGGCGTTCACCCACCTCGCATCGCCGGAAAGAGTTCGACCGCCGCGCCGGACGGGACCCGCTGGTCGTGGGAGGCGTTGTCCCCGTCGACCATCACCCGCACACTCGGTCGGAGTTCGCCGTTCGCATCGACTAACTGTGACTTCGCACGCGGATACGCGTCGACGAAGGCCGTAATCACGGCTCCAACAGTGTCGCCATCGACTGTAATTTCGACTGTCTTCGCCCCTGTCGCCGCACGGAGCGACCCGTACACGGTCACGTCCACACTGCTCAGTTAGGTCCAAGACCGCAAAAAGATACGTCTCCCGCTCGATGTCGGCGCTGGATGTGAACGGCTTCGCCGGCAAGACAGTCCGACCAGATCGGATACTTTGTCCCGGCTTGTGCGAATACTATCGCGATTCAAACTGGAACCAAACGTAGAGTCGCCGGCTGCGATGACAGATAGCAAACATACAGAAGAGGTTTACAACCGCAGATGAAACCGGAAAGACGCTACTATGCCCTCCAAGCAAGCCGTCAGTAGCCTCGGGAGTCTGCTCGCCGTACTCGGACTCGCCGGGGTCGCAACAGCACAGCCTACAGCCCCGGGTGGGAGTGCGGGCCCGGGCTTCAATATCGTCCTGCGTTTCGGTGTCGGGTTCGTCATGATCTCGGTGTTGGGCGCCGCAGCAGCCGCTATCGGCCCGGAGTACACGACGAACGCCGTGCGGGAGATTCAAGACAACCTCGGCGACGCAATCGGCTGGGGGATTCTCGTCGGCATTCTGGTCCCCATCGGGCTGGTACTACTCACGCTGACGATTATCGGCGCGCTGATATCGATCCCCGGACTGCTTCTCATCGGCATCCTCAGTATCGTCGGCACCGGCATTACTGCTGTTTGGGTCGGGAATTCGGTTATCGGCGATGACGGCACCGTTAGCGCAACAGACGGCGTCGCCGGGGGGCTGTTACTGGCCGTTCCCTTCGCGATTCCAGTCGTCGGCGGCTTCCTCCTCAACCTCATAACGCTCGTCGGCCTCGGTGTCGTCGGCCGCGGGCTGTACGAGGAATGGTCGGACTGAGCGAGTGGTCGCCGACGGTTGAAGCGGTTTCTATCGGGTTCAGCTCGCACCGGGACACCCGAGTTCGTGCGGGTCGTCGTACACCTCCGGCGGAATAGAGATGGCGGTTGGTTCACCGTACTCGCTGTACTGGACCGTGATCGTGGCAGTTGCAGTCGCTCCACGCTGTGAGATTTCTATCCTGAGTTCCGACTGTACCGGTCGGTTCGTGTTTGGATTAACCCAGAGTCGCGCTGTCGCGTTCTCAAGCGAACCGCGGTTTAGATCCATGTCGCCAGCCTGTCGACGATCGATGAGTGATTCGATAGTTTCGGCGCTCGGGGAGGCCGTGACAAGGACCGTCCGGTTGCCGTCAAGCGTCTCATTGCCCCGCCAGTAGACGTTCGAGCGTTCAAAGAGCAGTAGTTGCCGATGGAGCGGCGTCGCGGTCGCCCACGGATCGGAACGCGATACGTTCTCGACGGCGTAGCCACCCCAAGGGTCCTGACAGCCCTGGTACGCTTTGTACCCGTCGACATAGGAGTCGATCGACTGGTCTTGCATCCGCGTCGTCGCTTGCATCCGTTTTACGGAGACGTTTACCGCACCATCGCCGTCGACTCTGACGGTCCGTGATTGCTCACCATCCGACGCTACCACATGCATCTCCATATCGAATCGATACGCTTCGACGGCGGCAACAGTGCTGTTCGCCTCCTCGACGACCGTGACGGCTCGTTCGTCGCTGGGTGGCGGGCTATCAGCCATGAATGTCCCACACCCGGCAAGGAGGGAAACGATGCATACGGCGAGGACCAATCGTCGCATACAGTGTTCTCGCTCGCCCGTCCGTCTAAAAGCTCATGGGTCCGATTCGTGACAGCCCAACAGCTGAAAATAGCGCC
Organism: Haloarcula sp. NS06; assembly: GCF_051122755.1. NCBI lineage: Archaea > Methanobacteriati > Methanobacteriota > Halobacteria > Halobacteriales > Haloarculaceae > Haloarcula > Haloarcula sp. NS06. Next base: position 2,892,255 of record NZ_CP184844.1, read on the forward strand.
TTCGTCGCAACCGTACGGGAAGCTTCCGGCAGAATAGGGTCAATACGTCGTCAGTAGCTCTATTTCCCGTCTACGTGGATAGGTGGCAAGCAGGTGGAGAAACAAGAACAGAATGCAAGCGAATAGGCCGCTCCCTTTGGAACTATTAGATTGAGGACCGCTTCCCGGAGAATCGTTATTTCCGACCTGATATGCAGTACGCTGACTCTAGCGTGGTGCAGACACCGCTATCTAACGTCGAGTTGGGATTGCAGGTCCGCTACCAGCACGTACGCCACCAGCGTCAGGACGAGCACCGAAAACCCGGTCCAGAGATGCAGGTTCACTGCGCCCTCACCGACCCACTGTGGGACTGCCGGGCGCACAACGGGCGGCTGAAGCGGCCAGAGCAGGTCCGACGACACGTACCAGTTCGGCGGCAGGAGTTGCTGATTATCGGCCACCAAGTGTGAGAGATGGGCGAACGCAAATGCTGTCCCAAGTCGGGCCCGGTCCGTTCGGACTGCGTAAGCGATGACGACAATCGAGAGCGGAATTGCGAACGGGAGCGAGTGCATAAACACCCGACCGGAGGGGATGAGATGGAGTTCGTACGCTAACGGCTTGTCGATGATATCTGGGAACTGGCTGCCGAAGAACGTGACTGCGACCAACTGGAGCGACGGGAGCTGTCTGTCCCGGAGGAGTGCGTATACTGCGATGGGGAGGAGGGCGATGATGAAATGCTCGCTCGGGAGGACCATTTTCTGGTTAGTAGTGCTGAGGTCATGTGCGAGGAAATGCCTTGTGTGGGATGTTCTGCGTGTGTCATCGCGTTCAGATACTCAGTCCACACTGTTCCCTTCAGGGACACTCCGCTGTGTCCGGTGTTCTTTGGGGTGCGTTCGCTTTGGATGTGTTGCGCCGATATTAAATGACAGTTGCCATGATTGAGTTGACTGACACCCGCGAGGACCCCGGTTGGAGCGACCACGGCAATGTGGGGCTCAGTACACGAAGCAACGGTGTATCCACTTCTCTAGCCCGGTTAAGTGCCAAACTACTATTATATGTAGAATTGAATGTTTTATGTATATATATATGAACGATAAATCCGTGACTAACTCATCAATAGCGGGTAGTGCGAGTGATCAATCTAAAACGAAAATTGACCCCCATAGAGCCCCTTCAGTTGCTATTGTAATCCTCACCTGGGAGAACTACGAAGAGATAACCAAATGCTTGGACTCAATACAGTCGATTACATACCCTGATTATCGTGTGATTGTTGTCGATAATGGCTCAAAAGATGGCTCAATAGAACGGTTGCAATCAGAGTACAGCTGGTGTGAGTTTGTTCTCAACGAGGAGAACAAAGGGTTTGCAAAGGGGAACAACGCCGGCATTTCCTACGCTCTTGATACTGAAGCAGAGTACGTTCTTCTTCTCAACGATGATACCATCGTGACGCAAGACTTCTTGCAGCCTCTAGTTAATGCGATGCAAACGTACGATAACGTCGCAGCTGTCGGCGGTGTCAACCTTCACGCCGATTCGGGGGAAGTCCACAATGCAGGGTATGCTTTTCATCCCTGGATTGCAGCGAAAGGGGAACTGTATCGCAAACCGAAAGAGAGCGAACCATACTCAGTGGACTACGTCCAATCATGCCTTATCCTTCTGAACCCCGATTTTCTTGCAGAACACGGTCTGCTAAATGAGAATTATTTTCTAGGAATGGAGGATGTCGATCTGGCGTGGAAGGCAAGAGAGAACGGCTGGAAGGTATTGACAGCCCCTGACTCGCGGATCCGACATCACGTTGGTGAAACTTCCACGCGATCGCCATTCAGTTCGTATCACAAAATGAGAAATAAGCTACAATTCGGGGCCGAAAACCTCTCACTACCATGTCGAATGCCTCTCTACCTGACGATTATGGCTGATACAGTGTATCTGGTTCTATTATGGTCCGTAACCGGTGGGTTTGATAAAATACGAACAACTATGCTTGGAGCATATGATCATTTCAGAGACGCTGAATTTAGAGATTACAATGAACTCACTAATTGAACGTCTTGCCGATTCGTAGAGTAGGCGTTGTAAAAGACGGACAGCATGTCGTCTGACCTCTTTGCTGACTACCCTGCCTCACCAAGTAAACAAACCAATGTCGCGGTGAGATTCATTGGGTGTCAAAATTGGAATGGGGTTACGCACGACGGTCTTCCCGTCATTGAGCGAGTATAGCTGATGGGTCAACGCAGATGGCTGATTCAACGTTCTTACGGTACAAAAACGACCGCAGCTGCACATACCACGCCCGGCTTTGCGATTTCAATTGCACCCACGATGACGTTATCATATCCGGTATGCAAGTCAGCGTGTTCTCGCTACTATCGTATCTGGTGCCAAGCAGACCATTGACTCGTCTTCTAATCTAATGAAAATGGCTATCTTCGCCTCTAGTGACTGGACCGGGATATTTCTGAGCTGGTTTTGAGATCATACAATGAACTATATGTGTCCACTGTTTCTTCAGCCAAATTGTCGTAAGATTGTGAACGAGCATATGCTACCATTTGATCTTTCTCGAATCCGTGGACGGATTCAGACGCAGCAATCGAAAGTATATCGGCCAAGGCATCTGGATCTTCCGGCGGAAAGACCATTCCAAGGTCGTAACGGTTAGTACGGAGAGCCAGCTCACCAAAGTCCGAGACAATAAGTGGACGCACAGCAGCGCAAGCCTTCTGAAATACACCGCTAGTTCGGTATTCGCCGAATTGGCGTCGATACGGAAGAACCACCGCATCTGCAGCATGAAAGTATGACTTGACATCTTCCTCTGGAACGAATTCAAGTGTAGAGTGTAGCGCGATATTTGAGGCGGTGGTTGTGAGTGCAACGTCTTCATCATCAACATCCACCGGAGGTCCAGCCAATACAACAGTACATGGTGGACCTTCATACCTGCTACAAGCATCAAGAAGGATATCGGGTCCTTTTTCGTAACGAGTCTGGCCAAAAAACAAAAACATGGGACCCTCAGTAGGAATCCCAAGTTCATTCCGAAGATTTTTTTTATTTGACTCTTCGGTCCAGAGTTCAAGTGGATCCGGAACCACTGTACAGGACGTAGATTGGTTGCCCACTTTATTGATATAGGAGTGTGCTTTGTCACTATGAACAAACACATTATCAATCATATCCGAAGCCAAACAGCCACGCAGTGAGATACCTGGTGGACAGAGTTTAGAAGTCAAACTTTTGTTATAATCAGCAAGAGCTGACATAAGTCGGCGAATATTTTTTCCGTTTACATGAATGCTCAACTCGGTTGCGACCTCATCGGCCCACGAAAGAACTCGGTTATCCCCCATAAAAAAGAATGCACCGTTGATAGTGCCACACATCTTGAATGTTCGATCGGGAACAGGTGTAGTCGCTAGCTCAAACAGGAGATCGTCAATGTGGAGTGCATGCAAGATATCGTAATCACGTGACCCAGCGAATTCAAACAGATATTTTACAATCTTGCGCTTATTTGTAAAATTAAAGCTGTCGGATAAATAATATACGTTATGATTAAATTGGCGCATATATTCTGGACGAGACCCAGTAGAGAGATTACCTTCCGGATGTGGCTGCGTTAATAAGAAATCGACAGTTGACACACGCGGATCATCTTCAAGTTGATCAAGTAGTTTACCTGCATACTCAATGTGATGACCGTCGGAGTGTTGATCAAACAACAAAATATCCATATCTGAAATATCGAATTCTGATTATTTAAAACCGACGTGAGTCCGTGGTTACGACCCGTGATGTCTATAGTTTCTAGCCTAACAGCAAGCCGCCATCAGACAACAGGAACGCTAACAATATCGGTGCAGTCGAAGTTGTCGCCGGTGCAGTATGCTCACCGCTCAACGCAGTCCACAGTAAGTCCACTGTAGGAGAGTTCAATGTTAGTATCTCCAAATAGAAACATGGCTTCAGACATTACCTCGAGATTGCTGTCCGTGGGGGAGTTGATCTCTAACTCACTTGCTGAATCCACAGACATAACCGTTGTTGACGAGAGACTCAAACACACACAGGTCGCACTTCTCTAAACTCATCAACAACCGCGACGACCCTGAGACGTTTGACCCCTGCCTGCGCACCTCATAGGCCGCAACTCTATCATCAGCGTGTCGTCTAGACCAAACTATTAGTGTGGTTGACATGAGATGCCTCGCACTTGATGCAGTGAATCTCGAACTCAGCCATTCAGCAGTCCCATCAAATGATTTCTTTAGATACATCCATGGCTACGAGGTCGACTCAGACGGGCGAAGACTCAAATTTCACTTTCACACACGCGCGAACAGTCGTTTTACCAACTTAAACTGCGACAAGGATTCCAAGCAATCGGCGGCTTATATCGAAGAACAGAAAATATCTGTCGATACCGGCTAAGAATTCGGCTATCGTGCTCGATAGATGTTGCACAGACTCGGAATCGTTCGTAGTGAGGACAAAGTGTATATGATTGGTACAATCGAAGTGCTTACACACAGGAGAATGCTACGTATCTCGCTTGTCAGTGATCACTTCAAATACTTTGTCGTATTGGTCCATTAACGAGTCCCAAGAATGATGCGACGCAATCTCCGACCCTGCAGTCGCGAGTCGGCGCCGGAGTTCGTTCGAAGAACGAAGCCGTTTGATGCCGCTGACAAACCCGTCAGCGTCCTCGTAAATAAGCACCTCCTTGCCGTTTTCAACAGTGAGCCCTTGTGCGCCAACGGGCGTGGTAATTATCGGTAACCCCGCAGCCAGATAGTCTAACATCTTTAATTTAGTCCCGGAGCCACTAAATAGCGGACAAAGAGCCACGTCCGCTAACTGTAAGACGCCGGGAAGTTCGTCAACATAGCCAGGTGTGTACACGTTACTCACCGATGTTGAGGGAGGATTGCGTCCAATGAGAAGGAAATTTATATCATCAAATTTGGGTGCAATTTCGTTTATAATTACCTTTGCCGCGCGTTTGTTTGGTGCGTAATCGTATGAGCCAAGGAACACACACGTGAATGTGTCCTCACCTACGCCACATTCCCGTGCCGCCTGTTCTGGATTACCACCGCTGCGGATCCACTGGAAGTCACAGCCGTTTGGTATGACGAACGTCTCAACTCCGGCCATCTCCTCGAATAGAGTCTGATCATTCTCGGATTGGAACACCGTCACATCGGCTGCTCTAATCGCCTGCTGTTCGAAAGAATAGAGATTCTCTACCGCCCGGTGTCGGAGATGTTTGGGGACTGATCTCTCGCGGAGATAGCCGTCCAGTATCGTATGTGCGGCATTGTGCTTGTTCAGCAGCATCGCCGCATCGTGTTGCGCCGAGAGTTGGACTGCTGCATCCGTAACCTGGGGGAACTCACAGATGATGACATCGAATGTGATATCCCTCGAATTGACTTTCGTGACGAGCGCCCGAGTGAGTAGCTTTCGAAGTGGATGTCGCTCGTGGAATAAAAATAATCCCGTCCAGAGGTCGTTCCAGATCGGTTGCCAGGTAAACAGTGGGCTTGTTAGGTCAATCCACTCAATATCATTTGACGGTTGTTCATTGCAGTGAGGGGCAGCCACCCAGAGATCACCTAATTCAGTCATTTTTTGGGCGGTTTTCCAAAGACGCACTTCTGCTCCGTTTTGAGGCTGGTACATAGCTGTCCGAGTGAGCTGTAAAATATTCATTTGTCAAGAAGGGGTATACATAACTCTCGAACGGTATTGACCAGATGTTCGGGAGCCACACGTATTAGTTATATTGTGCTAATAGCTTGAACACCGCTTGAAATGTAACCGCTGCAACAGTACTGAGACTAGCGAAGATATCGTTCTACTTTTTGCGAGACACGTACTTAAAAGAAGACCTTGTATAGCCTTCGTGTTGTGAACTCGGCGTTCTTTCCGAAATCTACCAAGCGCTCCTCATGGGTTCGTTGATCGTAAAGTTGAGCAGGTGCTCTCCCCCAACCTCCAATAATCGACTGAAGCTGCTACCTTGTGGGATGCGGTAATGAAGCCGAGTGAGCCAGAATCACCACTTGGAAGACACGGGCGAGTGATTATTCGAGCTTCTTCAGCCGCTCATTGAGCGCTTTGATATCCTCTTCGATATCGCTGAAGTTCTCGTTCAGTGGGACGTGCCAATCCAGGGAACCCCGCGCGGGTCGATTGTACTCGCCAACGATGTTGGTGTTAGTCGTGTCATTGGTCGTATCGCTGGCCGTGTCGTTGGTCGTATCGCTGGCCGTGTCGTTGGTCGTGTCGTCGGTGCCGAGTGTCGCGGTGACACGGTTGCGCCAGCGCTGGCCACCTTCGGGCAGTAACGACTTGTCCTCCGGCCAGATAGTGTGTTTCGGGTTATCGATATTACCGTTCCAGTACGTCTGGAACACTACGTCATGGCTCTCAATCCAGTCGAAAAACCGGTTAATAAACATGGGATTGTCGGTGCCTCCGTTGTTCACCCAGGCACTGGATGCGAGCCCCCATTCACGGAACCCCAGAGACGCACCGCGGCTCTTGGCGAAATCAAGCCACATCTCCAGTTGCGGTTTGTGCTTTTCGGTCCATGCGCGCTCTCGCTGTTCATCAGTGATGTCCTCGGGGTCGCTGGGATAAATACCGTTTGCGCCATCATAGAACGAGGGTGCAACGATAGGGGCAGGTTCACCATCGGGCCAGTACTGCGAATCCATCGGCCAAGCTTCCGGTGCGATACCCTGTCTATTCCTGGCAGGAGCGAAACAGAATCTAAAGTTAGCCCCGTTGACTGACTGCATCACACTTACCAGACGGGCGTAGGCATCGGCGTAGTTCTGCGGGTCATTTGGGTATTTTCCTGACCAAGACAAATTAAACTCATGATTGGGCGTGATAATTGTATCGCCCATGCCGAGACTGACTAATTCTTCTGCAAATGAACGGTAACGACCGTTGAAATCTCCCTGCGCTGGCGCGGCGTAATCGCCACGGCTATCGCCGGCAAATTCGTAGGCAATGACCATTCTACGATCGGTCTCGCCGAACGTCTCTTGTAGCGACTGTTTGGTGTTCCGAGCGCCTGAACCAGGTTCCCAGGTGATACCGACCGCGTCGAACATACCAGCGGTATATGTCGTCGTGATCAGATCAATGTGTTGACCGTCCAACCAAGCATTTTCGAACCTTTCTACTTGATCTTTGCTTGTGAGATATATTCCGTGCTTCATGCTGTGGGATACATTAGCGCATTCGTTCTGTTTGCTATTCGACGATCCATATGGCGTTCGAGTCGCCTCGGTAGGTGTTCAATGGTTCCAGCCATGCAAGGACTGCTATACGGTATCTATAATTAACCGTAGTTACCCCCTACTATCTGTAAGGAACCTATAACTAGTCTCTGGAGGGAATGTAAATTAAGTTTGGTTATCAAATAGCTACCAATAATCATACCGAGACTGCCAGATCGTAGAAAAGTTCATCTATGGCGCCGAAATAACGTGTTTAGACATGAGGTAGGGAGGTATTTACCCACCAACTGAGACTGGTTCGCGATCGGCCCCTGCATGAAATTTCTGGTGCCTGAGAGGTCATAGAATGATTAACATGGTTTTCCGCCATCAGTTGTGAGGAGCGTTGCTGCTTTTGAATATCGGCATGATGTCGGTGCATCAGATGCCAGTTTTTCCGGAACTGCCACAGCATTTGAATTGTTCCATGACACCCTGGGTTGGATCTCAGTTCAATGGCTCGGACGAGACTGTCCGGGGCCAGACAGGACTGGGTACGATAGTAGGACGCTCATACGTAGGGAATCGGTGCAGCATCATAGCACAGTTCCGACAGTGGTTTTCACCGTTTCGTCTCTGAGTTTTTTTTTCGACCCGGTTCCGTAGTTGGTGCTCTCTGAGGTGGAATGTGAGTTTGTCTTTGGAGATGCTTCGATACGGCAAGAGCCATGCATCGCGCCAGCGATACGTAGTCCTCGCAAGTGTTGATGTGTACGTCGTAATCAGCGTTTTCACCCTCATCGTGGACCACATACTGCTGGTTGAACGCATCGACCTCATCGATGGCTCGTACGGCCGAAAGTCATCAGCGTAAACTATTACACACACCGACTGACGGTGTCCGAGCAGGAGTTGAATCATCGATTCCTTGCCACTTTTCGGAGTGAGCTTACGTCTCTGACGTACCACAGTCGGCGAGAGTGAACACCGGTCGCTTGTCCTTGTCGTGCTGTTCCATGCCTTGCATAGACAGGCCACGCGAGCGCGACGGTCGGTCGCGCTCGCGACTCTTCTTTCCTGCGTTGACGCACGGTTCGACGATTTTCACCAGTACTTTTGATGTGGCCAAGGCGCGTCCGGCACTTCCTGTGGGCCCCGGACGCATCGATATAAGATTCTATACGTGACAGGGGGTTCAGGATCCGGTTGGCCGGTGTGCGTGTAGGCGGTAAAATGATACTTACTAAACAGTCTCGCGGAATACCAGAAGACTGTGCCGTACCTGTCGTTGAATGTCCAGTCGCATCCTTACACAGATCTCGTCGAAACTCTCGATAGCAACTGTACTGAATCAATGATTTGGTACGGCAGCGTGGCAAGGGGCGTCGTGACGGGAGCGAACCTGTGCCGGCAGATTCACCATCTGACGTTCCACGATGAGGGTCTTGACTGGGAACATTGTTCCTCGGGTGGCGCGGCCGTGCCACCTATCCCGCTCTGTGACTTTCAGTCTCTACTCCGCCTTACTAACAATCCGCTACAAGAAGGTATATAGTCTAAAATCGTGCCAGTACCAACCTTATCGAGCGACAAAATACGAAGTGCTGTTTCGATCTGCCATCATACCGATTTCACCAGTCGTGTAGATCTTGTTTTCGCTGGTAGTGAGATCTTTCTGCCAATTCTCGGCGACAACCAGCGTTACCAAGGACCTGCGTTCCGGAATCAGGCGGATACTATGATCGACCCACCGTTGCCGATACATCAGCAACTCTTCATCAGATCTGATAGAACTATTTTCTATCACGAACGACTCAGATTCGGTACCGTATCTCATCAGGCCAATAGAAGTATGCCAGTCTGTGCTGACGCTGGCGTCGTTCCGTTGAATAAACCCGGACGAAAGCCGAAAGCTCTGCATTTCGGCGTGACTAAAATCCTTCTGTGGGTCGGGCGTTGTTTGTCTCTCCCAGAGGTCAGGACCGGACTGAAGCGCGTATAGGTCATCCGCTGCAACAGCTGCTCCTGCAGTCGATAGTAACACGAAGACGACAATCGCGGGTAATGCCCGTTTTATCTTCGAGTTGGTCAAAACTTGGTAGAGTCCAATCCCAAGAACGAACGCGACGAACAGGCTGAATGGCAGCTGTAACCTCGCACTCCCGTGTAAATCGATAGGCAATCGTAACATCAAAATAGAGCCAAAAAGGCCCACGACAATCGGTCCACCCGCGCGCCGGTATTCGCTCGATTTATCCAGTAAAATAGTCGCGCTGAAGGCAAGTGCGGCTACGAGCATGATGTTATACACTCCGCCGGGGCTGAGCAGGCTGATAAGTGCATCACTGACTGTAGTTTCAGGGATTTGGACCCCGAGCAATTCGAGTTTAGCACCGGCACCGGCATCGGTCGCGGCCTTACCACCGCTAATCACGTCAAAGAAAGCACTGATCAGGGTCTCATAGAATACATCCTGCCATAGCCAATAAATGATGCTACCAGCAGCCAATGATGCTATGGGAACCACCTGTGGCCGAACCGTACTACCAGATGTATATAAGTGGTTCAAAATAATTGGACAGATAGTCAATAAAAGAACCATCGGGACAAACAAAACCACGGTAAGGTGATGGGTAAACCACAGAGCCACAACGATCGGTGATGAGAGGATCAGCCCGGTTAGATACCGTCGTGGCCCTGCAGAGTTGTATTTGAATGCGACCAGAATAATAATAGAGATGAGCGCCACTGCCAACGATTGTGGATAGAAATACACGCTATATCGGTGTATTGGATCGAGCATGGTAACACCAAGAGCAATACAAACTGGTATGAGTTCGCTGTCGAACAGCATCTGAGCGAGCAGGTACACCGTGATAACGACAACGATATAAACACAAATTCCGATCAAAACCAGCGAGGAATATGGGGAAAAGTTAGTAAGGAGACTGACTGACCCGGCTAACGTCTGGAGCCCTGGAAAGAAGTGATAGAACGATGTTTCGGGGATCGTTCTCCAAGTGCCACTCGAGATAATGAGATCTGTATAATGAACGTGCTTCGGTATATCACCTCGCCCGAAATAAAAATCCGTAGACAGGAACTTAGTTACGAGATCCACCGAAAACAACGATAGTATCTGTGGCAAAACATACTTTGGTGATGGTTTCGCGTACAGTTGAATTATCAATAATGAGTAACCGACAGGGAGAATCATCACAAGAACAAACGTCCTGGCGATTGAGGCGTCCGCTCTGGAAAAAAGGCCGATTCCCGCGACAATCAGCACAGAAAAAAGCGCAATGAAGTGGACTGATAGGCGCAGCGACCGGCCGAACGATTTGAAACCAGTCGGTGAGCTTTTCGGCGCGATCGTGTTACCGGTGAAGCAGTAAATGATTAGCGCGATCAAGAGCCCAATAAACCCGTAGCCGCTTTTTATACCGATTATCGGATCAAAATTCACAAAGATGAGTAGCGATGCAACCAATGCCAACAGGAGTGAGACCGGAAGTAAGTAGGGGGTGAACTGTTGCCAGTATGTGACACTAGCTGAGACTGGTCTCATCATTTTCAATTGATATTTAACGACTGAACGTAACGGAGCAGGTATTATAATTATGTGTGTTTTTCGGGCTTTATTCTGCGAGGTCATTTCTATATTCCGTGATAATATAAATAAGCTACATATAGAACCGATTGACTCCCCTAAGGTTTCTATCGCAGTGCCGGTACGTGGTGCCTTCAATCTGTTTTTATTCGGGGTACCGCGGTAGCTGGCCGTACTGAACAGCTGCCTGAACCTAGTTGGGTAACCGAATCACGGTCCGAGCCAGCGGTACGACAGCTGTTTTTCGAAAGTCGTTAGATTGTTTCACAGGGCCCGATTGGTCGCACTGCTAGTACTCAACGGAATTGTGATCTGAACTCTTCAGAGGCATCTGGATTTGATGAGTACTGATCAGATACATGCAGTGAGTCCGGTCCGATATAATGGGGGCCAGCAGTGTAGCTCCAGAGATTGTGCCACCCGACAATGTCGGAGTTTGCCGACATCCATTCGGCGATATTTGCGATGAACTTTCTATTATCACCACCACCGGCGCCGTTCCAGTTACGAGCAGTTATACCGTACTCAGGGAATACGAGCGTTTTTTCATGTCGTCTCGAAAATTCTGCCCAAAAGTCTAAACCAAACTCCTCATTAACGGTTTTTTTCCAGTTTTGCTCACGACAATACTTGATCGACCTGTTGCCGCATTGACTCTGATATATTTCTCCTGCATCGTACACCGTAGGACCAATCATATCTACCCACTCATCTCCCGGATAGGCAGTCGTCGGGTCCATGTCCTCTCGGCCGTTACTTGGAGCCCATATGTAACTGAAGTTTGAGCCTCCAACGGAATTCATTGCACTGACCGTCTGTTTCCAGGCCTCGATGAACATATCGGGTCGTCCGACTGCACCGTCTGACGACCAATGGCCGTTGAATTCGTGACCAATCCGGATAGTTGCATCCGCCATCCCGTTGTGGGTCAAGCTACTGCCGAAGTTTCGGTGTTGTTCGGTGTGCTCTCCCCCCGCAACAGCTGACAGTGTCGAATCGGACGGGGGGAACATTTTTGCGGTCACGATAATGTCTCGCTGGTCTGCAATCGGCTCTATAGGAATCTCAAACGGCATGTTCTTTATGCGATAATCGTCCCAACCATCTCTCGGAACGCTGAACGAGTAGTGGTCAACGGTCCGTCCGAACCACTCTTCCCAGGGCTTTAGAGCGGATTCGTCGCCGAGGTATATCCCAACCCCAATATTGTCTCCTACCGATTTCTCTTCGGCAGGTGTTTCGGACGGGTCTGAGGCGAGTGAACGGCAACCAGACAATAGACCCGATCCGAGGACCGTCACAGCCGACAGCCCCTTTATAAATCGTCTCCGGTGCTGTCCATTTGTGTGCAGCGGTTCGCTATTGTTCGTTTGTGGGTCATTCTGGTAGGTCATCTTGTCAAAATATTACATTGTAACAATGGTACGCATTCGAGCGGAAAACTTGCAGTGTCTACTCGCGTTGGGGTTATTCAATTTTGTCCTCGCTATAACTCCGAGGCGCATTAACACGGTTATTTCAAGATTACCTCTCCCACGCCGGGTCATTTGTATCCGAGATTCTCCAGTTGGGTTTGCACTTGATTACTCACTTCTCGAACTTTGTCTCCCTCTGGCCACGGTGGGAGTTGCTGTGTCAGTTCGGACTCAACACCGTCCGGTAATTGAACCGTGGTTTCGCTCGGAATCTCGAATCCGAGAGTTGTGTCATCACCATTTGATCGGATCATCTTGTAATCTGAGTCGTAGATAGCTTTTTTTTCGTATCCATATCTCGACCCTTCAGTCAACAACATCCGTTGGGCAGGGAAGGGGTCACTATGTGAGTGCCCAGTGACCCCATCTGGAATATCAATAGACTTGTCTGAGAGTAATGTGGGGAAAATGTCGATAGTGGAACAGTCTTCGCTGGAGAATTCTGTATTTTTGTATAGGATTGGTACTCTGGAGATCGATTCATAAGGCGTCCCCCCGTGACCAACAGAGTACGCTGGCCGAGAGTCGTAGAAATTCGCAGAGTCGAGTTCCGGATGTTCCCACAGAGCTTCTCCATGGTCACTGGTAACGATGACAGTCGGATCAGTGTGCAACTTCCCACCAAGACGTCCGATTAGCTTCGAGATCTGAGAATCCACGTAGTTGACCGATGCTCGGTACAGGCGTTTTTTATGCTCCTGAAAGTACTCAGCGCCTTTCCCGTCCCAGTTGTCTGCGTAATCTCCCCATTTGGTTATTCCGTCCAAGTCGTCGTCGACCCGATACTCCCGCCAGTATTTTTCAGGGGGATCCGTGGGCTGGTGAGGATCAGCCAGATGGATATACGAGAACGTACTGTTGGTGATGTTGTTGTCTAACCACGTCTCATAGTTCGTCAGGATACGTTCTGCACCGGCGTCGTTGTACAGTTTGTGGGTTTCAAACCGCCCACTCGCTGCGAGAAACGGCATGAGGAAACCGAACGCTCCATATGTATTGTACCCTACACTAGCGAAGTGTTCAGGTAGAGTATGCTCCGTCGATTTTGGCGGAAGATAGATTTCATCTACCCCAACGTTGTCAGGGTCGTCATTCTGTCGAATCGCACCGTGCTGATGAGGATATAATCCGGTTAGTATCGAACTGACGGACGGATACGTCCACGGCGAAGGGGCTACAGCAGTAGTTTTGTCGAATTCGTTTAGCAGGGGTGTATCATGGGCGTTTATTACATCGCACCGGAGTGAATCAACTACTATCAGAATGATGTGGTCGTCACCAGCGGTGTGTGTTCTGTGGGTAGGAAGATTCCTATTGCTATACTCGTAGTCCGCCCTTTTTTCATGGAAGAGGTTATTCGGTACTATTTTGCCTAAAAACCTGTTTAGAAAGTTGCTTGCCCCGAGTTGGGAGTAGATTCCGAGTCCCTTTCTCACGGTCTCTTTCATAGGATTGTTTTATATTGTGCCCAGCAGTACTTAGAGCCTCGGGATATGACAATACAATATTATTTCAGTTTTGATATTATTTCCGGGCAGAAGGGCCGGTATCTCCCAGTCAATACACTGTCTCAGTCAGCCAGTAGGCGGATTTCAGCGCGGATCCGTTCGATTTTCGTGATGAATGCTACACACGTTGAGAGCCTGTCGAATCATCGGTATCCGAGTTCTTTAAGCCGCTTTTCCACTGCATCCGTCGCGTTTGCCCGGTTGGTGAATATATCACTCATAAGATTCTTTTTCTGTTTATGCCGCTCCAGCTTTCTCGACACAGCTTGCCGACTGGAATTTGAGTGATCTAGTATCGGTTGCTGCTCCGTTGGATCCGCTTCCAGATCGTAGAATTCGGTATCTATCTTGTTTCCATCCATGTCATAGGCTTCTATCAGTTTTGCACTTGAGGTTCGCAATCCGACATACACCCGTTCCTGGCCGTGAGAGTGATTTAGTATAATGCTCTCTCGTGGTTCACCATCGTAGGGTTCGCCGGTCCAACTATCGGGGATAGCTACGTTTACCCATTCAGCGATCGTTGGGGCGACATCGAGTTGTCTGATGGGGGACTCATCCATGCTAATGTCCGGATGCCGTACGAATAACGGGACTCGAACACACTCTTCGTATAGCCGAGCGTGACCGATATTTCCGTGATGAAGTTCCTCCCCGTGATCAGCCATCACAACAATGATCGAATCCTCCGGGAGAAATTGTATAACTTCTTGGATCCGCTCGTCAAGACGGTTGACACACTCCCAGTAGAGATCTCGGATCGTGTCGAGTACGCTATCAGGCGCGTCCATTCCGTATCGGGAGTACTGGACGAGTGAATAGTAATTCTTCAACAGTCCAGTTGTAACGCCACGCCGAAGTCCCGGATAGTATGGTGCATGGATATCCATGAGATGCATCCATAAGAACCGAGGTGAATCGGTTCCGTCAAGCCAGCGTCGCGCACGGGTAGCCACCTCCGGTGCAGTCACTCTGGATTCTAGTTTGAGGAAGTTCCGAATTCGATCAAACTCAGAGTATTCTGAACGGTTTGCGCCCTCGTTTTGATTACGCATTCCATCATTCCAGAACTCGTCGAAATGACTGGCCCACTTTCCGAGGAAAGGGTTCGAAGCTAGAAAGGCACCAGTTTTGTACCCTCTTCGAGACAGCAGTTTCGGTAACGACATAACGCTATCACCGACCAAATTCGGGTCTTCGGTTCGGTAAACCTCGTGGGAGTATTGTGACGCGAGTATCGCTGGGAACACCCCGTTTGTCGCGGCGGCTTGGCAGATGGCCTCATGTTTCTGGAAATCGGAGGTTAGCTCTTGAAAATGTGGCATCTCCGAGGGGGCATCGTATCGCCAACAGTCAATGGTTAACAAGACTACGTCTCGTTTCTCGGACCGGCCCGTTTCGGTAGCGCTCATCTGTGTCTATCTTCTAATCTAAATTAGATAGAATCTGATATTATTATTTGCACCATATAGGATACAAGAGGTGCTAGAGGAGAAGGTAGAGACTACATTACCACCGAGACTGTGTTCTGATAGCGGGGTCAATTCGTCTCTCTGCAAGGCCGCGCAGCAGTGTTATCAAGATCTTGTCATGGCGTATGAGCCTTACAGTTCGTGGCTACATTCAATAAATAGTCAATACCCTACAAGGGTTGTTAGTTAGAACGTGTACCTGCTGCAAATGTCTCTAACAGGTAGTGGCGGGCAGCAGTTGCTCGCCGCTGACAACGACAACTCCGATGTCACTCAGCGGGGAGGAACTACTCCTAATGTCTCATTAGGGCAAGAAAGGGATCAGAACGGATTAGCTGACGTCGTTTCATGAGTTACTGATAATAAAAACGACTACCGATAGATACCACCACTGAGCTGGAGTCAGTTAGTGTCACCCGCTCATATGGCAGAGCACACAGTCCACGGCAATAGTATCAAAACGAGTTGCCCAGTAACCGCCAAAATCCCTTGGTTCTTGTCGTTCACGGCGTGGTAGACTCCTAATATTAACACACCCAGAGCGCAAAAGTCAAACCAATTATATGAGTTTTCTCGAAATACTGAGACAGAAGGGACTCGTTACGACCGCTGGAATCTGTAAATCATACATTTTCGAGGTACTGTACAAATACTATCTCAATCGGCGAAAGAATGTGTCCGTACATGATTCAGCGGATATCCACCCGAACAGCAGATTTGGGGCTGATGGTTCAATAGTAATCAGGTCGGGTTGTCGCATCCGGAGACGTGCAGTCATTTCTCCGTCGGGAGGGAGCATCGAGATTGGTGAAAACTCGCTCGTAAACGCTTTTACTATGCTGCTTGGGCACGGATCAATCCGAATCGGTACAGACGTTTTGATTGGCCCACACACAGTGCTTGCAGCGGCCAATCATACATTTAGCGACCCTAAAGCCCCCATTATTCAACAGGAGATATCAAAAGAGGGTATCAAGATCAATGACGACGTATGGGTCGGTGCGAACTGCACAATCCTAGACGGAGTTACTCTTGGTGAAGGTAGTGTCGTCGCTGCTGGGAGTGTCGTGACTG
The DNA here is from genome assembly GCF_051122755.1 of Haloarcula sp. NS06. Taxonomy (NCBI): domain Archaea; kingdom Methanobacteriati; phylum Methanobacteriota; class Halobacteria; order Halobacteriales; family Haloarculaceae; genus Haloarcula; species Haloarcula sp. NS06. Next base: position 2,908,647 of record NZ_CP184844.1, read on the forward strand.
AACCAGTCCCAGAGAACGCTGTCGTTGCTGGGGTCCCTGCCAAGCAAATTGGGACAAGGAATTGAGTGTCGGTGCCAGATCGGCGTTCAGTTGTGTGTTATGTGTGAAAAAATATAAATCGAATGGATATATCAATTAATATACTAGCAAAGGATGGCATGGATAGATCTGAGTAATATTTCCGATTCCGTTGGTCAATTTTTGAAAGATGTAAGTGCGTACTCCATCGCGGGGTTTATTCCGGCGGTTTTGAACATAGCAGCGCTAACGATTTTTACCCGTATATTCTCGCCAGCCGCGTTCGGTCGTCATTCGATCGCAATCGCGTTGGGGGGATCGGAAGTACGCTACTATATGGATGGTTAAACAAGTCGATAATTCGATTCGCGCCCGAGATGGATGAGAGAAGAGTCATCGGTACCGTATATGCCGTTGTCATGGGGATCAATATCGTCTTGATCACCATCGGTGGGAGCCTCTATCTCTTCGCCGGGAGTTCACTGGATGAGTACCAACCCTTCTACGTCGCGACGTTGGCGTTTCTGATGATCCAAGGAGCATTTCGGCCTATGATCGCACTGCTCAGAGCGACGCTGAAGTCCAAAGTAGTGACCCTTTTTATGATGGTTAGAGCAGTTTCCATGCTCGTACTCTCCGTTCTAATCGTACTATTTGTATACGATCATATCGCCGGATGGATCTGGGGCCGCATTATCGGGATCAGTATCGGTATTTTGCTAATTGTTGCGGTTTCGGATGCACTCAGAGTGATGCCACGGATTGACCGGGGTACGCTGATAAAGATATCGGGGTACGGACTTCCGATGGTAGGTTGGATAATGGGGGACCCGTTGTTGAACCAGGCAGATCGATTTTTGATTGAAGTACTCAGAGACAGCGCTACGGTCGGAATTTATGCTTCGAATTACAGTCTCGCCGATCGTGGAATGCGACTCGTGATGATACCGTTGCTTGATGCCATTCAACCAATAGTTATCAACAAGTGGAACGGTGATAACGTCAAGGAGATTGAGGGGTTATTACGTCAATTTACCAGATATTTTTTAATACTCTCTGTTCCCGCACTGGTCCTGTTGGGAGCACTTAGTAGACCGCTGAGTGAGGTCTTTCTTGGCCAAGAGTTCCATGAGGGATTTATAGTAATACCAGTCGTAGGTGCGGGTGTTCTTATGTGGTCGTTTTCAAATATCGGCCAGATAGGGTTAGAGATTCAGGAGCGGACCGCTCTGATGTCTCGAGGACTGCTCCTGTGTGTGGTATTCAACGTCGTTGCCAACGTTCCGCTCATCATAGCGTACGGATATGTAGGTGCAGCAGTCGGGACGTTCCTCAGTTACGGTGCGTACAGCGTGTTCGTGTTCTGGTCGTCCCGTGAGCGTATAGAATGGGACTTGCCAGTCCGAACAATCTGGAGTGTCTTCTTAGCGGGCAGCGCCATGGCAGCCATCCCATTATTTCTGTACGTTACCAATCGGTATACAATGATACGTCTGTTGTTATTATCTTTTTTCCTACCATTCATATACTTCCTCGTGTTATATCAGATCGGCGAGATTACAAGGGACAATATTGCACAGATCAGGGAATTCGTATGAGCCCTCAGTAGTCGTTTTTGCCCTGTGCTGGCGAGTAACGAGAGGTTCACCGATACGATGCGGTGTTTGAGACGTGGCTCTGGGCCGAACCCGCTGAGATCACGATTACTAACTCGACTATACAAAATCGACGAAGTGTACGTCTCTGCTGGCCTCAAAGGCAGCAAGCGCGACTCATAGTTGCGTTCGCGTATCTATCCGGGTATGCCGAGAATTAGACAGCGGCGACAAACCGCCGGTGTTCACGCTGTTCGGTTGTGGCTCGGACGATCGATACGTCACGCCAGCGAAATCAGCAGACGAATCAATCACCCGACTCCCGCTGGTTAACCACGAATAGGAGTCATTGTTCGCCCATACCGGCAGATTTCGCTCCTACGACACGCTAAATGAAGACGATATGTTTGAGCCCGATACATCGTTCACAGCAACCGAACAGACGCTGACGACAATTACACCATCTAGAGCCAGCAAAAAGTTTCAAGAGACAAGCTACAGTCGTACCTCAGAAGCTTTCAGTTCTCCCGCAAACCTACGAAAACCAAGCGACAAAGCACTCAAACAGTCTCTTGGCGCTGCCCCCTAAAAATTGAAAACGTACTTCACAAGAGCGTTGTTCTAAATTTGGCCACAAGGTGTATTTCGTGGCAATTCCTGAAAGTATGCCTTCAAAATGCACTTGCTGGAGCAGTATAACACTGCATACGTTTACATTTTATATCTTGTACTTATACGGTTATGAAGTTGCATAATATATCTTACCATGGGGTACTGTTTTATCATATGACTCTCCATCTGCTCGAGGAGGTCAGGCAGTCCGAGGTCGTGCAGGCAGATCAGTTTTAATAGTACCTCTACGAACCCCACACTCAGCCGAAATATTTTATTATAATCTAACCACTTACTCCAGTATCAAATTTCACTCGAGTGGTAGGAGGCTGATAATTTTATAGGACTACAGCAATTTTCTCATAATGACCGACGTAACGGTTATTGGTGGTGGTGTGGCAGGATGTTCACTTAGTTATCTCCTTGAGCAAGAGGGATTCGACGTAACAATTGTTGAGAAAGATGCCATCGGTGGTCTCCTTCGGGAGATCGAGTTCGAAACAGGTTATCATTGTGATTCGGCACCTCATCTATTGTTCTTTGATGAGGATGAAGAGGCAGTGGTCGGCGAACTCTTCTCAGAATTCACGCATCTTGAGCCTCACGAGTTCTACGCTGCAACGTATCCACGTGGAACGCTTTCCGACCCACATCACTATCCAGTGAGCAAGCAAAATATCGACGAATGGGATGATGCAGATTCTATTCGCAAAGAGCTAGCAGACGTTCCTGGGAAGACTGACGCTGAGTACTTTGCACAGTATATGAAAAATCAGGTTGGGGAGACATTATATAATAGATATAACAAGAACTATACTGAGAAGCACTGGGGGATAGATCCAAAACGGATCACCGGTGACTGGTTCGATTTCAAAATAAGTTTTCCCGAGGAGGAGCAGGAGTTTTTCGGCGACGGTGCGTACTATCCTGAGGACAAGTATACCGATATTCTCCAGTCAATGGTTGCTGACTGTGAAATTGTGTTCAACGGTGTCTCAGGTTTAGAGACAAACGGAAACCAAGTCACGGCAATCAAAACAGAGGATGGTCAGAGGATTGAAAGTGACCTTTTTGTCAGTACCATCGACCCCAGCATTCTAATCGATACGTCAGAGTCACTCAATTACCGAAGCATGGTGATACTTGGAACACATCTGAAAGCTCATGATCGGCTATTTCCTGATCATGTCGATTGGGGATACTTCCCGAACCACTATGACTTTACTCGCATCACCGACTACGACTTTATTCCACAGTCTACGCCTAACGGGGAGTATATTCTAACCACAGAATTCCCTTGTTTCATTGGCGATGATATCTGGGCGAACTCCGAGGAGTGGTACAGTGAATATTTGATGGACTTTTTACATGATCAAGGTATTAACGCGGAGTTACTCGATGCCCAAGTCAGGCGCGCACCGCGTGCGTATCCACTCCCGGTCGCCGAGGAGATTGATACGTTCGAAGATATCAATAATCAACTCAATGCCTACGAGAATATGTTCAACCTTGGTCGGGTGAGCACCTATGAATACATCTGGATTAAAGATATTGTCCAGCAAGCATACAAAGCTCGGAATGACATCCTTGAGTACGTCTAATGTTCTTAATCTGAAAGCGTACCATATTGTTTGGAGGGGCCGCTATCAATCCAATGTAACAGTTACCGAACTACAGTTATCCGTACCAATGACAGCTCTGAATATTCAATTGGCTGACTAGATTCAGTACCCATGGTAGTTGGCTTGACGTGAGTTACATGCTCTGTCGCGAGGAGTTGTCGATAGCGGTTGGACAATGCCGATAGGGGAGCTGTCGCTGTCGGCACGGTTACCGACAGCGATAGCGAGGCCACTCGCAAGGCGGCATCCCTGTCAATGACTGCCGGTAGAACCGGTCGTCAAATGGGCGATTCGCAGGGACAGCCCGATACACCGCAAAAACCGTCCGCTAGGCACACCATCCCGATGAACTCTCTGAGCGACTACAGTCAGTCGTGGCCACATCTTCAGCAAACAAACTTCTCAACTAACCGGCTGTGTGGAATTCTGGAATGCATTTTGTTAAACACTATATAAAATGTCCGCTCAGTTCAGGACTGTCTTGAGGTAGAATGCGATTCCTAACTGTCCGCTCTAAATGATAGTCTGTTTATAATTAATTCCGTTACGTGATTACTTATTACTAGGTAGACGTATGACTGACAGGCACTCCGAAACGGCCGACGAAGTGTTTATAACTGGGATAGCAGGGTTCTTGGGAAGTCATCTTGCTGATGAATTCTTGAGACAAGGGTACGATGTTGCTGGGAATGATAACTTTGTCGGGGGATATGAGGCAAACATCCCGGCAGATGCCGAGTTCCACGAAGTAGACTGTAAGGACATTTCGAGCATGAAGTCAGCAATGGAAGGTGCTGATATTGTGTATCACACCGCAGCGCTCGCATATGAAGGACTCAGCGTATTCTCCCCCAGTCGTATCAATCAGAGCATATACCAAGCGACGACTGCGACACTCACCGCAGCCGCGGACGTTGGTATCGACCGTTTCGTCTATTGTTCCAGTATGTCGCGGTATGGAGAGAACGATATGCCGTTTACTGAGGACATGGAGCCACAACCTCAGGACCCATATGCCGTAAGCAAGGTAGCTGCAGAAGAGATGGTTGAGCTGATGGCTGATATCTACGGGTTCGACTATGTTATTGCTGTACCACATAATATTATCGGGCCACGACAACGGTATGACGACCCATTCAGAAATGTCGCTGCAATTTTTATAAACAGGATGCTACAGGACAAGCAGCCAATCATTTACGGCGACGGCGAACAGAAGCGCTGTTTCACTTTCATCCAAGACGATGTGCGACCGCTACAGAAACTCGCCCACTACGATAATGTTACTGGCGAGGTCATCAATATCGGTCCCGATGATGAGTTTATAACCATCAATCACCTTGCTGAAACAATTGCCGATATTCTCGAGTTCGATCTTGATCCCATTTATAAGCCAGATCGGCCACAAGAGGTTAAACTGGCAAACTGCTCGGCTGATAAGGCACGCAATATGATCGATTACGAGGCAGAATATACCCTCCGTGACGGTCTACAGGAGATGGCGGCTTGGATCGAGGAGCGTGGTGCGAAGGAGTTTGAATACCATCTTGAGTGTGAGATTGTCAACGAACAAACTCCCGAAACGTGGACAAATGAGTTGATTTAGGTCACTTAGACAGCGTGTCGTAGAATCCGTCTCACACCCTATGGATGGCTCTCTTGACGACTCCATCTCACGTATGGCAGAGAAAAATCGGATTTTATGTTCAATTCAGGCGAGAGTACATGAGCTATTCTAGCAGAGAACTGTTGTGCGATGTATTTTGCCCAAATGAACTTTTTCGTTTTCAAGGGATCCTTGAGAGAGGTTCATGTCGGATTGATACTCTACTATCACTAATAGAGGTGGTCACTTGTCATACGGAAAGTGTGGGACCTCCTGATGTGACAGAGTGACTAAGCGGGAACACAGCTACCGATAGCCAAGGTCCTCAAGTCTAGATTCCACATCCCGTTCCAAATGTGGCTCGTTACTTGATCCGACATCTGATTCGATACAGTCTACCCGCCGTTCCGCAGCCGTTTTGATATCAGCTACTGCCTCCTTTTCGGCCTGCGTCATAGACTGTATCTCGTGCCCGGTCTGTATCTCAGTGAGGCGGGCCTCATCCCGTAACTCGTCTATTTCGTAGAGCCAATCTTCAGACCGTACGCCAACAATCGGGTTCCCTTCAACCTCATGTTCAGAAACAATATAGTCTCTGGTCGTTGACGTGACTGTTTGTCCTTCATACTCGTTTGGGATACCTATATCGGTCGCTTGGTGGAACATCGGCGGGAGGTCGAGCAGACTTACTAAGTCATCGGTTGCATTGCTGATTTCTGCCGGCCCGTTTACCACGACGAGTGGAACTTGGATTAATTCATCATACATCCGCTCCGGCTTCCCATATTGGCCATGTTCACCGAACAATTCGCCATGGTCCGAGGTTAGGACTATTAGTGTATTTGCTAGTTGGCCAGTTGACTCAAGTGATTTAATAAGTCGGTTAATTTGGCCATCTACGTAGACGATAGCTGCTCTGTACAGATTACGCATCTTCCCGATCTCTTCATTGGTAAGGGTTGTGGAGTCATCAAGCAGCATCGAGTACAGTTCAGAGACAGTTTCCATGTCGACGTGTTCGACGCCGAAAGACTCTCTATATTCTTTTGGGGGAAGCAGGGATGGTGTACATCCATATAATGGGCCCAACAGAAGAACGGGCGGTCCGCGTCTCGTAGCCAACTAATTGTATCGTCCGTTATTACTTCAGCGCTGACATACGGTCGTGATTTCCCACTGATGTGACGGTACGCCGATTTTATTATTCCTGTTAAATTTATTAAGTTATCGATACGTTCAAACTTTGGATTGTTTATTTCGATTCCACGAGGGAATATCCTCGTCGCAATGCCCATCATCGGGTTCTGGTAATCTTTAAATTCATCAAACCCGACGTCGTATTCAAAATGACTCGACAGGAAGGGGTTGCTGTGGAACCCCGCTGTTGAGAAGCCTCGATTCCGCAGTTCAACAGCAACTCGAGGCCTCTCTTCTATCAAAGGACCGAGGCCGTCATAAGATAGCGGGAGCGTCCCAGTTAATATCCCAGGGAATGACGGTGATGTACCCGGCCCAGTTGCGAACGCTTTCTCGAAGCTGACACCAGCTTGTTCCAGTTTTGGACCTGCGACGAGTGAAGACTGAATCTGATCCCAAGTGTCGTACCGGAGTGAATCGTATGTGATTAGTAGTACGTTATCGACGGTATCATCAGTCATAGTCGAGACTTCCTCCCTATCTTTTGTTCGACCTGAGACGTACCCGTGAGCATATCATAGTAGTTGTCGATGGCAGTTTCCTTGACGAAGTTTGCTTCAAAAGCTCTTCTAGCGTTTTGACCTTGCCTTTCAACACACTCCGGGTTATTTTGCCAGCATTCTATAGCGTCTGCAGCTGCCTCAGCGTCTCCCTGCTCAACATTAACGCCTGCATCGAACTGGTCAACAATTTGTGCTTCGTCATCGTTGGGCTGAGAAATCACAAGTACCGGCTGTCCAGCAGCCATCGCAGTGTACAATTTGCTTGAGACAACAATACCTTCGAATCCTTCCTTTACCGCTACAACCGAAGCATCGGCGGCAGTAAGACTGTAAGGCAGGTCTTCCCATGGCTGATATGGTAGGAAACGAACGGTATCGCCGTGGACATCTAACTCCTCCGCTAACTCAGTGATTCGGTCCTTGTTGTCGCCTTCGCCGATGATCAAGAACTGGATATCAGCATCATCCAATTTTGCTGCTGCTTTGACTAGTGTTTCCAGGTCGTGAAACGTTGCAATGTTCCCAGAATAAAGGACTGTAAACGTATCTTCAAGGTCATGTTCTTTGCTGAACCAGTTGTCGGATTTTTCCATCGGTGTAATAAAATCTTCATCTTCCCAGTTGTGTATAATCTTGACTTTGGTCGTGTCGAATGATGCACCCGCCTTCGCGGTGATGCGTTGTTTCATTACCGGACCGAGTGCAACAACGTGTTTTGCATCTTGGAAAGCGGTTCTGTCAAAAAACTCCCAAACTTGATGGACAAACCCACCCCTTTGTAAATATCCAAGCTCGACAGGTTCGTCAGGGTATAGGTCATATGCGATGTACGTGTACTCCCACCCTCGGACAGTACAGACAAGCCACATTGCAGCAGACATGAACGGCGGACAGGTAACAAATATCAGCTCCCGTTCACCTTCAACCCGTTCAATAAGTAGCAGGACTGTCATCCAAGCCGTAAACAGTGTCCAATTCATAAGCCGGCGCAGTAGTGAGGACTGTCGGACTTGTGGAGCCCTGATACGACGAACGGAAACGCCCTCGTAAGTTGAATAAGTTGGCTGCTGTTCGTTATCACCACTGTGGTAGTTCGGTTGACCCGTGTATACTGTCAGGTTTAGGTCACGTTCACGTAACCCGACAGCCAGATCCGTCATCAGTTGGCCGGTTGACGCTGTATCTGGGTGGAAGTACTCGGTAACCAGTAGGTACTCCTTATTATCCCCGGACATATTACCGTTCGTGGAGAAGCGTTTCTAGATTTGATTTTACGTAGTCACGGTCCCTATTATTCAGATACCAGTCTAACGTGTTTTCAAGCCCCTCTTCGAGCGTGTACTCTGGCTCCCAATTGAGGCGATTTTCAGCACGGGTTGTGTCTGCAGCCCTGTGTCGAACTCCAACTGGCTTGTCAGTCATATACTCTACTTCGCTTGGTTCCCAATCGAGATGCTCAAATATTGAATCGACAACCTCATTGATAGAGACATAACGCCTAATACCAGCGTTAACCGGCGTTGCATCAGTAATATTTTCAGCCGCAAGCCGGAGTGCCCGAGTTATATCTCTCACATACGTGAAGTTGCGAGTTTGTTCACCGTCGCCCCAGATTTGAAACGGATCCTGCTTTGCGTACGCCTTTGCCATTAGCGCGATTATCGCATGTGTTTCATTTTCGCGCGGCCCATAAGCGGTAAAGATACGGACGATACTCGCATCAATATCGTACTGCTCGTGGTACGCCTGTAACGAACGTTCACCCATGAGCTTAGCCCACCCATACACCTCATCGGCGTATGCACCACCTCGCTCATCGAAGCTTACCATATCTTCTTGCAGTCGTTGACGGTCTTGTTGGATGTCAGTCGGATACGTACACGCACTAGAGGCGAACGTGATTCGCTTAACATCGTTCTTTGCCGCAGATTCGTAGACGATATTATCTAGAGACATATTTGTTGCACAGTTAGCGGGATAATTAGAGATGTACCCACGACCACCGTGATCCGCAGCAAGGTGGAAGACAGTATCAATGCCGCTTGTAACTTCAAGGGCGAACTCCGTGTTTTTCAAATCCCCTTCAGCCACCTCTATTTGATTCCTTACCGCCCTGAGGTTTTCTTTCTCACCGCTAGAAAAGTCGTCGGCGACCCGAACGGCTGCCCCCTCTCCGACGAGATCTTCGACCAGATGGCTCCCGATAAATGATGCCCCACCAGTCACTAGTACGCGTTCATCCCCCCAGTCGATCATAGCTGGCCCCCTTCGGCTTGAATCGGCGATTGATGTGCATCTAGTTCTACCTCGGCCCATCTGTAGACCCGCTTGAGTCCATCTTTGAGCCCTACTGATGGCTCCCAGTCAAGCTCAGATTCCATTTTTGTCATATCGCAGGCGTACTTGTCGGTCCCGGTTGGCTTCGAGCGATCGTATTTCAGCGAGAGGTCCTTCCCACTAATTTCAATGATCATCCCAGCAAGGTCCTCAATAGTAGTTACTTCTGTAGAGTTCCCGAGGTTAATCGGATTTCCGTCAGCTTTCTTAGATAGCGCCTTAATCATCCCGTCAACAAGGTCAGTTACGTATATGAACCCTCGTTGCTGGGATCCATCTCCGAAGAGTTCAATCGCATCGCCGTCAGATGCCTCAATGACCTTCCGACAGAGAGACGGAATCACGTGACTGCTCTCTGGGTCCAAGCTCTCACGAGGACCGTAGCAATTGAAAATTCGGACGCTACTTGTTTGTATGTCTGTATCTGTGTGGTATGCGCTACAAGCTATTTCGCCAAGGAGTTTGGCCCATCCGTAAGTGCTGTGTGGATTAGCTGGGATCGCTTGATCTTCAGAGAAAAGATTCAAATCATCATGTTGCTGTCTGTACACGCATGCGCTCGATGCAAACAGGAAGCGGTCAACATCGTTGATTCGCGCGGCCTCAAGCATAAACTGGTTCATCAAAACGCTGGGGGTGAGTCCTCCGACGTTCTCTTTTTTTATGTAATGAATTCCACCCACGCTTGCGGCTAAGTGAAAAACGTAATCAATCCCTTCAGTTGCCTCAATGCATCCCTTCTGCGTCGTAAGGTCAACGGGTAGTATCTCGATACTATCTTGGACTGAATCCAATTTCGATACCTCGCCACGCGAAAAGTTATCAGCTACTCTGACGTTGGCTTCAAGTGAAACCAATTTTTCGGTCAGAAAGGAGCCGATGAACCCAGAGCCACCCGTAACGAGTACGTTGCTGCCTGAGAGGTTGACAGACATGAGTCACACTAAGATTTATCTTGTACGTACATTGTTATGCAAGGTTTACTGACACCCATTGGTATTGAGCAATCCTGTCAGCTACCCCGCTCGCGCTGAGGCACTCGCTGAGAACGGGCTTCCTATTTCCACAACGCAGTTGCCGCAGGAGTGAATACACCCAGTCTGCTCCCGTGTTGAGGTCATACGTGGGTTCGGCCGATACCCGTAGAGCCCATTGGAAAGAAATTCCAGCTTTACTCACTGTAGGTGAAAAATCGGGTGAATAGCGTATCGAAGATGCTGACAACGCTATATCACCTCCTTACTGCGTTTTTGACAGAGGTCTCAGTGCCCGCCATCAGTTTAACTTAGCGATATCCGAGCATCTCAAGTTGCTTTTCGACTTTTTGTTCAGTATTGCCGTCCACAGTTGTCGGTTCTATATGAGTCGTATATTCATTTTGGCCTTGGCCTGTTGTTTCGACCCATGGAACCTTTCGTAGCTGTGGAAGAGGAAGCATTGGGTGTGCGTAGATGCCAAATTCACCAAATGACTCACCATGGTCGGATGTGATAACTATCTTATCGGCATCAATATCCGTGATGATTGTTTCAACGCTCTCCAGTCCGAAAACGAGTTCTTCTATGTACGCGTTCCAGACCTGTTCTTTAGAGGTGCCACTTTTTAGGGCGTTCCATGGATCATTCTCTATATCGTTTAGTGGTCGATTCTGTTTAACTGAACGCGCCCCATATGGTATGTGTGGCGGGAGGTAGTGCACAATCATCCGGCTGGCGCGTGTGGATCGCCATGTCGATATCGCACGGTCTGTTACAGCGTATGGCATCACAGTCCCACTGAACGGGTTCTTTGGTCCGTATCTCCACACCTCGTCGAATTCGCAGAAGTGGTGGGGTTCAACAGTATCCCAATTTGTGAATCTTTTTGAAAACTCCGGCCAGTTTGGTTCAGCCTCGTGCCGTAGCCCCCACCTACTTGTGGGGTTTGCTGTTACCAGTGCTGTATTTCTGATCTCGTCTATGTTTTCAGTTGTGAACGTATGGGCAACCCACTCACGCGTTGCACTTCCTCGGGACCATACTGTCGTTCCAGAGTCGAGGAACTCATACTCCGACGCCACTTGATCCATCGCGTCTGCCCTGCACGTGTCAAGAATTAATAGAACATCCCATTCACGGTCGAATATATCGACACCGTGAGGGACCCAGGATGAGGAAATCTTCAAAAGAGCATCCGCTAATTGCTCTAAACGCGCTTTTTTTGGGATTCGACTATTAATGGCGCTCGAGAAATATTGGAAGGGTGTCGTCACCATACTTCTTAGATGTAATATAAAAATAAATCTCCCCCGACATATAGTTATATACGCTTTTGATCGGTGTATTATACGTACTACTCAAATTTGGGTAGATGATAGACCGTAGACTCAGCCTTCGTCCTATATTTCTTTGAATTTTGCTCTGCTGATATCCTGTTCAAGCCTTGCGGTTTCGTATAGCGGCTAGTTACTAGGGCCTGTTCATAAACGGCCAAGAGAGAACATCCTTCACATATTATCGATGAAGGTTTTCACCAAGACATTTGAACTAGGTAGGAGCAACCGATAGACCACTTCTATTCAATCTCATTGAGTCGCTTATTCAGATATTTAGTATCCTTTCAATGCCCTCGGAATTCTCGCTGTGTGGGATCTATAAGTCCAGAACTCTCTTTGCTGGTAAATCGCAATTCCCAAGCTGGGGAGACTGAATGTCATTCTCAGTGTCAGTCTCGTCACCGGTCCCGGTGTCAATATTAGAAACGTCGTTGGTATCGGTTCTACCACCGATACCCACAGGCGCTTCGCTTCCCCCAAGCTTTTGTTAATTCGATGTGATATATGTCAAGCATAGCCGCACCTCAACAAATATCGTGCTACTATGTGGAACTGATAAGCTACAATACCCCTGTTCCGACACAGCGGAGAGCGTGAGAATATAGTGAATGCCTTCAGATCAATAAACTGCTGATTAGATTAAACGACCGGTATTTTTGAGACTCGGAAACCAAATTCGCTTGCTTAGTGTGCTAGTATTGATGTTGTATCTTACCAAATGTTGATTCAGCGGTATGCTACCTCACGCACACCTTGCTTTTGCATACATAGCTTTTTCATCGTACGCTCATTCTGCCTTCCGTCGTGCTCCCGGCCAGCGTGAAGCCCTTGCAATCCTCGTTGGTTCTCAGTTTTCAGATATTATTGACAAACCCTTGATATTTCTTGGGGAGCCATTTGTGAGTGGTCGGACTGTCGCCCACTCAGTACTGGTAGTGTTCCCCGCTATTTTTATCCTGACCCTCATCTGTCGACAGTATATCCAAGATGGGAAGATAGCTTTTGCATTCGGGCTGAGCTGGATTTTACAACCGTTTGTAGATGCGTCGATATTTATCATCCACGGAACAGTGGCACGAGATTTCATCGAGATATCATTCTTAGTTTGGCCCTTCACCATACCTGCTGATAATATCGTTCAGATGTTATCGAATATCAATTACGTTGAGACAGCAATTCAACAGAAACCAGTCTGGATGGCACAGAGGGTACCGAAAAAACAGAATCTTCGAAACTGGATCCGTACTTTCGAGATACTCATAACCATCATATTTGCAATATTTTGGTACCACGATGGGGCCCCAGGCATAGACCTGCTCAAATCCGTTCGCTGACCTTCGGAGTGTTTTTATCTATGATTTCGGCTGGAAAATATAGGATAAGTATAGACATGATTATAAAAACAGCTGTCGATAGCAATACACGCCTAGTAGTATTAGCATTCGAACATTTACAGTGCGGTTAGGAGGATAGTCATAGTAGCGCCGATGATGATACGTCTATAATTGTCTGAATCGGCAATTTCTACACTATACACTCCTGAGAAACTGGAGCGCAAATACGGGGTACGCCGTGTATGTAAGTAGCCTCGGGTGCTGCACCGACATATACAAAGGTTACGATAAGTGGGTGTTCATCATAATATTGAAACGGTTTTTCAGAGGGAAATCATCGATTTTTATGCAGAGGGTTACTTCCGGGCGCAGCAGACCGCTGCTACATACGTTTCTGTGATTGGTGGTCCACGGTCAAGCTCATGATGAATCAAAGTGCTTGTCTTCAGGAGGAGAATACTCTTATTTCAGAAGGATATGAATAATAGACATGCTGTCACTCTTTGAAGAAGAGGAGTGGGACCCAATCATCTTATCTGACCTCATCGCTGTTGCTATTTTTACCCTGGTAACTGGTCTGTTTGTGTTTGTTCCACCACTGGATCAAACTCCAATACGGCCCATATTCGCACTAATATTTCTTCTATTTGTTCCAGGATATACTATTGCTGTTGCGCTCATACCTCAAGCCAGGCGGAAGAGCGCCGAGAACCAGGCCGCTGGGATGACCGATACGGTCTTAGAATATCTTGTGTTCGCGTTCGGAATTAGTGTTTCACTCCTGATCTTGGTGGCGCTCGCTTTGGGATTGAGACCTGGAGGGATTAATCCGGTTTTCATATATAGTTCACTAGCGCTCATTACCGTGACCTGCCTCCCGATTGCAGCGGTACGGCGATTCAGTGTTCCACCAGAAGACCGGACTCAACCGATACTTTGGGAGGTTACCCGTAGGACGAGTTCAAAATTCTCCACCGAGCAGGCAACTCCTAAGCTAGCTCTCAATATTGCATTGGTAATTATGCTCATTATCACACTAGTTTCTGCTGGTGCCGGGTTCGGTGAACAGCGGGACGCTGATATTACAGAGTTCTATCTTCTATCTGAAAATAGTGATGGGGAATTTGTGGCGACAGACTACCCATCTTCGCTTACTCGCGGTAGTCCCGAACTTTTTGCTCTTGGTATCAACAATCAAGAAGGCGAGACAATTGAATACACCGTAATTGTCCTTTTACAGCGGTTTGCAGATAGGAATGGAACGGAGATACTTGTCTCAGAAACCGAATTACAGAGAGTCAGTAGTACCGTTAGAAATGGAGAAACTGTGCAGATAAATATCTCAGTAACGCCAAAGGCCTCCGGCTCAAACTATCGGCTGACTTATTTACTCTATGTTGGGGAGCCGCCATCTGATCCAACTGTGAATAATGTTTATCGGGAGGTACACCTCTGGGTCGACATTGAAGACGCTCCGTAGTCCCAGTAGTGCTCATCTATACCCTTCTCCAATTCACTTGTTTCTTGATCGCCACGGTTATCACAGAGATGGTTCTGATAAGGTAGATCATGTCTGGCTCGAATGAGGACGATAATATCTTCAAAACTGGCGGCATATTTGCTAATAGGGAGTTGGTTCGAGTCGGCCACGTCCCTGATCTAGAGCGGGTCGTCGGCAGAGACGACGAAGTCAATGCTATCGGGCAAGCACTCGGTCCGGCAACGGTCGGCGGCCCACCGGAGAGTACGATCATATATGGGAAGACCGGGACCGGAAAGTCACTCGTTGCGAGGTGTGTGTCTCGTGAGGCGCACTTTGAGGCACAAGCTAATGACGTTTCGTTTCAGCAGGCGTATGTCGACTGCTCCGATTATCAGACCGATGCCAAGGCAAGCCGGGAAATGGCGCGTAAACTGGCGGCGAACCTCGACGCAGATATCGACGTCCCGCGTGTCGGGATCGGAGCCGCCGACTACCGTGACATCACTTGGGACCTGCTTGCGGAGTACGATATTAACTCACTTGTCGTGATTCTCGATGAAATCGACAAGCTAGACGACGAACTGTTACGCAGCCTCTCCCGAGCTCGAGAGAGCGGGAAGGCGGAGGCCCACGTCGGTGCTATCTGTATCAGCAACAAAATCGAATATCACGAGCGGTTGAGCGAACGCATCGACTCCAGTCTTCAGGAGAATGAACTCGTCTTTGATTCCTACGATACCGGCCAGTTACGGGCGATTTTGGAAAACCGGACAGACGCTTTCAAACCAGACGTGTTGGAGCCCGACGTGATCCCGAAGGTCGCGGCCCTCTCAGCCAAGGAACACGGGGATGCACGGAAAGCGATCGATACGCTGTACGAAGCTGGCCGTCTCGCTGAGAAACAGGGGACAGGAACAGTCACAGTCTCACATGTCGATGACGCCGTCCAGCGAGCAGAAGTGAACCGTTTCGAGAAACTCGTTCGTGGAACGACGCCACATGTGAAATACATTCTCCGAGCGCTGGCGCTACTTACTGTCGACAACCCAGAACAGGAGGCGTTTCGAACCCATCAGATCTATACGCTCTATCTGAAGGTCGCGGAGCAGGCTGGAGCGGATCCGCTCTCCGAGGATCGCGTGTACCGACTGCTGAAAGAACAGTCGTTTCTCGGGGTGACTGAATCGAATCATACAGGGGGCGGACAGGGTGAAGGGAGCTACTTGGAACATCGGCTACTTCGAGACCCAGAGGTCGTCATTCAGGCCATTGATAGCTCAACGAAGGGCGGGGACCCATGACGGTACTTCACTCGTTACGAGGTGTGTGGGTCAGCTTCGGTCACGGCACGCTGGGTCAGTCGTCAACTGTACCGGCGACAGGACGGGACTAAGGATCACAATGTGTTCGCTGCTGTCGTGACGACACAGACGTCCGTCATGCCGGCCTGCTATACACGATTTCGGCAGCCAACAGAGGATGTCTGGGGGACCCGGCTCTCACCACTTGGTGTCCGAGTGACTTACTGAGGAGTTGCAACGGCTACAGGAAGCAAAGTCTGTTTCTTGTCTTACACCGCTCAAGGGATAGCGGACTATCACAGTCAAAGTTCGGCGAAAAACCCGGACTAAGTGACTCTCACGAGGTATATTGTCGGTGAGCACTAGTTGAATTGGGCTGCTTCCAGGTGGTACTGGACACTCCAATACACACAAACTGGCAGTATTCTACGAGCACTTCAGTACAAACGAGGCGCGTAAGCTGTTGGAGAGATTTGAATTTCGGCTCACGCCAAGGTTCAGGGATGACTCAGCATAGTGGAGCTCAAATTCAATCACCTCCAGCACAAGTACTCTGATCAGCGTATTCCCAGAACGGTGACACTCCACAAGGAGGTCGCCGCGTGAAAGGACTCTCTAAGTGCCGAGGATACCGACATCAACCATCAATCTACCTTGGAATACGTATGGGTTAAACTCCAACGACTTTACTCACCAACTGGGGAACCCATAGATCGGGTAGGCATCATCTTAATGAGGGAAGAATGGAAACAGTTCAGTCGGAGTTATGAAATAAAAGTATGCACTTTCTCGTCATAACCAGAGAGTGGCCAGGATATACTTTGGGTGGCATATCATATCACCTAAGCAATATGTACCAAAGTGTTGTCAACATGGGTCACAAAATAACTGTTATTACTGGTGTTTGCCCACAAAGTAGAGATGAATTATTAGATGATAAGCCACCGACTGAAGAATTATATAAGCTACAATTTGGACATAGGAAAGGACACTTCGTTTTGTTTCCTGTTGCATTGAAAGCGTTTCTTTCTGATTTTGACTTTGATAATTTTGATGCTTGTGTCACCCACACAGAAATTCCCTATCATATCCCTCTACCGACCGTATCGAAACGGCACGACTGCTATCAAGAGACAAAGGCATATATACGTTCAGGACTCCCCCTGCATGAATCGATAGGGGATCGCCTTCTGGAGCCTTTACGTAAGGTTATTTATAACCGTTCTTTGGACATGTCGGATCACTTGATTTTTAATAGTAAACTTTGCCGAGAAGCATGGGCAGAGCACTACAACCTCGAGACTCCTTCTACGATCTCACATAACGGAGTTGATACAAACCGCTTCTATCCGGACCCTGGGTCACTGGACAATGAGTACATCCTGTTTGTTGGGAATTCTGAACGTAAGGGGCTATCTAAAGTAATTGAATTCGCAGAATCAACAGATAACTCTGTGATTATGGTAGGACCCTCTCAGATAAATAGTCAGAGTGTAAAAGCAGTTGGTCGAGTTAGTCCTGAAAAGCTTCGACGTATCTATTCAGACGCTGCAGTCACCGTTCACCCTACAGGATTTGAGGCATTTGGTAACGTTGTTCTTGAGTCGGTTGCTTGTGGCACACCCGTTGTTACTACTGATCGATGTGGAGCAGCCGAATGCCTGCCGAGTAGTTGCTGTATCACAACAAACGATTTGATTAGTGGGGTAGAATCGGCTCGGGAATTGGAAGAAAAGAATTGTGTTGAAGCCGCTCAAAATCTCACTTGGAAATCCCCAGCCAAAGACTTGGTTGAGGTTACAGAAGAGTTAGTCAGGGATATTACAGAACCATTGGAACGCCTTGGCTGAAATCTCTTCGGGGAGGCACCTGTTCGTAGCTGGCAATCAAAATCATTAGCTGCAAGAGACAGACCGAGGCACACGCGTTTTCGCACGAATACTCAGATGGATGTCGTCTTGAGGCTGCAACCTTTGCCCGCGCCAATCGTTCTCCAATGATTGTTTTCTCTTCCAACACTAACTATTTCGCCTTCGCCTCAACGTGATCAATTTGATGCGGAATGCTATCTTCGACCCTATAATTAGTGTCGAGTGGATGATTAGTTCTTTTACATCGTGAGAAGCAGCCGGCACGAGGGCCATCTTGTTGTGGTCATTGCACCGCTCATATATATCAACCAATCATAAACAAACATATACGTCTATATCTTATCTGCCTGCTTTTGCTGTGTGACGGCCGCTGCAATCGGAATTTTTCCTCTGTCGAAGTGATTATATAATCGTAGCCATAGTCGGTAGTTCCCATCGTTCCTGATTGCTGACTCGATATCTGGTACAGAATAGACGAGATCAGTGGAACCGATTCAGTCAGTCGAACAAAGACGGCGGTCTCACGATAGTGAGAGTGCCGTCACCGAGATAAGAGCTATAGCCATCGCTCAGCAGAGGGCTGGCGGTGGACGCGGACGGTTTCAGCCCGCGTCCAGCTGGCTGTAAGTCGGCGGGATACCGACCTGGTTGGTCGGTGCTTCCCACTTCCGACGTAACGTTTCGTCGAGTGCATGGTCAATCCACTCTCGGAATACCTCAAAGCGGAACCAGACAGGGAGTGCTCGCCCGCCGCGCCGCGGCGTGGCGAGCACGCCCCACCGAACGATGAGCCAGATATTCCGCAACAGGAAGCTCACCAAGATATACAGCAACCGCACGGCCGGATCGGTCGTACTCGTCCGTGCACGTGCTTGACGCATCGTCCGGAAGGCTGTCTCGATAGATGAGCGCTGCTGATAGAGGGTTTCGACTTCCTTGGACGTGCGATCGGCCAGATCGCACGCCACGTAAGCCCGAACGAGCAAGCCGTGTTTGTCTCGGTTCCCCTGCTGATAGGAGACGCAGACCGCGAGCGGGAAGCGAAGTTCCCGCTCGCTCCCCTTGTACATCACATACTTCGTCCAGTAGGAAACGGTCGTGTCCAGTTTTTCGGCCATCTGTTTCCCCCGTCGGATGACTGGGAGAGCGACTGATGCGGCAGCATCCAGTCGCTCGATAGATGCACCGTCGTAGAAGCCACGGTCAGCGAGGAGTACAGCGACATCGAATGGTAGGGCCGCGACGTGGTCGAGCAGTCGCTCAACCGCGTCGCTTGTGGGCTCGTCGCCACGGACAGGCGTGACTGCAACGATCAGAGGTTTGGCTCGGCAGAGGGCGAACCCGGCGAGGTAGCGATGGCACTGCGAGGTGCCATCGCGTGGTTTCGAGTGATAGAGTTCGCCAGCTTCAGCGTGTGGACAGCCGTGGTAGTGAATATCAACGAAGTCGAGGCAGATGATCCTCGGGCTGGGGCTGAGGATCATCTCCGCCTGTTGAACGAAGAGGTTGTTGACGATAGCTTCGAGTTCCTCAGGTGGGACGGTGTGCAGTTGTGTGAGCGTGTAGTCGTCGGAGTAAGTTCCACAAGTGGTGTCGGTGACAGCTTTGACAGACTTCTGGTCAACAGCAGCTTGGAGGAGCGTCTGGCGAATGATCCCGGAGTCGAAGGCTGCGGCTTCGACTCCGGGGATCGGTATTTCGTCCAGTAAATCAAGCGCTAAGGTTTCAAGGTCAGAAGCCGTAAGAACGGTGTCTGGTTAATAGAGAAATCTCATAATCACCCAACCAGACGTTCTCTAAGAATCTAACTTCGTCAGTCGTGATTATTGGCTATCTTGATGGGAACTACCGATAGTCATAATTGCCCTCGTCTTCGTCACTCTACCCGTATTTATACTCACATCTTCGTTCTCCGTGTCGTCTGATTTGTTCGACTGCAGTTCCGCGTGGTGTCGACATTATCTGGATGGGCCCGCGTACTTGTTGAGTTGATTCGGAAGGTCTTGTTGAGCATACTACCGTCTGCGACCTATTCAACGAATACTGAATGTGTTCTCGGCAACTAGCGCAAAGTCAATAAGAACCGATGAATCAACTACTAGAAGAGCCTGTCATAGAATCCATCTCATAGCTTGAGCTTCTCGCGGCCAGGGTTATCGCCCCGCTCAAAGCTGGTGATTGCAACGACGAGCCGGAGACACAGCGCAACGAATACTTCTGTTCGTGCGTGGACGCGGCCTCGGGCGCGGACGTGCCCGAGGCCGCAATCCTTGACTGCGTCGTTAGTTCGTTCGACTCCTGTCCGGCTGTTATACGTCTCGTCCAAGATAGATTGTTTCAGCTGAACGTCCTCGCTGTGTTCCTCGATTCGGTCTTCGACCCTGTACTCGATGTCCTTCGGGTCGTCAGTGTTTCGCGGATTGTATGGAGCGATTGGCACGACCCCTGCGGCCAGCAGGTGGTCGTGCCAATCGAGGATGTCGTAGGCGCTGTCTCCGAGCATCCAGACCGGTGTATCGACGGCGAGCGCGTCACGCGTGACGCGCATCGCCGTCTCTTGATCTGCTTGTTTAGCCTGTGTGAATTCCGCCGCAATTGGGATCTTCGCGCCGGTTGAGGCGATTGTACAGCCGAAGCCGTAGTAGTACTCTTCGGCTGTTGGATCGTAGTTCCACGATGCGGCGTCGTTGTGTTGGATCGCTTCGACGTGAGTCGAATCGATGGAGTACGTGGAGTCGAGCAGGCCGCGGGCGGCGGCCTGCTCGACGAGTCTGTTGAAGACATCGTCAACGACGTGTTCGAGATCAGTGAGAAACCGGTCAATGGTGTCTCTGGATGGCGGTTTGTCGAGACCGCAGTAGTACCAGACAAGGCTGTGTTGGAGTTCTCGTGTGACTGGACGAGTGCCGTAGACATCCTCGTAGTAGCAGTGTAGAAAGCCGCGAAAGAGGTCTGGTGGTTTGTGAACTCGTGTTCGCCCCCGCTTCGAGGGGGCGAACACGTCGTAATCCAGCAGAAACTCGAACTCAAGATGCTCGAACAGCGGTACCGTCTCGGTAGCCGCTGCATTCAAGAACTCGTTGACCGAAGCTACGTTTTGCAGGGCTTTGGAGCTGGTGGACACAGTTTCCAAACCCTGCTGCTTCGCACGTGACGCTTTCTATGACAGGCTCACTAGAACGGAACACCATCCAACCTACACTATCGCTAGATCAATTCATCGCGGAGTTCCCTGATGACCACTGTGGTGGCATAGACGTCTCGAATGAAAATACAGAATACTCCCTTTGATACTTCTGTTGCCCCGTGTTCTTGTTCTAACCCTCAACCTGCGGAACCGAACACGGAGGACTGCTATCGGACGATAAGGATACTCGGATAGCGCCAACGGACATATGTGCGTCTAGAATATGCATCTGAGAGAAAGATGGCCTAGAGTTTGTGGCGCTCGTCATTCACCTGTCATTCTCTGCTCACTGGTGTGTTATCCTTTCTATGATAGCCTCAAACATGGATGGCTACGTAGAGATAGTTTTACACCATCCTAAGATTACAATTGAATATGGCTTACGAGGTAGTTATTCCAAGTATTAAAGATGAAGTAATGACACTCAACTCGGTTCCAGAACAGATACCCACCCACGTGGTTAGGGAAGGGACTCTCAATGAAGCGAGGAATAAAGGTGTCAAAATGTGTGAGTCAGATATTGTCGTCATTTTAGATGATGACATCTCATTTTCTAAATCAACATTAACTGATGTAGTAGAATTAGTTAATAAAAACACATTAGTTGGGATGGCTGAGTCAATGATTGGTTTAATTATGGGTAGGGTTATGGCTTTCAACAAGGATCTCTGGCGAGCAGTTGGAGGGTTTGATGAAATACTACGATCACACAATGGTGATACGGACTTCGCTATAAGAGCAGTAGAACAAGGATTTGACTTGCAACGCATTCCGCAGTCTTGGTTTGACCACAAAGAACATCCCCGGTCTGTTACTTGGTTTGATTGGGCCTGGCGATTAGTCTATCTCTCTGCCTAGGCATCCTAAGTGGGCCCCTCGGTTGGTAGACTCTATTGCGTTGAAAGAGTACGCTCCCTTTATACGAGTCTGGGATAGCTAAATGTCCTCAGAAGACGAATTATTATCAACAAATTTTGGACAACAGGTTATCTCTGGCACAACCGCTAGAGTTATAACCGCCGCTATTGGGTTTGTTGGAAGTATTTATTTCGCACGTTTCCTTGGACCTACAGTTTTCGGTGCTGTATCCCTTATTTTAGCCCTCTCTGACTTAGCAGCACGACCCATCCATGGAGTGGGAGCAGCAGCAAAAAAAAGAGTCTCTGAACGCGACTCTTTGAGGGGCCCCCTTCTTACTATACTCCTTGGTGTGAGTGTAGGCTGGTCGATACTAATTACTATTATTTTTATACCCCTAAATAATATCATAAACTCCATGATTTCTGTAGACTATGCGTCTCTATATCTTATAGGGTTAATCGCTGCTACTGGAACTTTTACAATTTTGGGACTTCTTGTAACAGGGCGGGGAAAAGTAAGCGAATTTTTGTGGACTAATGCCATTCGAAAGAGCGGGGCTGTCGCACTACAATTAGCTCTAATTATATCTGGATTCAAAGTTTTGGGCTGGGCTTTAGGGCTTTTGATACCCACTATCGGCTTAATAATCATCTTGATTGCACTGATTGATGCTAAGCCGGCCGTTCCTTCATATTCACTGCTGAGAAGCATTTGGGACTTCGCACGCTTCAGCTCAATAAGTTCTCTTCTCTATGCAGCATACTCACGTCTTGACCTACTTTTAATCGGAGCACTTGTCGGTACAACCGCAGCAGGATACTATAGAGTAGGTTGGCAAATAACTATGCTTAGTATTTTTCTTGCAGAAACTATAAGTGATACAATAATGCCCAAAATTAGTTATTTACACCAAAACGGGAATTCAATTGAACTAGTAGACGAGATTGAAAAGGGGCTGGACTTTGCGCCAATTATATCTATCCCGATCTTGTTCGGGGCGATTGGTATAGGAGGGCCTCTGATAACTATTATTTATGGCGAAGATTTCTCACCCGCTGTATCGTTGGTTATTTTTATAGCATTTATTCGGGTATTTATGTCTCTTTCTAACCCTGTAATGGCAGCGATAGAGGGTATTGACCGGCCCGAAGTTGAGCTGCGGCTAACTACAGTTGGTCTGGTGTTCAATTTATTATTCGGTATTCCTTTGTTATACTTCTTTGGGCCAATAAGTCTCATAATCGTATCCGGCTTTGCTGAATTGATTCGGGTTAGTGGTGGAGTCCTATATCTTATGAGAAAATTTGATGATTTTTCGCCAACCAGCCGCTTACATACTATTCAACTCATCGCCGGAATATTTATGAGTGTATTCCTCATTTTTATTCAAAATTCCATAGTTGTAGATTCGATATATTCTTTATCAGGAATGATTCTTTGTGGTGGATTTCTTTATGCGGTCATACTAATATCTATGAGTAACAGAGTGCGCAATCTAATGCGCGCTGGATTACCTATACCATCTGAATAGATTTTGAAACACACATTCCTTACAGCACCGTGTCAAAGAATACTTTTCACGCCTACTTTCGACACAACTTGGCGGTTAGCTCAGTTATACAGAACCACATTGAGAAAACTTCCAGAGACCCCCAATACGGATGAGAGCTTTCACCCACTTTAGGAAGTCAGTCCGCTGAGTGTTAACATTGATTGTGGCGCTTTCGCACCAATACAACGGAGACTGACGGAACCCAGCGCTGATAATAAAGGCTTTTGAGGAAGTTCACGGGTCGTGTTTAGTTAAGCGTGAAAAGTGAGGCGAGGAAATTTCTTGCTGGTCTATGGCGAAATCGCCCGCCTCAACGGTCATAGAAAATGGATTGATTTGGATTTTATCGAGCGCGAGCGGACACCCAAGTCGGCGATGGCGTTGGGTATTCAATCGCACGTTGCGGGACATTCGTTGTCGAATACCGTCGAATTACTCAACTCGCTGGGTGTCCAACGCAGTCGAAAAGCGGTCCATGATTGGGTTCAGAAAGCCGATCTACAGCCAGAATCTGGTAAGTCTCCGAATCAGACTGCGCTAGACGAAACAGCGATTCGAATCAACGATCAGCAATTCTGGCTGTACGCCGCTGCCGGTCCGCAGTCGAACGAACTGCTTCACGCCTGACTGTTTGCGACGACTACTACCCTCACAGAAATTTTCCTATGCGAACTTCGGTAAAAACACGATATCGAAACTGCCGTCTTTCTCGTCAATGGCGCTCAACACCTCCAAGCTGCACTTCAACGATCTGGACTACGATTTCAAATATGCCGCCACGGAAATCGGAACGCTGTCGAACGGATTTTTCGAGAGTGGAAGCGTCGAACCTCGTCGTTTTCGGACTGCTTCAGTCACGTCGACCGGAGACCGCCGAAAACGGGTTACAAGGCTTCGTTCGCTGACGAAATATCAATAATTGAATATTACTGGTTCTCGGATAGACAGCACCATCTCTTCGCCACAGCGATTGACGTAGCTTCGACATTGTGTTTGTCGATAGTAAGCCAGTGCCGGTGTCCCGCTATCAACCTAAACGGCCTCACAGTCGCCATTAGGATATCTGTTTCCGAGATTTTGATTTTGCCGATCGTAGAGAAGAGCGAAGCCAGTGCATATATGCTGAGACACGGTTGGCTGATTATTATACAGGCTCTACAGCAGACTTTATTGTAATCCACCTAAACATAGCTAATATCCAATCCGGAACTATGCTCCCTAAAATATCAAAGTCGGCTGACATACTACGGAAGCAAGGAACAAAACATCTAGCTAAAGAGATTTGGGCTTACTGTCTACAGAGTGAAGACTTAGCCCGGAAATTAAAGAAGGTAGTTGGGAAGGAGAAGTATGAACAGATTGTTATGTTTCCGCTCTTGGGTTATTGGCCGCGCTTAGAGTTTCCGCAAACATTTAATGAAAAAATCTCCAACCGGAAACTCCATACAGATAATGATCTATACACAAAATTATCAGACAAGTATGCGGTTAGAGAATACGTGAGAGACAAAGTTGGAGATGAGATCCTCAACGAAGTATATTGGGTGACTGAAGAGCCCCAAGATATACCTTTCGAAGATCTCCCTAACAAATTCGTAGTCAAAAGCACGCATGGCAGTGATATGATTAACATTGTTGATGATAAGAGTACTGTAGATTTTGACGAAATCATATCTGAATGTGAGAACTGGCTTCAAACTGAGTTTGGATCACCAACAAATGAATACTGGTATCAAAGGATCGATCCGAAAATAATTGTAGAAAATAAAATACAGTCTGACAAGTACAAGGTTCCAGTCGATTTTAAATTTTTTGTATTTCATGGTCAAGTTGAATGCATACAAGTCGACGTAGGCAGGTTTGATGAGCATTCTCGCTGCATGTACGGCCCAGACTGGGAACTTGAGGACTATACGATAAAATACCCCAAAGGAAAGGGAGCTGATGAGCCTGAAATGCTAGATGAAATGATTGGGATAGCAGAGAAGTTGGGAGAGGACCTGGAATTTGCAAGAGTAGATCTATACCAACCTAAAAGCGACAAAATTGTTTTTGGTGAAATAACTCTCTCGCCCGGCGCAGGATACGAATGGTTCTCTCCACCAAAATATGACTTTATATTGGGATCATACTGGTGAAATGAGAAATTATAGCACACTAAAATAACATGTCCGCACAATCATCAATGAGAAAGAAAACAAGCATAATAGTTCTTATTATCATAGGAATTATTCCTCTAATAATGAATGAATCATTAGGACACTCTGCATACTATCGAGACGCCTTTTTTTATGCTGACAAGGTAGTTGCAGAGCAGATTCTAGATTATGGGTCAGTTCCACTAAATCCTGATGCACAAGTTTCAGATGCAGATCTCCGTTATTGGGGTAAAATCACATCCCGCCATTCGCAGCCTGTTCTTCCTATTTTTATGGTCATCGGAAATTTAGTTACCGGACTACCATTATATGTATTTCACAGTCATATTCCGTTGTATTTTATACTGGGTGGATTTTACTACATTATCTCAAAGAATTTTGCTTCGGCAAAGACCTCTATTCTTGTTGGAATAATTGGAGCTACAATAACAAATAATCCTATGAATTCTGGAGGCAGACTAATTAACAAGATATTGCTTCTCTTCTTGATCTGGTCAATAATCTATTGTTTCACTCATAAAGACTTTCATCGGGTAAGCTCTGTCTTTGTGCCAACTTCGTTGATAGCCCTCTTGTTTTTGTATCCGCGCCGTTTCATACAAGGGGCAACACTTGTTCTTCTTACATCTATTAGTCTATCCATAATGAGGCGGCGTAAGTTGCTGATTGGATCGTGCGTTTCCATTGTTGGGACGTGGGTTATTCTAGCTGTTCCGTTCAATGTATATTCTTATTATCTCATAACTGTATTCTCCAAACTGAGTAGTCTCGGTGGGAATGTTTCATCAGATGTTTCACCTAATCGGGTTCTTTCTACTCCAAATTATAATTTATTGCCAATAGTTCCATTATTTCTTTTAGGTGTTATTGGCGGGATTGTTGTAATAGCTGGGTTAGTTAAATATCGGACAGGTGAGAGTGAAATTCGACTTAAACAAGTACCACTTTTCCTTTGGGGAATTAGTATCACTTCTCTTGTATTTATGCAATTTGCTGTAGGATCCTCCTGGTTAAGCGGGAGATATGTTTCTACCTCCCTGCCTCTAATAGTTATAGCAGCCTCAGTCGGTGTAAAGGCAATAGATAAGAAGAGTGGGTTTAATCTAGCTAAGGGTTTGTTGGGGATTATAGTGATTCTTTCTCTAGTTTCGTATGGTCTTGTTGCCTCGTCAGCTTGGGTCAACATCCATACATATTCTAATGAGGATGTAGCGACAGCACAGTGGGCTTCATCGTATTCACAGTCAGAGATTAGATCTGATATGGCGGGGTCCGCGTTAGTGGTTCCTAAATCTGAAGCCACCTATCCTCTAAATAAGGAAAATATGAACGAGACATTTTATGATATAAACGTGAAGGAGCCACGGCATAGAGAGATTTTTATATTCCATACAGGTATGTACCAAGATGGGCTCTATTTGCCTCCGTATCCTCGTGAACCCGTATCTTATCGGTGGTTTGAATCGACTACTGCATCGAAAAATATAGTATACAGCAATCGCAAAAGTAAGATTGTGTGGGCAAGCCCAAGACGGTCAGTCACAGATTAGAATATATAATCTCTAACTCCTTTCCTGCATTTTGATAGTGCTGCTCCTTAGCATAAGATGAAACCCCTTTCTTCGGATATTTTTGATTCTCTTCAAGAAAATAAGATATATTTTCCATCAAACTCTCGACGGACCCGGTCTCGAACGTTTGACCCAGCTGATTTTGCTCTATTGTCGTACCAATATCTGAGCTTTCAGGTCCAATTATGTGCTTATTTGCCATACAAGCACGTCTAAGTGAGGACGAAATTCCTTCTTGATTTCGATAAGGAAGTACTAAGCAATCTGCGGCTATAAAATAGAGATCAACCTCATTCTCTGGTATATATTCTAGTCGAGATTTTATGTTCACCTCTGAGTTGGTATTGGTCTCCACAACATCTCGCTCAGTTATCTCTCCAGGCTTTCCTGCGAACAAAAATGTGCTCGGCTGTTTGATCATCTTCGCTGCATCTAACAGTATGTCTGGTCCTTTTTCATGTCTTAAGGTTCCGAAAAACAATAATACTGGATCTGGTGATTCTATGCCAATTTTTTTTCTTGCCTCCCGCTGTGAAACATCTTGCTGTATTGGTGGCGTAGGATTAGGGACTACTCTAACGGAGTTATGTTCAATTCGATGGAATTTTCGAACGGTTCTCTGTTTCATTTGCTCTGAATGAACGAGCAATCTGTCAATGGTTTCATCAGCCACAAGTTTCTCTGTGGCGTACTTTGTTACTCTTCTTGGCGGGTGTCGTAATATATTTTTAGCTGTTTTATTACTAAGGACGGTATCATTCTTGAATTTTTGAAATGGATCAGTCCGATGGATTGTTGCAACAATCGGAAACGGAGGGTTTTCTCTGGTTGACGTAAATAAAAATGGTATCTGAAGCTGGTCAAGGCTGGGTATGTGGAGGACATCTAAATCTATATTAGAATCAAATATCTCAGTAAAGCACCTATGCCTATAAAAAAGCGACTCAATATAGGATTGTATCGGTGACTGCTTCTCGTTGGGTGACGAAGGGAGCAGACAAACAGTCATTCTCTCTATATCCTCAAATTCTCCGATAAATTCGTGATCTTTTGGAGTGAATAGATGTACATTATGACCTAATTCAGTAAGTGATTTAATAGTCCATTTCGTATGGGCAGTATGGTGGCCTAACCATCTTAAACTTACAATGCCAATATCCATTTATGTGCCATAAATTCTCTTTAGGTCTAAATCCTTGCGAAATTAGATTTGATTTACACGAACTATAGACCGCCGTATAAAATATTTTAAATGTGTATAAAATCGGATTGGTATCGGATAAGATTTTAATAAGAGTTTGAAATTTGAGAGTATACAACATAGCATAATGCGAATAGCCTACGTCAGTAACGTTATTTACCCATTTGTCACCGGCGGCGCCGAGAAGCGAATCCACGAAATCGGCACGCGTCTCACTAACCAAGGCCACGATGTCACAATCTACGGCCGGCACTACTGGGACGGGCCCGATGAAATCACCCATGAGGGAATGACGCTGCGCGCGGTCGCACCCGAAGCAGACCTCCACAACGGAGATCGTCGTTCCATCACGGAAGCCATAGACTTCGCAGTCCGAGCGCTCCCATCCCTCCGCAGGCGTCTCCGTCGCGATGAACACGACATCATGGTCGCCAGTGTCTTCCCGTACTTCCCGGTTATCAGTACGAAACTTGCCACCCTCCGTACGGACACACCATTCGTAACGACATGGCATGAGGTCTGGGGAAACTACTGGGAGGAGTATCTTGGCCACCTTGCCCCATTCGGCAAACTCACCGAGCACGTCACCGCACGCACGCCACAGTATCCGGTAGCGATCTCGTCCATCACGGCCGACCGTCTCGCTGCTATTGGTCCCGCACGGGAGACCATCGAAGTCGTCCCGAACGGCATCGACATCAAGCAGATCAGAAGCGCCCCACTCCCCGAACAGGGCTACGACGTGCTCTTCGCGGGCAGACTCATCGAACACAAGAACGTGGACGTTCTCCTCGAAGCCTTCGACGAGATCGCCGGCGACCACAACAACGCCACACTGGGTATCATCGGTGACGGCCCCGAACGCGAACGCCTAGAAAGAAAGGAGGAATCACTGACTCACACTGACCGTATAGAATTTCTTGGTTTTCTCGACGATTACGAGGATGTTCTTGGCCATATGCGCGCCGCCGATATCTTTGCATCTCCGAGTACCCGGGAAGGATTCGGTATTACCTTCGCCGAAGCGATGGCCGCAGACTGTACTGTCATCGCTGCCAACCATCCTGATTCAGCTGCAGACGAGGTCATTGGCGATGCAGGCTTCCTTGTTAATCCAGCAGTCGAGTCACTGACAGACACACTCGATGTCGTACTACGTGGTAAACGACCACCAACCAATCCCGTCGAACGTGCGCAACGGTACGACTGGGATACGGTCGCCGATCAGGCAGAAACTGTTTATCAGCAGGCTATCGAACATTCTTGCTAATCCATATTTAGTTGTATCAGACCATACTTCAAGCAATCTTGATCGACCCAGTACCGTTCGAACTCTATTATTTCAACTGCTATGATGGCAACATATGCAGTCAGCACCTCAAGCATTCAGAGTATTTTAATCGGAGTCTCTCTATCGGTACCTTTGCAGAAACCGACTATCGGCTCGTCCGTCGCCCTGTCTGGGAGAGCTAACTAATGAACCCCCGAAGAGTGGGCAAGAGTGCAATAGTAGTCACTGGGAATGTTTTAAATGAGAGTCTGAACTAATTTTGTTATAAACCACGTTAACAGTAGACCGACACATAAGCCGACGCTAAGTGCAGTCTACAATCAAGTAGCCACAGTAATCTGCCGCCCCGGCCACAGTCATTCGGGCCGTGCCCGGACCGATAGGGACTGTATCGGCCACGTCTGGCAACCGTTGGCCGACCTTCACCAGTTCGATCCTTGTTTCCACGTCGATGCTAGTCTCACCGAGGACCGTCACGACCAGGTCCACCGCCCGACCGCGAACTACCGGTGCGTCCACGAGCGTCTGCAACTGGGTCTTCCGTGGAGCTGCACACACCCGCTCACGACTGCTTTTTGTGAACTGGACTATCTGGCCGGCGTTCGCTCCACGCCCTGCTAACTCAAATTTTGCTCGGACCATATGGTCTAGAACACAACGTTCAACGGCTAGTCTCCGATGACATCTACCTCGTACTCACTCGCTCGCACTCGAATCGGGAACCAGCCCTCTTCATCGACTCCAAGCAGTGCTTCGGAGTAGCCATCAGTGCCATTCCCGGCTTTTGCCGACTGCACCCAGTCGATCTCTCGGTCGCTGAGGTTGAACCACTCAGCCAGTTGCTGAGCCGCCTCATCAACGCGGTGGATGATCGTCATCGAACAGAGGTTTGCAATCGTCCGGGCTTCCGGCGTGAGTGCGAACTCACCACCGGTCTGGGTGATGAACTGCAGGGAGATATCGTAATGCCGACTGTGACGGACAGCCGTTTCGAGGAAATCCAGCGATGTTGCGTCATTCATCAGGTAGTGAGCTTCGTCGATAGCGAACACCACCCGTTTGTCCGTCTGTTTGGCGCGTTTGTACACTGCGTTGAACAACACCTGCATCATCAGACTCGTTTCGGACCGCCCGCGCGTCCCCTCCTCCTGATGCAGATCGAGATACACCACATCGGATGTGATATCGAACTCAGTAGGTTCCGCAAGGTTCGCGAGATCGCCACCCTCCCTGAAGGACGGCCGCAGGTCGATCAACAGTGATTCTGCATCCGTCCGGACGTTCTCCTGTTCACCAGCTGTGACGTAGCCAAACGTCGCCGGATCGTCTAGCAGTTGCTCAAGAACGTCAATCACGTCACGGACGGTCGGTGATGGCTGGTCGTGTGTCGCTGGGTCCCGGGTAATGCCCTGTTGCTCGTAGGCCTCCTGAACACACCGGCGAAGTGTCTGCTTTCGATCACCAAGGGGATTCCCAGCTACCTGTTCGAAGAACGTCTCGAAGAACGTGAGAACCCACGAGATTTGCTCAGCCCACGGGTCCAGATCCGGGACCGTATCTAACACAGTCGTCGGTGTGGGCTGTATCTCTAGCGGATTGAACGACCGGGACCCGCCGACTGTGACACGCTCACCGCCGAGTGCGTCGTTGAGTGACGCAAACCCTTCAAGCGGATCCAGCATCACGAGTACCGTGTCCTGATCGTGCATTGCTCGCCGGAGTAACTGCAGTTTCGTCGAGAAGGACTTGCCAGCGCCGAGTTTGCCGATCACCATCGCACAGTAGCCCGTTTCTCTGGCAAATCGATCAAGCAGGAGGGGACTCTCATTGAGTGCGTACGTCCCGTATTCGATGCCATGTTCGGCCATCGCTCCCGAGACGAACGGGAACATTGCCCCCAGTGCGCCACCCAGCATCGGCGTCTGCGTATCCTGCTCAAGATTCATCTTGTCCACACCGACCGGGCTGGCTGAGATGAGTGCGTCCAGTTGTGCCCATCGCGGCGACACTGGCGTTAGATTTGCTGGCGCTCGTCTGGCCGCGTTCGCAACCGTTTCGGACGTGACATCTTTGTTTGTCTTCCCTCGCTCGGTGAGATACATCGACACGTCGAACGCTTCCATCGACGTGTTTCGAAGCACATCGTACAGTTCCTGGTAGTCCTGCAGGTCCTTGCTGACTCCCCGTGCGCCTGCACGGCGCTTCTCCGAGAGATACTCCATTTCCGCTTCCAGATCCTCGATTTTGTTCTCCAGCGAATCCAGCGTCGTCTGCGTGTCTCTGGGTGTGATGTGTATCGAGATGTCTGTCGTTCGTGTCTCGGCCGTCGAATACAGTTTCTCGAAGAGCCCATCCCGCGGTGCATCCGGAAACTGGCCAATCCAGAACGTGCGTGCCCACCGCTCACCGGTTCGTATCGCCGTCGGCGTTCGCTCAATTTCCGATGGTGCGATGAGTGACTGATGTATATCTGCAGGTGTATCCAGTGACCGTTCACTCTCCCTGTCGACGACATTGAATGCAGGCGTGTCGTCCCCAGAGGATTCCGCTCCTGATGCAGTGTCTGAGTTCCCTCGGAAGGGAAGCCAATCCCACGTCATGGGCGGTCCCCCACGAGCGGACGTGTCCGGAGTATCTCCTCAAAGTCACCGTATTCTAACGTCTGGCCGGCCCAGAACTCACTGATGACTTCTGCCCCATCGCTTGCATCGACGGTCATCGCTTCACACCCTTCGATATCGCGTATTCCGGACTGAACACGAGAGAGTCGCTCTTCGAGTGTCGTGAACAGCGCCTCACGCTGTCGTTCAGGTGCTGGGGCAGTCAGCGCACGCACGAACACGCCGAGTACCGGAATATCACTGAGCGTCGTCAGGATACTCTCCCGTTCGAACTGGACTTCCTCGGGCGAGACCGTGACGATCACGTAGTGGTCTCGGATCGTCATCTGTCGGGCTGCCAGATCCTGTTCGTACCACTCGATATACCGCTCGATGAGTGTCCGGAGTTGTGTGTTTGCCTTTACATCAGGGTCCTCCAGCCGCTCACGATAGTGATCGAGATACGTCTCGACTGGGAACGGCTGGGTTGTCGAGTAAATCTGTATCGGGAATGTAACGGTCGTGTTCAGGAAGTCCTGAAAGCTATCGGCCGTTGTGGCCCATTCTTCCTCTGTTGCCAGTGCCATCGACGGTGGCGACACCCGAACAAGACCGATAACGGCGCCGTCTTGGCGCTTGATTGCGTTTGCATCCGGATACACGCGCTCAAGCTGGTGGTGATCCAGTGCCTCCGAATGTGATTTCTCCGTTGCGGTCGTATGGAATCGGATCATCGTCACCAGCCAGTCGAGGCTTGAGGTGTACGCTGGTGTCACGTACACGAACACCGCGCCGATACAGATCGCAACTGCAACGATCGGGAGAAGTATCGCCTGGATCGTGTAGCCAGCAATCCGTGTCGACGACGGGACGACTAGTTGTACGAGCAAGACGACAGCAACGGCGGGCAACAGTACCACGACGGCGTCGCCGAGGGTGTATGATCCAAGCAGCTTTGTTTCGGTACCAAGCGACTTCGGGATTCGTTTCGACGGAGTTCTCTCAGCCATTCTTAGTAGATGTAACGTGGGTTATCGTCATCGTCCGAGTCGCCATCCGACTCGTCAGTCTCGACGGACTCTGCGTCGGCCCCCGACTCGTCAAACGGGTCGGACTCGGGTGACTCGTTCTCGTGATCATTGTCTGGCGTGTCATTGTCGTCTCTATCCGTACTGGTTCTCGATTCGTCAGATTGTGCGGGATTGCTACGCTCGGTCGTCTCCGAGCTATCAGTCGTCGATGTACCGACCCTGGAACGAAGCGTTCGCTTCGTCTGGTCCACTTTACGGCCAACAGTGTGTGCGCTGGATGACCCCGACCCGAGCACTTCCTGGCCGCTGGCTCTGATCGCAGACTGTCCCGTGAGTCCACGACGGAGGTTCTTCAGGCCCAGCGTTCCGCGTTCACCTGCGTTCTCGACCGTTGCTTTGCGGTCGTGAGCACGCCGGCGTGAACTGTGCTGGGCCGCACGGTCAGCCATGAAGAACAGCGCCCCGGCCTGCCAGAAGAGGACAAACGGGGCGATAACTGCGATGAGCGGCGTAATGATGGCCAGAAGCCACTGCCCGAATCCACCGATCGAAACCGTGACTGAATCGCCCAGCAACTCGCCCAGGCGAAACAGTACCGCGATGGGAACCGTCATGAACAGGAACGGGACGTAAAAGCCCGCAAGTCGCGACATGAGCCGTGCAACCGGTGCAAACGGGCCGACACCCGGAACCCAGAACACGATCACCAGTGGCATCAGGAGGACATACAGGTATAGCGCCATCTGCCGGACGAGATAGATAAGCGCGAGAACGAGGAAGATCGTCAGATCGAGTGTCGCAGCAAGCGTCAGTCCCGAGAGCCCCATCGCACCGAACGATACTGTCTCGAACAGGCCGATACTGTCGAGGCTCGGCACAATATAATCGACCAGCCCATCGATGAATCGCAATGACAGTGCGGCCATCCACCACCACGACAGGATGCCAAGCAGGCCGGCAAATGCCCGCTTTTTGAGCTTCGTTCGATGGTACCCGCTGAACAGGTGGCTTGTCGATTCTAGAAAGATGATCACGCCAAGCGAGAGTCCCCACAGCAGGAGTGTCAGCGGGACCATCGTCTCCCAGTAGTACGTGTAAATCGACGGCCAGCCGCCGTTCGACGGTTGACTGAACACTGCATCCGGACGTGGCGTCGTCACGATCAGGTCGATGAGTGCCCCGACGTTGTCGCCGACGAACCCGAACACTGGATCGACCAACTTCTTCAGGAACCGCTCCAGTGCGTCGACGAATACGTCCCCCAGTGACTGTGTCATATTTTCCTCGCAGTGCTGTTGGTTGTCCGTCGGTTCCGTGCCGACCTGCTCCGTCTTGTCCTGTCCAACAACAGAGTGTGTCTCATTACAGATTCCTCCATGGGGGCCAGAATCCCCATCCCGTAATGCGATCGATCAACAAGCCAGCCAGCAGGAGCGTGCCGACCTGAACCCCAATCGTGAACAGGAGGTGGACGTACCGCAAGACCGTTCCACCGGTCGCCACAGTCGTTGTGTCACCCACGTAGCCAGGGATCGTCCGCCACCAGTCATCTGGCCGGTAGGTCGCAGTGATAGCATTCCCCTGCCGTGGGATCGTCGTTGTGACGGTGCCGTTTGCAGTCGTGTTGACTCGCTTCCCAGCAAGCTGGATATAGCCGTCACGAGTGACTGTTTCGATAGGCACACCCGTTGTAGCGTCTCTGAGTGTCGCTGTGACCGTCACGGTGTCTGCAGTCGTGTTCTGGACAGTGAGACGCAGATCACTCCGGTTTACCGAGAGATTCGAGGTCGTCTCTGGTGACAGACGTGTCGGTGACCGTCGAACGAGTCCAACTGCTCGAACCGGCTGGTCAGTGTCTTCCGGTGGCGCTCTGGCAGCGATCCCGAAACTACCTTCGTAGGTTCTGGTTATGCTATCCAGTGCAATCGACGAGTCAAGGGTAGGTGCCCGGAGCGTACGGCCGTACGAATCAAGGACTGTAATCTCACGGTGCGCATCCTGTGTGGTCCCAGTTCGGATCGGATACGCGTACACTTGGACTGGATGTACTGGTGAGTGGCCTGTTAGTGTCGTCTCTCCGTCCGTTTCGGTGAGTGTGTCCCACCCGGTATCCCGGGCGACGTAGAATCGCCAGATACCACGAATCTCTCCGGATGGCAACTGGAGTCCATACCAGGGCTGGCTCCGGAAGGCCACAACACCCAGATCTCCGTTCGGGTATGTGGTTCGATACCCAGAGAGCGTTGGGTTGTACACGCTCACCTGCCGCTCTTGTTCAACCGTGACCGTCTCGGTGTGCGTCTCTACCCGTCGTGTCCAGTAGTCTCGACAGGTTCTGTTCCCGTTGACGGGCTTGCAGACAGTTTTCTCTTCGTAGATGGTTTCTGTCAGCTCTACTGTGGCTGTTGCCTGAAGCACAAGCGGCTGGCTCCCAGAGACGTTTCGGGGTTGGTTCCGGTATGTGAGACGGACGACATTGTCTGTCGTCGTGTTCGCAACTGTCTCGCCGTCCATCCGTAACGTCACGTTCTCTATCGCGTGAGCGACAACGTCCCACTCAGTCCGGCGTGTCGGTGCATCTGTCCCGGCCGGCACGGCAACTCGGTAGTCGATTGTTCCAAGCACCGTTCCGTTCGGGGCGACGTACAACGGCTGCCGGCGTTCCGATACCATGGCTTTCGTCGACGGTGTGACCCCGGCAATTGCGACACCCACGTCTTTGAGATACGTGCCGTTAGTCCGAGTTGCTCCAGTCGGATGGATCGCTCGCGACGCATTCGTTGCGGGCATCTCGGCAATATCGCGCCGATTCCATGTTTCAGCCGCTTCAGGTGGCGCATCAAGTGGCACGTCACTCGTGTATCTGAGTGTCTCCGATGCTGATGCATTGGCAGTAGCAACGGTCTGTCGCTCTTCGTCACCGCTCCACAGATCATTGAATTCCGATTTATTCACACCATGGTCAGCCGTTTCCGGTGGATGTCCCGCAACCGGTAGTGCTGTGCCAAGGATGGCCCAGAGGCAGGCGATTCTGAACAGCGTGTTTCGAGCCATCTGCTCAGAAACTGCAACTGGTCCCACCTGAGACAACTGACGACAGAAGGAACTGGACGATCGTCGTCGCAAGCGGTGCGACGATGACGCCCCACACCAACCCCTGTGTTCGGATCTGTTTGAGTTCCATCTTCGTGTCGGCCTGTCGCACCATTGGTGTTGCAACTGCTGCACCAAGAGCGAGCGTCCCACCGACCAGCGGTCCGCCGAACTGGATCAGCGTGAAGATGTTCTTGATCGTCACTGCCATATCTGTCTGACAGAATTCTTCGCCGATTCCCTGTGCAGCAGCTGGCTCAACACATAGCAACGCCAGTGCTATCACGCCAACCGAGACCTGCCGACCGTACTGTTTCAGCAGTGCGATACGATTCCGTTCCGATGCCGAACTATCGGCACTAGATGTGACCCCCATCATTCCTATCTCACCGCCACTGTGTCAGTGAACTCCCCCCGGAATCCACTGTTTTCAGTGGCTAATCCAATATAGTAAACACTTTTATTTAAATTTAACCATTCTTAATGGAGTATTAATTTGCTGACGGGGTTACGAAAAGTCTCGCCGACCTCGTTGATAGCAGTCCCAACAGGGAAATTCCGGAAGACAGTCCTCGCACTCATCGGCGTTGGAGTCGTCAGTAAGGCGGTTTGTGCCATCTGTGGGTGCCCCCTCCCCAGTGTCCGAGTCCAATGAGGATCCACCGTCGCCTCTGAGATGGGCCCGAACCTGAGAGCTGCGGCGTGTTTGGTTCCCTTGTGGCCGTCGGATCGCGATTGCGACTCGATGTTTGCACGCGCCGTCAAATCGCTCGTCGGCTGGACAGGTACACGCTTGGGGAACTGACCCATCCATCCTGACGAAATACTCGTGATCGGCCGGGTTCGCATGACTTTCGTTGCGAATCTGGAACCCGCTTCCGACTGGCCTGATGTCGAACCGTTCGTACTGTGCGCGCTTTGCGACTCGGGTCGAGAACGTGAGTACTTCGAGTGGGTGCATAATCGCTCTCGCGGCGCACTGCAATGCGCCCGCACCCCTCCGGGCGCACAAAAACACTGCAGAGAGGCATTACTGTCTTGCCTGTGTGGTAAGCTGGGGTCTACCCCAACGAGACGTTTTATTCACCGACATCCCCCGCCACACGCAGGTACATTTGCTCGTCGACGATGCGGGACAACCAAGTGGTGTGTGGCGACACAACACGTTCCATCTTCGCCTCACCGACCAATACAGTACGCCGCTGAGACGGTGATCATGATTGGAGCCAGCACTGTACCCTAAACTGCGTCACAGTGGGCTGGACGGAATCACTCCATAAAGTCCGTGACAATATCCATCGAGGGGATGGCCTGTTGGGCGCCCTCTTCGGTGGTCGCCAGCGAGGCAGCAGTGATAGCAACGGTGACAGCGCCGACTAGCGGTTCGTCGGCCGCAAGCCGAGCAGCGAGGTAGCCATTGAACACGTCGCCGGCACCGGTCGTGTCGACGGGACTGACGTCTGGTGGGGTAACGCTGACCGACTCCCGGCCGGGTTGCTGGATGATCGCCGGGTCGGCGCCGCGCTTGCGAATCACGGTGCCCTCAAAGTCGGCAATGGCGTCCCGGAGCAGTTCGTACTCGTAGGCATTGGGGGTGATGATATCGACGGCGTCGTACTGGAGCAACGGCTCCGCACCGACCGATGGCGCCGGGTCGTAGATGACCGTCGGTCGATCGGGCTCGCTCTCGAGAGAGCTGACCAGTGACTCCATGGTTGACATGGGGATCTCGTTTTGCAGCAGCAGGCACTCGGCGTCGAGGATCGCCTCCCGGTGACGGTCGGCGTACGCACTGTCGACAGCCCCGTTAGCCCCTGGGATGATCGCAATCCGGTTCTCGCCGGCCTGGTCCACGAAGACGTACGCCTTCCCGGTCTCGGCGTCGGTGGACTCAATGTGGTCGACGTTGACCCCTCGGCCGTTCAGTGTCGAGAGGACGCTGTACTCCGCCTCATCCGAACCGACCAGTCCGCAGAGGGTCGTCGCCGCGCCGGCCCGAGCGGCGGCAACTGACTGGTTTGAGCCCTTTCCGCCGATCATGGTCCGGTTGACGAACTCATCAATCTCCGCAGGGACCGACTCGACGACCCTGGTCTCGTCTGGTGACGGGAACCACTCGTATCGGGCCGGCAGTTCCTTGACCGTCGTCTGGTCGAGACGCGCCACGAGGTCGACATTCACGCTCCCGAAACTCACCACATCAGACATCTACGCGGCTATTCGTCACCGGGAATAAAATGAGTGGCCACTGCAAACAATTTCAGGCGCGGTGGCCATGGCTATTGCAATTCTTACAGCCGTGGTCGTTTACACGCTCTATGATTAGTGGATACACTCTCCAAGCCTTGCAATCCACCCACGACAGAAACCGTAGAACAAACCAGCCGATCCGGTACACTGTCCCGCTGTACTGACTGCTCACGGAAGCTTGTAGACAGCAATACCGGTATGCCCACACTGGGGACAGGCATCCATCTCGGTGTCCTCTATGATAGTTTTTCCACACCGCCGGCACTCTCGATACACTGTCATGCGCTTGAACACCCTCCGAAGCCAGTCACCGATCATTCGTCGTCTGTGAGGAAGGCAATGAGTCGGTCACGGTGACTCCGGACCGTTGCCGCCGACACGTCTGCAGCATCAGCAAGTGCCAGTTGCGTCGGTGGATCCGCCATGGACGATGCGGCAACCGCGAGACAGGCCGCCCCAAAGCCTGCAGGATGGGTTCCACTGCTCACTCCTTCGTCGTGAGCACGGGCGGCGAACTCCCGTGCTCGCTGCTCGACCTGGGCAGGCAGTTCGAACTCGTCGGCGATCGACGGAATGAACGCGATCGGGGATTGCGGTGGCACGGGCAGTGCAAGTTTCCTGTTGAGCGTCCGGTAGCCGTTCTCGACGCATCCTACATCGACTGGTGTAACGGCTGCGACCTCCGCCAGAGTTCGTGTCGTTTCGTTCAGTCGGCAAATCGCGTACACGCTCGCGGCCGCGATGGACTCGATTGACCGACCGATGAGAAGGTCATTGTCTTGTGCAGTCCGGAACAGGGAACTCGCCTGTTCGCGAAGTGAATCTGCTAACTCCAGCTCCGAGGCGATCCGTGCAATCTCACTGAGTCCAGTGGCGAGATTCCGTTCGGCTTTCGAGCGCCACCGTGCTCTCGAGTGCTCACGACGGAGTCGATTGAGCTGACGCTGTTTCTTTGCTGGAAGTGCATTCCCGTTTGCATCCGTCTTGTAACCGATTTCCGTTGAGAGCCCTCGATCGTGCCGTGCTTCTGTGAGTGGCGCACCTGTTCGTGCTTTCGACGTATCGTCATCGGGGAATATCCGAGGACCACGTCGGTCAAGTCGGCAACCCTCGATGACGACGGCACAGTCCCGACAGGTGATTTCTCCACCGTCCGTTTCGAGGGCCCCACCACACTCCGGGCAGGTATCCGCAGCAATCGTTCGACCGCTCGATTCATCGAAGCCACGTTCGTAGATATCGCTGGAAGCCATCTGTGAATCCGAGGCCAACGCTGGCTGGCCCCGCACCCCTCAGGGGCCAATAAACCGCTCGGCGGTGGCTGTTACTGGTCTCGATAGTCAGCGAAGCTGCCATCCGACGGACCACCGTTGAGTCACACTGTCTGTAACCCGAGCAACTGCTTGTTCGATATTGGTGTTTCTGAATGAGACGAATACCAACGGTATACCGAACGACTCTCGATCGAGTCGTCCCTGACCGAACGCAACTGCGAGCGATATCGATTGATCGTACCCTTTCGTCTGGATTTCCACTGCGCTGCTCGAGTCGGCGAAAAACTGACTGACGTTCCCGCGGGAAATAGCGATTGGGCGAGATAGCCGGATGAGTTCAGTTTCGAATCGGTGATGGATTCTCTTTTATTAGGCAGCGCTCACTTGTATTGGTACTCTTCGACGACTTCGATTACCTCGGTCGCGGTTCGACTGATTCGACCGAGGCGGTCCAGAATCGTGTCAGGTTCTTCGGACTCCCATGCGGCGAGGTACAGGGCTGACCCGCTCATGTCTAGTCCGAAGTGTCGGCCCACGACGTAGGCGACCGATTCGGCTTCGACCTCTCGTTTCGTCCGCTCAGGTTTGTCTGTGACGCCCTTATGAAGTAATGCGTGGGCGTATTCATGGACAAGGACCGCAGCCATCGCGGCAGCACTCTCCCGAGCTTTGATCTCAATGGCAGCGTCGTACTCTTCTTCATCGTCGACCGGGCGACAGATGCCTTCGGCAGCGCCGTGTTGCCACTCCTCTGCATCAACGACAGCTACCTGCACCTCCAGCGTGTCCGCTGCTCCAGTGACTGCTGGAAACAGATCTGTGGCGTCCCCGCGTGCGTCCGTATCCAGTTCTGGCAGGGGTTCGCCCTCAGTCTGTGAGATATCAAAGACGGGGACGGGTTTGAACGCCACAGGCCCCTCCGACCACTTGTCGGGTGGCGTCTCGTCGTACTCACAGTCAGTGTCAGCGTGATAATTGGGGGAGTTCCCACAGCCCGGACACTGCTTGGCGATGATGGGTGCCCAGATCCAGATGGCCTGCTCGCCGTCTTGGACCTGTCTGTCGAACTCCTCCTGCCACGTCCGGTAGCCGGCGACTTTCGTCGCCTCGGGACACTGCCGGGCGATTAACAGTGTGTTCCGATACGAATAATCGTGGAAGCGACTCTGGACGTCAAGCCATGCTTGGAACTGCTCGCTTGCCTTTGCGTCGTCGACCTGTTCGGTCAGGTCCTGTACCCACTGTTCGATCGTGCGATGCATCTCGTCGGTGCGAGTGTCACTGGAGGGAAACTCCACTCGCGAGGTCGTGTTCGAAGCCATCTCGAAAACCTGCGAGGCACTGTGTGTGGCCCCGCACCCCTCAGGGGGCAAAAACAACCCGCAGGAGTGACGTTGCAGGACAGAGTGCTGAATGATGGCAGTCTGGTTCCGTTTGAGGTCCCGTGAGTTACTCTGAGGAAATCTGCCGTGGGAGGACCTGCCCCCAAATGTGCTTTTCGAGTAGGCGGACTGTCAGCGGGCGTTCTACCTCGATACAGCAGGAGAGTCGCGGATAGCCAAACCGAACCGCTGCCGCATCGTGCCAGTGTGTCGGTTCCGGGGCAGGATCGACTTCGACAGTACAGGTCGAACAGAGACCGCGGCCGCCACAGTTGGCGTACTGCGAGACAGTCCCGTATACAGGGAAGCCGCGCTGCAGTAACGCATCTCGGAGAGTGGTACCTCGTTCAACCTCGATAGTCGTCTTTTCATCCCCGGTAATGACCGTCACTGGAACGGTTTCGCTCATACGTTCGCTATCTTTTCTCTCATGAGCAGTCATTGATCGGAACAGCCAGCCCCTTGCATACCGCTCTCCCCGATACCAGCCTGCTTGCATCGGTGGGAATTGCTCGCCCTACGAATCCTCAGCTGATGGTAGCCGACTCGACAGTCGATCAAACCGACTCTGTGAAGCATCCTTCCGCGTTGCCGTCGTTTCTGGCTTATAATCTGCCGTGGCTAGCTCTCCACTCTCCACAGTGACCGACATGATCGCATCAGCGTGGTGCCCATCCTCAGGCAGTTCGGCTGCGTCGATCACTGCATGGCCGATCTCTGTGCCGTCCTGTTCGAAAAAGACGGTTGCGAGCCCGTTATCGATTGAATCGACAACGGCAGTGTACTCGCCGTCGGCCACTTCATCCAGATCTGTCATTCGTATGTCTCCTGACGGACGACACCCCCGTCACTGTTTCGCATAATCACTGTATCGCCACCGTTGTTCCAGATCGGGGATCCCGACCCCCAGTAGAGATCAGTGTCACTGTCGGCCCCACTCCCGGTGTGCAGCGTTACTGTCTCACCAGCACCCAGCGTGTAGCTATCCGGGAACGTGTACGTCTTTCCGACGTCATCTTCGACTGTCCACCCCGAGAACGCCAGTGGCTCGCCACCGGTATTTTCGAATACCACGTACTCGTCGTTGAGGTTCTCACGGTCGTCGCCCTCGGCGTCAGCGTTGATGGCCGCGATCTGAAGCGCGTCGGCCGTCCCCGTCGTCCCACCGTCAGTCGCGACAGTCGCTGTCCGTGTGGTGACTGGGCTGGCACCGAGCCGGTCCCGCTCAACGACACTGCCACTGGTTCCCGGCTCAACGGGCTCGCCGTCACGGGTCGCAAGCGGGTCCGTCGGCGCAGCCTGTTGTGTGCGAATCGAGACACCTGCCCCGTCGCTGACCAAGACGATATCGCCGTGGGTCGCCGTCCAGTATGCGGGTATCGATCGGTCATGCAGGCGTTGCAGGACCTCCTCTGTCGGGTGGCCATACTGAGAATCGTAGGCACTGGAGATGACGACCGCCTTAGGTTGGACTGCATCGAGCAGGTCCCCGCTGGTCGAACTTGATGAGCCGTGGTGACCAGCCTTCAGAACAGTCGCCCGCAACCGGTCCACATATTCCTCGACGAGGTACGCTTCCTGGTCGTCTTCAGCGTC
Source organism: Haloarcula sp. NS06 (assembly GCF_051122755.1). NCBI lineage: Archaea > Methanobacteriati > Methanobacteriota > Halobacteria > Halobacteriales > Haloarculaceae > Haloarcula > Haloarcula sp. NS06. The sequence goes on from NZ_CP184844.1 coordinate 2,951,485, forward strand.
GCCAGTCAGGAGGAAACTCGTCTCACCGTGCGTGAGCTTGAGAACGATACTGTTCTCGAGATATGGCTCTGGTGGGCCAAGCACCTGCGTGTCGACCCCTTCGAACTGTATCGGATCGCCCTCCTGGGTTTCGTACAGGGTGACATCGTGTTCTTCGACAGCGTCGAGATATCTTTCGTAAGTCTTCGTACTCGCGACGGTCCCTGGGTCGTAAATCGCGCCGATGCCATTGGCCTCAGTCTCGTAGTACTCGATGATCGCTGCGTTCCCACCGATATGGTCGGCGTCGCTATGAGAGACAACAAGGTGGTCAAGCCGACCGATATTATGTCGCTAGAGATACTGCAGGACGTACTCGCCATCGTCGGTGAAGTGACCCGTGTCGATTAACATCGTCTCACCGGTTGGGCCGATGACGAGCGTACTCGCTGACTGCCCAACGTTGATATAATGAACCTCGACTGTGCCGTTCGTTGCGGTCGTAGTCTCGGCTGCTGTCGCCGTCGGCATTGGTTCCGGTGTGGAGATATCTGCGGGTGCAGACCCGCTACAGCCGGCCAAGAGAAGGACCACTGGAAAAAGAATGATGGTTAGACTGCGCGACCTAGACATAATACGACTCCGCACGAGGTCGAGCGTGATAGCCTCCGTGCTCTGGAAGGTTAGACCATACTTTGGCTACAGTTCTAACTGCGAACGATCATCAGTCAGACAATAGGTCCTGATCCGATTAGCAGTTGGCTCCGGTATCGCGAGCAGATTGAGTGAGACAATGGTTGAAAACAGCAGTGAGAGGGCAGGCTTGAGGCGGGCTGCTGATGACAGTGGAGTCCTAGTCTGACAGTGGTACCGAGAACGACGACGCCGGCAGTGTGGGCTTGGCAGCTTGTATTCCGTTTCAGAACGTCAGTAGATTATTCTGCAGATACGCCGTCAGGACATTGATCGCGAAGGGGATCGGAAGCGCATAAAAGAAGTCACGGAGTGCGAAGACGTCGATCGGATAGTCTTTCATCTCTTTGACCACGGACAATCGCACGTATTCGTGTGTATATTCAATCGCATCGGTCGGTGAAGCCACTCGTGTCTCGGGGAATGCATGGTTGTCGGGACCCAGCATCTTCGTTTGGTCGACGATGGCGTTGATTTTCGCGTATTTGAGTGACTGCATATGAAACCCGACCCAGACGACTGGAATGAAAAACAGTACTGCGCCAACAAATGTGCCGGTGAGAATAAATGCTTGGTGGGCGATTTCGTTGGTACTGACTCCTTTTGCGATTGTCAGAAAGCCAGCATACAGCGAGAGTAAGCCAAAGAAGTGTACTGTCGAACTCCGACTCAGATGGCCCACGGAACGCAACCCCCCGTATCCATACATGTCTTCGAAGTCGATCAGGCCCTGTCTAGATATCCGGTACGGCAATAGTATGTGGATCGCCAGAAACATTGTCAAGAACTCAACCCCGATCGGATAGTAGAACAGCGGAATGATGACGCCGAATTTCAAGATAGCGACGAGTTCTCCTGCCGTTGCCATGACGTAGCTACCCGCGCTCGGGTCAGTCAGTATCCAGCCCACGTGGTAGCCCCACCCGAGTAACAGCAAACCGACCTTCTGGTGAGTCGGAAAGATGGTCTCGAAGGATGTCCCCGCTCCAGAAGGAATCAACCGACGGATAATCGGCTGAATGTGTCGTCTGGATGTCTCGGACACGGAACTGATTTCGGGGTCGGGATCTGGAAGGGTCTCGACCGTCCGCCAGTACAGCCGACGCAGTCTGAGAAGCGACCAGGTAACGATGAGCCATGCGGGAAGTATTAACAGTTCGGCCGGGTTTGCAAGTGTAAGATACCGCCCAGTCTGGAGGTAGCCAATGACTGGTAACACGAAGATATCGACCGATACGAGCGTCATGACAAGGAGATACGGCCCGTAGTCCGGCCTTCGATCGGCTGTGTCTGCTCCGATCAATCGCCGGAGATGCCTTCCTATCGTTTCGAGTCCAGTTGTCTGGGCCGCACGCTCCACCCAGAAGTCCTCCGAATGGCTTCGGTCATCATATGCCATATCATAGCACTCCACATACGAACTATCGTACAAATTCAGTCTAAATTACACTATCTGTATCGGCAAGTTCTGTGATGGGCGTGTCGGCAAACCACTACTCGGATTCGTCAAGGTTTGTGGCCGCCTGACTCGGACAAAGTAAGCCGGCAAAAGCGTGCTTTTTCATCTCTCATACTTGTTCGGCTCGCACCACAACTGTTCAACAGATAGCGGCCTGATTCAGTGGTCAATTGTCACCCCCCTTCGAGTGGACTGTCTTTGTGCGTGGCGACCCTGGCGACGTAGAGGCAAGGGTTTGAGAAGGGTCTCGTCGTAGAAGGTACATGAACAGAAATCAACTGCTGCCGCTCGTGATATACTATATTGTATTGTTGGTTCTGGTGTTTGTCATCCTCGAAGTCTCTCAAGCAGTTGTGGGAGAGATCTCGTTCTGGCTTGAAATGGTGATCATCCTTGGCGTTGTCTTTGCGTATCGATCTATCGCGGTCCGGCTCGGTCTCGACCCCAGTGGTCGGGAGTAGCGGGACGGGCCAGCGAGTCGTTTTCACTTTCACTATGTTTTGAGCGAAGGAACTGACAGAATAGATATACGGACTGAGTAGCGGCGGGTCCGTCAGTAAAGTATCACAGTGTCCGAGTGAACATTTTATGCTTCAATCGAGCCAGCACAATTCATATAATGTATGCAGGAGTATGTTCGGACGAAGCCATGCCCCGGACCACCGCCACCATTCCCGACGATCTCACTGATCTCATGGAGGGCGCTATCAAAGCAGGCATTTTCGAGAACAAGAGCGACGCGGTCCGTCACGTCTTACGCGAATACTTCGATGAACACGAGAATGCACGAATCGCTGCCGCGGTGTCACTATACGAGGACGAAGACATAACTCTCGGGACTGCTGCTCGGCTTGCAGGTATGAACCGCTTCGAGATGCGGGATGTCCTCCGCGAAGAGGGGATCGAACTTCGCTTTGGCCCCGAAGACATGGACGCTGCGCGTGACGAGATCGATGTCGCTCGGAATCTTGAATGACATCGGCACCACGCAATGCAATTGTTCTCAACACTACCGTGCTGTCGAACTTCGCACACGTCCAGCGCGTCGAACTGCTCGAAACCCTTCCTCGACTCGTCACTGTCCCTGCGGTCCGGACCGAACTCGAAGATGGTGTTGAAACCCATTCCTACTTAACAAACGCACTGACCGCCCTTGACACGGATATTCCGGTTGCCGAACTGTCACCACAAGCCCAGACACTGGAGGCGACCTTCCTGGAACGACTCGACCCAGGTGAGGCACAGGCCGTAGCCGTTGCAGAGGCCGTCGATGGGACCGTCATCACTGACGACGGCGATGCTCGTACAACCGCGATCCAACGAGACATCAGGTTAACCGGATCGATCGGCCTCCTCGTCCGTTTTGTCGAGAGCGATCTGATCTCCGCGGCGGCTGCAGATACGTATCTCAAACGCTGGATCGACGAAGCCGGGTTCCACTCGCCCGCTCGTGATTTTGAGACGTTCCTCACGGACTGAGACCGGTTTCACTCCAGCAGCTTCTGAACGACGACACTGATCAATAGTATATAATGCTGTGACGACCAGTTACAGAAGTATCTCCGGACGCGGTTGACCTCCTCCCGCGCCTGAAGACGCGGGAATCCCACCACGGGATTTCAGGCCGAGTGTGGCCCTGTGGTTTCAAGACGCATACGTTCCAAGCGTCTCATGCTGAGCTTCAGCATCGGCTTGGCTGTCTTGTGGCGCGGTCAAACGCGCCCCATCCTCAGCCGAGTCATCGTCGTTCGGGTGTTCTCTGGAACGACTCTCTCCGCTGAGGTAGCGGTCTGCGATGTTCGCCGCTCCGTTCACGTCGGCTTGATACTCGCCCACCCAGCAGTCGTCGCTCGTACACCTGAACGTCGCCTGCCCCGGGCGATACCCGATGTCACCGCACGCATGACACTCTTTCGGGGTGTTCCGTGGATTCACTGTCGCAACAGGAATGCCATTCTCGACGGCCTTGTAGCGTATCTGGGCGTGGAGTTTGGCGAACCCCCAGCCGTGCAGTCGGCGGTTCATGTACTTGCCATAGTCCATCGACTCCCGGATGTACGTCAGGTCTTCCAGAACCAGCACGGGGTTCTCAACGGACTCGGCGTACTCCACGACTTCGCGGGTGACGCGGTGGAACACATCGTCTATCTGGCTCCACAGGTCTGCCCCAAAGGACTCTGCGATACGCTCGCTTCCGCGCTTCTGGAGTCGTCTCTTGGCGGTGAAGTACGTCTTTCGGAGCCGCCGAACGGTCTTTCCCTCGTCGGCCCACAGTGTGGGAGCGGTCGGAGAACCGTCGTCGTCGCGGTGACACACCGTGACAAGTGACGCTTCCCCAATATCAACACCGATTGGCGTCCGTTCTTCGGCGGAAGCCCCCGAACTAGTCTCTACGTCGCGGGTAGCGGTGACGTGGAGGTACCACGTTCCGTTCCGCTCGAATAGCCGACTCTCGCCCATTTCAGCGTCTCCAGCGTTCAGCGCTTCGAGCCAATCCCGTTGTTCTGGGTTTGGCTGTGCTGGCATCCAGAGGTGGTAGTCTTCGTGATGCGGAATTTTGATGTACCATTCGATAGCGTTCTCGGGCTTGTGGTCGATTCGCAGCCCTTCGTTGGTGAATCGAACAGGGTGGTCGTCGTGGAGTTCACCCGCGTTGTACGCCGTCGTCAACTGCGGGACGTACTTTTTGAGTGCGTTTTTTGCGTACCCACTCAGGTCGTAGTTGACGACCACATCATTCGCCTCGGTCTGTGTGGTACATTGGGCCTCAAAAGCGTCCTGAAGCGCCTGCTGGTACGCCTCCCGCGTCTCTCGGAGTTTCTGGCGCTTGTGGGCGTTCGGCTGGACCAGTTTCAGTTCCAGCGTCTTCGTCAGTTCGGTCACGATTCGTCCTCCTCGTGACGCTGGATGTAGTTCTGGACTGTCTCGCTGGAAACGTCTCCTGCTGTTCCTGCATAGTAGCCTCTCGCCCAGCCGATTTTCTCGCCGTTGTGGTCGGCGTAGCGGTGGTTGTACTTCCGCGAACTGATGCTTTTGAACCAGTTGGCGAGAAGGGACGGGGCGTGCTTCGGTGGGCTACTGACGAACAGGTGGATGTGGTCAGGCTGAACGGTCAGGTCGAGTATTTCGAGGCCCTTGTCGTCGGCAATTTCGTGGAGGATGGTTCGCACACGGTCGGCAACCTCGCCGGTAAGTACCGAATCACGGTACCTCGGAATCCACACTATGTGGTAGTTGAGGTTGTAAGTCGCGTGCCGTGTGGTCTTCATCCGTATTGCACACTATTCCCGCTGGTATGTTAATATCTTCGGCAGAGCGTTGGAAATCCAGTAATCTGACTAGCGTGGAGTTGCATACTATGCCTACCGTTCAACCTCCGCCTAAAGACGGAGGTATGCGCTTTCGGTGTGTATCAGAGCTGTACGGCTGGCTCGGAGTGACGTTCCGGGCCAGTCTCAAGAGCATCTGAATGGCCATTTTCTCAGGCTGACTCGGCCACCAGCTCCGAATGCGCGTCTTTCAGGGCGCCTTGGAACTGCCAACTTGCCCGCTCGAAGGCCTCGTCGGTCGGGCCGTCCCACCGGGGGAACGTGGAGTGGCCGCTCACTCTGACGGTCCACTCAGCAGGCTCGTCGAACGGGGTCTTTGTCGGGAGTTCCACGACGTAGAGATACTCCTCGTCACCGTGGATGCCGCCTGCTGGATCCTCGACACCGTGGCCCAGCAGGAACAGTGGCCGGTCGAGATGCTCCATATTGGCTGGATCGAGGAGGTCAGCTGGCTGTGTTGCGTCAATCGTTCGCTCTGGATCACCATCCAGATACAACCCGACCGTCGAGAGCTTATCGAGGAACACGAACGTCGCCGCCGTGTAGCTCGGCCCGCGCTCGGCGCGGGTCGCATCGAGAAGCTGCTTCAGTTGAACGAGATCCAGAAGCACGCTCTCCGGGTAGCCGTCCGAATGCCGGTACACCTGCGCGACTCGATCGGCGTTATCTGCTGTTCCATCGGTCTGTTCGACTCGTTGGACGAATCGGAGTTGACTGCGCGTCGACATCGATACCCTCCGACGCGTGTGCGCCGGCACCTATCCCCGGCGGAAAAAACACTACACGCAGTCGCTATGTGACTGGACCCTGCTACGCCAGGTGCGATACGCTGTCTGGCTCTTCGATGTCGTCGAATTCACCACGTTCAACCGGCTCCCACTCCTCACCCGGCTTCGGACTCCACCAGTCAACCTCGTAGCCATCACGCGTACCGAATATCTTCACCCGTGCCGATCCATCGGGCAGATCACGACGGAGCTTCTCCTCGACATGGAGGTTCCAAGTCGTGTCAGTGTCGAAGCACGCGAGGATGGCCTCTTCGTGGCCTCGTGTCTCTTGGGACTCTTGCAGTACGACCTGCATGTTACAGTTCTTGCAGAACACCCCCTCGAACGGGATGTGGCTGAAGACTTCGTGTCCACAGACTGGACACCAGAGGAACTCAAACAGTGCATCACTATGACGGTCGATAACTTCCAGACTCATTGCTGAACCTGGCCCGCTGGGACGGGCCACCCATTGTGGCCCATTAATAAACCACACCCGAGGTCGTGGCTGCGCGCGCAGCGAAGCGAGCACGGAGCGGAGGGTGGGGTGGAGGGGTCTGGGCCGGTCCGGCAGACAGTAAAAAAGAGAGGCCTTAGCCCGTTATTCCCACCACCGACCGCGTTCGGGGAAATGGATGGAAGACCAGCCAGTCACGGCCAGCGAGGCGCGTCCCTCGTACCAGCTCACCGAGGCCCCGTGGATACGGACCTTATCCCCTTCCTCGATCCAGGGAGCTTCTGAGGCCTTCCAGATTGTCACACGCGTTCTGCCGCTCTCATCCTCAAGGAGCCCGACGTTCTGTATTTTGGGGCTTGAGGGATCCCACAGCTGTTCTACCCGACCTTCGACGCTCACCTCGCCGCGATTGACCTCGCCGACCTTCGCAATGGGAATGACTGTCCCGGCCGCCTGATCCAGTTCGTCATAGACATCGACGACTGCATCCGTCATCCCACGGCCGTCTGCGACCCGCTCGGCCAGCCGCCGACCGATCGCCGCCCGCGTCCAGCCATCGAGTTGCTTCGCCAACCGCGCTGCCTGCCTGTTGACCGTTGCGAGCTCTGACTGCGAGAGCAGTTCTCTGGGGTCGTCCTTCACTGGATCCTGCCATCGGTCCACGCTCGCGGCCCGCTCGTCGAACCGCTTGCGTGCCTGCTGCCTCGCCTCCTGCACTGCCTGTCGCGACCCCGCTTCCCGCGTTTCAATTTGCTCGCCGACCCGGGCCCGAGTTCGTGCGATCTCGATATCCCGCGCCATCGCTTCCTCTTCCTGTGCCAGCGTCATGCTCGACCGGCAACTGTCCGGGTGATTCGTATCGACTTTCCCTTGGATCTCCTGTTCGACCGACCGCCGCAGTTCGGGTGTCTCGTCGACGACCCAACCGCGCTTCTCGTCTTTTCGCTTCTGTGCGACCGTACGCTTATCACGAATGACCTTCTTACCTGACATTGGAATCAGTCCGATTCCGAAGGCGCTCACGCGCCGACACCGCGATGCTGCAACATCGCGGTTTTCACGACGACAACTGCCCGACAGTCCCGACTGCGCTCTCGCTCGCGCCTTCGCGAGCGCCCCAGTGGGCGCGAGCGAGAGCGCTTTCGTGCGATGAATAACCCAGCCACGCGCGCCACCACGCCGCCCGGAGCGAGCGGCCAGCGGGATTAGCTTGCTCGTGTCCGGCCCGGAGGGCGGGTTCGTGTCCAGTGTGACTGTCGACGAGTACTCGCGCCGTCAGGTGGCGCGAGGGCGCAGTCGGCACCAAACACTGGAACGCGAAAGCCCGCGAGGGGCGCAACCGACAAGCTAACCCGCTGGCGTCGAAGGCACATGCATTTTAGCCCGGCAGTCCGCCCGCCACTGCAGGCAGACCGCCCGGAATGGTCGGTCGCGAGCGACGCGAAGGGCGGCAAGGCGAGCGGGGCGGGCCGTCATGGACACACCTGTTCAGCCGACTACGACGCTCGATGAGCCATCCACCGTCCTGGTGGACTCAGAAAGGGCGAGGCTGCCTCGGTCGTCCCCCGACCCCGCAAGCACCGCAGGCACGAGGCGCGCAGCGGCGGTCGCGGGATGTCGAGCGGGCGAGGGCTTTCGAGTGTCCTCTCTCACCGAATCAGACCAGAATCCAGTCAGGTGTCTCAGGGGACTATGTCCTCAATGAACCGGAAGCCGTTGACGAACGTCACTGAATCCCTGTATCCCTCGCTCGCGAGCACGATTCCAGCCCCCTCGCCGGCCGCGGTATCCGTCGTGTAGATGTACACCTCAGTCGCCGTCCCTGCGCTGAAGTGCTGGGCAGTCAGGGCAGCGAGGGCGGCGTCGGCACTTGCGACCTCGTCGGCAGGGCGGTCGTCGGCGTTCTCGATGTTCCGCTGGAGGCCGCCCATCATCGGGGAGACGGCAGGCTTGGAGAATTCGTGCGGCACCGCGCCTGTCGCCCAACCCTCGTCGATCGTGACTTCAACGGGCGAGCCGCGAGTGATCCTGTTGGATACCAGGCGACTGAGCGGCATAAAAATATACTTCAAATGACAGGAGCTGTGAAGGGGACAAGCCCGCGTTACCGTGCTCGATTCGCTCGTTAACCGTGCCTGTTCGGGGTCGGCTCAGTCGGCGTCGAGTGCTGCCGCCAGTTTCGTCGCGCCGTCCTCGTAGATACTCTCGCCGTGCCCGACCAAGATGCGCTCTGGGTGGTAGTCGGCGAGGACCTCCGGTGTCTCGTCGAGAGCAGGATGGACGCCGATGTCGTTGTCGCCCTCACAGAACCCCGGGAGGGTGCCGAGTGTCTCCATGATGAATAGGGTCCCACCGGCCTCGTCGACGAGAACCGCCTCCCCCCACTCGTCTGTGTCGATAAGGCGGTGGATCTCGTAGTTCGTGCCGGGGAGTGTAGCTTCGAGTGGCTCCGGGTCGTCGTCGAGTTTCTCGCGGGTCAGGTCCATCCAGTCCGGGACATGCACGGCGACGTCGTGGCGCGCCGCGATTGCTTCGGCGTCGCGCGTGTGGCGGTCGTGGATCACGACCACGCCGGCAACTTCGCCCAGGTCGCTCAGTCGGTCGTCGAGCCCGTCTGCGTCGAGGGGGTCGACAACCCAGACGCCGCGCTCGGTCGCGAGCGCTTGACTCCCGCGCATGGCGTCTTCTTCGGGATGCGCGAACCAGGTGATGCCGCCGTCCCATTCGGTCACCGCTTCGAGCGAGGGTCGCTCCGTTGGCTCGTCATCGGACATGTGTAGTGGTATTAGACACCGCGTCTAAACCTCTGTGCCTACCGGCCCCAAGCGGGTCGTCCGTCACCCCTCGTCCGTTCGAAGATTGATCGTCGCCACAATCTCGTATGGTTCGTCGTCTTTGGGTGGTCGCGTGATGGAGACAGTGTCAACGGTCAAGGTCGTAGTCCAGCAGGAACTTCGCGATCGCGGTCGCCCCCGCGGTGTCGTCGGCGAGCGCGAAGGTGACCTGGGTACTCTGATCAGCCGCGTGCATCGACCCGCCCGAAGTCCGGAATGGTCAGTCGCGAGCGTTGCGAGGAGTGACCGTCACGAGCGGGGAGGCACGACCCGCGAGGAGGGAGCGACTCGCTGCGAAGGGCGGCAGGGCGAGCGGGGCGGGCCACAACCAGTTGATGTACAGACAATGTCGAGCCGAGTGAAAGACGGATTTGACGAGTGTGAACTATCCGAGCCTCGATTGAAGTGTCGCCCCTTCCGGCTGTGGGGGCAGCAGGTGGTCTGAATAAGGACACAGGGGTGAGAAGATAATTACCGACCAGAAAGGGCATCTAAGATCTCGTATAGACCTATCCAAAACTGGTACGAAGAGCAGATCAATTCCGAATATAAAACCAAAAAGCCTGCGCGGGTTCTGATCCCCGTAGAATCCCACCTGAGTCAGCCGTAGATTTATGACTGTTGGGGCCCCGAGATATTGGCACGAACAGTTCGTGAACACCCCGGCTTGTCGTTGCTGATGGAACGTAGGAAAATATAGGTTGCCGGGATATGAAACGCAGGTACCTTCCAATGGATATCCACGAAGCAGTCCAAACCCTCGAAGAAAAGTACGGTCTTTCGCAAAGCGAGCGCGCCGAACAGGCAGCCCGTTCGGTTGCCCATCTACAGGACTGACGTCGTCCGGTTCAGCGACTGTTTCTTGCAGTATTACGGCATCTCTTCTAGCCGCGTCGCAAACTGTGCTTTTCCCAAGCCGGGTTCCAAAAGCAGGTCACGATGATTCACTTTGTCTAAGATTGTCCGCGTTAGCTCAACACAGAGTTGCTCATGTTCATTGGCATAGTAGGTGTACGCCCTGTGTTTCGGCATATCGAGGCCATATGAATCGAGGTGGATGCGGATATCGTCTTTCCGCACAACAGTATCACAGCCAAGCTTCCAGATATAGTGGAACTTCTTATTGTTCCGGCGAACGGTGAGAGGTCGCTTGGAATCCCGTATGTAATTATTCACCCACGTCTGCCGATAACAGTCGAGAGAGCCCCCTTTACACGGACTTGGAAGTCACCGAGAGATCCCATACCCAAGCTGTATATGTAATTGGTAAGTATCCTGTAATAGATGCGCAAAGGACGGCTGCTCGTTGTCGGTGTCAGTCTCGTGGCGTTAGCGAGTGGCGTGACCGATCTCTTGAACGGAAACATAAGCCAGGGCGCGTTCGCGGTCGGCCTGTGTCTCGTACTCGGGTACTCGTTGAAGATCTCGACGGCCGAAGACCCAGTTGCTGGTGCGATTGTGTTCGTTGTGCTTCTCGTTGTACTGGGTGGTATTGTCGGCGCTATTGGTCTTGTATCCCCACTGGACACCGGCGACGTCCTCAACACGGAAGACACAGAACCCAGTCCGACACCTGAGCCGAGTGCGATCAAAACGGACACGACCAATGCTGGGTCGTCCGGATACAGCGGTGACTACGATTGCGACGATTTCTCATCACAGTCGGCTGCCCAGGATGTGTACGAGGAATCTGGTGGTGCACATGGGCTAGACGGTGACGATGATGGGAAAGCGTGTGAGAATCTCCCCTGAATTCGATTGGAGTGAGCGAGCGGAACGACCGACAACGATCTTGTTCTATTTTCGAGGAGCGTCAGTTGTGCTGTTGACATCCTCTCCAATCACATCTGTAGCCACCTGACCATCCGAACGGGTGGGGCTGAAAGGGGCCGGTCGCTCCGGGACGGCGGGCGACGCAAGCACCGACTGGAGCGCAGCGAGTGTGCGGCGCTCCGCGCCGCGACCACTCGAACGGTGAGCAAAGCGAGCCGTGAGAGCCCCCCGACTGGAGCGCCTGGGGGCTTTCTATGCCAACATAGCCGCCCCTCCAAACATTTTAAACCAAACACATACAAAGTAAATTACAATGAAGGCAAAAGAAAATTTACCGGTCCCAGTCGAGGAGACCCGGCAGTACATCCGGATCACGCCGACAGACGAACCAGTGGATCCGGACACCGTCAAGGCGCAGTTCGAACGCCTGCATAGACTAGAATCCCAAAACACCAACACTGGCCTTCTAGACCGATTCACCGGGTCCCAACCAACGATCGAAGTCTATCTAGTCGCCCCACCGGAAGACACGCAGACCATCCAGTACTACGTCGGCGTCGACACCCCGGACCTCCAGGAACCACTCGAGCGTATCCTTCGCACACTGTTCCCGGACAGTTACGAGTTCCAGACGGTCCAGTGGGCGCCGACACTGCTCCCTGAAGAGCCCGCAGCCGGCGTGCAGTTCGAAGCACAACCCGAACGACGCAAGGACTGGCAAACCCGGCTCACGCCGTTACACGAGTTTCAGCACGACGGCGAGCACGTCCGCACGCCACTGGCGAGCGTCGTCGAGTCGATGGCCGCCACTGAGGGCCCAACTCTCCTGCAGATACTTATCCGCCCCAAAACGGACTGGTCGACCGACAGAGATCTCCACCGACGAACGCTCGAAGAGGGTCGGGAATCGTGGGCCGGACAGGTTATCACCGCACTGCTGGGCCCGGCCGAGAGGAGCCACACCGACACGCCGATTCCCGTCGAAGACCGGACGCGTCTCGAAGAACTCGCCGACCGGGATCCCCGTCGTTCCTTCGAGGTCAACGTCCGCGCCGTCCTGTGCAACGACACGGACCAACACGTCGCCGACGATCTCGCAACAGCCTTCGCCGAGGTGAGTCACTCCTGTTACGAGATTACCGGCACCGTCTGCACGGGAACGGACGCAACCGATCTTCGAACCCAGATCTGTGACCGGGCGTTCCGGCCCGCTGACTACGACCGACTGCAGTACCGCCTTCCGTTCACTACTCCATCCAGTCCGGGGATCGTCGCCGACGCGAGCGAACTGGGGAGCTTCTGTCTGCTCGATGGGAGCGCGCTCACGACTGCAGCCAGACGTGCCCTCGCGACGACACCCGGTGAGCGACGCATGCTCCCACCGCCGCCGCCGTCACATCTCACCCCCTTTCGTGACGACGGCCTGCCGCTTGGCCGTCCGCTCTCACAGGACGGGACGGCCCGGGACGAGCCAGTAACGCTCCCGCCGTCACTCCAGTCGCTACATGTCGCATGGTTTGGCAAAACCGGGTCGGGCAAGTCTACCAGTCTCACAAACGGGATCCTCGCGAACCACGCGGCCACCGACGGAGCGGATATCGTGTTCCTGCCGAAAGGAGGTGGGATGGCTACCGAGTATATGCGTGCTCACTACGCCACGTACGGCGACCTTGATGACGTGTTGTACTTCGATTGTGCCGCGCTGTTACCTGCCCTCTCGTTTTTTGATATCCGCAAGGATCTCGAGGCTGGCGTTTCTCGGACCACCGCTGTTGAGGATAAAGCCGACCACTACCTCGAACTACTCGTGGGGATCATGGGCCGTGACCGGTTTGAACAGGCCGTCCGGTCGCCGGATATCATCCGCTATCTGGTGAAAGCGCTGTTTGACCCGGTCAACGGCGACGACGCCTTTCAGCATCGTGACCTGCACGCAGCTGCCCAGGAGATGCACGACCGGCAGTCCGCCCCGGCCGTGGCCGACGAGGATCTTGAACGACTGCTTTCCGGTGTCGTGGCCAACAGCGCCCGTTCGTTCGATGAGATCATGCAGGGAGTCGCCAACCGGATCGAGAAGATTCCTGTCGACCGCCGACTGGCCCGTCTGTTCAATCACGTCCCTAGCGACGACGATCCCCACTTCGACTTTGGTGAGTTCCTCGATGAGGACGTCGTCATCGTTGTCGACACTGGCCGCGTTCGCACGGACACCCAACGTGTTATGACGCTTGTACTACTGTCGAACCTCTGGTCTGCCCTGCGCCGGCGCGCCCAGTCGACACCCTCGACAGAATCATATAATCTCGTTAATGTATATCTCGAAGAAGCCGCCTCGGTTGCTACCTCGGATATCTTACAGGATCTGCTCTCACAGTCGCGTGGCTTCGGTGTCGGGATCACACTCGCGATGCAGTTTCCCGACCAGCTCCGCCGGATCGACGACGCCGTCTATCGAGAGTTGCTCAACAACGTCTCGACGTTCATCACCGGCAATGTCCCAACTGACGACCGACTGGCCAGCCGGTTCACCACCGCGGATATGTCAGAACAAGAGATTGCCGACCAGCTCAAGTGGCTCCCCCGCGGAGAGTGGCTGGTTCAGTTACCCGCCCCTTTCGACCACCCCGAACCACGACCGTTTCAGGTGGAATCTTTGCCACTCCCAGCTGGCAATCCAGACGGGCCCGGACAGTCGATCCCAACCGACGATATCGAGCCGATAGTTGCGGACGTAACAGCGCGGACACGGTCAGAAGCTGGACTCACCCTTGCGTCACCGAGCACTCCCGACGAAACCGGTGACAGCGATGATCCGACCGACGAGTCCGCGCCTGTGCGGGTCGATAGCGCTCTCCCACAGACGCGTCGGCTCCCGGAGACGGTTTCCTACGACCGTGAGAGTCACGCCCTGCACTGTCAGGACTGTGGGAACCGGTATGATCCGTCCATCGACGGGATGCGGCGTGCGATCGCCTGCTGTGGTTCCCTTGCCGATGTCGACCCTGATGACGTGCCGATCTGTACGCTGAATCTGAAGCGCTCGGCCGAGGAACGCGCAAACAGTGAATGGTCGACAACACAGCTGTGTTTCCTGCAGGCGGTCTACAACGCCCAGCAACTCCGATATGACCCGCTTGAATACGATCTCCTGTCCGATTCGATGCTTCGATTACAGGAGTATGTCGGTATCGAGAGCGATGCCGTCCAGGACCTTCTCGATGCCGACGTCCTGCGCCACGATACGGACCGCCCCCATCGCCTGTACTCGGTGACCCCTGCAGGCAGGGACGCTATCGGGGAATCGTACCGCCGTGGCGTCGATTACGGCCACGAATGTGGTGATCTTGAGGAATCCAGCGAGCACGTCCTCGCCGTGGAGGCGGCCCGGCTCTATCTCGAGCACAAGTACGCCGCGGACCCGGAGTCACCAGTGACACAGGTCGTCCCCTACTACGAAATTCAGGACGGCTCGCTCCCGGCTGCGACGTTCATGGGGACGGATGAAGACGCTGTCGAGGAAGTCTCAGAGTCCTACTCATTGCATCGGCTGGACCTTGTCGGGTTGGATGCCGAGGGCGAGATCCGTATTACGCTTGAGGCCGAACGCGTCAACAACGACCATCGACGCGCTGTCCCTGCTGATTTCGATAAGATGGCCGCGTGTAATCCCGACGAGGCCATCTGGGTCGCCATGTCGCACGACGCCGCTCATGAGATTCTTGCCGCGCTCAATGATCCACTGGAGGGCGAGCCACGTGTCGAGAAAACGTATTCCGAAAGCACCCCTGCGAGTTCCTTCACCATTGACGAACCCGGCTTCTCGGACATCATCACAGTTAACCAGCTGCTTGATCGGGTCGATCGCCCGGATCCGCGTGACCTGCAAGGCTAGCCTGGGTTGAGTGGGCCCGCTACACATGGCCAAAACCGTTCTTTGTCGATCTGGGGGTGTCCAACCCAGGGCTCCAGCCCCGCAACAAGGTGACTAATCGCTGTCGAGCCTGGCTAGATGCGTGGGGATATCAGCTGGCAAATGCCGTAGCTAACTGGCCAACGCGGCTCTATTCGTCGGACAGCGCCCTGCTCGAAGCCAGTCTGGAACTACCATGTCATGCCGGTTTGTTATTTTAATTTGAGGTTTCGGGTGCATCAAAATTTCCAACCTTGGTTGCAGTCTTGCGATTCTCTCTAAGGTTGGAGATAGTTACTACTCTGGTATATTTTGAGTCACCGATCTGTATTTCCCACGGAGCGCCCCGCTCGCCTGCCTTTTCCTCATGTTTCGCCCGTCTGCCCGTTCTGTCTGCTTGTTGGTTGGTGTCTAGGGAGTGCTAGAACTGCTTTGATTTATTCTACCGGTGGATTTTCCCAAGGTTGCCCAGCGAAAACTGCATTGGGAAACACCAGTTCCGCAACCTCGGGTGTTCATTTTGCATACCTCTCTACATCGGGCATTGGTGGAACCAACTTTGTGGATATATCAGGTATTGAAGGAGCGCAATAACTGAATCGTTCTTTTCGGAAACCAAGGGTAGTTCGATTTTGGAACCAACTTCGAAACCACAATTCCAGAAGCAACTGACCCTATCCCGCGGTCGGTACACTATTCCATCTGGGTAGGTCGGCCCTGCTTCTTGAATTGAGATTCCACCTGAAATTGTACTACCTTGTGTGTTTCCATCACACAATATTTCGGATGCCGATATGGCCAGCAGTTCGATGCAGCGGATGTAGTCGGTGCTGGGAACATGATACAAGAACTACTATTCTAGCTAACGGCTTTGCTGGTAACAGTGGAAGGCCAGCAATCCCAGAACTGATTGAGGATCTTGACCCGATGCAATAGAGGGTATGTTCGAATTTAGGTTGACGAGAAACGTATGCCAGCAAACTTGATTGCAATCAATGTGACATCTGACCGACTCATAGGAAATATTTTATTCATGATACAATATATCCCGAGCTAAATATAGTCTAATATAAGAGTGATGATACTGATAGAGATTTGTGCATCCCATAGATCATTCACGGAAGGTAATCATTTGATTCGTGTTATTGTTGAATAATCAACCGATTCTGGGGTGTGCCACACCCGCTGGAAGTGAAAGCATAGATCTGTTTCAGGTATGCACCACAGTTGAATACCACAGAGGGTGTCATATGACTCTGCACAAAGTGTTACTTTCAGCTAAGGTCCCTGAATAGACTATCTAGTGTCCTTACGAATCTCTGGCCTGGGAATGGAGGTGGCACGAAGCTATTCTTGGGGAGCTTCCAACTCCACCAACGTCAGATCTCGATCTAGCATACAGTAGTCATGCGGCGGGTCACCAACAATCTCGGATATCCGATATTCCTCATCAAACTCAGCCCCAGCAGGCTCACAGTAGGGGTGGCTGGGACACTCGGTGTGCGGACAGGGGCCCGGCAGCGACGCCTTACTCCCAGCGTACGCACCCTTCGAGGGGACGTTGGCCTGAATCGGTGCGGGCTCAACCTCAACGGCCCGAACGCCGTTTTCATGCACGGCACAGTCTAGCGTTTGGCCGCTCTGGCGGACGTTGGTGATCCGGTAGCGGTTTCCGGTCGTCAGATTGAGGCATTGGTCGCGGTAGGGACAGTCAGCACAGCCGCTGGCTTCGCCGCGGTAGACGAACTCCGCGCCGACCTCGGCGAGGC
Source organism: Haloarcula sp. NS06 (assembly GCF_051122755.1). Taxonomy (NCBI): domain Archaea; kingdom Methanobacteriati; phylum Methanobacteriota; class Halobacteria; order Halobacteriales; family Haloarculaceae; genus Haloarcula; species Haloarcula sp. NS06. The sequence continues at coordinate 2,968,455 of NZ_CP184844.1, forward strand.
GCGTCCCGACGAGCGTGACAGTGGTCATACCGGGTTATACAACGCCGGCACGGTAAAGCGTCATGTCCGCCCGGTCAGGGCGTCCAGTTTGTCCAGATACGCCTCGCGGGGCACCTGATACAGCGAGCGGTAGTCCAGCTCGCCGTCGGCGAACCGAGTGGCGAGTGCGACAGCGCCCTCAACGGCAGCGTCGCGGCCCTCGTAGGAATCGGCGTCGCGCTCGACTTCGGGCTCAAGATAGAAGGTAACATACCAGCTTTCTCCGGTCCGGTCAGCGCCGGGGCGGCGGGTCCGTTTCCCGCGCGTGAGGTAGATAGTCGGCAGGCACGGTGCCGGGAACTGCTCCGAGTCGAACACGTCCGGGCGGTACGCGAGGATGAGCTTCTCGTCGGTCTCGTTCCACACCGTCCAGTCATCGGGGAGGCCCGACAGGTCCATACAGCCGAATCGGTGTGGACGGGCAAGAATCCGCTGGTCCGTCCCAGGCCCAGATACCGGCACTCGGTTGCACGACGGCAACAGCGATGCGCTGAGTGGCGCTGCCGTGTGTCCCGTTCTCGTTCGTCAATCAATCCGGCAACAGATTCACATCAATCCAGCGCTAAACACTGGCCGACCCACCAGAGAGAACAGTTGACAACCGACACAGTATATAAACCAATGCCAAAATAATGAGACATGGTAACATGGGTGTGCCCCGCCATCCCCGCATTCGAACGACTATCGGACCGGAATTTATCGGCGGTATGCACATAAGAGGGCAAAGTTCTTATATGAACAGAACTCGTACGGTAAATAGTATCGGAAACAGTTCGACACTGCTTCCCGTTACCACACCAGGTCGGAACAGTCCCCGTGTTCCGTCCGGCAGGTCAGCCATGGAAGGGCACACGCGTCACCCCGCAGTGAAGGGTGAGCCAGCGGCTGTTTGCGGTCACATCTGCAGCGGACAGCACCGACACCGAGTAGCGACACAGCCCCGAGACCAGCCCGCGACAGTCGGTGGTCGCCTGCAGCCACGACGAACTACTGAGATAGCATGAGCAAGAACAACGAGACACTCGAAGCGCTGAGCAAGGAGTACCGTGATACGATACCGGCGGACCTCCGGAAGACGAACACGTTCGACTGGTATCTGCAACAGTTGTACGATGAGCCGGAGATCGCCCGCAACGCCCACCAGCGCGTGGCGGATATGTTCGACTACTACGGCAAGAGCTACGACGAGGAGGCCGGCGTCGTCGAATACGAACTGGCGAGTGAGGACCCGCTCCACGACGGTGAGAACACCTTCTACGGACGGGTCATCCACGAGGCGATGCACGAGTTCGTCAACAAGGTCAAATCCGGTGCTCGCGGGCTCGGCCCCGAGAAGCGGATCAAGCTTCTTCTGGGGCCGGTCGGGTCGGGGAAGTCCGACTTCGACCGGCAGGTCCGGCGCTACTTCGAGGACTACACGAGCCGGGACGACGGCCGGATGTACACGTTCCGCTGGACGAACCTCTGTGACGTCATCCACGACCAGGATCCCGCTGACGATGTGGTTCGGTCGCCGATGAACCAGGACCCGCTCGTGCTCCTCCCGCAGGCACAGCGGGACAAGGTCATCGAGGACATTAACGCTGAACTCGATGCCCCCTACACTATCCGAAACGAGCAGTCGCTGGACCCCGCCTCGGAGTTCTATATGGACCGCCTGCTGGCCGAATATGACGACGACCTGCAGTCCGTCCTCGAGAACCACATCGAGATCGTCCGCTTTGTCGCCGACGAGAACCAGCGGCGCGGGATCGAGACGTTCGAGCCCAAGGACAAGAAAAACCAGGACGAAACGGAGCTCACGGGCGACGTCAACTACTCGAAGATCGCCATCTACGGCGAGAGCGACCCACGAGCCTTTGACTACTCCGGGGCGTTCTGTAACGCCAACCGCGGCATCTTCTCCGGCGAGGAGCTGCTGAAGCTCCAGCGGGAGTTCCTCTATGACTTCCTCCATGCCAGTCAAGAACAGACAATCAAGCCAAAGAACAACCCCCGTATCGATATCGACCAGGTCATCGTCGGCCGGACGAACATGCCCGAATACCGGGACAAGAAGGGCGACGAGAAGATGGAGGCGTTCAACGACCGGACCAAGCGAATCGACTTCCCGTACGTCCTCCAGTACGAGGCTGAGGCCAACATCTACCAGAAGATGCTGCGCAACGCCGACCTGCCGGATATTCAGGTCGAGCCCCACACGCTGGAGATGGCGGGCCTGTTCGGCGTCCTCACCCGCATCGAGGAGCCCGACAACGAGTCCATCGACCTCGTGCAGAAGGCGAAAGCCTACAACGGCGAAATCGACGAGGCAGACGACGTCGACGTGAAGAAACTCCGCGAAGAGGCCGAGAAGATGGCCGACATCGGCGAGGGGATGGACGGCGTCTCCCCGCGGTTCATCGGCGACGAGATCGCCGAGGCCATCATGGACTCGATGCACCGCAGCCGGGACTTCCTCTCACCGCTGACGACCTTCAATCACCTCGAAGGCAACCTTGAGAACCACGGCTCCATCGACGAGGAGTCGTTCAGCAAGTACTACCGCTTCCTCGAACTCGTCCGCGAGGAGTACAAGGAGCGGGCCATCGAGGACGTGCGCCACGCGCTGGCCTACGATATGGACGAGATCCAGCGTCAGGGCGAGAAGTACATGGACCACGTCATGGCCTACATCGACGACGCGACCGTCGAGGACGAACTCACCGGCCGCGAGCAGGAGCCCGACGAGCAGTTCCTGCGCTCCGTCGAGGAGAAGCTGAACCTCCCCGAGGACCGCAAGGACGACTTCCGGCAGGAAGTGTCGAACTGGGTGTCCCGTCGCGCACGCGAAGGAGACACGTTCAACCCACAGGACAACGACCGCCTGCGCCGTGCCCTCGAACGCAAGCTCTGGGAAGACAAGAAACACAACATCAACTTCTCCGCGCTGGTCTCCAGTTCGGAGATGGACGATGAGGAGCGCAACCAGTGGGTCGACGCCCTCATCGAACAGGGCTACTCCGAAGAGGGGGCCAAGGAAGTGCTCGAATTCGCCGGTGCGGAGGTCGCCAAAAGCGAGATGGAAGAGTAATGACTGGCGAGGAGTACATCGACCGCGCGGACGAGTCACTCGACGCCGCCTACGAGGCCCCGATGAGCCTCGCGGAGTACGTCGACACCGTCCTCGAAACGCCACAGGTCGCGGCCCACGCCTCAAAGTACCTCCTCGACGCCATCGAGGACGCAGGGACACGGATGGTCATCGAGGAGGGCGAGGAGAAGGAGCGCTACCGCTTTTTCGACGACCCGTACAACGACGGCGAACACGCCATCCTCGGCAACACTGAGGTGCTGAACGCCTTCATCGACGACCTCCGCTCGATTGCGGCGGGCCGCGGCAAAGACGAGAAGATCATCTGGCTCGAAGGTCCGACAGCCACGGGGAAGTCCGAACTGAAGCGCTGTCTCATCAACGGTCTGCGGGAGTACTCGAAGACCCCCGAGGGGCGGCGCTACACCGTCGAGTGGAACGTCGCCGGGGCCGGCGGCAACGCCACCAGCATGACCTACGGGAGCGCAGCCATCGAAGACGAGGACGACTGGTACGAGAGCCCCGTTCAGGCACACCCGCTGACGGTATTCCCCGAGGACGTGCGGACGGACCTGCTCGCCGAGGTCAACGAGCGGCTCGACGACCACATCCCGATCCGTGTCGACGGGCAACTCGATCCGTTCTCCCGGGAGGCCTACGACTTCCTCGAAGAGCAGTACCGACGGCAGGGCGAGACGGACCTGTTCTCGGCGGTCACCCAGCCGTCCCACCTCCGGGTGAAGAACTTCGTCGTGGACGTGGGCCGGGGCATCGGCATCCTCCACTCCGAGGACGAGGGGACGCCCAAAGAGCGCCTCGTCGGCTCGTGGATGCACGGGATGCTCCGCGAACTCGATTCGCGGGGCCGGAAGAACCCACAGGCGTTCAGCTACGACGGCGTCCTCTCGCAGGGTAACGGCCTGCTGACTGTCGTCGAGGACGCGGCCCAGCACGCCGACCTGCTCCAGAAGCTGCTGAACGTCCCCGACGAGTCCCACGTCAAGCTCGACAAGGGCATCGGGATGGACGTGGACACGCAGCTCATCATCATCTCGAACCCGGACCTAGAGGCCCAGCTGAACAAGCACGCCGACCGCGAGGGACAGGACCCACTGAAGGCACTGAAACGCCGGCTGGACAAACACGAATTCACGTATCTGACGAATCTCTCGCTGGAGGCCCAGCTTCTGCGCCGTGAGCTGACAAACGAGACGCGGGTCTGGGACCCCGAGACCTGGGACGAACTGGAAACGTGGATTCAGGAGCCACTGACTATCTCGGTCCGGGACCGGGTCGAGACGGCGACCGAGAAGGAACTGGCCCCGCACACCGTCGAGTCCGCGGCGCTGTACGCTGTCGTTTCGCGGCTCGACAGTGCCGAAATCCCGACCGGGCTGGACCTCGTGGACAAGGCCCTGCTGTTCGACCGTGGCTACCTGATGGAGGGCGACGAGCGTGTCGACATCGACGACTATGATCTGGAGACCACCGCCGATGACGGCGACCACGGTATCCCGGTCACCTATGTCCGCGACATCATCGCCGACCTGCTGCACGAGCCACAGGACCGACACCATCCCGACCTCCCGGTCGAACACGTGCTGATGCCCAGGGACGTGCTCAACGCCGTCGCTGAAGGGCTTTCAGACGCGCCTGTGTTCTCGACCGGTGAGGCCACGGAGTACGAGGAACGTGTCGTGACTGTCAAGAACTACATCTTCGGCCAGCAAGAACAGGACGTGCTTGACGCGATGATGCGGGACAAGCGCGTCGACGAGGCGACCGTCGAGGAGTACATCGAGCACGTCTACGCCTGGGAATCGGACGACCAGATCGAAAACGAGCGGGGCGAACTCGTCGACCCGGACCCACTGAAGATGAAGGTGTTTGAGATCGAGCACTTGGGCCGCTTCGACGAGAAGAACTACGACGGCAACGAGCCCGACCACGCCGTCGAGCAGTTCCGCACCGACAAGATCATTACGGCCCTGAACCGCCATGCGTGGCAGCGCCGCGACGAGGAGTTCCGTGTGGGCGACGTGAACCCCAAGGAGATTCCGGTCATCAACACCGTCCTCGGGAGCTACGACTGGGACGACATCCAGCGGACCTACGAAGACTTCGAGCCCGGCCAGTGGGACAACCCGCCGTCCGGAACCGAGACGGCCCGCCTCAAGGCGAAGACGCTAGATAACATGGTCGAGATGTTCGACTACACCGAGGCGTCGGCCGAGTTGACGAGCCGACACGTCATGAGTCAGGTGAGTTATAGATGGGACTAAAAGACGACCTCGAGCGGTATCGTGACGTGGGCGAGGAGCGCCGACAGGACCTCTCCGAGTTTATCCAGTACGGCGACCTGGGCCAGTCTCGGGGCGACTCGGTCCGCATCCCGATCAAGATCGTCGACCTGCCGGAGTTCGAGTACGACCAGCGTGATCAGGGTGGCGTCGGCCAGGGCGAAGGCGCCGAAGAGGGCGACCCGGTCGGCCAGCCACAGCCCCAGCCCGGCGACGACGGTGACGAGGACGGCGAACCCGGCGAGGAGGGCGGCGAACACGAGTACTATGAGATGGACCCCGAGGAGTTCGCCGAGGAACTCGACGAGCAACTGGGACTCGACCTCGAACCGAAGGGCAAGAAAGTCATCGAGGAGAAAGAGGGTGACTTCACGGACATCACCCGATCCGGCCCCTCCTCGACGCTTGACTTCGAGCGGCTGTTCAAGAAAGGGCTCAAGCGGAAGCTCGCGATGGACTTCGACGAGGACTACGTCCGTGAGGCGCTCAAAGTCGACGGCTGGGGGCCGGCCACCGTCTACGAGTGGACCCGCGAGCAGAATATGCCCGTCTCGAAGGCGTGGATCGACGACGCCTACGAGGAGCTGCCAAGCGAGGAGAAGGCCGTCTGGGACTCCATCGAAGAGATGGAGGACAACGTCGAGGAGGTCGAGACCTCCCAGCGCATCCGTCAGGAAGGGGTCAACCAGATCCCGTTCCGCCGTGAGGACGAGCGGTACCGCTACCCCGAAATCGTCGAGGAGCGCGAGAAGAACGTCGTCGTCGTCAACATCCGGGACGTTTCCGGGTCGATGCGCCAGAAGAAGCGGGAACTGGTCGAGCGGACGTTCACGCCGCTTGACTGGTATCTCACGGGCAAGTACGACAACGCCGAGTTCGTCTACATTGCCCACGACGCCGACGCCTGGGAGGTCGACCGCAACGAGTTCTTCGGCATCCGCTCGGGCGGGGGCACCCGCATCTCCAGTGCGTACGAACTCGCCGCCGAAGTGCTCGAAGAGGAGTACCCCTGGAGCGAGTGGAACCGCTACGTGTTCGCGGCGGGCGACAGCGAAAACTCCTCAAACGACACCGAGGAGAAGGTCATCCCGCTGATGGAACAGATCCCGGCGAACCTCCACGCCTACGTGGAGACCCAGCCGAGCGGTAATGCGATCAACGCCACCCACGCCGAGGAGGTTGAGCGCAACTTCCGGGACGCCGACAACGTCGCGGTTGCGTACGTCTCCTCGCCGGAGGACGTGGTGGATGCCATATACGACATACTCAGCACGGAGGACCAATGAACAACGATAGATTCGCGAAACAGCGCGTAGCCGATGACCTCGACGAGCCCGTCGAAGAGGCTGGCAATCTGGCCAGAAAGCTCGGCCTGAAACCGTATCCGGTGAACTACTGGATCGTCGACTACGACGAGATGAACGAACTCATCGCCTACGGCGGGTTCCAGCAGCGGTACCCGCACTGGCGCTGGGGGATGCAGTACGACCGCCAGCAGAAACAGGGCCAGTTCCTCGGTGGGAAGGCCTTCGAGATTGTCAACAACGACGACCCGGCCCACGCGTTCCTGCAGGAGTCGAACACGCTGGCCGACCAGAAGGCCGTTATCACTCACGTCGAGGCCCACGCGGACTTCTTCGCCAACAACGAGTGGTTCCGGATGTTCACCGACGGCTCCTCCCGAACGACGACCGACGCCTCCGGCGAGGACCGTCGTCGCGGCCCCGACGCCGCGGGGATGCTCGCTCGACACGGCGACACCATTCAAGAGTACATGCAGGACCCCGACATCGAGCGGGCCGAGGTCGAGCGGTTCATCGACCACGTCCTCTGTCTGGAGGACAACATCGACCAGCACGTCCCCTACAGCCCCGTCGAGACGGTTCCCGAGGAGTTCGAGGACATCGAAGGGGCCGACGTGACCGACCAACTGGATGATCTTGAACTCTCTGAGGAGGTCAAACGGCAGGTGTTCGACGAGGAGTGGCTGGACGCCCAGCGCGATGACGACGAGAACGTCACGTTCCCCGCCGAACCTGATAAGGACGTCCTCGGGTTCCTCCGCAAACACGGCATGCAGTACGACGCAGACGCCGAGCGCGCCACCGAGATGGAGGACTGGCAGAAGGAACTGCTGGAACTGCTTCGTCGGGAGGCCTACTACTTCGCCCCACAGAAGATGACGAAGGTGATGAACGAGGGATGGGCCTCCTACTGGGAATCCCTGATGATGACCGGCGAGCAGTTCGCCGGCGACGACGAGTTCATCCTCTACTCCGACCACATGTCGAAGGTGCTCGGATCGGGCGGGCTGAACCCCTACAGCCTTGGGCTGGAAATCTGGGAATACGTCGAGAACACGGAGAACCGCCGCGAGGTCATCGAGCGTCTGCTCCGGGTCGAGGGTATCACTTGGCGGAACTTCGACGAGAGCGTCGACTACGAAACCGTCCAAGACCACCTCGAACCCCCTGAGTGGCTCACCAACATTCCAGGCCAACTCGACGACCTCAACCCCGAGGACTCACGCGTCGATTCCGAGGGGCTAGCAGCGGCCCGCGACGGCGAGTTCGACGTGGAACAGTACCCGTGGAAGGTCCTGACCTACGAGGGACTGGCTCACCGGCACTACTCCTTAGTCAAGCCCCAGTACCGCGGCTTCGTCTCCCGGATCGGGCAAGAGGAACTGGAGCGGACCGCTCGCTATATGTTCGATGACTCGCGCTACGACAGCGTCGAGGAAGCGCTTGCAGACGTGGACTACACCCGCGGCTGGGAGCGGATGCGGGAGATACGGGAGAGCCACAACGACGTGACGTTCCTCGATGAGTTCCTCACCCAGGAGTTCGTCGACGACAACGACTACTTCACCTACGAGTACACCCACGCGTCGGGCGATTACCGGGTGACCTCAACGGACCACGAGGACGTCAAAAAGAAGCTGATGTTGCAGTTCACTAACTTCGGCAAGCCCACCGTCGTCGTTGAGGACGGAAACTATCAGAACCGCAACGAACTGCTGCTCGCCCACCAGTACAACGGCGTGATGCTCGACATCGGGCAAGCCAAGGAAGTGCTCAAGCGCAGCTTCGAACTCTGGGGCCGCCCGGTGAACCTCCTGACCATCGTCAAGGAGTTCGACGACCACGACGTGGAAGTCGCCAAGCGCCGCGACCGCGAGCCCGAACCCGAAGAAGTCGGCAAGCGCATCCGCTACGACGGCGACGAGGTGACCGTCACTGATGTGGACTGGGCCGAGGTCGAGCACCTCACCGCAACCGATATCGATTACAACACCAAGCCGGACGAATGGCTGGCCTGAGCGCTGTGTGGCACTCCCGACGAAGGCTGAGAACCGCCCTGCGACGCTGACAGGCAGTTTCTCGTTGCAGCCACCCGAATCGTATGTCATAAATGACCTATCTTCACATAGGTCCGGGGAGTGGGATTCGATATGAACGCAACTCGGTTCACCGTCAAAAGCGACACGCACACAGACGTGATTGATATCACCGACCGGGTTCGGGACGTGATTCCTGAAGACACCGAAGGGACCTGCACCGTGTTCGTCCGTCACACCACGGCGGGCATCACCGTTAACGAGGCCGAGCCTCGATTGCTGGGTGACCTTGGCGACGCACTCGGGGACCTTATCCCGGACAGCGGGTGGGACCATGACGAACTGGACGGCAACGCGGATTCACACATCCGGGCAATGTTCGTCGGGCCAAGCGAGACGATTCCCGTCCGCGACGGGGACCTCGATATGGGGACGTGGCAGTCCGTGCTGTTCGTTGACTGTGACGGACCGCGCGAACGAGCCGTTGACGTGGTCGTCACCGACTAAATCGGGGTTCCAGTGGCCGTCAGTCAGGCCGCCTCAACCTGTTGCTCGCCGTATATTTCGGCAAGTTTCTCGCGGTACGCGCTGCGGATGTTGCGGCGTTTCTTTTTCATTGACGGGGTGAGCAAGTCGTTCTCGGCGGTCCACTCCCGGGAGACGAGCGCAAACGACTTGATCCGCTCGACACGTTCCAGTTCCTCGTTGACCGCGTCGACGGCCGTCTGGACCCACGCGTGGACGCGTTCGTCATCAACCAGTGCTTCGGGGTCGTCGGGAAGGTCGACACCCTCGCTTTCGGCCCACCGGTGGAGTTCCTCGAAGTTCGGGACGAGTATCGCGCCGACGAACTTCTGGTCGTCGCCGACAACCATGACCTGATCGACCCGGTCATTCGTCGCGAACTGGTCTTCGATCGGCTGTGGCGCGACGTTTTTGCCCGTCGAGAGGACCAGCAGTTCCTTGAGGCGGTCGTGATAGATGAGGAACTCGTCGTCGGTTCGTTCAACGATATCGCCGGTGCGGAACCACTGGGTGCCGTCGATTTCCGTGAAGGCCCGTGTCGTCGCATCGGGCGCGTTCCAGTACCCCTGAGTGACGTTCGGGCCATTGACGAGCAGTTCGCCCACATCGCCAGTGACGTTGTCGAACTCGCTGGCGTCGACGACCCCGGTATCGATGTGAACGTCGACGTCATGCAGTGGGGCTCCCAGGGTTCCGGGCCGGACGTCCTCCGGTGGGTTCACAGTCAGGACTGGCGATGTCTCCGTGAGGCCGTACCCTTCGAGTATCGTTAGCCCCATCCCGAGGAACGTCTCACAAAGCGTTTTTGAGAGGCTGCCGCCGCCACTGACCATGAACTCGATGTTCCCGCCAAGCCGTTCTTTGACGGTGCTGTAGACGAGGCGGTCCGCAAGTGAGTGTTTTGCCGTGAGTATCGGTCCCGGATTGTCGGTCCGGGCATAGTCGCGGGCCACGTCCATCGACCAGTCGAAAATCCGCTTTTTCAGCGGGGACTCGCTGGCCTGCGTTCGCATATTGTCGAAAATCCGCTCGTAGACTCTGGGAACGCTTAACCCGGTCATGGGTTTGACAGTCTGAAGGTCGTCAGCCAGCGTATCCGGACTCTCGGCGTAGCTCACAGCCGCGCCGGAGGCGTACATGAAGAAATGGCCCGCGAGGCGTTCGAACACGTGTGCCAGCGGGAGGAACGCTATCGAACGCGTGTCTGGGGTAACGGTTGGTAGTTCCGACGGCTTGTCCGGTCGTGGCCCGATTCGCCTGCGCGTCTGATTGACGTTCGCCCGGAAGTTACGGTGGGTGAGCCGGACCCCTTTCGGCTGGCCTGTTGTCCCGGAGGTGTAGATGAGACTCGCCAGATCGTCGGGGTTACGTTCGTCCAACCAGGACTGGTATGCCGTCTCGCTAAACGTCTCCTCGCCGCGCCTGTACACCGTTTTGAGCGTGTACACGTCCTCTCGGTCCACATCAGTGTCGTCCATGACGACGATGAACGAGAGTGACAGGTCGTCCTCGATAGCCAGCACACGGTCCAGCATCTCAGCGTTCTCCACGACGACGGCGCTCGCCTCTGGGTCCGATAGCAGATACTGCACCTGCTTCGACGAGGAATCCGTGTACACGGTCGTCACCACCCCACCCGCAGACAGAATGGCAAAGTCACTCAGCGCCCACTCCATCCGCGTGTTTGCCAATATACCAACACGAGCGTCCGAGCCGACACCCAGGTCCCGGAACCCTGCGGCCAGGTATTTGACCAAATGATGCATCCGCTCGTAACTGAGAGCGGCGTAGTCGCCGTCAGGAGCCGCCGGTATCACATCGTCAGTCAGTGACCGATCATAGACACCACCCTTGTACAACTGTGCCGTCGTGTCGGCGTTCCGCGCTGCGCTTGCGGCGAACATCTCACCCAGTGTGTCGTCACCGATGACTTCGTCAGTGTACTCCTCCTCAGCCTGACGCCAGCCAGCGTGATTGCCCGCGGTCATGTCATGGGTCGTTGTTCATCGTGGGAGCCCAAATACGTGTAGGATGTTAACAACTAGTTGGTTTGTCGGAGTTGTTTTGCGGAAGTCGTATAGCTCGTCGATAGTGCTGATACGATGTCGAAAGTCAGTCAGATAATCTATATTTTCTGTGGCAGTGTGCGCACTCAGGAGTGATATTGTCTGACAGTCTGATAAATAAGGCAGTAAGTTCGACTTGCTTCTAAAACGTTTTTCTGTGCCCTCACACCCCCATTTTGCGTGATATTAACGTCATACTATTAGACGGTTTGAGCCGATTTGTGATACAGCGCTATGTTTTTCTGGTGTATAATTAACATAGGTCAATTAATAGAGTATTCGAGAGGAGTTTAAATCAATGCTGCCAACGCTATCAGACCAGGTCGATATGACCCCCGAGGTACAGCTTTCTGCAGAGATCAGACGCGTGTACACTGGGTGTACATAGACCGATATGATACTCTCCGGCCTACTCGTTATTACTGGGTTGACACTCGGCGTGACAGCCACGCAGTTGTGGGACCTCAGGCTGTCAGGGGTCATTGTCGTGCCCCTGTTTGCACTGTACACACTATATGACGTCTCATCCTTGCCAGTGCTGGTCGTCAGTGTCGCGGCTGCGTATTGGTGCCTTACCGTCGTTTCCGAGCGGACGCTGTTGTACGGTCGAAGACTACTATACACCGCAATCTTGTTCGGCGCGGTCATCCCGTGTATCGCCGTCGCCGTACTGGCATCGTTCGGCTATTACACCAACTCGATTGAGGTGTATGCGATCGGAAGCATTCTCCCGGGAGTCGCAGCGTATAACCTCCATCGACTTGAGTTTGAGCGACTAGTTGATGACATCGTCGCTACGGTCGCTGCGTACATTGGCCTGCTCATACTCGGTTCTGCACTGGTCTCAGAGACCACACTGGCACTGCTTGGGACGGACGCAACGCTCCTGTTTTCGCCAGCATCTGATGTCGCACAGCTCCGGAATGTCGCTGTTGCAGGCGGTAGTTTCGAGATGGTACATGGTCCAATAGTCGGCCTGAGCGTTCTGTTCTTGGGACTCCTGGTATCGTTGTTCGTGGAGACAGTCTGGAACGTCCGGCTGTACGGGATTATCGCGCTCCCGCTACTGGCGCTGTTTGTTGTCGCTAGGCCGTCCGTGTTCTTGCTCTATGCCGCCTTCCTGCTGGCGACGTATGCGATCATTCAGTTCATCCATCGGCGGACATTGGTGTATGGGCGGGTCCTCCTTTCAATGGCAGCCGTCACTGCTGTGTTGCTGTCCGTCCCCGCCGAGATGCTTACCGCGCTTCCGGGCAATTACCTCTTATTCACCGCGCTGATCGCCGGAATCGGTGCATACAATATCCACCGCCTCTCTGTGGCTGAACTCCGCCAGTCGACCCGTCTTTCAGCAGCCATTTTGGGCGTATTTGTGCTGCTGGTGTCAGCACTGACGGCGCCCCCGCCAGTACCCGGTGGAGTCGGAACGGTTGCGCTGATGGCAGGTATAGTGCTCATCCCAGGCGGGCTAACAGCTGCCCGGCTTGAACAGCAACGACGACTCGATAAGCGATGGCGACCAGTCAAGCGGGACGCAGTATGAATTTCAGAAAATATCTCCAGCGGCTGCGCAACGTTGCGAGCCGAGGACCGTCGCACAAAGCTCGATTAGAGAATATAGACGAGAAGATCGTCGTAACCGGCACCCGTGGGAAGTCCGGCGCAACGCGCTGGCTCTACGAGATTCTGTACGGTCGCGGACGAGATGCGTTCGCGAAGATTACCGGGAATCGCCCACTCGTTTTGCATGACGGGGAATCGCACCCGATTGAGCGAGGGCGTCGAGTCACGCTGTACGAAAACGAGGCCCAACTACGCCAGTATGCACCAGTCGAAACAGCGATCTTCGAGAATCAGGCAATTGGTGAGTACACTACGCGAACGGTCCATCAGCGGTTCACCGACCCAGATGTCATCTTTCTTACCAATATCAGGAGCGATCACCTTGACTGGCTCGGGGATACCCCTACACAGATAGCCCGGTCGTTCGCCAGAACGATTCCCGATGGGGTGACGCTCGTCGTCGGCGAACAGCGTCCGACCCTTCGCGCAGTGCTGAAACGAGAACTGGAGGATACTGACGTTCGGATCCGCTGGGTGCTGGTTCCGAAGCCACTGCGAGATGTACCGGGCGCAGAGACGATACTCGGGCTGAATGAGGTGCTTGAGGCACTTGGTGAACAGCCGCTCTCTGACCGACAAATAGAGGCCTATATCAATGAAATGCAGGTCAGATGGACATCACTGGGCGACGGCCGCGTATACAATGCTGCGTCAGTCAACGACATCGACAGTACCGAAATCGTCCGTCGGGCACTCGATGACAGCGAGATTGACACGATTCAGCCGCTGATATACTTGCGTCCAGACCGCCGTGCCAGAACAGCGTCGTTTGTGTCGTATCTGGACGGGTTGTATTCGGATGACGTGTTCGAGGTCACGCACGCTGTTGGGCCGCACGCGGAACTGTTCGACAAACAGGCGTCATTCCCGGTTGCGACGCACGATGCATCGAAATCTGCGAGTGCTGTGTTAGATGCAGCGCTATCACCGGGCTGGCCGGTTTTCATCATGGGGAACACTGTCGCCGACTTCATGCGCGACCTCGAAGCCGAAATCGAGGCACGGAGGGCTGACAGTAGCCAGGAAATGCCGGAGAAGTCCACGTCAGTGGACGAGCAACGAACGATCGAACGCACGCAATAACGATTACCAATGACAGACGAGACTACCGATAACGATGGCGCACAGTCGACGAACACCCCTGCTGCCACTGGCGACACCGACAGTAGCCAGTCGACCACCAACGAAAAAGCACCGACCGAGACCACAGCAGACGCGAGCGAGAGAAACAGTGGAATCCGCCGGCGGGCGGTAATCGCTGGGACGCTCGGCTCCCCCGCTCTGTTCGGAGCCGGCTTTGCTGCCGTAGATTCATTCGGCATCCCCAGCATGCCGACTCTAATCGGTGTCGGGGCTGCCAGTCCGTTAGAGCAGGCGAGAAACGGTACTGCGACGGCTGGGCAAGTAGACAGTGCCGCCGTCACGATCGACGAACAGACAGCACAGAATCTCCCAACGAACCGCTACAGACAACTCCACATTGCGGAGCCGATCCGCAATATGCTCGAACGCGACCGTGGCGATCAGGTGCGTGTTACGCGCGGAAACGATGCTGCCGTCTATACGATCAGTAAAACCATCAGTGGAGATCCAAGTACTGTTCGGACCTCATCAGAGGGCAAATGCCGCGTTTCCTTCTACGAGGATGGGAGCTTCGCTGACGACCGGCGGTGGGGTTCCCTGCGTGGGGATGATAACTGTAGTCTCGCCGACGAAGCGTTTGACGTTGAGATCGATCCACGAGTCCCTGCACCAGACTTGAGCCCTAGTGAAGCAAAGGACCATGATGAGCTCATCGAAACGCTCGACATGGGTGGGAGTGAGTACGCCATCCTCGCACCACACGGCGGACAGATCCAGCCGTTCACGGGCGGGCAGGTCACACGGCTCCAGTCAGAATTCGCTGATACCAACCTCACGTCTTGGAAACTCCAGGGATACGGGACGGACACGAGTTTCTACCGGTGGTACGTCCCATCGGCAGAGCTCTCGACGATCTGCTATCCGCGTCTCGCCGAACTGTCCGAGCAAACATACGACTACGCAGTCAGTTTCAACGGTATCAACGAGAAAACGATCTATGTCGGTGGCGCTGCATCCGAAAACATCCGACAGTCAGTTGCCGATGCGATTGACAGCGCGCTGCCCCACGACGGGTCACCAGTCAAACTGGGTGAGAGCCACTACGCAGCAGACAGCCCACAGACGTTAGTCAATCGGGTTACTGAGAATCAGTCGAACGGAATCTGGATCGGACAGCCCATCGCCGACAGACGAAAGTACAGCGACTTGATCGCTGATGCTGTCGGGTCGGCGCTGTTCGACAGCTGAAGACGAAACTGTGTTCGGGCCCAACCGTTCCGTCCTAGTTTCTGAAGACAGAGGTTCTAGACGGTGGCTGGGCTCATGCGGTCTCCTACAGCGCTTCAAATACACCAGCGACTGCGTCAGCAACAGTATCTCTTCGGTCGTCTCTGACCGCCCACGGTTGCTCAATCTGGACGCCGTCGCTCCCGGATTCGGTAATCCAGTTGACGACGTTGTCCGGCGAATCGCCGTCCCGTGAGCCATCAGTAGCAAGGCGAACGTCACAGTCGACAACCTCGGAGATGGCGTCGCGAACATCAGCGCGGAGCCAGGTGGGTGCAGCGCCGCCAATCCCCACGTGAGACTCTGACCAGCCATGGAAGGCGACGGCGTGGTCAAACCCCCGATCAGAGATATCTTGTAAGGCCGGGAACGATTCCGGGTGGATAGCTGTCGAGGTAACGTGCCACCGACGGAACGCCCCGCCGCCGGGCGACCATCCCGAACTACACCACTTGGTTGCGTCCAGTTGGGCTGTCATACGCTCTGCCTGGGTGTCAGTTCCCCACTCAATGTATCCGCCGTGTGGCGCAAGAACTGCCAGTTCAGACTTCTCCGACTCAGTTGTCTGTTCTATAAACCCACCTTCTGCCTTGGCTGTTTCTTCATCGAGATTCGAATCGATAACATCTGAACGGCCCTCAACGCGGAACGACCCGTTTTTCGCTCGCAGACGATCTCTCCCACTGTTGCTGACATATCCGAACGTATCGTCCGAGATATCAACAGTGAATACTGCGGCCTCGCCGTCATATACGAGTCGAACCTGCTGGTCCGCCTGAACACCGAGAGCGTCCATCGTCGACTGTGGAAGCCGGCATCGCTCCGCAGAGCCGATACTGTCGCTCGCTTTCATCCGCACAGTCGTATCGTTACGGCCGGAGCCGGGGCCTGGGTTTCCCCTCACAACAGTCGCACCGATTGTAAAAATGGCACTGCCAGCACTTGAAAGAACAGTTCGTCTTGTGAGTCGATCCATCACGTCTCAACAACATAATCTGTTTTATACGCATTGTGGCCAGATTATCTGCTCTGATAATCCTTCAGAACCATCATTACAGTATTATTTTTATCGGAACGGTCCGTGGTCTTCCCATGGTAATTTCATCTGAGCCGGTCTGGGGGGACGCAATAGACGACTTCGTACAGGAGTATCAGAACGCGATTGTTTATGCTGACAGAGAGCAAGAGACAGTCCTCCACGAAGGTGAGGTCCGTATCCTGGCAAACGGATGGGTCAAACTCCCCACAGGGAGACTACTCTCTCCCGATGCAGTGCATCACATCGATATCGAGCCGGTGTAAACGGACGAATCGTTGATACATCCCTGTGGTCTGTCAGAGACGCACTGCGGACAATACGGTATCCGGGCGTTTGCCGTTGAACTGGGAGAAAACAGACGCGTTATTGCCACTCTAGCCGGCAGTCCTCGTTGCAAAAGTGAGCGGTTTCGACACTGCCGTCCTCGATCCATGTAATAACGCGATGGGTCACTTCGTTAGCGATAGCGTCACCGCAGGTGGCACACTCCGGGGCCTCGTCCTCGTCGATATCCTCGTGGTGATCTGATGTCGGGTCGACCATCTTAGTTGAGAGTGTCTTTCACGGCACTTAATCCCACATACTTGCACTGAACGTCACGAACATACACGAATGTCGAGTCGGTAACAGAAGGGCAACTATGCGTACTTACGCCAAACGGAGACTCACCGTGAAACCCGCGCTATCGGTCTCGCGTGACAGATTCACCGGGAGTCGTCGTCGCGCCCGATGAGAGAACAACGCCGGCGTTCAGACTGGTGTTGATCGCGGTCTTCGCATTGTCGCCCGCGACGACGCCGAACTTCCGCCGGCCCGTCGAGACGCGGTCGCCTTTCACTGTTATCCGGACCGGGTCACCGTCGTGGCGAAGGTTCGCCACCTGCGTTCCAGCGCCGAAGTTGACCTCGCGGCCGATGACGCTGTCACCCACGTAGGACACGTGAGGGACGTTCGAACCAGCCATCAAAACCGTGTTCTTGAGTTCGACCCCATGGCCGACATGGGTATCCTCGCCCAGGAGGGTCGCACCGCGAATGTAGGCGTTCGGCCCGACGTGAGCGCCCGAACGGACCAGCGCCGGCCCCTCGATGACGACGCCGGGTTCGATGACTGCGCCCTCCTCGACGACGACTTCGCCGCGCAGGTCTGCATCGCCCCGCACCTCGCCGTCGAGTCGCCGGTCCAGTTGTCCCAGTTTCCACTCGTTGGCCTCCAGTAGCTCCCAGGGCCGGCCCACGTCCAGCCAGCGGTCGACTTCGACGGCAGTGACCGTCGACTCCTCAATGACTCTCGCGAGGACGTCTGTGATTTCGCGCTCCCCGCGGTCGCTGAGCGGCACGTCCAGCCAGTCCCGTGCCGCAGCCGGGAAGACGTACGCGCCGGCGTTCGCCAGGTCCGTCGGCGGATCGTCCGGCTTCTCGACGATGCCGGTGATGGTGTCGCCCTCGGTCGACAGGACGCCGTAGCTCGTCGGGTCATCGACGCGGTAAGCGGCGACCGACGGCGCGGCATCGAAAAGGCCACTGAGACTCTCGGTGTCGTAGAGGTTGTCGCCGTTGAGGACAGCGAAGGGACCATCGAGGTGTTCCTTTGCGGCGGCTACCGCATCGGCGGTCCCCAGTTGCTCCTCCTGTACGGCAAAGCTGACCGGGACGCCGCTGTACTCCTCACCGAAGTACGAACGGACCGCCTCGGCCTCATAGCCAACGACGAAGATGAGTTCATCGGCCCCCGCCTGAATCGCGGTGTCGGCGGTGTGTGCCACCAGCGGCCGGTCCCCAACCGGTAGCATCGGCTTCGGTGTGTAGTCAGTCAACGGCCGCATACGCGTCCCTTGCCCCGCCGCGAGTACGACTGCTTGCATGGTCTTCCCGTCACCCGGCCCCGAAAAATACCTACCGCTGTTGACTCGTTCGGGAAGCGGCATACACAGAGGTTACCTGAGTGGCAAAAGTCGTACCTACACCTATTCCACGGCCTCGAACGTCCACTCCGCCCCGAAGGGTGTCGTCCGGTAGTCCCACCGCATGTCCGAATCCGGTTCCGTCACCAGTTCGATCGTTCTGGTTTCCCCAGCGGGAATCCGCTGTGTGAAGGGACCATCAGAGTCAATGTACCACGTATCTGCGGAATAGCCGGCAAATAAGCCTGGCTCTTCGGGCGTCTTGAACTCAAAGATGGATTTGAACATTCCGGCGCTGTCGCCCACGTTTTCGACCTCCATCGTAACTATCGCTTCATCACCTGTAACGTCCTCCGGCGGAACATCGATGTTCGCCAGTTCGAACTCGGGGAAGCCACTGGGTGATTGTAGCGGGATTTCGATATCGGCGACCGCACTCCCTTCAGCGAGATTTATTCCGAATGTGAGGTCGTCAATCTGGGCCTTCGGGACAGCGTAAATCAGATGGCCGCTGTAGGTCTGTCCCGGGTTGATGTTCTCCCCGGCCGCATTCGTTCCGTCACGACCTGCGGCAGACTCGCTCACGAAGCTCGATTCGGGGATGACAAAGTCATCTGTTGACACTGTCTTTGCCTCACCCGTTCCGTTCTCGAACGTAACGCTCAGAATCAGCAGGATATTATCGGTGACCGTTTCGCGAATAGCATGTGCGGTGTTGTCGCCCAGGGTCCGTTCGCCAGGAGACAACTCGTATGCGATCATCTGTTCATAGGCCATATCCGACACTGTAGCCAGAACCCCACTCGCAAGCTCGATCGTTTCCCCAGTGCTCCCCTGCTTCGGGAGGACTGACACAGTTGACGTGACCGTATCGTCGACAGCGTAGAACTCGGATGACGCTTCAAACGCCCATGCACCGGCGTACTCGGCGTCAACACGATAGCTATGTGAGACTTCTTCGCCGGACTCCAGCCCATCAGCGTTGACGGTGACTGTCTGTGGCTCAGTGGCACCCGATTCGGAATGGACGAACTCAATGGTCGCATCTCCGGAGATCGGTTCGCCACCAACATTGACAGCGGTCACGTCACCCTCGATGGTGTCACCGAAGGCAACCTCTTTTGGCCCACTCACCGAGAGCAATTTCAGCCGCGCCGGTGCTTCCTGGTCTACTTCATACGTGGGTTCGGGCGTTGGCGTTGACTCGTCTCCGTCTCCACCGTCTCCGCCGTCGCTACCACTACATCCGGCAAGGCTGAGTGCAGCGATGCTGCTTACAATTGTACTTACGTATGTTCGTCGATTCATATACTACTGACTTTATATACATATACAAATATGTGTTCATTTATCTAGTTACTTGTCAGATATAATTATGTAAGAGAGCTACTATTCAAACATACTATTCGAGTCTTTTTTGAGGCGATCAACCATCAGAATGCCACGTGACACTGGTTGGACTGCAAACAGAACCCCGCCAGTATGGCGGTCGTTCGTAGGATGGGACTCAGTCTGTTTCGGTTGTCATTGGTCCACGGTACAGCACCCAGACAAGGCAGTGACACAATAGACACGAAACTTATCCCGGACCGAGAGCCAGCCCATCGTAATGAAATCCAGACGGACGTTTCTGGTCGCGTTCGGGGCCGCGCTCACTGGCTGCGCTGGTCCCAGTGGCAGCCAGACCGAGATACCACAGTCAGCGTCTCCGACGGGCACGACAAGGCAGTCTGATCCGGCGACAGAGACAGCGACGGACCAGCGGACAGCAAGTGAGAAGCGTCCCGACCCGCCAGAGGGTGACGCAGTCCGGTGGGTGTACCAGACGAACGGCCCAATGGCGGGGCAGTGGGCTCAGTACGGGACGAACCGGCCGGTTGTACGGGATGGGACAGTGTACGCCGTCGGCGGGAGCAATGACCGAGGAACCCCGCCCCAAGAACGCATGCAACCGCCCAGAAGTCAGAACGTCTACGCGGTCGGCACCGACGGAACACAGCAGTGGCGCTACGCCGCGAACAAGAGCGTGCCCGTAGTGACTCCCGCAGCCAACGGGGTGTACGCTATCGTCGGCTGGAACACGAGGATGCTGGGAATTGGGCAGCAACTGGTTCGCATAGAGAACGGCGAAGTCCAGTGGCGGACGGAACCACGGGATACGTACCTGTCCGTCCTCGGGACCGCCGACGGGACAGCGATCATGAGCACGCATGACGATGAGATCAGCCGCAATGGGGAGTCGCTGTTTGCTGTCACCGCTGATAGCGGAAGGCGGTTCGAACGTGAAACGGGGGATATCCACAAAGCGGTGGTACAGAACGGAACAGTGTACGCCTCTGAGGGTCCAGACCGCACCAGTGCATTCGACACAACAGACGGCACGCGTCGCTGGTCGTATCCGGGACGACTGCTGGGAGACCCACCAGCGCACGACGGAGATTCGCTGTACGTCAGGGAGGAAACGGATTCGGGGGAGCCTGCACTCGCTGCGATAAATAAATCGACAGGGGATTCCAGCTGGCAGTATCAGGCGGGAAACGCCACTGAGGACGGCTTCAATGTGACGGGCGCAGTAGAACGCGATGGGACGGTATACGCGACCGAATACGGCGGGCTTCTGGTTGCGCTCCAGTCAGCGGACGGGACCGAAAAGTGGCGGTACCCGACAGCGGATGACACGAGAGGTCCGCCGGTCATCGCCAACGATACGGTGTGCGTCCCTGTTGGTAAGACGACAGTCCATGCCGTTGACCGAAGTACCGGAGAGCGCATCTGGAGCCACTCATTCAAGCGGTCGCTACGAGAGATGCAGACGGCATCCGATGCGGTTGTGTGCTGGACGCAGGGTGACGATGCCGCTGGCGTACACGCACTTTCCTTCGACGGCGACCCGATGTGGCGCGTCATCATTCAGGGAACGACGACTGCCCCAACGGTCACGGAGTCCGGAACGTATATCGGAACACGGAGCGGCTACATCCTGAAGCTTGGAGAGTGAGCCCGCTACGTACCGTGTCTGTGCAGAGGCATGCTATACAGAATGGCGGCGGACGCTGTTGCTCGCGGAGTAGTTTGCGACAGTAATGTGCTCGGTCAGGGATTTGAACCCTGGTCCTCGGCTCGAAAGGCCAAGATGATTGGCCGGACTACACCAACCGAGCGTACTCAACCGTTCCGGGTGGACCAATTTAACCCCATCGAAATCAACGCTACCTGAGGATGCGTACCACAGGCGCGTGATTAGCGTAAGCAGACCGACCCTGAGACGTATCCAACGAAAAGATGTAATGTAGTTGCTCGGCGAGCGACTGTCCGGTATTACTTCCCTTCGAAGTCCGGCTCTCCGTCGCCCATGAACGCGTTGATGCCCTCCATCACGTCGTCGGTGCCGATGAGGTGGCCAAAGGCCTGTGATTCGACTTCGAGGCCAGCATCGATGTCGTCGCGGCCGGCGAGCATCGCGCGCTTGGTGAGTTTCTGTGCGACCGGCGGGCCGGCGGCCATGTCTGTGGCCATCTCCAGCGCCCGCTCGTGGAGGGCGTCGTTGTCGACGACCTCATTAATGAAGCCGTACTCGGCCATCTCGTCAGCATCGTAGCGGTCGCCCGTGAAGATAATCTCCTTGGCGCGGCCTTCGCCGACGATCCGGGCGAGGCGTTGCGTGCCGCCCCAGCCCGGCAGCAGGCCGAGGTTGTGTTCAGGCTGGCCCAGCTCGGAGCGCTCCGAGGCCACGCGGAGGTCGGCACAGGTCGCCAGTTCCATCCCGCCGCCCAGCGCGTAGCCGTCGATTCCGGCAACAACCGGCATCGGGCATTCCTCAAGCTTTCCGAAGGTTTGCTGGCCTTTGCGAGAGAGTTCAATAGCGTCCAGCGGCGTCGCGTTCGAGGCCATCGCCTGCACGTCGGCCCCGGCAGAGAACGCCTTGTCGCCGGCTCCGGTCAGCAGGATGGCACGCACCTCGTCGTCATTTTCGAGCAGGTCGACAGCGTCGGCGAGGTCGTCCATCAGTTCCGGGCTGACGGTGTTCATCCGGTGCGGGCGGTCGAGTTCGATGTGACCGACCATGTCACCAGGATATTCGACGGTGACGTTGTCGAACTCCGCCGGTGCGTCGTCTTCGCTGCCGTAGAAGCCGCCCGCCTCGGCGGCTTCTTGGAGGCCGTCAGAGACGGCGTAACGCTCCGCGCCGGTCTCATCGTGGGTTTCCTCGAGTGTGTCGACGAGCGTCTCCAGACCAGTCTTGTCGGCGATCTTCGCGGGACCGTCCGGGAAGCCGCCGCCGAGCTGGACAGCCTGGTCGATGTCTGCAACGGGAGCGACGTCGTTCTCAACGAGCTTTCCGACCTCATTTGCCATCACGGCGACGAGGCGGTGCTCAACGTCTTCGCGGCCGGCGTCGGTCGGAATGTCGACGCCGCCGTTCTCGTAGTCGTAGAAGCCCTTCCCGGTCTTCTTCCCGAGTTCCTCGTTCTCGACTTTCTCTTCGAGCAGCGGACACGGGGCGTAGGGCTCGCCCAGTACTTCGTGCATATATTCGAGGACGTGGAGGCCAACGTCGTTGCCCACCTGATCGGAGAGTTCGAACGACCCCATCGGCAGGCCCATGTCGAACTTCGTCGTCGAGTCAACCTCAGCGATAGTCGCGTCATCGCTGTGGACGAGCCACGCGGCCTCATTCATCAGCGGGACGAGGATGCGGTTGACAATGAAGCCCGGCGAGTCCTTGCGGACGCGGACCGGCGTTTTGCCGAAGTCCTCCGCAAGCGCCTCGATAGCGTCCAGCGTGTCGTCGCCCGAGTGTGCGCCGGAGATTACCTCGACCAGTTGCATCCGCACGGGCGGATTGAAGAAGTGCATCCCGCAGAACTGCTCGGGCCGTTCGGTCACTTCCGACAGTTCCGTGATGGAGAGGCTAGACGTGTTCGTGGCGAAGATGGCGTCCTCGGGTGCGTGTGCCTCGACTTCAGTGTACACGTCCTTCTTGATCTCCATTTTCTCCGGCACGGCCTCGATGACTACGTCGATGTCGCTGACCGCTTCCTCGACATCGACCAGCGGCGTCACGCGATCAAGCGCCGCATCGGCCTCCTCCTGCGTGAGCTGGTCTCTCTCGGCCAGCTTGTTCAGCGACCACTCGATGTTGTCGTAGCCGTCCTCAACGAACTCGTCTTTGATGTCTCGCATCCGCACGTCGTAGCCTGCGAGCGCGGCCACTTCGGTGATTCCATGGCCCATATTCCCGGCACCGAGCACAGCGATAGTGTCAATATCCTCGAAATCCATGACATATCGTTCCACTGCCGGCCGAGGCTTCAACGTTTCTCTCATTAGAAAACCACTCTCCAGTTTATTTCGGATTACAAACCATTAATGCAGTTCACGTCAACACACCACATATGGACTTCGGACTGACAGAAGAGCAGCGACAGATACAGGACGAGATCGCCCGGTTCGCGGAAAACGAAATCAAACCCGTCGCGACCGAGTACGACACCGAAGAGAAGTTCCCCAAGGAAATCGTCGAAAAGGCCGCTGAGATGGGGCTGACAGGCGCGAACATCCCGATGGAATACGGGGGCGCAGGCTATGATACACTGACGAACGCCATCATCGCTGAGGAGCTGTTCGCGGCCGATCCCGGGATCGGTCTGAGCATCCAGTCGGCCGCATTCGGCGCTGACGCCCTCATCGGGTTCGGCTCAGAAGCCCAGAAAGAGGAGTACTTAGAGCCAGTCGCGACGGGCGACGCCATCATGGGCGCGGCCATCTCCGAGCCCGACACCGGCTCGGACGTGTCGTCGGTGTCGACACAGGCCCGAAAGGAGGGCGACGAGTGGGTTATCAACGGCAACAAGATGTGGATTACCAACGGCTCGGTTGGTGACTACTTCGTCGTGCTCTGTGAGACTGACCCGGACGCGGAGGGGCGCTACAACGGCTTCTCACAGATTCTCATCGAGTCCGACCGCGACGGGTTCGAAGCCGAGAAGATCACGGGGAAGCTCGGTATCCGTGCATCGGACACGGCAGAGCTCATCCTCAACGACGTTCGTGTCCCCGAGGAAAACCTTGTTGGCACGCGCGGGGCCGGCTTCCTCCAGATAATGCAGTTCTTCGACGAGACCCGGACCGGCGTGGCCGCACAGGGTGTCGGTATCGCCCGTGGGGCTGCCGAACGCGCTCTAGAATACGCCCAGGACCGCGAGCAGTTCGGCCAGTCTATCTCGGAGTTCCAGGCCACCCAGCACAAGCTCGCCGAGATGTTCACCGAAATCGAGGCGGCACGTCAGCTTACGCATAAGTCCGCCTGGAGCGTCGACAACGACGCCGACAAGCTCACCCAGCTAGCTTCGATGGCCAAGGAAAAGGCTTCCCGCGTCGCTGTCGAGACGGCCGACGAGGCCGTCCAGATCCACGGCGGCGCTGGCTACGTCAATGACTTCGACGTCGAGCGGTTCTACCGCGACGCCAAGATCACCCAGATTTACGAGGGGACGACCGAGATCCAGAAGAACATCATCGCCCGGGAACTGCTCGGGAAGGGCATGGCCTGAACAGACTCCAGTTGTCGGCGTTTGACGCCTGTCTCCCGAGCGTACACTTGCTGGGTGTTGAAAGTGGTCGAACCACTGCTTTTTAACCCACCGAGCGATGTAGTCGGAGCAACGATGGGCGATCAAGTCTCATGCCTCGCTACTCGCCCGTTTCGGACCGTGATCAGTTGCTGCTCTCCCCGTCGCTGTTGTCGGCCTCAGTAACTTCTGTCGGGGGATTCGGACCGCGACCGACTGTTTCGTGCGCAGACGATACGCCATCACTACAACACACCAATGTTCGACCGACTGAAAGCGGATATCCGTACAGCATTCACAAAGGACCCGGCGGCGACCAGCGCCGTGGAGGTCGCACTCACGTACCCCGGCCTA
Source organism: Haloarcula sp. NS06 (assembly GCF_051122755.1). NCBI lineage: Archaea > Methanobacteriati > Methanobacteriota > Halobacteria > Halobacteriales > Haloarculaceae > Haloarcula > Haloarcula sp. NS06. The sequence continues at coordinate 2,993,659 of NZ_CP184844.1, forward strand.
CACGCGATCTGGACCTATCGCGTCGCTCACTGGCTCTGGATGAACGACCGGACCATGCTCGCAAGACTCATCTCCCACGTCACGCGGTTCCTGACAGGTGTCGAGATCCACCCCGCCGCGGAGATCGGCGAGCGTGTGTTCATCGACCACGGAATGGGCATCGTCATCGGGGAGACTGCCGAGATCGGCGACGACGTGCTCCTGTACCACGGGGTCACCCTCGGCGGCACGTCCATGCGTCGGAAGAAGCGCCATCCAACGGTCGAGGACGGCGCGACCATCGGCGCTGACGCTTCGATAATGGGGCCGATCACCGTTGGAGAGAACGCGTCCGTCGGCGCTGGCGCTGTTGTCGTCGATGACGTGGCCCCGGAGGCAACAGTCGTGGGCAATCCGGCGGAGCCCGTCGGCGCTGCCGGTGTGGCCTCGCCGAATCCCGACCCTATTATCGCCGACGGCTAACGACGACAGATACGTTCTTTTCCGTCGAGTCAGTACAACAAAGCGATGAGTGACTCGCCACACGAGGTGTTACGCGCAGACCCCGACATCGGGCCGCTGGTCGAGACACACGGCGAACTCACGCTCGACCCGGCGTCGGATCTCTTCGAGCGGCTCGTCGTCTCGATTCTCCGCCAGCAGGTGTCGATGGCGTCGGCCGCCGCGACACGGGAACGGCTGTTTGACGCCGTTACCGTGACACCGGCGGGCATCAGAGACGCTGACAACGAGGTGCTCCGAGATGCCGGCCTCTCGCGGCAGAAGACCCGCTACGTCAACGAGGTCGCCGATGCGTTTCTGGAACACGGCTACTCGCTGGCGGCGTTCGAGGATGCCGCTGACGAGGAAATCCACGAAGAGCTAACGGCCATCACGGGCGTTGGCGACTGGACCGCAAATATGCAACTCCTGTTCGCGTTCGGCCGCGAAGACGTGTTCCCGGTCGGCGACCTCGGCATCCGGAAGGGGTTCAAAGCCGTCGTCGGTGAGGGATACAGCCGCGCGGAGATGCGAGAGTACGCCGAGCAGTGGTCACCGTATCGGAGCTACGCGAGCCTGTATCTGTGGCGGGCTAGCGAGGATATCGCCGAGAGCGTCGCGGAAGTGAACGAAGACTGAACCGGGCCGGAAGCTGGTACTGGCGCGCCGTTACTCTTCGCTCTGTTCCTCTTCCTCGGTGTCTACTTCCGATTCGTCGTCCGCGCGGCGGTTCACGTCAACCTGGTAGTGTTTGAGGATGTCCCGTCCCAGCAACAGCGGGTAGTCCATGTGCCCGCGGTCTTCAACGCTGGCAGTGACGGTGTGCTGGGTCCCGCCAACGCCGACGACGAGGTCGACAACTGGGCGCGAGCGGCCAGATTTGACGCTTCCGGACTTGATCTTGACGATGTCGAGAATCGGCCCCGTTCCGATTTCCGCGGCGAGCTTGGCGTCGATGCTAGTTCTGGTCGCGCCAGTGTCGGATTTTGCAAGGACGGACTTTGTCCCCTGTGTTCCGGTGACGACGACCTCCTCGATGTAGCCAACGACGACGTTTTTCTGCGCTTGCGGCTGTGGCTTTTTCGGCGTACACGCGGGCTTTGAGTCGTCAATCCGGTCGGAAAGCCGCTCAACGGTGTCTTCGTCAACGCTCCCACCGGCCCGTTCGATGGCGAGCTGGGCGATGTAGGGGGCGGGGCTGACGCCGCTAGCTTTGAATAGGCCGCGGAACCCGGCAGTGGGGTTCACTTCGAGTACGTAGTAGCCGTCATCGCTCTGGACAATGTCGACGCCGGCGTAATCTAGCCCGATGGCGTCGACCGAATCGAGCGCGATTTCCTTGACCCGTTTGGGGAGTTCGCCCGTCATGTCCTCGACCTCGCCGCCGAGCGCGACGTTCGTCCGCCACTCGCCCTCTGGCGCGTAGCGGTTCATCGCGCCGACGATCTGGTCGCCGACGACGTACACGCGGAGGTCGTGGTGACGCTGCTCGTCGTGTTCCATGTACTCCTGTAGGAACGCGTAGCGGCCGCCAACCTGTGCGTTGACCTGGTTTTCCAGGTCGACCATCCACGTCCCGCCGCCGTGGGTGCCGATAGCCGTTTTGTACACCGCGCGGTCACCGAAGCGGTCCCGCTCCTCGTTCAGCAGGTCACTCGATAGCGCGAGCAGGGCGTCCGGGACTGGAACGCCGGCATCGGCCAGCGCGGCGGCGCTTGCGAACTTGTGCAGCGCCGTGGTCGCAGCCATCGGCTCGTTCAACGTCGGTGCGAGCCGGCTGATGGTCATCCCGAGGCCGATGCCTTCCGCGGGGTGTTCGTCGCTGGAAAGCAGCAGACGGTTTGCGACCACATCGACGTTGGGATCAAGCGTCATTTCGCCGTCGGTAACGCTGATAGCGGTGTTTTCGGCGCGGAGCCACTCCGTATCGTAGCCCATCTCATCGACCGCGTTCAGGATGGCCTTCGACTCCTTGCTGGAGTGGAGGCTGAGAACGCCAACCGTGATATCCTGGTCGCTCATGCTGTCGCTTTCTGTCGGCCATAGTATAGATGTACGGATACGTAATACGGGACAACTCTACCGAAGGACCGCCTTGCCGGAGGGGTTTTAGCTGTCGCCTCTCGTTGTGATGGCATGGACGAGGCCGAGCCCTTCACCTACGATGGGGGAATCGTTGCGCCGGGCGAAACCCGCAACGTTCGCTACACGGTCAGCGAGACGTATCTGGGGGATTCCGTCCGGATGCCGGTTACCATCGTCAACGGGGAGCGGCCCGGTCCGACAGTGTTTCTCACTGCAGCGGCACATGGCGACGAACTCAACGGCATCGAGGTCGTTCGAGAGGTCGCTCACGAATGGGACCACGACGGGCTGGCGGGGACACTGGTCTGTCTGCCGGTGTTGAATGTCCCTGCGTTTCTGGCACAGGAGCGATACCTGCCCATCTACGACCGGGACCTGAACCGCTCGTTCCCCGGCGACCCCGAGTCGACGAGCGCGAAACGGATGGCCCACGAGATTTTCCGGAATTTTCTGGCCCCCTGTGACGTAGGCCTCGATTTCCACACGTCGACGCGTGGGCGAACGAATATGCTCCACGTCCGGGCGGACATGGACGACCCAGAGGTTGCACGGGTCGCGAACGCCTTCGCGTCGAACGTCATCATCTCCTCAAGTGGCCCGTCGGGGTCGCTCCGGCGGGAGTTGAGCGATTCGGGCGTCCCGACAATCACGATAGAGATGGGCGAAGCCCACCGGTTCCAGCGGCCGCTCATCGACTCAGCCCTGGAGAGTGTACGGTCAGTGCTTGCGGAGTTCGGCCTCCGGGACTCCGACACCGTCCGGTGGCCGGGCTGGCGGACAGTCATCGACGACAACGGCGAGAAAACCTGGATCCGTGCGGACTCGGGCGGCCTGGTGGATATGCACTATGACCGCGGCGACCTGGTGTATGAGGGCGATGTGATCTGTACGATCACGAACCCGTTCAAGACGGAGAACACGTTGATGCGTGCGCCGTTTACCGGTCTGCTGGTCGGTATCCTTGAGAACCCACTGGTGTATCCCGGCAACCCCCTCTGCCATCTGGTTCGACTTGACGACCGGACACAGCGGGCGATCGAGTGGAACCGCCGGACGAACGACGACGATTGGTAACTGTGGAGTAGTCAATTGACGAACGTCTTCGGGCGGGATTCTGGCGATACGCGTCCGTTGTAGAAACTACTATCTGTCCCCGGACTAACCCCCCAGTGTATGAGTCAGTCTTACAATCGCGGCACCGTCGAGGACTTCGGACGGTGGCGGGAGTTCACGGCCGGGATGTGGGCCTGGATCTTCCACAAGTTCACCGGCTGGGTTCTCGTGGGCTACCTGTTCACCCACATCGCGGTGCTGAGCACTTCGGTCGGCGTCGATCCGGCGAGCGCGCAGGCAGGCAGCGACCTCTACACCAGCACGCTCAGTGGCCTCGAATCGCTTCTGATCGTCCGGTTCCTTGAAGTCGGTCTGCTGGCCGTCGCCGTCTTCCACATCCTCAACGGGATTCGGCTACTGATGGTTGATCTCGGCGTAGGGCTGGAATCGCAGGACAAGAGCTTCTACGCGTCGCTCCTGCTGACCGGCGCAATCGTCATCGCAAGCGTGCCGACGTTCCTCGGGGGAAACTAGCCTAATGGCACAGCACTACTCCTCCTTTGACCGCGGCGGGCGTCGCTGGCTGTTCCAGCGCCTGACAGCGGTGTTCCTCATCGGCGTGCTCGCGTTCCACTTCATGCTGTTGCACTTCGTGAACCACGCTTCCGACATCACGTTCCTGGGCACCCAGGCCCGAATGAGCCAGGTCAGCTACTTCGCAACGATGTGGCTGTTCCTCGTGACCGCAACATTCCACGGCGTCAACGGCGTGTACAACGCACTGGTCAATCAGGGACTCACCGGTTCCCAGAAAAACGCAGTCAAATACATGCTCGGCATCGCTGGCCTCCTGCTCGTCGTGCAGGGGACCCGCGTGTCGCTGGCCATGACGACCCTCGTCTGAACTATGAGTACGCAAATCGAACAACAGGAAACCGAGACGGAGGCCGACGAGGAAACAGAGCCCGAAGTCGAATCCCCGGGTGACCGTCGGCGCGCACAGCGAGACGAACGACAGGCAGAAGAGCAGGCCCAGCGAGAAGTCGAAGAGGAGACGCTTGACGACGACGACACGATCACGCTGAAAGTGTTCCGCTACGACCCCGAAGTCGAGGGGAAGCAGGAACCACGCTTCGATGATTTCCGCGTCCCGTTCCACAAAGGGATGACCATCCTCGATGCCCTCATCTACGCACGGGACCACTACGACTCATCGCTGACCTTCCGACACTCCTGCCGGCAGGCCGTCTGTGGGTCGGACGCGCTGTTCGTCAACGGGCGGCAGCGACTTGGCTGTAAGACGCAGATATCCGAGCTTGAGAGCCCGGTCCGTATCGAGCCGCTGCCCCATCAGGAGGTCGTGAAGGACCTCGTCGTCGACATGGAGCACTTCTACGACCAGATGGAGGCCGTCGAGCCGTACTTCGACGCCGACGAGACCCCGGACGACAAGCTCGAAGAGCAGCGCCAGACCCGGGAGAACCGCGAGAAGGTCAAGATGTCCACGCGGTGTATCTGGTGTGGCGCGTGTATGTCCTCGTGTAACATCGCCGCTGGCGACAACGAATACCTCGGCCCTGCCGCCATCAACAAGGCCTACCGCTTCGCGATGGACGAGCGCGAGGGCGAGAACCGTAAGCAGGAGCGCCTGCGCATCATCGAGCAAGAACACGGTGTCTGGCGCTGCCAGACCCAGTTCTCCTGTACCGAAGTGTGTCCGAAGGACATCCCGCTGACCGAGCACATCCAAGAACTGAAGCGGGAAGCCGTCAAGAACAACCTGAAGTTCTGGTGAATTCAGGGTAGCATTCCTTCTGCAGAAAGCCGCTAGTCGTCAGGTACGCTTCGTCTGTCGCCACCTGTCATTGGTCAGTTGTTTCAAAAGCGTACGCGCTTCCTCACACGACTAAAGTCGTAGGCTTCCGCGCTGCTCCCGCTGTGACCCAGAGTAGCCTGAGACAGTCACTATAGGGACATTGGCCCACAGTGCGTTCAGGAGCTATCAAGATTTATTGGCAACTCTGGACAACTATTCGACAAATGTCCCTCCCTGCGGTCATCAGGAAAGATTTCAACGACGCAATCCGCTCAGGAACGTTCCTCGCTACCACCCTGTTGTTCGTCCTCGTCGCCGGATTCTGGGCGGCGATTCAGCACGTCCCGCTGACGGCTTCGGCGAGCGATGTCCCGACCAGCACGCTGGCGCTGCTCAACAGTATGGGTCAGCCGATGAGTTTCTTTGTCCCACTGCTGGGGTTAGGCATCTCCTATGCCGCTATCGCCGGTGAGCGTGACAGCGGGAGCATCAAGCTCCTGCTCGGCCTGCCGAACTCGCGCCGTGACGTTATTCTCGGGAAGTTCATCGGCCGGTGTGCCGTTTTGACTATCGCTATCCTCAGCGGCTATTTTGTCGTCGCTGTCTTCGCACTGTTCACCTACGAGTCATTTGCGGCCGTCAAATTCGTGCTCTACACCATCTTGACGGTCTTCTACGGTGCGGTCTATGTCGCAATTGGTATCGGCTTCTCGTCGATACTGAAATCTCAGTACACGGCGGTTATTGGTGCGGGGGGACTTTACATCCTCTTTCAGCTCGGATGGGACGTTGTAACGGCTATTCTGCAGGTCATCACTGTCGGCTACACGCCCCCAGATTCCGGTGCACCGCCGTGGCTGATTGTCGTCCACGCTCTCAACCCGACTGCGGCAGTCGGCTACGCGGCACGGGCGATAATCCCCACGTTCGACGAAATAATGTCCTACCCAGTATCGGCTTCATTCTACCCTCCGAAGTGGGCCGGGTTCGCCATTCTTGGGGGCTGGCTCGTTCTATCACTCGGGTTCGGCTACATTCGGTTCCAGTCGGCGGATATAATGTAAAGTTGCACAGTCCGACAACGATGACGAGGTGGTGCGTCCGTTCCCCACTCTGTACTGTCGTGGTCGGGCTCGCCTGTTACTCCCGTCTGGCCGTCGTCGTCGCGAGAATCGCTGTCACGGCCGTGTTCATCGGCGCATCAATCCGGCCTCGGCCGGGTTATCGGTCGCCGGGCGGTCGACCGCCATATCGCCGTGGATACTCTCGACCTGCAGCCCATCAGTTTGGAGTGCAGCTAGGTGGTCACCTCTCGCAATGAGGCGTACCCCGTGGCCCGCGTGCGCCAGCCGTGCGCCCAGATAGCCGCCAATACCGCCGGCGCCGAAGATACAGAGTTTCATACTCTGTAGGCTTACAGCGGACCGGAACAAAGGGACTGCGGGCAGTCCGTCGCGGCAAAGCGCGAGCGCCCCCGCAGCGGTCAGGAGTTCCGACAGATGAACTCGAAGCGCGCACCGCCGCTTTCGCTGTCGGTCGCGATGACCTCCCAGTTGTGTGCGTCGACGATCTGTTCGACGATGCAGAGCCCAAATCCGGTCCCGTCATCGGCCGTCGAGTAGCCGGGTTCGAACAGGTCCGCAGTGCCGTCGGGGAAGCCCATCCCGTCGTCCGTGACGTAGAACCCCCACGATTCCGTTCCGACAGTGACGGTTACGTCGTCGCCACCGTGTTCGATAGCGTTCCGAAAGAGGTTCTCCAGTAATTCCAGCATTGCACCTTCGTCGGCTTTGATGCTGTCGTCGGCATCGGTTTCAAGCGTCGCGTCCTGGGTGTCGACCATCGACCAGGCTCGCTGTGAAAGGGTGTTGAGGTCGATTGTCTCGATTTCCGCGGGGTTAACGCCCTGTTTAGCGAGCACCAGTAGGTCATCGATGAGCGTGTACATCCGGTCGATACTCCGCTCGGCGCGCTCGAAGTGCGCCTCTTCACCTGTCTCACGTGCGAGTTCGAGCGAGCCGTCGAGGACGTCCAGCGGGTTCCGCAGGTCGTGGCTAATCGCGTCCGAGAACCGCTCAAGGCGCTGGTTCTGTCGCTTGAGTTCCTGTTCGCGCTGTTTCCGCTCGGAGATATCGCGGGTCGTCACGACGACGTGGTCTTCCAGCGGGCCAGTCGTGACCTGCTGGCCGCGGGACTCCGCCCAGATCCAGTCGCCATCTGCATGGCGGTATCGATGCTCAATGACCGCGACGTATCCCGGATCGTCTATCATCCGGCCGAACTCGGTGAGTGCGTTCGGGAGGTCGTCCGGGTGTACGTACTCGAAGAGGTCTGAGTCCTGCATCTCGTCTTGCTCGTAGCCGAGGACGCGTTCCACGGACGGACTGATGTACTCGACGTTACCTTGCTCGTCGAACACAGTGAGCACGTCAGAGGTGTGTGTGACGAACTGGCGAAACTGAGCCTCGAAGCGCGGTCGGTCGCTGACATCGCGAGAAGTAAACACCTGGCAATCACGGTCCGTCTCAGTATCCGTTGAGACGATGGTTTCGAGCCAGACCCAGTCGCCGTCGGCGTTCCGGAACCGGTACTCAACCCCATTATCCTCTCGCACGCCTGCAAGCGTGGCGAGGACGCGCTCTGTATCCTCCGGATGGACGAGATCCAGCCAGTTCGTGCCAACGAGCGACTCCATATCGTACCCTAACACGCGTTCGATTGCTGGACTGACGAACTGTATTACCAGTTCGTCATCAGTGACTGTCAGTACTGAGGGTGCCTCGGCTAACACCGCTTCGAAGTCATCAGTTGACGTGAGATACTGGTCTGGCATCAGGTTTGAGACGGCTCAACGCCCGTAGTAGGACTATCCGTAGGGTCAGGTATCAGTAGTTGGTTCCTAAGTATTCACAGCACGTGATATAATTCCATCGGATAGTACAAAATTCATTTCCTCTGATATTTCGGCCCGATAGCAGAAGCGGGGTGTGGCCCACTGATGGCGGAGCTCTTGGTAACGCAACAGGGAGGCTTAAGTTTGGCTAATCCTAAGCCGAAACCACGCCAAGAGACACTCTCACAATGTACGAACACGATGTCATCGTGGTCGGCGCGGGTGGCGCTGGCCTCAGGGCGGCTATTGCAGCGGACGAAGAGGGTGCAGATGTTGCCCTCGTGACCAAGCTCCATCCAGTTCGGAGCCACACAGGTGCTGCGGAGGGGGAATCAACGCCGCCCTCCAGAAAGGGGACTCCTGGGATCTCCACGCGTACGACACGATGAAGGGGTCCGACTACCTCGGCGACGCCCCTGCCATCGACACCTTCGCCAAGGACGCCCCGGAAGAGGTCATCCAGCTCGAGCACTGGGGAATGCCGTTCTCCCGCGAGGACGACGGCCGCGTCTCCCAGCGCCCGTTCGGCGGCCTCTCCTATCCGCGGACGACGTACGCGGGTGCCGAGACCGGTCACCACCTGCTGCACACGATGTACGAGCAGGCGGTCAAGCGCGGCATTGAGGTGTACGACGAGTGGTACGTGACCCAGCTCGCGGTCACCGACCACGACGACCCCGAGGACCGCGTCTGTCACGGCTGTGTCGCCTACGATATCAAGTCCGGCGAAATTCAGGGCTTCCGCGCCAACAACGGCGTGATTCTCGCGACCGGCGGGCTGGGACAGGCCTTCGACCACACCACGAACGCCGTCGCCAACACCGGTGACGGCTGTGCGATGGCTTACCGCGCCGGCGTCCCGATGGAGGACATGGAGATGATCCAGTTCCACCCGACGACGCTGCCGTCTACGGGCGTCCTCATCTCCGAGGGGGTCCGCGGCGAGGGTGGTATCCTCTACAATGACAACGAGGAGCGGTTCATGTTCGAGCACGGCTACGCCAACAACGAGGGGGAACTGGCCTCTCGCGACGTGGTTGCCCGTGCCGAACTGACGGAGGTCAACGAAGGCCGCGGCGTCGAGGACGAGTACGTCGACCTCGATATGCGCCATCTCGGCGAGGAGCGCATTCTCGACCGGCTTGAGAACATTCTCCACCTCGCGGAGGACTTCGAGGGCGTCGACGGCCTCGACGAACCGATGCCGGTCAAGCCTGGCCAGCACTACGCCATGGGTGGCGTCGAAACCGACGAGAACGGCGAGACGTGTATCGACGGCCTCTACGCGGCCGGCGAGACTGCGTGTGTCTCGCTGCACGGTGCGAACCGGCTCGGGGGCAACGCCCTGCCGGAATTGCTTGTGTTCGGTGCCCGCGCCGGCCATCACGCCGCCGGCAAGGACATGAAGACCGCCGAAATCCAGACTGGCCCCTCCGCAAAGAGCGAACCCGGCGACGTGGAGCCGCCGGTCGACCCCGGTGCAATCGACGCCAGCAGCGACGATGTCGCCGCCGACGGGGCCGCCGTCGAACCGAAAGCGGTGCTCGGAAGCACCGTCGAGCAGGAACGCCAGCGCATCGAGAACCTCATCGAGTCCGACGGCATCAACCACGCCGAAGTCCGTGCGGACGTGCAAGAGACGATGACTGATAACGTCAACGTGTTCCGGACGGAGGAAGGTCTTGAGAAGGCCCTTCGGGACCTCCGGATGGCGCGCAAGGAGTACGAAAACGTTGCCGTCGAGGACCCGTCCCGCACCTACAACACGGACCTCATCCACACCATCGAAACCCGCAACATCCTCGATGTGGCCGAGGCCATCACGCTCGGCGCACTTGCCCGCGAGGAGTTCCGCGGCGCACACTGGCGTGCCGAGCACCAGGAACGCAAAGACGAGGAGTGGATCAAACACACGATGCTGGCCTGGAACGAGGGACAGCCGGAGCTGTACTACAAGCCCGTCATCCTCGAAGGCGACGAAGAGACCTACGAACCGAAGGTCCGGTCGTACTGACGACCTGACCACCGACTGCGATATCCGTTTCTGCGAGTTTCAGGGCGCGCCGACGAGGACGAACGTGCTCTCTGTCTCGCCGTTGTGAATCGTCCGTTCGGCCTCCGGCGGAAGCTTGATTGCGTCACCCGCTTCGAGGGACACGTCTTCGCCGTCAACCTCGACAGTGGCTGTCCCCTCAACGAGGACGTACACCTCCTCGTGACCTTCGTCGGCATGATCGTGCGGTTTGCCGGTCCAGCCGGCCTCACAGTCCAGCACAGTGACGCCGACCTGCTCACAGTCCAGCGGGTCTCGGAGGAAGTGCATCGCGTCTGCGACCGGTTCCACGTCGGTGTAGTTGACTTTTGTGTAGCTCACGTCCACTGGTGTCGCCAGCCAGTACAAAATAAGTTGTTGTAGATCCGAAAGGAAAGCCCGGAAGGAGATATTGCTCTCACTTCAGGTGTTCCCGCTGGTGAGACACAGATCAGCGTCAGGTTAAATCGCAGCAGAATACTGGGGGCGTTGTGTGTGGAAACACCCGGAATCATCACTTACTTGGTTGTCAGGAACGTATTATGGGTAGCTTGGAAGGGTGGCTCAGTGGTAGAGCGCTACCGACCAACATGCCAGAATCGGTTGGTGGTTACCCCGCAAAGGGCTCCGCGTGGTTCGACTCCCGCCCCTTCCATTTTCCGTGGTTCGCTATGAGCGGATGCAACCGGCCTCACGTGTGCCACACTGACAAATCAGACCCGACGGCTGACCAGGATTACTGCAACATCGTAGAGGTGGGCTATGAGCTATCGGGTCCCTGTTGGTGTAGGAGCCAACGACTCACAGGAAGTGGAAAGGTAAGGAATGTGGGGGTGGGGGTGGTGCGGCACCAGTGTGGTGCCTATCAGAAACAACGAGGGGAGCTATATAAAAAATCACCGCTGGGATTATCAAATCTGATTTTTCCACAGGTCGATAGCACCGGACATCACGCCATCGCCGTAGAGAATGAGCGGAGAAACAGCCACGACGTATCCGGGTTCCGATCAGTTACTTGTGGGTAAACAACACGACGCTCCCATCGTTGATCGTCGTACAGAGATCCATCTCGAAATCGAGATTGAGGGAGGTGAACTCCTGCTTGCAGACGACCATATCGTCGAACGGCTCTTCACAGGACGGACAGGCCACAGCCGTCGTGTTCTGGTAGGAAGCAATCGCCTCGTTGTCCTCGCGCGGCGTCAACGATGACCGAAGTTCGTCGAAATCGTCCATGTTCGGGCAACCGCGGGCGTACGGCATAAATCATACGCCGCCCCAGCACCAAGGTATTAAAGTTTACTTGTGGTAATACAACCACAATGACTTCACCCGGTGGCGGCACGCGCTTCGCACTCGTCGCAGGAACCACGGAAACCGCAGGTCGGGCGGGGATCAGTGCCGCCGGAGCTGATCCCGAGTTAATGTCGGTAACGCCCGCTGCAGACGCCGAACTGGTTACCTACGGCACTCCAGTCCGGACGGACGTGACACCGGTCAGTCCGAGCGGCTGTCCGACGCCAGCGCTGGTGACGCGGGCCGTCCGCGAAGTCATGGGATTTGACGTCACAGTTGTCGACGGCGGGCTGGCCGAGAAAACGGGGGCTCCAACAGTCTCCGTCGGCGCACGCCCGGGAAAAGACATCGCGGAGCAAGACCCGGTTCCGACGGCCCACGGAGCGTTCGCGGCCGCCCGACAGTTCGGGCACGCACTTCCGGCCGACGAACTGTATCTGGGCGAGACGATACCCGGTGGGACGACGACGGCGCTCGGTGTTCTTCGTGCACTGGGCGAGACGGGGATGGTCTCTTCGTCGCTTCCGGAGAACCCCACGGAACAGAAAGAAAAACTGGTCTCCGAGGGACTCCAGGCCAGTTCACTGGAACCGGGCGACGCTGCAAACGAACCGAAGCGAGCGGTTCGGCGGATAGGGGACCCCGTTCTGGCAACGCTTGCGGGCCTGACCGCGGGGGCCGTCGAGAGCGATACCGCAGTGACACTGGCCGGCGGGAGCCAGTGCGTCGCCGTCGCTGCGCTGGTCCGCCACGGCGGCTACGAGGGGCCGCTCGGACTGGCGACGACGAGCTACGTGGCTGACGACGAGAGTGCCGACGTGCGGGCGTCGGCTGCCCGACTCGACCTCGACCTGACGGTAACGGACCCCGGCTTCGACCGGAGCGACCACGTCGCGATGGAGCGGTTCGTCGCTGGGGAGGCCAAGGAAGGGGTCGGCATGGGCGGCGCGCTGGCGCTGGCCGACCGCGCCGGCATTCCGATGGCGGAGGTTCGGGACCGCTTTGCGGGCATCTACGACGAACTGATCGGCGACGCGCCCACAGCGACGGCTGAGGAGGGGAAGTGACGATGGACGGGGTCGTTCTCGCCGGCACAAGCTCCGGCGTCGGCAAGACCGTTGCCACGCTGGCGACCCTGACAGCGCTCGAAGATGCCGGGTATCAGCCCCAGCCCGCCAAAGCAGGCCCGGACTTCATCGACCCGAGCCACCACGAAGCGCTCGTCGATACGCCCTCGCGGACGCTCGACCCCTGGCTCGCGGGCGAGGACGGAATGCGCCGGACCTACTGGCGCGGCACGGGCGACATCTGCATCGTGGAGGGTGTAATGGGGCTCTACGACGGGACGAAGACATCGACGGCAGCGGTCGCCGAGGGGCTTGACCTCCCAGTTGTTCTGGTCGTGGATGCGAAAGCCGGTATGGAGAGCGTCGCCGCGACGGCGCTCGGATTCGCACAGTATGCCGACCGCATTGGTGTCGACATCGAGGTGGCCGGCATCCTCGCACAGCGCGCTCACGGCGGCCGACACGCCGACGGCATCAGGGACGCGCTCCCCGAGGACCTCACCTACTTCGGTCGGATTCCGCCGATGTCGGACCTAGAGATTCCCGACCGCCATCTGGGGCTACATATGGGCTCGGAGGCCGGGCTCGACCGCGACGTGCTCTCGACGGCGGCGGAGGCAATTGACGTTGAGCAACTGGTCGAGACAGCACGGGCACCGCCAGAAGTCGCGACTACGGTGGAAAATACCGGCGACTCGCCGGCCGACCGCCGGGTCGCCGTTGCACAGGACAGCGCGTTCTGTTTCATCTACCCCTCAGTGCTCGAACGACTCCGGGCTGAGGCAACCGTCGAACCGTTCTCACCAGTCGCCGATGACCCGGTTCCCGATGCCGATGCAATCTATCTGCCCGGCGGCTATCCGGAACTCCACGGCGAGTCGCTCGAAACAGGAGACACGCTCGGCGAGATAGCCAGTCGTGCCGCCGAGGGGGTCCCCATCTACGGCGAGTGTGGCGGTCTGATGGCGCTGTCGGAGTCGCTAACGACGGCTGATGGCGACACTTACGAGATGGCCGGGGTCCTCCCCGCGGACATCGAGATGCGGGACCGGTATCAGGCACTCGATCATGTGGAGCTAGAGGCCCGGACGGACACCACCGTGGCCGCGTCCGGAGCGCACCGCCGTGGACACGAGTTCCACTACTCCGCTGCGACCCTCGGCAACGATGCGTCGTTCGCTTTCGACATGGTTCGGGGCGACGGTATCGACGGCGACCACGACGGCCTCACGGAGTACAACACCGTCGGCACGTACTGTCATTGCCACGGAGAAAGCGGCGCGTTCGACCGTTTGCTTTCGATGCCCTCGAAGGACATCTGACGTGCGGCCCGTCGTCGGACGCGTGGCTGACTGCCCGCAACCTTTTTTTCGACAGACAGCATCGTTCTGATAATGAACGAGTTGCGCGACCTGCTCGGAGACCTGGTCGCAGACGTCGACGCCGTGTTCCTGTTTTCCCCGAACGCGTCGTTTTTCGAGGAGTTCGGCGACGTCGACGAAGAAATCGTTGTCGTTGGTCCGGAGAATACCCTCGATGCGGAGCCGTTTGTCGAGCTACCAATCGATTTCACCGATCTTGAAGGCCGTCTCCGCTTCGGTATCGAGGGCGCGCTGGAGCAGGGCATCGTCGACGAGGGCGACGAGGTGCTCTGTGTGACTGAAGTGCTTGATGGAGCTGAAAACACGCTTGTGCGGGTCCAGACCAACGACTTCTCGCCCTCCGGCGTGTACGACATGTTCGTCAACTCCAGAGCGGACGCAAGCGTCGTCCGTGATGTCTTCGAGGTCGCCATCGAACTGGGGAAGAAAGGCCAGAAGGGCAAGCCCGTCGGCGCTCTGTTCGTTGTCGGTGACGCTGGCAAAGTGATGAACAAGTCCCGGCCGCTGTCGTACAACCCCTTCGAGAAATCGCACGTCCACGTCGGCGACCCAATCGTCAACGTGATGCTCAAGGAGTTCTCGCGGCTCGACGGGGCGTTCGTCATCTCTGACGCCGGGAAGATCGTTTCCGCGTACCGGTATCTCGAACCCTCCGCGGAGGGGGTCGACATCCCAAAGGGCCTCGGGGCTCGGCACATGGCGGCCGGCGCGGTCACCCGTGACACCATGGCGACTGCCATCGTTCTCTCCGAGAGCGACGGGCTCGTGCGGGCGTTCAAAGGCGGGGAGCTGGTCCTCGAGATCGATCCAGAGGAGTACTGAGGATGCAGTTTGGCTTCGACTGGGCGACGATCATCCGACAGGTATTCTCGCCACAGGGCACGTTCGTCTTTTCGCTCGTGGTACTGGCCGTGGGCATCGTGCTCGGCTATCTTGTCTGGCGCTCGTCGCGGCGGTTCATGCGTGAACTCGGTGTGCCAGAAACCGTGGAGGGGACACCGTTCGAGCGGACGGCGAGGGGTCTCGGCACATCGACCGTCGGCATCGTCTCGAACCTGGCAGCACTGTTCATCTACATCACGACGGTCACCGCCGTCCTCAACATCGCGCAACTGACAGACCCGAAACTATACTGGGCCCGCTTCACGTCATTTCTGCCCGACCTGTTTATCGCCCTGTTCGCCGTCATCATCGGCCTCATTGCGGGCGACAAGGCCAAGCTCGTCGTCTCAGAGCGACTGCGCAGCGTCAAGATGCCCGAGGCGACGGTCCTACCCGAACTCGTCAAGTACAGCATCTTCTACCTGGCAGTGCTCATCGCGCTCGGGCAACTGGGCGTCGAAACCCTCGCCCTGCTCATTCTCCTCGGGGCGTACGCGTTCGGACTGGTGTTCGTCTGCGGGCTGGCACTGAAGGACATCCTGCAAGCCGGTGCGGCCGGCATCTACCTCCTGTTGACAGAGCCATACAGCATCGGCGACGAGATCGTTATCGGCGACCAGAGCGGGATCGTTCAAGAAGTCGACATCCTCGTCACGCGTATCGAAAGCGACGGTGAGGAGTACATCATCCCGAACAAGCGCGTCTTCAATACCGGTATCGTCCGTATTCGGGGCTAAGTGAGGTTACGATTCTTCGGTCGTCTCGTCGTCCGAGCCCAGCGGCTCAGCCGGGACACCGGCAACGGTCGTCTCTGGCGGCACATCGGCAGTTACGAGCGAGTTCGCGGCGACCTGTGCGCCCGGGCCGATTTCGACACCGGGCAGCACAATCGCACCCGCACCGATCATGGCCCGCTCGCCGACAACGACTTCGCCGGTCCGGTACTCGTCCTGCAGGAACTCGTGACACAGCAGCGTCGCGTCGTAGCCGATGATAGCGTGGTCCTCGACGGTGATGAGTTCCGGCCAGAACACATCAGGTGTCGACTCCAGCCCCCAGGCGACGCCGTCACCGACGGTGACACCGAGTCGCGAGAGCAGCCAGTTTTTCAGCCGGAGGCTCGGCGAGATGCGACAAACGAGGATGATAACATAGTTGACCATCACCCGGAGCGGGTGTTTGGCGTCCGGCCATGGGAACAGCGAGTTGTGCGGACCGGGCGTCGGGTGCTGGCGCAGTCGGTCGTGTCGTGGACCACTCACGTCCGTCGTGTACGGGGCCGCGGTAATCAAACCCGGCGGCTCCGATGCCGCGCGTTCAGTCCGCGCCGCCGCGGATGTCGTCCATATGGTCGATACGCTGCTGGACGAGGTCGGCTTTGCCGATGTCATGGCGGACCCGGAGGCCCTCCGTACCGGCCCGCTGCAGCGCTTCCTCGGCGATAGCCTCCGCATCGCTAATCGTCTCTGCTAGACCGACGACGGCGTACGAGCGAGAGGTAGTCGTGTAGATGCCGTCCTCACGGTCGTCAACGCTGGCGTAGCACAGCAGCGCCTCCGGAGCCGTCTCCGCGTCGTCATCGGACTGCTCGCGGTGGTCGTTGACGACATCCGCGATGACGTCGTCGTCGATTGTTACCTTCGCCCCGGCGTCGGGGTCGGTCGGGTAGCCGTCCGGGACGGCGTACTTACAGACGGTCGCCATCGGGCGGAAGGAAAGTTGTGGCAGGGGTTCGTCATCGCGTGCGGCGGTCAGTACGTCAAGGAAGTCCGTGTTGAGCACCGGCAGCGTGTTCATCGCCTCGGGGTCGCCAAAGCGGGCGTTGAATTCCACGACGCGTGGCCCGGTCTCAGTGAGCATGAACTGGCCGTAGAGGACGCCCTTGTAGCCCTCAAGCGCGTCGACGGTGGCCCGGAGCACGTCGACGGCGTCCATGTAGTCGTCCTCGTCCATGAACGGCAGATGGAGGCTGGCGTCGGAGTAGCTCCCCATCCCGCCGGTGTTTGGCCCCTCGTCACCCTCGTAGGCACGCTTGTGATCCTGTACCGCCGGCGTGACGCGCAGCTGGCCGTTGGCGACAAAGGCCTGCACGGTGAACTCCTCGCCGACGAGGCGCTCTTCGAGGACGACGCGGTCGTAGTCGGAGCTCCGGAGGTACTCTTTGGCCTCCTCGGCGGTACACTGGTCGCCGATGACGCGGACACCCTTACCACCGGTCAGCCCGGCAGGCTTGACTGCGAGATCGCCGTCGTACTCGTCGATGTGCTCGCAGGCGTCGTCCATGTCCTCAAACGTCTCGAAGTCCGGACAGCCGGGGATGTCGTGTTCCCGCATGAACCGTCGCTGGAACGCCTTGTCCGTCTCGATGCGGGCCTCCTGCTCCTGTGGCCCGAACGTGTAGATACCAGCGTCGTCCAGCGCGTCAGCGACTCCGGCGGCGAGGGCCGCCTCAGGTCCGATAACCGCCAGCGTGGCGTCGACCTCCCGTGCGTAGGTGGTTACGGCTGTCGGGTTGGTCGTATCGAGTGCCTCGAAGCCGTCGGCGAGGGCGACGATGCCTGGATTCCGGTTGCTGGCACAGGCGTACAGCTCACCCGGCGAGTCCGCGAGCGAGCGCGCAATCGCGTGTTCCCGGCCGCCGCCACCCACGAGCAGCACTGTCTCTGACATACCCGAAGGCCGGATGGGCTCTCACGTAAGTATTGTCTTTTCCCCGGTTTGCGCTGACTGTGGCAGTCGTTTCTGGGCTGTTTCTGTTTCGAGCGCGCTCGTATGCAGGTCCGCCGGACGGAGACCGGGAGCTACTTTACCCAACTGTCGGACACACAGACACATGTCCCCTCCCCGCCCATTCATCGACCCCGCGACAGGAGAGATAGACAGGGCCCAGATACTCTCGGAGGCCGTGCCACTCGCGAAGCTCATCGGCGTGTTCGTCGCTGGGAGCCTCCCTCTCTATGCAATCGCGTTCTTCGGTGCGGAGAACTCCGCACTGGGTGTAGTACTGGCCCTGCTTGGTGAGTTCATCCTCGCCGTCGGCGCTGGAATTGTCCTGATGTACGTCATCGTCCGAGGAATCCGGCTGGCCGGCGAGTGAGGCGTCGCTGCCGGCGTCGCGTTCCTTTTCACCGCGGCGCTCCCAGCCACGGGTATGAGCGACGCCACGGACCCGACGGCCCGAAACCGACTCGACGAGGCGGAGAGCCCATATCTCCGCCAGCACGCTGACAATCCCGTCAACTGGCAGCCCTGGGACGAGACGGCCCTGGAAGCCGCCAGGGAGCAGGACGTGCCCATCTTCCTCTCGATTGGCTACGCGGCGTGTCACTGGTGTCACGTCATGGAGGAGGAAAGCTTCGAGGACGAGGCCATCGCCGACCAACTCAACGAGCACTTCGTCCCGATAAAGGTCGACCGCGAGGAGCGCCCGGACCTCGATTCGGTGTACATGAGTATCTGCCAGCAGGTGACCGGTGGTGGTGGCTGGCCATTGTCGGCCTGGCTCACGCCGGAAGGGGAGCCGTTCTACGTCGGAACGTACTTCCCACCGGAGGAGAAGCGCGGGCAGCCGGGCTTTGGCGACCTGCTCCAGCGGCTGGCGAACTCGTGGTCGGACCCCGAACAACGCGAGGAGATGGAGAACCGTGCCCAGCAGTGGACCGAAGCTATCGAGAGCGACCTCGAAGCGACGCCGGCTGACCCCGAGGACCCCGCCGAGGACATCATCCAGACCGCCGGAACCATCGCCCACCGCGGCGCGGACCGACAGGACGGGGGCTGGGGCTCCGGCGGGCCGAAATTCCCCCAGAACGGGCGGCTGCACGCGTTGTTGCGGGCATATGCTGACGGCGGGCAGGAAGACTACCTGAACGTGGTCGAGGAGACACTGGACGTGATGGCCGACCGGGGGCTGTACGACCACGTCGGCGGGGGCTTCCACCGCTACGCGACGGACCAGCAGTGGGCGGTCCCGCACTTCGAGAAGATGCTGTACGACAACGCCGAGATTCCGCGGGCCTTCCTCGCCGGCTATCAGGCCATCGGCTCGGAGCGCTACGCGTCGGTCGTCCGGGAGACCTTCGAGTTCGTCCAGCGCGAACTGCAACACCCTGATGGTGGCTTTTTCAGCACGCTGGACGCCGAGAGCGCACCTCCCAATGACCCGGATGGTGACAGCGAGGAAGGGCTGTTCTACGTCTGGACGCCCGAGGAAGTCCACGAGGCTGTCGACGACGAGACGGACGCCGAGGTGTTCTGTGACTACTTCGGCGTCACGGAGCGGGGCAACTTCGAGGGCGCGACCGTGCTCGCCGTCCGGAAGCCGGTAGCTGTGCTGGCCGAGGAGTACGACCAGAGCGAGGACGACATCACGGCGAGCCTCCAGCGCGCGCTAAACGAGACGTTCGAGGCCAGAAAGGACCGACCGCGCCCGGCCCGCGACGAGAAGGTGCTGGCCGGCTGGAACGGCCTGATGATCCGGACGCTCGCCGAGGGCGCGATTGTGCTCGACGACCAGTATGCTGACGTGGCCACCGACGCCCTCTCGTTCGTTCGGGAGCACCTGTGGGACGAGACCGAACAGCGTCTCAATCGCCGGTACAAGGACGGCGACGTGGCCATCGACGGCTATCTGGAGGACTACGCCTTCCTCGGCCGCGGCGCGCTGACGCTGTTCGAGGCGACCGGCGACGTTGAGCACCTCGCGTTCGCGATGGACCTCGGCCAGGCCATCACGGAGGCGTTCTGGGACGACGAGCAGGGCACGCTGTTTTTCACCCCGACCGGCGGCGAATCGCTGGTCGCCCGCCCGCAAGAACTGACCGACCAGTCGACGCCGTCGAGTACGGGCGTCGCCGTCGACCTCCTGCTGTCGCTGTCCCATTTCAGCGAGGACGACCGCTTCGAAAGCGTGGCCGAGCGGGTCATCCGGACGCACGCCGACCGCGTCTCCTCAAACCCGCTGCAACACGCCTCGCTCACGCTGGCGACGGACGCCTACGAGCAGGGCGCGCTGGAACTCACGCTGGTTGGCGACCAGTCAGACTACCCGAGCGAGTGGACGGAGACCCTCGCCGAGCGGTACGTCCCGCGGCGCCTGCTGGCTCACCGGCCGGCCGAGGAGGGCCGTTTCGAGCAGTGGATCGACACGCTGGAAGTTGACGAGTCGCCGCCAATCTGGGCCGGCCGGACGCAGGTCGACGACCAGCCGACAGTGTACGCCTGCCGAAACTTCGCCTGTTCGCCGCCGAAACACGACCTCGGAGCAGCGTTAGACTGGGGCGAAACGCCCGACAACGCAGAGTAAGGTTACGCCATCGCGTCTTCGATTTTGTCGGCGAGATACACCGCGATAGGGACCGGCTCTTCCTCGACGAATCGGGCGATCTCCTCGCCGTCGTGTTCGACGACAACCGTCGGGATGAGGTCGATGCCGTACGCTTCGACCTCCGGTCCGGTCTTCGAGCCGTCGTCTTCCTTCTCGACGGGGTAGTGGTGAATCTGCTCGGCTGGAACGCCGGCGGCTTCCAGGGCTGCCCCGAAGTCTGGGAGCTGCGCCCGGCAGTCCTTGCACCAGTCACCGCCCCAGATCTTGTATTCGAACTCGTCAGCGTAGCGTGTGAGAACGTCGACGGTGTCGGCATAGGCGTCTTCGACCCATACCGGATTCGGCTCCATGGTTTCGAGCGTCTGACTCATGACCGGCTATATGTATTCAGGGGGCTTGAAATCCCCGGCCATAAATTTCCCGCTTCAGACGGGCTTTAGCGGAAAAAGCGGTGTTTCAGCCGAAGCAAAGACCAGACACGCTACTGGTCGACCGTCACATTCGTCCGGATGTCCCGCGACGAACGGCCGATCTCGACGGTGTAGGTCCCAGCATCGACCGTCCAGCCGGAATCAGGGTCGTACCATGAGAACGCCAGATCGTCCAGCGTTAGTTCCACCGTCTGCCGTTCGCCGGCGGCTAACTGCACAGCCTCGAACCCGGCGAGTTCACGCTGTGGGCGGTCAACGCCGTCCACGGACGGCGGCCGGACGTAGGCCTGAACGACCTCGCGACCCGACCTGTCAGCGACGTTCTCGACTGGAACTGCGACCGTCCGCTCGCCTGTGTGTTCGGCTTCGCCGTATTCGAACGTCGCATACGAGTGACCGTGCCCGAATGGATAGGTCGGGTCCGTGTCTTCGTCGTCGAAGTGTCGGTAGCCGATAAAGACGCCCTCGTCGTAGTGGACTTCGTCGTCGACTCCGGGGTAGCGGCGTTCGGCTCCTGCAGTCGGATACTGGCTTTCCGGGGCGAACGTGACCGGGAGCCGACCGCTTGGATCCCGGTCACCATAGAGGACAGCGGCCGCCGCGTCCCCATCCGCCTGCCCGGGATACCACTGTTCGAGAACCGCGGCCACGTCCTCGCGCCACGGGAGTTCCACGGGGCCGCCGGACCTGACGACGACCACAGTGTTCTCGTTGGCGGCCGCAACGGCCGAAACGAGTTTGTCTTGCTGGCCCGGGAGCGCGAGAAATCCCGGTCCCGCGCCTCTGTCGTTGCATCGCGGACAAACACGACGGCGACATCGGCTTCCGCGGCCGCGTCGACAGCGTCGTCGAGCGACGGCTCCCGTCGGATGGTGTCCTCGGCCGAACCGTCGGTATCGTCGTCCTCACCGACGAACGGCAGGAGGTCGAACAGTGAGACGGATTCGATTTCTGGCACGCCAAACGCCGTCGTGACTGCGCCCTCGGCGCGGGATTCGATCCCTTCAACAGGGGTGACCGAGTGGACCGGCGTCGTTTCAGAAGAGCCGCCTCCGCCCAGTTTCGGCTCGTCGATGTTCGGTCCGATGACAGCCACGTCAGCCCCGTCGTCCAGCGGCAGGACCCCGTCGTTTTCAAGCACTACTGTTCCGCGGGCTGCCACATCCGCAGCGAGATCTCTGTGTCGCTGGCTGTCGAGTTCGCTAGCCTGGTCGTCGCTTTCACCGTCTTCGGCGGCAGCCCGGCTGCCGTCCAGCCGCCCGAATCGGTCCATCTGTCCGAGAATCCGCCGGACCATGTCATCAAGGCGTTCGGTCGGAACCTCGCCGCTGTCGATGACTTCGGCCAGTGGGTCGCCGAACAGGCCTGCACGGGTCGCGTCCGGAATCCCGTCGGGCCACTCGAACTCCTCGTCGCCATCCGCGGTGTCGCTGTCGGCGGCTTCCGCTGCGCCGGGAGCCGCCACCCCGGGCATCTCAGGTCCATGCCTGCGTTCGCCGCACCGACAGTGCTCTCCAGCCCGTACCAGTCCGAGACGACGTAGCCGTCGAACCCCCACTCGCGTTTGAGCACGCCGCCGACGAGGCGCTCGTGGTCGCTCATGTGCGTGCCGTTCACTCGGTTGTACGCCGTCATCACCGACCCGACGCCAGCGTCAACAGCCGAACGGAACGGTGGGAGATACAGCTCTCGGAGCGTCCGCTCGTCCACTTCGGCGCTGACGGTCGTGCGATGTGTTTCCTGGTTGTTGGCGACGAAGTGTTTCACCGTCGCAACGACATCAGCGGACTGGATGCCGTCAATAAGGCTAGCCCCGACAGCACCGGCGTGGACCGGGTCCTCGGAGAGATATTCGAAGTTGCGGCCGCAATGCGGGACCCGGATGATGTTCACGCCGGGCGCGAGTAGCGCATCCTGTCCAAGCGCTGCCGCTTCGCGGCCCATGGCCGCCCCCTGTTGCCGAGCCAGATCGGGATCGAACGTCGCCGCCGTCGCAATTGACGCCGGAAAGGCGGTCGCACGCTGTCCTTCGGCACGGATGCCTAGCGGCCCGTCAACGAGTCGAAACGGCGGAATCCCGGCTTCGTCGACACCCGAAATGTACCCCGTTGCTGTGCCCTCTGGATCGGTTGCGCCGCGAACAAGCGCGAGTTTCTGGGCGCGGGACAGCCGGGCAAGCACCGCTTCAGTGTAGTCGTCGTCAGCCATACCGAAGTTCACGGCCGGGCGGGCCTTAGACTGTCGACTGATCAGGACGCCGTCTCGGACGGCCTCGCCGGCTGCGTTTCGAGTCCCGAAACGACGAGTTTCGCGCCGCCAGACCGGCTTTCCGTCATCTCGACAGTCCACCCGTGAGACTCGATTACGTGCTGGACGATTGCCAGTCCGAGGCCGGTTCCCGACTCGGAGCTGGTGACGCCGTGTGTGAATATCTCCTCTCGTTCCTCGGGTGGGACACCGGGGCCGTCGTCGCTGATCGTGAACCCGTCCGGAGTGGCGTCAACACGTATCGTTACTCCTGTGCCCGGCGGTTCCATGCTGTCGTTGGCTCCTGGCTGACTGCTTGTGGAACCATGTTCGACACTGTTCCGAACCACGTTTTCGAACAGTTGCAGGAGCTGGTCACGGTCGCCGATAATCTCCCTGTCGCCGGCGATCTGCAGCGTCGCCTCGCCGGTATCGACGTGCCCCCAGGCCGCCTTCGCCAGCGCCGAGAGCTGTAGTTCGACCAGTTCGGTTGTTTTCTCGTCGCGGGCAAAGGCCAGGACCTCATCGATGAGGCTGCTCATTCGCTCGTGAGCTTCCTCGACACGGTCGAACTCGTCGGGGTCGTTGCGTTCTCGGGCCAGTGCCAGTCGTCCCGAGGCCACGTTCAGCGGGTTCCGTAGGTCGTGTGAGAGGACAGCGGCGAACTGGTCGAGCTGCTGGTTCCGGCGTTCGAGTTCTCGTTCCCGCTGCTTCTGGTCGGTGATTTCGTGGACGAGAAACACGCGCCCGACCAGTGTGTCATGAGAGTCATACAGCGGAGTCAGCTGGACATCGAAAAACCGATTGCGCTGCTCGATGACGGTCTGTGTCTCTTTGTCGTAGTCGGTCAGACCGCGGTATTTTTCGAGTAAATCGGGCGACGTTTCGAGCACGTCCTCGATAGACTGATCGACGACGGGTTCGCCTCCGAGTAGTTGGCGGCCAGCGTCGTTGGCCTCGATTATTCGGTCATTCGTGTCGACGAGGAACACAGCGCTGTTGAGCGACTCGACGACCTCTCGATAGGCGACTGGTGAGATATCCAGCAATCGCCCCCTGAAGAACGCCCACGAGAGGGTGAGCCCAGTGCCCGCCAGCAACAGTGGTGGGAGTTCGATGCTGGTGTCGCCGAAGATGCTGAGGACGCTCCCGAACCACGGGAGGCCGATTGCCAGCAGGACAGCGTACACCTGCTTTCGGTACAGACCGCCGGAAACGAGTGCGTAGTGGATGATGAGCGCACTTGATACGGCGATAAGTGCGTAGGAGTACACCAGATGACCCCAGAAAACAGGCCCGACAGTGATTTCCCAGCCGTACATACCGGCATCTGTCGGACCGGAAATCCGGTATATCACGCCATCAGGGCCGACAAACAGCGCAGCAAAGAACACGAGGGGTTCGACGGTCAGTAGCGCGACGGCCCGTCGGCCGAGATAGCGGTCACGGTCAGTGTAGGCCAGCGCGAACGCGAACAAGCCGGCCATCGCGGGCATCACACCAACGAACACGCCGTACGCGAAGAACAGAGCCAACTCAGTCCCGCGCGTCAAAACACCGGCCGCAGCACAGAGGTCCCATATCGAGAGCCCGGCAAGCAGAACCGCGAGTGCGGTCCCACCGCTGTAGTCGCGCCGCCCCCACGCGTACACCGATAGCGTCCCAAGGACAACGGCCACGGCAAGCAGAAGAAAGGCGTACGCAACGAGCAGCGTGGCCATTACTGTATAATCCGGCCCAGCGAGTAAATGGGTTCCGCCCAGTTCGAGGGGTTTACACACTCGCTCGGCATACCGGCGCGTATGCCTGTCGATAAGCAAGAGTTCGACGAGATACTGTCGTTCGAGCTTCACGAACCCGCGGACATTCTTGACGCCGACAAACTGTACACCATCCCAGAAATCGCTCGCCTCCTGCAGGGCCTTCCGGCAGATGCAGAACTCAATGAGGCCAACGAGTCGGTGTTCATCGACTGGGCCATCCCGTGGATGATCTTCAATCAGGACGACCTCGTGATCGCCGATCCGCAGGACGACGATGTTGTCGGGCTGTACGGTCTCGCTGAGTCATGAAGCTCCTCATTGCCGGCAGTGACCGCGTCGACGCGGGCAAGACCACGTTCAGCGTCGGCCTGCTTGAACGAACCAGCGCTCAAGGGTTCAAGCCCAGGGCGGGCAACAACTACTGGTTCGACCACGACGACTATCAGCGAGCGACGACCGAGGGACGGCTGTACGGCAAGGACGCCAAGCGCCTCGCGGCCGCATCACCGAGCGATGTCGTCCCGGAGGAGATCAACCCAATCCACCGACTGTGGCATCCCTCACCGGGGGCCGAAACGGGGCTGCTCGGGAAGGAAAACCAGCAGTTCGTCGTCGACCGGGTCGGCCGCCCGAGTGCCGAAACGGGTGTCGAGTATGTCGTCAACGGGACCGTCGACATTCCGGAGTCCGCTGCCGAGCGACTCCCGCTTGCCAATGCGCCACGAATCACCTCGATCGCGGATTTCAACGACCTGATGCGGGTGATGCACGTCGAGGCGCTGGAGTCGGTCGCCACAGATATCGAGACGACGGACCGGGCAGTCATCGAGTCATACGGCGACGTGGCCCGGCCGCTGTCGGGTATCGAACCGGACGCCGTGGCCGTCGTCGAGCCGGGCCGAGCGCGCATCTACGACGGCGACCGGTACAGCAAGGCCTGTCAGATCGCCACCGGCGGCCCCGGTGACGGGCAACTGGAGGAACGGGTGCCAAACGTCATCGACCTCATCGAGCAGGTCGCAGCAGTACGGCTCCCCGCACTCGACGGCGAGCAGCGCAGTGACCCGGCGGCTGTCGCCGATGCGTACGACCACGCCTACGACGCGCTGCTGGCCTGTGCGTTCGACTGAGAGCTGTGTGCCGGCCTGCCCTCAGAACTTCGCGGCCTGTAATGCCAGTTCGATGTCCTGATACGGCGCGTCGGTAACGCTCGGTCCGTGGCCGGTATGCATCTCCTGTAAGTCCTCGTCTGTGACCGACAGAACTCGCTCAATACTGTCGACGAGCAGGTCTCGGTTACCCTCATCGAGGTCCGTCCGGCCGAAGCTCCCGTTGGCGAACACGAGGTCGCCAGCGAACAGGACGCCAGCGTCGGCCGAGTAAAAACAGAGATGGTCGTTCTTATGGCCTGGCGTGTGCAGCGCCCGGTAGTCGTGGCCACCCAGCTGCATCGTCTCGTCGTCGGCGATAGCGTGTTCGATGCCATCCTGATCCGTATCGTAGCCATACACCGGCACGTCGAAAGCGTCGACAACGCTGTCGAGGTTCTCAACGTGGTCGTAGTGGGTGTGGGTGACGGCGACAGCGTCGATATCGTCGACGTGCTCTTCGACAGTTGACACCACGTCGAACTCGTTGCCGACATCCACCAGCACGGTTCGGTCCCCAGTGACGAGGAACACGTTGCTCGTGAAGGCCTGTTGCCCACGGGCGAGATTTCGAATCATTACCCGCTTATTTGCCGTCGTCCCGGATGTGGGTATCGTTCTGTCATCGATCGAGACGCGCTGCACGCCCGCACCCACAGGGCTATGTACGTGGATATGCAAACGAGGGATAGTAGAACATTATGTCAGATTCGGACCTACCTGTGGTGCTTATCGTCGAAGACGAACCAGATGTTGCCGAGACGTACAAACTGTGGCTGCAACAGGAGTACGAGGTCCGCATGGCACAGAACGGTGACGAGGGCCTAGAGCAACTGGATGCGGATGTCGACGTAGTGCTGCTTGACCGGATGATGCCCGGACTTTCTGGAGACGAAGTGCTTGAGCGTATTCGCGAGCGTGACCTGGGCTGTCGAGTGGCGATGGTCACCGCCGTCGAGCCGGACTTCGATATTCTGGAGATGGGCTTTGACGCATACCTCTCGAAGCCGATCCGGAGCGAACAGCTCCACGAGACAGTCGACAATCTGCTTGACCGCTCTGAATATGACTCGCTGCTGCAGGAATACTACGCACTCGTCGAGAAGCAGGCGACGCTCGAAGCGACGAAATCGAGCGCGGAACTGGCCGAAAGCGACCAGTACGACGAGCTGAGCCAGAGAATCGCGGAGATGCGAGACGACCTCTCAGATACACTCGGTGGCATCGAAGACGACTCCGATTTCATCGCAACGCTTCGCGGACTGAGCGACGATGAAGACAACTGAGCGACAAACAATGTATGATCTCACCTCAGTACTAGAGTTCGATGCGCTCAGTGAGGTCCGGCCAGGGTCTAGCATCCTGATATCCGGTCCAGCAATGAGCGGGAAGGAACGACTCGCATACGATATTCTCGCCGACGGGTTGGACAAGGGTGACGGCGCGGTGGTCGTGACGACCGGTGACGGCGCGGGCAGCGTCGTCGAGGAGTTCCGGTCGCTCGTGCCCGACCTCGACGACTCCCAACTCGGTGTCATCGACTGTCGGGGCGAAGGTGGCACGGACGAGGAGGCAATCGGTAACGCCCACGCGCACCACGTCTCTTCGCCCGGTGATCTCACCGGCATCGGTATCGGCATCACGAAGGCGCTGGAAGGGCTGCACAATGCCGGTAACGAACAGGGCCGTCTGGCCCTCGTCTCGCTGTCGACGATGCTGACCTACACGGACAAGAAGACCGTCTTCAAGTTCTGTCACGTGCTGTCCTCGCGTCTTGACTCCGCGGGCTACATCGGCGTGTTTACCATTGATTCGGGAGCCCACGACGACCAGACCCTGCAGGTCATCAAGCAGGCATTCGACGGGATGATTGACGTTCGCGACGCCGAGGGCGGCGGCCGAGAGGCCCGCGTGCTCGGCCTTGCCGGCGAACCGACCGACTGGCAGGATATCTGAGTACGAGGCTATCCACAGGCGGTCCGAACTCCGTGTCGGTCCGGGAAGGAAGTATTTTGCCGCTCCGGGACACCCTCCCGATATGGACGTAAAGCTGCTCGAAGCGACAGACGACCCTGAGGATCTCATCTGCAAGGCAGCACGCAACGACTACAGCGACACCTCCGTCGGCAGCCAGTCGTTCGAAGCGACAATGGCTGAGGTCGACGGGGATACTCTTGACGACAAAAAGGAGACGCTCATCGGGCATCTACTCGACCACGGCCACTTCGGCCCCTTCGAACACGCGCAGGCGACCTTCGCCGTCGAAGGCGTCTCCCGCTCCTGTATGGCCCAGATCACCCGTCACCGACACGTCTCATTTGATGTACAGTCGATGCGGTACGTCTCCTTCGACGATATTGACCCCGAAGCCGTCCGCGAGGGAGAACTTGTCGTGACGCCACCGTCCGCAACGGACCCGGACTGGATCGGCCGGAACCAACAGAAAGCGAGCGTCTCTGACGACGAGTTCGAGAAGCGAACGGAGATATTCAAACACACCATCGAGCAGGCGGTCGAATCGTATCAGGAGCTGCTTGAACTCGGAATGCCGCCGGAGGACGCCCGGTTCGTGCTGCCAATCGGGACCAAGGTGAACATCGTGATGTCGATGAACGCCCGGATGCTGATGCACGTCGCGGATATGCGGGCTGCGGCGGACGCACAGTGGGAGATCCGGGAGATGACCGAGGAGATGCTTGACCTGGCAGCCGACTGGTGTCCCAAGACCTTCGAGTACTACGACGAAGAGATGAAGGGGCGCAAGAACCGGCTCGCTCCCTGACAGGTCCGGCACTCTTTCCAACGTTCAGAGCGGCTATCTCCGGCCACAACCATCGACAATCGTTGAATCGACCTTGATACTCACAACGGCAATAGGAAGACACAACTCGTTTTGCTGCATAAATGGCCGGGCTTCAGAGTATCAAAAGACGAAACGAGTACGACACATTCATTACCGCACATCCTAGATGAACAATCGTGTCTTACGAGGTTGAACGTCCCACCCGTCGGTCGGGAACTGCGCCTGATGTGATGTGTGCTGTCGACGATGTCGACGGCCAGCAGCGGTTCGTCATCGCCGATATTGCCCACGATGACACCTGGATTTCGATGGTAGCGGACGAGACCTGTACACTTACAGCCTGGCGATAACTGACGACCACCGGCTGAAAAGTTTTTGTTGGCTGCTCTGTGACGTAAGAGTATGGAATACGACGACATGCTTGACCGGGCGATGGAAGAAACGCCCGAGATCGACGGCACAAGCGAGCGGTTCGAGGTCCCAGACCCGGATGTCCGACAGGAGGGCAACGCCACCGTCTACGAGAACTTCCAGTCGACGTGTTCCCGACTCGGACGTGAGGACGACCACGTGATGAAGTTCCTCCAGAACGACCTCGGGACGAGCGGCCACATCGACGAGAGCGGTCGAGCGCGCCTGACCGGTGAGTTCGATGCCGACCGTATCGAGGCGTCCATCGACGACTACGTCGACGAGTTCGTGCTCTGCTCAGAGTGTGGACTGCCAGACACGCAACTGGAACGGGAACAGGGTGCGCTGTTGCTTCGCTGTGAGGCGTGTGGCGCACGCTCGGCGACGAGCGAGTAGTTACTGCAGCCCTTTCAGCGTCTGCAAGTCGTTTTCCGTACGGGTGAAAACGGCGAGCCGATGGCTCGCATGACAGTTCGGGCAGTGGAACGTCGTGTCGTGTCGCGGCAAGTCTGTCGGCGTCGACTCCCAGTCTTTCTTACACTCAGGACAGAGCAATCGCACGTACGCTTCCTCCATGTATGTTACTCACACACATAGCCAATGATAAAAAGCCTTGTCGTCTCCCCATTAGTCTGCCTTCACCCGGGCGTCAGGCCGGAAGGTCCTCGGCTTCGAGGAGTTCCTTGTATCGGTTTCGGATAGTCACTTCAGAGATGTCAGCGACGTCGCTAACCTGACTCTGTGTGACCTTCTCGTTGGTCAGCAGCGCGGCGGCGTAGACGGCTGCAGCGGCGATACCGACCGGTGATTTGCCGGAGAGCATCCCAGACTGGCGAGCACCCTCGATGAGATCTCGTGCCTGTCGCTGGGTCTCCTCGCTAAGTCCGAGGTCGGAGATGAACCGTGGAAGGTAGTGTTCCGGGTCCGCCGGCTGGACTTCGAGGCTGAGTTCGCGGACGATGTAGCGGTAGGTTCGTGTGAGCTCCATCTTCTCGACGCGGGAGACACGGGCCATCTCGTCCAGCGACCGGGGGTTTCCGGCCATGCGAGCGGCCGCGTACAGCGCAGCGGTCGCGACGCCCTCAATGGAACGACCTGGGAGGAGGTCGTCACCGAGCGCGCGGCGGTAGATGACGCTGGATGTCTCGCGGACGTTCTGGGGGAGCCCCAGCGCAGAGGCCATTCGGTCGATTTCGCCCAGCGCCTGCTTGAGATTGCGCTCCTTGGAGTCACGGGTACGGAATCGCTCGTTCCAGGTCCGGAGTCGCTGCATTTTCTGGCGCTGCTCGCTGGAGAGGGAACGCCCGTAGGCGTCCTTGTTCTGCCAGCCGATGTTCGTCGAGAGGCCCTTGTCGTGCATCATGTTCGTCGTCGGCGCGCCGACGCGAGACTTGCGGTCCTTCTCGGCGGAATTGAACGCACGCCATTCCGGACCGTGGTCAATCTCGTCCTCCTCGACGACCAGCCCACAGTCTTCACAGACTGTTTCGCCGTGCTCAGTGTCCGTAACGACATTGCCACTACATTCGGGACAGGTCTCTACAGCCTCCTGTTCCGTCGACTCAGTAATTTTCTCGTCTCGTTCTCGTGTGCTTGTCCGCGTTGTTGATTCACTCATGATTGGAAGTCCTGTTCTGCCGGGTGCAGAAATTTTAAGACTATTTGGGGATTTGTCTTACCCTATAGTTAGTCCGTAAAGTATATAAATCTTTCGCCGTCTTTCGGCACAAACCGCGGGACAGCGGCGTGATAGGGTATAGCATGGCCCGCTGTAGGGATATATAACCTTGCCGATTACCGCCAACTCCCAGACATACCGCATAATCGGGGGACTGCAACGCCATGTGACTCCGTCGGTGCAGCGCTGAACGACCAGTCCACACCCTGCAACAGTCACTCCAGTTCGGTCGAGAACGGCGAGTGGGTCCCGGAATTACCGGGTCAGCGGGAGTCACAGTGTGGTTCCGCACATCGTGGGGGAGTGATATGATGTAAAAAGCGATGTTACCATCTGACGCAGTTTGGTTATGATTACATACCAGATGAGTACAGACAGTGATGATGACGCCCTGTCACTGGAGCGGCCAGCGACCGATTAATTGGGGGCGATACAGACCACGGGGCCACCGAACTCAAGTACCGCAACGAACGGCATCCAGCGACTTGAGAGAGGCTGCGGTTCGCAGTAGGGCAGCAGCCTATCGGTCGAACAGATAGTAGTAGACTGACAGACATTTCTCTGTGAGCGCCAACCCGATATCCATCGGACCGGGTTTCAGACAGTGAATAGGTGCCCCTCAGTTGGGACATCGAAGAGGCCGATACGCGCGCCCGCGTCCAACCACGCGTGTCCATACGAGAACGACGCCAGCGCGTTCACGAGGTCGTCGTCGTCTCTAAAGTGACGCCCATCTTCAAGATACGCCGACGCCATCTCCTCACACTCTAGAGCGGCGTCGTGCATCGGCGTTCCGTCAGGTGGTGCGACTGATGCCGCGTCAAGTGCCTCAGCAAGCAGTCCCTCGTAGCGGTCGGTCTTCTCTTCGAGATCAGCGGCCATACCCTCAGCGAGCGGTGGCAGCGGCCTAAGCGTGTCGTCCCAACGTGAGTTCGGCGCACGACAACACAAGCTAAATACGGCCTGGTAGTCTAACTTGGCTAATGACAGAATCGGTCGAACACCGACGACTCATCGTCGCTGGCACGGGCGCAGCGGGACTGACAGCGGCCATCTACGCCGCCAGGAGCAACAACGACCCACTCGTTCTCGAAGGCGACGAACCCGGTGGGCAACTCACGCTGACCAGCGAAGTCGAGAACTTCCCCGGCTTCCCCGAGGGGCTCTCCGGGCCGGACCTTATCAACAATATGAAAGAGCAGGCCGAGCGCTTCGGCGCTGAGCTGGAACACGGTATCGTCGCCGATATTGACGACAGCGAGCGGCCGTTCCGCGTAGAACTGTCGAACGGCGACGTGTACACCTGTGACGCCTTCATCGCCGCCTCCGGAGCCAGCGCCCGGACGCTGGGCGTCCCCGGCGAGGACGAGCTAATGGGCTACGGCGTCTCGACGTGTGCGACCTGCGACGGCGCGTTCTTCCGCGGCGAGGACATGCTCGTCGTTGGTGGCGGCGACGCGGCCATGGAGGAGGCCCACTTCCTCACGAAGTTCGCCGACACCGTCTACATCGCACACCGCCGTGAGGAGTTCCGCGCCGAGGACTACTGGATCGACCGTGTCCAGCAGAAGGTCGACGAGGGTGAAATCGAGATCATGCGCAACACCGAACTGCTGGAAATGCACGGCTCCCCCGAGGACGGAGTCGACCACGTCACCCTCGCACAGAACGACGAGGGTCATCCCAGCGAGAAGCTCGACGACGACGGGACCGAAACCTTCGACTTCGACGTTGGCGCCGTCTTCATCGCCATCGGTCACACGCCCAACACCGGCTACCTCGAAGACACCGGCGTCGAACTTGACGACACCGGGTACATCCAGACCCACGGCGGCACCGGCGGCGACCAGACTGCCACCGACGTGGACGGTATCTTCGGTGCCGGCGACGTGGTCGACTACCACTACCAGCAGGCCGTCACCGCTGCCGGGATGGGCTGTAAAGCCGCCATCGACGCTGACGAGTACCTCGAAGCAAAGGCCGAAGCTACCGCAGAGGCAGAGTCCGAAGCCGCCGCGGAAGCCGACGACTAACGCAGCTGCTTCTCCGTTCTCACATCCACAGACCCTTTAGGATAGCCCCCGGAGTCGATGGCATGGCAACCGACACTGTCACGCTGACTATTGACGACGGCGAAGAGACCGACGAACTCACAGTTCCGAGCGAACTCGTGGACATCCTCCGAGAGTCGCCGGACGAGACGGACCCGCAGGTCGTCGGCGACATCGCGATGTTCGGCATGACCCAGCGGATTCACAGCGCTGTCCACCACGCGCAGGGCGAGCCGGACGAGCAGATCGTCGCACTCGAAGAAGAGACCAGCGAGCTGTTCGAGGAGCGCTTCGGCCAGTCCTTCGCCGAGCTGACCGGTCACGACCACTAATTCTACCGGCCAGTTCTCAGAACTGCCAGTGAAGCACTACGCCGTCGTCGACCCGTTCGACGTCGGCCAGCTCCGGCTCCGGGAAGTCCTCAATGAAGCCGTCGCCGTCGGCCAGCGTCGGCGCGTCCCGGCCGCCGATGACCTTCGGACCAACGTAGACGAACAGTTCGTCGACCAGCGCCTCCTCTAACAGGCCGAAAATGAGTTCGCCGCCGCCCTCGACCATGAGCTGGTCGATGCCGTCGCCTTCCAGCTTCGCGAGCGTCGTCGTCAGATCGACCCGGTCCTGACCGGCAGCAATGACGTACGCGCCGGCGTCTTCCATCTCCTCGATGAAGTCCGGCGGCGCGGCTTCGCTGACGAGGAGGTAGGTCTGAGCGCGGCCGTCAAGCACTGTGGCGTCCGGTGGCGTGCGGATACGGGAGTCGGCGATGACGCGGGCGGGGTTTTCGGGGTCGCCGCGATCGGCCCGGTCGGCGCGGCGGTCGGCATTGTCGACGGTCAGCGAAGGGTCATCGGCGAGAATCGTGCCGACACCGACCATCACCGCGTCGCTGTCGGCTCTGAGCTGGTCGACGCGGTCGAAGTCGTCCGGGCCGGAGATAGCGATCTGTTCGCGGCGGCGGGAGGAGAGCTTCCCGTCGACACTCATGGCGGCGTTAACGACGACGTGCATACTCGTCCGTGCCGGCGATGCGTCAAACGGCTTTTGGGTTACGCTCAGGAGGAAGGCGTCTCGGGGCGCTTCGAAAGTTTTCGGGCGTCAAGTTTCTTTACCGTGCCGTCGGCGGTTTGCAGCTTCAGCACCGTCTTTTTCAGTACCAGCTCATCGACGTCAAGCGTGGTCTCACTGGTCCAGCCACGGAGTCTAACTATCCCTTCCTCGTCGATTTCAACGAATGTACGGGGCTTGCGCTGAGACCCCATCGTCCACTCCTCGTCACCGACGGAGAGTTCCTGTCCGCCGTCTTTTGACCAGCAGAACACGCAGGCAAACTGCTCGCGGGGTTCGTCCGCACGGTCGTGGTCGACGCGGGACCACTGCTCGAAGTCGACGCCGAAATGAGCGGCCCACAGTTCCAGATACTCAAAATCGAATTTCTTCTTGCCGTCGTTGTTCCGGCCACTCCGCCAGATGACGTGAGCCTCTGACGGCTTCGACCCGAACACGCTCCCCATTGTCAGGCCCCCCGAGGTCCGCATGCGTTATCAATCTCGATATTTTTCTGCCCAGTTAGCTTGATATGGCCAGTAGCGGAATATTCGGCCGCTTGAAACGTACTAACTCGGTCAGAGAGCATATGCTGAGAGATTACAGTATCATAAATAAGAATTTTGGGCGATTTCAAACAGGTAGCGACAGCTGTATCCCATACGGCCGGCCGAAAACGCTTTTGAGTGCTCCCATCGAACCGTCAGTCGATGTCTCTCGAAGATCATGCCGAGGAGCTCGCCTCCGACCTCGGCGTTGACAAAGAGGAGGTCACACGCGACCTGGAAAACCTCGTGAACTACTCCGTCCCGATGGACGAGGCCAAGCAGAGCCTCAGACGGAAGTACGGTGATGGCGGCTCGGGCGGCGACAGCACGCCGTCAAGCAAGGCCATCAACGAGGTGTCGACCGACGACTCAAACGTGACAGTCACCGCCGTGGTGCTCACGTCGGGTCGCCGGTCCATCCAGTACAACGGGGAACAGCACGTCATCCGCGAGGGCGAACTCGCCGACGAAACGGGCAAGATATCCTACACGGCATGGGACGGATTCTCTGGTGACCTCCAGCCCGGCCAGACCGTCCGGCTCGGCAACGCCGGCGTCCGCGAATGGGACGGCCAGCCGGAACTCAATCTGGGCGATAGCACCAACCCCGAGGTCGTCGACGAAACACTCGACATCGACTACGAGGTTGGCGGCCGCGCCGCGCTACAGGACCTCGCACCGGGTGACCGCGGCATCACTGTCGAGGTGCAGGTGCTGGAATGCGAACAGAAGGTCATCGACGGCCGCGACGGCGAGACAACGATTCTCAGCGGCGTCGTCGGCGACGAGAGCGGCCGGCTCCCGTTCACCGACTGGGAGCCCCATGACGAAATCGAGGAAGGGGCGTCCGTGCGCCTCGACGAGACGTTCGTCCGTGAGTTCCGTGGCGCGCCATCGGTGAACGTCTCCGAGTTCTCGGCAGTGACCGCGCTGGACCGCACGGTCGATGTCACCGAAGACGCACCCCGGTTGTCGATCCGCGAGGCCGTCGAGAGCGGTGGCCTGTTCGACGTGGAACTGGCCGGCAACGTCATCGAGGTGCGGGACGGCTCCGGCCTCATCGAGCGCTGTCCGGAGTGTGGCCGCGTCATTCAGAACGGCCAGTGTCGCTCCCACGGCGCGGTCGACGGCGAGGACGACCTGCGGACGAAGGCCATCCTCGACGACGGAACTGACACCGTCACCGCAGTGCTTGATAATAAACTCACCGCCCGCGTGTACGGTGGCGACCTCGATGATGCCCGCGAGCACGCCCGCGATGCGATGGATAAAGAGGTCGTTGCCGAGCGCATCAGCGACCGTATCGTCGGCCGCGAGTACGTCGTCCGCGGGTCGCTGTCGGTCGACGAGTACGGCGCGAACCTCACTGCCTCGACCTTTGCCGAGGCTGACGACGACCCGGCGACGCGTGCGCAGGCCCTTCTACAGGAGGCAGACACATGAGCGAGTCCGGAGATAGCGGCCCCGGCCGCCGAGAGGTCGCCCATCGGCTGTTCGCCGCGGAGTTCGACGACGCCGACTTCTCGTACTCCGAGTCCGATGAGGAACGCGCGCCGAACTACGTCGTCACGCCGACCGGCGCGCGGGTCAACCGCCTGTTCCTCGTCGGCGTCCTCACCGAACTCGAACAGGTCAACGACGACGTGTTGCGCGCTCGCGTCGTGGACCCGACCGGCCCGTTCGTCATCTACGCCGGCCAGTACCAGCCCGACGAACTGGCCTTCCTCGAAGCCGCCGACCCGCCGATGTTCGTCGCCGTCACGGGCAAGGCCCGCACCTTCCAGCCCGACGACAGCGACCGGGTGTTCACCTCGGTTCGACCCGAGAGTATCAGCGAAGTCGACGCGGACACGCGGGACCGCTGGGTCGTCCAGGCCGCCGAGCAAACCGTCTCGCGAATCGGGCAGATGGCCAGTGCGAAACAGGCTGATCTGGCGGGCGACGAACTCCGCCTTGCGTTGCTCGACCGGGGCATCGACGAAAGCGCCGCGGCC
Source organism: Haloarcula sp. NS06 (assembly GCF_051122755.1). Classification (NCBI taxonomy): domain Archaea; kingdom Methanobacteriati; phylum Methanobacteriota; class Halobacteria; order Halobacteriales; family Haloarculaceae; genus Haloarcula; species Haloarcula sp. NS06. The sequence continues at coordinate 3,030,089 of NZ_CP184844.1, forward strand.
GGTATCACGCTCGCGCTGGACCACTACGGCACGACCGGCGACTACCTCGATGCACTCCGGACGACAGCGCTCGGCGCCGCTCGTGTCGTCGCCGGCGACACGGACGAGGCAGAAGGGCTGTCGCTGTCACCGGGCGACGGGACTGATGACCCGATTCCGCTGCTTGCCTCCCTCGAGCTCGATACTTCCGTTTCCACGCCTGAGACGGCGACAGAAGCGGGAGGGGGAGACACGACAGCCGACGAACTGGCTGCGGAGTCGGGCGCCGACGAGCCAGCAACGGAGACAGCGACTGACGAACCGGTGGCTGAGCCGACAGGAATGGACACGGCTGTAGACGAGTCGGCAACAGCGCCGGCGACCGAGGACGCTGCCACCGACGAGACGACAGACGTTGCAGAGTCGTCGCCGTCAGCAGCGGAACCCGAGACCATCGATACTGGGCCCGAAGACGTCGACACCGAGTCCGAAGCCGTCGATACCGAGTCCGAAACGTCGACAATGGCTGCGTCTGAGAGTGAGTCGGAATCAGCATCTGGCACTGGCGCCGGTGCGAGCGCCGAAACGGCAGAGAGCGATTCCGACGCCACCGCTACTGAGCCAGAACCGACCACGTCGACGGCCCCAGACAGCGACACAACGGCGGCGGACGCGGACGACGACCTCGGCGGCTTTGACACCGAGTTCGAACTGGACGAGGACGAACGCGAGGAGATCGAGCAGGAGTACGGCACTGACTTCCAGAGCGGGACGGAAGTGGATGAGCCCGGCGAGGCTGACATCGAGACGCCAGACCACGAAGAACTGGCCGACGTGGCCGAGGAGGGCGCGCCCGCAGACGCCGCCGACGCCGAGCCCGCACCCGGTTCGCCCGGTGCACCGGCCGGCAACGAGTCCACCGAGCCAGACGCTGACGCGGCCACAAGCGACGCACCCGCCGAGACGCCCGAAACAGCGACCGGCGCCGGAGCCGACGAGACCACGCCCGACGAGTCGGCGAGCGAGGACGCGCCCGCCGAGGACGTGGACCTCGAAGACGCCGTCATGGCGGTCATGGATGACCTCGACGACGGCAGTGGGGCCGACCGCGAGGAACTCCGCGCAACGGTCGTGAGCCGCCACGGCGCGGACGCCGACGCCGTCGAGGACGCCATCCAAGACGCGTTGATGGGCGGGCGCTGCTACGAGCCCGAGGACGGCAAGCTCACACCCATCTGACGCGCCGAGCCGCGGTCCTTTTCTCCCCTGCGACCCAACGGAGCGCAGATGCGTGTCGAACCGCTTCCCGGCGTTCCAGCGGCCACAGTCGACACCGACGGAGAGCGACTGCTGGCGGTGGCCGATTATCACGCCGGCATCGAAGCGGGACTCAGGTACGAGGGGGTCGAACTCCAGTCAGCCGCTGAGGACCGCCGAGAGCGATTACTGGCATGTCTTGACCGTGCCCGCGCCGACCGGCTGGTTGTCATCGGCGACCTAGGCCACGCCATCGGCGACCCGTTCGACGACGAGCAGGCGGAACTCGAAACGCTGTTCGACGCTCTTGACGTGCCCGTGACGCTGGTGAAAGGGAATCATGACGGCGGGCTGGAGCCGGTTCTGTCTGATCTCGACGCCGATGTCGAGGTGACGCCGGGACACGGAACCCGTATCGGTTCGGTCGGGTTCGCCCACGGCCACACCTGGCCTGAACCGGACGTACTCGAAGCGGATGTCGTCTGTGTCGGCCACGAACACCCGGTTGTCCGGCTGGAGGACAACGTCGGCGGGGCCCAGAAGGAGCGGGCCTGGCTCCGCGGCTCGCTGGTGACTGAGCCCTTTTCTGAGCAGTTCGACCAGGCAGTCGAGAGCGCGCCGGATGTCGTCGTCTTCCCGGCGTTTAACGACCGCTCCGGGGGAACGTGGGTCAACGTCGACGGTCAGGAGCTCCTCGCCCCGTTCCTGCCCGAGGGCATGGCGGATACCGAAGCGTTCCTGCTCGATGGCACGCGATTAGGGGCCTACCGGCAGGTCTGAGCCGGCTGGCTGCACCCGCCTATGCTTCCGAGAGCGCCGCTTCGAGTTCCTCGACCAGTTCGGTGTTACCGAGGAACGTCGGCGTCCGGTCGTGGATACCGTCCGGTTCAACGTCGAGTAAGGACTGTGAACCGTCGCTAGAGGCCCCGCCGGCCGCCTCGACGAGATACGCGAGCGGCGCTGATTCGAAGTGGACTCTAAGCTTGCCGTTTGGATACCCTGACGTCACCGGATACCCGAATAGACCGCCGTATTCAAGCACCTGTGCCAGGTCGGCGACGGTCGCGCCGCCGTAGCGGAGTTTCAACTCTCGCTCGAAAGACTGGGCAATCTCGTTGAACTCGTCGCTGCGCTCGCCGGTCTTGCCCGCTAACCCAACGACTGTGGCCTCCGCCGGCAGTTCGAACTGACCCCAGCGCTCGCTGTGCCCATCCCGGAGGAGGTGCTCCTGAACGACATCGCGGTCGGACCGGGCGATTGTCAGCGTCGTATATGGGCCATATAATACCATCAGCGACGCGACCATTTCCCGGCCTGGCGCGGGGAGTTCGGCGTCGTAAACTCCGATTATCGTTCCCACGGAGTTGTTCGAGGCGAGGTTCGAAGAGCCATCGAGCGGGTCGATAGCGACGCTGTAGCCGTCACCGCAGTCGACCACGTCGCTCCGCTCCTCGCTTGCGTACGCCCCGATGCCGTCGATGTACGCGAGCGCGTCGAAAAACAGGTCGTCGGCCCACACGTCGCCACCGACCTGTTGCTCCCCGCTCGGGTTCTCGCCGGCGGCTCTGTTGGCGTAGTTCGCCAGATTCCCGCTAACGTAGTGGGCCGTGTCCTTCACCGCCCGTTCGATCTCGTCGAGCGTGTTCACAGGCCATCACCGGTCGCAGTTGCACAGGCGTCAGTCATGGTTCCACATATCCCAGGGCAACGACATAAGGCTGTACCCGTCGCTCCCCCGCAACACCCGCAGTGCCCTAGTTACCGACAGGGGACGAGAGAATGTGACACAACGTGTTTAACCCGGTGTAGTCGCTAGAGAGGGGCGATGACTGACGGGGTCGCTCGCGGCGATGACGCCTTCACTGCGCTCGGGCCGGCCGTCCGCAGTGCGCTTTCAGAGCGCGGCTTCACGACGCCAACCGACCCACAACGAAAGGCCATTCCGACTTTAGCTGACGGGCGGGACGCGCTAGTCGTTGCCCCGACCGGAACCGGGAAAACTGAAACGGCGATGTTGCCGGTCTTCGACGCGCTGGCTGAATCCGAGGACCGTTTTGGCATCGGCGCACTGTATATCACTCCGCTCCGTGCGCTGAACCGCGACATGCGCCAGCGCCTCGACTGGTGGGGCGAGACGCTTGGCCTCGAAGTGGACGTTCGCCACGGCGACACGACTGACTACCAGCGCCAGAAGCAGGCTAACGACCCGCCGGACGTGCTGGTGACTACACCGGAAACGCTACAGGCGATGCTCACCGGGTCGAAGCTCCGGACAGCGCTAGAGGATGTCGAGCATATCGTTATCGACGAGGTCCACGAACTCGCTGCGGCCAAGCGCGGCGCGCAGTTGACGGTCGGTCTGGAGCGACTCCGGGAGCTGTCCGGGCGGTTCCAGCGAATCGGCCTCTCGGCGACTGTCGGCGATCCACACGAAGTCGGTCGGTTTCTTACCGGCGGCCGGACGTGTGCCATCGTAGAAGTGGACATCGGCAGTCGGCTGGACATCGAGGTGGTTCGACCTCAGATCACCGACCGCGACGAGAAACTGTCGAGCACGCTCGTCACCGACGCCGGAACGGCCAGTCACGTCCGCTACATTGCCGACCTCATCGACGACCACGAGTCCGTGCTGCTGTTCGTCAACACCCGTCAGACTGCCGAGGCACTGGGCTCGCGGTTCAAAGAGCTGGGAACCGACCTTGGCGTCCATCACGGCTCACTGTCGAAGGAGGCCCGCATCGACGTGGAGGACCGCTTCAAGGCCGGCGACCTCGATGCGCTGCTGTGTACGTCCTCGATGGAGCTGGGTATCGACGTGGGGCACGTCGACCACGTCGTCCAGTACGGCAGCCCCCGGCAGGTGTCCCGTCTGGTCCAGCGTGTCGGCCGTGCCGGCCACCGCCGGGACCTCGTCTCCTCGGGGACGGTCGTGACGACTGACACCGACGACACGCTGGAGGCGCTGGCGATTGCGAGACAGGCCGAAGGCGGTGATGTCGAACCGGCTGAAATCCACGACGGGAGCCTTGACACAGTTGCCAACCAGATCGCCGGACTGGTGATGGACACCGGCGAAATCCGGGCGATGCGGGCCTTTGAGATACTGACCCGAGCGTACCCGTTCCAGGGTCTCGACGAGGATCAGTTCAAGCAGGTCATTGAGGAACTCGCGTCGAACAACGTCATCTGGCTGGACGAGGACCGGGACACCTTAGAGAAGCGCCGCGGGACCTGGCAGTACTTCTATCAGAACCTCTCGATGATCCCCGACGAGGCCACCTACGACGTGGAAGATGTCGCCTCGGGCCAGCAGGTCGGAACCCTCGATGAGAAGTTCGTCGTCAATTTCGCCACGCCCGGCGAGGTGTTCGTCCAGCGTGGAGAGATGTGGCGCATCACGAATATCGACGAGGAAGACGAAATCGTGACTGTCTCACCCATCGAGGACCCCGCTGGCGAAGTTCCCTCATGGGTCGGACAGGAGATCCCAGTGCCAAGAGCCGTCGCCGCTGAGGTCGGCGAACTCCGTCGCGTGGCTGGTCGGCAACTTCAGGACGGCGCGAACACCGACGCCGTCGCCAGAGACGTGGCGACTCGCTACGCCGCTGGACCGGAAACCGTCGCAGACGGTCTCTCACAGGTCGAAAAACACGAAGGACCGATTCCGGATGATACGACCATTCTGGTGGAGTTCCACGGCCGGGAAGTCGTCGTCAACGCCTGCTACGGCCACAAAATCAACGAGACGCTGGGGCGGGTCCTCTCGGCGCTGCTCGGCCAGCGGGCAGGGTCGTCAGTCGCGATGGATGTCGACCCGTACCGGATTACACTAGAGGTCCCGCGCCGGATCACCGCCGGCGATGTCATCGAAGTCATCGAGGACACTGACCCCGACCACCTCCCGGCGCTGATCGAACTCAGTCTGAAAAACGCCGACGCGCTGAAGTTCAAACTCGCGCAGGTAGCGACAAAGTTCGGCTCGCTCAAGCGCTGGCGCGGTCGCGGGTCGACGGACTTCGGCCGCGACCGTCTACTTGCTGCTCTGGAGGACACGCCGATGTACGACGAAGCCCTGCGCGAGGTGCGCCACGAAGACCTCGCTATCGAGGCAACGGCTGACCTCCTGCGGGATATCCAGAGTGGGGACGTGGCTCTCGAAACAGTGGGCGAGCACACGCCAATCGGGACCGGCGGTAGCTCCTCCGGGCGGGAACTCCTCTCCCCGGAGAACGCCGACGCGAGCGTCATCAAGACTGTCAAGGAGCGCATCCAGAGCGACCGCGTTATCCTCATGTGTCTGCACTGCAAGGACTGGGACCGGAAACAGCAGGTCAAGCGGGTTCGGGAGCAGCCGTCGTGTCCGCAGTGTGGGTCCACCCGCATCGCCGCACTGAATCCCTGGGCTGAGGAAGTCGTCTCGGCCGTTCGGACCGACGACAAGGACGACGAGCAGGAGAAGATGACCGAACGGGCCTACCGCGCGGCCTCACTAGTCCAGAGCCACGGGAAGCGAGCAGTGGTCGCGCTGGCCGCCCGCGGTGTCGGACCACACAACGCCGCTCGCATCATCAACCGCCTGCGGGAGGACGAAGATGAGTTCTACCGAGACATCCTCCGGCAGGAACGGGAGTACGCACGGACGCAGTCGTTCTGGGGTTGAGGACAGGAGCGGACTGGGGCTTAGCACAGGAGTGCATGGCGACAGACTCAGCTCAATTCCTGAATCGCGTCCACGAGTCGTGGCTCGATAGCGTCAGAGTCAGGAGCGTCTATCGTGAGTTGCGTGTGTCGCTCGTCGGCATCGGTCATCTCCGAGAGTAGTCCGGCGCTGCGGTCGACCTCGATGTACACCGTAAGCTGGTCGTCGTCGAACACTGGGATAATCTCGACCTCGTCGACCTGATCGGAGAACTCGCCGCGCTGAGGCCGGAACTCGAACTCCTGCACAAAGCTCGCCGAAGTAGTGAACAGGCTCCCGGCTGTCGCCTCACAGGCCGAGGCGTGGCGCGAGAAGCCGAGCGAATCGAGCGCGTCGAACACTGCCTGCATGCGGTGTGTCGGTTCGACTTCGATATAATCCTCATCGCCGGGGTCAACCGCCATCGAGATATCGAGGCCGGTCTCGATTTCAACGGCCGTCGAGCGTGTGGTCACCGGCGTCTGTCGGGGAATATCGATAGTCGCCTCGAAACGTCGTTCCTCGCCGGCTTCGATAGTGAACGGCTCGGTGAGTTGCCACTGGTCGATGATAGCGTCTTTGTACCCCTCGTCGGACTTGTATTCAGTTTCCAGCGCGAAGTAGACCGCATCGATGTCTTGGTCTGTCGATCCGCCCTCAACGTGGACTTCGGCCCGGACGGATTCACCGGCTCTAACGGAATCTGTCGGCAGAACCGTGTCTACTGTAGCAGACCCGATACCAATTCTGGAGAGCACGTCTTTCATTGGTATTGTGCAATTCAACCGTCATGTGGTATAAAGTTCAGGGAGCGTCGGGGCGAACAAATTGTCTGTAAGCGGACACAGACACGTCTGCGTGTGGCGGCCGGTCAGCACAGTCCAGCACACAGGGCCGGCCATAGTGATCGGCAGCTGCAACGGATGTACACTCGATCAGGTATCAGGGGTATCCTGACCGAGTATGACCAGCCCCGCTGTGTTGTTATCCAGGTCAGTCAAAGAGTGAGCGCGGAACTCGTACGGCTGTTGCTGACCGCTGTCGAGGCGCAGGCTGGCCGTGACAGTAGTTCTGCCAGTACGGAGTGCGTCGTCAACCGCGTCAGTAATTGTCTCCCGCTCGTCGTCGGGAAACAGGTCAGTGATCGGCATTTCGACGGCTGTTTGGTCGGTATGCCCGGTAAGCTCGAGTGCGCGATGGTTACAGTGCTTGAGGCGACCATTTATATCCGTAACGAACAGCGGCTCATCGAGCGCATCAAGCGCTTGCTGAATGACGGCCCGTTCTTCACGTAACTTCTGCTCACGGGCGTGCCGTTCGGTGATATCGGTAAACGCGACGACGAGTTGCTCGACCTCACCGTCTCTGATGATCGGCGTGGTGTTGGCTTCATGAACGACCTCGCCAACTGGGTGAGTAAGTGTCACCGCGTAAGTAATTGTCTCGCGCATGGCGGCGCATTTCCGATACGCGCCGACGACCGCTCTGGCATTCTCGTAGCCGAGTGCCTCCTGTGGGGTCTTACCGATAAGTTCCGACTCTGCAAGTCCCGTAAACTCCAGAACACGTGAGTTACACCGCCGGAAGCGAAACCCCTCTTGTTCAACGTCGACAAGTAAGAGCCCATTCCGTGCGTTCTCGAAAACAGCGGCATACTCTTCTTTGGTCTCGCGCAGCTGTTTTTCTGAGTGATACCGAGTGACAGCGTTGTTAATGCGGTTGGCCAGTAGCTCGTACTGCTCAGTCCCGGATTGTTTCTGTAAGTAGTCAGTTGCGCCGGCAGAAATCGCATCGCTTGCGATCTCTTCGCTTCCCCGGCCAGTAAACAGGATGAATGGGAGTTTGGAGTGTTCCTCCCGGACGGCCTGTAGAAACTCAAGTCCGTCTATTCCGGGCATTTCAAAGTCGGACACAATGCAGTCAGGTGAGAGATCATCGAGCAACTGCAGCCCTTCTGTGGCGGTTGCGGCAGTCTCCACGTTGAACCGACTGTCCTTGCGTTCGAGTAGGTCGGCAGTCAGGCTAGCAAGCCCCTTGTCGTCATCAACGTGTAGAATGTCAACGCCCCCCATATGTCATGGTGGGCCTGTACGGGATTATTTCTTTCTATCACTCAGGTCACACTCAGTAGCCGGAACCCCACTGCAGCGACAGTGCATTTGGCCGCATGGGTCATGCTGCGCTGTGGTGCAGTATCAACTCCTTTGAGGGAGATATTATTTTTGTATGACATTATCCGGGTCACTCAAACCGTTCGGTGCGTAAAAGGGGATATGGCCGAGTGGCGTGACGCGTCTGACCCTGCCTGCCCGGAGTGTGGCGAGCCGCTGGAGCCCACAGCGATGGCCTGTCCACACTGTGACACATCGCTACTCACCGACGAACAGGCCAAAATGCTTGACGAGCGCCTGACCGAGACGCTGGAGTCGGTGGATTCCGGTACACCAACGTGGGCGGTGGCACTCACTGGACTCTCCCTCGGTATCGCCATTGCGCCGCTTGTGCTGTACGCCGTCGTCATCCTCGTCGGCGACCTCTCACTTCCCGTGGCCGTCGGCGTCCTGCTGACCGGCTGGCTCGGCCCAGCTGCGTATCTCTCGCGGCTTCGCAATCCCAGTGAGGTGCTTGCCCGCGGGCTATACCTCGTCGTCGCCGGCGTTGCCGTGGTCGTACTTGTGGTCGGCTACGAAGTCCTCCTGTCGGATGGCCCATCAGTCGTCTCCGAGCAGACTGCGCTTGTGTCGCTCGGTCTGGCGATTCCGGCGGCACTGGGAGCGCTCATCGCACGCCGTGCCGCCCGGCGAGCTGACCGGCAGGCCCGCGGGGAACCGGGGCCACTGCACGAACGCTTCGGTGTCGACGACGACGAGCCAGACAACTGAAAACGCCTAAGCGGGCCGCCGTTCTCCACCCGTGCATGCGACTGGAGGAGTACTGGGGCATCGGCCCAAAGACGTCCGAACTGCTCGCCGAGGAGTTGGGCGTCGAGCGGGCTATCGAGGCCATCGAGTCGGCGGATACACGAGCGCTAACTACGGCTGGCCTCTCCCGGGGGCGAGCGACGCGTATCCTCCGGCGGGCGACCGGAGCCGAGTCGATGGACCTGCTCGCCACCAGAGACACCCGCGACGTGTACAAGGAACTGCTCGACCTCGCCGAGGAGTACGCGGTCACGGCGGATGCGGCGGACAGCATCCGGGTGCTGACGCCGCTGCCGACCCGCGAGGCGATGGACGAGCGGCTGGACGACGTACTCGAAGCGCGGGACACATGGGCCGACCTCTCCGGCGCGGACCAGGGGGCCGTCCTCGATGCGTTTGAGGGATACGATGCTAGCGGGGGAGAACTGGCCGCGGTCGACGTGGCGCTCGCCCTCCGGGACACCGGCATCGAGAGCGGCGTGTTCGAACCGCTAGCGGCCATCGACGGGGAGTCACTGTCGGCTGGCCGGGCAGCACTCGCTGGCCTCGCGGGCGACGGCGACGCTGTCGGCGAAGGGGCTGACGATGAGCTCGACCGCCTGCGCGACCAGCTCGGACAAATCGAGGATCTCGCGGCGGCATCGATGGAGGTTGTCGAAGCTGTGCAGGAGGGTGCGCGGCGGCCCGACGAGTTTCAGGACGCGCTCGTCCGGCACGTCACGACCGAGACAGGCATCGACACTGCTCGAATCCGAGACGCGATGCCACGAGAGGCGACTGACGCGCGGGACTTCGTCGACGTGGCACTCCGGGAACTCCGGAGCACGCTACGGAGCGACCTTCAAGACCGCGAGCAGGCGGTCGCCGACCGGCTGGAAGACGACCTCGCGGACGCTCGTGGGGACATCGACGCCGCAGTCGAAGCGGTGGACGACATCGCGTTCTCCGTCTCGCTCGCCCGCTTTGCCATTGCCTTCGACCTGACAAGGCCCGAGTTTGTCGAGGACCGCAAGACGATTGCGGTGAAACAGGCCAGGAACCTCACCATCGCGGACGTGGAGAGCGTCCAGCCGGTCACCTACGCTATCGGCGACCACACGCTGGATTTGGACCGGGCGAACCAGCCGCCCAGCGGCGACCGGGTGGCTGTCCTGACTGGCGCAAACTCCGGCGGGAAGACGACCCTGCTGGAGACGCTGTGTCAGGTGCAACTGCTGGCCCAGATGGGGCTGCCGGTCCCCGCCGAGGCCGCAGAGGTGGGCATCGTCGACACCGTCGTCTTCCACCGGCGGCACGCGTCGTTCAACGCCGGCGTTCTCGAATCGACGCTGCGGTCGGTCGTGCCGCCGCTGACCGAGAGCGACCGGACGCTGATGCTCGTCGATGAGTTCGAGGCCATCACTGAACCCGGCTCCGCCGCCGACCTCCTCCACGGGCTCGTGACGCTGACTGTCGACCGCGACGCGCTTGGCGTGTTCGTCACCCACCTCGCGGACGACCTCGAACCGCTGCCTGTTGAGGCCCGAACCGACGGCATCTTCGCCGAAGGGCTGAATCAGGATCTCGAACTCCAGGTCGACTATCAGCCCCGGTTTGGCACTGTTGGCAGATCGACGCCAGAGTTCATCGTCTCCCGACTGGTCGCGAACTCGAACGACCCCGTTGAGCGCAGCGGCTTCGAGACGCTTGCCACAGCTGTCGGCGAAGAGGCGGTCCAGCGGACGCTTTCGGACGCGCTCTGGACCGACGAGTAGCGCAGTTACGACAGCGACCCAGCGACGACTTGTTCCTCCCCTTCGACTGCCTCGGCGACGTTTTCCAGAAGTTTTCGGACCTCTCGGCGGTTATACCAGCGGATGAGCGGCGCGAGGAGGAACTCCGGAAGCGGGCCGGGAACCTCGTAGTCGGCCGTGTACGTGAGCCGTGTGCCACCGTCCTCAGGTTCGAACCGCCAAGCGATCCGCCCCGTCAGGTCGCCGCGCATCTCGTAGACGATGCGCTCGGGCGGTTCGTAGGTCGTCGCGCGGACCTCGCCGGTGAAGGTGAGCCCGAACATCTCGTACTCGTAGGCGGCGCGGTTGCCACTGTTCGGTAGGCGTTCGATACGTTCGGCGCGAGACAGACTCGGCGTGACGGCCGCCTGGTTCGACGGCTCGTCCATGAACGCGAACACCGTCTCGACCGGCACATCAAGCCAGCGGTCGTCGGACGTATGGAACGTCATGCCTCGTGCTTCGCGCTTCAGTATCTTACAGTCTCGGCCACACGGTGACGGCAGACCAATCCGGGATCAGGAACGACTGCGACCGATCCCGGCGGCTACAGCCGCCGAGTGCGGCGTGACTGTGCTCGGCTCTTCGAGTCGCGTCGCCGCCTACCGATGACAGCGGCGAGGTATATCCCGTGCATACGTGTGGACTTCCCGGCAGGAATTGAACCAGCGCCGGGCGAGAGCCCGGGTCCGGTTGGGACATTCGGGAAGGCAGGGCGGAGTGGAGGGCTTCGCTTACGCGTCACCAGTCACGTCGACACGGTTGACTGCCATCACGCCGAACCCTGCTTGCAGGAGTTCGGTGCGGCCGTCCGCTGTGTTCCGATCGTCGTCGACCTGCAGCGTCAGCGACACGTCGGCGTCGACCCGGATATCCGTCCAGGTGGGTCGAACGCTAGTCACGCGGTCGACAGCCACGTCTTCGACGCCGTCGACGGCCGCGAGGACGCCGGCGACACCGGCTTCGAGGGTCTCGGACCCGCCACGCGGAACGCGCAGTGATACGTCGGCCGATACCTCGGTCGGGGGAGTCGCCTGCAGCGACATAACGCCGACAGCCGGAGTCGAACCGGGCCGAGAGGGCACTCGCCAATTGAGTCGCGTCGGTCGGGGACTGCGCGGGTGGCGGGCACGTACGTCCGGCCGGGAGCGGCCGGCGGATTCCCACACCGAGACGATGGGGAACCCAAAGGCTGGACAGCGAGAGAGTGTCACGATACAGTACAGGCTCAGGGGAGAGTGGCGACACACCGACAGACCACACTGGGCGGTGCAGGCCTCTCAGACGGAGCGGCCAAAGGGGGTAGAGCCCCGCCGCTCGACAGTGAGCCCGATCGAATCCCCGCCGCAGTGCGACGTCCGTGAGTGGGACGCCGGTCCCACGGCGGCGAACCAGTCTATGATGCCACGGGCGGAATCTTCACCGGACGGGTGTCCGCGGCGGCCCGTTCCCCGATAAGGGATGCATACCCGACCGTAGCGTCAAGGCTACGTTCGATGGCCGACCGCCCGCTGTACAGCCAGCGAGCGAACGACGTTGGCGCGGGAACGGGAATTGCGTAGGTCATGGGTCACCACGTCGGTGAAAGCGACGTATATGTGACCAGAACCGGTGATATATTAAATCTGTTTCAGACACGGTACCAAATAACAAACATTCAGCAGTCGCTGGCAAGACAGCAATCGACAGCCGGTGTCAGTCGGCCGCTGCTGGTTGCTGTGGCGTAGCCGGTCCATCGGCACTCGCCTCGCCGTGTGAGGCTGTGCCTGCCAGCGTCCGTGTGGAGTTCCCCACGACGAGCAGACTGCTAGCCGTCATCGCCAGGGCCGCAAACAGCGGGTTCAGGACGCCAAGCAGCGCGAGCGGGAGCGCCACGGCATTGTAACAGAACGCCCACGCGAGGTTCTGGCGGACCCGCGTACGGGTTGCGGCCGTCACTGAGAACACGTCGGGGACGGCCCGCAGGTCGTCCGTCGTTACGACCGCGTCTGCCGCATCGGCGGCCAGTGACGTGCCCGACGCCATGGCGATGCCAACGTCGGCGGCAGCCAGCGCCGGGGCGTCGTTGCTCCCGTCGCCGACCATTGCGACGGTCCCGCGAGATTGCAACCGCTCGACGACTTCGGCTTTCGCCTCGGGCGGTACCCCGGCGAACACCTCGTCGACGCCGTCGTGGCGCTTGAACGGGGTGGCGGCTTCGGGCCGGTCGCCGGTGATGACAACCACGTCGCGGTCGCGAGCGAGCGTCGAGACGACTGACTCCCAGTGCGAGCGGAGCCTGTCGCCCGCAACAAGTACGTCTCGCGCTTCGCCGTCCCAGCCGACCAGCGCCGGGACACGCCCGTTCTCGGTCGCGCGTTCACACCGGCTTCGGAGGTTGGCAGGCACGTCGAACCCGAGGTCGTCGAACAGTGCTTGCGTCCCAACAACGACGTGGTCACCGTCAACCGTCGCACTGACGCCCTGACCCGGATGTTGCTCGAACCCGGAGACATCCACGTCCGGGACCGGGACGGCGTCCGTCACGGCCTCGGCGACGGGATGCTCCGCGAACTGCTCGACTGCGGCCGCCCGGGCCATCGCTCCCTCGTCGGCCCGCTCCAGCAGTTCCATCTCGCCGGTCGTCAGTGTGCCCGTCTTGTCGAAGGCGACCACGTCCGCGTCGGTCGCCGTCTCGAATACCGCGTCACCGGTGACGACGGTTCCGCCGTCGAGCGCCCGACGGATTCCGGCCGCGGTTGCAAGCGGCGTCGCCAGCCCCAGCGCACAGGGACAGGAGACCACGAGCACCGCCAGCCCGGTCAACATCGCGTCCGTCAGTCTTGCGCCAGCGACGAGGTGTCCGCCGGTGGCGAGTACAGCCAGAACGACCACCAGTGGAACGAAGACGGCAGCGATGCGGTCGACCAGCCGCTGAACGCCGCCGCGCGTGCTCTGGACCTCCCACAGCAGGTTCGTTAACCGGTCGACAGTGCTCTCGGCGTCCGGCCCGACTCGCACGACGATGCCGCCCTGCGTCACCAGCGACCCCCCGATAACCTCGTTGCCGTCGGTCTTCCTGACGGCCAGCGACTCGCCGGTGACGAGTGACTCATCGACAGCAGCAGTCCCCTCAAGTACAGTCCCGTCGACGGGGATTCGCTCGCCGGAGCGGACGACGACATCGTCGCCGGCCGACAGTGCCCCCACGTCGACCTCTTCATGACCACCGTCGGTGCGTCGCCGAGCGCTATCGGCCCGCTGTGTCGTGAACTCCGTGAGGCGGTCCAGCGCGCGTCGCCGGACCCGGTCCTGATAGTAGTCGCCGACCGAGACGGCCATGACGATGACCGTCGCCACGTCGAAGTACACCTCTGTATGTCCCAAGATGACAGCGACGACGCTGTAGAGGAAGGCTGTCACAGCAGCCATCGCCACCAGCAAATCCATGTTCGGCCGACCAGCCCGAAGGCTGACGTAGGCCCCGCGAAGCAACGGCCACCCGGTGTACCCGACCACAACACCGGTCATTACGGCCATGTTCCACAGCAGGTAGTCCCCTGCCTGCCCCGACGGGTCGAACAGCAACAGGGACGAATCGACGCCGAGATAGGCCGGGTAGAGAAAGAGGATGTACCACAGCATCGTCATCATCCCGAAGAAGCCGCCGACGATGAGACGCCCCTCAAGTTCGTACTCGTCATCGGTTTCCGTGGCCTGTAGGCTGGCGTCGTAGCCGGTGCCGGCCACTACCTCGGTGAGGTCTGACTCCGAGAGCGCATCGGAGTCGTAGGTGAGTTTCATCGTTCCCGTCGGGTAGCTGGCGGCCGCAGCGGCGACGCCTTCGTGGTCCGTGGCCCGCGCCTCAAGAAATGTCTCGCAGGTCGCACAGTGCATCCCGTCGACGGAAACAAAAGCCGTCTCACCGTCGGCGTCGTCTGGGTCGGGGCCAGTGTCGGCGGCGTCACGGGTCTCCGTCGCCGGGTCGTCGAGCGTCCGCGCGACTTCCAGACAGCCACGACAGCAGAACGTCCCCTCGACCCCGTCGTCGGTGACCGGCGCATCGACCGGCAGGTCACAGAGCGTACAGTGAGTCATGTCCAGGGCATCGGCAAGGGTGGTTTCGGGATAACGATACCGAACGCCGCCAGGCCGTTCGACAGCGGGACGAGCGCGAGCGCGATGAAAACAACTCCGAGCGCCCGGTGCAACGTTGCGCGATGGCTCGGCGACAGCGTGCCGAAGGCGGTCCCGTAGGCGAACACCAGCGGAAACGTCCCGAGACCGAGCGCGGCCAGCGAGAGGCCGCCGGTGAATGCGGAACCGGTCGCGAACGCGTAGAGGAACGCCGGGTAGAGCAGCGGACAGGGAAGCAGCCCGTGCATCGCGCCCAGCGCGATCATCCCCGGGCCGTCGACCCACCGGTCGACCTTAGCGACGAGCGATGCGGAAAGTCGCTGGAACAGGTCCCCAACCAGCGGTAGCGACCGAGCCACATCGACGGCGCGACCACGGGAGAGATACCCCAGCCCAACAGTGATGATAGCAAGGCCAACAAAAATCCCGACGGTCCCCCGGACAGCGGTCCCGAGGCGTGCCAGGCCGGCGACATCGTACAACACACTGCCGGCAGCGCCAAGCACGGTCCCGACGAACGCGTAGCTCAGCGTCCGGCCGGCGTTGAACAGCGCGTGTTGGCGTATCTCGTGGCCAGACACCGGGCCGCCATCGTCAAGTCTGTCGGCGTAGGTGGTGACTAGCGGTCCGCACATCCCGAGACAATGGACGCTCCCGACGAGCCCGAGCCCAACGAACGCTGCGAGGCCGGCCGTCTCACCGGAACTCAGCCCCGCCGTCCCAAACTGCATATCAGACGGGATTCGACTCTGTTGGTTTTGTCATCAGGAACAGACTGCCGGCGATGATGACGACGCTGAGCAGCGAAAGCGCGACGATGGAGCGGCCGGTTCCCTGCATATAGTACGCGACCGGCGCGAGTCCGAGCAGCGCCAGCAACGTTACGAGCCGAGGGCTTGACGCAGACATACATGGCCGTACGTTAGAGGGGTTATAAAAACGAGTGGGTCGTTCCTGACGACTGAAAACACCATCAGGGGTTTTTTTAGGTAATCTGCTATTCTCCCAGATATGGTACGGCACGAAGCTAGAAGCAGCCAGCTGCCAGATTCGCACGATGCGGTGGGGGTGCGACAATGGCGCTGAGTCGGCGACAGTTCGTCGGTGCCGCGGCCGGGACAGCGGCGCTGGCCGCGACCGGCACGGCGACAGCACAGGAGGAACCGGACTACGGCGGCTGGTTCGATGACGTTTCGAACTACGACGGGACCGCCGACAAGCGAGGCCAAGACACCGTTACGATCACCGTCGGCGCGCAGGGGAACAACGGCGCGTTCGCCTTCGACCCGCCCGCAGTAATGGTCAGCCCGGGCACAGAGGTCGTCTGGGAGTGGAGCGGCGAAGGCGGCGGCCACAACGTCGTCTCGGACGGTGACGGGCCGCTTGACTCCGGAAGCGCAGTTAGCGAAGCTGGAACGACCTACAGCCACACCTTCGAGTCAGAGGGGATGTTCAAGTACGTCTGCATCCCCCACGAAGCCCTCGGGATGAAAGGTGCAGTCGTCGTTCGGCCCGGTGGCTCCGGTGACGGCGGCTCCGGCGGGCAACAGCAGCAAGGCCCACCCGAGAACCCTGATTACGGCGGCTGGTTCGATAACGTCTCGAACTACGACGGGACGACCGTCGACAGGACCGACGCCGACAGCGTCGAAATCTCGGTCGGTGCACAGGGCAACAACGGCGCGTTCGCCTTCGACCCGCCCGCGGTTCGGGTGACACCCGGAACCGAAGTGACGTGGTCTTGGACCGGCGAAGGCGGCGGCCACAACGTCGTCTCGGACGGTGACGGCCCGCTTAACTCCGGTGACCCAGTCAGCGAAGCGGGGACCACCTACAGCCATACATTCGAAGAGATGGGCGTGTACAAGTACGTCTGCGCCCCCCACAAAACGCTCGGGATGAAGGGCGCTGTCGTTGTCGGTGGCCCGCTCGATGGCAGCGGAAGCGGCAGTGGGGGCGAAAGCGGACAGGAGGGTGGCGGTATCGAACTCTCGGGCCCGCAGTGGCTTCTCTCAGGCTCAGTCCTGCTGGCGTTCTTCTCGCCGCTGCTGTTTGCCGTCGCGATGCGACGCCGCCAGAACGGGCGGCCACCACAGACGGGTAAAGGTGGCGAACTGCGGCGGGCGACCGGCCCGGAGCCGGTTGAAGAGGCTGCAGAAACTGAACCGGCTGTCGAACTGGGCCACGACGAGTACGACCCGAAGGGAACGGCGGCGCTGGTCGCCTTCTACTTCGTGCTGATCGGCCTGCTGTGGGTGTTCATGTACTTCGTCGAGTTCCTCGGCCGTGTCTCGATAATCGGGTGATACCATGCAGGTTCATAGATTCGAAAAAGTCTGGCTCGGTGCAGCGATACTGCTCATCGTCGGTTTCATTGCGACCATCGCCTACGGATCGGTCGGCGTCGGTGTCGGGATGGTTGACGATTCGGGCGGGCAAATAAGTGCGCAAGCGGTACAGAACGGGAACACTGGCACCCAGTTTGACGACCCCGGTGTGGTTAAGACGGGCGACGATCAGTACACCGTGTACGTCGTCGCCCGACAGTTCCAGTTCGCTCCAGGGAGCGGGGACAATCCGATCCAGGTGCCCGCAGGGGCCAACGTAACGTTCAGGGTGACCAGTGCAGACGTGGTGCACGGCTTCTCCGTAGTCGAGACCAACATCAACACGATGGTCATTCCGGGACAGGTCTCAGAAGTCACGGCCCGGTTCAACGAGCCCGGTAGCTACGGTCTTATCTGTCACGAATACTGTGGGGCGGCCCATCACACGATGGGTGGCTCCGTCGAAGTCGTTCCGCCAGAGGAGTACGATATGCAACAGGAGAACATCGACCAGTCCGCAGCTGATGCACAGGCGCAGGAGGAGGCGGATCAGTAATGGTGTTCGTCGACTCCTATCCGAAAACGTCGAAACTCGTCCGGAGCGAGTTCATTGTGGCGTTTGTCGCCCTTGGGATCGGTGCGTTATTTGGCGTCATTCAGGCGCTCCATCGAACCGGCGTGTTCCGCGGATTCATCAGTTCTGCGGACTACTACACGATTCTGACGGGCCACGGCGTCTTGCTGGCGCTCGTATTTACGACGTTCTTCATCGCGGGGCTGTTCACATGGGCTGTCGCTAGCAGCCTCGAACGGGAGCTGCCACAGCGCATCGCCTGGTCAGCCTTCTGGATAATGCTCACGGGGACAGTGCTTGCGGCCGTGTCCATCATCGGCGGTCTCGTCGGTGCGCCGTCGATTCTGGGTCACGACCTCAAAGCGGATGTGTTGTTTACCTTCTACGCCCCGATGAAGGCACATCCGGCGTTCTACATCGGCGCCGCGCTCATCATCGTCGGCTCATGGGTCGCTGGCCTCGCGTACTTCAAGTCCCTGTGGGACTGGCGGTCTGAGAACCCGGACGAACGCATTCCCCTGCAGACGTTCATGGTCCTGACGACAATGCTGATGTGGTACGTCTCCACCATCGGCGTCGCCGTGGAGGTCGTCGCCTTCCTCATTCCGTGGTCGCTCGGGCTCATCCAGAACGTCGACCCGCTGCTGACGCGGACGCTGTTCTGGTACTTCGGCCACCCAGTCGTGTACTTCTGGCTTATGCCGGCGTACCTCGTCTGGTACACGATCCTGCCGAAGCTGGCGGGCGGGCGACTGTTCAGTGACCCGCTGGCTCGCGTGGTCTTCGTCGCCTTCCTGCTGCTCTCAACCCCGGTCGGCTTCCACCACCAGTACACCGACCCCGGTATTCCATCAGGGTACAAGTTCATCGCGATGACGAACACGATGTTCTTGCTGTTGCCCTCGCTGTTGACTGCGTTCACCGTGGTCGCCTCAGTTGAACACGGGGCTCGCCAGCGGGGTGCAAAGGGCTACCTCTCCTGGCTTCGGAATCTGCCGTGGGGCAAGCCGGCCTTTGCTGGCTGTATGCTCGCCGGCCTGATGTTCGCAGCGGGTGGGTTCTCCGGCATGATCAACGCCGGGATGAACATCAACTACCTCATCCACAACACCATCTGGGTGCCCGGCCACTTCCACCTCACCGTTGGGACTGCGTTCGCACTGACGGCGATGGCTATTAGCTACTGGCTGGTCCCACAGATCACCGGGAAGAAACTCCGACAGCGGAGCCTTGCTTCAGCTCAGCCGTATGTCTGGTTCGTGGGTATGGCAGTGATGTCGAACGCCATGCACCGGGCCGGCCTCGCCGGCATCCCACGACGGACTGCCGAACCGACGTACGACGAGTTCGCGTTCGAGGCCGTCGCCGGGACGGTCGGCGAGATGCGAATCCAGATTGCCATCGGCGGCTTCCTACTGTTCGTCGGCGCGGCGATGTTCCTCATCGTCATGGCCGACACCCTGCTCGCTCGCCGTGGTGGGACGATATCGGTCAACGGCAACATCCCGGAGCCGCTATCCGGCGCGGACCACAGCCCGCGTATTCTGGACAACTACAAGCTCTGGACGGCGATTGCACTGCTGCTCATCGCCATCGCTTACGGGCCGCCACTCGCCAGCATGGTCGCTGATGGCCTATTCGCGCCCGGTAGCCCACCGATCCCGGTCTAACACCACTTCACTACTCTCTCATCATGTTTGACGACATCGACGGTCCGGAGCAGAAAACGCTGCTACGACTCCTCATCATCGTTGGAATCGGCTTGCCGATCCTCATCGAGGTCGTTACCTTCGGGAGTATGATGGGGCATCACTTGATGGGGGACACCGGAGGTGAAGCAGTCCCTGAAACGCCGACAGCGGCAGAGGCCGGTGCCGGCGTCGGTGACCCGATTCTGGAATCCGCCAACGTCTCAGCCCGCATCGATGCGGCGTCTGTCGTCACCGCTGACGATGGGTGGCGGTTCACGCTCGCAGTGAACGTGACGAACACTGGGTCAGACCCCACAGCAGTTCGTCTTGACAGCGTTACCACCCGCAACGGAGAGACGGTTGCGGACACCGCAAGCACAGGACAGCTACCAGTGGGAGGAACTGACGACGTAACGCAGTCGTGGCTACTCCCGCCCGGCGAGCGCCCGGATACCGTCGCTGTAACGGTGTTCGTGTATCCAGACGGGGAGTCAGTGCAGTCGACACAGTATACCGTCGCGCTCGGTGACATCCCCGTTTCGAACCGCTGACCGCCTCACCCGTCGACGGGGTCGCCACAGGACGGGCAGGTGTCAGCGTCGGGCGGCAGCGACTCGCCGCATTCGCTACAGTACGACTGGCCGGCATCGCGGCCGCCCGGTGTGAAGACGGACGTATCGTCCATCCACGCTTCGTCGGTTGCTGAGGCGCCCTCATGCGTATCGTCGGTCCCGGCCGCCTCCGAGTCCGTGTCTGTCCCGCTGTCGTCGACTGCCATCTCCGGTTCTTCGCCATCTCCCGATGACTGCGCGTTGTCCTGTACCGATTCGTGAGCGGGCGGCTCCGCCGCTGGGACCTCGTCGGGCGAAAACACTCGAGTCCCGGTGTGTCCCGATGGCTCTTCGTCGCTACCAGTATCTACGGTGTCGGCTCCCTCTCCAGTCTGTTCCCGGGAGTCCGGGGCAGCGTCCGCAGCCCGTTCGGCAGTCGGACTCTCGCCGCCGTTTTGTGAGCCGCCGACCGGTGGCATGATCGGGAACCGCTGGTCCGGACGGCGCTGTGGGTTCGAAAGTGGCGCGCGGATTCTGACGGCGGTCCCAGCGAGCAACTGGAGGAAGAGATATGCACTCGCCAGCACGCCGGGGACGGCAATGAAGAGGGGTGTGGCCTGCGATGGCTGGACGCCCGTCAGTTGGAGCGCTGTCTCAGCCACAGGACCAACGCC
This sequence comes from Haloarcula sp. NS06, assembly GCF_051122755.1. Lineage (NCBI taxonomy): Archaea > Methanobacteriati > Methanobacteriota > Halobacteria > Halobacteriales > Haloarculaceae > Haloarcula > Haloarcula sp. NS06. The sequence goes on from NZ_CP184844.1 coordinate 3,050,629, forward strand.
GGCCCGAGTCAGCCACGGGGACAGTGCCGACGATACGCCGGGTGCGGTGACCGTCTGGACCAGCCATCCAGTACTAAGCGAGACTGCGCTCACAAACACCAGCAGCGACAGGAATGCGGGGACCGAAACTGTGTACACGCGATGGCCGTAGGCGACGGTCCGGACGACCAAATGCACTGTTCCGAAGAGCGCAATGACCGTGAGCAGACGCCGCTGCCCGAGAGTGAGACTCACCAGCAGGCAGCCGAGGAGCACACTGCCGGGGATAGTGAGCAACAGGCTTGGGTGGTCCAGTCGATACGCGTCGGCGAGGTTGCCGTAGCTGTTCCGAAGCCGTCGGTTGACAAGGACGACAGTCGCCAGTGACGGACCGACGAGCCAGAGACCCGCGGCAAGCACAGTTCGCAGCGAGACAGTTTGGCCAGTAAGTGTCGCAAAAACAGTACGTTCGAGTCCGGGGAACTGCGCCAGCAGCAGCCCCGTCGCGAGCACCCAGCCACCGTAGATGAGCCATGCCAAGCCCACACCCACAAACAGCCAGGTCTCAGCTCGCAGTAGTGCGGCGGACTCGCGGAGTTCCAACCCCAGTCGACCACGCTCCATCAGCCTGATATTTTCCGACCGACCGCTTAACTGTGGGTGGTCATGCCGCCTGAATTGTTATCGTTGCGACACCCGATAGTTCAAGTTCATCGCCCGGTTGGATCGGTTCACGGTCGCCTTTCTGCAACTGGGTCTCGTTCAGTCGCGTCGGGTTGTCCCCAAGGTCAACAAGATAGTATCCTTCTGATTGGCGGTCGAACCGGACGTGTTCGCGGTGGATCCGAACCGCCTCGTCTTCCGGTCGCCCGGCGTCCAGTAGCGCGGCCCGGATCTCCCGACCGATGCGGTCCCCGTCTTCGACGGTGATGTCTCGACCTTCGACCGAGAGGACAAGTTTGTCCGGTACAGTCGCGTCGTCGGTGGACTGTGACGCGAGCGTGTCGACGGCGTTGCCCGTGGCTGCTGACTCACGCTCTGTCTCGTCGTCGGTTGACGACCCTTCTGTCGAATCAGCCGTCGACGTGTCACGTCCGCCGCGATGCGCGTCTAAATCTTCCCCACAGTTGACACAGAAGCTGGCATCGTCGTCGACAGCGATGTCACAGGACGGGCACGCGTCAAGCAAGTCGTCGTCTCCCGGTGTAATGTCCTGTACGTCGGCACCGCAGGCGACACAGAAATTCGCGTCGGCGTCGAGTTCGCAGTCACAGTCCGGACAGCTAATCGTCGCCCCGTCGTTATCTGCCTCCTGAGCTTCGTCGGATAGCTCGTCGTCCACATCGGAGTCACTGCCGGATTGGTCCGAGGTGCCGTCGGCCTCACCGGGTTCTGCCTCGGTACCAGTGTCGGCTTCAGTTTCGTATTCCGTCGCTGTCTCCGCGGTTTCCGCCGTCTCCGCTGTCTCCGCAGTTTTCGCCGTCTCCGCTGTCTCCGCCGTCTCGTCTCCGGCCTCGGCTGCCCCAGTGTCCGAGACCTCATCCTCCGAGACTTCGTCGACGCTATCATCGTCGACAGTGTGCCCGTCCTGAGACTCGGTTTCGTCGCTAGCCTCCACCGGCCGGCCATCCATCGGGTCCGCCTTGTCCGTGCCTTCCGGTATCAGGTCGGCATCGTCCGGCACCCCATCATCGGTGTCAAAATCAGCAGCGCTTTCGTCAGTGTGTTTCCACTCACCACAGTCCGGATTTGTGCACCATCCGCCCGCGACTGTCGGATCAAAGTCCTCGTCGCATATGGGGCATTTTACCGTACGGTCGGATTCAGGCATGGGTTTCGTTAGGTCCTACAGAGTCGAGAAATAAAATACTTGTCCCACGAAACTTTCTCTCTACTCGTCTGTCATAATCACGGTGTCACGTTCGGAAATATCGAGGTCAGGGTCAATGTCTCGAACTGGCATCCCACCGCTTTCCGGTGTTTCTGGGAGCGCACTGTCGGCAAACAGGAGCACCGAGATGTTGTCTTTCCCACCGCGGTCGTTTGCCAGTGACATGAATTCCTGACTCGCCGCGTCGAGGGACGATGCATCGAGGATCACGTCACGGATCTCGTCGTCGGTGACGGCTGCTTCGCGGATACGCTCGGCCACTGAATCGGCGTGGTCCGAATCGACGTACTCCTCGTACAGTTCCGGCGCGTCGGTCTGTGCATCGATGAGTCCGTCGCTGGTCGCCAGCACCGTGTCTTCTGCGTACAGCCTGACTGTTCGCGTGTCCACCCCGACAGTCGCCTCGTCGGGGTCCTCATAGCCGGACCCACCCAGCGCGCGTGTGATTTCGTTCCCGTTGGGATGGACATGTGCCTCAACAGGGTCGATTTCGTCGCTGTCGACCCACTCCTGAACGACGGCGTGGTCTCTGGTCAGCGGCGAGATCGTCTCACGGGCACTGTTGACGACGTAGGCCCGACTATCACCGACCCAGCCATAATGGAGTTTGCCGTCGGCGTAGATCCCTGCGACAACCGTCGTGTAGGACTGTGTCCCGGTCTCGTTTGCGTACCGGATGATCTCACGGTGGGCAGCCGTAATCGCCTCTGCCACGGCAGTTTCGAGTTCCCGCTCACCGGGCGGGTCCGGGAGGACATCACGGGCGACATCGACATCGAAGTCACCGGGATAGCTCCGGGCCGTTCGAATCGCCACGGGAGCAAGGTGTTCAGCCACGATGGTCGTCGTGATGTACGACGCGATGTCGCCGGCGTCGTGCCCGCCGGCCCCGTCAGCGACCACGAACACACCGGCCGAGCGGTTCATCGGTTGTTCGGTGCCATCGGGTTCGGACGTATCTCCGTCGTCAATGTCAGCGCCGTCCGTGTCGGCAGCCGTATACGCCGCCGTCTCAGTACCGGCTGTCTCGTCTGTCACGTCCGCCGTCTCGTCGCCGTCTGCTGTGGCCGTGTCCTGCGACTGCGGTCTGTCTTGCCCGCGGTAGCCGTCCCGATGGCCCTCCTCGAACACCGTCAGAGAGACGCTGTCCTCGTTGATTCCCTGCCCTCGCTTCCTGTCGCCGATGTCGTAGTTCGTGCTGTATCTCATGACTCCTCCGGATGGAACTCGAACGTAACCCCGTAGGTCGGATGAACCAGCGATACCAGATCGCCGTCAGTGAGTGTCACCGACTCGGGGGGCACGTTGCCGTGTCTGTCAGTCGGGTCCTCTCCCTCGGAGCGCAGACGGTTGCGTCCGGGTTCGGAGAGGACCCGCTGCCAGCCCGCCCCTTTCTGGACGAACGTCCCATTGAGACTTCGGTCGTGGAGGGACCACTCGCCGTCCTCGATATCAAACTGTACCTGTACTGAGGAGATGTACTCTCCCTGCGGGTCCTCGATTGTTATCGATGCCGGGGGACCACTCGCGCCCTGTCGCCCGATAGTGTCGCCCGGTTCGACAGTGAACTGCCTGTCTGCCTGAATATATGTCACTGACGCCGTCGCGGGCGGTGTTGGGTCTCGCCGTTCGAGGACCTCTTTGAGAACCGTCGCGTTCCGGTATCGGTCACGATAGTGTGACTGTGTGGCCCGCTCGACAATTTCAGCCAGATAATCGTCGCAGTTGGCTCCGAACGCCTGCGGGTTCACGCCGTCCTTTTTCGGGACGCTCCCCTTGAGCAGGAACAAGAGTATTTTGCCGATAGAATACACGTCCGACCAGGGGCCCTGCCGAACGTCGGTTCGACTGGCCTCTGCGACTTCCCGGGGCTTGAACGGCCCCAGAATCGTCGTCCCGGTGTTCCCGGAGGACGGATCCTCGGTCGCATCGAAGCCCGTCGCAGTATTGAAATCGATTAGTGTAGGCGTGATATCGGGCGTGAGCATCACGTTCTCCGGTTTCAGGTCCCGGTAGACGATCTCGTTCTCGTGGAGAAAGCCCATCGCGTCACAGAGGTCGATACCAATCTGACGGACCTGTTCGCTGTCGTCGATTGGACCGTGCTGGTCGATGACTTCGTCGAGTTCGATCCCGTCGACGATTAGCTGGACGACCAGAAACGGAACGTCGCGCTCTGTGACCTGGTCGTAGTAGTCCATCACGTTCTCGTGGCCGCCGGCCCGGCGGATGCGTTCCAGTGAGCCGACCTCCTTTTTGAAGTACTCCTCGATGATGTCGGGGTTGTTCTGGGATTCGGTGTAGTTGGGATATTTCACGGCGACGGACTCGCCGCTATCGATGTCTGTAGCGCGGAACGCCTTTGCGAACCCCCCTTTGCCGAGGAACTCCTCAAGTTTGTACTGGCCGGCGATGACATCACCGCTCTCAGGTTCCCAGGTCATGACTTACCCGTTTCCCCGACCGGTAGCGGTCCTACCGACACCGCAGATTAGGACGGTCACTTCTGGATGCCCTCGTCGGTGACGATTTTCGTTGCCTTGTTTTGCTCCTTGCGCCCGCCTTCCATCACGATACGCGTCTCCCGCTCGGCTGTCTGGACGGCCTCAGTGTCCTCGCCGTGGATGCGCGTCATCCGCTCCAGTTGGGTCTGGGCTTCGGCGACGTTGCCCTTGCCGAGTTCAGTCTTGATAACGGTCTGTCGGTGGTCCACGTCGACCTGTTCGTTGTGTTCGGCCAGTTTCGTCTCGTCGTCGGTGTAGTCAACGGTGATTGATTCCCGCGTCATCTCGCCGCCGGCGTGCAGCGTGACATCCGCCAGTAACACGGCGTCTTGCAGGTCGCTGGCCGGGGCGTGTATCTTCAGCACGACTCGCTGGGTCTCCCGGTCAAGCAGGTCGGGCAGCGGCACGACGGCCGTGTTGTCCTCCCAATCGGGGTTCACAGACTGCGTCTGTGGGAGCGAGCGGTACACCTCGCTCACCTCGACACCGTCAGCCACGTCGAGTTCGAGACGAGCGTCGGGAGCGACAACGGTCCCGGCCTCCTCGACTGCATCGCCGAAGAACGACTCAATGTCGCCGGCGGCATCCAGATGTGTCCATTCGCCGCGGGCAACGGTCCCGAGCGTCCGGATGGTCTCCTCGCGGTAGTCGCTCCCGATGCCGGCCGCCTTGATTCTGATACCCTCGGTGTCGATTTCGCGCGCTAACGTCCCGAACGCTTCCGGGGCATGTGAGTTGTCCTTCCCGTCAGAGAGGAGCAGGACTCGACGGGCCGTGTTCTCGTCGGTCGGTAAATCCTGCAGGGACGCCTTCGCTTCCAGCAGGCCGCTGTACATATCAGTGCCCCCACCAGCGGAGATGTCAGCGACCGCGTCCACTGCCGTATCACGCGAAACAGTTCCCCACCGCGTCGGCGCAAGTACCGTCGTAACCTCGTTGTCGAAGGCGATGATCGAGATGTAATCGTCTTCGTCGAGTAGCCCGAAGACCCATTCAGCGCCGGCGCGTGCCTGCTTGATGTCGTCGCCGGCCATCGACCCACTGGCGTCGATACAGAGAGCAATCTGTCGCGTGGGTGGTTCCTCCAGCCGTCCGGGCTCAACTTCGATCTCAGCAGTCAGTTTCGCCCCGCCCGTCGGCACGTAGGGTCGGTTGACCTCGCTCACGACAGTAGCGGTCATACTGGTAGATGGGTCGTAGGAAGTAATTATATGTTTCCCTCAAATCGAGGGAAAAAAGTTCCAACCGCTACCTTGGACGGTAGCCTGTCGCTACTATCTATCCCCCAGTAGTAGGTACTATCTACGCGACCTGTTGCGCCGTCTCGACTCGGCTCCCGACCCAGAGAAGGGTTCCGAGCAGTGCCACGACAGTGAGGGGAAGGAGCCACTGGAACAGCGAGAGAAGCCCAGCGCTTGCCTGCACGCCGACAACGAGCAGGATAGTGGGCCCACAGCAGGCGAACCCGGAGAGCAGTCCCGGTAGTCCCGACACAGCCCCTGCACCCGGGCCGAGACGGCAGGCCGATGGGCCGCGCCACACGACGACGGAGACGGCAAGGTTGAGTCCGACCAGCGCTGCCAGGACGCCCCCAAGAAGGATGTTCAGCGGCGCAACAAGCAGTTCAACTGGGCCGACGACCACCAGTGCAATCGGTTCCCACTGAAACGGCCCGACCTGCCGGAACGAACGGGTAAGCGGGTTACTGACGACAGAGATCTCGTAGCCGGATGGGCCGAAACCGAGGTGTCTGAGACCAGCGAGATACAGCAGGAAGTACGCCAGTCCGGACACACCCAGAGACACCCGTCCGTCACGGCGGCTGAGCGTCCCGCTGACCGCAACTACAGTGTTCCGAAACAGGCGCTGGGTGCTGGCAACCACACCTGCCCCGTCGGTCGGGCTGTCAGTTGACATACCCACTCTCCGGATAGAAGCCGGCCCAGGCGAACCACATCGCGTCGAAGGACAGCGTTCGATCCAGCGGGAGCGAATCGGGATCATATGCCGTCCCGTTGATCGTGTAGCTGTCGTCCGACGCCACAACTGACATCGATTCTGGATTCGCGTACACGTAGCCGGTTGCGAGGTCGGTATCAGCAACAGCGACGTACGGCGTGTCGTCGATATGGCCAGTCAGCACGCGCTGACTCAGCAGTGTCTCCTTGTCGAATGCGAGCGCCCCTGTGTCCGTCCGGGTTCCGATGACGACAGCCTTCGGGTGAGCGCGACTATCGCCTTGCAGGGGCTCAAACAGCGTCCGCGTACTCGAATAGTAGCCGCGCTTCTCGTTGTACTGACCGTACGGGTCGACACCGTAGCGCCGCGAGAAGCCGGTGTCTTCGGTGAGGATGCGGGTCTCCGGATAGACGCCAGACCAGTGGCTCCACGTCGTCCAGGTGACCCGGAACTCCCGTAGCGACTCGCTAGTTAGTGGGCCTGTAATCGCTGTCGCCAGCATCTGGGGCCACCAGCTATCGGTGCCCCGGTCGTACATCGTCAGATTCGAGTTCACTAGCCGCCCGGAGACGCCGAACTCCACCGGGCCGCGCTCGAACCCCTGTGCAGTGCCCGTCAGCGGGCAGTATGTAACAGTGATTGGGTCGCCGGCGAGAGTGTCGTTCACAATCTCGTGATGAACGAGAATGTACTGCGGATAGGCTTTCGCCTCCCCGTCCTGAACCACGCCGAATACCGGGTCGTCCGGAGCCAGTCCATCCGGGGGCGTGTCGGCGAACGTCGGGTCGTCGATGGCTGGAATCCCGTCTTTGGGAACGCCGCCGCTGACGATATTTTCTTCGAGTGTCCCGATTTCGTAGTCCAGATACAGGCGGCTATCAGCTGTCGGTGGCTTTGACCCGTCGCTTCGGTCGGTTGTCGTTGACGCCGCGCTGGTTCCAGTACTGGATCCGGGTGCCGAGCCAGCTTCAGTAGTAGAACTGTCATTCCCAACACAGCCTGCGCCGCCGAGCGCCACACCAACTCCAGTCGTAGCGAGAAACCGTCGGCGGGAAAAGTCCATACTATGTGTGAGAATGCCAACCACTAAGTCTCGCGGTGAGGGGGCGGTAACTCCCTGCTCGGCCACTCATTGAGGGAATTTCGGCGAGCGTGCCAGCGGTCGGACCGCCTAATCGACGAGAGTAGCGACCAGCGACGAGACGTACGCCAGTTCGTCCTCGTTCACGCCGTGGCCCATCCCCTCGTAGATGCGTTCCTCAACGTCTCCGTTCAGTTGCTCGAAGACCGAGGCCGTGACGTGAACGCGCTCTTCGGGAATGTGCGGGTCGACGTCGCTACAGCCCAAGAACACCGGCGTCTCCTCGATGTCGCCCTCGTACTCGCTTTCATCGATAGACTCGCCGATGAGACCGCCACTGAGGGCTACAAGACCGCCGTAGCGCTGTGGGTTTCGAGCGACGAACTCGCTCGCGAGACAGGCTCCCTGTGAGAAACCGAGAACGAGCACGCTATCGGTCGGAATCCCGGCTTCTTCTGCCTTCGTGATGGCGTCCTCGATAGCTTGCAGCCCCGATGACCGACCGGGCTCGTTCTGGTCGACTGGCGAGAGGAAGGAGTTGGGGTACCAGGTGTTCCGCGCGGCCTGGGGCGCAAGCAGGGCCAGCCCGTCCTGCTGGAACTCGGCGCCCATCTGGACGATACTCCGGGCAGTTGCACCCCGGCCGTGGACCAGCACCGCTGCCGCGCTCGCCTCCGACAGCGCGGTTCCGGCGGTCACGAGTTGCTGACCTTGGTGGGGGCCGCTCATCGCTCTCCTTCCGGTCGTTGGCTTCGTCCTGTCACGCCCGTGCAGTCGGTTTCTCTTCCAGTTCGCCCGGTCACCGTAGTCAGCCACCGTGTCGTGTGCATACTCCAGATAGCGCGCGAAGACACTTGACTTGGCACATCGGTCAATCGGTCGAAATGTCCCGTATTCAAGTTCGCAGGCGGAGTTCGATGTCGTCGCCGTCGTGCACTGTGAGACCGGCATCGGTTTCCGCGACAGTATAGTCGGACTGACGGAGGCGCTTCTCTGCCGCCTCAAGAGTCGCTTCGTCGGGGAGTCGAATCTCGAACCACGCCAGCCCCTGCCCGGTGTGGGGTCTGGACCGCCGCTGCCAGACGTTGGCCCCGATGTGGTGGTGGTAGTCACCGGCCGCCAAGAACACCGCGCCGTCGTACGTGGCCCTGACGCGCAGTCCGAGTGCGTTGGCGTAGAACGACCGGGCTGTCTCCACTGACGAGACTTCTAGATGTACGTGCCCGATGTCGGAGTCGGCGGGCATCGACTGTTCGCCGGTCGCAGCAGCCGCGACTGACTGCGTGTCGAGGAGTTCAGTTACCATTTCGACGTGCCCCGACGGTGTCTCACCCCACGATGCCTGCGGAAAGTCACGGTAGATCTCGACGCCGTTACCGGCCGGGTCCGACAGATACAGCGCCTCGCTGACACCGTGGTCCGATGCACCGTCGAGTGTCCACTCGGAGTCGATGCGACGGAGAGCATCACCCAGTGCCGCTCGCGATGGAACGCGAAACGCGACGTGATACAGCCCAGTCTCTGAAGCATCCCTCGCTGGTGCGTCCGGCCGATGGTTCAGAACCAGAAGCGCCTGTCCTCCCGCACCGAGTACCGTCCAGTCGCTGCCCGAGTCTAGTACCTGCAGGCCAACAACATCACGGTAGAAATCGACAGCCGGAGAGGGGTCAGCAACGGTCAGGGCCACCCGGCCGATCTCGGCTTCCGATGAAAGAGTCGCCTGATCCATACCGATAGTAGGTGTAGACAGCCCATAATCCTGGGTGCCAGCCACAGATACCCACAATAAGTTTGAGGCAACAGTGTTCGACCTACCGCAGTTCATGATCGAGGTATTGATCTTTGCTAGCATACAGCGATGTCTTTGGAGAATTGATAAAATTTAGTGTAAAATACTCAGAATATACATCGAACGGAGAATTATGCATAAACTATTACGTATTACTAGCAGAGACGTGTGTTAACCTTCATCAGAGTAGTACTATAACCTTCGAGTTGTTACCTTGGGTTGACTATGAAAAAGCAGGAGCTCATCCACCTTCACGGCCTGCTTGCACAGGTACAGAACCACTACGAAGCCGAATCCGGGACGGAAGTGGACCACGACGAATACGCGGAACTGGGCGTTAAGCCGACATCGATTCACAAGTCGAAAACAGACCACAAGGCCGCTGTCTTTGCGATTGCTGACGGTATTGCCTCTGAGATGGCCGACGAAACCAAAGAGCCTGTTTCTGCCGCCGCGGACTAACGAAACTCCGTAGTTTCTACCGCAGTTTTGCCGCCAAGCAATGCAATTAGTGGCTATATAACAGCTGTCAGATATATGTTAGAAGTTCTATAATTCGAGAGTGTAGCACAGATCTGCCCTTGCTGCTCAGGAGCCGGGCTTACTCATCGATTAATTCCTCGAACTCGGGTAACACGTCGTCCGATTCGTCCGTGGATTGGTCCGACGACAGGTCATCGGTGTCGGCTTCCGACTCTGCGGACGAGGACTCGTCTTCTGTCGTCTCGTCAGACTCCTCCGGAATCTCTTCGATTTCGAGCACATCGAGCGGGATGTTTTCGAGCCGTTGCCCGATCTCCTTGCGTGCAATTCGGGCGGCGTGTTCGTCTCGTTCGACGTTGAAGACGGTCATCTCCAGTTCGAGTGCGACGAGACTCTCGTCAGCTGCGAGAAACGCGGGTTCCAGTGTCTCGCCGCAGTGTGGACAGTGCCGATCCCCCATGTTGATCTCGACGTAGTTGAGGTCGGGGTTCAGCATCTCCCCCGTTTTCGAGATGGCGATACGAACTGCCTCGTCCGCAGATGCCACGTCGTATACTGGGACTGCGGCCTCGACAACAACTCGGCAATTCATGCCAGTATGTTTGTTTCCCAATATAATGAAGGTTAGCCCTGAACCAGTGTGTACCATACGGTACGGATATCCGGGGTAAGAGAGACGGAGCGCCCAATCGAGTGGTAGACGTACGAGCGCTCCAAAACATCACGACGACAAAACCAGTGACAAGTGAGACAACGACGGTCCCTGTGTTGGTGGTGCGCGTACAAACCCAATACGAGCGAAACTCGTAACGCCATTACCTCTGGGTCCGTACACACAGACAATGGAACAGGGCGTCATTGATGTTGGGTCGCTGGCAGGCGGTATCGATTTGCAGGCAACTGTCGAGAGCGGGCAGTCCTATCTCTGGAACCGGGACGACGGCGAGATGTACCAGCGCGAGGGCGCAACCGGCGGGGACGCCTGGTACTGGACGACAGTCCGCCGGGATGGGTCACCAGAGGTCATCCGTGTCCGGCAGCGGGATGGGATGCTCGAATGGGAATCGACGATTGATGCCGAAGTGGACCTCAGGCGACTCCTTCGGCTTGACGACGACCTCACCGCGATTCGGACGACAGCACCGGACGACGACGTGGTTCAGTCGGCCTATGAGACGTTCTGGGGGTTGCGACTGGTTCAGGACTCCCCGTTCGGGTCCCTCATCTCGTTCATCTGTTCAGCCCAGATGCGTGTCGCCCGAATACACAGTATGCAGCAGGCGCTCCGTGATACGTTCGGCGAAGAGATAGAGTTCAGCGGGCGAACGTACAACGCCTATCCGACGCCATCGGCGCTGGCTGAAACGACAGAAGAACGGCTCCGGGACCTCGGACTGGGCTATCGTGCGCCGTACGTCCAGCGTACCGCGGAAATGGTCGCAAGCGGCGAGGCCGACCCCGAGGAAGCTGTCGGCCTTGACTACGAGGACGCCAGAGAATCGCTCACCCGCTTCGTCGGCGTCGGCGACAAGGTCGCAGATTGCGTGTTGCTGTTCTCGCTTGATTACCTCGAAGCGGTCCCGCTAGACACCTGGATCCGGACAACAATCGAGGAGTACTATCCGGAGTGCGAGCAGGGGAACTACACCGACACGTCGCGGGCTATCCGGGCAGCACTGGGTTGTGAGTACGCCGGCTACACACAGACGTATCTGTTCCATTACCTCCGAACGGGCAGCAACGAAGACTGACACGCGTGGCGGAAGGCGACAGTATAACGGAGGCCGCCGGCAAATCCTCGGATATGACTCGCACGCGAGCACACGTGTTCGTCTCCGGTCGTGTTCAGGGCGTCTATTACAGAGCGACCACACGGGAGCGCGCACAGGACCAAGGAGTCAACGGGTGGGTCCGGAACCTCGACGACGGCTGTGTCGAAGCAGTGTTCGAAGGCCCTGAAGCCGACGTTGAGGCGATGATCGAGTTCTGCCACGAGGGGAGCGACCGCGCGAACGTGACCGACGTCGAAGTCGAGTACGAGGACCCGGAGGGTGTCGACGGCTTCGAGGTCCGCTGGTAGGCCGCCGTCCCGTAGAGTTACTTCACTGGCGGGCGAACCCGCGGATATGCTCACCGGCTCCGAAATGGGTGTCGTCGATGAGAACGCTGCCGCGCTCGGTGTCCCGCGTAAGCAGTTGATGGAGTCGTCCGGCCACGCCGTCGCACGGGCGGTCGGTTCCATCGCTGATCCCGGCGAACAGGTCACTATCGTCGCCGGACGGGGAAACAACGGTGGGGACGCGCTCGTCGCCGCCCGTTTCCTCGACGACTACGACCTTCGCGTCTTGTTACTTGGGCGTCCGGGTGCCATCTCGACGACGATTGCCAGAGAGAACTGGGAAGCCCTCCAGCACGCTGAGTACCCGACAGAGACGGTCAGAGATTCTTCGGCGCTGAGCTTGGAACCCCCGATGTCGTCGTCGACGCGATGCTGGGCACGGGTATCACCGGCGACCTCCGGGAACCGGCGGCGACGGCTGCCACAAGCATGAACGAGAGCGACGCGACCGTCCTCTCTGTCGATGTCCCGTCCGGCCTCGACGCTGAAACAGGGCGGCTGGCCGAGAACGCTGTCGACGCCGACCACGTCGTCACGTTTCATGACACCAAGCCCGGCCTGCCCGCCCTCGACGTGCCGGTCACCGTTGCCGACATCGGCATCCCCGACGCGGCGGAGCTGTTCATTGAGCGAGGTGACCTCACGCGACTCGAACGTGACCCGGCGAGCCACAAGGGCGACAACGGCGAGGTGCTGGTCGTCGGTGGCGGCCCGTACACCGGTGCACCGGCGCTCACGGCACAGGCCGCCCTCAGAAGCGGGGCCGACCTCGTTCGAGTCGCCTGCCCCGCTGTCGTCGCTCGCGAGATCCAGTCCTACAGCGAGAACCTCATCCTCAGACCCTTCGACGGGGATCACCTCGCGCCGCCGCACGTCGACCGCCTCGCCGAACTGGCGGCAGACCACGACACGCTGATTGTTGGACCGGGGCTCGGAGATGCCGACGCGACGCTGGATGCTGTTGCGGACCTGCTGTCCGGATTCGAAGGAACGGCCGTCGTCGACGCCGACGCGCTGTCGGTAGTCCCGGACATCGAAACGGACGCGGAACTCATCTGCACACCCCATCAGGGCGAACTGCTCGGTATGGGTGGTGAGACAGCCGAGGACTGGCAGGAACGGGCGGACGTAGTGGAGTCCTTCGCGGCGGAGGTCGGCCAGACGCTGCTAGTCAAAGGTCCGTACGACATCGTCTCCGATGGGGAGCGGACCCGCGTGGGCCGGACGGGCAATCCGGGAATGACGGTCGGCGGAACCGGCGACGTGCTCGCAGGTGTGACGGGCGCACTCGCCTCCGTTCAGGATCCACTTGATGCGGCTGCCATCGCCGCCTACACTGTCGGCAGTGTCGGTGACCGCGTCGTTGACGACCGCGGCTACGGACTGGTTGCGACGGACTTGCTAGACGAGATACCAAGTGTTCTGTGGCAGCGAGAAGCAGAGCCGTAGATCGTAATCAGGCCGACGCACCGACCAAGTCCCCCGCTTTCGCCCGGGACTGCTCGATGATTGCCGGCCGCGCCTCGAACTCGATGACTACCTGGTCGCCGTAATCGACCGTCTCGACGCTGGCGTGGTCGTGAATCCACGAGACGAGACTCATCGTATCGTCGGTCATCGGGAGGACGAGCCGTTCGTGCTCGTAGTCCGGCAGTTCGTGGTCGATGCGGTCCGTGAGGTCATCCATGTTGAGCCCCTGTTTGGCGCTGACGGCGACGGGGTTCGGGGCCAGCGACGAGAGTGCGTCTTTCTTGCGACGGACCTCCTCGTCGTCAACCATGTCGGTCTTGTTGAGGACCGTGACGATGGGGGCTTCGTTGCGCTCGTACAGCGTATCGTGGCTCGTCACCAGTTTCTCCCGGATTTCCTCGACCGATTCGGAGACATCGACAACGAGCAAGACGAGATCGGCGTGATACACCGACCCCAGCGTGGACTTGAACGACTCGACGAGCCAGTGCGGGAGGTCCTGAATGAACCCAACCGTGTCGGTGACCAGCACTTCGCGCTTCCCGACTTCGGCGCGGCGAGTGGTCGTCCCGAGCGTCGTGAACAGGCGGTCCTCGCTCTCTGCCGTGGTGTCGAGGTCAGGATGGAGGTCGTCGTTCTCGTCAACGTCGAGGTCGTCAGCGAGGCGGCGCAGGAGTGTTGATTTTCCGGCGTTGGTGTAGCCGGCGAGGGCAACGAGGTCGAAGCCGGACTCCCGGCGCTGTTCCCGACGGTGTCGCTCGGTCTCCTCGATGGATTCCAGCTCGTCCCGGATGTTGGCGATCTGCTTTTTGATGTCCTCTTCGCGGGACTCGTCGTACTCGCCGAGGCCCATGAACCCCGGGCGCTCGTCGCGTTTGGCCAGGCTCGCCTTGGCCTCGGCACGCGGGAGTTCGTAGCGTAGCTCCGCGAGTTCGACCTGCAGCTGGGCCTTTCGAGTCTGGGCTCGCTGGCCGAAGATTTCGAGGATAAGCCGGAAACGGTCGATGACGCGCACTCGCACGGGGAGTTCGTTCCCGATGTTGTACGTCTGGTACGGGCCGAGCTGGTTGTCGAAGATGACGACAGCAGCCTCTTCACGGGCGACCGCGTTGCTCAGTCGGGTTACCTTCCCCTCGCCGAGGTGGTACGCCGGGTCCTCCGTTCTGGTCTGTGTCACTTCGCCGACGACATCGTACCCGGCCGCCCGGGCGAGGTCCCGGATTTCTGTCGTGTCGGCGGTGCCACTGTCGACGCGCTTCGCGATGACCGCTCGTTCGGTGGTGTGTGTCGCCGTCACTCGTTGTGAAGATACGGCGTCCGATTATTTAACCCCCCGGGCGGCTCGCAGTAACGTCCAGTGCGCCGGCGGAAAGCGGTAAAATGGCAGATACTGAAGGGCAGCGGCGGTTGGTTACTACCTTCTGACCGTTCTGTCTCGCGATAGCTGGATACAGCCACCACGGCGGTGGCGTTCGCTCCGGCCTATTCGAGGTCGAAGCGGTCGAGCTTCATGACCTTGCTCCACGTGTCCACGAAGTCGTGGACGAGCGTCTCTTCCGCGTCGGCAGAGCCGTAGACTTCCGAGATGGCCCGGAGCCGGTCGTTCGAGCCGAAGATGAGGTCGATGCGTGTGGCTTCCCACTTGACCTCGCCGGTGTCGCGGTCGAGGCCCTTATACCGGTGTTCCGAGTCCGCTGCGGGCTCCCACTCCGTGCCCATGTCCAGCAGGTTCACGAAGAAGTCGTTGGTCAGCGTCTCCGGTTCGTCGGTCAAGACGCCGAGGTCGGTGTCCTGGTAGTTCGCACCGATCGAACGCATGCCGCCGATCAGCGCCGTCAGTTCCGAGGCCGTCAGGTTCAGCAGATCCGCGTTGTCGACCAGCACTTCCTCGGCTGGTCGCGTGATGTCGTCCTGGATGTAGTTTCGAGCCCCGTCGACCTTCGGCTTGAGGGCGTCGAAGGAGGGGGCGTCGGTGTGTTCCGGCCCGGCATCCACTCGGCCGGGTTCGAACGGGATTTCGACATCGTAGCCGGCGTTCGCTGCTGCCTGCTCGACGGCCGCGTTGCCGCCCAGCACGATCAGATCAGCAAGCGAGACCTGCGTCCCGTCGGAGCGTGAGTCGTTGAACTCTGTCTGGATGTTTTTGAGCGTCTCCAGAACCGTCTCCAGCTGCTCCGGCTCGTTGACTTCCCAGTTCTTCTGGGGTTCGAGTCGGAGACGAGCGCCATTGGCGCCGCCGCGCTTATCGCTGTCGCGGTAGGTCGATGCTGACGCCCACGCGGTCTTGACGAGCTGGGTGATGGAGAGATCCGAGTCGAGGATTTCTTCCTTGAGCTCGGCGATTTCTGCGTCCCCGATGAGGCCGTAGTCAGCGTCCGGGAGCGGGTCCTGCCAGATCATCTCCTCGTCAGGAACCTCCGGACCGAGGAATCGCTCGGGCGGCCCCATGTCGCGGTGGGTCAGCTTATACCAGGCCTTCGCGAAGTTCATCCCGAACTCCATTGGGTTCTCCTGGAAGGTCTCCATGACCTCTCGGTAATCCGGATCTTGCTTCAGGGCGATATCCGTCGTGAGCATCATCGGCGTCTGCTTCTCGGACGGATCGTGGGCGTCCGGCACGCTGTTTTTCAGCTCCTCGCTCTTGGGGGCCCACTGCCACGCGCCACCGGGACCCTTCTCCGGTTCCCACTCGTAGTCAAGCAGGTTGTTGATATACCCCATGTCCCACTCAGTCGGCGACTGGGTCCACGGCCCTTCGATACCGCTCGTAATCATCTCGCCGCCCTTGCTGTTGCCGTTCTTGTTCTGCCACCCGAGGCCCTGTTGCTCGATTGGGGCCGCTTCCGGCTCGGGACCGAGGTTCTCCTCGGGGTCGTCAGCGCCGTGAACTTTGCCAAACGTGTGTCCGCCGGCGATGAGCGCGGCTGTCTCTTTGTCGTTCATCGCCATCCGGTCGAACGTCTGCCGGATGTTCTTCGCCGACGCCTCCGGGTCCGGGTTGCCGTCCGGCCCTTCCGGGTTCACGTAGATGAGACCCATCACAGAGGCACCGAGCCCTTCTTCGATTTCGCCCGGCTCGTCGAAGCGCTCCTGGGTCTCGAACTCGTCTTCTGGCCCCCAATTGACAGCCTTATCCTCCTCGAACGCATCCTCGCGGCCGCCAGCGTAGCCAAAGGTCTTGAATCCCATCGACTCGATAGCGACGTTCCCTGCGAGGATCATCAGATCGGCCCAGGAGATCTTGCGGCCGTATTTCTGTTTGATCGGCAGGAGCAGCCGTCGCGCCTTGTCGAGGTTCGCGTTATCCGGCCAGCTGTTGATCGGTGCAAAGCGCTGTCGACCGCCAGCCGCGCCGCCGCGACCGTCGGCGGTCCGGTACGTCCCGGCACTGTGCCAGGCCATCCGGATGAACAGTGGCCCGTAGTGGCCGTAGTCAGCCGGCCACCAGTCCTGGGAGGACGTCATCAGCTCTTCGAGATCCGACTTCACCGCTTCGAGGTCGAGCTTCTGGAACTCTTCGGCGTAATCAAAGTCATCCTCCATCGGGCCGACATCCCGGGTGTTCTGGTCGAGGATTTCGAGGTTCAGCTTATTTGGCCACCAGTCCTGGTTAGATTTTGGTCGCTTCGAACGTCCGCCTGCGGCACTGCTCATATCGGAATTCGGTGTTTCTGCCATCTTAACAGTAAGAAGGATTCGTCCCTCGAATACAAATCTTTGGATATGAGTAAAGAAATAGCACCGTGTGAAAAATAATTCCCTGAGTTCTTTGGGACACCCGGGTAGCAACGATGCCACATCTCTGTAGCAGAAGCTGTGTATAACAGTGAATGCGCCAAAGGGAGCACAAAGGATTTAAAAGCAGGCGGTCAGGTACGCGGTATGGGTGAGTTCGTACTCCAACTAGATGGGTTGGGCCTCCAGCAGATGGGCCTCGAATTCGGTGGTGGCGGCCTTATCGGCGGGATCATCGGGTTCGCCGCCAAGAAGATCGCAAAACTCATTGCCGTCATCGTCGGCATTGAGCTGGCGCTGTTCAAGTTCCTTGAGACACGCGGCATCCTGCAGGTGAACTGGGACGCAATAGGCGGGGCCGCACAGAACGCAACTGGCACTGCCGGGAACGCGACGGCGACACAACCACCGTCCTGGATCACGTCGCTGCTCTCGGCCCTGCCGGTCAGCGCCGGTTTTACGGCCGGGTTTCTCGTCGGATTCAAGAAGGGGTAACGCGACGTCGCGGCGTCAGCCGCGTGTACTGATATCGTCTTCGTCTTTGATGATTTGGGTCTCCGCCTCGCCGCTTGTGTGCTCGTTCACCACGTCATAGAAGTCGTTCTGCAGGCCGGCCGGGAACGTCATGACGCCGACCCACGAGCCGTCGGACTGCCACTCCTCGCGTTCGAGGTCGCCGAACTGACGGATCTGTGCCTGGGCGCTCCCGGCGTAATCCGCGGGGACCTGCACGGCGACGGTGACCTCATCAAACCGGATTGGGATGACTGGTCGGAGCGCATCGAGGGCGTCGTCGACCTGCGCCTCGACGGGCTCCATCGGGTCAACTCTGAAATCCGTTTCTTCGAGGGCGGACTCGATTCGCTCCGGCGGGTGTGGCGCGTCGTCCATCTGCGGATTGACCGCGTTACGCGTAATCCGCTGGATGAGCTGTTTGTGCTTTTGTTCCTGCATTTCACGGCGCTGGTCGGCCGTGATCTGAATCTCTCCCCGCTTGATAACTTCGGGAATGATAGCCATCGGATCGGTCGTGTCAAACACCTCTTCGAGCATATTCTCGGGCGGTCGGTCCCCTCGCGAGGCGTCCTCGAACACGTCCTCCGCCGCGATAACGTCCTCAAGGTCGTCGTCGAAGTCATCACGTTTTATCGCCAGCGCAGCGTCCGGATCCACCAGTACCTCGAACCGTTGACCGTGGGATTCGAGGCGCGCCGTCACCGCCTCGTCAAGCGATATCATACCCGTCGGTAGCAGTGGGCCAGTTAAAGGCCTTACTGCGTGGTCGGACAAAAAAGTCCAGTCGCCCGCGAGGGCCGCCGGAAGAGTTACTCTTCGGTGGCGTCTTCGTCTTCGCCTTCGTCGTCCACGTCTTCGCCGGTATCAAGCAGATCAGCCTCTGCGAGGTGGGTCTCTTTCTCCTCGTCGGTCAGCTGACCGAATGTCTCCGTTTCCACGTCAACCGTAGCGACGCCGATGCCTTCCGGCGTGAGTCCGTCTTCGTTGACCGACGCGAGGGCGGCCAGTGCGAGGTCGACGCCCTCGTCAAGGTCCATCCCTTCGTCGTAGTGCTCTTCGAGGTAGTCCCGGATGTCGCCGCGGTCGGCCCCGACGGCGAGGGCCTTCCACTCGTAGGGCGTCCCGGAGGGATCGGTCTCGAACAGGCGCGGCTCGCCGTTGACGATGCCGCCGATGATGAGGGCGACACCGAACGGGCGCGCGCCACCGACCTGCGTGTACTGCTGGATGTAGTCGGTGATTTCCTTGGTGAGGGTCTCGACGCCGACCGGCTCGCCGTAGCGGAGCTGGTTCACCTGCGCCTGTCGGCGGGCGAAGTCGATGAGCTGTCGGGCGTCAGCGACGTGGCCGGCCGAGGCGATGCCGATGTGGTCGTCGGCCTTGTGGATCTTCTCGACCGAGGAGCGCTCCATCAGCGGCGATCGGATGCGCTTGTCCACGGCGAGAACGACGCCGTCGCTTGTTCTGACGCCGATACTTGCTGTGCCGCGTTTGACCGCTTCGCGGGCGTACTCGACCTGGTAGAGGCGTCCGTCCGGCGAGAAATAGTGATCCCGCGGTCGTAGGCCTGCTGTTGATTTTGTCCCTGCATAGTTATCGGAAATCGAGTGCTGTCGCGCCGACGAACGCAACGTCGGAGGCCGTTTCGACATCGTAGCGCGGAGGCCGAACAGTAGCGCTCCGGTCTGCGTTCTCGAACACGACGTGTCTCTGTTCAGTGGATTCCGGCGGCCCGCGTATATACTTTTCTTCACAGGCACGCACGGTGCCGCTAATCCCCCGGACACGGACCCGAACGTCATCGTTATCGACGCTGTCCAGACAGGTCAGCGCGGCCCGTGCCGGGTCCGTCTGGCCGCGTCTGGTCCGGACGATAGCTTCGGCCGTGCCGTCGTAGCCGTGGAACTGGAGGACGGTCATATCCGTCTCGGCGCTGCCGGTGTCCCCCAGCAGGTTCTGGGCGGCGTACCACACCTCGCGCTGGAACGCCCGGCGACCGAAGGAGGCATTCGGCCACGTCTCGATACCGACGGCGAGATAGCGCCACCGGGGCCGGAGATGCTTTGGGAGGTGTTTCATACGCCAGCGTTAGCGCGGAGGACAATGAGCAGTCCGGTGTGGGAGTCGGCAGTAGTCAGCCCCGGTCACACAGCACAGTACCCCGGGAAACGAGTTGGTCCGGCGTCGCGTCAGAACAGGCTATCAGTCGTCACCGCGCCGACGACGCTGAACACAGCCCCGACGCTGACGGCGCGGAACGTGACGACCATCTGGTCAGCCAGGGGAAGGTCACCCAGGAACTGGTCGGGAGCCGTGACCGCGATTGCGAGCGTTCCGACGGAGCCGAACGCGACAACCAGGACAGAGATGAACCGGACCGGGACGCCGGCGACCGCGGCTTCGCGTCTGGGGTTACGGTCGTTGTCAGCGCCGTATAGCCCACCGTAGCCGATGGCAGCGACAATACAGACGAGGAACACGTTGTGGAAGACGGTCATGTTCAGCGCGAGCGCCCACACCTCCTGAGTCACGACGAACGGGCCGGACAGCAGGAACCCGCCGACGATTTGTTGAGCCGTGTCCGCGAGCTTGTGCTTTTGTCGTTCTTTCATACGTCTCGTGTACTCCGGTCGAATGCAAACGCGTTCGGGTCAAGTCAGTCGGCTGACGTGCCGTGACAAAAAGCGGACGGGCTGCACCGCTACATCCTACACAGAACCGATACCGTCCAGTGAGAGTGGTATCAGCGCCGGTTACTCAGTGTCGTCCCCGTCGCGTTCGAGTCGGACACCCGGTTCGATGACGGCGTCGCTTTGGCGTTCCCGGTTGCGCTCCACGACGCGGCCCCACTCTGCAAGGCCCTCCCGGACGGTATCAGCGTCGAATCCGATGGTCTCCCCGACGGCGATGATGTCCCGTGGGGCACGAATCTGGAGATGGGAGCTCGGCGACGCTGAAACGACAAAGGGTGCACCAGCGTCCTCGATGAGTTCTCGCAGTTTCCGCAGTTCCTTGATAGCCCGAACGCGACTGCCGCCGGAGGCCCGGAGCACCGGGCCGAAGTCGAACTCGACGCGGACACCGTTGTCGGCCGCCGCGTTCGCCAGCACGTGGTTGAAATCGCCGTCCTCACGCATCGGATGGGCGAGCACGTCGACGGATGGTTGCTCGACCGCGAACCGATTGATTCGGCGGTTGCCGCCGTGAACGACGACGACCGTTCGGTCGCTCCGGTAGTTCCCGACGAAACCGCTGGCCCGTGAGGGGTCGTCCGCTCGGACCTCGACGCCCGCCGCGATATCAACCCCGTAGGCGTCGCTGATGGCCTCGGCGTCGTAGTCCGCTTGCTCGTCGCCGTGGTTCCTGACGACGATACCGTCGTATTCTGAATCGGCGGCCGTCAGCGCGTGTCGGGCGACAGTGCTGTCGCCGTCAGGATGAGCGTAGACGGCCTCGTACATCACAACTCCTCTAGGAGTTCGCGGGCGTTTTCGACGGCCTTCTCCCGCTTTGCGGGGTAGGCCTCGACTTTCGCCCGGAGCGTGATGCCGTCGCCGCGTTCCACGCTCCCGCCGAACGCGGCCTGTTTGTCGAACGTGAGGAAAAACGAGCAGTTGTCGTCGACCCGGTCGTCAAGTTCCGCACGCACCGCGTCAATGTCCGGCGCTGACGCTACTTGTGTGAGCACGTGCCGGATGTCGTCGGCGTTCTCGACGCGAGCCGAAAGGACGATAATCCGGTCGCCGTAGTGCCCCTCGCTCTGTGCGCGCTCAATAGGGTAGTCCTCAGGGAGGAACGTCCGGAGCGCTTCCTCGATACGCTTGTCATCCTCTGTTGCGTAGCAGAAAGTCCGGAGGTCGACGTAGTGGAACGGAACCGACGACATTGTGGCCCTACTCGTCCTCGGCGGCTTCGAGGTTATCCTCGGGGACGCCCTGTTCCTGGCCGTCCTCGAAGGAAACCGTGTAGTTGGCGTCGCCGAACATCGTCTCGACGACCTGCGTGATGGTGCCTTCCTCGCCGTCGTAGTCGCTGTGCTCGTCGTGGAGAATAACGCTGTCGTCCTCTTCGAATGCCATACCCGGCGGTACTCGGTGGCTCGTCAAAAAGGGACTGATTCGGGTTTGCTCGGCCCAACCGCGGACGTGGTCAGAGAATGTACCTGTGACACGTCCTGTATGGACAAATCGGGACAGCGACAATCCACAGACAGCGTAGCTCGGGCGGTGTGCCGGGCAGCGATGACTGTTCACATTGTTCTCTATCGCTTCCGCTTCGAAAGGCCCGACGTTTATTAGACTGGTCTAAATATTTTATTAGAGGAATAGAATTAAGTACCGGGGAGCTCCACATTCGCATGCGTTCTGTCAACCACGGAACGCAAAGGCGTACAGATCGAATGGTTAGACGAACCGTCAGGTCGTCGCAATAGCCAAAGAGTTCCTGCTACACGGGAGCGTGGCTATCCTTGTTCGGACCTCTTCCCGTGTTTCGCTTCGAATGAGCCAGACCAGACGTGTATCCGTGTCTGCAACTTCCCCACCAGTGTCAGCAGCGCAACGGATACGGTGGCGAAACCGCCCAAGATCCGCCACGACAGCCGATCTGTCACAACAACTGTTATGGGACTCTCGAAACTACCCATCGACATGATCAATCCACCGCTTTCCCCCATCGAGACGCTTGTTTCGTCGAGGTGTCAGACACAGATAGGACACAGATGACGAGTGTCGACGACCTGTGGTTCCTCTCCGATAAGGCCTGTCAAACGGCCGAACAGACGTATCACGACCTCCGGAAGCGCTACACGGGTTTTGTCGAGTTCACGCGCCACCGCAACGTCCCGCGGAATCGGTTCCGGGACGTGGCTACCGTCGCCCGGGACCACGGCGCACCATACGGCGCGCACACGCTGGCTTACAGACCCTCCGGCGAACTCCTGCTCGTCCGCCACGAGGGCGTCGACCTGTGGGTTCTGCCCGGCGGGGAGCTCGACGAAGGCGAATCGCTGCAGGAGGCCGCACTACGGGAATTAGGCGAGGAGAGCGGTATCGAGGCGACTATCAAGGGACTTGGGATGCTCGGGCGGATCGAGTTCTACTGCGACGGCAATATGGCCTGGGGCGTGCTGCCAGTGTACGAGGCGCACGCAGAGACGACCGACATTGCCGTCGACGACCCGGACCACGAAATCAGTGAGGCCCGGTGGTTCGACGAACTGCCGGCCGACACGCGCGACCGCGAGGAGATTTTAGAGTGGCGCGGACAGCGGTTTGGCGACGGGGCGTAAGCCACCGAAGCGGGGCCGTTACTCCGGCCCGAACGATTGCCCGTCGCGAGCGTCGGCGTTCATCCGCCGGATGGTCGCACGGGCGTTGCTGGCGTCGTAGCCGAACAGCACGGTTTCGGCGTACTCATCGGCCACCTCAACGGCCTTCGAGAGGTCGTCAAAGTCCACATCGACGGCGTACAGTTCGATGCTGAACGAAGTCGAGAGGCGGTCTTGCCAGCCTTTCGCGAGAATCTCTAGCCAGTAGGTCGTCGAATACGCCATGTCATAGATAGGGACGACAAATTCATCGACGTACTCAGCGATATCGTCGACCGCGACGCCCGAGCGGGCTTCGAGGTGGCCGGGGTAGGGGTCGGGATACAGCGTGAGATACATCTTCCCGGGCACGCGCTCGCGAGCTTCGGCGACGAACTCCGTGATGACGTTGCTGCGCCAGGCCGACCAGTCCTCGAACTCGCTGTCGGCGAAGCGCTGCTCGCAACGGTCACAGTGGCAGTACTCGTCCCGGGGAAAGCCCACGTCGTCGAGGCGGACGTCCTCATTGACGGCGGCGGCCTCCTCAATGATGTCGAGCAGGCCCTCACGGTAGCGGTCGTGGGTCGGGCAGACGTACGTCCAGTCGAAGTAGGGCTGATTCCGTGTCGCCGGCGTCCCCTCGTCGTCGAACGCAAGCAGGTCCTCCTCGCTTTCGACTGCATTGTCGCCGAAACAGGATACCATGTTTACCGCGCCCGTAATCGGTTCGACAGCGCGGCCGGTCACATCCTTGACCTCATAGAACGCCCGGTCGAACTCGGACCACTCCGTCTCTTCCTCGTTACGGGTGACGACGCCGTACATGCACGCTGGTACGGCGGTTCGCCGGGTAAGGGTTCGGAAAGCGACGGCGCTGCCGCTGACAGCGCAGAAGCCAAAAAATACTACCGACCATCATGGGACCCGACCCAATACAATGCCGTTGAGGACCAGTGGGCAGGGCGGCCGGTAGTAGGTTCAGAGGGCGATACAGCTGATTCGCGCAGCCTTACCGCTTGACGACGTACGCGAGGGCAAGCGCCATGACCGCGACGAGGGCGATGACTTTCTTTTGCATCATTTCAATGAACGAACACCGATTATAAAGAACTATCGCCGTGCTAATCGTCGGCACGACCCTCCGTATCAGTGGGCATATCAGCGTCAGAGCCGGGGATGTCGGCCTCATCATGGGTACCGACCGGCGGCCGGTTTACTTCTGCCGCTGGCGAGTCTTCAATCGCAGTCCGGTCGTCAGCGTCGGCCTCAATCGACTCCATGTCGCCATCAGATCGTGCATCCTGATCGATACGCATCGAACAGAACTCTACGCCACACATCGAGCAAAAGCGCGCCTCCTTGTAGTTGTCACCGGGGAGCGTCTGGTCGTGGTACTCGCGGGCGCGGTCTGGGTCCAGCGCCAGGTCGAACTGCTCTCGCCAGTCGAAGGCGTACCGGGCTTCCGAGAGAGCGTCGTCCCAGTCCCGTGCCCCCTCGCGGCCGTTTGCCACGTCGGCGGCGTGCGCAGCGATACGATAGGCCGCAAGTCCGTCTCGCACATCGGATTTCTCCGGGAGGCCGAGATGCTCCTTGGGAGTCACGTAGCAGAGCATCGCCGCACCGGCACGGCCCGCCTCCGTCGCGCCGATAGCGCTCGTAATATGGTCGTAGCCCGGCGCAACGTCGGTCACGAGCGGGCCGAGCACGTAGAACGGTGCGCCGTCACAGGCCTCCTGTTGACGTTCGACTTGCTCGGCGACCTGATCCATCGGGACGTGGCCGGGTCCCTCGACCATCACCTGCACGTCGTGCTCCCAAGCGGTCCGCGTGAGTTCCCCGAGCGTATCCAGTTCGGCGAACTGTGCGTCGTCGCCGGCGTCGGCGAGACAGCCCGGCCGGAGGCCGTCGCCGAGGCTGAAGGTCACGTCGTATTCGTGGAATATCTCGCAGATATCCTCGAATTTCGTGTACAGTGGATTCTCCATCCCATTCTCCTCGATCCACTGGGCGAGAATGGACCCACCACGGGAGACAATCCCCGTTTTGCGGCCGTCAGTCAACGACAGGTGTTCCATCCGGACGCCGGCGTGGATGGTCATATAGTCGACGCCCTGCTTTGCCTGCTTCTCGATGACGTCAAGCAGCAGTTCGTGGGTGATCTCGCTCGGGTCGCTAGCGCGCTTGACCGCCTCGTAGATGGGAACTGTTCCAATGGGGACCGGCGAATGCTCGACGTTGGCCGACCGTATCTCGTCGAGGTTACTCCCAGTCGAGAGGTCCATCACCGTGTCTGCACCGTAGTGAACAGCTGTGTGGAGCTTCTCCAGTTCGCCCTCAATATCGCTTGTCTCTTCGCTGTTACCGATGTTTGCGTTGACTTTCGTCGCAAACTCCCGGCCGATAATCATCGGGTCAAGTGAGTCGTGGCCGACGTTTGATGGGATCACCGCCTGTCCGTCAGCGACTTGTTGCCGGACGAACGCCGGGTCGACACCTTCGCGTTCTGCGACTCGCGCCATCTCTTCGGTGACAGTTCCGTTCCGCGCTGCTGCCATCTGCGTCATAATCACTAGGTTATACTATCGGATTATAAATCACTATGGTCGAACGCGTGAAAGACACCCTGTCAATACTGGGAACAACCCCAACACCGATGTACCCGAACGAGAAATGAGCGAATAATGGCCCAGCAAACCCGGCGTGCAGTACTCGCGGCACTGGGGAGTGGTGTCGCCGCAACCGCAGGGTGTGGGGCATTCGGTCAGGAACGGGTAGACGTACTGGTCGCGGGGAGTTTGCAAAAAGCGGCCAGTGAGACGCTTCAACCCCAAACGGGTGTCGAACTCGCCGTCGAAGCCCGCGGGTCAGTGCAGGCCGCCCGGCTGGTCGCCGATGGGAAACGCGACCCGGCTATTGTCGCCCTGGCGGACCCGACCCTGTTCGACCGGGTCATGGACACCGCCTGGCACGCGGTGATTGCCAGCAACGAGATGGTGCTTGCGTACAACCCAGAGACGGACGCCGGGACCCGCATTGCGGACGCAGAGCCGTGGTACGCCCCGCTCAAACGTGACAGTGTCTCGCTCGGCCGCACTGACCCGGCGCTTGACCCGCTTGGGTATCGAACGCTGTTCGTGCTGTCCCTCGCAGCCACCTACTACGATGAGCCTAGCTTGGCCGGTGCAGTCCTCTCGCCGGACCAGACGTACCCCGAGACACAACTGCTCGCACAGTTCGAGACGGGGGCCGTCGACGCCGCCTTCGTCTACCGGAGCATGGCGGTCGAACGGGACTACCCGTTCCGGGAGTTTCCGCCGGAGATACATCTTGGCGACCCCGCATACGCCGAACAGTATCAGACCACCAGCTACGAGCTGCCGAACGGCACGACAATTACTGGCAGCCCTATCGAGTACGGAGCTGTCCGCCGTGATAATCAAGAAGCGACGCGTACAGCCTTCGAGGCAGTCCTGTCCGGTGACTGGCTCGCACCACACGGATTTACCCTCCGCCAGGCGTATCCTCGACTAGTGGGAGATGTCCCGAGCACTGTCACGCGGTGAGACCAGAGCCGGCCATACGGTCGGCGTGCGCGAGCTCGTTCCCGTGCTGGGAGCGGTGCTGCTCCTGTATTTTGTCGTTCCGGTGCTGGTGCTCGTTATCACGTACTCCCCGACAGCGCTGCTGACGAGTCTGACAGAGACGTACGTCATCAACGCTGCAATCACGTCTCTCGTTGCCGCACTCGGCAGTACGACCATCGCTGTCGTGTTCGGCCTCCCGCTTGCCTACTGGCTCTCGCGAAACACCAGCGTGCTGGCGACCGCAGCGATGGGCGTCGTCGTCCTCCCCCTCGTCCTCCCGCCGGTCGTCAGCGGGATGTTGCTGTTGACCGTCGTCGGCCCGAACGGACTCGGGGGACTTACCGACCTAGCACTGACGCGGTCGCTGCTTGGCGTCGTCGCCGCCCAGACGTTCGTCGCGTCGCCGTTCTTCGTCGTCACCGCTAAGGCCGCCTTCGATGGCATTGACGACCGACTCGAAGAAGCCTCACGCTCACTCGGACGCGACTGGGTCGGGACAATGCGTTCAGTGACGGTCCCGCTCGCAAAGCCCGGGCTGCTCGCCGGACTCGTACTGACCTTTGCACGCGCAATGGGGGAGTTCGGCGCGACGATGATGCTGGCGTACTACCCGCGGACGCTCCCCGTGCAGATCTGGGCCTCGTTCATCTCTGACGGATTGGATGCGGCGCTGCCCGTGGCAGTAGTGCTGCTCGGCGTCGCACTCGGCACGCTGCTGGTGGTCCATGCACTGCGGGCGGCGCCATGGCGATAGCGGTCACCGCAGAAAAAGTCGCACCGCCGGCTTACCGCTCGTGTGCCCAGAACTCCTCGTCAACGGTGACCTCCTTCTTGAACAGCGGCACTTCCTCTTTCAGCCGGTTGATGCCGTCTTCGACGGCGCGGAACGCCTCAGTTCGGTGGCCGGCCAAGATGACGACGAAAACAATGTCCTCGCCAGCGTCGACCACGCCGGTTTTGTGGTGAAGCCGGACCGCGTAGATACCGTCCCGCGCTTCGAGGTCCCGGCGAAGCGTGGCCATCTTCTCGGCGGCGACCTCGTCGTAGCGCTCGAACTCCAGCAACTCCGTCGGCGGGTCCTCCGGCCCCTCTTGTGCGCGGACACGCCCGGTGAACGTCGCTATTGCGCCGGAGTAGACTTCGTCCGGGTCCCGCTTTATGTCGGCGACGAGTGTTTCCAGCGTGATGTACGGGTCTCGCTCCTCCATCGCGGTGACGATCTCGTCGAGGTCAGCGTCCGCGCCATGGGGCGCGCGATGCACGACCGGGTCGGCGACCTCGCGGTCGCCGAGGACGACTTTGGGGATGCTCGCGTCCGAATATCCCTCGACGAGTGCGTAGTCGTAGTCGGGCGCGAGCGCGTCCAACGTCTCATCGAGCGTCCGCGACTGTCCCGTCGCGTACCACTCGCCGTCGTCGGTAAGCGCGACCGTCTCGCCCGCGCCGGCGTCGCGGTGTCGAGCCGTGTCTTTCCCGTCCGTGTCGACGTCCGGCGCGTGCGTGCAGTGTTTCACCGTCGCGACACGGCCGGTCCCGGAGAGCCACTGTGTCAACCGCTCGACCAGCGTGGTCTTCCCCGACTCGGAGTGGCCGACGATACCGAGGACTTGCATGCACACCAGTAGCAGGGCGACGTAGATAGACCTTTTTCATAACAGCGGCGCAACTGTCGTCAGTTGCCCCGTCTCAGCGGTCGACAGTTTTCTCGACGACGCGGACGTTCTGGATTGCCGTCGTGGGGTACTCGCCGTTGTCGTCTTTCTCGTTGGCCTTCACCATGTCCCAAACGACGTTGAGGCCGGTTGTCACACCCTCCAGCGCTTCCATCTCGCAGCCGGTCTTGCCGACCGTCTCGACGGCGACCGTGATTTCGACGGCATCGTCGTTGACAGTGAACTCGACTTCGACGTTGGTGATGGGGATCTGGTGGCACATCGGCACCGTCTCCCAGGTGTGTTTTACCGCCTGAATCGCGCCGATACGGGCTGTCGCCAGCACGTCGCCTTTTTCCACCTCGTCGGCGTCGATGGCCGCCAGCGTGGACTCGGTGAGCCGAATCTGTCCGCGCGCGACCGCGCGGCGCTGGCTCTCGGCCTTGTCGCCCACATCGACCATCTGTGCGTCCCCCGACTCGTCGACGTGCGTGAACTCCTCGGACATAGCTGTCCGTAGCCGACGCCGGCCCAAAACCGTGCGGGTCCATGCTACCGGCGGACGAGCCCTAGCAGGTGGCCCACGGCTGGCGCGACGAGTTTCTCTGCACCCGTCCGAGCGGCGTTCTCGCTGCCAGGGAGACAGAATACCAGACGGTCGTCGACGATGCCGGCAGTGGCGCGTGACGCCATCGCCATCGGCCCGACTTCCTCGTAGGAGAGCCAGCGGAACAGCTCGCCGAAGCCAGGAACGGCCCGGTCGAACAGTGGTTCGATAGCATCGACGGTCACGTCGTCGGGCGTGAGCCCCGTCCCGCCGGTCGTCAGAACCACGTCGACACCCTCATCCAGCAGGGCGGCGACGGCATCTCCGATAGC
Source organism: Haloarcula sp. NS06 (assembly GCF_051122755.1). Classification (NCBI taxonomy): domain Archaea; kingdom Methanobacteriati; phylum Methanobacteriota; class Halobacteria; order Halobacteriales; family Haloarculaceae; genus Haloarcula; species Haloarcula sp. NS06. The sequence continues at coordinate 3,079,578 of NZ_CP184844.1, forward strand.
GTCCATCTCGTCCGCAACGAGGCGGCGCTCGGCGATTTCGTGGCCCGCGTCTTCGCAGGCCGCGGCAATGATGTCGCCCGCCGGGTCATCATCGAGTGTTCTGGAGGTAGAAACTGTGAGAACCCCTATGTCAACCCCTTCGGCGTCGTGAGCGTGATGGTCGTCATGGGTGTGTTCTCCGTGGCTATGGTCGTGGTCACTGTCGTGTTCGTGCTCTCGGTGGTCGTGGCTATGTTCGCCGTGGCTGTGGCCCGCCTCGTCGTGGCCGGTCGTTTCATCGTGGTCGTGTCCCATACGGGAGATGATAGGCGGCGGAAAAATATACCCTCGGCTGCGTGACCGACAGTCGCGCTAACTCCGGCAGCATGCGAAGGCAGGAGCCGGCCGACGGGACCGGCAGCTTACTCGTAGTACGGGAGCCGTTCGACGATCTCCGCGAAGGCCACGTTCTCGCGGACCTGGTCCATCTCGACGCGGAGGCGCTCGCCGACATCCGCGTCGGAGACGATGACGACGTACCCGCCGTCGATACGCGCGACCCCATCGCCTTTGTCGCCGATGTTCTCGATTTCGACCACGCGCGTCTCACCCTCGGCAACGGGCGGGGACGACGGTCCGAACTCCGGTTCCCTGCTTGGCTCGTCGGACCGCGAATCGGACTGCGACCCGGATTGTGAACCGGACTGTGGCTCTGACTTGGAGTTGGAACTGGACTGCGGATCAGGCCTGGATTGGGAACTTGACTGTGACTGGGACGTGGGTGCTTCAGCCGCCGACTGGAACAGTGCGATCCGGTACAGCGTCTCAGGGGCCAGCGTCCCCAGTTCGACCTCTTGTTTCGGAATTTCGATCACGTACGAGTCATGCTGCTCCTCAACGGGTGCGGTAAAGAGACAGTGAAGATCTGAATCGGTCGCCATTAGTATAATTGGTTGGGCTAGTACCGGAACTGCATTGATTCTGGTGTTTTCGATTCGCCGGACCAAGCGCTGCTGGAAGGAGTGGTAAACAGGCTGTACACGCCCGCTATCGAGCAAGCCGTCGAGCAGAACGAGGCGATTACTCGAATTCAAACAGCCGACGGAGTTCGCGCTCGATAGCGTCAGTGAACGCCGACAGCACTGTGTCGAACGTCGCTTCGTCCCCCGGCAATGACTGCGCACGCGCCGCAGTGTCGTCGGGCAGCCGGATGCTGAACGTCCCGTCGCCCTCGTACACCGGCCCGCTCTCGCTGAGAATCTGCCGGTCGATCCCACGGAGGACCTCGGAGTCGTATTGCCCGTGTAACTCTTGATACGCGTTCGAGTACGCCGTTTCGAGCTCCTCGAAGTAGTGGACATATTTCTCGTCGAACTTCTCGGCGTCGAACTCGGTCATGGATGCAGTGTCGCCGGGGCGAGGGTAAAGGGTTCTGTGACTCCGTGGACGCCGCTTACGACTCCCCCATAACCCCGATTTCATTGGCGAATTGCGTGAAAAACTCGTCCATGAATTCCTGACGCGTCCGGCCGAGACGCCGGCCGGGTTGGGTGTACAGCATGTCTAACCGTTCCTGCGCCCAGTCCTGAAGCAGTGCGATATCCGGAGACGCCGACGATTCGAGGTCGGTCGCTGACGTGTCATCGATGACGGCGTATTTCTCACCCATCCGCCCAGACCGCTCGCCGACGATACAGGCCAGTCGGACGAGTCCGCGTGCTCCGGCGGCGTCGAGTTTGTCCGCGTCGAAGAGGAGTTTCGCCTCCAGTGTTTTCGGCTCCGGAGAACTTGTGCGGATACTGTGTGCTCGAATGCAGTGTTTGATACGGTCGATTCGGTCGGGTGCCACGCCTTCGGCCGCGAGTAGTTGCGCGGCTTCCAGCGTGGCCCATTCGTCGTGGTCATCGATTTCACCGGCCCGCTCCCGGGGCCGACCGATATCGTGTAACCACGCCGACGCAGCGAGGACATCCCGGTCGACCGAGCCGTCGTAGTCGCCCGCGAGGCGAAGCGCGATATCTCGGACTCGCTTGGCGTGAAACTGGTCGTGCGCTGGGAGGGCGTCTTCGTAGTACGGCAGCGACAGCGTTCGAGCAAGGGGACCTAGTTCCTGTGTCATTGGCGGCGGTGACACCTCGCGTTCCGGCTGGAATAACTGCTATGAAATATATCAGACTTAGTGACACATGCCAGTGGGTCGCGGCGATGTCCGTATCAGCGGGAGTCAAGCAGGTCGTCGAGGAGTTTTCGCTGAGCCGCAGCGAGATGCTCGGTAAACGTCGAGGTGGAGATATCCAGTGCGTCGGCCACGTCACCGGCGGTCGCATCGCGCGGATGTTCGAAATAGCCCATCTCATGGGCACGAGTCAGTACCTCGCGCTGGCGGCCGGTCAGTTTCGCGCGGTCAAGCACGACCGGCCGGTCCGTCTCTGTAGACGTGTCTTCCAGTAGCCGCCGGAGTTTGACAGTATCACCCTCCGACTGGAGGTCGTCAACAATCTCTCGCAGGGTCGGAACATCGTCGACGAGAAACGTGACGACGATGGATTCAGTGTCCGCCGAGAACTCATGAACAACGCAACCGGCTGCTTCGATACGTTCACACACGCAGCCCTGCCCGGCCGCTCTGGACAGTTGGAAAACGTGTCGCTGCTCGTAGGCGAACACGTGATCGACGTTCAAATCATCAGTCTGTAGCACTGATGGCGGCTCGTCGCCGCCTTTGAGGGTGAAATCTTCGATGACGGGGTCAGCATCAACACTCGTTACGCTCCGGGAGACCGACGACACTGACCACTCCTCGTCGGCGTGTGGCTGTACGTGGCAGGACCGGGGGCCGAACACTTCGACCTCGGCGAGCATTCGGCCCGACATGTCTGAGAGTTGCCCCGGCTGACATAAGAAGGTCTGTGCGAACATGTTCGGATAAAAAACCGCCATATAATGGGCCTAAGATGTCGGGCTGGCAGTTCATCGGGGTGCTGGGACAAACCCCGAATACAGCGACACAGATAGCCGTTCGAATCGCTGGCGAACCGAGATACTACAAGATTATGAGACGCAACACGATACTCATCGGTCTGTTGATAACAGCGGTGTTGCTGCCGATGTGGTACGTCGCCTTGCACGGCGAACCACCGTCGGAGGAGATCGCTATCGACGAGAGCGTCAGCGACATCCGGCCGCTGGATAGCCCGGTAGAGACGCCGAACAAACTGTCACCGAGCCAGGTCGGTGTCGTCGTCTGGGTCGCCCTGTTCGGTCTCGTGGGCGTGCTGACGGCCGCCCATCAGTTCATGAACAGAGCTGTCCGGCCGCCTGACGAGGCCGAGCCGGTCACCGACGGCGGGACCGTTTCGCTGCCGTGGCTCAACACGGAGCACCGCTGGGTTGTCGAGTACCACGACGCTTCGGACGCCATAGAGGGACTCGTCGCCATGAGCGGGCTGACAGTCCTCTCTATCGTCTTCGCGGCGTTGTTCACCGGCGAGTACCTCACGCTCGCTCGCACCCAGTACTTCGGGCTGTACGCGACCGGGATGTTCCTCTCGCTCGCGCTCTCGACGGTCGCGTACTATGCCTGGTTCATGCCACACGTCGAAGTCGCCGAACTCAGGGGGCACGAATGATAGAGTATCCGAAACCCGACGACGACGAGGAACAGGGCGACGACTGCTCGTGTGACGGGGCAACCGGGACGTCTCCCACACTGTATGGGGACGCCCGCGCAGAACTCCGCCGCCGTGACTTCGCGAAGTTCCTCGCGACCGTCGGCGGTCTGACCGCCGTCGCCAGCCTCACCGCACCGCTTGCCAGCACTACACAGGTGTTCGAGCGAGGGTACAAGGGGCCGGTGTACTCCGACGGCATCCACCTCGTCGACGGCAAGGGCGAGCGAATCACGGAAAGCCGACTTTCCGAAGGCGAGCACATGACCGTGTTCCCGGAGCCCCGGCCCGGCATTGAAGACGCGCCGACGCTGCTGGTGCGCTATCCCGAGTCCGAGTACGGCAGCGACATCTCGGAGGGGTTCACCGTCAGCGGCTACGCCGCCTTCTCGAAGGTCTGTACCCACGCCGGCTGTATGGTCTCTGACCGAGAGGAGGACTTGGTCGTCTGTCCCTGCCACTTCGGGAAATTCAACGTTCTGGAAGGGGCGGCGGTCAGCGGCGGCCCGCCGGGACGACCGCTCCCGCAGCTTCCGATTACGGTGACCAGCGACGGATTCCTCGTCGCCACCGGCGACTTCGAAGGGCCAATCGGCCCGGGGGGTGAGTGATGTCCCGCGCCGAAGCCGTCTACGACTGGTTCGACACGCGTCTCGACCTAGAGAACGGCCAGAGGTTCCTCGGCAAGGCGTTCCCGGCAGAGGACTCGTTCCTGCTGGGCGAGGTGGCGCTGTTCTGTTTCCTCCTCCTGATCCTGTCGGGGGTCTTCCTCGGGTTCTTCTTCGAACCCTCGACCTCCGACGTAGAGTACGACGGCAGCGTCCAGAAGTTCCAGGGCCAGGATATGCCCGAAGCGTTCGTCTCGGTGCTGCACATCACCTACGACGTGCCCTTCGGGATGTTCATTCGCCGGCTCCACCACTGGGCGGCCCACCTCTTTGTCGCCTCAATAGGGTTGCACATGTTACGGGTGTTTTTCACCGGCGCATACCGCAACCCGCGGGAGCCGAACTGGATCGTCGGCACTGGCCTGGCAGCCCTCTCGATGGGCGCGGCCTACACCGGCTACGCGTTACCGTTCGACGAGTTCGCTGCCACAGCGACGGGCATCGGCTACAACCTCACGATATCCATCCCCCTGTTAGGTGATTTCCTCGGCCAAGTGGTGTTCGGGGGTGAGTTCCCGTCGTAGTGCCACTATCCCACGGCTGTACTTCCTGCACATCCTCGTGATACCAGCGGCCATCGCCGTGGGCTTGGCCGTCCACATGGCCATCCTCATCCGGCAGAAACACACCGAGGCCCCGCGGGACGGGGACGTAACGACCGGCCGCCAGTCCGTCGACGAAGAGAACGACGACATCATCATCGGCCTGCCGGCGTTCCCGAATCAAGCCGCCGTCTCCGCGGTGGTGTTCTTCGTCACGGCGGCGACACTATCGGCGCTTGCGGGCCTGCTGCCGGTCCACAACGTCGCCGAATACGGCCCGAACAACCCCGCGTCCACGCCGGAACTCATCATGCCAGACTGGTTCCTGATGTGGGTGTACGGCTTCCTGAAGCTCCTGCCACAGATCAGCTTCAGCATCGGCCCGGCTCACATCAACGGGGAGTTCATCGGCGGCATCGTCCTCCCGGGGCTGGTGTTTGCCGCAGTCGCCGTCTGGCCGTTCATCGACCGGACCGGGCCGGTCCACTTCACCGCAGACCCACTGGATCGGGCCTGGCAGACCGGTGTGGGCGTGGCCGCCGTTGCGTTCATCATGATCGCCTCCATCGCGGGGATGAACAACATCCTCGCGGACCAAGTGCTTGGGACGACGACGAACGTAGTCAACCCCATCCTGACGGCCGCGTTGCTCATCGTCCCCCCCATCTTCGGCGGCATCACGTACCTCCTGTTGCGCGACGGCGAGCCCACGCCGTCACAGGAGGGCGACGTGGCCGCCGACGGCGGCTCGGCCGCTGCTAAAACGGAGCGAACCGATTCGGAGGGAGACGGATGACTGCGAACGTCGAACTGACTGAGCGACAGTATCGCCTGCTGGATACGACGAGCAAGCTGGTCGGCCTCGTGCTGGTCGCCGCCGGCCTCGAAGTCGGGGGTAGCACGCTCGCCGGCATCGCGCTGGCCGTGGCCGGCACTGCCTGCGCGACTGCGACAGTGTTCATCACCAATGAGTAGAAACGACCTGACCGACGACGAAACGAACAGTGCGGGAATCAGTCGCCGCGACTTCGTGCGCGGCCTCGGTGCCGCGTCGCTACTGGGTGCGACGGGGCTGTCCTTCGCCGACGACGGCATGGACGGCCTCGAAGCGGTCGACGACCCCATCGGGAATTACCCCTACCGGGACTGGGAGGACCTCTACCGCGACGAGTGGGACTGGGACTCCGTCGCCCGCTCGACCCACAGCGTCAACTGCACCGGTTCCTGTTCGTGGAACGTCTACGTCAAGGACGGACAGGTCTGGCGCGAGGAACAGGCCGGTGACTACCCGACGTTCGACGAGAGCCTCCCGGACCCCAACCCGCGGGGCTGCCAGAAAGGGGCCTGTTACACGGACTACGTCAACGCAGACCAGCGCGTGCTCCACCCTCTGCGTCGCACCGGCGAGCGCGGCGAGGGCCAGTGGGAGCGGATTAGCTGGGACGAAGCGCTCACCGAGATTGCCGACCACGTCATCGACGAGGTGGAGGCGGGCCGGTACGACGCGATTTCGGGGTTCACCCCAATTCCGGCGATGTCGCCGGTCTCCTTCGCCAGCGGGAGCCGGCTCGTCAATCTGCTCGGCGGCGTTTCACACAGCTTCTACGACTGGTACTCGGACCTGCCGCCGGGCCAGCCGATTACGTGGGGCACCCAGACGGATAACGCCGAATCCGCCGACTGGCACAACTCGGACTACATCATCGCCTGGGGGTCGAACATCAACGTCACGCGCATCCCCGACGCGAAGTACTTCCTCGACGCCGGCTACGAGGGTGCAAAGCGCGTCGGTATCTTCACTGACTACTCACAGACGGCTATCCACACCGACGAGTGGCTCTCACCCCACGGCGGCAGCGACACCGCACTCGCGCTAGGTATGGCCCAGACAATCGTCGAAGAGGGACTGCACGACGAGGATCATCTCAAAGAACAGACCGACATGCCGCTGCTCGTCCGGGAGGACACCGGCAAGTTCCTCCGAGCAAGCGAGGTCGGCCTTGCCGAGGACGCCGACGACCCCGACAAGGTGTTCGTCATGGTTGACGCCGACGGGAACCTCCGTCGTGCGCCCGGCTCGCTGGGCGAGCGGGACGGACAGCACGACCACTCGAAGAGCATCGAACTCGACTTCGACCCGCAGTTATCGGTCGAGCGGAGCGTCGACACCGACGAGGGTAGTATCGCGGTCCGCTCGGTCTGGGAGAACCTCACCGACGAACTCAGCCAGTACACGCCCGAAGTCGTCCACGAGGAAACCGGCGTCGGCGAGAACACCTACCAGCGGATCGCCCGCGAGTTCGCCGAGGCCGACGCCGCCAAAATCATCCACGGCAAGGGCGTCAACGACTGGTACCACAACGACCTGGGCAACCGTGCCATCCAGTTGCTCGTGACGCTGACGGGCAATCTCGGCGACCCCGGCACCGGGCTGGACCACTACGTGGGACAGGAGAAAATCTGGTCGTTCCATGGCTGGAAGGTGCTCTCGTTCCCGACCGGGAACGTCCGCGGCGTGCCGACGACACTGTGGACCTACTTCCACGCGGGCATCCTCGACAACACGGACCCGGACACCGCAGAGAAGATACGCGAGTCCATCGATAAGGGATGGATGCCGGTCTATCCCGAGGAGCGGGACAACGGGAGCCGACCGGACCCGTCAACGATGTTCGTCTGGCGGGGGAACTACTTCAACCAGGCCAAGGGCAACGTCGCACTCGAAGAGCAGCTCTGGCCCAAACTCGACCTCGTCGTCGACATCAACTTCCGGATGGACTCGACGGCGATGTACTCGGACATCGTCCTGCCGGCGGCCAGCCACTACGAGAAATACGACCTCTCGGAGACGGATATGCACACGTACGTGCATCCGTTCACGCCGGCCGTCGAACCGCTCGGCGAGGCCAAGACCGACTGGGAGATATTCCGCTTGCTTGCCGAGAAGATACAGGAACGCGCCCAAGAGCGCGATGTCGAGCCCATCGAGGACCGGAAGTTCGACCGGACCATTGACCTCACGACCATCTACGACGACTACGTTCGGGACTGGGAGACCGGTGAGGAAGAAGGGCTCGTTGAGGACAAAGCCGCGGCGGAGTTCATCCTCGAACACTCGGAGGAGACGAATCCCGAGGGCAGCGACGAGCAGATAACCTTCGACGACATCGACGAGCAACCACAGCGGTTCCTCGAAGCTGGCGACCACTGGAGTTCCGACATCAAAGACGGCGAGGCGTACGTTCCGTGGCAAGACTACGTCCACGACAAGAACCCCTGGCCGACCTTCACCGGCCGGCAGCAGTACTACATCGACCACGACTGGTACCTCGAACTCGGCGAGGAGCTGCCGACCCACAAGGAAGGGCCCGAGAACACCGGCGGTGACTACCCGCTGTCGTACAACACGCCCCACGGTCGCTGGTCCATCCACTCGACGTGGCGTGACGACACCAAGATGCTCAGGCTCCAGCGTGGCGAGCCCGTGGTGTATATCAACCCCGAGGACGCCGAGGAGCGGGGCATCGAGGACGGGGACACCGTGGAGGTGTACAACGACCTCGGGAGCGTCGAGGTGCAGGCGAAGATCTACCCCTCCAGCGAACCGGGGACGGTCCGGCACTTCTTCTCCTGGGAGAAGTTCCAGTACCCCGACCGGGACAACTTCAACACGCTCGTCCCGATGTACATGAAACCGACCCAGCTGGTCCAGTATCCGGAAGACACCGGGGAACACCTGCACTTCTTCCCGAACTACTGGGGGCCGACCGGGGTCAACAGCGACGTTCGTGTCGATATCCGACCGAGCGGAGGTGACACCGAATGAGTACCGACCAACAGGACGAACAGGGCGAGGAGGACACGCTGGTCAACGTCGCCGACGGCGTCGACCACCAGGTCGCGATGGTGATGGACCTGAACAAGTGCATCGGCTGCCAGACGTGTACAATCGCCTGCAAGAACCTCTGGACGGAGGACGGCGGCAGCGAGTACATGTACTGGAACAATGTCGAAACCAAGCCCGGCGAGGGCTACCCCCGCGGCTGGGAGGACTCCGGCGGTGGCTGGGAATCGGGCGAGCACTCGGACCGCTCGCCCGGCGAGATTCCCGACGAGGAGGACTACGGCCGCGCCTGGGAGTTCAACCACGAGGAAATCATGTACGAGGGCAGTGACGAGCCGTTGCGGCCCCGCGACGGCGCGGAGTGGGGGCCGAACTGGGACGAGGACCAGGGAGCCGGCGAGTACCCCAACAGCTACTACTTCTACCTTCCGCGCATCTGCAACCACTGTACCCACCCCTCCTGTGTCGAGGCCTGCCCGCGCTCGGCGCTGTACAAGCGCCAGGAGGACGGCATCGTCCTCGTCGATCAGGACCGCTGCCGGGGCTACCGGTACTGCGTCGAGGGGTGTCCGTACAAGAAGGTGTACTACAACACCGTCTCGAAGAAATCAGAGAAGTGCATCTTCTGTTACCCCCGCATCGAAGGTGAGGGCCCTGAGGGGGAGACGTTCGCCCCGGCCTGTGCCGAGGAGTGTCCGCCACAGCTCCGGCTAGTCGGCTTCCTCGACGACGAAGAGGGCCCGATCCACAAGCTCGTCAATGAGTACGAAGTGGCCCTGCCGCTCCATCCGGAGTTCCGCACCCAGCCCAACGTCTACTACATCCCACCCTTCGCGCCCGGTCAGCACACGGAGGACGGAGAGACGGTCGATATCGACCGGATTCCCCGCCAGTACCTCCGGAACCTGTTCGGCGACGGCGTCGACGAAGCGCTCGACACTATCGACGCCCACCGGCAGCGCGTTCGTCAGGGTGGTGACAGCGAACTGATGGAACTGCTACAGGACAAAAACCCGGCCAAACAGTACCGATTGGAGGTCTTCGACGATGAGTAGCGAGCCGCTACGCGGCTCGGAAACGCGAGCGGGCGATGCCCGCGAGCGGCCCCAGTTGACTGTGCCAGAGCGTGCTCAGGAGGTGGTCAACGATGGCTGACCACCGACGCACACTCACACTCACGGCGGTGCTTTCGGCGCTCATCGTTGTTTCGACGATGGCCGCACCGATGGTGAGCGCCCGGCCAGCACACGAAATCCCGGTTTCGGAGGTATCGACGGCCGACCTCGCCGAACCGAACGCCGGCGGCTGGGCGGAGGTCCCGGCCTCGGACGTGCCGCTTGCGAGCGCCCCGAGTAGCGTCCCGAACGCCGACGACACGTCTGTTGAGACGGTCGACGTGCAAGCGGCTCGCACGGACGAGCGGCTGTACGTCCGGCTGGAGTGGCACGACGCGACACGGGACAGGAACGCCAGCGCCACACGGGAGTTCGCCGACGCGGTCGCGGTCCAGTTCCCGGCGAACACGAGTTCCCGGCCGCCGATAGCGATGGGCGGCCCGGATAACCGGGTCAACGTCTGGTATTGGAGCGGATCAACCGGGACGCAGGAACTGCTGGCCGGCGGCGCAGGCTCAACCACGCCGTTCGAAAACCCGACCGTCCGGACGAACGCGAGTTACACCGGCACTGGCGGAAACGCCACCTGGGCGGTGGTCTACTCGCGCCAACTTGACGCACCAAGCGAGAACCGGACCGACCTGCGGACCGACGGCGACCTCGACGTGGCCTTCGCCGTCTGGAACGGCTCCAACGGCGAGCGGTCGGGACAGAAGGCGGTCAGCGAGTGGCACTACTACCCGTTCAGCGGCGGCCCGCAAGGTCCGCCCTACGAGACGCTGCTGTGGACCCTCGCCGGCATCGCTATCGTCGGCGTCGTCGGCGTCACCAGCTTTGGTATCTACCGCACGCGGGGGGCTGAGTAATGGCAACCACGCCAACCGACCCGATGGACGACCTCGACGAGGACGCCGCCGCCCGCGGTGCAGTGTACGCGACGCTCGCGAAAGCGTTCGAGTACCCCGAGGAATCGTTCCATAGCGCGGCAGCCGACGGGACGCTGGAAGCTGACCTGAGAGCGTGTCTCGACCAGTCAGGCCTTGATGTGGCCACCCCGGCGCTGACCACTGACGACGACTACGAGACGCTCGCGGCCCGCTACAACGACATCTTCGAACTCGGCTACAGCGAGTACACGGACCGGACAGACGGCTCGCTAGAGGCGGAGGGGCCGCCGGTCCCGCTGTACGAGTCCAAATACCGGCCGGACCATTCCTGGAACGACGTGAACCTTGACCTCTCGCGGGCCTACAGCCACTACGGCCTGGAGATCGACCAGGACCAGCGGGACAACCACGACGCGCTGACCTACGAGCTGGAGTTCGCGGGCTACCTGGCCCGCCGTGAAGCCGCCGTCGGCGAGGACGCCGCGATCGCTCGGCTGGACTTCCACGATCGACACCTCGGCCACGCGGCTACGGGTGTGGCCGACCGACTGGCCGACGAACCGGGAACCGACATCTACGGCGGCTTCGGCGAACTGCTTGAGGCGTTCGTCCGAGCTGACCGCAACGACCTCGCAACACGGTTGGAGGAGCAGCGATGACTGCGGCGCTACAGCAGCGGGTCAGACCGCTACTGGCCGGCGGAAGCCACTCGCTGGCGAACATATCGGTCGGCGTTGCGGCCGTCGCGGTTGCCGCCCGGTACTTCGCCGTGCTGTTCGTCAACGCGCCGGGATACGCGGGTGTCCCGGTCTCACCCGGGCTGGCGACAGGCGTGTCCACGACCGTCGTCGCCGCCGCAGCAGTTGTCGTCGCCGTCACTGACGCCGATCCGCTCACCGGCATCGGCCTGCTGTTCGTCGGCGTGTTCGGCCTGCTGTCGCTACTCAGTAGTGCAGCGGCGCTCCCGGCGGCCGCCGCAATCGTCCTCGGGACGGCGACTGTCGCCGCCGTCGCGGGCCGACGGCTGGTTCCTGTCTCGGCCGCCGCTGTCGCCCTGCTCGTCGCGGCGCTGAGCATCGGGCTGGCAAGCGGCGTCGGCGGCTTGACGGGCCTCCGGCCGGTCGCCTCGACCGTGGCGCTGCTCGGGATCGCGTCGACGCCGGCGTTCGCCGCGACGGACTGGCGCTCGCTGTCGACGGCGGACTGGGGCGCGGTACTCGGCGGCCTCGCCGCCTTCGCCGTCGTCCTGAGCGTCGGTCGCGCTGTCCCGTTCGTCACTGGCGCGGTCACGCTCACGGGAACCGGCGTTGTCGGGACGAGCCTGCCGGTCGTCGCACTGGCCGCTGCTGGTGCGGTGACGACGGCCAGCGCGGCCAGCCGAACGCGGCAATGGCCGCTGCTCGCCGGCGTTGCGCTGGTCGCGTTCGCCGGCGTTCCGGCATCGCTGCCGCGGGCGCTCCCGTTCGCACTCGGTATCGCCGTGCTCACTGCACAGGAGGGAGCGCAATGACGGGCTGTCACGACGACGATGAGTTCGAGAAGCACCTCGAAGAGGACCCGGACCCGCAACTGGACCCAGAGCGCAGTCCGGGTCTACATACCGACATCGAAGCGCTGGAAGACATCGAGGTGTCCCGCGAGGACGTGACAATCGGCGAGGCCACGCCGGAGGAACTGGCCGCCAGCGACACGGAACCGGTCGAGGACGACGCGGTGGCGTCGCTGCTCTCGGACATCGAACACGGCGAGAAGACCGACCGCCGACGCGCCGCCCTCGAACTCAAAGACCGGGCGACGACGGATGAAATCGTGGCGGCGCTAGCCCGTGCTGCAACGACCGACGACGACAGCGACGTGCGGCAGTTCGCCGTCGAGGCACTGACGGCCCACGGCGGCGAGCGGGCCGCAGCGGTGGCGGTGGAACTGCTTGACGACCCCGACCCGTGGGTCAGGGCGGAAGCCGTCGTCACGCTCGACAATGTCGACCGCGAGGCCCACGAGGACGACATCGCGGCCGCTATCGACGACGACCACCACGCAGTCCGGCGCAACGCGGCCATCTCGCTGTTCAAACTCCGCGGCGAGGCGATGGCCGACCTGTTGCTGGAGCAGAGCCGCGACGACAGCGAGCGGGTCCGCGAGTGGGCCGCCCACATGCTCGGCGGCGTCGACGAGGACCGCGCCCGCGAGCGACTGCGCGAACTCGCTGACGACCCGGCCACGGTAGTCCGCCAGACCGCCGAGCGGTCACTCGAAGCGGACCCCGGACGGTTCCGAAGGCAGTTCGGCGGCGCGCTGGAGAACGACGCACGGCTCTTGCCCGGCGAAGACAGACTCAATCGGATGCCCGACCTCTGACGATGACTGACGGAACGCCCACCACACTGACCGACCGTATCGAAGCCGCACTGCGAGACGTGCGCGACCCGAACGCCGACCTCTCCGTGTTCGACGCAGGGTTCGTCGAGAACATCGACGCGGCCGATGGCGAGGTAACAATCGAAGCCGACCTGACCGCACTGGACGGCCAGACGAGCACGCAGGTCGTTCAGGCGATGCTCCACGCGGTCGACGACGTGGACGGCGTCGAGAGCGTCCACGTCGAGCGGACGACACCGACGAGCGATGACCACGCCGGTGTCGCGTCGTTCGACCACATCGTGGCCGTCGCCAGCGCGAAAGGCGGCGTTGGCAAGTCGACAGTCGCCACTCACCTGGCCTGTGCACTGGCCGCGGACAACGACGTGGCGCTGTTCGACGCCGACATCCACGGGCCAAACGTGCCCGAACTGCTGGAGGTGAGCGGGCCGGTCCACTCCAGCGAAGAGGGCGACCCGCTCCCGGTCCGGACCGGCCCGATGGACGTGATGAGCGTCGGCCTGATGGAGAGCGGCGCGCCGCTGGCCTGGCGCGGCGCGATGGCCCACGACGCGCTCGATGACTTATTCGAGAACACCGCCTGGCGTAACGACGAACTACTGGTGCTCGACCTGCCGCCAGGGACGGGTGACGTGGTACTGACGACGCTGCAGGAGGTCCCCGTCGACGGCGTGGTCGTCGTCACGACGCCGTTTCACGCGAGCGTCAGCGACACCAGCCGAACCGTCGAACTGTTCCGTGACAACGACGTTCCGGTCCTGGGAACCGTCGTCAACATGGCCGAGTACGTCTGTGACTGCTGTGGCGAACCGAACGACCTGTTCACCGGCGACGCGCTGGGGGACCTCGATGCGGAAGTGCTGGCCGAACTCCCGTTCTCACACGACCTGCAGGGAACACCAGCACCCGGCGACGTGCCAGATACTGTCAGCGACCTCGGGGACGCCGTCGAGTCCGCCCTCGACACCGCCGGCGAGGTACGTGTCGACCCAACCGCTGATATCCGGGACTTGCCGCCACAGGAGCGCAAAGATCGGGTTCGCGAACGGTTCATCGCGCTGGACAGCGGCGAGCCGTTTGTCCTCGTCAGCGACCGCGATCCGACGCCGGTCGGACAATTCCTAGGCCAGCTCGCGGAAGCCCCACGCGAGGCCTTCGACCCGTTCGAGGTCCGCCGGGAAACGCCCGAGGCCTGGGTGCTGGAGACAATCAAGCCGTAGGTATGGTCGCTGGCAGTAAGCAGTGACAGATAGTAGCATGCCGCCAGCGCAGGAGTAAAGGCATAATTGTCCGCACCCGTAGTAGTACGGTAATGACCGCTATACTCGTGGCGGCGGGTCGACTCGCGCGCGGTCGCGTACGTGTCAGGTCCAGGCGAGTCGGAGGGGCAGCGTGACCGACGCGTTTGCCGTGATGAACGCTATCGGACTGATCGGGTTCGCGTTCGTCGGCGCGGCAAAGGCGATCGAAAAACGCTACGACGTGTTCGGCGTCACGGTTGTCGGCGTGATGACGGCACTGGGGGGCGGGACGACGCGGGACTTGCTGTTGAACAGGGTTCCGAACTCCCTGCAGTCACCCGGCGAAGTCGCCCTGTCGCTGCTTGGTGTCACCGCCGCTGTGCTGTTCGTGCATTTCCTCGACGACGGCCACCAGCACCCCGTCGTCCTGACGGCCGACGCCATCGGGTTGGCGGCCTTCTCGACTACTGGAGCACTGCTGGGTCAGCAGGCCGGCCTCCCGGTGTTCGCCGTCGTCGCGCTGGCGACAGTCAACGCGGCGGGCGGCGGCGCGATCTCGGACCTGCTGTTGGGCCGGACGCCCTTTATCCTCCGCGAGGACTTCTACGCGTCATGTGCGGTTATCGGCGGCCTCACCTTCTGGGCGCTGGCACAGATTGGCGTCAGCGTCAGCGTGGCATCGGCCGGGTGCGCACTCGCGGTGCTTTTGGCCCGGGGGCTGGGCATCGGCCGCGGGTGGTCGCTCCCGACGGTACAGGCATGGGAGCGACGCGACGCACAGTAGGACGGCGTTATTTCTCGTTCGGCCACCATCTGAGCGTGAGCGCGACCGACTGGTCCAGACCGAACACGTCCGACGAACGGTCGACAGTCGCGGTTTCCGGGCAGTCGATTTCGGTACGCTCATCTGCGACTTCGACGGTGACTGTCCCCTGTGCCTGCTGGAAACGGTCGGCAAGTGTATCGATCTCTTCCAGTAACGCCTCACGGGACATCGTCGTCTCCCGAGCGGTGTGCTGCTGGCTATGGTCGCCAACGACAGGGTCGATATCCACGTCCGCAGAGCGATTCGAGAGAACGGCGTTGATGGCCGCCCCAAGCAAAATCAGCAGGCCGATAATGTACAGCCAGCTCAGCAGGACGAGGATGCTGGCGATGATGTTCCCGCCCGTTGAGCCGGATTTGAACGCCGTGAAGAGAACCTGTGCAATCGTGAGGCCACCGGCAGCAAAGGCCACACCCGGCACGATCTCAAGCGGCGAGATGTCCGTGTCCGGGAAGATGTAGTACATCGGATAGAAGACGATGAACAGGCCGGCGGCCCGGACCAGCCCACTTGCGACTGCCCACAGCGGGCCGCTCCCGGCCTCGGGCAGGACGCTGCCGAGCGCGCTGGCACTGAGTATCACCACCGCGACGGTCACAAGCAGTACCAGCCCGTCGCCGAGCTGGTCAAGGAAGGTGTTCGACGCGCCTGTTTCGTAGATGTCGGAGAACGCAGTGTCCAGCCCCCGAAAAATTCGCAGGGAGCCCCAGAGGAGGAAGCCAACGCCCAGCACTGATACGGATGCGTCGGCCTCGGTCAGCCCCTGCTGGATGATGCCGCTGGCCTGTGTGGTCAAAACGGCCTCCATGATGCCAACGACAGAGGCCCGTAGCGTGACGTTCTCCGTTTGCTGGACGAAGGTCAACACCAGCAATAGCAGCGGGAGAATCGACAGGAAGGCGTGGTAGGCTATCGAACCAGCCATGAACGTGAGTCGTTCCGCCCTGATTTCGTGAACAAGAGCCCGCAGAACCTCCTCCGTGCGGACGCGACTGAAACGCATACGGAGCGTTCGGCGCCGGGACGCAAATAGACGGCGTCGTCTGGTGCCCGCACAGTGGTGTCATCAGAGTCACAAGATAAATGCCGCCTCCGCCTGATACATCGACAATGGTCCTCTCGGACGTTTTGCTTGCCCCCCTGGGACTGGCCGCCCTCCTCCTTGTGGTGCCGATCGTCGTGCTGTATCTCATTCGACCGGACCCGCAAGAACTCACCTTGCCGACGTTCCAGTTTCTCGTCGCCGGAGAACGCCAGCAGTCAGCGACGCCGTTTCTCGAACGGATCTCACGGAGCCTCCTACTGCTGTTGCAGGTGCTGGTCGTGCTAGTGCTCGCGGTCGGACTGGCGACACCGTATGTTACCGTCTCCGAGCGGGCGACGGTTGAAGAGACAGTCATCGTCGTCGACACGAGCGCGTCCATGCAGACCGACGCCGACGGCCAGACACGCTTCCAGCGGGCCGTCGCGGCCGCCCGAGAGGAGGTGACGGGGACGACCTCTATCGTCACTACGACCAACGGTGGCGAGGTAGTGCTCCAGCGCGGCACGCCGACAGCGGCCCAGGGAACGCTGGACGGACTCAGCCCAACGGATGCGCCGGGAGCGCTTAGCGGCGCTATCTCGCAGGCGGCTTCGCTGACCGGCGAAAACGCCAGAATCGTCGTTCTGAGTGACTTCGCTGGTGAGGAATGGACCACTGCGGTCACGACGGCTCGCGGGCGCGGGCTCTCCGTCGACCTCCAGCAGTTCGACGGCGGGGGCGACGGGAACGTTGGGTTCATTGACCGCCGGTTCTCCGGCTCGGCGGTGACGCTGTCGGTGAAAAACTACGGCGACTCGACTGTTACCCGGACTGTCCGGCTGGGGAACACCCAGCAAGAGCTCCAGCTTGGGCCCGACGACGTGGGTTCGGTGACGCTCCCAGTCCCGGCCGGCGGGAGCGAAGCCCGGCTTAGCCCGGGCGACAGTTTCGCGACGGATGATAGCGTCTACGTCGCCGCACCGGCGGACGCAGCCGTCGACGTGCTGGTGCTGACAAACGACCGGAACCGGTACCTGACTACCGCGCTGTCGGTCGTCGATCGGGTGAACGTGACGGTCAGGCAGCCGCCGACGACGATTCAGGGCGACTACGACGTCATTCTGTACAGCAACGTCGACCCGAACTCACTGCTCCCTGGCAACGTCGAGAGCGGGCGCGCGCTGGTCGAAGACGGTGGCGGCGTCGCGGTGCTGGCACAGGACAATCTCCCACAGCGGTACCAAAGCCTCCTCCTCATCGAACCCGGCGAGACTCGGACGGGCGCGACAGTCGGTCAAACGGCACAGACACAGCTCACCCGCGGCATCGACTTCCAGCCACCCGATGAGTACGTTTCGGGCTCGCTGCGCTCCGGGTCAGCACAGGTACAACTGAGCGACGGGACGCCGCTCATCGCGACTGAGGACCGGAGCGGTGGCCGCGTCATGTACTACGGCTACATGGAGGACCGGTCCAGCTTCAAGTTCAATTACCAGTACCCCGTGTTCTGGAAGCGCGCAGTGTACTACCTCGCGGACAGGGAACCGCTCCCGGCGCTGAACCACGAGACCGGCGAAACCGTCCGGTTCGGCAACACCACTGTCGAGGGGCCAGACGGGACCATCTCCGGGAACTCAGTCCCGCTCCAGCGGGCCGGTCTCTACCGGAGCGAAAGCCGGCAGGTGAGTGCGTCGCTGCTGGACGAGAGCGAGTCAAACACCAACGTCGAGGCACTCGACCAGCGCGCCGGGACGGCTGGGAACCTCACCCGGACCGAACGACGGTCGGTGCCACAGCCGTTGACCGAGTACTTCGCGCTAGCTGGGCTGGTACTCGCGCTGGCCGAAGTCGGCTATCTCCGCCGGCGGGGTGACCTCTGATGGCGGTCTCCTACACCCTCGCGGAGGGACTCACCGTCGGCGTCGAGCATCTGTGGCCGCTGGTGGTTCTGCCGGTCGCCGTCGGCCTCCTCGCGTATCTCATCCGGCGTGGCGACGGCGGGCCGCGGTCAGCCTCAAACCGGAGCCGCCGGCTCCTGCTGGCCAGCCGCGTGCTCATCGTCTGCCTGCTCGTCCTCGGCGCGATGGGACCGTACACCGTCCAGACCAGAGAGACGCCTGGCGAACCGGGCGTGACACTGCTGACAGATGACTCCGCGAGCATGGGTATCTATCCGAACACGACCGACGCGCTGGTACAGAGCATCGAGGCCGAGGGCGTCCCGGTGACGCGGGCGACAATCGGTAGCGGCTCGAACTCGCGGCTTGGCGACGGCGTGGCAGCGAACCTTCAAGAAAATGGGACGGTCGTCGTCGTCTCCGACGGTCGCGTCACGGAGGGACGGAGCCTCTCAATGGCCGCCGAGGACGCCACCGACCTCAACGCAACCGTCCACAGCGTCACTCCCCAGTCGCCACGCACCGAGCGCGCCGTGGCGATAGCCGGGCCGTCGACAGTGAGCCGCGGCGTCCAGTCGCAGTACACCGTCTCGATGCAGGGCGTGAGCGTCCTCGAGCCAGTGCCCGTCGAGGTGACCATCGACGGCGAGACAGTCACTGAGGGCGAACTCCAACCGAATGGGACGCTCACTGTCGACCACACGTTCGAGGCGCTCGGGTCACACCGGGTGACTGCGACGCTGTCTGGCGACGACGAGTACGCACGAAACGACGTGTTCTACAAGAGCGTCCGCGTTGTCGAGCAGCCCGACGTGCTGTACGTCTCACAGGGCGAGTATCCGCTGCGGGGCTATCTCGACTCGCTGTACAATGTCTCGACGGCCTCGTCGGTTCCGGCGGACCTCGATGACTACGCCGCCGTCGTCATGCAAGACACGCCGTCGGGCAATATGGGGAACACCACCGCACTGCAGGACTTCGTGATCAACGGCGGCGGGCTGGTCGTCGCGGGCGGCGACAACGCCTACGAGAACGGCGGCTACGAAACGTCGTCGGTGGGCTCGATGCTTCCGGTCCGCGTCGGGAACGCGACCGGCGGCGAGTCGAACATCGTCGTCCTCGTCGACGTGTCCGGCAGCGCCGAAAGCGGCCTCTCGATACAGAAAGCTGTCGCGCTTGACGTACTCGACCAGCTCGGCGACGAGAATCAGGTGGGTGTCGTCGCGTTCAACCAGAACGCGTACCGCGTCTCGGAGATGCAAGCACTCGGTCAGAACCGGGCGGAGACTGCCGATAAGATACGGCGGCTTGAAAGCGGTGGCGCGACGGATATCGCTGTCGGACTTCAGGGCGCCGACGAACTGCTGGGCGACCGCGAGGGGACGATCATCCTCCTCAGTGACGGCCAGGACCGGCTCGGCCCGCCGGCGGCCGTTGCCAACCAACTGGGCCGTGAGGGGACCCGCGTCGTCTCGGTCGGTGTCGGCAAGCGCGTCGGTGTCGCAACGATGCGCCAGATTGCCAGCGAGTCTGGCGGCTCGTACTTCGCGGCCGACGAAACCGAGCGGCTTCGGCTCCTCTTTGGCGGCTCATCGCGGCGCTATCAGGGTGAAAACCTCACCATTGTCACGGAAGACACGTTCATCACCTCGGGTGTGGAGCTGACAGCAAACCCCGGCCAAGCAAACAACGTTCAGGTCAAGCCCGGGGCAGACTATCAGGTCGCCACCGCGGACGGGAAGCCGGCCATCGCCTCCTGGCGGTTCGGGCTGGGCCGCGTGGTCTCTATCACCGCCTACGATTCGGATAACACGATGGGCGGCCTGCTCGACCGGCCGGACTCGCTGGTCGTCACAAAATCGGTCAACTACGCGGTGGGTGACCCCATGCGCACCCAGACCGGCGTCATAGCGGTCGGCGATGCCCGCGTCGGACGTCCAACGACGCTGACCTACCAAGGCGATAGCCGCCCGGACGCGGCGAATATCTCCTTCCGTCAGGTCGGCGACGGCCGGTATCGCGGCGAGTTCACGCCCAGAGAATCGGGGTATCAGACGGCACTCGACACCGAATACGCGGCGAACTACCCAGTCGAATACGCTTCCTTCGGCCCGAGTGAGAGCCTTGAAGCGCTCGTCGAAACGACGGGCGGGCAGACATTCAGCCCAGACCAGGGCGAGCAGATAGCCAGTGAGGCACGCCAAAAATCTGCCCGGGTCCGCACCGTTCGGGACACTTGGGACTGGATTGCCCTGCTCGGTGCACTCTTGCTGTTCACCGGCGAGGTGGTCGCCCGGCGTATTCAAGTATACCGCGGCCGGACCTCTCTGGAGAGTGGTCTCCCGTGAGCGCAATCGGTCGTCGGATCAACCTCGGACTCGTGGCGTTTGTCGTCCTCTCGATGGTCGGTACCGGCGGAACAACGGTGCTGTATCAGGACTCCGCGAGCGAACTGCGCTCGCAGAACCAGGAGCTCCGCCAACAAAACGCCGACCTCCGGGAGAATCTGGACGACACCAGAGGTGAGCTGGAATCTACACAGACCCGCGTTGAGGAACTCGAAGACCAGCTAGAGACGCGATCTGAGGACGTCGATCAGGTCGCGACCAACCTGAACCAGACAGAGGAGCAGTTGAACGCCACGGAGAGCCAGCTAGCAGAGACCCGGCGGTCGCTCCGCGAGAGCGAGGACCGCGTCGAGGAGCTGGAGGGGGCGGTCGATGACCTACAGGATGAGCGCGACACGCTCGAGAACGAAGTCGATGACCTTGAGTCGACAATCAACGACCTCGAAGGCGAGAATGAAGACCTTGAGGAGCAGGTATCAGACCTCAACACAGAGATTGATAATCTAGAAAATGAGATTGACGACCTCAACCAAGAGATCGATACTCTCGAATCGGAGAACCAGGAACTCAGGAACCGGCTCAACCGGGCCTGTAACGCGCTGGACAACACGAACGAGACCTCCAGCGCCTGCGAGGGAGTCTGACCATGAAAGACGAAGTCGCATCCGACACGTCTGGAACAGCCGGCAGCGAGAGTGAGGCAACGTCTATGGGAGACTCCGGTAGGTCAGACTCGCGCCGTCGGATGGCGAGCGCGCTCGACGAGATCAGACGCGAGGGCAAGAAAGCGGCGTTCGTCTACGCCGTCGTCGACGCGGTGCTGGTCTTTCTTCTGGCGAACATCCTCCTGACTGTCCTTTCGCCGGCCGAACTCCCGACACAGGTGTCGGTTCCCACGGCGGTGACGGACCCGGTCGGGGCGGCTGTCGGCCGCTCGATACCGGAGCTGTCCTTCCCCACGGGCGCAGTTGTCGGCATGGTCGTCGGAGTGTGCTGGCTCATCGGCGAGTATCTGTACCGAGTCCGTCAGCCGCTCGTCGAGCAGTTCGAGGCGGCGAACGCGAACGTCACTGACGCGCTCCGAACGGCGCGGGATGCGGTAGAAGACGGAGCCGAAACGCGGATGGCGGGCCGGCTCTACGAGGACGTCCTTGATGGGCTGAAACAGAGTTCAAGCGTCGCCCTTGTCGATAGCCGGCGACTGCTCGGGACGCTCGTCGTTGTTATTCTGCTGAGCCTGGCGACAGTACAGGTAGCCGTCGTCGACATCGGCTTGCTCGACCGCGGCACAGTCGAAACGGAATCGCCAAACGACCGTCCCCGCGAGTACGAGGGGCTCGAAGACGGCGACGCGATACTCGGTGACAGTGAGGACGTGCAGGCGGGCGACGAGAACCTTACCGCTGAGATCGATTCGACGGGTGGCGACGAGGAAATCGACCGGAGTCAGTCGTTCCCGTCGTCGGACACCGGGGGGCCGGGGAGCGGCAGTGGCACAGTCGACAGCCAGCAGGCCGGGTTCGCCGGCCAGGAAGACGTTGAGGACGCGGACCTCATCCGCGAGTACAATCTCAGGATTCGAGATCAGGACACAGACGACGAGGACACCGACCCATGAGCCCAGAGCAAGACATCGACGAACTACAGCAGAAGATCGCGAACGCACGTGAACAGATCAGCACCCGGATCGTCGGCCAGGAGGAGGTACTGGAGCAACTGCTCATCTGTATCCTGGCCGACGGTAACGCCCTGCTCGAATCGAACCCAGGGCTGGGAAAGACGACAATGGTCCGGACCGTCGCAGAGGTGACTGACCTCCAGTTTTCCCGGATTCAGAACACCCCGGACCTGATGCCCTCCGATATCACGGGAACCGAGATCATCCGCGAGACCGACAGCGGGCGTGAGTTCGTCTTCGAGAAAGGGCCGGTGTTCGCCAACGTGGTACTGGCCGACGAGATCAACCGGGCGACGCCGAAGACACAGGCCGCCCTGCTGGAGGCGATGCAGGAGAAACAGGTGACTGCCGCGGGCGAGACCTACGAACTGCCGCGCCCCTTCTTCATTCTGGCCACCCAGAACCCAATCGACCAGTCGGGAACCTATGCGCTCCCGGAGGCCCAGACCGACCGCTTCATGCTGAAGCTGCTGGTCGACTACCCCGACTACGACGAGGAGCGGACCATCGTCGACATGTACACCGCCGGCGCGGAACAGGTCCCCGTCGAGCGCTCGCTGACCCGCTCGGAAATTCAGGAGATCCAGCAGCTGGTCCGCGAGATGCCTATCGCGGATGACCTGCGGGACCGAGCAGTCCAGCTCGTCCGCCGGACGCGCGAGGCCGACGACATTGAGTTCGGGGCCAGCCCGCGGGCGAGCATGGCGCTCGTTCAGACAGCGAAGGCCCGGGCGTTCCTCCACGGCCGCTCGCACGTCACCGGCGAGGACATCGAGGCGCTGGCCGCGCCCGTCCTCCGCCACCGGATTATCGTGGACTTCCGGGCTGAGCGAGAGGGACGGACGGCTGACGACCTCATCGCGGCCCTGCTGGAATGAGGCACCCAGTGACCGCGGTTCAGTCGGCGGCGGGCCAACGAGAGCGGGGGGACAGCTGTGACTATCGAGCCGGACTTTCTGGACGAACTCGGCCGGTTCACCGCGGCACTGAACCGCCAGACGACCTCGATTCGACAGGGCGATCAGGAGTCCCCGCGGGTCGGGGAAGGGCTCACGTTCAGCGACTACCGGCGCTACTCGCCGGGGGACGACACGCGGCGTATCGACTGGAAGCTGTTCGCCCGGACGGAGGAGTATTTCATCAAGCAGTACGAGGAAGAGCGAAGCCTGACCGTCCACCTGCTTGTCGACACGAGCGCGTCGATGGACTACGGCGACGCGGCGAGTCACAAGTTCGAGTACGCTGCCAAGCTCGGGCTCGGCTTCGCCTACCTCACCGCGGAGGAGAACAACGACTTCCAGTTCTGTACCCTCCGTGACCGGGTGAACCGAATTGATACCGGCCAGTCGAACCGCGGCGAACTCCTCTCGCTTATCGACCAGTTGAACGAGCTGACGCCCGACGGGACGGCTGATTTCGAATCCGCGCTGGAGGCGTACGCCGAACGCATTCGCTCGCGCTCGCTCGTCGTCGTGTTCAGTGACTGCTTGGCCGACCCGGAGACGCTCGAATCCGGTATCGCCGCGCTCGCACGCAACGACGCCGACGTGCTGCTGGTCCGCGTGGTTGCTCCGGCGGAACGAGACCCCGGCGTCGTCGGTGACGTCCTGTTCGCCGACCCGGAAAGCGATGAGACACGCCGGTCGTACTTCAGCGGCTCGCTGGCAGAAACGTACCAGTCGCGGCTCGACGCCCACATTGATTCGGTTTCGAACCGCGTGACTGCACTGGGTGCGGACCACGTGCTAGTCGAAACCGGTGCAGACTACTTCGACTCGTTCGCGAGCATCTGGCTGCAGTAGCCAGACGGCGACAGGGTCGGCTTACTCTGCGAGGATGTGTGCCGGCAGGTCATCGCGGATGATCGTATCGCAGTACTCACACCGGACGCCGTCGTCGCCGACGGCAAAGCGTGAGTCGACTGGTTCGTTCTCGGTCGTGATGCAGTTGTGGTTCGGGCATTCGAGGACACCCTCAACGACCGACGGCCGCTCGACGCGGCCTTTTTCGACGACCTCGTAGTCACGAATGATGTTGATCGTCGCCGCGGGCGCAATGAGCGAGAGGACGTCGACCTCGTTTTGAGAAAGTTCGCGGCCCTCAACCTTGACCACGTCCTTGTGGCCCAGGCGGTCCGAGGGCATATTCATCGCGACGGAAACGGAGTCGCCGCTGGTGCCGTCGATGCCGAGAATTGCCAGGACGTTCAACGCCTGTCCGCCCGCAATGTGGTCGATGACGGTTCCGTTCTGAATCTTCGAGACACGGAGTTGCTGGTCGTTGTCGCTCATTGGTCGCCTCCAAGCATCAGGTCGAGCAGCGCCATCCGTACGGGAACGCCGTTGTGGGCCTGCTGGAAGTACTGTGCGTGGGTGGTCTCGTCGACGTCGTGGGCAATCTCGTCGACGCGCGGGAGCGGATGCATCACGGTCAAGTCGTCTTTGGCCGCCGCAAGCGTGTTGGCGTCGATCTGGTACTGGCCGGCGACTTCACGATACTCGCTCTCATCTGGGAACCGCTCAGCCTGGATGCGTGTCACGTAGAGCACGTCCAGTTCCGGGAGTATGTCGTCAAGTTCGGTGTGTTCGCGGATGCCCGCGCCGGCCTCGTGGAGGTCGTATCGAACCGACCGTGGAAGCTGGAGCGACTCCGGGCTAATGAAGTGCTGGCTGGCGTCGACGGTCGTGAGTGCGTGGGCCAGCGAGTGGACGGTTCGTCCGTACTTCAGGTCGCCCATGATGCCGATAGTCAAGTCGTCGAAGCCCGCGTTCTCACGGATCGTGTAGAGGTCAAGCAGCGTCTGTGTCGGGTGCTGGCCGGCCCCGTCGCCGGCGTTGACGAGCGGCACGTCGACGAACTCGCTCGCCATTTTCGCGGAGCCCTCCATCGGGTGCCGGAGCACGAGCGCGTCGGTATACCCCTCAACGACGCGGACAGTGTCGGCTAGTGACTCGCCTTTTTTCACGCTTGAGGACTCGACAGAGCCCATGTCGACGATGTCGCCGCCGAGGCGTTTCATCGCCGTTGTGAAGCTCATCTTTGTCCGGGTACTCGGCTCGAAAAAGAGGAGGCCAAGCAGCGTGTCGCTGTGCCGGTCCGCGAACGCTCCCGGGTCAGCCGCGATGTCAGCCGCGTGGTCGAGCACCGTCTCGATGTCGCCCCGCGAGAGTTGTTTCGCGCTGATGATGTGGTCGTGCCGCATTTCACTCGATACCGCGCTCCGGACGCTCTTGAATCCCCCGACACGGGAATTGAACAGTCACGTACATCATCAGGTTCGGCTTCAAGAGCAGCGGCACTGGGTTCGAAAGCGGGGTCAGAAGGCGCGTAGCGGTCGTAATAACAGAACGAGGCGACTCGTCAGGGATTGCTCTGCCAGACATCGACGCGGGGCTCGGTGTACGCCTTGCCGACGATGTCCGGGATGCCGTCACCGTCAAGGTCGACGACCTTCGCCTCGTGGGTAGGGATACCGGTGTTCAGTTCTTTCTGCTCGAAATTCCCCGCGCCGTCGTTGTGGAACACGAGCTGTCGCGGTTCATGTCCTTCCTCCAGACCCATTTCCGCGACGAAGATGTCAGGACTGCCGTCGCCGTCGAAGTCCGCCACGTCGAGGCTATGTGGGTTCGAGAGGTCGTCGTGCAGCAGGGTCAGGTCCCACTCGGGCGGGTCGAACACGCCCAGCCTGGCCGGACGGTCGTCGAGATACGGCTCGTCACCCTCGACGAGGATTATCTCCAAGTCGCCGTCGCCGTCGACGTCCTCGATAGCGACACGAGTACACTGCCAGTCCTCGACGATTGGTTCCCGGTCCCACCCGTCTGCTGTCCGGTGGAAGACGTTGGGGCCGGCGACGATTTCGACCTCGCCGTCCCCGTCGGCATCCTCGACTGCGACACCCTCGACATCGAGGTCTTCGGCGACGACGTGTCGGTTCGCCACCGGCCACGGTTCGCTCGTTGGGTCCTCAGGAATATCGTAGTAGAACACCGTCTTGGACTCCTGAGACAGTCCGACGACCTCGTTCTGTCCGTCGCCGTCCACGTCCGCCACCGCGGTGTCGTGATACTTCTCGAAGTCGTCGGTTATGAGCCGACGCGTCCACTGTTCTCTCGGATCGTTCGGTATCTCGAACCACCACAGTTTGTGCTGGTGGATGTTCTGGCCGGCAACCATATCCGGTCGGCCGTTCCCCGTGATGTCGCCGAGCGAGCCGCCGACAGAGAGTTCCGGTGCACTGGCAACGTCGTGGCGCTCCCAGCCGGGGTTTTCATACCAGAACACGTTCGTCTGGAGCCAGCGGGCCAGCGGCCCCATGCCGAACACGGACAGCAAGTCGACTGACTTGTCGACGAGTGGGAACTGGACCTCGTGCTTGTCGCCAAGCGCCCCGACAACGACGTCCGGTCGACCATTTCCCGTGAGGTCGGTCGTGAGACAGAAGCTCATCGTACTCGCCGGCGGCGACGCTTCGATGCGCTCGTGGTGTAGGTTCATGTCCCAGCCCTTCGGGTACATCGGTATTGTTATAGCCGGGCTAACACCGACCGACAGCGGTCACAGTCTCGAACTATGCCCGGCAACGGAACCCAGCGTGTAAGAGTAGGCAACAGCCAACGACGTAAGTCAGACCTTCCGGCCCAGTTTTGCGGTCACTGTTCGTGATTCATAGTACAAGGGTTCAAAACCGATAGACAGGCCACACTCACTATGCTCGCAATCGCTGGCGGCAAGGGTGGCTGTGGCAAAACGACCATCGCCCTCGGGCTCGGTCAGGCACTGGGGACGCCCACCAAGCGGTCGTTGGTCGTAGACACCGATCGCGATATGCCGAACCTCCACCGTCGCGCTGGGGTCACTCCGACACCCGGAATCGCTGATATCACAACCTCGGCTGAGCCGACCACAATTGCCAAGCCCGCCATGACCGTCGAAAACGTCGAGGTGCTTCCCTGTCAGAGCGCAACCGAAGCCGCTGTTGACAATGCCATCGACAGCCTGTCCCGACGTGCTTGCCCTGTAGTACTCGACTGTCCGGCCGGCGCTGGCCCGGACGCCGCGCGGCCGCTACGGGCGGCTGACAGGACAGTACTCGTGAGTGCACCAACCCGCCAGAGCCTCACCGACACAGCCAAGACCGCGGCGATGGCCCGTGCGCTTGATGCACCGCCGGCGCTCACGGTCCTTGTTGGCAGTGACGGGTCCGTGGACCCATCGGACCTGCTGTCCTGCTCGGAAACAATTCACGTGCCGTCGGTGTCGAAGCCACTGGAATCGGACCGGGCGGCAGCAAAATACGTCGAGATGGCGAACGTTCTCGCCAAGCGGAATACTTAATCTCGTGGGAAAATAAGTTCTCAGTGGTATGGCCAACCGGTTGCGAACGGGGATCGATGTCCTCGACAGAAAACTCGATGGTGGCATCCCTGCAGGGAGCATCGTCGTGCTCTCTGCCCAGCCGGCTAGCCAGGCGGAACTGTTCCTCTACGAACTTACCGCCACGCGCGGGACGCTGTGGCTGTCGCTCGACCGGACCGCCGAATCAGTCATTGCAAGCATTGAGCAGACGCCGGCTAACACCGGGGACCCGACGGTACGGCACATTTCCGGTGAGGCGCCCCTCGACAACGCCGGCAAGCTCGTCTCGGCGCTGCCGGAGACATCGAACCTCATCGTCGACCCACTCGACGTGCTGGAAGCTCAGGAGCCACACTCGCGCTTTCGCGCGTTCATGAACGACTTGCAGAACCACATCGTCAACACTGGGAGCCTCGCTATTGTCCACTGTCTCGATGGCCGTGACGTGCCACCGCTCCGGGATACGACCGAGCACTTCGCTGACGTGGTGTTCCAGCTCAACACCACAACGAACGGTGATGAGGTCGAAAACCGGCTCGCGATTCCGAAGTTCCGCGGCGGGCGCGCCCCCACCGACATCATCAAGCTCAATCTCGTCGAAGAGGTCAGCATCGATACGAGCCGCGACATCGCCTGAGTCTATTCGCCGCCGGGCCGTGGCTCTCTGTCCGTCGAGCCGAACTCAGTGCCGACGAGTATCAACAAGAATAGTCCGAGACCAACGCCGACGCCTGCTGCCAATCCTGCGCCGGTGCTTCCAGTCAGCACGACCGTGCCGACGCCAAACGCAATTCCCGGCGGGAGCGCGAGCAGTGACGGGTACACCAACGACACTCGCATGCGTAGTGATGACGTGTCGTGCGTATAACGGTTCTCCCGTATTGGCCGTCAGAAAGTGGCAGTCGCTACCGCCTAGAACGGTAAAACCGCCCGCTACCGCTCGATACCGCAACCCCATTCGCTGTCGCTCAGCACCGTAGAACCGCTCGCGTGCTCGCTGTGCAGTTACTCTTCGGCGCCTTCGATCTCTTCGACGATCTCTTCGGCGTCAACGTCGGCATCTTCCAGCGCATCTTCGATGTCAGCGCCGCCGGCACCGCCCATGCCGCCCATCATGCCGGGCATGCCCATGCCGCCGCCACCGATCTCTTCCTGCACGATGATGCGGTCAATATCGAGTAGCTGCGTGAGCTGCTGGGCGATCTGCTGCTTGCCCATCATCCACTGCTGGTTCATCGTCAACTGCGGCGTCGCCTCGATGTAGAGCGTTTCCTTCTCGACTTCGACGGTTTCGTATTCGGGCTCGGACTCTTCGTCTTCGTCGTCCTCGCTCTCGACGACCTGTTCTTCTTCGACGGTGTCGGTCTCGAACCACACGTCGAGCTCCATGTCGAGCATCATCTGGATGATGCCCTGTGCCTTCTCCTCGCGGTCCGTGACCTCTTCGAGGACTTCGTAGTCGTACTCGACGTCCTCTCCGGCCAGCGGGTGGTTGAAGTCCACTCGCGCGCGGCCGCCAATGATGGTCTCGACGTGGCCGTGTTCGCCCTCAAGGTCGACGTGTGCGCCAGGGTAGCGGTCGTCCTCAGGGATCTTGTCTTTCGAGACCGTCCGGACCTCTTCCTCGTCGTACTCGCCGAAGGCGTCGGCAGCCGCGACGGTCACGTCGCCCTCGTCGCCGACCTCCTTGCCGTAGATGTCCTGCTCAACATCCGGGAAGATGTGGTTCTCGCCCAGCACGATGGTGCGCGGGCCGAACTCCTGCTGTTCGGTGTCGATACCGTCGTCTTCGGCGACTTCTTCGTCGGTCGTGTCGACAAGCTGGCCGCCGTCGACGGTGCGGGCGGTGTAGGCGAGCTTGACGACATCGCCTTTCTGAAGTCCCTCCGCCTGTTCTTCTTCGTCTGCGGTCTCCTCGTCTACGTCAGTCTCAGACTCGTTGCTCATACCCTGTTCGTCAGTCGTGGCACTCTTAAGGACAACGTTTCCCGGTCAGCAGCGATCGAAAGACTTCCGAAGTGACCAGCTAGTACTCGCTCTCTGCCAGCAGTCGGTCAAACTTCTCTCGGTCGATATTCCGTCCCGAAATGGGGAGAACGACTGTCTCGCCCCGTAGTTCGTCACCAGCCTGAAGCGCTGCGGCGACAGCGGTCGCACAGGCCCCTTCCATGACGATGCGGTCTGTCTCGAACAGGCGTGCCACGGCGTCGGTAATGGCGTCTTCGGATACGAGCCGGAAATCGGCAAGTCCCGACTGCAGGATTTCGGTCGGGAGCGCGAACGGAACCCGGGTTGCGACGCCCTCGGCAATGGTGTCGACGCTGTCGAGAGCCTCCAGCGTCTCGTCCTGCCAAGCGTGGTACACCGCGGGCGCGCCAGCGGCCTGCACGCCGACGACAGCGGCGTCGGTCATCGCCCCGAGCGTGACGCAGTACCCGGCTGCGGCGGTACCGCCACCGACAGGACAGAACACGCGGTCAACGTCGGGTCGTTCATCGAGGATTTCGAGGCCTGCTGTGCCGACGCCGGCGAGCAACTTCGGTTCGTTACCCGAGTGGACGTAGCGCGCCGCACGCTGGGTCGCCAAGTCCTCGATGTGTTCGCGGGCCTCGTCGTAGTCTTCCCCGTACTGGATAACTTCTGCACCGAGTTGCTCCAACGCATCGACCTTTCCTGCATTGGCTTCTTCGGGGACACCGATGGTGACTGGTATGCCGAACTCGCGGCCAGCCCACGCGATAGACTGCCCGTGGTTCCCCGTGCTCGCAGCGAGCAGTCCAGCGTCGTGGAACTCCTCGTCAAGGGACGCAACGAGGTTCACGCCACCACGGACTTTGAACGCGCCAGTCGGGAGCGTGTCCTCGCGCTTGAGCAAGACATCTGCGTCGAGGGCTTCTGAGAGGGCTTCGCTGCGGACCAAGGGTGTCTCTGGAAGATGCTGTCGGATGCGTTGCCGGGCGCGCGCGACCGTTGCAACTGTCGGCGGTGTCAGGTCGTGATACGGAAAGAGGGTCGTCTCATCCGGGGAGTCGATCGGTTCGTAGCGACCGGCCATACTACTACCCGGGAGAGCGGACACAGTAAAGGGCGCGGTCGACGGGAGCGTTTTTCAGCAGCCCGGCCCAGCCCCACAGTATGTACGAAGTCGAGGTGAAAGTGCCAGCGGATATCGAGGCTGTCGCGGAGCGACTCGACGAACTCGGATCCGAGCAGGTCGATACGGTGATACAGACGGACACGTACTACGATGCGCCCCACCGGGATTTCGCTGAGACAGACGAGGCGTTCCGGGTTCGCCGTGAAACCAGAAAAGGAGTAACGAACGCGAAAGTCACCTACAAGGGGCCACTCCTCGAAGCAGAGTCGAAGAGCCGAGAAGAGTTCGAAACGGGCGTCGAGGACGGCGACGAAATCAGCACTATCGTCCAGCACCTCGGCTTCGAGCCCGCGGCGACAGTCCGGAAGAACCGCCGAGTCTACGAAGTTCGAGAGTACGACGTCACGCTCGACGCTGTCGACGATGTCGGCGAGTTCGTCGAAGTCGAGCGCGAAACCAACGGCGATATCGAACCCGTCCGAGAAGAAGCCTACGAGGTGCTTCAGGACCTCGGTCTGAACCCCAACGACCAGCAGCGGACCTCCTATCTCGGCATGCTACTTAGCGATGCGAACGAGTAATCATTCCGTTATTATCTGTTCCCGTAAGTTATAGAACCCGGCCAGACGAAGTCGAGGCAATGACCGAGCGGAACATCCACGTCCAACCTGCGAGCGGGCTTGCCGTAGAAGATCAGGACATCGAAGTCGTAGAGCGCAAGGGTATCGGCCATCCAGACTCCATCTGTGACGGCATCGCGGAGACAGTGTCGCGTGCGCTGGCACAGACGTACATTGACCGGTTCGGTACAGTCTTGCACTATAACACAGACGAGACACAGCTTGTCGCCGGCACTGCCGCCCCCGCGTACGGCGGCGGCGAAGTGCTTGAGCCGATCTACATCCTGGTCGTCGGCCGAGCGACAAAGAAGTTCGACGGCGAACGCATCCCGGCTGAAAGTATCGCCCTCCGGGCCGCACGCGACTACCTCGACGAGCAATTCCCCCACCTCGATCTCGGCTCCGATGTCATCGTCGACGTTCAGTTCGGCGAAGGGTCGGGCGACCTCCAGACCGTGTTCGGCGAGGAAGCAGCAATTCCGATGGCGAACGATACCAGCTACGGCGTCGGCCACGCTCCGCTAACCGAAACTGAACAGATCGTCCGCAACACCGAACAGCGATTGACCGGCGAATACGCAGAGTCCAACCCAGTCGTCGGCCAAGACGTGAAGGTGATGGGCAAACGCGAAGGCGACCACATCGACGTGACCGTGGCCGTTGCGATGGTTGATGAACACGTTCCGGACCTCGATGCGTACAAAACCGCAGTTTCGGACGTTCAGGCGTTCGTCACCGATCTCGCCGAGGAGTACACTGACCGGGACGTAACGGTCCACGTCAACACGGCCGACGACTACGACGCCGAGTCCATCTATCTCACCACCACCGGGACCAGTGCCGAGCAAGGCGATGACGGCTCTGTCGGGCGCGGGAATCGCGCGAACGGCCTTATTACCCCGAACCGCCCGATGAGCATGGAAGCAACATCGGGGAAGAACCCCGTCAACCACATCGGGAAGATCTACAATCTCCTCTCGACAGCTATCGCACAGTCCGTCGCAAATGAGGTCGACGGCATCCGACAGGTCCAGATGCGTCTGCTCTCACAGATCGGGTCACCGATTGACGAGCCCCACGTCGCCGACGCGACAGTAATCACAGAAGACGGTATCGCGGTCGGCGATGTTGAATCTGACATT
Organism: Haloarcula sp. NS06; assembly: GCF_051122755.1. Lineage (NCBI taxonomy): Archaea > Methanobacteriati > Methanobacteriota > Halobacteria > Halobacteriales > Haloarculaceae > Haloarcula > Haloarcula sp. NS06. Next base: position 3,111,892 of record NZ_CP184844.1, read on the forward strand.
CAGGCCACAATCGACGACGAACTGGCCGACGTGACCGACATCACGCGGCAGGTCATTGAGGGCGACCTCTCGACGTTCTAAGACACCGAGGCGACACCCCTTTACTCACCGATAGTCAACTCGCGGGTATGCATCCGTCAGACGCCGACAGCGTGCTCGTTCGCCACGGAGAACTCGGCGTCAAGAGCGACCAAGTCCGTCGAAAGATGGAGCAGCAGCTGGCGGACAATCTCCGCGCAATGTTCGACGCGCGCGGCTTGTCAGGAGACATTGAACAGCGCCGGAACCGACTGTTTATCCACACTGACCAACCAGAGGGTGTGACCGCAGCCGCGGCCGACACGTTTGGCGTCACCTCCGCCTCGGCGGTCACGACCATCGAACCGACGCTGTCTGCAATCGAAGCGGCACTGGCCGCAACCACGCGAGAACAGTACGATGGTGGCGCTTTCGCTGTCAACGCTCGCCGGGCGGGGCCGGCGGACGCACATCCCTTTTCGAGTACAGACATCGAATCCGACGGCGGGACCGCCGTCTGGGAGGCAATCGATGAACTGGGCGGCGATCCCGCTGTCGACCTCGACGACCCCGATTTCGAACTGTTCGTCGAGTGTCGCGCGGACGAGGCGTACGTCTTCTGTGAGAAACGTTCGGGCCCGGGCGGACTCCCGCTCGGAACTCAGCGGCCCGTTGTCGCCCTCATCAGTGGTGGTATCGACTCGCCTGTCGCCGCCTGGAAGCTCATGAAACGCGGCGCACCTGTGATTCCAGTCTACGTCGACCTCGGTGACTACGGTGGCCCCGACCACCGGGCGCGAGCCGTTTCGACCGTCAAAACGCTTGCCTCGTACGCTCCCGGGCACGACCTGTCCATCAACGTCGTTGACGCCGGTGACGTCGTCACCGACCTCTCGAAAAATCTCGGGGCGCTTCGAATGCTCGTGCTCCGCCGGTTCATGCTCACAGTCGCCGAGGGTATCGCGCACAACTGCGACGCTGTCGGCATCGTCACCGGCGAAGCTATCGGGCAGAAATCCAGCCAGACGAGCGCGAACATTGCCGTCACCGATGCCGCGACCACACTCCCGGTGCACCGACCGAACCTCACCGTCGACAAGTCCGACATAACCAATCATGCGCGAACTATCGGGACCTTTGAGGACTCGACAATCGACACCGGTTGCAACCGTGTCGCACCATCGCACCCGGAAACCAATGCCACGCTAGAAGCGGTCCGGGCGGCCGAACCCGACGGCCTGTTCGAGCGCGCCGAAGCCTGTGTTCAGGACCGCACTGTCGTCCCCATCGAAAGCTAAATTTCCGGGGCGGGCCAGGATTGAGTCATGACGCAGGTCTGTCTCGTCGGGAGCGACGACGTGAACCTTCGATACGAACTCCTCTCTCGCGAGACTGCGCGGAACGCACTTGCCACCTACGACCTGCAGGAACCGTTCGCGAATACCGTCGCCATCGACACCGTGAGCCTCGGAGCGGCAGTGGCGCTGCTCAACGACTTGAACTGGTATCTCGTCCGCTTCGCGAACGCCGCATTCGTTCGGGATCCATCGATTAGTGAGACTGAGTGGCTCTCTCGGAACCTCGCCGCGGCGATACGGGACGATGACATTGCGCCCGAAGACACCGGGCGCTTCCTCAAGGTGTACGGTATCGTCGAGCCGGACAGGACCAGCGACGCTGACGATGAAACCCAGACCGAAGAAGTGTCAACACTCGACACGAAGGCGATGGAAGCCGATGGCCCACCGGAACTGGTCGAGCCGATGCTCCTGACACGGACTGGCAACACGATTCCCGAGTACGATCTTCAAGACGTGGATGAAACGCTCATCGTTAGAGTGACCGAGTCGGAGTTCGGTGCCTGACCCGGGTTACGCTGCGCGCAAAACAGACCGGTTTCAGTCGAACATTCCGGTCGACATATACCGCTCGCCGCTGTCCCAGTAGACTGTGACGACGAGCGGGTCGTCAACGTCGTCCGCGACGAGTTGCTCAGCTACCTCTCTTGCCGCGAGGTTCGACGCACCCGAGGACTGGCCGACGAGGATGCCCTCCTCGTGGGCGAGTCGCCGGCATTCGTCTTCTGCATCCGGGAGTTCGACTGTCAGCACGTCGTCTAGCAGATCGGTATCGAGATTGTCACTGACGAACCCCGGCCCCATTCCCTGGAAGCTGTCTTCACCAGTACCCGGGTCCATCCCCGAAAGTACAGCGTTGTCCGCCGGCTCGACCGCGACGATATCCATCTCGGGGAACGCCTCACGCAACCGACGGCCGGTCCCAGTGAGTGTGCCACCAGTGCCGACGCCCGCGACCAGCGCGTCGACGGTCCGGTCGCCCACCTGTTCGAGTATCTCCTCACCCGTCGTCTCGTAGTGCGCTGTCGGGTTCGCCGAGTTCTCGAACTGCCGGAGCTGGACGTAGTCGTCGCGCTCGCAGAGTTCGTTTGCGCGCTCTTTCGCGTCGGAGATATCGCCCTCAACTAGTTCGATATCCGCACCGTAAGCCTTCATTATCTGTCGGCGCTCCGGCGACTTGGAGGACGGCATCACTAGCACCACGTCGTACCCCTTCGTCGCTCCAACCATCGCCATCCCGATACCGGTGTTGCCACTCGTCGGTTCGACGAGCGTATCACCCGGTTCGAGCATGCCGTTCCGCTCAGCGGAGTCAATCATGTACTTCGCCGGTCGGTCCTTCGCGGACCCCCCGGGATTGAACGACTCGATTTTCGCTGCAACAGTTGCCCCCTCCGGTGCGCGAACCGAGACCAGCGGGGACCCGATCGTATCGAGAATAGAGTCTTTCATCGCCGCCGGCTACGCGGCCCCGACTTAAACGCCTACTGAAGGTCTCAAACGGTTCGCGGACTTCCGAGACGTGGCAGCTCTTTCCAGCGTCGACACCCTCTCACGTGAACATGTTGATGTCATCAACTGGCAGCACCGAGTAATCGACAGACAGCGTGTCTTTCGTGGCACGGACTTTGCCGACAAATGCGGAAATGTCATCTAGCTGTCCCTCCAGCACGAATAGTTCCATACAGTACCGGTCGCCGACGTGACTGTGGAAGTTCGACGCGACGATGGACTCGTGGTCGTGACGGAGATGCATCATTTTCTCCTCAACGGTTGTCGTCTCGTAGTCGAACAACACAGTGACGATCGCCATCAGTTCGCGGTCCTCCAGCCGCTTGTCCTCGAACTCCCCCATCAGATTCCGGACCGCTTCCCGAACGACCTCGCTGCGACCCGTGTACCCGTGTTCGTCGGCGAACGTGTCGATTCGCTCCTCCAGTTCGTCCGGCATCGAGATACTAACAACGCCCATGTATTAACTCGGCGCCGTTGGAGTATTAATAGTTCATATCCGCCCGCACAGACTGGAATCACCCCGGATAGCGCTACCGCTAGCTCGTATCTTGTAAACGACCGGCTTGCTGTGCTGATAGCTATGATCTGTATA